>NZ_LAQL01000003.1 GCF_001026905.1 Kiloniella spongiae
TGACTGACGATGAAGGTGACAAGAGCAATATTGCTCGGGTTCAGGTTCAATTCCGTGATGACGGTCCAACGATTGAGTCTGACAATGCGGTCGTTGTTATTGATGACGATGATGTTCTGGGTGCAGATGGTAATCCGGATGGCGTTGGTGATGATGCGCCAGCAAATACCACAGGAACACTGAGCCACAATTATGGCGCTGACGAAGAAGGGGCGACAACGCTTCTGCTTGATACTGGCGCACCCGAAGGCTTTACTTTTTCTCTTAATGATGATGGCACAGTTCTGACAGTTAAGCAGGGTGGTGTTGATGTGATGAGCATTACACTGGATGATACAACATCCGGGAATTACACCGTCACTCAGCTTAATCCAATCAAACATCCAGAAGGTTCTGATGAGAACAATGTTGAGTTTGTCTTTAACTATCGTGTGACCGATGGTGATAAAGATACTGTGGATGGAACACTTTCTGTTTCTGTCGATGACGATACACCTGTTGTTCTGGGGTCTCAGGATGATATCAATGTCAGTGAAGAAGGTCTCCCCGGTGGTGTTCGTGAGTATGAATTCAAGCCGCGGTTCGGGTTTGAACGGGAAGAGGCTGTTACTGAAGTTGATGGAAACATCAAGGTAAACTTTGGCGCAGATGGTGCTAAGTCGATTGATTTTTCTGGCCTTGACGCCACCGTGGCGACCTTTAAATCTGGTGGTGTTGCCGTTGCATATGACTGGATAGAGGGATCGAATGGTACGGGTACTCTAACTGCTTGGACGCAACCAACAGATGGAAGTGCTCCTGTTGCTGTCTTTACTCTTGAGGTAACAGACGCTGCATCTGGCGCATATACATTTACCCAATTGGCACCAGTTGATCATAGTGCTCAGGGTGAAGATAATCTTGCTATTGACCTCGGCTTTACCGTTACAGATGGAGATGGTGACACTGCAAAAGGATCGCTTACTGTTAACGTTTCAGACGATACTTCAACCAATAATCCTGGCTTGATTCCATTCCCGAACGTCATCTTTAATATTGATGAAGATGGCGGGTTTAATAACCCTGGTCTTCCCGATAGTAATCCTTTCGGTCGAGGTGATAACTGGTTTGGTGCTGTAAGCCAGACTGTTTCCCTTGTCGGTGCTTTCGGTGCAGATGGTATCGGGTCTCTTGATTTTGCTGATCTTGACGGAACAGTCGCTCCCGTTACCTCTGGTGAACAAGCTCTTACCTATAGTTGGGTTGTTGATGCTGCAACAAATGGTGGTACGCTGACGGCCTCTTATGTGGACGCAGGTGGCGCAACAATCGATGTATTCACTGTTGTGTTGAATGCAAACACAGATCAAGCGACCTTTAACCTGCTTGAGCCGATTGATCATGATCGTGGTGGTAATGAAAATGACGAACAATTCGTTCTGTCTTTCAACAGGACTGACTTTGATGGTGATGTCGTAACCGAGAGTATCGTCATAAATATCGATGATGACACACCTGTTGTACAATCTCGGGTTAATGCTGGTACTCTTGATGAAGAAATGCTGGCAACTGTTGATGATATAATGGTGTCTGGTGATATCGGCGTAAGCTTTGGTGCTGACGGTGGAGCGTTCAGTGATATCAAGTTCAAAGGTTGGAAAGACGGAGATGATCGTGGGCGCACGGTTTCAACATTGAAATCTGGTGATGTTGATGTGATATTTGGCTCAGCCGCAGTATTGGTGGACGGTGGTCCTCTTACATTGATTGGTAAGGCCAATGATGTTGAAGTTATCCGTGTCGAAATTGACCCGGACACAGGTGCTTATAAAGTTATTCTAAGCGGCCCTGTAGATAATCCTGACATATCTTATGATTCAGAAAATCCAAATATTCCTCGGGGTGAGAGCGCGAATGATGACTTCGATCCGATAAGATTACGCTTTGAATACACTGTTACTGATGGCGATGGCGATAAGACAAGAGGTAATCTTGACGTTACAGTCGAAGACGATGAAGTTAATGCACACTATACAAGAACGGCTGATGATCTCTCAGAAGCAAAGTTGGCAACTGGTGATGATATTGTCACAGGAACACTGGATGTAGATCCATCTGCTGATGGAGCAGAGGTTGTCGGGCTTTGGTTTGAAGATTGGAAAGATTCAGAACGAAGTGGCCCGTTCTCCAATGATCTTTATTCCAGTAAAGAATTGATTACCTTTACTCAAGAACCGGGCCTTGTTAACGGCATGCTGGTGTTGGTTGGTACAACGCCGACTGGTGGTAAAATCATTACCCTGAGTGTGAACCCAACAAATGGGGAATATAGTGTTACTCTACACGGACCTGTTGATCACCCTGATCAGTCTGTTAATGGTAGTAATACAACTGATCCGATTTCACTTTATTTCGGCTATAAAGTTGTCGATGCTGATGGTGATGAAGATTATAGTACTGTTCGTGTCAAAATCGAAGATAGTGAACCAGTAGTTGACAGTAACCTCAATGCCTTGGTCCAATTGGATGATGACACCCTTGCGGGTGGTCATGCGGGTGGTATAGGTGATATTGACCCTGATACTGCTAACTTAACCGGGACTTTGAACTTCGCGGCTGGTGCCGATGGGGTTGAAAGTGTTCTGTTGACCGGGACGGCTTTGCCATCCGGTGCTGGTTTCTCATCCAGTGTGTCCGGCGATGGTACCGTTATAACGGTCAGCCAGGTGATCGACGGGGTACCAACAGATGTTTTCCGTGTGAACTTGACTGATAAAACATCAGGCGCCTACACAGTGACACAGCTTGCTGCGGTTGCGCATACACCCGGGGGTGATGAAAATAATACACAGTTCAGAATTAACTATGAAGTAGTTGATCAGGACGGGGACAGTGCATCTGGATCAATTTCGGTTAATGTGGATGATGACAGTCCGCTAGCAGTGACAGACAACGGTGAAGTTACTGAAGCTGGCACCCTTGATGTAACTGAGGCGAACGGTGTTCTTTCAAATGATGAGCAAGGTGCTGATGGCGCGGTTGTCTCTGGTGTTGGTGCGGGTTCAGGAACGCCTGTAGCATTGGGGGCTGCTATTGAAACGGCTTACGGCTTCCTGACTTTGAATGCGAACGGGTCCTACACTTACGAAGCCAAATCAGATACGATCAGCGATGAAGTCATTGATACCTTCACCTATGAAATCAAAGATGCAGACGGAGATGTTTCCACCGCAACCTTGAACATCACGGTTAAAGATGCTGTGCCATCGGTGAATAACACTAATAATGCTCGGATTAAACTGGATGACGATGCTCTCGCAGGCGGTCATGAGGGAGGTGTTGGTGATGCTGATCCGGATAGTGCTAATCTAACTGGAACGTTGGATTTTGATGCTGGTGCTGATGGCCTTAAAAGCCTTGTTCTAAAAGACACGGGTGTAGTAAGTGGCGGTGCTAGTGGTCTTGGTTTAATGCTCCCATCTTCTGATACACAGCAAATTATCGGGCAGAGGATTGATGGTGTAATAACGGAAATTTTCCGTATTAACATTGTTGATACAACAACTGGGGCTTATACCGTTACGCAAACCAATCCTCTGCGTCATTCTGATGGGAATGATGAAGGTAATGCAGTATTCCGTATCCGATATGAGGTAACGGATAATGATGGCGATGTTGTCGTTGGTGAAATCTGGCTTGACCTCAATGATGATAGTCCGCTTGCTGTTGTTGACAGCGGTGATGTGACCGAGGGGGAAACCCTTAGCGTACTTGCTACGGGTGGTGTTCTTGTTAACGATCATCTTGGTGCGGATGGGGCCGTTGTTTCTGGTGTCATTGACGGGGATGGTACACCTGTTGCTCTCGGGGGCGCTGTGGAAACAGATTACGGCTTCCTGACGTTGAGTGCTGATGGTTCTTACATTTATCAAGCAAAGTCGGATGTAACAAATACAGATCTGGTTGATAGCTTCACTTACGAGATCACTGATGGTGACGGTGATACATCAACTGCTAAACTGGATATCAATATTGCAAATGGAAATGAAGCGCCAGTCGCCGCAGACGACATAGTTCTGACAAATGTTCAGGGCGAAATTGATATCCCGGACTGGGCATTGTTACAGAATGATACGGATGTTGATGGTGATGCGCTGGTTGTTGATGCTGTATCAAATCCGATCGATGGCACGGTTACGCATGCAGATAGTACGACTTCCTTTACGTTAGATAGTGGTGCTGATGTTTCCTCGTTAGGCTTTGCCACAAGTGGTTCAATGACCACGGTTAGTGAAGTATCTGATGACGGTTTCAGCTATAATGCCGATGCGTCTGCCAATGATCTTGGGGATGAAATTCGAGGAGACAATATAAACGGATCGAATGGAACAGCTAAAGACCTACCTCGTTCCAATTGGGTTCGGGATACATCTGTTGGGGATGATGTCGTTCATAAAATTCGTTTTGAGGGAAGTCTCAAAACAGCTAGTGATTCTATGAGAATGTCTCCGACTCTTGTTAGGACTCTAATTAAAAGAGATGTCGATGCTTTCAAAGTGACACTTCTTGCTGGTGAAATTCTTTCTCTTAATGTTCTTTCATCCGAAAATAGCCCGGATTTTAAACTCTATTCTTCTATAGATGATAGGGCCATACTTGATAATGACTTTAAGGCGGGTAGTTATACAAATACGTCTGGTGGGACTATTACTGTTTTTGTCAGAGTTGAGGAGAATGACTTCAGGGGCCGAGATAGTGATATCTCTGATGATTATTCTGTTGAGCTTTCTATCAATAGTTCTGCGCTTACCGATCAGGTCACTGAAGGTAGCTTCGATTACACCGTAGCTGATGGTATTGATAGCGATGATGCCAATGTTTCTGTCGAAGTACAGGACGGTGATACAATCACTGGTACGGGTGCGGATGAAATCCTCATCGGTGGCGATGGCAATGATATTCTGCTCGGTGGTGGCGGTGCCGATATTCTTATCGGTGGCGAGGGGCACGATACTCTCACTGGTGGTGCTGGTGCAGATACTTTTGGCTTTACCGGATCTCTGGATAGCTCTAATCGTGATACTGTTACGGATTACAATCTGGCAGAAGGTGATGTGATTAATGTAAGTGATCTGGTTGCTTTCGATGATGCCGCTAATGGCGGGGACATTTCTGATTATCTTCAGGCCTTTAATAATGGTAGAGGCGGGATTGAACTTAAGGTTAATGCTGATGGGGCAGGTAGTGATTATGAAACTGTTGCATTGTTGCAAGGACTTGATCTCAACAGCCAGATCAAGGTTATCCTGGATGATCAAGAATATACAGTAAATGTGGCTGATATAATCTAGGTATCTCTGCTTATAATGGTTAATAAAAAAGCCCCGGACTTAATTGTCCGGGGCTTTTTTATACCTGATTATACTGATGTATATTAAATGCTTCTGCTGTTGTACCAACGGTTTTAATTGCAAAGGACAGAAGCATAAAAAAATCTAATTTAGAGGTAATTTTACGATAAATTTGCATGGTATTTATTTTGAATTTAGATCAATTTTTATTTAAATGAACTTCTTGCTAACTATATAAAATTAAATATAAAAATAACATAATTCTTGTGTTTATATCATACATATTAGTGTTGTTTTTTCGGATATTTTTCTATTTAAAACTTCCATTTCTGGTTAAGCTGTATGCGTGCAAAAAAGCTCCTTTTGGATCTGTTTAGTTAAGACATCAAGAATGAAAAGAGCTAGCAATACAAATTTAGATAATGGTGATTGTGTTGACTGAAGCTACAAGCGAAACTGTCTCTGATAAACCCTTAGCGGATATTTCTGGCGAAGCCGGGCAGGATCAGCTTGTTGGTCAGGCGGCGACAGCTATTGATGTTATTATCCCCAACGCGGGAGAGACAGCAACAGTTACGCTAACAAAAGGTCAATCAGCCAATTTGAACTTTGATGCGTCTGGCGCAACCCCTGTTCTGGACGGTGATGATTTTATACTGACATTTGATAGCAATGGCGATGGTGCTTCCGATAGCCGCATTGTTTTTGAAAACCTGGTGGAAGAAGCGCAAGGTGCCGATGCGCCAGTCTTGATTATCGGTGGTGTCGAACTTTCTGCAAGCCTTTTGATTGGTCAGGCCCAGGCGCTTAGTGCCGGGGAAACGCTGGAAACAGCTGCAGGGGCAGGGGCTGGCCCACAAGGCGGTGGCGGCAGCCAGTACGACGATGAGACTGGTGATCTTGTTGATCTACTGGACGCGCAGGATGTTCTTGGCCGTACTGAACTCGATTTCAATTTGTTGGATGATGGTGACGAAGAAACCTTGGCTGAACTGAATGGTACGCCAGTTAATAATACGGTCGCGCCAGTAAATGTCGAAGTTCACGAAGATGCCCTAAAAGGGGCGAATGCTGAATCTGGCCAAGGGCAGACAGCTGAAATTACGATCACAGCCGAAGCATTGACGGCAACGGTTGATGCAGGATCTGATGGACTTGGTGGATTTGATTTTAATGAAAATATTTCTGGTCCTGTTGGTGTAACCTCACAGGGTGAAGCTGTGAGCTATAAAATCATCACAGATGGTTCCGGGGCAGTTGTTGCGGTTCAGGGTGTTGCCGGGTCCGGTAGTGATGAGCGTGTCGTTTTTGAACTGACCAAAGATGGTGATGACTTTAACTTCGCCCTTAAAGATCAAATTGACCACACACCCAATACCCCCGCGAATGATGACGGACAGTCACTTGATCTGGATATTTCAGGCGCTTTTAAAGCTTTTGATACCGATGGTGACGAGGTTGTTCATGAAACTGCCGTTACAGTAACAATTGAAGATGATGTTCCCGTGGCTGTTGCCGATAGTGAAACATTGGCGGGTACTGGTACAAATACCGTGGTGACAGGCAACGTTCTGGATAATGACGGTGTCGGTGCTGATGGCGGTACGATTACGTCGATTACTTTTGACGGTAAGGAACATGCTGTTGCGGCAGATGGCGTAACAGAGATTGTTGGTGCTAATGGTACGTTACAAATTTCTGCAGATGGTGCTTACACCTATACTGCTTCCGGGTATCAAGCAGCTGGTGATCATTCTGTTGGGCGCTCTGGAACAGGTGGCCGTAGCAGTGACTGGGGTGGTGTTAAACTTTATGCCTATGGCATGTCCGATACACCAGATTTTGATGCCTTGGCGAACACGGGTGCAAATGTAACCTTTGGCAGCCGCGGTATCGGGGTGTCCGGTGGATCGCCTGCACCAACCCAAATCAACCATGATGCTGTAACTGGTGAAAGCGAAAAGCTGGTTATTGATCTCCAGGCCGATGCTACCTCTGCTACGGTCAAGGTATCTAACCTTTACAAAACAGAAAGCAAGGGCGAGCAAGGACAGTGGACAGCCTATGATTCCGATGGAAATAAGGTTGCATCCGGTATTCTGAATGACCCAACCATTGATTATAACGGCAGCAACGTCGGCACCGCGACAATTGATACCGGGGGTGTTAAGTTCCAGTATCTGGTGTTTGATGCAATTGGCTATGCTGATGGTGGTAGCCGCCGAGGCGATTCATCTGATTACTTTGTGCGTCAGGTTAGCTTTACGACTGAAGAACAAGGTGCGGGTACAGATGTCTTTACCTATGAAATCACGGATGGTGACGGCGATACTGTATCCAGTACGTTAAGCTTGGTCGTGGATGGCGCCAACGCAGACTATTCTACGGCAACAGCCGGTATTCAGGCATTTCTGGATTATGATGGCGGCCCCGTTGGCGGTGCCAATGCACCTTCGGGTGGTGCCAATAATTCTGAAATTAAGGGTAAAATTGGGCTTTCAAAAGAACTGCTCAGCGATGATAGCCTTGAAGGCATTGATAATCTGATCGCAACAGATTTTGGTGATTATGTTTATGGCAGTGCCGCAGACAACGAGATTTCTTTAGGTGGCGGCAATGATACCTTTGATGATCGCTATAATGGTTCTGGCAATGACACCGTTGATGGCGGGGCTGGCAACGATAGAATGTGGACCGGAGACGGTGAAGATACGTTGATTGGTGGTATTGGTAACGATATTCTATCCGGTGAAAGCGGCGATGATCTTCTGATTGGTGGTGCTGGTGATGATCTTCTAAACGGTGGATCAGGTGCGGATACGTACCAGTTCTCTGGCGCGGATGCTGGCGATACAGATACCATTGTCGGCTTTAATGTCGGACAGGGTGATGTTTTGGATTTAAGCGAATTGCTATTTGATGATGGATCATTGGCTGCTGCAAATGGTAATACAGAGTTGGCCGCTGCATTGGATGATTATCTAAATGTGATAACCAATGGTTCGGATACAACTATTACGGTTGATAGTAATGGGGCGTTGCCGGGTGGAGATAATGTTGTTATCGAACTGAATAACGTGAACCTACTCAACGGCGGAGTTTCCGAACTAGAAGCTATTAAGTCCTTGTTGGATTCAGACAGTTTGGATGTGTTGGGATAAAAACCAGCAATAGGTTTCTGACCTCGAATAATTAATATTTAGGTCTTGGGCGTTTGTTCAAGGCCTAAATAATTTTCGAATAAAATTCTTGCACAAGACCTTAACCATCACAAGACCTTAACCATCGCATGGCCTAATCATCACTTGGGCTGTAGCGATAGCGAAAGTCACAATGACTTGCGCCTTCCATAATGGTTTGGCTGCGGTCCAGTTTAATTTTAGGGTCATAACCTGTGCAAAAGGTTCCATCCCGGCTACAGGACAAAATGTGACCGATATCGCCTAAACCCATTTCAGTATACATTTCAGCAAAGCGACAGCGCGTGACGTTATAATCAACGTTATTTTCGTTTTCCTGAAGAATATCAATCTCTAACGCACCATTTGCCATCCATTGTGGCAACAGATCATGAAAACTTAATAATGATGTGGTTTCTGCTTGGGCCTCTGCATAGGCTTTGCCGTGCGAAATCGCATTTTTGACAATAGCATTTTTCAAAATTGATTTTGCCCGCTCAGAACCAACTTCGGCCACCATTTCATCATAGATCGGCTTGATGATATTTGCCTCTATCTGACGTTGTTCCAGAATTGGTAAATCAGTTTTGCTCATATGCTGTTCTACATTCCTGTTTGTTACATTATTTCGGGATGATTATGGCAGAGTGTTTTCAAAATGCAGCAATTGTTTTCTGTGATTTATGTTTCAAATACAAACCTTCGATGCAAGGGATCAGGGCGATGATGATCGCAATGACCTGAGCGTAGAAGATGACGCGATAGGCTTCAACTTCCTGCAAACCATAAAGCTTGGCGCCCTGATACACAATTTCAAGGATTTCCAGTCCGAACTCTGTGCCGAACATAATCACCAGCGCGGGCAACAGGGCCATAACGGGGTTACCACGACATTCGGCCATAACCACGCCAACGATGACGGTGGTGACCAACCCCATACCAGCCTGAGCAACCATTTTCGACGTGTAGAAGAAGGATGCATCAACAGGTAAGTCCGGATAGCGGATGAAACCGAGTGAACCGATGAGCAAGAGTAGAATGCCCGATAGCAGTAAGGCAGGCATCAAACGCGGCCAGCGAACAAAGAGCGCGCCACCAAGGGCGACAGCCGCAATCTGGGAAGCTGCGCCCAAAGAGGCACGGTCTTCGATTAGGGTTGGAGCGCAGAGGTGCCTGATAAGATAGGCTCCATCAAAGAAACCTGTAGAGGGAACTTCTAGAATAAAGAGACCAATAAGCAAGAAGGTCGCTGTTGGAGGGAGGCCTTTTTTCTGACTCTCCTCGTCAATATTTTTGAGGGTATCCTGCTGCCTTTTCTTTTTAAGATGCAATCCGGCAATTAACGCAATGACAAAGAAAGCCCCCATAAAAGACAGGCTTATGGCAGAGATCACGCCCGAGAGGGAATTGGATAGGGTCCAGGCCTCAAAGGCGGCAATGGTAACAATTATAAAGCTGATGGTTTGCCAATCAATCTTCTCGCTCGACAAGGTTCCCTTGCCGATTTTGGGATCGTTGGTTGTCTGAGCATCGGGCCTTTTCAGGACGGTCTTTGTCAGGAAGAGATAAAGGACCGGGAAAATTGCGAAAATCAGGAAGTAGTTACCCGTGCCAATATCCAGGGCGACATACTTTACCAGTTGCGGTGTAATGAGAAAAGCGACTGGTTGAGCCGAGGTCCAGACAGTGGTCAGGAAAACCCGTTCGCGCTCGTTCTCCACATCGTTAATAGCCAACTGTGCGATGGGGGCAAAGAAGGAGATAAAAAACCCGCCGAGGGCAAAGGTAATGATAACCATTAGCTCGCGGACAAAAAGCGCAGGTCCCATGGTCATGGTCAGGCCGAGTGCGGCATAGCATCCTGCAGCCACCAAGGCAGAGATCGATGCAATTTTGTGTGCCCGTTGTCGGGTTAGCAGAAAAGGCGCCACAGCCAACGCCATGACGGAACTACCAATCAGCAGCTCTACCAGGATCTGGGTTTTGTCGACAGAGATATTCAGGAAACTGGCAAACTCGCCCTCGGAAACAAAAACTGTTGAGGTGACAACAGATTTCAACGCGTTTCCGAGGAAGACAAAAGAGAGAATTGCCAGACTGACAACGCCAAATATCTTGTTCATTGAGTTTAAACCTTATTCATTGAGCAAGTACCTGACTTGTCCTGCGATTGTTTTTTCTTAACTACTATGGTGTTTGGGCCAGTTTCTTTTCCATGTGTCCTGCCGCACGGATGGCAAGCGCTGCAATGGTCAGCGACGGCGCATTAACCGGTGTAGTCACATGACTGCTAGAGCCAATGATATAAAGGTTGTCGTGATCGTGCGCAACCAGATCAGCATTGACCACAGAGGTTTTTACATCAATTCCCATACGCGTCGTGCCGCCAATGATGGCATTGGACAGGTAAGGATCGTTGTGTTTGACCTCTGTTGCCCCCATGTTCTTGAAAACTTCCAGATTGATGTCCAGACCGACCTTGAGGCCTTCTTTAGTATAGTCATCCATCTTGAAAGTAATCTTGGGTTTGGGTATGCCAGCAGTGTCCATTTGATCAGAAAGCTCTAACCGATTGTTTCTGTCGGGTAATACTTCTGCCGAGGAATTCAGGCGTAGGTGGTGGGAAACCTTCTCATTGATCTGTTTTGAAAGCTCTGCACCGATGACGCCCTGATCAATAAGATCATGGGCCATGTTGATGGCATCACTGTTCCCTGACCAGCCGTTGTTCATAAAGGATGTACCAATAGCAGCCATCTTACTTCTGAATTCACCGTCCCGTCGTTCTACCAGACCAGAGGTCTGTTGTGGCCCGCGATAGGGGAAGACAGGGTCCGGCGTAAATCCGGTGGTGTCTTGATTTGCTTGAGTTAGCAGATAACGCCCCACAGAATCAGATGAATTTGCAACGCCTTTGCTTGCTGTTTCCTGCTTTGAGTTTAGCAGAAGTCTTGGATTTTCGATGGCGTGGCCGCAAAGGGCAAAGGCTTTACCACCAACCCAGAAGGTTGATCCGTCCGGTTTTTGAACTTTGACGCGGGTGATTTTCTGGTTCTGATCAACTTCCATAAAGGTCACAAGGGCATTGACCTCTACGCGTGCGCCTTCTTCTTCTGCCTTTTGTGCATCCACAGAGGCGTCATATTTGGCTCCGATGGGACAGATGGGCACACAGGTATTGTTGCCACAGCAAACCGGGCGGTTGTCATAGATCACCGAATTACGGGCATGAGAGAATATCGCCGAATGCAGACCCATCTTGGTGAGTGCCTTTGTGACCTGTATGTCCAGATAGGTCTCCGGAATGGGTGGCATTTGATAAGGTGTCTTGCGCGGAGCGCCCCAGACGTGGTTTGGGTCACCTGCAACACCCCAGCGTTTTTCTGCAACTTCGTAAAAAGGTTCCAGAAGCTCGTAATCAATGGGCCAGTCCTCGGCGACGCCATATAGGCTCTTCATACGAAAATCTGCCGGGCGCAGGCGATCGGCAAAACCTGTCCAGTGCCATGTTGTCCCACCAAAAATACGTAAGTAAGCCCCGATAAAGAGGTTTTCTTTCAGCGTATCTTTGTCTTGAACATAAAAATCAGCATAGCCGTTATCTTCAGGATGTGGCGCGGAAGGAATACTTGGGTAGGGAGCCTGTGGACCTTTGACCGGATTTTCATAGAAAACTTTTAGAAAATCACCACGCGGGCGTCTGTCCCCAGCTTCCAAAATCAGAACATCAATGCCCTTTTCGCGCAAAGATCGGGCGAGGTGGGCCCCGGCCATACCGGCACCGATGATGACCACATCGGCATTCATTTTGTTTTCTTCAGCCATTACATCACGCCTCCCTTAAGCGGTCCATGCGTCCAGTGCCCGAACTTCGGGCCGCCGCAGATGCCGGGAGCCTTTGCAAAGGCCAGGGATGACCAGGCAAGCGACCAGGGATAGTAAGGAACAGTTGTAGTACTGTTGCCCTTATCATCTGTGCGAGTGATTTCGCCGGTATAGAGAACCCGGGCGATCAGCTTTGTCTGTTCCTTGAAGTCATCGCTGGCATTGATCAGGGCTTCGGTAATCGAGCGCCCGTCAACCAGCTGGATAAAGGTATTCATGGCATCCTGTCCATAGACGGCAAGGAACTCTGTCTCGACTGCACGGACCATATGATCGGCGATATCAACCACGCCACCGATTTGACGAACTGCTTCGCTAAATACCCGCGAACCCGACCCTAGACTTAACGCCTGTGCCTGTCCTGCCAAGGGGATCAGCGCAGCAGAAGCCAGTAAAGAGCGTCTGCTTAGTTTCATATGACTTCTCCTGACGACCTCTATAGAGGTCTTGTTTTTTATGCGGTTCTTGGTGCCCTTGTGAATTGGTTGCTGGCGGATCTTTTGCCCAGCGAATATGGGCCCGGAGGCTATTCCAAGGGCTGATCTATTGACTGACGATGACGGCACCACGTGCTCTGTTCGATGTGGAATCCTTGTCCATCATCGCGCCATATAGTTCAGCAATGGTGAGCCACACAGGCGGGTATTTATAGCGGGCAACATCCATCACAAGCACACGATCTGTATCGGCATCATAGGCTGCCACTGGCGAGATATGCCCGCCACCGATTTGACCGATAGGCTTGCGCGAATAGTTGGCGACAAAGCGTTTGTTGGGATCGGCAAGTGTCTTGGTAATGGTTTCACGTAGCCAGTTTTCATCAAAATTATCAGCGTGTTTAAACTCTGCTTTTGCCCCCAGATTAATGAAGAACTGGGCCAGCTGCGGCAGTTCCAATCCTTCGTGTTCAACCATGGCGTAGGACTTCACCTTTTGATTTTCCGGGGTGAAGATTGATGTCTGGGTGAACAGTGGCCAAGGGTAAAGTTGTGGTGGCACCGGGCGCTCGATATCCAGTGAGTTCATAACCCCGGCAATGGACGCTGGCCCACAGAACGTCAGAATGTGTTCGCTTTCCAAATAGCTTGCCAGTTTCAGGTAATCAGTCAGAATTTCGGCATCGCGGAACAGTTGCTCTCCCTCGGGGGAAGTCAGATAGATGTTGGTATCAACCTTTGCTGTACTGTCGGCCTGTACAGCTCCGGTAAGAGACAGAGTAACAAGAGCGGCTGCGGCAACTGTGTTTAATAGGAACTTTCTCATTTCTGTTCTCCAAACCATTTTGCGAGTTCTTCAATATCTTTGTCGGTGAGGTCTTTGACCATTTCCTGCATCACGAGGGCTTGCCCACCTGTGCGTTGTCCGTTTTTGTAATGACGCAGGGCGTTTGCCAGATAGATCGGCTGTTGTCCGGCAATGATCGGCACATCAGCCAGAGCCGGGCGGCCGTCTTCACCGTGACAGGAAAGGCATTGCGAGCCTGATGCAGGAATAGGCGTCGGAGCGGGAGTATCAGCCACCGCTATGTTTGTAAGGAATATGCCGCCAACCAAAAGGGCACTGGTGGCGTAAATTGTGCGTAATTTCGTCATGTTCAGTAATCCAGTTCGTTGAGCGGATCTAAGCTTCGATATTCACGTTAATCATCATGCCGGTGTCTTCGTGGGGAAGAATGTGGCAGTGCATGACATAGCGGCCAGAGAAATCCAGAAAACGTGTTCGGAAGGTCACAGACCCTGCGGCGGGCACCCCGATCGTATCCATCCACAGTTTGTCCGGATCAGGGACACCATTGATTGATCTCACCTGAAAAGGGTTTACATGGATATGGATCGGGTGCGGGAAAGGCGTTGTATTGATCAACGTCCATTCTTCGACAGCGCCAACCTTTGAGATCACATCATCACGGCGTGGATCAAAAGGCTCACCATTAATGGTAAAGAGCGTGTCGTGGAAGAAACCCTTCACGTCTTCGACGCCCAGAACAATCTTGCGATGGCCCGTCAATTCGTCGTCGGTGATATCGGTAAGTATCTGATTTTTTGGCAAATTTCCTTGCGGAATGGTCCGGCTAAAGGGTGTCCCTGCCGGAACCCGAGGGTCATCTTTTGGAATGACAAAGACATTGGCGAGATGCACTGGCGGCAAAGATGCTTTGCCTTGATCAAACATCGGGCGGCGAAGAACGTAGGCACCGGGCTTAACAGCCTTGACCAATACATCAACGCGATTGCCTGGGGCGAGATGAATTTCTTCTCGACGCTGGGCCTTGGGTAACGGGTTGCCATCGCGACCAATTTCGTAAATTTCCAATCCGTCCATTTTGAAGGGGAAGAACTGGGCGTCACCAGCATGCAGAATACGCCATCGTTGAACTTCGCCCTCACGGATATAAATTCGGGGTTGGTATTCGCCATTGACCAGAAAGTCCCGTTCTGCATCAAGTGGCCAGATCGGATCTTCGGCATCCAATATGCCATCAACCCCGGGGATCGGGGCCTGAATAACAAGAACGCGTTCAACCGCTTCCTTGATTTCCGGCACATCATCCAGCGTACCGGTGATCACTGCCATGCCCGCAGCACCCGAGGCGACCTGAGCAGAAACAGATCCGTGGCGGTGTGGGTGATACCAGTAACTCCCTGCTGGGTGATCATCAGGTATTTCAACAACATAGTTAAACTTCTGATCAGGTTCGATGTTCAGATAGACGTTATCACTGTTGCCTTTTGGACTGACGTGAAAGCCGTGGTAATGCATGTTAGTGGTGTTGAAGTGATTTGGAATGTTCACTTCGGTGGGCTGATCCGGGGCATTTTCCGGCATGCGGTTTTCAAACGCGAGCTCAAGCGTGTCGCCGGGATCAATGCGCAAAGTTGGACCGGGCAGGCTGTTGTTGAAATTTCGCAACAGCGCAGTCCCACTTGGCAATTCAACCTTGTTATAGCTCATATAGATCTGGGCGCGGAGTTGACCGTCAACAGATCGTAATTCGGGCGGATTACGCAGGTCATCCGAAATCCCCAGTGGTGACGAGCTGGCGAGGACTTCCTGTGCGTAACTGAAACCGCTGTCTGTGATACCTTTGAGTACGATACCACCAGCTGAAAGGGCGGCAGCCCCTTTCAAAAACGTTCGCCGTTCTATTTTTTTCATTTAGTTCCCCGTTTCCCCTGACATGGGCGACTTAATATTGAGGCGAAAAATACTAATGTGTCGTTAACGCGTGCAGCATATCACAAGTCAGTTGACAACCGTTGATTTTAATTTTTTTAGTATTACTAAATTTGTCTGTATACAAAAAAGCCCTACAATTATGTAAGGCTTGATATGCAAGGCTTAATTTTTTTTTGATAAAAGGTCTTTATTTATGGTGCTTTAATCGTTCATTCAGTTCTTTAATGTTTGAAGATTTTCTAAAAATATCAACTACTTCTCTATCACTTAATTCAGTGGATTTAGGTTGTTTTTTTTTGAAAATATTTATGGCATCCAAAGCTTTTGTTTCATCTGCTTTCTCTGCATTATTAAGTACTGAAGGCAGTATGAGTGAACTACGAATCATTGTGTCGTCTCCCTTAACAAATAACTTAATTAAATTCTCGAGATTGTCTATGGGTATATCTCGAATTTAATTCTAAATCAAAAAAGTGTTTACGATTTAACCACACTAATCCTTCATTTTTAGTAATTATTGCGACATCAACAGGACCACTAACAGTTTCAGTGGGGCTAGTAAATTTTTCTTTAAGAGATTGCAAACTAATCATTGTTTCAGCTAAGTGAGCCATCTCTTTAATAGGCAAGAATTTTATAACATCTCGTAAAGGACTGAAATTCATCTCGAAAGCTAAGCTTCTTGTGTGTTTTATGTATTTTTGATGTGAGTGTTCCAAGAGATCTAGAATATTTTCAGGTAGTTCCCTCTCCATTTCTGCAACTAGACTTTGGGCAAATTCAGTGATTTCTTGTTTAAAGAAATTTGTATAGGCTTGACTAGTTTCTGCACTAATTCCCAGGACGAATGTGTTTACCATTGAATCTTGGGCAAATGCGGCAATTGTGGCCCCCTTGTTACGAGTAATATTAAAATACTCTTTATCGACTATAATAAAACGGTTGAAAACATAGCCGAGGCAGTGTTTTTCATAGTAACTCGGAAAACTTTCCGATTGGCCAAAGCCCATAAATACCAGCCCAGTGGAACTCTGTTCTTTGAAGTAGCTATAATGTTTGAAAAATGTCGAAATTGACAGTATTGAGAAATTATCTAATTCATTAATGGAATCCAATAAAGCAGATAATGATGTGTCACCCTGTTTGGCTGCGTCTTCAAGGCTTTCTTGAAGTCCTTGTGTTAATCTGTCTTTAAACTCTACCATAGCTTGTTCTACATCTTGATCGGTAAAATAATTTGGCAAAGGATGTTCTTTTATAATTTCAAGATCTTTAGAGATTATTTTAAGTATTACGCTAGGTCTATCTTCTGTAGAAGCGTCAATATACTCAGGATTTTTGGTGATGTTTGTAGCTAAGAAAACTGCAACGTTGATGATTTCATTAAAGAGATACTCTTTCATCTCGTGATCTTGAAAAAGCTCATCGAAATTATTTATGTAATTAAAAAAATCTTCGCAGTATTCGGCAAGAGTATTAAAATTTTTTGTACTCAGGTTTTTTCTGTAGGCTTTAATTAATAATTCCCATGGAATATCATTAATTTCAGCTGCATTATAAATCATAATTCCAACAGGATCGATGTTCGATAATTCAAATATTTTATTTGTGCCTTTAAAATACCTTGCTCCAGTGAGAGATGGATCTCCATTAGATACAGTACTCGCACTATCTGCGGCAATTGCGATAGCGCTTTTGTTCATAACGATAACTTCAGATGTCATTGTTTTCCCCCTCTGTAGTAGGTCACTTTACCTCTAGGAAGTGTTTGGTCAATATTTTTCGGCCTATGAGTGTGTTTTGCCAAGAGAATTGTCTTTGATTGAGTAGTTTTCACTTGTATTTTGTGGCTGATATACCCACAACAGGATTGTGCGTATATTTAAATTTGTGAGCCTTCATAACTATGAAAATGACCCGCCCTTGTGTAAGGGAAAAAGTACTGCCCCCCAGGGAATGTCAGCAGCTAATAGACCTGTTTGAAACTTCATCTGATGTGGCTGATGCTAAATTGGCAGGCGGAGTAAAAAGCTCGCTTCGTGAATGCAGCTATTTATGGCTGGATGATACGGATGAAACATCATGGGTTTTCAAAAAGCTTGCCGGGCTTGTGTCACGGGTCAATCAGGACTGGTTCCAGTTTGATCTGGAAGATTTTAAAGAAGGTTTGCAGCTGATCAGATACGATGCACCAGAAGATCCCAAAGCACCTGCCGGGCATTATGGTGCGCATATGGATATTGGTGCTTCCGGCTCTACTGTCAGCCGTAAACTATCCATTTCAATCCAACTCAGCCATGGTGCAAGCTATAATGGTGGTGAATTGAGTGTGGATAACGAAGGCAAAGACTGGGTTGCGCCAAAAGATCAAGGTACAGCCGTGATTTTTTCCAGCTTTTTGCAACATCAGGTACGTCCGGTGACAAAGGGTACGCGCTACGCTTTGGTTGCTTGGGTACATGGACCTGCTTTTAAATAGTGGCTCTTCATATCACAGAGACCTGACAAACAGATATTTTTGGTCGTTTGACCTTAACTGAGTTTGCTTGTTCACAAGCTTTTGATCTGTTTCCTGCTTGAAGAATTTTTGCTCTAACCCAGATAGAGTATAGTTCTTAATTGGTAATGAATGTTCGTTAAAGGCTAAGGGTTCATTAAAAGTAAGATGTGCTTGTCTAATGAGGTTATGGGGTAAATTCTAATTCTTTCAGGTAGGTTATTTGTTTTAATTTTCAATTATTGCGGGCAGTCTTAATCTTTATTTAGTTTTCATTTGCCAAAGTACCCGCTTGCTTGTGAAGTCAGTTTGTTTTTACCCCACCTATCGGCTACCCGAACGCGTTATTCGAGTGGGCCGATCCATATGGGAAATTCTGATTTAATGAACGAAGAACTCAAACTTTGGGCTGGCGCATCGCTGAAGACGGTGCTCAATGGTCAATCCATTATTGATTCCCCGCGTTTACAGGTAACCTCGCTGGAAGAGGCCGAGGCCTTTTTGGACTGTTATGGCTATGATTACGGTCAACTTGAAGATCGTCAGGAAATCGAAGCAATTCGGCAGGAAGCGATTGATTTTATCGAAGATGTGTTGCTGGAAGATGATGAACCAATTCCACCAGCGGTTCGTAATCAGGAGAATATTTTACATCTGTTGATGTGGGTATCCGAGCCTGAAGCGACGGATCGTTCGCGATGGAGCTGTGCCTTGTTGCGCGTGATGCACACTTATGCTCACTGCGGGTCTTTTTTTAACGAGCATTACCACGGACAGATTCAGGATCAGATCTTTAGCCGTTTTGAACAACATATCCGCTATACGTCCAACGGTATTTTTATCGGTGATATAGAGCTTGTTTCCTATGAAAGCCGTGCATCCAAATCCCGTAAATCTGCGGTATTAAAACTGTTACACAAGGCCGAGAACGTTGCGGCTGATATCTTTGACTGGATTGGTATCCGCATGGTGACACGTTATCCGCTGGATGCCCTACGGGTTCTCTGTTATTTGCGCAACCACAATGTTGTAATGTTTGCTAATATCAAACCATCACGTTCCCGCAATAGTCTGATTGATGTGGATTGGGTCGAAGAACGATGGAAAGGTGTTGAGGATCTGGCTCAGGTTAGTGCCGATCTACAGAAAATGCAGTATCCCAAGGAAGTGGGGCGCATGAGTGATAACGCCTTTAGTGGCGACAGCTATCGCGCTTTGCAGTTTACCTGTCGTCAACGCATCAAGCTAAAGGATACAGACGGGAGCCCGCGCCGGTTTTATTTCCCCTATGAAATCCAGATACAGGATGAAGAGAATTATCAAGCCAACCGGAACGGTGAAGCATCACACGAACAATATAAACAACGTCAGGTTCGATCAGCCAGGTATCGTGTGCTTGGTACCCTTGGTCGTAAAATTAATCGCGAAGTGGCCTCTTAGACAGTAATCAAGCTTGGTTAGAATAGAGATAACAGCTCAGAATGCCCTAAAAGACGTTTTTGAGAGATAAATAGCTGCGTGCCAATTGAAATTACTTTTATCATCACCATATACGTGTAGCTAAGCAAGCCTTGCGGCCATTGGAAGGTAATGTACCAGATTGTGCATTGGTCCCTGAAGTGTATTCCTGAAAAATTCTGAAAATTGAATAATTCACCAAACTTTCGTGCATGAGCTCGAGAGTGGTTTTTACTGCTTCAAAAATGGGAAATAAAATGATTAACGGTACAGTTAAATTCTATAATGCTGAACGTGGCTTTGGCTATATCAAGCCTGAGAATGGCGAAAAAGATGTACGTGTTTTGCTTTCTGCGCTTTCGCGTGCGGATATGAAAAGCCTGGCACAGGGGCAAAAAGTCAAATTTGATACGCATACCGATCCTGATAGCGGGAAAGTCGCTGTCCATAATATCGAGGCTGATTAAAAAGGCTTTATCCAGACTATTTGTCATAATCGGAGAGAGTTATTCTCTCTTTCCGATGTTCAGAAGAGTGTCAGGGCTGGATTTGTAAGATTCCGGCTTTGGGGTTCGGCTTTGCGTGTTTATCTGGTGAGATGTGGATGCCTTTGTTATGCCGCACTATCCAGATTTTTTATCACGCTTATTCTTTTTGTACTTGGCTTTGTGCCCGGGCAGGGCGCATTAGCACAATCAGGGATACCTGATAATGCACAGGCCAGTTCTTATGCCGAAGGCTGGGAGTGCAAAAGAGGCTTTCGAAAGAAGGATGAAAATTGTCTTGCGATCACCGTGCCTGAGAATGCTTATTTGTCTAGACAGTCTTATGGACAGGGCTGGAAATGCAACAGGGGTTTTCAGGAAACAGGGCTGTTGTGTAAGGCAATTGTTATCCCTGAAAATGCCTATCTTGAAGCATTTGGTCGTGGATGGCGATGTGATCGCGGGTTTAGAAATAACAACAGCGGCGTATGCGAAGCTGTTCACGTCCCGAAAAATGCTTTTCTAACACGCCAGGGGAATGCTTGGGAGTGTGAATTTCCGTTTCGTAAGGCTGGGGATGGGTGCCAGATGATTTCAGCGCCTCCTAATGCCTTTCTGACATATTCTTCATACGGAAAAGGTTGGGAATGCCGCCGCGGATTTATCCAGACGGGTAATAGCTGCCACGCGATTAAGGTACCTGATTATGCATATCTGACCGGTGATTATTTTGACGGCGGGTGGAAATGTAAACGAGGATATCAGGCAAAGGAAGGACTGTGTCTTCCAATTATTTTACCGCCAAACGCTCATCTTGGTTATTTCGGTACGGATTGGGAGTGTGACCGTCCATTCGAAAAAAATGGAGAGACGTGTGTCATGCCCTAGATTTATCGTTTTCACTTAATTGATAAATTTTTATTTCAAAATCAAATCACCAGGAATAATCAGATGATAAATCAATTTGTTAAGAGGCATTATATCGACCGCAATTTTTCTCGATTTTTTTATCAGAATAAATTCCAGCCCATATCAGCTGAATGTATTCATTTAGAAGTCAGACAATATGATCAGGTGGAAAGGTCATGAAGTTGATTAATTCGGATGCTCAGGAATTAACATCTATTGCATGTGATCCTAAAATAGAACGATATATTGCCGTTGTTGCGACCAATACCGAAGGAAATAAAGAAACTGGCTTTGGTTCAATTGACACCTGCAAAGCCTTTTATGAAGCCTTGATGGAAAGCTATCAACGGGTCACGTTCCACGAAGTTGCAACAAGGGCATCGCTTGATCTGATTGTACGGGAAAGACCGGATCTTGTTGTTCTATGTAGTAAATATTTACCTGAAACGGGCGGTCATCCGAAAATATGGTTTTCAGAATACTTTGCAGCACACGATATTGCTTTTACCGGGTCGGATCGTGAAACGCTGGAATTTGATTCTAACAAAAGCAAGGCAAAAACAGTTTTGCTGAACAATGGTATTGCGACGGCAAAGTTCTTTCTGGCTCACCCCGATCAATTTCAGAGCGAAGATCAGCTTCCTTTACCTCTTCCGCTTTTTATCAAACCGCTTGATGCTGCAAACGGCAATGGAATTGATGAAAATTCAATTGCGCGGGACTTTGAAAGTTATCGCCAAAAAATTGCAGAGCTGTTTCTTGCTTTTGGCGCGAAAATTCTGGTTGAGGAACTTTTACCGGGACGGGAATTTACAGTTGCTGTTCTGGATAACAGGAATGAAGCAACGCGAATGGTCATGCCGCTTGAAATAATTCCCCCGGAAAATTGCAAAGGAGATCGTACACTGGGATGTGACGCCAAAAAGAAAAATGATGAAGTTCTTCAACTTGTTGAGGAACCGCTGGTGTCGGAAATTAAACAGCTTGTCGGCAAGGCTTTTTCCATTCTCGGAGCACAGGATTTTGGGCGCATTGATGTTAAACTTGATGCTCTTGGTCAACCGCATTTCATCGAAGCTAATCTAGTGCCGGGCATGACGCCCGATAGCAGCTATTTCCCACGCGCATGTATTCTTAATAACACAGAAAGCAGGATAAAAAATGATATGCCAACGATAACCCATTCTGATATCGCCCGAAAAATCGTGGAATTGGCTCTGAATCGTGCATATCTGGTGTCAGCCGTTTAGGATTGAGCCTTCTGTCTGATGGATTTGTTTTCGGGCAAGGGTCTGTTGGTTAAGTCATACAATGTAATACAAAGTAACGGCGTAAAAAAATGCAGAGCTTTTCTTTTTCGTTGAAGAGAGGGCTTTCTATGTGTCGTGTTTTTTATCGTGGAAAATTATTTGCGTCATTTGTCCGTTGACATAGCGTCATATGTCACTATCTTTATAGGTGAGGTATTCAAACTATCGAGACTATTCTTTGAGAGGTGACTCATGTACGCAACGGAATATGCCCTGCTTGGGGGCAACGCCAAGGCAATGAGTACCACGGAAAATGCATTAAATGTGATCCGTCAAGGCTTGCCGGTGGATATGATTGATCATGCCGGGGATGTCCTGCGCGTGGCCAAAGGTGATCTGGTGCCTTTGATTGGGGCAAATTTGCGGAGTATCCAGCGTAAAAAAGGCGGTGAAGGCGGTGGAAACCTTACTCCGCAACAAAGCGAGCATACCTTGGCGATCATGGGCGTTCTGACTTCTGCAACTGACTATTTTAATGACCGGGAAGCCGCACTGGAATGGATGAAAACGCCCCAGATTGCATTGGGAAACAAAAGTGCCTTTTCTTATCTTGATACTATGGCGGGCATTAGTTTTGTGAACGATATTATCAACCGCATGAAATATGGAATGACGGCCTAAGGTGGAACTCTATCGGCTAGCCCATAAAAATTATGCAGATCTGTCTGGTCGCGGTGGATTGTATGGGTCTGGTCGTTGGCATCATAAAGGGCTGCCTGTTCTCTATACCGCATCATCGCGTTCCTTGGCCGCGCTGGAACGTTTCGTCCACGAGACCTCATCTACCCTGCCGCCATTGGTGATGTTGACCATTTGGGCACCAGATAATCTGTCTCTTAAACGGGTTACGGAAAAGAAACTTCCCAAAGGCTGGGACCATTTACCTGATACTTACGTGTCCCGGGATTTCGGCAATAAATGGCTGCAAAAGGCCAAGGAAGCAGCGCTTGTAGTTCCCTCTGCCATTGTTCGGGATGAATACAATGTTCTGATCAATCCGGGCCATCCGGAAAGCGTGGAGTTAAAAATACTGGAAAAAACTGATTTTTATTATGATCAGCGCTTGCAAAAGATGATCAGGTGAGGGGCGATAATATCCCCTATAAAAGTAGGTTTTTTCTGCTCTGATAGTCCGTTATTGCATTGATAGGTAACAGAAAACATAGAGTGTTGTATCAATTTATGAGAAGCCCTTTCATAAAAAACCATATTTTGGTCTGTGATTAACTAAAAATTTACAAGGTAAGGTTTCAAATAGACCTGAATATAATATTGTTTTAGGGCACTATTTCATGGCCGATAATACATCCAAGCTTTCTACAAAGAATATCAGTGCGTTAAATTTTTTTTCAAACTTGAAAATGACACCAAAGCTATTAGGCAGTTTTGGTATTGTCATTCTCATATTTTTATCAGTTATGGGGTTGGCCTATTGGAACTTTGTGAAAGTTGGACATGAAGTCGAGGAAATGGAGCTTGCTGCCAAAGAGTTGGAGCTCGCGACAAATATCGAGCTCAAATTTCTAAAAATGAGCCGAGCGGCACGTGCTTTTGTCCAAAAAGGCGATGATGCATCAGAAGCTGCTACACATAAATACGAAAAAGAAACAGCTGAAGCGATTAAGTTTGCCGAGGAAAATATTCCGATCGAAGAGCATCAAAAACTGATTGCTGATATCAAGGTCGCGTTTGAAGCCTATTCCAAGGATTTTCTGATCGTTGCGAAGAAAAAACATGAGTTTCTGGAGTTGGTCGATAAGGAACTGGAGCCTGCCGCTGATCTGATGATCAAGGATCTGGATGATTTGATTGCGGATGCCCGGGAAGAAAACAACGCAAAGTTAATGGATCTGGCTTTTGAAGCCCGGGAACATGCTTTTCTTATTCAGGTTGATACAGGCAGACTGCTATTCGAAGGCAAGAAAGAATATGCGAAAAAGGTTTCAGATGAGTTCGCGGCCTTTGATAAAACCCTGAAGGCTGCAGAACCTGAGCTTCATACGGATCACGAGCGCGAACTTTATACCGAGTTACAGGATCTTAGGGCAAAATACGAAAAAACTTATGATATTGTTCTCCGCGATCAACTCGAATTGACCGAGATGATGGACGTTGAAATGCCGAATTTTTCGGCGATCATACTAAATACGTCTGAAGAATTGGCCCATATTGCAGCTGAACATGAGCATGAAATTGCGGTTCAGGCTCAGGGGGAAATTGCACTGGCCGAGCTGGAACTGGTTGTAGTTGGCGCTATTGGATTGGCTATCGCAGTTGGACTTGCTTTGGCTTTGGGAAAGGTTATTGGTGGTCCTGTGCGGGGCATGACAGAGGCGATGCAGCGGTTGGCTGATGGTGATAAAACTGTTGACATACCGGGGCAAAACCGCAGTGATGAAATCGGTGAAATGGCGTCAACTGTTGAAGTCTTTAAAAATAGCATGCTTGAAGCCGAGCGTTTAGCCAAAGAACAAATGGAAGAAGAAGCAGCTAAATTACAGCGGGCAAGTGAAATAGCAACGGCAATCCAAGATTTTGAAGATCAGGCTGCAGATTTGATTGCACAGGTTATGGAAGTGGCTGAGCGCATAGATGGTGCGGCGGCATCAACCGGTACAGAAACGACGAAAACAGGTAATCGATCCTTTGAAGTTGCCATGGCAGCGGAGCGTACATCATCCAACGTTGATTCAACTGCTGCAGCCGCAGAAGAGTTGTCAGCCTCCATTTCTGAAATATCGCAGCAGGTTACTCAATCTTCTACTATAGCAGAAACTGCGGTTACGGAGGTTGATCAGGCGACGAATATGGTCCGCGGACTGGAAAAAGAAAGCCAGAAAGTCAGCGAAGTTTCCGAGATGATTTCCGCCATTGCGGAACAAACCAACCTCTTGGCGCTTAACGCGACGATTGAAGCAGCCCGCGCCGGGGATGCCGGGAAAGGTTTTGCAGTTGTGGCGTCAGAGGTTAAGAACCTTGCAACCCAGACGGCAAAAGCCACCGAGCAGATTTCTGTTATTATCAGTACAATCCAAAGCTCTACCGGTGAATCCGTGACCGCAATTGAACGCATTGGAAGTGTTATGGATGAAGTGAATACTGCAACAACGATCATTGCCAGCGCTATTGAAGAACAAAATGCGGTTACCCAGGAAATTGCACGTACGGCAAGTAGTGTGAGTACTGATGCGAACATGGTGCTTGATAGTGTGGGTAACTTGACCATGTCAGCGGCGCGTTCTTCCAGAAAGTCGGTTCAAATGTTATGGGAGGCAAAATCTCTGGAACAAACGATGACTGTTTTCCGGACTGAAATTCAAAGTTTCTTAAAGTCTGTCAGCTAAGCTTTTTAAAGCTTTACGGTTTTACTGATTATTATATTAGAGGATTCTAGGACTGTGGATTATTCAAAGACACAAAATGGCGATACAGTTTCCATTTCTTTTCGGGGGGAATTCGGGTTTCCCGACAATCCCAAAGCACAAGAAATTATCAAAGAAGTAAAGGAAGGCAGTAGTTCGAGCTATTCTATCGATTTGAGTGGATTGGAAACAATTGATTCCGCTGGTCTTGGTATGCTCTTGCTAATCAATGATGCGGCTGAAGATGGTGGGAAAAGCCTGGAACTGCGCAGTCCAACAGGACAGGTGCAAAAGATGCTCGAAATTTCCAGGTTTTCAGAAATTATTTCGATCAAATGATAAGCCTGACATAGATCCCAAAATCTTATTGTGAACCTCAAAAAAAAGTAAGAGAATTTTGTCAGGTTGTTCTGTGATTTGGGAAGGGAAGTTATAAGTCGGTTCGTGAAAAAAAGCCCGAGCGGGCTGTTTTGGGTGAGGTTTGATAATTAGGTTGTAAGTATGGAAATAGTAACGAATACGGGCTTTTCGCATGGTTCAAAACCTGAAGATCAAGACGAAGTTTCGGTAAAACTTGTCGATATACAATCATGCAAAATTCTGATCGTTGATGATGAGTTGTTGATCCGTGAACTTATCAAGGCGCAATTAAGTTCAGTTGGTTTCGATACTATAGACGTTGCCGAAGACGGCCTTATCGGGATCCAGCGGATTAAGGATACCAAGCCTGATCTTGTTATTCTCGATATTCAAATGCCGGGAATGACTGGCATTGAAGTTCTGAAACAAATAAGAGCAAACCCCGTTTATGATGATATGCCTATCATCGTAGAAACAGGACACGATGATAAAGAGTTTCGCAATGAAGTTCTTCGGGCCGGGGCCACCGATATTATTTCTAAACCAATCGATTTTAAACTTCTGCGTCTTCGCGTGCGAACGCATTTGGAACATCGTCTTCTGGTTACGAGTTTGAAGTCGTATCAACAAAGGGTTGAACAAGAACTGGAAGCCGCACGGTCTATGCAATTACAGCTATTACCGCGTGAACGTGACATTCAGGCAATTGAAGAAAAATATGAAGTAAAGCTGGATTGGCATTATCAGGCTTCATCAGAACTCAGCGGTGACTGTTGGGGTGTTCACCCAATCAGCGATACAAGCTTTGGCATTTTTATCGTTGACTTTACAGGTCATGGCGTGGGCGCTGCGGTAAACACTTTTCGGTTTCACACTGTGGTGAAAGATTTAGAACCAGATGCCGAGAGTCCTGCCCGGTATCTGGAAATGCTGAATGATCAATTGATCGATTTAATACCGCGAGGTCAGTTCGCGACGGTGAATTATTCAATAATTGATGTTGAAAAAAACACATTAACCTATGCTTCGGCGGGGCATACATCGCCTATTATGGGATGTACTGAAATGAATGAAGTCTTCCTTGGTACTCCAGATGGATTACCAATTGGCATCAAGAAATCAATTGAATTTCAGGATCACGAGATTGCTATGAATCCCGACGGATTTTTGCTTTTGTACTCGGACGCCCTGATTGAAACGCCAGATGATGAGGCCACCCCACTGGATGATGATGGGCTTGTAAAGTTGGTATATAAAACTCTATCCCAATCGAACGAGAAAAGACCGTTGGAAGACTTGCTCAATAGTTTCTATGCGCGTTCTGAAACGGCCCCTAACGATGATGTGACCGCAATTTGGATCCAGCGTTAGACCAGTGTTAGACCAGTGTTAGACCAGTGTTAGACCAGTGTTAGAATAGAGTGGATATTAATTTTAAATAAATTCAAACGGTCATAATTATTATCACCTGAATGATGATCGTTACGTTTTATGTCAATTCTTTAGCCGGAAGAATTTTTTTGATAATTTATAAAATTGTTTCTTAACTTGATAGAGATTGAAATCTCTCCTGAAAATCGATTTTCTCTGTCGTAATATTTCCCTCAAAGATATCTTTAACGGGTAATGAGAATCATTGATTTGTTCGTGAGTTAGCCTTGTTGCAGGTTTTCTGTTTAGATTCAATTTTAGAAAACTCCCTTTATGTCTTCTCAAAAGGTAGGTAATTGATGAAAGTTACGTTAGCTCAACTTCGTGCCTTTGTTGCCGTTTCTCGTGCGAGATCGTTCACGCGTGCTGCTGAAGTTTTGGAGATTTCACAGCCGTCTATTACGACTGCGATCAAACAGTTTGAAGAAGTAATTGGGATGAAGGTGTTTGACCGATCTACTAAGACACTGCGTTTAACTAAAGCCAGCGAAATGTATTTACCAAGTATTGAAAGATTCTTGGATGAATTGGACATGACGCTTTCTGATTTTAAAGAAATATCATATGGCTCGCAGGGTAATATTGCTGTTGCAGTAGTTCCTTCGGTAGCAACCAATGTGTTGCCGAGTGCTGTAAAAAGCTTTTCTGCAACATTTCCCAAAATTAGAATTTCGTTACGTGATGATAATTCTTTCGGAGTCCGTGAACGAGTTTTGAATGGTGAAGTCGATCTTGGAGTTGCAGGCCGGACCACGTTTTCTGATGATCTTGATTTTGAACCTTTGATACGTGATCCATTTGGGGCGGTTGTTCATAAGACACACGTATTGGCGAAAGAAAAAGGGCCCATTGTATGGGAAGAACTATCAGGCTACCCCTATATATCCTTTGCCCCTGACACAGGTATACGGCCCATACTTGATATGTTAGCCAATGTGCCAGAAAATGTTAGATCGCCTTGGGTCGAGGTTTCCAATATTGCAACTGTCTTGTCGTTTCTCAAAACCAATCTTGGGATAGCCGCCTTACCAAGGATGTCAGTAAATACGATTGAAAATGATGTGGTATTTCGGACTCTTTTAAATCCACCTGTCTTTAGAGAGCTGGGGTTGATCACGCGTAAGGGCAGAACGCTTTCTCCTGCAGCATCAAATTTTGTTGATCATATCAAAAATACTTTGCGTCCTGTTTGGGATAAATAGATCAAATGTACCATATGTGTTGATTATTCATTTATTCATATAATCTATAAGTACCTATATTTTATGTGTAATTGTAATAAATTGTATTGCCCATGGAATAAAACCTGCTTTTAATCGACCTGTCTAAATAATAGGGAGGCTCAAAAAATGATCTATAAATTTAAGCGTTGTTTTGTACTTGCTATAACAGGTGCAATGACTGTTGCCAGCATTTCTTTTTCTACTGCAACCTACGCTCAGGACCCAGAGTTTTTAAATATTGGTGGTGGTCCAAGCGGTGGTACATTCAATGTTGTTGCAACGGGTCTTGGAAACTTAATGCGCGAAGCGTTCCCAGATAGTGTAGTGGGAGTTCAACCCGGTGGTTCGGGGCCAAATTTATTGCGGGTTTCTTCTGGTGAAGCAGATCTTGGTATTACATCTGCGAGTAACGCATCTGACGCTTGGGCAGGGCGGGATCCGGCCACTCCGGAAAATCCAATTAAAAACATTCGTGGCTTGATGACGTTCTTCCCTAGTGCGATTCAAATTTGGGTTGATGCGAGCTCGGATATTCAGTCAATAGAAGATCTTGTCGGTAAGCAAATTAGTGCTGGTCAGCCAGGCCAAACATCCTGGAATGCTTTCAATAATTTGCTGGAAGTCCATGGTATGAAGATTGAAGACTTAGAAGTAAACGGTGGGAAGATTCACCATCTAAGTTGGAAAGAGTCACAAAATGGCTTACGTAATGGACAGCTTGATGCTGTAATGTGGGTTGCTTTGTATCCACATTCTACTGTGCTTGCGACAGAAACTGCACGCAAGATACGTGTTCTTACTATTGATGAAAGTAAGATTAATAAATATCTTGCCGAGTATGGCAGTGGTTTCAAAAAAGTGACGCTGCCTGTCGGTCTTTATCAAGGTCAATCCACTGAAGTTACTTCTGTTGGCACAAAAACATTTCTCTTTTCTTCAGACAGAATGCCTGATGAAACCGCTTACAAAGTAACTTCGGCAATATGGAAAAATCTCGATAAATTTCAACAAACACACGCGTTGTTGCAATATATTGAAACAGAAACAGCTGGTCGCGGGATGTTGGCACCGATTCATCCTGGTGCAGCTAAGTTTTATGAAGAACAAGGTATTCCCGTGGATGAAGCTGCTCTGAATTAAGAGACAAGGCTCTTGCAGGATAATTGTTTTCTGCAAGAGCTCAAATTTTCAAAACAGAACCGGACCTTTGAAGTTCTCGGGACACAAAAAGTGTCTTTCGAAAGGGCATAGGCAATGACACTTAGTCTAAAAAACACAATCACGATACTCGCAGTTTCCATGGCACTGTTCCATCTATTGGTCGCGTCGCCCTTTTTCCTTTTTCCGGACCTGATCGTGCGCGGCACACATCTTTTGTTTTCGCTCGTGATAGGCTTTTTGATTTATAAATTGTCAAGTAACCGGCTTGGAAGAACAATAGATGGATTTCTTATCCTGCTTTCTCTCGTATGTGTTGGCTATTTGATTGTTAACAATGTATCGATCGTAATTCGTCCTCCGTGGACACAGGAAGCCAGCGCCATGGAGCTTTTCGTTGCTTTAGGCACTATTTTTGTTGTTCTCGAACTTACCCGTAGATCCTTGGGGATGGCGATTACTGGGCTTTGTACGTTCTTTATTTTTTATGGTTTTATTGGCCCATATTTGCGGCATGTGGATTTCTTGCGCCCACTTGCGCATAAAGGGGTCGGAATTAATGAATTTGTTGACCAGATGTATTTCAGCTTTGAAGGCATATTTGGTGTGGCACTCGGTGTTTCAACGGATTTTATTTTTTTATTTGTCGTTTTTGGGGCGTTGCTACAGATTATTGGTGGAGGAGATTTCTTTGTAAATGTCACAAAAGCGGCAACAGGGGCAACCCGAGGTGGGCCAGCAAAAATGGCTGTTGTTGCAAGTGCTTTGATGGGAACGATGTCTGGAAGCTCGGTTGCTAATGTCGCAACAACTGGTGCGATCACTATCCCTATGATGAAAAAGTTGGGTTATCCTAAAGCATTTGCCGGTGCTGTCGAGGCTGTTGCGTCTACAGGGGGACAGATTACACCACCGATCATGGGGGCTGCTGCTTTCTTGATGGCGGCTATCCTTGGTATCAGCTATCAGGAGGTGATTACTGCAGCGGCACTGCCTGCATTTTTGTTTTTTGCATCTCTTTTTGTTGCTGTGCATTGGGAAGCGCTTAAGCATGGCCTTAAGCCCTTGGAAAAAAGTGACAAAGGTACTACATGGCGTGAATTTAAAGCGGGATGGACATTTCTTTTACCTCTTGTCGTAATCATGACATTCCTTGTTATGGGGTACACACCCAGCTTGTGCGCATTCTACGGCGTTGTGGTAACTCTTGTCATACCATTTGCACGACGTTCAACATGGGTATCCGGTGCTTTACTTTGCAAGGGATTGGAGTTTGGGTCACGGGCGGGTGTTACTGTCGCGATTGCCTGTGCTTCAGCGGGAATTATAGTCGGTATTGTGCAAATATCTGGCTTGGGGTTTCGCTTCAGTAGTTTGGTACTCGCATTTGCCGATGGTAATTTATATGTAGCACTTTGTCTGGCAATGATAGCGGCGTTTATCTTTGGAATGGGAATGCCAACAACACCTGCATATATCATTCAAGCCACGCTGGTTGCCCCTGCGTTGGTCAATTTAGGCGCCAACCCTCTCGCGGCGCATCTCTTTGTTTTTTATTATGCTGTTTTGGGACAGATTACTCCACCCGTTGCAGTGGCCGCTTTTGCTGCTGCACCGATAGCAGGCACCAGTTCTACTTCTGTGGGATGGCGCGCTTTTGCATTGGGGATTCCTGCTTACATCATCCCGTTTCTATTTGTAGCCAATCCGGAGCTGTTAGGGCAGGGCCATTGGATGGATTTGGCTCTGGTTTTACTGCGATCGGCTGCTTCAATAGTCTGTCTTTCTGTCTCGCTCACAGGTTGGCTGGGAGGACGCTCACTCAATTGGCTGGGGAGGGCGGGGCTTCTTTTTTCTGCTGCTTTCCTAATTACGCCTAGCCTGATTTTGAATTTTATTGCATTGGCAGGAATTTTGATGGTTTGGGTGATGCAAAAATATAGCAACGTAGCTTCGAAAGCTCAGGATGTCTAACATGAAAGAAGTAGTTGCTAAACCTCTGAACAAGCCTATTACTTCTCAAGCTGGCTTGATGGGTGTAGCCCGTAGTTTACCTCAACCAGAGGGAACGAAATATCCTTATGAACTGGTCATAGTTCATGGACTTACGGCTTATGTCGCGGGGCAAATTCCAAAGCAAAATGGGGAGTTGGCTTATACTGGCAAGGTCGGGCAGGACTTGAAAATTGAAGAAGCGATAGCTTCTGCTCGGATTTGTTCACATCAAGTTTTAGCTTGGTTGAACTATTCTGCGGGAGGTCTTGAAAACTTGGATAGGCTTTTGCGAATGACTTGTTATGTCGCTCATGATGATTCGTTTGAAAATATCTCTGAAGTTGCCGATGGCGCATCTAATTATTTAATTGATACTCTTGGAGATCAAGGTCGTCATGTCAGGGCGGTAGTTGGTGTCAAAAGTCTTCCAAGGAATGCCCCTGTCCTAGTGGAAGTAACGGCTAGTTTATTGGCTCCTGTCTGATTACGACCAGAATGTATTGAAGCAATAACCTTGATTCTGGGTATTCGTATAGTTATCGAACCAGGTGAATTAAACTTCACTTGGTTCGATAAGATCTTTTATTGGCTTAATCAATGACGTGCGGGGTATGATCCGCACTATAATTTGATGTAAAGAAGCTTTGTGAACTAATTCATTTGATAAATACTTGTGTCCAAATTCAATCATCATTCCTTGTAATGTTTTCCCAAAAAAGTTAACTTTATATAGTATGAATTTGGGCGCTGAGCGCGGCAGGCTGATGAGCAGCAGGCAACCGCGGCGCTTTGCCCCGATTGGAATACGGTCTTTATCTTCTGTGTGGAGTGAAGCATCTAAAAGGGGCGAAAGCGGAGAACCCTTTGATGAAGACCATAATTGAACCCTTTCGTATTAAATCTGTTGAACCCATTCGCATGACCACGCCCGAAGAACGGCGTGATTTATTGAAACAGGCTGAATACAATCTCTTTAAACTGCATTCTGATGATGTGTTGATCGACCTGTTAACCGACAGCGGAACATCGGCCATGTCATCACAACAGTGGTCCGCGTTAATGGCGGGGGACGAATGTTATGCAGGCTCGCCATCATTCTATCGCTTTGAGGCTGCTGTACGGGATCTGATGGATTTCAAACACATCATCCCAACCCATCAGGGACGTGCAGCTGAAGCTATCCTTTTCTCCATTTTGGGAGGCGAGGGGATGCACATTCCATCCAATACGCATTTTGATACCACCCGGGGAAATATCGAGAACAGTGGGGCCGAGGCCACTGACCTTGTGATCGACGAAGGCAAAGACCCGGCGGTGCTCCATCCCTTTAAGGGCAATATGGATCTGGACAAGCTGGAAAGCTATCTGGGCGAATATGGCGATAAGGTGCCGTGTGTCATGCTGACCATCACCAATAATGCCGGGGGAGGGCAACCGGTATCACTGGAAAATATCCGTGGCACTGCGGCATTGGCCAAACGCTTTGGCAAACCCTTTATCATTGATGGCTGCCGCTTTGCCGAAAATGCCTGGTTTATTCAGCAGCGCGAGGCAGGACAGAGTGATCGGACAATCAAGGAAATTGTCCGCGACTGTTTTGCTCTGGCGGATGGGATGACCATGTCAGCGAAAAAGGATGCCTTTGCCAATATCGGTGGCTGGCTTGCGCTTAACGATGATGAACTGGCCGAGAAATGTCGTGCGCGTCTGATCATGACAGAAGGTTTTCCCACCTATGGTGGTCTTGCCGGGCGGGATCTGGACGCGATCGCACAGGGGCTGACAGAGATCGTTGATGAAAATTATCTGCGATATCGCATTCGTACCAACGAATATATCGGTGAACGATTGGACGCGTTGGGTGTACCTGTGGTGAAGCCAGCCGGAGGACATGCGGTCTTTATTGATGCCCGGCGCTGGTTGTCGCATATAGCGCCGCTACAATACCCCGGACAGGCGGTGGCCTGTGCGCTGTATGAGCAAGGAGGTATTAGAGGGTGTGAAATCGGTACCGTGATGTTTGGGCGTTCACCTGATGGTTCGGAAAAACCCGCAGCCATGGATCTGGTGCGTCTGGCGATACCACGACGGGTTTATACGCAATCCCACGCGGATTATATGGTAGAGGTTTTTGAAGAACTCTCGGCCATAAAAGATACCTTGCCCGGGTATCGTATCACCAAAGAGCCAAAAATGCTGCGCCACTTTACAGCAAGTTTTGAGCCTCTGTCTTGATTAGAGGGTAGTATTAGTTCTTTTCAGAACAGGCTTCTGTTTGGCAGAGATAATACTCGTTATCTCTGCCGGACTACAGACTAGCTTATGATAACGAAGGTATCACTGTGTTTGGGGCTTCAACTGCGGCTGCCAACAATAGCTAGACAATATTCCATTTTTTCTTTAGCACAATTTGGACCTGTTGCATCCGCAGGAAGAATGTGCCTTCTTCGGCACCTTCGTTTTCCAGCCATTTGACCAAGGGATGCAGACTTTTGGAAGCAAGCATCATACTGGCACAGGTTTTGATTTCGGGCTCAAATCTTTTCTGGTTCAGGCGACTGATCATTTCGCGGAAATTTTCGAACATTTCTTCGATTTTCTGGATGTTGCCAATTTTCTTCTGAGCTTCAAAGATAATCTGTTTTGCCATGTGAATAGGCTGACGCCCCAGCTCTGCCGCGATCAGTGGGCGTGCTTCGAGCATGGCGTCGCGAGTTCTGGCTGATCCGATGCAGATGTCCTGTAATGCTTTGTAGGTTAGCATGCTTTGTTCCCCACCCACTGCATGAGCAGACAAGGCGATAAGATCGAACTCCAGCTCTGCGGTATCGTTGACGATCTGATCGATTTGCAGAACGACCTGGCTATGATCATTGCCATACTTGGTCGCGTTCTGGATTTCTTTGACCGAATGCAGGAAACGCCCCTTGTTGAGGGTATAAAGTTGCCGGATTAATTCAAATCCAGCACTTTGTGGCAGGAAGTATTCATTGATTTCCGAGTGGAGTTTTAATTTGTCGCGCAACTCCTGAATAAGAAGTTCTTCGCCGGTAAATTCTTTGGGGATAAATTCTTTGGGGGTAAATTCATCTGGTGCGTCAGGTGTACCAGATTTTTTTGCGGCTATAGCTTGTTCAACAGAAATCCCCCAATCCAGAAGCTTCGTGACCTGCTCATCAATATAGATCACATTGTCTTCGAAGAAAGAGTCAGGGTTCTTGCCAACACCGATAACATCGCGGGTGAGAGGTTCATAGATTGTCGTCTGGATTTTCTTGTTCCGTAAACGGACGGTGACAAGCTTGGTCATCAGATCCCGAATACCCGACGCGTAGATGGTGGCGTAGATGCATAAGGGGTGAACGGCAAACTCGCGACGGCCTTTTCTAAAGCCGGGATGGGCAGAAACTTCTCCCCTTATGAGCGATAGATTGTCGGCGATTTTGCTACAGATGTGATTGACCAGCAAATACTCTGCACGCAGGTATTCATAGTTGTCGTATTCCGCCGGCTCATCCTTTTGATAAAGCTCTGGAATAATCTTTTGTGATATGGATTGTGCCAGTTCAACGCGCCCCGGATGCACAGTGGATTTTAGGCTGTTTAAAAAGTCCAGCAGATCAGCGATGGATCGGCGAGCGGAAGCGGGATCAATGGTATTCTTAACGGTTACGCGCAGGTCTTCGATAACCGCAGCAACAACCTCACTGACTTCGGTTTTATCAGAATTACTATTAAGCCGCGCAAAGCGTTGTAGGGATGGCAAAGAAGCAGCCATTAAATTATCCATATTCAAGAAACCTGCGTAAAGATATCACCTGAATGATGAAATAAAGTTAATGGATTGTCTTTTCTAGCTTTATTTTAATTTTTTGTTTCGAATTTATCAAAAATTTTCGAAATATTTGATGTTAATTCGTTGCGTTAACCAGCTGTTTGTAAATTTTCGGCAGGGCCTGAGAGAGCCGGGCGGCATTACCGACGATGTGATAAGCACCGCGTCCGAAGATAGTGGGGAAATAATCTTTGGCTTCTTGATCGATTGTGACGCCAAAGACCGTGATACCTTTGCGACGGCACTCTTGTACTGCTTTTCGTGCGTCTTCAATACCATAACGGCCTTCGTAATAATCAACGTCGTTGGGTTTCCCGTCGGTCAGGATCAGCAAGAGTTTCTGTTTGTTGGGCCGTACGTCCAGCTCTTCGGCCATGACTCTGATAGCGGCACCAATACGGGTATAATAACCGGGTTTGAGTGCGCCAATGCGTTGCATAACCTTATCATTAAGCGGTTCTTCAAAACCCTTTACCCGATCAATTCGAACATAATGGCGTTTGCGAGAGGTAAAGGTGTGGATGGATAAATCATCACCTGCTGCATCCAGACCATTGGCCAGAATGGCGAGAGACTCTTTCTCTACATCAATCACGCGGCGATCATCCAGCCAACTGTCTGTTGAGAGAGAAACGTCCATCAGGATAGAAACCGCAATATCACGATCAATCTTGCGCGTGTTGAGATATATCCGGTCCGAACAGATCCCGCTTGCCTTTAAGTCGCCTTGTGCCCTAACCAAAGCTTCAATATCGAGGTCATTGCCTTCAGGTTGTGCCCGTAAAAGTTTGCGATCATTTTTGAAGGCTTCAAACTGCCGTCGGACCAGACGAATACGTTTGCCAACTTCTTTCCCCAGTTCCCATCCCGTATCTTCATCAGAGGCTTCCCGCATGGTAATGGCGCAGTAGTTTGGTAAGAAGGTATTTTTGCGATAGTGCCATTCGTGAACGGTTCGTTTTGCTTCTATTCGGCTTTCATCCAATTCGTTTGCCGGTAAGTCCAGATCCATTTTGATCTGGGTGGCAACCTTTTCTTTGGGATTGCTCAGGGTGATACGGTCAATATCATCGGCAGTTTCCAGGGCGTCTTCTTCTTCGTCTTCTTTGATATTCCTGTCTAAATTGATAACGTCAGACACGGCCATAAGTTTGTCGTAAACACTGACAAAAAAGCCATCTCCTTTTTTTGTCTGGTCCAGTTCCTGGCGCTCTGCGCGACGTTTTTTTTTATCCCGGGATTGTTTGTTCGCACCGCCGCCGCTTTCTGTTTCAGAAGAGCTATTTGTACTGGCTGTCGGGATGATTTCACCCCAGAGGGGAACGGGCAGGAAAGGTTGATAATTTTGCCTGGCTTGTTCAAAGTCGCTGAGGTCCAGATTAGTTAAGGATGGACATTGGATAATGGCAAGGTACAGCTTTGCGCGTTCAGAAAAAGTGTCGATCAGTTCTTGCGTATCCTGGGATAGTAAATAAAGGATGACATCTTCAAGGTCTCGTTCCTGATCGGGCAGATAATCCCGTTTGGGACGCAATTCCAGTAAATTTTCGCAAAGCGATCCATAGACTTTCTGTAAGCCCGGTAGTTCGCCCAAAAGAAACTGGGAAACCTGATGCGTCTGACGAATAAAAAGAATATCGGCTAATAAGGGATTAGCCACATCAATAGGTTTTTCATTTTGATGCTGAGAAAAGAAAGCGGCCAGCCAGAGATAAAGATCTCGATTGAGTGATTTTTGCGGAAAAAGACAAATCTGATCCGGCAACATCATGGTACGACCATCGAGGGTCGGGCGGGCAAGCTTTTCGATGTCTATGCCCAACTTCTGGCGAAATGAAAGGCGGTGGTTTGATTTTTCATTGCCACTGGCGGCAATCTCAATGGCGTTTTCCCCGCCCAAAGCACGAAAGAAGACGCTGAGTAGAACCTTAACGTCATCAAGGACAATAGCTTGATCGGTAAAAGCAGGATAGCTTTCGGTGTTGGAGATAAGCTTGTGCCATTGTCTGCCGACAAACTCTTCTACCTCTATCAATTCCATTATGCCCATGGTGTGACTTTCTGCTTTTACTCTGTATTTATCTTTTAAAACCTGGGGGAGAAACCTGCTATCCGAAACTAACCCGAACGACTTCTTCCAGTCCCTGTTTCACGTCATATTCGTCTGTTAAAGGCTCAATCATGGCGTGACGAATGGCTTCGTCATAACTCAACCCGGCCTGTATAAGTGTTGCGCAATAAACCAGAAGACGGGTTGAAACGCCTTCTTCCAAATCCTGACCTTTCATATCGCGTAACTTGCGGGCCAATCTGACAAGTCCCATGGTTCGATCCTGATCAAGGCCACTTTCCGTGGACACAATGCGTGTTTCGGTCTGGGCATCGGGAAAATCAAACTCGGCTGCAATAAAGCGTTGTCGCGTACTAGGTTTGAGGTTTTTCATCATATTCTGGTAACCGGGGTTGTAGGAAACAACCAGCATGAAATCGTCCGGGGCTTCCAATAGTTCGCCTGTCCGTTCCAATGGTAAAATTCGCCGATCATCAGTTAAGGGGTGGAGGACGACGGCGACGTCTTTGCGTGCTTCGACCACTTCATCCAGATAACAGATGCCGCCTTCGCGGACAGCCTTGGTCAAAGGACCATCTGTCCAAACCGTATCTCCACCCTTGAGAAGATACCGCCCCGTAAGGTCAGAGGCAGAAAGATCGTCATGGCAGGAAACGGTGTGAAGTGGCACGCCGATTTGATGAGCCATGTGACTGACAAAACGCGTCTTGCCACACCCTGTTGGTCCTTTGAGCAATAAGGGAAGTTTGTTTTTGAATGCCTGTTCGAAAAGAAGGCATTCATTTGCTGTTGGTTCGTAATAAGGTTGTGACTGTGCCATAACAAACACCTGTTTTAATAAATGAAATAACGAATAATTTGTCTATTTTAAATGAAGGTTGATCGGGGCTCGTTTTTCCGAGCCCCGATACTTCGTCGATACTTCATAGATACTTGGGCCTGTACTGCTATTCAGCAGGCTGTTGAGCCGCTGCATTCACGCGCTGTGTTTCTTTTCTTGGAACAAGAAGAGCATAGACGATAATAAATGCACCAATAACGACGACCAGACCTGAACCAAGACGCAGTTGATAGAAGAACATCATCTGATCCTGTACATCCATATAGGCCTCGCCCAGAAACCGCTGAACGTGGGATTGGATGACCCCGGCAAAAGTCAGGGTAAAGGTCATGAAGGCAACCCCGGAAGAACAAATCCAGAAACCCCACATGTTAAGCGTCTGATTATATGGTTCGCGTCCCAGAAGTTTAGGCAAGGCATAGGTGATGATCGCCAGATTGACCATGACATAGGCACCATAGAAGGCAAGGTGACCATGGGCCGCTGTAATCTGTGTTCCGTGGCTGTAGTAATTTACGTTGGCGAGGGTATGGAGAAAACCCCAGACGCCGGCGCCAAAGAAAGCAAACACGGAACAACCAAGTGCCCAGAGGATAGCAGCGTGGTTCGGGTGTTTTCTGCCACCTTTCCAGACCATGTAGAAGGTAAAGAGAACCATGGCGAAGAAGGGCGCAACTTCAAGTGTTGAGAAGACAGAACCAATCCACTGCCAGTAACCGGGTGTTCCGATCCAGTAATAGTGGTGACCTGTTCCAAGCAACCCGGTGAACAGTGCCAGACTCACAATCAGATAAAGCCATTTTTCAACAATCTCACGGTCCACGCCTGTCATCTTGATCATCAAGAAGGCAAGGATAGATGCCATGATCAACTCCCAAACGCCTTCTACCCATAGGTGGACTACGAACCACCAGAACACCTTATCGAGAACGAGGTTGACTGGATTGTAGAAAGCAAAGAGGAAGAGCAGGGCAACCATCCACAGACCTATGATAAGGACCATGGAAACGGCTGTCTTTCTGCCTTTGAGGACTGTCATGCTGAGATTGAAGAGGAAGATCAGCATCACGCCGACAATGGCGATTTTGATCCATAATGGTTGTTCGAGAAATTCACGTCCGCCATGAACCCCGAAGATATACCCAACGATCGCTGCTGCACCACCGCCAAGAAACAGCCAGAACTGCAGCTTTGCAAGGAAAGGGCTGTAGATCTCGGTTTCAGCTTCTTCGGGAACCAGATAATAAGCAGCCCCCATAAAACCCATCAGCAGCCAAACAATAAGGCTGTTGGTGTGAATCATACGAATAATGTTAAAGGGAAGTGTTTCCGCCAAAAGATTTGGCCACACATAAACGGCCCCGGCCAAGGCCCCGAAGGTTACCTGGGAAAGGAATAAGACAAGTGCTCCGACAAAATAGTAGAGCGCGACTTTTTGAGTTTGATATTTCATGTGATCGTTTCCTTGGCTCATCCTTCATCGTTTGGTGGCCAATCCTGGGTATCGATCCCGTTGGTCCACTTGAAGAATTCGACAAGAGCATCCAATTCCTCTTCATTAAGGTCGAAATTCGGCATCTGGCGACGGCCTTCGATACCTGTTGGCTGCGATTTCATCCATTCCTTGATGTAATCGGCTGCGCCTTCTGCATCTTCTTCACCCCCGCGACGCGCCCAGACGTTCCCAAGCTCTGGCGCAAAGTAAGCGCCTTCGCCAAGAAGGGTGTGACAGTTAATACAGGAATGCCGTTCCCATACTTCTTTACCAAGGGCAACTTGCTCGTTGATTTCTTCCGCATTTGATGTTTCAGGATCAGTTGCGTAGTAAACAGAATCAATGACGAGACCAATAAAGATCACGGCAAAGAAGATAGTCCCTCCGTAGAAGATGTTCCGGGCGGCGCTGATTGATAAGCGCTCATTCATAATGGATCTCCCAACTTGCTAGACGGATGCGAAAGACCACGACTGAATGCCATCAGTCTCTCCACCTGTCCTTATAGATACATACAGGCGACATCTTTAGATTTGACGATGGTCAAGTCGGCAAGCTGATCGGGCGATATTAATATGATTTTTTGATTGCGGAATTCTAATGTCAAAAATGTAAGAGATTTGGGTGTGTTCAAAGGTTATTCAATAGTGCGACAAAATGTTCCAATTTTGTTTTATTGTTTTAAAAACAGTATCTTAAGTTACTCTTTCTCTGCAAAAATTAAGGGTTTTTAGTCTTCTTGCTCAAAGTCAAATCACTGATAGGAAATTTGAATTAATCCTTAAGCGTGAGTTGATATTAGGACGGCTCGCGATCAGAGGCCTATCCCTTCCTGTAAACCCAAGGGGTCACAAGAGTTCCGACAGAGATTGGGACCTTATCTAGGAGCAAGATTATGGAAAACAACAACGACAAAACAATGGATCGTCGCAGCTTCTTGCGAGGAACAACACTGGCATCAGGGGCAGCCTTGGGTGCAATTACACTCGCAGGTAATGCTGGCGCAGCAGGTACAACGGCCCCGACAGTTTTAGGGGATGACCAGATTGCCAGCGCGGAAGTAAAAGTCGCCCCGTCTTTGAGCGAAGCAGAAATTGCAAAGTTGCCACGCGTTAAACAGGAAATGGTGGCACCACCTTTTGCACCGAAACATGATCTGATCGCGAAAGGTGGTCCGAAGGTTGTCGAAGTCACTCTTACTATTGAAGAAATGCCGTGGCAGATTGACGATGAGGCTGAAACCATTGCCCTGACTTTCCACGGAAGTGTTCCTGGCCCATTGATTGTGGTTCATGAAGGTGATTATGTAGAAGTCACATTGGAAAACCCGGAAACCAACGCGATGGAACACAACGTTGATTTCCATGCATCAACAGGTGCTTTGGGGGGCGGCGGACTGACGCATGTCTTGCCGGGTGAAACAGCTGTTATGCGTTGGAAAGCAACGAAACCAGGTGCTTTCGTTTATCACTGCGCGCCAGGTGGATCTATGATTCCCTACCATGTGATCAAAGGTATGAATGGTGCTGTTGTTGTTCTGCCGCGTGATGGTTTGACCGATGGTCGTGGTAAAGCGATTACATACGACAAAATGTACTACATCGGGGAACAGGATTTTTACGTACCAAAAGACGAAAACGGTGAGTATATGAAATTCACCGAAGCTGGAGAAGATTTCTCTGAAGTTATGGAGCTTGCTCGTGGCTTGATCCCGACACACGAAGTCTTCAACGGTAAGGTTGGGGCCTTGACAGGTGATGGTGCCATGAAGGCCAAAGTCGGGGAAAAAGTTCTCTTTATCCATTCCCAAGCAAACAGAGACTGCCGTCCGCACCTTATTGGTGGACATTGGAACTATTCCTGGGAAGCTGGATCTTTTGATGATATCGCGGGACGGGGACATGAAACAGCTATTATTCGTGGCGGATCAGCCGGGGTCTTTCATTACGAATTCCTGCAACCGGGCGTCTATGCTTATGTGAATCATAATCTGATCGAAGCAACTGAACTTGGTGCTGTCGGACATATGGTTGTTGAGGGCGAGTGGGATGACGATCTCATGAAGGAGATTAAGAAAGGTGGCACGAGTTAAAGAAGAAAGAGTGAGGTAAGAGAGGTAGTTTGGTTCTGGCTTGTCCGGACTGATCGGGAGATTGGATGATGAACAGTCGATATATCGTTCTAGGCTTATTTTTTGGACTTGCTGTTGCAAGCGGTGCTCTTTTGTTTGGCAAGGTTACCGAACAAAAGGGTAAGCTGGATGTGGTAATGGCTGAAACCCCGAAATTTCATCCGAGATTGGTCAGGATAGAACTGGAGCCAAACGCCACCTCAAGTTATACAGATCGCAAGACGATTTTTGTGACCTATTCAGAAGTGACAATCGGGCATTGGCAAGCCTGTTACGATGATGGAGGGTGTAGTTATCAGCCCAAAATGCGGGAGAATGAAACACCTCAGCATCCTGTAACAAAAGTCAGTTATTTCGACACGGAAGAATTTATCCGCTGGATTTCTCTCAAAACGGGTCAAACATTTCGGCTACCGTTGGAATCAGAATGGAATTATTTTTCTCGCGATGTAATTAGCCCGTCAGAAAAACTTTTTGATGATCCCCGACTGGCTTGGGCGGCAGATTACGTAACCTTTAGCAATCGTCCAAAATCAAGCAAGACCAAAATTGTTGGTGGATATGGTACAAATCAATATGGCTTGGTTGACCTGAAGGGAAATGTCTGGGAATGGACGCAAACCTGTTGGAGTACAGATTATAGCGACCTGACAACCTCAAAAGAACGTAGCGAAGCCTGTGGTGGTGTTCGTATTATGCAGGGGGAACATAGATCTTATCAGTCAGAGTTGATCCGGGATCCCAAAATTGGCGGGTGTTCAGTTGGGTCCCCGCCAAACAATGTGGGCTTTCGCCTTGTATTGGAACAGGCGGCGTAACTGGATTAATAGCTGTGATGAAAGTTTATCCTGAATTATGTCACTCTTTTTCAAGAAGCAAAACCTGATAATCATCAACCTGATCACTGTGGCTATCACAGTTAGTATGACAAGCATTATTGCTTACTTTTGTGCCTGAAATACATCGCCATCCGCGCTCAGACAGAACGTCTCTGAATTTATCCGGAAAACGATTTATCTCTACCCCGAAGCAATCCGCATCAAGTGATGTATCCATGAAACGTAATACTTCCAGAAAATCATCGGGGTACCTAAAAGCCCGCACGTTGATGGTGATGATATCGCCCGTGAAGCTAAAAATAGCTTTTGCCGTGTTCGTTGTCTTTTCTTTTTTAATCGATGTTTGGTCGCGATAGATGTGAAAAAGCCAACCGTCGGCGTTTTCTTTGCGATCAATGATACATCCCAACTGGGTCAGTTTCAGGCGTAAGGGGATAGGATCGAAGTTTGATTGCAGCATGACCTGGCTTTCTTTTTGGGAGGCAAAGAGAGCATCGATGACGACATCTACAGGAATACGGCCTTCTGCAATTATTTCTTCAACTCTTAAATAGTGACAATTTGCACTATCATCGTCGGAAGTTTGTTTGTTATCCATAACAGATCTGTCCTGTATAAATCTTGATGTTAAGCTGACATCAAAAGCTTATTGTCATCAAAAACATAACCAAACCCTGCGCAATAGAGGCGTAATTTTTCCGGGTCTGTGATGATGACTTCCTGTCCTTCGCAAACGATCCCGGCATCTTCGAGGCGGCGTAAAACCCGTGAAAAACTGGCGGGATCAATGCCGATGTTACTGGCCATGGTTTGTTTGCAACGGGGAAGGTTGCCCGACCCTTTCCATTTATTACTTTCGTAAAGGGAAAGTAATTTCGATGCGACCCGTTGGCAGGGAGAGAGGCTTTTTAATATTTTGATTTCACTGATTAAAAATTGCTGTCGCTTGATAAGGGCGCTCAACAGATGAAGAGACGCTTCTGGATCGCTTGAGATTTTTTTCTCAAAGGTGGTTTTAGAAACTTTAACAATGCGCGATTTTGGCATTGCGGTGCCGTTAATGGGAAACTCGCCAAGACCAAGCATGGCTGCTTCGGCAAAACTCTCGCCTGGTTCAACAATACGCACAAGGCTCTGAGCACCATCGGCGGTTAAAATGGTCAGATGGACTTCGCCGGACAAGAGAATATAAAAACCGTCTGCCTCATCCCCTGACATGAAAAGATCAGTCTGGTTTTCGTAGAAGGTTCCAGATGTGTTTTCAAAAAGCCCCTGTAAAAGATAAGAGGGGAGTTGAGAGAAAATCGCGACATTGCTCAGGGTATGAAGCTCTTTATCCCCGATTTTAAAATGTTTCATGTTATGAGCCTCTACCTTGTGCTTTAGGCAAATGAATAGCCGCAATAATCCGCAAGCTCTTCGATGTCGGTTATAACGACTTTATTACCCGGTTGCGTATTTACACCGATTTTTTTCAGTTTGGCAAAGGTACGGGACAAGGTTTCTGGCGACATTCCAAGCTTGTCCGCGATGATACGTTTGTCGTAAGGCAGAGTAATGATGTCGCCACCTTCATCCTTGCCTGAAAGTTCTATCAAAAACATGCTCAGACGTTCCGCTGTCGATCGCATTTTAAGATCGGCGATTTGGGTCATAAGCGAATGCATGTTGAGGGAAATACTGCCCATCATACGAAAAAGAAGGGCGGGATCTTCTAGTAAAATTCGCCTGAGGACATCACCGGGAATAACCCGTGTTTCGACGTCATCTAGCGCAACGCAAGTAAAGTTGTTCAGGGCCGAGGTGGTAATTGATTCCTCGCCAAAGGCGCTGCCTGGACCCAGAACATCAATAGTAGATTTTTTATCGCCACAGGTGGAATTCAATAATAGACGAACATAACCGTCTTCGAGAACATAAAAATTTTCGGCTTTTTCGCCGAACTTGAGAATGGTTGCCCCAGCTTGAAAAGTTTCTATACGACTAAGCGGTAAGAGAACTTTTTTTTTTCTGCGGTCAGCTCAAGAAAAGGAGAATGAAAATGGTTCTCCCTGGATGTATGCGTATGTTGCGGCATGCCGATTGCTCTCCTTCTCCGGGTATATTCTGGCACCGGACATAGTTTGGGTACAGGGCATAACTGGGCACTGATTTCGAAAGAGGATAACCTATTTTATGAAGTGCAAACTTGATTTGGATCAAGCGAGTGTAGAAAGCGATGGCAAAAGGGCAGGGAATTTCTGTTGAATGGGGGTTACTGCTGAATAGTTGCTAATTTGATCGCTAGAGCAATGAAAACAAGACCTGCCGTTTTATTCATTATAGTCTGCGCCTTGGATGATCGTTGTAAATATCCACCAATTGAGCCGGCAAGCAAAGCAATACCGCCAAAAATCAGAATAGTAGAAAGAATAAAAAAACCGCCAAGCAGGATCATCTGTAATGACATGCTACCGCGTGTTGGGGCGGCAAATTGAGGTAAAAAAGAAAGGAAGAAAATTGATACCTTAGGGTTTGTTACATTCATAATAATGCCCCGTCGGTATAGTTTGAAATACCCGATTTTCTGAGCGCGATTTATGTCCTGATCTCCGTTTGGGTTCTCGTCCCCGACAGAAATGTCTTCGGCTTTCGCCCGTAATGCGCCCCATGCAAGATAGAGTAGATAAAGGGCGCCTATGATTTTCAGAACATTGAAAGCAGTTGGTGATGCCTGAAAAATAGCTGCGACACCCATGGCGACGGCGGTAGTGTGAACCAAAACCCCGGTACAAAGACCAAGAACAACAAGAATACCAGCCATTTTTCCATTAAGAGCAGACTGAGTAAGAACAAAAATATTATCTGGTCCCGGAGTGAGCGCGAGCAGAATACAGAGCGGAAAGAAAAGTGCGAGGACTTCAAAAGTTAGCACGAATAAAACTCCGTCGTTTATCAGAACGTTGATATTCCAACGCTTGTTCTTGTGCAACGAAATGGCATTTGTTTATGGAAAATCACGGCGTTCTATAAATATTGTTAGCCCCATAAACATAGTCAGGCTGCATCAAATACAGTTGGGAAGGGTTCCTTAGGTATTTTTCAACAGTGTTAAGAACTGGTTCGGCAACAGCACTTTTCACCTGAAATACCTCTGGTATGATATAACTCTGATGCAAAAATCAGGAGCTATAATCTGTATCTGACACGAGTAGATTGTTCTTATTTTCTAACAATCTGCCCTAAAAAGCGACTAAGCTTTACAGCCTTTGTTGTGGGCAAAATCTATAGAGACACCGTGATCTTCTTATCTTCTTTTGTAGTTGATTTTACTTTTCAAACAATAAAATGCTAAAAATTGTTCACTAAGCGAACATTGATATGTTTACTGTCTTCAACTTCAATGAATCAGAAATGAAGATCTTTTCTTAATGGATCGAGATTTAAACCAACCAGCCGAATACAAACCAGCCCCGCACAAACCAGTAAGGGCTCTATCGCGAGGACTTGGACTCTTACAGGTTTTAAATCGTGAGGGACCGTTGTCTGTTCAACAGCTTTCCAAGTTGAGTGGGATAAACAGAACAACCGTTTATCGATTGCTGGAAACATTGGAACGCGATGGCTTTGTTCAATCCGGTGCTTTGTCATCATCGCTATGGCATTTGACCATAGGTGTGAAATCCCTCAGCGAGGGTTACGATCATAGAGACTGGGTAACACAGCTTGGGGCACCTGTGCTGGGTAAGTTGCTTAAAAAAGTTATCTGGCCAACTGATCTGGCTGCGTTTGATGGCAGGGGGATGCTTATACGCGAGACAACACATAAATTCAGTCCTCTCTCAAATCATAGATCTATGGTGGGAGTCAGGTGGCCCGTTCTTTCATCATCTCTGGGGCGAGCATTTTTTTGCTATTCGGATGAAAAAACTAGGGCGTCAATTCTGCGTGTTTTACAGGCTTCTGATGATCCGGCAGACCGTATTGCACGGGATCAGACACATGTTGATAATCTGGTGCGTATCACCAAAAAACGCGGTTATGCACAGAGCATTGATGAGACCGCGCAGGGGATTTCATCCATAGCTCGACCTGTATTTTACCGGGGGCAGGTTGTGGCATCAATTAACATGGTGTTCTTTTCCTCTGCGCTGTCCCCCAGAGTTGCCGCAGATAAACATCTGCCTGATATCAATCAGGCTGTTGCAGAGCTTGAGGGAAACCTGTTGAGCAGCAGCAATGTCTTTAGACAACAGCTTGAAGCCAAAGCTTATTAAAGCAGGATCGTAAGTTTTTGTTTGCTGTTACTCACTTGATTGTGACAGGCTATTGGGTAATTAAGGCCTGATCTTTGTGATCTGTCTTGATAGTGTTAAGATCAAGAACCTGCATAAATATAATTCCAAATTCACGGTCGTACTGGCTTCGTTACAGGTTCAGTACATTACCAAAGCTAAGCCTGAACACTCGTTTGGAAGTCCATTTCTGAAGATAATCTTATGGTTAAATAAATCTGGTCAACAAATCTGGCCAAAAACTGGGAGAAAGTTCTATGTGTGATGCCTGTGTTATCGAAGCCGTCAAAGAAAAGATGTTATCCCGTCGTGATCTGTTTCGGAAAACTGCGGCCACTGCGGCTGCCGGAGTTGTTGGTGGCGCGGTTGCTTCTATAGGTTCTCCGACGCCTGTTCTGGCGGCCGGGGCAAGTAAAGTAGAAGACATGACACATGAGCTACATGAAGATTTTCCGACCTATTTTGGCGCTCAAGGCTTCTTCACAGAACAGAAATTTAACTATGCTGAGCACAAATTCAATCTGTTGGAATTGAAAGTCAATGAGCATACAGGCACACACTTGGATGCGCCGCTTCATTTTTCTGAAAATGGTCAATCCGTTGCTGAAATCCCGGTGGAAAATCTGGTCGTACCTTTGTGTGTTATTGATATTAAGGAAAAAGCTGCTGGCAATGCTGATGCACAGGTAACACCCGATGATATCAAGGCGTGGGTTTCCAAAAATGGCCCTATTCCTGATCGTGCCTGTGTGGCGATGAATTCCGGCTGGGATAAATTTACGGATAGTGACAAGTTTCGTAATGTTGGCAGTGATGAGAAAATGCACTTCCCCGGCTTCCATGTCGAAGCAACACAAATGCTTTTGGAAACAAATGCGGTCGGTTTGGCTTCGGATAGTCTGTCGCTGGATTATGGGCAATCTGCTGATTTCGCCTCTCATTATGCCTGGTTACCGACCAATCGTTGGGGCATTGAGTGTCTTGCCAACCTCGACAAGGTTCCGGCCAAGGGGGCGACGCTGGTTGTTGGGGCGCCGAAACACCGCGGCGGTACCGGCGGACCATCTCGCATTTTTGCAATGTTCTAGTTTCTATCCATTGAAATCTTTTGTTTGATCGGGGATGTTGGCTTCTTCTAAAAATAGAGAGGGCTGCATTCCTGATTTTTTTGAGTGTTTGGATGCTAAAACCTTTGCTGAGTAGTCGGTTTTGGAACGCCTGTTCTTAAAAGTAGGTGCTGGTAAATTTATGCAGATTATTATTTTGCCTGAAATATACGGGCGGACGTCTTTTATTACGAAACTTGAGGCAATTTTTCTCCAACAAGATATTTCTGTAAAAACACTTGATCCCTATGAAGGAAAGCAACCTGTATTTAGGGATGAACAGCATGCCTATGACCACTTTATGAGCGACTGCGGACATGATGGGTATCTGACGCTATTACAAAGAACTCTTGAACAGACAGAGGGGCCGTTGTTTTTTCTCGGGTTCAGTGTCGGGGCCTCAACAGCGTGGCGGGCATTGGGTGATCTGGATATTGCTAATAGAGTTCAGTGTTTTGTTGGCTTTTATCCCAACCAGATAAGGCATCATCTTGCTCTTAATCCAGAATGTCCGACGATGTTAATTTTTCCGAAAGAAGAGAGGCATTTTTCCGTTGGGGATGCTATGGCTGTACTGCGCCAGAAAGACTTTCTCACTTGCTATCAAAGCGTAGCGCTGCATGGATTTTTGAACCCTAGTTCAAGCAATTTTGTAGCGGATTTGTCAGACGATTTTTTGCATGTTTTTCAAAGCACTTGTTGTGATGACTGGAACAGTGATAATCGGAGCAGCGATGATTGGGAAAGCAAATTAGAAACATACTTGTCAAAACACTTTCAGTAATTTTCAGTTCTCTAAGCCCCTTATGCATAATTTTCTTGTAGGTAGTTATCTTCCTGTCTTTTGGAGCAATTGAAACCAAATTTACGGAAAATTTATAAATCTGGCCTCCCCAACCGGGGGGTATTTTATCTTGCTTCAGTTATCTGTTAGAAAATGGGGATGACATTTTTCCGCCATGATCTCTTTGTAGGGATAGGACCTTTATATGTCGTGGGATTGAATTATTGCTTGGGGGATATCCCGGTTTGAAAGTTACATCACTTTTATCTGGACTAATATCGGGTGCACTTGTTTGCAATGGGGCACCTTTGCTTGCGCAGGACGCTGATCCATCAACAGATTCTGAGGCGACCTTTCAGGAACAATTGACAGGCCGGGTCGCAAAGAAAAAAGAAGATCAGTATATTTCACTGGTTATCGAAAATGATTCCCTTGGTACGGCTGGAACCGATAAAAACTATACCAGTGGTGTACGTTTGGGGTATCTGGACGTAAATGCTGATTTGCCAGATATCGCCTATACCCTTGATCGTGTTATCCCTACTTTTGGCATTAATGAGACATCAAGCGTGTTCTATTCCTTAGGGCAAAACATCTATACGCCACGTGATATCCAACAGCGGGAACAGGACCCAAATGACCGTCCTTGGGCAGCGCATCTTTACGGGTCGATTGGCCTGGTAACTGTTACAGATAATCATCTCGATGAAATCGAAGCTTCTCTTGGTGTTGTTGGCCCGGCTGCATTGGGGGAACAGGCCCAGAAATTTGTTCATACCCATGTTACGGCTAGCAGCCCGACACCGCACGGTTGGTCAAATCAACTCAATCATGAGCCTGCGATTTCTCTGGGTTGGCAAAGACGCTTTCCTGATTACTGGTCTGTTGATGTGGCAGGTTTGAGCCTTGGGGCTTCTCCATACTATGGTGCAACGCTGGGTAATGTTCATACCTTTGCTGATGTCGGGATCAACTTTAGACTGACGCCAGAACAGGACGTTTGGCAGGATGGCCCTCTGCGTGTCAAGCCGGGCCTTCCGGGTACAGGGTATTTTGATACGCCTGATGATGGTTGGAGCTGGTATCTCTTTGGCGGCGTGGAAGGGCGTGCTGTTGCACGGAATATCTTTCTGGATGGTAATACTTTCAGCGACTCACATTCCGTGGATAAACATCACTTTGTTGCCGATATCAACGGAGGGTTGGCCCTGACCTATGATCGCTACCGTATGAGCTATACCATGGTTTACCGCACAAAAGAGTTCGAAGGGCAGGACGACCCGGCTGTCTTTGGTGCGGTTAGTCTTGGAATGCGGTTTTAAGACTGGTCGTAGCTACTGGGATGTGATTATGCTACGGGCTGTTTTAGATTTATTCCGCCATTTCAGGAGCATGATATGTCCACTGTTCTCCCACCCGAAAATTTGGAAAGTAACCCCCGGGTAAAAGCTGTCTTTGATGATATCAGGGCGACGCGACAGACGGGTTTTATTAATAATATCTGGCGATATCTTGCCTTTGATGACGATCTTCTGGAACGCACATGGGCAGAGGTGAAAGCCGTGATGGCAACACCTTCCGATTTAGATCCTCTTACTAAAGAAATGCTTTATCTCGCGGTTTCCATTGTCAATAACTGTAACTATTGTGTACATTCCCACACGGCAGGGGCAAAAGCCAAAGGCATGACCCCGGCACAGCATGCAGAGGTACTCAAGATTGTGGCGCTGGCATCAAAAACAAATCAGCTGGCTACGGCCCTGCAATTACCAACCGATCCTGAATTTTTGATGGAAGAGTAATCATATTTCTTGGTTGTCGTTTGAGGAATTACTGAGCTTGTTTTATTGACCGTATCGTTAATCAAGCTATTGAAAAATAATACTTAGACCTTATCTGGAACAAATTCTTTTTGAATAACAAACACGGAAATTAATGATGGCCTATGCAATAGTCGCGCGTGGAAAAGGCGGGAGTGATGTTCTGGAACAGGTTGAGCTAGAGAAACCAACGCCAGCCGCCGGAGAAGTTCTGGTGCGTCATACGGCGATCGGGGTGAACTTTATCGATACCTATTTCCGCACGGGACTTTATCCGTGGCCTGTCGAAAAAGATCTGGTTTTGGGGAGTGAAGCGGCGGGTGTTGTTGAAGCTATGGGCGATGGAGTATCGGGGTTTGAAGTTGGCGAACGTGTCGCCTATACCATTCCCAATGGAGCCTATGTTTCTCATCGTGCGATAGAAGCCAAACATCTGGTGAAACTGCCGGACGAGATTTCTGATGAAATCGCTGCGGCATCAATGCTCAAGGGATTGACTGCACATTACCTTTTACATCGCAGTTTCGCGGCGCAGGCCGGGCAGAAAGTTTTGTTCCATGCTGCCGCTGGCGGGGTTGGTCTTATAGCCGGGCAGTGGTTGGCGGCAAAAGGTGTTACGGCAATTGGAACTGCTGGTGGGTCACAAAAATGCGCCTTGGCAGCGGCCCATGGCTATTGCCAGATGATTGACTACAAATCGGAAGATTTTGTGGAGCGGATCAAGGAAATAACCGAAGGACAAGGTGTTGATGCGGTTTATGACAGCATCGGTAAAGATACCTATCCCGGTTCTTTATACTGTTTGAAAAACTTTGGTTCATTGGTCAGCTTTGGGCAGTCGTCCGGTCCCGCGCTTGATTTCAAAATGTCTGATTTGGCCACAGGGTCGTATTCTGTCACACGTCCGGTCTTGTTTCATTTCACTGCTGAGCTGGGGTATCTGCAATCGGCAGCGGATGCTTTGTTTGATATGATTATTTCCGGCGAGATAAAGGTAAATATCAACCAAAAATTTAACCTTGCTGATGTGGCTGAAGCCCATAACCGACTGGAAAGTCGCCAAACAACAGGATCAACTATTTTACTGCCCTAAGCAGCAATGAATCATGCGTAATACTGTCGGTATTTTGATCTTTTAAAGCTCAATTAAGCTTATGTTGTTATCATAGAAAGAGTGCGGGATTTCTTGTTGCTAGAATATCCCCTATTCCTTGTGTATAATATGTTTTCGAGCATGAGGTAATATTGAGAACTTTAACCTCTTCCGAGGGTTTTATTTAATGGATCAGCCTCCAATTTTTGATAGTTTTATTGATGGTCCTGCGAAAGATCTGCTTCGATTAATCAACAATCATGCGCTTGTTTATATCCTGTCAGACGATGGAATACTTAAGTATTCCAACCAAAAACTCGCTGACCTTTCGGGCTTCACAGTCGATGAATTGGAGGGGATGTCGGTTCAAAACCTTCGCTCTCAATATCATCCTGATTCTTTTTATGAAGAGATGTGGGCAATACTTCGTCAGGGGGGAACCTGGACGGGCGAGCTTTGCTGTATGGGGCGATCGGGTACTTACTATTGGGAAGAGCTATCAATTTGCCCGTTAGAGCTAAAAGGGGATGCAAACAAATATTACCTGGGGGTCAGTGCTGATATTTCATTGTTAAAAAGCCGTGAAAAAACCATGGAAGCTTACAATGAAATGTTAATCAACATTACCAAAGGAATGCCCTTAAAAGAAAATTTTGTTCAGTTAATTCATAATGTGGAAGCCATTTTTCCGCATATGAATTGTGCGATTATGCTGTCGGAGAACGAGAATTATCTCCGCAGTTTTGCCGGTCCCAGTATTCCGGTTGACTATTCGGATGCAGTTGATGGGATCGAAATTGGTGAAACTGTTGGGTCTTGTGGTGCGGCGGCAAAAACCCAAAAACTTGTAATCGTTGAAGATCTTTACAATCATCCTAACTGGGCACCTTATCTGGATGTTATAAAAAAGACAGATTACCATGCCTGTTGGTCGCATCCGATTGTGAGTTCTGGCGGACGAACTTATGGGACCTTTGCAATTTATTACAAAACTACACGCGGTCCGACAGAAATAGAGCTTAATCTTATTCAATCTCTCGCCTATAGCTGTCACGGGGCAATAGAAAGTCATAATGCCCGTTATGAATTAATAGAACAACGAAACAGGGCCGAGACCGCAAACCATGCCAAAAGCCAATTTTTGGCAAATATGAGCCATGAGCTGAGAACCCCCTTGAACGCTGTGCTTGGATTTTCAGAAATATTGGAAAAAGAGCTGTTTGGGCCGTTGGGCAATAGTAAATACAAAACTTATGCTGAAGATATTCAGACTTCAGCACACTTTTTGCTCGATATTATTGGCGATATTCTGGATATATCCCTCATCGAAGCGGGTAAAATCTCACCGGAACCCGAAAATTTACCTGTTAAGAAATTGATGGGTTGTTGCATACAACTGGTCAAGAACAGAGCTAATGAAAAAAGTGTGGCCTATGAGATTATAGAGCCTGAGGGAGACTATTATATCTACGCGGATAAACAGCATGTAAAGCAGATCATTGCCAATTTGCTGATCAACGCGATCAAATTTACACCGTCCAAAGGGAAAGTTATTCTGACTGCTGAAATCAATAAGCCTGAATACATTGACTTTATCATTAAAGATAACGGGATCGGCATTACCGAAGAAAATCTGGAACGCGTAATGGAACCTTTTAGTCAAGTTGCCGATAGTATGACCCGTGCGCACGAAGGCGTTGGTTTAGGCCTAAGCCTTGCCAAAAAATTGGCTGTTGCACAGGGTGGTGACCTTCGGCTTGAAAGTGCATATGGTGAGGGCACAAGCGTTTTTGTGAGTCTGCCTCTTCAATATTGATATTATCTCCAGACTATTGAATTTCTTACTTATTTACGAATATAGAAAGAGATGCAATATCGGTAATATTCAGCTTTGTTCGTACTTACCTCTTGCCGTTGAATTGACGATTACACTTACCAAGCGATTTTAGGTCCAGCAGGAACGATGCCCGTCGGGTTGATATGCTTATGAGACATGTAATAATGAAGTTTACTGTGATTGATATCGACTGTTTTTCGAAGATTTGGAATTGCTACTAAATCCAACATATATCTGTATAAGTTCTCAAAACTATTTAAACGCTGTTTATTTGCTTTGAAATGTATTTCATATACGGTTTCAAACCGTACTAATGTTGGCATCAAAAACAAGTCTGGTAAGGTTATTTCGTCATCAAACAAATAACGTGATTTCTTTAGACGTGCATTGAGTATCTCTAACGCATCAAAGAAAATTTCGCTTGAAGTGTTGTAAGTTTTTTGGTCCTGAGCAAAACCAAAGTTGTAAACTCTTCGATTGACGTTGCCATGTAACCATTCATTCAGGGCAATGATCTCATTCTTATAATTCTCAGGAACAAGATTAAATTTGTTTTTTGCTAATGGTAACCAGCGTGTTGCAAAATCCATTGCAAGAGAAGCTGAATCATTACCGATAATAACATTGCGCACTTTATCCCACAAAATGGGCACCGTTACTTTTCCGGAATAAGCCGGGTGGGACAGGATAAAAAGCTCAACCAGGTTTTTTGTTTGGTTGATTTCGTCGGGGTATTCTTCATTAAAGAGCCAGCCGTCTTCATAACGTTCTGGAGCTACGGAAGAAATAGACACAACATCTTCCAGCCCAAGGTAACTAATCACGCCATAAGGACGGTGTGCAAAAGGGCATGCAAGTGAAATGTATAAATGATATCTGCCTGCCTCAATTGCTTTTGAAGGGGTAAAGGTATCTATAGCGGATAATTCGTGTTCTTCCCTATTGGGATACCAAATTCCTTTATCTAAAACTGCCATGACATAGATCTTTCTCCTTGGGATGACTGAATAGCTAAAATGTGGTGCTGAGTGGCTTTCATAAGAGGTGGAAAGGGCGAACGTATTGACGTGGCCCACGCGCTTTCCACACGGCCTTTATTAATCCAATAATTTGGGTGTCGTGCCGGATTGGTCAATCCAGGGGTTAGTACCCACCAGTTTGGAACCTGCGAGATTTTTGTCATCGAAGTGGATGATAAATTCTTCAGGTCCGTGGGCGTAAGCAATAACCAATCCGAATTCTGAATCGAGAAACCCACCATGAGGCCGGATACCAGGGTAACTTACGCGCCAAGCCGCGCCATCCAAGCCAACGTAACCGAACGTCAATTTACCAGTGATATCGCCGGGCAGTTCAAAGAACCAAACCCAAGGACCTCCTGATACGATGGTCATAACTTCGTCAATACCAACACCTTCTTTCGAATGGTTGATGTGCAGTGGGCCGAATTTATTCTGTGCCCAAACACGAGTATCTGCATCCATTGCTCTCATGTCATAAACTTTGGGGTAAGGTGCAACGCCCGGCTCAGAAGTTATCAACGAACCGCCGTTTTCAACAGTAGGTTTGCGACCAGCTGCTTCAACTTCTGCCAACAGGTCTTCGCGAGTCAGCTCAAAATAGGAGAGCAAATCAGCTACTTCATCTTCAGTGACTGCGCGGGAATGTGAAGCTTTCAGAAGTGGCAAGGCTTCTTCAGGGAGTGGTATTGTGCTCACTCTTACACCTACGGTACGTAAAACTTTATTTATGCCTTTAAGGCCAACTGTTTCAGGACTTCCGTCACTATATGAAAGCCTAATGCTATTCTCAGTTATAGAAAATGATCCTGCAAAACTTTGTGCTGCAGGTAACGTAAACAGCAAAGCGCCAAGGGATAAACCAATCCATTTCTTCATGATAGTATCTTCCTAAATCATTGGGACGCTAAGTCGCCGATATTAAATGTAGTTTTGCCATCTGGCTGTAACTGGGTTTAAATATAATTATTTAGATTTGGTTGATAAGTATTGGTTTAGTGATATTATAATTTACTTTTAGTAAACAATATTATTTGAATTAAGATTATGGATAAATTTCGAGCGATCACAGTTTTCCGGCGAGTTATTGAGTTAGGTAGTTTTAAAGCTGCTGCTGAAGATTTAAATTTATCAAAAGCGGCTGTTAGCAAAAACATCAATGAGCTTGAGAATTATCTAAAAAGCCCCTTAATCATCAGAACAACTAGAAGAATGAATGTTACGGAGAATGGTCTGCGTTATTACAATCATGTTCGTAACATATTGGATGAAATGGCCAACGCTGATTTATCTATTTTAGAAGACACTCAACAGCTTAGGGGAGAGCTACGAATAAGTATGCCGATGTCTTTTGGTTTAGAAACGATAAATCCCGCAGTGTGCCAATTTATGAAGTTATATCCTCAGGTGAATATAGATGTTTTAATGAGTGATCAGTATGTTAACTTGGTTGATCAGGGGATTGATATTGCCATCAGAGGCGGGGGACAATTAAAAGACTCAAGTCTTCGTTCGCGCAAATTGGTTGAGCTTAATCGTGTGCTTTGTGCGTCCCCAGCCTATATAGAAAATGCCCCTGAACTTTTGGAACCGGATGACCTAAGTTTCCATAATTGCCTTATCTACAGTTTGTCGTTATCACCCACGAATTGGGTCTTTAAAAATGAGAATGAAATAAGAGAGCTTAATTTGCTTGCGGGTTCTTATGTCGTGAATAATGGTTTGGCGTTAAAACAAGCGGCATTAGCAGGTGTGGGCGTTATCTTGACGCCTGAGATCCTTGTTCGCGATGAATTGGAAGCAGGTAAATTGCTGCGGTTGTTGCCCGCATGGAAGGTGGATGCACATGCACTTTATGCGGTTTACCCATATCATAGAGAAACATCCCATAAAATCAGAACGTTTATTGATTTTCTCTCAAAGCTAGATAGAAAATAGGGTATTGTTGTAATTACTTTTACGATCATCTTTACAGTTCTGCTTCGTAGGGGATTGTCCTATAGCTAAGGGTTGTTTTATATGAAGTTTCAAATAGGGCAGTTATTTGAGCTTTACACCGTGACCAAGGTTTTTATTCAAGGTTCCGATTTAGCTGTCTGATGTTCATCTTGTTATTTTAATCATCAGATTAGAAAATCTTTTATAACAGTATTAGATAAACTGGGCTTGAAGAATTATCATTGGCCTAATAAAGCTAATATATAAAAATATTTTCAGAACCAAATTTGAAACCCACTTTTAAAACAGAGAAGGCAAAGGGATGGCAATCGGCGAAGTAATCTGGACCTATTTTCAAGGCGAGTGGCACGAAGGTAATCTACCGATTATGGGGGCCGCGGATCACGGGACTTGGCTTGGTTCTCTTGTCTTTGACGGCGCGCGATCTTTCGAAGGTGTTGTACCGGATCTGGATCTTCATTCTGCCCGTGTGAATGCCTCTGCCGAGGTTATGGGTCTGAAGCCGACCATGACAACCCAGCAACTGATAGATCTGACCATGGACGGCCTGAAGAAGTTTGCTGATGATGCCGCTGTTTATATTCGGCCTATGTACTGGTCCAAAGAAGGCGGCGCAGGAACAGTTGTTCCTGATGAGAATTCTACCGAATTTTGTCTTTGTCTGGAACAGTTTCCGATGGCACCAAGCAGCTATACGCAAACGCTCTGCCGGACCAAGTTTGTCCGTCCGATGGTGTCAATGGCGCCGGTGAATGCCAAGGCAGCCTGTCTCTACCCAAACAATGGCCGTATGATCCGCGAAGCTCAGGCGCGGGGATATAATAATGCGCTTGTTGCCGATGCGATCGGAAATGTTGCAGAAACAGGTACGTCAAATGTGTTTATGGTCAAAGACGATGTGATCTATACGCCCGTTCCAAACGGTACTTTCCTGAACGGTATTACGCGACAACGTGTTATTGGACTTCTACGAGAAGCCGGGCGTGAAGTTGTTGAGACAACGCTTTCTTTTGAAGACTTTGAAGGCGCAGATGAGGTATTTATGAGTGGAAATATCTCTAAAATCACGCCAGTTGTTAAATTCGAAGATGTGGAATACCCCATTGGCCCTGTGAGCAAACTGGCCCGCGAACTTTACTGGGCATGGGCAAAGAGCTAGTCGTTATTGATAAATATCCAGTTTGTTTAAATTAAACAGTCCGAAGCACAGATGTTGCCTTGGACTGTTTTGTTTTTCTCAAAAATATTTATCTAAACCCAAATATCTAAGATTTGGCCTCTCGTGTAGTTGGATACAGAAAGTATTTTTGAAGGCTCATTGGTACTTCTTTTTGTGCTGATTACCTCTTCGGCTTCTATCACTGTATCCTTTGAGAAAGAATCAGGAGGCGATCTGAAACTTGATCGTGATCGATTTAAAAGTGGTGAAACAGGTATGATTTGCATGCCGTATTATTCTTTATATCGTCAGAAAATTACCGAGCATGTCGATTAATTACATACTCTTGTATTCTAATACGGTGCTGAGATTTCTTTATTCCCTACAAAATAAATTTATAAATAAATGACAAATCAAAGGGTATTAGAACTGTTTGATTAGTTTTTTGAAGTAGTAGGTATGGGTGAAGACCCTTAAAATGTCTCTGCATCAGTTTTTGCGAGGACTAGGAGGTTATGAATCTCGATGTGCAAAAAAAGAAAGCAGCCAGAAAGAACAAGTAAGCTAGTAATTCCTATTATTTTAAGAGCCTTCATTTTAAAATACGTATTTGAGGAGTTTTTATTCCATTAAAATTGAATTTTCATAAATGATAATTTTGCTGATTGGATTTTAATGATCTGAAACCAGAATAATAGTATCATCAATGGTGTTATATAAGACCGAGATCACTGGAAATCCAATTTCTGTTCCATTCGGTGGAAAACCAATGCATACGGCAATTCCTGGCTCAAATGTGTCTGGTGGATCTACAGTGATTTCTGGTTCTGGTTCCGTGGTCGTAACATTATTCTCTGCACCTGAATCTGTTGCATTAACTTTTGAAATTAGACTGCCAGTGTTGCTATCATTGTCAAGATTTGCTTGGTGAACAGGTGTATTATTTGTTGAGCCTGGGCTTTGTTCTGAAGCATCTATTAATAGGTCATTATAACTAACCGTTTCTGCTGAGTTGGACGTTACCAGTGATAATTTACACTTTTCTGGTTCATCAAATTTGATTTCGTAAATATTTATATGATCTTCTGCAAAATCTTTATCACTCTGCTCTTCAAGGAGGTTACTCGGAATTTCAAAGTTATCGTTATCTTTTTTATTAGTGATAAAAGTTTCACCATGCGCAATCGATGCATTATTAAATTGGTCTGCTACAGCAAGAGAAGGAACAAGTGTTCCAATCAAAGCTGAATAGTAAATTTCTGTTGAATGGGGTGACGTTATTCTTGATTGGTAGGTAAGATTTTGTAACGAACGGTGTTCCGATGATTGTTTGGTTTCCGAAGTTGTTTGTTCATCAGAGATATAGGCCTTCAAGTAATTATAATACCTTTTTTCCCCATTAAATTCGATTTCTAAAACTTGAGCATCTTGTTGATTAAAATCGCTTTGAAATACAAAAGGTAGTAATGCGAAATGAAACTCCTCTGTAATTCCGAGACTTTGTTTTAGGCGGCCTTTTGCGCGTGAAAAACGGCTCATCACTGTGCCAAGAGGTAATGAAAGCTCGTTGGCTGTTTGTTGGTAACTATTGCCATATATGATCACTTGTTCAAGTACGTTCTGATCATTATCGGTTAAAGCATATATAGCGGTTTCTATTTGCCTTAATATAGAGCGGTGTTCGAGGGTTTTTTCAGAGCAATCATGTGGATTTTTTGTTGTATCTTCATCAAGTGAGCCTTCGATAGTCACCTGTCGCTTGCTATGACGTATTTGGTCTATCCATAAATTTTTTATGATCGTCTTAAACCATGGCTCCAGACCATATTCATTATTGTAAGTATCTCTTTTTGATAAAATACGGGCACAGGCTTCCTGAACGAGATCAGCAGCTCTGTCCTGATCTTTTGTTAGATATACTGCATAGCGTTTTAATTTTGGCATCAAAGATATCAGATTGTTTTCAATGACAAGTGTAACGCTGTCAGTTTTCATCTGTCTGTCCTTGTAAAATTGCTCTTAGTTAAATTTATGTACGTTTGAACTGCAGAAACATCCTTCATAATATTTGTTTCTTGTTCACACGAATTTGGCAGTGAACAGTTTCGTCAATGTTAAACAGACAATCTGAATTATCTGTTAATCGGAATGTTTGCCTATTTCTAGTCAAAGCAAACCTCATAGAAAGATTAATCTGGCGAGATAATTTTTTGTTCGGAATAAAATTCTCTCGATTGCGTATTGGGAAAGGAGAGATGAAAATTTTCGAAGAGTAATTATCATGAAAATATACCGAAGCGAACTTTCTGATTTGCGATTTCTTAAATTAAAGAAGGAGCAGGGATAATGGAAAGGCGAACCTTCTTAAAAGGCATTCTTTGCTCTGGTTTTGTTGCGGTGGATCGTCCTGAAAGTTCAAAATTTATCCAATCTGGCTTCAGGACCATTGCACCTGTTGGATGGCGTAATTTTATTGCTGGTAATGAAGATTTAAAAACAAAATCTCCTAAGGGGCAAATCAAACTGGATCGTGATCATCTATATAAAATTGCCCAGTTTAATAAGAGAGTTAATAAAAATATTAATTATGTATCAGATGAAAAAAATGATCTTTGGCAAGTAGCAGAAACAAAAGGTGATTGTGAAGATATAGTTCTCAGGAAATTACATGATCTGACTGTCATGTTGAATTATCCACGGTCACTTTTTTCTATTGCAACTTGCTGGACAGAGACGAAGCTTAATCATGCGGTTTTGGTACTGCATACTGATGAGGGAGATATGATCCTTGATTCAAGGTTTGATCATGTTGCTGCATGGCATCGGTTACCCTATCGGTGGGGAGCAATTGAACAACATAGAGGCATTGATGATTTCTGGCATATGATTATTAAAAGCTCGTTATAAAAAACTGCCGATATTTAGTTTAAACATCTATGTACTTTCAAAAAGATATTAACGGTAGTTTTGATGATGTCTATATGATGTTGTTTTTTTTAGATAATTTCTCAATTTTAAAAAAATAAATAAATTCTGGAATTAAATTCTTTATGGACCGTATTAGGTTATAGGTACTTTGATCGAAAGGATTTCTCATCAGTGATCCTTTCTTCCCCCGCACCATACTGTGTTTGTGTTTGTATGGCGCTCAGGGTACCTAATTGCCCGATCCCTTGTTGGGCAGCGAAGCCCTGCTCCTGCGCAGGGCTTCGCTTTATTCATATTAGATTGAATTGAACTTTACCCGTTAATATAAACATCGGTTTCATCGTCCATTTTAACCAAAACTTGATCCATGATGTTTACACCATGAAGATATGCGATTGTTGTAAAACCAGCACTATCTTCTGACCCATTAACGTTTATTTGAAGGACAGTTTTTCCTGTTTCATCTGTGAACAGCCTTACATAATCATTGATATCATCGCCAGTTTCATAGTTATCTGATATCAAATCACTGATATCAAGAACATCACCCGAAGAATAGTCTTTGATCGTGTCAATATCGACACCAACAGTTTGCTTGGCAAAATCAAAAACATCGTCACCAGAACCTCCTATGAGAGTATCGTTTCCTTTTCCGCCCATCAGGATATCGTTACCTGCCTTTCCTATAAGAACATCATCCCCTTTACCGCCATTGAGTTGATCATCCCCTTTACCGCCATTGAGTTGATCATCCCCTTTACCGCCATAAAGCTTATCACAACCTTTTGCTCCCCGAATTTTGTCATCACCTCGTTTACCTTTTAAGGTGTCGTCTTTATCTCCTCCGGTTATAAAATCATGACCAGTATTTCCTGTTAAAGTAATACCTTCATTCGAAGTATCGTTGATTTCTTGATCCTGATTTTCATTGTTGTTAGAGGCCGTCGTGCCAGGAAGATTATGTTGAGGGGAAAGATTATCGTTGTTTTGTTCAGCCGCTACAGGACTTTGACCAATAGTACCTGTCGCGTCCAAATTTAACTTGTCTGTCGTCGTTAGAAGGTCGTCAATACCGAGTTGTTCTTCGGTTATTGGTATAGGTAAAGTCGCTTCGGAGATTGTAGAGCTTTCATTGATAAGGTTTGCTAAATCAAAGCTCTGTTCCTCTAGAAGATCTGTTGCTAAATAGGAATCGTCTTCATTTGTCTCAACAACAGATTTTTCCGAATTAGGACCTGTTGCTTTGTCGGCTAAAGCGACAGCAGGGATAGCAGCCCCTAACAAGGCGGAATAATAAGCCTCTGTTTTAAGGGAAGAAGAGTTCTTTTTTCGATAACCAAGTTGATGAAACAGACGTTGGTCAATTGGTTGTCTATCTTGTGCATCAAGGTCTGACAAATAGCGATCATAAAAATCACTATCTTCTTCGATTTCATCAAATTCGATTTCAAGGGACTGGATATCCATTGGCTCAAAATCACTTTGAAAGATATAGGGTAGCAATGCAAAATGGAGATCTTCTTTGGCAAAATCGAGCTTTTCTCTTAGCCGTGTTCTTGCTCGTGAAAATCTGCTCATAACGGTACCAAGTGGTAGAGAGAGCTCATCCGCTGTTTGTTGATAGCTATTACCGTTAATAACGATTTCCTTAAGAACATTTCGGTCGTTACCTGATAGTCCGTAAATGGCATTTTCAACCTGCATAAGGATTGAACGATGTTCAATGTTTGCTTCTGAAGAATAATCAGGATCAATAATAATATCGTCATCAATTGAACCCTGAATTTTTACTTGTCGCTGACTTTGGCGAATTTGATCGATCCAGAGATTTTTCATAATCATTCTGAACCACGGTTCCAGGCCATAGTCTTCGTTATAGGTATATTTTTTAGATAAAACTCTTGCACAGGTTTCTTGTAAAAGGTCCGAAGCCTTTTCCTGATCTTTTGTTAGGTATACAGCATAGCGTTTTAATTTTGGCATCAGAGATACCAAATTTTTTTCAACTACGATGCTTCCGCCATTATCTTGCATTTATCAACCCTCGCTCTACAACGCCCTCATACCTCCATACGCTCGGGGGATAAAAAAATTCCCGTGTAAGTGAAATTTTTTTTAATAATAATTATAATTGTTATTTATCAATCTCTTATGATGAGAAAAAAATACAATAATTTTAACTTGTACTGTGAGTTTTTGATTTCACATCAGAAAAATGATTGTTTATTAAGGTTTGTGGTTTGTTTTACATAGGCTCTCTTTTGCCTGAAATCTCTTATTGAAACTTGAAAGCAAAAAACCTTTTTCGGGCTTTCATAGCAATATGAATATTTTACTATGGGGCCTGAAAAAGGTTTTTTGTCGGAGGTCAAAGTATTAATTTATTCAGCGTTTTGTGTCGCTTAATAATGAAATGATTTTTACGGATCATAAGAAACGACATTATCTTCGTCGAGTTTAACAAGGATACTTGTTAAGTCGCTGGTTGCATCGAAAACAGCAATTTTTGTGAAACTTTCTCCTGAATTTGTACCATCAGTATCCACTTTGAGGACGTATTGCCCTGATTTTGTTTGCGTAATTTTTATGTAATCGCTGATATCATCGCCATCTTTATAGGTATCAGAAATTAGATCACTAATGTCCAAAATGTCACCGGATGAGTAACCTTGGACAGTATCTATATCAGTGCCAACATTCTGACCGGAAAAATCGAAGGTATCATCACCAGCGCCGCCAATAAGAATGTCGTCGCCTTCGCCACCGATAAGTAAGTCGAGACCTTCCCCACCGATCAGTGTGTCATTGCCTTCTCCACCCTTTAAGCGATCATCACCTGTGCCGCCATCAATGATATCGTCACCTGTTTTCCCAGACAGTTTGTCGTTGCCATCACCGCCTTTCAAGATGTCGTTACCTTCTCCCCCATTGAGTTTGTCGTCTCCTTCGCCACCTTTAAGTAAATCATCACCTGCGCCACCATCTATGATATCGTTACCTAATTTCCCAGACAGTTTGTCGTTGCCATCACCGCCTTTCAAGATGTCGTCACCTTCTCCCCCATTGAGTTTGTCGTCACCATCTCCGCCTTCCAGAAGATCATCACCATCGCCACCAATGAGTTGATCATTCCCATCACCACCCCACAGTTTGTCGTCTCCCTCACCACCGTCGAGAAGATCGTTACCTAAATCACCATTGAGAAGATCGTTTCCAGCCCCGGCATAGATTTTGTCATCACCCCAACCACCGGTTAGTGCATCATTTCCATCTCCGCCATCGAGGGTGTCATCGCCATCGCCACCATCTAGATAGTCATCACCGTCGCCACCATCGAGGCTGTCATCGCCCGCGCCACCGAAAAGGTGATCATCGCCTTCACCGCCCTTAAGTGTATCGTTTCCATCACCACCGTGGAGAATGTCGTTACCTGTTTTGCCAGACAGTTTGTCGTTTCCATCGCCGCCTTTTAATATATCGTTACCTTCTCCCCCATTGAGTTTGTCGTCTCCGGCACCGCCTTCCAGAATGTCATCGCCATCGCCACCATCTAGATAGTCATCACCGTCGCCACCATCGAGGTGGTCGTTACCTTCTCCGCCATAAAGCTTATCGTTATCGTTTCCACCGTAAAGTTCATCATCACCTAGGCCACCATCAAGAATATCTTCGCCACTTCCTCCGAAAAGTTTGTCGTTGCCATCTTTACCTTTTAATTCATCATTACCTTTTTGCCCCCGCAAGATATCATCACCTGGACCTCCAACAAGTTTGTCGTCACCGTCTCCACCGTAGAGTTTGTCGTCACCGTCACCTCCGAAGAGTTTGTCGTCACCGTCAAGACCATAGATCTTGTCATTACCTGCCCCACCAGTGAGCCTATCTTTTCCTGGCGTGCCAATAATTGTTTGATCAATGATTAAGGGGGGACTTAATTCTGAAGATTCTAAGAATTCGTTTCTTCTACTTAGGAGTAAGATTTGTCCAAGAGTTTGATCTGTGTTGCCTTGCAAAGTTGTTTGTACGTCGAGACCGCCATCATCAAAAATTAGGTCGCCAAGATTATCGTTGTATGTACTTCCTCCGCCGCTAACTGGGTTTGTGTTTGAAGCTGCTGTTTCCAACGTGTCATCGGTGAGCAAGGCAAGAGAGCGTTTGATTAGAAGGTCTGCAGAATATTCCACGCCTCCGATAACCAGAATGGGAATGTCTTGAGCATTTATTTTTTCGAGCAGATTGCTAAATACAATTCTGTTGTCAATTTCGCCATCCTGATCTGTATCGAATGTCAGGATATAATCATTGCCTTCTATACTTGGCTTAGCATCTGCAGCGTTAAAATTCAAAACAGCTTTTTGTCCAGCATCCAGAGAGATATGAAAGTTTTCTCCTGTTGGAGGCAAAGATATTGTGATTTCATCTGATGCCTGTTTAGTAAGATCGCTCTGTAACACATTATCAGTCATGTAACTACTCCGGTTAATCACAAGTGAACCGTTCAACAAAATGTTTCGGGCTCAACTCGGTCAAAGTCACTGTAATTTTAGTGACTTGAATGTTTTTCTACCTTTGCCCTTCAACAGGTTTTCTTGTTTTCATGGGCTCATGACTTCCAATACGGCAGGTTCAAAATTTTATTCCCATATCAAGTGATTTTTTTTAGGCAGGCACGTTAATTGCCGGAATAGAGCATTGGATTGGAATAAAGTAACTCTAATGAACGTATAGGGAATAAGGGGGCTTGAGCACGGGGAGTGAGTAAATGTATCTAATAAAAAATAATCCAAAAAAATATTGCATAAGCAATGATCAAGAAGCTTTTAATCCAGAAATTAAAAAATGCTTATCCAATACTGGTTCTTTGATTACAGAATTCACAAGGTATTGGTCGAGCTTGCCAAAGGTTGGTTTCATACCTGATCGGGATGATTTTTTGCCTGAACGTATTCCTGGATTATTGCCAAATATTGTTGTTTTAGAGCCTATAAATCGAGATTTTCTCAAATTGCGATTGGTTGGTTCTGCAATTGAGACAAGATTCAACCAACGTAATTTGGGAGGGCAAAATTATCTTGATTTTGTGAGGCCGATTGACCGTAGTAATGTGTCGCAAGCAATCTTTTCCATGATTGAATATCCCATGGGTTTGTTGGCTAATCTTCAGATGGGGACGTGTAAGGGGGTATTTTCAACGGGAAACTTAATTGCTTTTCCGGTTAGAAATGCAAACAGTGCACGGTGTTTGATATATATTCTACAGGATTTACCCGTTCAGGTTAACTATTCTAATCAAGATGTGAATAGCTTATTTGTGATAAATGGAAAGCTGTTAAGTTATATAGATATTGGTGCTGGTGTGCCTGCATCAATTAAGCCGATTTAGTCGGTTGTTAAATTTGAAGATGTGGAATACCCCATTGGCCCTGTGAGCAAACTGGCCCGCGAACTTTACTGGGCATGGGCAAAGAGCTAACGCAACACAAACAGGTTAAATTCAATTCCTTTTCTTCAGCCCGGTGCAGTTATATTGCCCTTGATACTTTATTTTGAAGGTATTGCCCCATTTTGAATGGTATTGCTCTGGGCTGTTTTACGTATCTCCCATGTCTTGTTTGTATCGTTTGCACGTGCAATGACGATTATCTCTTTATGATTTGCCCTGAATGGGGATTGATCCCAATCTCCGTATAGATGCTCGATTTGAAATCCTGCTTTGCCAAGATGATCTGATAACTCTTGTTGGCTCAGAAAGCGGATACATGCCTCGGTTTTTACGACTTTGGAATGATGGTTTTCGCTGTTGGTTTCTGCCTTGCCTTGCGTTGGGTGTCTTTCCCGGTAAAGGGTGTAGTATTTAACAATGGCCCCTTCACCCTGTTCCATAACGTTACGGAGGTCATGCCATACCTCAAACTCTTTATCTGCTGAGATCTCTGCGTTTTTGGGAAGTATGAATATCTCTTTTGTTCGTTCGGGCGTCCATCTTAACCATGCTTTGTCCGCCGAATTTCTGGTGTCAAAGGCAATTCGTCCATTCGGGGAGAGGTGAGTCTTTATATTGGAGAGAACTGCTTGTATATCCTGATCAGTCAGAAAAACCTGAAAGGCATGACCGCTCAGGATAACAAGGTCAAAGCGTTTATCTGACTTATAGGTGGCGGCATCTGATCTAACCCAGGATACCTTGCTACCGCAGGGCCGTTTCAAGGCGATGTCCAGCATATTCGGTGCGGGGTCAACCCCGGTTGTATCATGTCCGACCTTCGCAAAAGCAGCCGTGAGCAACCCTGTGCCACAGCCTATATCAAGTATTTTTGGCGGAACAGCTGCGGCCTCTGCCAATGAGAGAAAGAAATCGCAATCTGGTCCCCAGGGGTTTTGTGCGTCATAAAGACGGGTAAGAATGGGATCATGATAATGATCTATCGGAAATGTTTCTGACATTGCTATCTTATCGAGGCCATATTAGAGGGCTACACTATAGGGGAATGGGAATGGGAATGGGGATGGTGAGGATGGATAAGAAAATACCCGGAAGTGTTGCGTTAAACTGTGATGATTATCAACATAACTTATGCTGATGCAGTTCGAGGATGATCATTGGATAACAAATACGACTGTTCTATTATTTCTTTCAATTGCTCTTCTATAAAGGGTTTGGTCAGGACATCGTTCATTCCTGCCTGGCGAAAAATTTCGTGACGATCGGTAAAGGCTTCGGCTGTCAGGCCAATGATTGGAACGTTGGTTCCTTTATCCGTGGCTCTGATCTGTTCGGTGGCAATGATACCGTTCATAATTGGCATGTGGACGTCCATTAGAATGAGATCAATGTCATTTTGTGCAAAGAGATCAACAGCTTTCTTTCCATTTTCTGCCTGAATAGTGTCATGGCCAAACTTGGTAAGAAAGGCCTTGGCAATCATAGCGTTTACCTGATTGTCTTCGGCTAACAGGATGGATAACTTTCCGATATCAGTTTGCTGTGGGCGACTAAGGTGTTTGTGGTAAACATCAATTTCGTCTTGGGTAGGTAGTGTTATGGGGAGCTCAATCCAAAATGATGTTCCTACGCCCAATTTGCTTGTTACTCTGATGTTTCCTTTCAATAACGAGATCAGGCTGTTTGTAATGCTTAAGCCTAGACCTGTTCCGCCAAATTTTCGAGTGATGGTATTATCGGCTTGGGTAAAAGCATCAAAAATACTATCTAATCGATCTTCTGCGATACCAACACCGGTATCTTCGACAAGGATACTTAGCTCGGTAGTATCGTTTACGTTCGTCAGAGATATTAAGAGTTTTATCTGCCCTTCTTTGGTGAATTTAAAAGCATTGCTCAACAAGTTATTCAGGATTTGCCGGAACCGGGTTTGATCACTATAGATCAGCTTGTGATCCTGCAGATCAATATCAGTGATAAACTTAAGCTTCTTTTCATCAGCAAGAGAACTAAACGTCGCATCAAGAGGTGCCAGCATCTTTGCTATATCAAAAATTCTATTCTCAAGTTCGAGAGCGCCGCTTTCAATTTTGCTCATATCCAGCACATCATTAATGATTTCCAACAAGGCTTGGCTTGATGAAATCAATGTTGAAATCTTGAGCTCCTGATCTGTATTTAAAGGAGTGTTTTTCAATAACTGGGCCATACCGATCATGCCGTTTAAGGGGGTGCGAATTTCATGGCTCATGGTTGCCAGAAAATCGGATTTCGCGGAATTGGCTGTTTCTGCGGTATCTCTAGCTTTTTCCAGTGCTTTTGTTCTCTGTTGGATTTTTGTTTCGAGATTACGGTTTAGTTCGTCTACTTCTCGTTTGGATCTTTCCAGTCTTTCTTCAACAAGTTTGAGATCTGTTATATCCTGAACAAGACCCGTTACTTGAATAACCTTACCTGATGCATCGCAGTTGAGATCATTATAGCTGGTTAGATAATGAATATCGCCATTTCGGTGAACGACGCGATAACTAAGAGAAAACTTGGTTCCTTTCTTCAAGTTTTTGCTCTGAATTTTTTCAACGCGTTCTCGGTCATCCGGATGTACACAGGCGATAAATGTGTCGTAACCTGGTGATACATCATCGGGAAGGCCATAAATATTGGCGAGGTTTTCTGACCACTCTTCGTATCCTGTTGTTAAATCCCAAAACCAATGTCCCATTTGGGCTACACGCTGGGCACGGAGTAAATTATAGTTATTTTTATCAAGACGTTCAGACAGTTCCCGCCGTGTTACGATTTCTTTCTGTAGCGAAGCCAGGCTCTCCTGGATTTGATCCAGCATTGCATTGAAGCTATAACCGAGTTGCCCGATTTCATCATTGCTGGTGTCTTGAAGCCTTATGTCAAGGTTGCCTGATTTGATTTGGGTACTCACATCTGCAAGATGAAGGATTGGGCGAATAAGTCTGCTTTGCAGATGAAAATAGCTAATAATGACAAAGGTTATTGTCGAGAGAACAAGAATGGCTGCAACAATAGTAAGGTGATTGATCTTGTGTTCAATTTCAACGACTTCACGAGCCGTGCGTTGATCAATCTCGATACCAAAATTATTTATAGGACGCATGATCTTTGCTTTGGCATTGTGATAGGCATCGCTAAATAAAATATCTGCGGAAAGCTGCGGGTCTGGAGCAGCCTTTCTGGTCAAGTTGCCTTTGTCATCTGTGAAGAGGCCATTGAGTGCTGCAAAAGCTTTACGTTCCAGAAATACAAGATCGTCAGAATTTGATTTGGCAACTTCCAGAAATTCCTGTTCTTTTTTGCTGACACCGATAGCTTTAATCAAGGATAATAGAGAGGTAGCGGTTTCTGATGTATCGTTATTAGTTTGCCCAGAAATAACGAAATCCCAATAGACACTATTGTAGTTTTGAGGTCGCGATTTCTTTCCATCTCGGATATCCAGAATATCATTGAAATACTGCTCAAATCTCTGTTCCCCTGTGATGGCATAACTTCTGGCCATACGGGTGAGGTCATTTGAAGATTGGCGTAGTTGGTCAGCAAGCTTTAAAGCTTTTACACGCTGTAATTCTTTATGGGTTAATTCAGTTGAACTGTCATAGACCAAGCCAAGGGTGAGCGTTGTCGCGCCCAGCAACACCATGAGAAGTGTAAAAATTATAATAACCCGAACACGGATCGACATATAGAAACACCTGTTTTCTCTGTGTTATATCCTAATACCGTGTTCTTAAAACGGGGTTAATGAGAAGAGGGTGAACAACAACATATTATGGTGCTCACTATTGCTGAATAATCATTTGATTTACGATAATTACTTGGCTCCAATGAATGTAGGACATCTTGTCAGCGATAAAATGACTAGATCTTAAGGGCCGTAGGCGGGTTTTTTATGTTCTTTTTGGAAGACAGGTTCGTGAATAGATTCCTGCATGACGTTATTTATTTCATTTAAAAGCTTTGCCGGATTGATCGGTTTTGCAACACAGGCGTTCATTCCCGCTTCGAAATATTCCTTAACATGTTCTTCTACAACATCAGCGGTGAGGGCGATGATTGGCGTTTTTGCAACAGGTCCATCAAGCGTTCGTATGATCTTTGTGGCTTCGGGACCACTCATTTCCGGCATACGTATATCCATAAGAATAAGATCTGGCTCATCGCCCTGCACAGCCTTTGATAATTGATCTACAGCCTCTTTCCCGTTATTTGCTTCTTGAACATTATGACCATATTTCTCCATCAAAGCCGAAACGATACGAAGATTAAGCGGATTGTCATCAACAGCGAGAATAACAAGTTTTCGTCTGACTTCATAATAGTCGGGTTCAATGTCTTCCGGTAGAGAAAGAGCATTTTTATCTGCTTCTTTCAGCGGAATCTTGAATTCAAAATCAGTACCTTTGTTTTCCTCGGATGAAACTGTGATGCTGCCCCCCATCACACTAACCAAGCGTTTTGATATGGCTAATCCTAATCCGGTGCCTGAATAACGGCGAGAAATAGAGGCGTCAGCTTGTGTGAATTCGTCAAAAATCTCATCCAAACGATCTGACGGGATACCGATCCCGGTATCTGAGACTTTGATAACAAGCCACGAAAAATCTTTTGATTGGTGTTCTTGTCTGGCAGATAGGGTTACGGTCCCTTTTTCCGTGAACTTGATTGCATTCCCTAGCAAATTGATCAGGATTTGACGCAAGCGGGTGGCATCACCGTGTAGATGGTTTGGAATATCATCTGCTATTAGAATATTAAGTTTTAGGAATTTTTGTTGTGCTGACTGCTCAATAATTTCTATTGTCTTATTGAGTTCATTACGTAATTGATAGTTAATATTCTCTAGCTTGAGCTTTCCCGCGTCAATTTTCGATAGATCCAGGATATCGTTAATAATGATGAGAAGAGATTGGGTGGCGCCCTGAATTTTTTCAACTTTTTCTCTTGTTTCTGAAGAGATTGTGTCGTCCAGCAACATATCGGCCAAACCAAGTACGCCGGCCATGGGGGTGCGGATTTCATGACTCATGGATGCCAGGAACTCTTGTTTGGCTTTACTGGCTGCTTTTGCTGCTTCGTATTGCTCTGCCAGCTCTGCTGTTCGTTCGACAATACGTTGTTCCAGGGTGTCAGCCGCTTTTCTTAGATCGGTTTCTGCTTTATCGCGTTCATGGATGCGTTTTGCAATGGAATGCAATAGGCGATTTCCTGACTCTGCTAATACATAGAGTTCGTCGCCGTGATTTTTTGCAGGTACGACAAGCTTTGTCGCTTGCGGGTCATCAGGATTGGTGTTTGCTAGTGCGCGCGAGATGTTCTGCAATGGCCCGATAAGCAAACGATAAAAAACGAGGGAAAAAATACCAGCAATAATGAGACTTTGGAGCAGGATGACCAAAACTTCCAACGCAGCTCTTTGAACGAACTCTGTCGCAGTATCAATAGGGTCAGAAATCACCTGTAAATATCCGGCTCTTACTTCAGGATCATCAATGGTTCGTAGCTCAATTTCAAAGGATTGTAATCCCCCAAATCCATGATCTGCTATCCAGCGGTGAGGGGACTTGGCAAGAACTCTGGATTTACTGGTGAGTGTATTGTGCAGGTCATCCAGAATGGTGACTGATATGATGGATTGATATTCCATCAGACCATTCGCGACTTCACCAGCCAGGTCGTCATTCACATTATAGGCTGCGCGCGCCGCAGGCTGATTGGCAGTTTGGATAACCTGTTCTACAGTCTTGAGAAAGTGTTCTTTTGTTTCCTTTAAATCAAGATAAGAAACAAGCGCACTCATGAATAGACCGATGAGTAGAGCAACGAAGATCACTGATCTCGCAACTTTGGAAGCAAGTCGTTTCTGGATCTTGGGTGTGAACGGGTCTTCTGATTGCACGTTATTCACTCAATCAATTATTCTCTATGGTGCATTCCTCAGTTTTCTGAACAAGCCTTGTTACCCCAAGTGGCTTGCAAATCCTGGTTTTCTTTGATCCATTTATCTGCGGCCTGATCGTGGCTCAAACCATCGGCGTCAACTAACGCGGAAACCTGGCTTATCATGGCATTGGTAAAGTTCATGTCACTGAGGATCGCAAAAGCACAGGGCCAGTTTTGTTCCATTTTTATCCAGGCGACCTTTTTAAGCCAACCATCTTTTGGGTTCCCACAATCGTGAATGCGTTTTGGGTTAATACCCCAGGCAGGATCGCTTTCACATTTTTCTGCGTAATCCGGGAATTCGACAAACTTACCATCAAACCGATCTTCTATCCAATTCGGACTCCAGTTGAAGAGAACAATCGGTTCTTGTTTTTGATAGGATTTATCAAGTTCTACCCACAGGTCATCGGCTTGTTTTACAGGACTGACCGTAAAGTCCATTTCCAAGGCTCTTATACGGGCTTTTTCCGGTTTTTCCCATGGGCCGGCGACATATCTTCCCTTTGGTTCTGTTGAGTTATGGGAAAAGAGTGTGGCACATTTTTTCAAGGCTTTCCAATCGGGCAGGCCGGGGCAAACTTTCTCGACGTAGCTGGGATACCACCATTCTTCACGGGTTTTTGCTGCGTGATCACCAGCAATAACAATTTGCCCTTTTTCTTGCACCCGCTGTAAATCTTCGGCCATGGTACCTTGCCAAACTTCGACTTGTACATGTTCCAGTCCGCGATGAAGTCTTGCCCATTGATCCTTTGTCGTGAGTTCTTTGTATTCAACATTGTACCCCTTGGACCCTAGGGTTTTACCAAAGATTTTTGCCATAACGATCTGGCTGGTCCAGTTGTTTATAATAATCCTGACCGGGTCTTCACTTTCCGGAACGGACGCGGTTGCCGGACCAGAGGATAAATTGTTGGTAATCAGTATTAAACCTGCGGCAAAAAGTAATCGGGGGGCAAACACGAAAGGACGTCTGGGTGTGTTGGTCATTTGGGCACTTTTGAAGATTGAGATCATTGAAAACCCTAATCATTTTACAGCAAAATGTTTGTTTACCTTATGGGTGATTCCAAAGCTTATGAGGAAAAGATTAAATTTTTCTTTTGTGAATGAAGAATAACTCTGTACATGGCATCGATAATACCCCTTATGTTTTACCATAATAAGGGGTTTGAATGCCCTGATGATATAAAAATTAAGAGTTGTTTAGCTTGTTTTCCCTAAAGTCTATTCACGGCTAGTTGTCTGGACAGGATGTGCTATATTGTGATTTCTCTGAAAAGGCGGAGAAACCACAATGTCAGATGCTGACAGAGGTGAGTAGGTTTAGAGTATGTCAGTAGAAATCAAGGGACCTGATCAGGGGGGGATATCCCAAACACGTCAGGAAGACAGGATAGAGGCAGCCATCCTTGTTCTTTCTGATGATTGCCTGTCCCTTCTTGACGCGAATCATCGCGCTACCGAAATGCTTGGTTATTCTCGTGATGAATTACTGGCCTTGTCACCTGATGAATTGATTGATTTCTCACCCAGTTCCACACAGGCCGGAAATTTGTGGGCTCTTGTCAAAGATGAGGTCACCTTACGCCATGCAAATGGGCAATCCATATTCTGTCGGGTTTCGTCTGGTAGCCTTGAAATCGGAGGCGTTGTTCAGCAACTTGTTTCTCTAACCCCGATATCCCACGACCAAAAAATGTTAAAGGCCGGGGCTTTGTTACGTCTGGCTGTTGAACATATGCCGGATGCAATGATCATATATGATGTCGATGATCGACTGATGTATTTCAACAAGGCATATCGTAAAATTTTTTCATATATGCCACCTCTCGAAGAGCTCGTGGGCAAACACTATCTGGACGTCATTCGCATAACGATGGAGGTGCCAGGCGTTATCACTGATCCACTCTGCCATACTGATCCAGAAGCTTATTTGCAAAAGCGTTTGGATCGTTTGCATAACCCGCATGATGGCCCCTTTGAACAAGATACCGGGGTGGGATGGCATGTGGTGAATGAAATGCGTATTCCCGGGGTTGGCTTTGTTAATCTGCGCCGTGATATCACCGTGGAAAAGAAATTCCGGGACGAGATGTCTCAGGCCAATAAACAGCTGGGTAAAGCAGCGCAAGCCATGGAAAAATCTCATGCCGATGCATTAAAGGCGCAGGTGCTGGCAGAGCAGGCTAATCGCAGCAAAAGTGAATTCCTTGCCATGATGAGCCATGAACTGAGGACGCCCTTGAATGCGATTATTGGCTTTTCTTCGATGATGACAGAAAAGATTTTTGGGGGTATTGGCAATGATAGATACGAAGAGTACCCCTTTTTAATACATGAGAGTGGTCAGCATTTACTCGCGATTATTAATGATATTCTCGATCTGGCAAAGGTCGAAGCGGGTAAAATGGAGTTGGATTTAGAACTCCTTGATGTGAGAGAATTTTTGCAGGAATGCGCCCGCTTGATAAAGGGATTAGCGGTCACCCGTGGTGTCACAATCGCTATCGAAGTTAACCATCAAAATGCAACGCTGCATGCTGATTCCAGAATCACCAAACAAATGGTCGTCAACCTTCTTTCCAACGCCTGTAAATACACGGCGGAGGGAGGGCAGGTTGTGTTATTTTTTACACGGGATGAACAAAATCGAAAAGTGATCGGGGTGAAAGATACGGGTGTCGGTATGAATAAAGCTGATCTCGCACTTGCTCTTATTCCTTTTCAGCAGGTGGGGGATGTCTCAACCAATACAGACAATGGGACGGGACTTGGCCTGCCACTGGTTAAATCATTTATTGAACTTCATGGTGGTAGGTTAGAGATTGAGAGTGATCCGGGACAGGGGACCTGTGCTTGTCTATGCTTTCCCGTTTCTGAATAGCAATGTAGTAATAGAAAAACAACAAACTAAGAGAGAGAAATGATCAGGTGGTATGATGGAGTTGAGATATAAGAAAGATAAAATCTATGATGAGTCTTTTCTTGACGTCTGTCATGCAAATATCTTGGCGTTTTATGAATTCTATTGTGCTAAAAAACAGGGGCGCTCTATGCCGTCCCGATCCGATTTTGATCCTCTTGAGATGAGAGAATTTCTACCTAGTATGACACTGGTTGATGTGAAGCCAGAGACAAACGATTTCATCTATCGACTGGTAGGTACCAAAGAGGTCGAAATCAGGGGCAAAGACCCCACAGGAAAAAGTGTGCGCGATGAATTCTACGGGGTGGTCGTTGAAGAAGTCGAAGAAAATTACAGGTATGTGAGTGAATATAAAACGTTTCTTTATGACCATACCAATGACGCGGATAAATCAAATAAAATCATTCATGATGAAACTCTCTTTGTGCCGCTTTCAAAGGATGATAATACTGTTAATATGATTATGTTGTTTTCTGTTCAGCAGTTTGCGCAACACTAATAATACTGTCCCAATTCATTGCCCTAATTAAAGCTCTTGGTTTTCATCCTTAATCCTGATTTTTTAGGTCAAAATTTTACCAAACAATAATAATTGAACGTAATAATGATTTACGTCACTAATAGCTATCTGCGACCTGGAAGAGAGCTTTATGTTCGAATTGAAGCACCCGCGAAATAAAATTTATGACGAGCGGTTTCTAGATAAATGTGATCCGAAGATAACGGCGTTCTATCATGAGTATTGCGTTCGCAAGCTGGGGCGAACAATGCCGGGACGTAAGGACTTTGATCCTCTGGATTTGAAACGTTTTCTCTCTGGTATTATCCTTGTCGAGAAAGACCGTAAAACGGGGGAACTCTTTTATCGGTTGGTGGGAACCGAAGCCGTAGAAATACGAAAAAAAGATCCAACAGGTAAACGGGTAAAAGAACATTTTTACGGGGATAGCTGGGAAGAGGTCGAAGAAAATTATCGTTACGTCTGTGAGTGCAAATCGTTCATTTACGATCATACCGTTGATGGAGATAGAATAGGAAAATTTTTTCACGAAGAAATTCTATTTCTACCGCTGTCGGATGATGATGATTTTGTGAACATCATCCTGCTTTATTCTGTGAAGAGTCTGAATAGTTCAGAATAAGAAGGTGATTGACTATTAATATCGCGAATAGCAAAAATGGCAATATCGTTGAGCGGCCACTGTCTCCTATTCCACTGTCTCCTATTCCACTGTCTCCTATTCCAATGTCTCTCATTCCAATGTCTCTATACGACGATATATAAAAACTGAGGTTATATTCTCGTCATAAAAAAAGACCTCAAAGAATTAATCTTTGAGGTCTTTTCATCGAGAAAGCTACAAGCCTTAAAAACTATGGGAGGGTAGTTTTTAGAGCGAGCCTTCTATGAACACGGTCGGCAAAATCGATTAGATTTTAGAAACGATACCAGAGATATCGCAACGTGCCAGACCGATGTCTTCAAGAGTTGCATCGCTGCAACCTTCAAGAGCGATAAGTGTTTCTCTGCGAAGCTTGTAGTTTTCAATAGCTTCAATCGCGGAAACAAAAAGATTACCAAGCGCAAAACCAATACGTTCTGCATAAGTTGCAGTTGGGTTTACAGGAAGTGTTTCTGTGAATGTTACTGTAGCCATTGTTCTAACTCCTAAACAGTAGGTAAATAAAGTTTAGACGCTTCGCGAAAGTTCGTGTTCGTCCGATACCCAGAGATATAATCCCATTGATTTATTTTTACGAATGGCAATCCTACAACTCGGATATGCAGAAAGCGCATGCCACAAAACCGACACTTTCCGCGGGATAGAGAGAGGGTATGTTTCAGGTGGGTTTACTATGAAAGCTATTGAATTCTCTGAGCTTTGATTTTTAGGTGATCCAGAATTCAGTAATTTTTATGGCGTCGCTATCACTTAAAAGTCATATTATGGCTAATCAAAGGTTAACAGATTTGACGGAAAAACGTCATGTTTTGATATTTTCGTCTGACATATGTTTCGTAAGTTCAGGGAACAGAATCGTTTTATAGTTCCGTTAACTCGGGCGAATTGCCTATATGCAATGCTTCTATATAACTCAATACGGCTTCTTCGCTATGGTGGCCGATGATTCTGCGGGCCTGGGCTTTGATCTCGTCGCTGGCGTTGGCGACAGCAATTGGCATATGGACGGAACGAAGCATGTCGAGGTCATTGGAGCTATCCCCGAAGGCGGTGGTCTCTTTGATGGTCAGGTTGTGACGATCCTTGATGTGGCCAAGGAGAGATTTTACCGCGAAACCCTTGTTCGCTTCGGGGGCGGAGACAATGATTTCCCAGCCACCAATGTAGTGGTTGGGGTAAAGGGTAATCAGAAGGTGAGGGAGCTTTTCCTGGATCAGGTCTTTGATGGCAAAGATCTCTTCTTTGCTTCCCAGATATACAAAACAGAGCACATCATCCAGTAAAGTCTCTGCCTGTCGATTGTGATTTTGTGAAGTATCCGGCACTTCGCTGTTGAAAAGATGAGAGGGCAGTTCGCATAAACGCGGGTCGCGGCGAATGATTTTTTCGTCATGAAACCATTGCATGCCTTTGTTTTTCAGTTCTGGATAGTACAAAGGGTTGTCATCGCTCCTGAGACCCGAAACATAGGGGATCAAGCCAAGTTCCTGAAAACAGTCAAAGGCAAGTGTGGCATTGTTCAGGCCTAAACCCTTGTGATCAAGGATATGGTCCGTGTTCAGGTCTCTGATAATTGCGCCGTTCAATTCAATAATGGGCAGTTGGAGATTAACATCTTCCATAAGGTGTCTGATAGAGGGCGTTGCCCGGGCAGTCGCGATTGTAAAATGAACACCCTGTTCAATCAGGTTGTTGAGCCTTTGCACCGAAGTTTTGGGTAGATCCCCGACGCTGTCCAGTAAAGTGAAATCCAAATCGGATACAAAGAGTTTCAAGTTATGTCCTCGGTCAGGCCCGTGATAAATCTAAGGTAGGGTGGTGTTGCTAAACAAACTGCTATGATGATCTAGCCTATTTCAGCCAATGATAAAAGGAGAGTTCCAGTCAGGGACTTTTCCCTACATGGATTACACTGTCTTCATGGATTACACTGTCTTCATGGATTACACTGGTCGTACATTTTTCTTTACCCATTGTATTATAGTTAGCTGCTGTTCTTGAAAAAGGGCAATCAATCTCTAAGTGAGATATGAACAATCAAGCAAGCCCGTAACTCTAAGACCAAAGGGATCGTTTGACCGTAAAATTCTTTGTAACCATTCCCTTGAGTTACGTCGTCCAGCTAAGAGAGATCAGGTAAGGAATTTCTATGAGTAATCCTGCGAATACCCCCGAAAACTATCCGGCAGACTATACACCCCCGAAAGTATGGAAATGGGATAGTGAAAATGGTGGCGAATGGGCCAGTATCAATCGCCCTATCGCTGGCCCAACACATGACAAAGCCTTACCCGTCGGAGATAACCCACTACAGCTGTATTCCCTGGCGACACCAAACGGTGTGAAAGTCACGATTATGCTGGAAGAACTTTTGAGCCAGGGACACAAAGGTGCGGAATATGACGCTTACCTGATTAAAATTGGTGATGGAGATCAATTTTCCAGCGGGTTTGTTGATGTTAACCCGAACTCAAAGATTCCTGCTTTGCTGGATAACGGGGCTGAAACACCAATCAGGGTTTTTGAATCCGGTTCTATTCTACTGTATCTTGCAGAAAAGTTTGATGCATTCTTACCAAAAGATCCTGTTAAGCGTACAGAGTGCCTGTCCTGGCTTTTCTGGCAAATGGGCAGTGCACCGTATCTTGGTGGCGGCTTTGGTCATTTTTATGCCTATGCACCGTTCAAAATGGAATACTGTATTGATCGTTTTACCATGGAAGTAAAACGTCAGCTTGATGTTCTGGATCGACACCTAAGCAATAATAAGTATATGTGTGGGGATGAATACACTATTGCCGATATCGCAATCTGGCCGTGGTACGGATCTGTTGTGTTGAATAGGAGTTATGATGCCGCTGAATTCCTTGATGCCGAGAGCTACACAAATGTAATGCGTTGGGCCAAGGAAATCGATAAACGTGACGCTGTACAACGTGGCAGAATGGTCAACCGCACTTGGGGTGAGCTGGATACACAATTGCACGAACGTCACCACGCGAGCGACTTTGATTTGAAGACACAGGATAAAGTTGCTGCTGAGTAAGCTGCTTTGGTATTGACGTTATTAATATGTCAGTTTCTAGAATAGTAATATGTTAAAGAGAACCTTTCGGGCATTGGGAATAGTATTCTCAGGCTTGAAAGGTTTTTCTATTTTATTGAATTTTGGTGTGTTCACGCGCTGTTTCGTTAACGGATACACTTGCTGTAAAAATTTGAACTTCTTGTCATTAGAATAAGATAATCAAATTTGGAGAATAAAATAATCAAACCTTAATCAAAAAGGGCGTCAATTTCATCCTGAGAGATCGCTTCTTCGACTTCTATCGCAGGTCCATCCATAGCGACTTCTTCACTTGGTGTTTCTTTTGCCGAAATTTCCATACCCAGTGTTTGGATAGCTGCTTCGCCGTAGATTTCAGCCATCGTGCTGACCCTGTCTTCGACAAATTGCATCGACCGTAAAATCTTGGTGACACGTTGTCCGGTTATGTCCTGAAAGCTACAAGCTTCGAGGTTATTGGTTGCGTTGGCAACTATCTGATCACAGAGCTTATTACGGTCTTCTTCGCTGTTGTCTTCGCGCAGCTTTTCTACAACATCCAGAATTTCTTCGGAAGATTTCAGAATGCCGTTTGATGCTTCTTCGGTGTTTTTAACAAGCGCATCAAGCTGAACGGACATGTTTTCAAAGTCAGTTCGGTCCCCTTTTTTGCGCATAGTGTCGGCGAGTTCCTGGCGCAAGCGTTCTACATAGAGGACGAGTTTTTCAAGCTCTTTGTGAAGGCGTTCGTCTGTCGCGGCAAGTGCCATAGTCAAATTCGTCCTAAAATCGGTATCCCGAAGTTTATATATGGGGAAAGATATTTATATTCTCAAACTTAGAGCTTTATACCAAAATAAGTATAAATATCTATTTTAAGAATATAGTCCTTTGTTGTTCATGTAGCCTAACTGTTACTACAATACCCCTCATTCGTTAAAAAGTTTAGACCCTGGCAATTAACGCAGGGTTAAAGCAGAGTGGTTTTACCAATATTTTCTTATAAAAGTTTATTCTAAATAAGGGTCCTGGCAAAAGGATTTATGTTTCATTCAATAGACATCATTATTTTTTATAGATGTCATGTCGGACTGGGACCTACGGCACGCTTGTATAGATGCCAGGTTGCATGCCCCAGAAGAGGTAAGGTTACGAACAAGCCTAACAAACCCGCAACGATGGATGAAACAGTGAGTGCTGCGATCGTAATACACCAAAGTATCATGGTCTTTGGATTGTTTTTGACCAACCGGACTGATGTCACCATGGCAGTCACAAAATCAATGTCGCGATGATACAGCATAGGAAAGGAAATGACTGAAAAGGAAAAAACAATCAGGGCAATGATTGCGCCGACAATGTGTCCGACAAACAGGAACAATAATCCCTTTTCGGTTGTAAAGATCAGATCGATAAGTTCTGCCATGCTGAAGAGCTTGAAGCCAAAAAAACTGAGGGTGATAAAGGCAGCCATATCGAGCCAAATGAAAAGCGAAAACCCGGTCACAAGGGCCATCCAGCCGAGGTCTCTGTTAAACATGGATCCTACGACACCAAAAGCACGCCCCCAGCTAAGGGGATTATTTTCTTCCAGTTGGTGGCTGATGAAATAAAATCCACTGGCGATAAAAGGGGCAATAAGGGCAAAACCAATCGCAAGAGGGTAGACGAGATAGGGGAGTTCTAGTTCCAGTAAGAGAATGATTAGCACCCAACCACCGACAGCATAGATGCCACCAAAAAACAAACCATAGCTGATCGAGTTTAAGAAATCAGACATCCCGGCTTTTAAAATCTCGGGAATAACACTTGGCGAAAGGCTATAAACATCCGGCCAGGTGGGATTTCTTTTTTTTATCTGGGAATTATCCCTGATGGTTTGATCTTGCGTACGATCGGTTGCTGTATTTCCTTTGGGAGTATTGACCATATTTTATTTCCCTGATGACACTTGGCATCACTATTTGTTTTTGGATGCTCTTTTGATAACAGAGTAAGCCATTTGATGAGGAATTTATACTATTAATTGTTGTTTCTAACATAATTGATGAATGATTTATTGCCCGGGAAACATCCATAAGGCTTTGACTAAACGGCCTAAAGTTTTAAAACGAGTGCTATTTTAAAGGGGAAGGTAGAGGTGAACAGTTGTTCCCTGTCCAGGATAGCTTTCGATTTCCATGATACCACTGTGAGCTTCGATCAAGGATTTCACAATTGCGAGCCCAAGCCCCATGCCTTCTTGTGATAAATGCGGGTCGGTGTTTATTCGGGTAAAGGGTTGTTGCAATCTGGATAGATCGGTTTGGTCAATCCCGATCCCATTATCCGCGATAGCTATATGGGCGTGATCTTGGACAGCAGCCTCGTATCCGCTGTGTTCCGATAGACGTCCATTGGACTGATGCGCTCTCTCTATTACGATTTCGTCAAGTATAATACTTACCTTGCCATTGCGGGGCGTAAATTTGGCCGCATTCGTTAGCAGGTTAAACAAAATCTGTCTGATTGCTCTTGCATCTGCGTCTATAACCATGGTTTCCAAGGGAATAGACAGCTCTGTTTCTATGTCAGTATTTGTAAAAATTGCTGTAGTTTCTTCAAAGCAATCTTTGATTAGTTGGCAAAGAGGGAGGCTTTCCTTTTCAAGTTGTAACTGACCTGCTTCTGCAGAAGATACTTCGAGTATACTACTAATAAGGCTTAAAAGATGGTTGCCGGAGTTATGAATGTCCCGTGCATAGTGCATATATTTTTCTGAGCCAAGGGGGCCAAAATGTTCCTCGGTCAGAATTTCACTGAATCCCAAAATGGCGTTTAGTGGCGTTCGAAGCTCATGGCTCATGCTTGCCAAAAAAGACGCCTTGGTTCTGTTTGCTTTTTCTGCTTCACTCAAGGCAAGTTGAAGGGTTTGCTCTGTAATTTTGATTTGGGTGATGTCCTGAACAGTGCCGTAAGATCGGATAATATCTCCGCTGTCATTACGAATTGCTTGCCCGATCTCGCGAAGATATGCGATTGACCCATTGCTCTTGTTTATTCTGAACTCAACATCAAAGCGATCTGTTGTCCCATCATGGAAATGGGATTTATAGCGGTAGTTTTCATAATCATCCGGGTGAAGATGCTTCAGATCTTTATTTGCTGTCCAGGATCCCAACTCGACCTGACTGGCGTCCATTTCATAGATTTTCAAGAGTTCCGGTGAATAATAAAGAGCTGTGTTTCTGGTTTCGTCCCATTCCCAAAAACCTAGTTCTGCAAGGGTAACTGCTTGAGACAGGCGAAGCTGTGACTCTCGAACTTCCCTTTCCAGATTTTGCTGTCTTTTGGTTGTCTCTGCGCGAAGCAGGGTGCGTTCAAGGATTGCTGGCAAGACATCAAAGAAAACGGCTTTTGGGTCTTTGTTAATATAGCAGGTGACGCCTGCCCGGAGGGCTTCGGTGGCCTGGTATTCAGTTTCTTGCGAGGTAATAAAGACGGTTTGAAGTTGTGGGTTAACAGCAAGGAGCTTTTTAATAAGGTCAATACCAGGGCTGTCAGGTAGTGTGTGATTGACAATTACCAGAAATGCAGGCGACATGCTTTGAAATTCAAATGCTTCTTCTGCTGATAGAACAGGGGTTAGCTTATACCCCAAAGGAGTGAGGACACCTTTGACTTCTTCGACAAAAGAAGTGTCATCATCCACGTAAAGCACAGGGATCGGTAGTTGGGTTGCACAAAGCTTTTGCCATTCAAGGGAAACCAGGTCAGTCATACGTGACCCAGCCCAAATGTTTAAACTGCCGGTTATGGGAAAGACAGCCATGTTTGATTTTTGACGACATCATCGGATGTGATGGCGTTGAGCTATTCATTTTTTGTAACAACCTAAACCCTTATCAGGTTCGCGATCTGGTTTATTTTTAGTATTCCAGAAACTAGCGTGTTTGTTTTGTTAAGCTGATTCATTCGCTAATTCGTGAAACAAACACCGCTTACCTGCTTGTATTTATTATTGTGAGTAGAATACTCCATAATAGTTAAGATTATATTATATATGGAAAAAATAGATTTTTGACGATGGTTCCTTCGTTTGGTTTATTTTCAATTACGGCTCTTGACCTTGGTCAGGGAATTCTCAATAATCCCGGAGCTTCCCTATATGAATGGTAAGTAATAATGGCCACATAAGAATGGTAGCCAGAAAAACGTCAGGACATTTTAAAACATAAGGCTGGATCCGTTGTGTTCTAATAATGTGGTGTTTACCGCATTATTCTTTCCATCGGGCAATCGAGCTGGAAAGTAAAGAGAATGACCTGTTCAAAAACACCGGGCCATGGAAATTGGTCGCAAAAATCTAAAAGCTATCCCCTAAGGAATTATCGTTTCCAGCCGTCAGAGCTATTGGTTCTCGACCTGTTACGTTATTATTGCCAGTCTTATTCTGCCCCTGACTCTTTTGCTTGGGAAAAAGCATTCATCCTAGGTGAAAAAGAGCTCGGGCCGTATGATGGGGCGTGGGTTGTCAATGCAACGGCTGCTTTTATTCGAACTATACGAAACGAGCGCAAGGCATCGTTTGAGTTTATCGTATCTTGTTGTGAGATCTGTCGTCAGCAAATTTGTGTAACAGAGCTTAATGCTTTGTGGTTAATACAGGCTGCGAGGGTCGAAAATACTCTGGCGATGGAAACGGCAGGACGCCTGACCCTTGACCGGGCAGGCTATTGGTCCGGTTTGGAAGAGTTACTCGGAAAATCAAAACATTTAGGCGCTGTGTTGAATGAGGTTTTCCCCGAAGAGCGTATATCCCTTCGCAATCATTCAGATCAAAACGGGCTTTCTCGTATACAACCGACGAGAAGTCAATTTCCCAAAGGGAGGTTCTCAGGCGGTCAGCTACATTAAAATTAGGTGATTTTTGCTGTTGCGTCTAAATCAGTTGGGGCAGAAAATGATGAAGGCTGCTCCAACTAAGACTACCTCCGTACTGTTGCTGATACAGTCATTCCCTATACGCTCAGTTTGCTATTCCACCAGCTGATTGTTTCTTGGGCCGTTTGTTGAAGCGTTGGTAGATAGTTACCTGCGGCTGTTATATCCTGGGCGTGGCTTTCCATTGTTTTTGCCTGTTCCGCCAAACGAGGAGCAAACATTGAGCTGGCTGATCCTTTGATTGTATGGGCCGCATGATAAATTAACTCGCTGTCACCAGATGACAGGCCTTCTCTTAGTTTATCTATCTGGGTATTAATTGTATCTGGGGCCATCCCGATGAGTTCCGCCAAAACTTCGTCGCCTATTTGCGACCTCATGAGATCATATTCATCTTCAGAGCCGATTGGCATGCCTGTTTCATCTGGGATACTTGTCATATTCGGCGGAACCTCTTCTGTGAATTCTTCTTCGATAACAGCTTTTTGGGTGCGGGACGTAAACTGTGATGGTCGTGATGGATCAGCTTTTCGTTGCTGATTTATTATGTCTATATATTTGATGATAGTGCCTTTTAGTTGTTGCTCAGTAAAGGGTTTTGACAGCACGTCATTCATACCTATTTCTTTGAAGTGAGCATGGCGTTCTCTAAAGGCTTCGGCTGTTAGGCCAATAATAGGTATATCCGGTTGTTGTTCTCCCGCGCGAATGATCAGGGTCGCTTCCATGCCGTCCATCTGTGGCATGTGAATATCCATGAAAATCAGGTCGAAACTGGCATCTTTCAGAGCATCAACGGCCTGTTGTCCGTTTACTGCGATGGTTGGGTGATGGCCAAATTTTTCAAGAAAAGCTTTTGCAATGGTGGCGTTTACCATGTTGTCTTCGGCAACCAGAATATCGAGAGGCGGACAATCGAGTTCATCCAGGGGGATGTGTTGTTCTTCCAAAATAGTGATTTCTTCGGTGTCGGGTATATAAATTGGGAAAATAATCTCGAACTCACTGCCGATGTTGAGTTTACTTGAAACACTGATTTTTCCTCCCAGCATTTCTGCCAGGTTTTTTACAATGGCTAGACCAAGTCCCGTGCCCCCAAATTTGCGGGTAATTGTGTTGTCTTCTTGTGTAAAGGATTGAAAGATAGATTCTATCCTGTCTTCGGCTATACCTGTTCCGGTATCTCTTACACTAATTATCAAAATGTCTTGTCGTGGTGTAATTTGCTTTCTTACAGATGAAAAATCTCGGCATCGGGGATCATCAACAGCAAGTTTCTGAAGGGATAGCGTAACCCCACCGCTCAGAGTAAATTTGATGGCGTTACTGAGCAGGTTGGTCAGAATTTGGCGTAATTTTGTGCTGTCTGTCTTGATGTATTGTGGGCAGCTTTCATGAATTATTGTGGTGAGATAAAGCCCATTGTCTTCAGCAAGGGAAAGAAGTGGCGTTGTTATTGTCTCAGTCATTTCTTTAAGGTCGAAAGCGGTATGTTCCAGCTCAACGTTGCCGGTTTCAATCTTGCTCATATCAAGAATATCATTAATGATTTCTAGAAGGCTAAGCCCTGATGTAATGATGATATCCAGTTGGGTCTTCTGGTCGTTGTTAAGTTCTGAATCTCTTAGCAATTGTGCCATGCCGATCACACCGTTTAAGGGCGTGCGGATCTCGTGGCTCATCGTTGAGAGAAAACTTGATTTAGCTTCGGTTGCCTGTTTTGCTGCTCTCGAGGCATCTTCCAGTTCCTGGGCTTGTTCCAGCAGACGTTCATTAACTTTGAATAAGACTGATTGATGGGCCTTAAGGTCTGTGATTTCTGTTCTTACGGCGACAATACCGCCGGCTTTACTTTCCAGTTCACTAATTTGAACCCATCGACCATTGGGAAGTTGTCGTTCTTTGTCGCCACGCGGTAAGAGGCCATCCCGGTTCCATTTCGCTCCTTTGTCAATTTCGGATGCCTTGTCGCCTATCTTATCCCAATAGGTGTTGAGTATTTCCTGGCGCTCGGCGCCGGGTTGAAACATGTGGGCGACTTCAGGGTAAAGCTCTCTGTGGCGGGCATTGCAAAATACAAGTTTACTTTGTTCGTCATAGAGAATAAAGCCGACGTTGATATCTTCCAATGCAGAGAAGACCTGCTCTGCAACCTTTCTGGCTTTGTCTGATTTCGATGGGTCTAAGGAAGAAGGAAAGTGAGGTGGTGGTTTGAAAGTATATAACCTTGAACCATCATGAAGCGGGTGACATGTGCAGGTAATTCTTAAGCTTCCTAACCCCGCCAGGTCAAGATTGGTGATCTTGCCCGTTTCAAAGTCGCGTAGGTTTTTTCGCCAGAAAAGTTGTTGTTGTTCTGTTAAGTGTTTGCCTGCATCAACGACAATTTTGTCCATAAATAACGAGATTGGAATATCGGGTTCTATAAAGTTGTCATGTATTTCATTGAGGGAATTATTTGGAGCCTGGAGCGTTTGTTGCAGATTAGGACTGTAGCTGACTAAGAGGCCACGTTTGTTGAAAATGGCAAATGATTCAGCGGGCAAGGTTTTCTGCTCTTGGTCAGAGAGAAGAGTATCACCTGTCTTATGTCCTTGTTCCAATGGCCTGGTCATATGGTCCTATGATCTGAACATCTATCGGGCGTACAGTAACATTTTGGCGGTTAGTTCTGTGTTTTGTTCCAAATTTTAACAGTATAATTGTGATATAATTTTGATAAGAAATACTTAACTTGAATGCAACCAGTGCGATAATGTTTCTGTTGCTTTGCAATAAAGACATGATGGCTTTGTTTTTAACTGGAGCAATTTTCTGTTAATGACAGGCAAAAAGCACGTCAAGATCTTCGGAAATATTCTCCAGTTCTTCCCATGATTGTTTTACCCCTGTTTTGAGATCTGTCGGAAAATAGCCTTCGGCTTTGAGAAGTTGAAACAGTTCTTCTCTACTACCACCTGCACGGTTCAGTGTATCGGTACCGATCTCGATAAACAGGGCTGGGTGAGACTGGGAAATAATCTTTCGGGCTCCTCGTAACATTTCTAACTCAAAGCCTTCAATATCTGCTTTGATAAAGTCAATGTTGGGAAGGCTGCCATCTTGTTCTGTCAATTCTTCATCAAGTGTTACGATGCTAATTTCTTCACTTAAAATCCGACAATCAACGGTGCTAGGGTCGCCAACGAAACTTAAGCCAAAGCCAAGTGAACCAGATTTCTTAACTGGAACATTCAATGTGAAAGAACTTTTTTCCGACCCGACTGCATAGGGTTTGATCTCGACATTACCCAGTCTGTGTAGGCTAACAACTCGTGAAAGAATGGAACGGGCGTAACTGCCCGGCTCAAAAGAAATGATGCGTCCGTTAGGCGTAATCCTTGCAAATAGTTTGGCAAACTGCCCTGCATGTGCGCCGATATCAAGAATGACAGAATCTTTTTTGATATAGCGAGAAAAGGGCGCAGACAATTCTGTATGATGTTGAAAGGCAAGGGCTTTCCATGCATGTGCTAACCAGGTTAATCTTTGGCGAAAGGTCAGGTTTTCAATAATCATGACAACTCCATAAATATCAGTTTGCTGAAAATATTATCTTGTCGGGCAAAATAGCCGAAAGACCTCAGCTGGAATAAAAATAATCTCAGGAACAAAGGGATTAGTTAATCTGGGGCATTCTTATAGATATTCTTGCCTTTTGTCACGATCCTACAAAGAAGGAAGAGTGTTTTCTTGTCGTTTAATATGGATTGGTTGAATAAGCTAATATGAACGAGATATTTCAAGTTTGTTGTGGGAGCGAGGGATTTATTATGGAATATAAGGTTTTCATATGCTTCTATAGACAGGGGAATGATCGGATAGAGCTTTTATTCCCTTGAGAGCCACGTATCTTCATGAAAGTTATTCATTCTCGTAAAACTCGATTTTGAGTAACGAGACTTCTAATTCATAGGAACGGACGGTTTTGTATAGCTATCAATAATAGCCTCAATTGTTCCTTCTTTGCGAAGATCCTTTATAACATTGTCAAAATCAGGGAGTATGGATGCGTATTCTGATTTCTTGTTGATACACAGATGGATATTTATGGTGTCGACGATCACGGACGTTTTTTCTATGCGGTCTGTGTATTTGTGATCTCGTGCAAAGAAATCAAAATTGACGGTGTCTCGTATGATGATATCTGCGCGTTTATTTGCGAGTAATTTGTATGTTTGTTCCAAAGTATCAGTCCAGACGACCTTTGCATCAGGAAGCTTGCTTTTGAGCCATCCATTTCCTCTGTAATCAACCAATACAAAATTTAAGAGATCCTGGGCTGATTTTATGGCGAGGATTTCATCGCGTTTTGGGTGGTTTACATAGGTATAAATGACGATATTACCGAAAAAAACAGGTTCTTTACTGCAGACTGTATATTCAAGCCGTTCAGGAGTGGGGATGGTGATAAAAGCATCAGCGAGCCCTTTTTTGACGTTTACCTGTGCGCGTGCCCAAGGGTATCCATCGTATTGAGTTTCTATACTTAGTTTGTTTCTAAGGACTGTATTAAGGACATCAATGACAACACCTTTCATCTGTCCGTTTTCAGTCCATATCATGGGGGCGTAGTTTTCGGGAAAGGCCAGCTTCATGGGAGTGGCGGTCGCCACAAATGGTGAGAACAGAAAAAAGAAGACCAGGGGCAAAAGCTTCAAGTAATATGCTCCGTTGCTTTGCAAGTAGCTCTTTCTCAATTGTTGAGTGTACTCTTTTTGATCTTGTTTGTATTAAAAAGTTTATTTTTTGGTCAAGATTTCGAAATCTATTCAGGAATACTTTGTAGCTTGAACATGGCACGGAGAATGTTTTCATTGGAACGAATGCCCATATGTGAAAACCATTTATTAAAGAGTTCCAGTGATTTATTACTTCGATAGAGGTTTGCTAGGTGTCGGTCAACAAGGAGTTTGAAATCAAGTGACTGGCGTGCGAACATTAAGGCGTAGGGATCATAAGTGTAAAAGCGATTAACCAACTTAAGGTCATTTGGGGCGTCAGCAGCGTCAAGTAAGCCAATGAGAATGACACGATCAGCTATATAGGCATCGATCTCTCTGTTCTCCAGCGCTTCGATTCCTGTCTTAGGGTGTTTGTAAGTGATGAGCTCAACGTCAAGTTTGTCACGTTCTACGCGTTTGGTAATCGCCTCGGCTGTTAGTGTGCCATAGATAATGCCAGCTTTTTTCCCCTTGAGGCTTTTCAAGCTTCTGATCCGGCTATCATCTTTCACAAGCATTTCGGCACCAGTAACGTAGGTCAAAAGGCTAAAACTCACCTTTTCCTGACGTTTGAATGTCCAGGAAGTAGTGCCACAAACAATATCCACTTTCCCGTCTCGTACATAGTCAAAGCGATTGTCAGCTGTTATTTCGACCATTTTTAGTTCGAGATCTGGTTTATTAAGGTCCTGTTTCAGCTTCTCGTAAATTCCCTTGCAGAGATCTATTGAATAACCTTCCACATCGCCTGTTACAGTTACATTGGAAAAGGGGTGTTTTTCATTTCGATAACCAATGACAAAGCTGTTAGTTTTTTCAATTCGTTTCAGCGTACTGTCTTTTGCCTCTGCGTGAGAAATTTGGGAAAACAAGGAAAGGCCTAAGACGAGAAAAAGAACGGGTAGTGTTGCGGTTTTAGAGAGGAACTTTTTCATTTGGATCGCTCTGGCATGAATTAAAATGAAGATGAGGGCTTGTTAAGTTTGGTTAGAAGGCATCGTGAAACTGTGTGTTTACACTGACAAACGCAGCTTGTTCTTCCATGTTTATTTCGTAACTTGGTTTGAAGCTATGGTGTTGTTCTTCAGAAATGACCCGTTGATATAAATTATCGAGTACATATTGATCACCCGACTTGGTTTCCACAACGGCAACGGCATGACCAACAGGGCCGTATCGCCCGTAAAAAGTCCCGGCAACCATCCAAAGATCGCGTTGGTCATAGCCCAACAAGGCCGCTGATGTCAGATAAACATGTGCGTAATCATCGCAATCCCCGTATCCCCGGGCGATGGTTTCTCCGGGTGTTGACCAATAGTCTTTGCGTTCAGTTTTGTATTTTACATTGCGGCCAGCCAATGCATAAAGCGATTTGAGTTCTTTTACCGCATCGCTCGATTTTTCTGCCATTAGATTTCTGTACCAACTTCGCACGCGTTTTGATTTGTTTTTGTCGTAGGAGTGAAATTCTCGTAACCAACGGTGATGAAACTGAACCTGTTGTGTTTTATTCAAAAAACTTTTTGGTGCTTTGGATATGGTGACATATTTGGCACGGACATCGTCCGCTGTTGTGGCTAAAATGAGGACAGTCAATGACGTAAAAATACAGCTTCTTTTGATATTTGGAGCTGAGAGTGCCATTGATTTTCCTTGAATGATTAAAGAAAGTATAAAGTATAACGTAGCAATTCTGACCAAGTAAGTGAAGATTCAATTGTATTGCATGCAGTTTATGAAAAAAGTGGATACTCTTCTAGGGAGAATAAGGCCCGCCGTGAATTTACTCGGGCGGGCCTTTGGGTGCTGTGGAATGGAATAGGAGTGAGCGATCAGTTTGCCATACTCCACAACACACGTAAGAGGGCAATTTGTGCCATAAGAATATAGGTCATCAACATAAAGAGCATAATGTAGCGGTGTGCGTTGGACTCTCCACGTGATTTGAGGGCACGGACTCGTTGCGTCGATGTTGATAAGTGTTTCGATATTTCGTGTATTTTACGTTTTTCATTGATTTGCCAGAATTGCAGAAAAATTTCTGTTGCAATGGCGAAAATAGTTAAGGCAAGAGAGCAGGCGATTAGATAATTCAGGAATTTGGCATCATAGGCATTTGCTTTTGCGAGGAAGTAAATTGCAACAAATGACAGACTGAGGTACGCAAGAGCTTGCCATTGCTGGCGTTTGGCAAAGAGCAGGTTTTCACCGGCTTCACGATAGATCATCAAGAACTCGGCATGGCTCAGATCATCAAGGGAACTCTCTCTGTGCTCAAATTCATCTTCTTCGTCTATCATTGGGTCCTCGTTATGGAAAAGTGCCTGAAATAAGGGCTAATATGCTGGTTAGTGTTGAAGCCGCCAGTTAAGAGGAAAACATCAATGTTTTACGACCTACAGTATCGTGCCAGTAAAGGATTAATAAGTCGTTTATAAGAAGACTTCTTTGTTTTTGGTCAATGAGTTAGTCAGGAGTTAGTTCGAAATTAATATAGCAATTCCACTCTGCAATGCTTTTTACGCCTGTTCAGGTTGTTCACCATGGGAAGCAACGAGTAGAAAACTGGCGCAATTCTTGTAAGGAGTATGTGCAAGTTGTATATTATTAGAAGAACGAAGGGACAAACGATGACAGGTGTTGTAATGAGAATGAATATTCTATCCTGTTTGATTGGGACGGCATTTATTGTTTCAGGCGGTTGTTCTAAAAATACCTATCAAAAAGAAGAGGTTGTTGTGGTTTCAGAGCCAAGGCCAGCCACCTATTGTTATCGTTCGCTTGCCAATGTGGATTGCTATGAAGAGCCTGTACCGGAAGATGAGCGAACGCTTCTTGTGCCTGTAGAATAGCGGGGGCTTGGCCCGAGGCGCACTTTTATTGCCGGGATCTTTTTGCCTCTTTTAATCTGTTGCACTCATTATCACTGATTTCTCTTTCTATTCACTCGTTCACTTTCATTTGTACAGAGATCGAGACGGAATATTTGCCTGAAGATTAACTGTCCAAATTTATATGAATGGACAGTTGTCGACCTTGTTACTGCACCAGACCTTTCTGCTTTTAGCGAAAAACTTTCAATAATTTAAATTTTATTCTCGCGTGCAAGATTGAATTTCTGCGGGTTTGATAAGTTTATAGTTGATTTTGTTATGTTATTTTATATCTATCTAATTTTATAGTTGATTAATTATTGGATACTAAATAGTATCATCTAATAAATTAGATAGATGAGTGTTGAAACACTCTGCAGGGGGACATCGTGAAGAGATCGCAACTGGATTTGCATCGGTTTGAGAAGGTATTGGCTTTGCTGGATTCAGCCGTCGAAGGAGAGGCGATTGCCGCTCTGGGGCGTGCCAAGCATATGCTCGCTGGTGCAGATGTTAGCTTTAGAGAGCTAAAGGTGGGGATCTCCAGTTCTCAAGGATCAACTCAAGAACCTGTACAAGCGGTTGATACAGCCCAGGTGCAAAGACTGGAGCAGGAACTTGAATCTCTACGATGGTCCCTTGCTCGGCATGAGCTGCAAGTTGCAGCATTGCGCCAGTCGGTGGAAGAAAAATCCGCGGTGATCCAGATTGAGCAGGCAAAACGCCATGCTCAGGAAGGGGAACTGGTTGGTCTGCGAAAAGCTCATGCCGTGCAGATGGAAGAGGCTCTGAATCGAAAGGAAGACGTGGAGAGATTGACACGGGAACTGGCTCTATATCAATCTTTTGAGAAGGAAACGGGTGTCGGGCCTAAAGTCGCATTGCGTCAGCGTATGAAGAATAACGTCGGCGTAAAATCTGATCAGTCCAGGAAAGTTGCTCAGAAAACAGGACAAGAGATCAGCCCGGTAGGGGCGCGTCGACGAAGGGGGGGTGTTGATGTTGTCGCCAGTGTTACCAGCGAAATAACAAAGATGTCCTCAGAAAATGATCGCCCGGATCGGCTAGAACAGGCGGCCTTTAATCTTGTCGGCGGAGAGGATCGTTCCGTAGGAAAGGAATATCGTTGGGCGCGTCTGGAAGACAGGCATCAGGTTATGGCGGCTGTTGTAGAGGCAGGAAATGATGAAGCTGTCCCTGTTGATGGAGGAAAGGGTTCTGATACTTCAACGCTGAAGAGTAGTGAATTGGATATGAAGACGTTAAATGCGCTTGAGTTGGCAATGGGCCTGCGGGCAGAGGCTTGATTAGGCGCTTAGATCAGAATTATGGCTTCTAGAGAAAAAGATGGCGGCACCACGTCAAAAAAAATAAGCGATAAAAAAAGAGAGAGCTTGGCGAGATCAAAAGAACAATTTGCTTCTCTTCAGGAAAGCTTGCGTCAAAGTGTTGCTCAAATGGAGCAATGGGGAAGTTGGGCGCAAGACTTGATTGAAAGTCGCGATGACGAAATAGCAGCCCTTCAGGCACGTGTTGATGCGCTAGAAACCCGTTTGTTGCGAGAGGCTGGGGATGAACCCAGACTGACAAATGCGCAAAAACGCGAAGCCATAACGGCGTATTTAACTGATCCTGAACGTACAAACTGGTCAGACCGGGAGATTGCAAGACAAGTTGGTACGTCCCCCCAGACCGTTGCGAATTGGCGTCAACGCCTGTCGGTTACTTCTCGGAGAGGACAGGATCGTACAGTTATTCGCGGCGGCAAAGTTTTCAAAATGCGCACTGATAATATTGGGCAAAATAAGGGGTAAGAGTTACGCCTGTTCATAGTGCCATATTTTTTGTAGCGCGAACATTATTACGAAACAGGTTGGTTAAAGATCGACTTGAAATGCCAAATGTTTCTCTTATCTCTTCCCGTGATCTTCCATTGTTATAGGCGGAAACGACCAGGGCTTTTCGAATGCGTTCAGAAACGCCCCACGGCGAAGGGATTTCGAGGTAGCCACTGCTATCTGATAAAATCATAATTTGGTTATAGAGATGTTCTGATACTGGAAACCCAAATTTTTGAGCCAGATCATGCCAATCTTTGTTGATGTAAAGTTTTCGTCCTCCATTTATGTAGATGAATGTCATTGCTTCTTTAAAACTCACTGATTCTATTAGTTCTGAAACGAGCCAGGGAAGGGCTGCAAGCACTTGGCCCCTGTTTTCATTGAATAGATCTTCCAGTGTTTGAAACACATCTTCATCATAAATTGGTATGCCTTTGAAAATATGACGTTCCATATCGGGTTCCCTGTGCATGTGTCCGATGAATTCGTCTTATCTCATATTTTCCGATAACTTAAGGGGAATGATTCCCGTTATAGGTGTGTTTAATTTGTTGTTATTCCTTTTTACGAGCAATGTCGCTCGCTGTTCAATTTATTTTGGAGATAATAATGGATTTCACATTAACACTTAATGTTGCCCCCGGAGATCTGGACGTTATCAACGGTGCTCAACAAAAGATTGCCTTGGCAAAACCTGTTGGAAATTCCAAGGCTGACGTAATCTGGTTGGCATTTGATGCTTTTGAAAGTAATACGATTCAATGGTCAGAGGAATATTGGCTCTACGCCAGTACGGCCTCTGTCACCAAGAGTGGGACGAGAATTACCAAGCTCTCAGAAGTTCAGCCCGGGCCTGCGCTTTCAGGGTCGGTTTATCCCTTTAGTGATAACGCAACTTTTGGTACTGCGGTTAAAAATCCTGACGTGCCAACAGATACTTTTTCTGCCGTTAATAACATGTCCTATGGAAAATACCCTGCCCTGACGTTTGGTCTGTCTCAAACGGCACAGGTTAATCAGGAAATTCAGGATAGGAAGCCTATTTCTGCAAGTTCTGTTTTGGCAACCCAATCCATCCAGATTACGCCTTATACGGACATTTATATCTGGTTAGAAGGGCATTTCCAAAGCTCGACCATTGTTACAGATATCACGGGCAATAAGGCCGTTGCTAAGTTTGGCGGTGGTATCAATGAAATTGCAATGACTTATGACGGAAAAAGCGGTGTTTTCCATCAGTGATAAGCTTTAGCTCGCTACCTCAGAAGGTATTTCTGAGGTGATTTATAAGATAATCCGTTGCGGAATTATCTGTACTCTATGCCGAATACGTGCTGGTCTTGCAGGAGAGGCGGTTATGTCTCCCCGAACCCTTCCGTTGCTTTTCTGTGAGGCTGGTGCGTGCCGAAAACGAGGGAATATTATGAAACTAAAAAACATATCAAAAATGTTGCCAAAAATGATTTTTCAGGGGCTTTGCGCCCTGATACTTATTGTTGGCGCGATGATTGTTCATACTGGTACCGCATCAGCGCAAGTCGCTTGTGATGAAACACAGGATCATTGGGTTACCGTTAACGTGCCGGGTACTGATCCGGTTCAAACGGTAGAAGTTAACAGAAAGCATGTTTTCTGTGGTGAAGTGAAGAAGAAAAGAGCAAAGGGTTTTCACTCACGCCCAAACGGGGATAACCCGGAAACCGTTGATACTTCAACTGCTGGACTTACCCAGTATAGGGTTGTGGTCGATGGTGTTGAGGTTCCTACGGGCCTATATAACCTGACTAATTTTGATATTACCGATAATGGCGTTACAGCTGTGAAAGCTATTTCGACGATGTTCCCGGATCATTGCAGTTATAACGATGTTCTGACGGCGATCGCCAATGCATCAACGGGTGATGATTCCGGTCCAACATGTCGAACAATACAAGGCGCTGATTTTCCTATTCAGGTGTATTATTTACCTGACGGGCGCATCAATACGGCTTTTCCAATTGTACCTTAGTTTATAAGGTTATGATCCCAAAGGCTCGTCCGTCTTGACCTGTTGATAAGCGGTGAATGATGAGAAGGCAGGGGAAACCTGCCTTCTTTTGTAGCAAGCATCTGGATGAAATAAAGTCTGGATAAAAAATGAGGCAAAATCAGTGACCAAAGAAAACCGTATAGAAGAGTTTTTACGTACCGACGTACAGTTTGATCTACAATGGGCTGATTTGTTGATTGAAAAGGCTCAGACTGCGCTAAAGGATACTAATTATAAGTGGGAAGGTTCTGCGAATGCGAATTTCATCTGCATTGACGGAACTGGTGTTCGATTGGAGCCACTGCATGAACAGTACACAGGTGATCTGTTTTTATCTCACGATAGTTTTATCGTGACGTTGGGGAGCTGGAAAAAGAAAATCAAGGCTGGTCGGACAAAGTCCTAGGCACAACCCTAAGGCACAGTTATATGACAATGCTGTTCAGACGTTGGATAGCTAAAACTGTTCGATCATTTTACCTGGCTCGTTTGAGGAGGTGGCCAAGATTTTGTCAGAAGGTAGCAGGGCGGTAAACGGCGCTCCCGCGCCCCTCAATCCAGATGATGCTGGTATTATTATGTTGAACTTGTGCAGTTACTTATCAAATTACTGGAAGGTATAATCGGATGATTTCCCAACAACCAATGATGGTCTTCTTCTTTTGAATGGGAAGAGGGCACTGAATTCATCTGAACAAGCGATTGATAACGTATCTTTTTGAGCCTAATCAGTGTTGGGAAGTCCATGGGTTAGGCAAATGGTGCCTGACCATTCCCAAATGACCAGTTTTCGCGCTTCGTCTCGACCAGGTTGATGATGACATCGTTTCTTGGTACGCCGGGGTCATTGCTAACATTTTCTACGATTGCTTCATAAAGTACTTTTTTCTGCTCGACTGTTCTGCCTTTGGCACATGTAATTTGAATTATCACAAGGTCGTCTGAATGGGCGATGCCCATAAATGCTTCTGGACCGATCAATTCGGTGCCAGCCTGAAGCGAGGTCACAACCTGAAAATAGTCATCGGCTGGAATACCAAAGGCATCAATCAAAGCGCGGTGTACGCCCTGACTAAGTGCTGAGGGATAAAGCGGATCGTTACTGGAAGGGTGATAAATGCGGACGAGTGGCATGGTGTGCTCCTTGGTGTGTTTGAAAAAATTAAATCCGGGTGATGGCCCGACCTAGGGTTTCTGAGTAGAAATCAGTTCGATCTGGTAGCCATCAGGATCACAAATGAAGGCGATGACGTCTCGCTGGCCGTTGGTTGTGGTATAAGCCATTGGGCCGGGGCATCGAATGATTTTGACATCCATACCCGAAAGGCGTTCACAAGTGGCATCAATGTCGGACACTGCGACTGCGATATGGCCAAAGCCCGAGCCATGGGTGAATTCAACTGTGTCGTAGTTATATGTCAGTTCGATGGTGGAACCTCGAGGATCTTCGCTGTATCCCATAAATGACAGGGTGAACCGTCCTTCTGGATAATCTTCGCGGCGTATTTCACTCATCCCCAGTGCGTCCCGATAAAAGGTAATAGATCTTTCCAGACTGTTTACGCGGATCATTGTGTGAAGAATACGTGAGGGCATAAGGTCCGTATTTTGGTGCGTGAAGCTTGTGTTCATTTGCATCTCTTTCCCTTTTATATTCGGCGTCTGACAGAGTGGGAATAGCTCCGCCAGACGCAGTCCTGTTCAGATGACTAATGGTTGGTCGCTATCATTATCCAGCTGAGACTGCTTCGCCGATTTCGACATTCTTCAGAGCTTTTCCGGATATGTTCCAAGTACCATCAACGGCGTGGACGCCGTTCGACCAGATACGGTCCTTGGGCAGTGTGCCGCCAGACAGGTCGTGAAGAATTTGTGTTGCTTCACCAAAAAATGCGCTTTGAACATCGTGGTCTGCCAGGGCAAACGATGGGGTCTTGGTTTCGATCCAGGCGCCTTCGATAGGTTTCCCGCCTGCAAAGGAATGTCCTTTTTCTACGATGACAACATGGGCGGTTACATTGGGGGTCATTACCGTGTTCCCCTCCAGCCCGTGATGTTTGAGAAAAGACGTTGTGATTTTTGAGATGGCTACGGCTTCTTGCCCGGCTGAAATGACGCCGTTTGTGAGTGTAAGTGTGATGGGCATAATGTGTTCTCCATTTAACTTGCGAAATGCAATACGTAAATTGTTAGCATTACATATTGCATTTCGCAAGTTATTTTTTTATTGTGATGAAATGAAATCAGAAACGAAGATACGCAACTCTGGCTGCCCTGTTGCTTTCGGGCTTGATACCTTTGGGGATCGCTGGAGCTTGTTGGTCATCCGCGAAATTATGTTGCGCGGTAAGCGGACCTATAGTGAATTCTTGCAAGCCGAAGAAGGCATCGCGACCAATATTCTTATCGACAGGCTCAAGCATCTTGAAAGCCAGGGAATTCTCGAAAAAAATAGAGACCCAGAGAACCGCCGCAGCTTCGTCTATAGTCTCACATCGAAAGGGTATGATCTTGCGCCGATATTGATCGAGCTAATAATCTGGAGTGGCAAGCATGATGATCGGGCAAACGCAAAACGTGATGTGTTGGAAGAAATCCAGCGTGATCGCGATAGTTTTGAAATGAAGCTACGAGGGGTGTGAGCAAGGCGTTGACGCCAAGTGCTGATCTTTTGTTACTAATCCCCAGGTTACAGTTCTGAAGTATAACTATTCAATTTTCTGAGAGCCAAACATTTGCCATGTGCTCTGCCTGTCTGATTTGTTCACTGGTAAGATCCGCGGCGATTTCTTTCATTCGCTGAGCGATGGTTTCATGGCCGTTTATATCCGCGAGTTGAAACCATTTATAAGCCTCAACGTTTGAGTGTGTCACACCTGTTCCTGTTAGATATGTTTCGCCGATTGCAACCATTGCATTTGTGTAGCGTTGTTTTGCTGCTTTAAAAAACCAATCGAGAGCCTTGTCTGGGTTCACTGGCGTGCCGCGCCCCTGGCTATGCATAACCCCTAGATTGTGCTGGGCTTGTGCAACACCCTGCCGTGCTGCGAGAAGATACCAGCGAATGGCTTCACGATGATCAAAGATCGTGTTTTTCTCGCGGTCCAGCAAGATGCCAAGACGTAATTGCCCCGTCAAATCTCCTTGGCTTGCTGCGCGTTGGTACCAATAGATTGCTTGATCAAGGTCATCATCTGGGTCATCGATATCATCATGAAAGAAAGCACCAAGATTGCGCTGAGCCTCGACCATGCCGCCCTCTGCCGCACGTTTGAGCCAATGTAGAGATGATTCCATGTCTTTACCTATACCGGATCCGCCCTCGTAAAGAACACTGAGGTAATATTGAGCCTTTGCATTTCCGTTATTTCCAGCATTATTTAAAAGCTTGATGGCTTTGTCATATTCCCCGGCACGGTAAGCCGCGATGCCGTCCTCGTAATCACCGGCATCAGAAACCTGAGGTGCGATAAGCAAGAGAGCGCATAGCATAAGGAAATTAAAGTGGATACGAAGATTGAATTGTCGGTTCATCTGTTTAGGTAACTTCATCTCTATGAGGGTACTTTGAAATAAGGGTCTATTGCTCAATATAATTCTAGCAATAATTTTCGCTAAGATCCTGTCACTTTTGTGAGATTGTTTTTTGGGGGGGGCGAAAATCAATCAGTGAAAGAGGGTATAGTGGTTCCAATAATATAATTGACATATCTCATATTTAAGAATATTTCTCTTTTATGGGATATGTTGATGGTGATAGCCAGGACAAACGTCTTGCCGAGCGTTTAAGAGCTTTACGCGGCGAACGCGAATGGTCGTTGGATGAACTTGCAGGGCGCAGTGATATTAGCCGTGCGACCCTTTCCCGTATAGAGAAGGGCGAGGTCAGTCCGACTGCGACTGTGTTAGGACGTTTATGTGCCGTCTATGGTATGACAATGTCGCGGTTAATGGCCATGGCCGAAGAAAATTATTCCCCGCTGGTGCGTCGAAATGATCAGGTTGTCTGGATTGATAAAGAAACAGGCCTTGAGCGTCGATCCGTTTCTCCACCTTCTGAAAATCTGAATTGCGAGGTTCTTGACGTTCGATTAAAGCCGGGAGCTGAAATCTCTTATTCCAGTCCGCCCAAGAATGGCTTAGAGCATCATTTGGTGTTGAGAGATGGAGTATTGGAAATAACAATTGAAGCGCAATCCTATCAATTACAACCAGGTGATTGTCTGCGTTATAAGCTGCACGGAGCTAATTGTTTTAAAGCTGATAAGAACAAAGGGGCTTTATACACATTGGTTGTTTTATAAGGCACCCTTTCCAACAAGATAATCTAGTGAGCTTTGACCATGAATGAACAGAGTGATATCCGGTGCCTCGGCATTGAAGATTTTGACGCTAACGTCGAAGGTTTGGTTTCGGTACTGCATGCCTGTGTTCAAGACGGTGCCAGCGTTGGGTTTATCTTACCCTTCTCTCTGAGAGACAGCTTGGTTTTCTGGAATGACAAGGTCCGCCCTTTGGTTGCAAATGGTCAGGTGATTCCTATGGTTTATATGTTTGAAGAGCAAATCGTTGGTACTGTGCAATTGTGTTTTGCGACCATGCCCAATCAGGTGCACCGGGCAGATGTTTCAAAGCTTCTGGTGTCACCGCTTTTCCGTAAACGGGGGATTGCAAAATCCTTGATGATTGAGCTGGAAAGGCAGGCACGTAATCGCCAAAAAATCTTGATTACGTTGGATACAAGAACGGGGGACAACGCAGAACAGCTTTATCGTAAGTTAGGTTATGAAACGGCTGGTATCATTCCTGACTTTTGCCGGGATACACATGCCCCAGATCGTTTGGACCCGACGACATATATGTATAAACGTCTGTAAACCTTTAATGGCGAACTTGTAATTAATAAAGCGTTATTGAATAATTTTTACGCGCATAAGGCGAGTTTGTTTTTCGGGTTGCAGAAAATAATTTTGATAGTTTGATGCAAGTATTTTGAAAATTTTATAAATATTTTACAAGGTGAGATAAAAATATTTTATTTAAGATTAATAGGTTAGCATTAATAATTACTTATTAAGAATCATTCTCATTGCATTGTCATAATTACGTCTTATATTTCCTGTAGATATACCCGCGCTGGTAATGATGCCGAGGTCGCTCGCAACGTCCGGACATTGGCCGGTAATCATTGGCGGGCAATCAATAAATGGAATTGATGGTTATATATTCACCTTGTCGAATAGGGGCCGAATAGGGCCGAATAGGGGATGATAATGAGTAAGCGAAAGCCACCGAGGATCTTGACCGTTGTGCGTAAAGAGCAGCTTACGCCGCATATGTTACGCGTGACCTTTGGTGGGATTGGATTACATGGATTTCCTGAAAATCAGGAAGGGGCACATGTGAAAGTTTTGATCCCACAAGGTGATATTGATCCTGCAGAGTTTGTGGCAGAGGTTGAAGGTGGCCAGCGTCCTGTTATGCGGACCTATACCGTACGTCATCATCGCGCGGATGAAAACGAGCTTGATATTGATTTTGCCATTCATGGCGATGGCGGTCCGGCTAGTAATTGGGCATTAGCTGCCTTGCCGGGGGATTATATTGGTCTCTTTGGACCCGGCCCCAAAAAGATGACGTATCTGGATGCAGATTGGTTTTTACTTGCCGCTGATATGACGGCAATCCCAGCCGCCGCTGCTGCACTGGAAGAGTTGCCCAAAGACGCTGTTGGAACCGCTGTTTTCGAGATAACGTCAGAAGATGATCGCCAAAAAATTGATGCCCCGGTTGGGATTGATATTCATTGGCTGGTTCATGAAAACCCGAAACAAAGAAGTTATCAGCAAAGCGATTTTATCAGAAAGATGCGTTGGCGGCCCGGATACCCAAGTATCTTTGTCGCCGGAGAGTCTGGGGTAGTGAAGGAATTGCGAACCCACCTTTATCAGGAGCGCGGGATTCCAAAAGAAGATACTTACGTGTCGGCCTATTGGAAAATTGGCCTGGAAGAAGATGCGCATCAAATTCAAAAACGAATGGCTGCGGCCTAACTTTTTATCGCTGAGAAATACAAAAGCCTGGGATTTATCTGTCCCGGGCTTTTTTTGTGCACAAGCCCTGTTGCGAGGGTGGTATAGATTTCAGGTATTACATGTTATGGGGCGAAAAAAAACATGGAGCGCAAAAAAAAATGACCCTTGCTGAATTTGTCCCCCTAACAAAGTCAACAAGAGTCAAAAAGCAGGCAATAAATTGCCGGCTGGGTAAGGCTAGTTCAGGGTGTGCCGATAAAATAAATATCGGCGGTGTGCTGAAATAAATCGCTAAGAGAGCGATTAAGGTAAAACAGCAAGCAAAGCCAAAATATAACAGGCAAAGTAAAACCAAGTTAATATATAACTTAATACGACCCCCGAACCGGCATCACGTGGTGCAAAAGGAACGTTTTGCCAGTTCGGGGGAAGTTGCTTGCATGAGTATATAAACCTATTTTTTGCTGAAGGTGTGAGTGAAAAGACCGTGAAAAACAATTCACGGTCAGGGACACACTTGCTTATCTAACTGATCTTCATGAGATTTGGGGTGTAATTCTTGGTGTTTGCGAAGGGGAAAGGGGCTCAAAATGTGTAAAATGAGATTCGCTAATGAGCAACTGATAAACAAATAAACCCCGCAAGAAATAAGTTATGATGATTTTAAAATATTTTCAGAGATAATGCATGAAATAGCCCTGTTCAAAGGCTGGTTTTCGTGTGGAATATTCTTTCGGGGGAACAGGAAAGCAAATCCCGATTTCTGATTTAGATGGTGCGCAGTGCGAGCGCTTCAGAAATCGGGATAAGTTGCTTGCGTAGGAGTATTGAACACGTTTTTAGGGAATATGTGGAGTGAAAAAAGCGTGAAATAATGACTGCACTTATAAAGGGCATATTATTTTAGGTATCATATTGATTTGTATCGATAATTTTAAATATTAAATACCAATTATATTGTATCCAAAGTGGTTAATACAACAATTCCATGTGAAATAAATATTTGGAAGTTATGTGGACTCGGTCTGTTTGAGCATGAAAATCCTAGAAAATCCATATGTAGTGGCTAAGTGTGTGGGGTTTTGTTGACATTATACTCTATGTTTCTGGAGTGATTGGGCTCTTATTTTTATCTTAATACCACTTTCGAGGTAAGTCCCGGTCTTTAATGGCTGGTTATCCCTTCCTGGAGAGATCTCTGCATCTAAAATTTACGTAACGGTCATTTTCTATACCAATGATTGGAGCTAGAACTTAGTGCATTGGTCCGTGATGATTCAAAATTCTCCGTTGAGTTGACTATAGAAAACGGCTGTTGCCGCAATCCTTATTCAGGTGTTTATGGACGAGGTTAGGAACAGTTTTTGGTGTTGGTATTAGGTAGAACTAAAGTCCAGTAATAAGGATATATTTAAAATGAAAACTCTCCTGACATAATGTTGTCAGTAGCAGGCGTGTATGGTCTGTTTTATATTATAAATTGTATTGTGAAGTGATGGCTTGCGAGCCGAGAAAACTATCGCAAGGCTCACTTTTATCTGAACCTAGAGGGGATAAAAATGTCAGAAACAGCTAATGGAAGCGGCCAGGGAATGACAGGTGGATGTCTGTGTGGATCTGTGAAATTCACTGCGACCGGCGTTGGTGGCGATCATGGTGTGTGTCATTGTGGAACTTGCCGAAAATGGTCAGGTGGACCAACCATGGCAATTCATGTCGAAGGTCTGGAATTCGAAAACGAGGATAATGTTAAATCCTTTGTGTCATCCGATTGGGCTGAACGCGGGTTTTGTCAAAATTGTGGAACGCATCTTTTTTATCGCATGCGTGATGGCAGCATGACAGTTGTATGGGCGGGGGCCTTTGATAAAAATGATGGCTTTTCACTCGCCAGTGAAATCTATATCGATAGCAAACCCGCGGGCTATAACTTTGCCGGGGATCACCCCCGCATGACGGAACACGAATTTTTGAAATCCCTTGGCATGGTTGAATAGGAGAAATGGCCGAGTAGTGGGATAATAAACTACCATGGCAAGACAGAAAACCTGCTACAAAGTATAAGAAGGAGGCTTTGCCTCCTTTTAGTTGTCTTCTACGGAGATCTCCAGAAATTCACTATTTTGAGGTTTTTCTTTTTTCTTTGGTTTAATGCCAGCCGCGGAAATTGTCTCTTTTGGTTTTATCCTACTGACTTTAGCATTTAAAGGAAGTTGTTTTTTAAAAATACCTTCGATGCGTTGTTGTAATAACAGAGGGGAAACAGGCTTCACCAGATAGTCATTGGCCCCGGCGGAAATTGCTTTTTTGACATAATCTTGCTCGGAATGAGCCGTTAACATGATAACGGGTGTTTCAGCTATTTCCTGTTTATCAGAGGCGCGAATTTTTTCAAGAAGTTCAATTCCTGACATGGGCTCCATGGTCCAATCGATAAAAATCAGATCAGTAGGCTTGGCTTGAAGCAGTTGATAGCCTTCTGCTCCATCCTTGGCGAGGCGTATGTCCTTGACGTCCAGTGATATTAAAATGGATTTGATGATTTTTTGTATAAAGGGTTCATCATCTACTATGCAGCATGCAAGATTTTTAAAGTCCAGTCTGTGCCTCACACGTACGCCCCATAATGAATTGAATTTACCGTATCTTTGGCTCTTTATAGTAGAGTAGCAATTGTAGGTTATTACTTTGTTAATAACCTGATATCTTTTTTTAAATCGAGATCAACCATCTATGTTCCGGTAGCAATAACCGCTTATGGCGCGAGAACTACTTGAACTTTTTAAAGATATAGATTTGGATGGCAACCACGAGCGCGAGTAAGCCAGAAAATACCCAAAATGCAATATCACTGGTGCTGCCGGGTATGCCGCCTACATTGGTGCCAAGTAATCTGGTACAGCCCCAAAATCTTTTTAGTTTCTCAATATGTCGCATTTTTCAGCCATATAGAAAAATCTTTAATTGTTATTTTATCTGTTAGTAAATCCAATACTCTAATCGTACCTTCGGCTTCAGGGATAAAACTTGGCTTGCCATTAATTCGTAAAAAAACCAGACAAGATGCGATTGCAGTTCGTTTATTCCCATCTATAAAGGGGTGATTCTTGCCAATAGAATGACAGTAAGTGGCCGCCAGTTCCCATATTGATGGCGTAGGGGTTGTGTAATGTTCCGCATCTTTTGGCCGTTGAACGGCTGAGATTAGTAATCCCTTGTCCCGAATGCCTTCTGGTCCGCCGTATTGTCGTAGTGAATATTGATGTATTCCCAGAACAATTTCCGGTGTCAGCCATTTCACTTGGCGAGTTCTTTCATCATGTTGGGGTGCTTGTCCATGATTTCCCGCGCTGCTTCCATTGCAGTCTCAAAATCCGGATCATACTTTTGCAACATGATTCCTGACGGTGTTTCGGATATGTACAGGGTATCACCTTCATCTATGCGATGCCGCTTGAGGACATCTGTCAGGGTTACAGAAAGTGAGTTCCCAACTTTTCGTACTTTAGCGGTATTGGGCATAATTTATTCCGTTTTAAAAATGATACTATTTTATAAATCATACATATAATTATACATATTGTATAATTTTTTGAATTGCAAAGGCGCTTTTTACTTATCATCAACAACTTCGCGCTCTCTTTTGCGCACCGCAGAACGGTGGACAGTGTAAAAGGTTGAGGCAACGATGATGCTGGCCCCAAGAAGCGTCCAGATCGTTGGAATTTCAGCGAAAAAGAGAATGCCGATCCCGGTGGCAAAGAGCAGGCGCACGTATTCTACCTGTGCCACTGTGACAGCTTCGGCTACGCGATAGGCCTGGATATAAAACCACTGCATGGCTGATAGCAGTAAGGCGATCAGGATAATAATCAAAACTTCGCTCAGGGTCGGGGCTGTCCAATACCACCAAGCGGGGCCGGCCATGAAGAGAGTTACAAGAAGAGATTGGTAAACCATGATGGTTGATGGCTTGTCGATCTGTGACACCTTGCGTAGAATGATCATGATGGCAGCGACAAAGAACGCCGAGATCACCGCCAGAAGCGCATAGATGTTGAACTCTCCGGTATCGGGGCGAATGATCACCAGCACGCCGATAAAGCCAATAATTGTAACCGACCAACGGCGTATCCCCACTACTTCGTGCAGAAAAACGATGGCAAGCAAAGTCGTAAAGAGAGTGCGGACGAAGCCTATGGCAGTGACTTCTGCCAAGGGCATATAGACAACGGCAGTGAATCCTGCACTCATGGCGATGAAAGAAAAAGCACCCCGTATCAGGTAAAGTTTCCAGACACTGGTTTTTAAGGCGGCTGATCCTGATTTAATTATAATTGGCGCGACCATAAGAAGGGCAAAAAGCTGGCGAATAAAAAGGATTTCAAAAACAGGCACACGCTGACCAACTACCTTAATCAAGGCCCCCATAATCGAACCACTTAGGGTAGCGAGAAGCACGAGAATAGCCCCGCGGATATTACCGGGAATTCTATTCCATCGCCCCGAAAATTTGGGAAGGCGATCCTCTAACCAGTATGTTGATATGCGTTCAGGAACGAACTGCATGGTGACAAATGTCCTCTGTTATCTCAACCGTGATCCATCAAAATGGGGGGACGGAAGTGACTGACCTGTCAAAACAGGTCAAGGTAATACGACGTCCTGTTAAGATGACCTACAAGACATTCTGGCGTCAGTTCTTTGATCTTCTCATTAATTCAGCAAAGGCTGGTCTTGTTGGAAAGTAGGGCAGGACCCAGTATTAGATGTGTAAACAAAGAGGTCTGTTGAAGTTTGTAAACAGACAAAAAGCTGTGCAATTAGAAAGAACTTGGAGTTAATAACAGCTTGCGCCTCTTTTAATGAGGATGCAATGAAGATTTGTTGCATATAGATGTAACGGTTTGCAATCATCCGGCCTTGGGTCTGGATTTATCCACTAATTTTACCTTTCATTAATTCGCTAGGATGTGTTCTTAATAACATTGCATTGTGAGGCAGTCCTTTTACATGCATCCGAACTTTCCCGGCAGCAATTTTCTGTCAGAAAGCCTATAAGATTCTCTATACCATTGTCTTCAACAGCGTAAATGATTTGGCGTTCAAACCGCCAACTGCGTAATAACCCGGTTCGCTGTAGATGCCCAAGGTGTCTCGACATGGTGGAAATGTTGACATCAAGCCTTGTTGATATTTCAGTGACAGGTAATCCTACAGGTCCTTGCTCGACTAGTAACCGATAGGTATCCAATCTTGTCTTTTGCCCAAGTGCGAGAAGGGCGGCAATTGCTTCTTTAGAATTCATCCTTGCGTTATAGTGCAAATGTGCAAATATGTAAATATGCAGCAACAATTACGAGGGTGCATTTATGTCTGAGCCTTCATCAATAATCCGCCGCGCGGGCTGGCTGTTCCTCGCTGCTCCATTCTTTGGTATTTCGACAGGTGCGTTGTTTCCACTTGTCGCTCTGGAGCTTGATCGATTGAATTTTGGTGAAGCCTTTGTTGGTTCTGTTACATCGCTCTATTACGCAGGATCTATGACAGGTGCTCTTACTTACGGATGGGTTCTACGCCGAATTGGTTATAAGGTTGCGTTTTTCCTCATGGCGATGTTTGCTGGCTCGGCAGCTTTTTTACTGGCACAGTTTGACGATGCGGTTATGTGGCTTGTCCTGCGGTTTCTTGGTGGTTATGCTCTTGGTGCCTACTATATCGTTGTTGACAGCTGGGTATCTGCACTAGGCACCCGAACTACCCGCGGGCGTCTTATTGCTAGTTTTGAAACCCTACGCCTGCTAGCAACCGCTATTGGTCCATCGATTATCATCGTGGCGGTAACGAAGGCCAGTTTCATGATAGTTGCTGTCATCTATACGATTTCATTTATCCCTGCGTTGTTGAATGATACGCCAAACTTGAAAGTAAAACCCAATGAACACTCAAACGGAATTTTAACTTTAGTCCGGTGTTTTCCGTTTGCTCTTACTATTGCGTTTTGTGGCGGGATTGCGAATGCCAGTTTTTATGGTTTAAGTGCAGTGTACGCAAATGGGTTGGGATACGGCACCATTCAAATTGCTTTGTTCGTCGGTATTGTCCTTGTCGCTCCTGCCGTTATCGCTTTGCCCGTTGGCGCCTTTTCTGACCGATTTGGACGTATGCCGGTTGCGCTGTTCATTGCGTGCCTCTCAATGCTCGCCTGTCTTTTTGCATCCCTTGTACAACCCACGTCATTCTGGTTGGTCACGATGGTAAGTGTTGTCGCTGGTGGTTGCCTGGTCCCCCTTTACGTGCTCGGATTCAGTCGCATCGTTGATGCTGTGGGTGAACAGGATGTAATCTCTGCGACAACCGCAGGCTTACTCAGTTACAGTTTTGGTGCACTTTTGGGACCTGTTATTTCTGGATATTCAATGGAATTAGTTGGTCCGGCCGGACTTTATGTATTTCTTGGATTTGTTGCCTTAATTGCAATTCTGCTGATTGTTGCTGACATGTGCCTATCGCGATGCTGTCCAGAAACCTTTAGAATGGTAGATGCGTGATAACAACGTCTAACAGGCAAAATTTTATCTAAGCATTTTTATAGCGGAAGGTGATGATGATTAAAGGCTAATTGTCGTCTATAATCGCTTTTGGCATCAGGGGACTAAGATTATGATCCGATTTATATTCGCAATTAATTTGAATCCAAATAAATGGATAAATGCAAGCAGTTACATGTAGGGCAATTTTAAATTAAATTGCCGCTTGTTCTATGCAAATTTTTTCACTTCCAGCATCGCTAAGAGGCTCTTTTAGTAGATCGCAAAAATGCGGAGAACCTGATGGATTGTTTTTCCTGAAGTGTCGACAGGTATTGCATATACCAAAAGGTTTATTGCCATCACTTCTCAGTTTGGCGAGGAGTAATTTTTCCAGAGCAGTCGTGATGTCTTTCTGATCGTTGGCAGGAAGATCAGATAGTATTTTCTGAAAAGGTTGCAGTGCGTCTTCCTTGGCAAGATTTTTCCCTGCTGTTGTTAGCTCCAGAGCCACTGAACGTTTGTCATGTAAATCTTGAGTTTTGACCACAAAACCCTTTTTTTCCAACGACATCAATGTCTGGGATATCGTGCCTTTGGTCGCGCCGAGATAGCTAGTTAGGGCACCGGGGCTACGAGAAAAACGATTAGCCTGGGCGAGATAACGCAAGGCATCCCATTGTGCAGGCTTGAGACCTTCGGCGTGACCATCGTGGTTAACCAAGCGGGAAATTCGGGATAATAGACTGATAAATTGCCGTGGTTTGTTCATTCAGGAATAGTATCGACTAAAAACAATTCTTGCAAGTGTGAATAAATATGTTATGTATAAATAAGTTTCGAGTCGATACTATTGTTAAGTGGCAATAAAGAAGGAGTAATAAAATATGACAAATTTTCTCAATAAAAACCGCGCTTATCTGATACCTTTTGCTTTTGCGACAGGGATCTTTGTCGGGGCAGGATCTCTTGTCAGTACAGAAGTAATGGCGCATGACATAAAAAGCTCAGTGGACAAAAATATCACGCCACCCTTTGATATTATTAAGGCCTCTGCCAATACTGATGGACGCTGGGCAACGTTCTTGATGGAGTTGGCTGGAGAGACTGGAACCATTACGCCAGAAGTAACTGGTGCGTTCCGTGGTTCATCGGTTTTTGCTTATGTTTGGCCAACTAAAATTGACCCATCAGGTGTGGGCTTTACCCCTAATTCTGGTGTGTTGGCATTAGCCATTACATCCCACCCTGACTTTGACGATACACCGCTTTATGATGAAAATAATGATGGTGACCCTGCGAATGATGGCAAGACTTGGCATGCTCATTGGGCTGTTCTTGCTCAAGATGAAGCATGTGGTGCAGGTTTTAAAGTTCGGGAAATTTCTCCCGGACAAGATATTGTGCCCGCCACCATGCCTGATCTGCCGATCGCCCTGGATGCACCGGGGCAAAGTCCCATTTTATTTGATAACCAGCTAAAGGTAACGTTGCCGGTCAAAGGTGCGGAAGGTGCTCATTTTGATGCTATGACAGCGGTACTTAATGTGTCTGATGAAAACAGTCATAACCCCTTGCTCTGTGTAAATCAGGCCCACGATGTGGCTTCGGGGGATCTCTCTTTCCCTGGTATCATCATGAAGAAAGGGGAGACTAATCTCACTTCTGATTAACCTAGATCCGATTAGCTGTTCAAAGCTTTCTGGTCTTCCCTGCCAAAGAAAAATTCCAGAGAAAAATCCCCCTTCTTTGGCAGGGATACTATGGGCGAAACAAAAATGACGAGAAATCTGCCAATGACCAGATCGCGGTCTCTTTGGTGGTGACGACCCATTATCAGATGATCGCAGAAACCAATGCTTATTGACGTGATCAAGAATTCAAGGAAGATGAAAATGACAGGTGAATTTCAACGAGCACCAGAACTACAAATATCCCAATGGATGAATAGTGATGAAGACATTAACTTAAAGAGTTGTCTTGGAAAGGTCGTACTAATCGAAGCCTTTCAGATGCTTTGTCCCGGGTGTGTCGAACATGGGCTGCCTCAAGCTCAGAAAGCTCAACAGCTGTTCTCATCGGATGATCTTATTGTGTTGGGTTTGCACTCTGTTTTTGAACACCACACTGCCATGGGGCCTGAAAGCCTAAAGGCCTTTTTGTACGAGTACCGTATTACGTTTCCGGTTGGCATCGATATGCCGGCAGGCCAGGGTCCAATCCCAAAGACCATGGCAAGTTACCAGCTACAAGGAACGCCAACTCTACTCCTTATTGATCGCCAAGGGAGGCTAAGGCGACAAAAGTTCGGAATAATGTCAGACCTACAACTCGGCGCCGAAATTATGGCTTTGATGAAGGAACAGCCATTTAAGGTTGATCTGGGCAGGGGGCAAATTTCTGATGAAGAACAGGGAAAAGAAATTCCCTGTGACGAGACGGGTTGTCGTGCTTGATGAGATTTTTTTAATAAGGATGTATTAGAGAGAGCTTATATGTATGATGATTTATAATATGATTCATGGAGCATTTTTATTTATTATCATCGTGTTGGCTTGTTTATTGGGGGAGAAGGAAGTCCCGCAAGTTTCCTTCTGAAAAAATGGACATTATTTTAACAATTATATTTTGCGTATTTATAATATTTTTCGTGAGAAGTTTGTCACGTAGAAGATACGCGAAAAGACAAAAATTTATTGATAACTATAGATTTCCGGTAAAAATCACAGAGCGAATATTAGAGACATATCCTCATTTAACGGAAGCACAGGTAAGAGAAGTGATCTCAGGGCTTAGGGATTATTTTTATCTCTGCAGTCGTGCTCCAAAAGGGATGGTCTCGATGCCTTCGCAGGTTGTGGATGTTGCTTGGCATGAATTTATTCTTTTCACCCGTGAGTATCATGATTTTTGTAAAAAGGCTTTCGGTCGTTTTCTTCATCATACACCTGCAGAGGCGATGAAAAGCCCTACCAATGCCCAAGAAGGGATTAAGAGAGCATGGCGACTGGCGTGTGAGTTGGAAGATCTTGTCACCAATACAAGGCAAAAGAAGAAGGGGCTTTCTTTGTCTAAAGACCCTCTGCCTCGTCTCTTCGAGATAGATCGTAAACTAAAAATTCCAAACGGTTTTTATTATAAACGCGATTGTTTAGATGGCAAAAAGATGGAGTTTTGTACAAATAACATTGGCTGTTCTACTGCTTTAAGCACCTATGGATTATCAGGTGCATTAGCAATTATGCATGAGCCTTCATGGACCAGTCTTGATTACGCCAGCGGTAACAACGGAACCGATAGTAGTGGTTATGGTGGCGACAGTGGTTGCGGAAGTGATTAGCTTTTCACACGGAATAAACGGGCGACTGATAGCCGCCCGTTTATTTACTTTACCCTCTATTCAGCGGCACTTTTACCAGCTTCGCCTGAGAACTTCTTGATCTCACCGCTTTTGAGGCGGGCCATATAGCTGTTAAGCTCTCGTTTAACGATTGGCATCAGGAAGTAAAGGCCGGTGATGTTCACAACGGCCATGGCAAAGATCGCGGCATCCGAGAAGTCGATAACCGGACCCAGGCTGGCTGCGGCACCAATGACAATAAAGATACAGAATATAATCTTAAAGGTTAGTTCTGCACCTTTGCTTTCACCGAACATATAAGTCCATGCTTTCAGGCCATAATAAGACCATGACAGCATTGTAGAGAAAGCAAAAAGAACTACGGCAACGGCTAGCACGTATGGGAACCAATCAAAGGCAGAGGCAAAGGCCGCTGATGTCAACGCGACACCGGAAGCACCCGTTGCCGTGACGATTGTGCCACCCTCGACAATGTAGTTCCCTGTTTCAGGATTGATTGTCAACTGACCCGTAATGATAATTACCAACGCAGTCATTGTACAGATCACAACAGTATCAATGAAAGGTTCCAGCAAAGAAACAACGCCCTCTGTTACGGGTTCTTTGGTCCGCACGGCAGAGTGTGCAATTGCAGCAGAACCAACACCAGCTTCGTTAGAGAAGGCCGCACGTTTGAAACCCTGGATCAAAGCGCCAACAAAACCACCGGCAATACCAAGTCCGGTAAAGGCACCTTCGAAGATTTGGCCAAAAGCCCAACCTATCTGATCTGCATTCATGATAAGAATGACAAGGGCTGCACCGACATAGAGGATGCCCATGAAAGGCACGACTTTTTCCGTAACATTGGCAATGGATTTGATACCACCGACGATAACCGCAAAAACAACACCCGCGAAAATCAAGCCGGTAATCCAGCCGGGGTAATCGCCAAAAATGCCTGCGATCTGCGCATGAGCCTGATTGGCCTGAAACATGTTGCCGCCGCCAAGTGCACCAAGAATACAGAAAACGGAAAACAGGATTGCCAGGAATTTTCCGCAGGGTAATCCGCGCTCGGTAAAACCTTTGGAAATGTAGTACATGGGGCCACCGGAAACAGTGCCGTCTTCATACTCATTCCTGTATTTCACACCAAGGGTACACTCGGTGAACTTGGATGCCATACCAAGCAATCCGGCAAGGATCATCCAGAAGGTTGCCCCCGGACCACCAATACCGACAGCAACGGCGACGCCAGCGATGTTACCAAGACCGACGGTTCCGGAAAGGGCTGTGGCCAGAGCTTGGAAATGGCTGACTTCACCGGCATCATTGGGGTCAGAATAATCACCTTTGACCAATGAGATCGCATGGCCAAAGAGGCGAAATTGAACAAAGACAAAATAGAGACTGAAGACGGAAGCTGCGATCACAAGCCACATAACAATCCAGGGGAAACTTGTGCCGGGGAAGGGGGCAAAGATAAAGTTTACAAACCAGCCGGTTGCGGCCGCAAACCCTGCGTTGATCTGGGCATCCAGACTACTGGTTTCTTGTGCTGCTGAAATTGATGTCGTGCTTAAAAAGGCAAGCACAGGCATGAGGATTTTAAAAATTTTATTCATGAGTGCTCTCCTTATCCGACAACTGTGACGGGGACGCTGGCGTGCATGACCAGATTGGCCGTGGCAGTGCCAAAGACACGCTTTACAAAGCCGCCTTCTGACGAGCGGGCAACAATGATTTGTTCGGCTTTTTCTTCGACGGCAACCGCATCGATAAGCTCGGCTACGTCACCATGGCGAACGATCCCTCTGGCATTGAGGTCGTCTGCTTTTAATGAAGCTACGGCGGGATCTATAATGCGTTCCATCGCCATTTTTGTTTCTTCTTCACGACGCTTGTGCCGTTGCGAGTTTTCTTCTGCTGTCTGGAATGTGTAAGGTGACCACTCGATCACATAGACCACGAGTAATTCGCACCCGCCAATCAGATTGGCAAGTTTTGTCGCGTAGGCAAGGGCACGGTTACCGGATTCAGTGCCATCAAGTCCTACAATTAATTTAGCGGACATTTGATTCCCCTCTTGTTGTGTTTTTATTTTTTCAGGGGCTTCTTACTCAATGTTGAAAGCGCCCCTCTGCATATTCGGTTCCAATGTTTTTATATTTTGGATCTTATGATCAGTTGCTACCAAATTGTCTGGTAACAATTTGGTAACCATAACCTAAAGGCGAGAAAAATGCGATAGCTTTACTGTTAATGAGTAATTATCGATAACCTAAAAATGATTTTAATAGTTCGTTTGAAGACGAAGCATTTTTGTGATGATGTCATTTATACTTTCCCATTCGGAATTGGTGATATTGAATTTAAAGGTCGATTATGGTGGTGAAACAAAAGCAACCCACGCTCTTCATTGAGCTTGGTTTTCTCTCTCTACTCGCATTGTTATGGGGATCGTCTTATCTTTTTGCCAAGGTGGCAGTAACAGAGATTCCACCACTGACGCTGGTTGCGGTTCGTGTGAGCGGGGCGACACTTTTCTTGGCAGTAGTGTTGATCGTTAAAAAAGAACGGCTGCCTCGGGATCCGAGAAGTTGGAGGATGTTGTTCGTCCAGTCGGTTCTAAGCTCTATTGCTGCATGGACGATATTAGCGTGGGGACAACAGTACGTGGATAGTGCACTGGCGAGCGTGCTTAATTCGACATCACCAATCTTCGTTTTCTTTATTACATTTCTTTTTACACGGCATGAAAAGGTAACAGGGTTAAAGCTTCTTGGAGCAACTCTTGGTCTTTTAGGAGTGATCTTTATCGTTGGCGTGGATGCGCTAAACGGTTTAGGTCAGGAAGTTCTGGGACAACTTTGTGCGGTTGGTGGCGCCTTCCTTTATGGTTGTGCCGCGATCTACGGCAAGCGCTTCACTCATTTGAGTTCGCCAGTCATTGCAACGGGCACAATGCTCTGGGCCAGCCTTGTTCTGGTCCCTGTTAGTCTGGTCGTTGATCGACCTTGGACTTTGACACCGTCCACAGAGGCACTTGGTTCTTTGATCATTCTGTCGATCTTTTGTACCGGTGTTGCGCTTCTGATCTATTTCCGCCTTATCAAAACACTGGGATCACTGGGCGTTGCCAGTCAGGCGTACTTGCGCGCAGGTGTCGGGGTAATGCTAGGCGTTGCTTTTCTGGGTGAAGAGATTTCATTTGTTGTTGCTATAGGAATTCTGGCCGCTGTCGTCGGCGTTGCAGCGATTAACATGCCAACAAAAGCAGCGGAACAAGAAAAGTTATCTAAGCCCTAGAGGCTTGGAAGGCATCGCGTATTGCCTGGGCCATTCCTGATTTGGTGCTGCATTCGTGTTGTACGCGTTGTCGAAGAACAATGTTGGTACCCTGAAGCCTTGGAAATCCTTCTTCGGGTGTTAGTTCGCGGCAATCCGGCGGTATTTGGCTTTGCGCCAGAATGCCAACGGCAATCCCGGATGATACGGCGGCTTGCAGGCCAAATGTGCTGCTGCTGATATAGCTGATCTTATAGTCTTTTTTCTGCTGTTCCAAACAGGCCAGTGCCCAGTCGCGCCACCAGCATCCACTATCATAGACGGCAACAGGCATCGGGACGCATTCATGTTGGCGATAGGTATCTGACGTAATCCAGACCACAGGGTTATTGAGGAGAATCTCGCCGCCAATTTTTGTGGCTTCTTCATGAAGTACAACCAGATCAAGTTCCCCTTTTTCCAGGCCTGTATTCAGGGCGGCAGATTGCGCACAGCGAACGGTTACTTCTGCTTGGGGGTGGGTTTTGGCAAAACGGGACAGAACACAGGGAAGGAAGGTCCCCCCATATTCTTCTGGTATGCCAATTCGAACAGTACCGTTTAGCGGATCTGATTGCAGGGATGCGGCGGCTTGATCTAGCAAAGACAGGATGCGTTTTGCATCCTTGACCAGTTGTTCACCTGACGAGGTAAGGGTAACGCCACGGGGGCCGCGATCAAATAATTTTCCGTCAACAATTTCTTCCAATTTTTTCATTTGAATGCTAACGGCAGACTGTGTTCGGCCAACAATTTCTGATGCCCGCGTGAAATTTTTCGTCTCTGCTATCGCGACAAAAGTACGGAGAAGATCGCTTTCCAGATTGGGATTCATAAGTCAGTCCTGAAAAAAGAATAATCATAAATTATTCGAATGCCTGTCATTTTAACTATTAATTTCAGGAATGTCTAGTGCGTGCCTATATTCAGAAGTAACAGAAATAAGGAATTGGTGAGATGACACATAAAATTGAAAACACACTAGGTCCTGAATTCATATCTTTGGCCGATACGTGGGTATCGAATATTCGATCCTGGTTTCTTGCGCGGCGACAGAAAAATGCCCGAAAGCGCGAGATACATGCACTGTTGTCCTATGACGATAAGTGGCTCGAAGAAGTAGGCCTATCCCGTGCACAACTGGTTGGCGAACTTGGATATGATCCTCGTGAACTTCCAAGTGTAGTTGGCGTTGTGGAATACCGATTTATGCATTTATCAACAGGTCATAATCAGGGTGATAAGTACATTAAACGACGCCCATGATGTGTCGTGAATAGAGCTGATTTATAGTGTGTGATCAACAGCTTGCTTCTCTGAATGTGCTGTAGTTTTACGAGGAAATAGAACCATGATAGATAAAAATGAAGTTCAAAGACGAGCGGGAAATTTGTTGGTTGCGATGGTGGTCACGGTTTCTACTGCATTGGTTTTGTTATCGAATAATCATTCTGGTCAGAATGATGCGAAAGGCAGGACAGAGTTGATTATCGCTACACAGATTTCAGAAGAAAATAGCGGGGATAATTTAAGTGTTCCTACTATCCCGCCTGTTTTACAAAAGCGGTATTATAAGTGAGATGCTAAAGCTCGAAATTAAAAAGCTGGCTGCCGCCAATGACATTGGGTTCACCCAGATAATTTCGCACCTGTGGATCTACCAATCTCGAGGAAATATCGTGCACACCAACCATTTTTAGGGCTTCTTTTGTATCAGCATTTGGGCCGAGATATTTCCAAACAGATTTGGACATATAGGGGTGACGACGTTGGCTTGAAACACCAAAAGTCACCCCTTGCATATAGGTGAGGCGGCTTCTGCTCATGGGATAGAGAATGGTTTCGACGATGGCGTCTTTAGCAAGTTCTTGAAATTCGACGACAAAGATACGATTGCCGAGCAAAGTTGCCTGTCCCCGATATTTTGACAAGAAAAAAGCATTATCATCCGGATCGCGGGATCGTTCGATTGTTTTGGTCTGAACGATACCATCTTTTTCAAACAAGTGGGTCACGGCACAGAGAATTCTTCCTTTCCAGCTAAAGGAATGAAAATAGCAAAGATAAAGGCCCAGGTATTTTGACAGGCTTCGTCCCTGATTTTGGAAAGCCATCGCCAGCGGACCGTGCATCGGTCGAGATGATTTTGATTGTATCTGTCTATGGATGATTGCTTCGGTCTGTTGAAATTCATCCTCAGGCAGGTAAAGGTCTGACAACCTGATCTCAAAATAATCGCATATTTTGTGCATGTTTTTATTGGACGGGGTGGAGGTGCCGTTAAGGTATTTACTGAACTGTTGCCTGTTAATGCCCATTGCCCGACAAGCTTCTGAAACAGAAGCCTCGTAAGTGCATAAAAAGCTCAGGTTTTTGCAAAAATCAGATTCGATCACGACTGGAAATCCTGCTTATCATACGAGAAGATCCGCCCTGTATAAGCGGGATATCAGATGTTTTTTTCATTTGTATCATGAAATATTATTAATTTTAAGCGAGTTTACGCTCTTTTTGCGAAAAAGTGCAACAAGTAGCGCGCATACGCGAAATTGTAATCCATTTTCTAACAGGTCAGTCTTTTCTTCGAGGGATGAAAACTGCGGGCATCTTTCCGAACGCGCGCAGATATCAATATCCGCTAAAGGACAGCTATCCCCTGGGAGGAAAGAAAAATGAAAAAAACAAATATTGAGTGGACAAAAATACCTGTAGGTCGCAGGAGCTTTTTACAAGGTGCATCAATGCTTGGTTTAGCAGGTGCAACTGGTCTTGGCTTTTCTGGCAATGCGTTTGCTGATGGTGCAGTTTTAAAAACCAGAGCTTACGCGGACATGCGATCGTTGGATCCGGCTTTTTCACAAGGTGTTCCTGATGAAGAGATTCAAGCGCCGATCTATAACAAGCTCATTCAATACAAGTCTGGAAGTGAATGGGGCTGGCAGCTGGATGCAGCCGAGAGTATTGAACAGGTTGACGGTACGCATATCAATTTTACGCTGAAAGACAATATTGGTTTCACGAATGGCTTTGGTGCCATGACCGCTGAAGATGTGAAATATTCATTTGAGCGAATTATAGATGATAAACTGGAATCATCGAACAAACCTGACTGGAGCGCGCTGGATCACGTTGAAGTCACAGGTGAGCGCACAGGAACTATCGTGCTGAAGAATGCTTTCCAGCCTTTGTGGAGCATCACACTTCCCTATATTGCTGGTAACATTGTCTCTAAAAAGGCATTTGAATCTGTCGGTGGTAAAATCGATACCACGCCAGTGGCAACGTCGGGACCTTATATGCACAAGTCCTGGGTGCCAAAACAGAAAACAACGCTGGTTCGTAATCCAGATTGGAAAGGTGATCCGGCTGCTTTTGATGAAATTCAGATCTACCCAATTGATGATGAAAAAGCATCCGAAATCGCGTATGAAGCAAATTCAATTGATTTCACACGTGTAAGCCTTGATTCACTGGACAGGTTAAAATCATCCCCACCAGAAAACACGACAGTCGCGGAATTCCCGTCACTGTTTTATGTCTGGGTTGGAATGAACCTGAGCAATCCGAAGTTGGGTAATTTGAAGCTTCGCCAGGCAATTCAATACGCAATTGATGTTCCGTCTATTATGCAGGCATCCTATTTTGGCGGGGCGGCACCATCAACGGGCATTATTGCACCCGGCCTTTCCGGGCATCGCGATCAGTCTTTAACGGGGATTGCTGCGAACCTCGAAATGGCGCAAAAACTGATGGATGAGTCTGGTGAGAGTAATGTCTCGTTGACGATTGATATCCTGAACAAGTCAACGAATGTTACCACCGCGCAAATTATTCAGGCTAACCTTGCTGCAATTGGTATCTCGCTTGAGGTGCGTTTGCACGAAGGGGCAACCTTCTGGAATTTAGGTGGTAACGAAGATCTCGAATTGATTCTGAATCGTTTCTCAATGACGCCAGATCCTTACTATGCAACATCCTGGTTTATCACAGAACAAGCCGGAGTTTGGAACTGGGAACGTTTTGGCAGTGAAGAGTTTGATAAAATTCATACTGATGCCCAAGCCGAAAGCGATCCGGTCAAACGCAATCAGATGTACCAACGTGCGCAGGATCTGATGGAAGAGAGTGGGGCCTATAAGTTCATTACCCACGAGGCAACACCAAATATTTATCGCAATACAATCTCGCCAGCGCTAAGGCCGGATGGATTACCGCTCTACAGGTACTTCAGTAAGGCATAGTTTCCCTGAGGGCGGCGGCTGGTGGTTCTGTCGCTGCCCACTTTTTTGCGGTGATATTGTTGCTTTAAATTTCCTCGAAATACCTCTGGCATGAAAGACTGTTGAAATGCTGTCTTATATCTTAAGGCGAACTGGCTTGGCGCTTGTGATTACAGTGCTTGCAGTGTCGTTGCTCTTCGTAATTATTCATATGATTCCGGGTGATCCCGTCAGTACGATGCTGGGCCCTAAAGCATCCCCGGAATTACGGGCGGCTCTTGAAGAACGCATGGGTCTTAACGAACCTCTGTTGATTCAAATCGGGTTGTTTTTTGCCAATATGCTCAGGGGAGATTTGGGAATTGATGTTTTCTCCAATCGCCAGGTCACGGATATTGTTCTTGGGCAGGTACCCTATACGCTGACGCTTATTCTGACCTCGATAGGTTGGTCGGCGATTATTGGTATTGCGCTGGGCTGTTATTCCGCAGCAAACCGTAATTCTTTTGGTGATCGCTTAACCGGAGTTCTTTCAGTCAGCATGATTGCGGTGCCAGCATTTGTGGTTTCTCTGTATTCGCTTTTGTTTTTTGCCGTAACCTTGAAATGGTTCCCGGCAATTGGCGCCGGAGAACCCGGTGATTTTGGCGATCAGCTCTGGCATCTCGTTTTGCCTAGTCTGGCGATTGGTTTGTCATGGGTTGGGTACATTGCAAGGTTGGTCCGGGCCTCAATGCTTGAGATAATGGGTGAAGGTCATGTGCGCACAGCCCGTGCCTTTGGCTTACCGGAACGATGGATTACCTATCGCTATGCATTACGGCTTGCCATCCTGCCTACGGTAACCGTCATTGGTGTTGGTATGGGGTTTCTCTTATCAGCGGCTGTTTTTACAGAAATTGTCTTTTCCAGACCGGGCCTTGGCAAGTTGGTGATCGATTCAATAACCACGCGCAACTATCCCGTGGTTATGGGGTCTGTGCTGTTTTCTACTCTGATTTTCGTCGCTTCTACGACCTTGGCTGACATTATCAATGCGCTGCTCGATCCGCGTCTACGGTCTGCAAGATAGGATGGATATTGTGAATAAACCCGCTAAAAACAATTCAGAAATTGTAGAAATTTTTCGCCATCTTATCCGTGATCGACTGGGGCTTCTCGGATTGATTATCGTAATGCTTATTATCGGAAGTGCGTTATTCGCTCCTTTGATAGCACCCTATGATCCCGTTGCTTTGAATATTCCCGACCGTGTTCAAGGTCCCAGTTTTGTCCATCTGTTAGGGACAGACCAACTGGGAAGAGACACTTTTTCACGGGTCATATACGGTGGCAGAGTGGCTTTGCAGGTCGCCTTGCCGACAATAGCCGGGGCTTTATTCCTTGGTCTCGTGTTGGGAATGATAGCCGGATATGGTCCAAAGTGGCTGGACAATCTAATCCTGCTTTTCTTTGATACTGTACGCTCTTTCCCAACCGTTATGTTTGCTCTTGCTGTGGTGGCGCTTGTCGGGCCAAGCCTGAACACGGTTATCTTTGTGATTATGGCAACGTCAATTCCCACCTATGGGCGCGTTGTTCGCACCATGACCCTGTCTATTAAAACCAGTGAATTCATCATGGCAGAGCGCTCACTTGGTGCATCCACCTTTCGTATCATGTCAGTCCATATTCTGCCGAATGTATTGGGACCATTAGCCGTTTTGGCGGCGATGGATATTCCAACTGTTGTCGGTCTGGAAGCCGGATTGAGTTTTCTAGGGATGGGCGTAAAGCCACCGACACCATCGTGGGGATCTTTGTTAAATGATGGCTATTCCCTTATTCGCAACACACCCTGGTTGATTGTCGCCGGGGGGATCCCACTCATCCTGATTACACTCGGGTTTACCTTTTTGGGTGAAGCACTCCGGGATGTTGTTGATCCGAAACTACGTGGTCGTGGAGGTGCAAAATAATGCCAGATACGAACGTTCTTGATGTGAAAAATCTTTCCGTTTCCTATTCGACACCCCGTGGAGATCTAAAGGCCTTGCGTAATGTTTCCATGGCGATCGGACAGAAAAAAATTGTTGGCATTGTTGGGGAAAGCGGCTGCGGAAAATCAACCCTTATCTCGGCAATCATCCGGCTAATGGCAAATAATGCGACTGTTCATTCTGGTGAGATCTTGTTTCATAATAGTAACTTGCTTGATTTTAAAGAGCGGGAAATGCGCGCCTTGCGTGGCATCGATATTTCCATGGTTTTTCAGGACCCGATGCAAACCCACAACCCGGTTCTGACCATTGGTCAGCAGATGATTGATATCCAGTATCGGGACAAGCTATCAAAATCAAAAAAACGTCAACGAGCGGCAGAGATGTTGTCACTGGTTGGTATTCCTGATGCGCAGGCACGACTTAACCAGTATCCTTATGAATTTTCCGGGGGTATGCGCCAGCGGATTGCTATTGCGATGGCTTTGATGGCTAAACCTGATCTTTTGATTGCTGATGAACCGACAACAGCTCTGGATGCCACGCTTGAAGTGCAAATTATTAAACGCCTCGAAGAGCTCCAGGAAGAAATCGGGTGTTCCATCTTGTTTATTTCGCACCATCTTGGCGTAATTGCCGAGCTATGTGATGAAGTTGTTGTGATGTATGCGGGTGAAGTGGTCGAACAGGGATCTGTCAGAGATGTCTTTCATAGCCCTGCTCATCCCTATACAGCAGCTCTCTTGAAATGCGATCCCGGCCATATTAAGGAAAAAACCCGTAATTTACCAACTATTCCCGGTGAAATTCCTGATTTAGTCGATGTGCCCGCCGGATGTATTTTTCAAGATCGCTGTTCCAGGAAAGTTCCGCAATGTCAGGTCAAAAGACCTCTGTTTGAAGCTGTAAATGAACAGCATTCCGTCGCTTGTCACTTAAACAATAAAAATGCTGATGACTCAGACCATAAGGAGGCAAGAGGATGAGTACTCTTCTGGAAGTCGAAGATGTTTTTGTCAGGTTCGGTGTCCGAAACAAAAGCCTGTTCGGAAGCAGATTGAGTATTGATGCTGTCTCGGGTGTCAGTCTGTCAATTGAGGCAGGAAAAACCTATGGCATTGTTGGCGAAAGTGGATCTGGTAAAACAACATTGGCACAGGCAGTTGCTGGATTGCATCATGCCAGTGAAGGTTCAATTCGTTATGGAGATCAGGAACTAAGAGGCCTTCCCGAAGCTGAATTTCGTCCTCTGCGCAGTGAAATTGTTATGATGTTTCAAGATCCGATTGGTAGCCTTAGCCCACGTTTGAATATTAGGGCACTGATCACAGAGCCTTTTCGTATTCAGGGTATGAAAGGCAAAGACCTGGATGCAGAGGCAAATCGATTATTAAAAATGGTTGGTTTGCCCGCTGAATTTGCCAATCGCTATCCCTATCAAATTTCGGGTGGGCAGGCTCGGCGGGTCGGGGTTGCAAGGGCTTTGGCATTAGAGCCTAAACTGCTTATTGCAGATGAACCAACAGCAGGATTGGATGTATCTATCCAAGGGGAAATGCTCAATCTACTGGCTCGTCTTCAAGATGAATTGGGGCTGGCGATTATGATCATCACCCATAACCTGAATGTTGTGCGGCATATTACTGATAAGGTCGGGATTATGTATCTGGGGAAGCTCGTTGAAGAAGGGCCAACGGAAGAAGTCTTCGCTAATCCTCAGCACCCCTATACGTTGGCGTTATTAGCGGCAAATCCGGAACCTGATCCGGATGCAAAGCTAATGCGGGTAGAATTAAATGGTGAGCCGCCAAGTATTTTGCGACGCCCAACAGGCTGTGAGTTTCATAATCGCTGCCCCTTTGTACATTCTTCTTGTTCAACCGACATTCCCAAATGGACAAAAGCCGAAAGTGGCAGTTTTCATCGCTGTCACACGCCTAAAATTTGGGAAAACTCAGGTAATTAATATGCGTAATGTAAATAAGATATTTATGAACGGTCACATACAGACCGTTGATGATCACAACAGTGTTGTTGAGGCTGTCGGCATTACCGGCGACCGTATTATTGCCGTTGGTGATTTGACCTATGTGTTGGAAAGAATGCCATCTGATTCAGAGAAAAATGATCTCGAGGGTAAAACGCTGATCCCGGCGTTTATTGATCCTCATGGACATTTCCCTGATCCCGGTTTTATTGATTTGTTTCGGGTGGATCTCGCTTCGCCTCCTCGGGGGCAGTGCGTATGTCTGAAGGATGCTTTTCGATTGATTGCGGAAAAGGTTACCCAAACACCCAAAGGCGAGTGGGTGATGGGCGCTGCCTTGGATCATACGTCATTGTCAGAAGGGCGCATGCCTTACAAAGATGAACTGGATGCAATTTCCACAGAACATCCAATCTGGGTTATTCATGCATCGGGACATTGTGGGACCGCAAACTCAATGGCTCTGGAACTTCAAGGAATTAACGAGGATATACAGGATATTCTGGGTGGGCGCTTTCTTCGGGATAGGGCTGGCAGGCTTAATGGCCAGATCGAGGGAATTTCTGCAATGGGTGACATGGGAGATACGCATTTCCTGATCAACTCTGAGCGTTTTCGCGAAGGCTTTAATACCTGTCGTGATGAATACCTTAGCTATGGCGTTACTTTGGCGCAGAATGCCTGGGCGCCAACAGCCTTGCTGGAAATGTTTGCTGAAGTTGCCGCAGATGGTGATCCCGGTATTGATCTTGTGGTTTTACCGATTGCCGAAATTGAACCTGCATTTTCTACGAGCGGTTTAGGTGCTCGTTGGCCAGATAATCCGCACGTGAAGCTTGGGCCGCGAAAACTCTTTACCGACGGATCATTTCAAATGAGAACGGCCTATCTAACCGAACCGTTTTTTACGGCACAGGATGGTGGCGAACCTGATTGTGGGCTGCCCTATGTAGAGCGGGATGTTCTTTTTTCAGAAATCAAAAAATTGCATGATATGGGATATCAGATTCACACTCATTCCAACGGTGACGCGGGCAGTGATATGTTACTGGATGCCTTGGAAGCTGCTTTAGAAGATAATCCGAGGGGCGATCATCGGCACACCCTTATTCATGGGCAAGTTTTACGGGACGATCAATTGGCGCGCATGAAAAAACTTGGTGTAACCGTCAGCTTTTTCAGTGCACATATCTATTTCTGGGGCGATAAGCACTACACTGATTTTCTGGGGCCTGACCGTGCCAATAGAATTTCTCCGGCGGGATCCGCTGAACGGGCGGGTGTGCGTTATACGATCCATAATGATGCATCTGTGACACCTACGCGTCCTCTACATTTGATGCACTGTGCCGTAAATCGTCAAACATCATCGGGGCGCGTCCTTGGGGGAGATCAGCGAATTTCAGCCATAAGTGCCTTGCGGGCCCATACTATTGATGCAGCCTGGCAGGTATTTCAGGAAAAAGAACGTGGTTCAATCGAACCCGGAAAGTTGGCCGACCTTGCAATTTTGACTGATGATCCTATCGCCAATGCGGACCATCTGGATAAACTTAGTGTAGTGGAAACGATACGCAGAGGGAAAAGCGTTTGGAAAAAGACTGTTTAAAAGAGTTTTCTCTTACAACATAAGTTTTGTCGATAAATCTGCAAAGGCATCTTGAATTGAATGGGCGAGTTCTTGTTCGGTGTCGGAATTTTTGAGCCAGGGTGAAACGGCAAAATAGAAGTTGGTTTTTTGGTCGAACTCGTCAATTTCTCGCCAGACGAGGCCTGGATTTTTCTGACAAAAAAGCTCTGCAATCAGGATGTTACCGATGTAAAGAGCATTGAATTCTTCGGCCATCTGCATGGCGAGGGTTGAATAGGGCGTTTCCAACAGGTTCTGAATTTTCAATCCGTGACGACGCAGAATATCTCTATGTTCCTGATAGCAAGGATCGCCTTTGGAGACCGAGATCATTTTTTGCTGGTCGAGGTCGGTGGCAGAAATAATTTCCTTCTTAGCCAGCGGGTGATTTTTGGGTAGAACACAGACTTGTCTGGCCGCAATAAAAAGGTTGTTTTCAATACTGCTGTGATCCAAAGGCTTGGTCTGAAAAGCAACATCAGCACGATTGTCAATCAGAGCAGTAATTGATTCCTCTACCGAGGCAGAGGTGACCTGAAAATGCATACTGTTTTGTCGGGGTAGTTTTGTCAGTAGATGAGGCAAGACCAGAGAACAGTTGGAAAAAGAAGCGCAGATACGCAGTTGGCTGACTTCGCGGGTTTGTCCGCGCCGCCATTTACTGAATGTTTTATCGACGCCTGACAGCAATTCTTCTACATCTTCGAACAGGATTTTTGCGCGTTCGGTTGGGAAGACTCTGCCGTTTCGGCGAATGAAAAGATCGGTTTCAAAGATATTTTCGAGCCGCTGGATGTGCTGGCTTACAGAAGGTTGGGTGACGCCAAGTTCATTTGCCGCTTTTGTAATACTGCCACTTTCCATCACTACAGCAAAAGCTTCGAGTGATTTCAAATGGGCGAGCTTGCTGTCTTTATGTTTTACCATCTTTATGTTTTGCCATGGGGTTTTTCTGTTTGACTGCCATATTCGGGCGGATAGCAGAGTGAATATGTGTCAATTTTGTTTGTCTCGTTGCCAAATAAATTCATAACGGGCTATGCTATTAAAACTACCTATAGGTTCATAGTATTTTTTTATAAGGTTGATGGCAATCTTATAACTCTTTAGCCGTTAACCCCAGCGTGAATGTAATACCGATAAAAGATATTCTGTATGTTTTGTGAATAGGTTTTGTATTTACGTGTTGATGTGAAGTGTAGAGTTCATAAATAAAATCTATCAATCAATTTCTCTCCACTCACTTCAATAGACTATCCAAATAACTATCCGGTACTGTGAAGCACTGATCAATACTGGGCGGGAAATGTTAAAGATCGAAAGTAACATAAAGACAGGGAATAGTTTTATGTCCATGATTTCGAAAAAGCCATTTTTGGCCTTTGCGACCTCCTTACCCCTCTACGCATCCTCCATTTTGGGTGCATCCGTCATTCTTGGCAACACGGCTATGGCTCAGGAAGCTGTACAGCCGGAAGCGACCCATGCGGTTGTTGAAAAGCAGGCGGTAAAATCCAAAAAATTTATGGTGGCATCGGCCAATCCAATCGCAACCCAGGCAGGCTATGAAGTGTTGGAACGCGGCGGAACGGCTGCGGATGCGGCTGTTGCTGTGCAGTTGATGCTTAACCTTGTCGAGCCGCAAAGCTCTGGCATTGGTGGCGGTGCCTTTATGGTTTATTGGGATGCCAAAGACAAAAGCCTGACAACCTTTGATGGTCGCGAAAAAGCACCAATGGCAGCTACGCCAGACTATTGGTTGGGTGCTGATGGTCAGCCTGTTGGTTGGTTTGATGCGGTTGTCGGTGGTCGATCCGTCGGGGTGCCGGGCACGCTTAAGCTGATTGAAACCGTGCATCAGCGTTATGGTACTCAGGATTGGGCTGAGCTGATCGAACCAACCCGTGCACTGGCACAGGGCGGGTTTCAGGTTTCCCATCGCATGGCCAATTCCATTGCTAATGCCGTAGGTAAACGCAAGCTGGAAGCCATGCCCCATACACGGGCTTACTTTTTTGACAAGAACGGCGAGCCCCTAAAACAGGGCACATTATTACGTAACCCTGAATTTGCCGCAGCCCTTGCAATGATCCAGAAAGAAGGCTCCAAAGTCTTCTACGAAGGACAAATTGCCAAAGACATTGTCGAGGCCGTGAAGACCGAGGAAAACAGCGGCATTCTGACACTGGAAGATATGAAAGCCTATGAAGTTGTCGAACGCAAGCCTGCCTGTGCGCCTTATCGTGGGTATGAAGTCTGCGGCATGGGCCCGCCTTCATCTGGTGCCTTGACGGTTGGGCAAATTCTGTCCGTTCTGTCCAACTATGATCTTCCGGCAATGGGGGCGGGCGCAGAGAGTACCCACCTTTATCTGGAAGCGGCCAAGCTGGCCTATGCTGACCGTGGGCTTTACATGGCTGACAGTGATTTTGTGAAGATGCCTGAAGGCCTATTGGACCAGACCTATCTGAAGGAACGTGCAGGATTGATTGATCCGGCAAAAACCATGGGCAAGGCAGATGCAGGGACGCCGCCGTGGAAAGAAGCAAGCCGCTATGCGCCGGATACGCAACTGGAACGCCCGGGAACCAGCCACTTTTCGATTGTGGATGCCGAGGGTAATGTCATTTCCATGACCACAACCATTGAAACCGGTTTTGGGTCTCGTGTCATGAGTAACGGGTTCTTGCTGAATAACGAATTGACGGATTTCTCTCGTGCCCCGGAAGAAGACGGCAAACCGATTGCCAACCGTGTTGAAGGTGGAAAGCGCCCAAGATCATCCATGGCACCAACCATTGTTCTAAAAGACGGTAAACCTGTTCTTGCAATCGGATCACCCGGCGGATCGCGGATTATTAACTATGTGGCCCAATCCATTATTGGTATTTTGGACTTTGGCATGGACCCACAGGTTGCGATTAGCCAGCCCCATATCGTTAACCGCAATGGCGCTACAGATGTCGAAGAAGGCACGGATGCCGTTGCCATGATCCCTGCGTTAGAAGCCAAAGGTCACGAGATCAATGTTCGTGATCTTAATTCCGGCCTTCATGCAATCCAGATCTTTGACGGAGAGCTTGTGGGCGGCGCAGACACCCGCCGTGAAGGGACGGTTATGGGGGACTGATTAACACCGATTGATGAAATTGAATTGGCTTTGTGGCTGTTTGTCGTTGATGACTGATGATCACAAAGCCAATCGTGTTTATGGTCTTGTTTTAGCTGAGAGAGGGAGGCTATGGGTGCGTCATTTTTGTAAGCTGTTTCCCTGTTTAAAATAGAGTATTAGTCGTATGGTCGTTTAAATCATACGTTTAATTATACTGGGAAAGCCCTATGGATATTTTTTCACTGATCCCGGCCTTGGGGGGTGGTATATTAATTGGTATTGCTGCGATCGGGTTGATGTTGTTCAATGGCAGGATTGCCGGAATTAGTGGTATCCTAGGCGGTGTTTTTCCTTTCAATTCGAATGATACTTTGTGGCGTATAGCCTTCCTCGTCGGACTTGTCATTGCGCCTTTCTTCTATCGTGTTCTTGTCGGTCAAATACCGGAAATTACCTTCTCTGTTTCATGGCCGTTTCTTGCTCTTGGTGGCGTACTAGTCGGGATTGGTACTCAACTGGGAAGCGGCTGTACTAGCGGGCATGGTGTGTGTGGCATATCCCGTTTCTCTATTCGTTCCATCGTGGCAACGTTGATTTTTATGAGTACAGCAGCCTTGACCGTTTTCTTTGTTCGTCATGTTTGGGGAGCTTAATATGTTTAGGAAAATCATAAAACAGAGCTTTGTGGCTTTGATCGTGGGGGTAGTTTTTGGCCTGGGATTAATTGTATCCGGGATGGTAAATCCTGCAAAGATATTGGCTTTTCTGGATGTCGCCGGTGATTGGGATCCCAGCTTGGCATTTGTGATGGGCGGTGCCCTTATCACCACGGGGATTGGATACAGGTTGATATTTTTCCGAAAGCGCCCCGTTTTATCACCTGATTTTTTATTGCCTGTGAAAAAACAAATTGATAGCAAGCTTGTTATAGGTTCTGTTTTGTTTGGTCTTGGATGGGGAATAACCGGTCTTTGTCCGGGACCTGCGCTCACAGCACTTACAATAGGATCAACCGAAATTTATGTATTTTTGTTTTCAATGAGCGTCGGTATCTTTGGTTTTAAATTTGTGAAGCAATGCCTTGGCCATAGTTAGTTTACTTACTTTTGCTCGCTTTATTTGATGCCGCTTGGTGAATTAAAAATAACAACAATCTTATGGCCGCCTAACCGAGTTGCTGGCTGTTGATCAAGTATCAAGTTCTGGCGTTGGGCTATCTGTTTTACGATAGAAAGCCCCAAACCAGCGCCAGAGCCTGACTTTTTTCCAAGGCGATCAAACTTAGCAAAGCTGGCTTTAAAATCGCTTTTACTCATTCCGTCACCATTATCTTCGACACTGATGAATACTTTACCTTGTTCTGTATGCCCTAGCTCTACTGATATGAGTTTAGAGATGTTTGCCTTGGTATCGTCACTTGCATCCTTACTGACATATTTTCCGGAATATTTTATAGCATTCTCTATCAAGTTACCTAGTAGACTGTGGATTAGGGCACGATTGATTGTCTGGTTTAAATTGTCGGGTGAGATCAGTTCAATTTCACCGCCGCCTTCGTAAATTCGGGGCACAAAATCTGATATTACTGTTCGCGTAAAATCAACTAAGTCAGTGAGTTCACCTTCGTTTGCCCGAAGAGTAACACTTTCTGACCGTGCCAACTGTAATAGTTGTGATATCAACCTTGTGGCTCTTTCGGTTGCGGCGAGCATACCGCTAATTTGTTTTTTCACTTCCTCGGGAATGGTTTTGGGGTTGATGGCTTCGGCTTGTGTTCGCACAGCGGTTAATGGCGTGCGTAATTCATGTGCTGCGTTGGCGATAAAGTTTTGCTCTCGCCGAATTGTTTGATCCATTCGCGCAATGAGGTTGTTCAAAGCATCTTCTATTTCTCTTATTTCATATAAATCACTTCCCAATTCTATTGGTGAAAGCTGATTATGTTTTCGCGCACGAACGATTGTTGCCGCATGTTCCATTGGCTCGACAACCTGTTTAACAGTACGACGTGCAACAAGCAGAGAAATAACCCCAACAATCAAACCGATTGAAAAGACAAAGGCTGTTGTGATTAAAATTCCGAGAAAGACTTCTCCCTGCCAAGTGCCAACAATTACCTTTATGTTCTGTTCTTGATTATAAACACCGTATAGAGCCCAGTTATTATCAATTACCCCCCAAGGATGGTTTTTAGCTTGATATTTTAACTGACCTTCCATTGGTAAAGCCAACAGTTCATCGTCGGCAAGGTTTATCGTCGTATAGTGTATTTGTCCGTTTTTAATGATAACAATAAAATAGTCTGCAATACCAATGTCACTAGTTGTTTGGGTTAGCTGGCTATGGGTTTGTTTTATTGAATTTTCAGTTTTGTTGTAGGCACTTTCAAAGGCGAGGATCCGATGAGCGAGATGTGTGATTTGACCACGTTGAGCTTCGTTGAAGTATTGTGAACTGGCAAAGCCAATGAGGACTGTAGCGATAATCCAACCTGTCGCTAAATAAATCGACAATCGGCGGTAAAGTACATCCCTTATGGATAATGTGGGCACCTTTTCGAGCTCCTGTTTATTTCGCAATCATGTCTTATGTTAATACTTACTTTTTAGGCGACATATACCCAATGCCCCGAACAGTTTTAATTATGTCAGAACCGAGCCTGCGGCGAATTTGGGAAATATAAACTTCGAGCGTGTTGCTTTCGGCATCACCGTCCCAGCCATAGAGTTTCTCACCCAGCTCGGCACGTGTAAGCACCCGACCACTATTATTGACAAGCGTGAGTAGTAGGTTGAAAATTTTTGGCGTGAATTCGATAACTTCTGTTCCCTTGCGAACAGTCATACCGGAAATATCTATTTCAATATCACCATAGATAACAGTTTTCTGTGCCTTGGCTGTTTTTCTTCTGGAAAGCGCACGAACCCGGGCAAGAAGCTCTTCCATAACAAAAGGTTTGGTCAGATAGTCATCTGCATTGGCATCCAGACCTTTAACCCTGTCTGTGATGCTATCCCGCGCTGTGAGAATAAGCACAGGTGTGTTGGCTCCGAGATGGCGCAAATTTTCAAGAATTGTCATGCCATCTTCGCCGGGAAGACCTAGATCGAGAATAATGACTGTGAAATCATCATATTCTTCTGCTGAGCTCAAGGATATACCTTCTTCCAGCCAGTCAACGGTATAGCCTTCTTGCTGAAGCCGGCGTTTCAAGCCATCACCAATGGCAGGGTCATCTTCGTAGATTAATATACGCATATCGAAGGTTCAGGTCGTTTTCAGGTTCACTTCATATTCAGAGTCTAATGTGTCTTTACCCTGTTATTAAACACGAGTTTAAAGAATATGAAAGTACATAAATCACGTTCATTTCCCTTGGTTTTGGGGATGATGACGGCTGCCCTTTTTACTGTAAATTCTGCCCTTTCGGACGAAGTGACGATCCCTACTAATTCAGATGTCTGGGATTTAGAACTCGGTGCTGTTGGAGGCTTCTCTCCGGATTATGAAGGATCAGATGATTATGAGTTGATGGGACTGCCGTATGTTCATGCCGCTTGGAAAGATACTATTGTCTTGACTACCCGGGATGGCGGCCCAGGGCTTTACCTTCAACATGAGATTTGGGATGATTTCTCTGTCAGAGGTGGTGTTCGATATGAATTTGGTCGTGATGAAAATGATAACGATAACGATGCACTGGAAGGGCTTGGGGATCTGGATGTGGGCGCGGTGGCTGTCGGAGCGCTTGCTTATGAGTACGGACCCGTTGAGTTTTCTGCAGAGTTGGCGAGTGATCTAACGGGAGATCGAGAAGGTACCCGAGCGACATTGGCTGCTGATTATCGGATGATGGTGTTAGAGAACAAGGGACGCTTTTCCTTTGGTCCTTCAATTACTTGGGCTGATGATAATTACATGGAAAATACTTTTGGGATCAGTGGAGCTCAAGCCGCAGCCTCTCGTAATAATTATGCGGTTTATAATGCAGAGAGCGGTATAAAAGATGTTGGCCTGAATGCCAGTTTTTCCTATGCCCTTACTGAAAATGTCTCTGTTCTTGCCACTGGGGGATACTCCCGATTGTTGGGGGATGCGGCGGACAGTCCAATCGTTGATGATGAAGGATCTGCCAACCAATTTAGTAGTATGCTGGGCCTCGTTTATCGTTGGTGATATAATCGAGCCTTTTCTTAGGCTCGATTTTTTATAACAAGGTTTGTCTTGGAATGATTGACAGGTTAACAGTTAACAAACCTGTAAATTGAATGTGATGGGTAGTTTATAATCAGAAAGCTTATGTAAGGTATTCACCGTTAGGAGAGTATCTTATGTTGATATATCGTTCAAACCTGATCAGAAGTTTCACCATTCGTGTTTTTGCAAGTGTCCTTTTGGGTGTGCTGCCGTTAAAGGCAGCTTATGCCTTTCAGGATACGGGTAATTCCAGCTATTCTCTGTCTGGGTATTCAGGAGAATCCTCGCGCTCTAATGTTGCCTTTAAAAAATCAGGGCAAGTAATTATTGGCTATGGATATCGCAAGCCACATCGCCAACATTCGTATTATGGTCAGCATCATAAAACGCATAAGAAAGCTCATCACTATAACAAGCACTATTCAGCCAGCAGACATCATCACTATAAAAAGAAGCCATACGGCATTCATTCAAAATCTGGTGGTAAAAGGCATTATCAACCAAATCATTCGCACAGACATTTTAAATACAAAAGAAATAGGCATCATTTTTCACGCCACTATTCCAAGTCGCATCATAAGCGCAAACACCATCGTTATTACGGAAAGTCAAAAAGACATCATTATGTAAAGTGAAGTGTTTTGTTTAGGTTAAGATTAATCGTACCATTTATTGGGATAAACAAGCCGGAGCTCTGTTAGCGAGATCCGGTTTTTGTTTTCGTTATGTATGCATCTGGTAGCTTCGTTGAAGGGGTCGTGCTGATTAATATCACATTACCAAGCTATCATTTGATCCTGGATCATCTTTTCTCGCTGGCTTATATTTTTGTGCTATTTAACGGCTTTATAGAAATGTAATTTCTATCTCGGAGTTTTAAAAGAAGATTGAACATGTCACGTCCAAAACTGGTGCCTGAATTACTCTGTTCTGATTTGGAAGTAAGCCTTGATTTTTATGTGAACATTATTGGCTTTAGAGTTCTTTATGACCGACCAGAAAATCGTTTCGCTTATCTAGAAATGGGCGGGGTCGAAATGATGCTGGATGAAACCCCGGAAATCAGCAGTGATGAGGGGGATTGGTGGACTGCTAGAGCAACAAAGCCCTATGGACGTGGTGTGAATTTCATGATTGAGGTCGCTGATGTTCATGCCATTCATGATCGCTTAAAACGCCTGAGGTGGCCTTTGTTCCGGCCAATGGAAGACCAATGGTATCGGGCGGGTGAAAGTAAAGTGGGGAACCGTGAATTTCTTGTCCAGGATCCGGATGGATATCTGTTGCGATTTTTCACAAGCCTTGGCGACAGGGATGTTGTCGACAGTCTGTCGGAATCCTGAACATGGCAGAGCATGATGCGTTAAACGATTGTTGTAGAAAAGGGGGCATTTGCTCCCTTTTTTAGTTTTTGTTGAAAGTGGTTAGAGCTAGAGATCATTTTATCTTTTGAGGTAAATGTTTTAGATGTTGATTTTTTAGGATGCGTGTCCTAATATTAATTAAGACGCTTGTCCTAACTTTGAAATTGATACTCAGAAATGAAGAAACAAAAAACGCGAGACCATATTGTTGAAGCAGCGGATCAGCTATTTTATCAACAGGGGTATGAGCACACATCCTTTACGGATATATCCGATGCTGTGCAGATTTCGCGCGGTAATTTCTATTACCACTTCAAAACCAAGGACGATATTCTCGACGCTGTGATCAGTGCGCGTATGGATAAGACCCGCAAGATGCTGGCCCAGTGGGAACTGGACGGATCAACGCCGCAGGGTCGCATCGAATGCTTTATCCGAATTTTGATTACCAATCGGGATAAAATTCTGAATTATGGGTGCCCCGTTGGCACCCTGACAACTGAACTGGCAAAGTTGAACCATGCCTCAAGGGAAGAGGCAAATGCTCTGTTCACTCTTTTCCGCACTTGGTTGGAGGAACAATTTATTTTGCTCGGTCGTTCAAAAGATGCGGATGATCTGGCGATGCATTTGCTTGCCAGATCTCAAGGGGTTGCGACTTTGGCAAGTGCTTTTCACGATGCGAAATTCATTGATCAGGAAGTTGCACAGATGTGCGACTGGCTCAATGCTTATATGCCTAAAGAATAATGCTGATGATCAGGCACAGGATCTGTTGGTGGTGAACTGAACAGGCGCAAGTACAATTCGGAAAATGAAAATAAGTTCCGAAGATTTTAAACAGAAGTTGTTATCACAAGGAAAAATCAGATGTTTATCGTGCTACTAAGATTTTCAACCAATAAAGAAAATGCGGGCCAGTTTATGGACGGACACAAGGCGTGGATCAAACAGGGGTTTGATGAGGATGTTTTTTTGATGGTTGGCAGTTTGAAACCCGGGGTTGGCGGAGTGGTTATTGCTCATAATTCTTCTTTGGAAGAGTTGGAAAGGCGGGTAGAGGAAGATCCTTTTGTCGCGGAGAATGTCGTCAATGCTGAAATTCTGGAGATTGATCCGGCCAAAGCTGATGACAGATTGAGCTTTCTTCTAGATTGAAAGGATAGAATATGAGTGAAACAACTGTGGGGCCAGACGGAAAAATCCGTTGTCGATGGAGTGATGCTGCCCCGGAATTTATCGACTATCATGACAATGAGTGGGGCTTCCCGGTCGGGGATGATCACCGACTGTTTGAAAAGCTCTGTCTGGAAGGTTTTCAATCCGGCCTGAGCTGGCGCACCATACTGGCTAAGCGTGAAAACTTTCGCGCGGCATTTCACAATTTTGATTTTAACAAGGTGGCGCTTTTCACCGATGAAGATCGGGATCGCCTGTTGCAGGACGCAGGGATTATTCGCCACCGGGGCAAGATCGAAGCTGTTATTAATAACGCCAAGCGCGCACAGGAGTTGGTAAAGTGTGAGGGATCGTTGGCAGCCTTTATCTGGCGGTATGAGCCTAAAGAGGAAGAATTGTCTGCACCGCAAACTGCGTCAACATCACCGGCGTCAGTTGCCTTATCAAAAGATTTGAAAAAGCTGGGGTGGAAGTTTGTCGGCCCAACCACGATGTACGCCCTGATGCAGGCAATGGGATTGATCAACGATCATGTTGACGGTTGTATAATGCGTGACAAGGTGCGCGAAGCACGGGATCGTTTTATGCGTCCTGAATAATCGAGTTAATTAAAGACTTTTCTCATGAATAAACAAGACATCGCCGCTTTATTGGATTTTCTTCGAGCAAGTGAACCATTGAAATCGACCTTGCGGAGCGGCTATACGGCCTCTGGGCGCAAGGAAAGTACAGCAGAGCATACTTGGCGTCTTTGTCTGATGGCGTTGCTACTCGAAGATGAGTATCCGGAATTGGATATGCTAAAGCTTCTAAAGATTTGTATTGTTCATGACCTGGGGGAGGTAATTAATGGTGATATCCCGGCGATTGATCAATCAGTGGATCATAATAAAAATGTTCAGGAGCGAAATGATCTTGATGAGGTCACATCTGTTTTGCCCACGGGTCTGAAAACTAAAATCATGGGGCTATGGGATGACTATGACCTGGGACGATCAGAAGAAGCCCAGCTGGCGAAAGCACTGGATAAGCTAGAAACTGTTCTTCAGCATACACAGGGTCAAAATCCTGAAGATTTTGATTACAGGTTTAATCTGACCTATGGCAAAAAGCAGACTGATTTTGATAAAAACACCCGCACTATCCGCAGGTTGATTGATCAGGATACAGAGCAATTATCGCGCAGAAATAAAATCTGAAAAAGATTAACGACCAATCCCAACTAAACTAACCCCGACTAAACCAATTTTGCCAACAGGTATCCCATTTACAGATATGCCACTTGTGGGTGTCATAGTACGCTATTGTAGTGTTTTATCAGTCGTTGGATATTTTGTTGCCTGTATTGACCGAGTGTCGTCCAGATTTTATCGGCGATTTGGGGATTGGTATTGTAAAATTTATGACTGATCATCATGTACCAGTTGTAACTGGCAAAGGGTTGTTTTATTTCGGTTAATTTGCTCTCTAAGCCGAGCTTTTTTACAAGGCTTCTGCCTATTGTGCTTTCGACAATATAGGCATCCAGACGCCCGTCCGCGACATGTTGCAAGCCTTTTGCTGGCAAGTGGCGGGTGTTTGCCATTACGCTGTGATCTTCTTTTAATTTTTTGACAACCACATACCCGGCAGGTGCACCGATGGAGTGTTTGAGGTTACTGAATTTCTCTCCGTTCCAATCAAAAGCACTGTTCGTTTTTTTGAAAAGACTATAGGTTACGCGTCGAAGACGCCGATCAGGATCTGGCTTGTTGCTGATGCTAAGCCTGACGGGAAGATAGGGATAGCGCCCGATGATTTCGCGTTCTTTCAGGTGAACAGAAGCAAAAATACCATCAACTTTATTTTGTTCTATAAGCTTGAGACAGCGCTTCCAGGGACGGCGAATGAATTCTACAGAAAATCCTGTCTTTTTTAGAGAGGCGTCAATGATCTCAACAAGTATACCGGGGTTTTTTTGAGGGAAGGTATTTTGCTCTCCCATAAAATAAGGAGGGTAGCTTTGGTTCTCTGTGCAGAGAACAAAGGGCCGTTCTTCTGCCCAGGCTGTTGTTTGGAATAAAATGATAAGAAGGCTTACGACAATGGCTAGGTTGGCAGCCAATACCAAAGACATTTTATGGTTCATTTCAGCCCCCTTTCTGCCCCCGCTTAAAGGTACTGTATTAATGCTATCAGATAAGTAATTAAAAAACTATAGGCGAACCCGAATAAGCCAATCATAAGGACTTGACGGGAACAGGCGTTTGATTGTTTGCCATGTTATAAATTAAAGTGGCTTTACAGACAGAAATTTTAGAGCGTGAAGTTAAGGGCAGTAATATGATCACACGTATATTCAGGGTGCAAATCAAACCGGAATTACGAGAAGAATTCGAAGCACTTTATCGGGTGAAATCCATCGATGCAGTACAAAAGGCCAAAGGGTTTGTATCGGTAACAATCGGAAAGCCGACAGTATGGGCACCGGATGAGTATGTGATGATCTCAACTTGGTCCAGCGAAGCCGCTTTGAAAGGATTTGCAGGAAAAAAATGGAACGAGGCGCATATTCCGCCAGGAATGGAAAAGTTCATCGTTGATTGCTGGTTACATCATTATCAATCTTTTGACTGATTAAGGCTTTGATTGGCTCTGACTGGAACTAGATTACGCCGGGAACGTCTCGTGGTATGACGGATCAACGATGCGAGGGAAAATAATAGAGAGCCAGCCAAAAAAACGGACTCTCTATCGTATTATCTATCAGAAATCTATTATCTGAGAGATCGTTTTCTAGGCAGAGCAATACTGTCAAGAATTAGAGTGGCGTGACATCAACATAAATCTGATAGTCCTGAATAAGACCCGATTTCATCCGCAAAACCGTTGCAAAGGGCAAGGAAAGTTCACTTTGGTCCAGTCGTTTATAATGTACTTCGCCCTTGCAAATAATATCATCGCCCTGCGCCCAGGTGCCGTCAATTCGGTGTGTCATGCGATCAATGATTTGAAAGAAAGCTTCGTTAGTTTCCAGAACGGCATCTTTGCCTCTGACCTCATCAAAGTTTCCAAGCTGAAAACGAAGATCGTCTGCCAGGAATTCCCCAAGGTCTGATGTATTTTTTCCATCCACAGCATTGTATAGTGCTGCGATCAAACTCTTTGCATCTGACGAAGTATTTTCTGGGTGTGATACAGGCGTTTTATAAGCAAGGTTTGGCATTATTATTTCTCATTGTGATTAGTTGCGTGATTAATTTCTGGTCGAGATTGATCTGATTGTGTCTCTTATGGCGTGTCGTATAGGTTCCGTTCGGCAGGGTCATCACTGTAATACTGGATGAATTCAAACTGGAAACCTTCGGGATCAACAAAATAAACCGTTTTACGAAAAGGGTGTTCAACGCCCTGAATGTCGATTTCAAATCCCTTGGCCTGAAGGCGATTAATAATGTCGTCCACATCATTAACTTCAAATCCCAAGTGTGCGAGACCGGGTTTGTGCCCGGCAAGTTCGCGGTTTTCGCCGTCCCCGTTGTCATTCAGGGTAATGTAAGTGGTGTCATCCCCGACATGTAACCAGCGACGTGGCTTTCCTCTCCATTGCATTTCGCCCTGACCGCGAACGATCCACTTGGGAAAGGCGGTTTGGATGAAATCTAAAGTTGCCGCTAAATCGGTGACAACCAAATTGGCATGTTCAAAACGGACCATGGAACTTTCCTTTCAATTCCTGAACTGTATAAAGTTCGTCTTTTTTGCAGCATCTGGTTGCAAGAAAAGACAATTATCGTTGTGTCTGGATTAAAGGTAAGGTGTTTCCTTTTGTGTTTTAATAGGTGTATATGGAAACGGATTGGTGAGAAAAAGTTGACAAAATTATTGCTGTCAGGAAGCTCCTATGGAAAGTATGAATGTAATCCCAGTATTCGTTGCTGTGGTCGAAGAGGGTAGTTTCGCAGGGGCTGCCCGTCGGATAGGTGTCACAAAATCGGCGATCAGTAAGCGGATTTCTCAACTCGAAACCCACTTAGGGGTTCAGCTTTTACATCGCTCAACGCGTAAACTAAGTTTGAGCGAGGCGGGTGAGCAGTATCTCGCGCATGCAATTCAATCGCTGGCGGCGGCGCAGGATGCAGAAGATGCGGTCACTCAATTACAGGGGGCTCCACAAGGCAGATTGCGTATAAATACGCCAATGTCTTTTGGTCGTTTGCATGTTGCACCTCTTATCCCTGAATTCCTGTCTGCCTACCCTGGGGTTGAGATTGATATGGTCATGGATGATCGTGTTGTTGATATGGTGGAAGGCGGTTTTGACCTTGCGATCCGGGTGCGTACACTGGAAGACAGTGCGTTAATCGCCAGAAAACTTGCCCCTTGTCACAATCTTTTGTGTGCTGCACCGCGTTATCTTGAAAAGCACGGCACCCCGCAAAAGCCAGAAAATTTACGTGATCATAATTGTCTGCAGTATGCCTATGCCAGTACAATTCATACTTGGCAGTTTGAGCAGGCTAATGGAGAAACGGTCAGCCTGGAAACAAAGGGAAACTATCAGGTCAATAATTCCGAAGCTCTTCGTGAAGCCATTGTTGCAGGTATAGGTATCGCGCGTCTGCCCACCTTTATAGCCGGAGAAGAAATATCAGCAGGGCGATTGGTGCCTCTTTTGGTTGATTATAAATTACCCAGCCAGACAATATATGCTGTCTTTCCCGAGCGTCGGCATCTTCCTGCTAAAGTCAGGGTCTTTGTTGATTTCCTCGTTGAGAAGCTTGGTGGTGATCAGCCCTATTGGGAATATAGATAAATTGGCTTAATCTATATCATGGCTGCGGAAGTTGAGTATGATAGTGTATTATGAGGCGAAGGGAGGTCATGCTTAATGAAGTTGTTCCTTAAGGCTTTTTTAGCTTCGGTTTTTTGTTTTACATTTCATACAAGTGCGCGGGCTGATATTTCTTCGCTTAAACTTTGTTATGAAAACCGCGAACAACCTCCTTATTATCTCGGAGATAGCGTGATTGTGCCTTCTCAGAAGCAAGGCATCTATATTGAAATACTTACGAAAGTGGCTGCTCAACTGGAGATCGAATTGTCTTTGGTGCGACGCCCTTGGAATCGTTGTTTGAGATTGCTTGAGTTAAATGAAATCGATGGTGTTCTGGGAGCATCTTTTCTTGAAGAAAGAAAAGCGATTGGCCATTACCCCTTTAAGGCTGGCATTATTGACCAGAACGCGAGGTTGGCCAAGAAGAGCTATTCGCTCTATGTTTTGAAAAATCATCGCTTTGTCTGGACTGGCGATCTGTCTCAAATAAAGGGCAAGAGTATTGGTATACCGCTTGGTTACGCGATCGGAACTAAATTAAATCGTGTTGGCGTAAAAGTTTCTGAACAACCGCACACTGAATTGTTGTTGGAAATGTTAAAGCACCGGCGTATCGAAGTCATTGCAACATTGGCCGAGGTAGGGGATTTTTTAATTCAAAAAGACCCACTCAGATATAAGGATATCATTAAACTATCGCCAAATTTGCAGGCAAAAGCCTATTATTTGCTGTTTAGCCATCAGTATTATGATGTTAACCGGGATATTGCTGAAGCGATCTGGAATTTAATCCCTGTTTATCGACCTGAAATCGATACCAAATACGGAATAGTAGATTAGGCTTTGATGAAGATGCACTCCTAATCTTCCAAAGCTTTTAGATAACGAACCACAGAACGCTCAACTGCCCGCTTTGCGTCGGTCTTGATTGTCCTGTCTTCGAAAGCTCCATGTAGAGTATCAAAATCGTAAACTTCAATAGAACGTCCAATGTTGGCAACCTTGCTGGCTGACAAGGGAATATAGTTTGGGTAGCTGTACATAAAGCTGACATGTTTTCGGTCTGCGACAACCTGCATGATATCGCCCGTAAAAAGATAGCCTTTGGCATCACGCCAATGGAGGACGGTTCCGCCTGTGAAGTGACCGCCACATTTGATCAAGGTTATGTCAGGATTGATTGAAAGGGTGTTTTCCGTCCAATGATGAATGGCAGGATGTGACTTTTGTACCCACCGGGCGTCATTTTGATGAAGCTAGATAGGGATCTGATCAAAGGCATCGCTCCAGCTTCCCATTGCGGTGTAGTAATGGGGGTGGGAAATGGCGATAGCTGTCAGTTTCCCCTTGCTTTTGATCCAGTCAATTGTTGCTTGGTCAAGGAGAGTCAGGCAATCCCAGAGAATATTTCCATAGGGTGTTTCAATCAGAAAGGCACGTTGTCCGATAGCTGCGTGTGGTTCCACGATCAAACTGTACAGACCTTCGGCGTGCTTTACATGTCTTATATGATGATGAGCTTTCAGATCTGATGATGTTACCTATTTCTGACCAGCCTCTGGCACGTATTGCCGCTCGTCCTCACAGATGGGGCAGTGGGGCGGAGTTGGTGGGGATCTGGTTTTTGTTCGGGGTATTGGGTGCCGCAGGTGGCACAGAGGTATTCTGTCATGCTGATGAGCCCCTAGGAAAAATATTTGATTTATATATGAAAACTGGATGCATCTCTTTCAAGAAATTCCAACAGGGCATGGTGGAATATAACCAGTTTGGCATCATTATTTAAACAGACTAGCATTTAAACAATTTGGCGCCCGAACAATCTAATCTGGGCATATCATGAATAGGTTCTTGGCAATAACCGTCTTTAAACGACATTTCCCGCGCTTTTTCTGATAATAATATCCTGCTCTCGCCAAAATGCATATTTTCTACAATCCTTCTTGCAATTATACCTGAAAGCTTGCTCTATGAAGGTATATTTATCGAAAATGGAATAGGTCAATGACCCCACAGAACAGTAATCCTTCTGGGCGTGCCGGATATTCTGCGAGCGCAGGAAATACTGAGGTTACGGCGGCTGAGAACTTCAAGGGGGCTGCCTTTATGGTTTTAAGTCAGGCAACGTTTGTTTTTAACGATGCACTGATGAAGCTGGCTTCTGCTGATCTGTCTCTTTTTCAGACGATTTTTTTACGCGGTCTTTTTACAACTTTCTTTTTGGGATTGATTGCCTGGAGAGCAGGGGCGTTATTTCGTCCGCTTCCAATGGCAGATCGGAAAATATTAGCGCTGCGGGTTATTGGTGAAGTTGGTGCCACGCTTTGTTACCTTACGGCACTTTTTAATATGCCGATTGCCAATTCAACAGCTATTTTACAGGCGTTACCTCTGGCCGTTACACTTGGGGCGGCTCTCTTCCTGGGGGAAACGGTTGGCTGGCGCCGTTATTCTGCTATTGCAGTTGGCTTTATCGGTGTGATGATTATTGTGCGACCAGGGGCCGACGGGTTTAATGCCTATTCCTTTTGGGCCTTGGCGGCGGTGGTCTTCATTGTATTGCGGGATCTTGTGACCAAGAAAATCTCCAATGATGTCCCGTCTATCTATGTTGCGTTACTGACATCAATTTCTTTAACCGTGACAGCCGCTGTATTGCTACCGACGACGGGGTGGCAGCCTGTTCAGGCCGTATCTTTGGGGTATTTATCGGGGGCAGGTTGCTTTTTGATGATCGGCTATCTCAGTGTTATTGCTGCGATGCGTATGGGGGAAACGGCTTTTGTATCGCCTTTCCGTTACACGATCTTGCTTTGGGCAATATTGCTCGGTGTCTTTGTCTTTAGTGAGTTACCGGATTTCTGGACCATTGTGGGTAGTATCATTCTGGTTATCACTGGTGGTTATACATTCTATCGTGAGAACAAGCTGAAGAAGAGGGCAGAAGCCCAAAAAGCTTCAAGTCAAAAGAAAAAAGATATTCCTGATAGTCAAGATGAGCGGGGGATCTGGCCAGAAAAGACAGAAGATCTGGAAAAAGCAGAGGAGTTGATCAATCGTTAGAAGCGGAAAATTGAGGACTTTGCATTGAGCGGACACAGCAGTAATGAACCTGTGACAAGTATCAATGCGGACGCTGTTTGCGAGGCTAAAAGCGAACAGGGGGCAAATGGTAACCTACGCGGGGCTTTACTGATGTCACTCGGCATGGCTGCTTTTATTGGCAACGTCACGCTGATGAAGCTGGTCTCTTTCGACTTGACCCTTTTCCAGGCTATTTTTCTTCGGGGGTGTTGTGCAGCAGTTGTCCTGGGGGGGGTGGCTTATTATCGCAAAGAACTGTTTGTTACCCTAACCCGCGCTGATGCCAGGGTTTTAACTATCCGGGTGATCGGAGAAATCGGTGCATCCCTTTGTTACTTTATGGCGCTTTTCAATATGCCGGTTGCCAATGTAACAGCTATTCTTCAGGCCTTGCCGCTGGTCGTGACACTAGGGGCCGCTGTTTTTCTTGGTGAAACTGTTGGTTGGCGGCGCTATGGCGGCATTGTACTGGGCTTTGTTGGGGTTCTGATCATTGTCCAGCCGGGAACGGATGGGTTTAGTGTCTATTCCTTATGGGCTCTTGCTTCCATGTTATCCGTTGCTTTGAGGGATCTGGCGACGCGAAAGATATCGTCTAACTTGCCGTCTCTTTTTGTTGCTTTCGTGACCATGGTTTCCGTCACGCTGGTTTGTGCCGTATTATTACCAACAATGGAATGGAAAGAGGTTAAAAGCGATACCATCGGGCTTTTATTGGGCGCCGCGGTTTTTATTATGCTGGTCCATATTACCCTGATCCGGGCAATGCGCGTGGGCGAGGTCGCTTTTGTAACACCCTTTCGCTATACCGTTATGGTTTGGGCGCTTCTGGTCGGATATTTTGTTTTTGATGAAGCGCCGGACACAGCAACCGTGGTCGGCTGTAGCTTGTTGATTGCTACCGGCCTCTATTCTTTCTGGCGCGAACGCAAGATTAAGCACGGGTAATCCAGGAGCTTCATGGTAATAGCAGTGGGTCGCTTAAAAATCTTCGGTGTGACAAACTTTATCAGCAAGGACTGTAAGCCAGGAAATAACCTCTCGGCTTTCCGGTGAAAGTTTGGCTGCTTCCAGCTGTTTGTCGCTTGCGTGTATTTTCAAATCATTCCACTTTTGGCAGAAATCACTGAGGTCTCTGGGTTTCAGAGAGTCTTGTTCTGGTACTAATTGTGGGGTCGGTTTATTATCTCCGGTCACACTTCTTTCCTATTCTCTTGGCTTCAAGTCTTTGCAATATAAGTATTTTTGTTTTCTTGCTGTTGTGTTATTAACCGCAAAGATTATGTTGAACTCTTATCAAGTTATTATCCGCCAATCTAAAATCTAATTTTTTATATAATGTATTATGAAGCAGTTCCGAGCCTGGGTAGCGTCCAAAAAGCGTGAAAAAAACGTAAAAGGTTTTTTAACTTTCTCTACAAGTGGTAATCTTTGTGAACTTAAAAGGGTAATTTTAGGAACATTGTTCTAATGTTTCTAAAGCTTCTGATCTGGGAAATAGGGTCTGGGTACAAAAATGCAAAATAACCCGGCAGAAAAAACACTTAAACTTCGGCTTTACGGTACCTTCAGCGCAGAATGGTCTGATGGTACCAGGCTCAATGTGCGTAGTACAAAACTGCGGGCAATGATTGCCCTTTTGGCGATGGCGCCGGATATGACCCGGACACGTTCCTGGCTGCAGGATAAGCTTTGGTCCTTATCCGGCGCGGAACTTGGGCGGGCAAGTTTGCGCCGTGGGTTGAGTGATCTGAAGCGCGCAATTGGCGCTGACTTTGAAACTCTGTTTGAAGTCTGTCATGATAATATAGCTCTTAATGATGATCTTGTTGAACTCGTGGGGACACCAACCGAAGGCGAGTTTCTTGAAGGTATTGAAATCGCAGAAGGTGGTTTTACCTCGTGGGTAAATGAACAGAGAAACAATCGCCCTCAATTAACCTCTGAGTTAGAGTATTTCAGAGCCTCGGAAAAGACAGGGATATTACCTGCGGTGGCCGTACTCCCCTTTTTGCAGAGCTTTAATCGGCAGGGTGATAATGTTCTTGGTGATATGCTGGCTGAAGAAGTGTCTCGGGCACTTTCCAAGTCCCAACTCATTGATGTTATTTCTCATCTTTCATGCCGCAATCTCAATATGAAGCTTTTGAACCTTGCTGATGTGCGCAGAGCCTTGAATGTTGAGTATGTCATCCATGGTAGCTATCGGCAGGAGGGGGAGCACTTTCATCTTGATGCTGACTTTTTAGATGCTGAAAGCGGTCGGATCCTTTGGTCTCGTCAATTCAATGCCAAGATGTTTGATTTCCTCAATGGCAGCCAGGAGTTTGTGGCCGATATTTCTCGACAGATTGGCCAGTCAATCCTTTCGACATCCATTGAGTTGGCGACCAGTAAACCTCTGTCAGAAATTTCTAGTCACGCTCTATTGGTCTCCGGTGTGACTTTAATGCATCGGCAAACACTGGCGAGTTTCGCCAAAGCGCGACCACTTATCGAAGAGATAATACGAAAGTTTCCAAAACACCCATCACTCTACGCTTGGTTGGGTAAATGGTACGTATTATCTGTTACACAGGGCTGGAGCGATAACTTAGTAAAAGATAATCAAATTGCCTTGGATTGTTCAGAGCGTGCTCTTGATTTAGACCCTGATAACTCATTTTCACTTGCAGTAAATGGGTTAGTTCTAAACTTTTTACATAAAAAATTTGATGTAGCTTTAAAACGATTTGATCAAGCTGTTCATTTGAATCCAAATGATGCTCTCGCATGGTTACTAAAAGGAACTTGCCATGCTTTCATTGATGAGGGTGAAGCTGCGGTGTCCTATACCTCGCGAGCAAATTTATTGTCACCGATTGATCCTCATCGGTATTTTTTCCAATCCCTGTCTGCAACAGCACTCAATGCAAATAAAGAGTATGAGCGCGCCTTATCTTTAGCTGAGAATTCGCTTAAGTCTAACAGCAGGCATACATCGACTTTAAGAACAAAAATTGTGTCTCTGTATTATATGGATCGTAAAGCAGAGGCTAATGAAACGGCCAAAAAATTATTAAATCTTGAGCCAAATTTAACTGTAGAAGGCTGGTTAAAAAACCATCCAGCAGCATCGTTTTCTACAGGTCAAGAATGGTCAAAGGCTCTGTTGAGTTCTGGGATTCCTAATACTTGAGGGTTCTTGATGATTTTCTGGTTCAGATAAATAAACCCAGACTTATAGGGAGATTATTATGACGTTGAATTCAACTTTAGCAGGCACGGCAGGTACAGCAGGTACAGCAGGCACGGCAGGTACAGCCGGTACAGCTGGTACAGCAGGTACGGGTGGTATTGCTAGTAAAGATGGTGTGCTCGGTACTGCGGGTTTCTATGATCCATTACTAGTTTCTGCACTTAATACTTCTTCTGATGCAATTCGAAGTCCCTGGAATCTACCAGAACCAGGACAAGCACCGCCTCATATGCCTTCTGATAGTGCCGCGAATTTATCTCAGTGGGCCCCTTGGGCACGTGCCTTCGCAATCCGTTCGGAAATTTTATCTAAGTTGGCTTTTAAAGGGGATGCGAACGGAGCATTTTCGGTTTGGATACAACACAACCATCCTCACGGGGGGGTGGATCATGCTCCGCATCCTTCTTATTCAAAGCTCATTAAACTCACACGGCCAAGTGAAGCTGTGTTTAGAGATCAATTGGAATACGTTAGAAACTATGCCGATCAGAGGTCAGAAAGATCTGCTGAGATTCTAACTCAACTAGGCTTTCCAACAGAGTTTTTTGGCTCCGTAGTACCTCTTCACGGAGGAAAACATAAATGGACATTAGAACTTTTAGGCCAAGTTCAAATGATAGCCGATTATGTGGTCTTAAGGGTTAAACACTCAATGGCATGCCGTCGTCCTGATATCTATTCCGCTCAGATACAGCCAATAATACCCACGCCTGGCCATGGAACACTGCCGAGTGGTCATGCGACTGCTGCCTTTATTGTTGCAACAGTTTATGGTGCCTTACTCAAGAATACTCCGATGGATTTTCAGCAAAGCCCTTCGATTAAAACACTACTTCTTTCAGTTGCTGAAAGAGTTGCTGTGAACCGTACTGTTGCGGGTGTGCATTTCCCGGCGGATAGTACAGCCGGGGCGGCGTTGGGGACGACGCTTGGACATTATTTGCTACAGCTTGCCAGCGGGCAAAGCGGTGATATTGATGCCGTTGAGTTTATTGGCAACAACGCCACGGGTGATTTTGATAAATCTGTCATCGCATTGGGTGATGCGGACAGTGATCCCGTTGTGAAGTGGGGTACGTCAGAGGTTCATGGTGAGCCGGATAACCTGTTCCGCTGGCTGTGGCTCAAGGCCAGAAGCGAGTGGGAGGACGCGCCAGCAGCAGGAGGCAGCAATGGCTGATTCCTATGAGTGGCGGGATGATGGCGTCAAAGCCGTTGATCCCTATGAAGACTGGTTGCTAGAGACAGGGGCGGGTTATGGCTTTCCCTTTGGTCCTCCAAATGAAGCGCATTGTTATACCGGAACCGAAGCTTCGGATGGTTTTGTAGCGGGAGATGAAAACCCGGATGCGATTTATCCCAAACTTTACCGTCCGGGCGGCGAACAGCCCAGCTTTCGTCCCTTTGTCTTGCGGGAGAGTACGGTTGGTAGCGGCTTTAAGCCGTCAAGTCACGGAGCCTCGAAGATCAAACGCCGGATCGGCGTTCCCCTGCGTGCGGCAAGCGTGAACCAAAGCTATACACCCCAAGCTACGCCAAATCCTGTTTTACCTTCTGTATCCTCTGGGGCAAAGGTTGTGGTTGGTGTTATTGATGATGGCATTGCCATTGCCAATCGCCGTTTCCAATCTGCGCCTGGCAGTACGCGGATTGATTTTGCCTGGGTACAGGACGGGGATGCCCAGTCTGGAGGTACCCGGTCCGGTTCCCGTTTTGGGGTTGGTTCTGACGTTGCCTTTGGGCGTGAGTATACCAAGGCTGATATTGATGGTGCCCTAGCAGAACACACTGATGCACTGGGGGCTACAAATGAAGCGGCCCTCTATCGCGCGCTGGGACTGATTGATAGTCGTAAGGTCATGCCCAATTCACTGGATGGCAAAGTCGCACACGGTACACATGTTCTGGATCTTGCTGCCGGGGCTGATTATGACAGTATTTCATCGGATGTGTTGGAAGAAGATCGTATTATAACGGTACAGGTGCCAGCCGCTGTTACCTGGGATACATCGGGTATGGGGCTGGGCAGCTTTATTCTGGCCGGTGTGCACTATATTCTTGATCGTGCAGATCGTATTGCGCCGAACCTGCCTGTGGTGATTAACTTTAGTTACGGGATATTTGGCGGACCACATGATGGCACGTCGCTGTTGGAAAAAGCGATTGATGAAATCGTAACGGCGCGTAATGATCGTGTCGCGCCAACATCGGTGGTGTTACCATCTGGCAATCATCATCTGGAACGATCTCATGCTGTTATCGCAGATGCAGATTTTAAAGTTGATGGTGCGAGTGACAGTTCTGGGGCTGCTGATTGTTTCTGTGACCTGCCCTGGCGCGTCCAGCCTAATGATCGAACGTCCAGCTATCTTGAGATATGGATGCCTAAATCAGATTATGAAGACGGGGACATTGAGGTCGAGGTTATTCCACCAAGTACAGATAATATTCCGGTGCAAAGATTATCTGGTGTGGTGAATAGCGCGGTTATTCTCAACCGTGATACGGGAGCTGTAGCGCGCCTGTCTTATGACAGGCATACGCCTTTGTCAGAAGAAGACGAACGTGGTCGTTTTATGTTGATTCTCGCGCCAACAGAAGTGCGTAATGATACAGCTCTGCATCTAAATCCTCTCAAGCCTGTGCCCAATGGTTTGTGGACAGTGCGGGTCATCAAGAAGTTTGACAAAACAATGCCAGAGCCTATTCATGCCCGTATTCAGCGCGATGCATCACCTTTTGGTTATCCTGCCCTGGGTCGCCAAGCCTATTTCGACGATGTCGCCTATCAGCTTTATGATCGCGAAGGAAAACTGCAGGAGCAGGATAACCATTCCATTGTAAAGCGGGCTGGATCATCCAACGGTTTGGCAACAGGCACCGTTCCGATTGTTGTCGCAGGTCATGTAGAGGCCACAGGTCGTACTGCGATTTATAGTGGGTATCAGACAACAGATGCAGGCTTGCCTGAACAGGCGAAAACACCCTTTGTTTCTGCGGAAAGTGATCGCAGCCTTGTTTTTAGGGGCGTGCAGGCATCAGGTGTCAATTCCGGTGTGTCAGTGACATTGGATGGAACCTCTGTCGCCGCGCCTATGATAACACGTGTCGTTGCAAATGCTTATAAAACTGGTATGGCGACAAGTCCGGTTGATGAGCTTCAGGCTCAGGCTATTGTCATCGAAGCAACCAGACAGGCAAAGGGATATTCTGCGCCTCTTGATGCTGAGAGACAGGGTATCGGACGTTTCCCGAAAGATGAGATTTACGGAAGTTAATTGCTAAAACGTGATTGAAAGGAGAAGGGCTGATGGTTTCGTCAGCTCTTTTTCATCGACTAAAAATTTAAATCTTCCAAGGAGAAAAGGTGGGGTCCATCATTAAGGGGGATATGATGGACCCCGTTAAGCAGGGCTAGAATAATGCGAGCCCATACTTAAATGAATAATTCAGTTGTTGGTAACCTCTTTGGGGAAAGAGGAAAAGCTAAATTATTGGTTATTTTCGTCATATAAGCCGAAAATAAGAAATATCAAGCAGGAAGTAGTGCGCCGGCTTTGCTACGTTTTGCCACAAGGACGAGAATAAGAGCTGTGATCCCGCAGAAAGACAGGGCAATAACCATGTGCATCACGGTTCCGTCATAGAGCCGACCGGCAGATATTGAAACAGCCACGGCAACCAAACTTGATATAGATGCAATGACCGATGCGCCCAATCCTGCCATCTTACCTAGGGATTGCATGGCCATGGCATTGATGTTGCCAAAAAGAATGCCAACCCACAGAAAAATGAAGAAGCCATTGACCATAAAGACAGCAAAGGGTGGAATTCCGTTATAAGGCAAGGCGAAGAAAAACAGGCTTGCTGTAAACAGAAGTAGCCCACTCAGAGCAACGACCACCATTCTGTGCATCCCAAACCGCATCACCAATTGTGAGTTGATCAACGAAGACAGAGCAACAGAAGAGGCCAATACCGCAAAGTAGAGCGGGAAATTATCAACGACACCATAGAGATCTTCAAAAATGGATTGTGATGTGCTGACATATACCAGCAAGGCACCGAAAATCATGCCGCCAGAGACAGAATAGCACATGACTTTGCCATGTTTTAGAATACGCCCGGTGGATTTCATAAGCTTGCCCGGAGAAAGGGGAATGCGGTTTTCCGGTAACAGGGTTTCTGGTTGCCGGACGATCAACCAAATGCCTGTTGAAAGAGAAAGAACCAGAAAAGAGAAAAAGATATAACGCCATTCGGCAATGGCGAGTACCAGTTGACCAAAAGCGGGTGCAATCATGGGGATCATGATAAAGATAACCATGATAAAGGACATGATCCGTGCCATGGCTTCGCCTTCGTATTGGTCACGGATCAGAGCTCTGGTCGCAATTTTAGGACCAGATGCACCAATACCCTGAATAATACGACCTAAAATAAGGACCTCGAATGTAGAGGCAGTCATGGCGACAAGAGTGCCGCCAACATAGATCCCGACACCGAGCAAGATCGCACCTTTGCGACCAATAGCGTCAGAGACAGGGCCAATAAACAATTCACCAAAGACCATTCCAAAAATAAAAAGAGAGATGATCAATTGGCTATCAAGGGGATCGGAAATGGCAAGATCCGCACTGATCTGTGGTAAAGCAGGCAGCATAGCATCAATGCTGAGGGCAGTAATGGATGTGAGTAGGGCAAAAAGAATGACGAACTCAGGTAGTTTTAAAGGACTCTTATTCATAATAGGTTCTATCTTTATTGTTTAAAACCTGAAGCGCCAAAGCTGATTATCAAAATAGATTGGCGTCATCAGGTCCGAGCCCGGGGCTAATGCCTCAAGGCTCTTTGTACAGCAGGACGGTCTTCCATACGTTTGAAATGCGCATTGACGTGCGGAAAGGTGGTGATATCGACACCGTCACCTTCCAGCCAACGCGCGATGGTATAGAGATAAGTGTCGCTAATGCTGTACTGTTCGCCCAGCACCCAAGGCTGGCCGAGATAGGTTTCTTCAATCATAGTAAAAAGGGCTGACATGTTTTCAGGCACCTTGGCACGCATGTCGTCCAATGAGTTCTGTTCATTTGCCCAACGTGCACCACGTAATTTGTGGGCATGTGCAACATGAACTGTCGAACAGAGAAAACTGTTGAATGATTGCATCTGTGCCAGGGCAAAGTCGTTTCCATGAGGAGCCAGTTTGGCATCAGGGAAACGTTGGGCGATGTAGTAGAGGATCGCGGGTGTTTCTGTTAATATACCGCTCTCTGTAGCTTTTTCTTCAACAACAAGTGCTGGCACGCGGCCTTTGGGGTTCAGTCGTAGATAATCTGCTTTATGTTGCTCACCGTCAGCAAAGGAAACATTTGTTACTTCAAACTCTGCACCGGTTTCTTCCAGTGCGATACAAGAGGCCAAAGAACAAGCTCCTGGTGCATGAAATAGTGTCAACATGGTAACTCTCCGTTTTGTTACTCTGTTTCGCAGAGTGTCTTGCATTAGATTGCCTTGATTACGGTGGCGCAATCCAATGGCAGTAAAATAGTGTGAAACCAATCGACTAGACCCAGGGGGAGTCCGTTTGACACTTCGTTGACTGGTTTAATACCCCAGGCATCCGGCGAACAGATACACTTGAGGCTCAAAATGGTTATCCGCAGCATGGTGTGATCTACTCGTGAATAGGTCGAGCAAAACAAAGCCGAGACATTCCCTTAAGAAACAGGGAGGCCCTTAAGAAACAGGGAGCCGGTAGGTTTATGTGTTTTAGGTTATGGCCGGGTGTCTATACCTGATATGGCTTTGTCGAATACCCTAAAGGCACCGATAAAGTCCTTACCCTGATATTCGGTTTTAGATATCCGGTCGCTTATCTGCACAAACCATCAAGAAGTGGCTTGAGGTCTAACAGTAACTTTTCGTGAAATGTAGAAATATAAAACCATCCCTTTTGATAGAGGTCAAGAAAGAAAGTGAAGCTGTATGATTGTGAAAATTTCACAAGGTGTAACTTTGTGTCGAGTTTGTTTTTTTGCTTTGCGACAGGAAGCAATATCAGTGCGGAAAAGTTCCAGAAACAAGCAATAAAAAATCACTGTATGCTTACATAAAAAATCTATAGGCTGCATTTGTCGGGTGACAGGGGGACAAGAACAGGCTGTAACCAGATGACAGAGTATGGAGTGAGGTTTTGTGAACATAAGAAATGCCAAAAATCGCCAGTTCTATGATTATTGGCTAAGTTTAGAAAAGCCAGAAGGTACTGTTGTGCCAAACCGAAGTGCTTTTCGCCCGGAAGATATTCCTTCACTACTGCCCAATATTATTATCTACGAGCTGGTATCCCGCGAAAACATTAAAATACGCCTGCAGGGCACGGCGATCAATGAGCGTTTTGGTCATGATATGACCGGGGGGAATTATCTGGATTATGTTGAAGAGGATCGCAAAAAGATTGCGGCGGATGCCTTTTGGATGATGGCAGAACAACCCTGTGGGGTTCTTGCGGTTCTGGAACATGCCTTGTCGAGTGGGCGTAATATAACTGTGGAATCAATAGGTTTTCCTCTGCACAATGATATCATGACCGTAGATGGCAGCACGCCTAACCCGATTATTATCTATCAAAGCAATGAAATCAATGACTTGAACTCCTTAGGTTATCAGGCAGATGAACGTTTGAAACTTATTCTCGTTGTTGAACGGAACATCATAGATATAGGCAAGGGTGCTCCCGTTTTTATGGGCTAATCCTGTGCTTTAAGCTTGGTTGTTTTTGAATTATCGGAAAACAAGTGTTCCGAGAAAACATTGAGGATTTTCTCGGTATAATTAACTGTATTTGTTAATTATTCTGCTATCTTAACTTGATATATGCTACTTAGATAAAGGGTGTTTATACCTGCAAGTGGCTTAAAATATTAAGGGGGAACAGGTGGATATTGTTCAATGGCTGGATTACGCCGGGGTTGCTGTGTTTGCCGCGACAGGCGCGTTGGCGGCGTCGCGTAAGCAACTGGATTTCATCGCTTTTCTTTTTCTCGCGGCGGCGACAGGTATCGGTGGTGGTACCTTTCGGGATGCGATTTTGGGGCAAACACCTGTATTCTGGGTGCAGGAGCAGATCTATCTTTTGATTTGTACGGGAACAGGCGTCGTGGTCTTTTTTACGGCTCACCGATTTGAATCCCGTTATAAAGTTCTATTGTGGCTGGATGCGATCGGTATGGCGGTCTTTTCGGTAAAAGGCGCGGAGATCGGATTTTTGGCAACTGGGTCGTCTTCGGTTGCCATTGTGACTGGTATCTTGACCGCAACCTTTGGCGGTGTTCTGCGTGATATTATCTCTGGTGAACAATCTGTTCTGATGCGTCGGGAAATTTACGTGACAGCAGCTCTTTGCGGGGCCGTGGCTTGGGTAATTTCCCATCATGCGGGACTTGGAAATGCAGTTGGTTCTATTCTTGGTTTTCTCGTTGCTTTTGGCGTTCGCGGTGGTGCGCTTTATTACGGTTGGAACCTGCCAACCTATAAAAGCAAACCGGGCCGAACCATGGAAGAGATTGAGAAGCTCTAAGCTTCCGAAGAGAATGAGTTTCTTTTTGCAGAAGAGGAAATTTACACATGAATAGTTCTTTTTGGGGCGGCCTCTTTCTGGTGGGATTTTTCTGGTGGGATTGGCGCTTTACCTTTTGGTGAATGCTATTAAGTCGCTGAAAAAACTTGAGACCTGTGGTTCTTGGACAAGAATAAATGGTGTTATGACCAAAAGTATTGTGTCACGCTCCAAATCTACCAGTAACCAGTATGTTTTTTATGCCAGGTATGATTATACCGTCGGTGGACAGAACTACAGCGGGTCACGAGTTGCCTATTATACAGTGTTAGATGAGGTTGAGGTCAAAGGGCTTGGCCAAAGTCATTGTGTCGGGGCAACTGTGGATGTTTATTACAATCCGGCGAATCCTGCCGAAGAGACCCTGATTAATCAAGCAAAAGTAGGTGGGAAAAAGTATGGAGAAGTCATTCTGGGTTGTCTTGCCTTGGTTGTTGGGATTTGTGTGATTGCTTGAAATCGTTATACAAGGCTTCCTTTATGCAGCTATGACCATTGGGATCATAGATCCGATAAGCAGTAGTGCCATGAACCGGTTAAATATGGCAATGCGATTACCTTGAATAAGCGTACGGCGCAGGAAGGTGCCGGATAACGCCCAAATTGAAATGCTAGGCAGATTAACAATAGCAAAGAAAAGAACGAGCAGAATTAAACTATTGGTGTAATTTGTCGGGCTAGTGTAGCTAACGGTGATAATTAGAGATACAGTCCAGGCTTTGGGATTTAGGAGTTGCAACAGGGCAGCTTGAACAAAGTTTATAGGGTCATCAAAGCCTTTTGTAGTCGTTGGGCTGTTGGCATCATTCCCTAATGATTTGCTTGTCCCGATCTTCCATGCAAGCCAGAGTACGTATGCAAAACAGCAATACTTAAGAGCACTGTATAAAAAGGGAAATGATTTTAATATTTGCCCAAACCCAAGACCAACCAGGAAGACCATACTCAAAAAACCAAAGCTGATACCCAGGATCAAGGGAACAGAACGAACAAAACCGAAATTGACCCCAGAGGTTAAGAGTAAAAAATTACCGGGACCCGGGGAGATTGAGGTAACGAAAGCAAAGCCAAATATAGCAAGTATGGTCTCTAATGGCATTTTTGATATTTCCTATGAATCGTATGTAGATATAACGGCCGTTTGATGTCCCAACTTGACAGCACAAAAAGAGAAGGTCACTTTTGATTTGTCTCTGATTTTTATTCAATCGTCTTGTTTGTGGGTAATATGAATAATATATCTGCTAAAAATATAAGTACGGACCTTTTGAGCGAGGTTTTTTCGACGCTACGGCTTCGCAGTCAACTTTATTTTAAAACTGATTTCAAAGGTCCTTATGCAATTGAGTTACCTCATGAGCAGCGTCGTATCCGGTTTCATTTGGTTTTACAGGGGAGCTGCTGGTTAACACCAGATGGGATGGAATCTCAATTGTTGAGCGAAGGGGATCTTGTTTTAGTACCGGATGGGGTGGCGCAGGTTATTTCTCATAGTGAGAATTTTGATTATCCACGCCCTGTTGTTTTGTCCGATGCTATGGAACAGGGACATTTTGCTGAGGGCGTTTTTGTTTACGGGGCAGGAGAGGGACGGTGTCGGCTTCTCTGTGGGTTTTGCCAGTTTGACGAAGATATAGACCATCCAGTTTTAATTAACCTTCCTTCGCTGTTGGTTCTTAATCAAAAGGATCTTGGTCCTGAGCCTTGGATGTCCGGTGCGTTACAGTTATTAAAATTGGAAGCTGAACTTGCGGGGCAAGGCAGGAACGGTATTTTGTCGCGCCTGCTTGAGATTATTTTCATTCAACTGGTTCGCCGATTGGCTTTAGATCCGGATCATGCTCATAAGGGCTTTATTGCTGCCCTTTCGGATATCCAGTTGTCCAAAGCGTTAAATGCGATCCATAAAACCCCAGAAAAGGGTTGGAAAGTAAATTCTCTTGCTGAGGCAGCGGGTATGTCTCGGGCACGTTTCGCAGATTATTTTACCCGAATGGTTGGCTTGCCTCCGATTGAGTATCTTACGCTTTGGCGATTAATGCGAGCCCGGCTTTTACTTTCCAGTACTGATTATTCAATCGATAGAATTGCTGAACTTTGCGGGTATGCATCAACACCGTCATTTTCCAGTCGCTTTAAACGACAATATGGTCAAGGTCCCGGCGCTTATCGACGAGCAGTTAAAGTCTAGTTATATCAAGGTTTAAAATAAGAATTAATCAACAATTCCGCGTAATAGGTATCCAACACCGTAAGAAACTGCCGCAGCTAATCCACCAATTAAAAGTGTTTCTGTGCCTGATTGCCACCATGGGGACAGTGCCCAACGGCTTTTGATCATGCCTGTAATGAAGAACGCCAAAGCTGTCATGCTACAGGCGATAGTAAAGGCGTTTTGCATAGAGAAGATAAAAGGCAGCAAAGGGATTGCGCCTGCGATAAAGAAAGCCGTGAATGTTGATAACGCCGATTTTAGAGGCGCTCGTGACGTGGGTGATATGCCATATTCTTCGGTGATCATCGTGTTGATCCAAAGCTCTTCGTTTGATGTTATGGCGTCTGTGGCCTCTTCCAGAGTTGATCCGCTGAGACCTTTTGCGGACAAGATTTGGCGAATTTCTTCCCGTTCTCCCTCTGGAACTTGTTTTATGTGTTTTCGTTCTATAGCGCGCAGGCGTTCTGTATCATCCAGTTCGGATTTGGTTGCGCTATAATTCCCTGCTGCCATGGAAAAGCCATCGGCAAGTAAGTTGGCAATCCCGAGGATCAGAATGATACGGACAGACAGTTGCGCGCCGATTACACCGGATACAACAGCGAAAGTGGTAACAGCGCCATCAATGCTACCATAGACCCAATCCTGCAGATAACTTGCTTTATGGCCCTTGGCAAAACGTTCCCGAATGGCTTCGGATGAATGATCGTGTTCCAATGTCATAACTTATGGCCCGACTGTTGTTCACAGATAATGTCCTCTGCCAGTGGTAAAGCCGCCTGTTAATGATCAACTTTTTAAAGATCAACTGTGCGAACTTTCCCTTGGAACTCAATCTTAATCCAGTGTGGTGAAATTTTCTCTGATATGCATCAAACAGAAAAACTGACGAGTCAGTTCTTGGGGCGAGGCTTCGATTTTTGGTTGATATGGCCTGTGTTGAACTTTATGTCGCTCTAATGGAACTGAGGAGATCGCATACTCTTTGTGCGATCTCCTCAGGGTTTTTATCTGAGACTATTTGATGATCTGCAAGGCTTTGGTAAGCATTGATGCGGCTCAGATATTTTGCTGTTTCAGTTGTAGGGTTTAGGCCAAAACCGCGTTGCATTTGGCGTGTGCAAATAATCTTTGTTGCTTTCGCAGCGACCAAGCTAGGTAACAGCAAAATAGAGGTGCCGGTTTCTTTTACTTGTTTTCGATTAAACGCCATTGTTTCCGTTGCGATATCTGTCGTAAGAAAGCCCGAGGACAGAACAAAAAGTACTGGCTCTGTTTGTGTAGAAAGGAGTTTGTTGAACAGCCTGGAATTTTCCCTGACATACTTTTCATAGCCATGTTCACGGATGTAGTGCCCGATATTACCGATGTCCCGGCAGAACTCTGTATCCAGATCAATCAGGGCGCGATTAAGTCGACGTGCAACAAACGGGGCGACGGTTGATTTGCCAACACCGCCGGGACCGATCAGATATAGATGCTTTCTCTTAATCTCACTCGCTTTCTATTTGTCGGCCAAAACCATGTCTTTAATCTTTTGCGCCTTTTCAAAGTGATCAAGTTTATGCGTTTTGATCCACCATGTAGCTGCTTCCATCAAAAGATCTGGATCGTCGTTTTTGTTGGCAAAAAAAGCGTAGAAAGACAAGCCAACGGTTTCGCCTTTTTTCTCTATTTTAAGGTCACAGATTTCGATAATTTTTTGCTTTAGAGATTGTCTCATTGAGGTGATTTTCTTAGAAAGAGTTTGATGAACTTTTTTTAACCTTCTTAGGCAAGCTTTGGCAAAGTTATTATCAGATAGGGTAAATTTTTCTATTTTAGTGCTTTGAACGTAGTCATTTTCATTCATGAAATGTAATGTAATCAAAAATTTTGTTAATACTTTATTAACTATTTCATTTATGTTTTTATATGCGTGTTTTGGGTTTTCGGGTTTAACCCTTTTCGGGGCTATTCCTTTATCCCAGAACGATGCTTGCGGACGAGATAGAAGGGCATAAATGCGTTGATAGAATTCAGGCATTCTAAAAGTCAGGCCTTTTATGACTATTGGTGCAATCTGCCAAGGGTAGGAATTTTACCGGATAAAAGCAGTTTCAAACCAGAAGAAATTCCAAGCCTGCTTTCCACAATGCTGGTTTATGAGTTGATATCGTCTGATTTTATCAGGATAAGGCTCATTGGTTCGACGGTTGAGGAACGCTTTGGTGGCAGCCGTACAGGTACGAATTATCTAGATATGGTAGAAGAGCATCGCAAACCAAGTGCATCCGCTGCTCTGTGGTCGCAGGTTGAAAAGCCCTGCGGAATGCATGTGCTTTTAGAGCAAGAGTTGATGTCCGGACGCATTGCATATATCGAGGCTGTTGGATTACCCATTTCAAACACTGAAGGTGGTCATCCGCTTATTCTGTTCCAGAATAATGAGATTAGTCGGGATCGGGATGATTTACTCTTGGAAAATTGGGATCAGTTTGATGATAAAGAAGATCGTTTGTTGAAGTGTATCAGGGTTTCTGAGCGACGTTTTTTTGATCTCGGAGCAGGTATTCCAGACTTTAGAGATTGATTCGCAATTGGAAGCCGTTTGCCTGTAACTTTTCTTTTATTTACAATGGCTTTGTGTTGAATCGATTGGTAATTTAACGATGAAAATTAACCATTTTGTGTAATTTTGTGTCGCTACAAGATTTTAATATTGGTTATTTTTAAAACTGAAGTGAAATCAGCAAGATAGTTCTTGATTAAAGATGGTTCTTGATTAAAGTCGATGGACACAGACATGATCTTGTCTGTTGTTTTCAGTGTTGGTTTTGGTGGCTTCCTGATCCTTGTTTTTACGAGGCGATTGCGCCAGTCTACAACTCCTGTTCTGGAAGCTGCTGTGCTTGCGTTACTATAAGAAAAGGCTGTGGCTCTTTATGGATTTTCAACATCCGAAATCTGCAGAGTTTTATCGCTATTGGCTTGATTTGCCTCGTGATGGTTATGCGCCGTCTCGTGATAGCTTTCGCCCAGAACAAGTGCCGTCATTACTTCCCAATTTTATGATGTACGAGATGATCTCGGACGATTATATAAAAATACGCCTTCTTGGGACGAACCTTAGTGAAAAGTTTGGGGATGCAAACACTGGTGGTAATTATCTGGATCTTGTGGGGGACGAACGTAGAATACAGGCGTCACAGTCTCTTTGGACTGTTGTAAACAAACCCTGTGGCGTTGTGGGGATTGTCGAACAGATTATGCTAAATGGCCTGAGCGTCTGCATGGAAACGGTTGGTCTTCCTTTGTTGAATGGTGAAAACGGCCATCCGATGATTCTTTTCCAAAAGAATGAATTGGATTGTGAAAAACGTCTTCCGGATGCACGTATGGAAAATCTGGATTACCTGAAGATTTTTAAAAGACAGTTCATTGATATTGGCGCCGGGTTGGATAGCGTTGAAGAACTTGTCTATCCATCACTCTCGGGCGCCTGATTTCGATGATCTAAGTGAACGGGTATATCTGATTGAGCCTCTGGGTCAGATAGCTATAGGGTCGGCTTGGTGTGCTTAAACATCATTTGTCTGGACCGGGCAGGATTGAGTGCGCGATTTCTGTCAAATGGCGCAGGTCAGAGCCACAGCAACCACCAAAAATATTTAACCACGGCATTCTGGAATAGATTTCCTGGTATTGCTGGCCCAGCTCGCTGGGGGTTCCCGCATCAAGTGTCTCGCAATTATCCAATTCTGCATGGCTCATCCGTGAGGCATTGCAGCGGATGCCTTTTATTCTTTTTGCCCAGTTTTTCTCATTGAGATTGGTGTCTGACAAAGCGCCTGGGAAATGATCAGGATGTGCACAGTTGATCATAAAATAAATTGCCTGCGAATTGGTTTCCCGGTCAACCTGGTCTATGGCATCGGCAAGCGATTGTCCGGTGGGGAGCAAACCATTCGTTTCAACTGTAAAAGAAACCGCGATGGGCATTTTTGCTTTGTGGGCGGCACGTACGGCCCCGATTGCTTCTTCTGACTGTGTAAAGGTCATGGCTGTCAACATATCGACAGTCGATGCGGCAAGCCAATTTACCTGTTGCGCATGGTAGTCTTCGGCTTCTTTGGCAGAGATATGATAGTCCGGGGCATATGCATCACCGCGGGGACCAAGTGAGGCGTTTAATACAATCGGCTGTTGGGTGGCACCAACACAGGACTCTCTAAGAGCAGCTATGTAGGCAACAGAAGTATGATTTGCGGCTTCAATGTCTTCCAGGCTTTCCCCTAGATCATCCGCCCAGTGGGCATGCGCTTTCCATGTTTGTGCATCTAGGATGAAGCCTGTGTTCATCCGTTGAGCCAGAGACAGAAAACCGCGGTAATAGTTCGTCAGCGCGGCACGCCCTTTTTTATCCGGCAAAAGAGTGTGGGCCGCAAAAGCTTTGATTGGAATCCCCTGGTTAAAGATCAAATCGGTTTCCTGACCGCCATCGGTAAGATATGTCGCCCCTTGTAGTTGCGGCAAGGCATGTCTGTATCGTGGGTTGGTGTTTGTCTGGGTACGCGCGGACATATTCTGCCTCTGATCAATTGCTTGTAAAATGTTGCTTTTCGGGGACTTCTGTTTTTAGCAAACACGACCGGGGAAGATGTATCAAGATAAAGTATTGAAAACTGTGATCTGACGTGAAATTGTACCAGTACAAAAGGGACGAAAGTGTAAAAGGCCCCGTGATTATATCGTTGTAATGCCGAAATAGACGAGGCTTGAGCCAAAGCCAAAAAAGATGATGGCAATAATTTTATTGATAAAGGCGACGGTTGCCGGTTTTTGGATTAGGCGGGATAGCTTCACTGCGGTATAGGCAAAGGTACTAAGAGAGAGAAAGGATAGCCCCATAAAGGTTGCTGTCATGAGTAATAGCTGCGGCGTGGCTGCGGCCTTTTCATTTAGGAACAGTGGGAAGAGGGCAAGCAGGAAGGTAATCATTTTAGGATTTGTAAGCCCGACCCACAGGGATTGCCGGAAAAGGTATGGGGCAGATCTCTGAATTTGACGAGATGACGCACAGGCACGAACAATGCTATTGGTGTCGGCTCCTACATTGCCCGTAGTATCTGTTATGTCATTGTCATCTCCGGAGAGATGGTCAAGAGAGATCATGCCCCTTTGCCAGTTCTGGAAGGCAAGCCAGAGTAGGTAGCTGCCGCCGAGAACGCGCAAAATGGAAAGTATCTTAGGTTCTGTCGTTATAATTGCCCCTAAGCCGAGTGTGACAGCGAGACCAACACAGCCAATCGCCACAACATTGCCAAGTGTCGAATAGACCGTTTTGCCCACCCCCAGCGACAAACCGTTTCTAATCGCAAGGACAATTGCAGGACCCGGGGCAAGAATATTGGCACTGGCAGTGAGAACAAAGGCTATCCAGATTTCAAAGGTCATTGCGGGCTCCTGATTAACTTTCTTTAACTGGCATCAATTCATATCGGGTCAGCGGATCTTTGGTGGCTTGTTTTTCTTAGATCATTCTTGGGACAGCCTTTTTGCTGTGATTGGTCATCTGTCGAGATCAATCTATCCTTCAATGAATGAACAGGAGGAAGTTAAGCGTAAAAATAACATCAAAAAAAATAGTTTATTTTTATAAATAAATAAAAAATAATGATGAGAAACATTAATTAAAATAAGATCGATAAAATGGATTTATCTGCATTACGTACATTTAAGCTGGTGATGGATTTGGGCAGTGTGACTGCTGCGGCAGAGAGCTTGAATACAGTGCAGCCCAATGTGACCGCGCGTATTCGTAAGCTTGAAAATGAGCTCGGTGTTTCTCTTTTTTTGCGTGCACATCGTCGTCTGGTGCCAACGCACGAGGCAGAGAAGCTGTTGGAATATGCCAATGCCATGCTGACCCTGGAACGTGCCGCCAAGGGGGCCGTGAACCCCGGTGATGTCGGCCATATCCGGATGGGGTTTGTGGATACGCAGGCATCTCATCTGTTGCCACGGTTTATTACGGAATATCGACGTTTTCATCCTGATGCAGAGATTTCTGTGGATACCGGGGTCTCAGGCTTTCTTAATAATGCGGTGAATGAGTGTCGTCTGGATGCCGCGGTTGTGGTTGATCGCCGAAAGCGGAGTACAGATCAGGATAATTTAACAACGCATATGCTCTTTATTGAACCGTTGGTTTATATTGCGCCAAAGGGTTTAACCAAATTGGAACAGGCATTGGAGTTACCAATCATGGTTTTGATTCAGGAAGGCTGTGGCTATCGAAATTTTGCAATAGACTGGTATCGGGCACAAAATCTGACGGCGCCCAAGATGATGGAAATTTCGACGTTGGATGGTATTCTTGCTTGTATCAAGGCTGGTCTATGCGCGTCTGTATTACCACGGTCCATCGTTGAAAGTTTTGAGTTGGAAAACAGAGCGGCAGTTTTCCCGTTAGAAGGTGGCAATGCTGAGATCAATATCGCGCTGGTCCACCGCCCGGAATTCAAGGGGGATCACCGGATAAACCTGCTGCTCAAAATGTTCCGTAAAGATGGAGCTATTGCAGCCGAATAGCGCTATTGTATGAGGTCGATTGCTGGAATAATCTGGTTGAAGTTGCCCTAATTTATAACCAGATAGAAAGTGCGCAGATACCGATCGTGCAATTGTTGATAAATTTTATCGATTTTATACTTGTGAAAAAATAATTAAAATCAATTGGTTATGAATCACTTCTCTTCTTTTAGATTACAGCCATTGAATTTTTTGTATTTGAAAAACCATATGGTCTTTTAAATAGACCATATGGTTTTTTGATTTGTCTGTTAGCTTTTATTTTAAAGTTTTATTCTTTTCAGGTTATCTCGAATGCAAGCAAAAAACTCTACCGCTAAGGTCCTTACTGATAATTTCCTTACAGGCAAAACTCTTACCAGTGAACGATTAATCCTGCGCCCTTTTTCTTCGGAAGACGGGAATATTTTGTTTCAACTTTATGGAAATGATCAGGTCATGGCGATCCGTAAAATTGGAACACAAACGCGACAGGAAAGCGATGCGCAACTCGCTATTATAACCGATCATTGGTTGCGACGAGGTTTTGGCCTCTGGGCAGTTTTTGATCGCGTTAATGAAACATTCTTAGGCGAATGCGGTATACGGGAAGAAAGTGAAACCGGCGATGTCGTTGAACTTTCCTATGGTCTGTTGCCCGAATTTTGGGGTGGTGGTCTGGCCACAGAGGCTGCGCGGACGGTCTTGGATTTCGGGATAGAGAAACTGGGGATGAAAACGATTTATGCTTTTGCACAAAAGAAAAATGCTACGTCTTTGCACATTCTCTCGAAGTTCGGTTTTCAGCACGAATGTGATTTTGACGAAGATGGTGAGATGATCACGCGTACTGTTTTAGAGATGGAATAGATTACATTACATAATTAGGGGGTAGGAAAAAGGGTGGAAGACGTTCTGAATTTCTGTATTTAGAAACTGGATCCGATAGGTTGAAGCTGTTTGAGGCGAAAGTTTATTGACAGCATCAGCGAAATGGCTGTTAGGTTATGTTTCTTACTTGGTCCTGGTTTTCCTTTGGTCCTGATTTTCCATCTCCAAAAAGGCTGACGAGCTGATGTCCCTACCGGAAGTTACGCAAACCTATCGTGATCCTCATCATTACCCCAAAGGTATTGCTTTTCTTGATGACCAATATGTGCCTATGAATCAGGCCAAAGTTTCCGTTTTGGATTATGGCTTCCTGCATTCTGATGCGACCTATGACGTGGTTCATGTCTGGAAAGGTGCTTTTTTCAGGCTTGATTTACATCTGGATCGTTTTTTCGCCGGGTTGGAAAAACTTCACATGGCTATCCCCTATGACCGGGATGAGATAACGGAAATTCTGCAAAACTGTGTGGCGTTGTCGGGGCATCGGGATGCCTATGTCGAGCTGATTTGTACGCGTGGGAATTCTCCTGATTTTAGTCGTGATCCCCGCGATGCCATTAATCGCTTTATGGCTTTTGCTATTCCCTTTGGATCTGTGGCGAACAAGGATCAGATGGACCGAGGGTTACATCTTGCGATTAGCGACACGGTTCGTATTCCACCGAGTTCTGTTGATCCTTCAATAAAGAACTATCATTGGTTGGATCTGGTTCAGGGACTATATGATGCTTACGAAAAAGGCGCAGAAACAACGCTGTTGGTTAACGGGCACGGCAATATTGCGGAAGGCCCGGGTTTTAATATTTTCTGCGTAAAAGATGGCGTTGTGACAACACCGGACAGTGGTGTGTTACTTGGTATTACGCGCCAGACTGTTTTTGATCTCTGTGCCGAACTGGGCATTACATGTGAAGCAACGCAAATATCTCGGGACAAGTTGATTGCTGCTGATGAAATATTTATCTCGTCGACCGCTGGCGGGGTTATGCCTGTAACGCGCCTGAATGATTATGCTGTTGGCGGTGGTCAGCTTGGCCCGATATATACACAAGTTCATCGGCTTTATTGGGATAAACACAATGATCCTGCATGGAGCTTGCGTGTAAGGTATGAGTGAAGAATAGATCTAAATAGTTTGATGCCTTTAGTTACCGATCATATCGGAAAGAAAAAGTCCCCGACCTGCTTGTGTGTGTGGTGGGCCGGGGACTCATTTCTGGAGGTATTGGAGGTATCATGACTACGCCAACATTGCCAAAATACGGGCACCTCCAGAAACTCGATATGTCTCTTAAAAACCAAGTAGAAGATAAAAGATTGTCGCAAATTAATTTAGTTTATCTGCTTTAGCTTTTTTCTTTTTGGCCTTTTCTTCTTTAATTTCTTTTATTCTTATACTTCGCCTGTGTACTCGCCCCGTCCTGGGTAATCGTTAGCAATAACGAAATCCAGAGCGCCGATCATTTCTTTGAAGACCGGGCGTACAAACGGCATTGTCTGAACGGATGCATAATACAATGTTTGTTCCGGCGTGATCAGGAAAACACCAGGTTCAGAGAAAAGAGCTGGCTCTTCGATGCCGATAGATGTCTTGCCGCGGGATGTGGAGATATAGAGGCCCCATTCCTTGGCGACAGAAAGTGGAAGATCATAGGCAAAACGCAGGTTTTTGGCATCGATTTTTGCTGCCATTTCTTCTGTACGCTCTTTACCGTCTGAGCTGATGGCAATGGTCTTTACGCCGCGCTCTGCGAATTCCGGTGTCAGACGCTCGAGCTCTTTCAGGTAGTTGGCACAGATCGGGCAGTGCAGGCCGCGGTAAAAGGTTACAAGCGTATAACGCTCGGCGCTATCACTACTGAGGTCAAAAGTTCCATCATTGAGTGTTGGCAGAGAGAGGTTTGGGGTTTTCTGACGAGGCATCAGCATTACAAGGGGTCCCTTTCTGGGAGGTCGTCTGGTCTGATAAATCATTTGGCTGGACTTCAGCGCTTGATATTGAATATAGTGAACTTAGAAATACTTTTTGTGCATAAAAGTTGATCCATCGTACAAAAAAGAATTTGTGAGAAACGAAACTGGAGACTGTTTTGCGAAAGCCATTTAAAAAAGCTGATCGCCTATCTGCCCTTATTCAACGGTTTCATATTCATGCCCGTGTGCAGAACATCGGACGTGATTTGTTAGCGCCAGAGCCAGAGCCAGAACCTGAAGCACAAGGGCAATATCTTGGTGGGCAAGATACTGCGGACCGTGCAGTAGATGAGATCACTGGACGTGCGACCGGTCAGGTCGCTACCCAAATGGATATAGCTACCCACGAAAATGTGCTGAGATTGAAGCCCGAAAGTGATGGTGCCCCCAACATTACGTGTGCGGGGCTTCCTATTGGAGCGGCTAACTTTTTTGTTGTACAGCGTGGGCAAATTTCATCATCTGCACCTGAGTTGAATGATCTGGAATCAGATGTACCTTTATTGGTTTTTTATCCCCGCGGTGTGCCGCATGATTTCAAAATTATTTCAAGAGAGCCGTTTGGTGAGAGCGATTTAGGGGAAGGACACATTACAAATGGTTTCGTTTGTGCTGTCGTTGATACAGGTGGAGAAGCAAATCCGATTGCTTTGGCGTTACCTGATCTTGTGATTGTGCGATTAGATCAATCTGCGCCGTTACGGGCCGTTACGGATATTCTTTTGGAAGAAGCAATTGCGCCGCGTTGCGGTGGTCGTGCCGTTATTGATCGCCTTTGTGAGATTGTGGTCATACGCCTGTTGCGGCATTTGATAGAGGCGGGCCATACAGAGGTCGGGTTATTGGCAGGCTTGGCCGATCCGAATATCTCATTGGCCATTATAGCGATGCATGACAATCCGAATTGTAATTATAATCTGGAAGACCTTGCGGAAATTTCGGCAATGTCCAGAACTCATTTTGCCAATTCTTTTCGCAAATTAGTGGGGGTAACACCCGGACAGTATCTTTCAAACTGGCGTCTGACGCTGGCACGGACAGAACTGTCCAGGGGGGTGCCGCTCAAGGCTATTGCTGGTCGAATTGGCTTTTCCAGCTCTGCTGCTCTCTCGCGGGCCTTCACCCGTCGTTATGGCTTTAGTCCAAAGCAGGAAATGCTGCGGGGGTGAGGTTTACTCCCTTTGCTCCGCATAAACTGCTTCGATGTTATGACCGTCCAGATCCAAAATGAAAGCAGCGTAATAGCCGTCCTCGTATTCCGGTCGTAAGCCCGGCTTGCCATTGCAGCTTGCGCCATTTTCTATGGCAATACGATAGAACTCATCAACGCTTTTTTTATCGCTGGCGTTAAAGGATATGTGCACCGCATGAGAGAGGGGGGCATCTTCATCAGCCTGACGTATTTCAAACATGTCATGAACACTGGTACCATAGCCAAAAACCGTCTCGGGAATATCAAGAACGAGATCATATCCCAGGGCTAACATTATGCGATCGTAAAAGAGTTTGCTCGATCCAAGGTCTTTTACTTTTATTTGTACGTGATTGAAAATCATCATTTTTCTTTGTTAAAATTGGAAGTATTTTAGATCAATATTATCTAGGTAAGGTTATGAGAAATTGCGACAATTATTTTCCAGATTTTGAAAAAATTGCGCCATATGAATACCGTCGACAAGGGCGTGATGGGCTGTAAGATTAACGGCGGCTTCCCATCGATCATCACCTTTTGAGGCTATTTTTGGTTGAGGAACAAACTTCCCCCAAGCCAGGCGTGGGATACAGTCATCAGGTCCTTTCAAGGGGTGTTGCATGTCGGTAAAGTTCAACCAGGGCAGACAGGACATGAAAATCCAGTAATCCGTGTCGATGGTTTTTTCATCTAGTTCCGTTTGTGCCTTGCCCGCTGCAATCGCACTTTGACAGTGATTGTTAAAGGCCTGCCAATCAGAGGTGTAGGGAATTTCACAAAAGGCAAAGCGATCATTTTCAATCGGAACGGTGACCGAGGGGTGAACTCTGTTATGTTCTATAACCGTCGGCTGTCCTGCTGTATCGCGAAATCGTGTTCTTAGTTCTGGCACCGCATTGAATGCCTGCATGATGCAAAAGAGCATGGCGTTAAAGGGCGAAGCGCCGTGGTTTTGTCTTGCCTTCATTATCGCTGTGACATCAACGCGTGTTGTAATGCTGAAATGGGGCGAGGCAAAGTCTTTGAACATGGCGTACTGGCTATACCGCGACCATGTTGTCAGATCTATTTCCCGCTCTTTTTGTTCTGAGAAGGGTGTCGTTTTCGGCATCTGGAGGGAACCGTTTTTTCAAGAGAATGGGTTGTTACTTTTTTATTGAAAAAAGGATAACAAGTCAGAGGCGGGGTGCAATAATCATCTGTGATCAGAGAGGTATTTTTTATGATTTATTATTCTTGGACGATATGTGTCCACCAAACAATTTTGGTTTAATTCGTTTTGGAAGAAAGAGCCTGAGCGTTATATCGCTTGAGGCTCGGGAGTTGAGCTGGTCACTGAACGTGAAAAATATGTGAACGTGAAAGGTATGTGCATTTTAAACCTTTATGCTTAAGACAGTCCTGTGTGGTACGGACACAAAAAAGAGGATGTCGAGACGACATCCTCTTTTTTTCACTTTGGTTTTCCCGCTTTGGTCTTTAGCTGACCTTCATATCTAACTTAGCCAAATAATGTGAGTGTTGCTTCCTTTCGGATGAAAATGACACTCAGTGGGGTTGTTATTATTTGGCTTTAAAGAACAGAAGCTCTGGCTGAATGACTTAGGCGTGTTTCACCTTGTGGTAGCTCATACGGCCCAGAAATTCTTTGACGGATCTGAACAGCGGCTTGAACGTAGCAACAATCAAACGGCCCGCAGCTTCAGAGCGCAGGCGATGTGCTTCGCGAACATGAAAGTCGATATCAGCGGCTGTAAAATCAAAATCTTTGGCAGTTACGATGGGTTTCATCGAATTAGTCCTCTTGGTTACTCATAAAAGAGTGGTTGCCCTTGATGACTAATATGCGCCTTTTTCGCCAAATGATAATATACGAAAAAATATAATGATTGTTTCTTATTTTTTGATAATAGATTGTGTCAATAAGATATAGCTACGGTTGACCTCTAAAGCCAACGCCTAACAACCTCTTCTTTTTGTGTTCCTGATTGAGGGCCCTGATTTTCTGTGAATGACTGGAAGGTAATGAACACCATTTCCGGTTCATTTTCCAGAGTTTGCAGAGGGCAGATAATTCGTGCGTAGGTAAAAGAGCGTCCATCCTTGCGGGTACAGGTCATTATCCCGAACAATGGCTGTCCTTGATCCAGTGCTCTAGTCACTTCTTCACAGACATTAATTCTGCTTTCGTCATCCAGAAAGGCGTCATATGTTTTACCTGTGCCACTGACCGACAGATCCATAAATTCCTCTGCCACAATACCGACGAGGCGTACACGCGGGTTTTTATTCTCGCGGTCATTTTCGACCAGCATTTCATAACCCAGTGCAAATTTAATATCGGTGGGATTAATATCTTGTCGGGTTGGAAGATAGCCTAGCTTTTTGCAAAGCGCGGAATACCAATGCCAGCTTTCCAGCAGCCGGGGGTATTCTTTGAGTTCTGACAAATCCGATTGCGCGGAAATGAACATGTAGTGTCACCAAAATTTAATTATCACAAGCAGATGTCAGAATATGACATATATTCTAAACAGAATATGATCAAGCGACTGTTTGTCTAATAATTAATTGGATGTTCTTTGAATTAATTAAATTAAAGCCAGCGTTTCATGGCTTCTTCTTTTTTTGCACCTGTTTCCCGGTCTTCGTTTTCTGTAAAGGCTTGAAAGATGATAAAGACCATTTCCGGTTCATTGTTTTGCGAGTGAAGGGGGCAGATTAATCTGGCATAGCCAAAAGTTCGTCCGTCTTTGCGGGCGTATGTTGTTGTCCCGAACAGAGGTTTCCCTTCGTCTAGAGCTTCTGTGAGTTTGCCACAGGCGGTAACTCTGCTCTCGTCAGTGAGAAAGGTATCATAGGTTTTTCCCGTTGCACTGACAGAAAGACCCATGAATTCTTCCGCAACGATGCCGATCAGACGTACACGCGGGTTCTGAGTTTGGCGATCATTTTCGACCAGCATTTCGTAGCCTAGGGCGAATTTGATATCCAGCGGGTTAATATCTTGTCGAGAGGGAAGGCGTCTCAGTTTTTCACAAAGGCCAGAATACCAATGCCAACCATCCAGCAGGCGCGGATATTCTTTTAATTCTGACAAATCCGATTGCGCGGAAATGAACATATACTGTCACCACCATGTGTAATTTTCACAAGCAGATATCAGAATATGTCATAAATTCTAAACATAATATGACCAAGCTACTGTTTCTTGATTTTTTCTACCTGATTAAATTTTAGTGTATTGATATAAAACAAAATTTATACGAATTTATATTAAACAGCAGCTTGGTTTTTATATGTCAGGATCCTTGATCTTTCCCTGTTTTAGCTCAATTTTGATTATCCGTTGGCGATATCTTGGATAATACTGACAAAGCGATCAATTTCCTGATGATCGTTGTAATAATGTACGGACGAGCGGATAAGAACCGGTAGGTTGTTTTTAGTGGCGTCCAGCAGCGTGCTGGACGGTGATGATGTACTGACATTTACGCCTTGTTCAAGGATCGTTTGGACCGCATCTACTGAATCTTTGCCCGCAATAGAAAAGGTGACTATTCCACATTGGGTCGGGCAGAGAGTGTGCAGTTTCACGGCGTCAATTGTCTGCAAGTTATCCCGTAGATAGTTTGCCAACTCATCTATTCTAGCTTGAATATTGTCCAACCCGATTTCAAGGGCATAATTGATGCAAGCCCCCATGCCCAGTTTGGCCGCATAGTTGTTTTCCCAGTTTTCGAAACGCCGTGCGTCGGATCTTAATACATACTCATTTTCGCTAACCCATGTGGCGGAAAGCAGGTCAATCATCGGTGGATGTAAGTGTTCAATAACAGATGACCTTACATAAACGAAACCGACACCACGGGGGCCGCGTAAAAATTTACGGGCGGTGGCCGAGAGTACATCGCATTGGATCTTTTCCACATCCAGCGACATTTGCCCCGCAGATTGGCAGGCATCAACAACATAAAGAATGCCATGTTTACGCGCAATTTTACCAATTTCTTCGACAGGGTTCACCAAACCAGAATTTGTCGGAACATGTGTAACCGAGATAACCCGGACGCGTTCATCAATCATTTCTTCCAATGTCTCAAGAGAAACGACACCGTTTTCGTCGCTGGGAATAACTTCGACGGATACATCTTTCTCTTTGGCAATTTGTAAATAGGCCACATAGTTAGAGGCATATTCCGCTTCGACGGTCAGGATACGGTCCCCTGCCTGAAAGGGAATGGCATAAAAAGCCATGGCCCAGCCCACGGTGGCATTTTCCACAACAGCAACTTCGTCTCTATGACAATTTATCAAGCGAGCAACGGAATCATACACCGCTTCGATTGCGTCATATTTTTTGTTGGCTGCCTCATATCCCCCGATTGCTGCTTCGAGTTCCAGATGATCAATCTGACTTTGCAATACAGATTGTGGCATTAGGGATGATCCACAATTATTCAAATGAATACAGCTTTCTTTGCCCGGTGTATCAGCAAAAATTCTTTCGAGGTCGATTTTAATATTTGGGGACATCTCAGTTGCTTTCTTCTGAATGAAGTATATTTTTTAATTACTGAGAGAATACGAAATATAGCTGTTTTCTCAAACGATTTAAAATCAGCTTGTCTTTACAAAAAATCAAGCCATGTGTTTAACTGGCTTTTCCGAATAAGGATGATTGAAGACTAAGAGGTCGTTATGAAATTACCCCCCATGACTGCGATACGACATTTTACGGCCGCTGCTTCGCATCTGAGTTTCAAGGAAGCTGCCCGAGAACTTTGCGTCACGGAAGGGGCCATTAGTCGGCAAATCAAATTACTGGAAGAATATTTTGGCTGTGCATTGTTCTTGCGATTACACCGTGGTGTCCAGCTAAGTGACGAGGGACGCAAACTTTATGATGTGACGGATCAGGCTCTGTTCCAGATCGCTCAGGTTTCTGATGAAATTCTTGGTGGTGTATCCAACTTTACCCTATCGGTAACAACGTCCTTTGCCATTCGCTGGTTGATGCCCCGTCTATCCGGATTTGAGGCGCTGTATCCCAATATCCCGATCAACCTGCAAACAGTTACCTATCCGGGAACAGTACAAAGTCGCCGGTTTGATGCGTCAATTATCTATCAACTTGGCGACCCATCAGACAAGACAAGCACGGTGCCCGAGAACGGTGAGTTGATCATGACAGAATGGCTATTGCCTGTTTGTGCGCCTGGGTATCTGGAACTGCAAACAGTAGGAAACGATCATATCAGCAAAACTTTGTTACTGAAGGATCTGAAAAATCACCGGGTTATTTTTAATGAACCGACGGGGCGGGATTGGCGCAGTTGGGCCATAAAGTCCGGGGAAGTTGAACTTGCGCTGGATCGGGCCCTCAAATTTGAACACGACGATACTGCTATTCAGACTGCGGTGGCGGGACATGGTATTGCCCTGGCTAATCTGGCATATGTTTCGAATGAGTTGTCTTTGGGGAGCTTGGTGCCCGCTGTGGCGTGCAAGGCCTTGCCTATCGGGGCGCATTATCTTGTGACTGAAAAAAGCAAGGCCAGATTACCGCATGTCGAGACATTTCGGGAGTGGTTAATGACAACAGTGGAGCGTTTTAAAGCTGAAATCGCGATGCAACCGCTAATAAAGCAATAATCGTTTGCTTTTCTTATAGGGTAATCTTCGGATAGGCTTTGTCTCATAGTGTATGCCACAAGATATTGGCCAAAGCTATTTGTACCTTACGATTTCACAGTTATCCATCAGGCGACCGACCAACCCCTGAAAGAATAGTCCATGTCCGACGATGGCAAGTGGACGCGTTGTAAAGGGGGCTGTCGCCGTGGTTTCCAAACGCAACACAAAATCTTCTATACGTTTGTTGAAAACATCTTCTGGTTCATGTGGGACACCGTGTTCATTTTCTGGACCTTTGTGCCACCAGTGATCGTCGAGGTGTTCAAAACTGAGATCGGGAAAATCACGGGATAAAGTATCGGGGTGCCGACCCACATCACAGCTGTTACAGACCATTTCCCGATGGGTGGCCTCAATTGTTATCGGAACCTCATCTTTGAAAATGCGCAACGCCGTTTGCACGGCGCGGGTTAGTGGCGAGCAAATAACGTGCTGGATATTGAGGTCGCTGATCATTTCACGGGCACGGTCGGCTTGTGATTGCCCCAAGGCTGTTAAGGGGGCGTCGTAGATGAGGGGATCAATACCGTCGCGGGCTACGGCATTGAATTCTGACTGACCGTGACGAATTAGATAAACCGGCATAGATTTCTCATTTTCTGAACGTAGGGTAATAAAATTGATTGTCGAAATATTAAGGGGCAATTCGTTTGTTTACAATATGTTGTTAACGTTATTGTTTTTGGTAAAATCGCAGGATGTTTTTCCGGATGTTTTTTCGGGTATTATTAAAATAAAAAAGCTATTTTATTCGTTGAATATTTACCTTTTTTCTCAACAATGAATGCTATTATATGAAATCGTACAATCTATATGAAATCGTACAATCAAACTGTTTGTGTGTGACAGTGTGGAGTTTGAGCAATTATTGAACTTTTTCACCCCCATAGTCAGGCGTTATTGGACTGCTGGCTAAGTTTGCCTCGTGATGGGGTTTTGCCTTTGCGGAGTAGTTTTTTTCCTGAAAAAGTACCGCAGCTTTTACCCAACCTGATTATCTATGAGATGGTTAGTGAGAATTTTATTCGATTTCGCCTTGCGGGAACTGCAGTGCGCGAGCGAATGGGCTTTGATCCTACCGGGAAAAATTATCTGGATTTTGTCGCTGATGAGCGTAAGGCAAAGGCAAGTCAGTCTTTTTTTTCAGTTGTTGAGCAACCTTGTGGCATGCGGGTGGTTTCAAACCATGGTATGTCTTCGGGGCGGCGCATGTTTCTGGAAGTGTTTATGCTGCCATTGGAAAACGACATGAGCCCAAACCCCATTGTTTTATGTCAGAGTAACGAGATTAAACCGGACACAGATGATTATATAGGTGATAATGCCCGGTTGGAGAATGTCACGGTTATGCGTCGCGATTTTATGGATATAGGTGCGGGTATTTCCAGTTTTCAAGATTAAACTTTAGGTTTGGTGTTCTCTTCGTTGATCAGGGTTGTCCAGCCTTCTTGGTCAAGTTCTTTGATTTCTTTAAAGGGCCAGACCAGTTGGGCCGGAAAGCTTGTGGGCATTTCCTCGGTAATGCCAATTCTGGCTGGGGGGCGGCGGTCCGGATTGATCCAAGTGCCAAAAATCATATCCCATACCATCAGGTTTTCGCCGTAGTTTCTGTTTCCTTCGACAATCTTTTTACTGTGATGCCAGCGGTGCAGGCCGGGGGTATTGAAGACCATAGAAAGTAATCCAAAGCGCATATCCACGTTACAGTGTGTCAGCATGCCGATATAGGCGGTGATGGCTGATAGCCAGGTGATTGCTTCTAACGGGGCACCCAGCGCCAGAGGAATACTGATGCCCAGTACAATCGACAGCAGGGAATCAATAAAGTGGAACCGTCCGGTGTTGACGATCCACAGCCTTGTGACGGAATGGTGGATGGCATGGAATTTCCAAAGCGGCTTCCACTCGTGGGAAATTCTGTGTGCCCAATAGAGGCCGAATTCAGCCGCAACAAGCGTCATGATTACCTGAATAGCCAGTGGCCAGTCGCGTGGCCAGATACCATAACCTTCGCCCTGCATGGGGGTGATGTAGGCGGTAATTCCGATGACACCGCTAAAAGTCACTAAACCCTGAACCAGGCCTTTACTGGTCAGGGTGTGGGCGATGTTGGCAAAGGTCTGTCCATCGTTTTCCAGCCACGTCTTTTCAAACGGCATATTGCGTTCCAAAAGATAGAGCGCAACGGCCAGCGCCAGATAGGTCAGGTTGAAGACAATCACAGGGCGATCAATGGCAAAGCCATAGGCGGTGGTGCAGATACAAAGGATCAAAAGCACGGGCCAGGCTGTTCTTGCGAGTATTTTCCTTCCCAAGCCTTCGCTGGCTGCTGTATTTTCAATCGTCATGTATCCCCACCACTTAAACTCTAATATCGGTCTGTTTGTATATCTCACCGTTTGTATATCTTAAACGACCTAAATCCACAATTCTCGTGATGGTACTCTAAAATAGCTTTGAATATAAATAGATTTTCTACTGTGTGTCGTTTCTTTATGTCGTTTGCCTTCAGGTTTCATGACAAAGAAAGTTATGGATGAATCCCTTTAACCCCGCCGCTGAGTAGGGGGGGCTTAATAAGACTCGGCTTGATTTTGTTTTGGTGACAAACAGGAAATGCTTTGTGCAATGACGCCATAAAGACAAAGTGTAAAAATTACGCCATTTGTATGCTGTTTACGACGTAAAAAGAGAACCCAATGAGTAATTTTTTTAAGTGCTAAAAGCTTTTTAAAATGAGGCAATTTAGGGACAAATATTGTATGCGACATTGTTTTGTCTTAACTGCGACAAGACCCTGACCTATAGGGGCTTTTTGGGGTAGTCCTATGCTGAAAACGCATAGCCAGAATGAATAAATTTCAATTGTCGATTTGATCAACTGAGCGTACCTAGGAATCAGTAAAAACAACTTGGCTGTCGGGATCTGCGGGACCGAGCTTTTAACTAGGATTAAAGACTATGGCACATGTGTCAGTAAATGTTGCACAGCCCGTTTCCTTCTTCAAAGAAGGTATCGTTGCTCTTGTTAAAACCGCTGTTTCAGACGCGATCGTTGCTCATAAAGCAAAACGCCAAGAACGCCGCGTTGCCAAGATCCTGAACAATCTGGATCCACGCCTCGTACGTGACATTATTCCTCAGTAAGGAATGTAGTAAATAATATCGTTAGAATTGTGTATCTAGAACACTTTTAAAAACTGTGTGAATACTCGGACGCTTTATCCAAAAGGATTGGTGTAAAGAAAACCCCCCCGGCTCAAAGGCGCGGGGGTTTTTCTTTGTGTGGTTTTTAGTGCGTAGTTGGTTATAATCCTGGGTATGGATCAGCAAAATCCAGAGTTCAGTTATTCAAATACAGTCACTTCTTTCTGCCAGTTTTTTAAATTGCTTTGGTAAATGATAAAATAGGCAAACCAGGCACTGATGCCACTAGCAAAGAAAGAAACACTAAACCATATCATACCGTAAGAGCTGATATAGGTTTCTAGGGTGGTGTAATGGTGAATTAAATAACCAATAAAATAATAGATATAATTTTCTTGAGTAGAATTTTTTAAGCTGTCGTCTAACAGGTAGGTAATGAAAAAAGGATAGTGTTCAGAAATAGTGTCATAAACCAAAGCAAATGGCATAATAAAGGCACAAGCTAAAATGCCTCCCTTTAAGGCTTTCCCTGGTTGATATTCAGATAAAGATATGAATTTCGGCAAGATGTAAAAGCCAGCGACTAAAAAGAGAGAGGTAAAATAAAGTTTGGTGACAAAATTTGATAAAAAAATTGACTCAAGCATAAATCTCTCAAGAAAAAATTGATCTGCGAAGCTTGCAATAGGTATGAATAAGAACAGACTCAGCATAGCTCGAGTACGTGATGTAAAACGGATGTTTTTAAACCAAATTGGAATCACAACTGCGCCGCATACAAAAGAAGTAATGAGTTGAATAAGGAATTCGATGCTAAATTTGTTAATACTAAATTTTACCTCTCCAGAAAGTGTTTTTGTTTGAACAAGCTGATTGAGGTGAAATTGAATTTCTTCCTGAAATATATGGATGTGGCTTCCCATTAAAATTGTAAAAAAGATTAGAAATAGGCGTTGTTTGAACCCGAAGCTATTTATCATAATAAAAGTACGTTCTCTAATTACATTTGAATAAATATATTAAGTAAAATCGATCAGAAATTTCCCGGTTTTTGCCCCGAACAGATCAGAAGCTCGCTGGGTGTCTCAAAGCCGTCGCTGGTCTCGAACTGGCGCATGGCTTCGGTGATGTCTCTCCATATTCTTTCTTGTGTTTGTGTATCTTGTCCGGTCAGCATTTTTTGTAGTGACATAGCAATATCACGGCGCCATTGGACAAAGTCTTCTGTGGTTTTAAACCGCAAGGGAGCTTCGATAATTTCCTGTTCGATATTAACAAATCCGGCCCGGGACAAGAGACCCGCGAGAACGTCCGGTGCACCCAAGGCGAAGGGACCGGGTTGGTGGGCTTGTTGAGCGGGTGACATATCCGTAGGATTGGGCAAGTTTAACTGATCACGGATGACCTGCGACGGTATTGTAAAGAAGGGACTTTTATCGGCCGTAGTAAAAACAACGGCAGCAAAAGATCCCGAAGGTTTCAGAACGCGATGTATTTCCTGTAAACCTCTCAGTGGATCGGGCAGGAACATCAAACCCAGACGTGAAATGACGGCATCAAAGCTGTTATCTTTCAGGGTAAGATTTTCTGCGTCCATTACCTCGGTCGTGATGTTCTCGACACCCTTTGCCTGTGCGATTGCCCCAGCAATTTTGACAAAAGCAGGCGAAATATCGGTAGCAAGGACAGAACCTGTTTTACCAACTAACTCTGCGGCCATGAGTGACTGACTGCCATCACCAGCGGCAATATCCAGAACATGGTGACTAATCTCTATATCTGCCTGATCGAGCATGATGTCAGTGGCGACATTCAGGAAATCATTTACTTCAGGTATCCATCTGTGCCAGGCAGCGGCCGCGTGCGCCCAGTCTTCTATTTCAGTTTGTTTAAATGCTGCGTTTGCGTGGTTGTTTGTTCTTATCATGATGGGGCATCTGTAAAGGGGGAAGGAATATCAAAGCGATAACGAAGTTATCAGCTATCATCCTTTTTTCCAAAAGCATAACCAAGTGCCCCGGCAATAATGGTCGCGGCTTCACCTTCTAACGCACCATTAAGTGCAAGGATCGCCACAATGGGTAAGGCAATACTCAACACCGTATAGCGAATAAATTGCCACCCAATCCCCCGGGTTTCTCCATCCTTGCCACCTTTGCGATTGAGATGCCCGAGCCAGAGAACCATCGGAATGGAAAGGGCTAGAATAACGGTCGTTCCGGTAATAAGAAGTTCGTTCATCGTATCCACCTGGTTTCTCCTAAAGGTTTGCAATTCATGTAATAGGCTATAAATTACATCTGTTGATTGTAAGGCTCCCGGATTGTTGAGGTCTAGAATAAAAAGAATATCTATGTTTCGATCATTTCCTATCTTCATTTGCGCAGTGATTGCAGCTTTTGTTTTTCTGCCCAACATTGTCTTTGCGCAGAGTTTTCAAACGCAATCGAAACATTGCAATGACCCGGATGCGTCAGCGGCTTTGCGGATAGAGGCCTGTGGTTGGCTTATTCATTCCGGTGATTTACCGGATAAAGGCTATGGAATTGTCTATCGATTGCGGGCATTGGCACAAATTGAAGATGGGGAGTATGAAGCTGCCGTTGCGGATTTGACGCAGGCGATTTCCTATGATCCAAAGCGGGTGTCTAACTATTTCGAAAGAGCATCTGCTTACGAAAATCTGGATAATTATGATCGTGCATTTGAAGATTATAATTTGGTGATTTCTCGAGACCCAAAAAACGCTGATGCTTATTATTACAGGGCGGGGATCTTTTCAGATCGTGATCAACTTGATTTGGCTATTCTGGATTACAGAGCTGTGGTTCGGCTCAATCCCAAAGATTCTTATGCATTGAATGCCCTGGCTTGGCTTCTTGCAATCAATCCGGATAGGGACGAACGTAACGGAAAAGAAGCCGTTGTTTTTGCTAAAAAAGCAATCGAACTGGACCCCAATGATTATGAAACGTGGGACACACTGGCCGCTGCCTATGTGGAGGATAGGCAGCCTGAAGAAGCGTTGAAAACCTATTTGAAAGCACAGGAAGTTGGCGGTCAGGAACGCATTGAGGGCGATCAAAACTGGCTTAGCGAAAACGGGTACTATTCCGGTACAGTAGATGGCATTGCAAGTGATGCGACAACCGAAGCGCTGAAAGCCTGTATCGCATCAAGCTGTCAGATGTATAGCGAGTATTATTAAAATCTATTATTAAAGCCTGAAATATTGATCTGTTTTGATATTTAAATTGTCCGGTAAAATGGCTGGTCAATTGACTGGATTGTATTTTGTCGAAATCCAAATGTAATTCTCTAAAATACAGATCAGCTATCAAAGGCGACGTAGGCGATGGTCTCGGTTATTTTCCCGTCACGTTCCAACGGGATGATAACGGCATTGAAAGTCTGGTGCTCTTTGTCGAGCCAATGAATACTGGTGTTTAGATAAACTGGTTTGAGGTCGGTAATGACATCTTTATGGGCAGTCCAGAATATCGTTTCGGTCTCTTTGAATTCACCGCGAAGAATATATTTTCCCGTAAGATCCATGCCGTAAACGGTGGACAGTTTTGAGCCCCAGAAACTATAGAGGAAATCTTTTCTATCCTCATGCCAGCGATTGAGGATGAGTGTAGGCCAATAGCTGACAAAGGGGCGGCTTTGGATCAGGGCTAGAGACATTGCACTGTCACCTCTAGCCTCATCACAAAGCTCAAGGAACCCTTTGATGGCGGGATGATTTTTGCTTTCTTCCAAATCCCGGTGTATTTCTGCCACGCTAATTCTTATCCAATACGAGTATTAAGTGTTATTCGTAACGACGTTATTTTATATGTACTCATGCAATATTATTTTGCCATGAAATTAGTGAATAAAGCATTTCTGTCCATTATTGGGCTTATTTTATTTATTCTAACGCCTATCGTCGCAGGTTATACCTTCTGAGATCTCAATAAGAAAAGGTAAAACCTGTTTTATTTCCAAAACATGAAATGCCTGAGGAAATACAGGGTGTTTTCGCCATAATTTTTATGTCATGACTGGAGTCTTTCTAAGAATATTTTCTTTGCCTACGTGAATTGATCGTGAATTATTATTTTGGTGTTTAAATAAAAGTAATTTTTTGATTATGTTTTTTTCCATTATTTAAGTAATTGTTTGTTCAGAACAAAAAGCTTCTTTTGTTGAATTTTACCAAGCTATTGGTGCGTTGATATGGGGTTTTTGCAACTTTAGTTGGCGGCGAAAAGAGTAATTTACGCGTTTGGCGGGTTCAAGGGAGGTGCCTTGCGTGGTAGTATAAGCCCTTGCATGCGAAAATGGGGGGTAAACAAGCGATAGGTGTTCGTTATGTTATACCTTGTGCGTGCGTTGTTCTTTTTTCGAATAGTCCTTGTTTTCTCTGTTGTCTTTGCAGTTGGTTTTTTGTGGCCGCTAAGCGCAATATCAGCGGAAGTTTCGGCAACAAAAATAACAACAACCCCAAAAGTAACAACTGTCAGGGCCAGAACAGTTGACGTTTATAATTATCACAAAACACCTCCGTTTGTTATCGGGCCTGAACAAGGCTTGAGTTATGACCTGGTCGAATATCTGAATAGGAAAGGAGCAGGGCGCTATCACTTTGTCCTTACTCACTTGCCTAAAAAACGTCTTGAACGAGAACTCGAATCAGGCCGTAAAGTTATTGTTCCCTGGGCTTCTACGCAAACCTTTCAGGGAACATACTCATATCGTTATCGTTGGACCAGCGCCCTGATGACCGATGGGAATGTGTTTGTTTCTGCAAGTAATTATCCGGTTGAAGTCAGCGATCTCTCAAGCTTGACTAACAAGTTGGTTGCTGGACTTCTTGGTTATCGGTATCGGGGGGTGGATGAAGGTGTACGTCGGGGAACTGTCAAACGCACAAATGTCCCGGATGAGCGCGCGTTGCTTCGTTTGGTTTCCCATCATCGTGTTGATGTTGGGATTATGTCTCAATCTTCGGCCAGATATCTGATCAAAGAAATCGGTCTGGAAGATCAGATCCATTTGGGAGAGAGAAAACAGAGCATTTATGCCCGCCAGATCTTGATCAATGGTTATATGCCAATGCTTAAAAAGTTTTTGGACAAGATTGTGATCTCTATGAAAAGAGATCCTGAGTGGATTACCATAATGGCGAAATATCATTTGGTATCTGCTTTGCCGGATGAACAGAGAAAAAGTTTATTTCTGAAGAATATCGAGCTAAATGCGAAAGATAATGAGACGGTAGAAGACGGAATGATGATTGTCGCGGGCCAATGTTCCTGAATTTAAAGGCGCGACTGTTTACATAATTTTTTAATAAAAAGAAGCACTTCGGTTAACCGCTTCTTAAAACTACTCCCTTAAAACATAAACACTTGATCTCTAGGTGTTGCCGTGGGCAATATCACTGTAAATATTTGTAAAATGCAATCTACCCGAAGGAATTGCCGAATTTCTTTGGGAAAAGAGGGGTACAAAATGATTTGGGGGGGAAAGCCGGATGCCAAAAGCTTGGCTGGTATTTTAGCTGGTTTTATTTTGACCTTTGCGTCATCCGTACGGGCTGAAGAGGCTTGTGGTGAGCTTACAGTTGGATGGATTGACTGGCCCCCCTATCAGATGGTTGGTAAAAACGGCGACGACAGCAAACCGATTGGCGTGGATATCCGCGCAGCGGAAAAGTATCTAGGGGCTTTGGGCTGTGATTTGAAGTATGTCTCCAAGCCCTGGGCACGTTTGCTAAAGGCCTTGAAAGAGGGGCGTTTGGACGTTCTTTTGGGAATGTCGAATACAGTAGAGCGTCGTAAATACGCTAATTTCAGTGCTCCCTATCGAAATGAAACGGTTTGGCTTTTCATGCTTGCTAATCGGCATGACTTTGATCACTTTACGGGATTGAAGGATATCATCGGGTCATCGTTCAGATTGGGTGTATCCCGCAATGCTTATTACGGCGAAGAATTCTTGGCTTTAATGAAGAAGCCCAAATTCAAAGATAGGGTTTTTCAAGCGATAGGCGGCGAGAATTTCCAGATGTTGATCAGTGATCGTGTGGATGGATTTCTGGTGGATAAGGAAACAGGCAAAGCTCGGATCAAGGCAGATGGTTTGGGCGGCGTTGTTATCCCCCATGAAAAGGTCAAGGTGGAATTGGGACCTGTACATATAATGCTGGGTAAAAACAGCATGCCACCAGGTCTGTTAAAGAAGTTAAACACTATTATTCAACAGGATATGATTATCCCGCAAAGCTAGGATCATGCCTTATCAATGTCTTCGTCTTATTGTTTGAGCCTTATTAATTGCAAATTTTCAGAACCTTTTAATCTTTCTGATGCATGCTTAATAAAAATCAGATAACCACGCCGAAAAGGGAAGCGAATTTCAGATGCAGAAATATGAACTGGTTCTTGAACACAGTCGCGAAGATCTCAATGAAAAAGTGACCTCTTTGCTTAATGAGGGATGGGATGTTTGCGGTAGTCTGATTATCAATAAAGATGATGAAGGTTTCCCTTATTTTTACCAACCCATGATCAAGCGTGATTGATAATACTTTGAGGGTCTTTTTATGGCGCTGCCAATTTGCTTGCAGAAGGTACCTCTGCTGAGCGGAAGTATCTGTTAAGATTGTTTGTATCGGTATATCGCTCTTCGTAATATCAACTTATTCTGAATATTCCGTCCTTAACTCTGATAGTCTTTCTTTGGCGTCGAATGCTTCTTGCATGAACTGCGTGACAATTGCCCTTACAGGTTCAATGGCATTGGCAAAACAGGCGCTTTGTCCGTAATCGAGTAACCCCTGATCCGTATTGCCGGACGCATAGGCTTCTTTTGAGAGGTCACCATTGAGTAGGTGCGCGTAATCTTCGTAATTTTCCGCGCCTTTATTTTCCAGCGCGAGGACGGCCTGTGCCGTTTGGTTGTCTAGAACCCGGTGGTGGTTATTCAATTTTTTTTGCACAACGATGCTGTCCAGTCCGGTGCCTTCGATCACACGCTTTTTGTAATTTTGGTGAGCCTGGAGTTCGCTGGAAACCAGCATGCGGGTTCCCATCAAAACACCTTCGCACCCCATGGCAAGAGCGGCGGTCAATTGGCTGCCGTGACCAATGCCACCACCGAGAATGACAGGGACAGATAGTTTTTGCGGACCATCAGCAGCCTGGACCATGGACCCGACCATCATGTAGCCGGGGTGTCCGCCGCATTCTGCCCCGACCAGACTGACAGCATCGACACCTGCGCGTTCAGCAGAAAGGGCGAAGCGGACGGCAGGAACCTTGTGAATAACCTTGATCCCGGCTTCTTTCATAAAGGGGATGATTGGGCCGGGATTACCGCCCGCAGTTTCAACAACCACAACTTTTTCATCCCGGACCACCGTCAACAGTTTTTCCAGACGGTCATTAGCATCTTGTCTGGGAGAAATATAGAGATTGACGCCAAAGGGCTTGTCGCCTGCCAAATCGCGACATTTTTGGATTTCATCCCCTAGCTGTTTTGGGTCGGGAAAGGTCAATGCAGAAATAAACCCCATGGCCCCGGCATTGACCACAGCCGCAACATAATTTGCATCAGACAAATGCATCAAGCCACCACAGAGAATGGGATGTTGTATGCCGAGCAAGTGGGTCAAGCGGGTTCTGATTTTTGGTTGCATTAATTGCTTCTTCTTTTGTGTGATGTTTCCCATTTTGAGTAAGATATAATTCTATGGGTTTCAGATCGCAAGTCGGTAGCATCTCACAACATTTTTGAAACGATTTACGACAACATCTGAATTTAGAAGATACCGACAGGTGCTTGTGTTGTAGGAGAAAAGAAATTTTCACACAGAAAAGAGGAGGCGGCAGCCTCCTCTACTATTCGTTCCCTTAATACTGTGCTTTATTATTTGGATGCAGTAATAAGGAAAAAGTTTACGCTAAGCGCGTTACCCCTTAGGGCGGACGCCTTCGAAGAAGACGAGGATTTCGACTTCCTGTGCACTTGGGCCCATGTCCATCATGCCGTATTCACCGACCGGAATAACCACGGAACCTTCAAAGCCCTGACGTACATATCCCCACGGATCATCACCGCCGCCGATCCAGTTTACGTCCATTGTGATTGGCTTGGTAATTCCTTTGATGGTTAGATCACCACTCAGAACCGCCTTTTTCTCGTTGACGGATTTTAGTCCGGTGCTGAGAAAGGTTGCCGTTGGAAACTTGGACACGTCCAGAAAATCTGCGCTGCGCAGGTGCTTGTCGCGTTCTGCGTGATTGGAATCAAGGCTGGCTGTATCGACGGTAATGGAAATGGACGATGCTTCGGGTTTGCTTTCATCAAATTCGAACTGGCCCTCAAACTTGTTAAAGCGTGCGAGTATCCATGAATAGCCAAGGTGGCTGATTTTAAACTGGATCGATGCATGGGCACCCTGCGTATCCAATTGATAGGTTTCTGCCTGTGCAGAATTAAAGTTTCCGACGAGGCCGCCAGAAACCCCAAAAGCCAGAAGTGAGGCAACGAGAGTGGACTTAATTTTGGATTTAAACATCTGTATTTTCCTGTTCTTGATGATTGAATAGAGGTGTGTTGAGTGTAGAAAGTCTTGTGTCTGTTTAAGGTGTGGAGCGAATGTTTAACGTCTCTTGCTTTGGTTTTTTGTCGTGTGTCAGGTTATTTTTTTCGACAGATTTGGTCTTTTGGCTGGGTTCTTGTTCGCCCCAAAGCATCCGTTTTAAGGTACGATCTTTATTAATGAAGTGGTGCTTGAGTGCAGCAAGTGCATGCAAAACAACAAAGCCCGCCAGCGACCAGGCTATGATCTCGTGAACTAAACCGGCGGTATCTTCCATCCCCTTACTTGGGGGGAAAAGGGCTGGAACTTCCATCATATCAAAAACAAAGATTGGACGGCCATCTGCTGTCGAGATCAGGTAGCCAGATAGAAACAGGGCAAAAGGCAAAGCATAGAGTAAAAAATGAACCATCGAAGCTGCCTTGTGCTCTAAGACTTGTTTTATTGCCGTTGCGTTTGAGTGAGCCGAGCTTGAAAGCGGTAAGGGTGCTAGATTGATCAACCGCCAGATCAATCGGAAAATCATTAATACTGCGACGAGAAGGCCAATTGATTTGTGCAGGCTTGGATAGGTTTTGTAGGCAGGTTCGTAGTAACTCAGTTCGACCATGTAGAGGCCCAAACCGAAAAGCCCTGTCGCTGCCAGGGCTATGCTCCAGTGAAATAATCGGGCGAGCCAGCCATAATTTTCAAGCGTGTTGAGCATCTGTTCCGTCTCTTAAGTTTTGATTTCAGTCTTCTGTTGGTTGAATCTGGAAATCATTGATTGTCTTAGGCTTGAAATATCGGATGAAACATGATTTAAAAAAGTATAAATATTAGATTGAATTGATATATTTTTTAAATCGAGTTTATTGATGACCCTGGAACAGTTACGGGCACTTTGCAGTGTTGTTGATCATGGCGGCTTTCGTGCTGCATCCGAAGCCTTGCATAAGAGCCAATCGGCGATCTCGATTGCGATCCGAAATCTGGAAGAAGAGTTGAGAGTTGAAATTTTTGAGCGGGATGGTTATCGCCCGACCCTGACCGACCACGGTAAAGTTTTGCTCCAAAAGGCCCGCACTGTTCTTTCTCAGGCCAAGGGGTTGAGTGATCTGGCCCAACACTATGCGCAGGGGATTGAGGCCGAACTGCGTATTGTGGTCTCAGAAGTTTTTGATATTCAACACGTCCTTGATGCGCTGCGGATCATTCGGGACCAATATCCGGCAACCCGTCTGACTTTGTTTGTCGAGAATTTTAATGCGCCGTTGGAAATTTTGGAAGACAAAGAAGCCGATATTGCCCTGGTGGCAGGGGGAGAGCTGTTTGATAAGATCGAAATGACCCGCTATGAAAAACTATGTCCTGTGTGCTTGATCCCGGTGGTGTCAGGTTGTTCGGTGCAGGCAAAGGATGCTTCTGAACTCACCGTTGAAGATATGAGTGGCGCCACCCAGATTGTTGTTGCAGATCGAAGTCGTAACAGGGACGAGCGAAGATACGGCGTTCTGGAAACCAGCGTCCCCTGGCGGGTAAATGATTTTCTGACGAAAAAGCAAATCATTCTTTCCGGCTTGGGGTGGGGGCGTGTTCCCAGGCATATGATTGGCGACGAGTTGGCTTCGGGCGATTTGATTGCTCTGAGTTCGCCGGACTTTGGTCCTGTTGAAATAGAAACCTATATTTCCCGTAGCCTTAGCCATCCCTTTGGCCCGGTTGCTGAAGTTTTTTGGGATCTGATTGTGAAAGATAATGACGGCGTGTCGGAAGGCTAACTCTATAAAGAATTGAGCTTTTAGCAGGATAGTTACGAATAGAGTTCTAGAAAAGCCGCACAATTCTTCGGTTTTAACATTGTGTATTTCTTACTGATTTTTGATTCTTTTTATCTGTTTACGTGTTACAGCTTCCATTTTTAACTATCATAGGTATAATTAATTCCAAAAAAGTCAATTTATTGGTTCGGGAGAGTACCATGATAAGTCGGCTGTTGTATTATATCGCATTATTCATATCGCAAAAACCGAAGTGGTTTGTTTTCGGGCTTCTCTTTATTATTGTCGGGCTTCCCTTTGTCGGGATTGTCGGGACTAAAATTTACCAAAATATGGATCAGGACGAAAGCCGGGGTGCTATCGCTGTTAGTGAAGTGACACTTGGCGAAAGCTATACCACGCCTGAATATTTGGCTCAGGGGTGGAAAAGGCAGGATAGCCTCTGGTTTTATAATACCACGCAGGGATCGGATCTTTTACCTTACGATTTTTTACTGGCTTTAGAGCAACCAGAGGGAACCCAGCGCTTTGAGTGTGAGCGGAACGGGGAAAATGGCCCATGGTTTCTGTGCGATGAAAACATCGACTATTTCCGATATTTACCGCAAAAAGATACTCTGTTTAATCCTGATGCCCTGCCGGTTGGTTTTGTCAAAGATACATATCAGGGCATGGATTACGTCGGCTATACCTGTGCTGCCTGTCATACGGCACAGGTGAACTATAAAGGTCGTGCCCTTCGTATCGATGGTGGCCCTGCCATGGCGGATATGGTTGATTTTTTAACTTCATTAACAACGGCTTTAAAAGAAACGCAACGAGTAGCGGATCAGGAAAACCCAAGACTGGATCGATTTGTTGAGCGGGTGTTGGCGATGGATAATGATTATTCATCAGCAGAAGAAATCGAAGCTGACCTTGAAAAGTGGGTTAATATCAGATCGCTTTATAATATCGTCAATCGCAGTACCTATGAAAATAAACGTGTGAGATATGGTTATGCTCGTCTGGATGCTTTTGGCCGGATTTTTAACCGTGTTTTGCAACATACGATTAATCATGAACAGGTTGAAACAACGCTTAAGCTTGTCACGGTAAAACGAAATGGCGTCCAACAACGAGTCCTGACCGATGCCGAAGTTGATAAGGTTTTGGCCGATGTTCGTGGCGAGACAATTCTGACTGACGAGGAATTTTGGAAAATTCTCGTTAACCTGCAATCCGATCAACCGGGCTATCCTAATTTGGGTATTCGTGACCTGCTTAGAGTTCGGGATAAAATCTTTAATCCGGCTAATGCGCCAGTCAGTTATCCCTTTTTGTGGGATATAACACGCGCGGATTATGTTCAATGGAATGCACTGGCAAGTAATGCTGCCATTGGACCTCTTGGGCGTAATGCGGGTGAGGTAACAGGGGTGTTTGCTACCCTGGATTGGCACGAACAAACGGGCTTTTGGGCTGAGTTTTCCAAATTTAGCTTACCGGCTTTTATTAGCGGACAGACGACCAAAGGTACGGTTATCAACTTTAAATCATCCATTGATCTTTTTAATCTCCAGCGTCTTGAAAGTCACCTTGTCACCTTGGAATCACCCAGATGGCCTTTCTGTCGTGCAAAGGCAACGGGCGAATATTATTTACCAACAGGTGTCGCAGATAGTCCTGTGGATGAGCGGGAGTGCGCACAGGGCGATCATAAACTGGATGCGGAAAAGATTGCCCGTGGACAGGTGATATACGCTGATAAATGCCAATCCTGTCACGATGTTATTGTGCGTGATGATTGGAACCGGAAGGTCGTCAGTAATATGGTTGGCATTGATCATCCTGAAACAACGGATGATGCGATGGCGGCGAATAGTGCAAGTTATCTTGGGAATTCTGGTAACTTTAAAGATACCTATCAGGATGTGGGCGTTGGCAAGGTTATTGTCAGGGAAAGTGCACCTGTTGCGCAAATTCTAACGGCTGCGACGCGAGGCACCGTTACAACACCTGACCCGGATAAATGGTGGCCCAGACGCTTTGTTGAATGGGTTTATGCGCTTGTTATGACGCTGTTCGATAATCCGGTAAAGGCCAGTATGAAGGCCGGTGAATATATGCCGGACACAACGGCACAACCTTATAACAGTCTGAAAGCTTATCGGGCGCGTTCTCTGAACGGCATTTGGGCCACGGCGCCATACTTACACAACGGATCTGTCCCGAGTTTGTACGAACTGCTGTTACCCAAATCACTTCAGGACAAAGAGGGTAATGATCGGGGTTGTACGTCGGCAGCTGTCCGAACCAATTCCTTTATGGTTGGTGCGCGTGAATTTGATCCGATAAAGGTTGGTTTCCTGACCGAGGGCTATAACGGCTTCAGGTTTGATACCTCTATCAGGGGTAATCAGAATATTGGTCATGAATATGGGGCTTGCAAATTTTCCGAGCAAGATCGTTGGGATCTGATCGAATATCTGAAATCTCTATAAGAGTTACCAAAGAGCTGAAAATCTTAGTGACAATTAGAGATAAAGCAGAAGGGGAGCGAGCGAATGGATGCCGCTGAAAAAGATTATCTGAAAGAGTACGACGCTGCGCCAGAAGATCAAAAATATCCTTTGGTTCAGGGTTGGATGAGGACAGAACCTCTGCCCTTCTTCAAACAGCTGCGCGAAGAACGCCCTGTTCTGCAAACCCCGGAATGTACCTTGGTTGCCAAGTTTACCGATGTGCGGGATATGTTGCAGATGCCCAAGATATTCACCGTGGATCTTTATAAGGTCAAGATGAGTGTGACCGGACCGGATGATGGATATCTTATGGCGCACGATGACGACGCGTTGCACTATCGTGAGAAGTCACTGATGCAGGGACTGTTGAACAGGAATGATCTGCCGCGTGTGCGTAAAATGGTTACCGAGTTTTCGCGAGAAATTCTGGATGAAGCTGGTGGTGGTATAGAGCTGGTCAATGATTATTGCCGTATGGTGCCGGTCAGATTGGTACAGGAATACTTTGGTCTGGATGGTATTGACCGCGAGAAATTGATCCGGTGGTCCTATTGGAATCAATACGATGCTTTTAATAACCAGCCCTTTGATATGTTATCGGATCAGGAACACAAGCGTATTGTCGAACACCACGATGAAGCCTCAAAAGAACTGGTTGCTTATATAGCCTCTCTAATGTTGCGCAAGATCATCCACGTAAAAGTTATGGACTTTCTCTATATGGTTTTAAGTCCGATCCAGAAACTGATATACAGGGTCTTGGGCATGGCCTTGCCAGAGCGTCCAGATACGATGGTTATGCGCATGATCCGGACGAAGTTTGCAAAGCAGGTTGATTTTCCGCTGACGCGTGTGGGTACCAATGCTGGAGGCCTCTTGATCGGGGCAATCGAAACAACATCACAGGCCGTGGCGCAGGTTGTGGAGTATTTCATTGAGCATCCTGCCATCTTGAAGCAGGCAAAAGATAAGGCGCAAGGCAGTGATATTGCTGCTTTTGATGCGATGGTTTGGGAAGCTTTACGCTTCAGACCAATCCGTCCGGATATTTTCCGTCAGGCTGCCAGTGACTATACAATGGCCAAAGGCACAAACCATGAAACAGAGATCAAATCGGGCACAATCGTTCGCTTGTTGATACATTCTGCCATGTTTGACACCTACGCCTATGAAGCCCCTGATAGCTTTAATCCCGATCGAAACTTTTATCATAACTTTGCGCTTGGGTATGGTCCGCACCAGTGCCTGGGTAAATACGTTGGCATGGAAATGATTCCGGCAATGGTCCGCGAAGTTGTCTTACAAAGCGACCTGAGCAGCGAGACCAAAATCAGCTATGTCAACCCGCTCTTCCCCGACCGCGAAGGACCGTTTCCCGAAGATTATGAAGTCAGTTGGTCGTGAATTTGAGAAGTTTTGAATCGTCATTTTCGTGCAAAAAACGGTATAGCTTTGAAATATAAAGCTAAGTGAGAAGATTTTTTGTGATGAAAAGTGAGATCGTTGTGGTTGCTGGCTTTTTAGCTTCGTTAATGGACACTGGCGGCATTTTTCGGCAGTTTAGAATTAATGCCGCCAGTGTCCTGTTTCGTTTTTAGGACCCGGTTTCTACCTCTTCGGTTTTCCAGACTATGTTACGTCCAATTGCATAAACCTTACATGGCTTGCCATGCGCACGTTCTTCACAGGATTTAATGGCTGGAGCCATTGAAACAAAGTTATTACCGCGGCACCCATTATTTTCTGGGCAATAGTACCACCCCCAGCTTGTTGAACCATCTTTAGTTATGGCAAAAACAGCGGGGTTAGAGTCCAGATATCTTTCAAAAGATTTTTGAGCTGGTTCACTCAAGGTAATTGGGCCTGTGCCAATTTGGCGGTGATAGGCTGAATTACTACAGCCAACGGTAAAAAATACTAAAAACAGTACAGCTAAATATTTCATGGTTCCTCCAAAAGTATCGGCTTTTATTGATGCGAGTACACGCGTTATGCGTGATTGATAATGTCTTCGTACTATGATTCGGCGAACTTAAAAAGCTCAATTCTGCAGTATTTGATAAGGACATGAACTTTAATTTTTTTTGGTGAAGAGGCTTGATCTAGACACTGTGTTTTTTTGGTTTTCTAATCTAGGGATGCTGATTTTTTGTAAAGCAGATTCGCTTTTGCTGCGTTTAAATTACCTATTTATATTTTATGATCTAGAGGTCATATTGACATTTTATGATCTAAGGGTCATAATGTTCTTTTATGATTTGTGAGTCATATTTTATGAGACATGGTTATGAAGCAATTGATACGAACGCCCAAAGATATGGGGCGTGCTATTCGCGAGGCACGTAAAGACCAGAAACTGACTCAAAAGGAGCTGGCTGTCAAAAGTGGTGTGTGGCAGGAAACAATTTCTAAGCTGGAAAATGGTGCCGCGAGTACAAAATTGGAAACACTTTTTGACCTGATCGCAGCATTGGACCTTGAAGTTTTAATGCAAACGCGAAGTAAAGGTGAGACGACAGATATGGACGATCTGTTTTAATGGGGCGTCGTCGAAGTTATCACCCTTTGAGTGTTTTTATGAACAGGCGTCTTGTTGGAGCACTTGTGCGCGAAAGCTCAGGGGCTATTCATTTTACTTACGGCAAGTCATGGCTGGAATGGGAAAGTGCAATCGCAGTTTCTCTTTCCTTACCCTTACGCGCTGATCGTTATGTCGGTGCACCTGTTATCGCTGTCTTTGAAAACTTGTTGCCAGATAATGATAGTATACGCCGACGTGTTGCCGAGCGTGTTGGTGCGCAAGGGATAGATGCCTATAGCATGTTGGCTAAAATCGGACGGGATTGTGTTGGCGCGTTACAGTTCCTGCCCGAAGGAGAAGAGCCATCAGACGCAGAAAAGCTGGCTGGTGACATCGTCAATGAAGCACAAATTGAAGAGATACTAAAGGATCTTGATGTCGCGCCTCTTGGCATTCGTAATGATCATGATTTCAGAATTTCTGTGGCAGGGGCGCAGGATAAAACAGCACTGTTGAATCATGATGGGCAATGGGTTCTGCCATCGGGAACGACACCGACGACGCATATAATCAAGCCACAGATCGGCAGATTATCAAACGGCATGGATTTATCAAATAGCGTCGAGAATGAATACGTTTGCCTGAAATTACTTGCGGCTTTTGGCTTGCGTACAGCGTCTGTTGAAATGGCAATGTTTGGTGATAGCAAGGCATTGGTTGTTGAGCGCTTTGATCGTCGTTGGACAAAAGACGGTCGCCTTATCCGTTTGCCGCAGGAAGACATGTGTCAGGTGCTCTCGGTTCCACCAACGGGAAAATACCAAAATGAAGGCGGGCCCGGCATTGTCGAGATCATGAAAAATTTGCGCGGTAGTGATGAGCCGATGCAGGATAGAATGGATTTCTTCAAGGCCAATGTCTTGTTCTGGCTGATAGGGGCAACCGACGGTCATGCGAAGAACTTCAGCATAGCCCTTATGCCAGAGGGACGATTTTGTCTAACGCCTTTCTATGATGTTCTCACTGTTCAGCCAACCTTTGACCAAAAGCAGATTCAGCAAAAGAATTTCAGGCTCGCCATGAGTTTTGGCAAATCCAATCATTATCGGGTTGGGGATATTTGTGCGCGACACATATATGAAACAGCCGCTGCTTCGGGCTTGTCAAAAGAGCTGGTGCAAGAGATCTTTCAGGACATTTCTGAAACAGCCGACGAGGCTATTGAGGCGGTTTTCAAAATCCTTCCAAGCGATTTTCCGAGAGATCTAACAAATTCAATCTGTACAGCTTTAAAGCAGAGGTTGTCCGAGCTTTTGTAGAAGTTCTACCTGTTGCCCGCCCGCCAACCCTAACCACCCGCCAGTCTCGGTATCAAAAAGACTTCGCTGTCTTCGGGGATGGGTTGGAACCAGTCGTCTCGGTAGATGGTGCCGTTGATGGCGACGGCAATGCCGCCTTTTTCCAGTTCGGGTTTTAGTGCAGGGCACAGCTTTTCCAGAGCGTTTAGCAACTGGCGGATATTCTTTGCTTCTATCTCAAGCGTTGAAATGCCGCCAGCGGCCTGTTGGATTGTTCCGGAAAGGGTGACTTGAACCATATTTACTCTGTCCTGAGCTTACATATCCCCTGAATTTATATCTCCAGAGTTTTAAAGTGCCAAGCGACCCCTTTATTGATAAGAGGTCGCTTGATCTTTTTTACGCCAACTGAACAGGGGCAATCGCCCCTATTCCGCAGCTACTTTGGCGTCGTCGATTGCCTTGAGCACCCGTGGTGGTGACATAGGCAATTCTGTCATGCGCACACCCGCAGCGGCTGAGACACCATTGGCAATGGCGGCCAGCGGCGGGACGATTCCGGTTTCACCAACGCCACGCACACCATAAGGGTGACCGGGGTTGGGAACTTCGACAATGACCGTGTCGATCATCGGCAGGTCGGATGCCACAGGCATACGGTAATCAAGGAAGCCTGCGTTTTGCAGCTTGCCATCATCGCCATAGATGTATTCTTCGTTCAGTGCCCAACCAATGCCCTGTGCGGCACCGCCCTGGAACTGTCCTTCGACATAGTCCGGATGGATGGCTTTTCCTGCGTCCTGAACCACAGTGTAGCGAATGATATCCACCTTGCCCGTTTCCGGATCAACCTCTGTATCCACAATGTGAGTACCAAAGCTGACGCCAGCACCATCGGCATTGTATTCGTGATGTCCTGCAATGGGGCCACCTGTTTTGCCAGCGGTGGCCGCGATTTCGGCGAGGGAAAGTGGCTCAAAATCCCCGGCATTGGGACCGGAAGGTTTGGCGTAACCGTCTTCCCAGGTGACTGCTTCGGCAGGAATATCCCACATCATGGCGGCACGTTTACACATTTCGGTAACGGCTTGCTGTGATGCTTTGATCACCGCCATACCGCTAGAGAAGGTCACGCGGCTGCCTTCTGTCGTGTCATTGTAACCCAGGGCCGAGGTATCAGCCACTATGGCACGTACTTTGTCATAGGAAATGCCTAGCTCTTCGGCGGCCATAATGCACATGGAGGCACGGGAGCCACCGATATCGGGCGTTCCCACCGCAATGGTAACGGTGCCGTCGGCATTGATATTCAGGTTGGAACAGGTCTCGCCACCAAAGTTGAACCAGAAACCACTGGCAACACCTCGGCCCTGGTTAGGGCCAAGCGGCGCACTGTAGTGCGGGTGGGCTTTGGCAGCTTCGAGGGTTTCAACAAGTCCGCAAGACCCGAACTTTGGCCCGTAAGAGCTTTTACTGCCTTCCTTGGCGGCGTTCTTGAGGCGAAGATCAATCGGGTCCATGCCGATACGCGCGGCGAGTTCATCAACCACACTTTCGACAGCATAGACGGACATTGGGGCACCGGGCGCACGATAGGCCGCGCCTTTCGGGCGGTTGGTCACCACGTCGTAAGCTTCGGTCTTGACGTTATCCAAAGCATAACAGGCAAAGGCAGACATGGCCCCGAAATCAGCCGGGGCACCCGCAAAGGCACCACCCTGATAACGAAACACACCATACCCTGCGGTAATACGGCCATCTTTGGTGACGCCGATTTTTACATCCATGCTGGAGCTTGCGGTTGGGCCGGAAGCTTTGAATACTTCGTCCCGTGTCATGGCGATTTTTACCGGACGGCCAGCCTTACGGGAAAGGGCGAGGGCGACAGGTTCAATAAAGACCGTTGTCTTGCCGCCAAAGCCGCCACCGATCTCAGAGGCGGTGACCCGCAGGCGGGATACATCAATACCGAGCAACGATGCACAGACCTGACGAACATGGAAGTGTCCCTGAGTACAGCACCACAGTTCACTCATGCCATCTGTGCCGACGTTGGCGACACAGGCATGAGGTTCGATATAACCCTGATGGGTTGCGGCAGTTTTAAAGCTGCGTTCGATAATTTCATCGGCCTGTGCAAAACCAGCCTCGATATCGCCGTGGCCGAATTCGCTGCGTGCGACGACGTTGGATGGCTTTGTCGGTGTCGGGCTGACGCCGCGCGTGATGATGTTGTCATGAAGCACAGGGGCATCCGGTGACATGGCTTCGTCCACGTCTGTAACGTGAGGCAGGATGTCATAGTCAACCTTGATCAGCTTGAGTGCCTTGCGGGCGACAGCACGGCTGGTTGCAGCAACGGCAGCAACAGCGTGGCCTTCGTAGAGTGCTTTTTCGCGCGCCATGATATTATAGAGAACATCGGCGTGATCGTCGTTCGGGGTGAAGTCATCGCGCGTGATAACGGCTTTCACACCGGACAGGGCTTCAGCTTCTGAGCTGTCGATGCTTTTGATGACAGCATGAGGGTGCGGACTGCGGAGGATCAGGCCGACCAACTGACCGGGCATGACCATATCGGCACCAAAGCGTGCTTTTCCCGTTACTTTATCCATACCGTCGGGACGGGCAGGGCGGCTGCCGACAACCTTGAAAGATGCTGCTTTTTCGGCATCGTACTTTGATGTCGGGCTTTCGATTTCTTTCTTTACAGGTGCGTTATCTGCGTCAGGATTACGAGCCATATCAATTCCCTCTCATTTCAGCGGCGGCGTCCATGACCGCGCGAATGATCTTGTCATAGCCTGTGCAGCGGCACAGGTTCCCGGCGAGCCAATAGCGAATTTCGGTCTCGGTCGGGTCGGGGTTCTTTTCTAAAAGGGCCTTTGCAGCAACAACAAAACCCGGAGTACAAACACCGCATTGCAAGGCAGCATTGTCGAGGATTTTTTGTTGTACAGGATGTAATTCCGTACCCTTGGCGACACCTTCGATGGTGCCAATCTCTCGACCTTGAGCTTCTGCGCCCAGCATCAGGCAGGAACAGGTCAGGCGACCATCAACCGTGACAGAACAGGCACCGCAATCGCCAGAGGCACAGCCTTCTTTAGAACCAGTCATCCCGAGTTTGTCGCGGAGGACATCGAGAAGGGTTTCTTCGACGTCACAGACATATTCAACAGCATCGCCATTGATTTTGGTGGAAACATGAATACCGGACATTGTTATTTCTCTCCCCCGTTAGAGGCTCTTGTATTGGCTCTCTCAAGAGCAATCTTTGCGGCACGGGTTGCCAGAACCCCAGCAACCTTGGTGCGGAATTCAATGGTACCACGCTTGTCGTTGATCGGCTTACAGGCGGCTGATGTGGCTGCGGCCATTTTTTTCAGCGAAGCATCGTCAAGCTTGCTCCCGATCAAGGCCTTGGCCGCGTCTTCAACCAATAGAACCTTGATGGCAACAGCGCCGAGACCAACACGGGCGTCGGTACAGATACCATCATCATCCAGTTCCAGACTGACGCCAACGCCAACCACGGCGATGTCCATTTCTGTGCGCGGAATAAAGCGCAAATAGGCATCTCCCGCACGTTTCGGGCGGGCGGGCAGGAAAACGCTTTCGACTAACTCCCCTTTGGCAAGGGTGGATTTCCCGGGGGCAACGGGAATGTCAATAACAGGAACGTCGCGGCGTCCATTGGGACCAATGATAGTTGCGATCGCGTTGGCCGCAACCATTCCCGGTACGCTATCGGCCGCGGGGCCACAGTTACAAAGGTTGCCAACCATGGTGGCGCGGCCCTGGACCTGGGTTGATCCAATGAGGTCAGCACCTTCCATGACACCGGGCCAGAGCGCACAGAGACCCTCGTGTTCGTTCATCTCTGCCGAAGGAACTGCGGCACCAATGCGGTAGCCGCCGTTTTCTTCGGTAATTGAGGTCATGGCGGGGATGTTTTTTACGTCGACAATGAGATCAGGCTCTACCATGCCTGAACGCATTTGTACCAAAAGGTCTGTGCCACCCGCCAAGACGCGGGCCAGACCTTCTTCACCTGCCAACAAGGCAGAGGCGGCTTCTACGGTTTGAGGGGATTCATAACGCATGTGTATCTAGATCCATCTGTATCATCTCTGGTGTATCAGCTTGAGCTGACGTGTTTTTGTTTCGTTTTAACGTACGTTTTTTTTGTTGGGCTTTTTATTTTTAGGGGGTCGCATCTCAGTTTGCAAAGGAAACACGAACCGTGAGTAATATGTTGTTCTTTATTTTTTACATTTTATTCACAGCGTGCGCTGTTTATTTTTTAAAATCAAGGTTTCTTTGATTTTTTTGCCTGTTCTAAGAATGGAGGTGTTCAATAAAAACATCAATTTTGATGGAATTACTCGTTTGTTACGTGGATTTAGTGTTCCTGTATCAATAGTAGGGTCTGTTCCAGGCTTATCTCTAAGATTAAGTATATTAGGATATTTAGGGGAGATATAGGAAACGATTTTTGCAGCTTCAAGATCATGCATCTCTTCCCTTAATGATAAACAGTTGTTCTGCCAGATAATCAATTAGCATGCGTACTTTGAGGCTGGATGCAGCCCCGCGTGGATAGACGGCAAAAAGGTCAAGCGTGGGGATGTTGTAATCCGGCAAGAGTATTTCCAGGCTATCGTCGGGCTGATCTTTGATATCGTGCTCGGGTAGTAATCCCAATCCATGGCCGCCTAATATAAATTCCAGACGTGCACCGGCATTGTTTGTATGTACGGGGCCTTGTATGCGAACTTTATATTGTCGGTTATCTTTTGTCAGGGATAAAAGACCTGAATGCCTGCTATAGGTCACCCAATCGTGTGAGGCGAGATCTTCAGGCGTGGATGGTTTGGGTTTACCTGTGAGATAAGATGGTGCTGCACAGATACGGCGAACGGTGCTGCAGATTTTTTTCGACATCATATCTGAATCATCCAAGGGACCAGAGCGGATGGCAATGTCATATCCCCCTTCTATCAGGTTAGTAATATCGTCCGTTAGCTCTATATCAAGCTCAATGCCAGGATAAGTGAGGCGAAACTGACTGAGTAAGGGCACAATCCGCTTGAGGCCAAAGTTGGTTGAGCAGGTTAGCGAAATACGGCCAACAGGCTGATCACTCAGGCTTTGGATGCGGCGTGTTGCGGCTTCGGCTTCTTCGCTAATTAATTTACAGCTTTGATAATAATCCTGTCCGGCGCTGGTCAGGCTCAGACTACGAGTGCTTCGGTGTAATAATCTGGTACCAAGACGCTCTTCAAGAAGTTTGATCTGGTGGCTAACTGCGGCGCGCCCCACGTCGAGTTTGCGTGCCGCTGCGGCAAAGCTGCCGCTTTCCACGACACGTGCAAAGGTTATCATGCCGCGAAGATCGTCCATAAATTTGATCCTTTTACCGAAATGGGCTGTTGTTGTTTAGATGAGTACTGATTTATGGCTTTATTGTCTAATTAAATTAGACAATGTGTATGTTTGTAGGTCTATTATCTTTTTATGGGTAGCGAATTATCTTGTATTCAACACACGGTGATAATTTTATTTATGCAAGATAAAAGAAGGACTTGAACATGGAAATATTGATGGTTGTTACTTCACATGAAGATTTTGGCACCAGCGGCAGAAAGACAGGCCTTTGGCTGGAAGAATTTGCGGCGCCCTATTATCGTTTCAAGGAAGCCGGGGCAAATATCACCTTGGCTTCACCAGCGGGTGGACAGCCACCTGTTGATCCCGCAAGTCTGGGCGATGATTTTCAGAGTGATGATACCCGCCGTTTCAATGAAGACAGTGAAGCACAGAACCTGTTGGCTAATACGAAACCTTTAAGTTCAATCAAAGCCGATGGTTTTGATGCTGTGTTTTATCCCGGTGGCCACGGCCCGCTTTATGATTTGACGGATAATGAGCATTCTTTGGCTTTGTTACGTGCATTTGATGCGGACCAAAGGCCGATTGGCACTGTCTGTCACGGCGTCACTGCCTTGATCAAAGCAACTGATGCAGACAACAAGGCGATTGTTGCAGGGCGGGAAATTACCGGCTTTACAGATAGTGAGGAAGCAGCCGTTGGTGCAACAGGCCTTGTTCCGTTTTCTGTGGAACAGGAACTCGGAAAAGTTGGTGCGGCGTTTAAATCTGCGAATGACTGGGCTGATTATTCTATTCGTGATGGTCATTTTGTCACAGGACAGAACCCGGGATCGTCAGATTCAACGGCTCGTTTGTTGCTTGAGGCAATGAAAGCCTGATCTTTTTCATGAGAGGGGCAGAAGTCTGACTTTGTTTTTCGCCTTTTTGTTTTGGTCTGTCCCTTCACGCACAGCATATCCGTACTATATGTGACTTACATTTTATGAAACACCTGATAAGAACTTGATAATGCAAAAACTTTTTGAACCCCTTTCCTTTACCCGCGGTCCAGCAATGAAAAACAGATTTATGCTGGCACCACTGACCAACACCCAGAGCCACGAAGACGGAACCCTTTCTAATGACGAGTTTCATTGGTTGACCATGCGTGCCAAGGGCGGCTTTGGTTTGACCATGACCTGTGCAGCTCATGTTCAGGCTAATGGACAGGGATTTCCCGGACAGCTGGGTGTTTTCTCTGACGATCACTTGCCGGGTTTGACCCGTCTGGCAAAAGCAATCAAGGCCGAGGGCAGCTTGGCCATTGTTCAGTTGCATCACGCTGGTATGAGGTCGCCGTCGGATTTAATAGGCGCAAGTCCTGTCTGTCCTTCGGATAATGAGGAATATGGCGCACGGGCGTTGACGACTGCCGAAGTAGAGCAGTTGATCGAAGATTTTATTGCAGCTGCTGAACGGTCGGAAAAAGCCGGCTTTGATGGCGTCGAAATCCATGGTGCGCACGGGTATATCCTGGCTCAATTCCTGAGTCCGACAATCAATCAGCGTAGTGATCAATTTGGTGGCAGCCTTGAAAACCGGATGCGCCCTATTCAGGAAATCATTAAGGGCATTCGGCAACGATGCCGGGCTGATTTCAATGTTAGCTTGCGTCTGTCACCGGAACGTTTTGATATGGATTTGGGCGAAGTCATTCAGGTTGCAAAAGATGTCTTTGCCGCCGGTGATATTGATTTTCTCGATATGTCCTTGTGGGATGCTTGCAAGGAACCTGAAGATGCGTCCTTTAAAGGACGTCCGTTGATCTCTTACTTTACAGAGCTTGATCGGGGAACGGTGAAACTGGGTGTCGCGGGTAAGATCATGACCCAGAAGGATGTGGAATATTGCCTGGACGCCGGGGCTGATTTTGTTCTGATTGGCCGAGGCGCGATCTTGCATCATGATTTCCCGGAACAGTTGGCAAAGAATGCGGACTTTGCACCGGTAGCATTACCCGTTAATGCGGATCATCTTAAACAGGAAGGTCTGGGCGAAAAGTTCATTACCTACATGTCCGGTTGGGATGGTTTTGTTCAGGCGTGAAATTCATAAATAATCGAATTGATATCTAGTTTTTATCAATAAATAGTAGGTACGGGAATTAATGAAACTCACTCGTACCTACTAGACAATAGCTTTAGACTTCTTGCGATAACTCGTACAGATTGTTCCAAGGGTCTGTGAAAAAAGCGAGTTGTCTATTTATGTCTTCGACCAAGAAAGGCTCTGCAATAATTGTAACACCACGTGATTTTAACTCTTCCAGGGTTTCTTTTAAGTTTTTCACCGCAAAGCAGATGTGATGGCTTCCGCCTTCATTAAGGCTTGCCCCAAGATCATCATGTTTTTGTTTTGGGAAATCCAAGTCACCACCAATGAGTTCGATGAGAAAATTATCGTCGACTGCTGGGGCCAAATAAGCAAGTTTCAGATCTCCTAATGGCCATTGATGAAGAACTCTAAAGTCCAGTTTTTCACACAACCATGTTTGTGCAACATCAAAATCCGGAACGCGAAGTGCTAAATGATCTGCTTTGAGAGAGGAAAAGGGACTGGACGTATTTGGGAGAATTGTCGATTTAAACGGCATCTCATATTCCTGCTATAGTTTGTAAATATTGTGAAGAAACTATAATCAGTAATGACTAGGCGCCGTTATATTGATCTCGTGTATTATTTGCCTAATTCTCCAAAATAATAGCAAGTGTATATATTTTTTGAGCGTATCCAGTCATAATCCTATGATGATGTTTCTTACGGTAGGTGATGTAGTTTGAGTCATGACATTTTGCTTGATATTGTGAATAGATTAGCGCCAATGGAAGGTGAAAACCTTACGATAGTTCCGTTGATAAAACTTTATCGCCATGAAGAGAGCTTTCGCAGGCGTCCTTATATGTACGGGCCTTGTATTTGTATCGTGGTACAGGGGCGAAAACGGATGTACTATGGGGGAATTGGCAATCAGGATAAATTCAATGACTATAATCCTGAAAATTATTTGGTTAATTCAGTCTCACTTCCAATTGAATCCGATGCCTATGATCTTAGTGTTGAAGAACCGTTTTTGGCGATCCAAATAGATATTGATCAGAGCCTGGCGAGCAAGCTTGTTGCCGAAATGGATGGAGATGGAGCAGAAAGAAAATGTTCTACGGATACTGCCAATAATCTGGATATCTCGCTGTCGTCCCCGATGACGCCGGGGTTAAACGCTGTTGTCTTACGATTACTGGAAACATTGGATGATCCCGTTGCAGCCAAAATCTTGTCACCAGTGATTATGTATGAACTCTATTACGAGATCCTGCGCGGACCACGAGGTCAGTTGTTACGTAACTGTGTTGCACAGGATATTTATGCCCATAAGATAGCGCCCTTGGTGCATTATATTGAAAATAATTATAACAAGACTATCGCGATAGAAACATTATCCGCACTTGCCGGGATGTCGGCCTCGTCGCTTTATACGAAATTCAAAGAAGCAACGACAATGACCCCATTACAATTTATTCAGAATTTTCGACTGCATAAAGCGCGTAGACTGATATTGTCTGGAACTCCGATAGGGGATGCTTCTTATGCAGTGGGATATAATAGCCCAAGCCAGTTTAGCCGTGAATTCAAGCGATTATTTAATCAGTCTCCGAGCGAGATAGTTTAAGCCTTTATTTAGACTATCAACCCTAAGGTTTGTATCTGTTTTGTTTATTATCCTGATATGTTCGGCACTGGTTTTTCGAACTAGGCCTGGGGGCCTGTTGGCTTTAGAAGAGTTTATATGCAGTCTATTATTACAATTCTTGTCTATACGCTGTTTATAGGATGGATAAGCAGTGTTTCCGCGCAGGCGCTTTTTACGGCGCGCGGACCGGAAACGCCAAATGATCATCGCTATGACTATCAACAAAAGCTTTTGGAACTGGCGCTGGATAAAACCCGTGAAGACTATGGCGACTTTACCCTCGTGAAATCCCGCATGGGGGCTAATACCAAGCGTGCCATGTGGGAAGTAGAGACAGGCCTTTACGAAAACTATTTTGTGGCTAATGCGGCCACGCCAAAACGCCTGGAAGATATGGTGCCTGTGCCTTTTCCTATTGATCTGGGCATTTTGGGGTATCGGGTGTTTTTTGCATCAAAAGAAACCAGAGAGAGACTTCGTTCGGTGTCATCACTTGCGGATTTAAAAAAATTCCGAATGGTGCAGGGACTTGGCTGGAGCGACAGTGAAATCCTCAAAAACGCAGGATTTCAGGTGGCTGAAGCCAGTGATTATCATGGTATGTTCCAGATGGTTGCCAGCAATCGGGTAGATCTTTTCCCTCGGGGGATTAATGAGTTTCTCAAGGAATGGAAAACCAACAAGCATATTGAAAATCTATCCTATGATGAGGGACTTATTCTGTATTACCCTTTTCCCAAGTTTTTCTACACGACACGAGGAAACGAAGCACAGGCAGAGCGCATAATGAAAGGATTGGTTCGTGCCTATGATGACGGCTCTTTATTGAAACTTTGGAAAGCCCAGTATCAGGATAGTATTGATCAGGTTGGTTTGGTTCATCGGAAAATCCTGTCAATTCCCAACCCAAATCTAGTACACATTGTCTCGAATTATCAAAAATATTTTTACTTCGCGTCGCAAAATGGCACGCATTAGCTCATGAAAAATTGATAACACTGGTGTGTATTACCTGATAGTGTAGGGGAGTGTCTTTTGATTTCTGCTCTATATGGTTGTGATAGGCCTTGTTGTCTTGGCATGTGTAAGAAAGGTGCAGGTTGTATGACAGAAGGTGCGTTGACGCGTTTGCATTCCGGTTGTTTGAGCCGAATTTTTATTCGGACGACTTCGCTTGCGTTCCTTTTTTGTTTGGCGATTATTTTATCCTCGTCAAACATGGCTCTGGCCACAGAAAACCAGATCACAGAAAACCAGATCACAGAAAAGCCGGCTACAGAAAACCAGATCCCAAACGAGATTGCGGACAAAATTACTGTTACAGTAGGTGAATGGCCGCCTTTCCTGACTCAGGAACTGGAAGGCAACGGTGTTGTTGCGGAAATGATCATTGAGATCTTTGCGTCGCAAGGTATCGAAGCTGAACTGACCTTTTTGCCTTGGGGACGGGGGTATTACGAAGCTTCTATTGGTGAATTTCAGGCCATGGGTGTCTGGATGCACAAACAAGAACGCGAGAAAGAATTTCTTTTTAGTGAACCGATCCTCCATGAGCAATTCGTCTTTTTTCACCGCAAGGATATGGATTTTGATTGGGATAAGATGTCTGATCTCAAGAACTATCGCCTTGGGGGTGGTATTAAATACAGCTATGGCCCGAAATTGGATGCCGCGGTAACCGACGGAACGCTGTTCATGGACCGTGGGCCAAGCGATGAAGTGAATTTTCACAAACTACTGACAGGGCGCATTCAAATCTATCCCCAGGAAAAATCAGTCGGTTATTTTGCCCTTATGAACCATTTCTCTGCCGAAGATCGGGATCAGATCACCCATCACCCCAAGCCAATTCTCAATAATCTGAGTTATGTTCTTTTCCCAAAAGCATTGGAAGGCAGCGCCGAACTTGTTGTCCGTTTTAACAGGGGCCTGAAAGAGTTTCGGGAAAGCGGTGCCTATGACCGTTACATGAAACGCCTGACAGATGACGAGACGTCTTGAATTAAGATAATTAACTGGGTGAAAACTAGACCTATCTAAAGGCTAAGATTCTCTGTAATTAGAATTGCTTAAGACGCAGGTCATCCCTATACAGTACTGATGTGTAAAATGTTACAGATAATTCAGAAACTGGCGCCTGTATCATCTCGCGAGTGGGAACGTGCGGAGCACTTATTTCATTTTCGGTCTTATGAAGATGATGGAATTATCTTTTCGGCAGACGACAAGCCAGAGGAAATTCATTTTTTAACCCAAGGTATTGGCCGCTATTTTTATATTGATAGCGAAGGGCGAGAGAAAAACAAATCACTGGTTCAGGCGGGAGGGGCCTTTGCTAGTATCTCAACGCTAGTGAGTGGAGAAGCCAGTCACTTTTATACTCAAGCCATAACACCCTGCCAAACTGCGGCGATCAATTATCGCAGCTTGATAATGCTGTCCGATGAAAACAAAAACTGGGCACTTTTTTTACGCCGGATTTATGAAAACTTAGCCCTTAAAAAAGAGCGGCGGGAAGCGGCCTTTTTAATGCTTTCTGCGCGACAGAGATACGAATGTTTTCTCGCTGAATTTGGCGAAGAGAGTCGCCTTATTCCCTTGCGACAGGTCGCGATGTATTTGGGAATTACAGATGTCAGCCTGTCCCGTATTCGCAAAGAAATGGCATTAATCTGAAATAAACTTGACCTGAAATAAAACCGATATAGCAATTTTTCATATTGTCTTTAGGCACTTAACATATGTTAAGGCATACAACAGAAGTATCATTTAAAAACAACACCCATACAGTTGATATTAAAAGTTTCCTGAGTGGAGTGATGAAATGAAAAAGCTTCTGCCGCCCGTCCTGTTTCTGTTTTTTGTGATTGCGATGGCTGTGGCCTGCTCGTTGCAAGGATCTCCACATCATTTGTCGGGAGGTTATAATCTTCTCGCCGTACCTTTTGTCCTTTTGGGGCTGGGTCTGTCTTTTATGGGAAGCAGTCTCTTCAGGAAAATTGGAACGAATATCATGACCTTTGGGGCGCCGGATAAACTGGTAACTTCCGGACCTTTTAGCTGGACCCGTAATCCGATGTATCTGGGATTTGTTATTTCCTTGTTTGCGCTCGCTTTTATTATGGGCGGGGCTTATAGCTCATTGGCGTTGGCGGTTGTGTTTCTGGTGATCACAGATCGTTGGTATATTGCTTTTGAGGAAAAAGTTATGCGCCAAAAATTCGGAGCGGATTACGATGCTTATTGTCAAAAAGTGCGCCGCTGGATCTAGTCGTAAAACTCTTTTCGTTCTCTTGGATAGAGGCCTTGGGATAGGGAGTAGCTGAGATGCCCCTCATTCCCTGTACGATGGATCTGTTTTGTCCAGTATGGTTTTTAGATGGTCAAAATGGGCGAAAGAGGCCTCGCTGAAATCTTCCCAGCTGCGGGCAGTTTTTTCGGCGATTTCGTCACTCATGACGTTGAGTTCCTGTCCGGTGGAATAGGCGAGAACCAGCGTTTTGGCTGCACGTTCCAGGAAGTAGAGATCTTCAAAGGCTTCGGCAACGGTATCTGCGGCGACAGAAACACCGTGATTGCCCATCATCATGACGGACTGGTTGCCAAAGGCGCGGGCGATGCGTTGGCCTTCTTCGGCTTCATCTGCAAGGCCGCCAAAATTAAGGTCGATGGCAATACGATTGAAAAAGCGGGCGGTATTTTGGTCAATCGGTTTAATGGTGGGATCTTTCAGGGTTGCCAGTGCCGTGGCGTAGGTTGGATGACAGTGCAATAGGACACGGGCGTTGGGAACAGCTGCGTGAACAGCACCATGAATGCACCAGGCGGTGGGATCTGGCGCTTCGGGACCGTTCATCACTTCTGGATCATCGGCATCCAGCAATAACAGGTCACTGGCACGAATTTCAGAAAAGTGCTTCCATTTTGGATTGAGCAGGAACTTCTTGCCATCTGCGGATACCGCAGCCGAGAAATGGTTTCCCACGGACTCATGCCAGTCAAAATGAACAGCCAGGCGAAACGCAGCAGCGAGATCGACACGAAGTGCCCATTCTTTGGTCTCGATTTCGGTAGCATGAATATTCTGCATGTTCTGATTTCCTGACGCAGTAGCAATAACGCATAGCAGTTTGCGTGCGGCCCTGAAGATTTACAAACGAGAAAAATAGAGTACTGTCATTAGTTAAACTTATGTATTTCTTATGAATGAGCGTAATTCTTTACATCCGGGTGTGTAAAATAGCTGGCGGCAAAGGTATGAGGCAGAGAGAAGGGGAGGTAAAGCAAGGCATGAACGGTCAAAATCTTCCTCCTCTGAACTGGTTACGGGCCTTCGAAGCATCAGCCCGGCACTTATCGTTTACGGGGGCTGCCCGTGAATTGAACATGACGCAATCCGCTGTCTCTCAACAAATCAAAAGTCTGGAACAATCACTGGGATTACCGCTTTTTGTGCGCCAACCGAGGGTTCTGTTACTCACGGAAGCCGGAGAAAACTACCTGCCCATTATTCAGGATGCCTTTGAACGCCTGCAAAGCGGAACGCTTTCCCTGACGGGTGGGGACAGGGGACAGCGGCTGACTCTGCAATGCAACATGTCTTTTTCGGTCTTCTGGCTGACACCGCGGCTGAGCCGTCTTTTTGATCGTTATCCCTGGCTGACGTTAAACGTGGTCCCGGAACTCTGGACCAATTCAACAGAACCCTCTGCATCGCTTCTTATTCGCTTTGGCCGGGATGTGGCGCGAGAGACGGATGCAAAGTTGCTGTCTCAGGGACATTTTTATCCCGTTTGCGCACCGACAATTGCTGAAGGTGTCGATTGGCACAAAGATCGCCTGTTTGATTGTAGCGGTATTACCTGTTCCTGGAATGCCTGGCTGGGGGATCAGAAAACGTCTTTACCCGAAGGTAAGTCAATCAACCTGGCTTCAACCTATAGTATTTCCATCAATGCCGCTGTTCACGGGGCGGGTCTTGCCATGGGGCATGATGTTCTGGTTCAAGATCTGATGGCACAGGGATGTTTGGTCAAGCCCTTTGATCATGAGGTTCCGATGCAAGAAGCCTATTACCTGATGCAACCCGCCCGCCACAGCCAAACACCCGCCAGCCGTGCCTTTATCGAGTGGTTGGAAGAAGAGTTTTCTTAAAGGCTTTTTAAGGAAAGAGGGGCTAATGAAGCTTCATAATATCTTTTGCCATTGGAGTATGAGACGGGCACACTGAGGGCGGTTTTTAATTCTCATCATTCAAGATTCTTCATGACAGCTTTATTTGAACTATTCCTGAAAATCGGGGCGCGGGATTTCCTGCCTTTTTATCGTGATCTGAAAGCCGCCGGGCATATCAGGTCCGAGGCGGTTTCCTATTATCTTTGGCGTTATCTGTTCTATAGCCTTTTGGCAGTTATGGTTGCGCTTGTGATTTTGTGGGTCATGGGGGCCGTTATCTTTAACCCGGCAGAGGGGCTTTCATTTAATCCCGACCTGACTATTCCTGTGTTTTTCGGGGCATTGATTGCGCTTTATATCTGGTGGACCCTGATCGAAATGGTGGGAAGTATGGCCCATGTTTATAGCCGTGGACAGGTTGCCAAGGCCAAGGTCATGGGGACAAAGTCCCGGATGGGGCGCGGTTTCTATGTGCTATTGCGGTTTGAGCATATGGGGAAAACGATAGAGGCAAGCTTTGCCAAGCAGATCGGTCAAAAGAGCTATTGGGAAGCATTTCCCCATGAGTATTTGGAAATTATCTATGCCCAAGATAACCCTGAACTGGTTATGCCTTATAAAGAGGATTGTTTTGAACGTAGATGTCTGGACAATACCCGTAAAGTGCTTGCTGATTAAAGCCAAGATACTGACGTAAAAACATAAAATCAGAGATTGGAAGATGAAATCACGAAAAAGACCTCCCTTTTTACGGGAACAGAGTTAAGATACCAGCCAGATGGTACAAATAGCAGATAACATGTGGGGGTGAATATTCCCTGTCCCGAACATTTCTGCCGCTGAGCTTTCCAATCGGGGCCTGTGGGGCTTCTGTGAAAGAGTTAGAGGTTATAGGACAGTGAGGATATTCGAAAATAGGTTGGTTATCGTGTTTGTGAACAAGTGTGCAAATAAGGCCGGAGTTGAGGTTGCCAGAAGAAAAAGTCAGAGTTTTAAAAGAGGGACTGCCGTCATTACATGACATGGAAACGGATGATCTGGTTGATTATCTGCTTCAGGCACGGCAAACCTTCGTAACCAGTCTAGCAAAAAAAGATCCCCCTCTGGACGAACGATCGCTGTTGATTGAGACAGCGAATTTTGACGAAGCTGTCCGTCGTATTCTTTCAGAAAAATCAAATTCTTCTTCTGTGAGCAAAGACGTGAAAAATGTTGATGCGACTGATGTCCTGTCAATTGATGACGCATCAGATGAAGACGATGACTCCAATAACGAAGATGACGCGCAAGAGGATGACGTCGCTGAAGTTTCTCTGGATAGTTATTTGTCTGATAAAGAAGATCAGGATGAAGATGTTCTTTTGTTGGAAGAAAAGCCCCTTTTTGCTGAACAGCCTTTGTTAGAAAAGTTGACCCGCCCGCGTCCAGCTGAAACCCAGATGAGAAGGGAAGCTGAAACAAAAAGGGAAATACAAACTAAAAGAGAATCTAAGTTTGAAAATACAGATATAAATCTGGCCGACAATGCCGATATTGGTATGGAACAAGGGGGAATTAATCTGGATGATTTTTCGCCTCTAGATCGTAAGGCCAATCAGCAGAAAACGAATGAAGATCATCGTCTGGATAGAGGGACGGATAGGAAAACAAGAGATCCGTCACCCTATGTCTGGGATAGTGATGTGGATGAAAAATCGCGTGGCGGTTTCTTGGGCTTTGTCAGCGGACTGATTGTACTGGCCGTCTATATTGCCTTGCCTGCACTGGCTTTGGTCTCTCCTTTGTTAACCCCGGCAATGGCTTGGAATGAGTGGATCAATATCGGTATTTTGTCTGGTATTGTTTTGCTGGTTGTTTTTATCGTTTCTATCTTCAGTCGATATCGCTTTCGTTATGCGCTTTATGGCGGCGTTGCCTTTGCTTTGTTGAGCTATGGGGCACATCATATCCCGCAGGTTCGTGATTTTGTGGACAATGAAAAAATTGTTTTGCCCATTGCGGCGAATTACCTGATTGAAGGTTACTTTCAGTTGGCAGAAGAAAGCCAGCTCCCGCTTAAAACGGGCGCTGTTCAATTGCAGCCAAATGAGTTGAATTACAGTCGATTACAGCGTGTGAACCTCTTTGTGAAGGAGGTTGATACATGGCTGGAAAACTAGGTTTTGGAAAATTGAAGCTCGCAAAATGTTTCTTTATCCAGATTTTGGCTGTAGCTGTTTTCGTCACCAGCATATTGGGGCTGAATGATATCACGGCTTATGCTGATGTGTCTGGACGTGGAGAGGGGGATCACCAGTTCCTGTCTTTTAGCAGGAAAGCAAATAGTGAATTTTTTGTTCATGAGCAAAACAATCAGAAGCAAAAAGTCTTTTTACCGGGCATTGATTACAGCTTTCGCTGGCGCGTCGAAAACGGTGGCGCACAGGCTATTACGCCCCATGCTATTGTTCAGGGGCAGATTATCTGGAACATTCACTCAAATACCTATTTGCCTCTGCCGACTACACCTGGTGGGCGGGCGCGATTAAGTGAACTTTCCGAAGAAAGCTGGTCACAACTGGCGCTCTATGATGTGAAACTAAAGCTGATCCTGCGTGAGAAAGATAAGCCCGGTCAGCGCTATGGTTTGGTGTTGGACCTGGGTATCCCGAACAAACCGGGGGAAAAAAGCTGGAGCATTACAGTTCCCGAACAGGTCAGTTGGAACAAGCTGTTTACCCGCTATGAAGGACCGGGGCAGAATAACACGCTTTACCTGTCATCCGAAGAAGCCCGCGCTGTTGTTGGGGCGGCAGGGGAAGACAAAGAGCTTGTGGTCGAGAGCTCGTGGCTTACATCTGCGCGAATGAGTACCGTTGCCTACTTTGATGATCTGCTGCAAAAACGTGTGGACTGGCGGGCAGAGTTTATGGTGAGAACTATTCAGGCACAGTTGGACTCTCTGGAACGTATTACGGGGTTGCCAGGGGAAAAAATTCGCCAGGCACTGGCCGTGACACGGGTTGATATCAACCGCAATATCACGGCAATTCCAATGGGCGTGCAAAAGCTTTATGACAAGTTGAATAGCGGGCTGCCTGATCGTTATATCAGCCCCATGCGGCGGGCCTATTATCATGCCGAGCGCACACGCATTTATGAAGAATCTTTGACCGAGTTGGAAAAGCTAAAGCCGGGGCAGTTAATCGATGATTATCCTGCATGGTTTGATGCCAAAGTTCAGGCGATTGGACTACAGTGAGGCGTTAAAATGTCTGATCGCAAGCCTAGAGCAGAAAGCAGGTCAGTCTTGTGAGAAACTGACCTGCTTACAATTGTGATTAACCCCTAAGATCCATCATTCCTTCATTTTCTGCGCAGTCTATTGCGTTGAAATCTTCGGAAGATCGTGCATGGGAATTTTTCGTAGAAAATCTTTCCGATGCCTTCCTATCCCGTATGAGTATCATTTCCAACTCTTCAGGAGTAATCGTTAAGGCCTGTTTGAGTTGTAAATTTTTTTGAGTTCCAGGGATATAAATTCTGGTTGCGATACGAATATAAGCCGAAAATGAAAGACCAAGGAGTAAATCTTCGTCGGTTTCAACTAGATAATCGCCCGCAGGCAATACCTCGCTAAGATTTCTAAAAGAAAAAGGGTTTGAGAAGGAGACTGTTTTTTTTGTAGTACGTGTTGTCATCAAAGACCTCTCTGTGAAGCCAAATGCCTTTTTGTTAACCCAAAAACTGCCCAAAAACTGCCAAAGAGGTTGTATCCCTCTCCGGCAGCGAGTCCTGAAGCATGACTATTCGCTTTTGCGAATAAAAATTCTAAGCTTTGACTTCCGATTTTGTATCGGTTGAAGGTTTGTCCGTTGAGTTCACCTCTTTACCAGCGGGGGTCGCCATTGGCGTTGCTTTTTCTGGTTTTGTTGATGTTTCTTTTGAGGGTGAGCCTTCGGACTTTGCATATTTATTGAAAGACATATTGTTTTCACTTTCTTTAAAGCAGAAATTATATCCTGCTTATTAATAGGTGGTAAGTAATTTTTTTAATTCAACTTTATTATTATTTTATTTTTTATTTGAAGATTGCGTTATTTTATTTATTTATACTTCTTATGTTTGTTTTTTTATTTTGTTGAGTGTTCATCGTATATTTTTGCCGAGTGGATTTGTTCACGCCGTCTTCGTGACGGATTGAAATGATTTTCTAAACACGAATATTGATTTTATTTGGGGAGTAATAAAAAAGCAGGTCAACTGAGAACTGCTGACCTGCTTTTATGAAATTGTGCGCCGTCCCTAATCTGAACGACATGTGACGTTATGCAGAGCGAATATTTCCCAGAAATGTTTGAATAGAACTACTGAGATCATTTGACTGATTGCTCAGATCATCAGCGGTTGTCAAAAGATTTCCGGCGGCTTGTTCCGTGTTCTGGGCAGTGTCTGATGTCTCTGTCAGATCCTGACGCATAGATTGCGCTATGCCTGCTGTTTCTTCGACAGAACGCGCAATTTCAGATGTTGCCGCGGCCTGTTCCTGAACAGCGGCTGCAATGGCCGAAGCAATTTCATGAACACGCTGGATTGTCGTCGTAATATTCGTGATGGCTTCTACGGCCTGTATCGAAGCGGCCTGTACGCCATTAATCTGTAATGCAATTTCGTCGGTTGCTTTTGATGTCTGGGTGGACAGATTTTTCACTTCACTGGCAACAACGGCAAAACCTTTCCCTGCCTCGCCAGCACGAGCGGCTTCAATTGTTGCATTCAGGGCAAGAAGGTTGGTTTGTTCCGCTATATCAGTAATCAGGTTAACGACCTCGCCAATTTTTGTGGTTGATTCGGCCAGCTCTGACATGATCCCGCGTGTGTTGTCTGCCTGTTGCACGGCTTCTTGTGTTACTGTTGTGGATTGCTCTACCTGACGGCCAATTTCCTTGATCGACGCGGATAGTTCTTCAGAGGCTGTTGCAACTGTCTGTACATTTTCAGTAGCGCGTGAAGCTGATTCCGCTGATACATCGCATTTACCTTTCACTTCACTAGCGGCGGCCCGCATTGACGGTGCTGTTTGCGCCATTGTATCAATAGCCTTGTCCACATGCGCAATTACATTGGTTACTTCGGTATCAAAACTGGCAACCAGTTCTCGCATTGCCTTTGCTTTTTCCAGCTGCTCCTGTTGTGCGACCTGTTGTTCCCGGTTCAAACGCTCGTTTTCAATAAGCTGATCTTTGAAGAACAGGACCGAGTTGGCCATCTGTCCCAGCTCGTTTGTCGCTGCTGTATTTGGAACACGAACATCACGGTTTCCGTTGGTTAAATCTTCCATAACGGATGTCAATCCCTGTATGGGGCGAGAAAGAAAACTGCTAATCCACAAGCCAACACCGAAAACAATGATCGCGGTGACAAAAATGACAATTGCCATAATGATTGTTGTTCTCTCGCCATTTGATACTGCGAGCAGCTTGGCATTTTTGTAGTCCTTACTTGCTGCTTCTTCCAGCGCGTGAATAGAGGGCACGCCCTCTGCGTAAACAGTGCTTAGTTTTTTTTGATCTTTTACGAGTGCAAGCTTTAGATCTGCTAACTTTTTAAAGGCAGCTTGGTACTTCGAAAGCAAATCTGTGAGCTCTTTTGACATACTTGTCTCAAGACCATCAGCTTTCATTGATGCTGAGAATTCAGTTATGCGTTTATCAATACGATCAATATATTTTGGATCTATACGCAAAAGAAAATCTTTTTCATGGCGCCGCATCATAAGCATCAATACGGTCAGTTTATCATTCTTGATGGTTTTTAAGCGTTCTTCGATATTATGAACTGCCCCGCGAAGCTCTCCGCGTAAGCCATCTTTTTCTGTTAAGCCAATTTCGGTTATATCGTGAACAACTGTTGCAAACTGTTTTTCATAGGCATCTGCTAATTCCTTTAGAATGTTGATGTGTTTTATCTCTTCAGGGTTTTGTGCGTGTTCTTCCAGCTCTTTAAGCGAGTTGTGGATTTCACCCATAAGCTTCGCATGTTGCCCAACATATTTTTCATCAAGTCTTAAGAGGAAATCTTTCTCGCGCCGTCTCGCATTGAGAAATTCTTTATCCAACAGTTCTTCAAGTTCCAGAACATGCCGTGCTTCCTCTTGGTTATTGAGATATCCTTTTTGAATTTGATTGTTGACAAAATAAACCCCGCCAACTGCAATAAAACCCAGTAGAGAGAAAAAGCAGATAGCCAAAATTTGTAACCGGATGCCAAGGTTTGTAAAGAAATTCAGCCTCATTATGTCTCCTTCATCCTTTGTGAACAGGATGTATTACTTATTTGCGTTGATAAAAATGTAGCTCTGATTGAGTGGGTTACTCTGGTGTCTCAAAGAGCGAATACATACAGTCGTATGATATTTGAGATAAAGAAGTATTAATAAAGAGGATTCTTATTAAGTGAGATCTTAATGGGGTAAGGTAGAGAATTGCAGGTTTAAAATTTGAATGTTGTCCGAATTTTTGTTGCCGTACCGTCACGCTCAAATTGATCCAGTGCATTTTGCAGATCATCGACTATTTTCGGGTCTGTATCGGTGTTGCACGCAAGCCATAAACCTATTTCGCGGACGGCAAAAACCTCTTCAATGTCAGAGATTTTTGTTTGCTTTATAATCTGATGGCCGGATATGCGGCCTGTCGCCCATAAATCAATCCGACCCTTTTGTAATTTCAGGGCATTTGTTTCGTCTTCAACAGGAATCAAGTCAAGATAGGGATGATTATTGCTTTGGAGATATTGCGTAAATGCCCAGCCATCTATACCTCCAACGCGATATTGATAAGTATCATTGAGTGAGATTATCTGTATTTTTTTATTTTTAGGTGCAAAAAATGACCATGCATCATTGCCCAATGGTCCAATCCATTGGAACGTCTTTTCACGCTCTGGTGTGCGCCAGGTAGAATAGATACAGGTCGCGGGATGGTTTAAGGTAATTTGATAAGCCCGTTTCCAGGGCAGCATTTCAATATCCAGATGTATATTCTTGTTTTCTGCTGCAAGCCGCAATAGTTCAGTAGCAGATCCGGTTATTCTACCTTCTTTATCCATCGTGTTGAGTGGAGGGTACTCTTCTGTGACTAGCTTTAATGATCTGGGGGATACAGCGTTGTTTTCCTGCGCTTTGGCTAGGCTAATCAGCGGGTGATTTATAACCAGATTGCAAAGAAAAATGATAATAAGAATGGTTTTGCGATGCTTCAACATGCCCCGATTATAGAGAGGATTTCCTTAATTTTATCTTATGAAAATGCTTATGGAGGAAGTTTCATTACAGGGGGAAGAGACTTAATCTGGCAAGGGAGCAAAACATTCTGCATAGGTGAGTACAAAACTTTCAAAGTCCTGTTTTTGTTGCCTTTTCGGGGCTGTATTAAATGAGATTATTTGAGATTTTTCTTGCTGTTGCAACAGTTCAAAGGCTCGTTCGCGTTCCGTATTCGAGCTTTCGACATAGGTTCTGATTTGTTGGCAAAGGGCGGTGTCAGTGCAGTTTTCGTAAGCACCTTGATGGTTGTCATCATAACTAAAAAGATCAACGTCTCCCAATAAAAGTACATTGTCTTCCAGCCCGACCGTCACACGAGCATCAAACTCGGCGGCGATCCGTTTTCCGCATTGATAAGGATAAGTCAATTCCAGCTTTGCGAAAGGGATGTTCGGCGGTGTAGAGGATGAACGAGCCAACGATATGAATTGAGGAGAAGATTGCGCCACTATTTTGACCTTTCTGACTAATAACGGGTCTGATCATTAACGGGCAATAATTTTATCTTCAGAAGGGGGGCGTGCGCAAAGTATCTGGGGACTAAACGAGCTTATATTCACGGGGGGCGGAATCATAAACGTGTATGATTACTTTGGTTTAAATATTGATTTCGATCCGGCTCTTGATCCGGTGTAGGGAGTATCCACAAAGCTATAAGCGCAAAGAGGCCGCCAAGGGGCGAGATGATGGCGGATGAAATCAAAATACCGGAAAGATGGAAAAGCACTTTTGAAAGATCAGAAGGTTCTGGACCAAGGAAATTTAAATCCGCGTAATCGCCAGTGAACATAAAATCAGTAAACAGAAAGCCTGTGAATATAAAAAAGGTATTGGCACAGAACATCGCCAGGGCAAAACAGAGCATTCCCCCGATAAAAGCTCTGCGTTTGGCACCTTGAAGATTGTTGAGAAAGCGCGGGAGAGCAAAGTATCCCACGGGAAACGCGATGAGGAAGGCGGTGAGCTGCTTGAAGCTCAAGAGTTTTTGAAATGAAAGTTGGGGATAGAAATTATCGGCCCCCAACCCCATAACCAACAGGATAAAGAGATAACTCACAAGCCCCCAATAGAGGCCGGAAATCAGGCGAAATATTTTGTAACTCATATGCGGTTTTCCTGATCGTCTGAGCAACAAGTGGGTCTTTTTGCTAAGGGTATGTTGGCGAATTGTTGAACGGTATAAATTTAACAGGAACAAACATCCCTCATTTGAGGAATGTGATCGTGAATTATTCTATTATCATAATAAATCGACTTTATTTAACGCAATGGTGGTGGTCCAGAATAAAAAATTACCTGCGAGTCGTTCGAAATTTATAAATGATATCGTTACATCCGGCGGCCGTACCAGACGACGCGGCCAATGATGTTTACCTCTTCGATGGTGCGCTGGTATTCGTTGTGGTTGGCGTTGTCAGAGCTGATGCGCAATAGGGGTGGGTCGGAATTGGGGATGAGTTCCAGACGCTTAACCACAACACCGAAACCGTCCCAGAGGGCAAAGATACCCGGTGGGGTCGGACGTTGGTCGTTGGTGTCGATCATCACGCGATCACCGGATACCAGTGTCGGTGTCATGGAATCTCCCTGAACCTCTATAATACGTGCGGCGACCGGGCTGACGCTTAGTTCGGAACGCAGGTAATCCGTAGGTAGAAACCAGTTACCTTTGACGTCATCGGCAATAGCAACACCACCCTGTCCATCATCGCTGTAGGATACACCGGCTTCTCCGCCGCCGCCCATACCGCCACGCACTGCAATTTCCGCAACAGCTTCGCAGCCCGAGGCCGGAGCCAGAGGATGAGCCAGAGGATGAGCCAGAGGGCGAGCAGGGGAAGGAGATGCTGCCCTTGTTGGTTTGTGCGCTGAAATATCCTCGTCAAAGCCAGCTAATCCATCAGAATTATCAGCATTATCAATCTCAAGAGACTGGCGGGCGGTACGGTTAATGCTGAGCAATTCTTTCGGATCACAAGACATGGCGATAGAAAGGCGGACCATCCAAACATCGGTCAAACGCCGGTCGCCCTTTTCCAGTTTCATCACCTGTGCCTTGGTTGTTCCGGCCTTGTCGGCAACCTGTTGAAGGGTCATGCCCTTTTGAGTGCGTATTTCCTTGATTCTGTTTTCCATATCATCAGCCTGACGATTTTATCCTATTGGTATAGTTTGTATTTTACCGCACTCGCAGAGGTCAAAAAGCTTTTGGTATAATGCTTACTGTTCCTAAGCTCCTTTGAGTGACCACGTTGTTTCATGTCAATTCATAAGTATCCAAAATGAATAAAAATAAGTTTACAAAATGGATACATTTTTCTTGACTTCAGTTTCCACTATGGATACATTTGCGCCATCAAGTCAAGCGGAAACTGAATTTACTGCCATCTATCTCTCTGTATTCAAGAAGAATTATCGAACAATGATGACTTCTGTATCCGTTGAGTTAATGCTTTGAGTTATTGATCTCTTGTCTTCTGCCATACTTGAATATCGTTAAAATTGGTGCCGCCTGAGTTTCCAAAAAGGAAACTTTTACACTGAATAAAGAACAAAACATGAACAATTTACATGATTTTTCGCAGTTCGCAATAAAAAGTGACCAGGACGATCGTAGGCAATTAAAGAGGGGGATGGATGACAAACCGGAAAGACTGGCAGGTTTTTTACCGCCAACAAGCAAAAAACATGGGGAACTTAATACACCTGCCAAAGGTACTGCCCCCGCGCGTTAAACAAGAAAGTTTGGCTCCTGTTGGGACGACAAATCCCGGAGAGCAAAACTTCGGGGAGCCAAACACCCCAGTCAAGCCAAACAACCGAGACAGAAGTCTCAACAGAAATAACGACTTAAGGGATAGATAGTTTCATGAAATATACACCCGCCGAAGACCTGCAACCGGATCTTTCTATTGGATTTTCACACGGTCAATCACCGGGTCAATCACCGGGCCTATCATCGGGCCTATCATCGGGCCTATCATCAGGCCAAAAAAAGCCAGATTCCGAAAACCCTATTCAGGGAAAGATAGCTGCCAAAAGCAGTATGTCTGATGCCAAAATCCAGTTAACGCCGACCCCCTATGCGGTTTTTAAAACCCTTGCCGATGCACCGGGGCAGGAGCTGGCCTATGGGACTCTGAAAGTAAATAGTGGCATGACAAAGGTGAATTCCTTTCCAAAGCATATACAGGAGTTGGTCGCAAAGGGCATTATCCAGTGCCTTGGCCCCCATCGCGATCGCTATGTGATTTTGCGAGTTGATCCCACGCGTGTTGAAAAGGTCAAGCGCTATGCCCGCAAGACCAGCCAGCATTCCCGACCGGATAACCAGAGCGGCAGCCAAAGTGCATGCAAGGAACGCAAATGCCTGTCCTGTCAAAAGACCTTCAAAAGCGAATGGATTGGCATGCGGATCTGTGGTGATTGCAAGCTGACCCCGACCTGGCAAGACCCGGATAACCCCTACACCCCCGAAGGCGACACCGACGGTTCCGGCCTGTCCGATCTGACAACGGGGCTTTATTGATGCAGATTAATGCAATTAGCTCAAGAGCATGGGTATCTACTATTCATGGCATTAATAATGATCTGTCTTGCTGTATTATGTTGTATATCAGGATTTTTATTCATGTAATCAACGACCATGTCGTGCCTCATTCTGGCACTCGGCCACTGAGGATGGCATGTGATCTGCTTAACATCTTTGTTAGATGTAACATTAGCAATGTACCAAGTGCAAATATCCCTTTCTCTTTGATTTTCTCTCGTATCCGTTTGAGTGTTAGAGCATCTGTCATAAAACTCTTTTCCGCTATACTCAGAATCTCTACTCAAATCGTATGCGGTTTGGAGCGATTGACGAGACGCTTGATGGGGGCAAGCTGTCAATGTCAGTGCCGCTATCAGGAGCATAATGTATTTCATGTGGTTTTCACTTTTCTCAAAATAACAGAGCAAAAATTAACAGTCATTTTCCTTAATCAAAATCTTGCGTATCAGAGAAGGAGCACTTTGAGGCCATTCATCGGGATGTGCTTTAAGATAGGCCATAACCTGATCAACAAAATAGCTGGTCGGGTCGCCATAGGTGCAAAAATCAGCCCGTTCTTTAAGGCTATCGTGAATAGCCATAATATAACCATTGCAGTAAAGGCCACCACTCTCAGATTTGGCGGTTTCAGTCGATGGACTGCATTGAGCATAAAGGGCACCACCAGTATTGGGGCGTGGGAATGGTGTCGTGCTTTCACTCGTTCCTTGTGGTGTGCCAGAAGCCAATATGACAGACGCGGTTATGACGGAAATTATAAAACTCATCTCGGATGTTTTCCAGACTTTTGGCTAAGGGCAAGGGAACTTGGCTTTAATGGCGGCATCAACAGCAACGCGTGCGTTTTCTTTTTGCAATTCAGGGTGCTTTTCGAAGTAGTCAATCACCGCATTAATCGATGCTTTACTGGAATGAGGAGGCAAACAGATAATACCTTTTTCTCTAAGATCATCTTCTGCAGCCATAATATAACCAGCGCAATAAATCCCTTTTTTTGCAGCCAGAAAATTACCAGGCATTGTCAGCAATTCGTCTTTAAGATAGACGCGTTCAGCGACCTGTTTTCCGCTTTTACAGGTGTCGTAAATAAGGTCACCTTGGGTTGGAAATGCACTCGAATAGCTTGTGCCAAGCAACATAAAAGTAACGATTATCACAAACTTTTTGATCACGATCTCTCCCTTATTACGTGTGTTCGAAGATTGAGCAAGGTAGCTGATTCTGTCAAGTTTCGAGGGACTGTATTAATGCCCGGTGTTTTGACGACCAAGAAAGAGGCTTATCCATGAGTAAACTTCCGTGGTTCAAGTTTTTCCCGACGGACTGGCGGGCGGATGTGGGGTTAAAGCTCTGTTCGCTCGCGGCGCGAGGGTTATGGCTTGAGATGATTTGTATCATGCACGAGGCCGGGGGATATTTAGAGATCAATGGCAGCAACGTCACGACATTGGCCCTTGCGTCCCTGTCTGGATCAACGCCTCAGGAAATCACCGCTTTGTTGGGTGAGTTGGAAGAGGCCGGGGTTTTCAGCCGGGATCGCAAAGGTCGATTGTATTCGCGACGGATGCTGCGTGATCTGAAAAAATCGTCTGTTGCCAGAAACAATGGGCGCAAAGGGGGGAATCCTTCCCTAGTGACGGGGCGTACGCCGATTGGCGAAGGTGTTGCTTCAATGTCTGGACCAAGTGCTTCGTCTAAAAGGAAAAAGCGAGCGAAGCTTAAGCCAGATCCGGGGGAGGGGCATAAGGTCCCTCTTAACGGCGAGGATAAACCCCAGAGTCCAGAAGCCAGAGACCAGACTCTCCCCTTAACTCCCAAGGGAGTTAAGTCCCCTCATGATCCTGATCAAGATAGGGAGAAGGCTTTGGCAGAGCAAAAGTTGGAAGAAACGGGGTCATCTGATGCGCGCTCACACGCTAATCAACAACAAACTAATCGGCGGGGAAGCCGCCTTGATACTGACTGGGTGCCGGACGAGCGAGATCAGGATTTTGCCCGTAACCGTGGACTAGAGGAAGAAGATATTGCCACAGAGGCCCTTAAATTCCGAAATTACTGGACCAGTCTTGGCGGGCGCAGGGCGTGTAAAATCGACTGGCACCGTACCTGGCAGAACTGGATTTTGCGTATCCACTTTGGAAACAATTCAGCCAAAGGTCACCCAGCCCAAGGCTACCCAGGCAAAGGGAATCTTGCCGGAAACAAAACGATTGGCGGCCAATCGACTGGTCGAGGTTATTCGTCAAGGGCAGCGGGTTGCGGACAACGATCAGGCGGTTTTGACCTCGGTGAGATCGGTGCTCGGGTCCTCGGTCGAGCTGAGATACAAGACGATCTTTCCCAGGGGCGGGGGTACTCAGAGCAGGCTGGAGGACGTGATCTTTCCCAAGTCTATGACGACGGCGCAGCAGAATGAGGTCACGCGTATTCTGTCGTTGTCTCTGGCCCCTTTGTCACGGGTAGAGATTATCCGCGAGTTACTCAAGCTCAAGGTTAAGACCAACAGCCGGAATATGGATGCGGCATCACTGGAATTACAGCTAGAGGTCTATGCGGATGAATTGATGGGCTTTCCGGCAGATTGCGTGCTTCAGGCTTTGCAGGATGCGGGGCGACAAAAATGGTGGCCGGATTGGGGAACTTTGGAAGCTCTGATTACGCCGTTACAGGGCTTACGAAAGCGTCTGTTACATGACTTGAAGGCCCGAAATAACCTGATTCCCGGGCGGAGTGACAGGGAGCGACGATACAACAATGATCCTAAAACATTGGGGCATTTTTTAAATAGCCTGCAAAAGAATTTTTACGAAGGACATTCAGAGAAAATGGTTTCTGAAGAAGCAATGGATAAACGACAGCAGAAGGGATGATTTCTGATATGGGAAAATCGATTGAAACTGGGAACCCAGAACAATCAGTAAGTAACAGAGCACAGGCAATAAGTAACAAAGCGCGGGTTGAAGATATGGATCATGAAAAATCGAATGAGACTATGAGTTACCCACAAGGTAATCAATCCGCTTTGTTGGAACAGCTATATGATCGTGGTGTTCTTGGTCCGAAAGACAGCCGGGATGGTCGTGCTGAACGTCGTCGGGACAATGGCTTTTGGCTTATGGAACTCTACGAGTTTCTCTACCACTCCGAAGGGGTAGCCCGTTACGAACCTTTTTCGGGTGGAGCCAAAGGCTATGGCGCAGAAATGAGTGATGAAGAAGCGGAATTGCGCGCACTTTATCATCGTTACCTGCGCGGTTTACCTGCTGTGGTCACCCAATCGCTACGTTTCCTCTGCAAAGACCAACAGATGCCACGGATACAAACCATACCACTCGCCGATTGTCTGGATCAGTTGGACCAATGGCGTGCCAAAGAGCGCAAGGAAAGGCGGGGGAGAGAATAACAGCCTTTGTGTCTTTGTTGTTGATTAGGCGCATAAATTCCGGGGCAAAGGGACTAAAACAAGGTATCTGCGAAGAGGATATTTGGCTGGTTGTCGCTGATGTTAGAAATTACTATTTCTGAAAACTACAGCTAACCGCGACGATGGCATGGCATAGGGATTGATAAAGCGTCGGGGTCAAGCGGTCATATTCGGCCTGATCTTCGAGGTTGGAGAAGACAACATCATTCCATGATCCCATGCCGCCAAAGACCCAGCCGCTATAGGCCGCCGCTAGCAAACGGTGGGCCTCTTTGGGGTAGACTGCATAGTAAGGCGGCCTGAGTGCCGGGGGCAGGGCAGTACCGGGTTTTCCCTCTAAAGCATCAAGCGCTTTACTAAAAACGGCTGGCCAGTTGTCATAGCCCAATCGGCTGGCCAGTTTTGAAATCTCTCGTAGTATCTTTTCCAGTCGGGCGGTTGTCTGTGCTAGGCTTATGGTTGGCCGGGGTGTTTCCTGATCGCTTTTTTGGACGCAGCCGTAATGGACCTGCCACACCGTCTGTTCCGATGCCCTGTCGTCGAGCTGCCAGTTTGCCCGCCACTGTTCGGTAAAGCCGGGGCCAGTTGTGATAAGAGACCAGGATTTTGTGGCCCCTGCAAAGGCAACCTGCATATGCTCGAGGTGGGTATCGCTATCTGTATCTATCGTGGCGGTATCCGTCTGTTCCTGCAGCTGCCAATCCAGCCACGCGGCGGAAACCTGTCTGCCCCGTAGATCATCCAGCCAGTCAGAAAGCCTTGTGAAACGAAGCTGTTCTTTAAATGTACCATCGCTTCTTTCCCAGAGATCACTAAAGGACAAATCTTCTGCATACCTAAGCCGTTTGGCCTGTGCCGCGGGCAGTTTTAGGGGTGCCGGGCTTGCCGTCACCACCTCCACGACCTTCTCCAGGGGCATGGCATTGGCCGCAGATGACAAGACTAAAAGCTGATCAATTTCCCCCTGCATAATCGTCTGTGATCCTTTTTTTTGGGATGGGGTGAGGTGCGTTTTTTACCCTTTTATACGCTGAAACTCTATTGAGATAGAAAAGAAGATAAGGAAACAAGGAAATAATTGATCTATATCCCCGGTTGCAAAAATGTTTATAGTTGCGTTATTATTTGTGATCCGGGGGGAATCCTAATCTCTTCTTTTATCTCAGTTTTACCTGTTTAGTTCTTCTCTTGTTCTTGTTGATCCTGTGTGCTCGTAGGGTTGTTCATATAAAGGTACATCTCTGAAACGGCCCATATCTTAAAAGGACCAAAATGAAACGTTTTCTAATTATTGTCGGCGGATTAGTTGTTCTGGCGGTTGGGCTTGGCCCTGCCCTTCATACTTACTGGACTCACCATTGGGGGCCTGATTTAAACGAGGCTGCACTGGCATATGACATCGGTGATTATGAAACCGCGATGGATAATTACCTGCCGTTTGCCGAAGGTGGTACAGAGAAAAAGAACCTTGTTGCTATGTTCAATGTCGCCCTGATGTACGAAAAGGGACAAGGCGTGACACAGAATTATGATGAGGCAGAATTATGGTTCACCCGTGCCGCTGAACTGGGCAATGTCGAAAGCCAAAACAGGCTTGGGCAGGCGTATGAATACGGTGATTGGGGGACAAAGGATTTTGATCGGGCGCTGTTGTGGTATGGCATGGCGGCGGATCAGGAGGATGTTTCGGCACAGGGAAGTCTGGCCCGGATGTATCTGAATAGTCCAAAGGGCGAGACTTTGCCCAAGGCGGTTAAGTGGTTGCAAAAGGCTGTCGATGGGCGGGATGCATTCAGCGAAGCTGCTCTCGCCTACCTTTATGAAACAGGCAATGGCGTTCCCTTAAACTCGGAAAGAGCTTTTTATCTATACCAACGTGCGGCGAAACAAAGTGTTCCTTTCGCCCAGAACAAACTTGCCAAGATCTATCACGCCGGGGTTTTGGTGCCACAGGATTATAAGCTTGCGCATAGATACTTTGTCTTTGCTGCGGAACAACAGGAAACCGAGGCCCAGGTCAGTCTTGCAGAAATGTATGCGCGGGGTGAGGGGATGCCCAGAGATCTTGTGAAAGCCTATATGTGGTTATCTGTTGCCCATGCCCTACAAAATGAATTGGGTCAAAATCAGTCGGGCCAAAATTCATCTGCGAAAGCGCCCTTGATGAACGTCATGCAAAGAATGTCACCTGACCAGATCGAAAAGGGGGACGCCCTTGTCGAAAAGTGCCTGAAGAAAACCCTTATGAGATGTTGAGTGGGCGCGATGTTTCTATTCGGTGTATCTCCCTGTTGGGTGCCATCTAGGCTTTGTTGGTAAATTTACTTTCCTGTTACGTTTATTCCATAGGTTTCTCATGATCCGTTTTTTACTTTTACCTCTGTTTGTTGCGCTGGTCGGGCTTGGTTTTTTTGCCCTCTTTTCACAAAATCCAGATGGCTTTGAGGCTTTTGAGCAAGGAAACTATGGTATTGCCCGCGAGGCCCTGACGCCCATAGCAGAGGACGGATATGATGAAGCCCAGTATGTTCTCGGGCAAATTTACGAACAAGGGTTGGGTGTTTCCAAAGATACTGATCTTGCCCGGAAATGGTATCGGCTTGCCGCGGATCAGGGACATCAAGGCGCTTTGGTTAAGCTGTCTGAGATTATTACTCAGAAACTCGGTCAAGGGGTCGATGGTACGGTTAATATAAACACCACCGATAAGAACGACAATGATCTAGGTGACGACCTGCCTGTTGTCGAAATGGATGCGGAAAAATTACCTGAGACCGGTGTTGAAAAACAGAGTGTAAAAAACAACGAACCAGAATTAGGTCCAAAAACAGAAACAGAAATAGAAACAGGTAAGGAAGCGACCAAGGGCGTTTGGGAAATGCTGGTGTCCTTGTTTGATAATAAGAACGGGCCAGATGAACAACACCGAGATGGACAAAATTCTGATATATCATCTGATACACAAGAACCAGCCAATCAGAAAACGATCCCAAAAATCGACCAGAAGACAGGCCCAAAAACTGAGACATTCATCGAAGTGGCAGCGGGTGAAATGGCTGGATCTTTGGTGGATGGGAAGCAGGCTTTCAAGAATAAACTTTATGAGCAAGCTCTCAAAGTTCTTCTTCCCCACGCGATCAAGGGAAATGCCGAAGCCCAGTATCTGGTTGGTGAAATCTATCGAAAGGCTCTGGATGTCGAGGGGGACGAAAAGAAAGGACTGGCGTGGATTAGAAAAGCAGCCGAACAAGGCCATGCCGAGGCACAGTATTCGCTTGGGTTCATCATCGAAAACAGTTTTGGTGTCGAGGGCGAGGAGAATAAAAGCATCTATTGGTTTAGAAAAGCTGCTGATCAAGGACACTCTAAAGCAAGGTCTCGATTAACCTTCTCACTTCTTGGGGGCGGGTATTTTGAGGGCTATAGTTCCTTTGTTGATGATGTCGAAGGGCACAGGGTGTTTGAGGTTGAGAAATTCCTGCGCATAACTGAAATGGAAGAAAGCTTCAACAATATTGAACATTTGGCACAACAAGGAGATAGCAATGCTTTGGTTGGGCTTGGTTATGCTTATTTAAAAGGGGAAGATAGGCCACAAAATATTGCGTTGGGGCTGGAGTACCTTGAAAAAGGTGCCCGGGATGATAACGATCAGGCTATTGTAATGCATCGTTTGGGTGAGCTCTACAGTAAAGGGAAGTCCATACCGCAAGATTTTGATAAGGCTGTCTTTTGGTACAAAAAGGCTTTCGAGCTCGGCGTTGATTATGCTGGTAATGACCTGGGGGAATTATATCTTAACAGAACAGATATTCCTGATAACCAACTTCAAGCTTTCAAGTGGTTTGAAAAGTCTGCCAAAGCGGGATTTCATGGTGCTCAGCTCAAGCTCGCCAAGTACTATTATAATGATAACAAAAACAGAGATCTTCAGGCTGCTTTTAAGTGGGCCTATTTAGCCGCAGAGCAGGAGAATGCTGAAGCTCAATACTTGTTGGCTAAGCTTTATGACAAAGGTGAGGGGATAGGGAAAGATACTTCGCAAGCTGTAAGGTGGTTTCGCCATGCAGTTGATAACCAAAATGATTTGGCCAAGATTGCCTTGCCCCTGATCACTGGAACATTTCCTGATTTGATTATGGATCCCATGGCACCCGAAACTTTGGAACCTGAAGACCATTACAGGGAATATTACAGAGCGGTTGATGCATATGAAAAAAATCGTCGTGCGACAGCTAAGGATATATGGTTTCGCTTGGCATCAAAGGGGTATGCACCTGCACAGTTAAAATTGCCAACAAAATATTTTAAGTGGTCTTTCACTGAACATTACGATCAAATCCAATTATGGCTTAAAGAGGCTGCAGAGAACGGCTATGCCCCGGCTCAGGAACAATATGCAAGTGATTTGGCTATCTATTCATTTGAGGATGAAGGGTTACAACAGGTATATCATTGGTATAAGCGCGCTGCGGATCAGGGGGTAAACCGCGCTGTTGCCGAGGTTATTTCAGCCCATGTTTATGGAAAGGGTGTTCCCAGAAGCTATAAAAAGGCTAAGGAACTTACCATTCATTATGCGGAACAGGGATCTGAATATGCCCAGTTCCAGTTGGGGTACTGGTATGAACAGGGATTTTTGGTGCAAAAAGATCTGGATCAGGTCCGGGAATGGTACCAGAAATCTGCGGATCAGGATTATTGGCTTGCCATCGAAGCGATGGAACGGTTGCAAGATGTGCAACCTCAGTCATCCGAAACAACATCGGCTCAGCCCCCTGTTGACACAATAGAACCCGTTGAGTTGACAGAGAAAGCGGCAAAATCCCTTTCCCAAAAAGATCCAGAAGAAGGGGAAGATTCAGCAATAAAAGAAGCAACTAAAAAGAAAGAAACTTCTCGACAGGCAAAGGCTGAAAGTGATTCCGATAACGAAGCTGTCTATCGACTTATGATGCTTTCATTTCGGATGGAGGATTATGAGTTTGCGATATCAACCGGCTTGCCTCTTGCTGAAGCGGGTGATCTCGAAGCCCAAATCCTGATATCGAAAATCTATGCCAAAAAAAGTCCCCCCGATCATGAAGAGGCGTTCAAGTGGGCCTCTCGTGCCGCAGAAACAGGCGATGCTGCTGCCCAGACTTTACTGGCATCGCACTATCTTGCCGCGAAGGGCGTCACACGGGATTTTGAAAAAGCCTATGAACTTCACAAGTCGGCAGTTGCACAAAAAAATCCCAGAGCACACGTTGGCTTGGCCATGCACTATCATCACGGCCTGGGGGTGTCCCAGGATCTTAAAAAGGCGGCAGAATACTATGAAAAGGCCGGGGAATTGGGCGAAACCGGGGCCTATACCTCGCTTGCGGAGATGTATCAAAATGGGGATTTGGGGGCAAGGGATCTTGTGCGCGCCCAGCACTATTACGCTTTGGCGGCAAAGGCCGGGGATGAAGAAGCACAGGTAAAGCTTGAAGAACTGAGAGCAGTTTTGTCCAGTATTCCCAAACCAAAGAGAAAGCCTGATAACATTCCTGCGCGTCCGGTTCCCAAACAGATTGCCGAGGAAGCCCCGATAATTAAGGGGAAAAGCAAGGGGACTTTCCCGTCTTCGTCGTCTTCTAGATCTATTGCCTCGTCCATGGAAAAATATAAGAAACTCTATGCTGCGGGTGACTATGGCAAAGCACTTGAGATACTGCATCCATTCGTCGAAGCAAATAATCCCCAAGCTTTATATCTTATGGCTGATATGTATTTCAGAGGATTAGGAGTTAAACGAGACACTAAACAGGCATTCCTTCTTTTCGAACGTTCAGCGTTGTTAGATTACTCGAGAGCACAGGCCAAGGTTGCCTATCATTATTTGGCGGGGACTGGTACCAATAAAAATCTTGAAAAGGCGCAGGACTGGGCATTGAAATCAGCTGTTCAGGGGGATGCCCTAGGGCAAGAGGCGATGGGGCTTGTTCTTGCAGACAAAGATCAAAGTGATCAGGGATTAAGACAGGCTGTGAAATGGTTCAGGCTCGCTGCGGAACAGGGGGGTGTTGACGCTCAATCGTTATTGGGTTTTGGACTTACATCACTTGATACAAACGACAAGGAAGGATGGATGTGGTTATACGTCGCGGCCATTCGAGGGGATAAACTTTCACAGTCAAACGTTGACAAATCAAAAGAACATTTTTCTGAAAGCTTTGTCACGCGAGTGGAAAATATGGCGCGCAACTGTATTGATCAAAACTACCGGAACTGTGAGTGATGGGATCTTGTTGGCGGTTTATGCCTTTGATTGGGGGGGAGAAGTAATGAAACAGGCCAGACAGCGTATTTTGATGCGGATCATTAAATCGTGGATGACGATGGTTTTTCTGGCTGTGCCAAGTTTTGTCCAGCCAAGTTTCGCTCAAGATTTTGACAAGGGACTCAGCGCCTACCTTGATGGAGAATATGCCATCGCTCTCAGGGAGTTTCATATGCTTGCCGAATTGGGGGATGGCGAGGCCCAGTTTTACCTGGGTGAAATGTATGGTTTGGCCCACGGGGTGGAACGTGACCTTGTCTTAGCCAGAAAATGGTTTTTGCGCGCTTCTGAACGGGGCAATTTCGATGCCGATAGTCGGCTCGCGCTTCTTTATCAGAGTGGTTTTGGCGGAGAACAAAGTGATACCTTGGCGTTATATCATGCCCGTCGAGGGGCAGATAATAATAATGATGCATCTCAGTTTACCTTGGCAGAGTTTTATGAAAAGGGTTCAGCCGGGGTGGCCCAAAGTAATGCACGTGCTCTTAAATGGTATCTGTTGGCGGCTGATAAAGGATTTACCCCGGCTTATCTGGGTCTTGGGCGTGTTTATGAAAAGATCGGTGAGATTGATAATGCAAAACTATGGTATCAGCGTGCCATTGATGAGGGGGATGAGCATGGAAAGGAACCACTGGCCAGACTAAAGGCACAAAATGCTGCGGCCAAACAGACAACTGGTAATAGTCGGAAGGTTGTTTCTTCTTCTTCTTCTTCTTCTGGGAGCACTATTGCTGTCGAGTACCCGGATGAAGCAGCACGGCAATCATCTGATCGTGTTTGGGAAGATGACCGGGATGATTTTTTAGTGGGTGCCAATGCCTATTGGGACGGTGATTTTTCCCTTGCACTGGAACGGTTATACCCGCTCGCGGAAAAGGGGGTTCCCTATGCTCAGTACTATATGGGGGAAATGTTTGATCGTGGATTTGGCATAACCAAGGATCATAAGGCTGCTGTTAAATGGTTCAAGGCAGCCTATAAAAACGGCGTGAGTGACGCAGGAAACAATCTTGCCTATATCTATTTTACGGGAAGTGCGGGGTTCGTGGACCGTCAGACCGCTATGGATATTTACCACAAGGAGGCGAATGCAGGAAACCCTGTCTCACAGGTTAGTTTGGGTCATGCCTATGCGGATGGAAAAGATGTTACTGAAAACCACAGGACTGCGGTTAAGTGGTATCGCAGGGCTGCGGAAAACGGAGATCCGGTCGGGATGTTTCAGCTGGGACTTGCCTATTATCGCGAACTGGGTGGTGTATCCTGGGACTATAACAAGGCCTATATGTGGTTCACGCTGGCGTATGAAGAGGGAGAAAGCGATGCTTTGCCTTTCAAGGAAGAAGTGAGAGAAAAACTGACGGCAGAACGGCGGGATTTAGTGGGGAAAATGATTGCTAAATGCCGTCAAAGAAATTTCAAGGGCTGTTGATCGTTCCGATACCTGGATCTCGTTCAACTTGTCTTCGGCGTGTCTTTCAAAGGGAGAGAGGGCACAGGCTTCTCTCCCTTCCGTTCTTTTGTATCCGGGATCTCTTTTATCCTGCCAGGCTGCTTTTTGACCAAGCGGGGTAGTTGATCTTTTCGCTATTGTGTATGTGTGGCGACTGCAAGTCGGTTCCAGGCATTGATCGTTGCGATGACCATCATGATCTGGGCAATCTGTTCTTCGGTGAAGTGTTCCTGAACCCGATTATAAACCTCGTCACTGACCCCGTGATTGGTGATCAGGGTCATTTCTTCGGTCAGGGCGAGAACGGCGCGTTCTTGTTCAGAGAAAAGCGGGGACTCTTTCCAGGCAGACAGGGCAAACAAGCGTTCTGCTTTTTCGCCATTTTCCAATGCGGCTTTGGTATGCATCTGAATACAATAGGCACAGCCATTAATCTGTGAGGCGCGGGTTTTGATTAACTCTGGCAAACTGGTGCCAAGGTCTGTTGTGCCGAGATATTTCTCTAACCCGAACATTGCGTCATAGGCGGCAGGTTGGATTTTGTGAATGTTTACTCTGGTCATGTTAATATTCTCTTTGTTTTAATGAATTCAAAGATCTGGGTCTTTTACTCTAATGGTGTTCGAGGTGCGTAACCTTATGCCTGTTTGAAAAGATCCAAACGTTATGAATCACGTTGTATCTGAATTGATTAATGTTTTAAATGTTGGTTTTGCTATTTAATAATTGCTAAATCAGCACGAATTGATTCATAAATGATTATGTTCAAACTCGATGATCTGAAGATTTTTATCGCAACGGCAGAGGTCGGCAGTTTTGTCGGGGCGGCATATCATATGGATGTTGCGCCATCAGTTGTCAGTCGAAGTATCAAGAACCTAGAGGTTCAGCTGAATACCACCTTGTTTAATCGCACGACCCGCAAGATCACTTTGACGGGCGAGGGGCAGTGGTTGCTGGATCATGCCGCGAAGACCTTAGATAATCTGAACGAAATCACCGCGTACTTTCGTGATAAAAACGCAGAGCTTCGAGGTAAATTAACCATTGATGCGCCGACGCCTTTCACCCTTCATATGCTTGCGCCTATTCTTTCCGAATTCACCCGTCGGCACCCCAAAGTTCGTCTATCCCTCGAAAGCAACGAAGACATTGCAGACCTGATCGAAAAAAAGGTCGATGTGGCAATTCGTCTTGGGGAGTTGAAAAGTTCTGGCTTGAAAGCAAAAAGGATCGGGTCTATCCAGCGGGCTTTTTATGCATCGCCCGATTATCTTGAACAAAGGGGCGTACCCGTTGATGTGAATGATTTGCGCGATCACAATTGCCTGGGGTTTTCACAGCAGACACCCTCTCTCAATCGCTGGCCAATTCTGACCAAGAGTGGCGAATGGTATGAAATTACACCTCATCTGAGCGCCAACAGCGGCGAAACCCTTAAACAACTGGCAGTACATGGTCATGGGATCTTGTGTCTATCGGATTTTACGGTCCGTCAAGAACTTGAAAGCGGCGAACTTGTTCCCATCCTTGGGGATAAAGTCGTTCCGCACAGCATACCTGTATCTGCGGTTTATTATTCTGAACATAAAGTGATCAGACACATCCGTGTTTTTCTCGATTTTTTGGCTGAGCACGCAAAGTTTTAGAGCGCTTTCGAGTACGGTAACTCTTCGTCAGTAAAATATAAGATTTATCGTCAACCTTGGCTGATATGCTAAGCTAAGCGGATATGTGTGGTTTTATTAATGTTATTAAAAATCGGAATTATTATGGAACAATTTCTTTGCCTTGCTTTTTTTCTCTGTAGCTTCGTTGTCGGGGGCCTTGTTCAGGCTGCTGATCTTGATAAAGGTAAGTCCGCGTTGATCAAGGGCGATTATACCACAGCCCTGACAGAATTAAGACCGTTGGCTGAGCAAGGGGATCGCACAGCGCAATATTATCTGGGCGTTATGTACAAGGAAGGGCAGGGCGTTGCCGTTGACGATACGTTATCTCACCAGTGGCTGACAAAATCTGCGGAGAATGGAGACGCGCAAGCGCAGATGATGATGGGGATGATGTATCACTTTGGCTCAGGCGTTGAAGAAAATATGGACACCGCCCGCAAATGGTATCAGCTCGCTGCAGATCAGGGATTGGAAGAAGCCCAAACTGTTCTGGTGATTATTGCGGAATGAATTTTAACGCGATTAATTCTTTGATTTTTTCTGCGGTTTTGACATCACGATCTGTTTGATCGATGCGTTAGAGAGAATAAAGCAAAAATACCTATCAGCAGAGATGATAGCTATAAAATAAATACCGCATTTTAACTTTAAGAAATTGTTAAATACGCCTTTGTAGATTTGTGCTTATTTCGCGTAATGCTTGTGTTTTAAGGTTATTTTTAATCTGGTTGTGTGGTCCTTCGATGAAATCATTGGGTATTTTAATTTTGCTTATCCTGCTTATGGTCATCTGTGGCGTTTTTTATGCTCAATATGATCCAGGCCAGACCGCCTATGACAGAGGAGATTATCAGACTGCCCTAAAAGAATGGCGGTCGCGCGCGGAGCAAGGAAACCGTTTGGCGCAGAACAGTCTTGGTTGGCTTTATGAAAATGGGCATGGTCTTCCGCAAGATTATGTCCTTGCTAAAAAGTGGTATCAGCTTTCTGCTGAACAGGGGAACAGTTATGCACAGGTGAATCTCGGTGTTCTTTACGCACGAGGGAAAGGTGTCGATCAGGACTATAGTTTAGCCATGAAGTGGTATCAGAAGGCTGCAAAAAAAGGCGATGCAACTGCAGTCTATAATTTGGCTGGATTGTATCATGATGGTTATGGTGTCCCTCAGGATTATGAAAAAGCCTTGGCTTTATATCAAAAAGGAGCTGAAGAAGGTTATAGTCCTGCACAAATTGCGCTTGGGAATATGTATCTGGATGGACAAGGGGTAAGGCAGGATTACGCTATGGCGCTTTATCTGTTCAAACTTGCAGCAGAACAAGGTCAGGCGGATGCCCAATTTAATGTGGGGTTGATGTATGAAAGTGGGAAAGGTGTCCTAAAAGATGAAGCGATTGCTGCTGAATGGTATGACTTGTCCGCTGATCAGGGGCAGGTTTACGCACAGCATAATCTGGCTTCGATGTACTTAAATGGTACTGGGATTCCACAAGACTATGAGGTTGCCTTTAAGCTATACACGCTTGCAGCAAAGCAGGGGTACCCTGAAGCACAAAATAATTTGGGTCTTATGCACCGCGAGGGCCAGGGAACCAGCCAAGATTTTCAAAAGGCGTTAATGTGGTTCAAGAAAGCGGCTGGTCAAGGATTACCTGTTGCTTTTGTCAATATTGGCAAAGCTTATATGAGGGGTGAGGGTGTTCAAGAAGACATGGTGACAGCTCTGATGTGGCTAAATCTCATAGTTATGAACGGTAGCCAAGATCAAATTGATATTCTCAGAGAAGCAGAAAGTCATCTACCGATAGAGCAGGTAGAAGAAGGTCAAAGGCTTGCAAAAGAGTGTGTGTTGAAGGAATTTAAAGGATGTTAAGACTTTAAAATAAAAGCAGTTTTTCTTTTCTCTCTTTACTGCCGAACCACTTCATAGCCCAGTCGTTCCAGATACCATTGCAGGGATTGGTCGCCGCCGAGGTGGCCGGCGCCGACGGCGATGAAGACTGTTCCCGATCCGCGCATGATGTCTTCGATTTTTTCGGCCCAGTTGGCGTTACGATCATCCAGTAAGGCGGTTTTTATGCGATCCTGTCCGTCGAAGGAGGCATTCATCAGCTCAGCAAGTTTTTCTATCTCGCCGGTTTTCCAATAGATGAAAAGTTGATCGAGCATATCGGTGTCTTCGACCATTTGCACCATAGAACTGTTGAACATGGCGAGGTCTTCTTCGGGTGTCATATCCCCAAAAATACGCAATTGCTGTTCCAGTGTTTCAAGATACCCCAACTCTTTCCCCGCAGCTTTGGCATCATCCCAAAGAGCTTTGTCAACACCAGCTTCCGGGTTGAGACCCTTGGCCTGCATTTGAATACCAGCCAGGGTTACGGCAGTGAACCAGGGGCGCAGGGTTGCGAAATTTGGCATGGCTTCTTCTGGAATACCCAGAGAATTTAACGCCCGTACAAAATTCTCCCGATCTGTGGGAGCAAGTTGCTCATAAAAGGGGGTACTTGATTTGTTAAAGGCGTGCTTCTGGAGCAGGGGGATCATTGTCTCGGGCGTCGCGTCGGCGATAGGGGCTTCCATGTAGTAGATGTCAGCACTGTCAAAAGCCTGTTTTATCTTATTCGTCTTCCATTGCAGGTTTTCATCTTGAGCGTGAACTGTGCCAAATATCCAAACGATGCTGTCTTCATCTGTTAGTTTCCAGAGTGCAGGGTTGATCGTGCTGTCAGCAAGGGCGCTCTGTATCCCAAATCCAAGCCCGGTGATGAAACCACTAACAATGAGAGAAGTGCGAATGAAGCTTGTCGTCGTTTTTTTTGTGATCTGAAAAATATCCATAAAAACGTCCTGCATCTGAATAATCGTTATAAATATAATTGATTTGTATTTGTTGTCATAAGGCATTTGTTGTCAAAAAGTATTTGCGGTTAAAAAGCAAATTTTAATGATGGAAACAATGCCTTTACTAAAGAGCATTAAGGATTTTTAGGGCGATAATACGGCAAAATAATAGCTCGGGTGTGGTTGGTGTTTCTCACATAGAAGTGAGAATTAAAAATTCTTAATTTTCACTTCTCTACTGGAAGTTAGTCGCTAAAGGTTCTACCTATTAAAACAGGGTAATGGGAAATTAAATATAAGAGGGAGGTCAGGCACAATGTCCAGTTTGTTATTGGAAAAGCTCGTCACAGAAGTGCGTCGGTATCAAAATAAGGACTTCCTGCATGCGGCGATGGCGGTTTGTGCCATTACGGCCTATTCAGATGGGGAAGTTTCAATAGAGGAACGTTATTCCATCGACTATGCAATTGATAACATTGAAGCCTTGAAAACGTTTGATCCAGTTCGTGCAATCGAAATTCTGGATGATTATATCTATCTGCTCAAAAGTGATGCAGAGGGCGTTAAGGCTGAACTCTATAAGAAAATCAAAATCTTTGAAGGGAAATATAAAAGATCTCGAACGCTGCTGCGTGTTGCGCACTTGATTATCTGTGCTGATCGTGAGGTTGATCCGCGCGAACAGAAAGAGTTTGCGATGCTTTGTAATCTTTTGGGGTTGGAAGCAAACAAACTTTGGCGACAGATAGAAAACCAGAAGGCGTTATAATTAATAGCTGATCTGTTGAAACGTATTGGTAAGCTTTGTGATGACAAGCGCTTATTTATCCAATTGAAGTCCTTTCCGGGAATCTTAATCTCATGACAAAGCAAAACAGCACGCTGGCGTATTATGAGGAAAATGCCGTAGCTTATGCAGCGCGGGATTTCGCCGGAACTTTTGAGGAATATCGTGATCTTTTTGTTTCCAGGGTTCAGGCAAGGTTTCAAGAAAGTTTGCAGCTCCCAAACCGAAAACAGACTAAGCCCCAAGTGCTTGAATTAGGGTCCGGTAGTGGACGGGATGCGCAAGCTTTTTTAGCCCATGGATTTGATGTCACACTTCTTGATGGATCTGCCGAGCTTGCCGAAATTGCAAAGAAAAGAACAGGGCTGGACGTTCTGGTGAGGGATTTTGAAGACCTGTACTTTGACGCTGAATTTGATGGTGTTTGGGCCGCAGCCTCATTATTACATGTTCCTTCGGATAAGTTACCGGGTGTTCTGAAGACTATCGCGCGAAGCTTGCAAGATAGCGGTGTTTTTGTCGCAAGTTTTAAAGAGGGCAATCACGATTGGGTTGACGGTCTGGGGCGATATTTCTGTGCCATGACAGAAAGTCATCTGACCGATTTTATTACAAACAGTGGTTTTGAGTTGATCGCTATTGATAAGCGTAAGGGGCAGGGCAGTGATGGAAAGCCGACGGTCTGGTTGTGGGTGATTGCCCGAAAACAAATTGCCGACATTTAGGTGAAAGTTCAGATCGCAAATCAAATACAAGATCAACGATACTCACCGCTTGGGAGGTTTTTTAAGTAATTGATCTGATAGTAATTCTGCTGGATAAACAGGGATAGTTATACGAAAGGTTGCGCCTTTGCCTCTGTTACTGATGACATGGATTTTGCCACCTTGGTGTTCGATAAGATCCTTGCAAAGGTGCAAGCCAAGACCTGAACCGATCTCGCCATCTGTACCTGTTTTTGTCGTATTTTCATCCAATCGGAAAAGCCGGGAAGCCTGATCTCGCGAAATTCCAACGCCGGTATCCATAACTTCCAACTCGACAAAATCTCCATTACATCGGGTGTCGATGGTCACGGAGCCGCCTATAGGGGTGAATTTGATCGCATTGTTAATCAGGTTGCGAATAATTGTATCGATCATGTTGAAATCGGCCAGAACGACGTATTCTGTGTGCTTGCAATGGAGCGTTATTTTCTTTTTGTCAGCAGCAGGGGTAAAAAGAATTTCGTTAATCTTGATGGCTTTATTTAAATCAACAGGGCCAGGTTCATACTTCATGCGCCCCATTTGAAGCAGTGACCATTCCAGCAAATTTTCTAATAATTTAAAGACTTGCTCTGCTGATTGATGGACCAAGGTGCCGTATTCTTTGGTCTTTTCTGGCGTCAATGTTTCGCTTCGATCTGAAAGCAAGGTTGAAAAGCCAAGTAACGCGTTAAAGGGACCTTTAAGATCATGGGCGATGATGGAAAAGAATTTATCTTTTTGTTCGTTCAGTCGCGCCAACTTGTCATGGGCTTCAGACAAATTTTCTGCGAGCGAGACAAGATCTGCTGCCTGCGCTTCCATACGCACTTCGTTTTCACGAAATTCATTAACTTGTGCTTGCAAGCGCTCTTCGCTAATTCGTAGAGCTTCATCGGCTTTTTTGCGCTCTGTTATCTCTGTCTGTATATGGATCAGACCACCGCGAGAGGATTTACTGGTTCTGTAAAAAAAGCTCTTTCCGTTGGCGTGAAAGGTTTCACCTTCGCACTGCATATTCTCTCTACGTTTTGTGAGCAGCATGGCCAACCAGGCATCCGGGTCTGATTTGGCCAGAGGGTGATCTATTTGTCCGGTTTTGAGGCTTTTTTGCAGAAGTTCGGTCATTGTATAACCGACAATTTTATCCTGAGCAGGGGAATTCGGATATATTTCATGATAGCGTTTGTTCGTAAAAACAACGCGTTCCTCGTGATCATAGAGAATAACACTGTCGGTAAAATTATCCAGAGCCTCTTGCAACATTGCGGCTTCGCGCTCTCTATTGTGTATTTCTGTAATGTCCGAAAAGGTCGCAATGCGTCCAAGGTCACCATCTTTATATTCCAGTACTTCGAGAATACGCCCGCTTCCGGTGGTGCGGATTTTTTTGGGTTGCTCGCGTTCGATCAGGACTTCTGCGTGTCTTTTGCGTGCCAGTTCTTCTGGGACACCTTTGCCGTAATATCCAATTTTTGCCAAATGGAGCAAAAGCTCAAATAGCGAAATTCCGGGTTTGAAAGTATTTTCGGGTATACCAAAAAGAGTATGGAAGCGGTTGTTACAAACTACCATTCGATCGTCAGGGCCCCAAACAACAAAACCATGATGTAAGGAATTTAATGATCGTTCCAGAAGATGGGATTGGACCTTTAGTTGCTGGGTTCGTTTTTCGACCCGTTGTTCCAGTTCATCTTTTGCCTTCTTTATATCATTTTCAATTTTGATCTGGCTCTGTTTCACTTTTGCACGTGCCAGAAGTTTTTTGATCAGAATTGGTGCGAATTGAAAGTAATTCTGGTCTTTGTCGCGGATAAGGTAATCGGTAACTTCCAGAGAGATAGCCTCTAGAGCGCGGTATTCTGAACCTGTTTGCGCCATTAACAACAGCGGGCATTCTGGGTGTTTGGACAAGAGATTCTGTGCTATCTCAAGGCCTGACGTATCCTTTAAATGGCAATCAATCAGGATAATATCAAATTTACTTTGATCTGCTTCTCTAAGAATATCCTGTCCCGAAGAAACTGTCGTAACGTTACAAGGGCCGAGTTCTAGTTGGGCGACTTTAGAATTTTCTATAAAATGTTTAAAGTTATTACAATTGCCTACGCTTTCCTCTGCGTAGAGAATTTTTACTGTGTCCCGAACGGGTTCTTGATCTGTCATGCTGTTTTTAAACGCATTGTTTGATATGGTCCTTCGAAACTAGGTTCCCCCATTATCAAAAAATAAAATTAACAATAAGTTTCGTCTTTTTGAATGAGGAAGGACATCCGTAAATATACTTATTCTAAAGAACAGCGTTGCGTATTACTGCATATTCATGCATTATTTTGCAATAATTTGTAGTGTTGCTCTTCTTATTTAACGATACTTATTCTATGCAAAAGCTTGATTTAAACAACCCCGACACACGACAAGCTCTTTTGATTGAACGGCTTGAAACCGGGAAAATACTTGTAGCGCTTGATATCAGTGATGAGCTTCAAGTCTCTCCTGATACAATTCGCCGTGACCTTATTGCGTTGGAAAAACAAGGTGTGCTCAAGCGGGTTAAAGGCGGTGCGATCCCTGCTGACAAAGCGCTTTCTCCTATGATGGAACGCCTCAAGGAAGCGCCGGACTGGTTGACAAAGGCAGGCGGTGCTTTTTCGGATCTTCTGATGAATTCACCAAGTATGTTTTTGGATGGCGGCACGTCGGTTCTCTTTTTTGCGCGGCAAATACCCCCTAGCTACAAAGGGCAGATCATCACGCCATCGCCTTTGATTGCGACAGCGTTATTGGAAAAACAGATAGAAGTGATCCTGATCGGGGGAACACTGCGACCCTTGGGGGGAATTGCCACGGGGGCAGAGGCCATTCGAAGTCTGTCAAAATCTTTGGCTGATGTCGCCGTACTGGGAACATGCGGACTAGATCCTGATTTCGGTTTGTCGGCGGATGACTTGGAAGAAGCAGCGATCAAACAGATCATGGCAGAGAATGCAGATCGTGTTGTGATTTTGGCGTCAGAAGAAAAGCTCAATACTCGGTCAGCGCATCAGGTTATTCCATGTACTGGCATTGATATCCTGATTTCATCGGGATCGAAAGAGATGACAGCTGTATATAACGCTTTTGAAATAGAGGTGCGGAATGTTTGAGGTATCCTATGTCTAAGGAAGGCGCAATTACTGTGGAAAAAGAAGCACGGAAACAGGTTGAAGACCAGTCTCAGTATCACTCTCAGTCTCAGTATCACTCTCAGTCTCAGTCTCGGGGTTTACGATCTCCTCGATGGGCTGTCACGGCAATGTTTATCCTCAATGGCGCACTTTATGGAACATGGGCGGCGCGTATTCCTTCACTTCAGCAGAATTTTGATCTCTCTCCGGGTGATCTTGGCTTGTTGCTGTTGCTTATGTCTGGCGGAGCGATTGCTGCTTTCCCGATTGCCGGGGGGCTGTCTGATCGCTTTGGATCGGCAAAGGTGACGCTAATCTGTGCTGTGGTTTGTTGTCTGGCGGTCATGCTGGTCGGCTATAGTCCAGTTATTGTCATGTTGTCTATTGCTGTGGTTCTGTTCGGCGCTGGATTGGGGGCAATGGATGTTGCCATGAACGCCTGGGCAGCAGAGGTGGAACGCAGCTATGGGCGCTCTATTATGTCCAGTTTTCACGCCTTTTTTTCCGTCGGTGCGGGTGTTGGTGCCGGGCTTGGTGCCATCGCAGCTTGGGAAGAGATAAGTTATGGTCATCAGTTCGTTGCCTTTGCCATGATGCTGTCGCCCTTGATCTGGTTTTCAGCCTTGCCACAAGTTCTAAACACAAAAAATGGTCAGGGAGTGTCCAGACAAAACAATCCAGCGCTAAATCATGTAGCTCAGGATCAAAAGGGAAAGAAACCGAAAGGGCCACGTCTGGCTCTCCCGCGGGGGGCATTATTTGTTGTCGCTTTGGTGGCTTTTTCCTGTGCTGTGGGCGAGGGGGCCATGGCCGATTGGTCCGCCGTCTTCCTAACTTCTGTTATTCTTGTCGGAGAGGGGCAGGCTGCGCTTGGTTATACCGTTTTCTCAATTACCATGGTTGCCATGCGCTTTGTCGGGGATCGCTTGATCACTCGTTTTGGTCCGGTCACTATCTTACGCTTTTGTGGGATTGCCGCGTTGATCGGTAGCTCCGTTACGGCGACCTCTTCCAGTTTGATGGTGACTTATCTGGGGCTTGCCCTGATGGGGGTTGGCTATTCCATCGTCTTTCCACTGGTCTTTTCCCGTGCTGCGAACAGTAAACAGCTCAGCCCCGGCGTGGCCATAGCCTCGGTCGCAACCTTCAGCTACGGCGGCCTGCTCCTCGGCCCGCCTCTGATCGGCTTTATCGCCGAAATATCTTCCCTGCGTTTTGCCTTTGGCCTCTTTGTCCTGCTGGCCTTTGTCGTTGTCATCGGATCAGTGGCGTTCAGGCAAAATGGAGTGTCGGAAAATGTAAGCTGATTTGCGTGAAAAAATTTGTTAATACTCTGATATAAAATGGATATTAGATAAAGGACGCTTTATTCACTTTTTATTCACAACACATGAAACGCAAGCTATGGTTTACTTATTTTCGATGGATTTGGGAAGCCATCAACTTAGCAAGAGGTATCTGAATAGAGATAGGTTTCTGACAAGAAGTGTAAAGCGTCAGTTTGTAACTTGTTTATTCTTTCTCTTTGCTTGCTTTCCGTTCGTTGGTCGTTCGGCAAAACGGTGATTTTGTTCTGTCCAAGCCTTTTATGGCAGGGTTTCGAGTAAATCACATTACCAACTACCGGATCAGAGAAGTATCTGGCACCCTTATTGAACTGTGTTTTCGGAACAATCGTCGTCCGAAGTATATCCGGCGAAAAACAGGGTGCTTGAATTGCATTTCGACAAGGCTTTGATCATGAGATCTGTGCACTCATTCATACATAGCTTTGCAATATATGCAGTACCATACTGACATCAAAGGCATCTCGGTGGGTAAGGGATGCGCCAGACTAGATCTAGACTAAATCTAGACCAGATTTGAACCAGATCTGAAATTGTATATCTGGAACATAAAGTCTGGAGAAAATAACGCACTCAACATTCAGATTTGTACCACCCCCGATACAGTCATCCGGAAGCCGGAACAGGACGCTTACCTGATGATCCAGAGTTTATAACTGTTTGGAAGCTGTAACGGGGTGTCGTTGATTTCAGGTCCTCCTTTTTAAATTGAAGAATTTGGAAGGAGTTTACAATGGCTGTAAAAACAAAAGAGAGTTCCGAAAAAGTGAAGTCTGTAGAGGCGAAGTCTTCTGGAAAGTCGAAATTGGACACAGACGATTTCACCAACGAAGAAGTGCTTATTCAGGACGAGGAACATCCTGATTATCTTCCCGGTATCTATAGTGGTCCGACTGACTTTACCGAAGGAGATCTGGATGATCTGGAAGCCTTTGATGATGAGGGTGAAGATGGTGATCTGGAGAACTTTACGCCTGTGCCGGGTGGTCCAATCCCCGGCGTTCCCGGTATACCGGGCATACCTGGTCGAATTCCGGGCCGAATACCTGGTCGTATTCCGGGACCAAGTATTCCCCTTAACTTCTGCTCGGCCTTGAGTGGCACCTATAGCTATTCATCACCGTTCAGGCCAACGCCGCGTCCGTTTCCGATACCACGCGGTCCTTTTCCTCTGCCGGCGCCTTCTGTACCCGCACGACCAGCGCGTCCCGTCGGTCCCTTCATTCCACTGTCGCTGATCAGCATTAAGGTGCGTGTGGATGTGGATCGTTTCTTTCCGCAAAACCGCATTTCTATTGAGGTCAACCGTCGTTTTCCTTTCTCGAGGGCACACGCCATTGCAGAGGTCACATCAGATCGCTGTCTGGGGTGGAACCGCCGCCGGGTCGAGACAAACATCACCTATCGTGATGGTATGAACAGCTTGATCCCCGGGAACAGGGTGATCTTCGAAGCGTCCCGTGGTCGTGGGTTTAGCTATGGATCATACAAATTAACGCTGATTGGCCCCGGCAGAACACGCCGTGTCTATCGCCTTAATTTTGAAAGCCAACACTTTGACGAGGTTGAGTTCGAGGTTGATCGCGTGTCCAATGCGAATGCGCCAACAACCACCTATGATATTGGCTCTCACCCCAACCGTCCGGCGAACCTACCTGCGGAAAACATCTCGATGGATACGGTCTATCGCCGTGCGGGATTTGATGTGTCCATGTCGCCGAACAGATCGGTGATCCCCACAAGCGGGGCCGGGGCCAATGGCACATGGAGTGATGCGGAAATGCACAATGCCATGGTGACCTATTGGTCGCGGTTCCAGAACCGACCCAAATGGGCCATGTGGGTGCTCTTTGCCCGGCGGCATGATCGCGGGCGTGGCCTTGGCGGTATCATGTTCGATGATATCGGGCCAAACCACCGACAGGGGACAGCGATCTTCACCGACAGCTTTATTCAGGATGCCCCGGCGGGTGATCCCAATGCAGCAGCATGGCGTCGGCGCATGGTTTTCTGGACCGCAATCCACGAAATGGGTCATGCCTTTAACCTGGCACATTCGTGGCAGAAATCGCTCAGCTATAACGGGGGGGACCCGTGGATACCGCTGACCAATAACAACGAAGCGCGTACCTTTATGAGCTACCCATTCCGGGTGTCCGGTGGTGAAAACGCCTTCTTCTCGGACTTCCGTTTCCGCTTTATGGATGAAGAGCTGGTGTATATGCGCCATGCGCCACGTCGTTTTGTGCAGATGGGCAATGAAGACTGGTTCTCTAACCATAATCTGGAACAGGACAGCAGTTTACAGAGCGGTAACTTTGATCTGGAAATCAGACCGAACAAATCTGGCAACAGCTATCAGTTCCTTGAACCAGTATCTCTTGAACTCAAGCTCAAGAATGTATCGGATCAGGCTGTAGAGATCGAAGAAGATCTGTTGGAAGATGGGCGTCACATCACGCTGTTTGTTCAACGCAGTGAAGGGAAAACCCGCAAGTGGCGATCACTTTCCACCCATTGCCATCATGAACACACCACCGATCTGAAACCGGGACAAGCCATTTACGGATCGCATATGGTCAGTGCCTCTACCGACGGCTGGACCATTGATGAACCCGGCTTCTATAACATTCAGGCAGTGATTGATGTGAATGATGAAATCATCAGTTCCAACGTGCTTCGGGTTTATGTGAACCCGCCGTCCTCTGCTGAAGAAAGCAAACTGGCGCCGGATTACTTCACCGAAGACGTGGCCCGGACCATTTCTTTCGCTGGTGCACCGTCGCTGGATGGTGCCAATGATGTGCTGCGCGATGTTGCGGCCCGTTGTGCCAAAAACCCTGCGGCCCGCCACGCCAATCTGGCCCTGAGCGCCCCAATGCTTCGGGACTTTAAGGTATTGAGCGGGACTGACGACAAGGCAGAGTTGGAAATCAAGTCCATCAACGCCAAAATTGATCAGGGCGCAAAGGCACAAACCGCCGCCTTGATTGATGACCCTGATAGCGCCGCAGATACTCTGGGCCATATCCGCTATTTCGGTATGCTGAACCAACTTGCCACCGCACTGGAAGACAAGGGCGATGACAAAGGCGCAATCAAGGTCCTGAAATCAGCCGTCAGCACCATGAAAAAACGTCATGTTCTCGACAGCGTGATCAAAGAAACCGAAAAGAAACTAAAATAACCTCAGCGAGGTTGTTTTATTGGGATCGTTTTGTTGCGGTTTAGGGAACCCGATCTGATTGGGTGTATATAAAAGAGGCCTTGTATATCTCGCACTGAGAATAACAGGGCCTTTTTACTTGCGGGATCTATTTCGACAAGCTGTTTGGTACATAGCCAAAATTGAGATGGCGATATTCATTAAAACTAAAGCACCATTTTTGTTCAGGACTAACGGCATAGAGGCAAAGTGGTATCGGTATGAAATCCCAAAGGACAGTTGGTAATAATGAAATATCCATACGGTAATCATTCTGCATTAATACGTCGCCATAAAGTACGACAGATCCACTCAAGGTATGTTTCTCGATCATCCTTTTTGTAAAATCGTAACTTTCTGCCGATCTATAGGGAATTTTAACCTGATAATATTTAGCGTTGGGAACAATTTGCCAATGGATATACTGGCCACGCCAAGGAAATTCCTGATAGATAAAGTCATAATCAGCCGGATCATCATTGTCTTCGATCACCTCGATTTCACCCGACCCGATATAATCTTTAAATTTCTCCCGAAGTTCTATTTCTGAATAATCCATATCCGAATTCATAATGGAAACCTTGTTTGTTATCTCGAACGATCAATTACAGAACTTGAGAGAGAATAGGTGCTTGTATTTCGTTATACGTGATCTTGTATGGATTTTTACAACCTTATTGATGTGGTTGCAAAATATGATTACAGTTCTTGAACTGTTTGGGGGAATAAGTCTTTGGGGTTCAATCTCTTTACGATATAAGGTGACCCGGATTGGGTACAATACTCTTCGATTTCTATGAACCGGGGTCGTGTTGTATTCCTCATCTCCCCAAAGCAAAAGTATTCTTGAAGTCTGGTAAAAATTACATGTTCGAACAACGCTTTAAAAACATTGACGATATCCTGCGTAAAGAGGCGGGTTGTGCCTCGGAACTGGACTATACGGAACAGACGTCGTGGCTGTTGTTTTTAAAGTATCTGGATGCGCTGGAACTTGATCGGGCCATGCATGCGGAACTCAAGGGCGAAGACTATAGCCGTATTATTGATGAAAAGCATAGCTGGGGTGTCTGGGCTGCGCCAAAAAAGGCCGACGGCAGCATAGATTTGGACACAGCCCTGACGGGTGATGATCTGATCGACTATGTGGATGGCGATCTTTTTCCCTATCTCAAGGGCTTTAAACAGCGCACCACAGACCCGGATACCATCGAATATAAAATTGGCGAGATCTTTGGCGAGATCAAAAACCGCTTTCAAAGCGGCTACAGCTTGCGCGATGTGGTCGAGGAAATGGACGGCCTGTCTTTTAACAGCCAGACGCAAAAACACGAACTGTCGCATCTTTATGAAGCCAAGATCAAAAACATGGGCAACGCCGGGCGTAACGGCGGTGAATACTATACCCCGCGTCCGTTGATCCGTGCGATGATACAGGTTGTTGATCCTAAAATTGGCGACCGTATTTACGATGGCGCGGTGGGGTCTGCTGGGTTCCTGTGCGAAGCCTTTGATTACCTGCGGGAAAAGGCAACCACCACGGCGGCGCTGGAAACCCTGCAAAAACACACTTTTTACGGCAAGGAAAAGAAAAGCCTCGCCTATGTCATCGCGATCATGAACATGATCCTGCACGGCATCGAAGCCCCGAACATTGTTCACACCAATACCCTTGGTGAGAATATCATGGATTTGCAGGAAAAAGACCGCTACCACGTTATCCTTGCCAACCCACCCTTTGGCGGCAAGGAACGCAAGGAAGTCCAGCAGAATTTCCCGATCAAATCCAGCGAGACCGCCTTTTTATTCCTGCAACACTTTATCAAATCCCTTAAGGCGGGCGGTCGCGGTGCGGTGGTGATTAAAAACACCTTCCTGAGCAACAGCGACAATGCCTCTGTCGCGCTGCGCAAAGAACTACTGGAAAGCTGTAACCTGCACACCGTCCTCGATATGCCCTCGGGCACCTTTATCGGTGCAGGGGTGAAAACCGTGGTGCTGTTTTTTGAAAAGGGCAAGGCCACCAAAAACACATGGTTCTACCAACTCGACCCCGGTCGCAACATGGGTAAAACCAACCCGTTGAACGACAATGATATTGCCGAGTTCGTCACCCTGCAAAAGACTGCTGCCGAAAGTGAAAAGTCATGGACCATTGCTCGCGCTGATCTGGACGAAGCCACCTATGATCTTTCTGTGAAAAACCCCAATACCCCCGAGGACGCGCCTTTGCGCGATCCAAACGAGATTATGACTGAGATCGCGGCACTGGACGTTGAAAGCGCAAAGATCCTCTCGAACATTCGGAGGATGTTGTGATGTGGGAAATGAAAACTATCTCAGATATCTGTGAAATTTTTACAGATGGAAATTGGATTGAAAAGAAGGATCAATCTAATGATGGTATTCGATTAATTCAAACAGGTAATGTCGGCGAGGGTATTTTTAAAAATAGGGTTGAGAAGGCAAGGTATATCAATGATATAACGTTCAAAAAGTTAAAGTGTACAGAAATTTTTTCAGGTGATTGTTTAATTTCTCGGTTACCTGATCCTGTTGGACGAGCATGTATTATACCAGACTTAAATGAGAAGCTTATTACCGCAGTTGATTGTTCAATTTTGCGGTTTAAGGCTGGCGTCGTTTCTCCTGAATTTTTTAAATATTTTAGCTTGAGCAGTAATTACCTAAAAGACGTTGACTATAGATGCACTGGTTCTACACGAAAGCGAATAAGTCGAAAAAATTTAGGTAAAGTGCAAATCCCTCTTCCTCCCCTTGAAGAGCAAAAGCGCATTGTGGCGATATTGGATGAGGCCTTTGCGGGGATTGATAAGGCGAAAGAAAACACCGAGAAAAACCTCGCCAACGCCAAAGAACTCTTCGAAAGCTACCTCAACAACATCTTCACACAAAAAGACGATGGTTGGGTGGAGAGAAGTTTAACGGAAATATGTGAAATCACAGCCAAGTTAATTGATCCTCGAGATAAAGAATATATTGATCTTCTTCATCTTGGTGCTGGTAATATGATGACACTTTCAGATGAATTGGTGAATGTTAAGACCGCAAGAGAAGAAAAGCTAATATCAGGTAAGTTTGTTTTTGATAAAGGCGTTGTTTTGTATAGTAAAATTCGACCATACTTAATGAAAGTATGCCGGCCTGATTTTAATGGTTTATGTAGTGCAGATGTATATCCTTTAATGCCCAAACGGGATATTTTAGAGCGTGACTTTCTTTTTTACATGCTTCTTTGTAAAAATTTTACGGATTATGCCGTAAAAGGATCTGCTAGAGCAGGGATGCCTAAAGTAAATAGAACTCATCTTTTTAATTATAAAGTTCATATTCCGTCGATTGAAACTCAAAAAATATTATCTCAAGAGATTGATGAAATATATCAATCTTCAAAAAAGCTTGAGGCTATTTACCAACAAAAACTCACAGCCCTCAAAGAACTTAAACAATCCCTGTTGCAGAAGGCTTTTGCAGGGGAGCTTACCAAACCCGATACGGTTGATACAACGACACGGGAATATACTGCCAATATCATTGCGATTGCTTTTGCCAGACATGCTAAATTCGAAAAAGAGAAGACATTTGGGCATGTTAAAACGCAGAAACTTTTACATTTGATCGAAGCGGTTGGAGGTGTTGATCTTGGTCGGGAACCTATCAAAGATGCTGCCGGTCCTAATGATTTCATGCATATGGGAAAAGCTGAGGAATGGGCAAAAGAAAACAGGTTTTTTGAGTTCGTGAAACGAGGAAAAGGATATGATTTCGTTAAACTTTCTCATTTTGACAAATACCTTGCCCAAGCTCAGGATGCTTTAGTCGAGCATAAGGATATCTATACGAAAATTATTGGTCTCTTGGTGCCTTTAAATACTCGCCAAGCTGAGCTCGTGGCGACTGTTCATGCGGCTTGGAATAATCTGTTATTGGATGGTAAGACGCCAAGTGACGATGACATTATTCATGAGGCACGTGAAAACTGGCACAGTGATAAACGGGAAATCCCGCGTCATGAATTTATCGAAGCACTGGCGAGGATACGTCGTGAAAATATTATGCCTCAAGGCACAGGCAAGCGCGTAACGGGGCAAGAAGTCCTTTTATGAGCAGAAACGAAGCCCAGACCAGATTGGATTTGATTGATCCCGCGCTTTTGGCGGCGGGTTGGTCGGTGGTTGAGGGCAGTCGGATTTCTGTGGAACATACCATCACACAGGGGCGTCTGGTCGGTGGCGGGCGACGGGCGCAGTCTTTGGCGGCGGACTATGTGCTGATCTATCGCAATAAGAAGCTGGCAGTGATTGAGGCCAAGGCAGAAAAATACCCGGTTTCCGAAGGTCGGCCACAGGCGGTTGAGTATGCGGAACGCCTTCAGGTGCGCTTTGCCTATAGCACCAATGGCAAGGGCCTCTACGAGATTGATACCAAGACGGGCAAAGAGGTCGAACTGTCGTCTATGGGCGCGGTGCCGTCGCCGGAAACCCTGTGGAACCGTATCTATCATGTCGAGAATTACTGGCGTGACCGTTTTGCCGAGGTGGCCTTTGAAGATCGTGGCGGGACGTGGCAACCACGCTATTATCAGGACAATGCCATTGAACGTAGCCTTGATGCGATTGCGTCGGGCAAGGACCGCATTTTGCTCACCCTTGCCACGGGCACAGGTAAGACAGCTATTGCCTTTCAACTGGCGTGGAAGCTGTTTCAAAGTCGCTGGAACCTGACGCGAGAGCCAACGCGACGTCCGCGTATCCTCTTTCTGGCGGATCGGAACATTTTGGCGGATCAGGCCTATAATTCCTTTTCTGCCTTTGCCGAAGATGCACTTGTGCGGATCGCCCCGGACGAAGTACGGAAAAAGGGACGGGTGCCGAAAAACGCCAATATCTTTTTTACGATCTTCCAGACCTTTATGAGCGGGCCAGATGGCATACCCTATTTTGGTGATTACCCCGAAGACTTCTTTGATTTTATTATCATTGACGAGTGCCATCGGGGTGGGGCCAAGGACGAAAGCGCGTGGCGGGATATTCTGGAATATTTCGAACCCGCCGTGCAGCTTGGCTTGACCGCAACGCCCAAGCGCAAGGGCAATGTGGATACCTATTCCTATTTCGGGCGGCCTGTGTATGAATATTCACTGAAAGAAGGCATCAACGACGGCTTCCTGACCCCGTTTCGGGTGCGTCAGATTACCACCACCATGGATGATTATGTCTTTACCCCCGGTGATACGATTTTAGAGGGCGCGGATATCATCGAAGAAGGCAAGAGGTACAGGGAACAGGATTTCAACAAGTCCGGCGGTATCGTCATCAAAGAACGTGAAGCCAAGCGTGTTGAGATCTTTATGGACGAGGCCAATCAACAGGAAAAGGCCATCGTTTTCTGCAAGGGGCAGCCTCATGCTGCGCTGATCCGTGATTTGATCAATCAAGTCAAAGAAAGTTCCGACCTACATTACTGTGAGCGTGTCGGGGCCGATGATGGCGCGCGCGGCGAAGCCTTCCTGCGCACATTTCAGGACAACGAAAAAACCGTCCCCACGGTTCTGACCACCAGTACCAAGCTGTCCACCGGGGTCGATGCCCGCAATGTACGCAATATTGTCTTGCTACGCCCGGTACAGTCGATGATCGAATTTAAGCAGATCGTTGGTCGGGGCACGCGCCTGTTCGATGACAAAGACTATTTCACCATCTACGATTTTTGCAAAAACTATGAAATGTTCGAAGATCCCGAATGGGATGGTGAACCACTGGACCCCGCAGATCGTCCTGTTCGACCGTCAAAGCCAGACGAAGATGGTGAACCCACAGGGATGGAGGATGAACCCGGTGGCTATGATCCGGGGGAACCGGAAGAAAAACAAACAATCGTCATTAAACTGGCAGATGGGTCAGCCCGGCGCATACAGCACATGGCCGCGACCAGCTTCTGGGGGCCGGATGGCAAGCCCGTTTCCTCTGCGCAGTTTATTAACAGATTGTTCGGGGAGCTGCCGGAACTGTTCAAGGACGAAGATGAACTGCGTATGCTTTGGGGCAAGCCGGATACCCGCAAAGCCCTGATACAGGGACTCGAAGAACGCGGGTACGGCGAAGCGGTTTTGAGCGAAGTTGCCAAGTTGATTGATGCGCAACAAAGCGACCTGTTTGATGTGTTGGCCTATATCGCCTTTGCCATGGACCCGATCACCAGAACCGAGCGTGTGGATACCCACAAAGATGTCATCCTGCGCGATTACGATGACAAGCTACAGGCCTTTCTGGAATTTGTCCTCGGCCAATACGAAGAACAGGGCGTTCAGGAACTGGATCAGGCCAAACTACCAAGCTTGTTGGAATTGAAATACAGCTCAACCGGCGACGCCGCGCATCACCTCGGCGGCATTCCCCGTATCCGCGATGCCTTCGTCGGCTTTCAGCGGCATTTGTATTAAGTCGAATTTATGAGACTGGCGGCACAGACATTTTCTCGGGTTAAAAAAGACAATTCCATCTACCTTGTTGGTCTTGGGCATGGCGCGACGCATTGGGTGATTGCGACTTTTTATTTTCTGTTGCCCTTTATGGCGCAGGATCTGGGGTTGAGCTATGTGGAGGCCGGGTTGTTTGCCTCGGTCTTTTCTCTTGCATCCTTTGGGGCCAATGTCTTTAGCGGACCGCTGGTGGATATTACCGGACGTCGGGTTTTGTGGCAGGTGGTTTCCCTGTTGGTCGGGGCTATGGCGCTTTATGCCATGGGGGCGGTTAGCCTCTATCCTTTGCTGGTGCTCGCAATGGTCTTTATCGGGATGTCAAATAACCTGTGGCATCCGGCGGCGATATCCTATCTGTCCCTGCGTTATCCTGATCGGCGGGGCTATGTTCTGTCCATTCATGCGCTGGGGGCCAATCTGGGTGATGCCGTTGCGCCTGTGATCATGGCACCGGTGTTGGCTGCGTTGAGTTGGCGCGCGACGATGGAGACGAGCGTTGTTGTCCCGTTGGTGGTTGCTGTACTGCTGTTCTTCTTTGTCGAGCGGGTTGGTTTTCGAAAGCAAGGGGAATATCGGGTTTCAAAGGAACAAGCCAACGAACATCTGAAAACAAGGGATCTGGATAAAAACGTCCCAGATAAACGTCACTCCCAGAATGAAAAGGTGAGTGGAAAAATTAGCGAAAGAATGAGGGGGAGGGATTATCTCGCGGGGGTGGGGGCTTTGCTGAAAAACCGGGCGGTGATGGTACTGTGTTGTATGTCTGGTTTTCGCAATATGGCGCAGACGGGCTTGCTGGTGTTTTTACCGCTCTATCTTGCGAATGAATTGAACCTGTCGCCCTTTCACTTGGCGTTGGCGCTTTTTGCCTTTCAGGCCGCGGGGCTTGTTGCGGCCCCGGTTGCGGGGATCTGGTCGGACCGGATCGGGCGCAGGCCATTGGTGGTCGGGGGATTGGGCATTACCACGGTTATGCTGATCTTGTTGACGCTGATTGACAATACAACGGTTTTTGTGGCGGGCATTGCCATGTTGGGCTTTGGGTTATTTGCCGTGCGCCCCGTGGTTCATAGCTGGCTGATGGATATGACCCCGCCGCACATGGGCGGCACCGCGACCTCTGTGTTATTCGGGGTGCAGTCAGCGATGACCACCTTTGCCCCCATTATCGGTGGAGCATTGGCGGATCGTTATGGCTTGATCTCGGCCTTCTATTTTCTCGGCGCGATGCTGTTGATTGCGAATTTTCTTGTGCTGTTTATCCCTAAAAAAATCTGATTAAATCTTTGCGTTTTGCCCAAGAGGTAAAATTTTGCGCAGGGGGAAAATAGAAAAAGGCCCAAGATAAAACGGGATCAATGATCCCTTTTCTTGAGTTGAGCCTCTCTTAGCGCAATGAACAGGCCACTGCCACAAATCACGATAATGCCCGCCCAGGTCAACAGGTCGGGGAAATCGCCAAAGATAAAATAGCCGATCAGCGTGCCGGAGATAATCTCTACATACCCCAGCGGAGCAAGAATGGAGGCCGGTGCAAGCGCACAGGCCTTTGTCAGCAGGAAATGCCCCAGACCGGAACAAAGGCCCAGAATAATCATCCAGAACCAGCTATCTGCCGTGGGCACTGACCAGTAAAAGGGCGCAACGAAGGACATTACAACCGTGCCGACAATCCCGGTATAGAACAAGGTGACCAACGCGGGCGTTTGTTGGGCGAGGGAGCGGGTCAGGACAATATAGGCGCCGTGTAAAATGCCCGCTGCGATGGCGAGCAAGGCGGGGATGGAAATATTGTCTGCTTCGGGTCTGAGAATAAGCAACACACCAAGAAAACCGACCACAACGGCCCCATAGCGGCGGGGGCCGACTTTTTCCTTGAGGATCAGGCCGGACATAATGGTGATCGCCAGCGGATAAACAAACAGCAAAGCCAGTGCATCGGCAATGGGCATATAGGCGAGGGACCAGAAAAACAGGAAATTTGATGCGATAATCAATAGCCCGCGCAACCCCTGCTTGGCGGGTGATCTGGGCCGCAGGACTTCCCAACGATAGCGAAAAAGGATAACGGGCAGCAACAGGGCGGTCATAAAGACATAACGCGCCCAGACTATTTGGGACGTGGAATGATTATCGCTGAGATACTTGGCAATGCCATCCATGCCCGGCACAACGATCATCGCCAGCGCCATCAGCGTGACGCCCAGAAGAATACGGGTGGGGGCGGCTGTTGGGCTGTTTTCTGCATTATTGATTACCGGGGTAGCTTTAACGGCGTTATTTTCCGTTGTTGTGACGATTGTTACGGGAGAGTTTGTCATTTGAATTCCAGAAATATCGGGTAACCAGATTTCTGGTTATAGAGCGAATTGAAATATGCGAGCTATAAGACTTATGGCAATCAAGTTCAAGTGTATAGGCTATTGCACGTGAAGGATAATATTTAATCCTTCGTCCTTTTGGGGCGGTACAAAATAGCTGGTGATGACATCAAACTCTTTGTCGCTGGGGGTAAATTCATGGGACCCGGATGTGTTGCGTTCGTGCAGGCGTTCCTTGCACAGGTCATTACTGACATCGAGATAATGCAGTTTGTTTTCTACCTTGGCGCGGGTGGCGATGCCCAGCATCCATGCCCGAATATCAGGTGTGTTCGCGGGGAAATCCAGAACGACCGATAATCCGGCCTGTAACAATTGTTGCAGGTGATCTTCCATAATGCTGCGCAGACGGCCCGAACAGCGCACATAGTCGGGAATAGTATTGATTTCCTCAGGATAGAGGCGGGATAACCAGGTGTCTTCGTTGATCAGAATAACCTTGGGATCAATTGATAGATCGCGCGCCAGTGTTGATTTCCCCGCGGCGATTTTCCCACATACCAGATGAAGCGTTGCTTTAAGGTCTGTCATTTGACTGGTTATCTGTTGCTGTCCAAGCTAGCTTTAGTTTAACAAACTTAATTGATGCAAGATTTAATTATTTTAATGGTGTTGGAAAAAGCGACGATAGCAACATCGAAATAGAGACCGTAACCCTTTAAATCACGCGATAACTTGGAAAGGTAGTTGTAATTTTGGTACCTTTATCAACATGGCTATCAATTGCAATCTCTCCACCGTGCAATACGACGAGAGACTTTGTTATATATAAACCGAGGCCGCTGCCCTCATAATCTCGGGTTAAAACTTTTTGTACTTGTTTAAAGGGCTCAAATATTTCTTTTAAATTTTTAGATTCTATACCGATACCATTATCAGAAACTTCAATAATTAGTTGTTTCTCGGGGGATAGATAACAGTTGATAACAACGGTCCCTTTGTTAGGTGTAAACTTTACAGCGTTTGATAATAAGTTGTTAATAATGCGCTTAACCTGATCAGGATCTGCATATATTTGTGAGATTCCTTGAGCAAACTCAAGATCAATAGTGATGCTTTTTTCTGCTGCAGAAGTGTTTATTTTTTTTGCACAGGAATTTAACAAGCTAATTAATTCAAACTCGGTTTCTTTTAATTCTATTTTCCCAGATTCAAGCTTGGCTGCATTAAGGACATCATTGACAACAGAAAGAAGATTGTGGCCAGCACTATTTATGTCATTGGCATATGAAATATAATCGCTGTTGCCTATTGGGCCATTGATCTGATTTGTTATTAATTCAGAAAAACCAATAATAGTGTTGAGAGGAGTACGGAGTTCATGGCTCATCGTTGCTAGAAAAGAGGTCTTTGCCATATTAGCTTTTTGGGCTTCCATAGTTGCGTTTTCTAGTGTTTTGGTCATTTCGCCTAAATCTTGGAGTAACGCATCTTTTGCCTGTAAGGTGCCGAAATAAAAGTGAAACGGATTACTCGGTGCAAAATCAGTCATAGTAAGATTTAAATCCGAGATTTCGTTAATATTGGTTAGTACCGGGTAACCGACAAAAAGATGGCGATCGTGATTTGGATAAAGAGCGCCATTAAAAAGAATTTTCCCGCAAATGGATCGTATGGAAATTGGTTTTTTTAAAATGAAATCAATACCTTCCAAAGACCATTTTATATTGGGCCTCTCCAGAAGAAATATATCTTTAACATTTGTTCCAATTTGAATTTCAGGAATGATTTTTTCAAGATTACCGCCAAATTCGGTAATAGAAAGATCCTTCCCGAAAGCAAAATAAAACCCTATAGCTTCAAGTAGCGTACTGCTTTCTATTGATGTCTTCATGCAGTTTTTTCTATAAAAAATTCATCGTAATCGATATCATCTGAGCGTACTTGTTTGATTGTGACATGGCCGGGATAGTTAAATTTTTCGCAAAGTCCTTCTAATAATCCTTTGACGAAAGAAGTAAGTCCGGGGCGATCACTCATATACCGGATGCAAATTGTGTTAGAATCTATGTTCTTGCAGATAAATGAGGGAGGAGACAAATCGGTCATCTGTGCTCCTAATGCTGCATGCATAGTGTCTAGGTTGTTTAAGAATGAAAAAACCGTATCTCCATAAAGTTTATAATAATTTCCATAAGGACCATTTGCAGTCTCTTTTATCCATCCTTTACCAAGTATTTCGAGCAAAGTATCTGCATCGACAGCCAAGATTTCTACGGATTTTTGAACAATTAAATAAGTAATATCATCTGGATATTGTTTCATTTGTGAGAAGTGTGGAATTTCAGGAATTTGGGCCGTAATCTCCATCCATTTTTTCTCTCCATAGGCATTTTGTATTGTTTGAACTATGTATTTGTTAACCATGCCATACATATCAAGCTCCAAAGGATAGCGTTTTTTTGTTATACTTATTTTGAATAAAATTTTATGAACATATCTATAATAATTGGTAAATAGAATTATGGACCTCATAAAACGCTTATTTTGAGCGCAGTGTCACAAGCCAAGGATTTGATGTTTTTTTGAAAAACAATGGATACACGTCATGGTGTTTCTTGAATGAAAATCCTCAAGATAAGCGCTTTTAATCCTGTTAATTTTTTGTTGTTATTCGGTGAGTATTTAGTTTTTATCTAGTATCGTTCCAGCGTTGTGTCATTTAAGAATATTCGTAAATTTACAATTCCAGTATTTTTCTGGCCTCGTCCGGCGTGGCCAGTGTTCCCCCCAGATGGTCAATAATATCAGCAGCTTTTTCAACCAGTTGCGCGTTATCGCGGCACAACTCGCCTTTGCGGATTTGCAGATTATCTTCCATGCCGACCCGCACGTGTCCACCCAACAAAAAAGACTGGGCGAGGATTGGAAATTCGTGACGGCCAATGCCAAAGGCCGCCCAGACGGTATTTTCGGGAATTTGTGATACCAGATACATCAGGCTTTGCGGGGTCGGTAGAATACCGTAACGAACCCCCATGACGATTTGCATCATGGTCGGGGCTTTAAGAATACCTTTGTCCAGAAAATCCAGTGTCATGTTAAGATCACCGACGTCAAAGAGTTCAATCTCGGGCTTGGTTCCCGCGGCATAAATACGATCCGCCATGATCTCGACATTGCGTGGGGTATTAATCACCACGGCTTCACCAGACCACATTGTATTGAAATCAAGGGTACAGATTTCGGGTTTTAGTTTTTCCACATGGGCAACACGCAATTCGGGACGACAGAGGGTACTGCCTTGTGCCGCGATTTTGGGATCATCTTCCGAAGGAATAAAACGACCGCCTTCACCTGTGGTCAGGTTGAGGATCACATCCTGATTTTTTTGACGGATCAGACCAACCATCTCTTCGTAGAGATTAAGATCCATAGATCCCTTACCCGTTGCAGGATCGCGCACATGTAAATGCACGATGGCTGCCCCGGCCTTTGCTGCACCAAGTGCTGCCTCTGCAATTTGCTTTGGCGTAATGGGCAAACCCGGATGCTGTTCCGGCTTGGTCAAGTTTCCGGTAACGGCACAGGTGAGTATGGTTTTCTTTGGTGTTTTAGGCATGATGCGGACTTTGTGATTTTGGATTTGTTGTTTTATTGCTAGGCTTAACTCTCGCCCAGAAGATGTCCAAAAACAAGACACTTAACAGGGATTAGGTAACAGGGATCAGGAAGTATCTGAATACCCCTGTTGACCTGTCCTACGGATCTATTGGGGCGGATTTACGATTTAGTGATTAGATGCGATTAAGATTTGTATTCCGTAATCAGGATTTTTTATTAATATCTTTTGGCTAGGGCGGGCTTGATTTGAGGTGTAACGATCTATATCAAGTTTAGTTTATGTCTTTGTTGTTGTGCTGTCGTGACTTCTTGTCGGTCTCACAGGATAGTTTGCATATTAAAGGATTGTTGGTTTGCCTATCGTTATTACAGCTAGTGAAGCTCATCCCTTTTTGCCGTCGCTTGGGGATCCCACGGCGATTGCAGAGGAAAAGGCCCTTCATCAGGATATTCGTCCGCTGGAAATTGCGATCCTGAACCTGATGGCTGACAAACAGACAACAGAGCTACAACTGGCGCGGTGGTTGGGGCATACGCCTTTGCAGATCAGACTGACTTTTATTGCGACAGATAGCTATATGGCCAATGTGCAGGCTGGATATCAATCCAAATCCACGCCGAGTGAACATATCAGTAAATATTACAATGCCTGGAGTACGGTTAAGCACCGCAAGTTCGACGGGTTATTGGTGACTGGCGTCAACTTGCTTGATGCTGATGTTACCAGCGAAGGGATCTGGGGCGAAATTCAGGAAATCTTTAACTGGTCGAAAACCAATGTGCTTTCGTCCATGTATATTTGTTGGGCCGGCTTTGCCGCCATGCGCTATTTCCATGATATCAAGTGCCACAACGGCAAAACAAAAACGCTGGGTGTGTTTGAGCATGGTATCGAGGCCGATAGTGCGGACCTTCTTTTTGGCTTACCAGACCGCTTTCCGATCCCTGTGGGCCGTTGGCAGCGCCTACACCGCGACAAGGTAGAAGGATACGAGGCGCTGGAACTGGTTTCCTGCACGGACGAGGGGGATACCTTTATCGTGGCAGAGAACAAAGCCTTTAAAAAGGGCTGCAAGACTTATCCCCGCCGGATCTATATGTTCAACCATCCCGAATACGATACTTTCACAATGAAGAAAGAGTATTTGCGCGATCGTGACGCCTATCCCGAGTTACCAATTCCGCCGAACTATTTCCCGGATGATGATATCGAAAAGGCTCCGGTTAATACTTGGCGATACACTGCGGCAATCTATGCAAACTGGATAAAATCGCTTTATGAGGCCACTCCTTATGATATTGACGATATCCCCGAGGCGTGTGAATAATACTTTTGCCATAAAGATTAGGATGGTTACAGGACTGAGTGTCATGAACATACCAAAGCTAAAGCGGATAAAAGTTTTATCTGAGCAAGAGCTCCGGAATTGGCTCGGAAAGAATTCTGAGCAGGAGCAGGAAGTGATGATCATAACTTGCAACAAAAAGTCCCGTGATAAATACCTTAGCCGTGATCAGGTGCGGAGTGCCCTCAATGAACATGGCTGGACGGCAGGTCAAAGCTATACCTTGAATGGAAATCTTATCGGGCATGTCGTTAGTCACACCTGATTTCAGCAAGAGTTTCAAAGTTCGTTAAATATGGTTTGTGAATATCAAATTTTCCAGCTGTATTTGCGAATTTGGGTTTACTGTTGATGTCCTATTTCTTTGAGCAGTTTTAGCTCTCTATTCTAGATTTTTTGCTATGTTGTTTTAGAAGGTTATACAGATCGCAAGTGAATAGGTGGAGGCTTTGGAGAAAATTTTATATGTTAAAAGCTTCAAAAGATAAATTTATCCAAGACAATCAGTTTTATGATAATTTATTGACTGTCTTGGATTGAGTTGTGATTATTTCCAGTAGTTATTAGCAGCTGCTACTGTTTGAAAGTGGGTGGCGATTACCTGTGACGAGGCTATCAGGTTATCGGCATTTTCTTCGTAGATAGGCCGGATCTTCTTTCGAATATCATCTGACGGCTGTGTGTATTTCACGCCCATCCGTGATAATTTGATAGCCAATTCATAGCCGTCTTGTGCGGTGTCGGTTATTAAACTTCCAAGCCATTTATCTGACATTTCTCTCTCCGTTGGTTTTTTGTTATAATTTGTGTTTAAGCGCTTGATGATTAATTCTGTTCGCCGAGCCTACGGCTAAAGGAAATTGCATAAGAGTCTCGACGCGCCTGTAGTAGTGGATCGTTTGAGGCCTCAAAACCTGTGGATAACACCAGAGGATCGAAATTGATGTTATCACAGTGACCATCTTTTTCCGAAGATATAGCATCTACTTTTAAGTGTGCTGCAATTATTTTTCTGTGTTTTCCCTGCCATGGCACTGCTGCGTTATCAACATCGTCTGTTTTATTGGCCAAAGTAATTTGCATATCCCAGGCGATTATTCCGTCGTTGAGGTTTTTATTCATGTTTTCAAAAAAGAAATCCTGTTGAGGTTCAAGGACAATCTTTTGCGGGCGTGTCGGAATAAAGGACCATCTTACAGCAGTCTTGTCGTCGGTATCGTTTATGAGATAGAAGCTATTGATACTGTTGTATGTTGATCCCTCATATGGGGTTAGCTTCTTTTTTTTACCTGCTTCATGTTTTTTAAAGCGCTGAAGGTTTTTATTTGTAGCTTTAAAAGCCTTTACAGCTTCTTTCCCTTGGACTTTTGCGGCCATTAGCTCTGCAAAGGCTTTCGGGGTTCGAACAGGGAAGAAATCCAACGTGTTCAGGGCCATAAGGTGTTCTTCGTCGTTAGTAGTCGTGATCGCAAGACCCATTCCATATTCTGCTGCTTTTGCATCAGAAGCACTGTTGTTGCCACCTTTATGAGATAAGCGACCGATCACCTTAGATTCACTACTAAAGATAGGACTATTTGAATATCTTTGTATCGCTTTGTCGGCGGGGTATAGCGTGCCGGTGAAACAAAATCCTTTTGTATGATTTCGCCGTTTCCCCTCTGTTACACCGAATAGTTCTTCAAAGGAATTTACGGTATCTGTTGCCGTGTCAAAGCCGTCACTAAGGACTTCACCGCTGAACGTAAGATAGGTAAACAAGCCTAGAACCGCACAAATTTCTCGTGGAAAGATCTTTTTGTATTGCATTTTATCCTACTTTCCTTTGCTAATTTTATATACATTAAGTAAGCATATAATTAGTAAGCTAAATGTTAGCAAGCAAAAACTTGTTATTTTAATATTTTTAACGCAAGGTGGCTCAACGTTTATTCAAATTCTTTGAGGTTCTTATCTTGACAATTGTACCATTAGAGGAGCAGCTCTGTTTTGCTCTGTATAGTGCTTCCAATAGTCTTACGGGGGTTTATCGAAAGCTTCTGGAACCACTGGGGCTTACCTATACTCAGTTTATTGTTCTGATGGTTTTGTGGGAAAAGGACGGTATTTCTATTAGTGAGCTAGCTGACAGGACAGGCTTGAGCAATGCGACCATGACTCCACTACTAAAGCGTATGGAGCAAAAAGGATTTATCACAAGAAAAAGACTGAGTGATAATGAGCGTCAGAAAAACATCGTTTTAACCAAAGTTGGGTCAGAGCTTTCCGAAAAAAGTATAGATGTTACGGTTGAGGCATTTAAAAGCACATCTCTCTCAAAGAAACAGGCCGAAGATGTGATTGCGATTTGTCAGCAGATAGTTCGATCTACAAGCTAATTGTCATTCTACTAAGTAGTGAGCGAATATTGTTTTTAAATGATAACAAGTATTCAGTCATTGGTTGGTATTCGACCGCAAAAGAAAAATTTATCAATATAATCAATGTAATTAAACGTCACTGGACTTTATATGATGGAATAAGCCGGTATCCTTTGTTTTGCTAAGCTTGACATTTAATTGTCTATACATCATAACCGCGCAGTCTTTTGGGCAGTATTTATGATTTATTTATCATAAATGGCGTGCGTTCCCCAAAGAATTGCCTGTTTTAGAACAGGCCCAGAGTTGGACCTAAATCTAAGCGATATTTTTGTTAAAGGTCCAAAGAGAAGCCAGATGTTGGCTTAATTGAACTTTGCAGTGAAAATTATGGCCTGAGGGAACTTAGCAGCACCAAGATGCTTAACGTGGAATACAGAACTGTCGCCGCAGGCTTGGCGCACAAATACTGGCTTACAAAATGCCGGGGCGAGGCAATCCCGAGCCGTGAGGACATAAGTCCTGCGGAGATGGTGGCGTTTTTGCCAAACATTTTATTGCTTGATGTTCAGGATGAGCCGCTTGATTTCCGCTTCAGACTTGTGGGAACGCGTATTGTGCCTTTGCTGTCCCGCGATTACACGGGTGAGTGGATGAGTGCCATCGATATTCTAAAAGCCCCGGGAACCGTATGGGAAAATTGCAGCAGAGCTGTTGAATCGGCTGAACCTGTTTATGCTTTCACGCCTTATGTTGGGCCGAAAAAAGATGTTCTGGACGTCGAGGATCTTATTCTTCCGCTGGCATCTGATGGTAAAAACGTTGATATGCTTATGGTCATTCTTGCATCCGTCCAGAAGACAATGGGCCTCCATAAAAATGGCGACGAGAATAAGACAGATGGGCTAAACACACAGGCTTCTTAAGTTGTTGTTTAGTCCATCCGTTGATTGTGGATATTTAACGTAAGATCTGTGACGTCCGTTATTCAGAAATGCCGAAGGTCATAATTCTTAGTTTTTCTCGACATCTTTGAAGGTGACGTTTTCATCGCCTGTGGCTAGATCAGTTAATGATATTGTTTAAGTATTGTAAGTGGTTAAAGTTTTTTTGTTATGGGGAATAAGTGTAACGAACTGCACTTATCGGGTTTTTGAAACCACATTAATTGCATCTATCCGCAGGATGCCAAACCACATTAGCTGCGAATGAAACCACATTCTTTGCGATTGGGCTGCAATCATCGATCTCAAACCACAATAACTGCGACTATAAATCAGGCTATGATTTATAGCGGCTTAGTGCCATAAGGGGATGTTTGCTGAATTTGAAGTGAGCGACAACTCGGAGCCTTTATCGGAGGCCATTTAGTTCACGAAGCACTCCGGTTAACTTCATCAAAGAATGGATTGTTGCATCTGGTTTTGTTGCTAAGTCTTTTGGCCAATGTGCTCCGTTTGGAAACCAAACAGTTTTCATTCCAGCTCGCTGTGCTCCGATTATATCGGCCTCTGGGGCATCACCAACAAATACACAATCTGAAGGGAGGACAGATAATTTGAGAGCTGCAAGCTCGAATATTTGTGGGTCAGGCTTTCGAAGTCCTACAGTCTCAGAGATGAGATATGTATCCACTAGACGATCTAAGTTCAAAGCGAAGAGGCTACGCATTTGAATGTGTGTTTGGCCATTACTTACAATACCAATTTTCCACCCAAGTGCCCTAATTTCATTAAGTGTTTTTGTCATACCGTCAAAGCCATACGCGAATCGCCACGCGTTTTGCTCGTAATGGTCAAACAATTCTGCGATCAAGCCCGCGTCATTTAATCCAAGCTCCGCAAGTAGGGTTGTATATACTTCATCTTTTGGCCTTCGTCCTCGATTATCCAATTCCAAAAATCTAATAATAGTGGTTTCTAGTGCTTGGAAAATATCGGGGTACAACCGTCCAAATTGATCAGTAAGAAATAGCCTCAATGATCCTGTACGGTCGAATAACGTTTCATCAAGGTCGAAGATAACTGCATTTTTCATCGCTGTTATGATTCCAAGCACGGCAAATAAGCCAATGTCTGTTTTGTCGGTATACTCGTCGTTACGCTTTCTGAACGGTGAGGATCGCTTTGGGTCGGTTGCCGAAGTTCCGGTAGTAAATCAAACATTATATAAAATAGCTTGATGCACAACCTTTGGTGTTATTCTGCACGTAAATAAAACGGTCGTTTTCTTGACGTTGTAGCAGTTTGAAAGCTGGCACTGAAAACACTGGAAAATTTTGTCCAATTACTCAGCAAACTTTCAATATCAATATTTGAGAGCCGTTCACGAGTTAGTAGACGGTGCAGACTTATAGCCGCAATTATTGTGGTTTGAGGTCGATGATTACAGCCTGTTACAAATAAGTTTTTTGCAGCATTCAGTCAGAAAACAGATGATGCCGTAGTGGAACATGTGCGGCAGGAGATTGAAAAGAACACCAATCGAGATGGAACGTTTGCGCCAAAATTTAGCTATATCAGGCAATAGTTGTCCGGGCAGATAGTCTGGCGGTTTTCTGTAAACTTGACATTTAAATATGGTTTGGATATTTAGGTAGTTTGTGTAACTAACTATATGCTGCTTTATGTCCTTAACCCATTCGCTTGACCAATTCCATCGCTATTTAACCTGTTTGTGGACAGATATTTCTGAACGTCCTAATGCGCTTACCTGTAGTGAGTATGGGTATTTACGTGCAATTGAACGTCTGGATGGCGATAAACTGGCCAATGCAGGGGGGGGAGAGGAAAGCTGTGGTCATTCCGATGGGACCAGTGGAATGGGGCATCATTTACAAGACATTGTTGAGCTTTTGAAGATCAAGAAGGCGTCGGCAAGTGTTGCTATAACAAAGCTGGAAAAGCGTGGCCTTATTGAAAGATTTCAATGCCAGCATGATGCCCGGGCTCAACATATTGTCCTGACAGAAAAAGCGGAGGAGTATCTGCGCGAGGAAGAGGCCGTTTATGAAGCCTCTGCCAAGGATATCGCAAAGGTTCTCACTGCCGATGAGCTAAAGGCGTTCAAGGTTTGTCTGGCAAAAATCAACAGGGCGCTTTAATCGAAAACATAAGTAGGTAGTTTCTGAAAGTGACGAAAACTCCGCTTTAGAGATTTAAAAATCTAATAGTTAGTTAGTCTAACGTATTTGTAAGGGGAAGTAGAATGGATGAAATAAAAGAGCAGAACAATCAGGGTGATAATGGTCCGGATAAATGGTGTGACGAAGTGGCGCTTCGTTATGTCGAAAAATACGGAGAGCATCCCATTAATCGTCTGACGGCCGAACAGGCACAACTTGAGAAGAGTGATTATGTTCTGGATATTGGGTGCGGTAGTGGCTCTGCCTTGAGGGCCGCAGGTGAAATTGTTACGACCGGAGAGCTTATAGGCGTTGATCCTTCACCGGTTATGGTGCGTGTCTCGCAGGAAGAGAGCCTGTGTCACCCGGCGTTCCCCCGGATGCGGTTTTTATTGGGTGGGGCCGAAGCTATTCCATTGTCTTGTGACCAGGTGACAGTTGCCTGGGCGATTAATACCTTTCATCATTGGGAGGATATTCCGTTGGGCTTGAGTGAGGTACAGCGCGTACTGAAATCTGGTGGACGTTTCATTGTTGTTGAAGAGGTTTTTGAAGACCGTATTGGCATGACACCAGAAAGTGTTTTACACCATTTGAAGGAAGCTGGATTTGAATGTCTTGATCATTATAAAACTGTTGCTGACGGCGCTAAAATGGATGTTCTGACCTTTAGGAATTTAAAAATTTAACGTCTATTTTTGTTTCAAGGAGGCGGGGTTCATATGCTTATTACAATCCCGCCAACGATGTTGCATTGAATTGAGTTTCTTTTTTCGACAACCGACGCATTATCTGTATTTAAAAAACAAAAGATTAGAAGGGGGAGGGGACGTGAATCTGTAGAGTTTTTTTTGGATAAAGCCACAAGTGGCAAACAGTATTGGAGTAACAACACGTTGCATACAATAGTCTGCAAAAATATTATTATCGCGAATAGTTGCCGAGTTAATAAATACAAATCGGATAATTTATTGATATATATGTAATTTTAGTACGCATACGATAGCCTGCTTTTTGTCTCCATTTATCTTAGTGGAAAAATGTGAGATCTTGGCGTTAGACAATTTTGATAATCATTCTTAAATAGAATCGAAGTATTGTACGTAAAAGTACCGTAAAATAGTGTTTTAATAGATTTTTTTGAAAATAACTATTTTTATTCTTAGGGGGTGAAAACTTCAAATTTAGCTAAATAATTACTGTATGCCTTTGATTCTTAAGTTGTATATACTTGACTTTTCTACTGGGTATTTAGTTAAATTGTATTCGTTTAATTAAGACTGTTCACGGAATTTTGATTGCGTTAATGTCTCTTTAACTAATTCAACGTAATTTTCCTACATTCGCTCCCTACGTAGTCAGGGGTGGCTCCATAGATAAAGGTTTGTATGACATCGCAATGATGTTGATTAAAGCGCAAGCCGGATCAGATTTGTGAACTAGTATAGTGTGTTTAAGCACAACCTGATCATCATTAGTATGGAGTGGGGTGCGTGTAGAAGCTGGACCTGGTCGTCTAGAGCTTTTTTGAACGAATTGATGTGTAGGGTGGTTGCGTCATGGGTGGTCTTGTGTGTTTGGCCGGAACCTTTCGTTCAAAGCGTGTGGTAGCTCGTTTGTGTGGTATTCGACAACTTGTGTTCTTGTCTGGTTTCAAACTGTCAAAGGCACTTCCTTTTGGGGGGGATCTAGCCAACGTGAAAGCCATATAGAACAGGACGTAAGATCCTGATCAAGATGACTAACCCGCAGTTTTATTTAACTGTGATGTAGGTAGATCAGAACGCTATGCGATAGGTTAAGTGTGGGGATCGCGTTTTGATTTACAGCGTAGTGGTATGCGTCGCTTATGCGGGTGTCGGGGTAAGGAAAGATCGTTAAGGTGACACAGGTAGCAGTCACGGCTTGAGGAACGTTAAAGAATATCCGGGGGGATAAAAGCGTTCTGCCTTTGATTATTTTTATGGGGGTATTTTTGTCGGGTTTTGTGGCTCTCTTTTATTTGCTTGAAAGACAACCACAAAGCCCAACAAATAAAAATAACCAACAATAAAAGATAGACCCAAAAATAAGCCCAAAAATAAGCCAGTCGATTATGAGCTAAGCTGTTTCTGTTTAAAAGCTTTGCTCACTTGGGTGACCTACCCTATCGCTTGTTTCATCTCTCGCTTAATTCATGTTAACTTCGACAACACTCCAAAGAAACTTCACGTCTTCGGGGGTTTCTTTTGTTGCGAAGGGAAATACGCCGATATGAATGTCTCCAACCCTTGTGTCTTCCCCTATATAATCGAGGGTTGTATATTGCGGGCAATAGCCTTCGACGGAGGTATGGAAAAGGTCATAAATTTTGCTGGGATGGCGTTGGCTATCTATTTCGCTGATTTTCTTGCCCGATTGGCCAGCGCGGGATATGTCCTGAATGGCTGAACCAATAATGCGATAACGAAAATCAGTTCCACCATCAAGCACGTCAATCAAACAGGAATTGCCAAGTAATCTTGGAATATTAATCGGATCCAAATCTTCCTTGGCAGGCAAGTGATCATCGGCACGTAGTTGATTCCAATGATCTCTGGCTTGATCAATTAAATACATATGATTTCACAACATCGGTGTAACAGTAATATTTGAGTGCAGATGGCTGCTCTCCTGATAAATAAATACTCTAATATAATAAACCTTAGGGATAGTAATTTGTAGTATTAGAGTAACAAATTAAGAATACCTTGAAATGTTATGTTTTTAACAATTTTAAAGTGCATTTTTAAAGACAAATTAATACTTTGTGACGGAAAATTGATAGCGAATATTTTGCATTTTCTTATTGCCAATCACTCACAAGGTCACATCATGCCAAAGATTTTCAGTAAATCTTTTAACCTCACGGGTAAGATTTTAACTTCGGTTGTTATTACTCTCGCCATCGGATTAACCGCCACGACAGCTTTTGTCGTGAAGGAAAGTCAGGATGCGATCCTGGATGTGGCTGAAAAGCATGGCCAGGAGCTTGCCGGAAATATTGGTAGTCAGGTGAAGGCTGATATTGATGTGGCGATGACAGCATCGCGCACCATGGCTGAAACATTTCTGGCTTATCATCGGGCTGGCATTAAGGACCGTAACGTTTATCGGGAAGCGTTGAAAGGTATCACGCTTAACAATCCCGATTTTGCAGCGGTTTGGAGTGGATGGGAGCCAAATGCCTTGGATGGTAAGGATGCTGATTTTGCAAACACACCAGAAAGTAATGCAAGTGGTCGCTTTATTGATCTCTGGTTTCTAAAGAATGCCACCGACCTTGGTGTTCGCGGGCTTAACATCGATAAAGGGGAAACGGCTGACTGGTATGACGGCCCTAGAAAAGCCATGGCAGAGGTGATTACGGAACCCTATTCTATGGAGCTGGCGAAAGATGAAGGGACCGAGGAGTTCCTGGCAACGTCTGTTGTCGTTCCCCTGATACAGGATAGTAAGTTTATTGGCACCGTTGGTATTGATTTTAATCTAAAGGAAGTACAGGACAAAATCTCTGAAATTCGACCCTACGAAGAGGGTATCGTCACACTCATTACAAACAACGGTGTTTGGGCAGCATATCCAGATGGAGAACAAATCGGAAAACCGATTGAAGAAAGTTCACCACAATTACAGGATTACAAGGATTTCATTGCAAAAGGCCAGAACGCAAGCTGGATTAATTATTCAAATGAACTGGGTAAAGAAGCACTTTACGTTCTGGTTCCTTTGACTGTCGGGCATTCAAAAACACCTTGGTCAATTGCTGCTATCATGCCATTGGACAAGGTTCAGGATGGTGCTACCAGCGTTCGTAATAACATGATTATCGCAGCGGTGGTTTTGACACTGCTTATGGCGTTGATCATTGCTGTTTTGATTACGGTATTAATGAGCAAACCGCTCAAAAACATTACCGGTGTTATTGAAGTGCTATCTCGGGATGAGACTGATGTCGAAATTAAGGATCAACAGCGGAGCGATGAAATCGGCGTTCTGGCAAAGGCACTGGAACATTTCCGTAACAAGCTTATTCAGGTTCGCGACTTGCAATCAGAACAGGTGGAAAAAGACCGTAAAGCAGAACAGGAACGTCGAGATACGCTTCTAGGGATTGCAAACCAGTTTGAAGAGCAAGTTCAGGGCGTGGTCGGTAATGTATCCAGTTCGTCTGATCATCTTTTGACGTCGGCAGAGAGTATGTCCGCGGTGACAGATAATGTGTCAAAGCAGACAACAGTTGTCTCGACGGCTACCGAAGAAGCATCGGCAAATGTGGCAACAGTTGCTAGTGCTACAGAAGAGTTGTCGGCGTCTATTGGTGAAATCAATGCGCAGATTACACGTGCTGTTTCTGTGTCACAGGAAGCTGTGCAAGAGGCTGATCGGGCAAATGCCAAGGTGCAGGGGCTATCCAATGCAGCCTTGAAGATTGGTGATGTGATCAAGTTAATCAGTGATATTGCGGAACAGACTAATTTGCTCGCCTTGAATGCAACTATTGAAGCCGCCCGTGCTGGTGATGCCGGCAAGGGCTTTGCTGTGGTTGCTTCTGAAGTTAAATCATTGGCCAATCAAACGGCCAAGGCAACAGAAGAAATTACAAGTCAGATTTCGGGTATTCAAGATGAAACAGATGCATCTGTTGAAGCCATCGGCGGTATTGGAAACACAATTTCGCAAATCAGTGAAATCTCGACTGTGATTGCCTCGGCCATGGAAGAACAGGGAGCTGCGACACAGGAAATTTCGCGAAATGTTCAAGAAGCTGCGGCGGGTACCAGTGAAGTCACAAGAAGCATTACCGAGGTGAACAGCAATATAGAAGAGGCGGGTAATGTTGCCCAATCTGTCCTGACGGCAGCGCAAACATTACAGGATGATGCGGCGGTTCTAACGCGTCAGGTTGATGAGTTTATGAACCAGATCCGGGCTTCTTGATGATCATGGCGAACAGTAGCTTAGTTAAAGAGTTGCTGTTCGTTATAGTGTGACACCTGACAGGGAAAACCGTTAAGGTGATGCAGGGTTGTCTTACCAGTTTTGTAATGCAGTAGATAAGAGCATACTGTTTGGCTATAGGTGTGGTTGCATATACCAGTAGGTGTGCCGTTGCTCAATTCTTTGTCATGTGAAGCAAGCATCTTTTTCAGATCAATAATGTTGTTTGCATCTTCAAGATGGTTTTTTGCCCACTCAAATCTGCCGTAACTATTGCTATCATTATTTTCCAAACCATTGTGTACACCGTGAAGATACTGATGGTTTGTCCGATGAACTTTTGAAGTTGCACGTTCAATTTTTAACGTTTTTCCCCGTACTTCAAGAGCGACAGTTCCAGAAGCGTCAACCAGCACAATATTTCCCCACCAGCTTTCATTTTGTTCTGCATATCTTTGCACCGCAGGGATCGCTGTTTCTATATCTTTTCCTTGCTCGAGGGCAATTTGGACTAGGATATCGTAATTATTAGCTTGGTTCGTGGTGATATTTACATGGGCGTCAGCGGCGAATAATCCATATTTGTTTGCGCCAATAGAAAGGCCTGAATAGACATCGTCGGTTGCTGGATCTTCTGCAAAAGTTTCCAGTCCTTCTGCACCCCAAATGTCTCGATTTGATATTATCTGATCTTCATAGAAAGAGCGGGTAAAATCTTTGTTCTTAAAGAGGATATATTCGTCTTGGGAAATATGGATGCCACCTATCGTACACATATGCCAGATCCTGCGCGTTATTGTTCTTAGTATTGTAAAGGGCAAATAGTATCTTCTGTAAAGGGGGACGGAGGAATAGTGTTTGCTGTTTTGAACAGATGATCTTTGTGAGTTTTGAAGAGGTTTTCGTCTATACGGGTAGTGCTCCTATGGTAATACATCCTTAAGTAATCCCGAGTAACGTGGTAGGAGGTAAAAGTTACTCGCACCCCCACAATGAGAAGTTCTCAATGAAGAGTATTGATCTGTCAGCTGCCCAAAGTGGTTCTCCGCTATTTCAATCTATATGGCAAACGGTTGTTGATGGAATGATTGTGATTGACCATTTGGGAATGATCCAGATGGTGAACCCTGCGACACTGAAAATATTTGGTTATGAAGAAGAGGAACTTGTTGGTGAGAACGTAAAAATTCTGATGCCTAAACGCTATAGTTCTGAACACGATCAATATTTATCAAATTTTATGGCGGGCGGCCCTAATAAAATTATCGGGATTGGTCGCATTGTCGAAGGCAAGACCAAACGAGGACGTGAAATTTCTATGTATCTTGCTGTCAGCGAGTTAGAGGTCGGAGATCAGGTTTGTTTCGTTGGTATTTTGAGGGATTTGACCGAGAAGGTTCGTGCTGAGAATGAAATAATAAAAGCGAAGGAAGAAGCAGAAAAAGCCAATCTGGCGAAATCTCACTTCCTGTCTTCTATGAGCCATGAACTACGAACACCGATGAACACAATTCTGGGGTTTGCGCAGCTGATACAAGTTACAGATGAGAAGGATATGAAATATGAGCTCTATCAAGAAGCCACGCAACATATCTTGAAAAGTGGAGACCACCTTCTAAACCTGATCGATGATGTTCTTGATTTATCTAAAATAGAAGCTGGAATTATCGCGGTTTCGCTGGAAGATATTGATGTTCGCGAAATTATTGATGAGTGTATTGATTTAACAAAATTTTTAGCAACATCTAACAACATTAAAGTGATCTTTCGTCCGGAAGACAGAGGTAAAACCTTCATTCATGCAGATAGGGTGCGGGTTCGACAGGGCCTGATAAATTTGATCACCAATGGGATTAAATATAACCGTGAAGGCGGTACCGTCACGATTTCCTATCGAAAATTGAAAAGCAAATTTGTTCGCATTGATATTGCAGATACTGGTTATGGAATTCCGCCTAAAATGCAAGACCAGTTGTTTATTCCCTTTGATCGGCTTGGGCTTGAGAATTCGGTGATTGAGGGCAGTGGTGTCGGATTGGCAATTACCCAGAAAATTATTCGTATGATGAAAGGGGATATTGGATTTTCCAGTGAACCGGACGGTAGCCAGTTCTGGATAGACTTACCCATTGGGAATACTGATAATAAGTTGAAAGTCACCCATAAAGATCTAAAACCGTCAATTGATGGCAATATCAGACGATCAAACGGACGCATTCTTTATGTCGAGGATAACCCGTCAAATGTTGCGTTGTTAAAGCAGATCGTCAATAAGGTTTATCCGGGAATTTCGATGGATAGTTGCCCGTCGGCAGAACTGGGGGTCGACTATATCCAAAAACACCGTTGTGACATGGTTTTTATGGATATAAATTTACCAGGTATGAGCGGTATAGATGCAATGAAATGTCTTGAAAAATTACATCAGGAATTGCCGCCCATTATTGCTATTACGGCTGATGTTTCCATGTTAACGGTTAATAAAATCAAGAAGCAAAAATTCAGCGATATGATTGCAAAACCAATCAATTTACTGGAAACAGTCGAAGTACTGGAAAGATATTTATAGTCCTGCATAAAAGTTGCAGATTGATTTCGTGTGGTGTCTTTATAGTCAATGGAGGTTCCATGAAGCTTTTATATGTTGAAGACCAACCCATGAACACGCGTGTTCTTCGCCTTTTTGTTGAACGACTTTGGGGCGAGGTGCTGTTTTCGGTAGAAACGGCAGAAGACAGCTTTGACCTTATTCTGGAAGAAGATTTTGATCTTGTTTATATGGACATTAATTTACCAAATATGAACGGGTTAGAAGCAATTAGATATATCAAGAATACCCTGAAAAAAAACGATTTACCTATTATTGTTGTTAGCGCAGACACGAACGAAAAGATTATTGCGGATGCGTATGACAGCGGTTGCCGTGCCTATATCAAAAAGCCAGTTAACATTGTCGATTTTAAAAATATAACAGAGCGTGTTTTAAACACTGATGAAATAATCGGCGTTGTCTAAAGATGTATAGATAAAGTGTGCCAAAGGAACTCGTGATTGAAGAAAGTTCTGCAAAGAATAAAACTCCCGAGAATGAGTAAGGCAATAAAGAAGAGTTGGCGAAAAACATTTTCAGATAATTGATGTCTGATTTTCTGACCCAAGATCATTCCTATGGTTGCTGGTAAAAGTGCCAGAAAAGATAATATGCCAAGCTCTGTACGCAGCAGATTATTTCCCTCATGATTTATATCGCCTAAAGTCATACTGCCCAAAGTTATAGCAAGGGCAAATGTTGACAGGCTAAACAGCATGCCCATTGCTTGCACCAACATATCACGCGATAGACCAATCCCTTGCAGATACATGACTCCCGGAACAACAAAAGAGCCTGTCATTCCGGTTAGAATGCCATTCATAGCGCCGATTAGCGGCCCAAACCAGATCTGTTGTTTTCCTGACAAAGAAGTGCGAAATCCACAAAGACTTATTAAACCATAAAGGATCAATAAAATTCCCAGCAATGATGTAAGTATATAGTTTTCCACATAGATTATCGCTAAGCCACCAAGCCCGACGAACATCGAAGCAAAAAGTAAGAAAGGCCAAAGACGTTTGAGTAATTCAATGAATTTTCCCCCGATGAATGCTTGCCAAATATTGGTGGCAAGGGAGGGGGCGAGTAGCAGCACCATGGCACTGGGCAAATCTAGAAAGACCGTTAGAAGTCCGAGACTAATCGTGGGAAGTCCAAGACCAATAACGCCCTTTATCAGGCCAGCCAGAAAAAAGATGGCAAAAACCAAAGACATATTTGAAAGATCATGCATGGATGAAACCTATCAAATATTATTGCGTATGTAAGTAAGGAGTAGAAATTATAACGGGAATTATACGGAGAAACTTTAATAAGACGAAGCCAGCCGGAATGGATTACTGGCTGGCTTCGTTATAGAGACGTGCTTGGCAATGTTTATGTGTCATGCTTCCCTGACACGATTGAGGAAATCAGAAACTTCCTGTTCCATTTCCTGAGCCTGATCATTCATGTTTGTTGCTAGTCCCTGTACTTCCGTTGCTGATTGACCGGTTTCACTGGACGAAGCGCTGACCAGTGAAATACTGCTCGTCACTTCTTCTGTCCCCACCGCGGCCTGTTGAGCATTTCGGGCTATCTCTGTAGTCGCAGCACCTTGTTCTTCTACTGCGGCTGCAATGGCTGATGATACTTCGGACATGTTTGTGATCAATTCTGATACCGAGATGTTTGATTGGACTGCTTCTTCTGTGGTTTGCTGAATGCTTGTAATTTTACTGGAAATTTCCTCTGTTGCCTTGGCTGTCTGGTTGGCGAGGTTTTTCACTTCACTGGCGACAACCGCAAAGCCTTTTCCTGCTTCACCTGCCCGAGCAGCCTCAATTGTTGCGTTCAAAGCCAACAGGTTGGTTTGTTCGGCAATGTCTTGAATAAGGTTGATGACAGCACCGATATCTTCTGCCGATTGTGTCAAACCTTTTAGGGTTTCTGATGACTTAACCGATGCATCAACGGCTTTTTGTGCCGAGACCGATCCATTTGTTACCTGACTAGATATTTCGGAAATAGAACTGGAAAGCTCCTCGGCTGCACTCGCCATTGTCTGGACGTTGCTAGAAGCTTGCTCAGCAGCGGCGGAAACTGATGCGGATTGCTCGCTGGTTCTCTGTGCCGTTCCTGCCATAGCGGTCGCAGACTCTCCCAGTGTGGACGACATTGCCGAGAAATTTCCTAACAGGCTGCTGACTTTGGCTTCAAAGCTGTGTATGAGATGATCAACAAGGGCGATACGGTCTGCATTTGCTTGTTGTTGGACTTTATCCTGTTCCTGAAGTCGCGCAGCTGTTTGTGCATGCTCTTTAAAGACAACCACGGCTCGGGACATGTCGCCAATTTCGCCTGAAAGATCTGCGCCTTCAATCTCAACCTGATGGTCACCATCTGCAAGCGTGGTCATGGTGGCTGTTAAGCCAACAATTGGTTTAACAATACTACGAACAATTTGGATCACGATATAGGCGGTAATCAGGGCCATGATTACCAGCACTGAAAGCAGTGTGATGAAAGCTTTCTCATCAGATGATCTTAGTTCTGATGCCTGAACTTTCAGATCGTTTGAAAAATTATCTTCTACTTTTTTCAAAAGATCTATTTTCTTGGTTATGCTTTCAAACCAATAGTCACCTTCAATACCTTGAGTATCATTATTGGTAATACTATCAATTGCAATCTTTCGAAGGCGCTGAACTTCAGCAACAGAAGGATCTTTGATCACTGAATCATAAAAATCCAGCTGCTCCTGTGTAGCAAATTGGCTTGCAGTGCTGAAAAATGCCTGTTGAGCAGAGATAAGTTGAACAAAACGGCGATAAACAGTTGGATTGAATTTGCCCGCAGAAAAACCGGTTGCACCCATTGCGCGTTCTATCCCTGCGCGTTCTTTCGACTGTAAAAATGCTGTGTAGGCGGTAATCGTCCGGGTTATTTCAGCATCATCCCCCAGCACAGCCATAAGTTCAATAATGGAAAGAAGGTCTTGAATTGTTGAAGAATAGTATTTAGCCAGTTTCGGTACTGTGGTTGACTGGTTTGATATGCTTTTTCGTATGTCGCCAAGCTTTTTTAAGGATGTACGGGCCTTGTTGACACGTTCTTCCAGCGAAGTGCCATAAGATTCCAAATCAAATTTTTCCAGACTGGTATAAAAAATATTTTGTTTTTGATCTGCTGCCTTTCGAATATCTTTAATTTCAGAACTGAATTTCTTCCCCTTGCTCGCGGTAAAGCCAGCGGATGCACCGCGTTCTTTTTGCATCTCATGGACCAGTGCTGAGATCTCTGGTGCCAGATAAGACAGGTTTTCTATGGTTTGGGTGCTTTTCAAGTGTTGAAAGGAACTGGTGAGAAACAGGCCCGATAAAACCAGAAATCCAAGAACGGGTAATGAGAGGCTGAGTAACACCCTTGTAGAAATTTTGCGATTATAGAGAAAGCTTTTCATTGCATTATCCTAAGAGAAGATACTGATCTTTTAATTATGTTAAATCTTTAAAATAATTACTTAAGATATTGTTTTTTAAAGATCTTTATCTTTATGTGATTTTGGTGGGTGCGTTGCCCATACAGTTAACTAAATGTTTGTGTGATTTTGTGCATTGACTTATATCAATTTGCTCAGGTCTCTGGGTAAACCTATTACAGGACACAGAGGAGATCCCTGTACCAGGATTTACGCTTTTTTGAAAAATTAAAGATCATTCCTGTTTGGTAAAATCCATGGTCCAGTTGCTTTCCCAGGTTATACCTCCATCAGATGAAAAGGCCTGTTCCCAGCGCGGCGTGGCCGTAGCGATACGGGTCCATTGAAAGCGAACCTTGATGGGGGTGTTATTCAGGATATCATCAGCGTAGAAGGTTCCCTTGCCCCCTTCAAACCAACCCTTTACCGGAACATCCAAACTGTGTGGAGTGCGATTGTCCAGCCACCAGATTGCCCAATTGTCACTCTCTGGATCATAGGTGCGCAGGGAAATCGCCCGGTAAGCACCATCCGGCAGATTGAGAATATTGTCATCCATATTGCCTTGTCCGCCCAAAATGGGCTGCGCGTGCATCTGCCCGGAAAATTCCTGCCAGTCTTCGCAACTGCAAAGGCGTTCCTTTAATCGTCTGTGGTGTACGTTCCATTTCCCGTGAAGAAAATCGAAGGCTGTGGACTGTGGCTGTGTCATGTTTTATTCCTCATATTGTGTAACCAGATTCAGGCATCATGCCTGTCAGGTTTTCAGGATTGGTCTTGGCGTATTCAGTTGAAAAGCATCTATGCCCAATGCCTCTATGCCCAATACCTCTATGCTTGAGGAAGATAATTTGTTATACCTGTCAAATAATGTCAGGTATTATTAGCAGGCAAAAATAAATGCGTGCGTCTCGACTTCTTTCCATTCTGATGCGATTGCAAAAGGGACAGGTCACGGCGGAAGAGCTGTCGAAAGATCTGGAAGTTTCTGTCCGTACAATCTATCGCGATATGGATCACCTGAGCTTCGCAGGGGTTCCGGTTTACGCTGACCGGGGCCGCGCAGGGGGCTTTCAGCTTTTGGACGGATGGCAGATGCCGGTAACAGGCCTCACCACGATAGAGGCAGAGGCCTTGTTGCTTTCCGGTATGCCAGATCAGGTCCGGCAACTGGGGTTGCAGAGCGCAATGCTAAGTGGGCAAGAGAAAATTCTGGACACATTGTCAGCGCCCCAAAAAGATTTTATCGGGAAGATTTCTGGCTGTGTTCATGTGGATCCTGTTTCATGGTTCGGGGCGGAAGAGCCAGCCGAAGATCTTCGAGAACTGGCAGATGCGGTTTGGAACCAGCGTAAAATTTCATGTGTGTACGAAAGCTGGCGCGGAGAAGTCCAGCGAGAGCTATGTCCCCTGGGGTTGGTCGTGAAAGGCGGGAAATGGTATCTGGTTGCCCTTGCGATTAAGGCCTGTAGCGAACAGGGTAACCAAGGCAAAGACAATGTGGATGATGTCAGGGATGATGCCGGGGACAATGCCGGGAACAATGAACGTATTTATCGGGTCGGAAAATTTCAGAAAGTATCTGTTTTGGGCGAAGGCTTTCACCGCCCAAAGAATTTTGATCTGGTGGCTGTATGGCGCAAGGCAGTTCGTCGATACGAGGCAAATATTTATCAGGATAGGGCGACCTTGCGTATAAACGAAGAAGGTCTTCGCCAATTACCGCGCTTGGGCGAGCCAGTTGTCCGGGCTGTCATGGAAAACAAACCGGAACCTGATCCCGACGGTTTTGTGACAATTACGATCCCGATTGAAACCCTTCAGAATGCCTGTGCCGATATCCTGCAGTTAGGATCAAACTGTCAGGTTTTGGCACCACAGGAACTTGTGGATGAAATGAAAGACACAGTGCGGAAAATGGCGAATTTTTACGCGTGATTTTCCCCGGCGTTATATGTTTTCTTTGGATGAAAATGTGATTGGGGCAGAATATTCACAGGCGTATTAACCGGGGGTGATACTTCGCCAAGGACAGCGACATGTCCTTGTTGAATGTCCTGATTGCGGATCAATCCCCGACCTTTGACTACAGCGGCCCGCAAATCAGGGTTCTGTTCTGTGAAAGAACCGCCGGCTTCGAGGGAAGAGCTTTCAAAGGTGATACTTCCAAGGATTTGAGCGCCATTGCCCAGACTTGATTTCCCGAGGATGGTCACGCCGCCAAGATATCTGCCGTGGTCACCGATACGAATAGCGCTGTCAGGCGTGTTTGCCTTGACTGTTACCCCACCTTCCGGGCCAAACTGGTTGTTCGACCCAATGGTGATGGTCCCACCACTGGCTTCTATATAACTTTGGGCATAAACGGTGTTTTCATTGCCGATCACGACTGCTTCAGGGCTGTTCGCGCGAATAACGATGTTGGGATAGAAAGTGTTGCCTCTTCCTATTTTGGCGTGCACTGAAATCAAGGTTGAAAAGGGATCAAGGATCGTGTTGCCATTCCCTGTGAGTTCCATGGTTTCAGCCAGAGTACGGAAACCATTCTCTCTGCGTTGAGCATCAATGTTGGCGATCAAATTGTCGCTAGTGAGCATGTATAAGTTCCTGAAGAAATGTTTGTTATCATATTGATGCGTAATTATTTTTATAAATATTGTTTGGTTTGGCAAGCTTGCTTGTCTTAATAATGTGCCCCTATTAATAGTGCGGCGGGGTCATTACCCAGACGATGACGGTTTTGATGTTGCCGGGGTTTCTGTATCTATGTGGCTTTGATGAATCAAAGTGAAAGGCATCTCCGGGGTTTAACAGGATCACTTGTTCTTCAATGGTTAGTTCCAACTGACCCTCGGTGACATAACCGGCTTCTTCTCCGGGATGGGAATAAAGCTCGTCACCGGAACTGGCTCCGGGATTAAAGGTTGTCAAAATAAGCTCCAGTTTACCCGAAAGGGAAGGGCTGAGCAGTTCATCCCGCAGGCCGGACTCAAAACGGAGTGATCGCCGTTTGTCCGCACGCACAACCAGGTCAGCTTCCGGATTACTTGCTTCTTCCGGATCAGGGAAAAACCAGTTGATGCCAACGCCCAAGGCTTTTCCTATGGCGTTCAAGGCGGTGATAGATGGATCGGCATCCTGCCGTTCCAACTGGCTGAGATAGCCAACAGATAATGCCGTCTCTGTCGCAAGTTCCTTGAGCGTCAAGCCCTTGGCTTTGCGGAGTTCGCGCATGCGTTTGCCGATAATGGGCTGGGTCTGGCGTGTTGTTTTCATTTCTTTATGCTTGACTCATCATAATTTTGATACATAAATTATGATGAAATTATACGCTGATTACGATCCGGGTTAAAGCATTTTCCCCTTAATCGTTTGGTATATCTTGTCATAAGGTCTTATGATGCCATTCAAAAATAACTTTTTTCGATCTTATGGTTTTTGGCACTGGGGAGAAGGTTTTCAAACCGTTCTCTTTACCTGGTACATGACTTTTCATGCGGATCTGACGGCGACTGAAATTGGCTTTTTTCAGGGACTGGTGTTATCTCCATTTTTGATCTTTACCATAGCTGGCGGTGCCCTGACTGACAAAGTCGGCGCATCGATTAGCTATGTGATCTCTACCTGTTTGTTTGGCGTGATACTCATCGCTTACGGAATACTCGATCATAGCTACGGGTATGTTTTTGAACTGTTCTTTGCCTATTGCCTGCTGGCTGGCATTGTCAGTGCGGTTTCCAACCCCGCGATTGATACCTTTATTCCCGAGGCTTCATCTCTGCCTGTGCAGGAAAACAGCCTGTTGGCCGCAACGGCGCATAATCTGGCGAAATTGACGGGGACAGTCACGGGACTGTTGTTACCCTTTCTGATCGCGGTTGGCGGTTTTATCGCCAATGGCATCCTGATGCTGATCAGCGTTTTATTCCTGCTGTTGCATTTAAAGCAGAAAAAGAAAGCACAAAAGGGATCGCAGCAAAACCGATCTGAGCAAAAGGGGAAGGTTTCCCGTTTTGTCTTTCACAGGATTTTCTCTCATTATCGCAAATGTCCGGAGAATTTTGATATCCTTCTGTCCAGCGGGCTTCAGGGATTATTAATCGTCCCGACAGGATACATCCTCTGGCCTCTGATCATGCGCGAACAATTTCCCGAGTATGGTGATTATATTGCCGTTGCAAATATTTGCGGGTGGATCGGTGCCATTACAGCAACGACCATTGCCAAACGCTATTCCTACCGCATAATCAAGCCCGGCCTTGTATCGTTAATGACGTGGGGAGGTTATGCTTGTGGCGTCTTCCTGTTGCTCTTTGTCGATAGCTTTACAGCGCTGTGCCTGTTGGTGATGGTCTTTGGCAGTACCAATGTGGGCAAGGCGCTGGTCTATGGGAAATACATGCATAACAGCCCAAACGATGAACGGGGTGTTTTGATTGCCGTTGACCAGACCGCCTTTTGGGGACTGGCCACCTTTGGCACCTTCGGCCTTGGGGTGTTGGTCGATACAATCGGCCTCAATAGCACCATCATCCTGACGGCATCCTCTATACTTCTTGGCGTGATCGGCTTGATCTGCCGGGGGAATTTGTTGTTGATGAAACCGACTTAGAGTTGTGGGAGAGGGATCTGTGCGTCCTTTTTAGAAAATACGCGCAAAGTCTTTTTTTTAGCCTTTTCGGGTGATTCTGACGGGATCGAAAAGGAGGGCAGAGGAAATTATTTACACATCTCGTGATCGTTTTGGGACGCGGTAGCGAGCAAAAACTGTCCACCTTTTTCATCATAGTTGATGTAAGCTACTTTTATATATTGCCCCGACGCTGTAGCATTTTTGCTAATATAATGCTTGTTTTTCTCAGAGTTTTTACAGGTTTTCGGCGTTTCATAAGTTGAACTGATCTCTTTTGTATTTGTCCATTTTTCAAATTGGTCAGCAAATGTATTTTCATTGATGTAAGTTGGTATGCTGTCAAAGGGGTTTTGGAATACACAAGAGCGATATGGCAAATCCTTATAGTGCGTTTCATGAATATCCAGTGGCATCGGGAAGTGGGGGCTTGACCATTTTGATTTGAGAGTGTCGTTGCCGTATTTTCCCAAGGGGATCTCGGTCATGCCGTTGGTGTCGGGATGTCCTGTCTTTTCCAAGGCTCCGATACATCGTTCAAACATGACATATTTGATGGCTTCGATGGCGTATCGACGGGTTGCGTTGGATGGCAGCGGAATGTTGATGGCAAAGCTGTCTGTCAGGAGTTCCCGGTTTTCTTCCTTTTCTGACGCCCAATATCGCTGAATGTTGATATGTAAGGCCTTACCCAGAGTAGTTTTTGTTGATTGGGGGAGGAAATCGCCCTCTATATCAACAATTTTCAACGAGCCATTCTCGTGCTGCTTTACTTTAATAACGAGAGTTTCTTCCTGCTCAAATCGCTCTGAAATAGGGTATTCTTCCAGTGTTAGATTGGTGATCCATATGATACTTGACCAAGGTTTACCCTGTGGTCGTGCATATTCCCTATTCCATAGTAAATTTTCTGTTGGCGTAACGGTTACTGGTCGCCACTTTTCAGCGCCATCAGGTATGGGAAAGGCCGGAGTGTCAGCTGCAATAGTTATTGTCGAAAATAAAAAACTGATAACAAAGCTGGTAGCTGATAATTTAGATATCAGAGTGTTTTTAGCTAGGAATTTCAACAAAAATCGCGACCTTTATTGCAGCGTAAAATAAAATATTACTACTTATGCCTGTTTTAATCCAAGCTGTGTGTATGAATTTCCTCATCATAAAATATGTATCTTATGAATTACTACAGCATTTCTCCGAGGTAAGGGAAGGCGCACCAGGATAGGAGGATAAAGAGGGTTAGATTTGCGGTTAGGGTCAAGCGGCGTGATTTCTTGATATGGCCAGCAAGGCCCATTGTCAGGGCTAAAAGAAATCCGACACCATTTTCTAGGGCAATGAACAGTGCGTAATCATAGCTCTGATATTTTACGGCAAGATCCCATGAGTTCAGAAAATACAACAAATTCAGGAATGCAAATGCCAAAATCAGGAAAATAACCACCTTGGAGAAGTGTCTTGAATTGGAAAATATCTTTAAAGCCAGCATGTAGAGCAGGGGTGTTATAAAGGGGAATAGGTACTTTCCGCCTAGAACAGCAACAAGAAAAAGGGGCATTGGATAAGGGGTTAGGATATTTGGTATTCCAAATAATCTCATCGCTAGAGAGACGAGAAACAAAAGCCCTGCGCCGCCGAAAAGCCAACCTTTTTCTGACATCTTGATTGTTCCACTTGATGGTTCTTGTTAAATAATCAACTTAAAGTGGTGTTGTGAAAAATCAAGCCGGATTATCACTCACTCTCAATAATACCTCTCCGTTCCTTAATCCTCTGAACGAAGAAATCAACAAAGGTGCGGATGCGGGGGACGCGACGCAGGTCTTTGTGCATCAGCAGCCAGATGTCGCGCTGGCTGACGGTTTGGCCGGGGGTGAGGCGAACGAGGTTGGGATCTTGCTCGCCGATAAAGCAGGGCAGGATGGTGGCCCCGATGCCAAGCCGCACAGCATCGAGCAAGTTGGCGACGGAATCACTGCGCAGGCGACACATGTGATCGGGAATTTCGGGGGCCAGTCTGGGCCATGTGGGCGTCGCTGTGCCGTCATCCCAGTTTAGCCACACTATCTTGTCGTGATCGCCCTTTAAACTGTCGAGATAATCGCGAGAGGCATAGGACGCAAAGGTGGCGGTTGCCAGCTTGCGGCCAAAGAGATCTTCGTTAGGGGTGTTGGTGGCGTAGAGCGCCAAATCTCCGGGTAGTGGATTGTGATGTGAATTATTTGAGGACAGATGTTTTTCATCAATATCCTGCGTGCGAATGCGCAAGTTGATGTCGGGATATTTGTGCAGGAATTCAGATGTCACTGACATCAGCAGATGGTTTGAGAGAATATTGGTTGTGACGATATGAATTGTCCCGCCTTGTTCCTCGTTTAATCCGGCGATGTTCTGGTTGATATCTTCAACCTCTTTTTCCAGTCTTGCAGCCCCTTCAAAAATCCTCTGCCCAGATGGGCTTAGCGTGTTGCGTTTGGCATTGCCAATAAAGAGGTTCAGGCCCAATCTTTCCTCAAAAGACTGAAGTTTGCGCGACACAGTACTTTGATCTAGCCCGAGTTGTATCGCCCCGGCTGTGATTGATCCACAGCGGGCAACGGCAAGAAATATACGAAGATCATCCCAATTTTCCATCTATGCAATATAGCATGGTTTTTATGCAGATCTATCTATTTACGGTTTTTGTGCATGTGTGTGAGGATTAAATTATCAATTCAATTTACCCATCTATTTAATAAGGAACCACGCTATGTCTGCATATTTTGTTGCTCATTTTGTTGTTAAAGACCAAGCTAAACTGGCAACCTACGCACAAGCTGCTGCGCCAATTATGGCTTCGTTCGGCGGTGAACTTCTTTTCAAGGGTGTTCCTATCAAAGTTTTCACAGGCACAGATCCCCTGCCGGGTACGGCCGTTTTTCGCTTCCCAGATCAAGATAAGCTGAATGCCTTTTACCAATCCCCAGAATATCAGGCCCTGACCGCCGCCCGTGAAGCTGGTGCAAATATGGTGCTGTCTGCCTTTGATGCAGCGTAGAGCAGCATAAGAAACAGGTACATAGAAGAAAACCAGTTGGAGGCATTCAACTGGTTTTCTTTGTTGGAGTTTCTATTTGAATAGGGGTAGAATATGTATGCTGAAGCCGTCGCATAATTTATTTTAAATTCGTCATTTAAGACATCATCTCGTAACAGGTTCGTTAATGTTAATCCGCCTTGCCAGAGAAACAGACTATGCCTCTGTCGTTGAGCTTTATGCCGAGTTTGGTGGGGTTGTTCCCGGAATTTCAGGGGAAGAGGGATTGGCTCAATGGCGGACTTTGCTGGCGCATCCCGGTACATCGGTTATTGTTGCTGTGGATGAGAGCAAAAAAGCGACAGTCGCAGAACAGGAAAGCGATCAAACCTGTGCCCCCATCTGTTCGATTGTAACGTTGCATGTTCTGCCCAACATGACCTATCTCGGGCGGCCTTATGCCTTGATTGAAAATGTCATTACATCACAGCGATATCGCGGACAGGGGCTGGGCAGACAGGTTATGGAACGGGCTATTGATATGGCATGGCAAGCTGGTGCCTATAAAATCATGCTCTTGACGGGCAAGGGACGCAAAGACGGTGGCGCCAAAGGCTTTTACGAAAGTCTTGGTTTTTCTGACGAAGATAAATATGGAATGACTTTACGAAAGCTTCCCGCAAGAAAATAGTGTATTGGGTAATACATCAAATAATGTTCTGGTTTCAGAATACATCTTTTCTCTTCTCGGTTGGTTGATCCTGTCCAACTGAATTTTTTGCTTTTATTTTTCAAAGTCGGAGTTCGCTTTATGCCCTTTAAAGCCCATGAGTTACAGGCCGTTGTTTTTGATATGGACGGGCTTTTGATTGATTCCGAGGCGATCTATTTACGGTCTTCCGTTGAGGCGGCGAAGGAATTGGGGTTCGAGCTCAGCGAAGATCTCTATAAGTCCGTGGTTGGCCTGACGATGCAGGCAGGGGAAGATGTTATTCGCAGAGGGATGGGGACCGATTTTCCCTTTGATGAATTCAATCGTAAAATGCATGAGTTACTAGAAATCGAATTTGCCCGTCACGTGCCGTTGAAAACAGGTGTAGAGGAACTTCTGGCACACTTGGCTGAGCGGGATTTGCCTATTGCTGTGGCAACCTCAACAAGCAGACGGCGGGCAGAAAGCCATCTGACCCATGCCGGGGTGATGCCCTATTTTTCCACTGTCGTGACGTCCGGTGATGTATCTCGTGGCAAGCCTGATCCAGAGCCTTATTTGCTGGTAACAAGGCGTCTGGGTGTATTGCCCCAAAACTGTCTTGCATTGGAAGATTCACATAACGGCGTAAGGTCAGCACATGGGGCGGGCTTGCAAACCATCATGGTGCCCGACATGTTGGCCCCAACCGACGAAATCTCTGAACTCTGTATCGCGGTGATGAAAAACCTGCATAAAGTACGGGAACAGTTTCTGGCTTAGCGCTTGTCTTTTGTGGTGTGCTGATATTATAAATATCAACCTTTGGAAGAGAAGAGAGCATTCACAATGACAGCAATTCCTTCGACTATTCCCGCAAAGCTTCCTGTTTTTGATACACTTTTAGAAGCTTTTAGTCTTTGGGGGCGTAATTTTCTATATTTTGCGCCAATAGCAGCTGTCTTTGTGACGGTGATTACCTTTTTTCCAATAGATGAAGTTCCGGATCTTATTACCGGGATTACAAACAGCGAAACGCGTCTTCTCTACCTTGGCCACATGGCTTTGGTCGTGTTGCTTACCTATGCGCTCTATTGGCTGGTGTCTTGGCGCTGTTTTCAGTGCCTACGCAATCCTGACAAGAAAGAGGCTGGCGCGTGGTTTCCGAAAGAGTTTTTGCGTTTTAATTCGGCTCTTCTGATACTTGTGATTATTACCGAGATCGTTTACCCGACTGTTGAAGTGTATATTTATGATGTCTGGGTGGATGTTTTTTTAAAGGTTGATAGTTCCGGTGCGATTTTGAGCGAATATCCCGTTGTCTTGGATATCGCGATACAGGCACCATACCACATATTCTGTATTTTGTTCTTCATCCTAATACCACTAACGGTGATAGAGAAAACAAGTTTTATTGGGGCTTTAAAACGCACGCTAGAACTCAGTAAAAGTAATTATATTGCTATCCTTGGCCTGTTTCTTCTCAACTTTGTTGTCGCAGCGATCTTTGGTGCTGTCATTTGGGCTTTTTTCGCTTTTTTGGCTGAATTTCCTGACCTCTTTAATTTGCTGGCCGTCAAGTCGAAGTTTTTTGTTCAAATTTTTGTTCCTTTTGTTCAATGGAGCCTGCTACTGGTGTTTACTGTTGCTCTATGGACAGCGACCTATGCGCGACTTTTGGTGATGAAAGAAGTTGATCTGACACAGGATTAATATTTCCTAGTCAAAAAATAACCTCAATATTTGTGATTTGTTCAATTGCTGAAGTAAACGCTGCAGTACGCTATTAATGGTGCGTTGGCGTTCCCTGTATAACATCAAAAACGGCGTGAATAAGACAGGTTCACCTTAAAAATCATCATTCTTGTCGGTGATAAGAGAGACACCATTCAAAAAGCATGCTCTTTTAAAACCAACAGGTTATGAGGTGATTAGATGTTTCAGCGTCGAATTCCCGAATGGCTTCGTCATGCCCCGACGCCGGGGGCAAAGGGCTTTGCTGTTCTGTCCGGTATCGAATCAATCTCCCGCGGTATTTTGATTTCTGTTTTCCCCCTTGTGATGTATCGGGCATTTCAGGATACGCTGGTTGTTTCCGAAATATATTTCTTTGTCGGGATTATATCGCTTGCTTGTGGCTTACTGGTGCCGTGGCTGACACGCTTTATTCCCCGTCGTTGGATGTATTCATTGGGGGCTGTGCTTTTTATTGTCAGCTCTTCCCTTGCGATAGAAGGTTCGCCCATTGCGATTGCACTGGCTCTTTTTTCCTACACCGTTGCGGTGGTCATCCTCTTTGTTTGTTTTAATGCTTATGTGCTGGATTATGTTGCAAAGATTGAACTGAAGCGTTCCGAAACCCTGCGTTTATTTTATAGCGCCTTGGCTTGGTCCGCGGGACCAGCAGGTGGTGTCTGGTTGTTACAGTGGTGGACGCCTGCGCCATTTCTAGTTTCTGCCCTAGGCGCAACTGTTCTGCTTGTTGTCTTTTGGTGGATGCGCCTAGGAGACGGCAAACTCATTACCAAAGCCCGTGCCCCGACGCCAAATCCGGTGGCTTTTATTCAACGCTTTTTTGTGCAACCAAGACTGATTGCCGGATGGTTATTTGCGGTTATAAAGTCCTGTAGCTGGTGGGTTTATATCGTTTATCTGCCAATTTACGCGGTAGAGGCCGGACTGGATGAAAGCATTGGCGGGATTGCTTTGTCTGTTTCCAACAGCTTGTTGTTCCTGACCCCTTTTATGCTGATGTGGATTGAAAGAAACTCTGTTCGCCATGCTATACGTGCGGGCTTTTTGATTGGGGGCGGTGTTTTTATTGCGGCGACCTTTAGTGCATCCATGCCTTGGGTAACGGTTGGGTTTCTTTTATTTGGAACACTGTTTCTAATTCTGTTGGATATCTGTGCCGGATTGCCTTTTCTGATGGCGGTCAGGCCATCGGAACGTACTGAAATGTCTGCGGTTTATTCTACCTTTCGGGATATATCCGGTATTATCAGTCCGGGTGTGGCGTGGCTGGTCTTGCTTGTTGCACCTATCTCGGCGCTCTTTGCTACCGCGGGGTTTGGTATGTTTGCGGCCTGGGTTGTGGCTGGAAAGCTCCATCCCAGACTGGGTGTACGAAAACAGCCTGCCGTTGTTGAGCAAAATGATATTGCTGTGGAAAACCGGATCGTTGCCGAAGGCCAAATTGTTACCGAATGATAGGCCTTTTAATTTGCAATTTTATCGTATGAAAAAAGAACCCCGCCAAACGTTTATCAGTTTAGCGGGGTTAAATAAGTGCCAGAGCTTTAAACACTACCACTAATAATGATTAAAGAAGCAGGGTGGCACTTAGGGAGTAATCAGTGAGGCACACCTAAGAGAAGAGCTGTTTAAATTGTCCGATACATTGGCGGAAGCCCTCTTCAAAATCGTTATTGCCCGGGTGATAAACGCTTTCGAATGAAATGACTCCATCGTAGTTGTCGCGACAAAGCGCATCAGCGATAGGCTGGAAAAGACGTGCCAATTGACCTTCACCCATTCTGCGAACTTCCAGTGTTGCGCGGGGGGTATCAACCTGAACATCTTTAATATGAATATGTCCAAGATATCCGTCTTTTACTTCATTGTATCCTTCGGGGAATGCGTTTTCATGACACCAACAGTTATTTGCAGGATCCCACAGTACCTGTAATGCATCCTTGGCATTTAGATCATCTATCAGTTTACGCGCGGTATAATTGGAATTCACCATCGTGCCGTTGCCGGTTTCCACGACCAGTTTCAGGCCTTCGGATCTGATTAAGTCAACAGCGGGTGATATCAGAGGCAGCATCGCATCCCAGGCACCTTTTGCGACATTCCATTTTTCGGCACCGTTGTGGCCCCAAAGAATTTGTTCTTTTTTGGATGACATGATGCGTACCAAAGGGGATCCTACGATATGTGCCATCTCTATTACGCGTTTCAAAGCATCCATATGTTTTGTGTGTAGCTCGTCGCCTTGCTTGTTCGCACCGGTCATGCCAGCAAAGACATGACGACTCAGACACGAAACAGGCTTTCCCCGATCACGTAACAGCTTATCAATTTCTGCGATTTCCTGTTTGCTATGATCACCGACTTCAGTGTCGCCAACAAACTGTAGCTCGGCATATTCAAGATCAAATTCGTCCATAACATCAACGGTGTGAGCCAGATCGCGGCTTATGCCGTCACAGATAACGCCTAGTTTCATATTCGGTACTCCTGATTAACGATGCAACTCTGCACCAATGATATCTTCGATGACACGTGTGCAGACCCAGTTATCCCCGTCCGGATACTTACTTTTGCCAGCGTGAAAGATTTGCATGGCGGTGGAGGCCATGTGTAATGGCACGCCAATTTCTTCTGCCATGGCGAGGGTGATGGTTAAGTCCTTATGCATTGTGCCAATGCCGGACCCCGTGCCTTCAAATCGTCGGTCGATAATGTTTTCAAGGGCGGTATTTGCAACACCGCATCCTGCGCCTGATGTTGAAAACACATTGAATAAAACATCGCCTTTTACCCCGGCTTTGGCGGCAAGTGCAGCAGCTTCAAAAGTTGCCCCAAAAATTGACCCGATTAAGGATTGCAAACAGGATTTTACAACCTGCCCGTCACCAGCATTCTCGCCGACACGATGAATGGTTTTGGATACTGCCTGCATGACAGAGGCATATTGATCCAGAACAGTATTTGTTCCGGCTGCCATCATTGTCAGAGTACCGCTTTGTGCGCCGGGAAAACCGCCTGATACCGGACTATCAATAAGATGGATACCGGCCCCTTCCATTGCGGCAGCGATTTCACGTGCTTCAGATGGTTTAATGGTTGCTGTCAGGATGATAACACTGCCACTGGACATATGATTGACCAAGCCGTCGTCCCCCAGAATGACGGATTTGGCTTGATCACCATTCATCACCATGACATAGACGGCGGTTGCATTTTGCCCGACTTCAGCCACTGTTTTAGCTGGCGAACCACCCATGGCTTCAAATGTAACCATGCGATCTTTTGACAGATCCAGACCTGTTGTCTTGAAACCATTATTAATCAGGTTCTTGGCCAGGCCACTCCCCATATCTCCTAATCCGATGACACCTGCGTTGTGCATATTTACCTCCTGTTTATGTACTGATTGTGATCAGGCGGGCTAATCGCCTGTTGGGCTGGGGTTTCAACGCCGTGTGCGTCGGGCAGTCCAGAAGACACCCCAATGCCCCTAAGATCCAATAACCTGTTTGTTGAACCAGAAGGATCAGGGTCGTTAATTAATAAAGTATGGTTACGCTTGATAAGAATGATCGCCAATGTATGGCGCGCTCATGAAAATTAAGCGTTATTTATTGTTGTGCTGTTTTTGAGCTCTAGTTATGAGCAAGTATTTCACCCAAGAAAGCTTTGGCACGTTCATGTTTGGGTGCAGAAAAGAACTCATCCGGGGCTGCTTCTTCCAGTACTTGCCCATCGGCCATAAATAGCACCCTGTTTGCAACTTTCCGGGCAAATCCCATTTCGTGGGTAACGCAAATCATTGTCATTCCATCTTGGGCTAATCCAATCATTGTATCCAGAACTTCCTTCACCATTTCAGGGTCGAGTGCAGATGTTGGTTCATCAAACAGCATGACCTTGGGTTCCATACACAAAGCCCGGGCAATTGCGACACGCTGTTGCTGTCCGCCCGACAGTTGAGCGGGATATTTATCAGCCTGTTCGAGGATATGAACACGGTCTAGATATTTACGTGCGATAACTTCTGCTTCGTCTCGTTGCATTCCTTTGACACGACGCAGGGCGAGTGAACAATTGTCGATAATCTTTAGGTGAGGGAATAGATTAAAGCTCTGGAATACCATGCCGACTTCACGGCGAATGGAATCAATTGATTTCGCATCATTTGCCATTTCCTTGCCCGCTACCGTAATCGTCCCGTCTTTGATTGCTTCCAGATGATTAATGCATCGTATTAATGTAGATTTTCCAGAACCGGATGGCCCACACAGAACAATTCGTTCCCCTTTGTTGACTGTTAAGCTGATATCTTTCAAAGCATGGAAGCCGCCAAACCATTTGTTGATATTTTTTAGCTCAATGAGGGTTTCATTTTCCGAGACAGACATTGAGGCAGTGTTTAACGGGGACGTGTTTTGCATTTTGACGGCTTCCTGTTTGGTCTTTTTTTATTAGTTTACGGTAAAGGATACGCCTTCGACCGGTGCTTCAAATTTTGGTTGCTCCAGACCAAACCACTTCTGGTAAAGAGTTTCCATTGTTCCGTCCTTTTTGAGGCCCTCTAGGAAAGAATTAACTGTGGCATTGATTTTGGCATCTTCCAAAATAGTGCCAACACCTTTGTAGTTTGTTGCAAGTATAAGCTTTTGCTCAAATTTACCCGGGGCGCGTTCTTCTATTCTACCCATTGCAAATTGATTTCCGCCGATAGCATCAACCTGACCGGAAAGCAGAGCCTGGATCGTAGCTGAATCATCGTCAAAGCTTAGCATGGTTGTCTTGTCTGCAACTTTGGGCACGATGTTCTCTTGTGTGCTGCCTTTTGGAACGCCAACGGTCAAATCGTTCAGATCTTTAAAATCAGAAACAGTGACATCAATTGGGGCAATCACAGGCATGCTGTCTTCGGCATAAGGAATGCTGTACTGCAGGGATTCTGCGCGTTTTGCGCTTATGCCCAAGGTGGCAAACAACGCATCAACCTTACCCGTTTGCAGGGCGGCAATCCGGTTTTGGTTCGTGACAATAACCAGCTCCAGATCAACACCGAGATGCTTCGCAAAGAGCTTTGACAGATCAGCGTCATAGCCGTCATTTTTTCCTGTGGAATCTAAGAAACCAAAGGGTGGATTGTCCCCCTGAATGCCGATGACGACTTTACCGCGTTCTTTTATATTATCCAATGTGTCAGCTGTTGAAGCCTTGGTGCCGACGAAGCCCAAAATGGCGATGGCTGTCATCATGCCCCCGATGGCTTTTGTTGCGATACGGGCCATGGGATGTTTTTGAGTGTGATTTGATTTCATTTTATTATCCTCCTTGTTTTAGTTGATTTATTACAGCCTGAGCTGCCTTTTGCTGTTCGAGTGTTTCAAACAGAATATTGTCTGTGCTTATTGAGACGGGTAAGCACTCGTTTTATCCGTGCTTTTAATTATGCGTGATTTCGGGACATTCTTCGTTCCATACGTGTTCCCCAAATTGACATTGGCCAACAGATCGCGAAATAGATTAAGCCGACTATCCCGAAGACCAGAAGGGGTTGGAAAATAAGATTTGAAACAATCTGGCCGGCGCGCGCGAGTTCGATGAAGCCTACGATGGCAGCCAGTGATGTGCCTTTGGTTAATTGTACCGCAAAGCCTATCGTGGCAGGCAATGATATCTTCAGAGCTTGTGGCAAGATTATATCTCGCATACGAGAAACGTATCCAAGGGAAAGGGCGTTTGCTGCCTCGGTCTGTCCACGCGGTAGCGATTGAATGGTGCCCCGCCAGATATCACCTAAAAAGGCACTGGCATGCGCTGTATAGGCAAAGGAAACTGCAATCCATGCGTCAACGTTGATTTGTAACAAAGCTAACCCGTAATAAATGATGAACAGTTGCATCAATAGAGGGGTACCTTGAAACAGGGCAATATAGGCCGCGGCCAAACGCTGAATAACCGGTGAGGTGCTGACACGTGCCAGCGCTATTAGCAAGCCAATGACACCACCGCCGATAAAGCTGATAATTGTAAGCAATACTGTCCACTTCAAGCCCTGAAGAAGGAAGAGTATTTCTGGTAAGCCAAATGCGTTCATTTTATTTACACACTAGTTTGGATAGCTGAAATGGCGGCGGCCAATTGATGAAAGCGCAGTCATGATCAACCACGAAATCAACAGATAAAGACCGGTGATCGTGAAATACACTTCGAAGCTTCTGAAAGTCTCAGATTCAATTCTTTGGGCAAAGTGAGTGAGCTCACTTGCTGAAATTGAAGAGCAAACCGAAGAGGTGAGTGTTAAAAGGATAAATTGAGATGAAAGAGCGGGATAGATTGCTCTTAGAGCTGGAATTAAAACAATGTCACGGAAAATCTGTGTCGAAGATAATCCGAGTGCGGCCCCGGCTTCTATCTGTCCACGCGGAATTGACTCAACGCCGCCACGAATAATTTCAATCGAATAAGCTCCACCATTTATGGCGAGGGCGATAATCGCAGTAATTGTCGGGTTCAAGCGTACGCCCAAAAGAGGAAGAGCAAAAAATAAAAAGAAAAGTTGAATTAAGAACGGGGTATTTCGGATTAATTCAACAAAAGCAATGACAGGGGCTTGCAGCAAAGGATTCTTGGTACGGTGCATGGCAACGCCGATTACACCAATGATCAATGAGCATACTATTCCGGCTGTCGACAGGGCTAGTGTCAATGCAACGCCGTGCAAAAGCTCGTCCCATCTTTCGATCACAATGCCAAAATCTAATTGATTCAAGCGGTTTTCCTCCAAGATTTATCGCCATATGTTTGAGGGTATGACGTTTTTTATGCTTATTTGATTGTGCGATGTTCTTCGCTTTTGTTTTGATACGCGTTTATTTTTTTGATGTATCTGATTTCTTTTATAGTGACAGTTGTGATTTTCAAATCAATCAGTTTGTACAAATTGATGTAATTTGATGTTTAAAATAATGTTGGGTATTTTTTGAATTTATATGAATTAAATCTATAAAAATTATTTAAAATCAATATATTATTATTTTGTTTTAGGGGGCTTTTATTTAAAAATATCTTTGAAATGCGTGAAGTATATTTTTTTGATGTTATTTTTTGATGTGATATGATTGTTTATAATCGTTGATGATGCTGACCAGGGTTATATGTATTAAATGATTAAAATTAATCGTGTTGCCAGGATTTCTGAAATTGCTCGAGTTGCAGGTGTGAGCACTGCGACGGTCGACCGTGTTTTAAATGATCGAAAGCATGTAGGGAGCGCAACCAAACAACGTGTTTTACAGGCAAAGTTGGCGATTGAAACAGAGGGTGACGAAATTATTCAATCCCGCCCTTGGAGACTAAAGGTTTTACTCCCGGATAGTGCGGGGCCTTCGACTGAATATCTTGCATCATGTTTTCAGGATGTCGGAGCACAGGGAAACGCGACAATTGAGTGCATTTTTACAAAGAAAATGGAACCCAAAATATTGGCTCGAAAATTACTGGCTTGTATTGGGCAAGGAATTGATGCCGTTGCATTCCAACCTCTTGATGATCCACATGTTCGGGATGCTGTACATGAACTGGCTTCTTATAAAATACCAACTTTGGCACTTTTATCTGGATTAACAAATGCACCTTTGGTTGGATTTGTCGGTGTTGATAATCGTGCAGCTGGTCGCACGGCAGCTTTTCTTATGGGGCGTATGTTAAAAACGACGGGGAAAATTGCAATAATTTCCGGCGGTCAACTTTATCACAGCCATGAAGATCGTGAGATCGGGTTCCGAACGATATTAAGACGAGATTTTCCGGAAATTGATGTCATCGGTGCTTATTCTGGTCACGATGATATCGACGGAAATTATCAGGAATTGATCAATGTGATTAAAAAAACGCCAGAGCTGACAGGGGTATATAATGTCGGAGGTGGCAATGAAGGTATTGTCAGAGCATTAAAAGAAGTTGGTGTTAATGATGAAATTATACTTATCGGACATAACCTTACGCCTAAAACTCATCGATATTTGCTGGAAGGATCTATGGATATTGTTATTCATCAAAACATGCGGACAGCGGCCTTTAATACCGTAAATAATCTCATCGCTTATTTAAACGGTAAAACGATACAGCCTAACTTTCTACCTGTTGAAATTGTTACTCGTGAAAACCTGCAAGGTACAGCCTGGTTTGATAGTGCTCATTCAATTCGTTAAATACTGCTTACATAATAATATGGAACTAAAAATCCGGCTGTACCCTTATTCTCTGATCGATCAATAGGATGACAGCCGGACGTTTAAAGTATGCAGGTTTTATGATGTAAAATTATGCCAACTGCATAGTCTCTTCTGGTTTATGTAATCCGACTACAACTAAAACGGCGAGGCCGTTTGCCCAGTAGTAAATGGCATCGATACCATTAAAGCTCAGGATAAAGGGGATCAGGGCAAAGAGAGCACCAACGGCAAAATCAACGGTCAGGTGGAGTTTGTAGGGTAGAACCCGTATCACACCCAGATGGTGATCGGTCAGCAGGGTAAGAATAAAGGCGGCCACACCTGTGATAACGGATAGCCATAGGGCAACCGGGTGACTGCTGCCGAGATTAAGAATAAAGGGCAGGGCGATCAGGCTGACCGCAACGGGGTAATCAAGGTAAGCGTGAATATTTTTGGTGACAAAACGCGGTATCATTATATGCATCCTTTACATTTAAATCCGTTGATAAATTCGGACTTTCTTTGAGGGACCTTTACCTCATGAGAGGGAAGGTGGTTCAAAACTCATAAGATCAATGTAAGGGAATTTTTCGGACGATGAAGTTCAGATAGTTCAGCAAATATGCCTGATCGTTCAAACTAGTGGGCTGTTCTGTATTCTGCCGGGGATGCGCCCACTTCTTTTTTGAAAACCCGGGAAAAAGCTGATTCCGATGCATAACCGATCAAGGCGGCAACTTCAGCGACATTCATTTTTTGTTCAACCAACCCCTGTCGGGCAATTTGCATGCGCCACGATGTCAGGTATTGAATGGGGGTGACACCCATCTTTTTGGCAAAATGTTGTGCAAAAGACGTTCGCGACAACCCGGCTTCACGGGCAAGGCTTTCTACTGACCAGCTTTCAGCCGGTGCTTTGTGGAAGGCATTCAGGGCACGGGATATATGCGGGTCGGCAAAGGCAGCAAGGCCTGTGATATCTGATCCCTGGTTTTCTATAAAGGTTCTGATCGCCTGGGCAAAGATAACTTCGGACATTTTAAGAGCGATGAGGTCGCCGCCGAATTTTGAACCGCCGGTCTCATCACCAATCATGCGCAGAGTTGCTTCCATCCACTTCCCGGCTGTTTCGCCATAGTTAGGGATATGGATATAGTCGGGCAACTGATCAAAGATCATATGCCTTGCATCTTTGGCAAAGGAAAAATGGCCACAGATCAATTGAGTTTCTTTGTCCATATCACCGCCGCCATAGACCAATACGCCGTCCCCTTTGTAACCGGACTCTTCCAGAACACGATCCAGTGGAAGAATTTCGTGGGGTGAGGTGTTCTCGCAAAAGAGACTGTGGCTGGCACCGTGCGGGATGATGACGAGATCGCCCTGTGCAAGAACCAGATTTTCGCCTGTCTTGTTGATCATAACCTTACAGGTTCCCCGATGGGCAAAGTGAAAACGGGCGGCATTTTCAAAGGGGGGAACTTCCAATCCCCATCTAGAAGTAAAGGAAGTGCGAAAGTAGAGAGTACCTTTCACGGAAAGACGTGTAAGAATATCGCTAAGTGCATCCAGCATGAGCCAAACCTTTCTACTACTTTGTGTTCCGACCTTAAACAGAGCCGCGTATGTGGGGCGTTGTTGCTTAACTATGTGCAAGCTTTGAAGTGACGTCCAGCGGTTTGAACGATCTGCCATATAAAATGAACTCTCAGGCATTCACAGTTCAACTAATTCAGTCTTTCCTGTTCCTGTTGAATTTATAGAGAATGAATGGAAAGAAAATGAAGAAACTAACTTCTGTTGTCCAAGCCTTAGGTGGTGAAACCGTGAAGATTTTAGCTCTGGGTGCTATTTCTTTGAGCATAGCTTTCACAGCGCCTGCTGTAGCGGAAAATCCTGCTGAGTTGAATGATTTGGAGATTGCGCACGTTGCCTACAGTGCGGATAACATTGATATCAAGTATGCGCATCTGGCCTTGGCCTTGTCTGATAACCCCGAGGTACGGAAGTTTGCCCAAACCATGATCCGGGATCATGAAGCGGTTAACAAAGCTGCGCTTGACCTTCTTGGCAAGCTTGGTGCGCAGGCACAGGATAATTTCCTGAGCCAGACTTTGAATAAAAATTCTGAAAAGATCATCACCGATCTGGCGGCATTACGGGGCGTCGAGTTTGATCGGGCTTATGCTGCAAATGAACTGGCTTATCACAAGGCAGTCAATGAACTGGTTGAGCACAGCTTTATTCCCAATATCGAAAATGAAGAAGTAAAAGCGTTGTTCAAACAAGGGCTTGAGATCTTCAAAGTTCATGAGGGGCATGCGGAAATGATGGTGAAGAAGCTGAAGTAAGGACCCTCACCAAAAAAATATATCAAAAATCCTGTAACGAAAGATGCTGTAATGTCCGGGAATACAACTAACAAGGGAGATACAAATCAAAAAAAATCTGAACGGCGCTCTTTTTTGACGGGTGTAATGAACTTGGTTGGTGCAACAGGCGTTCTTGTTGCATCAACTCGGATCTCGACAGGCGTGTTCGTCGGGGGGAGCACGTTGGCCGGGCTTTCCAGCTTGACAAATGCAGCTGATAACAGCCGGGAACATACGGTGGAAATTCGTAATCTCGTCTTTGTGCCTGACGTAATTGAGGTCTGCCCGGGGGATAAGATCCGTTGGATCAATCGTGATATCAGTCCTCATACTGCGACCGCTCTTGATGGTCGCTGGGATACAGAAGAACTTACCTTAAATCAACGTCGAACACTGATTGTCACCAAAGACATGGCTGGCGAGTATTATTGCCTCTTTCATCCCCATATGAGAGGGGAAATCCGCTTAAGGGAAAAAGCCTGAAAAAAAACTGAGCCGCTATTTCCTTTTGTCAGGTATTTGCGGCTCAGTTTCTGTACTCGGACGTTGATTTATAAAGCCTATGGTTTTTATCTTGTCAGCATAGTGTTTATTCAGCAACGACCTTGCGATAGAGGTGCCATGTGGAATGCCCCAGTACAGGCATCACCACGCAAAGGCCGACAAAGAACGGGATCGACCCGACCAGCATTGAACCAGCAACAATGGTCCCCCAAACGGCGATGGGAACAGGGTTAGTCATAACAACTTTTACCGATGTCTGTACGGCCAATGCGGCGCTGATATCTTTGTCCAGCAGCATGGGGAAAGAAATAACGCTGATGGAAAGGACAACAACAGCAAAGACGAAACCAACCCCGCAACCGATAAGAATAAGATTCCATCCAGCAGAAGTTGTCAGAACCTGACTGATAAAGGCACCGATTGAGGTAATCTCAGCGGTGCCGAAAATGGTTTTGAAAAGCATCAGTGCAGTGACCAGCCAGACAAGAAAAATAACCGTGAGCAATATTCCCAATGCGCTGATGGATCCAATGGCGGGGGAATGACAGATGTTAAAGACATGACGCCATGCCAGGCTCATATCTTTTTCGCGACGACGACTAAGCTCATATAGGCCCAATGCGGCAATGGGGCCTAGCAGGGCAAAGCCAGAGACAATGGGGAAAATCAGAGGGATAATATCGTAGCCCGCAGCCATACGGGCAGCCAGAAGACCAATGATGGGGTAGATTATAGCCAGCAGTAAAATATGGCTGGGTTTTTGTTTGAAATCATTCAGACCCCTGGCGATAACATCCATGAGATCTTCGACAGTGATTTTGTTGATTTTAGGGATGCTTTTCACGGCTGTCCTGTCTAGATCGACAACAGGATCGTATTGAGTTGCTGTTTTCGGCATTAGTCTTATCTCCTGAACCAGTGGGTTCGCGAACAGCACTAATAACTTGATATAACTTTACAGCTAGACGACAGCTAAACGCCCATTAAAAGGGCAGGGACAAACATTCTGCCATTTTGTAAAGGCGGTTCTTGTGCCGCCCAATCGGGCCGCTATCCGCTTATCTATTGCCTATAGTACACGAAAACAGCAATTCCGTCATCTTGTTGCCGATCATCTGAGATCAAAGTCAAGTGAACGATTGTGAGGAGTGCGGGATGAAAATGAATACGACGAAAGTCTCTTGTCACAAGTTTCGAAGGTTAAGTTAGGATAAGATCAATGATCTCATTTCTATTTAAGCCCAGTTGTTTTAAGGTTTTTTTGTCTAAGAGTTTTAAAAGAGAGATTGCCCCATGAAGGTGTTTTTCTACGGTCTCAGACTGTGTGAAAACTAAATCTCAAATGATAATAGCCTGAAAACAATGCCATTTTCTACGAGGGAGCAAAATATTAAGGAGATGACTTAGATACGCAAATTTGGGGCTCTATTGCAAAAAATTCACTCAGAGTTACTCTTCAATAGATTTTCATTTTCCTAGCGGGATTTCTCGATGTCTGAGTTCAAGTGGCGTCACTATCATGGCTCGGTCATCCTTCAATGTGTCCGTTGGTATTGTAAGTACGGTATCAGCTATAGAGATCTCTCTCAGGCCATTCCATGATCCTGACGAGCAAGGCTTGAAGAAATGATGGTGGTACGAGGAGTTGAGGTTGATCATTCAACGCTTTACCGGTGGGTTCAGGACTATGCTCCTGAACTTGAAAAGAAGCTCCTGTGGTTCAAGAGAAGTCGTTCTTATTACTGGCGCGTGGATGAAACCTATATAAAGGTTAAAGTGAAGTGGAAGTACTTGTATCAAGCGATTGATAAGGGCGGAGATACTCTCGATTTTTACTTGTCCGCAACGCGCAACACCAAAGCAGCCAAGCATTTCCTTAGCAAGGCCCTCAAACGTAATAAGAGATATGTCCCTTTATCGATCTCATCAGACAAGGCTCCAACATATGGAGAAGCTATCAGGGAGTTGAAAGCTGAAGGCAAGATCCTTAATGAGCTTTTGCATCGCCAGATCAAATACCTGAATAACAGGCTTGAGGGAGATCATGGCAAACTCAAGCGATTAATTAAGCCCACCCTTGGCTTCCAAACCATGAAAACGGCCTACGCCACGATTAAGGGGTTTGAAGTCATGAGGATGTTTAAAAAGGGCTAGTTTAGATTCTGGCTGCACGATGAAACAGGACCAATAGCAGAGGCCAGATTCATTAACCGATTGCTTGGAGTTTATGCCTGAAATCCGTCTCGAAAAAGGAGTTTTTCGACCAAGTTAAGTTTTTGCAACAAAGCCTTTACATTTGCGTGAAGTCTGAAAAGCATTAATTGATGACACGCCTTAGTGTTAATAACCGATCTTAGAGGTTCTATAAATTGTTGACCACCAAAAAATGATTAGCGCGTTAGAAGAAATTTAGCGATTGTTGCATTGAACAAATCTGCTTGTTCCAGATGAACACAATGCGCGCCATTTGGCAGTAGGCAAAGTTCAGCATTTTTGAGAGTATTGGTTAATTGTACAAGACCATCAACCGCATATGAACGATCCTTATCGCCGCTAATTACGAGTATCGGTATATCCAACTCGTGTAAGCGTTTACTGACATCCCACTCCTTGAGTGCGTTAAGTGCTCCTATTACCGCTTCGGTTGTGGCGCCCGTCCCGGCGGAGAGACAAAAAGGGAACATCGGTGCTTTTTCATAATCAGTAAACCATGTCGCCGTTACATATTTGGAGATACTATTCACATCACCACTTTCAACTTTTTTTGCTGTTTCATCGAAAGTTTCGAATCTTCCCGGTAAATTTCCTGAGCTATTAGTTGCATAAAGCACTAGCTTTTCAACACGGTCCGGATAATCCAAGGCAGTTTGCAGAGCAACCATTCCTCCCATCGAATGTCCCAGAAGATTAAATTTATCAATGCCTAATTGATCCAACAAACGGAGTTGAGCTATTGAATGAGCTTTAATTGAGTTGACTGCATCTTGGGTATTACTACCCGCAAACCCCGGCAGGTCAGGGGCAATAATATCAAATGAGTGCCCCAACGCTGCCATCTGAGGTGCAAAATATCCACCTCCACCAAGAAATCCGTGTTGCATGACAAACGTCGGGCCAGTGCCGTATCGATGATAGTTAAGCATACCAGACATCCTCAACTCGCCAACTCAGGCAAATACAACGCCATCTGCGGAAACAATAATAGAAGGGCAATGAGAATCGCCAAGGCCCCTATGAATGGAAGCACACCTAAAATCACATCCTTGAGAGCAATTTCTTTAGGGGCGAGTCCTTGTATCACATATAAATTCAATCCGACAGGCGGGGTAAGAACAGCTATCTCCATGGTGATCGTGTAGATGATGCCGAACCAAACCAAATCATACCCGACCGAGCTAATCAACGGGAACAATGTCGGTAACGTGATAAATGTAATTGAAACAGGCTCCAGAAACATACCTACAACCAGGTAAAATGCAATAACCATTGCCAAAACCATATAGGGTTCAAGTGCCAGTGTCAGAAAGGCCTCAGTGAATTGTTGAGGTACCTGGTGATAGGTCAACACAAAACCAAAGAGTGTACCTGCGGACAAAAGCAGACCCAAATATCCCATGGTACGCATTGTTGCCAGAAGAGCACTCTTGAGTCCTTCCCATCGGAGATTACCAACAGCAACTGCAATTATAAGTGTCAAAAGTGCTGCGATTGCCGCAGCTTCGGTAGGTGTCGCTATACCAGCATAAATCGACACTGTTATCACCAATCCTATAACCAGAATTGGTAGAACAGCTGCCATAATTTCAAATAATGGCATACGAAGAGCATTATCTACTCTAGGGATTGATTCTGGATTAATTATTCCCCAAACAACCACAACAATAGCAAACATGGTCGTCAGCGTGATTCCGGGCAGAATACCTGCAATAAATAAATCACCAATCGAGACATCGACAACGATTCCGTAAAATAGAAGAATTAAGCTAGGAGGAATGAGCACACTTAACGTTCCGCCTGCAGCAAGGACGCCTGCAGAAAGACGTTTGCCATATCCCAACTTCAACATCTCAGGCAGCGCGACACTACCGATTGTTAACGAACCGACCATACTTGAACCGCATACGGCACCGAAACCTGCACAAGCACCGATACTGCCATAAGCTGCCGACCCACGCACACGAACACCTCGATGCATAAACCGATACAGATTAGGACCAATTGTCGAGCGGGCAATCAACTCACCAAGAAATACAAATAAAGGAACCGCTAATAAAATGTAATCAACCCAAACGCCCCAGATTTTCAGTTCAACACTTATAAGTGAAGTGCTGAAGTCCTGAATCAACCAAAGAAAGGGTAACGAGGCCGCTGCCAATGCAAAAGGCAGAGGTACCCCAAGTGAAATCAAAACCATGAGCAAGGTAAGTAGCCCGCCACCGACATGATACCATTCCATATCACTTTTCCTCTTTTGTATGAGTAGAAGAGGTTTCCCGTCGAGATGTCCAATTTTTTGCAATAAGTACAATACAGAAAATAATTAATGCCAGTGCTGTCGGCATCCAAAACCAGGCTCGAGGCCAGCTAAGGACCTCAGACGCGGCACCTGACTTGTTTGCTCGAAAGAATGCTGATACTGCAGAATAAGCAAAGAAGCCTCCGACCAACAACATGATCAACTGATTCAACTGGGTAATAATAAATCTCAACCTAATTGGCAGAAGGTTGGAAATTATTGTTACCTTAGGTAAAGCATCTTGCTGCATGGCGTAGGTCAACCCAAGAAAGGCGCAAGGCACAAGCATAAGAGCAGTTGCCTCAGTTACGAAAAGGTCAGGCTTGTTAAAAACATAACGCATAACCACACCATACGAGATCCAGATCGTTTGAATGATTATTATGATAGCACCAATTCCTGCTAGTATAGGGCCGAGCCGTTCTATGTAATTGACTTTGCTTTGAATGTGCTCCATGGCTTCTGCTCCATGCTGTAATTGTAAAAGCATCTTCTATTAAATATCGTGACGCCTGTAGATAAAAATGCGCTGATATGTGGGTGAAGCATATCAGCGCATTTTCTTTGCATAGATTATTGCCGATGCTTGGCCAGCAATGCGCGAATTTTGTCTGCAGTTTCTTTTCCGCAAGTATTAGTTAGTTCCTTGTCCCAAAAAGGCTGAATCGAGGCTAAAAGCATATCACGCTCTTCTTCTGTAAGGGATCGGGCAGACCCACCACCCTTCATAACAGCATCCCCAACAGACTCATTTACCCAAGCTTCATAGCGCGGTTTCAACCATTTTTGGGTTTCACGGCTTGCGTCTAGTATGGCTTGTTGATCTGCAGCGCTAAGGCTATCAAACTTATTTTTATTCATCATATACATGACGTTGCCATAGAACAGGTCTGCATTAATCATGTGCGGCATGACGGTCCAGAGTTTCCACGAACTATAAGTAGCAACACCCATATTGATTCCGTCAACCACACCTCGTTCAGCAGACTGGAATACTTCCTTAGGAGATACAAAAACCGGACTACCACCCCAACCTTCAATCATCTCGCTAACCAAAGGGCCGATAGAACGAACCTGAAGTCCGTTCAGTTTATTCAGATTCACATTTTCCTTTTGAAACCACCACTCTTGATCATACGAATAATTTGATGAGAAAATATTCACCAAACCTGCTTTAGCCGCCTCTTCCGACAAAATTTCTGTCATCTCTTCATCGAGTTCTATCTGATTTTCGAGATTGACTGAAGCAGGGTAAAAAGCACCCGCCCGGTAACAAGGTAAGCGATCATCATATGAGATGTGACTAACGTCAGCCACACCACCAAGAACTGCGTCGATACCTTCGCTCCATCCGTTCAATGTTGCTGAAGGAAAAATTTCCATGCGAACTCGACCTTCGGTTTTTTCGGCTATTAGGCTCGCAAAATGCTGGAAACCTTCGTGGCGGATATCGACCTCATTGACGTAAGTGGATAATCGTATCAACTCTTCGGCGTTTACTGTGACAGAATTAGCGCTGACAGCAATTACTGCTGCTGATACGAGCAATTTTAATTTGGTTGTAAGTTTCATGATAGTCTCCATGCTTGTTTAATTTTTTTATTTTTATTGGGCAGTTAGGCGGAATGCGTGATCTGCCATTTTTATAATTTCAAACGTACATAAATCAGGAGTTTTCAAAGAACAGCCCGCAAATGTGAGGCAATCATTGAATTTTTTGATCAAGTCTTTATCAGTCAACGGGCGATTTGGCATACCAAAGGCTTCCCCACAGAACCCACTTGTTGTTTTCCCTCCCGCAAATAATATTGTTAGGCGTGTACTTTCAGGATATTTCTCCCGCATCGGCGATGATGATAGATCCTCAGCGACACGGATTGTTACCCGCTCCATTAGCGCTCGTTTTCTATCAGATTGAATCTCTGCTAACTGCAGATCTTTAAGTCGAACTCGCCCGTGTTCAGCCGCACAGGCAAAGCAGTAGGGAAGAGAAAATTGTGCCTGTTGGGCATTTTCGGGATATATGAACACCAAGCTCGCATGAACCAACGTGGGCACTTCAGCCTCTACTGATACAATGTCATCTGCAGTTTTATCAGATTCTTCAAGCAATTTTGCTGTTATTTCGATCATCGCATGAGCAGCCGAACAAACCGGGCTGGTTTTGAAAAGCAATCCAGGCGTTTCAAGTCTCCAACGGTCTCCCAAGCTTTCAACTTGCGAGAATAAAGAGTGGCCATTGTTCAAAAGGGCGAAAAATCCATTTTTCTGCTCAAATGCATCTTGAGGGCCGGTTAAGCCAGCCTTTGCTACTCGCGCCAAGTTAATTGCCTGAGCGGCAACATTTCCACATAAATAGGGTTTTGCGTCAGTACCTGAAATAGCCCGTTGGATTCCGGCAGTAACAGCAGCCGTACCTATGGCATTTGCTGTTTGCTCCTCGTCCATATCATACAAACGGCATACACTCGCAACAGCACCGATCAATGCACACGATCCTGTCGCCCACCAACCTTGCATGAAATGATTGTGGCTGCAGATATCACCAAGAACATAGCTTATTTCTGATCCAATGATAAACGCGAGTAATGCGTCCTCATCCGATGCATTGATCTCCTGAGCAACTGCCAAAGTAGCCGAGAGGGTAATAACAGAACTATGAGTTATCCCGGTATAGCTTGTGTCATCATAATCCCATACATGACCAGCCATCCCATTAATTGTCGCTGCCGCAATTGCGTCAGTTTGATGCTGCGTTGCAGTTGAACAATTACCTTTTGCGAGCGCAACGCATTCTGCAAGTAATCTGACTTTAGCGTGAACTGAACCAGCAGCAATGACACCAATTGTGTCGAGCACTGCACGCCTGGCACATCTATTAACAACTTTAGGCACATCATTGAGAGAAAGCTCTTTACCCCAAACGGCAAATTGACGAGCAAGGAGTTGACTATCCATTGGCGATTTTTTCGAACTGCCTTTCTTGAAAGCTTTTCTGATGACAAACATCAACGTTCGCTGCCTGACCTAACAGCAACCTTGAACGGGTCATTTTCTTAAAAAATGTCGAAATCATCATGCGTCTCTGTCTCGCAACCAATTTTATGTATCAAATGCTACAAATTAAACGAACATGTGTCAAATGTTATTTTTAAGATTTAATATTAGTCTAAGGGCTGCTCCAGATAGCATCGTTTATACAGATACATGGCAAGGTTATAATGCTCTTGATGTATCTGATTTCAAACACTATCGTATTAATCATTTAGAACTCTTTGCTGACAAGTATAACCACATTAATGGCTTTAAGATTTTTGGGATCCCTTGCCCGGAAGGGTGTGCTTGCATACCTGAGGGGAGAGCAAAGCGACACATGCGTAAATTTAACGGTGTTCCAAAGAGGCATTTTGCCTTCTTTTTGAAAGAATGTGAGTGGCGCTTCAATAACAACAACCCAATGGATCAAGTAAGGAAATTGAACCAATGGGTTAAGAGATATATAAACTAATTATCTGGGACAGCCCCTTAGTCTATATAAGATCCACTTCTCTGCCGCAGACTAACAACCTTTTCAATTCGCTTTACGGCATGGCCTGAGCTATTTGCAACAGCAATAGCGAGAATTGCTTCAACAAGAGCACATACTGATACGATAGATGAGTAATAGTGCGGGCTTTCAGTCCTAGCAATGAGACAATAATCAGATAATGCAGCCAACGGAGAACTTCGACGATCAGTGATTGAAATCGTGGTCACTCCGATTTCACGCGCATACTGGACAGCTTCAATTGCTGTTTTCGCGTACGGTGCAATCGCGATTCCCAAAACGGCATCATTTTTATCAAGAACGCCAAGGGTTTCAATCGCGCTCGCTACTCCTGGTCGCGTAGCACGTAACCCAGAGAAAGCAATACTTCCAGTGTTTTCTAAATGCCCGGCGACCCACGCCATTGAACCTGTGGCTACAATATGTGTTGTATTTGAAACCCGAATGACTTCAGCAATAGCCTCCAGAGTTTCAAAAGAGTTTTGCAGAAATCCAGCATTAATATTTTCTATTGCAGCGGCCTGAAGCTGACTGATCAAAGGGTTCTCGTCGCCAGTCGTACCTCCCCGAAATAACCTTTCCGCTCGGTTACTGAAACTGTTCGAGGCCAACTCAGATTGGAACAACGCTTTTAAATCGTCATAGCTTTCATATCCAAGATAACGCGCAAGTCGCAGCATAGTAGGCGATGAAACACCACACTGGCCAGCAACGCTCCTCATCGAGCCAAAAGCCATGCGGTCAGGGTTATCCAGAGCGAATTTTGCCGCAATTTCCAGCTTTTTTGGCAAATTGTGTAACTTTGCAACAATCTGCTCACTAATTCCTGTCATTAATTACATCCTTTTAAATCTGTAGCATTTGGTACAATAAATGTTCGAAAAAGTCCAATTGCACAAAAATATCATTTGTAATATTTTTTTTAATTATGTAGCGTTCGAAATTAAATAATTAATTAGCCAGGAGATTCCTCGCGTGACCCACTATTCTGCGCTCTCGATTTTAAAAAACGCACTCAATGGTAATCGTGGCTGGCAACGTGCGTGGCGTGATCCAGATCCCAAACCTCAGTACGATGTAATCATCGTTGGCGGAGGAGGCCATGGATTGGCAACAGCATATTATCTGGCAAAAGAGCATGGCATACGGAATATTGCTGTGATTGAAAAAGGCTGGCTCGGAGGTGGAAACACCGGACGCAACACCACCATAGTACGTTCAAACTACATGTTACCAGGCAATACCATGTTTTATGAACGCTCAATGAGGATGTGGGAAAATCTCAGCCATGAACTTAATTTCAATGTCATGATGTCACAACGTGGTCAGTTTCATTTGGGACATTCTCCTGGACAAATGGACGGATTACGTCGACGCGGTAATATTATGCGTGCTCATAGGATCGATGCTGATTTAATCGATCGAGCTGAAGTTATGAAAAGACTGCCATACCTTGATTATTCGGGCAAAGCTCGCTTTCCAATTGTTGGAGCGCTTTTCCAAGGGCGCGCGGGAACAGCACGCCATGACGCTGTCGCTTGGGGATACGCAAGGGCTGCCAGCCAGTTAGGAGTAGATATTATCCAATGTTGCGAGGTATTGGGTTATCTCTGGGATGAAAATCGGATCGTGGGCGTTGAAACAACAAAGGGCAGTATAAAAGCCCCAAAAGTTGGTCTAGCCGTTGCGGGAAATACGACTGTTTTAGTTGAAAAGGCAAATCTGCGACTGCCAATTGAAACACATGCATTACAGGCGTTTGTGACCGAGCCTATTAAACCTTTTATCGATCACGTGGTCAGTTTTGGTGCTGCGCACTTTTATATTAGCCAATCCGACAAAGGTGGTTTGGTCCTAGGAGGAGATCTAGATGGATATAATTCTTACGCACAACGCGGCGGGTTACCGATCGTCGGCCACACTTTAGCCGCTGCAAAATCATTGGTACCGGCAATCTCGCGGCAAAGGCTATTGCGACACTGGGCAGGTGCGATGGATATGACTATGGATGGTTCGCCAATTATCGCAAAACTACCCGTTGAAGGCCTCTATTTGAATGGTGGTTGGTGCTACGGTGGGTTTAAAGCAACCCCTGCTGGTGGTTGGTGTTTTGCCTGGACTATTGCTAAGGACGAACCCCACAAAGACTCCGCCGAATTCACACTATCACGTTTCGAACGCGGATACCAAATAGACGAAAAAGCACACGGCCCCCAACCAAATCTGCAATGAAAGTAGCAAGATGATTCGAATTAATTGCCCTGTTTGCGGGGTGCGGGATGAGACAGAATTTAATTACTTAGGCGACGCAACTGTCAAGCGGCCCCCAATGAGCGAAACTGATCAGAAAATCTGGGTCGACTACGTATTCTTTCGTGATAATCCCCGTGGACGGCATCAGGAATTCTGGCACCACGTTCTCGGATGCCGACAGTGGTTAATTGTGGAACGCAATACAGCTACACACGAAATATATGACTGCAATCTGGCTCAGGAATTTCCAACATGACTTCGCGCAGATTACCAAGCGGCGGCAGGATTAACCGAAACATACTCTTATCAATGCATTTCAATGGTCATGAAGTCATCGGACATCCCGGTGATACATTCGCTTCAGCTTTACTGGCTGCGGATGAAACTATTATTGCCCGAAGCTTCAAATACCATCGCCCACGCGGGATCTATTCTGCTGGGGTAGAAGAGCCCAACGCCCTCGTACAATTGAGATCGGGTGCACGTACAGAGCCAAATACAAAAATAACGACGCAGGAAGCTTTTGCTGGTTTAGATGCTTACGGACAGAATGCATGGCCCAGTTTACGGTTTGATTTTCAAGCGATGAACCGCTATTTGGCGCCATTTATAGCCGCAGGCTTCTATTACAAAACGTTTATAGGTCCCTTTCGTGGAACTACGTTCTGGATGGGCTGTGAAAAAATCATCCGTAGAGCAGCAGGTATGGGGCAAGGAGAGCATACACCCGACCCCGATACATATCAAAAAAGCCACTTATTTTGTGATGTACTCGTAATTGGAGGAGGGCCGGCAGGATTGAGTGCAGCACTTGCAGCAGGACAAGCCGGCGAACGTGTGGTTTTGATCGAGCAGGATTTTGAATTAGGAGGTTCTCTTTTATCCAATCCGGCTGGGCAAAACAGTGATACATGGTTATCCAATATTGTCGAGCAGCTAAAGGCATTGGATAATGTGAAAATCTTAATACGAACCACAGTGTTTGGAGCTTATGACAATGATATCTATGGCGCTGTTGAAAGAGTTTGGGACCACGTAGAGCTTGTACCTGACAACCAACATCGACAGATTTACTGGCAGATCAGAACAAAGCGCGCGGTAATGGCGACTGGCGCAGTAGAGCGTTTACTTGTCTTTGGTAACAATGACCTGCCAGGTGTCATGCTGGTATCAGGTGTGCGCAGCTATTTGAATCGCTATGCCGTTCTGGCCAGTGAATCTATAGTCGTCGCAACGAACAATAACAGTGCCTATGAAACCGCAATTGAATTAGCCCAGGCTGGTGCAAAGGTAATACTGGTGGATGTACGTCAGCATCCATCTGAAAATCTTCGCTCTTTGCTTTTATCTGCTGGCGGATCAGTTATAACTGGTCATGGTGTATTGACAGCAGTGGGTCGCTTGCGTGTCAAGGGAGCGAAAATCGTCCCGGTTGATGACAATGGCTGTGCGACAGGATCCACCCAAACTCTTGATTGTAATTTGATTGCTGTTTCTGGCGGTTGGTCTCCTGTCGTTCACCTCTGGAGCCATAGGCAGAAAAAGCCCGTGTTTGATTATGAATCATGGTCTTTTTTGCCCGAGATCAATGCGCTTCAAAACCTAAAACCTGTTGGAAGTGCAATTGCTGCTCCGTCTTTACAGGATACTATTGCACAAGGAGCAGAGGCCGGGGCAAAAAACTCAACCATTCCGCCACTAAAAGCTCCGATCGAAAATTCTGATCACTGGGCGCCTGATATTTCTGCTATATGGTGTATCATGGAGGCCAACGGTAAGTCTTATGGTAAAGCATTTATCGATCTTCAGCACGATGTTGCAGTATCCGATATCGATCTGGCCCATCGAGAAGGATATGTATCGGTCGAGCACCTAAAACGCTACACGACGACAGGTATGGCCACAGATCAAGGCAAATTATCAAACTTCCCAGCCTTATCACGGATGGCTGAACTACAGGGGAAATCTATCCCTGAAACAGCAACTACGACGTTTCGTCCGCCCTTTACGCCGACGACAGTTGGTGCACTTGCTGCTAATGATTCTGGACACCACTTTAGCCCGACACGATATTCTCCATTGCACGACTGGCATGTGAAACATGGTGCTGAGATCACACAAGCTGGTTTGTGGTTACGTCCGTGGTATTATCCCAAACAAAAAGAAACTCTGAATGACACTTGTCGACGAGAAGCCGCTCATGTACGCAATCATGTAGGTATCGTCGATGTATCTACTCTTGGCAAAATCCAGGTTCAGGGCCCCGATGCAGCCGAGTTTTTGAACTGTCTTTATGTAAACGGTTGGAAAACCTTGCAAATTGGACGTATTCGCTATGGTGTGATGTTACGCGAAGATGGAATTGTGCTAGATGACGGGGCTACCGCGCGTATTGGAGAACATGATTATTTCATGTCCACTACTACAGCCAATGCTGCCAAAGTATTGGCTTTTAGCGAACAGTTGCTTCAAACCGAGTGGAAAGATCTCAAAGTACATGTGACTTCGGTTACTGATCAGTGGGCAGCTATGGCCATAGCAGGTCCAAAATCCCGGGCTGTCCTATCGTCAGCTTCCGGCTCAATTGATCTAAGTGCTGATGCATTACCAAACAATCATTTCACAAAAGCTGAAATCGGCGGGGTGCTTTGTCGCATCCATAGGATGAGCTTTTCTGGTGAACTTGCTTATGAGGTTTATGTTCCATCAAAATATAGCGAGTATGTCTGGGAGAAAATCCTCTCGGACGGAGCGGCTTATGACATTCTTCCCTATGGCACCGAATCCATGGGTACGCTCAGGATAGAAAAAGGACATGTTGCTGGACCTGAACTTGATGGGCGTACAACTTTACGTGACATTGGGCTGGATGGGATGGCATCAAGCAAGAAACCATTTATTGGATCAGTCTTGCGCAACAGGGCACACTTGTTGGCAGAAGATCGCCCTGTACTTGTCGGTCTGGAAATTTTGGGCGATACAGGCGCGAAATCGGGAGCGCTCCTTTATGATTTGAAAGGAGAAACAACCAATCACGGTTTGGGGTGGGTATCGTCCACCACATATTCCCCTGCACTCGGAAAATATGTGGCTTTAGGCTTCCTTGCCAATGGAAAGCATCGCCATGGAGACATGATCCGAGTGATCAATTTTCTAGAGGGCCAAGATCAACTCGCCAAAGTTACCTCACCAAATTTCTTTGATCCGAAAGGAGTTCGACAGAATGGCTGAATATCGCTCGCCACTCACAACGGCAATGACACAGAAGTTATACGGAGGGCTATCGGCTAGTGCTGGCGTAACACTAAGTGAAAAGCCAATAGGTGGATTAGCACAATTCGCCGGTTGGGAGGCTTTTTCTGATGTAATTTTGCAAACTTTTGATTTGTTGGAACCACTCGCATATAACACTACCAGAAGCACAGGAGGTTTCACTCTATACAGGATCGCTCCAACACGGGTACAGGTGCATCATGCAGAAGCTCTGGAGCTTCTTGAAATAGCCGACCAAATAGACATGACACAAGCTGGATTTGTCGATTTGAGTCATGCAAGGTGCCGCCTATGCCTCAGTGGGGCTGCTGCTGAAAAAGTCCTGCAACGCATTGCTCCATTAGACTTTGACCTGACTATATTTCCTGTTGGGGGGTTTTATCAATCTGGTATTCACCACATTCCAGTGTTGTTTCATAGAACCGACGATCAGGAGTTTGATCTATTTATCCCCACGACCTGGGCTGTGAGCATCTTCGAATATCTCTATGATGCCGCTCTGAGTTACGGAATTAATATTATGGCCCTAGAGAGTTGAGTTAAATTACTGAAAATTTCAAAAATTATGATTGAAATTAATTTTTGGGGCAGCCCCAAAAGAAAAAATGATAGTTTACTTTAACGACCGTTATTCTGAACTTATTCTGTCTTAACGTATCAATTGCCAAAATTGATGATCAGGTGTATAAAAAACTGGTTTACATAAACAACGTTTAATTTTTATACTTCATATGAGTTTGTTTAACTAAATCATGAAATTTGGCTACGCACGTATTTCCACTAATGAGCAAAATCTGGATTTACAGATTGATGCATTAAAAAAAGCTGGTTGCGAGGAAATATTTTCGGAAATTGTCAGTGGTACCAAAACTGAGCGGAAGGAACTTGATAAGCTTTTAGATCTGGTTCGTGCAGATGATGTTATTGTTATCTGGAAACTGGATCGACTTGGACGTTCCTTAAAGCACCTGATCATGCTCGTTAATAAACTCGTTGGTGAGGGAGTGGGTATTAAAAGCCTGAATGATCCGATTGATACAACCAACCCGCAAGGCAGACTTGTTTTCAATATCTTTGCTTCACTTGCCGAGTTTGAACGGGATCTCATTAGTGAACGAACTCAAGCCGGACTTAAAGCTGCTCGAGCAAGAGGCCGGACAGGTGGACGACCAAAAGGCCTATCTGAAGAAGCCAAGTTAAAAGCCATTGCAGCAGAAACTCTATACAGAGAAGGTGAGTTGCCTGTAACCAGTATCGCGGAAAACCTTGGTATCAGTAAAGCCACGCTTTATAGCTATTTAAGGCATAGAGGCATTAAGTTTTGAGCTTGATTAAATATGTGGTTTTGGGATTCCTGAATGTAATTCCACATGATATATTGATGCATGACACATATATCAGGAAGCTCTCGCTCCCAGTTACTCTTATTACCGGAAAGGGTTGATGATTATGTTGGCCCAAATAATACAGTTCGATTCATTGATGCTTTTGTAGATGATTTGGATTTAAAAGAAGCCGGCTTTACAAGAGTGCAACCAAAATCAACAGGCCGACCAGGCTATGATCCTGCCGATCTCTTAAAGCTTTACATTTATGGATATCTGAACAGAATACGCTCCAGCCGGAAACTAGAGATTGAAGCCCACCGAAACATAGAGGTGATATGGCTATTGCGACACTTGAAACCTGATTTCAAGACAATTGCTGATTTTCGCCGTGACAACCGCTCTTGTTTTAAAAAAGTGTTTCGAGAGTTTGTCCTTATATGTCGAAAACTTGATCTTTTCGGACGAAAGCTACTCGCTGTTGATGGCACAAAGATTAAAGCCGTCAATAGTAAGGCAAACAATTTTACACGTGTATCTCTATCCAAGATGATTAAGGAAGCTGACGAACGGCTTGATACTTATTTAAAGCGTCTTGATGAAGTTGATAAGGACGATGTTGAAACTAATCATTGTGTAAATGATGGAAACCTTACAGATAAGATCAAGGGTATTAAGGCCCGACAAAATCAACACAAAGTGCTTCTTGAACAATTGGAAGAGACAGGTGAAAGCCAGGTTTCTCTATCCGATCCTGACAGCCGTCGCATGATGGGAGGGAGTACAGGTCATCGGGTTAGTTATAACGCGCAGATAGCTGTTGATTGCAAACATAACCTGATTGTTGAGCAAGAGGTCACTAATCATGGTTCTGACCTAGGGTTATTAGCTAAAACAGCGGGGCCAGCTCGTTCTGTTCTCGGTGTTGAGAAAATTGAAGTTGTTGCAGACAAAGGGTATTACAAAATTGAAGATATAGAAGCCTGTGAGAACGATAACCTTATAGCTTATGTATCCAAACCGCAGCGTGGGTCTTCTGTAGCCGCGGGATATTTTTCAAAAGAAGTATTCCAGTTTGATGAAAAGGGTGATTTTTATATCTGTCCGGCAGGACAAAAATTATCCACGCGTTATGTTAGTAAGTTACGAGATAATACTCGCTTAACATATTGTAACCGTGCAGCCTGCAAAGTCTGTCCATTGCGATCACAGTGTACAAATCAAAGATTTCGTAAAGTGTCTAGATTTGAGAACGAAGCAGTTCTTGATCGTATGGCCGAGAGATTAAAAAAGCGCCCCGAGATGATGAATTTGCGGCGGTGCTCTGTTGAACATCCCTTTGGTTCGATTAAGCAATGGATGAACCAGGGTGCATTTTTAACATGTAGATTAGAGAATGTGCGTGGAGAATTCAGCTTGACCGCTTTGGCGTACAATATGAGACGAGCTATCAACCTTGTCGGCGTAAAAGGATTACTGGCGGCTTTAGAAACCTAAAGTGCTTAAATTCGTTCAATTTTTAAATATTAAGCATTATTGTAAAAAATAACGCCTCTTTTACAGCAAAATACGAGATTTCATGGTGGTTTCGGACAGAGGGAAGCCTTTGTTGATCAATTGCCTATATCTTTATTTCAAAAGTTTACGGACTTGAAATGACAAATATAAGTCCACGAGGAGTTTTCACACGGTCTGGTCTGTTTATGGACAAAGACTTGCTGGTAACAAAGGGAATAACACCTATTTTTTCGCAGAAAGCGCGGGCGGATAACTTTGCTCTCAAAATAGGTGAACGCGCCTCACTTGTGAAAGAACAGGGGGCCAGATCATACGGTGTTGTCATGACTTTGGAACAAGCGAAAGTTCGTGAGCTCTATGCCGAGGAAAACGTTCAGGAATACAGACCAGAGAAACTAACTGTCGAATATGAAGACGGCATACAGGAAGAAGTCACCTGTTACAACCTTCCCGTCAATCTGATCTGTGGTACCAACAGTGCGTATGCGCAAAAGTTATTGGAACTAACAACTGCCCTAGGATTTCCAGATGATTTTCTAAAACATATCAGGTCTTTTGTTTAGTTTTGATGGGGGAAATAGAATGTTAATAACAAGGCCAATTGAAAACCGGGACCTCGATCTGATCTGTGAACATCGGCATAAGATGTTCCAGGCAAGTGGAAAGCCTCGCGAAGAAGAGCTTGCAGCGATGGATTTGCCTTTTCGTGAATGGTTAGAGCCTCGTTTAAATGATGGGCGCTATTTTGGCTTTGTCGTTGAAAGCGAGGATGAGGCCATTGGTGGTATTGGTTTGATGGTTATCGACTGGCCACCACATCCTTGGCATCCGCAGGATGATCGCCGGGGATATGTCCTTAATATGTTTGTTGAACCTGATTATCGCGGTCAGGGTATTGCGACGGATTTAATGAAGATGGCAGATGCTGAGTTTCAACGTCGAGGCATTAGCTATGCAATCCTTCACGCAACCAGTAAGGGGCGTCCGCTTTATGAGCATCTGGGCTGGTCTGGAACGACAGAAATGGCAAAACAGTATTAAGTGTGTCGGGTATTTTAATCGCTAGATCAATTATCCTGCTCTTCCACCCACTCGGCTTGTCCAGCATCGTTGATACGCACGGTTAATTCATAGAGCCCGCCGGGATCGCCGTAGTGGTCGAAAACGAAGGTAAAACACTTTTTACAATTAGTGGGCTGAGGTTCTTTTAACCTTAAATTATGGCCGTCTTGAACATAGATTTCCGCTGTTTCAACAAAGCTAAAGGCCGTTGCTTGCAGTGCGGTTTTCTCTTCAGGAGATATCGTAGCTGCCGTTGTATTCTGTACTGTTTCATCTTCAACCATTTGATCTGGTTGCTGAGAGTAAAGGCCCGCCCCAATCGCGATGATCACGATAATAAGGAAGCTCGCCAAGGTCGTTTTGTTATTTTTCATAAGCTCATTCCCAAAAGAAAGATTTTACCGCAATTTTTCGCGGATGAGTGTGATAAAATCGCGGACCCGTTGTGGCGGTTTGGTGTCAAATTGGTGCAGGGCATAGATCGGGGCGTCACCAAGGGGAGATACTTTGATCAGAGAACTGCTTGCTTCGTCTGATGTTGTCGCGATGTCGGGTAATCTGGCAATTCCGAGGCCATTTTGGGTGAGCTTGAGGATATCGGGCAAACTATTACAGCGCGCACGAGGCAGAACTTTAAAAGAAACGCCTTTGGGTAAGGTATAGGTTACGGGGTTTCCCTGCCATTCATTGGCAATATGATCCCAGTTTTCCAGATCGTTCAGGTTGTTTGGAATGCCGCCCTGAGCCTGGATATAATCAGGGTGTGCATAGAGACTTTCGCTTAGAGTACCGACCTTGGTCACACGGGCGGTTTGTCCAGCCAGTTTGCCAACACGAATGGCGAGATCAATATGCTCTTCTATCAATTTGACAGAGGCATCTTCGGCTAGGAGACGGACTGACATTCGGGGATAACGATCAAGATAGAGCTTGATTGCCGGCGTAACAACAGCGGCGCAAAGCGCGTGAGGGGCCGTAATGGAAAGAGTGCCCTGTGGATTATCCTTGTCTTCCCATATGCTTTCCAGCGCGTTGTCATAGGCGTACTTTACCGCTAGGCAGCTATCATAAAAGCGAGCACCTGTATCTGTCAGGGTCAGGGCACGGGTGCTGCGTTGAAGCAGGCGGGTATTCATATCTGCTTCCAACCGGGAAATGGTCTGGCTAATGGCGGATTTACTACGCCCCAAACGGATGGATGCCGTGGTGAAAGATCGCGTGTCGACGACTTCTATAAAGGTCAGCATGTCGTGCACATTGGGTTTCATTGTTTAGTTTTCTTAAACTATGTAATCATCTAATTCTATCTTATCGTCTTTGCCTTCTCATGCAATAAAGATCTTGAAACGAACCAGATGGTTCTAGCGTGGTTAATGCAATTTGTGGAAATGATGAGATGACAACAGATCTAAAAGCAGCGGTTATAAAAGCCAGCGAAAAGTGGAAAGCAGCTTTTAATGCAGGTGATGCGGCGGGCTGTGCCGCTTGTTACGAAACCGATGCCATTATGGTTGCCAAGCCTTTTGGAACCTTTACCGGGCAGACTGAAATTCAGTCTTTTTGGCAGAACCTGATCAATGATGGCTTTACGGGGGTTGATTATTTGGGGCCGGAAATTACGGTTCTTGACGAAACGTCAGCTCTTTTGACCAGTGGCTGGAAGATGAACAAAGCACACGGGGTTATCACACGAGAGCTCTGGGTGCTTCAGGCCGATGGCACCATGGTACTGCGCGAAGATCATTTTGAAGCCCAGGGATAATCATCATTAGAGGGGAAAAACCTATTCATTAGGGAGAGAGGAACGGAAGGGACGAGGCGATTGGAAATAAGATACTTCTTGGTGGATAGTTGTTCTAGCAAATAAAGTGGCTATCAATGACAAGATTTATGAAGCCTCACGGTACCGATCCAATGTTTCGTTGAGCTGCTGTTCGGTAAAGGGCTTGGTTAGAACATCGTCCATGCCAGCTTCTAGGAACTCTGTGTGTCGCTCAAGGAAAGCTTCGGCAGTAAGTCCAATAATGGGCAGGTATTTGCCGTGATCAGTTGCTTTGATAACTTCTGTGGCTTCCATGCCGTTCATTTCGGGCATATGGATATCCATCAGAATCAGATCGGCCCAACCTTCCTGTGCGGCGTCCACAGCTTCTTTACCGTTTTCGACGCGTTTGACTTCGCAACCGGATTTTTTGAGGAAGGCAATGGCAATAGTCGCGTTCAGATCATTGTCTTCTGCGACGAGTACCTTGATAGCTTTTTGCCGTTTGGGCGTTGTTATCAGGGGACTGTCCATATCTTCTATTGTTGATTCCATAAATGGAAGAACAACATCAAAGCGTGTTCCCCGTCCAAGTTCACTGTCGATGAAGACATCGCCGCCCATAAGCTCTGTGAGCTGTTTTACAATTGTTAGACCTAGTCCTGTGCCCCCGTGTTTGCGGTTAATAGTAGTATCTTCCTGAGTAAAGGGGGCGAAAATGGAATTTACCCTGTCGGGGGCAATGCCGGGGCCTGTATCAATGATTGAAATAAGAAAGGCGCAATCTTTGACTTCTTTAACCCGTACATCATTTCGGGGCAGACTGTTGATAGAAACTGTAATCGTGCCTTGTTCTGTGAACTTAATTGCATTGCTGATCAAGTTCCACAGAATTTGCCGTAACCTGACGGGATCACCGTTGAGTATGGGGGCTTGATCAATACTATAAGTAACCCTTAGCTCTAAGCCTTTGTTGTCAATCAGGCTTTGAAAAGGAGTGGCGATGACGGTGACAAGATCTTGCAGATCAAAAGTTTTTTCCTCTAGCTCAATGCTTGCTGCTTCGATCCTGCTCATGTCCAGCACATCGTTGATGATCGCGAGAAGTGTTTCGCCCGAAGATAATATCGTTTTCACTTTCTTCTGCTGATCTTTGTTCAGATCTGTATCCATCAATAGCTGAGCAAGACCCAAAACACCGTTTAGGGGTGTTCTGATTTCATGGCTCATGGTGGCGAGGAAGTTGGATTTTGCGGCATTGGCCGTGGTCGCTGCTTCTTGAGCTTTGTGGATGTCATTGAGCTGTCTGCGCATAATGTTGTCAGCATGACGAACGATGAGAAAAAGAACCCCGTAGAGCGCCCCGAAACAAAGCAAAAGCCCTGTTACGACCTGAAAAGTGGTTTTTTCAATATGTTCGATAAGTGGGGTGGCATCACTATATAGCTCAAAGACCCCTTCCAGTTCGCCGTCCGGGCCCTTGATCGGGATGTAGCTTTCGACCAAATGGCGGTTCTTTACTTCGCCTTCAAAGGCCGGAAAAGTCTCACGAAAGGAATTTTTTGTGTGGGGTTGTTGATCTGCCAGCGTTGCTTCGAAGTTGGTGTTGCCGACTTTGCTGTCACCAATTTGTGCAAATTCTGATGAATAGATGGTTAGGCCATTTAAATCATACATTTTGATTTTCAGGATGGGTGTGCCTTTGGTCAGTGATCTGAGCCGTCTGTGAATATCCCAGGTTTCGGGGCGAACACGAAGGTTGTCCCCGTCAAGCCCCGAAACGCTATTCACATAGTTGCTGTAACGGGGCCAAATGATATTGGCAAAGGACTGCGCGAGGGCAACATTCTGGGTTTCAATAATGTTTGTTAGTTGGGTGTTTTCTTTTTCCCAGTACAGAAAAGACAGGATGAAGGTCACAAGCAAAATAGCCAATGCACTTGTAATGGAAAAATATCGAAGCAACCTGAACAATATGACAACCCTATGTTTTCCCATCTGTAAATCACAAATATTTGTGCAAGGACTTACAGGCAGTAATATTTGTGACTACTATAGAAAGCGCAGAGTTAATTCTCTCTTAAATTAAGGTATTTCAAGGTGAAACGTATTACTGCTACACATTTCCGGGTGCCGGATTTTACTGATCTTGGTGCGTTCTATGGCAGCCTGTTGGGGATGAAAGTTGTTCATCAAGATAGGGACAGAATGGCTTTCAGTTTTGATGCTTCGCAAAACTCTCTGGTCTTTCAAAAAGCAGAGGTTACCGCCTATGACACCGGGCCAAAAGATTTTTACTGGAAAATAGGTATCACGGTACAGAACCTGGATGTGGTCGTCAGTTATTTACGGGAAAGAAGTGTGGTCTTAAGTGATCCCTATCAGTTCAGAGATATTGGCTATATGACAAAGATCATTGATCCCAAAGGCTTTCACATCGAATTGCTGCAACAGGGATTTGAGGGTAATGGAACACAGTTTGACCCCGGCGCTTACCCATCGGGTCATCCAATAGCAGACCAAGCTATTCTGGCGCATATTACGTTGAGAGTTACCGATCTGCTTCCGGCACGCCACTATTTCGAAAAGAAACTGGGGATGCGTTTGATGTCGATCCAGCCTGTAAGTGACAGAGGATTTTGCCTCTATTTCTATAGCTGGAATGAAGAAAACCTTCCCGATCCTGATCTGAAAGCCGTTGCCAATCGTGAATGGCTCTGGCGTCGTCCCTATAGCTTGATTGAGTTGCAGCATTGGGAAGATCCGGCGGCGCAGCTTTCACAAACGCCTATGGATCAAGCAGGTTTTGACGGTTTTTCTTTTGCGGGTGAGGGTGATCCGGTTCAGAACAAAGTTTCTTTCGCTGATTTGTCAGCGGTATTATTAAGGGAACAAACTATCTAAAAGCTCCTGACAACAGGCTCTATGGAGTGAAAAATCTACTCTTCCTAACGCCGTTGTCCGCGCCCCAGAAGCCAGATAAAGAACAGGCCGCCGATCAGGCCGGTTATGATGCCGATGGGCATGTCTTCGGGGGCCATGATGGTACGCGCCGCGATATCGGCCCAGATTAGAAAGATTGCACCGACCAGTGCCGATCCGGGCAGAACATAACGATAGTTACCACCAACAAAACGTCGGAGGATATGGGGCACCATCAAACCGATAAAACCGATCATACCGGAAAAGGCAACCATGACGCCGGTGACAAGGGCCCCGACCACAAAGATCGTCAGGCGAAAACGGGCAACAGGAATACCCAATGTCGAGGCAGTTTCATCGCCGACTGTCATGGCATTGAGTTCAGTGGATTTCAGCCAGAAATACAGACCGCCAATGATGAGAATTATCAGAGGGTAGAGCAGCTGTGACCATTGGGCGAGACCAAGACCGCCGAGCATCCAGAAGACAACCGTGTGGGTTGAGCGAGGATCGCCGATAAAGATCAGGATATTAGCCCCGGCCATAACCACAAAGGAAACAGCAACCCCGGCAAGGATCAAGCGGTCTGCCGAGGTTGCTGATGTCATGCGTGACACCAGTAAAACCAGAGCAGATGCACCCAGTGCGCCGATGAAGGCAAACAGCGGTACTGTGATCAGGCCGAGAAAGAGGCCTGTATGTAATAACGCCAATATGGCACCAAAAGCTGCCCCGGAAGAGATCCCCAGAAGATGCGGATCTGCCAGTGGGTTTCGCGTGACAGCTTGTAAGGTTGCTCCGACCAAGGCCAATCCGGCCCCGACCAATCCGGCGAGAATAACCCGGGGAAAACGAATATCCCAAACAATAGCTTCGCGCCCAGCAGACCAACTTTGTTCAAGGGTGCCAGAACTAAGTTTATTAATCAGAATGGACCAAACGGTTTGCTGCGGGACGGGGATCGCCCCTACAGATACGGCAAGTGAGATCGAAAAGATAAGACAGCAAAGCCCTGAAATCATGAGAAAGGCAAACTTTCTGTCATTCAGAAACACTTTCCATAAAGATTGTGTTGTCCAGTTCGACCTTTTCCCTGCTTGTGGTGTGATACTGCTCATCTTTGTCGATCTCTCTTTGATACCTATTCGCCTTGATAGCTACTTTTCGGTGCCTGTTCGTCTATGAACCGTAAAAGGCTGTCGCCAGTTTCTTTACAGCTTCGATATTGCGGGGACCGGGTGTTGCTTCGACGTATTCCAGAACCACAAAACGCTCATTTTTGACCGCATCAATATTGGCAAAGGCGGGATTGTTTTTCATATAAGCGATTTTTTGCTCGGCTGTAACATTGCCATAGTTCACAATCACAACAACTTCGGGGTTACGATCTACCACAGCCTCCCAACCAACTGTCGCCCAGCTTTTGTCAAAATCATCCATGATGTTGGTGCCACCAGCTGCTTCGATTATGGCTGTTGGCATGGCATAACGACCGGCGGTAAAGGGTTTATCTTCGCCGCTGTCATAAACGAAAACCCGTAGTGGATTGGCTGGTTTTTTCAAACCTTTTTCAAAATTGGATAACTCTGTTTTATATTCCGAAACAAGTGTTTTTGCTTTTTCTTCGACGCCAAAAATCGCACCTAGATTAAGCAGGTCATTATACATATCCTGCATGGTGACTTTGTTCTTTTCTCCGATATGGATGCAAGATTCAGTCAGTTCATAAACCTTGATATCAAAAGGCGTAAGGGTTTCCGGTGTTACTTCACCCCCGACTTTCATGCCATAGTTCCACCCGGCGAAATAGAAGTCGGCATCAGCCCCGATCAACACTTCTTTTGTTGGGTATTTTTCAGACAGTTCCGGTAACTCGGCAACACCATCGCGCATTTTTTCATCCAGCGTTTTCCAACCGGAAATACCTGTGTAGCCAACCATGCGATCGCGAAGGCCAAGAACCAGCATCATTTCCGTCAGATTGACGTCGTTGGAAACAGCAGCCTTTGGCGGCGTGTCAAAAGTAACCTGGCGATTGCAGCTTGGAACCGTTACGGGATCTGCTGCGGCTTGTAAGGGAGACAGAAGGGCAGTGGCAGTCAGTGTTAGTGATAAAATACCACCGGATAAAAAGCCGGGAAAATGACCAGAAGAGGAAAGAGATTTTTTATGCATTATTTTCTCCGTGAAAAGTATAAATTCAAGGTTCGAGATGAAAGGTGAAGTGTGATTGATTACTTGGCATCAGTCGTTCAATCCGACTGGTTATGCCAAAGGCGCGATCAACCAATTGTTCAGTGAGAACCTGATCCGAAGGACCAAAGGCCAGACAACGGCCATCGGCGAGGACCAGAACATCATCCGTATATTGCCCGACCAGATTGAGGTCATGCAGGCTGGTGATGATGGTCATATCAAGGTTACGTAACAGCAAGAGCACTTCGAGTTGGTGACGAATATCTAGATGATTTGTTGGTTCATCCAAAATCAGAACATGGGGTTCCTGGGCAAGAGCACGGGCAACCATTACGCGCTGTCGTTCGCCACCTGACAGAGTACCAAAGGATCGCTTGGCAAAGCCCTGCAGGTTCAAGGTTGCAAGGGCCGTATCGATAATGATTTTATCCCGCGAACCGATCTGTGAAAATCCACGCCTGTGAGGGGTGCGGCCCAGGGCAACGATTTCCCCGACACTCAGGGCAAAATCTGTCGGCTGTTCCTGAAGAACGGCAGCGATTTTTTGTGCTGCAGTTCGGGGAGACAGTTGCCAGAGATCTTGGCCATCTATCGATACCTGCCCACTGCGGGGGCGATGGAACCGATAGAGCAGGCGCAGTAAGGTTGATTTTCCGGCGCCGTTGGGGCCGATAACCCCCAGTATTCGGCCAGGTTCAGCATGAAAGCTGATATTAGATAAAAGGTCAGGTTGCCCCTTTGGACCCCAAGAGAGGTCGTTGGCCTGAAGTGATGTAGGGGCCTGAAGTGACGCATGTTTCATTATTATGTCTTAATGTTTTAATGATTATATGTTATGTTATAACATTACTATATTTACCTACCCGCAATAATCCGGTAGCGCAAGAGCAGAAATACACTGGCTTGGTTTCAGGATTTTCTGTGTGATAGTTAAGCGTTCAGGAACCCAAGGGAGTGAAACCCTAAATTTCATGTCTGATGGTTTTGTATAGGGTTTGACGGGCCTATTGGGATCGTTTGACGACAATAGGTCGAATATATTTGCGGTATTTTTCTTTGTTGTGGTTTCCATAGCACCCTCCGTGCCTGGACAAGAGGATGGAACAGGGATATCAGGTCGCGGCTGTTGCGCCGGATAACCATCTTTATCACCCTTTCCGAGGCACCCCGCCCGGTTAGCGTTTACGACAAAGATGGCAGGTCTCCTGACTTGCGGGTCGAAGCAACATCTGAACCTTCCCGAACCAGATTGGTTCAGTGGTTAATCTCAGAGTGGCTCGCCGCTTACAGTTGCGGGGGCAGTCACGGAATTGGCACCTGATGGTTACACCGCACCGTGTTCCCTTTTCATCCCGGACTCAGCTTTGATATCCAGAAACCATCGCTGCGGATGCTGTCAAAGTTCGGGGGAATAATCAAGGCGATTTTTTAAACGACATCTTGCAGTTTTAAATTATTAGGACTCAGGCTTGTTTCTGACAGTCAAGGCAACTATTACTAGAATAAATATCAATAAGGGGACTTGGTGTTGCGAAAACTGTCTTCAATCGTACTTTTTGTTATTATTTTTGCTGGGGTTGTTTCTTTTTCTGACAGAGGACAAGCCGCGGGCCTTAATGATGGCAATATTCGTGATCGTGGGATTTGCGCTGAAAATAATACAGAAAAATGCCTTGGATATAACAAGGATCATGCCCCCGAGAGTGCGTTGAATAGCACTATTCGCATTGAGAACTATCGAAAGGGGTGCGAACAGGGGGAGAGCTGGGATTGTTATAGTCTGGCATGGAGCTACGACACGGGTGATGGCGTGGCTAGAGATACGGACAAGGCTATAAAATTCTATGGCAAAGCTTGCGATGCAAATGAATATTATGCCTGCACCAATTTGGGAAATTTTTACGAGTACGGGGATGGTACAGATGTGGATTTCAAGGCAGCCTTTCGTAATTATCAATTTGGTTGTGGCGGGGATGATGGGTTGGGCTGTTATCGTTTAGGGCGGCTATACGAAGAAGGTTCTGGATTACCCAAAAACATGGATCGTGCGATAGAGCTTTATGACCGTGCATGCCGATATGGTGAAGCGTTGGGCTGTTCTGTTCTGGGGTGGATCTATACAAACGGCATAGGTGTCAAACAGGATTTTGACGAAGGTATCGGGTTGTACCGAAAGGCGTGTGATGCAGATGAAGGTACAGCCTGTTCCAATCTTGCGGGTTTTTACGACGAGGGAAAAATTCTCGATAGAGATATTGATGAAGCTATTACGTTATATCGAAAAGCATGTAATCTTGAAAATGCACTTGGGTGCAATAATCTGGCTTGGTCTTATGAATATGGCGAGGGGCTTGAAAAAGACCTGACAAAGGCTTTTGTGTTTTATGAAAAATCCTGTGATCTAGGCTATTCATTAGCCTGTAGTAATCTTGGTTGGTTTTACGAAAATGGTCTTGGTGTTTCTGCCAATAAAGATAAAGCGTTAGAGCTTTATAAAATAGGATGTGATGGCGAAGAAGCGACTTCTTGCAACAGATTGGGCTGGTTTTGGGAAAATGGCACAGAAGGTGTCAAAGATCTATCCAAGGCACTTCAACTGTATAACAAATCTTGCGATCTTGAGTATAATGTTGGGTGTTTTAACGTCGGTATGGCTGCGGAACAAGGTCTGGGACGCGAAGTTGATATAAATCGGGCGATTACTTATTTCAATAAATCTTGTGATGATGATTATGCTGACGCGTGTATGCGATTGGCAAGTATTTATGATGAGGGAACACTGGTCCGAGAAGATGATCGTAAAGCATCACAGTATTACCAACGCGCCTGTGATCTGGAGCTTGGGGATGGTTGTACCAATCTGGGTATTCTCTACAAAGATGGTGATGGCCTTGATCAATCAGTGGATCAGGCATTGAAATATGTTCTCTTGGGCTGTGATAATGGCGATGGTCTGGGCTGTTTTAATGCAGGTTTTTTTTATGACGACGGTACTCTGATTAAACAAAATTATGCAAAGGCCATCAGTTTTTATGAAAAGGCTTGTGATCTGGATATAGCATCGGCGTGTTTTAATCTGGGCGTTTTGCACGAAGAAGGAAATGGCTCAACGCAGAACGGTTTAATTGCTGTGTCGATGTATGAGAAATCCTGTCAGAAAGGGTTGCCCGACGGATGTACAACTGCGGGCATGTATCATGCGGAAGGTCTCGTACTTGAAGAGAACTTCGTAAAGTCGGCTTCTTATTTCAAAACCGCGTGTGACGGAGGGGATGCGTTGGGGTGTTCTCTTCTAGCCCGCAGTTATTATGATGGTGCAGGCGTCAAACAAAGCAAAGAAAAAGCTGCTAATCTTTTCACTCAGGCATGTGCTGAAAAAGAACCGGATGCCTGTCAGGTTCTGGCATGGATGTATATTGAAGGTGATGGCGTCGGCCAGGATATTGACCGAGGCTTTGACATGTTCGAAAGCGGGTGTGATCGCAATGAAATGATGTCCTGTTTTGGTTTGGGGTGGGCCTATGATACTGGAACGGGTACTGATGTAAATACTGGAAAGGCCGAAGATTTATATCGTCGTACCTGTGATGCAGATGTCGGGGACGGATGTAATAATCTGGGTACTTTGTATGAGAATGGCCGCATTGGTAAATGGAACCAGACAAAAGCGGATAACCTGTATCAAAAAGCCTGTGATCTTGATTACTCCCTGGGGTGTTCTAATCTGGCGAGCAGTTATTTCAGGGCCGGAATGTTGAAGATTTCATCAGGTGAAAACAGACCCGAGTTTAAAAAAGCCGTTCCCCTGTTTTCGAAGGCTTGTGATGCTGTGGAAGGCAAGGGATGTTACAGTTTGGGCATGATGCAGGTCATGGGATATGGCATCGAAAAAGATGTTAAAAAAGGTATTGGCCTGGTGGAACATTCCTGTGAAATAGGTTGGGCAGAAGGTTGTTCAGTTTTGGGAGGGTTTAACTTTATCGGTCATATGGTTGAGAAAGATATCAATAAATCCTATACTTATTTTACAAAGGCCTGTGATGCTGGTGAACCCACAGGATGTCTTGGTTTGGGGGATATCTATGATGTTGGTGGCCCAGTGGAACAAGACAGTAAAAAGGCCGCATCTATCTTTCGTGAAGCCTGTGAAAATGATTTGGCTAGGGGATGTTCCAAGCTTGCCAAACTTTACAAAAAAGGGCGTGGTGTGAGTAAGAGCTTAACCAAGGCAAAAGAGTATATGAATAAGGCCTGTACCCTTGGAAACCATCTGGACTGCTTGATGAAAGATCTGTGAGGTTAAGGAAGTATGTCAGCACAAGCTGTGAAATATGAAAAATAACGGCTGAAGCATACTGATTAACATTACACACGATTTCTTCGGGTTCTCAAAAATAAGAGCGCCCTGTAATAGCACTGTTGTTACTTTTGGTTGCATTATTTTACTGAAAGCGATCTATTTAAAAGGTGGCGGTATAAGGGGTTGATCAAAATCAGGGGGCCGAAAACGTGTCTGGGATTTGGTGGCGCAACTGTGTCGAGGTTGTTGGGGGTGCATTCTTAGGAGAACAGGGGGGCTATGTGCCCGGTTTTCGCAAGATGTGTTGCACCTTTTTAGCTGCCTTGTTCCTTGTCTTGATTCCTCTCACTCAAACGGCTTTTGCCATAGATCTTACACCAGCAGAAAAAAGCTGGATTGAAGAACATCCCGTTGTTCGTATTGGCATTGATAGTGATTACGCACCCTATAGTTTTCAAAAAACCGAGGGAAGTTATCGCGGTATAGCACCGGATTTTGTTCGACATATCGAAAGCGAGACGGGGTTGAAGTTCGAGATCATCCCCGATTTGACCTGGCCGGAAATTATTGGTGGCGCGAAAGAAAAGACCATAGATGTTATCGCAACGGCGGTAAAAACCCCAAACCGTGACGAGTTTTTGAATTTCTCGCAAATCTATATCAATACGCCACTGGTTATTATATCTCAGGTCGGACGGCGAAATATTCAACACCCAACCGATATTATCGGCAAGCGTGTTGCCTTGGTTAAAGACTATACTTCGACACAGCGGGTACTGGCTGATTATCCTGATATCGTTCCGGTTTATGTTGATACCCCGCTACAGGGGCTACAGGCTGTGGCGATTGATGATGCGGATGCTTACGTCGGTGTTCTGGGGGTGAGTATCTATGTGGCACAGGAATACGGATTGGTTAACCTGCGCGTGGCCAGCAAGTATGATCTGCGTAATAACGGGCAGCGTTTTGCGGTGCGCAAAGATTGGCCGGAACTTGTCGGGATTATTGACAAAGTCTTGAATGAAATGCCGTTACGTAAAAAAAACAGGATTACGTCTAACTGGATACCAATACTCGACGATATTATTGATCGCTATAATCAAACGCCGTCCTTTGTTCTTAATGAGAAGGAGAAGGCGTGGTTACTGAATAATCCGGAAATCAAGGTTGGTATTATGAATGCCTGGCCGCCGATGGATTACATTGATGAGGAAGGGCAACCAAAGGGAATTGGTGTTGATCTTCTCTATCTTTTTAACAAGCGTTTGAACGGTGCTGTGAAGACTGTTCCTGGTAATTGGGGAGTACTGCTGGAACAATTGAAACGGGGAGAGATTGATGCGCTGATGGATATTACCCCCTCTGCAACGCGCCGGGAAGAACTTCTTTTTACGACACCATACCTCAATGTACCTCACGTAATTTTCGCGCATAAAGACAGTTCATATTTTGAAAACCTGGACGATCTAGAGGGAAGAACTGTTGCCTTGGAAGAAGATTTTTTTCTGTCGAACCAGTTGGTTAAAAACCATCCTTTGATCAAGGTAAAAAGCTACCCTACGACCAGTGATGCATTGGACGCGGTAACAAAAAAACAGGTCGATGCCTATATCGGGAACAGGGCCGCGGCAATGTATGTTATCCGTAACGAGCTTATTGATAATATTTCCCAACATGGAAAGTTGGATGAGACATCTTCCATAAATGCGATTGCTGTTCGAAACGATAACCCGGTTTTACAGGCTATTCTGCAAAAGGCATTGGATAATATCTCGCTTTCAGAACAACGTGTGATTTTAAAATACTGGGTCGAGGACCCACAGCGCAAGTTGTTATTGAGCAGCGAAGAACGGACTTGGCTCAAGGCACATCCAGTAATCAGGGTTGCGGCCGATCTGGAATTTCCACCAATTGAATACGTCGATGAAAACGGCGTTTTTAAGGGTGTTGCAATTGACTATTTGAACGAATTGTCCGAGCGTTTGGGCGTTACTTTTGAAATTAGTAAACAGTACAACTGGGCAACCAGTGTAGAGATGGTGAGAGATCGCGAACTTGATATGTTCTCTGCCGCTACTCCGACGATTTCCCGCAAGGAATACAGTACCTTTACAGATCCTTATTTACAATTACCTCTCGTTATATTTGCTCTTGATAATGTTCCCTACATTGACGGTATTGCCGGCCTTAAGGACAAGAAAGTTGCAATTGTTGAAAACTATGCTGTTACCGAAAATATTCGGGCCGGTAATATGGGGCTGGAACTGGTTGAGGTCAAAACGGTTGCCGAGGGTATCAAGCTTTTGAATGCGCAAGAGGTTGATGCCTATATAGGCAGTATTCTGGTGACCGGTCAGACTTTGCGTGAAAAGGGGGTGTTGAACATACGGGTTGCGGGGCAGACGCCCTTCATTAATGAAATCAGCATGGGTATACGAAGCGATTGGCCCGAGTTTGCCTTTATTATGAAAAAGGCGCTGCAATCAATCCCTGATGAAAAGCATCGTGAAATCAGAAACAAATGGATCGGATTGCAGATTGAACCGAAACCGGATTACACCATATTTTGGCAAATTGCAGCGGGAAGCCTGGGCATTCTGATCCTGTTTTTCGGGTGGAACACCTACTTGCAACGTCGCATGGATGCGCAAAGCAAAGCATTGCGAGAGAATAACACCCGGCTTATTCATGAAGTCAAAGAGCGTCGGAAAGCGGAAGAGAGTGCCAACCGGGCCAACCGGGCAAAGGATACATTTCTGACCAACCTTTCCCATGAATTCCGGACACCGTTGAATGCCATTATCGGCTACACAGAATTCATGCTGCTGAACAAAAAGAAAAAAGTGAGTGAAGACAAATCCGCAGAGTATCTGGACCATATTCAATCGGCCGGGCAACACATGCTCGAACTCGTCGATGATTTGATGGATTTATCGGTTATTGATCTGGGCGAAATGTCCTTAAACGAAGAGGTAACGTCCACTGGTGAAGTGATTGACATTGTTAAAGGTCTAATCGAAGGAAAGATAAATAGCCCCAAGAAAACAATTCACTGGCATGCGTCGGGCGCTCTTCCCCAAGTAAGGGTTGATGTTCGTCATGTGAAGCAAATACTGATTAATCTGGTGGAAAATGCGATCAAGTTTACGCCTGACGGTGGGGAAATCACTATTGCTGATCATATGACAAAGGCTGGAGAAATAGTTCTCTCTGTTAAAGACACGGGCATCGGTATCCCCGAAGATGAAATTGATGATATCCTCGAAGTATTTCATCGTGGACAAGATCCCCTGATACGATCTTCTGAAGGCACTGGGTTGGGGCTAACACTTTGTGTGCGTATGGCAGAACTTCACGACGGGGCAATCAAAGTGGAAAGCACGCGGGGCAAAGGCACAACGGTGAGCTTTATTATCCCAGCCAGCCGTGTCATCCAGAGCTAATACGCTAAGAAGAATATTCTGGAAAAACAGATTTTTTCGCTCGAACCGGAAAGGGCACAGGATTGTGCTTGTATCCTCTATATTCTTATCTATTGGCGCAGTGTTATTTTGCTAAACGCTTGCGCAAGGCGTCGATCACCTTAGTTTCAGCCGAGGTAGAATAACCATCATCCATTGCGGCCTGGAAAGCATCAAGTGTGGCAGAGCCGATTTGGGGACTTAACCCAAGTTTGTGAGCGTACTTCAAGCCATAATCTGTGTCTTTCAGTCGCCACTTGGTCGAGAAGAGAACATCTTTTTCGTGCTCTCCCTGAACCATAAGGGGGGCGTTGCGTGTGACTTGGGGACTGCCACATCCACCCGTACCGAGTGCTTTTGCCACTAGATCTAGATCTAATCCTGCGCGTTCAGCCGTGACTAAGCCTTCAGCCGCCGCGGCGATTTGTATGGATCCCATCAGATTGACGATCAACTTATAGGCTGTGCCAGAACCAATGGGGCCAAAATAAAGCTGGTTTGACGAAATGATTTCCAGAAAGGGACGAGCTTTATCAATTGTGCTTTGATCGCCTCCCAGAAAGAGGGTGAGTTGGCCGCTAGCGGCAGCATCAGGCAGTCCGGTTACAGGACAGTCCAGATAATCTAACCCTTTCATTTTTGCGGCGAGGGACAGTTCTTCGACCCAGTCATGGGAAAGGGTCGAGCACTCTATGGCAAGGGTGCCGGGCCTGAGGTCGGCACTCAATACACCTTCCGGTCCCATCCACATTGCTTTTGAGGCCACGTCATCCCCCACCATAACAAAGATCGCATCGGCATTCTGTGCCGCCATCGCAGGGGATATTGCCAGTGTGGCCCCGCGTTCGACCAATGGCATGGCACGTTCGCGCGTCCGGTTAAACACATGGACTTCATGGCCTGCATCAATAAGCTGTCCTGCCATACCTGTGCCCATCAGGCCGATTCCTAAAAATGCAATGCGCGCCATGTTATGATCCCTTGGGTTAGGAAAGGAGATTATCAGGAAGGATAGGTATCCTTGAACGAGAATTTTATTTTATCGGCCAAAGTGTTAGGTGCAAGGCTTCTTTGTGAAAGAGCTAACAAGCAGGCTAAATCCTGTACTTTTTCCTGACATCATTGATGCATCTTTGGCGTGACGTGATGGGAACCTCGTGGGGGGCAAAGTCGGCTTCTACCATGTTCAGATAAGCAACGGCAGTTTCCAGTCGTGATTTGCTGAGCGGAGATATGTTCGCAGGGCTGTGGTGTTGTTTCATATAATCGATAAAACGAACGAGAAGCTGCTTTTCAAAAATACCCCTTGGCAAGTTTTCCCGTGTGCACACCCCAAAGACACCACCCAGGAAATGGTTCCATGTCTCGTTAAAATGATTAGCTGTCAAATAATCAGATAAAGCCGGATATTCTTCTAGTAAGTCCTTGCCCTGTTCGCTTTCAAAGAAGTTTTGCCGAGCTTTTTGATAAGCCTGTCTAAAATAATTCTTGGCTATGTCTTCGGTATCCAGGTTTTTGGTTTTTAATATGTTGAGCCACTCCGGGTACGTTTTGGGATAAAAACGGCAGGTTTCCGAAAGTGTGTCTTGACTTACAAAAGAGATCGTTTTCAGGTTCGCGGTTATTACATAAGATGGCTGCGGCGCTATTCTTTGTGAGATCAAAAGCCGGAGCTCTTCTTGTGAAACTTGAGACTGTTTAAGGAGAGAGGCTTCTTCGTAGAAGTTTTCATAGAGATAGTTGAGTAGCATAGAATATTTCCCATAAGCTAAAGCTGAATAAGCCAAAGCCAGATAAACCGAATAGTGATCTCTGTTCTATCATTTGTTTTGGATAAAATGCTTCGTTAATGAACGAAGTTTGACGATTTAAGAGGTTAAGTTTTTTATTGGTAATTATGAGTGCTTTTTCTAATGCTTAATGCAGATTTCACACCGCATGACTTGACCAAATGGGCAATTTTAGGCACTAATTTCTCTTGAATAACTCTTCTTTACGTCAACACAATCTGTACTCGCTTCATTTCCCACTATTCCCGACAGATTTATTCTGTGAGGGATGGATACTTGATAAACCAGGAAATGAAATCTGCGCTTAGTGAACAAAGGCAAAAAAATGAAACTGAACCGTCGTGAAGCACTGGCATTGATGGGCGGCACCCTGGCTGCATCCACCATCGCTGCATCCACACTGGCAACACCTGCTGTTGCCAAAAACCGTAAAATTACCGTTGGCGCGCTTCGCTTTACCAGTCATGCGGCCAGCTTTATCGCGCTGGAACGGGGATATTTTCAGGAAATGGGGCTGGATGTTGAACTGAAATTCTTTCAGGCGGCAACACCAATGGCCGTTGCTATTGCATCCGGAGATGTTGATTTTGCGGTTACCGCAATCTCTGGCGGGTTGATTTCGCTGGCGGACAAAGGCGCGATCAAGGTTATCGGCGGCGTTTTGTCAGAAGAACAGGGCATTGATGGTCAGAAAATACTGGTGTCTGATGCGGCCTTCAAGGCGGGGGTAACATCATCGGACAAGCTGGATGGCAAGACCTTTGGCATGACCACAGCCGGATCATCGTTCCATTACATGGGATCTCAAATTGCTGCGAAGGAAGGCGTTGGCCTGAAATTCAAGCCGCTCCAGAAAGTCGGAGCCATCATAGGAGCGCTGAAAACCGGACAGATTGATGCCTGGTCTATTGTCCCGCATATTGCCAAGCCACTAGCTGGATCAGGCGCGGTACACATCATTGGTGATGTATCTGATTACTTGCCGGATTATCAGGTCACAACGGCCTTTACCTCTGCCAAAAATGCGGCGAAAGAGCCGGAAATGACACGGAACTTTATTGCCGCCTACAGCAAAGGCATTGCCGACTATAACGCCGCCATGGTTGATGGTACGTTGGGGGACGCGGGCCGCGCAGAAATGGTCGATTTGATCCACCAGTATGTTTATGCCGACAAGCCACGAGAAAAGGCCGCTAAATCCATTATCAACGGATCAATGCGCCTGAACCCAGGCGTGGCAATGAATGTGGGGTCCATCGAAAAGCAGCTTAACTGGTTCAAGTCTGAAAAGCTGGTAAGCGGTACAATCGGTTTGGATCAACTGATTGATACCAGCTACGTAAAGACACTTTAAGAGCTTTATCTATTTTGCCAGTAGACGGTCTATTGGCAGCCGATCTATTGTCAGACAGCCTGTTGGCGAGGAATTTTAAGCGGCGGAGTTTATGCTCCGCTGTTTCCATATAATTATAACAAGTTGGTGTTATGGATATTAAGCTTTCTGGCATTCATCACAGCTACGGCGAGAGAGAAGTTCTGCGCAATATAAATCTGGATATTGCTTCGGGGCAAATCGTTTGTATTGTCGGACCGTCTGGTTGTGGGAAATCAACGCTGTTGCGCCTGATCGGCGGGCTGGAACGACCATCTTTGGGCGACATTCTTCAGGTTGGTGATGTGCCCGAAGGGTGCCTTAATCCATTGACCTATGTCTTTCAGGATTTTGCCCTGTTGCCGTGGCGCAGCGTGGCGGGCAACATTTCGCTGGTTCTGGAAGATCACGGGATTAGTCGGGTCGAAAGCCAGGATATCATCAATAATGTTCTTGAGCGTTGCAAACTCAGCGATTTTGCGGATGTTTTTCCCAAACAGATTTCCGGCGGTATGAAACAACGGGTCGCCATCGCCCGTGCCTTGGCAGTTAACCCAGCGGTTATGTTGATGGACGAGCCTTTGTCGGCGCTGGACAGCCAAACCCGCGAGCTTTTGATGGATGATATTGTCTCGCTCTGGACCCGCAAGCCCTTTACCGCCGTGTATGTAACACACAATCTGGCTGAGGCTGTGCGTTTGGGGCACCGGATTGTGGTGCTTTCCCGCCGTCCGGGGGAAATTCGCGAAGTTGTGACGATTGATAAGCCGTTGTCTGAACGCAGACATGCCGACCCGGATCTGGAGCAGCAACAAAATACCCTGTGGCAGATGATGCGGGATGAGGCCATGGCCGCCGATGCGGAGTTGATCAATGCCTAATGATTCAAAGCCAGATTCAAAAGGTGCGAAGTCAAATTTTGATTATACAAAACAAGCACCCGGCTCTCATTTGGCAACAAAACAACAACCTGTACCCTTTCGGGGCGGCGGATTTGCCCCGGTATCCCGCCCTTGGATGGGCTTTGTGGTGTTCTTCGTCCTGATTGCCTTTCTTGAGGCAGGAACCCGGATCGGGTTTATTTCGGCCCTGACGATCCCCAAACCATCGGATGTCTTCAACACCTTTGTCGAGCTTTATAGTTCTGGGTTGTTATGGACACATCTGATGCCGAGTTTGACCCGTTTTGTCATCGGGGCCGCCATCGGGACTGTACTGGGCGTTAGTCTGGGCATTGCCATTGGCCTGTTTTCCTATGTCCGGGCTGGTCTGGTTCCCTTGGTCGCAGCTCTCTTCCCTGTGCCAAAGATCGCGTTGTTACCGCTTTTTGTGATCTGGTTTGGCATTGACGAAGCTTCCAAATACGCCCTGATAGCCTTTGGTACTTTCACGCCGATGGTTGTTGCCACCTATGGGGCCGTGGACAATGTGGATCGCGGTCTGATCCGTATGGGGCAAAGCTTTAACCTCGCGTGGTTTTCCATTGTGCGCAAAATTGTTTTGCCGGGGGCCATGGCGGGCATTCTATCCGGCCTGCGGATCGCCCTTGCCATTGCTATTATCCTGCTGGTTGCCGCCGAAATGCTAGGCGCAGAATACGGCATCGGTGCCTATATCCTTCAGGCAGGATCACTCTATGACCTCGAACGGCTTTTCACTGGTGTTGCCATTCTCTCGATCCTTGGCGTACTTGTGAATTCAGCCATCGGATTGATTGAAAAGCGCGTACTGCGGTGGCGGATGTGAGGGGGAAGTTCTAGAAACTATAAAAATTGAAAATTTAACTTATGTTTTGTAAAATTTAATAATAGTAACTTTTTGTATTTCAGTTGAGTACTTTATCTCTATGCATCTTTATTTAAAAACATATTTTGGGATGATATTAGCCGTTACTTTGTTTTTGTTTCCTTTGCCGAGTAAGGCATCTTATCTTCAAGATATACAAAATGAATTTCTTAAGTTTTCTTGTGAAAAGAACATTGGACAAGGTTGTTTTAGCTTAGGTTATAATTATGAGACAGGCGCAGGATTTGAAAAAGATAGTAGCTTAGCAATAGAACTGTACGTCAAAGCTTGCAATCTTAATTTTTATCACAGTTGTGCATACTTGGGCCATGTTTTCTATGAAGGCAAATTGGTTGAGAAAGATTTAAGTAAAGCTGTTATATATCTTCAGAAATCCTGTAAGAATAAGTATCAACTGGGTTGTCATTTACTCGCTATTCGTTACCTCGGCGGAGAAGGCGTCGAACTGAATGGTGAGAAGGCTTTGAATTTATTTAATATTGCTTGTGAGAGTGGAGTCAAACAGAGCTGTGTTGAGGCGGGAAGAATATACAAAAAGGGAGATGCCGTAGATCAAGACTATGTTAGAGCTGCTAAGTATTTTAATACTGGCTGTGAAGAAGATATTGCCAGAAGCTGTAATTATTTAGGAAATATGTATTTTAAAGGACAAGGTGTTGAGAAGGATGCCAATATGGCATTTGAGCTATATTCTCAGGCATGTGACTTAAATTACGGGGCAGGATGTTATTCCCTTGGAGTTATGTATTTTATTGGTCGTGGCAGGGAGCAGAGTTTTTCCAAAGCTAGGAAGTATTATAAGCTGTCATGTGGTTTTAATTACGTTAAGGCATGTAATAAACTCAAAGAGTAAATTCAAATCTAACTGATATTTCCTCCTTATGTTTTCTTATCTAAGTCATCAAAAAATTTCATTGGTCATAAACACATAATCGCATCAAATTACTGCCCATCTTTTTCAGATGAGGATTTCCCGGCGATGATTGATGTATCTGTTTTGCCGTTGTTTTTGACGGCAATTTTCTTTGTGGTCATTGCACCGGGGCCTGATTTGGTTTTGATTACGGCCTATTCTTCTACGCGCGGATTTCATTTTGGCTTGATGATTTCGCTGGGGATTTTTATTGCCGGTGTTATCCAGACATTGCTGGTTGCTTTTGGTCTGGGGCAACTTATGCAGGCAATGCCAGGTGCTGCACTTGGCGTGAAGATTGTCGGTGCGTGCTATCTGGGATGGCTAGGCTATAAACGTTTGCTGTGCTGGTATCGGAATGAACAACTTTCACTTGATCAGCCTGATGATACTTCTTTAAGTAAATACGATCTGGTGAGCAAAGGACTTTTAAGTAATTTATTAAATCCAAAAGCTCTGCTGTCATTTTCTCTGTTTCTGCCTCAATTTACCACCGGAACAGGGGGCTTAACCACGCAAATTCTTATTCTCGGTTTTCTTCTTTCCAGCTTTGCGCTTTTGATAAATTGTGGATTTTCTCTCTTCTTTAGCCAGGTTGGGCAGGCACTTGGCAAAAGACTGAAATCAATTCAGAACCTAGGCAGGCACCTCGACGGCTTGCTTGGTGTTATCTTTGTTGGCTTGGCAACACGGCTTGCCTTGAGCAGATAGGATAGATGCCCAGCAATTAAATCAGGTTGGTCGTAACTCAAACGGATTTTTGCTTATTAGTGGGATGTGAATTGGTTATGAATAGTTTTAATCAAAGGCATAAGCCAATCTTCGATATCGGGAACCTGCAATCCATAACTTGCTGCCAATTCCGGGTTTAGGGATCTGCTTGAAGGAACGAAAAAATCGGATGAAAAACTATTGGGAGATATGTTGTTTTCGATTATTGGTGCCCTTTCCACAACGGCCTCTATTCTTTCCAGTAAAGATTGAACGGTAATGAGAGCGCACGGCGCGACATTGAACGGTCCGTTATAGTCGATCTCTTTCAGAGCAGCTAAAGCGTTCGCTATATCTGTTTCATGTATAATTGATAGACTGGCTTGAGGGCACGGGACGTATAGAGGTGTTTTATTCTTTACCGCATCAATCAGAGACCTCAGGCGGTTGGTGTAATCTGTTTCACCAAAAACAAAAGGTATCCTTGCTGCGATAACAGGAATTTTTGCATTCTGATATAAAAATGCTTCAGCGTTCTGTTTCCCAGCTGCATATGTGAATTGGGAACGCAAGCCCGACTCATATTGGAATTTATAAGGATCAAAATTGGTTTCTTTCATATTCGCACCGTCAGGATAAACGGCTTCAGAAGACGCTATAATAAGCTTTTTTGTTTTGTTTTTTATGGCTTCCAGGGTTGCGATAGCATCATTCGTACAATAGCAAATTTGATCATAAACAACATCCCAATGGCTCTCTGTATTAAGGGCATCAGTAAAATCATTTCTATCCGCTTTTATATGAGAAGTTTTTTGCGGGTAGGGAATGTCATTGTTGCCTCGGCTCAGTATGGTGACGTCATGCTTTTGCTCTAACAGTGCAGAGACAAGGTTTTTTCCAAAGAAACGCGTACCACCAATGACAAGTATTTTCATTTGATCTCTTATGCCTTTAGTCTTGGCTAAATCGTTTCATACGTGGCAGAAACCAGTTGATAAAACTGGTTGCGCTTTCGGGTAGGTTGGCGAAGTCACGGGCGACTAGCCAATAGCTGCCTTGATAAAAAGAGCTTTCAAAGGGGATTATCAGGCGGCCTGAGCTTAGATCTTCCCTTATAAACTTGCGATCACAAAAGCCAGCACCATGGCCGTCGATAATAGCCTGCAAAATCAGGGCGGCATTATCATAGATTGGACCGCGTTCGATCTCGCCAGAGTTGATTTTGTGCGGAGCAAACCATTTTTTCCAGTCATCCCGATTGTCTTCATGAAGTAAAGTATAATGAAGAAGGTCCCGTGGGCTTTTTAAGGGCATGTTCGCTTTGATATATTTGGGTGAGATTGCCGGAGTTACCTCAACATCCAACAGATGTTTGCTTTGTGTGCCATCCCATGTTTGATCGCTTGGTGAAAAACGGATCGCTAGTTGAGCATCGTGAGACCTGAAATCAATTAATCTGTGATCTGCTTCCAGGTTCAGGTCAATTTCAGGGTGTGCATCCTTGAACTCTTTGAAAATCGTGAGCAAACAGGATGCAAAGGATGGTTCAATACTAATTGTCAGAACCGAGGAGGGCGTCGTATCGTTTATTTCATTCAGGCAATTGCCAATAGCATCAAATGACTGTGTTAATGTTGCGAGCAAGTGTGACCCTTCAGCGGTTAGACGTACCTGGCGGTGTTCGCGCCTAAAAAGCTTTTTGCCCAATTGTGCTTCCAGATCACGAACCTGTCGGCTAATAGCTGCTTGAGAAACGAAAAGTTCCTGTGCAGCCTCGGTAAAGCTTTCATGGCGACCCGCAGCTTCAAAACTCCGCAGCGCAGCCCATGGTATAAGGTTTCTTTTCATGCATAACCTCAGGTTATTCGAACTAACTCCATAACTCGTTTGTCAGTTCGGCGCAAGCGCGCCTTAAATAGGAAGCGCAAGGAGAAGAGAAAATGCTGAAAAAGATATTTGATGCTTTGAACCAGACAATTTTGTTACTGACCTTGCGGTATGAGCATAGTGATCAGAAGAAAACAGATTGTAGAAACGATCCCGGAAATTAAGGGTTTTTATTGTCAGAAATAGTGCGGGAATTGAAATATGGTTCGCTATACCAGATCCCAGATTGAAAAGCCCTGTTCCATATCATTATCTTGTTGGGACAGGGTGTCTGGTTGAAGCTCTGTTACCTCTGGCGGGTAGTAGCTGAGAATGTCGTAAACCTCGTGGTGGGTGATCAGCAAGTAATGGGTTGGCGCTCGCTTTTCAAAACGATTGTAGCTTTCTTTGTCCAGCCATTTGAAAAATTTGGAATTCTCCACTGTAAAAAGCCCGTAACCAGTTGAGGCAACAAGGGATGGGTCCATGGTTGCGAGCATCCGCAGACGATAGCTTTCTGTAGATTGGCGATAACTTATGGTTTTGGGGAAGCAGATGCAAAAACGTGCTTTTTGCTCTGATGCCGTTTCTTCTTGTCCATTGGGGTCGTTTTGGACCAACAGCGTGATTTTTTTATTGTTCTCAATTAGACCAAGTGTAGTGATTTTCCGGGGCAGAGACGGCGTGGTTTCATAAAGGCTATAGATTTCACGCTTTTTCTTTAGAACCTTGTTCTTAAAGGCAATACTGTTTTTCCGCGGCGAAAGCTTTTTGGCACTGGATGTCAAAAAATTGAGAACCCCTGAACCTGTTTTCCCATAGCTATCAGGTACAGATTGACTGGTCAGGCGTTTGAGGAGCAGGCGAAAGTGGAACATTTCCAGTTCCATTCGACCACTTTCTTTGGGATCAAAGATGTCAAAAATACCGACCTTGCGACGTACAGCATCCAGCTTGATGTCATAGAGGTTGAAATGGTGTTCGCGAAAACGGGGGCCGCGCCCGGAAATCATTTCATCGATTTCTGTTTCCAATATCCGTTTTGTCTCTGGATTACATTCATCCAGTAAAAAGCGTTCTGCCAGATTTGGTTTCATTCGCGGGACATTCTTCTTGTCTGATTAATGATGGCATTATTTACGCCAACATCAGGGATCTATCACTGCCTATATCACTTCGGACAATAGCCCGGCATTATTACAGAATTGTTTTGTTTGACTAAAAAATTGATCTGAGAATTCGGTTTTAACCTTTTATACCAAGTCTTATGGCCTTTTCCGGCGCAAGAACCAGTAGGAGTTTTCTATAGAGTTCATAGAGGTCAGAATAGGGAATTGTGTATTGGTGGCTTGGAGTAATTGTATAAGGCGATTTCTGTTTTGATAATTCAAACAGTTGAACCAACATGCCGCCGTCAACCAGAATGCGATCCGGTTTTTCACCGTTAAATTTATTTTGCAGCCGTCCCCACAAGGTTTTGTCTTTATCCATAATTTTGCGCATCACCTTGAGTTTTTCTTCTGTTGCGATGATCAAGTTCTCAGGGCTATAGGTAGCGGTGGAGAGAAGCTCGGTGACCCCGTTTAGAACCCCGTTCAAAATCCCATCCCCAAGCCAAGGGTTCGGATGGGGATCCCTGTATTCTTTAATGTTCATAGACAATAGAACCTTATTGGGCTGTGGGTGAAATTATCTGTGATGCCTGTTTCTTTGCTTTTTTCATTTGGTCTTCGCTTTGTGCCTTGAAAGTCTGTGTTGATCAAGGCTTTGGAAAATCAACACTGGTATAGCCTTTAACAGTCACAAAAGAGTGATCGTGTGACAGGGGAAAGATTAATCATTAATCCCTATATTAAATGCCTCGCATCAGTGTGTCGCCAACCATACTGAATCTACGTCCTGTGACATGTCATGCCCCATCAGTGCAACGGAGGTTTTATGGTGAGGGTGATTTGTCAAAGGTACGCAAAATATAGATAAAAGAAATAAGGCCGAATAATGAGTAAGGCGGAACAGGCACCTGCCGTGAAAAAAACTAGCGTAACGAACGGCTTTCTGGCACTTAGCCGGAGCAAGCTGACGACAAGAATTGCGATTACCATTTTTATGAGCATTCTGATCGTTGAAGCAGTTATTCTGGTTCCTTCCTATAATAATTTTAAACGTGATCTCCTCGCCCGTTTGGCTGACACAGGACAAACGGCGGTTATTACCGGTTTTCAGAATCACGTGCGATCCATTCTGGGAACAGGTGGTGCTGAACAGGAAAATCCCCTGATCACGGGTGAGAAAATTTCCCGAATTACGCGTTTCAAAGGCGGCACTCTTTATGATGAAGGTGGTGAAAAGATTGGTTCATTCGGTGAAATACCGGAATTGAGCTTAACCGATTATATGCAAAATCAGGAAAGGGCCCGCTTGAACAGTGATGAAACCCGCTATGATACAGTGTGGTTACCGCAAGAAACCGGATTACCGTTTGTTGTGATAAGCCGTCTGGATGCGAGCTGGATAGCGGCTGAGCTGACTGCCTTTACGTGGCGTATAATCGGATTGGTTCTTCTTCTTTCTATATCAATATCTGTTGTAGCCCTTGTTTTCCTTGGTCGTATGGTTCTTAACCCGCTTTTGGAATTACGAAGCCATCTTGTCAGGGCGCAAGAAGATCCGGGGAATACGGATCGTGTTGCGATGTCAGGATCCCAGATTAAAAATGAATTCGGGGAAATGGTTACGGCTCTGAATGTTCTTCTGTCTCGGGTTTCTGATCTTCGCGTGGCAGAACGGGCAATGAACGAACAGCGCTTTACCGATTTTGCCAACTCGGCATCGGACTGGTTTTGGGAAACGGATCAGGATTTAAACATTACGATGGTGTCTGATGGTTTTCCGGATATTCCAGGTGTTTCAACCAAAGACATGGTTGGAAAAAACTGGACCGCGCTGAAACATGACCGTATCCGTGTTGAAAACCTCGATGACTATCTGGTGGTTATGACCCAACAAGGCTGTTTCCGCGATATGGAATTTAGCTATATCTGCAAGGAAGATCGCCAACACTATCAATCGCTTTCCGCAAACCCGTACTATAACAATGACGGCAGCTTTGCCGGCTATCGAGGGACAGGACGTGATATATCGATAAGTTATATTGCTGAAAAGAAGTTGCGTGAAGCCAAGATGCAGGCCGAAAAAGCACAGATTGTTGCGGAAGAAGCTAACAAAGCAAAATCGCAATTTCTAACGAATATGAGCCATGAGTTACGTACCCCTTTGAATGCGATCAATGGATTTTCCGAAGTAATCATTCAGACGGCTCTGCAAAAGGATGAGGATAAACACTACGCTGATTTTGCGCAGGATATTTACCAGTCCGGTAATCGGCTCTTGGAAATCCTGAACGATATCCTGGATCTTTCGCGCATAGAAGCCGATGCGATGGAATTAAGTGAAGATGCTTTTGATGTGAAATCCCTGATTACGTTCTGTAACAAGGAAATGACGGGTACCTTTGAAAAAGAGGTCCGAAAGAAAGATATCAGGTTTATACCTGCGGATCTGCAAGATGATATTTACTTAAATGCTGATGCAAAAAAACTTAAACAGGTTCTACGCAACCTTTTGTCCAATGCAGTGAAATTCAACAAAGAAGGCGGAGAGATGCAATTTAGTATTCTTGAAGAAGAGACAGGAGATATCTGTTTTGAAGTTAGGGATACAGGGATTGGTATTGCTGAAAAAGATTTATCCGGAGTATTAAAGCCCTTTCAGCAAGCCAATGGACAGATCACACGCAGCCACGAAGGAACAGGTTTGGGTCTTGCGATTTCAGCCGCTTTGATCGATTTGCACGAGGGGGGCTTCATCATCGAAAGTCAATTGGGTGAGGGAACAACTGTAAAGTTCAGCCTCCCTGTAACCTGCCGAATAAAAATCGAAGATGGCCAGATGGTTGCCTATGCCTAAATCAGGACACCCCGTAACACTATTAGACAGACGATACCTGACAGGACGCTAAGCACCAGTGAATATCGCAGGGCGATGAGGCCCGCGAGAGCAATGGCAATAGCTTCGGCAGGACCGTTGATAACCATTGATGGTGCAACCAGTGCGGCCAAAACAGCAGTAGGTACGGCCTCTAGTGCGGCTTCAAGACGGTGATGTGTGGTACCAAAGCGTGAAAGGACCAAGTGACCACCTGTTCGGGTCGCATAGGTAGCAAGGGCACAGGCCAGGATTAAGAAAATCGTAGTATCATGCATTTGCTGTTTCCTCTTCCATCTTGTGTTTAACTGGTTTGCTTAACGCTGCTGCGGTTATTAATCCGGCGATGCCGCCAAGAGTAATATGCCAGGGGCTTCCGATCGTGAACCATGCAAGTAATGAGACACTTGCACTAATGGCAAGAACGGGGACGAAGTTCGGGCGTTTGTGAAAGCCTGCGACAAGGCCTGTAAAATAAAGGGGCAAGATGAAATCCAGCCCATAGGTTGCGGGTGAGTCAATCAGCGAACCAAACAGTGCGCCAACGCAATTGGCCGCGATCCATGTGGAATAAATCATCGCTGCATAGGCAAAATAATAAGCAGGTCTAAGGCCCGATTTTGCGGCGCGAGATTCAGAAGAGGCAAATTGGGGATCAACCAGCAGGAAAAAAGCCAATGCCTTTTGAAGCGTTGAAAAAGCCCCCATTGTTCGCCCGATTGATGCCGAGTAGAGTACGTGTCTGAAATTTACGGCGAAGACCGCTAGAACAATGGACCAGACGGGCACATTTTGACCCATCAGATCTATCATGACGTATTGACTGGCCGCGGCATAGATTGACAACGAGGTCAGCATAGTTTCCCCAAAACTCAATCCGCTTTCAATGGCGACCGCACCAAAAACGGCGGCAAAGGGAACAATGGCAAACAGAATGGGAGAGACATCTTTGATGCCATCCTTTATGTCCGATGCCATGCTTATTTCAAGGTGTGTTTCTGATTTTTTTTCTGGTTTCTTTTCTGGGTTTGTTTCCTGTGTTTCATCGGGGGGAACCATGACCTCTGACGCATATGTTTTATCACTCATATGACTTCCTCTTAACAAAAGCCAAATTCACTGATCAAAGTTTATTGGCCTGATTTATTGTAACTGTTCTCGCGCTTGATCACGGATGCTCCAAATAGCTTGGTCGGGATAAAGGTCGAAAACCTTGACTTTTGTTCGTTAAACAAGAATATTGTTCTGTATAATGAACAATAATATGTCGTTCGTCAAATAGAACGTTTGTTTTTTATACGGAACAAAATTGAGGGAGCAAAGGTAAAGCATGACCCCGGTATCTCTAATTGCGCAGGCGATACAACGAGAACGTACACGTGCCAAGATGAGCTTGTCTGCCTTGGCTTCTCAGGCGGGTGTTGCTAAATCAACCCTGTCTCAGCTGGAAGGAGGGCAAGGAAATCCCAGCCTTGAAACTCTATGGGCTATCGCTTCTGCGTTGAATATACCGCTGAGCTTTCTGTTCGAGACACCAAAATCAGATTTCAGAATTATCAGGGCCGATGAAGAAGATCAATTGTCGTCTGATCTATCCGGGCTTTCTTCTACCTTGTTGGCCGATTGCCCCAAATCTTGCCGACGGGATTTTTATCGGGTTTATCTTAAAAGCGGATCGGTAAGAGAGGCTGCGGCCCATACACAAAGCACAGTAGAACATGCCTTTATCTGCCGTGGAAAGGTCCGCCTTGGCCCCGAGGACAATTTACAGGAACTGTCCGAAGGCGATTATTTCCGCTATCCTGCGGATGTAAAGCACTCCTACGAAGCCCTGTCAGATAAGGCAATGCTCGTCCTGATTATGGAAAACCCGGGGTGAAGTATTTATTGTTTTACGCACTCTGGAATAAACTTGATTAAAGTAGGTTCTGGGTCTTGTTGAATCTGATTTTTCAAAAATGCATTAAAGGCATCCTTGAGAAAAAGATCCAAAAAAGGAAGTGTGTTCCCAACACACTTCTCAATACGATATCTAGCTAAAACAGTCGGAGGCATTATCTCGTTTCGAGTGGTTGGCCCAACTAACTTAGACACGAACACTAAATGCTTTGGTATATTATTCCTGAATTTATCAGTTTCAGCTTTTGCCAAATCAGGCTTAACTGCGAATAATCTATCGTAACCATAAGCCATTTCTCCGAACTCTTTAGCATTTATCACATAAGTGCCAAGCACTTCTGACGGTCCTTGTGGAAACTTTTGATGCCATGCCTCAGCAAGAGTCCGTGCCTGTGTGATATTCAAGATGATGTGTCGCTGCTTTTCACGTTGAGTGACTTGTATGAGAGGCAAGATGATGCCTTTGTGACTATCACTAACTTTAATTAAAGTAGGCCTGGGTAAAGAAATCTCTTTTGGGGACAGCCCGACAGAACGAACACTGTTATAGATTGTCAAATAATACTGTCTTAAGAGTTTATAACGTTCATCGTTTCGATATCTTTCATAGAAGCTCTCTAGTGTATTATATTCAAGGTCAGGATAGCCTATTTGATCTACATCTCTAGCTTGTGCATAGCCAGAAAGAAGAAACGAAGATGTAAAAAGCACCCACAAAAACAACCATAATTTTATACGCTTACGTACGTTAATCATTTAAGTCTCTTAATTCTGTGCTCAATCATTAACCTTGGTTACAACGCCCGACCCGGTAACACGGGATGCCTCCTGGATAAAGAAATGGCGCCCTTCTGTTATTTCAGGTGCATGATCGTGTTTAACGCAATAGAAATCCATATTCACAAGATATGTCTTTCCCGGTTTATATTCGGTGTACCCTTCTAGAGAATGCACTTTGCATCCGTTAATGCCACAACTGAGACTTACATGTTGCCAAGCCCCTGATGCCAAAGGAGCATCTTTCCCTTCATGATATCCGCGTCCTCCTTCTGATGCCGTTAAGAATTTAATTTTTGCATCAAAATTAAGCATAGGTTTTTTCTCGAAGTGTGTCATGCACGTCAAGATGGGGTGTTGCCCCAAATTGATGCAGATGTAATTCATTGTTACGAAATGAAAATTTGTGCATAGATGTGTGAGATACGTTTAAGAATATTTTGCTTTTTGCCTCGATATCTAAATTCAAAGCGACGGCAGTTAGTGTAGAAATGACGCCTGTTGATGTTACTATTAAAGCACTGTCAGATTGTTCGGCTATTTCTTTTAGGGCTTCCAATATACGAGTACGAAAATCGACATAAGATTCTACATTGCTGCTGATACTATTATTTTTCCACTTTGTGAGTAAAACGGGAATATAAGCTTGGAAGGCAATATCAGTGTCGGGTTTGACTAAGCCATGTTTGTCTTCCAGATGTTTGGCGATCCCGAAAAAATCAAATTCGTTCAATCTTTTATCGATATGGTGGGGAATACTAGATAATGCCAGTGATTTTGCTGTCTCAATTTGCCTGTTCATAGTGCCTGAGATGATGCGATCAAATTGGTGGGATTGGCTTATAAAGTATCCTAAACATCTGGCTTGGGCATATCCCAGTTCACTTAGCGCATCATAGCTCTTTTCATCCCTCGCACTGGAGTGAGCCTGTCCGTGCCTGATCAATGTTAATTCTGTCATGGTTTAATGTTCTAGCGCGGTAAGTTTATCTGCTAAACAACTACTGGCGGCACGAATATCTTCCGGTGATGTTGGTTGATGGTGTGAGTTATAAAGAACATTACCTTCTAGATCTTTATATATTCTGCGTTGTAGGATGTAGCGTAATAAAGTGTTTCTTGAGCGTTTACTCTTTAAATACGTATTTTGCGAAATAACAGATTCTAAAGGTGTATCATGGCCCGCAATGACATCGTAACTGCTGATTAATTGATTCGCCATAATCGTACAAGATTTGTATTGGGATGGACATTCTGCACGACATAGAGATTTAATAGGTCTGAAAACTGGGGTTGCCATTGTCCAGTTTTTTAACTCTTTTGCTTGTTTTTGTTTAATAAAAGGTGAAACAAAATATCCGTGATATATAGCTTTCCTTAGTTGTTCAAAACGTTGGTCTTTTGTTTTGTACGGCACGCTCATTAAAGCAAGTGGGTTTCCTCTTTTGAGTTCTTGTTTGGCTTCGTTTATATATTTCTTATCAGACGTCAAAACTGCTGATTGCCAGATTAAGTGTCGTCTTTCGTAAGATACGAGATTATCATTTGCCAGAGATATTATTTCTTTTGTTGTACCATATCCTGGCATACGTGAGATCGCTTTTGAGGCGGCTTCATGTTCGCCAATATTTATTAATTCTCTGATAGTGCTTTCTTGTACAAGTGGCTCTTGAATTTTTCGCATGGTTATTGCGAATGAATTGCCTTTTTCAGCCTCTACTCTTTCCCACGAAGTTCCGGATAAGCCTTTTTCTGATCGCATCAGAGATCTTTGTTCTTTACGATTTAAAGACTTGAAGTATTTTGAAATGCTTTGAACCTGTATGCGCTCTATCCCTGATAGTGTTAATCGTGCTGCGACATTTCCGTTTTTTGCCAGTTCAGCGAGAAGTGGAAGAGAGGTTTTATCATCATCATCCAGCCAAGCCTTGATGGCCTCTTTAAATTGGGGAGCATTGGCTCCGTCAAGCTCCACGGCATGTGCGGAGTTTTTGGCGATTGAGGCGAGAATAAAGAGAGCGATAAGAAGTTTTTTCATAGATTTAATGGCTCAATATCTAAGTTCTAGGCTATCTGTAGTTTAGGTGGATAATTTGATTTTCACAAATAAACAAACTTCACTTCAGAATTCTGTTTCATAATGAAATTCAACCCTTTGACTGTGTCTTGTTTTCGACAATTCTGCGCATCAGGTCAAGTAACTGTGTTTGTTCGTCAGGACTTAGGACTTCGAGAAATGAACGGTTAACTCTCATAGCTGCGTCGATTGCATCTTTTTGAATTGCCTTTGCTTTTTCAGTAGCGACAATTGCTTTCGCTCTTTTATCGCTGGGCATTGGTCTGCGTTCGATTAATCCGTCACGTTCCATTCTGGTGATCGTATTCGCCATTGTTGCCTGTTCTACATCTAATCTTTCGACAAGATCTTTCTGGGTCAGGTCATCTGCTTTCCACACTTCCAGCAAAGTCATGAATTGAGCAGGGGCAATTCCCAGCGGAGCGATTTCATCTCGCAACCCCTGAAAGAACAGTCTCGTCATATGATTGGTCAAGTAACCCGCTGATTTCATTTTCCAATTTGTCATAATGAATCTTTATACTTGAATAGCATGCTATGTAGTGTTACATAAACATAGTACGCTATATAAATTGGAGAAGCAAATGACTGCAAAATTCAAAGAACTCGACAATATCGTCACCCTTGCTGATCAGATGGGATCAGAAGAAGGACCGATTGTACTCATTAATGTGTTCACCGTTGATCCTGCGGATGAGAGCGCTTTGTTAAAGGCATGGTCTTATGATGCAGATTTTATGAAAGATCAGCCTGGGTATATCTCTACACAAATGCACAAGGGGATCGCCGGTAGCTCGACCTTTGTAAATTATGCGATTTGGAAAGACGTTGAGAGTTTCAGAAATGCCTTTACCCAGCCTGAATTCCAAAGACGTATCGCAGAGTATCCGGCCAGCGCAGTTGCTGCGCCCCATCTATTCAAAAAAATCGCGGTTGGCGGTCATTGTGTTGCCTGATTATCCTTAAAGAAAAGAGGAAAAGGTTATGAGAACTCTATTTTTAGTCAGTATTATTTTTGCCAGCTTTGTTTCTACATCTGCTTTTGCTGTTGATAAGGAGCTAGAGGATTTAAATCAAACAACGTTTGATTCTGTCGACGCAAATCATGATGGCAGGGCTTCCTTACGAGAAATTGAGCTTTTTCAAGATATTGTCATGCTGTCTATGGATAGTAACGATGATGGTGTCGTTACTCTTAAAGAGTATCTTGTCTGGGATATGGGATGGGACGAGTTAGCGAAAAGCCGAAATAAACTCGTTGAATATCAAACTGCCCGGGAAAGTATATTTAAAACCTGGGATCGTAACAATGATGGGGCGTTGTCTCTGGAAGAACAAAAGCTTTCTCCAGAGCGTGACTTTCATGTTGGACAGCAAGATCTGGCAAAGCCCCTTAACCTAAAACAGTTTATGTCCCGTTTGCGTATTATTCTCGCAATGAATGAGACGGTTACAGAGGATGAACACGTTACACTGATTAACGCATTCATCGTGCCAGTTGGCAAAGAAGCCGAAGCTGTAAAGTTTTGGGACAAAGCGGCTGATTTCATGCGCGGTCAACCGGGGTATGTTTCCACGGCGTTGCATCAATCAATCCTTCCTGATGCCAAATATATGCTTATTAACGTGGCACAATGGGAGAGTGTTGACGCATTCAAAGCAGCCAGCAAGGCACTGGGTACCGAAAGTGGAATTAAGCCACTGGAAGGCCTTGTTCCTAATCCTTCGCTCTACAAAGTAATCCGTGCCGATTAAGGAGAGAGAGTATGTCTATTCAAAGTACCAATTCGAATTACGGCCTTGTTGCGGTATCCATTCATTGGTTATCGGCACTATTAATTCTCGCTTTGGTTGGGACTGGTTTTAAGGCAGCTAACACACTTGATTTGGATATAAAAGCCGAGATCCTTAGTGCCCATGTGCCACTTGGAATAACGGTCTTCTTGCTGACACTATTACGTGTTTTCTGGTGGTGGTTTTTTGATACGAAACCGGCTGCCCTTGGAAATGATCGGAGCTTGAAAGAGAAATTGGCAAAGGGTGTACATCTTCTGTTTTATCTTCTCATTTTTGGCATGGCCTTTAGCGGCATCGGAATGTTTGTCTTATCGGGCGCTGGATCTGTGATTTTTGGTGGTGAAGGTGGGGTTTTACCTGATTTCACACGGTATCCACCTCGTATCCCGCACGGTATTGGTGCACGCCTAATAATCGTTCTGTTTGTTTTGCACGCTGGTGCAGCCCTTTATCATCATTTTATCAAGCGCGATATTACGCTCCGTAGAATGTGGTTTGGCAAAAATACAGATAGCAACTAGACGCGTGATGCTGTTCGTTTTTAGCTGCCGATTTCAATTTGTTTCAAACGCCTGTTTCATAATATAAACTCATCCTGTTCAGTATGGGTTTAATGAGTGGCGAGATGAAAATCGGTTATGCACGGACGTCCGGGGAAGGGCAGAATTTAGAGCAGCAGATTGCAGCCCTGAAGGCCGAGGGCTGTGACAAGGTGTTTTCTGAAATTCTGTCGTCCAATCGGGTCATCTGTCCTGCGTTAGAAGATGCTCTGGCCGAACTTGGGGCGGGGGATAGTCTTGTGGTCTGGCGGTTGGATAGGCTTGGACGTCGCACGGTTGATTTGATAACTTTTCTTCAGGAATTACAATCACGGGAGATTTATTTTCAATCGTTATGCGAGGGGTTGAATTCCGGCACACCGCTGGGAAAGATGTTTCATGGTTTTATTGCGGCTCTGGCTGATAACGAGAGAGATTTGTCCATAGAGCGAACGCTTAAAGTTATGGCAAGTGCCAAACCCCGAAACACCAAATCGGGAAATCTAAAAAAACAAAAAATTAAACCTTGTAAAGAAGACAAGTCAAAAGAGCTTTCTAGACAGGATATCGAAGCAGCACTTGTGCTTTTGTCGCCATCAAGTTCATTTGGTGCAAAACCAACATTATCTGCTGTAGCAGAAGCTTTGAATGTTAGCACAAATGCCCTGTCGCACCGCCTTAAAGAGCTTGAGTTGGATAAAGCCTTGTCGATTTGATCAGAAAAGATCAACGGCGTGGGAAGATCATATAGGTCAACTCATACTGATTAATGTACCCTGATTAATACACACTGGGATAAATCATCCCGAGTTAGGTCACACGAAGCCCGTTTAGGGAGCTATTTTACCTTGTGACTTGAAAAATCTCTTGGATATTTGCTCAAGGATACTCAGGCAGTGCTTAATGACTTCGCAATTCAGATATAAGATGCTGCATTTCGCCTTCTGAAAACTCGAATTCCGGTCCTTCTTCCATCGCTGTAAGTTGCATCAACTTGCAATCGAGATAGCGGGAAAGCTCACTACGATGATTATGGTGGATTTTGCCCGCGAGCTTTGCAATTTTACGCGCACGGTAGCCATGTGCCATTTCTTTTCCCAAAGCTTCACTAAGATTTTTTGCACTGTAGGTCACGATTTGAACTCCTTTAAGCCCTTATAAACCTCTACCCCTTTGGGAGTGAGATTAAATACTTGCAAGGCAACAACAAATAAAACCGCTCTGAAAACGTTAGTGAAAGAAACCGCACAAAAAGAGGCTCTGGATATCTTCCGAAGTCACGAAAGTAACAAATGTCTTTCCAAGCCTTGTGAACAGGGTGCTCAATGTGTTTGTGGAGTACCAGAATATGCCAAAATAAACGTAAAAAGAGATGCTTTAAAGGCATTTAACCTTGAAGGAAACATCTTGATAACCTCCTGTCCGACTGATTTTATTATGGTGTAATTGTTATGACGTAATTTTTTGTGATTTCACCGATTGATAAAAACCAGACATTATAAAAACCAGGTATTAAGTGTCGTCAGTAGAAGATTAACAAAAAAAACTTAGGGTTTTTGAGCTTCTTCTACATCGTCTCTCAGAATTGTTCAGAGCAGAGAAACAAGTATTTGTTTTTGCATGTTTTTGATGAATTCAATCAAAAACACAAGATTACTATAGCACAATTTTATCTTTTTTGCCTGCCTGATTGAAGGCGAATTCATAAAAGTGCAACATTAGAGTCACATAACAGGCGTAATGTTTTTAAATAAACTAAAACAAGCAATATGAATTATTCAGAATAAAGTCGGGGAGGACGCAATGTTCTGGGATGAGACATCTGATAATGCGGCATTGGTGCCGTTCTTATCTCTACGCATTCGTCTGGCAAGGTTTTGGTCAAAGCTAAGCGCGGGCTTTAGAGGGCACGACAGAAAACCAACCAGAAAGCTTGATTAACCAAAAAGTGGGATTGCTGGAACTTGAACTGAACGAACCGTAGTTTGGGAAAGGATTGATCTGCGACATCTTTTCTTGATGTAATCTGAATTAGTTCCGACTTAGTGTGTGTTTAGTTCTGGCGTAACCATTTATCGGCGACATCTCCGAGTGTTTTAGGATCTCCGTTTTTAATCCAACTCATAAATGTTCTGTTGAATTTAAAATCCTCCCGCATTGCGATTTCATAAAGCGTCTCACATTCTGGGTGTGTTTGTAGCTTTCAGTGATTGGTGTCTCACGGGTTAATTGGGATGAATGCCAATTAATATTTTCTACAATATTTTTTGGTGATTTTTTTTCGGTTTTGCTCATTTGCTTTTCCCGGCTATCAAATTGTCTCTATCGTGTAGTAATCCTTGTTTGACTGCCCATATTGGGTATGTAACCGAGTGTAATTATGTGACTGGTCGCCACCCACAGATTAGATTTTCCTGTGAAATAAAGCCAATGCCATGGTAATGCGCGACGTCATTTTTTGACCAGATTGCATGATAGATCTCGCCTTCCCGTGTGATTACCAAATCCCACGGATCGCTCTCTTGTCCATCCGGGCCAGCATATGTAATTTTATAATCCCCAATAAAGGGGTCGTTTTCAGGGGCGTCGTCCCCGGCATCGTGCTTCTCAGTAACATATGGAACAGCAATACCCTTGCAAACAACATCAATGCCTTCCTGAGCACTGAATGCCCAGTGGGCAAGTAGAGTACCGTTTGGGTTTCTAGCGATATTATCAGTTGCATTAACAGGCGTATAGGTAACTGCACCAATGGGGTTGTTAAGTGTATCGAATGATTCAGGCATGATTATTTCTCAAAAAATTATGTCGTCAATGACAAGAGGCATCTGGCATATAGGTGAAAGGATTTAATTTTTTTAAGACAGGATCATGACAATAGACTAAATTGATATCTATTATAAAAGAAAATATTCTTTTCTCACTGAGTTACGCGCATAGGTATTCCAGTTCTCCCAATAGGTGAGGTGAATGACAGAGTCTGTAACGGCAGAGTTTAATGCTGATGACGTTCTTGAATACGCCACGGACAGTATTCTTGTTACCGATTGCAATTTGGATACTCCCGGACCAAAAATTATTTATGTAAATCAGTCTTTTGAAAAAATGACAGGCTGGTCTCGTGCCGAAATTCTGGGCAAATCCCCTAGGATTTTACAGGGCGAGAAAACGGACCATCGCATTTTTGATAATATGAGAGAAGTCCTTGCCGCGGGTGAGATCTGGCAAGGCCAGACCATCAACTATCGCAAGAATGGGTCTGAGTTCATGATGGAATGGTGTATTTCCCTCGTTCCAGAACGAAAAGGATCCTTTGGGCAGGATGGGAAGGCAAATTGTTGTGTCGCCGTACAGCGCGATATCACAAAGCGCGTTGAAACAGAGAACAAGTTGATACAAGCCCGGCAGGATACAGCTGAGGCAAATCGAAAGCGGATCAATCTCGCCCGATATTTTTCACCGCAAACTGCAGAGCATCTATCTGATCATGATAATCCGTTGGGACAGATGCGCCGTCAGAATGTGGCGGTGTTGTTTATTGATATTCAGGGTTCTACAACCATTGCAGAAAAGCTGGACCCAGAACGCGTAGTGGCTATTTTGCAATCTTTCTATAGCAGAATGGCCAAAGTAATTTTTTCTTATAACGGTTCGATAGAACATTTCGCGGGGGACTCATTACTGGCAATCTTTGGGATGCCTGAAGCAGGAAACAAAGATGCGGTCAATGCCCTGAAATGTTCTTATGACATGACGGAAGAGCTGGACCGCTGGAATCAGAAACGTATTGAACAAGGTCGCCAAAAAATTGTCGCTGATATCTCGGTTCATTACGGTGAAGTGGTCTTGGGGGACATCGGTGTTCGAGAGTCCATGAGTTTCACGGTGATTGGCGATACAGTCAACACAACGAGCCGGCTTCAGGAACTGTGCCGCAAGTTCGACAAACGGGTTCTGGTCAGTGAAGATGTTCTCAAGCAAGCTGAAACCGAGGGACTTAAAAGCTGGCGCGATTACTATTGTCATGAAGGTACGCACAAGGTCAGGGGGCGAGAAGAAGCCATTAGCGTGTATGGTGGAATTGATCCTGATTAGGCAATCGACTGTCGCGCCGTTTCTTTTGTGTATTTATTCATAAAACTCATGAAGTAATGAAAAGATATCGTTTTTCTTCGCATCTGCACAAATGCTATCTCCTGACCAGAATATAGGTTAAGGCTCGTTAAGCGAGCAAAGGCAACAATAGTTGTGTTCGGAGATAAAGTAATGACAAATGATAATATCCAGGCCGACATCTTTTTAGCAAAAAATGAAATTCGTGCTCAGTTCTCGCAAGCAATGTCAACAATGTACAAGGAAGAAGTTCCTGCTTATGGCGAGCTGATGGATCTTGTCGCAGATGTCAATGCGGCTGTTCTGGAACAAGACAAAGGTCTCCACGAACAACTAACCCATACAGACGGGCTGGATCGTATTACCGAAGAACGTCATGGTGCTATTCGTGTTGGAACTGAAAAAGAGCTTTTTACTCTGCGTCGTCTTTTTGCTGTGATGGGGATGGAGCCAGTCAGTTACTACGATTTGTCTGTTGCGGGTATCCCCGTGCATTCCACTGCTTTTCGCCCGGTTGACGAGGCTGATCTGAACCGGAACCCCTTCAGAATTTTTACATCCTTGTTGCGTCTGGAACTTATCGAAGACGAAGCACTGCGCGCAGCGGCGCAAGAGGTTCTGGATAACCGTGAAATATTTACGACTGCGGCATTAAACCTGATTGATCGTGCCGAAACACAGGGCGGGTTGGATGCTGAAGATGCGACACAGTTTGTTACTGAGGCCCTGGAAACATTCCGCTGGCATAGCAAGGCAAATATCGACAAGGAGTTTTATAATAAACTGCATGACGAACACCGCCTGATTGCAGATATCGTTAGCTTTCATGGCCCCCATATCAACCATTTGACGCCACGGACGCTGGATATCGATGCGGTTCAGGTCGGCATGCCTGAACGGGGAATTGATCCCAAAGCTGTTATCGAAGGGCCACCGCAACGTAACTGCCCGATCCTGCTACGCCAGACATCATTCAAGGCCTTGGAAGAAAAGGTATTTTTCAAGCAGGTTGGCGGAAAAGGGACAGAGGTCAAATGGGAAGAGGGATCACACACCGCCCGTTTTGGCGAGATTGAACAACGCGGTACTGCCCTGACCCCGAAAGGTCGGGCGCTGTATGACGAGTTGCTGGACAAAACCCGTGCAGGTGTGCGCGCTGGTGAGGGGACTTACCAAGACCTTTTGGTTAAAAACTTTTCGGCTTTCCCTGATAGCTACGAGGAACTGCGCGCCGAAGGTTTGGCGTTCTTCCGATATTCTCTGACTGATAAGGGCGCGACTATTGCTAAATCTGTGGGGGTGTCCGGCACGGTTGATGGCTTGCTGGAAGCAGGCATCTTGCGTATGGATCCTATTGTTTATGAAGATTTTCTGCCAGTGTCAGCCGCGGGTATTTTTCAATCCAATCTCGGCGATGGTGGGGCAGAGGTCGTTTACAGCAACCCAAGTCAGGAGGCTTTCGAAAAGGCACTGGGTGCAAGGGTACTGGACGAACTGGCTCTCTATGCCGAGTTGGAGCAGGCATCTTTGAACCGCTGTCTTGAAAAGCTATCAGAGAAATCTCTGAAGAGCGGAACCCCGGTCGCAGCGTAAAGTAGCGGCATAATCAATCATGGCTATGTAAAATACCTTTGCCTATAACATGGTTCTACATCTTAACGGGTGCCCTGTAGCTGTCGAGTTAGGGGCACCCCAACTGTTTATTAAAAGTCAGAGTTTATTAAAATGACATCCTTGTCCCAGAAAAGTTTTGTGGCTTCACAAGACTTTGACGCCCTGAAAGACATTGTTGGTGAAAAAGGACTGATGTGGCCAGACGGTCATGGCGGGGATGATTTTGCCGTTTATGAAACCTGTGTGCGTTATGGCGCGGGAAAGGCAGCTTTTGTTGTGCGCCCGGCGAACAGTAAAGAAACATCCCGGGTGTTAGCCTATTGTTACGGGCGGGGGATTACCCTTATTCCGCAATCTGGCAACAGTGGGCTGGTCGGGGCCTCGACACCTGATAGTTCGGGAACACAAGGTGTTCTCAGTTTTGATCGCCTGATCAGGACTTCTGAGATGGGAACGGATAGTTCAGACCAGATTATCTTTGACGAAGAAAACCGTTCGGTCATGGTGGGCGCAGGTGTCCGTCTGTCTGACTTGAATGCTTTTCTCGAGCCCAAGGGCTATGTTTTCCCCATAGATCTCGGTGCTGATCCGCGCATAGGCGGTATGATCGCCACCAATACAGGCGGAGCCCGTTTTTTGCGGTATGGTGATGTGCGCCAGAACACCTTGGGGGTGAAGGTTGTCTTGGCCGACGAGGCTGGGACCGAACTAGATTTTATGTCCGGCTTGCGCAAGGACAATACGGGCATCGACTGGAAGCATCTGTTTATTGGTACAACGGGTGTTTTGGGCGTGGTTACAGAAGCCGTATTGAATGTCGTCAGGTTGCCGCAACAATCCACGGCTGCACTGTTGGTGCCTCGTGATGAAGCGGCAGTTCTCAAGCTATTACTGGAAATGGAGCAACGCTGTGATACCAATCTGACTGCTTTCGAAGGCATGTCAGCAAACGCAATCCGTGCCGCCTTTGATCATGTGCCGTCTTTGCGTAATCCTTTCCCGGGTGGCGACGTTCCTGATTATGTGTTGCTGGTTGAATTGTCCCGGACCTGGGCCAAGCGTGAAAGTGAACAGAACCTGGACGAATTAATGGAAGTGGTGTTGGCTGAAATCTGGGAAGATGAAGAGGCACCGTTAGAAAATGCCTTTATTGGACGCCCTGAAGAAATGTGGGCCTTGCGGCATGCCCTATCCGAAGGCGTGAAACACGCGGGTAAACTGGTGGCTTTTGACGTGTCATTCCGACGTGGCGACCTGATGAGGTTCCGGGCCTTTATGGCACAGGAGCTACCGGAAAAGTTTCCGAATGTATGGATCTGTGATTTTGGTCATGTGGGGGATGGTGGTCTGCACTTTAATCTCTCGATACCACAGGATGATCCTCGCTTGAATGACACGGCTTTTATGCCGTCTTTACGCGAATGGGTCGTGAAGATCGTTGTGGAAAAATACAATGGCAGTTTCTCTGCCGAACACGCCATAGGACGCAGTAACCAGGGTTTTTATGATCTCTATACCCCTGAAAAAGTGAAAGAGCTGGCTGGGAAAATAAAGGGCGCCCTGTCTCCCGGTGAACTGGGCGATGTGAAATTGGGTTAGAAGGTTTTAGCTCTTGTCTCGTCATCTCAACCTCTATTAATCTGCAGCTTATGATTGCTGATTGGGGGGACGATGAAAGCTATTTTACTTGTTGTGATATTCGCTGCAGCAAAAATCGTGTATGTTTCTATTTTACGGTTTTTGATAGTCGGCTGGTTTACCGTTACGACCAAGTTCATGGAAAATATGCTGGCAAACGTGCCTGATGGTGCTGACTGGGCAATATTTTGGGGGCGCATACTTGGCTTTGTCTCTCATCCCCTTCTTTGGATTTTTATTTTAGGTGCGAATTATGGAAATAGTTAAAGTACCCGTTAAACCTAATAATTGGGAATATAATAGGGCGCACCTGTCATCATGTTCCGGTATTTTCCCTCTGTAACCAATTCGAGAATGGTGGTCGAGAAGGTATTCATAAGTTCCACGCCTTCTTCGTCTGGATAAAAGGTAAAAGAGCCACCCCAAAAATCAATCACGTCGCTGTGGTGAAGCCCTTCCAACAGCCCCTGTTCCCTGAGTGTTGGTATCCAGCCTGTCTGGATAATACCGGCATCGACCCTTTCACCAAGGATCATTTTGGGAATAAGCTCGTTACCATTCGTGATTGATTTTGTTATTTTTTCATTATTTTCCAATTCGACAGGAATGCCATAACCTCTGGCGCTTACAACACTTTTACCTTCCAAATCAGCAATCTGGTGGGCAACAGGGTCTTCTTTTCTCGTGAAAATATGATACCCGCCCATGATGATTGGCATGGAATAGATGGGCAAAAATGTATATCCGGCTTCTTTAAATCGGTCTGTATCGCCACTGATAATATAGGGCCAGATAATGTCTATTTCCCGCTTGAAAAACAGGTTCTGACACCGCAAGGCCGGTGCGAATTGCAGTTCGAATGCGTGTCCTGTTTTGTCGGAAACCCGTTTGATAATTTCCTGATAGAAATTAAACAACGGCTGTGGGCCTTCTTTATCCTCTGTCATACCGCCCGGAATTTCAACGGTGCAAACACTGTAGTTTTTTGCATATGAAGAAGATGTACCAAATGTCAGGGACAAGGCTAGTGCGATAGATACTACAAATAACTTCTTCATCTCTTCCCTGAACAATAATATCTAATGAATGCAATATTGGTCAGGATACAGGGAAATCCTTAGTGATTTAATAATGAGGCAAGTTGAGACGTTTTGAAGAGTTCGTTAGAGAGAAGACTTAGGAGTAGAGTTTTACTTTTTTAAGCGATTTACACACTCAGGCCTCTGTCCACAACCCGATCACTGCGTCGGGATGCGATTAAGATTACTAGTGCAATGGTGATGATCACGAGTGATAGCTGGATTGCTGTTTGATAGCTATAGGCACTGGCGATCAAGCCCATAGATACATTGCCCATCATACCGCCGAGAAAGAGGCTGTTCATATAAAGCGAGGTGGCACGACCCAGACGACCATTAGCGAAGCTTTGGACGAAAGTAATACTGACACCGGCAAAAATGCCGTAGTACAGTCCTTCCAACACGGCCCCTAGGACGAGTTGGGGTAAGCTATCTACCTGTGAGAGAATATAGAAGGTCGGCATGGCGATCAGTGTTGCGGCATAGAGTGCGGTTCTGGCGCTGAATTTTTGCATGGCATAGGGGATCAGCAAAATAACGGCAACTTCGGTCAGACACTTGAGGGTAAATGCAAGACCCGGGGCATAGGTTGGAAGGTTTGCCTCTTGTGTGAAGTAGAGCGGTAAGGCAGCGCTGGTCAGAATGTGTGCGCCGGAAATAAAGAGACAAGCGGCTGCAGCCAGCCATAAACCCTGATTGAGAGATTTGTGTTCGGAAGAATTTTGTTCTGATGAGGGCTCTTTAGCTGCGGCAGTAAAATCTGATGGCACGACAAAGAACCATAGGATAACCCACAAAAATGCGAGAGAGACCGCGGTATAAAAAACAAAGCTATTGCCCCATTGTCCTGCAATGAAAAAAGAAAGTGCAGGGGCTATCATCCAGGCAGACGAGGTCATGCTGCGCAGATATGAGTTATAGGTGGTAATGGCAATACCCTGTTGCTCTGCATAAGCTCTACCAAAGCTATACATCAGAGATGTCGAAGCATTTGAGAAGCTAAAACAAATGCTGATAAAGCCGATGATCACCCCATAGGAAGGAGAAAGAGAAAGCGTTGTCGTTGCAGTTAGAAAAGCGATTGCAGATATGGCAATCAGTGGACGTACCCGCGCACCTTTGTCAAAGCGTTCTCCGAACTGCCGGTTCATTAATAGAGACAGGACGCTGACAAGGCCAACATAGATACTGATTTCCCAAGGATCACGACCCAGTTCATCAATGATGAAAAAGCCCATAAAGGGCACGATCATGGCATTACAAAAGACCCCGGTAAAAAGCAGAAGTAAAATAAGATAAGCTTGCCTGTTTAGCGATGCATTTTCTAAGGATGCTTTTTCGGCATGTGGCTTTTGGGGGCGGGGCATTATTTAGTCGTTTTCTGTAAAAAGTTTAATTTTCTGTTGAAGCACACTAAGAGAAACGCACAGGGGAGAGGTTTAAAAAGCTTTTTTTGCAAATATGTTCACAGCATCGCGCAACATGGATGCCGCAGTGGGTACTGGTTCGCGCTCCCATAGCTTGTGGTACATGATGCCGTAGATGTCGGTGTGGAGTTCCACCGCCATTTCCCAGCCTGTACAATGGGCGAGGAAGCTGTCTTGTGGCAAGGCGAGGGGCTTAACTGATAGTTTGCCATTTTCATATGTAGCAACCAGCTTGATTTGTTTGTTTTCAGTCTGAGCGGCTTTCAGGTCAGATTCGGTAATATTTTCGATGCCTGTGACATCAACATCCTCGAGAGTAACAGCCTGTCCTAAAATAGTATTGGCAATAATGACGAGCTTGTTTGCGGTATCCCAGCCACCAACATCAAGGCTGGGGTCGGTTTCGGCAATGCCGCGTTCCTGTGCTTCTGCCAGGGCATCATCATAAGAACGCCCGGTTGCCATTTCATCCAGAATAAAGTTACTGGTGGAATTAAAGATACCCTGGAGCTTGTTGATATCACCAGCGATCAGATCACGTCTGCCGATATTGAGGATTGGCAAGCCGCCGCAGACTGTGGCACTCATTTCCAACGACGCACCGGTTTCTTTCGCGAGGTTCTGTAGCTCTTCATAGGCAAGTGCGACAGGGCCTTTGTTGGCAAGCACGACTGAAACCCCCATGGACAAAGCTGTGCGTGTGATGCCAAGGCCGGGTTCACCTGTTTTTAGATTGACGGGGGAAGCTTCGAAAACCAGATCAATTTCTGTGTCCGCTAAAACATTTTGAATGTTGGCATCTTTTCTAAAACCCTGAAAGGCTGAGGCACCTTCACCGGCATGTTTTCTGTCAATAATATCCTGTGCGCCAAAACCATCGATGTTGACTGCGACGCCCGAGCTATCGGAAATACAGACAATCTGAAAGCAGATACCATGATCGCGTTGTAATCTTTCTTGCTTGTTGATCAGGATTGTCAAAAGATTTTGATTTACCGAACCAAGGCCTACAAGAGCTGCTTTGATAATCATGGAATATGCTTTCAAGGAAAACTTTGAAAAATAAAGCGGGTTGGAATGAGACACTTAAAAAATAGGCTTTGCAAGCCTTGCGTGTGTTGTTTGGTTTGAAATTAAAAAAATCAAGGCCACTTTATTATAAGGCTTATAGAAAGGGATCAAGTTTGGAAGGAATTGTTGCAGCCCTGTTTCTGATTGTAATGGTTGCTTTCTGGTCCGTTATCAGAATGGCAGTTGTCAGAATAATCTATCAGATCGTTCTTATGCCGGTTTTTATCAGTATGTTCGTATATCATTGGCTGATCAGGATAAATCATAAGACCGTGATTGTAAAAATGAAGACTTTACTTATCCTGATTTGGGGCCAATAACGATTCAGTTTGACCGATAGTGCTTTCTTTTTCCTGAGGCGCTTTTATTACTCTAATTACCCCTTGGCTAATTTCTTGATGAGAAAGCCATCGGCTTTTGCCCAATTCCACCTGAAAACCGAGGATGACGATTTGGAGAGATACATTATCCGGCAAGGTCGAACGCTCGAATTTTTTATTGGCATGTTCTTTTTCAAGGTTTTGAAAATCACTGCCAACGACCCATATGATGCGTGCGATGTCAGAGCAGCAGCTAGTGGATAGTTCTTCCAGCAGTGATGCGCCATCCTGGTGTATCCAGAGCAGGATCAGATCATATTTATTTGGGTTGAGAGTTTTGGATAAATTTTGTCGTTGCTGGGGTATTTTGTAATTACAGCTCGTACCTTTGGCCTGATAACCTTGATCTCTTAGTTGGTTTACAAAGGGGGCTGGATTTCTAGAGATAATCGTTGTTTGCTCGGAATGTTCAGCCAACCACAGACCTGCGGCAGACAACATACCTGTGGTGCCTATTTGTAGTGTGTTTTGAAAGTGCAACAGCCTATAACCTAAATATTTAAAATAATATTTAGGTTATAGGCTGTTAACGCTTTTGTTGAGTAAAATAATTTTTTAAACGCTAAGCAGCGTTAGAGCTCTTATTGCCGGGTCTGTTTCTGGATTTGTTGGCAGATCGGTTGCTTGGTCTGTTACCTGGACGGTTGTTTGCCCGATTACCTGATTTGTTATCGGCGTTATTATTGGGCTTACTACCTGACTTACCTTGACCCGATTTGTCTTGGTTCGGTTTAGCATCTTGCCTTCCGGCAGTTGGCTTTGATTTACCAGTTGGTTTTGAGCTGTTTCCACGGCGACTTTTGTTGCCTGGCTTACCGTTACTGGGTTTACCGTTACGGGCGTTCCGGTTTGGTCGTCCACCATTCTTACCGTCTTTTGAGCTGCCAGCAGGGGCTGCGGCAATGCCTTCTTCGTGATAAGGATGATCTTCAAAAACTGGCACGCTTTGGCGGATGTTCTTTTCGATATCTTTCAGATAAGCACGTTCTTCGTGATCGCAGAAGGAATAGGAGATACCTGTGGCACCAGCACGCGCTGTGCGACCAATACGGTGAACATAGCTGTCCGGTTCGTTCGGAAGTTCGAAGTTGATGACGTGAGTCACCCCATCCACATCAATACCACGTGCGGCAACATCGGTGGCAACAAGCGCACGGATCGCGCCATCACGGAAATCGGCCAGTGCGCGTTGACGGGCATTTTGAGACTTATTGCCGTGAATAGCGGCAGATGTAATACCCAGTTTTTCCAAAAATTCAGAAACACGGTTCGCGCCGTGTTTAGTTCTGGTAAAAATCAGAACCCGTTTGATTGCGTCGTCCTTGAGTACATGTCCCAGCAAGTCACGTTTGCGGCTTTTGGGCACCATCATCACATGTTGTTCAACCTTTTCAGCTGTGGTGGCCGCAGGGGCAACCTCAACACGGACGGGGTTGATTAGAATAGTGTTGGCCAATGTTGTGACAGACTTTGGCATGGTGGCAGAAAGCAGGACGGTTTGACGTTTATCAGGCAGTTCCTTGATGATCTTTTTGATGTCGCGGATAAAGCCCATGTCGAGCATCCGGTCAGCTTCATCAAGGACTAGGAATTCAACTTCGTTCAGCTTGATATGGCCCTGAGACATCAGATCAAGCAAACGACCGGGTGTTGCGATCAAAATATCAACACCGGGGGCCATTGCCTTGATCTGTGGTTTCTCTGACGCGCCACCAAAAACGATGGTGCTGCGCAAGTGCAGATATTTGGAATAGTCACGGACGTTATCAGAAATCTGGATGGCAAGCTCACGTGTTGGTGCAAGGATCAGTGATCTTGCTGTTTTGGCCTTGCGTTTGCCTTCGCCTTTGAGCAGATATTGTATCAGCGGTAATGAAAAGGCCGCGGTTTTTCCGGTTCCGGTCTGGGCGACACCAATCAGATCTTTTCCCTCCAGAATGTTGGGAATAGCCCGTGACTGGATAGGCGTCATCTGTTCATAACCGCCTTCCTTGATTGCACGGAGAATAGGGTCACGAAGACCTAGATCGGAAAAATTGCTCATTATCGCCAAATTTCAAATTAAAAGAGTGCGGTTTCACTATAGCTGAATAGCCTCTCTGTCAATCAACGATACTGCGGGGCAGCCATGCCAAAGCAGTATTTGGGTGTTGTTTTTTGTGACGTATTCAGGGGCTGTGTTCAGGGTTCATGTATGTATCAATGTTTGCATGATGTCTGTTTTCAAGCGGCAAGAATAAACCGGATAGGTAAAGAAAAGAAAAAGATGCAGGCTGATTGTTGAGTGAAAGATTGATCTTCGGTGTTGATATGATTTTAAAGGAAAACATTAAAAATAAATACTTAAAATCAATTGATTAGGGGGGATTTCCCTTTTTATTTGAAAGTTACTCTTGTGGTGAGGGGGGTGAGAGTGTATCCCTTTGGGTAGTGCTAAAGGGATACACTCTGTGTTGTTCTTATCATATGAGTGATCGTCCCCTAGGTTCTTTAATGAATGTTTAGTTGAATTATATTAGGAAATTTTTATGACATATATCACAATGGGCGAACGTATCGAGGCAGCACGTAAGAGTAAGGGATTGAGTGCATCCCAGCTTGCGCGCCGTGTCGGTGTTAAAGTTTCGACCATGAATAATTGGGAAAGTGACCGTTCGGAGCCGCGTGCCAACAAGCTTGTGGCGCTGGCCGGTGTATTGAGTGTGAATATGATTTGGTTGCTGGAAGGGTCTGAAGACAATACCAGCCTGCCGCCGAATGTTGAAGTTATTGAAACGGCTGACCTGCAAAGCAAAATTACCCGCCTGCAATCCATGCACGAGCGTATGGTGCAACTTCTTTTTGAAATTTCCAGCGAAGTAAACCGCGTTCAACGTGGCATTAAAGATGATCAGGCAGAACAGGACGCTGCCCAAGTATAATTTGGGTTATAATTTCGGCATCGGTATTTAATCGGTTGCCAGTTTTAAATTATTCTCAGAACTTTTTTTCTAAAGTGGATTGTTTTGTCATCTAGATTTCAGAAGTGTTTGGTTAAAACCGTTTTCTGATTTTCTGGATAAAACGATCCACTTTTTCTTTACTCAGGCTTTCGCTACCGTAAAGGGAAAGCATTTGGAAACGGCATTTGGGCGCACAGGTACCACGGATTGCAGTTTTAAGAACCCGCCGTACAGGTTGGCGTAAAATCAACAGATCAACCCATCTAGGTGAGCCAAGGGTAGTTATGACCTTCATCTCAACCAGATTATCGAGTTTTGGCAAAATAGCCTTGTTGTTATCTGCATGGTCATAAGCATGCCCCGGCGCCCATACCCGATCAAACCAGCCTTTGAGTATCGCGGGAAAACCAAACCACCAGGTCGGAAAGATCAGCACAAGGCTCTGTGTTTCTTTTAGCTGTGTAAGGTCCTGTTCCAATGCAGTGCTATCAAAGCTTTCGGCAAAATAACTCTGTCGTTCGGCATGAGTGAGGGGTGGCGCAAAGCGTTCTGTATAGAGATCCTTTACCGTGATCTCATTCCCCTTGGTTTCCAAATGCGCGATTGTCTCGTTTGCAAGATGTTTGCACAAACTATCCTCTAACGGATGCGCTATAACAACCAGGCACTTCACAGTTTTTTCTCCGGATTAGAAAAGTATTATTTTAGATTTTGAATGTCTTATGACGTAGAAGCAATATGTCATAAATTAAAAAGACAGACCCATCAGGTTGAGATTATTAATAGGCCTGCCTTTTAAAACTCTTCTAATTCGCTATGTAGCACTAAAATAGATCGGAACCGCTGGTTTTAGCCAGGTCGCTTTGACTGCTACGGCAACTTCTTGATCAGAAAAATCAGGATACTTTCTTGATGATACCGCATGCGACGCGCGAGCCTGCGCCAGCTGCATCGCCGTAAGTATCTGCTTTTTCATGAACGACGATTGCAGAACCATCATTATCCATAAGACTGTTAATTAACCCTTCTTTCAAGGTAACCGCTTGGGCAAAAACGTCGGTTTTTACGATACCATTTGTATCTGCAATAATGTTGGAGAGATCGCCAGCATGGCTGCCGTTCCCAGCAAAACCATGTCCTTTATCAAAAGGATTAAAATGGCCGCCGGCTGCCTTAAAGTTATCTGAACAGCTTGCGGTTTCATGGATATGAAAGCCGTGTGTGCCTGGGGTGATTCCTTTAATATCAACTTGTAAAAGTACTCTGTCATGTAGCTCAACAAGCCTAACGGAACCTGCGCCTTTTCCATCGGCAGTATTAAGTTTTGCTGTCGCAGTAATTGTCTCATTCCCGTACGATGGAGGGATGGACAAGAAGAAGGCTAATGAAAAAAGTGCAACAGAGGTTAGTAAAGTCATTACTATTGGGGAGTAGATTATTTTTTGCATCAAACAGGGATCCTTTGAAATTGAGATACCTGATTAACACCACAGGATCAAAAATATTCAGATATTTCTAATCCCGTGGCTGAATAACCCAATGAAGAATGCGAGGTCCCATATGTTCTGCGTTTATTGGGGGCATCATGTTGAGTAATTATCTTGGCTTTCGTGAAGAGGCAAAATGATCAAATAAGGCCAGGCTGAACCTTCAACTTTAAATTGATTGATTAATTTGCATCGAGAGAAAATGTTTTCCCGATAATAAATGGCGCACGGAAATCGTCAGAAATGTAGTAGTAAAGTCCCTGATCTTTATCGTGATGAATAGAAAAACATCCCCATTCAGGCTCTGCCCAAAGGCCCGTCCAACTGGAACAGTATTTATCATTCTCAACCTTGTAGCGTGCTTCGGAAGGTTCGGCGTCTCCATTCTTTATCCAAAGTGTTAATCCGGATTTGGAAAAATACTGTCTGGTGTGAGATCCAAAATGAATGCCTTCAACAGTTTTCCCGACAAGAAGTTCTTTGATCTGTGCGGTATTAAGGGCTGTCTCTTCCGCCATTGCTGTTTGTCCGGAAAGTAATATCCCGGAGAGGGCAAACAAAGCCATGATCCATTTCATTATAAGTTTCCTGCTATAGACTAAACCGAAAACTACTATTGTTTGTTTTAGGGATTTAAAACAAAACACATATACGTGAAGTTCGCTTGATGGTTATCAGGTTATTTCTCGGCGATTTATTAGGTGTAAAAACAGACCCATCGGGATAAGTTCCTTCTGGGCCTGTCTTACCAAATTTCTTCTAGTCCGCTGCAAAGCAGTAGAACAGACCGGAACCACCCGTCTTGGTCAAGTCACTTTGGCTGCAACCGCGGCTGTCGTGGGCGGCGTTCCAAGATATGTTGCCGCCGCCGTGGCGATCATGATGCCCGACAGTTGCGGCACCTTCGCCGGAACTAGTCCAGTTGCTGCAGGTGTGATCATTTTTATCCCGTGGGAAATAGGCTGTACCGTCTGACATGGCCCCGGTGAGAATGTCGTGCTGGTTTGGCTTGTCGCCACGCCCGTTGACCCTGTTACCGTTTTCATCAACGGCGGTGCGTTTGATGATATTGGGATTGAGGTGTAACTCGTCCACGTCACTGGCAATCAGGACACCGTGAGCATTATACCAAGGGCCGAGGCCGATGCGATCACGTGGTGAGACACCGCGTTTGCCTTCTTCCTGTGTGCCCAGATAGGCCCGCCATGTACGACCTTTTGAACCCGCAGCTTCTGCAAGCTTGGCACAGTGGGCATCTGCCCCTTCCAGACCACCGAGATTAGCGCCTTGTCCAGATCCGACAGATGTCACAAAGAAGCCCATAGGGTGATCTTCGGCTGCTATTGCCTGTGGCATTGCCATCAGGAAGAGTGTTCCGGCGACGGCGAAGGTTTTTGATATTGTCATGGTATGAATATCTCCGTTTTATGCGGTTTATAGTCGTTCATATTAACTTTTCTGATAGTTGTTTGATCTTTCATGTAGGTTAAAACTACACTTTTCTCTTCACGCCTTGAGCAAAGTTAATCTGAATAACTATAATTATTGAGCTAAAAAACGTTGGCGTAAAAAACTGAAACAGGTGTGTCATTCTCTTGGGCGATGAGTATGGCCTATAAATCAGTCATGGGGCCAGTCACGGGATTTGACTTGCCTTCACTTTAATGAGAGCAGGTCCAGATGAGAATAATCCGGAAAAAATTCATAACGAAAAGCCCTCATAATACATCTACCATATATCGTAGGGGAGGCAGAAGGTATGAGGGCTTTATATTTTGCGGTCGGATGCCGTAAAGCGTTAGACGTTGGTCACGATGTTTTCGATAGAATCAAGGATGGTCTGTACTTCTTCGGCAGTGTTGTAATGGGCGATGCCAATGCGCAAAATACCTTCGTCCATTGGAATGCCGAGGCTTTCAACAACACCAATGGCATAGTTATGGCCGCTCCAGACGAAGATGTTTTCTTCACTTAACGCTTTTGCCAGAGGATCCGGCTTTACCTTGTTATGGCGGATAGAAACTGTGGGTACCCGCGCCTTCATCTGGTTCTGTGCCGTAGGGCCAAAGATCTCGATGCCGTCAATTTTTTGCAAGCCTTCGATAAGCTGGCTGGTCAGGTTTTCTTCGTATTCTATTGCGGCGTTAAAGGCCGCCGCCATCTGGGTTCTGCGAGATCCGGTTTGGCCCAGTTCGCCACCCAACCAGGCGTAATAATCTATGGCGGCGGTCAAGCCAGCCAACAATTCAATGGCGGGGGTGCCGGTTTCATACTTGGTCGCCAGCGTTTCGGGCACACAGCGACATTTATAGGCGTGCATTTTTTCAAGCAAGGATCGCTTGCCCCAGAGGACCCCGATATGAGGGCCAAAGAACTTATAGGGCGAACAGATCAGGAAATCACAGTCGAGATCTTTGACGTCAATCTGGTGATGCGGGGCCAGTTGAACGGCATCAACATAAACCAGCACATCTGATTTATGGGCCTCTGCAATAATGGATTTAACGTCGTTAATGGCCCCGGTCAGATTGCTGGCATAGTTCAGGGCGAGAAGCTTTGTTTTATCGGTGATCAGGCTTTTGATGTGTTCGGGTTCGATCTTCCAGCTAGCCTTGTCAAAGTCGGCCCATTTAATGACCAGATCCAGATCTTGCGCAATCTCGAGCCAAGCAGCGACATTGCCTTCGTGATCCATACGGGTAACGATGATTTCATCTCCCGGATTGAAATCACGACAGATACTACGCGACATGTGCATGGTCAGTGTTGTCATGGTAGCACCGATAATGATTTCACCGGGATCATCGGTGCCCATGAAATCCCCCATGGCGAGATGACAATCATCAACAACTTTTTCTGCGGCAATTGATGTTGGAAAGTATCCGCCAAGATTGGCATTGGCGTTGAGAAAACAGTCGGAAACGGCCTCGATAACGCGCGATGTTACCTGTGTCCCGGCAGGGTTATCCAGATAAATCCGCCTTTGCTCTTTACCGTTTATGTTATCGGTCAGGGACAGAGAGGGAAATTGCGCGCGAACGTTTTCAATCGGGAAGGTCATGTTTTAATCCTCAGAAACCACATTATTCTGGAAGGATTGTTGTCAGGCCTTTCGGGATCAAACAATCATCCTAAAGGATGAGTTTGGGATGTTTCGGTCATTTAGTTCTTAGCGGGGCCAGTTCTTAGTGAGGCCTGGGTAACCTTAACGCAAAAAGCTCTGCTTGTGATGAGATGCCGAGTTTGCGGTAGAGATTACGTCTGTGTGTTTTGACCGTTGGTAAGGCAATGCCAAGTTTTAAGCCAATGGCTTCTGATCCGTGGCCAGAGAGAATGAGATCCATGATGCTAGCTTCACGGGGGGTAAGATCACAGAGTTCCGGTATCAAAGCTTGTTGCGTGGTCTCTTTTGTTAGGCCCAGAGCTTCACAGTGTTTTTTGATCGCGCTGATGATAATGGGCACCAGCTCTTGTGAGCGTTCAAGCAAGGGGGCGTTTTTATCTCTGTGATCGACCTTTTGCGACAGGGATATTTCAATCACATCGTCACCGGGCAGGGGAATAGCCAGCATTAATTCCTGCATACCCATCGGCCAGCCATCGGTAACATAGCCGATTTCCTCCATCTGATCAGGGCGCATTTTGTAATCGTCAGGGCTTTTGGATTTTTCTGCATAAGAGCGTGACGAAATTTCCCGTGACAGGGCTTCCATCGTATGCAGGCCGGGCTTCAGACCTTCGCGACAGGCGTGGTAAAATGGGTTGATCTGCCAGGTGCTTTGCAGGAAGTTTTTTAGGCCATCGCGATATCCCAGCGGACTTAAACCGTCATAGAGAACCTGTGGCCGCTGTTCTTTTTCATATTGGAAGATCATGCAGAATTCATAGGGGATAACATGTTTTAACTGCTCTGCGACCCACGGGAAGAAATTCGTTTTTCCGATGTTATCAATAAGTGCGCTTACCCAAAGAGAGGTGTTGAAATGTGCATAGCCAGGGTCAGGTTTGAAGCCTGTTGATTGTACAATTTCATCTGACATCTATGACCTCCCCAGCGCGTAGTTTGTTTTGATACCTGTTTGTTATCGTATCGAAAGTATATCAAGATCTTTGAGGCTGTCTATCGGCATGAGAGACAAGTTTCATGTAACATCTTTGATTGATGCGAGAACTGATTCCATGACGGCTGGTACAGGTGAAATTAAGGGGTTTAGGGCTGAGCGCACGAGTACGATGGGCTCTTTGGCTTCCGGGTCGGTGATGGGGATCGCTTTCAGGGGCTTGCCGTCATAGCTCTGGTTCGTAGGTGGGACTGTATAGCTGATACCGATCCCTTCGCCGTTTGCTGCGAGTGAGCGCATAACTTCCAGTGAGGCGGCCCTGTGGGCGACTTTTGGCAAAAGCCCCTGATTTTGAAAAAGCCGGATCATATGGTGGATAGAAAGTCCCTGATCAGTCAGAACCAAGGGCGTATCGGCTAGATTTACCAGATTAAGCGCGGATGCCTTTGCCAGAGGATGATCGGGTGCTATCAGAGCATGTGGAGACAAGGTCGTTATGATTGTTTTGTCAAAGCTGGCATCTAGGCCCAAATCGTAAGACAGGGCAAATTCAATACTACCGTTCTGCATATTGTTGGCCAGCGTATCAAAGTTTCCAACCTGCGGCGTGATCTTTAATTCGGGGAAATGTTGTTTCAGGTTTGTCAGTATCGGGGCCAGATACCTTGGTGCTAAATCTTCGAAACAGCCGACTGTTATAGGCAAAAGATCATGGAAGGTATGGGCATCGGGATCTTCCAGACGGGCCGCTTCTGTCAGCAGTTTTTCTGCGCTTTTGACATAGGATTTACCATAGGTCGTCAGGGTAATGGGGGAACCTTTGCGGCGAATAAAGATTTTTTGCCTTTGACGTGTTTCTACCTGTGTTATCGCGACAGAGAGCGCGGGTTGGGATACATTGAGGAACTGGGCGGCTTCTGTGAGGCTGCCTGCCTTTGCGATCGCGACGATGTATTCCATTTGGCGAAGTGTAATATATAACATGAGGTTATGTTAATCTTAAGTAATCATTATTTGAAATTATTATATAAGTCTTTCATTCTTCTTTCCAGAAAAACAGGCCAAATTTACTAAATCTAAAGGCATAACTGTTTGGGGAGTTAAGATGATGGTACATCCATTAATCACACAAAAGCATGTTGATGACTATCAACACGATGGTGTTGTTCTCATCAAAGGTCTTTTCAAAGATCATGTTGAAGAGCTCAGGGCGGGGGTTGAAACCAATATGGCGGATCCCGGACCTTATGCCGCTGAAAACCTTAAAGAAGGAGAGCAGGGGCGGTTTTTTGATGATTATTGCAATTGGACCCGTATTCCTGAATTTGAAAATGTGATCCGGCATTCCCCAGTCGCGGCGGTTGCTGCTGATTTGATGCAGTCTAAAAGTGTTCAGGTTTTTCACGATCATGTTCTGGTGAAAGAACCGGGAACATCGAAACCAACCCCGTGGCATCAGGACGGACCTTACTATTTTGTCGAAGGGCAACAGACGGTGAGCTTTTGGGCACCTTTAGACCCGGTGACCGAGGCTTCATTGCGGTGCGTTGCTGGCTCTCATCAATGGGAAAAACCTGTTTTACCGACACGATGGTTGTCTGAAGAAGATTTTTATGCCGGTGAGGATATCTATATGCCGGTGCCGGACCCCGATGCAGAAAACATGAAGGTTGTTGAATGGGCCATGGAGCCGGGCGATGCCGTTGCTTTTAATTATAAAATTTTGCATGGCGCGCGCGGAAATAATGCGCCCTGTCGTCGTCGGGCTTTTTCCCTCAGGTTGCTTGGGGATGATGCTCGCTATGTTGAACGGGCCGGTCCAACATCACCGCCTTTTCCCGGACACGGTATGAAAGCGGGTGAAAAGTTGCGTGAAGATTGGTTTCCAACGATACTGAATGGCTAAGAACTTTCAATCTCAGGTCAAAATATAAAGGTCTGCCATGCCAAATACCCCGTCTGATAATGCCTTTGACAGTAAGACGATGACACCTTCGGGGAAAATGAGGGCAGCGGGGCTTGGTTTGCAGTTTCCGGGAATACCAGGCCAGCACAATTCGATCACTGATGTCACCGGTGTCAGTGTCGGTTATGCAACCCTGATAAAAGGACAGGGAGCCTTGAAGGTTGGAAAAGGCCCTGTGCGAACGGGTGTGACGGCCATTCTGCCACGTCCGAAATCAGAGGCCTGTACACCTGTTTTTGCAGGATGTTTTTCCTTTAATGGCAATGGTGAGCTGACGTCTTCGCACTATCTGGAAGAAGTCGGCTTGTTGACCTTGCCGATTACCATCACCAACACCCATGCCTGTGGCTTGACCCGTGATGCCACGTTGCGCTGGGCCAGTCAGAATTACCCTGCTGAATTTCTGGATGATTTTGGATTGCCTGTCGCCGCAGAAACCTATGACGGGTTTTTAAATGATATCAACGGGTTTCATGTCACGAACGAGCACGTGTTCGAGGCCATTGAATCCGCCACATCCGGTCCGATAGAAGAGGGTAGTGTCGGCGGTGGTACGGGTATGAAGAGTTTTGGTTTTAAGGCCGGGTCCGGTACGGCTTCGCGTCGGGTTGAATATGCGGGACAGGATTATATTGTCGGCACATTTGTACAATCCAATTTTGGCAAACGAGATGATCTGACAATTCTGGGACATCCTATTGGTAAAGTTCTGTCAGAACCAGAGATGATTGAAAATACTGTCAACACAGAGCTGAGTTCTATTATCGGTATTATTGCGACGGATGCGCCGTTGCTTCCCCATCAACTCAAACGCTTGGCGCGTCGGGCGGCTTTGGGTATGGGGAAAACCGGCGGGATCGGTGCGCATGGCTCCGGTGATATCTTCCTGGCCTTTTCAACAGCCAATGGTGATGTTTTGGGGGACACGAAACCAGCGGTTCAAAAGGCCGCCTTTATTCCGGATGCTGATCTGGATTTCCTGTTTGAAGCTGTTATCCGTTCAACTGAAGAAGCGATAATCAATTCAATGGTTGCCAATGAAGGTATGGAAGGTCGTGACGGGAACTTCGTCCCAGCACTACCGCATTCTGCTCTTAAAAATTTGATGAAAACTTGAACGAGAAAATTAAATTATAGGGCTTAGATGAATGGGATTTTCTGCCTGTTTATTAAGTGACAAGTGGGGTGAGCAGATGATTAACTGCCTTGTTCTTCGGGACGTTCCTGCAGCATTTTTCGGGCAAGTTTAGCCCATTCATCGATCAATGCCTTAGCCATGATCACTTTTCCCATGTTTTCTGGTGAGGGCGATGGGATATCCTGAGCAACAAGACCTTCGACGATGGCCCGGACCTGAAGCGTGCTGATATCTACCGTAAAGTGGTCCGTGTTTTGACTGTCGATGTCCTGATCGGATTTGTCCAGAGGCGTCCCATGGACAATATTGCGTATGGTTAACGCTAGTTCAGGGTTGTGTTTGCGTAAAAGCTCATAGGTGAACATCAGGCTTCCGCGACTAAAAACATCGGGTGCATTGTTTGAATAGCGGGCGGTGTTGTCTGGTGAACAGGCCGAAGAAAATTTTAGTGACATTGGTTTGTTTTCCTCGCTATCCAGTTTGAATTATTATATTTTTAGTTATTACTTTTTCTTTTCAGCAATAGAATAGCTGTAAAGTGTTAAGGAGAACTCAATTCTTATTTAATGCCATCTTAACAACCCATCTCGATGCTTTGCGAAAAAGCCAGGATAGGAAAGTTTGGACAAGGAAAACGGGCATGATGTTTCTAAAAGTTTTTATGGGGCTATTGGTAGGGATTTGTTTTCTCATAGTAGTGGGATTGATTTTTATTGGGCGTGATCGCGGTCTTGAACTTGTCTTCGGTCCGGTTGAAGAAAAGAAGGTTGATTTTGCAACCTTGTCGTTGGCACCAACACCAAATCAGTTTCTGGTCTGCCCAAAAAAACTCTGTCAGGCATCAGCCCATCGCGAAAGCCCAGTTTACAATCTATCTGTTGACGAGTTAAAGGCCGAGTGGCTGGCATTTATCAAGAAGCAGCCCCGTACGGAACCCTGGATAGCGCCGAGTGCGGAACTGGGGGATCTTGAGACTGTGGTGGACGATGAAAACCTACAGTACGATTTTATTCAGCGTAGTGAATGGATGCGCTATCCTGATAGTATTACAATTCGCTTTATTCCGCTGGGATCAACAACCTCGACACTGGCGATCTATAGCCGTTCCCACTATGGGAAAAGCGACTTTGGGGTCAACGAACAGCGAATTACAAACTGGCTCTCTCAGATGTCGGGTTGAATTATTTACGCCTCTGTTAAAGCTATTTTAAAATTTTTCTAAAATACTGAAATCTCTAAACGAGGGTGTGCTCCTTGGTAATTTGCTCGCAAGATTATGAGGCCTGTGACTTTACAGTACAAAGTTCGGAATAATTAATTCGCAAAGTAATAAGGAAGATCACAATGGTATTTTTAAAATCGCTATTTTCTCTTTTATCAAATTTAAACCAGATTTCTGTCGGACCGAAACCTGAGGTACCTTGCCGTATTTCTGTTAAAGTGGGTCGTCAGAAACAAAAATAATCTGTGTGTTCCGTTTATTCGGTTTAGTTGTATCCGGTCACTTGCAAGACTGAATTTTATAACGGTTTTTCTTGTTATCTAACCGCTAATAGATGCAATACAATGTGCTGATGTTATTCTGAAATCGGCGTTCCATCGGGTTTGAAAAAGGCATTTGGCCTGTTCTTTCCCCGGACTTTATCAATGAATAGTCGTGTGAAAATTTTAATCATCAGGCCAATCGGGAATTTCTCTGCTGACTTTTCGGCTGGTGGCATTGTTTTAATTTCAGTGCCCTCGGGTTTAACAGCACCTTGCTCCATAACTGAATAGCGAACAGGTCCCAGAATTTTGTCACGATCATTACCGCAGCTGATAAAATTATGAGCGATGCCCACAAAGGGGAGTTTCGGCCCAACCATGTTCCCTGCGGGTGTCTTGCAACAGTCGGTATACCAGCGGTAGATACCTTTTTCCGATAACTTCAAATAACGCAGCTGATCCTGCCCTTCTGTAATTTCCACTTGAGAAGGCGTGATCTGAAAAATATCGGTGCCACCGTGGGCGTTGAGTACATCCCCTTCGCGACCGATTTCTCTGGCAAAATTTTGACAATCCTTGCAATAACAAATCACGCGCCGTCCAGTTGTCGGAGAGATCTTATGCGCCACTCCTTTTACCTTGCCGCAAGAACATTCAAGCGCGATATCAGTCATGGTTTTACCTATGAAATATTATCTCATTTATGAATAGAGATAGTAATGATTTATCGAATAAGAACAATAGTTTTAGAGAGCTTGATATGACCGTTATGACAAAAAAATCCCCGGCTAAGGGAAGCCGGGGAAGTTAGCAAGTTGACACAAACTATACTTGCTCAGGGTAGGGAGGTTTTAAGTCGTGAAACAAAGTAATGAATATAATTCTTGGGGACGGTGTCTCGAAAATATTGAAAAAACCGGCAAGAATTTTCGCCGTTATGATGGAACAAACGAAGAGCAAAGAGAGATAAGGGGAGTGATGCGCGTTCTTGAAAAATCGGGGAAGAAAAGCAAAGCCTGAATGGGCTGGTACTGGTAGAGATGGAATTCTGATCTATGAGGCCGTTACCCTCTGTATGATCAGTCATCTTGTTGTCCCCCTAGTGGTTTCGTTAAACACTCAGGTAACGCACTCACGTCAACAACTTTCCATATACTATAACCTGAAAATACTTCTTTTGAGAAGCGGAATTTTATATAAGTGTAATAGTGGTTGTATATCAGTAGGTTCTTGAGGGCTATATTTGGGGTATTCTGTGTGTTTTGTAGTACGTTACACTATTGTGGATTTTCGTGGAAAAACGTCAAAAGGTTGAAGTGTTATGGTGTATGTTTTTTTGGTAATGCACAATATCAAACACCTATCCAACGGTTAGTTCATGTCTTTTAATCTGAAATTGGTCTTTACAAAGGTTTAGAAATAACCTTGCAAGGCGAGAAAGACTTTGCGGCCCCTGATGAACAGCAAAAAGTGTTATTTCAGGGAAAAGCCATGAAGGTAATAGTTTGGCGAGCTCTCCTGCGTCAATTTTTTCTGAACACAAGATTGATGGTGCTTCGGCAATACCCATCCCAAGTTTTGCTGCTTCAATAACCCCCATGTAATCGTTTATTGATAAATTGGGAGAGAAAGAGTGCTCATAGGTGTTTTGGCTATTCTGCAATCGCCAGGTTAGCTCTGGTTTATTATGAAACCCAAAGCCGATTAGCGAATGCTTTTTTAGATCATTTGGTTGTTTTATAGAGGATTTAACAGCGAGATAGCTTGGTGCTGCGATCAGGATGTGGCGATATTTTAGTAGTGACACGAAAACATGATCGTGTTTGTCTGGTAGGGCTACCCGAAAAGATAAATCAAGCTTGTCATCCTCAAAGTTTAACAACCGTTCTGAAATGGAAACATTTACCATTGCCTGTTTGTATTGGTTTTGAAATTTTTTGACAATTGGAAGGAATAGCGGTTCAGCTAGGTTGGGAGGAACAGATATATGAAGTTGCCCTTGTTCGGTTGACCTTTGTTGGCGAAGTGTTTGATTTGCAAAATTGAATAGTGCTAAGCCTTCGTGACAGTGTTGATAATAAATCTTGCCGATATCTGTTAATTCAACGGTACGTGTTGTTCGCATCAGTAATTTTGTCTCAAGAGATTTTTCAAGCTCAGTGATCTTCCGGCTTACTGTGGAGAGGGGAAGGGAAAGTTCTTTTGCGGCCTTGGTGAAGCTTTTGGTTTGAACGACGTGAACGAAAACTGCCATCGCGTTGTAGCGCATCATATTATACCATATATGGAAGATGTCTTTCAAATATACATCTTTATTCCAAAATAAAAAACTTGATAATAATTATTGAGAGGTAAAAAAATTACTTTATCAATGAAGGTATATTGCCATGAACAATAACAACCATATTAATTATATTGAGTTCCCTTTACGGGATGTATCCAAAACAAAAGCGTTTTATGAGGCTTGTTTCGGGTGGGTGTTTCAGGATTGGGGACCGGATTATATCAGCTTTTCCGGTGCCGGTATCGAGGGTGGTTTTAACGGTGAAAGCAAGCGTTCGGTTACAGACCCCGGCGTGTTGGTTGTCCTGTACAGCGATGATCTGGATCTGATTTTTGCCAAGGTGAAACAGGCTGGTGGTGCTATTAAACAGAGTATTTATGAGTTTCCCGGCGGCAAGCGATTTCACTTTGAAGATCCAAACGGCAATGAACTTGCGATCTGGTCAGATGGGTAATTAGGGCGTTTTTTATTTCCGTCAATTTATTAAGTCATCCTGTTTCATAAGGAAAAGATTCCGTGAATTCTTGATGTGAATAGGGAGATTTTTCTGATTATACGACCAGTGCGAATAAAACATGATGTGTAGCTAAAGAAATTAATTTCACGCCTTATTCTAACGAGTGTTTGTTCACTTAAACGTTAGGATAAAATGATGACTAAATCCGCTATTGATGTTTCTATTGTTAAGACCTTGGAAGAGTTAGAGTGTGCCTACGATATAAGGCGTGAAGTTTTTATGGCTGAAGGGGGAGAGCCGGAAGATGAACAATTTGATGGAAATGATTTGTGTTCTGTCCATTTAATTGCGCGATGGAACGAGAGAATTTGTGGCACGATGCGAATTCGGATTATCTCTATGGACGAAGGTGGTACGGTAATTTGGGAACGCCTTTCTGTGTTGAAGGAGGCTAGAGAGAAAAATCCCTGGATTTTTCGATCTTTGCTTTTAAACGCAAAGAGATACACAGAAATGATGGGCCTAAAAACTGTGATTGGTATTGTCGAAGATCCAAAGCTAATGCGGTTTTGGAAGCTGTATGGTTTTAAGCCAACCGGGGAAGAGCCTCTTAATTATCGCGGACATGAATATGTGCCGATTAAATTGTCTTTGGAGACAATAAAGGGCAAGGTTAAAGTAAGGGAGGAAGTTTCTCTGCGACAGGCTGTTCGTGCTTTTCCAGATGTTTTTGCTCAAGCGCAAGGATAAACATAAGTGTGAAAGAGCTAAAATTTGTACAAGATATTCTCCAGGCGGAAACGCCTGGAGAAACGAGTGATCTTATTTTAAATGTGGGTTTTAATGGCTTGTTCTTTCAACGGTGGTATCCCGATATTATGGATAACTGGGAAGGTCATCTTGCCGAAGGATTTCAAGAGCACTACTACGCAGCACAGATATATCGTTTTTGTCCTGTTGCTCGAGCTATTCATCAATGGCATCGAAACTATACTTTTGCTGAGGCTCGTCGTTCCATTCTTGTGGGAAATGAACAAGCAAAACTCGCGGATAGTTTATGGAAATTTTTTGGAATGGAGGATGGTGTTGTTGTATTCTCAGGGCGTTGTAATCTTAAATCAGCCTTAATTCTGACAACGGATCGTCCTGTCGAAGAGTTGTATCAAAAATATTCTGGTGTTTTGGCCTTGGCGGCGGATAAACTGGATAAGCAACTTTATCCGGGACATACGTTATTGCGGCAATTGAGCAGAGAAAACATAACGCTTTCTCCTATCCAGCAAAAAATTCTGAAGCTGCAGATTAATCAGCCTGAACTCTCTAATGCGGCAATGGCTGAAATGTTGGGGATTTCCGTGAATACGTTGTTTTCCCATCATAAGAAAATTGCGAAAAAGGAAGGTGTCACCACTTTTACCGGTGCAATAATTAAACAACTTCACAAAAATACTTCGGATTAATCTACTGTAACTTTTAAATTTAAAGTCAGAACTTTAGATAGGATCGTTTGACCGGGTATTTGAATTCGATGTTTTGGCTAATTTGTGCTCGTGGTTTTCCCGGTTTTGTGCGATTGAATCTTCTAGCTCATTAATGGCTTTGAGTGCTTTTGACAGATAACTCTCTTTACTGGCCGGAGCTCGTTTTGGTGTATTTATAAAAGCAGAAAGAGTAACGCCGAGAGCATTCGCGATGTCTTGTAAAAGGGGCGGAGGAATTTCGGTTTCACCGGCTTCGCATTGCTGAATATAGTGATCTTTAACGCCGACTTTGTATGCCAGATCTGATTTAGACAGGTTTTTCAATAGCCGCGCGTAGCGAATATTTACACCGATCGTGACATTACTCGTGTGGATATTATTTATTATCGGCACCTAAAAATCCCAGCGGTCATCTATCGATCCCCAGCGGTTATAATTCGTCAGGGTGATCAGTGGTAAATAATTTGATGAAGCCGAAGGTTGAGCCGACGGATTGTTATTGTGAGGCTTTCACATAACAATATGAGAACGAGTATATTTTTTATTCATAAGATAAACAACTTAAAATTTTAACCAACAGATGCAAAGAGCCAGTTTAAAGGGACCGGTTGATCTGCATTGGTTATTGGTGGGAAAGTTGGGCGAACGTTGCTCTTTCGCAATTGTAATAACCCGGCGATACCATCTTGTCTAAGACACACCACGCAAAATTGTTTCTGATGATTTAGCGTGGTGTGAGTTTGAAAGGATTGCGCGTTTTACAACCCCAAAAACTAAGTTATTGAGTCGTCAAAACCAAGCGAAGTGAGCTGATCAATAATGCCGTTACTACTGGTGATTATGGTATTGTACGGCGCAGCTTCCAGGTTGTTCGCTGTCAGGTCTTCAGCCTGTATTCCTTCCAATCGATAGCTTTGCCCGCCATTCCCCTGAACATTGATCACAAGATCGTCTCCATCTTCGAGAATATCAAGATGGCTTAGGCTCATGTTGCCGAAATCAATCGTATCAGTTGCTGGATTGAAATCTGAAATAAGTTCCTTTGCGCCCCATTTCCAGCCAATTTCTATCTGGTCACCTTCATTGTCAGGTTCTGTAAGAGAACTCGGGGTTGGCTCCGGTGGTTGAGATGCAGCCGTTGTGTCTTGGGGATTATGATCTTCAGGTATGGCCTGTTCATTGGCCTGTTCATTCTCCTGTTCATTCGTCGGGGCGGCTTTTATCGTTTGCAATACTTCCTTTGCTGTATCGTTATCAAGAATAGTGAAGTTTTTCTCTGATAAATCTACGAGTGAAACACCTTTGAGTGTGACGCTTTGATTGTTGAGTGGAAGAGAAAAGACAGTGTCGTTTCCGGCCTGTTCAACCGTCAAATCTTCCACACCAATCCAGTCGATAAATATCGTGTCTGTTGCCGGATCAAAATCTTCGATGTTTTCTCTTTGTCCCCATTGCCAGGTGATGACAATATCTGCAGCTTCCTTTGTAACATTCGCAGTTCCGTTTCGAGGCGTATTGTCCGGCTCACTGATATCTGGCTCATCCGGATTTGGAATGTTTGTATCAGGATTGGGTGCAGGCGGCGTCATGATGCCTTCACGTGTCTGGAAGCCATCTGTTGTTTCCCCTGTGGGAGCCTGCGGCGTTAAGAGAACGGTTCGGTCAACCAATGTGACATCTTCTTGTCGAAAGCCAAAAGGTGTTTCGAGGTTGTCCTCGTGAACTTGATCAAAATGGAATTCCACACGCCCAGGCGCCAGTTCAGCAAGCTTGACGTCGGTAAAGGTAAAAGCCTGACCACTTGGCAGGGTTTTAATAACCAGACCATCTTTGGTGTCCTGAACGCTTAATCGCTCACGGGTGCCATAATAGAGGAAGCTGATTTTCATGGTGTCAGGATCAAAGTCATTTATGATCTGGTTTGCGCCATACTCATGAGAACGAATGTACACAGTATTGGCTTCACGTGGACCCAGTCCCTTTTCCCAGGACAAAACACCACCAATGTCTTGTCGTAAATGTTCATTCCCGACAATACCAAAGTTTTTAACGTCAAGGTTTTGGAAAGAGATACCTTGCAAGATTTGCAGGTCGTGGTTCCAGGGATTATCCAGGGCAACCTGTCCATCCGGTGTTTTTGTAACAATCATCCCGTGCACGGACAGGTTCACAAAATCCAGAGTGTCTTTATCCGGATTGAAACCAACGATGTCGTCGGCAAAGGCATTTACTTCAAACCGACGTCCCCCCAATTCACTTCTCCCCAGAATAACAGGGGGATGAGATCCGTCCGTATCCGGGATTATATCAACAGGTTCGCCGGGGGTAGAGATCACAGCATTGATTGCTGTAACAACTTCGTTGAATGTGGTTTGTTCGGCGACTGAAAAATTACTTATTTTAAGATCTTGAAGCGTAATATTTTGTAGTACAGTTGTGCTGGAGACATCCCCACCAGGTGTAAGAATTACGATCTGTACACCTTGTCCAGTCAGTTCGGAAATCTCGAAACGGTCTCCTGTGACACCTTCAAGAATATGAAGCATATCTTTGTTGGGGGCGAAATCAGCAATAATGCGGCTTTCGCTTTCCAGGCCGATCATAACCATTTGAGCGGGGTGGTGTGTATGATCGCCATTGGTATTGTCTGTCGGAGGAGTGGTATCACCATTACCATTATCACCATTACCGGGAGTACCTGTGTCTTTCTTGATCAGATCTAAAATTTCATCCGCAGCGGTTTTATCCAGAATGGTGAAGTTTTTTGAGGAAAGATCGGTAAGGCCAATGCCCTGTAATGTAATGCTTTGATTGTTGGATGGAACAGAGAAAACGGTGTTTCCATTTTCTTCTCTAACATCAATTGCATCTGCACCAATCCAGTCAATGAAAATACGATCGTTCTCAGGGTTGAAATTAGTGACCAGTATGTTTTGCCCCCAGTTCCAGGTAATGACGACATCAGCATCTTCTTTGGATGTGTCTGCGTCGCCATAATTATCAGAGCCATTGGGGGTATTGGTATTTCCCCCGGATGGTGTTTCCCCGGGAATGCCCAATCCTTCATCGCCCGTCAGACGATCTGTATAGTAGGCAATGGCTTCTTGAGTCGTCGGGGCGTCATATCCGCCAAACTGTTCAATGTAGCGTAGAATAGAGGTGCCAAATTCATCCGTGGATACATTTCCACCTTGCAAGAGAGCCAAGGTGCCATAAGCTCCGCGTAGATGAGCGGCTGCCATGATCCCTGTCATGGTCAGAGTGACTTCCACCGTTTCCCCGTTTTGCACATAGCTTCGCGTCGTGCCGATATAATCGTCCAAATTTTCGCCTTTGTTTGACAGGCCGTCCTGGATAATTTTCAGGTTGTGGCCAAAGGCTTCGCGTATGGCGATTTCTTGCGCTTCCTTGGTGGTGAAATCCCGGAGGGATGTTACACCGTTTTTACCTGTCCATGTTCCATCCCAGGTGTTTGTCGCTGCACCAGCCCCGTAGAATACGTCGTCATCATAATAACCCAAATCAATCAGTAGAGCTTCGCCGAACTGATACCCGACAAAGCCCAGTGTGTTCATGGAACGATAGGACATGGTTTCCCATTCCTGATTATTTAACTCGGACCATTTATCGTATTGCGGATAGAACTGTTCGACAGGTCCGCGGGCCCATTGGTCCAGCTGTGCATCCGTGATTATACCGGCATCGTAGCGCACCCGATCCCATCCTGATTCAAAAGCGAGAAGAGCTGTTCTGAATGCGTCGTATGATCCTTTGGTACTCATTAATTATCCTTTTGAATTTATTAAACTTCATTAGGGTAATGCTATGACATGATGGTCGAAATGGCGTGTTGTAATGCTGTGTTATTAAAGCGCCAGATAACGGGATTGAAATGCGGGTTTTTTGTGACTGGATTAAGTTGTAATCGTCGCTCATGAGGGGCAAAGTTTGTATCAGAACGGTCCAATGTTTTTACGCGGAAATCGGTGGGTATGTGACCAGGTTTTAGACCCGAAATACGACTATGAAATAAGTTTTGTAAAAAACTATAGACTCATATTCTTAATATAGACTATATGTCTATTCATGGAAAATTTTGATAACTATAAATCTATGGCAGATGGGGTGGCGGCATTAATGTTTCCCCATGCCGAAGTCGTCATACATGATTTGCAACGCCAAGAGATTGTTTATCTGGCGAACAACTATTCCAACCGGGAAATTGGATCTCCGTCCCATATGGACGAGGTGGAATTTGCCGAGGGGGATCGTGTGTTAGGTCCGTACCGCAAGGTGAATTGGGACGGTAAGATCCTCAAATCTATCAGTGTTGTCATGCGCAATAATAACGGTCAGGCCGAAGCCATGATCTGTATAAATCTGGACATGTCGGAAATGAACCGGATGTATCAGGTTCTTGGGATGATGCTGGGTGCACCGGAAGAAGGCCGTCAAGTAGAAGGAAATGGTGAAAAAGAAAGCGAAAAGATTGACGCACTCTTTCGTGATGACTGGCATGAGCGGATCAATATTTCTATTCAGGATTGGCTACAGGAAAACAGGCTAAGCCTGCAAGGACTTGGGCGAAGTGAAAAGCGAGATCTGGTCATTGCTTTGGAAGCCAAAGGGGCTTTTCAGGGGCAGGGATCAGCCAATTATGTCGCCCGTTGTCTGGGGCTTGGGCGCGCCACGGTTTACAAATATCTAAAAGAACAAAGGAGATCGGCATGATCATAAATGATCGTAACCTGGTTGAGGAAATTACTGCGGCTAATCAGCGTATTAAGGCTGTGGATGGCGGTGTGCGGGAAACGCCACTGGACGAAGCGCCATCCTTTAGTGAACGTACAGGGACAACATTTTTGCTCAAGGGCGAGCATTTACAGCGCACCGGGTCTTTCAAAATGCGCGGGGCGATGAACAAGGTTCTGACACTGTCTGATGAACAAAGGGAAAAGGGAATCACAACGGCATCAACTGGGAACCACGGGATGGCAACAGCCCAAGCGGCCCGTGTTGGTGATGTGGAAGCCACGATCTATTTACCTGATACCGTGTCTCCTTTGAAGCATGGGAACATCACCCGAATGGGGGCGAAGACCGTTTTGGTCAACGGCACCTGTGTGGATAGTGAGCGCACCGCAAGAGCGGCGGCGACAGAGCAGGGCATTACCTATGTTTCCGCCTATGCTGATTTGGATGTCATTGCCGGGCAGGGAACAATTGGTCTGGAACTTGCCGCGCAATGTCCTGACCTTGCGGCTGTTTATATCTGTGTTGGTGGCGGCGGGCTTATTTCCGGTGTGGGAAGTTATCTCAAATCACGTCTGCCTGATGTTGATATTATCGGGTGTTGGGCTGAAAACGCGGCGTCTATGCATCACTGTCTGGAAAAAGGCGAGATTTATGATGCGTGGGAAGCCGATACACTTGCCGATGGCTCTGCAGGGGGTGTTGAAGAGGGCACGGTTACCTTTCCAATCTGTCAGAAAGTTATTGATCGTCATGTGTTGGTAAGCGAAGACGACATCGCACAGGCCATGCGCGATGTCGCTGCCAATGAACGCTTTATTATTGAGGGTTCTGCTGGTGTTGCCGTTGCTGCGGCCCTTAAAACCGGAAGCGATTATCAGGGAAAGAAGATCGCGGTTGTGATTTGTGGACGAAATATCGGCTACGAAACATTTTGTGATGTGCTTAACTCAGTTGGGGAAGGCAAAAACAATGCGTAATTTTTCACTGGAAACCTTCTTTTCCGATTGGGAGTTTAAAGCCAGATATCACATGACGGCATCTGATATTCAGAGCATGACCATCAATGAGCTTTTAGCAATGGCAAGTGAAGAAGATCGCGAGGCGTTTTATGATCTGCCATTGAGCTATACAGAAACCTTTGGGCATCCGCTATTACGACAAGAGGTTGCCAATACTTATAACGGATTAGCGCCGGAAGACATCCTATGCTTTGCGGGGGCTGAAGAAGGTGTCTATGTGGCCATGCGGGTTCTGTTGAAGCCAGAAGATCATGCCATTGTTGTCGTGCCCAATTATCAGGCGGCGGAAACAATCCCTCTTGATATCTGCAAAGTGACGGGTGTTCCTCTTGATCCGAATGATCACTGGTCACTGGATATGGATGCATTGGAAGACGCAATCCGACCCAATACAAAGCTGGTTTCCATTAATTTCCCCAACAACCCGACGGGTGCCATTCTAAAGCGCAGCTCTTTTGATCGCCTGATTGAACTTTGCCGCGAGCATGGCATTTACCTGTTCAGTGACGAGGTTTACCGAGGCATTGAACGTGACGAGAGTTTACGGTTACCGCACGCCGCAGATGTCTATGAAAAAGCACTGTCATTAAATGTAATGTCGAAAGCCTATGGCTTGCCAGGATTGCGGGTGGGCTGGATTGCCTGTCAGGATCGGGATCTCTTGAAACAAATGGAATGTTACAAGCATTACTTGTCCATTTGTAATTCCGGGCCGAGCGAGTGGTTGTCTATCATTGCTCTGCGGTCTCGCGAACAGATCCTTGCGACCAACCGCAAGCTGGTGAAAGAAAACGCGGACAAGTTGACGGCCTTTTTTGATGAGTTTCCCGATCTGTTTGACTGGCAGGTACCAGATGGCGGTTGTGTTGGTTTCCCCGTTTATAAGGGGCCGGGCACAACGGATGATTTTTGTGAAAATCTGATCAATAAATCCGGTGTGCTGCTATTGCCGCCACGGATTTATAAATCTGATCTGTTGCCTGTCACCTGGAACCGTTTTCGCATTGGCTTCGGACGCAAAAATATAGATGAAGGTCTGGCAGCTTTCCGTGCTTATCTCAAGAGTAACACATGAACACATTACCGATCATAACGCTGGATGAAATTCAAACCTGTCTGAGTGAGGATGATATCCTCTCTGCTGTAAAAGCAGCTCTTATTTCCCATGGGCGCGGGGACGTGAACTCGCCGCCGCCGGGTATTTTGCAACTTAATAACCCGACGGTTGGGGAGTGCCACATCAAATATGGCCATCAAAAAGGGGCCGATACTTTTGTTGTAAAAATCGCGAGTGGTTTTCGGGATAATGGAAAGCTTGGCCTGTCCCCCAATAGCGGTATGATGCTGGTTCTGAGTGCACAAACGGGTGCGCCTGTTTGTGTGTTGGATGACAAAGGCTGGCTTACGGATGTTCGCACTGCAGCAGCGGGGGCTTTGGCAGCACAGGCGGGCGCGCCGGATAAAGTGAAGGTGTTAGGGGTTATTGGTACAGGAGAACAGGCGCGGTTACAGGCACATTGGACATGCCGTCTGTTGGGTGTGAAATCTATTGTGGTTTATGGCCGTAACCCTGAACAGGTAGCCAAGTACGTCAATGACATGACCGCGCAAGGGTATGAAGTCAGCATTGCCCCAGAAGTAAAAGATCTCCTGAAGCAGTGTAACCTCATCATTACAACGACCCCGTCGCCAAAAGCATTGGTGCTGAAAGACGAGGTACAACCGGGTACTCATATCGTTGCCATGGGAACGGATAATCCGGGCAAACAAGAACTGGATGCGGCGTTGTTTGAACAGGCTGCCGTCATTATGGTCGATGACCTTGCCCAATGTGTCCATCACGGTGATCTGGGGCATGCAGTGCGTAGTGGTTTAATCTCGCAAGATCGCGCTGTTTCATTGGGGCAGGTTCTCGCGGGGGAGCAGAAGGGGCGGTTAAGTCCCAATGACATTACTATCGCTGACCTGACCGGAATTGCCGCCGAAGACATCGCCGTGGCATCACTGGTCTGGGAGCGGAAGAAAGGTCGTTAAGCCCTTGGTTCTAGGTGCAAGGAATTTAAGTTGCAAGTGTATTAAACACTTGAAAAGTTGGAGTTATGGTTGCATGATCGCCGTATAATTCTACCTTTCCCAGCCTTTCCCAATCTTTTATGGGGGCTATCTCACGGGCGAAGGGCTTATGTTGTAAAGGTAGTGCTACAATTCTTTCTGTTGCGCTTCTCGAGACAACCATGACGCTTTTAAATGCCAAAGATCTGGGCATTACCCTTGGTATGCCGCTTTTTACTAACCTGAATTTTTCCATCAACAAGGGTGATCATATCGGTTTGGTCGCTGCCAATGGACGCGGGAAATCCACGCTGTTGAGTTGCCTTGCAGGCTGGTTGGAACCGAGCGAGGGAGATATTACCCGCGCAAGAGGACTTAAAGTCGGCTATGTGGAACAAAATGTTCCCGGCGAACTTATGGACAAAAGTCTTTACGACGCAGTGCTTTCGGCTTTGCCCTCAGAGCAGGCAGAATACGAAAGTTGGCGCGTGGATGTTGTACTGGATGATTTAGCGGTTCCTGTGGAATTACACAGTCGCTTGGTCCAAGAGTTGTCCGGTGGCTGGCAGCGTGTGATGTTACTTGCCCGGGTATGGGTAAGTGAGCCTGATCTCTTGTTGATGGATGAACCGACCAACCATCTTGATCTTTCGCGTATTGGGTTCCTTCAGAACTGGTTAGGGACTGTGGCTCGGGATACGCCTGTTTTGGTAGCCAGTCACGACCGTGCTTTTTTGGATGCGGTGACCAACCGAACGCTGTTTCTGCGGGAAGATCAGTCGCAAAGTTTTGCGCTGTCCTATAGTCAGGCCCGGGTTGCATTGGATGAAAGTGATGCCGCAAAAGAGCGTCAGTTTGAAAACGATAGTCGCAAGGCACAACAGCTTCGACGGCAGGCCGCGAAGCTCAAGAATATCGGTGTCAATTCCGGTAGTGATTTGCTGATCACCAAAACCAAGCAACTCAAAGAGCGTGCGGATAAAATAGAGCAGCAATCCCAAGCCGCTTATAAGGATAAGTCAGCCGGTGCTATTAAACTTGTCAATTCCGATACCCATGCCAAGGCTTTGATTACATTGGAAGAGGGGGAGGTCACGGCACCCGATGGGAAAGTGTTATTTAAGATACCGCCTCTTTGGATTAAGCGGGGGGACCGTATTGTTTTGCTTGGCCGAAACGGGACAGGGAAAACACAATTGATCCGTATGGTGCAACAGGCTGTCATGGGGGAACATCCGACGATCAAATCTACCCCAAGCGTTGTGATGGGATATTCCGATCAGGCATTGTCCCAACTGGACGATAAAGCAACGCCAACAGAGGTGATTACGGAACGCTTTGATGTCGGTGATCAGCGGGCCATTGCATTGCTGGCCGGTGCGGGCATTAATCTGGATATGCAAAGCAAGCCCATCGGTGCACTATCCGGCGGACAAAAATCGCGTTTGGCGATGCTGGATCTAAGGCTTCGCAATCCGAATTTTTATCTATTGGATGAGCCGACAAACCACTTGGATATCGAAGGGCAGGAAGCATTGGAAGAAGAGCTTCAAGCCCATAACGCAAGCTGTCTTCTGGTCAGCCACGACAGGGCCTTTGTCCGAAACACAGGCACCAGATACTGGTTGATTGAAAACAAGCGGCTGAAAGAAGTTGATGGCCCGGAAGATTTCTTCGCAGCTTCGTTGGATGAGCAACTTTAGGGGTGAAGAAGTACAGTTAGGGAGTTGGGTAGACTGAGCGAGTGATGCTGAAGGGGGGCTCTAATCTGCCGGTTTAATTTAGAATAATTTTGATAAAGAGAATTGCTTATATGTGGAAAAATATTTGTACGCTGTTATTGGCTTTCGCTCTATTCTCTTGTGAAGAGCAAGCTGACTTATCGAACAGTCAAGCCTACACTAAAGATGGTGTTAGTTTTACGCTACCCGGAAACTGGACCGTTGTGGAGGACATTGTCGAAGAAAACTTTCGCTACATCAGCATAGAATCATCCGGGGATGCTGTTGCGGGGATCTCGCTATTTTATAATGGGGTAAGGATCGAACTTGAAGATTATATTGATTTGATTATTGAAAGTTTCAATGACGAGTTGCCCGTCGGTTCGCGAAACAGGGGAGAGGTGTTTGAATTTACACCTGACAATACAGAGAATATTGCGAGGGCTATTCGCAATCAGTTTGCGATTACTTTGGCCAGTGTCGAGGTTCCCCATACCTCTGACTTCTATGAAATGAAAACTGATAGAGATTATGTGATTATTTTTACCCAGGTATCTGACCAAGATAAACATCTGGTTCAACAGGGATTTGATCAGCTTATCAATAGCTTTGTTGTGGACTGAAATGGGTTTTCAACTCTGGTAAGTAACAGTTTTTTACTCCGTTTCAATCCATGTTTCATGATGATCCCTTATCTAATTCTTCATAGTTATGTGGTTGGTTTATATTAATGTCTCGCCTTTCAGGCAGAAGGGGTATAGCCTTTGGGGAGATATTTGGGCGCACAGAACTCGCCGACTACACGCCGACTATACGTCCTGCGCCATTTAAAAATTGTAGCAGATCCTCTTAATAAAATTAGATGACAGAAGGGAAAGACGATTATGTCTTCCATGTCCAGAACAGAGGAAGATCTGCTCTTTATGTCAGATTTGCAATCTGCCGAGCTTCGCAAGGGGCGCAAAGTTGCCTATGTATTAACGTTTCTGACTTTTTTCTTTTTTATCATTTTTTTTGTCTGGGCATCTTTGACCGAACTGGATGAGGTTACCCGAGGGGAAGGAAATTTTACACCTGCCCAAAAAACACAGATTATTCAGAACCTTGAAGGCGGGATTATCTCTGAAATTCTGGTGAAAGAGGGAGATACTGTTGAAAAGGGTAGTGTTCTGGTCAGGATCAACAATTCGTCGGCACAGGCAAGCGCCGATGATCTGGAAGGTCAGCGGAGAATACTTTCAGTATCGGTTATACGCATGACGGCCGAACTGAATGGCGTACCATTGACCTATAGCGCAGAGCAAATGGAGATATCGGCTGATGAAGTTGATGACCAGATGGCACTTTATGCTGCGCGAAATAATCAGCAATCTTCACAGATCCAGGTGATTGAGAACCAGACAAGACAGAGAGAACAAGAGATTTCCGAAGCTAACAGCCGTATCGGGCAACTGAAAAACTCTCTTAGCCTTGCACGACAAGAATATAATATTACCAAGCCTTTGGTTGATAAAGGTGTTCTACCGCGCCTTCAACTTATTCGCCTGAACCGGGAAACTGTGGATCTGGAGGGGGAAATCAAAACCCTTGGTGTTAGTTTGCCTCGATTACGGGATGCGGTTCTGGAATCTAAACAGCGCATAGAGGAAATGATCCTCACGACCAAAGCTGAACTGTCTGATGAACTGAACAGGGCGCGATCAGAGTTGAAATCAGTCACCGAGAGTATGGAGGCCGGGGCAGATACCGTTAGGCGTACGGATGTGAAATCGCCGGTACATGGTATTGTCAAAGAGTTGAAGCGAAATACGGTTGGCGGTGTCATCCGGGGTGGCGAAGATATTGTTGAAATCGTTCCTTTGGACGATACGCTGATCGTTGAAGCCAAAATCCGCCCATCTGACCGGGCCTTTTTAAAGAAGGGGCAAGCTGCAACGATCAAAGTTTCTGCCTATGATTTTTCTGTTTATGGCGGGATGAAAGCCAAGCTGGAACGCATATCGGCAAGTACGATCAAAGATGAAGAGGGCGAAAGTTTTTACCGGATCTATCTGCGCACTGATGACAATAAAATTGTCAGTAAAGGCAAAGAGCTGGAAATTATTCCGGGTATGACCGCCAATGTGGAAATATTAACAGGCAAGAAAACTATTCTGGATTATCTGTTGAAGCCAATATTCAAGGCAAGACAGTCGAGAGAAGAAGACGTGCAGACTAAAGAGGCAACGGCGGGGTAAATAATACGCGCTTACAAAACGATGGGACTTAGTTTTTTTTAACTTTCCGTTGCTTTTCCATAAAGCGCTCCAGACGTCGCTTTGAAACTTCGATGCGGTGGTCTTCACGCTCCAGATCGCGGATCGCTTGCTGGACGTAGGCGAGGTGATCTTGTGACGCTTGACGGGCTTCGTCGGGTTTTCCGGCAATCACGGCGTCATATATGGCGTGATGCTGGGCAAGCAGGCGGTCTCGTGATCCTTGATGGGTATAGAGTTGTTTGCGGCTTAGAAAGACACCTTTTTTCAGGACTTCTACCAAAGAACGGATGACGTGCAGCAGAACGACGTTGTGGGCGGCTTCGGCGATGTTCATGTGAAAATCTGCGTCGATACTGGCTTCCAGTTCCAGGTTGCCTTTTTCATGTGCGGCATCCATGGCTGTTATACAGGCGGTGAGTATTTCCCGATCAGCATCCGTAGCACGTTGGGCCGCGTAATAGGCGGCGTTTCCTTCAGATATGGCCCGAAATTCCATAAAATCATTTACGGTATCAGGGTGGTTTTGAAAAATTGCGGTCAAAGGGTTGGTGAGGGACGGACCCAAGAAATTTTTGACCAACGTACCGCCGCCCTGATGAGTTTCCAATAATCCCTGAGCTTCGAGTTTCTGCAAGGCATCGCGCAAGGATGGACGAGACACATCAAGCTGTTGGGCAAGATCACGCTCTGCCGGTAAGTATTCACCCGGTGGCAAAACACCTTCTAGAATATAGCTTTCCAACTGTTTTGCGACGGTATCTGACAGTTTTTCAGAACGTATTTTTCTAAGCGCCATTTTGCTCGAACGATTGTTATGGTCATTTTGGTAATAATATTTTACCACTTTACATAATTGGTAAAATTATTTATCCAATATGTCAATATCTCATCTGTCGGAAGAACAAGGAAGGCATGTTATGGCACAGGTTCTGGAAATTGCTGATTTGAAAAAAATGGCACAACGTCGGGTGCCAAAGATGTTTTTTGATTACGCTGATTCCGGGTCCTGGACCGAAGGAACCTATCGCGCCAACGAAAGTGATTTTCAGAAAATTAAATTCCGCCAACGGGTTGCGGTGGATATGACCAATCGGACCCTTGCCAGTCAAATGGTTGGGCAAAATGTTTCCATGCCGGTTGCAATCGCGCCGACAGGATTGACGGGCATGCAGCGCGCAGACGGCGAAATTCTGGCGGCGCAAGCCTGTGAAGAGGCGGGGGTGCCTTTTACGCTGTCGACGATGTCTGTCTGTTCTATTGAGGCTGTAGCAGCAAAAACAAGTAAGCCCTTTTGGTTTCAGCTTTATGTTATGCGGGACAAGGACTTTGCCGGGCGGTTGATTGATCGCGCCAAAGCCGCGGGTTGTTCTGCGCTGGTTCTTACCCTCGATCTGCAAATTCTGGGGCAGCGTCATAAAGATTTACGCAATGGACTTTCCACACCGCCAAAGTTTACACCACATCATATCTGGCAGATGGCAACACGCCCGGGCTGGTGCCTTGGAATGCTGGGTACGAAGAACCGTACCTTTGGCAATATCGTGGGGCACGCACAGGGCGTTGAAGATCTTAGCTCCCTATCGTCTTGGACAGCTGAACAGTTTGATCCCAAGCTTTCGTGGGATGATGTGGCGTGGATCAAGGAGCGCTGGGGCGGCAAGCTGATCCTCAAAGGTATTCTTGACCCCGAAGATGCCCGAATGTCTCTCAAAACCGGAGCGGATGCTATCATTGTTTCTAACCATGGCGGGCGCCAATTGGACGGAGCAATTTCGTCAATTGAAGCCTTGCCAGAAATTGTTGAGGCCGTTGGCGATAAAGTTGAAGTCCATATGGACGGTGGTATTCGTTCTGGACAGGATGTGCTGAAAGCCGTCGCACTTGGGGCAAAGGGAACCTATATCGGGCGGCCTTTTCTCTATGGATTGGGGGCCATGGGAAAAGAGGGCGTGACTAAATCGATAGAGATTATCCGCAATGAAATGGATATCACCATGGCCCTGTGTGGTAAACGCGATATCAAGGATGTGGATCGATCTATTTTAAGGGAATAGTTTTCTTGCTGCTTAAGAAAAAGGATTATGTCGTTAGACATAATCCTTAGTAGGGGAATAATAAAAATCGTGGATAATAATGACCTTACTTGGGTTTGTGTTCGTCAATCCAAAGTCGGGATAGATTCTTTGCTTCTGTGATTTTGTCAGAGGGCATTCTTTCGTCTAACGGCTTGAGGCGTTCAGCGTTATGATCGACATAAACAATACCATATGCAATCATCTCAGGTGTTGGTTTGTTTGAATCTCCTGTGATCTCAGAAGCAGTGTGATACCACATATAAGCGTGTAAATCGCTTTGTTCTACACCGTGACCGTTGGCATAGTTATCGCCAACCATCGTCATTGAATCTGTATTTCCGAGCTCGGCTGTTTTCACAAGCCATTTATGAGCTTCGGTTAAATTAACAGGAATGCCGTATTTTCCCTTTTGGTGTATTCTGCTGAGTTTGTTTAATGCACATATACTGTTTTGTTCTGCTGCGGAATTTAACAATTCGATTGCCTTGTCAGGATCAGGTTTAATTTCCTTATCAACAGGCGTACCCGAGGCAATATCATCTGTGATGCCTTCGAAGTAAATGTCAGCAAGCTCACACTTTGCAAAAGCATGGTCTTGAGCAACGGCTTTTTCCAACCAAGCCAATGCTTCGGTTGCTTTTTTGGGATTTTCAAAAAAGAGAAGAATATGGTCTGCCAACTTGACCTGTGCGTCTGGGTTTCCCTGTTTGGCAGCAGCTGTGAACCATTCTTTCGCCTTTTCCTGATGTACAATAGCAGCTTCGCCTTCCTTTAATTTAACGCCTTCGCTAAACCGATACATAACGCCAATTTGGTATTGGGCACGTGCATCACCTTGCTCTGCTAGCGGTAGCAATAATTTGAAGGCAGTTTCATAATCTTGACTATCGTAAGCTTGGGTGCCTTGTTGATATGCCTGTTCGTGCTTTGGCGCGTCTGCCAAAGTGGGGGAAGTTGTCATAATGGTAAATCCAATTAAGCAGGAACGCAGAACGTTTGTCGGAACTAATTTGGAGATTTTTCTAGAGTTTTTCACACGCTTGTTTCCTGATTATATAAGGTTTCATAATCGTTACGTCGGATGCAGGTTTGAAAAGGTTCAAAAAAGTCACAGATTTCCAAAGCTGGACTTGAGACAGCGATAAAGACGTGCATTTAAGGATTTAGTTTTTGATTAAGGTTGATCTGCAAGATCGGTCAGGATGTGGTTGCCGCTGTCATCGAATTTAAAAACACCATATTTTGCATTCTGATATTTATCCGCATGTCCTTCCTGAAAGAAGAAAGAGTCCGGGACAATTCTCACGCCGCCGTAGGTTTTATGGTAGTAGAGGCGTTTTTCATCATCCGCCAGTGGGGTTTCGTCCTCGAGCCTGACAAAGCTGGCAATTTGTTGTGCGTTGACACTAATAACCATATACCCGCTTTTTATATCTACGGATGAAGCTGTTTTAAAAGCATCGTCTTCAATAGCATAACGCAGGCGCATATAATCCCCCTGTATGAGGGAGCGCGGGTCAACCGGGGCCAGTTCCAGTAAGACGGTCTCGCCCTTGTCAATAATCTCTTCCTTTTGATAAATGCTGTAATTCAACACAATAAGAACAAGAACCGTCAGGCCAATCATGATTTTCAGACGCATGATGTGTCTCCTTTACCTGGAGCTTCACTCGCATTTGGAGACGGGGGATCTGTTCGATCCCACCCCCGGAGTTTCAGATAGAACTTTCCGGCAATCATGACGCCCCCACTGGTGACTAGTACGATTGATTTCTGCAGCAGGGTAATGTCGAGATTGTAGTAATAAAGCCAGAGAAAGACGGGCAGAAGCAGGAAGCCAAGCAAGGTAAAGAGCCTGTCGTGGCGGGCGTAGCCAAAAATCATCAGGCTAAGCGACAAGAGAATGCCGGGGGCAGAAAGAATGGCAAGAAAGATACTGCCGATAATCCCGACAATAACAGCTTCGTGTTTTACGTATTCTTTCCCGCCAGCGGCCCAGATAATCAATAGAACTAAGGCAATGGCAAACAGGATGTTGCTGATGAGGGGAGAGATAAAGAGTGGACTATCCAGATAGTTAAATTCGTTGTGCGATGACAGAAAGAGAACCGAGATTGAAAGACTGACAATCAGTGCTTGTGATAGCGGCTGAAAAAGAGCTGGAACCCTTGGATGGAGAAGAAGGAAACCGGCAACCATAAGCTGGAGCAGCACAAAAAGGTTAAAGGCGATGTCTGGCGGCAGGACAATGTCATTTTCCCACAGAATATTAAGCAGAATAACGATCAACACCCCACTAGATGACATAAAGCGTTCTACGTTGAGCCGATAGAATGGATAGGTCAGAGTTGTTATAAAAAATGAAGACAAAGCAATGGCAAGCAGACTTTCCCCGAACCATTCAACCGTTGCAAAAATAAAAAGGAATTTACCTGTTCCCATCAGAGCAAAAGAAACCTGTAGAAAAAAGTTTTTCCCAGTTGAACTATCTTCGGCTGTGAAGGCATATAGCCCTATTGCCGCTGCAATAAATATAATACTGGTAATTAGTGCAGTCTCTGTATTGTTAAAGCTGATGATCTCAATCAGCATCAAAAAGCCGATAAAACAGATCGCGGCGATAAAGGCGCCGATGCCTGATAGAATTTTCAGATAGATTGGAATGTCCGGCTTCTGTTCCTGATCCTGAATAAAGCTGTTTATGTCATCGCGATCGGTAATCAGATTTTTGGTTGCAAGATGTTCAACGAGGTCTGCTGCAGAGATCTGTTTTTTAGAACGCACTGTATTTGGATTAGGCATCTGCGGTTCCCGTTTCTTTGTTTGGCCCCGTATCTTCTTTTTTCACTTTCTCGACTTCTGTTACTTCTTTGTGCAGGGTGTGTGTCAATCCTCGGAGATACATGGTAAAGCCAGTGATAATACCAATTGTAACTATCCCCATCAGCAATAGGCCTAATTCATCTTCATCCCTGAGAGCTTCGTACAGAATTTTGATGGCAAGTGTTTCAACGATGATCAAAGTTGAAATAGTGATTGCCGCCAATGACCAAATATCTTTCACTATCTTGCGATAATAAAAGTACACGCCGATATGACCAAGTATGCCTATAAAAGATCCTATAAAAGCACTGTCATAAGCCTGATCCAGATCGACGATTAACAGGACAATGGGGATGTTCAGTGTCGTCAGGATCGGGATAAGAATAATCCAACGGGTCCATTTTGCTACCAGCCAAGAGTACGAAGGTTTGTTGGATAAAAATTCTCGTATACAGAGAGCCAGACCGTTGAAAAAAGCAAGAAACGGCAAGATCAGAAGTGCCCAGTCGTGTCCTACCAGTGATCTACCGAGAGCAATCTGATCCCACCAAAGGACAAAAAAGACATTACTTATCACGAGCCACAGAACCCAATGCGCCGCAAAGTTGGACAAGATTGTCCAACCCAGTATCAACAAAGACCAGACCATAAAAAGTTGATAGGCATCTGCCCCGGTCTGATATATTTGTCCAAAGACAGCAAGGAATACACCGACAAAAACACTGGCAGCAATCAGGGATAGTTGCCCGGAAAGACGGCTCAAGCCACAGACACAGGCGCTGATAATACTGGCAATGATCGCAAACTGGATACCGCCGAGTTTATGGGCCGGTAATAGCTTCGCCCAGTTAAAGGCAAAGAAATAAACAATGCCGGACAGAACCAAACAGACCCCAAGCCCGAGAAGTAATCGCGACGCCCAAACACCCCATTGAGTATGAGGAATAAGCAGTTTTAATGCTTCGTTCCGGGCCTGCCGATTGATTTTGCCACGACTGTAGAGTTGATCAACAAGGGCACGATTTGCCGGAATTTGATCCAGTGATCGTGGGGATGGTTCAATTTGATCTGTCATACTCATATGCTTCTCAAACTTGGATAATCTATCAAGGGCTGTATGCAGTATTCTTTTTGTACAAGCTTCTCAGAAATTATAATCTAATGATAACAGCGTATACAGATAGCTCTTTTATCATCCTTGGTTGGAGAACGAAGGTCAATTTTCTTTTTGTATCAATGTTGTCAGTTGTTTCGATCAGCGTTACAAACACCAAAGCGTACCCTTCCAAAATTCAACATTTTCATTAAGGAGCCTGAGAGTTGGCGCGTGTTTATTTGATTGTCGGAAATACGGGTGCGGGGAAAAGCACCTATGCAGCGCAGCTGGCTGCACGGGAAAACGCGATTGTCTTTTCTGTCGATGAATGGATGAAAACGCTTTTCAATATGGATATGCCTGATCCACCACTTTATTCATGGGCGCTTGAACGGACGCAGCGGTGTGAAAAACAGCAACTTGCCGAGACGCTGAAAGTCACGGACAAGGGAATTTCGGTTATTCTGGACTTGGGCTTCTTTGCTAAAAGCCAACGGGAACGAGTAGTTGGTTTTCTTCGGGATCATGGCCGTGACTATCAGGTACATTATTTGGATGTGGATAAAGAAACCCGTTGGGACCGTGTTCGCCATCGTAACGAAGCGCAGACGGAAACCTTTCAATTCGAAGTCTCTCGCGAGATTTTTGATTTCTGCGAAACGATTTTCGAGCCTATGGATGACGATGAGCGCAAGACAGCTGTTATTGTTGCTTGAATGAAGTGAATAGAACCAGGCAAGATAAGATAAGTAAGTAAGGGCTTTAGGCAAAATAGAGATATAAACTGATTGAGATAATGCAGATCAGAAATTGAAGGCCGTTATTTTCTCGGTGAACAATAACCGTGTTCATGCTTTTATCCCATGATGTCGCTTTATCCATTGTGAGGTCAAAGTACCCGTACATCTGGGTAATAATTGATAAAACAGGCAAGCCGAGTGCAAAGCCTTTGATGAAGACTAAAACCTCGCGTTTGAGTGTTTGAAGAATACTGAGGGGGGAATGATCTTTATTAAGTATTTTGATGCCAAGCAGGTATTTACCAACAGTTGTTCCTGTTACGCCAGACAAGGCGGTATTGAATAAAACAACCGCGCCAAATAAAATCATAGGTACTAAGCAAGAGATCGCTAATAGCTGGGTAAGAGAAAGTAGCGGTAATAAATTTGTCAGCTGCTCGGGGCTGTAGGGCGCTATAAGAGGATAGAAAATCAAATTTCCATAAATTGATATATCAATCCAGCGGGCAAAATGTCTTCTCCAGGGATGTGGTGAGACGTCGTTCCAGACATTGTCTTGTAACACGCCGTCAGGGACAGTATTACGAACGTCCGCTGATGTTGTTACCGAAGGGGCAGCTTCGTCGAATTTCTCTTGGTCTAATTCGGGCCCGTTTAATTCATCCCAGGTGAAATCACTTCTGCGAATTTTGAGTTCTTTATAGGCAAGCCATTCGTCACTGTCTTGGGGACGGATAAAGCTATAGCCGGCAATAACATTAGCTTTGAAGAGTTTGTAGAGTTCCAGTTTTGTAACAGGGCCGCATTCCTGATTATCTGCCCAATAATACCACGTTTCCATAAGCTGCCTGATCTTTAAAGGAATAGGACCTGTTGGTCATTTGGTCGATTTATGACGGATAATATCTGTTTTGACCAGAGTTAGAGGTCGGCAACGGCTTTGGAAGCATCAACATTAAATATTTTGACGCTAACGACGTCCCTGATTGCATCGATGTTCAAGATTCCCTGATTGAGTGCTTGGTAGGCCGGATCAGCCTCCATCGCCAGATAATCGGCTTCATCGTGCCAAAAGGTAATGGTTTGCCATTCGTCGTCGAGGGTTAGAAAGAGAACGCCGCAATTACCTTTGACATTACTAAGAAATGGCAGCGATTTTTTGCCTGCGTAAGCTTTTAAAACACGAGCTTTTCCAAGATCGAAACGCGCAGTCTAGATACGGGCAATCATGGTTTTAGTATCCATACACTTTGTGTTGACGGAAATTGACCACGTAACCCGTTTGGAACAGGCTCTGAGCCAAGAAGGTTTATAGAATAATGGTCGTTATAGTAGGTTTGAACCATATCCTGATCAACGGAAAAAGGCGGCCCGTTAGTCAGGCTTTGATCATAGCGATAGGTTAACAATAGATGTGGTGCTTCATTCGTAATTTCTATCAGATGCTTTGTGTATTTCTGCCGCATGTCTTCTGGCAGGGCGACAAGGGCCGCCCTGTCATATATCGCGTCAACCTGTCCAAGGATTGACCCTGTGAGGTCAAAAAAGTTGCCGACAAAGATATCAATGTTTTTTGCATAATAATGTTTCAGCTTTCCCAATTGTGTTACTTCGGGCTCCAGACTTAAACTGTCGAAAAGCTGGGCGATTGCGAGATCGCTTAACTCTACACCAACGACCTGATGTTCTTTGGATAATAACCATTGAATATCAAGCGTTTTACCGCACAGGGGAACAAAAATACGACTTTTGTTTTTTAGGCCCAGTTCGTGAAAATAGTCGATCAATCTTGGATTGGGTTTTGGTTCATGAAACCCTATTTGATTATTTTGCCATCTGTAATGCCAAAAGTCTTCTTCCATTGTAGGTGTCCGTTAGATATTCGATACACATAACTTCTACTCCCTCAAGTTAACTTGAGGTCAAGTAGAGAGTTGAGTTGATAGCGTAAACTATGATCTTTTTGATTGATAAAACTGAAAGCTATTAAAATGCGTTATTAAAACACTGACTTTAGAATTGTTTCCATACCTCTTTTGCAATCGTGTCTATTTTATCAGGTGCGCAATAGAGTGATAGTATAAGAGGCGTTTCCCATTTTTCGCCCCCAACAGAAACCAATGTACCATTTTCTAATTCAGTTTTAATTGCAGAATAAGGCATCCAGGCGATGCCTCCGCCAGTTATTAAACGGCGTTTTAATGCTTCTACCAGTCCGTCCATATATCGTATATCCAGGTGGGCCGATTTATTACCAATAATGTGTTCGACGACTTCTCCCAAAAAAGAACTGCTTTCATATGCTAGATATGGAATAGGTTTCATACGGCTACCAGGTAGTACCCATTGATTTAACTCAGCTGTTTTCTTTTCGGCTACTGGTATCAATTGATCGATAAGAATATCCTTGCGGGCAAAGTTTGCTTCGTCCAAAACGGGATTTACCTCTGCATGGCGATAACAAAGTAAAAACTCGCATGCTGCTTCATCAAGAAGCTGACAGCAGGTACTTAAGCTGTCGGAGATGACGCGGATCCGTAAATCCTTTGTAGATTGTTCAAGTTTTTCAATGCGTGGGGCCAAGTAATGAACAGAAATAGTATGAAGAACAGCAAAACGGACAAACTTGATGTTCCCTTGATCTTGATCCCGTATTGATTGTCTGGCTTCACTAAGGCGTGCGATGGCTTCTTTTGCAACAGGTAAAAACTGTTCGCCAGCATGAGATAAACGGATAGGAAAATTTGCACGATCAACCAAGGGAACGCCAATCCAACTCTCAAGAGATTTGATGCGTCTGCTGAATGCCGATTGGGTGATGTTCCGCTCATCTGCTGCACGAGTGAAGTTAAGTGTACGGCCCAAACAAACAAAATCTCGTAGCCAATTTATATCCATTTTTTGCCTTTCAAGTGGGCAATCTAATTGAAATTATTGAGTTATGCAATAATGGAATAATTCAATGAAATCTTTGAATTGGAGATTTTTTTAAACATCGTCCTATCATTTGATGACTTCTTAATTACCTCAACATCAAAAATAGAACGGTACTACAATGCATCTCGCCCGCTTTCCCCGGATTAAACTTGGTCACTTTCCCACACCGCTTGAAAAGCTCGAAAATCTGACACGCGCATTAGATGGTCCCAATATTTACATCAAGCGAGATGATTGTACTGGGTTGGCAACTGGCGGTAATAAAACACGTAAGTTAGAATTTCTCGTTGCTGATGCGCTTGCTAAGGGGGCAGATACATTGGTTACGCAGGGGGCAACGCAATCTAACCATGTCCGTCAAACAGCTGCTGCAGCAAGGGTTGTTGGTATGGAATGTCACGCTCTTTTGGAACGCCGAGTTGAAAACATGGGGGATGGCTATGAAGCGGCGGGTAACGTTTTATTGGATGATATCTTGAAGTGTGAGTATGACTTCCGCCCTAATGGTGCAGATATGAATGCTGAAGCTCAAGCTCTAGCCGACAACCTACGTGAAAAGGGCAAAAAACCGTATTTTATTCCCGGTGGAGGCTCAAACACTATCGGAGCACTGGGGTACGCGAATGCGATGGAAGAGCTGATTTATCAGGCAGATACGACAGGTTTAAAGATTGATAAGATTGTTCACGCAACAGGTAGCGCAGGAACGCAAGCGGGAATTCTGGCTGGCCTTCATGCAATGAGCGCTCCGATTGATGTTATTGGTATTTCTGTTCGTGCTAAACGTGAAGCACAGATTGCAAATGTTCATAAATTGGCTGCTGCAACTTCTGAACTTATTGGAACTAAAACAGAATTATCAATCGATGTGGTGAAAGCGCATGATGATTATGTTGGATCTGGTTATGGGCAGCCAACAGATAGCATGGTTGAAGCTATTTCTATTGTTGCGCAACAAGAGGGTATTTTCCTTGATCCTGTTTATTCTGGCAAAGGGATGGCTGGAATGATTGGATTGATCCGCCAAGGCGTTTTGAAAAAAGATGAGAATGTTGTCTTTATTCACACTGGTGGTTCGGCGTCCTTGTTTGCTTACCAGCATTTATTTTCAGGTCAAAAAGCAGCTTAGGCGCGAGGGATAATATCGTGCTCGGTGTTAAAAATAAATCAGACGACAATTTACTCACTCATCTCAGGGCCGGTAGCGGGTTTCCACTGGTTTTCATTCACGGTTATCTAGGGGGAGCAAAAGCCTGGGAAGATCAGGTACAGGCGTTTAAACCTGAATTTGATGTTATTGCACCAGAACTTCCCGGATACGGGGCCAGTTATCATAAAAAAGCCGGCTCTAGTATAGAAGAGTATGCAAACCAAATTATTAATTTCCTTTCCCAAATTGGCATACAGAAATTCCATCTGATTGGCCATTCAATGGGGGGGATGATTGCACAGCAAATTGCTAAATTAGCCTCGGAGAGAGTGGACTATCTGGTTTGCTATGGTACAGGCCCTTTGGGAATGATGCCTAATCGATTTGAGACGCTTGATCAGTCGCGAAAAAGATTGCGAAGTGATGGTGTAAAGGCCACAGCAGAACGTATTGCATCAACATGGTTTACGAATGGAAAAGATGCTCTGCGCTATCAGGAATGTGCGTCGTTGAACGATAATGTCACGACTGAAACAGCCTTGGCAGGACTAAGGGCTATGGAAACATGGGATGGACGTGATGCCATGTCATCTATTAGCCAGAAAACCTTGGTTTTGTGGGGGGATCGAGATCAATCCTATGATTGGACACAACCTGAATCACTATGGACAGGAATTAAAGAGAGTAGTTTGGCTGTTATGCCTGATTGTGGGCACAACGCCCATATGGAAAATCCTGAGCTTTTTAATTCAATCCTGAGAAAGTTTTTACCGGAGAGGAAATGAAAGACGGAGGCTTTATTGCCTTACAATGACGTATAATCAATCATAAAATGGTCAATGGCTTCCGGTGCTTGAGACCATATAGAACAGTGGAGAATAATATGAAGCACAAAATTCTCGGAGCCGCTTTTGCCGCAACAATACTGGCTTCATCGTCAATGGCGATGGCAAGTGAAAAGGTAAAAATTGGTGCACCAGCATGGACAGGTGCTCAGGCTATAGCACATTTGATTGCTGAAGTAGTGGAAACAAGAATTGGCGGCCAAGCTGAACTGGTTCCAGGTAATAATGCGAGTATTTTTCAGGCAATGCATCAAGGTAAAGGTGATATTGATGTCCACCCGGATGTTTGGTTGCCAAATCAGGAAAGTTTTACCAAGAAGTACGTAGACGAGGCAGGCACAGTAGCTTTGTCCAAAAAGCCATATGAGGGTCGCCAAAGTTTTTGTGTTTCCAAAGAATTTTCTGAAGCAAATAACGTAACATCAATTTTTGATTTGGCCCGCCCGGAAATAGCATCTTTGATGGACAGTGATGGCAATGGCAAGGGCGAGATTTGGATCGGTGCACCTGGCTGGGCCTCTGCTAATGTAAATGAAATAAAGGTTCGTGATTACGGATTAATGCCTTTTATGGAACCAATTCGTGCTGATCAGGCAGTGATGACAGCAACAGTTGGCGATAGTGTTCGCAAAGGCATTGGGTATGCTTTTTATTGCTATGCGCCTCATGCAATTTGGTATCAGTTTGATATTGTGCCTCTAACAGAGCCCGAGCACGATCCTGCAAAATATATCGCTATTCAGCCGTCTGATGATCCCGACTGGTTTTCCAAGTCTAAAGTGATGTCCGCAGATGCGCTTAAAAAGGTGCAAATTGCTTATTCCAAGTCGTTGATTGAACGCTCTCCTGCAATTGCGGATTTATTACAGAACATTCAACTCGATGATGCAACCGTATCCGAGTTTGCTTATCAAATAGAAGGTGGTGACGATCCTGCAGACGTCGTCAAAAGCTGGGTAGCAGAAAATTCTGATCGTGTTGATAGCTGGTTGGGCCTGTAATCCCTTTGGTTGACGTATATAGTGTCATGCTGGTGGGCAGCATGACACTATAAGAAAATTGATGGGGGATATGGTGTCACAATCAAATGCAATCGAAATTTCCGGCGTATGGAAAATTTTTGGCGCACGGGAAAAAGAAGCTTTGGCTGACGTTGAAGTCAATAATATCAGCAAAAAGCAAGTTTTAGAAAAGTACAACTGTGTTGTGGGTGTTGCGAATGCCACAATGGATATACGCCCTGGTGAAATTTTTTGTATTATGGGGCTGTCGGGATCTGGCAAGTCCACTCTTGTTCGCCACATCAACCGATTGTTGGAACCCACAGCAGGTTCAATCAATGTAAATGGTCAAAATATTATGGCCATGGATCCAAATACTTTGCGGCAATATCGCAATGAACATATCGCGATGGTGTTTCAAAATTTCGCCCTTATGCCACATCGTTCAGTCTTGGATAATGTCGCTTTGCCCTTGGAGATAAGAGGCATAAATAAAAATCAGCGGATGGAAGCGGCTATGAAAGCCATTGATATGGTTGATTTGACGCCATGGGGTAATAAATTTGCCCATGAACTTTCCGGTGGTATGCAACAGCGTGTCGGATTAGCGCGTGCTCTCGCGGCAGATCCAGAAATTTTATTGATGGATGAGCCTTTTTCAGCACTTGATCCGCTTATTAGACGTCAGTTGCAAGATGAGTTCATGAAACTGGCAGCCCAGATGAACAAAACGACAGTCTTCATTACGCATGATCTGGATGAAGCCGTTCGTATCGGTGACCGTATCGCAATTATGCGCGATGGCATGGTTATTCAAATAGGAACACCAGAAGATATTGTCATGAATCCCGTGGATGATTATGTCTCGGACTTTGTTGCAGGTATTTCAAGGTTGAAAGTTGTGCGAGCGCACGCAGTTATGCAAGCGCTTTCAGACTATGAAGGTAAAAATGGAAGCCTTAGCGAAAATGCAAAAGAGTTTTCTGAAGATGCTGACCTTGGCGTATTGATCGAAGCTGCAATCGAGACAGAAAACCCTGCGGCAATTGTTGATCAAGCCGGGAAGCGAATTGGTGTTGTTACACGTGCGGATTTATTACGTACAGTGATTGAAGGAACGGAAACGTCATGAGCAGTAATAATGAAACTCTGTTAACTGAATTCGTCGTAACAAACACAAAATATTATAAAGAAAACTTCGAAAAGATTGGTGCGAAGTCCGGCTTTTGTTGGACATTTAATGTGGTTGCTGCGCTGTTAGGGCCAATCTGGTTTGGTATGCGTGGTTTATGGAACTGGGCACTTCCCTTCATCATTGTTGAAACCTTTGCTTTAATTCAACTCGGGCGCGGTTTGTTTGGTGATCTTGGGGCAGAGGCAAACGACCGTATTGCTCAGATAGAAGGGACGTTGAATTTTCGTCGCCAACAACTGGAAGCCGCGATCAATAAACAGGCAGATAATGTTGATGTTTTTCAACGAAATATCGAGTCATTGGAAAAAGCGATCAATGATATTCAGGCAGAGGCTGCATTAGCAGAAGCAAGTGCAATCTGGGTTGCTCTTTTAGGTTTAGCGGTTTTGATTTTTGTTAAAATTGCCCAAGGGGTAATTGCCAACTCAGCATTGGAACGTCGTTTTTCCGAGTGGCTTTCTGACAATACGATTGCGTCAGGATTAGGGGCTTTTCGTACATGTATCAGTATCGGGTTTGTAAGTCTTGTTTTTTCAATCAGTGTTGTACACTATAGTTTTCCCGAGATTACGGGGTGGTTTTCAAAGTTTCCTACAGATCCTCAAATCAGGCTTGATGCGATTGACAAAGTCGAACAATTCTTTGACTTCATCATTGTGTCGGGGCAATGGTTCTTTGATATTATCACGTTTGGTATCCGTACAGTACTTGATGGGTTGGAAGTTCTGTTTGTTGATACACCATGGATTGTCATTGCCAGCTTTATCTTGTTATTGACGTGGCTTTCTGCCGGGTCAAGTGCCGCAATCTATGTCGCAGGATTTCTGGCTTACATGGGGTTCCTCGGGTTTTGGGAAAAAGCGATGACAACGCTTGCTCTTCTCGGTACTGCGGCGTGTATTTCAATTGTAATCGGCATCCCTATCGGATTGTTTTGCGCCCGTCGCCCCAGACTTTATGCTGTCATTAGGCCGATTATGGATTTTATGCAAACGATGCCTGCTTTTGTTTTCATGATTCCTGTGATTGCTTTCTTCGGTACGGGAAAACCTGCTGCGGTTGTCACGACAATGATTTTTGGTGGTACGCCTGTGGTTCGTTTAACTGTATTGGGACTTCGTGGTGTACCAGAGACAATTCGTGAAGCTGCAATCGCCTATGGCGCAACCAAATGGTATTTATTGACCAAAGTGGATTTACCATTGGCTGCTCCTTCTATCCTTGCCGGGGTGAACCAGACAATTATGTTAAGTTTGGCAATGGTTGTTGTTGCTTCGCTGATTGGTGCAAAGGGGCTTGGGGAAGATGTGCTCGAAGCGCTTCAATATGCGTCCGTTGGTCAGGGGATACTGGCTGGTTTTGCTATTCTTTTCTGTGCGATGATCTTAGATCGGGTTGTTCAGGGAAAACGAGAATAATCTTTTGGTAATACCCTATTAGTATTGGTGTTATTGCCGAAGATTATATGAAACGCCCCTAAGAAACTTGCATCCCTGTCAGTAAGGTCTTCTTTGGGGCGTTATCTTTTGTGTGTATAAATCAGGCGAGTTTAAACCAGAAGTCTAGATCAACGCTTTCTGGATCGAAGATACTCAAAAGTTCCAGACAGGTATCATCCTGGACATAGCCATTACAAATTCTGCGTGCCATGCCAAGGTTTTCGACAAAGGCAATTTCGGAATAGGTGGCATCATCAACTTTACCCATGAAGTGGGCACGGGGTTCGGTAAATTTACTCAGGTATTTTTGCTCAATCCTGTCTGATATTTCCAACATTACCTTTTCGTCAAACTGGTCAGGTGATTTCGGGTTAAAGGTACCAAATTCAATACAGGAAAAATCTGTCGGAACAGCCGCATTTTCTTTGAGGATAGTATTGGCAGTCAGGCGAATGCTATCTGGCTTTAGCAACGCCATGAACTCTTGGGAGCTCTTGGCTTTGGGATGATTTTCGCACATCGTCATAAAAGATTGTTGGCTAGTAGCCATAATGGCATCAGCAAAATGGCCTTTGTCATTCCCCAGTAAACAATGCATGGCAATGCCTTCCTGTGTGGACAGGAAATCATGCCGCCAGTTCAGGGCTGCTTCTATGATATCAGCGGTTTCGACATCATCACGTTTTTCATAACGGGCAAAACCCATTGTCTTTAGAGAATCAAAATTTTTTTCAAACATACCTGTACTTCCATTTCTATAAATATCAGTGGTTTAATAATCTGATTTGATTGTTGCCATGCTCTCACAGAGCTTGTCACATGGACTTGGGAATAGAGTTATACTGGATACCCCTGACAATTTATGTCAGGGTAGTTTCTCTAACTTGGTAAAATGATGCGTGTTCAAAGACTCTTCTTTATTCTCGATCGTTTACGGGCAAGGCGACAGCCTGTCTCGGCCGAAAGTCTTGCGGAAGAACTCGGCGTTTCATTGCGGACGATCTACCGCGACATGGTAACCTTACAGTCCATGGGCGCGCCTGTGCGCGGGGAAGGAGGCATCGGTTACCAGATAGAAAAGGGATATTTCCTGCCGCCTCTGCATTTTGATGCGGATGAACTGGATGCCATCATTATCGGAATGCGACTGGTTGCTGCGCGTGGGGACAAGCCGCTGGCGGATGCTGCAACACGCGCATCAGCCAAAATATCGGCTGTCCTGCCAGAAGATATGGAAGACAGCTATTACGATGCGCCTCTGTTGGCCTATTCCGTTCAGCCAAAGTCCGAAGAAGAAACCATTGATTTTCTCTCTCCGGTCAGGACAGCAGTTCGCGATCGGGCTTTTATAGAAATCCACTATTTGAATCTGAAAGATCAGCCGAGTGAACGTGTTATTCGTCCTCTTGGCCTTACGGCTTTTGAGAAGGTATGGCTGTTGACCGCGTGGTGTGAAAAAAGTGATGATTTCAGATCGTTTCGCATTGACCGTCTGCAAAGTGTCCAACGAACGGGAGAGAGTTTTCGCAGGGAAGCTGGTAAGGAGTTTCGTGATTACCTCAAGAGTTTATGATTATTAAAACGGGCATTTATAGCTCTCGCTTTAGTGATTATCTCTCTGTTTCCAAAAGAGATTTTTATGGGTAGCATGTGAAATAACTCGAAATGTTGCGTGACTATAAGTGAAAGAAGCAGGGATGAAATATTTACACACCATGGTCCGGGTCTCTGACCTTGAGGCGTCAATGGACTTTTATTGTAACAAACTGGGCCTTGTCGAGGCCCGACGCTTTGATAATCCGGAAGGGCGGTTTACGATTGTTATGTTGGCTGCGCCGGGTCAGCCGGAAGCAGAGTTAGAGCTGACTTATAACTATGATCCTGAAGAACTGTCAGGTGACAGAAATTTTGGTCACCTGGCCTATGCCGTCGATAATATCTATGAATTCTGTCAAAAGCTTATGGATCAGGGCGTGACAATCAATCGTCCGCCACGGGATGGACGTATGGCTTTTATCAAATCACCTGACGGCATTTCCATCGAGCTTTTACACACTGATGGATCTCTGCCCGTTCAGGAGCCTTGGGCGTCAATGGAAAATATTGGAAGCTGGTAAGTCAAATTTAATCAGAAAGACACTTAAGACCTTTTCAAAAAGCCCTGATATGGGGCTTTTTATTTGCGGGTAGGTTGCCATGTGGCGTGATAATATGAGGCATGGCAATTTTATCCGTGAGATACTTGACTTCTATTCTTTTTGGGTTCTTTGCTTGGGTATGATGATTTAAGAGAGAAAGAGTGAAGACATGGTTGATATCGCAATAAACTTTAACCTGTGGTTGGCCTTTGTGTTGGCAACGGCTGTTCTCGCAATTATTCCGGGGCCGATTGTAACCCTCGTTATTGCCAACAGTCTCAGTCAGGGAACACGGGCTGGTGTTGCAAATGTAATGGGAACCGTCTTGGGGAATATGGTTCTCTTTCTCATCGGTGGCTTGGGCATGGCATGGGTGTTGAGCGCGTTATCGAACTGGTTCGATGTCCTTCGGTTGGCCGGGGCGGTATATCTGGTTTATCTCGGGATAAAATCCTGGCGTAGCAAAGGGCAAGGATTGGAAGATCAAGAGGCGACAAAACCCGGAAAATCGCTGTTCCTACAGGGTGTCGTTGTCGCAATCACTAACCCTAAAACCATTATTTTTTACGCGGCTTTCTTTCCCCAGTTTATGGACCCGACTTTATCGGCTCCGGGACAGCTTTTTGTTTTAAGTGTCACCTTCCTTGCTGTTGCGGCTTTTCTGGATATGACTTACGCTTTTCTGGCAGGCAGATTACGGCCCTATCTTCTGGGGGCTCGTCGTGCAGCCATTAGAAATAAAATTACGGGTGTTTTACTGATTGTCACTGGAATTGCGTTGGCTTTTACGCGGAAAACCTGAGACGTTGAATATAAGTTGTTGGTGTATGTTTTTCAGTGCCAGCGAGCAGAGATAACAGCTCCTTATGAGAGAATACCTACTCATTAAATGAGGTATAAAAAGGCCTGAACGTTAATTTTTTCAGGCCTTTTACATAGAGAATACTAAGCGAATTTCTTGAAAGGTTCATCCACGGGCGTATCGGCAAGGTGATTGGTGTAATTACTCATTATCTTTTGAGCTAGACCGAGTACAATTTCGAGAAGCTGTTGGTTTTTATAGCCAACTTCTTTGAAAGTCTGAACTTCTGATGGGGCAAGGCGTCCGCGGTTTCTTACTAACGCCAATGTCGTGCTTCGGAGAACTTGCAACTTTTCGGTTGGTAGATCTGTTTTGTTACGTAAAGCATCAATGATAGATGCATCAACCTTCATCATATGGGCGATAGCAGTATGTGCGGGGATGCAATAGTGGCATTCGTGTTCAATATTGATTGTTTGCCAAACCACAGTCAGTTCTTCAGCATCAAAGCTTGTTTTCTGGAAAAGCGTGTGAAGGTTTTGATAGGCTTCCAACGCAGCAGGAGATTCAGCCAAGACTGCATGTAAATTCGGGATCATGCCAAATGATTTTAACGAATTATCTAACAGAGGGTGGCTGCTTTCAGGGGCTGTTTCTTTTGTGTGAAGGTCAAAGCTCATACTTTATTTATCCTTTAGAAATATTCGAATTTACTGTCATATTTAAATTGATACCAATCGGTTCTAAATTTATTTGGAATAGATAATTTTATAATCAACAAAGATTTTCAAAATCAGGGACGTCATCACAGCTTTGTGAAGAAAACGACTAACATAAAGGAAATATAGGGAAGAGCAGGAAGTTGAGCTATCTTGCCAGAATGCAGAAGTTTGCAATAAAAGAGGCGGGGCATTAGAGTTTTGTTCAAGAAATATAGCTATTACAGAATGTTGATCATTTGATTTGAGTTACTCAGTGATCAAACACAATCTTATTTGTAAGTCCCTTTGGCAGAAATGAAGTGGTCCTGATGAACGTACGCATTATTAAAACTCTCGCTTTTTGTCTGACTCTTTCATTTTTCCTTTCTATTCTTTTCGTTTCAAATCCTGAACCTGTTTATGCCCAGACGATTTTTTCTGGTGATGACAATTCTGCATCTGAAAGTCCGGAAATTCCAGAGGACTTAAGCCCTGAACTGATTGATAGCTTGCTGGCCCAAACCAGTGACGAACAACTCAGAGAACTCTTCCGCGAAGAGCTTCTTCGACAAGCAGAGGCAAAAGAAGCTGAAGAAATCGAAGGTGTCAGTATTCTTGCGGGTATTGAGATGCGACTGACCGACATGGTCAATCGTATTGAAAGTCGTGTTACCCGATGGATAGATGCAATTGCCAATCTGGGTGCTAGAGGACCCAAGGTCGATGAACGTTTGGCGCAAGCTGAATATGGCATTGGTGGTATGCTTATGGCTGGGGCTGCTTTGGTTTTTGTCGGCTTCTTGGTTGCGATGATCGTCAAATTATTGCTTAAAAAATGGCGGGGGGTTTTACGCATGCCTCGTCACTACGGATACTGGGAAAGAGTCCTGAGAACGCTTACCCTGGGCTTTTTCGAAGTTCTGCCCATTGTTGGTTTTCTGATTGCAACGCGCCTATTCGCCTCATTTATTGAAGGTCCTCTTGGCCCTTTGAACGGGATGGTGTGGATCTATTACACAGGCATTTCCTATAGTTGGCTCTTTGTCGTCGTAGCCAGACGAGCCTTTGCGCCGGATGTCCCACAGATCCGGATAGCGCCTTTGGAAGATGAAGCATCACAAAAGACCTTCTCTCTTTTGCAGCGTGCCGTTTGTATTGGTGCAGCTGGATGGGTCGGGGCTGGTTTCTTCCCGACATTGGGTTGGGGCTTTCCGCCTGCGCTCATTACGGTGGCGATTGCTGGCACAGCGGTTGCCGGATTACTTTTGTTTGCTTTGGTTCGCAATTTTGAAAAAGTCAAAGGGGTGAGCTTATCAATTCTATCAGGAACCCAAGACATAAGGGACACTCGGGAAATTTCTGGCGTTGTTCGGGTTCTTTCTGCGGCTGCACCAATCTTTCTTGCCGTTTATATTTTCTTTGCCTGGGTTTTCTGGTTGGCTCATTGGTTAGAGCGAGGTCAGCATCAACTAGAAGGACCCGTAGGGACTTTTATTATCTTTTTTGCGCTACCAATTTTTGATCGATTAGGCCGTGAAGTGGTTGGGACTCTTCTAAGAAAAGAGAGTGATCGAGCGGAAAGATTTCGGGATGTTTTTCGCGGAACCTGGCGGGTCCTTGCTTCTTTTGTTGCTGCTATTTTGGTGATTGACCTCTGGGGGCTTGATCTTTTGTCTTTGGCAAAGGGAGAAGACGCCTCTTTATGGGCCAGTACAGGGTTTGATATTCTCATAACGCTTTTGATAGGGCTACTGATATGGAAAATGATCGGGGCCGCACTCTATACCGAAAAACGTATCAGTGATGCGTCTGAAGATGTTGATCCAGCTGATGCGCCCTCGGCATCGCGGCTGGATACATTGACTCCTTTATTTCGAAACACCTTGCTCGGGTTCTTGGGCATTATCGTCATCATGACCGTGTTATCGGCCATCGGGGTTGATATCGCTCCGCTGATTGCGTCTGCCGGTGTTGTCGGTATCGCAGTTGGTTTTGGGGCTCAGACTCTGGTAAAGGATATTTTCTCGGGCATTTTCTTTCTCATTGATGATGCTTTCAGGGTTGGTGAGTATATTGAGTTGGATAAAGAAACCCGTGGTGAAGTGGAATCAATTTCCATTCGTTCCCTTCAGCTCCGGCACCACAGAGGATCCGTCATCACCATTCCTTTTGGTGAATTAAAAAAGATCACTAACCATAATCGGGATTGGGTAATTTATAAGATGCCATTCAGGCTAGAACCACACACAGATCCTCAGCATTTGAAGAAAGTGGTTAAGCGTGTCGGGGCAGAATTTATGGAACATCCTGAACACGGTCCCAAGTTTATCGAGCCCCTGAAAAGCCAGGGTATTTTCAGTATCGATGATGATTCAGCCTTGATCATGCGGGTGAAATTCAAATGTAAGCCAAGGGCTCAGTTCGTTCTCAGGCGCGATATTTATCACAGGTTAAGGGCGGTCTTCGCTGAAGAGGGCATTGAGTTTGCCCGTAGAAAAGTGGAAGTCGTTGGCCCCGATGGTGAGCAGGTTGACAGTTCATCTGCTGCCGCTTTGCCCCCTGATGCACTTGTTGAATCTGCACCTTCTACCCCACGCTAGGTAAAGGGGGTGGATGACTTTCGTGTTCCCAAGGCTTTGAAACTCAGGGCTATTAAATCAATAACAGCCCTGAGGTAATAAAAGTTCTTAATGAATATTGCTCAACCTATAATCCTACCAATAATGACGGTAGGTAAGTTGCTGTTTCGGGAAGAAGAGCCACGACGAGTAAAACCAGCAACTGTAGAATGACAAAGGGAATAACGCCTCTGTACATGTGCTGATAGGTTAAGCTAGGCGGGGCTATTGAACGCAGGTAAAAGATCGACGGGGCCATCGGCGGGGTCAGATAGGATGTCTGGATAACAACCATCACCATGACGGCAAACCAGATGGGGTCTATACCTGCTGATTTCACAATGGGGGCAAAGATTGGAATACAGATCAGGACGATTGATATCCAATCGAGCACAAACCCGGCGATAAATACAATCAGCAACAGGAAGACGATCAGCCCGGTGTTGCCAAATCCGATAAAGTCCACGAGATCCCTGATCAACTGACCGCCACCCGCGAGCGCAAAGATCCCCGTGAACATGGTACCACCAACCACGATCAACATGATCATAGATGTAACGCGTACTGTAACGGCCAGTGATGCTTTGAGGGTTTCGAAACTAAGCTCTTTGAACGAGGCTGCGAGTAATAAAGCACCAACAGCACCAACAGCGGCGGCTTCGGTTGGTGAAGCTGCTCCGGCAAGAAGCGATCCCAGTACCGCAAAGATCAATACCAATGGAGGGATGAGAGCTTTAAGGGTAATCGTCAATTTTTCAGAAAGCGAAATATCGAGATCTACAGCGGGAATAGGGGGGGAGTCCTGTGGCTTTAAAATCGCCCTGATTAATAGGTATCCTAAAAAGAAGGCGACCATAAGCAGGCCGGGAATAAGCGAAGCGGCAAAGAGTTGCCCCACAGATAGCTGTGCAATTGACGCATAAACGACAACAACGATAGAGGGCGGAATGATGGTACCCAGTGATCCTCCGGCGCAAATCGTTCCGGCTATTAGCTCGCCGTTATAGTTGTAGCGTTGCATGGCGGGGATCGCCATCAGGCCAACAACAATTTCGACAGCCCCGACAACACCGGATGCGGCAGCAAAGACTGCGCACATCAGAATTGTTGCTATACCGATGCCACCGGGCAGGCGACCAACCCAAAGCTGTAGTGCTTTGAACAGGCGGAGAGCAATCCCTGATCGCTCAAGAATAGCCCCCATAAAGATGAAGAGCGGGATTGCGGCAAGAATAAAATTGGAACTGGTTGATAGAATAGGTCCATAGAGTTGCAGGAAAATCATATCGCCCAGGATGATATATCCAAACAGTACAGATATCAGAACCAGGGCGAAAGCAACGGGAAGGCCCATAAAGACAAGGGCGAAGAGGGCCGGAAACATTATAATAGGAAGAAAGTTCATGACTTCTCTCCCGTATTATTTATTTCAATGGTGTCAATCTCGATATTGTCAATTTCCCCGGCATGTTCGCCCGGTATTTTTTCACGCTTGAGATACTTCATGCCTTCGCAAAAAAACTGAAGGGCGAAAATACCAAGACCTAATGCGATGACGCCGTAAAAGGGCCAAACCAAGGGTGCCCAGGGGCTTACATTTTCGACCTCGTTAGTAATAAAGGCTTTGTATGCCTTCTTACCTGCGATGTATGTGAAAATACTGAAACAAGGTCCTAACAGGAAACTGTAGAAGAAGCCGTTGAGGAATTGCTGAGTCTTATGGCTGAGGCGGCTGGAAAGAAAATCAATACGAACATGCGCATCAGCTTGCAGGGTAAAGGCTGCGCCAAGTAAAAAGATTGTCCCGTTGAGCATATAGGAAATATCAAAGGCCCAAAGAGTAGGGGCATCAAAGACATAGCGTGCAATGACCTCATAGATCATTGATAGAACCAGACAGAGTATTACCAGCTTGGCGATACCGCCAAAGAAGTTGGAAACTCTGTCGATAACGGACAGAAAAGAGGTCATGGTTTACCCCGGATGTATTTTGATTTGTTTGATATGGAAACAAACTTTATGGCTGCCAAGCTTTGTAACTGGCCTACCGAACAGGATCTTTAAATGAGCCAACATAAAGTTGGCTCATTTAATCGATTGTGAAAAAGAATTTTTCCCTACTTCACGATATCTCTAACAAGATATTCAGAGTTTTCAGCCCATGCTTTTTGGTACGCAAAGTATGAGTCCATGATTTTCTGCATGGATGTATCGCCGGCATCGGCAAGTTCTTTGGCTTTCTTCCGTGCCCAACTACGACCTGCTTCGCGCATTTCTTCGACAACGGCGTTATCGAGGGTAATCATCTCGACCTTGGTTTTTTTGTATTCAGCCATTGCCTTGATGTCGGAGTTACCGAAATGAGCATAACTTTCATAGGTCGTAAGCTTTGCAGCAGCTTCGATTTGAGCTTTAAGATCATCAGGTAGAGCATCCCATGTTTCTGTTTTTACGAAGACTTCCCAAAGGAAAGAAGGCTGATGCACGCCCGGCATAATGATATAGGGGGCAACTTCGTGAAAACCTTCGCTCAGGTTCGCACCGGGGGTTGACCATTCTATCGCATCGACACCTTTTCTTTGTAGAAGGGTATAGATCTCACCACCGGGAACAACGGTTGGAACACCGCCGTAGGTTTCTTTTACCACAGCTGCCCATGCACCGGAGGTTCTGTATTTTAGGCCTTTAAGGTCAGCTGTTGTTCTGATTTCCTTGTTTGAATGGGCCATGAACTCGGATGTGCCGATACCGACAACAATGGAATGAAGACCCATTTTTTCGCGGCGGAAGTCCTGTAGCATCTTTTCGCCACCGCCATTATATACCCAATGCAGGGTTGCTTCGCCTGACATGCCGCCGGGGAAGCTGGCAAAAATGGCGTTGGTTGGATCCTGATTGACAAGATATGACGGGGTAGAGTGCCCTGCATCTACCAAGCCATCCTGTACCGCTTCATACACTTTAAAGGCTGGAACAATTACACCAGCGCCAAAGGGCTGTACTTCCAATTTACCACCAGTTGTGACTTCTACATTTGCGGCAAAGCGTTCCATAAAATTCTGGTAGAAAAATGAACCTTCGGAAATCGCCGCTGGCATGCGCCATGTTATTTCAGCCGCATTTACAATGCTTCCGGTACAGATTGAGCCCGCAATAAGAGCTGGGGCGATAAGTTTCTTAAACATGAAGTCCTCCACTATTACATACCCCTTTTTTCGGGGCTTGATGAGGTCGTGTTCCTGATAATTATCTATCGAAGGATAGCCAAAGGTACCGTGGCACGACCTAGCTTGATTTGTTAAGCGGTTGTTTTTATTTTCTTAATCGACCTTGTCAAAAGCGTATAAGGCCGAAGCCTTGTAGGCCAGTTTTGTTGTTTCCAACCGCTTGGTAAATGATCATAGCAATTATTGTATACAATATTCAATATCAAATATACGAGTCGCTTGTGTATATGACATCGTAAATAGAGGATGAATTCATCAGAAGATCTTGATATGGTTAGGTCAATCTCATCTACAGATTTTTATTTTTTTGTAATTATCAGGCGCCATGTACAACAGCGTTTTAGAAATTTGGCATTCGGTTGCAGAGAAGAATGATCAAGCTTTTATCATTCCTGATGGGTGTTGTGATCTCATTTTAAAATCTCGCCTTGGTCAAGAACCAATATGGTTTATGTCTGACCTGGCTGAAACCAGTCAGGTTATATCTGTGAAAAGAGGGGATCGTTTCACTGGGTATCGATTACGCGCAGGTGCTGATGTTCAAATCGATGGTTTGATTCATGCTGTAAAAGGTCGTTTTCCTGACCGGGATATTGTGGATATTATCAATTACTATGCCTCTTATGATGCTAATGTTGATGAAGCTCTGCGGTGTTTAGCTTCGGATGTGCTAACAGTAAATGATGCGGCTTTGACCCTTGGGGTGAGTGCAAGAACCTTACAACGTTATGTCGGCAAAAAAACCGGAAAGTCCCCGATCTTTTGGCATCGATTGGCCCGGGTGCGAAGGGCAGGGCGAGATATCGCATTGGCAAATTCTCTTGCCGAATTCGCCTTGGATTATGGTTTTTCCGATCAAGCCCACATGACACGAGAATTCAGACATTGGTTTTCGTTAAGTCCTTGTTCTTTCAAAAAAATCTCTTTGGAACGGGGCGTTTTTCAGCCCGGGTATGAATAAACAAAATTCTTTTGTATCTTACTGATACTTCGCGTGAATTTTATCATACGTGCCGTCTGATTTAATTACAGCCAGTCCTTTGTTGAATTTGGCTAATATAAATTTTGATGCGGGCCAATTTTTACTAAAGCACAGATGTAGGGGGACCCTGTCGGGCATGTCGAAGTATCTCAGTTCTGATCCTGTAGATTTTCCTGCAGTGATGTACTTAATAAATTCTCTGCCTGAATAGAAAAAATCAATATTCCGTTTCAACAATATATTTAGTGCTGCATGATCGTTTAGAACTGGGTGATAAGGCACTTCTGCTTTTTTCAACTCTAGTTCGTTGACGTATCCGCTCACGACAACAATTTTTTTTCCGATACCATCGCGTAAAGTTCGTGGTATTTCCCCCTGATAATCCTGTTTCGCGATATAGCTATTTGTCATATGGCTGATTGGCTTTGAGTAAAAAATGTAATGGTCGCGGCTTGGATCTTTGGCGCAAGACAGAGCTGCGGCCGTCTTTCCCTGCTCTGTTCTCAGCAAGATTCTAGACCAAGGCATAAACTCGACCTTGGCGTTAATGCTGACGCGACGAAAAGCTTCGATGACAACTTCAACATCAAAGCCTCTTAAATCTTTCCCTTGTGATTTTTCAATAGAGTAGGGAGGGTAGTGTACAGCATGTATTGTAATTTTCTTCTGCTCAGAAAATGCTTCAGAGACAAGTATCCACTGCGCAAATATAACGAACACCAGATATTGAAAAAAATGAGGCTTTTTCACCATGATATCGAGAGCCAAAGGCATAATACCCCGACTGCTCTTTCTGTCCTTTCTTGCATCGCCCAATTTTTCGAAAACTCTCAAGATTATTATCGGAGACAGTAAGGGGTAAGTATTGATAATTGTTAAATTTGAGTGTGCATAGATATCAATAATAAACCAAAAGGACATTAATGAATGCTTAGAATTTAGTAGGGTAGAATTTTTGCGACCCTAAAAGGCTTTTAGACGCTTGAGCAGGAACATTAATGTTTAATCGATTAAGTTTCCGAGTATTTGTTTTTCTGTTCATTATGGGGGCAGCCATTGGGAAAAGTCAGGCATCTGAAAACTTTGTTTGGTTGGATGATGTCGATTATGAACCCTTTATATATAACGGGTCAAACAATCATCCTAAGGGCTTGTTTATAGATGTTATTTCTGAAGTTTTTAAGCGACTTGATCAGCCGCTAACTATTCGGTTGTACCCATGGAAACGGACGCAATCGTTGATTAAGAGCAAGAAGGGGGACGCTATGTTGACAATAGCAACACCCGAAAGATTATCCTACTTGTCTGCTAGTGATCCTGTCTTTACCTTTACTTGGAGATTGTTCGCAAATAGAAAAAATCCAAATAAAAATATTCTGTTGAAAGCGCGAACGGCGAATGATCTTAGAGAATTTAGGCTCTTGTCATATTTGGGAAACGGTTGGGCTGAAGAAAACTTAAAAAATTTGAAGGTGACTTATGCTCCTCAATTTACGCAGGCATTAATTATGTTAGTTCAAAGAGATACCTCTTTTGATGCGATGATCGAGCATGATTTTATCTTGAAATATAATATTAATCGCCTGATCAAAGAAGGGAAGCTTAGGCAAGAACACAGCCAAATACTCGAAGAAGGCACCTACCCTTTTGAGGAAGTTGAATTCAGATTTTTAATTCGAAAAGATTCTTCTCATGCCGGTATTTTACCCGCATTTAACGTGGCTTTGTCGGATATGCGTGCAGATGGAACATATCAACGTATCTATAATAAGTATCTGCAATAAAAGAGATACTTATTATAGCTATTGTGAATTGCAATTTTCAGTCAGGGTCCTTGTCGTTATCGAAGTAGGTTGTTTTGATTTAGATAAGTGCTTGTAACAACTAATTTTTTATGGGCGTACAGATTTCTATAAGAAATCCGTTAAGGTCAGTTACATAAGCAGTTACCTGTCCCCATGGCATTTCTGCTGGTTTCTGAATAGGGATTGCCCCTGATTTTAGTGCACGATCAAATGCTTGCGATACATCGTCTGTGGTAAAAGCGATTTCAAAACTGGGATGATCCCTTTGTGGCGAAGATGGCTTCTTACCCAGTTCTTTCATTAGGGAAATAGACGAAAAAGATAATGTTGTTTGCCCTGTATCGAGTTCACCATAGTCTCCGCTTTCATGAAGCATTTTCTGTTTAAGATCAAAAGCCTTTTGATAAAATTCCAATGTTGAGGGGACATTCTGGACATAAAGAATGGTATAGGCGAGTTGCACTTGGTTTCTCCTTTGGTCTGATGTTTTCTATAAGTGAAAGGCCAGATTAAGGGAGTATTTTCTTTTGGTATTGAATATTTCGGACAGTGTTTCTTGTTTAAGGTTTTGGCAAAACCGTCATTGCTACGTCGATGAAGCTGAATAGCTTGTTCTTGCAAGCATCGGCTCTTCCCAAGACACCAAGTGCAAGGGATTGGGCAGAGAAAAACTCTCCGTATGCTTTGGCATCAATATTGAGGGGGATTTCTCCATTTTTTTGTGCTTTTTCAAATCTTTCAATAAAAATATCTCTGCGTTTTTGATCGTACTCTTTACTGATAGTCTCTAGCTCAGGGTGTGTTGAAGATCCTTCGACAAGGCTATTGACGACAAAGCAACCACTTGGACAGTTTTTATCCAACATTGAATAGGCAACTGATTCTAAAAAACGTCGCACGACAACGGGTAAGGCGTCGGTTGAGTTTTTCAGATCATCAAGTAAGGGCGTGCCCAGGTTATTAAAATAACGGGTCAGGGATTTTTTATAGAGAGATTCTTTGTCACCAAAACAGGCGTATAGCCCCGGTTTTGCCATACCAGTTGCGCAGACAAGATCACTCATCGATGTGCCTTCGAAGCCTTTGTTCCAAAAGACTTTCATTGCCGTATCCAGAACTTCTTCCGGATCCGTTTTTCGTGGTCGACCACGCCCCATAGGTTCACTCTAAAATATAATACACGGGCGCACTTTAGCATTTAAGACGAAATTTTCAAGTTTCAAGCTCTTATGCAGTACGACCAGCTCTCTTTGTTCGTTTTTTTGATCTATATGTCAACATTAAAGTACCGATTGGTATTTTAATGTTGACAAGTGTGTTGTTGTGATTACTTTAATACCAATCGGTAATTTAATGTTATTTTTGAACTCATCAATTATTTATAGGAACAGGATCATGAGTAAAGTTAAGGGGAAAGTCGCACTTGTTACGGGGGCAAACCGCGGGATTGGTCATGCCTTTGTTGAAGAGATAATCGCCGCTGGTGCTTCAAAAGTTTATGCTACAGCTCGTGATACAGACAGGTTGGCAGGCCTTGTGAAAGAATATGAAGGAAAGGTTATTCCTGTAGAGTTGGATGTGAACCAACCTGATACAATCAAAGCTATCGCGAATGAATTCAAAGATGTTTCTTTGTTAATTAATAATGCAGGAATTGCTCGTTTTACCAGTTTCATGACGGCATCTTCTCTGGATGATGCTCGAGATGAAATGGAGACAAATTACTTTGCCCCTATGAATATGATCCGCGCCTTTGCACCTGTCTTAAAGGCAAATGATGGTGGTGCTATTGTGAATATCTCTTCTGTCGCTGGGTATCTGAATTTCCCTGTCCTGGGGTCTTATTCCGCATCAAAGGCCGCTGTTCACTCTCTGACCCAAGGGGTTCGTGCTGAACTTGCTATGCAAGGCACGCATGTCGTCGGCGTTTATCCTGGCCCGATTGATACGGACATGACCGCAGGGATTGCTTTGGATAAAACAGCCCCAAATGAAGTTGCCAAGAAGGTCTTAGAGGCGGTTGAAAACGGCGTGGAAGATGTTTATCCCGACCCGATGTCAGTTGATTTTCATGCTGGTTTCTTGAACGATCCAAAAGCTTTGGAAAAACAAGTGGGTGAGATGCTGCCCGAGTAATAACTACTGTCGGTAAGTTACGTTGTTAAATGACGTATTAAAGCATGGCTTTAAATTGTTGAGGGATGAATTGTTAGAAGCTATTCATCCCTCCATTTAATTTAGATTTCTTATTGTTAAGGTTTTTGTTGATTGGCTCTTTAATTCTTTAGGGAAGTTTCAATTGATGCGAGTTCATTCAGAAGACCCGAGGCCAGCTCAATGTTTCGTGCAGATCCTGTAATGGCGGCTTTGGTGTTGCTTTTGATCTCACGAATATCATCTGTCAGGCCGTGAAATTTTTGTAGCTCTTCGTTAAACAGGCCGAGTTGTTGGCGCATCTGATCCACGAGTGTTGACATTTCTACGCTGGTCGCGCTCGATTTTTCCTCGTCACGCTTGGTCGCTTCTTCGGTGCTGGTCATCGTGGTTTCAAGGGATTGAATGCCCGTTGTTAGGTCCTTGATCCCCAGGTTGAGCTTTTCGAGCAAACTGTTGACCTGTGTGACTGATTTGGAAACGTTTGTAGCAAGATCTTTTACTTCGTTTGCAACAACAGCAAAACCTTTACCAGCATCCCCTGCACGTGCTGCTTCAATCGTAGCGTTTAAGGCTAATAAGTTTGTTTGTCTGGCAACGGCTGCTATATCATCAGCAATAGAATTAATTTCAGCAAAGCTGGAACTGAATTTCAAAATATTATCAGCAAGTTGCGAACTATTTTTCTGACCGTTAGACATTTCATGATGAATTGTAGAGAAGGTCTTGCTCATATCGCAAACCGTTTTGCCCATGCTATCCAGATCTTGCTCTCTTTGTGCCATCTGCTGGATAAGACCATCTACATTACCGGCGAAGGTTTCGGCCTTTGTTATCAGGGTTCCTATAAATTCTGTACGTTCTCTGGATGTTGTATTGACCTTTTCAGCATTCCCTTTGATGTCGCTTCCATTTGATATGGCAATACTTAAGGGGCCCGTTAAATCCGGATGTTGATGCTGAACACCGTTTTGCTGTTCCGCTTTTGGAACGGTACTTTCTATCGTTTCTTGTCGCTGTGAAGAAGCTTCGATGGCCTTGCTCTTTACAATGTTCAGTTCGTCCATCAAGGCCAGACGTTCTTTCTGATGACCGAGAGTTGCAAACAAACTTGAAATGCTGGAAACAGAATAGGGGACCAGATAGGTTAACAAAACTTTGGAAGTATTGAGTGGCTCATCCCCGAAGATTGCCCCCCACTGATTAATGAAAGTCAGAATGGTTCCAGCGGTTAATGCAACAATTAGCGCCCGACGAACAAGCGGACCACTGATGAGAATACGAAGATCTGAAAACTGCATGCGACACCCGAAGAAGAACATCCTAAAGATAGAACCGTTAAGAGATAACAAAAATGCAGAACCTTTATCTCTTTGGGGCTTAAAGGCCTAAACCTGAAGTAAGCAGCCACCATGTTAGGAAAAACAAGTAAACAAAACCTCTATAGAGTTCGGGAATAAATATAATTTGAGTACAGTGATTACTCTCGGTTCCGGCGATCTGTTTTATCCCAACCACTCAGAGCGCTGGGGATCATGAGGTCCATAAGCTCAAAGGAATTACGACAGGCGCGATGGAGATTGGCTTCAAAATCTTCGCTGGCACTGTCAGAGGATGAGTCAGACAACGCTCGAATAACCACAAAGGGAAGGCCGTTGAGGCGGCATGTTTGCCCAAAGGCTGCACCTTCCATTTCGGTCGCAAGTGCTGCAAATTCACGTTGGAGCCAACGGAGTTTATCGCGATCCTGAACAAAGGTATCGCCCGAGGCTATGGTGCCAAGCATTAGGTTCGGGGCACCTTCAACGTCTTCAAAAGCATTGTCAAAGGCGGCGGTGGCTTTACCGACAAGGTCGGGATCACATTCAATAAGACGTTCCCGACCTGGTGTTTCCCCATGACGGCGCCCGAAAGCGGTTAGATCCATATCGTATTCCACCACATGACTGGCAATGATAATGTCCCCCGCTTGCATGTTGGGGAGTAAGCCGCCAGCGACGCCGCTAAAAACCAGCTTATGCGGTTTAAAGAGATCAATCATCATTTGAGTACAGATTGTTGCATTGACCTTGCCAATACCGGATTGGGCCAGAGCGATATCTGTCCCTTTGTAATTCCCCGTCCTGACGGTTATCCCGGCGTGCATACTCTCGTTCACGTCGCTGAGTTGCCCCAACAAAAGTTGTACCTCTTCACTCATTGCGCCAATAACGCCTAACATGGTGATCTCCCTGCACGGATGATTTGTTGCGTGAGTATAAGTTATCAACCTAAAGGAATAGTAAAGCAGGGGAGGAATGTGAGTTTTCCGGGCGACAGGTATTATACTTCCTGTGCCAATTTGTTCTGTTTTGAGCTACGAGTGGTCATTACGGTAAGTTTTGCAAATTCATAGAAAATTTGATTACGTTATATGTGGCACAGGTCTATTTGCATAACTGGTTCTAGTTTCTGATCTCCATCGTTTTATTCTGTGTTATCCCCTCAAAAGATATGGAAATATTACTATGTCACGTTGGATTGTTTATTTTGAAGATACACCTGCTATGCTTCCTGTGCGTAGAGCCAAGGGGGCAGAACATATCGAATATCTGAAAAGCAACTCGGAAAATATTTTGATTGGGGGTGGTTTATGTTCTGTGCCAGAAGCGCCGTTTGTCGGTGGGTTGTGGGTTGTTGAAGCAGAAGATTATGATCAGGTCTTAACCCTGGTGTTAAACGATCCCTACTTCGTGCCGGAACATCGGAATTTCAAAATTCTGGCATGGGGGAAGGCGCTGGACCGAACCGTAAGCTTATAGATTTTGCATCATTATCTGTCGTTATTGCCTAATGTTTTCTCCTCAAAGGGCATTTAGACTAACAGTCTCAGCTTTCTTTTGTATTTTGCTATATTCTATTGCCAAATCATACCACTTGAGGGGATTTAGATATGTCACCCACGCAGCAAGAAAAATATAGGACATTTAAAGAACTTCACGAAAGAGCCGGAGCTTTTGTTATTCCCAATCCCTGGAATGCGGGGACCGCAAAAATCCTCACGTCTCTGGGGTTTGAAGCGCTGGCAACCACGTCAGCCGGGATTGCTTTTTCTTTGGGGCGACAGGATGGGCTTGCCGCCCTTACCCGTGAAGAAACACTCGCCAACTGCCGCGAGATTGTTGATGCGAGTGATTTGCCTGTGTCTGCCGATCTCGAAGACGGTTTTGGTGCTGCGCCGGAGAATTGCGTGGAAACTATTCAATGGGCAATTGAGGCCGGACTGGTTGGCGGGTCTATAGAAGATGCAACGGGTGACCCTGAAAACCCGATCTATGATTTCGAGTTGGCTGTTGAGCGCATTCATGCAGCAAGCGAGGCGTGCCAAGGGCAGCCATTCTTACTGACCGCACGCAGTGAAAATTTTATCCGCGGACGGCTGGATCTGGATGATACAATTCGTCGATTACAGGCCTTTGAACGTGCCGGAGCAGATGTTCTCTATGCGCCGGGGCTTCCCGATCTAAACGCGATTAAAGCGGTTTGTGATGCTGTGTCAAAACCAGTGAATGTTGTTATGGGACTGGTCGGCGTAACTTTTAGTGTTGATGAATTGGCCGAAGCTGGCGTGAAAAGAGTATCTGTCGGTGGGTCAATGGCCCGGGCTGCTTTGGGGGGGCTAATGGAGGCCGCGACCGAGATTAAAGAGCGCGGCACGTTCACTTATGGAGACCGTGCATTGTCGAACAAAGTTGCGAATGATTTAATGTCCTAGAGCCTTTTCCTTTTGGTTAAAAGTAAGGTAGGCCGAGATCACATCCAAGTCGATTATTGACGTCGTGTTTTTTGGCTATAAATCACTGCAACCATGATCACAATGCCCCCAATAATTGCTTGTAATGTTGGAAGTTCGGCAAGAATTAACCATGCTAGCAATGGTGCTATCGGTGTTTCCAGTGAACTGAGCAGGGCGGCCCGGCCTGACGGGATCAACTTTGCCCCTTCGGTTAAGGAAATAGCGGCAATCGAGAAGAGTAGTCCAAAAAGGGCGAGTGGTATGATTTCAGACAAATCAATACTCAAAGGATTTCCTGCGTAAAAACATACCGGAACCAATAAAAGCGATGATAAGGCAGTCGGCCCGGCAGAGGGGGTATTTGGATAACGCCGATAAATCACCATTATCAAAGCGAGAGAGAAGGTCATGGCAAGTGCGAGCAGATCACCTTCAATATTTAAGCTGCCAATAGATCCGCTCACGACAATCAAAACACCTGAAATCGCGCCGAAACACCCCCACGCAACTGGTCTGGTTATTTTTTCCTTGAGCCAGATCCATGCAATGATTGCTGCAAGCAAGGGGGCAGCTGCATATATTAGGGAAACATTGGCGACAGATGTCAATTTAAAGGCAGAGAGAAAAGCAACGGATCCAAGTGCGCCGATTATCGCGACCGAGATGCCACTCGCGCCCATCTTGACAAAGCTACGGGTGAAGTTTCTTTTGTATATAATCCAGACGAAGAGAAAAAGAGCAGCAAAAATACCCCGCCATGCAATGATTGACCAGGTTTCGACCTGAATGCTCTTGGTGAAAATGCCTGCCATGCTGAAAAGAACTGCTGACATAATGACAAGGAAAACACCACGTTTATTATGAGTAATGATTTCCTCGATTTTTTCTTTTGTGTGGCTCGCTTTCATGGGGTTTTGGCATGCAGGAAGCTGAGACTTTAACGTTGCTGTTTTTGAGGTGTTTTTCGTTGTCATGGATGAATGCTTTTCTGAGCGAAGGTTCCGGATTTAAACACCATATCACTTGCGTTGTCGATATGTTTTGGATAAAACCGAAATATGGATGCAGAACCTTCTATGGCCTCTATTGGGGCCCTTATCGGATCGCCGGCACGGTCGGCGATGTTGGCGCTTCTTTTTGACGGGAGGGCCTTGACGGCAACAGAGTTGTCGCAAGCTGCGGGCGTTTCTGCTGCGACGGCAAGTGAGCATTTGGGAAAGCTTGTTTCTGGTGGCTTGCTGATTTGTGAAAAACATGGACGGCATCGCTATTATAAACTCGCCGGTGACGAAGTTGCCGAAGCATTGGAGCCTTTGGTACATTTGGTCCGGCACAAGCCCGCCCCAATCCGGCAAGTATCATCCGAACAGAAACAAATAAGATGTGCCCGGTTGTGTTACGACCATATGGCCGGAGAACTTGGTGTCTCAATCACTACTGCAATGGTTGAACAAGGATATCTTGTCGTAAAAGACCGTCATTACGATGTAACAATAACGGGCGAAAGATTTTTTGCCGAACTGGGTATTGATCTAAGATCTTTACGAAAAGCGCGACGTCAGTTTGCACCTCAATGTCTGGACTGGAGTGAGCGAAAACCTCATGTAGCCGGGGCATTGGGGGCAGCGATAAAGGATTTGGCTTTCAGCTTGAAATGGATCGAACGAACCAAACATCGCCGAATTATCAAATTGACAGATTTTGGCCGAAAACAACTTGGGCAAAAGCTGGGGTTAAAGCTATGAATACTAGGTCTTTGTCTATAGATCCGAATGTGGCAAATCCAGACGTCGTTGTCGTTGGTGCGGGAATAGCAGGTATTGCTGCCGCCAGAACCCTGATCAAACAGGGGGTATCCGTGCTCGTTCTCGAAGCGCGGGATCGTATTGGGGGGAGAGCTTATACTGAACAGGAAACCTTTGGTGTTCCCTATGATCACGGCTGTACCTGGCTCCATTCAGCGGATGAAAACCCCTTATCCTCTCTGGTGAGAGATAAGGCGGGTTTTGATATTTTTGATTTTGGCAAAAGAGAGCCGATTTACTTTGTCCATAGATCGCGAGATGGCAATCAGGGCGCGCAACGGGCAACGGAACAGGAAGTCATTGAGATTGAGAAGGCCGAAGATGCTCTCTATGACGATCTATGGGGCTACGATGCGGTAAAGAACGGTGATACCTCTATACATCATTTACGACCGCCAAGGGATCGTTGGGATCAGCTTGCCCAATTGCGAAAGGGATCATTCGAGGCGGGGGTTCATTCGAACCGTTTGTCGGTCATTGATTACCAAACGCAGTATGAAACAGGAACCGAGTGGATGGTCCCTCAGGGACTGGCAGCTGGAATTTTCAAAGCGCTGGGGCCTGTGCCTGTAAAGCTGGAAACCATTGTTGAAAGCATCGATTGGCAGGGAAAAGATATCAAGGTTCAGTCCAGTCAGGGGATAATAACCTGCCGCTCCGTTCTTGTGACAGTACCGACCGAGATTATTGCCGATGAAACCTTGACGTTTTTGCCTGCCTTACCACAAGAAAAAATGGCCGCGTTTCACGAGTTACCGATGGGGTTATTGGATAAAATAACCCTTCAGTTTGATCCCGTTTTTAAGTCGCTTGTCCCCGATGCCAATACGAATGAAGCATATCTGGAAACACCTAAAGATATGAAGCAGACTGATAGCTGGCACAGCCACCTTTTGTGCCCTTTTGGTGAGCCAATGAGTACAATGTTCGTTGGCGGAGGGCTTGCCCGCGATCTCACTGCTGAAAGTGGCGACGCAGCACAGGATTTTGCCTTGTCATCACTTGCATCTGTTTTTGGTGAAGATATTAGAAAGCTATTCCGCAAAGGGCATAAGACAAAGTGGCTGGCTGATCCCTATGCGCGCGGGGGGTATGCCTATTCAAATATTGGGAAAAATCATCTTCGAGAAGTTGCCCGACAGCCGGTTGACGATCGCCTGTTTTTTGCAGGTGAAGCGTTGCATGGTAAGTGGGCGAGTATGGCTCCGGGTGCTTATGAAACAGGACAGAAGGCGGCAAATGAAATAATCAATTCTCTGTTGTGATTTTCGGACGTGTAACATTCTTTAGTTGAAAATAATGGACTTATACTGCTTAAAGTCTTATGACTAAAAGAGCTTATTAAGTTATTGAAAGTTAGATTAAAATGTCTTGGTTCGAAGAAGGTATTCATCCTGAAATACGCCAATCGCTCCGCCGGGATCAGGTATTGTTCGAAGGCAAAACTGACTTTCAGCGGATTGAGATTTTTGCAAATGATCTGCTAGGGCGGGTGCTTGTTCTGGATGATGCTGTTCAGATTACCGAGCATGATGAAGAAATTTATAGCGAAAGTATTACGCATGTACCGCTGCTTTCTCATCCAAACCCTAAAACAATTTTAATTATCGGGGCTGGCGATGGCACTGTCCTACGGGAAGTTCTAAAACATCAAAGTGTTGAGCAAGTGACAATGGTCGAGCTTGATGGCGCTTTGGTAAAGGTATGTCGGGAACATTTATCAACGCTTTTAAACGGCGCGTATGATGATCCCCGGTTGAATTTAATTATCGGGGATGGTGCAGAATATCTTGTGTCTGGTGAACAATACTATGACGTTATTATTATTGATTCTACAGACCCCGATGATAATTCCACGAGCCTCTTTACGGATAATTTCTATCAAAGTTGTAAGTCACGTTTGGCTGAAGGCGGCATTATGGTTGCCCAAGCAGGGTGCCCTTCTTATCAGCCTTCTATCCTGAAACATATGCGCAACCGAATGCTGTCACTCTTTCGTTATAGCGGGTTCTATCACGCGGCAATCCCAACCTACGTTGGTGGACTTCATGCCTTTGCCTGGGCAAGTGATCAGGTCGATCTGGCACAATTAGCCGAGCAAGATGATCTCGGATTTAGAAAAGCCGAATTTACCACGCGCTATTATAGCGATCGCAGCCACAAGGCAGCTTTTTATCTGGAGCCTGCGCGCGGTTAATTCTCTGGGGCCTTTGGAGGACTATGGATAAGGAGTTGAGAGGCTTGGAACATGCGTAAAATTTAATCGCTATCGTGTCTGTCTCTATTTCCATAAAGTCCTTTTTGACTTTCCTTTTGGACTGTATTTTTAAACTTGTGCTGCTTTATTGTGTCTTTGCTAGGTTTTCGTTTTTTGTAATCCAGTCCTGAGCTTCTTTTTCGGCTTGTTCTATCTCTTCCGGCGTCATTTCCTTGGCAATGTCATTGCGCATTTGTTTGGCAAAGAGTTGTAGTTTCTTTGCGCCTTCAATCTTCCGCAGCGTAATGACGTTTAACCATTTGTGTGCCTTGACCAGTTCGTTGGTAATCAGGAAATAGATACGCCCAACCTGAACCTGTGAGAGCAAGTGCCCCTGATCCGCTGCCTTTTCATACCAACTTGCAGCCGTGGTAACATTTTGTTCTGTGCCAAGACCTTTGCTGTACATTTGTCCCAAAGCGTACTGCGCTTCTTGGTTGCCTTGCTCTGCAAGGGGAATATATAAACTATAGGCGGTATTATAATCGCGTTTTTTTACCGCTGTTTTAGCGTCTTCCAAATTGTCTGCAAGTGCCGGACACACCATTGCGACTACCAATGTTAAAGACAATAAAAACCGTTTAAATAGGCGGCTCACGATTGTTCTCCCTGCTATTTTGTCAAGCACCCCACCTAATTTGATTAGGTTTTGTAGCGATCATGCCTTTATCTTTTGTTGAGATCAAACACTCTTTTCCCAAACCTCTGGGGAGGCAGCGAATGAAAGGTAAAGTCGATGCGATTGGGGGAAAGAAATTCAGTCTATGACTGAATGAATGATAATCGAATCGATGCATGTTTTGTTTGACAAAATTATCGTAAAACAATAATTATTTTAAAAATAAAATAAATTAGGAATATTAAAATGTTGATGTATTTAGCGCAATTATTGGCCCCTTTTTCTCGACTGTTAGCGATACTGTTCCTGGTATCTAATATTGGATTGTGGATGAGCCCGGAACTCGTTGAATTTCCTGCACGAGCCTATTCCGGCATGGTGGAAACGGAATTCAATGTCACGATGAATAATCGATTGTTTGGGGGGCTTATTTCAACGATCCATCTGATGATACTGTCTGTTGGCCTAATGGCTGTTGGGCGTATATTTTCACAAATCAACAGGGGGGAATGGCATTTGCCTTCGTTTAGCAAATCACTCAAACGTTTTGGATTATCCCTTGTTGTCTTTACACTTCTTATTCCAGTAGTTCAGGCATTGATGAGCTTGGCGCTTACCTATAATAACCCGGTTGGACAGCGCATGATTACATTGGATGTGGACGCATCTACTGCGCCGATTGCGTTTGTTCTTTTACTGGTTGGTGCTCTTTTGACATTGATGGCATCTGTTATGATGCGCGCAGGTGAGATTGCCGAAGATTACGAAAAGATTGTTTAAGAAGATGGATGATGAGGTTGAAAAAACGGGTGACATACAAAAAGCAATTCCGAGTAAAATCCCAAGAGAAGTCCCGAAGGAAATTATCGTGACGTTGGATGTTATGTTGGCAAAACGGAAAATGCGATCGAATGAACTGGCAGCAAGGGTAGGAATTACCGTGCAAAATCTGTCGCTTCTAAAGTCGGGGAAAGTAAAAGGAATACGGTTTAATACATTGCAAAAAATATGCGAAGTTCTGGACTGTAAACCCGGCGATATTTTGGATTATGGCTAGGCTATAAAGCTTAGGTTTTAACCCAAATCTTGAATGCTTTTTTTAGGATTAGCGGAAAAATGGCTGTAAATATATATAAGTTTTCTCGCCAGAGATGAGTTTTTTTCTACATGAGTTGATGAAATTCATCACTATGACTGCCGACAATTATTTTTCTCATTATGATTTAATAACAGTAGGTTAGTGTTAAAGTGTTTGTCTTTGTGACGATGCGTATCTTGGACAAAGTTTGTATCTATTCAATGATTGTAATTAAGAGGTACTGAAGGCCATTTACAGCAAACATGAAAGGGTCGTGACAGACGCCTTGTGCTTTATTATAACAGCAAGTGAATCCGATCTTTTTACTGATAAAATGATGACTGTTTGAACATGATCAAAATTTTTGGCCATTTGGCACCTGACACAGATGCAACTTGCTCGGCCCTGATCTGGGCCTGGTATCTAAAGGAAATCAAAGGACAGAACGCTGAGGCTTTTGTTCTTGGCGTACCGAATACAGAAGCACAGTTTGTTGCCAAACGCTGGGGTTTTGAAGTTCCTGAACTTCTGGGTGATCTGGATGCCGGTCAGGATGTGGTAATTGTTGATACCAACAATCCCGCTGAATTGCCTGTGAATGTCAATGATGCCAACATTATAGAGATCATTGATCATCACTTGTTGGTTGGCGGTATTAAAACAAAACAGCCGATTAATATTACCATCAAGCCCCTGGCATCTACCGCGACAATTATGATGGGAATGATGGGGGACGACGATGTTGCCAAGGCACCAGAGGGAATTAAAGGCTTGATGCTGTCGTGTATCTTGTCTGACACGCTCGAATTCAGGAGCCCGACGACCACCGATGTGGATCGTAAACTTGCGGCAGAGCTTGCAGGTGATTTGGGGCTGGATATACCGACCTATGCCGGGGAAATGTTCGCGGCAAAATCGGATGTTTCTCACTTCTCTGATGTCGAGCTACTTCGTCTGGATAGTAAGAAATATGAGATCGGTGAGACGAAGTTTCGCGTTTCAGTTCTGGAAACAACCAGCCCGGAAATAATCTTTACCCGCAAAGACAGTTTGATGGCATCTATGGCAACTGTTGCCGCCGAAGACGGTATTGATCAGGTTCTTCTTTTCGTGGTGAATATTCTAAAAGAAGAAGCCACGTTGCTAATCGCGAATGATCTGGTGAAACAGGTTGCGGAAAAATCTTTTGGCGTGAACGTTTCTGGTGACAGCGTTGTGTTGCCCGGAATTGTATCCCGTAAAAAACAGATTATACCAAATCTGGCTGTGTAATAGTCTCGCCCTGTCGCCTGGTTTAGACGGCTTTCCCAGATAGATTCATGTGAAAGGGTGCTTTTGAGCACCCTTTTTATTTATTAAATTACAGCGTTACTTTGGGGCGTAGAACTGTGTTTGCCACCAAAAGACCTGCGGCAATTGCCAGGGCAACAACGAACATCTGCATGAATTGATCTATTCCCTGATCTGTTTGGCCCGAAGCGGCAACAACAAGGCCTCGAAAACCGATTGATCCACTGACCAGAACCGTGATTGAGGGAATGAGAACGATTGATGTGGGGCGTCCGGTTGTTCTGGCCCAGAGGTTGGCAAAAAGTCCTGCTGCGATTGCCCCAAAAAGAGTGCCGAGATTTGCATTTAAAAGAACACTGCTAAGGTTCACAGCCCCAAAGGACAAGGCACAGCTAATAACAACCCAAATGAAGTCTCTAAGTAGTGTTTGATACGCAAAGCAAAGCCCCAGGAAAAGCATGGCAATATAAAGCCAGATTTCATTACCTGTGGTATGTGATCCAATCGCGCCATTTTCGGAAGACCAAAGAAGCCCAACTGTAGCAATGCCAAGCCAGGCACCTGTGAACTGTTTGATCAGGTAAACCAGCCCGCCCATCAATCGGGCTGAACCAGCGACCACATGATTTTCGACAATTTCGATAATACCAGCAGAGACCATAAAGCCGGGAATGAGAATGACAATTGCTGAAAGAGTGACAACGGTGTGATTGAGTTCTGGTAAAAACAGTTTTATCAGGGCAGCACTCAATCCGGCAAAATAAGCAGAAACGAAGGGCAGGGCATCTGCAAATCGACCCCCGGTTTTATCGGCGATTATGAGAATAATATAAACGGCAAGACTAAGAAGACCGGATATTGCAACGTCCCACAAGTTTCCCTGTATAAGTCCGGCAAAGCCAAAGCCGACCAGAACAAAGCTCAGGGCATAAGTCTTGACGCCCCAAGGGTTTGACATGTTTTCGATTTCATCCAGCCTGTCATAGGCTTCTGAAAGATTATAATCCCCAGAGACCAACTTTTCGACAAGATCACCTACGTAGGCGAGCTTTGCCATGTTATAGCCGCCAACAGGGACTGGTGCGATATGTGTTCGCTGCCACAATTGATCCGCTTTGGAAAAGGCAAAGGTTATTTCTGAGGGTGTAGAGCGGAAAACACCCTGATACCCCAAAGCTTCGGTGACACCGTTGAGATAAGCTTCAAGACGGGCTGCCGAGGGACCATAGCCATGTATTGCCGTGCCAAGCTTGATTATAAAGCGGCAGGCATCATTATAAGCAGGATCGTCATCCTTGCGTCTGGACATGGATCTATCTGGATCAGAGGTATCCTGATTAGGTGCTTGCACAGAAGGTGTCTCTTTATTCACTGTTTTAACTTGGCGTCAGTTTCGTGGTTTAGCATAGGGTAACAGACTTCTATCTGGTCTCTGATGTCTTGGGTTGTTTTTTCAAATTTAGTTGTTTTTCAAGGCACGCCAATCCAGCATTGCGGCCAGACAAAGGCAAGCAAAGCCTGTGAGTTCTATGGCTATACTGTACTCAAAATGCATGATGTAGTTCACAAACCCACAGCCAAGGCTACCAATGATTACTGGGAAAAAGTGCTTATGGCGAAAAAGGTTAACAGACAAGCCAATAATGGCAAAAAGAGACGCGATGCTTATGGCACCCGCCCAGAGGGTTTCGTTGACAGTGATTTCGAACCCCATTTTACCGAACAAGTTGATAAGGATCAGGGTGCCATAGCAGAGGATAATGGAACAGGTGGTTGCTGTTGAGGCAATAAGGCTTATCCGAGGGCGCGTATTTATCGGGCGTATTGCCATTTGATATAGCGTATCATGCGATGTCTCGTTCTCTGCTCGGTCATGCAAAGCATTATGTTGAGTGCTACCGTCATCAGGACTCACGATAACCTATCCCCCGGGTTTATCTGGATCTTTGACTTGTCTGTATGGCATTCAACCCCGGAAATATTTATAATTTCAAGGGCTTGTTGATATCTGCTATTTTAATTGGTGCTTTGTGTTCTATTGTGTGAGCCGTGCAATCCGAGGATTAGATATACCGTCGTTTCTGGGCTTCTTATTTTGTGCTGGGGATACTACAGCCAGAAAGGGGAAAAAGTAAATGCCCTTATTCAACCCAAACAAAAAATATTACATACGGAAGGCTTTGTAATTTTATGGCTCTACTAAATTTATAGATTAGCCCTGATGTATAAAACTTCAAAAAACCTTCCCAATGATTCTATCCAAATGATTTTATAAAATCTTTTTCTCTTGTTTTGCTTCTTCTGACGTCATTGTGGGGATGGTGTCTCCGAAAGCTGGTGACCTTTGCCCCTGAAAAGGTGAGAGGTTTATCCAAGTCTGGAAAATATTTATATCTTTTTGGTTTAGGAGTGTCGTTTTAATTAGAATGCACTGTGTAGCGTTGGGGATTTTGTTCTGAGGCAATTTTTCCGATGCCCCTTAATCTATCCCATCCATGGTCGTCGAAGCGTTGACCAACTTGCAGATTGGGAAAGGGGGTATCTGAAATAAATAGCGCGACAGGTTCATGCTCACCTGTAATATCACAAATATATAATTCGTACTGAGATTTCATGTTGTTACCAGCGGAAAATTTTATCTTTTACTAAGAGAGACCTCAGCAAAACTCTGACCTTTTCCTATTTTGATTAATTTAGTATTTTTTGGGTTATGAAACAAAGCTTCAAAACCCAACCCGCGCTTTTCGCGACACATGAGCTTTTGGATCACCCCGCGCTGAGCGCGCTTGAGGGTATCGAAGGATTGATCGACTGGACTGCTCTTGAGCCATTGTTACCACAAGGCGAGGGTCGGACTGGTCGTCCGGGCTATGCTGCGATGACGTTGTTTCGGGCCTTGCTTCTGGGAATTTGGCACAATCTGTCTGATGTTAAGCTTGAGGCTCAACTGGCCCGGGATTTGATGTTTCGCAAGTTCTGCCGCCTCGAGATGGATCAGGGTGTTCCTCAGGCTTCGACCCTCGGACGCTTCCGGATTGCCCTGGAAAAGACAGGGCATCTGGACGCGGTGCTTACACAGATCAATGAGCAACTCAGCCAATCAAACGTGATCCTTCAAGAGGGCCGTGTCGCCATTGTTGATGCGACGTTGGTTGAGGCTGCACAAAGCGGATTACGAAAACCTGACCCTGAGGCTGGTTCCCATGTGAAGGTTAATACAAAAGGTAAAGTTCAGGCCAAATGGGGCTATCAGGCATTTGTGAACTGTGACGAGGATGGATTTATCTTTGCCACGGCCCTGACGCCGGGTAACAGGCACGAGATCAATTCCTTGACCGATCTGCTTTATGGTAGCGAGGCCGCGCTTTATGCGGACAGTGCCTATTCCTCACAAAAGGTTCGGGAGTGGATGACAGAGCGAGGTATCACTGACCAGGTTCAGCGAAAAGGGTATAGAGGCCGTACACTCTCAGCAACAGAGCGTGCTCGCAATGTCGAGATTGGCGTTACAAGGGGACGTGTTGAAGCAATCTTTGGATCAATGAAGCGGCTCTGGGGAATGGGCCGCTCCCGCTTTATGGGTCTTGCTCGAACCCATGCCCAATTTACACTGGCGGCAATAGGATGGAATCTCACCAAGGGTGCAAGGTTCCGGAAAGCCTATGGATAAAGCGCTCAAAAGCCCCCCAAAATATCTATTTGTGACATCGAAGCAGCTTTAAAAGCCTTTGCTCGCAGGCAAAAGCATTACTCATTATTTGCAACTACTCAGATTAGGGGGGGTTGCTGAGGTCTCTCTAAAATATAATTGGTGAGCAATTGAGGCAATTATAAAGAAACTTCCAGACCTTAATCGTTATCTGGCAAGGTCAAACTTGTCACTAAACGGGGGCCAGAGGCCGGTTTGGTATCTGTACTATTCAGCAGAGAGGATGGTGTCCGTTATCAAAGATATGACATCGGATAATAGCGGTCAGATAGTTGCTTGGGACGGACAGGTTATTCCTTATTAAGGCAGCGAAATTAAGGAGGCGAAATTAAGGCAACGAACTTTTGTTTATATCTCACTAAAAATTCCGGTGGGGTGGCCGTCGATACTTTTGATATTTTTACGTGCCCAATATTTCTTTACACCTTCTGGCCCCATATCTTCGTAGAAGGGCAATAATTCTTCTTCTGCCCGGCTTTTAACAAATGACATTTCGGGAACACCAGTTCCGCAAGAGGTTTGAACAAGATCTATTGCCATGTCGAATATTTGTCGACTGCCTGCTGCCTCTGGGAAATTAGATAACGCTTCGCCCCACTCGTTATCTCGGGGATGTATGACTTTGGCCTGACCATATACGCGTAAAATCAAAGCGTTACCTTCAAAGGCGCAAAACATGAGCGTCATACGATTAACGTCAAGCAAATGAGCTGCTGTTTCATTCCCGCTGCCACTGACATTTAACCAGATAATACGGTTTGGGTTTACGATACGCAGACTATCCAAGCCTTTTGGCGACAGGTTAACTCGACTGTCTTTTCCCGCTGTGGCGACAAAGAATAGAGGTTGTTGCCGGATAAATTCTTGATGTTTGTCTGAAAGAGCAAATGCTTTGGCCATCTTATTTATCTTTGTTTTGTTGTTTTGGAACATATAGTGAACATGGTTTTGGGTTTTTACCAGGAAAATATGAATATTTCTATGGTTTTTGAATTAATACATGTGTTTGTGGCAGTAAAAATAACTGTGTATTGTCTCTAAGATAGTACCAAAAAATGATTTGAATTTCTTTCTTGTGTATAGAGTGGATAATTAATTTTGCCTGAAAAAGTATCGATTTTGTGGTTTCGCCAAGATCTCAGGCTGGAAGACAATCCGGCATTATGTGCTGCGGTTCAATCCGGACGTTTTTATCCTGTTTATATCCTGGATGATGAAAGTGCTGGCCCTTGGGAAATGGGGAATGCCAGTCGAGTTTGGTTGAATGGTTCTCTGGAAAAACTGGATCGCTCGTTAGAAGGAAAACTTTCTTTATACAGAGGCAATGCTGAAAAGATACTCCCTGAATTGGCGGCACGTCTTGGTGCAGATTGTGTTTATTGGAACAGGTGTTACGAGCCTTGGCGGATAAAACGTGACACAAGCATAAAACAAACCCTGACGGATACAAATATCGACGTTAAAAGTTTCAATGGATCATTGTTGTGGGAACCGTGGGAAGTTTTAAAGAAGGACAGTGCGCCCTATAAAGTTTTTACCCCCTATTATCGTGCGTGTCGGGCCAGTACATTGCCTGCCAAACCGGTTCCTGTACCGAAAAACATAACGGCTTTAAAAGATGACAAGTCTTTAAGCCTGCAAGGCTTAAGTTTGCTGCCCAGAGAAAAGGTATGGGTGGAAAGGGTGTGTGCAAATTGGGCAATGGGGGAGAAGGTAGCCCATATTGCTTTGGAAGTCTTTATTGAAAACGGCTTAGCCCGATATAAAAAAGGGCGTGATTATCCGTCGGAAAAAAGTGTTTCCAGACTGTCTCCGCATTTGCACTTTGGTGAAGTATCGCCAAACTTTGTATTAGATTTAATTCTGAAACAGGACAATAGCGAAAATCGGGATCATTTTTGTTCAGAGTTGGCCTGGCGGGAGTTTTCATACTATTTGCTTTATCATTTTCCTAAGCTTTCCGATGAAAATTTTCAGTCCAAGTTTGACGGTTTTAGCTGGTTTGGCTCTGAAAAGGAACTGAAAGCGTGGCAACAGGGCATGACCGGGGTTCCAATTGTTGACGCGGGCATGCGAGAACTTTGGCAAACAGGGTACATGCATAATCGTGTTCGAATGATTGTGGCATCCTTCTTGACCAAGAACCTTGGTGTTCATTGGCGAGAAGGGGCGAAGTGGTTTTGGGATACACTGGTTGATGCCGATTTGGCCAGTAACAGTGCCAGTTGGCAGTGGGTGGCCGGATCTGGCGCGGATGCGGCACCCTATTTCCGCATTTTCAATCCGGTTACGCAAAGTAAGCGATTTGACGAGGGTGCCGATTACATTTGTACGTATGTTCCCGAACTTGCGAAGTTACCGGCACGCTATATTTTTGCGCCCTGGGAAGCCTCTGTGGAAGTTCTTCATTCTGCAGGAATTGAGCTGGGGCGTGACTATCCCAAAGTGATTACCTGTCTAAAGTCATCAAGGGAAAAAGCACTTCTGACATACAAGGGATTAGGATGATTTTACATTAAAATGAAGATCAGTAAGTTTCTTCATAATTTTTAAAGTCCTTACCTATATGTTTTAGGAAGTGTGTTCTGAGTTTTCTCGAGGGGGCAAGAGTAAAAATCGGAGAACAGCTTGTTGGCAGAAAAAAGTGCGGAGACTCTCGAAAGTCAGTCTGGTAACAAAAAGAAGTATAGAAACTTACGATCTCAAATTAAAACTGTCTTCAGGACGGGGTATTTACGCGGGATATTTATTGTATCTCTCTTAATCGCAGTTACCTTTCCTTTGGCGGACTATTTTATTGTCCTGCCTCTCTTTTCCAGCTTCGTTATTCAGCACACTGAAGAAGAAGCTGTGCGTGCTGGTCATCATTTAGCTGATGATCTTATTATACAGAATGATGATGATATTTTTGTTTCTTCTCTATCAGAAGATATGCAAGAAGATGCTCTGTCTTTTGCTCGTGGACTGGGGCTTGTCAAGTTCAAATTATTCGCCCCTGATGGCACAATCGTTTATTCGACCGATGAAAACGATATCGGAAAATTAAATGAAAATGATTATTTTCATAATATTGTCGCAAAGGGAGGGGTTTATACCAAACTGGTACGCAAAGATAAGCTCAGCTTGGAAGGTGAAGTTGTTACACGGAATGTAGTTGAAACATATGTACCGCTTATGAGGCTTGATGATCCAGGGCATTTTCGGGGTGCCTTTGAAATTTATTATGACGTGACGGATCGGATCGCTGAAATTGATCGTCTTATTCTGCTCACTACACTGGTTTTGGGGGGGGTCGCTCTGGGGTTGTTGATAATTGTTTTTTTGACATTACGTTCGGCGGTAACGGTCAATATTGAACGGGACCTTTCTTCACAAGCGCTTCGGGATGTAAATAAAAATCTGGAAACACGTGTAGCAGAACGTACTAAGGAATTGATGTTGGAAAAAGACCGTGCCGAAATGGCCAGTCGAGCCAAATCGGAATTTCTGGCTAATATGAGCCATGAACTAAGAACCCCTCTTAATTCGATTATTGGTTTTTCAGAAACGCTTAATCACGAGATTTTTGGCTCGTTAGGGAGTCAGAAGAATGCAGAGTATGTGGCCGATATACAAAAATCTGGTAAATTTTTGCTGCAGTTGATTAATGATATCTTGGATATTTCCCGTATTGAGGCTGGCGAACTGGAACTGGATGAAGAGGTTATCCTTGTAGAGAAGACAATCGAAACAGTTCTTTTTCTTGTCAACGATCGTGCGGAATCAGGTAAGATAAATATTATTACCGAGAATAATACAACTGACTTATACGCATTGCTGGATAGCCGACAGTTCAAGCAAATTTTGCTTAACCTTTTGACCAATGCCATTAAGTTTACCGATCCTGGCGGGAAGGTTTTTGTCTGCTTGGAATGTGACCCCAAGGGCTTTAGTGTTCGTGTTGCGGACACGGGGATCGGAATTTCACAAGAGCATATAGCACGTGTTCAGGAAGCTTTTGGACAGGTTGCCGGTAGTATGACACGTAATCATGATGGCACGGGACTTGGACTTTCAATAGTTAAAGCCTTGGTCGCTAATCACGGTGGAGAATTCAAACTGGAAAGTGAACTGGGCAAGGGGACTGTGGCAACAGTGATTTTCCCGGCCGAAAGAATTGTTGAAAAACCAGTGATACAGTGATTGGTTTGTGTCGCTTTATATTAAAATATATAGTTCGTTCAGAAGCGAAGCATTTTTTGGGAAAATTCTGCTATACTCTTCTTTTATAATTTGTAGGTATTTCTTTACCTTTAGGAATGGAAGTGCCTGAAAGGGAGTATTATGGATAGCATTGCAATATATTTACCCGGTATTCTTCTTGCTTATGCAGCTTTTCTTATTTCAATCGCAAGCCCTGGCCCAAATGTATTGGCCGTTATTGGCACATCGATGGAAGTTGGACGTAAATCGGGCATGGCGTTGGCACTCGGCGTTTCTTTGGGGTCGTTCTGTTGGGCAATGCTTACCGTGCTCGGGTTATCTGCGTTGTTATCAACCTATGCAATAGCTTTGACCATTATCAAGGTTGGTGGTGGACTATATCTGTTATGGCTGGCGTATAAATCATTCAAGGCTGCCCGCCAGAAAACTGATCTAGTTACGAAGACCTTGGCCGGGGGAGATCGAAGCCCTGTAGGTTACTTTTTACGTGGTTTGGCTATTCAAATGACAAATCCGAAAGCAGTATTAGCGTGGATTGCCATTATTTCAATTGGTTTAACAGAAGGTGCTCCGGTTTGGGTTGGGGTGACAATTGTTGCCGGTACATCTCTGTTGTCTGTGATTATTCATTTAACTTATGCTGTATCTTTCTCAACACCAGTGATGGTGCATCTATACGCTAAAGCGCGTCGTTCCATTCAATTTGCATTAGGAAGTTTTTTTGCTTTTGCGGGTATCAAGCTTTTGAGTTCCCGTTTGTAAGTGAAAAGCGATTAATCATGATAATTCGGAAGCTGTGAAATCTTTTTGACAGTAATCGATGAAGTTTAAAAGGATGCCAGGTAAGACTATTCTTGGTTTGTAGGCTATTACGATTTCGGTTGGATCAATACGCTCTTTGATTTTTATAGGGACGACAATATGTCCGTCATAGGTCTGTGTTGTTTGCGGGCGCATTGTAAGGAGAGAAAAGCCCAAACCATGACCAACAGCACTGCGTACTGATTCCAGTGACGTTGATCGAAAGGCAATCTGTGGGGTAATATTGTGTGCCGCGAAAATGGTGTAAAAATATTCTCTACTGCCCGGAGCGTCGAATAAGACGTATGGCTCGTCGGCCAGATTTTGCAAACTTAGCGATTGATGTCCTGACAGTGAATGATTTTCTGGCAAGAGAATATAGGGGCTGGGTCTCGTTAAAATATGCCAGGATAATTCAGAAGGATCTAGATCAAGGTTATAGAGAATAGCCAGATCAAGTTCTTCATCCAATAATTTTGAAATAAGTTTTTCCTGTAGATGTTCCTCTGCGTCAATCCGAATTCGTGGCACTTGTTTGCGATAGCTACTGACTAATCGGGCAATATGGAATGGAGCGATAGATTGGAAACATCCAAGTCTTATTGCGCCTTGTAAATTTGAGGCAATATTTTCGGTACTTCTGTGAACAGCTTCAGCATGGTTAAGTAAATCACGAACTTCCAAAAGAAAACTCCGCCCGGCGATGGTCAGGGACATACCCTTTGCATGTTGTCTGTCGAAGAGTTGAAGCCGGGTTATATCTTCAAGTTTATCAATTGCCTGGGCTATTGCCGGTTGAGAGATATTTAAGACACGGGCAGCCTGTGCAATGCCGCCCTGTTCAGCAACGACAGCAAAATAATGACATTGTTTGATTGTATATCTAACCATATTTTTCTTTCTTTATTGTAAGATAATACAATGTTTTTTGAATTAATAAAGTGAGATAGAGTGGCGAGATAACGCAATGTAAGGGAACAGATGATGAGCTTGGTAAATATTATCGATTTAAAAAAGCACCCGATATCGGATGAGGGCTTTATGAAATCCTGTCAGGAAAAGCTTGATCAAGATGGGGCCTTGGTTCTTGAAGGGTTTTTGTTGCCCGAGGCTGTTGCGCAGGTAAAAGCAGAAGGTGAAAGGCATGAGGATCAAGCCTATTTCTGCGCACAAAAACATACTGTTTACTTAAGCCCTCAAGATCCTGACTTTGATGATAACCATCCTCGAAATCGCCAGGTAATTTCCTCTAAGGGATGTATTACTGATGATCAAATTCCGCAGAACTCTCCTCTGCAAACGCTTTATCATGACGCTGAGTTTCAGGAGTTTCTCTGTACTGTTTTAAATGAAAAAGCTCTGTATCAATATGCCGACCCTTTATCATCCATCAACCTGCATTATGCGCGAACGGGTCAGGAATTGGGGTGGCATTTTGATAATTCGTCCTTTGCAACGACCCTGATGATCCAAGAACCTGAAGCGGGGGGTGCTTTTGAATATGTAGGTGATTTACGCGATGCCGATCAGGGGGACATGAATTTTGCAGGTGTTGGCAAAGTTCTTGATGGTGAGATACCAGTTAGCCGACTTTCTATGGGCGCGGGTGCTCTCGTTCTTTTCCGGGGGCGTAATGCTATTCACAGGGTTGCCCCGGTTGAAGGTGAACGAACCCGTATGTTGGTGGTTCTGGCTTATAACTCGGAATCTGGCGTTGCCCTTTCAGAAGCTGCACGTATGACGTTTTACGGGCGTTTGGGCTGAGGATAGGTCTGGAAGGTTTATTAATTACATAGATTAATAAATGACGTGCGGCAGAAATCGGGAACTATCTTTGGTAATGGGGGAGTTATCTTCGCGAATTCCCATGCCACATGGTTTACTAGCCACAAGCCAGGATCCGATAACCGTGTGATTTCCTTCAAACACAGGTAAAGGATGCAAAGCCTGGACAACATGACCTTCTTCGCCGTAAGGGCCTGCAACTTTTAAGGGTTGCTCTCCTTGGCGTATCATTTCGATATTACTGCCCTCTCTAGAAAATAGCGGCTTTTTTACATAATCGCCTTCGAGGTTTGCAGCGCTTGGATCATTCGCGAAATAGGAGGGTAAAAGATTTGGATGTCCTTCGAACATTTCCCACAAAAGAGGGAGAAGGCCCTTGTTAGATAGAATAGATTTCCAGGCTGGCTCGATAAAAGTCACTCCACTTTGCGGAACAGCTTTGCCAAAATCGTCTGTCATGATCCATTCCCATGGATATAGCTTGAACAGTGTTCTGATGCCCATGTCGTCAAGGTCGGTGAAGTGGCCGTTCGCATCTACACCGATTTCTTCCATAAACAAGAATCTGGTGTCCAATCCTGCCTGGGTGGCGCATTCTTCTAAATAACGAACAGTACCTTCATCTTCTGGCGTATCCTGGCATGCGGCGAGGTGTAATTTTCCATCAATATCTTTATTGCGGTGCATGTTCTGAAAAGCTTCTACAAGCTGTTCATGAATAGAGTTGTACTGGTCGCAACCTTTGGGGATAAGGTCAAGTTCCATGGCTTGTTCAAGCCAAAGCCATTGAAAAACCGAACTTTCGTAGAGTGATGTCGGTGTGTCTGCGTTATATTCCAAAAGTTTGGCAGGGCTTTGTCCGTCATAGGAAAAATCAAGTCGTCCGTACAGGTTCTTTTCCTGATTAAACCAGCTCGCGCGAATATAGTCCCAAAAATCGGTAGGGATTGCGAGTTTCGTGAGTATTTCTTCTGAATTGATCGCTCTTTGCACAACTTCAAAGCAGAGGTTTTCAATCTCTTCACTGGGATCTTCGATATCGTTTTCTATTTGCTCTAGGCTAAAACGATAGCATGCGCTCTCATCCCAATAGGGCGCATCATCAATTGTGTGAAAGTTGAAACCTAAATTTTCAGCCTGTGTTTTCCAATCATCACGTTGTTCCAGCGAAATACGTTGCATAAGTTTGTACCCAACTTAAAGAGGACGATTATAATGTAAAATACGGTCTGTATATCTAGCCGCCGAAACTTCGTCGAGATGATGTCGTACGTGGGGCGCTGGCGCCAAAGCCGCCACGTCTAACCGTGCTCGTCTTTGTCGTCGGTGCTTTTGCTACATTCGCAGGAACCTTTGATACGCCTGTTTTTCCCGCAACCTTTTGATTATCACCGGTTCTGAAATTCTTGGGGTCGTCTGCAGATCTATAAAGAGGCTGCGTTGCAACACGCGAACCACCACTTAGCATGTTACCCATCATATAGCCCATCATTAAGGGCATGAAAACAGATCCACCACTTGATGTTTGTACCGGAGCAATTTCACATTGTGTTGACCCAAAATCAGCTTCACAATCTTCTACAGATGTATATTTCGGCGAAACCCGAATATGCTCTTCCTTAGCAAGTTGCATGTTTTCTTCGCAAGAGGCACGATCAAAACCATCCTGTTGAGAGCACTGGTCCGCATTTTCAAAAATGGCAACATCTTGGGGTTCTTCACAGGCACTCAAAGCCAGAACGCTTGCACCCATGAGTGCAATTTTTAGCGATTTTGATCTTTTCATAAAATGAAATTCCGTGTTCAGTAGGTAATTTTATCTTAGTTTCTGAGTGTCAATGTAGGTCTTAGGACCGCAGTTGCAAGAATAAAATCAAGTAATTACGTGAGAAATTATCAGGGCATGAAAATGTTTCTTATGTTTATCAACAATAATAAATGTTGTTAGAAGATATAAAGACGCTTCTCTAAAACATTCATTATGGCATACAAATTGCTTGTTTAGTTACATGTACTTTCTATTCATACAAATGGATAAGGGCCATGTTGCTAAGTAGGACAAATGCTGTAATTGAGGCGAACCAAAGGGTTAGTCGGGTTGAAGAGCAGTTGAAATTGACAAAAGTTCAGGCTGCAAGAGATTACAACCTGGCAAAAACTGCCTATGCGTCAAATGAGGCCGCGGCAAAAAGTGCAACTTCTTCCTATAAAGATATTACGACAGGTAAGAATGACCCGGTAACTGAAACAGCCGGAGCCATTACACTGGCTGGTGCGCAGACTTCGCAAACACTTTTTTATGCGCAACAAATTGCCTCTAATGTGCCGGATGCTGATGTCAGTCAATACCTCACGCCTTTAGCTGATGATCAAAGCGAGCATGACAAATCAGTTGCAGCATTTAAGGATATTATCGGACAGACTCCTGGCGAGCGGATGCGGGCTCAAGTTTTGAGGTCTCTTGGTCTGACCGAAGACGATCTCAAAAACATGACGCCGGAAGATCGCAAAAAAATTGAAGAGAAAATAGCTAAGCTTATTGACGAGAATGTCAAAAACTCTGTGTCAGAAAATTTTACACCAGCAAGTGAGACTGATCTGGAAAATGGTGAGAAGAGCCAGCTTCAGGCAAATTTGAATCTTGGTAATGAACAGGGTAATGAAACGCTTACTGGTGCGGAAAAACAAAGTTTTTCCGTCGATGAGCAACGAAGAGATGGCATTCGCAAAACGATTTTACAGAATATTATTTAAACGAGTGTTCATATCGAAGTCCCAGTCTTTTGTTTGAGACAAAGAAATACTTTTTATAGTTGAAATATAACTTTTCGAATATCTTATATTTACGTATATTGCCCCAAGGTTATTCTGTTTCTTGCGGATTAAATAGGGGGTTTAAAGAGTGGGACAATACGCTGATCTCGATAGTTTGGCAGCGCCGGTCAGGGCTATATATGAATATTGGGAAGCATTGCCAAAATTTCAGGGATTACCCTTAAAATCTTCTCTCGATCCGGTAGATATGCCATTGGAATATCTACCTTATGTTTTTCTTGTCCAGTTAGAATATAATCCTTTTGCTGCTTTAATTCGCTTGCAGGGTACTTATATCAATCACTCACTTGGGGAATATTTTACAAACAAATATATTGATGAAAGTACCTTTGGAGAAAGCGCGCCAACTATTTTGGCGGGGTATGAAGAATCAGCAATCAAGCGTATTGCCTATGTCTCTCATGAAGAAGTCCATGGAATATCAGGTCAAACGATGGTAATTGAAGCCATTCACCTGCCTATGGTGGATGAAGAGGGGCAGGTGAATTATTTTCTTGGGGCTTTGTCGCGAATTTCTGGTTCGACAAATCATGACCATGAATTCAGAGGGCGTCGTTGGGATCTTAAAGCGATAAGTAATATTGCCTGATCTAATCTTCTCAGTAAGCCCTGATTGCCCGATAAGATAATGCTCTTGAAAGAGGTTTTGCTTCTTAAGTCAATTTCAATTGTTCTGCGCGTCTTCAAAGGCAAGATTAAGTTCTTCAGTTGAATTCGTATCGTTAAATTATAATTTCTAGCTTATCATATATTTAAGAATATTGAGCCATATTTTAGGTTTAGATAAAGTTGCTACGGGATAGTAAAGCGTGGAACAATCCAGTGATTTGGCCACTGATTTGAATAATCTGACTGCACCTGTGAAAGGGGTGTATGAGTATTGGCAATCGCTTCCAAGGTGTAAGGGATTGCCGCTTAAATCAGCGCTTGCGCCTATGGAGATTCCACTGGAATTCCTGCCACACGTCTTCCTTATGGAGCTTGAATACAATCCTTTTGCGGCTTTGGTCCGTTTACAAGGGACTTACATCAATTATTCGTTGGGACAGCATTTTACAGATAAGTATGTTGATGAAAGCACTTTTGGGGAAAGTGCGGTGGCTATTCTTGCCAGTTATGAAGAGGCGGCAATTAAACGTATCGCCTATGTTTCTCAGGAAGAGATTCTTTCTACATCCCAACAGACAATGTTGATTGAGGCGATACATTTACCCATGGTTGATGACGCGGGGGAGGTCAAATTTATTCTTGGTGCGTTATCGCGCCTTTCCGGTTCTGACAATCCTGATCAAGAATTTAGGGGGCGGCATTGGGACGTTAAGGTGAGAAATCAAATCGGCTGATGTATCTTATCATCAAGGCGTACTAGGGTATTTTCTGCTGAATGCTTGTCGGGCTCTTTTTGAAATATAGGTAATTTACGTGAACGAGGAACCAAACCGAGACAATTCGCAACGTCCCGAGATTAATCAATCCATTGTTTTCACCTATTGTGATGATCTTGAACTGGCATCTAAATTTTTTCGCGAAACGATGGAGTTAGAGTTTGTTGTTGATCAGGGCGCTTGTCATATCTATCGACTAACAGGGTTGAGCTATTTGGGTGTTTGCTGCTTGCCGGATCGTCCCGGTTCGGTATCTCGTTCTCAAGCGGGTGTTATGATCACCATCGTTTCCAGCGATGTTGATGGTTGGCATGATTTCCTAACGTCAAAGGGAGTTAATTATATCAAGAAACCAAGTCATTCAGAACGGTTCTCTGTTTATAGCTCTCTGTTTGAAAGTCCGCACGGGTATCGGATAGAAATTCAGAGTTTTGATGATAAAAATTGGCATAAAAAAACATCACATAGCAAGGTCGCCGATCTCCCGTTTTAACCTCTCCTCTGGATAATCTGTTTTCTATCCTTGAATTGGTTCGCTCGGCTAGTTTGATTTTACTCTAACTCTCTTACCCCTCTAGTTTACGTTCCTCTCTAGTTTACGTTCCAGGGCCTTGGCTGTGGGGGTCATGGCCAAGCCACCTTTCCCGGTACAGCGAAGTTCGCAGGGGAGGGATTGTCCAACCTTGTGCATGGCAATGATAACTTCATCCAAGGGGATAAGATGGTCAAAGCCGGCCATTGCCATATTTGCCGCTGATAATGCATTGCCAGCCATCATAACATTTTTCCCCAGACAGGGCGCTTCAACGCGATTTGCGACGGGATCACAAATAAGGCCAAAGGTGTTTTGCAAAGCCATTGATGCTGCGGAAAGACATTGATCAAATGACCCGCCGAGTAAAGTGACCAGCCCGGCGGCGGCCATACCGGAACCTGACCCAGTTTCAGCCTGGCACCCCCCGATTTCAGCAGAAAAGGTCGCCATGCGGGCAATGAAAACACCAATCAGACCTGCTGCCAGCATTGCCTTTACTTTTTGATCTTCGTCCATGTTAAGGGCTGTTGCGACGCCAAGGCAGGTGCCGGGTAGAGTCCCGCATGAACCCGCCGTCGGGGCGGCAACAATAACGCCCATGGAACTCTTTACATCCATCAGGGCGGTTACCGAGAGAATTGCATCGTTGTAAAGCCCCATATTGAGAAAAGAATTCCCAGCTATTTTTTGCTTAAAGGCGGGGGCTTGTGCCGGATAAATCCGATCCATGTACTGGGTACCCTCAATGCCATCTGCAATGGACTTTTCAAGAATACGTACAATGTCGCGCATTTTTTCGAAGACTTCAGTTTCCGATATATTACCGCGTGCACTTTCGTACTTTAAGGCGAGTTCCCAAAGCGAGAGGTTTTTATCTTTGTTGTCGGAAATCATTTCTTCACTGGTGGTGAAGGGAAGTTTCATTTGGGTTGAGCTGCCAACCGGAAGGATGGGTGCCAGGTTTTTAATAGCTTTTATCTGATACTTGGCAGGCAAATTTTGCTCGGACAGTGCCTGTTGTCCTTTAATCCGTAGGACTTTCCCCTGTAATCCCTGATGTTCTTCAACTGTATCGACAAAAGATAAGTTATTTAATTGTTGGTGAAGGCTTGTATCTTCGGTCCAGATAAAGGTTTCATGGTAATCCCCGTAGAGAGATAATTTGATGTCATCAATGGCGATGATTTCAATAATGCCGCCACCAATCGAGATCGCAATGATGCAGCAACTTTCACTATCATTGGTCAGAGTAAGTTTATAAGTATTGGGGTGTGTTGCGCCATAGTCGGTTATGGCTATTTCAACATCTGTGCCTTTCGCCTCAAGATGCTGTTGCGCATCTACCATACGATCATCTGTAATCTCCCAACCCAGTAATCCTGTAAACAATCCCATGTCAGAACCTTGGCTGTCATGGGTTGGTTCCAGTGATCCGTTGGGATCGTATTCAATCAAAACTCTAGTGAACTCTCCGTTCATATAATCTCGTCCCAACCGCCCAATTCGATAGGCGGCAGCGACATGAGAGCTGGATGCTCCGCGCATAACAGGGCCAATGGCATCGTTGAGAATAGAAGGGAAGTAATTATCCATTGTTCGACCTGTCTTATTATCTGGTTAGGTATGAGCGGTTATAATGTACCTTAATAAAGTGTATCCACCCATCGGGTGGTTTGTTAATTAAATCGTTTGCTACCCGGGCGTTTCATCGCGTGGAACAGGGAGGAAAAAAGCTGGACGAGGCAGCAGAAGCTCGTCCAGCCGAGTAACTCTCAGTGATAGGGAAAACTAGAGAGTGGGTAGTTCTGGACGGCAAGCGATTGCGTCGCGGATAATTTTTTCGGCTTTTTCACGCTGTGCGCCAATCAATGGCATACGTGGCATACGACAGCGATCGTTTGAACCGAGTTCAATCTGTTCAGCCAGCTTGATATTCTGAACGAGGTAAGTAGATACATCAAGATCCAGTAGAGGACGGAACCAGCGATAGATTTCAAGCGCTTCCTGATTACGACCAGCTTGCATTAGACGATAGATAGCAACAGTTTCTTTCGGGAAGGCAACCACAAGACCGGCAACCCATCCGATAGCACCGACGCTCAGAGCTTCATATCCAAGGTTATCTACGCCTGTGAAAACATCAAAACGGTCACCGAACTTGTTGATGATTTCAGTAGTGCGACGAATATCGTCAGAGCTTTCTTTGATCGCAACAAAACGTTTTTCGTCTGCGAGTTCTTCCATGATTTCTGGTGTCACATCAACACGGTAAGCAACACGGTTTGAATAAATCATGATCGGAAGATCACTTGCTTCGGCAACCTGGCGCATGCTGGCGACAGTTTCGCGCGGATCTGTGTGGTAAATCGGACTTGGAACCAACATGATACCATCAGCGCCAGCTTCTTGAGATGCCTGGGCCATTGCACAGGCGTCACGGGTAGCGGCTTCGTTGATGGTCATGATTGCCGGTTTGTCGCCAGTGGACTCTTTTGCTGTTTTCAGAACAGCAATTTTCTCTTCTTTGGAAAGCATAGAGCCTTCACCAAGAGAGCCTGCGACGATCAGACCGTCACAACCTGCATCCATTTGATAATCAAAGCAGCGTTTCATTTCTGCATGGTCGAGATTATCGTTCTCATCAAATTTTGTCGTGACGGCTGGGATAACGCCTTTCCACATGGTCTTATTCCTGTACTGATTTCAAAAATGGTTAAGGGTAGTATATTTTATCCGGAAGAACAGTGATTCCTATCGGACGTTTGCTAAAAACTTTTGGGTATGAACAGATTGTGGCGCACCAAAGATCTGTTCGGGCGGGCCAACTTCTTCCATGACACCCTGGTGGAAATAGGCAACACGATCTGAAACATCACGGGCAAAGCCCATTTCATGAGTCACACAGATCATAGTCATGCCTTCTTCTGCCAGAAGTCTCATGGTATCAAGAACTTCGCCGACCAATTCGGGATCCAGAGCAGAGGTTGCTTCGTCAAACAACATGTATTCGGGTTCCATAGCCAATGCTCGTGCGATAGCCAGACGTTGTTGCTGTCCCCCAGACAATGCTGACGGATAGACATCCAGTTTGTCGCCGAGCCCGACGTGTTTGAGTTGCTTTTCTGCGATGGATTTTGCTTGATCTCTGGATACCTTTTTGACGATTTTAGGTGCCAGAGCAACATTTTCCAAAGCGGTGAGGTGGGGAAAGGAATTCCATTGCTGAAAGACCATCCCTAAACGCTGGCGCAGTTTATTGATGTCGGTTTTCCTGTCATGAACAGGGGTACCGTCAACGACAACCTGGCCTTGTTGAATTTCTTCCAGTCCATTGATGCAGTAAAGCAGAGTTGATTTACCTGATCCGGAAGAACCAATAATGCTCAGAACTTCGCCTTTACTGACATTCAGGTCGATCCCCTGTAGCACGTGGAGAGCCCCGAAATATTTATGGAGTTGTTTGATCTCTATCATGAGGCCCAACCTTCTTCGAGCTTTTTGGAGTATTTGGATAGGGGGTAAGACAGGGCAAAGTAGAATGCCCCGGCACATGCCAGAATTATAAAGGGTTCTTGTGTTCTGGTAATCAGGATCTGGGATGCTCTCAGTAGCTCCAGATAACCCAAGACAGAAACCAGAGCACTATCCTTGATTACACTGAGCGCAACGCCGACCCATGAAGGGAACACGGCCCGCAGGCCGATTGGCCAGACAACGTAACGTAGATCATGCCAGTACGACATGCCAAGTGATCTGGCTGCGCGGCGCATGGGATCACCAACGGCGTCGATACCGCCGCGAACAACGTTGGCAACTAGAGCCGCCGTGTAGATGCTGAGAACAAACGCACCGGCAGCGAAGGGGCCCATTTTCCAACCGATGATCGGAAAGAAGTTATAAAACAGGATCAGCTGGATAATTAAAGGAACAGATCTAAAGACATCAAGAATGGTTCCGATAGTTACTTGTGCGAGCCATTTGGACTCTTGAAGCGCCCATCCGAATACACAGCCTAAAACAGTACCTATTGTAATCGAGACAGCAGAAATTCCGAGTGTGCGGCCTGCTGCTTCACCCAGAAAAAGTAAATCCGTGATCTGGAAGTCGCTGAAAAAGGAAGCAGAAGTACTCATCTAGTTTTCCTCTCTCAATATCTGAACAAACGTCTGGCGACAAGATTTGATGCCAGAAGAATGATTTTGACGATGATGTAATAAATGACAGCAGTCACAGCGAAGTATTCAAAAATGCGGTAGGTTTTTGACGCAAAGAACTGGGTTTCACCAGATAGTTCACGAAAACCGACCAGCATCCCCAGCGAGCTCATAAGCACAGCCCAAACCATTTGGTTTGTCATGGGGTGATAAACAATTTTCAAAACCTGCGGGATTATAATACGGACGTAAGTCTGTATCGCCGTCATGCCCAGAGATCTTGCCGCACGGACCTGGGTTTCCGGAACCGCGAGAAAGCCACCACGGAAGTTTTCAGCCAGGTACCCCGCATTGTTAAAGGTTAGTCCCGCCAACACAATCAGATAGGGGGAAAGATGAAGACCAAAAGCACCCAAACCAAAGCCAAAGAAAAAGAGCTGGAAAAGGGCTGGTGTATTTCTGGCGATCTCAACCCAGGTTGTTGCGATCTGGCGCAGAGGTGTTGGCCCCTTCATACGAAGTAACGCAAGCCCCAGCCCGATTGCAATGCCAAGCAACATGGACAATACAGCTACTTCCAATGTTAAGAGACCTGCTTCCAATAACTCTGGAATTTTTCTTAATACCGGACGCCAGTGAAAATTATAGTCCACAAGTATTACTCCAACTAACCTCGACAAGGCACTGATCAAACACACAAAATAGTGCTTTGCCGAGAAGAAGAATGTTTGATGAATAATCACAGATCATCATGATTGCCAAACATCCTTAAGAGGTACCATTTGCCTGATACAATTGCGCCCTAGTACAGAACGCCGGGAATACGTAATTCAGGTGCTTCTCCACCAACATAGGCGTCCCAGAGTTCTTGATAACGGCCAGAACGTACCTGATGGGTTACAAAAAGGTTCAGATAGTTCAACCAGGTCACATCTTTACGCGGACCAACAACTGATGTGTAATCTGTTGTCCATGGCATACGGGGGCCAGCAACTATTGTATCGTATTTTTCAACGATTGGCTTAACTGCCGTATTCGTTGTGATACCAACATCCGCTTTGCCTTGAGCAACAGCCAGGAAAACTTCGTTTTCACTTTGGTATCCTTGATAGAGGTTTTCTGTACCCCATTCCTTTGCAATCTTGAGGAATTCCTGTTCCGGAACAGTCCCGACAGCAGCAGCGACACGTTTGCCTTTCATGTCTTCAAAGGTCTTAATACCAGTTTCCTTACCTACAACAGCCTGAGCATAGTAAATTGCGTAGGGAATGGAAAAACCAACAGTCTTGGCACGGGCGAGGGAATCAGATGTACCACCAAATACAACATCAGCAGAGTTGGTCACAATCACAGGCAGGCGCTCTGCCCATGTGACCGGTAGAATTTCGTGTTCAACTTCCAGAGCAGCGGCGAGATCTTTACAATACTCGACATCAAAGCCAGCAGGCTCGTTGTTAGCATCGCGATAACCGATGGGGGGAAAGTCAAGAACAACGCCGCAACGTAGAACACCTTCGTCAATAACATCATCCAGCTTATCAGCTTGTGCTGCTGGTTGAGCAACAAATGCAGCCAGGCATCCGCCGAGCGCAAGTGTTTTCATAAAACCTTTTATCATTTTTTCCTCCAACTGTTGAATTCGCTTTGTACCTTGTTGGTAAACGTTCCGATTAATTTTCCGGGATAACGTTCAGGCCAGTCGTCTTATTTTTTATCTGGTTCTTGGTAGCCTAATTATTGTATAATTCAGATTGTATACAATATTCAATATAAATTTTTGCATTATTGCTTCTGCTTTAATAGATTTGCTTGAGCAACAAATATGAAAATAAAGTGATGCCTTTGTTACAAAAGAATTTTTTTAGAATTATGAAAGATTTACCTGAGGAGAAAAATATTGAAAATTTTTGCAACGAACCTGGCAAAAACGGCTTCTTCTTCAGATGTGATCTTTGATGCGCTACGGGATTCTATTATTAGTGGGCAGATTCAGGCCGGGGAGTCGATGCGACAAGCCCATATTGCAGAGCTGTTTAATGTGTCCCGTATTCCCGTCAGAGAAGCACTGAAAAGACTGGAAGCACAGGGCTTGGTTCAGTCCCTGCGATACAAAGGTTATGTCGTTTCACCTTTGTCTCATGCAGAAATGGAAGAGATATACGAAATTCGAGCCAATCTTGAGCCGATTGTTATTGAAAAATCCGTAGCTAATATGAGTGACGAAACGCTGGAAGAGGCAAAGGAATACTGTGACAGCTTTTCTACAGAAGCTGAGGCATCTAAATGGGGAGAGTGGAACCGATTATTTCACGAAACCTTATATAGAGATGCAGAACGTCCTTATCATCTCAAACTTGTAGGTGAGGCTATTGATCGGGTTGATTCCTATCTTCGGGCGCAGTTGGTCCTGACCAACGGGATGGAAATCGCCATTCGTGAACATCATGGCATTTTGGAAGCTTGTTTACAAAGAGATGGTGCGCTGGCAGCAAAACGAACGAGAGAACATATCCTTGGATCTTATCGAGTGTTAATTGATTATCTTGGCAATCAATCGAAGTAAATTAGTTAAGCAAGATGGTCTTTTGTCTTGAGAAGAACACAAACCAAAAGGCGCGTTACATCCGTACCGTTATCTGACAGGGGAAGCATCAGGCGGGAATATTTAATGTAATCTCTGTCCAGCCAACTGGCATCCAGATCGTGTAAAGTCGGTTCTTTGTGGGTAACAACATATTTGAATTGGGCTGTTACCTGGTCATATACAGGGCCGAGTATAATATCTTCTACAAATTTTCCTGTGTAATCTACGCCCCAAATCTCTACTACTTTTGTGCCCATTAAAGTCGCTTCGTATCGCAGAGGATCGCTGTGAACTTTGTAAAGGCAGAGATTAGGGAGAAGAAGGGGAAAATCGATAGGATCAATATCTTTTCTGCCAGGGGCAAAGCGGTCACCGCGTTTTTTGTCCCAGTAATCATAGAGTTGTTTGTGTTCCGGGTAAGCAAACTCTAACATCAATATCCTATTCGTGAAGCGCAGGAGCCATTACTGCTATGACCTAATAATGACACAAACAAAGGGAATTGGAAATTCTGTTTGTTACGTCTGTTTATCCTTGGGTGATACAAGATCTTGTGAACAGGCAAGAGGGGTGATATTTAAGCCAGATCATTCACGGGTGACTGATGTAAGAACGGGACACCCTGCGCAAGATTTATTCTTTAGGGAACCATCGCGATGGGCGACAAAAATCAGGACTTTCAGCAAGCGCTAATAAATAGGCTTACTGATGCTACTTACCCCGAACTTCCAAAGCATTATCAAGGCAAGGTTCGGGATGCGTATGATCTTCCTGATGGCCGTCGGATCATGATTGCGACAGATCGGCAGTCTGCGTTTGACCGTATATTAGCAGCAGTCCCCCACAAAGGACAAGTTCTGAACCAGACAGCCCGTTTCTGGTTTGAACAAACGGAAGACATTTGCCCGAACCATGTTATCAACTTTCCGGACCCAAATGTTGTTATTGGTCGCAACCTTGAAATGCTGCCGATTGAAATGGTGGTTCGTGATTACATGACTGGGTCAACTGAAACATCAATCTGGCCCATGTACCAGCGGGGCGAACGCAATCTTTACGGTCACGATTTCCCGGAAGGTTTGAAAAAAAACCAGAAGCTTCCTGAGACAATTATCACGCCGACAACAAAGGCTGCCCAAGGTGACCATGATGCCCCGATTACGGCGGCTCAAATTGTTGATCAGGGTGTTTTATCCAAAGGTGTTTGGGAAGAACTGGCGCGCTTGTCCCTGGCTCTTTTTGCCCGCGGTCGTGAAATTGCAGCGAAAAACGGACTTATTCTGGTTGATACAAAGTATGAATTTGGGGTTGATCAAGACGGTCGAATTACATTGGCTGATGAAATTCATACACCGGATTCAAGTCGTTATTGGATCGCTGAAAGCTATCAGGAACAGATGGGCAAAGGCCTTGAACCTGAAAGTCTGGATAAAGAATTTTTGCGTTTATGGGTAAGTCAGCGTTGCGACCCCTATAGAGATGATATTCCCGAAATTCCAGATGAAACCTTAGAAATTTTCAGTGAAAAATATATAAACCTGTTTGAACGGGTGACGGGTGAAGTCTTTAATCGCGAAAGCTTTGATCAACCGCTGAGAAATCGTATTCGGGATAACCTGGCAAAAATCTTACCTGAGTATTTTTAGGGTATAGGCTATTATCTTGGTTAAAGGGGGCTTGTGATGCCCGAGCAATCATATTGTTACATATGGGAATTTATCGTCAAAGAAGGCGCGAATAGCCATTTTGAAGACTTTTACGGCTCCGAAGGTGATTGGGTGCAGCTCTTTACCATGGGGGCTGGCTATATCAGAACAGAACTGGTTCAGGACCAAACAGATCCTCAACGTTATCTGACTGTTGACTATTGGGTTACCGAAGAAGATTTTCATGAGTTCAAGAAAATCTTTAGTCAGGAATACCGTGATCTTGATCAGGAATGCGAAACCCTGACGCTTAAAGAGAGAAAGATTGGGGAGTTTGCCAATCTAAACACTGCTTTTCATTAATGGTGGCTCTTTCTTTATTTTGTAGTTAACGCAATGGCCACACTTTACCGATGTGTGGCCATTGTTAATTTGAGGATCTTACGCAACCTTCACTTGTTGGATAAAGCTCGATACGTAGGAATTGAGTTTTCCTGATTCCCCTGAAAGTTCAACGGATGCCTGTTTGACTTGAATGGCCGCGACTTCACTTTCTTTGGCTGTTGTGCTGACGCTATTAATATTCTGGGTCACAGAGTCAGTACCGTTTGCCGCTCGTTCGACATTGCGGGCAATTTCCTGTGTTGCAGCCATCTGTTGTTCAACAGCAGCAGCAATTGCCGAGGCTATTTCATCCATTGTGCCTATGGTTTGACCTATGGAACCAATGGCTTGAACAGCATTGCCTGTGGCATTTTGTATGCCAGTAATTTGGTTTCCAATTTCTTCTGTCGCGCTAGAGGTCTGGCTGGCGAGGCTCTTTACTTCTGAGGCCACAACAGCAAAACCTTTACCGGCTTCACCTGCGCGTGCCGCTTCGATTGTTGCATTCAGGGCGAGAAGGTTTGTTTGTTCTGCAATATCATGGATCAGGGCAAGAACTTCGCCAATCTTCTGAGCAGATTGATCTAATCCCTGAATGACAGAGTTGGTATTATCTGCCTGTTTCACGGCATCGGAAGCTACTTGGGTTGATTTACTAACTTGTAAGCCAATCTCTTTAATGGATGCTGCTAATTGCTCTGAAGCTGATGCGACAGTTTGAACGTTGGCAGAGGCTTCGTTTGCGGCATTGGCAACAGCAGTTGATTGTTTACTGACCTGATCTGCCGAGTTGTTCATAGAACTGGCAGTATCTTCCATTTGCCCCACAGCCCCATCAACTGAGCCAAGGATTTTTTTGATTTGCGCTTCAAAATCTTCGGTTAACTGGTTGATACTGTTAGACCGTTTAAGTTTCTCAGCTTGTTCCGCAGCCTGAGCTATGGCGAGTTCTTCAGCCTTAATCATGTTCTCTTTGAAAACCAAAACAGCCCGCGCCATCTCACCTAACTCGTTACTTCTATCTGTGACGGGCACATCGGTTTCTTTATTCCCGCCTGCTAAACCGGTCATACTCTGGGTCAGACTTTTCAGTGGAATTGTTATGCCTTTGCCAATCAGTAAGCCAATCGTTAATACGATTAGCGTAACAATTATAATCATCATTAACGTCAAATTTTGACTGTCGTTAACCGCTGTTGTTCCTTTCGTTGCGGCTTCATGAAAATTTTTCTGAGTGTTTTCAAAAACCAGATCAAAGTGGGGAGCCATATCAGCAAATATTGCGCTGAGAAGCTTTATGTTATTTTCTGTTTGCAGTCTTGTGGCCGCGAGTGCTTTAAAGTCGCTGAGATAAGAAGCTAATAATGTTGAAACTTCTTTCTTCGAGGCTGTTGGTATGTCGGATTTAGCCAAATCGGCACTGAATTCTTCCAGGCGCGTATCCATGCGGCCAATGTATTTGTCTTGTAAACGTAAGAGAAAATCTTTTTCATGGCGTCGCATCATTAACATGGTGACAAGCAAGCGATCATTTTTGAACTCTTTAAGCTTACTTTCTACATTATGAACTGAACTTCTAAGTTTTCCGCGTAACCCTTCTTCTTCGCTCAGACCCATTTTGATCCATTCGTTCGTAACGAGGTCAAATTGAGTTTGATATTTTTTTATTCCGTCTTGCGTCATATCGATGGCGGTTAAAACGTCTGGTTCAGTTAACAGATTTCTTAGCTGGGTTAATTCACTGGATGCTTTGGTAATTACCTCGGCATGCTGCCCAATATATTTTTCGTTCAGTCTGATCAAAAAATCTTTTTCGCGACGACGAGCGTTGAGAAACTCGTATTTAACACTGGAAACGAGCTCCATGGCCTTTGCAGAGCGTGTTTGTGTTTCTTGCGAGGAGAGTACGGTTTTTGAGCTGGTGAATAGGATGCCGCCGACAATAATAAACCCCATTAAGGCAATAATGCCTGTTAGATTAACTTGGTATGCCAGCTTTAAATTGCGGAAAGAAAATTTTGACAGAGACATGAACCGACCTCTTCTAAACAGGTTAAAAGACAACACACATGCTTATGAAAAAGTGGGGGAACTACTGCCTTCTACCCCAGCAATAGTCGAAATTTTGCATCTTTATGATTAATTTATAATTAAAAGTACAGTCTTGAGTTATCTGTGTTTATTCTGGAGAGTTTGCGAAATTAAAAATTCCAACTCAAAAGTTCCAACGTAATCCTGTGCGAAGAGATGTACCAAAATTGTCTGTGGTATTGTCGTTATTCAAGCCGAGTTTAATTTCGCTATCAATATAAAATTCTGCACCATTATCAAGGGTATATGAAAAATTTAGACCTGCAATACCATCAATTACTTGATCCGAACCCTTTTGATTAATTGTGATATCATTACCTAACACAGTTAAGTCAGTTGATCTGTCTCCGATTGTACTTCGACCATCAATACCTGCTCTAACAGCTGATTTTAAAATACCGTTTCTTGTTTGAATGTCATTTAGCTCTGCCTTAAGCATGGCTCTGCCGCCTAATATGTTGCTGTACTGATCTTCGACATTGTGATCGGCGATAGATCCGGTTTCTTTATAACTTTCGGTATATTGGCCGTTATAGCGAAATGTCAGCGAGGGAACGAGGACCCCCCATTCATGAAATGTTGTTTTACTGACGGTAAGAGAGGGACTGATAAAGTAGCTGTTATAGTCTGCAGAGGCTACGTCTGAAGAAACTTTACGTTCGCTTTCATTGAAGGAGATGCCGGTAGTTAGTTGTATATCAATGTTTAAATCATTGACTTTCGTACTCGCGTAACCTCCTGCAATTACACCATTGCTTTTTATATCCCTGAATTTTTTCTCGCCAAGTTCAAGTTGAGCGATAAAGCCCCCACCAAACACGCCAAAGGTATATCCGCGTTCTGTCGTGGGCAAATCTATGCCTCCAAGCACTCCTCCGCTTCTAGTTTGACTGAAACTTGCATCGTTGTGGCGGGGGCGCTCTTGATATGATCCGAAACCTTCTACCCAGGCGGTTGTTGGTTCATTAGATCTCTCAAATGCTTCTGCTAGCTCTGGGAAGTCACTTAATAGGATCTCTGCATCTGCTATTTGTAAACCTATTGGCGTGCCTTCATCCTTGTTCATATGGGTTTGGAATAAATGATTATGAACTAAATTATCTGAATTTATAGCGACCTGAGTAATTGCGAGATCGGCACGGGCAAAGATATCTGGCGAAATGATTGCGATTGTATCGTTGTTTTCAACTAAAACACTGTTACCAATGTCTCCACTAGCAATTGATTGTGCTGTTTCCAGGGTATGTGTTCCTACGATATTGGGAACAGCAATAGGTACTTTTTTTACGGCGATTCCGCCCCCGGTTGAAGGAGGTACCACAACATTCTGCAGCTTTACTTTACCACCTGTGCTGGCTCTGAAATCAATATCTCCGTTTATGTTCGAGCCCGTTGTCAGGACAACGGTGGTATTATTACCGGATATTGATATGGCGTCAGATCCGGCGCCAGTAACGTCGATAGTTCCTGCGTTTGTAATCGTGGCTCCGGTTCCCTGTGAAAAAATACCATGAGCGCTACCATTTGTTGTTGTGATGGTGCCGGTATTATTAATGACGGCATTTGTTCCTGTGGTATTAATGCCGCTTGAATTGCCGTTAGTTGTTGTGATGCTACCGGAATTATTAATAACTGTATTATTGCCAACAGAGAGAATGCCGTCTGCAATATTACCTGTTGTAGAAATGGATCCCGAATTGGATATCGTTGTGTTCAGGTTATTCGTTACGATGCCATATGTTGCAGCACCCTGTGTTGAAATTGAGCCTGCATTTGTAACATTCGCATTGGTTCCACGAGAAAAAATACCAAACGAATTGTCGCCGGTAGTCGTGAGCGTACCCGAACTTGAAATTATCGCGTTGTTCGCATCTGAACGAATGGCGTAATTTGTATTCCCAACTGTTGAAATAGCTCCACCTTGTTCGACGATGCCAACATCGCCATCAGTGGAAAGTAATTGTGTTGTTGTTTCTGTCTGTCCATTGATAATTGTGAAATCGGCTGAAAAAGAAATAGAGATGTATGTTAGCGCTGAGACAGTAATCAGCACTGTTTTATAAAAAAATAATGTGCAAGATTTCTTTTTTTGCACCATTCAATTTCAATCTAATTCTTTTTTTAAGCCCAGTTACCAAACTTAATTATAAAATATTCATTTAATATGATTAATTTATCCTAAATATTAGTGTTTTGATATGGTGTGTTTAATCGTGCAAATACCTTGATTGAGAGGATAAGGGGAGAGTTATATTGATGATTGTGGTTTCTATTTGGGAACATAACGAAAATTTAGTTTTCTGAATTTAAAATCTGACATAAGTTTTTCACGTCACTGTTTTTGATCATTGTGTAAGTTAGGTGAATGTTTCTCGAAGCTGAGAGGATTAAAGGAGAATTCAGTTATGATTAAGTCCGTAGTGGAGATTGTGGCACAAGCCAAGGCAGAGGTGCCAACAATCAGTCCCGCCGGGTTAATGGAAGTATTGGGTCAGAGCAACGTGGTTGTTATTGACGTAAGGGATGCGCAGGAACTTGAAGCAACAGGCATGATCCCTGGAGCAATTAATATTTCCCGTGGTATGTTAGAGTTCAAGGCGGATCCCACGACGCCAATGCACCAGAAAGAACTGACACGTGACAAAATGGTTGTTCTTTACTGTGCGTCAGGTGGGCGATCAGCGCTTAGCGGTAAAGTCCTCATGGACATGGGCTATGAGAATGTTCGCAATCTTGGTGCGATCAAAGACTGGGTTGATGCTGGTGGGGAAGTTGATACCGCAGAATAAAAAGCAGAATAAAAATAGGGGATAGTTATCTGTACAGCCCCTAAAATTATTTGAAATGCATATTGAAAATTAACAGGCCAAATTCGGACTAATAATTTGGCCTGTTGACTCTTTTGCTTACGAAGCTCTTAGCCCTTGGATGAAGTGATCAACTTCGGCTCTAAGTGTTTCTGATTGTTTCGAAAGTTCTCCTGCGGCTTCTAATACTTCGTTTGAAGATGCTCCGGTTTGTTCAGCTGCTTGTTGAACCGTCGTTATATTGGTTGAAACTTGTTGAGTTCCGACTGCTGCTTCCTGCACATTTTTTGATATTTCTTGTGTCGCACTTGTTTGTTGATCTATTGCCGCAGAAATAGATGTCGTGTTTGTACTTATGCTTTTGATGATTTCAGTAATTCCTTCGATAGAATTCACAGTACCATCTGTTGCATTTTGCATTTGAGTAACTTGGATTGAAATGTCCTCGGTTGCTTTTGCTGTCTGATTTGCAAGGGATTTGACCTCGGAAGCCACAACAGCAAAACCTTTTCCTGCTTCTCCTGCTCTTGCGGCTTCTATTGTAGCGTTTAGCGCTAGCAGGTTGGTCTGTTCTGCGATGTCAGAAATCAACCCAACAACTTCGCCAATTTTTTGTGCTGCGTTTGACAGTCCCTTCACATTTTCATTTGCGGTATCTGCATCTTTAACTGCTTTTTGTGCAATTGTTGTGGATTCCTCAATCTGACGATTAATTTCTCCGATAGACGCAGAGAGTTCTTCTGTCGCTGACGCAACAGTCTGGACATTTGCTGAGGCATCTTTTGAAGCAGAGCGAACTGCATTTGACTGCGTATTTGTTTCGTCTGCTGTTGAAGACATTGATTGAGCCGTATGTTGTAGCTCTGTGGCGGCAGAAGATACGGTACTGATAATAGATCCGACACTGCTTTCGAACTTATCTGCCATTTCTTGTGTTCGGCGTTTATTTTCTTCTTCTAAACGCTGTTCTTGCGCAATTTTTTCGGCCTGCATTTTTTTCACTGCAATTGCATTATCTTTAAAGACCTGAACAGCTTCTGCCATATTACCGATCTCGTCTTTTTGCCCAATTGCTGGAATGTCAGTTTCTAGATCTCCGTCAGCAAGATTGTTCATAGCAGAAGTCATGTTGTTAACTGGGCCAGCGATCATGCGTCCTGTGAAAAATGACAGAACTATGCCGATGATGATAGCACCGATAGAAATGATCGCAGTAATCATCACTGTTTCACCCATAGATTTCACTGCTCTAGGACCTAGTTCATCCTGAAGCGCTTTGTTTTGTAATTTTAGCTGTTCTGTTTCATCAGCAAGGGCAGGGCCAATAACATCAAGGGTTCCTGTAATTATGGCGTTTCTATTGTTGATAATCTCAACGGTCTCTTTAAACGTGACAAGATACTGACTGGCGAGATCCTTTACTTCTTGAGCTAACTTTTGGCGGGCAGGATTTTCTAACTCCTGAAGCATTTTATCAGCTGTAGTATTGAAGCTTGTTAATTCAGATATAGAACGTTCTGCACTCGCATCTGTATTATCGACGAGATAACGGGTTGCATAAAGCCGAGCTAACAATAAGTGTCTTAACGTTACACCAGCCATATGACTGGCAGAAGCATCGCCGTCCTCATAAGCACTTTCCATGATACGTGTCAGGCTTTTTTCCGAAAGAGGTCCAATGGTGTTCATTTTCTCAACATGTTCATTCCGATCGTTCACGTATTCTCTTACTTGTTGAAATGAACTTTGATAGGTAAGCATGTCTTCTTCGGCTTGTTTCATCAGCTTTACAGCTTCTGGGCGAGTGAATAGATCACTAGAACTTTCGATTAAATCTACTGTTGTCTGAATACGTTCTGAAACCTTCTCAGCAGATGAATCTTTGTTCGTTTTAATATAATCTTTCGCAAAAAGTCTTGCGGTTAAGAGGTTGGCTTGAATACGCCCCATCTGATTGGTTTGCAGGGCATATGAACGATATTCAGAAAAGTTTTTTTCGGCTTGAGACGTGCCATAGTAAGAAATAAAACCAACAACCGCGAGAAGGAAGAGGGTGAGAGCCGAACCCAGCCCTATCTTCCTTCCGACTTTCATGTTTGTGAAAAAATTACCGGGCGAAGAACTGAGGGGTAATGAGACTTTTGTCTCTTGATTTTTGATAGTATCGCTGGTCATTTATCAAACCTTATCTTATTTTTACATTTGATTTACGCATACTATTGTATGCAACAATGTTAATATAAGTTTAATTTTTGACAAATTTGGTGCGTTTAGTATCACTTTGGCAGAAAAGTATGCTCACGTTTGCCTTTTTGTATAAGGTAAAGATAAATTTTTGGTTTAATTTTATATTTGTTTTCAATTTATGCGTGTTTATGGGTGTCTAATTTCACCATCTACATTGAAGCGGATTTTATACTGGGAAATAAATTTTATGTTGGTGAAAAGACTTTTAACCCAACAATGCCTGATACGATAAGAAGCAAACATATAATGCGCATAATATCGTGGCTCTCACCAAAGAGCACCATTCCTAAAATGGCAACCCCAACCGTTCCTATACCTGTCCAGACGGCGTAAGCTGTCCCCACGGGGATGCTTTTCATTGCAGCAGATAACAGCCAGAAACTTAGCGCCATTGCAGCAATGGTCAAAAGTGAGGGAACAAGTTTGGACCAGCCATCAGCGTATTTGAGGCCGATGGCCCATCCACATTCGAAAATACCCGCCAGAACCAGATACACCCAGGGCATTATTGATCACTCCATAAGAAATAAAGGATCATTTCTCTTCTCATGGAGTGATTGTTGTTTCAAGTCGTTATATATGTTTTTCAGATGAAGTTTGCCTAATAACTTTATCTTCTGGAGTTCTATCGCAGAGTCAGTAGCTTGAAGCTGGCAAAACCAAAAATCAAGGCGGCTGTGCCTTCAATCCAGCGTCTGAATGATTTATATAGCGAGATCATCTTTTGAGTAGAAAAAGCCAGCGCATAGCCACCAAACACAAGAACACCTAACAGAATACACCCGCCAACAATGATAAAAGATACACTGGCAGGTGCATCCGGTTTGATGCCAATGGCAATAATGGATATCCAGGCAAAAATGGATTTGGGGTTTGTCAGGTGAATGCAGAGACCAAGCAGGAAGTATTGGAGGTGACTGCGATTGTTACCTGTTTTCATAGCCTTTGGTGCCTGGGATCCGAATGCGGACTTGAGCGATTTATAAGCAAGCCATAACAAATACAAGCCACCAACAATGCGCAGCGCTGTCATCAACCATGCATAAGAAGACAGAAGGCTGGAAAGGCCGACTGCTGTTAATATTCCCCATGTCAAAGACCCGATGATTACACCAGAAGCCAAAAGCAGACCAGGTTTACGGCCTTCACTCATGGACGTTGACATAATAGCAAGATTAGCAGGCCCGGGGCTGATCGTAGCGACGAGGTAAGCGATGTAGGAAACCGTAATAGTCGAGAGGTGGGGGAGGATATCTTGAAAAGCAGACATTTGGGATCCTACTTTGTTGTATTGATATTTGCCAGATTGGACGCTGTCGGATCAGTCGATACCTGATTATTAGATATCTGGCTTGCCAGAGTATTACCCTGCCCAAAACGTTTCGCCCCGGCGACGCAGAGAACAACAGCAAAAGTTACGGTCATCATGGTTGCATTCACTGCTTCGTTTAAAAGAAGGGTAGCGAGTATCAGGCTGAAAAAGGGCTGAAGCAGTTGCAGTTGACCGACAGAGGCGATACCGCCTTCGGCCAAACCCCGGTACCAGAAGATAAAGCCGATCAGCATGCTAAAGAGAGAAACATAAGCCAAACCTATCCAGGATGGTGTTGTTACATCTGCAAAATTGTCAGGCATTGTATAGAAAGTAATTGGAAGCATTAGCGGGAGCGAGAGGACAAGCGCCCAGGATATAACCTGCCACCCACCCAATCGACGAGATAGTTTTGCGCCTTCGGCATAGCCAAGTCCACAGAGCACAATTGCGGCAAACATCAACAGATCCCAGAGACTGAATGATCCTGCGCTTTCAATAAGAGCGTATCCAGCGACCAAGGCCGATCCCAATAATGAAAATAACCAGAATACTGCCTGCGGTTTTTCATTTCCCCGAAGAACACCAAAAATTGCTGTGGCAAGGGGGAGCAAGCCAATAAAAACTGTCGAGTGCGCGGCTGTAACATGTTCCAGAGCATAGGCGGTGAGAAGTGGAAAACCAATAACAACACCAAGAGCCACGATTAAGAGGGAAAGCAGGTCTTTTGTCTGTGGGCGTTTTTCTTTGAATAGAAAGAGAAGCGTGAGGCCGAGTAACCCGGCAATGCACCCCCGGGCCAATGTCAGAAAGACAGGATCGAAAGAACCAACTGCGGCACGTGTTGCAGGCAGGGAAGCGCTGAAAATTGTCATGCCGATAAAGCCGTATATCCAGCCTTTGTTTATGTTCTTCATAATTCTAACTTTCTGTCATTTATTGGCCCGTACGGAATTCCGGGCCGAAATGGAATTGAAGGTGATAAAGGTGTTACCCGGTCTCAATACTTATGTAGGTTGCTAAAGAAAACTGTACCAGATACGGTTAGGTACAGTTTAATTAAACTGTACTGGTTACAGAATAGGTACAGATACGATGTTGGCAGAAGAAACGACCCTGGTTGAACAGACAATGGAGGCGATCAGGCAACGGATCGCGGGACGTACGCTTGCGCCCGGATCCAGGTTACCCTCTATCCGGCGTTTTGCTGAAGATATGCAGGTTTCCAAATCGACCGTTGTTGAAGCCTATGATCGATTGTCAGCCGAGGGGACGATTATATCGCGTCCGGGATCCGGGTTTTATGTGGCGGGACAGTTGGCACCTTTGTCACTGGCGGAAATCGGTCCAAAACTCGACCGTGAAGTTGATCCCTTGTGGGTATCGCGTCAGTCACTTGAGGCCGGAGGAGATTTTTTGAAACCGGGCTGTGGCTGGATGCCACCGTCGTGGATGCCAGAGGTGGCTATTCGCAAGGCGCTGAGATCTTTGTCACGGGCAAATGATGCAATCTTGACTGAATATGGGTCGCCGTTGGGGTTGTCAGAACTACGGCACTTTCTGGCCAGACGGGCAGGGGGGTATGGTATCGACGCCAGCCCGGATCAAATAATCCTCACGGGATCTGGTACTCAGGCAATTGACCAACTGTGTCGCTTTTTGTTGGAACCGGGGCATTGCGTCATTGTTGATGATCCCTGTTATTTTAACTTTCATGCGCTTTTAAGAGCGCACCGTGTCAACGTTATCTCTGTTCCCTTTACCCCGAACGGACCTGATGTTGCGGCGTTCGAGCAAGCGTTGATTGCGCACAAACCAAAGCTTTATATTACCAACTCTGGTCTGCATAACCCCACCGGGGCAACATTGTCACCTGTTGTTGCTCACCGGGTTCTAAAGCTTGCTGAACAACACAATCTAACAATTATCGAAGATGATATCTTTGCGGATCTGGAGCATGAACACGCCCCGCGTTATGCAGCTTTTGACGGGTTAGAGCGAGTTGTTCATATCGGTAGTTTCTCTAAAACGCTCTCGGCTTCTGTACGTTGTGGTTATATTATTGCCCGACCAGATTGGATAGATGGTTTGGTTGATCTGCGCATCGCCACGTCGTTTGGGGCAGGACATTTTTCTGCCGAGCTTGTGCTGTCGGTTCTAAAAGACGGCAGCTATCGCAAACATCTTGACGCGCTTAAAACAAAGTTAGCCGATACAATGGGCACGACAGCTGCACGTTTGACAAAACTTGGTATCAAACCCTGGATTGAACCGCGTGGGGGCATGTTTCTCTGGTGTGAACTACCCAAAGGGGTGAATGCTGCTGACCTGGCCCAACGTGCTTTGGCCCGTGATATCATTCTGGCCCCTGGCAGCGTTTTTAGTATAACACAGTCCGCGGATAATTATGTCCGTTTTAATGCGGCTCAATCACAGAACCCCAAAATTTTTGAAGTACTTGAAGATTTACTTGGATGAATCTCTCGAGATAAAACCATTGAGATAAATAATGAGCTTTCAACTAAATGGTTTTCCTCCTGCTAGATAGCTTTTTCCATGTTGATATCGGTGGTTTTATAGCCAAGCGAGGCATAGAGCGCGTGCGCGGTTTTGTTAAAGGCAAAAACATGTAGGCCAATTTTGTTAATGCCGAGTTTTTTCACTTCTTCTTCCAGGGCGAGCATGGTGGCTTTACCTAAGCCTTTGCCACGTTCAGCCAAATTAATTTCAATGTCATAGATAAATGCAGTCTTTTTTCCGTAATGCTCTTTTACCGCAAACCAAAGAGTTCCAACGGGTTGTTCCGACGAATTCATAATTGTGAAAATGTAATTGTCCGGCGTGTTTAATCCCTTTGGTAAGCCTGTTGTGTATGACTCTTCTGATAGCTTCAAAGCATTTTCAGGGCTGTAGCCTGATTGTGCTTTGTCTGCGGCGTAGGTTTTAATACCGTGGTCGCGCCAGATCGGGTAATCAGATTCTGCCATGGGTACGAGAATGGCTGTGCGGCCAGTTTGAATGCTCACGTCTTAAATTCCTTTGTCAATAAGGGTGCCCTTAAATGTATTGTTTTTAGATGGTCTATTAATGATAGGTTGTGTTTTAATATGGAGAGAAAACATTAAAATGAAAAGGAGCCACAATAAAAATTGTAGCTCCTGTATTATTTAAGCAGATAAAGGTGGGGGGACTGACTTTAGATAATCAGTCCTTTTTAGGTGCTTTTTTCCGTTTTAGTGTGGATGCACCTGCTTTATCGCTTGTTGGTTTTCCTGATTTACCCTTGAAGGGCTTTGCACTTGACTTTGGACCTTTGGCGTTATCGCGGAAAGGTTTTTTGCCAAATGGCTTTTTGTCACTCTTGCCACGTTTGGTGCTATCACCTTCGCTACGCTTGCTATCAGAGCTGTCGTCAAACCAAGGTTTTTTCCCGCTATCATCCTGAGGGCCTTGGAACTTGCCATCGGTGCCAAATTTGCCTTTGAACTTGGTTTTAGCTTTGGGATTGTGATCTTTCTTTGCGTAATCCCGTTCACCAGCCTTACGGTCACCAAATTTCTTTTTGCCGTAAGGTTTATCCCCAAATTTCTGGTCTTCGGGTTTTCTGTCGCCAGATTTATCATCACGATCTTTGAAATCGTTACCTTCGGCTGCACGGCGGCTGTATTCTTTACTGCGGTCGCTTCGGTTGAAATTATCCCGAAACGGCTTTTGTTTATGCTTTTTACTTTCGCCTCTTTTGCTTTCTCTGGGCTGGCGGTGGTATCCTGGGCCGTCTTTATCGTCGAGGGTATCTTCAGGCAGATCCGGAACGCCTTCCAGGCGTTTGACGGTAATGGTTTTTTCAATCCGGTTGCTGCCACCAATGGTCTCAAAGAATTTTTCGGCACCTTTCGGTGTAAGTTCTACATGGGTTTCAGCCATGTGAATACGGATGGCACCAATTTCCTTTTTGGTGATACAGCCCGCGCGACAAACCATAGGTAATAGCCATTTGGGATCGGCAGTGTGCTTGCGCCCGACAGTCATGGAAATCCAGACGCCATCTTCGAAATCTACCCGTTCTTTACGAGATCCGGGGGCGTTGTTGCGTCTGCCACCGTTACCGTATTCGTAATCTTCATCACGATCACGTCCGCGATCTCTGTCACGATCTCTGCCGCCCCGATCTCTTTCTCGTGATGGCCTTTCCGGACGGTCAATTAATTCTTCAGGTGCAGGGCGTCCGGCACTTTGTGTTCGGATCAGGGCCGCCGCAATCTGTTCAGCACCATGTTTTTCAATAAGCTCTTTGATGAAAGCCTGTTCTTCTTCTTTAACAGGTTCGGTCAGGGTCGGATTGGCAAGGAAGCGTTCGCGATCCCGCTGCAAAATCTCTTCAACAGATGGTGGCTTGGCCCAAGTTGCTTGGACCTTGGCACTTTCCAACAGACGTTCTGTTCGCTTGCGCCAGTTAAAAGGTACAATAAGAGCAGAAACCCCCTTGCGTCCCGCACGACCCGTTCTGCCGGATCTGTGTAACAGCGGTTCACGGCTTTTGGGAATGTCGGCATGAACTACAAGTTCCAGATCGGGTAAGTCGATACCGCGCGCGGCAACATCTGTGGCAATACAGACTTGCGCCCGGCCATCACGCAGCGCCTGTATAGCATGGCTACGAAGGTTCTGGCTCAACTCGCCGGACAGGGCAACCACTGAAAAGCCGCGATTGGAAAAACGACTGGTCATGTGGTTTACCGTTGCACGGGTCGCACAGAAAACAATCGCATTTTTCGGCTCATAATAACGAACCAGATTAATGATCGCATTTTCCTTGTCGTTAGGGGCAACGGTCAGGGCGCGATATTCGATATCGCTGTGCTGTTTTTCTTCGGCTTTGGTGCTGATGCGCACTGCATTTCGCTGATAACGCTTGGCGAGCATGGCGATAGAGCGTGGGACAGTGGCAGAGAACATCAGAGTACGACGTTCTTTCGGTGTGGTATCCAGCATGTATTCCAGATCATCCCGGAAACCAAGATCAAGCATTTCATCGGCTTCATCGAGAACCACAGCTCGCAGCGCACTGATGTTCAGGGAGCCGCGTTCAATATGGTCGCGAAGACGTCCGGGTGTGCCAACAACAATATGGGCACCGCGTTCCAGCGCACGCCGTTCATTGCGCATATCCATACCGCCAACACAGGTTGCTGTTCGGGCACCTGTATCGCCATAGAGCCACTCAAGCTCGCGCATTACCTGCAATGCAAGTTCGCGGGTCGGAGTAATGATAAGAGCAAAGGGGGCATCGGCGCGTTTGAAATGGTCTTGCCCTTCCAACAACGTTGGAGCCAGCGCAATACCGAAAGCAACAGTTTTACCGGAACCAGTTTGCGCAGAAACCAAGGCATCCGCATCCGCCAGCTCTGGATCTAGAACGGCTTTTTGAACAGGTGTTAGTTTGGCATAGCCTTTTTTTGCGAGCGCTTTTGCGAGTGGTGCTGCAACACCTTCAAAAGGATCTGCCTGTTCGGGGGCTTCGTCAGTAGTACCAGTGTCAGTATTTGTTTCTGTCTTTGAACTGGTTTCAGTCTCAGTGACATCACCGTTATTATCGGCATTCGTATCCGTATTCGGGGTTTCGGACTGCTGGTCCTGTGCTGTAACGTCAGGATCGTTTTCTTCGGAAATGGTTTCCGAGGAATTGGTTTCTACTGGATTATTTTCTTTTGGGGCTTCTTCTGGAGTGTCGTTGACGGGCTTATCCGAGTTGGACATCTTTTATCTTTCTGATTAATAAGCCGTAATATCCCATATGGATATTCTGGGCAATTTTCTGGCTGCGCGGCAAGGGCCATCAAAAGGATAGCTAACGAACAGGCGCGGCAGGTGTAACATGTATGGGAACCTCTATCTCTATCAGAAAGGTCCACCATAAATACTTAAAAGCTGGCGTCCTTGTACGTTGTGTAGCCGAGAAAGTAAAGCACACAGAGGTTAAGCAATTACCCTGGTCTTCTGGAGCAATGCGGATATTAATTTTCAGGGTGAATTGCTTGCGAAAATTGAGTACCTTTCTTGTAACAAAGCATAAAAATGCACCAAACAAATTATCTAAATACAGAATAACCATATCAAAACAGGGATAAAGCAAGTGGAAGCAACGTGCCATTGCAAGTCAGTTCGCCTGAAGATCAAGGAAAAACCGGAATTTCTTTTGAGCTGTAACTGTTCGATCTGCCATCGTTACGGGGCGCTCTGGACCTATTCAACACCGGATCAAATCAAGGTTGAATATTCTAACGGAGAAACAAAAGCCTATAAACATAGCGATGAAACAATTGCCTTCCATCACTGTGAAAACTGCGGCTGTGTCACCCACTGGATTGGGACGGATAAATACCCAGAACCCCGAATGGCGGTAAATGCACGTTTGTTCGACCGTAGCGATATCGAAGGTATTAAAGTCCGCAAATTCGATGGTGCGGATACCTGGAGCTTTATTGGTGAGTAACTTCGTTACTTCGTATAGATGACTAAAATTAAAATGTTGAAGTTTCGAGAGGGAGTGGTTGATTGGATCCAAAGCCTCAGGAAAAAATATCCCAGATGTAAAATTATAATTTCCTCTCGGTATAACCATGAACTGGAAATCATCGATGAGTATCTTGATATTGAATTCCAATTATCTCAGCCTAGTTACTGTCCCTGCTTGATGACACTTGTACAATTCGAAACGAAAGATCGGATGGGAACTGTAACAATTTGGGAAGATTATTTTTATATGGAGTATGAGGTTATTGATTTAGAGACTGACACCATGACTGCCGAACGGTTTGGTAAAGTTCCTGAGATTGATAGAATTAAGTTTTATATGGAAATGGTTGTGAAGAAAGTTTTGGAACGTGGAAGATTAGAAATGGAAATATATCCAGTTGATGGTGAACATCATTAAAAGCGCTTATGTCCCACAAAAAGTGGCATGGACAATTTCTTCTGGTTTGGGGGGCTGTTCGTAGAGAACATTTTCAGGTTGTTCATCGAAGGGGGCTGACAGGATACTGTGGAGCTGTTCAAAGAGGGCATAGTCTCCTCTAACAGCAGCTTGGATCATGGCTTCGACCTGATGGTTTCGGGGGATGAAGATCGGGTTTGATGTGCGCATGATCTCGAGGCGTTCTTTGGGTGGTGTTTTTTCCTGATCTTGTCGAGCTTGCCATTGCGGGAGCCAGTTGGTCAGGGCTTGCGGGTCTTTGAATAGATCTAGTAACTTTTCTTTATGATTTTCGTCGTTTACATCTAGTCCTAAATTAGATCGGGCGAAGCCCGTGAGATGACGGAAGAAGAGAGTGAAATCAACTTCGTTGTCTGACATGAGCTTGAGACTGTCGCCAATAAAATCTGGATCACCATTTTGTAAGGTCAGAAGACCGAATTTCTTGCCAAAACCCTCGAAGTAATAGTCGCTAAAAATATCCTGAAATTCATCTATTGTTTCCTGGCCAATGCCAACGGCAACTTGTGCGTCTTCGTGCAAAATGGGGAGCAGGGATTGGGCAAATTGTGAAAGATTCCAGTGTGCCATACCGGGCTGTTTGGCCCAAGCATAACGGCCAGCGTGATCAATTGAGCTAAAGACAGTGCCGGGATGATAAGTATCCATAAAGGCACAGGGGCCAAAGTCGATGGTTTCGCCCGCGATGGACATATTATCCGTGTTCATGACGCCGTGAATAAAGCCAACTTGCATCCATTTGGCAATCAATCTGGCTTGCCTGTCCATCACCATTTCAATAAGCGCGCGATAGGGGGTTTGAGCTTGTTTTGCTTCGGGATAATGACGATCAATGACATAGTTTGCCAATGTGCGCAGGGCGTCTTTGTCGCCACGGGAATAGTGATATTGAAAGGTACCGACTCTGATATGGCTTTGGGCAACCCGTGTGATAATGGCGCCGGGCAAAGGGCCTTCTTCGCGGAGGACTTTGTTGCCCGTTTCAACGGCGGCCAGTGCACGTGTCGCCGGAATGTTCAAGGCTGCCATGGCTTCACTGACGATATATTCACGTAAAACCGGACCAAGCCAGGCGCGTCCGTCGCCACCCCGGGAATAGGGTGTACGTCCTGATCCCTTTAGTTGGATGTCTCTGCGGATACCATCAGTCCCGACGGTTTCCCCCAACAAAATAGCGCGCCCATCACCCAGACGCGGTGACCATCCGCCGAATTGATGCCCGGCATACACCATCGCCAGCGGAGAAGCACCATCGGGTACGCTGTTTCCCGCGAGCATCTGAACACCAGCATCTGTTTCTAACTCAGCAGGGTCAATACCCATCAGTGTTGCTAGGTCTTTGTTCACTTTAATCAGCTTCGGTGCCTTAACGGGGACAGGTTCTTGCCGTGTGTAAAATTGATCGGGCAGTTCAGAAAAGCTGTTATCAAAGGGTATGTTTAAACGCGAAGTCATAAGGGCCAGTTTGGTTGTGTGTATTAATATTCTCAATAGTTAGGGATTATTGTGGAAATGGACAACGAAAAAGCATGGCTCGTAGGTTTTGAGTTTAAATAGAAAATAAAATGCTTACCTTTGTCTGGAAAATTAGCCTTAGACTAGATAGTGAAAAGAGGATGTACTGTTCCTGGGTAACTAAACAGATTTGAATTAGGGAAATCAAGAGTGTCAAAAGGCAGCCGTTATACCCCCGATCTGGTATCGGATTTGGATCAGACGTTTAATCACGCTCAAAGTGCCGGATTAAAGCTGGCTATTGTCGGGCGGTCAGTTTCTTTGTTGATTTTGGGTATTTGGCTTGTTTTGTCTCGGTTGGCCTTACCGGGTGTTTCATTGAAATTTAGCATTCTTATTATGGTTCTTATTTCTCTGGGGCTTGTTCATCATTGGATAATTGGAACACGGTGGGATAAGTTCTGGGTGAAGTATCTCTTTGTTGCCATTGATGTTTCAATACTCTCGATTTTAATTGCAACACAGCCGCTTTACCAGACCGCAGATTTACCTCAGGTAATGATTTTTCGTAGTCCACTGCTAACCTACTATTTCATTATTGTTGCCGTTGTGGCCTTTAGCTTTTCGCCACGGCTTGTTTTGTGGGCTGGCGGTATTGGTGCTGCGGGATGGCTTAGTGCCTATGCCTGGGTCGTGCAACAGGATGGTGGTGTTCTCGATTGGGGGGATGTTCCCGCCAATCCGACCGCAGAAGATGCGATAAGTGTTATTCTAGACCCCGCATTTGGTGCGACGGGAAGCCGTATTCAGGAAGCGATTATACTGGTGGTCGTATCGGTGCTAATCGCAATCGTGATGAAAAGAGCGCAAAACACCTTAAGAGACAAATTGGCAGCAGAACGAGATCGGCAATCTATCACAGGGATATTCGGACGGTTTGTACCTGAACCTATTGTCGAAGCAATGATTAACGATCAAGGGCTTTTGGCACCGCTAGAAAGAGAGGCGACTATTCTTTTTGCTGATGTCGTGGGCTTTACCAGCCTGACAGAGCGTTTAGGACCTGCAAAAACAGTTGATGTTCTCAATCGTTATTTTGACGAAATGACAGATATCATTATGGAAAATAACGGTATTGTTGCGACCTTCCACGGGGATGCTATTCTTGCGATTTTTAATGTACCATTAGAAGATCCCAAGCATGCGGAACATGCTTTAAATGCCGCGCAAGCAATGTTGAAACGTGTAGAACAAGATGGTTTTGCAGGGGAGAAATTGTCTATTCGCATCGGCATTAATACCGGATCTGTTGTTGCAGGTAATGTCGGCGGTGGTGGCCGACAAAGTTATACTGTTTATGGCGATGCAGTGAACCTTGCCGCCCGTTTGGAAGCCTTGGCAAAAGAAAAGAGGCAACCTCTTCTTGTATCTGGACATACCCATACAAAATTGACTGCCCCAAACTTATGCTTGCACGGAGAGACGACTGTCAGAGGGCAAACCCAACCTGTTGAATTTTACGGGCTGAGGTAGAGCGAGTTAATCTCACTTCACATATAAATTTTCTTGACATGATACTAAAAGGTATTATATTAAATGATACCATAAGGTATTATGTTAGGTGCGACAATGCATATACAGGAAACATTCAGGGCACTTGCTGATCCGACACGGCGTGAGATTTTGATGCATCTTAGCCGACAGGAAATGACCATCGGTGAGGTGACCGATAGGTTTGAGATAACTCGGGCTGCGGTAAAGAAACATTTGAATATTCTGGAAGAGGGACAACTGATTTCGGTTCACGTTCAAGGGCGCGAGCGTATTAATCGACTTGAAGCGCAGGGGTTATCGGCCGTTTCTGATTGGATCGGTTATTTCAACCAATTCTGGGATCAACGTCTGGGCGCTTTGAAAACTGCTGTGGAAGATGCTGAAGCAGCAAAGCGAAAATCAATTAAGGGAAAGATATAGATCATGACAACATCAACAATCACGAAAACAGTTTTCTTTAACGCAACCCGGGAAACTGTTTGGTCTTTCCTAACTGAGCGAGACAAAATTGGTCTTTGGTTCCATCCGCCTAAAGCAGATTTGGCTGCGGGTGAAGATTATGAACTGATGTTAACCAGAGACAATGGTGAAAAGGTAAAGGTATGTTGGGGCAGTGTTTTGGAAATGCACGGTCCTGAAAAAATGGTTTGGTCTTTTATACTGAACGATTCACAGACAACAGTCACCTGGGTATTGGAAGAAGTTCTTTGTGGGACAAGGTTAACGCTCCAACACGAAGGAGTTGAAGGCATAGCTGGGGAAGCAGCTGCTATGGACTTGATCATGTCGCTGGATGCGGGGTGGGATGAACATTTTGCTTCTCTTCGAAAAGCTTTGTCCTAATAAAAGAGCGATGAATGTGGATTAGCGCCGCGATTTTATAGGTAATTGGAATGTTGTATTTTTAGATGTTCTGAGTGCTCTCTATTTCTGGGAATGTATATCAGAAAAGAGAGCATTCTCGTTTATACTCAACACATGATTAAAGCTTTTACCAACGAGGTTTGTTGTTTCTGGGGTTTTAGGTTTCCTAAGCTGCGTTGGCTGATCTTTCATGAACAAGGCGTTTGAGGGTTTTTAACAGGTCATCCATGTTCAAGGGCTTTGAACATGTCGCGTTCATACCGCACGCAATGTATTCCTTTAGGTTGCTGGCTTCGATATCAGCTGTTAGTGCAATGATGGGAATAGACGATTTTGTCGTATCCGTCAGAGAGCGTATTTTCTTGGTTGCTTCAACGCCATCCATTTCTGGCATGTGGATATCCATCAGGATGATATCATAATTATTGGTTGTTACTTTTTCGATGGCTTCAAAGCCGTTATCGGCTGTATCCACAGCTTGTCCACTTTTCTCAAGTAGGGCTTTTGCCATGATCTGGTTAACTTTAATATCCTCTACAAGCAGCAGCTTGAGATCTGTCAAATCATGTTCAGGTATCTCTTCTTGTGGTTGGTAGAGTGCTTTAGCTTTGTCCAGTGTAACTTCGAACCAGAAAGTACTACCTTTTTCCACTTCACTATCAACGCCGATTTGACCATCCATAGCCAGTACAAGCTGTTTATTAATCGCAAGACCTAAACCTGTACCGCCATAATTTCGGGTTGTTGATACATCGGCTTGGGAAAAAGCATTGAAGAGAGAGGTCTGTTTAGATTCAGGAATACCGATACCTTCGTCAGACACTTCAAAGCGTAGTTTTTGGGTGAATTCATCTTCTGATTTTAGAGTAATACTTAGCTTGATGGTGCCATTTGTCGTAAATTTCACCGCATTTGAGAGGAAGTTCATCAGGATTTGCCGCAACCTGACACTATCGCCAAGGACCCATCTGTGAATATTTTCCGGGAGCACGACATCAAGGGTGTTATTTTTTTCCCTTGCGGCCAGAACCATCATGCTACTGGTTTCTTCGATAAGCTCGGCTAAGCTCATGGTACTTTTTTCGAGTACAAGTTCACCGGCTTCGATTTTCGAGAAATCAAGAATATCACCAATCAAATCCATTAAGTGATTGCCTGAACTGGAAATAGTTTTGATGTAGTTCTGTGTTTCTTTGGGCAGGGCCTGAATATCTTTGTTGCCAAGGGCAAGATCTGCATAACCAAGAATAGAGTTCAGAGGTGATCTTAATTCATGGCTCATATGAGCCAAAAACATTGATTTTGCTTTGTTTGCAACCTGTACTTCTTCGATTTTATTTTTAATTGCTTCGGACATACCCTCCATATCGCGAGCTAAATCACCGAGTTCATCATTGGATGTGATATCAATATGATCAATCGGTTCTTGTTTGGAAATTTGTGATGCAGCTTCTTTTAAGTGATTAATGGGTTGAATAAGAAGGCGGCGGGTAATAAGAGTGAGTAACCCACCCATTAAAAGAATAGAAATAAGAGATACGCCAATTGTTACAAGCTGAATGATCGAGACCTGTTGTGTAACATCGGCTTCCGGGCGGGACACAAAAATGACCCAGTTCCAATTTGGTTTATTAAACGAGGAAGATGCATATAGCGTATTGATATTATCTTTTACTTGAAAAGATCCAAAGGTTTGTCCTTTGAGCGATAGGGCAAGCACGCTCCATTCTTTAAGAACACTGGGATCTTTGCTCTCGCTGCAATAGATCGGGGTTCCATCTTGGGAAATAATAAAATACCGGCGGTTTGTGACAGCAGCCAAATCGTCCAGTTCTTTGAAAACTTCATCTTTATAGGATTGAACGAATGCCGGTATATCGGTGAGGCCTGCTTGTTCCAACAATTCATGACGTGATGAAATGATATGATGCACTGCTTCGTTTAGAAGCAGGTTCATATTTTCTTCTTCACTTTCATAGAGTGCATTTCTTGAGTGGGTGAAAGACCAGAAACCAAGAGAGCCAATACAAATCAAAATGATTGGCAACATGGTTAAAAAATATTTTTGATATAATCTCATGCAAGGTATCTATCGGTAAATGTTTTTGCCAGCGAGCTTTAAAAGTGAAGAAGGAATAACGGTTCCCAATTCTGTGGCTGTTGTCACATTGATGCTGACTAAATAACTGTTGGGGCGTGTAACCGGAATATCGCCTGCTTTTGTGCCTTTAAAGATTTGGTTGACCATTTCGGCTGCTGCAATGCCGTTTACTTCTGCATTGGATACCATAGAGATCATGGCCCCGGATTTCACTGCCGCTGTGTTGTTGGCAAAGATCACCGGGATATTTTTTTCGTTCAAGATTTGAAAAAGCTCTGAATCATTCCCTAAGGGGCCTGTAACAAACCAGAGAGCATCGTAGTCAGAGCGGTTTCCTTCAATTATTTTTAATGCGCTCTCACGTAAGGCATCACTGTTTTCAGAACCAGGTTGGTATTCAAAATTTAAATCAATAAAGCTCAATTCATTAACTTGCTTGTTAATTTCCATTAGTTGAGCTGTTTCACTTAAAGCCGATGGATAGGTGGAATTGACGATCCCTATTCTCAGCGGAGATTTATCTGTTAATGGTTTTAATGCCTGTTTGACGACTTCGAGTTTGGCAGCTGGCGGGACAATATGTGTTTTCCCGGTCATATTGGTACCGGTTTTTTGACCAACAGCACTAACAAAACCTTCTTGATCAGGATAAGAGACAAAAATAAATACTTGGGGAATTTTTTTGTCTTTGAGAAGGCTATGAGTAGCCCTTGTTGCCAGTGTTGCGACAGACATTACCATGTCGGGCTTTTGGTTATTTAGCTCGGCTTCCAGCAAGCTGTGTGCTTTGTCGATGTTGCCTTCGGCATTGAGAATGACATATTCAACATTCGACCCTTCGGTATAACCCAGGTCACTCATTCCCTGGCGGAACCACTTTGTCGCATCTTGAAGAACCGGAACAGCCATGGTTTCTAATACAATAATTCTTTTTAATGATTGGGCTGTGGCCTGTGTGATAACGCTAAAGCTAAGTGCAAAAGCAAGCAGAACGTATATGGCAACGACCAGTTTGATAAACTGGTGACTTCCTTTGGTAATGCGAGCAGAAAGTGGCAAAGCTGAAACCTCATCGTAACTTTTATTGATTAATAAGAAAGATTGGTTCAGAGAAGGTCTCTCTTCTCGCGACAATCAAACCTATAGTTATTCCTCTTTTACAATGATATCTGTTAACAAGGGGCTAATATAGCCAGAGGTTTCAGCTTTAATTAGAGAGGTAAAATGTTATGCCTTTTTAGTGGAGTTTGGCGTGATTTTTATGCCTCCAACCCATTTTGTGGAGGGCATGAAGTCCTGATAGTTCAGTTTTCCTGATAATAGATCTAGACCAATTTCTGTAATACCAATCAATCGTTCCGGCCAAGGTTGAGGTATTTGTGTTGTTTCGGTGTGAAGTAGGGCTATTTTTGATTTCTTGAGCTGGCTCAACTCATACCAGTACATCAAATCGCCTAGGTAAGGGAGAGGTTCGTATTCCCGCATTAGGATTGCAAATAGTTCTTTACCTTTTAAGGGGCCTTTGTCGGCCAGAATACGAAGGGTCAATTCCTGCGTCAGGCCAAGACCGTTTTTATGTGAGGGGAGCTCTTTTAAGTGCCGTTTTAAGGCATTGGTCATGAGGGGAAGTTCTGGTGTTCTGGTTTCTATAATTTTTTCAAGATCCAGAGACGTTTCCTGTTTTAAAGCACCCCATATTCTTTCACCCATCATGAGTTGTTCGTCAGTTATTGATGATCGCTGATTTTCCCACAGCCATATTAACATTTCAGGGGCGAGTTGCCCAAGTCCGACAAAATCAGGCACACCCGGTACACTATTTACACAAATAATCTCTAGTTTGGGGCGAGAGACAAGTGAAGAAAGGTGGTTCAGCAAAAAGGCAAGAATAAGCTGATCGTAGCTATCATGCTCGAACCATAAAACGACCCGCTCATAATCCCAAAGTTTATCCAGTTTCTCATAGGCGATTTTTTGATTTGCGATAATTTCTTTCGAGGGAATGCCATAAGCATCAGAGATGAAATCGGCTCTTATCTTTAGAAGCTCGCGACTGTTGCCTTTAGGGATAGGGCCTTGGCAGAAAGGATCACTGAATTCGTGAAACTCACCCTTAAATCCGGCAATCTTTAAACCGTGTTTGATATCAGATCCACAGCGTATATGTAGAGTACTGACGTCATCAAGTTCCGGAATATGTCCTGAATTAATCTGGTTTTGCTTTATCTTTAGCTGATCACAATGCGCTTTTAATTGAAGCCATGATGGAAAACCTGCTTCGCGGGCTATACACAACTGACAATCAGCAAGTGTTATCGCGTTTGAATTTATGGCTTTTTTTGCAAACCGGGGATGAAAACGTTTCAGTTTTACCTGGACCTTTTCCCGAGCAGTCTGATTTTGATTCTTGGATGCTTTTAAAAGTTCTTTTGCGCGCTTTTTTTGTTGCTCGTAATTAAGAGAACCATGGAACATTGTTCGGGGGAACGTCGGGGACGCCAGATCTGATTCTGGTTTGGTATTCATACGATTATCCTCTGAATAACAACCTGCGTCCGCCAATCAGGTTAGGAAATCGTTTATATAGATCATAAACTTAATTTTGGGCGCAGCCCTTTCCGCGAACATGGAGGCTTAAATAAAGCCAAGAAATTTATGCCACGAGGAAAAGAAGGCGTCAATATTGATCATTAATATTTAAATTAAGGATGGGGAGCAGCCCCACCAAAGTGTTTTGCCAGATATGCGGTGATCTCTTTCGGGTCGGTCAGGCTTTTTTTATCACCGATAATGAGTACCGGAAGCCACTGATTTTCTTTGCCGAGATACTCAATCACTTCAATCCTTGGTTTTGGATGATCAATGCGCCTAACTTCAATATGATCAAGCCAATGAGGGTTTATCGAAAGTGCTCCTTCGATCATTGCACAGTGGGTGCAAAACCAGCCGCTTTTATTTTTTGAAGGAAGATCTTTATCTTCAAACGGCATCTTTAGAATAAAAAGAACAGGTTTAGTCATATGAAATATCTGCACACTGGATGTTTTTTTTGTTGATCTTAAACTTGTTGAGTTTTGCCTTATTGAGGGGCGTTTCCAATAGGGATGCCTACGCAAATTATGTAGCCGTCTGGATCTCGAAGGTAGAGTTCATTCATGCCATACCATTGTTGCAAAGGGCCTTTTACAATAATATTTTGAGGGACTTTGTTGAGGATAATTTCAGGCGATAAGCCACGGAAATAGATTGTTCCAGATGGGGTTGGAGAGTTTTCAGAACTATAGATCGGTAGTTCATCGGCTAGACTTTGCGCTGTTTGAAGCATTATTTGTCCGCCTGATTGGGCTTCGTTGTTTTTATTATTTTGGTTTTTCCATTCCAGTGTCGCAAAAGCTGCACCTGCACCATTTCCTTCAAAAGAAACATCTTTTTGAGGCGAAACAAGAACAACAAGCTCCATTCCCAAGATGTCTCTGTAAAAGCTAAGGGATTTTTCTATGTCAGTTACCAAGAGATTGGGGATAATCATTGACTGCTTTCTAATATCATTTTGGGGCTAATATCATTTTGAGGCTAATATTATTTTTGAGCTAATATGATTTTGAGGAAAGAGGCTTTGAAGAGTGCAGTCATAGCATCATATAATCGATGATGCAATTATCGGCGTGATGAAAGTTTAGTTACATACTATCGTTATGTTTTACCTTAATATTTTACCCTAATATTTTACCCGGTCATTCGTTGGGTGTGCCATGCAATAAACTGATCAGCAGGGACGGGACGGCTAATATAATAACCCTGAGCAGAATGGGCTCCTTGGCGCTTTAGAAAATGTAGGTGGTCTTCTGTTTCAACACCTTCGCCAACGACATGAAGATCCAGTGCTTTGCCAAGAGAAATAACTGCGGTTGCAATACCGGCATGTTCAGGATCTTCCATAATATTGGCAATAAAAGAGCGATCAATTTTCAGAACATCAAAGGGAAGCTGCTTTAAATAAGTTAGCGATGAATAGCCTGTGCCAAAATCATCTAAAGCAAACGTAAAGCCCATGCTTTTTAGTTCATTCATCTTGGATGCTGTTTCTTCTATATCGGCCAACATGGCGCTTTCGGTCAGTTCCAGTTCAAGTCTGTCTGGGCTGATGTTGGTATCTTTGATGATCTGTTCTATGGTTTCTACAAAATTTGGTGCATGGAATTGCTTGGCACTTATATTGACAGAAATTCGGGGAATTTTCGGGAAACTATGGAGTTGTTCGCAAGCAGTCCTAAAGATAAGAGCACCGAGGGGGTGGATCAATCCGCTTTGTTCTGCTGACGGAATAAAATCAAGTGGCGAGATTAGGCCTTTTTCTGGATGTATCCATCTGACAAGCGCTTCTGCCCCCAAGACATTCCCTGAATTAACACAAACTTGAGGTTGGTAATAAAGTTCAAACTGTTTTTTTGGTATAGCTTGGCGCAGGTCATTTTCTAAAGCCAACTTATATTTTACTGTCTTTTCCATTTCGTCCTGGAAAAACTTTATAGTATTACGTCCAGCTGCTTTTGCTTCATACATTGCTGTGTCGGCATGTTTTAATACGGTATCTGCGCAGGTGGTATTTTTCCCTGAAAACAGAGAAGCCCCAATAGAAAGACCGATATGTAACAGGTGGTCCCCCAATTTAAATGGTAGGCTTAGTGTATGAATGATTTCGTCAGCGATCTGCTGTGCTTTTAAAGCAGCATCTTCTTTCTTTTTCGAAATTTCCGGCAGAAGAATAATAAATTCATCGCCGCCGGGGCGTGCCACAGATGCAGTCTCTTTTAAGATACTGCTGAGGCGTTTCGATACTTCTATAAGTAAATTATCACCGACAGAGTGTCCCAAGGAGTCATTGATAATCTTAAAACTGTCCAAATCGAGAAAAAGTAAAGCACTGTGGCGTTGATGTCTTGAGAACCTGATCAAGGTACGTTCAAGTCGATCAATTAATAGATTTTTATTTGGTAAGCCAGTAAGAGCATCGTGATAGGCTAGATACTGAATATGCTCTTCGGCTTTTTTATGCTTGAGAGAATATCGGATAGCCATTTCGATGGAATAGGGCGTTAGTTCTTGTTTTAAAAGAAAGTCTTGAGCACCTGATTCCATAGCCTTTAGATCGGCTTCGCGATTGTTTTCGTCAGAAAGAAAAATTATAGGAACCATAATTTTGAGCTCATTAATCACATGATTAACAAACTCTATACCGTCCTTACCCGTTGATTTGTAATCCAACAGAACAAGATCGTAATTTTCCAATTTTATCTTTTCAACACCTGTAATAAGGCTGGTGACTTTGTCATAACGGTGATTGTCATGGAAAGCCTGTTTCAGGCAACTTTTAACCAGAAGGTTTTGTTCCTGCTCGTCTTCTAGGAGCAATATATTGAGCTGCTCTTCCATATTGAACTTCCTGTGCAATTAATTATTATAAAACAATCGGTTCCAGTTAGAAGTATTATCTAGTTTATTGCTTGTCCGTTTATGTAGGGGCCTTTTTCTTCGAAGAATGTATTGTTCTGGACGGAGGAAATAATAGGGTGACCTTTGTTCCGACATCTATTGTGCTGTCAACTTTGAGATTGCCGCCAAAAAGCTTCATAAAACTATGACACAAGAAGAGACCCAGTCCTGTTCCTTCATGCTTTCGGGGATGCAAACGGCTTGTTTGTTCGAAAGCTTGCATCGCACATTCCAGATCCTGCTCAGACATTCCCATTCCTGTATCCTCGACTGTAATAACAAGGCCGTTATCTTTCTCTGTTGTTGCCTGTACAAGAATAGTTCCTTCTTCAGGCGAGTATTTGATTGCATTGGATATAAGGTTGTTCAAGATTTGTATTATTGCCCGTTTATCGCCGTTCAAATTGGGGAGTTCGGGTGGTACCTCCATCTTGAGATCCTGTTGGGAACTTTCGGCCATTAGCTCCAACTGCTTAAATGATATCGCGATGAGTTCTTTTATTTCTAAAGGCTCTTCAGCGAGTTCATATTTGCCTGCTTCTATCTTTGAAAGGTCAAGAATATCATTAATCAGGCTGATCAACAGGGTTCCGCTATTATGGATGTCGCGGACATATTCTTCATACCTAGGATGTCCTAGTTTCCCAAACGTTCTGTTAAGCATGATGTCGCTAAAACCAATGATGGCAGTAAGTGGAGTTCTGAGGTCATGGCTCATATTTGCTAGGAAATCGGATTTTGATTTATTGGCGCGTTCTGCCTCGTCGCGCGCTTTTTTTAATTCGTGTTCTGCTTTCTTGCGTTTGGTAATATCTGATGCTGATCCTCTATGGCCTTTGTACCTGCCTGAGTCGTCATAAAGAGGGATACCATTAATCAGAGCGTGATAAATTTTACCATTTTCTCCTCGGTATTTGTAATGAAAATCTTTGATCTCTTCGCGATCATCAATCGCTTGTTGATATAGATACCAATCTTCAGATGTCATGGTATCGCCAGCCAGCTCTTGCCGGGTCATTCCCTGTATGTCAGTGAATTTTCGACCCCGGTAACCCAGTTTCTTTCTCGCTGATTCCCAAACAATTTGGCCTTTGTCATCAGTTTCCCAAAGCCAATCAGATGCGGTTGAGGCAAATTCCTTAAATCTTTCCTCGCTTGTTCTTAGGCGGCGTTCAATTTTCTCCAGTTCGTTGACCATTGAATTAAAAGAGTGGACGAGATCATTGGCTTCTCTGAGAACGAATGTGTGAAATGAAGGTACTCTTGCGTTTAACTTGCCAGAGGCAACATCCCCTGCAACATGAACAACTGCTTGCATTGGTCGAGAGAGGTAACGTGCTAAAAGCCAACTAACGATGGCCGCAGCCAAAACACCGAGAAATGTAATAATAATAACTGCTGTCCTTACGCCATTGGCGCGTTCTTCCAGCTCTGATAAAGGTTGAGGGATCATGACACCCCAACCAATTTTGGGCAAAGACGTGAAGCCCGCGATCATATCTGCTTGCATTGCTGGTGAATAAAAGGTTGTGACACCTGTTTGGGCTGCCATCATAAGGGAAACGGGTTTGATATTGGAAATATCTTTTATTTCGTTTTGCCATAGAGAATTGGGATGAGAAAGAACCTGTCCTTTATGATCCACAATCGCAGCATGACCAAGATCGCCGAAAGAGATTTTCTTTCCAATATCAACAATATAATCAGTATCAAGTCCACCGATAACCAAAGAACCGTTGAGGTCAGATTTTATTAGATAAATTGTTGGTTTTCCTTGGGAATTGTGAAAGGCGGGGGAAAAGAAAACATGATCAGGTAAGAGCCTGGCACGTTCAATGTCAAGTGATAGCTTGGCCAGCATTTCTTGGGAAAGATGACCATTGTTTTTGATAGTGGTTTTCCCTTGCTTGTCTGTATTGATACTGAATACACGCCCTGTTTTATAAGTTATGCAAATATGGTTGAAATTAACGATCTTCATTAGATCACTAATTTGTTCGACGGACTCTTTTGTCTGAAGGTATTGGGCGGAAACCCGGAAAATTTGCTCGGCATCCTGAGCGTAACGATCTAATGCGCCCGTCAGGTTTTTTGCTAATAGTAAATGTTTGTCTTCTGTTGCCGAGTATTCATTTTCGATGGCAGTTTTTTGCACCCATACTGCTAGGAAGAAGACAGGTATGATTGAGATAAGAGTAAACCCTACAAAAAGTACGTGATGCAGACGAACTTTCTTTGGACTTATTTTCTTGCCACCTGTGTCCATTAAGGTACCCCGATTATCCTTTGGGATGGCTGGTCCCTCGCAATGTCGCGATGGTATGAGTATAGTAGCCTCAAATATTACAATCTAGGGATTTCTAATTCATTAATGCGCAACCCATGATGATTGATTTGGTGTTGTTTCATTAACATCCTATAAATAGCGATAAGATAAGATGGTTTTCTGTTTAGGGTGGTATGGGTAATTATTTTAATTAATACAAGGCGTTATTAATGTCCCTTAAAGGTTTAAGTGCTTTCAAGGAAACTTTACCAAAAAAGCTATTCTTCATTGGATTTTGTTGTTTAATTGCTCTTACAACGAAGCCAACGATCTCTCAAGAAACGTCTAATGACATCAAATTACAGGCGAAAAACGAACTGATTTTTGGTATGTCGACCGCCTTATCTGGCCCCGCTGCTGAACTTGGTAAAAATATGCGTCTTGGTATACAAATTCGCCTGGAACGCGAAAATATCGCAGGAGGAATTGCGGGGCGCAAAATCAGATTGATTGCCTGGGATGATGGGTATGAGCCAGAGCGCACAATTCCGAACATGCGAGACCTTATTAATCAGGAAGACGTTTTGGCTGTTATTGGAAATGTAGGCACCCCGACAGCTATATCAGCTATTCCGATTGTGAATGAAGAAAAAACGCTTCTCTTTGCTCCCTACACTGGGGCTGGTGTTTTAAGAAAAAATCCCCCGGATCGCTATGTTATCAACTATCGTGCAAGCTATGCAGAAGAAACGTCTGCGATGGTAAATGCCTTGATTAAGGAAGGCGGATTGAAACCAGATGAAATTGCTTTTTTTACGCAACGAGACAGCTATGGTGATGCTGGATATATCGGTGGTATCACTGCTTTGAAAAAGCATGGTTTAAAATTGGAAACGGATATTGTCCATAGCCGATACGAAAGGAACACACTGGTTGTTGAGAGTGCGCTGGCGGATATTTTGTTGGCTGATCCCCTACCAAAAGCGATTATCATTGTTGGAGCTTATGCCCCGTCAGCCAAATTCATGAAACTCGCCCGCAGTGCAGGGTTGAATAGCCTTTTCCTGAATGTGTCGTTTGTGGGGAGTGCCCCACTGGCCAAAGAGCTCGGCAGTGAAATGAAAAGGGTAATTGTTACTCAGGTTGTACCTTATCCCGAAGATCTGTCCGTCCCAATTGTGCGTGCTTATCACGATGATATGAAAAACTACGGCAGTGGTCGAAAAACATCTTTTGGTAGTTTAGAGGGATACATTGCCATGGAGATATTGATCAAGGCGATGCATGATGTTGACGGTCAACCTGGTCGGGAAAGTATTATTGATGCGCTTGAAAATTTGAGGGAATTTGAAATTGGGTTGGGGCACAAGCTTTTTTATGATCGGAAAAACCATCAGGCAAGCCATAAGGTTTGGTCAACCATTTTAAGGCAGGGTGAATTCGTTCCCTTTGATTGGAAAAACATCCCATCATTATTGGTTCCCTGAGGCGTATTAATGACCGAAGATAGTCATGTAAAAAGAATAAAACGAATGCTGTGGGCATTGATTGGCCTGAGCATTGTTATTCCGCTTGTGGTTAATCTTTTCCTGGGATGGGGCGTTGTTAATCAACAAGAACAAAAGGGGTCATTAATAGAGCGGGAAAAGATTTTTAACGAAGATGTTTTGAATATTAATGAGAAAATTAGAACTGGTATATTCGAAATAGAACGTTTGCTGGAAACTTCTGAACGGACAAAACCTATTGAAGGTATCAAGGCTATAAGAGGGTTAGAAGGTGCTATCAATGGATTGTCTGTGAATAATAATACGCAACTCCAACAACTTAAAAATTCTCTTAAAGAACAATCAAAACAGCTTCTGGGAGTTCTGTTTAAATCAGCGGACTGGCGTGGACGGAACGATCGGATTTTTGAAAATATTAGCCGTGATGTAACTCTTAATGATGTTCGCGGACACCTAACAAAGATCCAGGTACTCATTAATGCCGTTATCGGGAAACTACGGTTGGATATGGTACTTTCGCTGAAAGAATATGAAGAACGGGAAAAGAGCGGAATCTCAAAACAGGCTGTTGATAAGATTATTAGCGAGCACAAGGATTTATTAAGCAGAAATGTTGGCAACCTTTTAACTGAGCTGGCGGATTTACAGCGGTTGGTAGAGGTTCTGTCCGGAGAGAAAGATTACGACCGTTTGTCGGATATAAAAGACAATCGTCTAAGGCCAAGTTTTGAACGTCTTGAAAGAGCTGTGCGTTCTATTAACCTTGGTACTAATGTAAATAATGACTTAGATAATGAATTGTTAGGACTAAAAGCAAAGCTCCTTGGAGCAGAGTATATTGGCAAAATCACACCAAAAAAAGATGTTGATGTCAGCCTTTATTCTGTTATGCAGGATTACTTGGGCTTACAGGTTCGGAACAAAGAGCTCCAAGATGAGTTAGATAGCATTCTCGTTACGTTGGATCAGGACTGGGTATCTTTTGTCAACATAACACGCAATATACATGAGCTCTCTGTTGTGAAATCCAATGAAAATTTATCCCGGACTTGGATTACCGTTTCGATGATCAGTTTATGGGGCGGTTTGATTTTCCTTGTGGTGATCTGGTTGATATTCAAAGCCGTTTCAAAACAGGTTGAGACACTTAGTAACCTGAGACGCCAAGCAGAAGCAGCCAGTCAATCCAAAGATAATTTTCTGGCGTCCATGAGCCATGAGTTGCGGACTCCTTTAAATGCAATAATCGGTTTTTCCGAGATTATGAAAATGCAGGCTTTTGGTCCACTGGGAAATGACAAATATATTGAGTATTGTCAGGATATTAAGAGGTCCGGTGCCCATCTATTGGACATAATTAATGACATTTTGGACGTTTCTGCGATTGAGGCTGGGTCTTTCAAGGTAAATGAGGGAGAGTTTATTTTTGAAACGGCCCTGAACGAAGCTGTGTTGATGGTCAAACTGCAGGCAGAGGAAGAGAACGTCAAGCTTTGTAATGATGTTCAACACCAACGATTGGTGCTTTTTGCCGACGAGAGGCTGGTCAGGCAAATTATTATGAATTTGCTGGTTAATGCCGTGAAATTCACCCCCAAAGGTGGCACGATCTGTATCCGGGATAACTTTGAGAAAAATGGTGATTATCACCTTGTTATAGTTGACACTGGTATTGGTATGGATGAAGAGGGGGTTGAAACTGCGTTGACCCCGTTTGGTATGGTCAGAAGTGCTTATGACGATAACACAAAAGGGACCGGTCTTGGATTACCATTGGCCAAACGGATGATGGAAATTCACAATGGAACAATTGAAATAAAATCAGAACCCGGACAAGGAACTGAGGTCATGCTGATCTTTCCTTCTGAAAGAGTGCGCGGTTAAATTTTATCCCGTACATAGTGGGTGCGATTGAGGTTTTAACCCGATTGTCCGATCAAAATAACTCGTTCTGAAGCCGTTGATAAACCCTGAAGTAAAGTGCTTCTGAATGCAGTATCTAGCATTACTTGTGTATGGGAAACAGGGGCCTGCATCGGAAGTATCAGGATTGTTGCCGGGGATTGCTGATTTGGGTTTTTGCTGACAGGAAGCGCGTAGGCGAGGCTTATGACATCGAGTTCTCCAAACGCAAAGTCATGATTCTTGCCAGCGAATTCGATCGTTATCCGCCCCTCATCCAGATATCCCTTTTCGTCACTGGTTTGAGGAATATCATCACGGGTGATATCCTTAATAAAACCAATATCACTTGTGGTTAGATCCTTTTCGCAATCACTTTCTTGCAAAATAACTTTATCGCCAACTTTATATCGAACACCAAACCTCTGTAAGTTGAGACTATGCTGTTGATCGTTCAGCAGATTTTGAAGCTGAAACGTCAGGTTTTGTGGCCCAATCATTTGTTTGGCCATGCTTATGACCTGAATATCTTTTATGGGATTGTATTTAAAGCTCTTGGGTAAACGGTTCTTGATAACTTCGACCAGTTTCCGTTGTGTATCCTGCTCATTCTCGGCAGGAATAAAATAGAAACTGCCGGGGCTTTGCGTATCAGAGGTGTAGCTGATGTTTTCGCCAATGCTGAGTTTTAATGTGTTCTGAGCAAGTTTGTTATCTTGAAATTTTGTCGATAACTGATCAAGGACCAGTTCACTGTGATCAACTGTCTCAAGAAGTCTGGTTAGAGGTCTGCCAGTCCCGGAGAGCAAGCTATCTTGCCGAGTTGAAGTGATGGATAAGTGACTTTTTATCAAGAGCAGGGCTGTGGTCTCTGACAAGGAGTCAAGTACAGCCAGTAGAGTTGAATGATCCAAGAGATCTGCCTGATCGATAATCAGAAGCTGACAATCCAATGGTTTTCTTGTGTTACGTTTGTAGCTTCTATTCTTTGTATTGTATTCAAGCAGCTTGGTTACTGAAACTGTGTCTGTATCCAGTGTAGAACTGGCTCCCTTTACCTGAGTAGAAGAAGGAACAGCAATTGTTGTTGATATATTTTTCGCTGTAACGATCTTGGCAAAGGCTTTGACAATGTCCTCTTTGCCTGTTCCGGGAACGCCTTCCATGACGGTGAGTTTGGTTTTCAACAACTTGGCAACAGCGCTTTTTTGATATTCCGTTAGATCAATTTTATCGCGGTTGACGACCCAGTCTATTGCTTTTGTCGTATCAATTTCTCCCCAGGGCACAATGCCTTCGCACAATGTGCTTAAACGCTTTTTGATTTTTGTATTAGCTTGCCAGTCCTGTTTCAGGATCAAGAATTCTTGAGAGCTTCCTGTCGCATCTTTTTCTTTGTAGCTATGTATGTGTTTGGCTTCGATTTCTTTCGTCATCGCCAGCTCAAGAATATCGGTCGGGATTTCCAGACGTTTATTCAGCAGTGCCAGAAGATTGTTTTTTTCCCGAATATCATCAGCCTGAGAAAGCGCGTAATACAACGCGGCACCAGCCCGCTCCAGACAATGCGCTTCCCGTCCAAGTTTGTGGGCTATGCTATCAGGAACATCAAAGGGAATAGATTTTGTATTCCGGACGATACAATAGGGATTGTCTTTGAGTTTCGATATTGTGTCTTTTCCGAAAATGTCGAAAAGACGGTAGGACCGGGCAGGATCAACACTGTGATTGTGCAGGAAAGTAGCAATTTCAGAGAGGATCTTTCTTTCTTCGGACCATTCTTCCAGAAGCTTAACCTTCCCCTTTGGCAGGGATGTTTCTGTTGCAAGCTTTTCGGGTGTTTCCAAAATCACCTTTAGCGCATCGGGGCCAAAGCTTTCAACCAGTTGCTTTGCGGCCTTTGCTCCTAGCCCTTTGATCATGCCGTCAGAGAGTTGCTTTTCAAGGTTTTCGAGAATTTTCTCTGGACTTGGTCCTTTCCCGCCGAGGTGCTCGTCCAGAAATTCACGACAGACGTTAAAATCGGACGTATAGTCCTTGGGAAGCTTTAATCCCTTGTTTTGGGCAACGGACTTTGCCGTTTCTTTCATCTTGTCCGTTGGCTTGCCTTTACCCGCATTTTTCGGCATTGCCACGCCTGTATTGATTTTAGGTGCAGTGGCTGCATTGGTCTTGAGAATACCGATAAGGCGTTCTGTGTCATTGCCGATATCGTCCCAAACCTGTCGAGCGGTCTGTTTCCCCTCGAGTACATCATCCAGATTCATTTCCCACATGGCAGTGACGCCGGGATCAACCAGTTCAGGGGCTGCGGTTTTCAGTGTCTTATAAAGGGTAAGGCCTGCGTCTGTTGGGATAATGTGTTTTCCGCTCTGGGCCAGAAAGTTTTGCAGTTTTAGCCCTGTGATCACGGCGGCGCGTGTCGCTGGTGTTCCGATGCCTTTGGCTTCTTTCAGACGCTCCTTTAAATCCTTGTTTTCGACAAACCGCCAGGCATTCTGCATGGCATCAATCAAAGTCCCTTCGTTGTAACGTGGCGGTGCTTTGGTTTTCTTGGTATCTGTTGTGACAGGAGAGAGAACAGCCATGTCTCCGTCCTGAATGGGCGGAAGTTCACCTGCGTGATCTTCCTTTTTTTCCATGACATCAGTATAGACAGCTTTCCACCCCTGTTCTTTGGGGATGTTACCCGTCACTTTGAAATCCAGAAGGGTTTCTTTATCTTTCCCAGCCTCTTCATCACGAAGGGTTACAGGAACTTCCATTGAAACGCTGGTTGATTCATAGACGTAATCTGGCATCAGGATCGCGAGATAGGAGCTGGCAACGAGATCGAACATACGCTGTTCGTCCTGGGTCAGGCGTGCATAGATGACTTCTACACGGTCCATCGTGTTTTTGTTGGGAACAATCGCGTGGTGAGATACGCCCTTCAAACCTGCATCAGAAAAGTGGCCGGATTTTCCCTTGCGAACTTCTGGGGATGACAGATCGATCCCCTGGTATTGTGGAAGCTTGGTCAGTCCCTGAATAATTTCACGGATGTCGTCTATCTGGTTTTCTGCCAGATACCGGGATTCAGCACGGGGATAGGTCTGAATTTTCTTACCTTCCCCGTCGTATAGTTCCTGAGCAATGTTTAGTGTTTTGTCGGCGCTCCACCCCCAACGGCGGGCACATATTTTTTGCAATTCAGGCAAATCAAGAAGACGCGGCGGTTTCGTTTTCTTGATTTTCTTTTCTGTTTTGAGCGGACCTTCATAGCCTTCAACAGCTATGCGGAGTTGTTCTGCCTTTTCCGGGGTCAGAATACGGTCCTTGGGGGCATGACGAAGGTCCAGTTCGCCACTTTCGGCCTTTGCCGTTGCGACAAGGTGGTAATAATCCTGAGGGGTGAAATCAAGGATTTCTAACTCGCGCATGCAGACAATTGCCATGGTCGGTGTCTTAACACGGCCGATACCAATTGCGCCGTATTGTCCGGGCTGTTTGAGGGCAACAGTGGCTGCGCGGGTCAGGGATAGATTATAAACCTGATCCGCTTGCTGGCGGACAACAGCGGCTTGACCCAGATTATGGTATTTGTCATTGGGTTCCAGGTTGTCGAAAGCTTGCCTCAGGGTTTTTTCATCTTGCGCGGTGAACATGGCGCGCTGAACCTGTCCGGCGAATTTATAGTGTCGTAAAATCTCTTCGCCAATAAGCTGGCCTTCGCGGTCACAGTCGGTTGCGATGATGACACGCTTGGCGGTTTTTAGCGCCTTGGCAATGGCTTCGAGTTTGTTTTTTGCGGATGGTGACGCATCTGGTGCTGGGCAAGTTGGATAAAAATCATCGGGCTTGAGTAAATCAAATGACCAGCGCCCCCAGCTGCTTTGAATCTGTTGCGGTTCCTGCAAGCTTAACAGGTGCCCTTCTGCGGGAAGGATTTGCCCGTATTTACTGCCGATTGCCGCTTGAACATCGCGCTTTTGCGAAGTTTTTTCCGTAATAATAATGGTGGACAATCTGAAACCCTTTACCGTCACTCAACTCTAGTATGCTTTTACCGTAAAGAGGGGTTCGGGATAAAGCCTCTCTTTTGAAAAAGTTTGTTTGTTGAGGGTTGGATTGGGATTTTCTTGTAAATGGATTTCGTTGGTCGGTTTTAGATGAATTGTTCGGCTTACCTGTCGGGTATAAAATAGGGGTGGGAAAGTGGGTGTGATTCCCGTTTTAGGGGCGCATGTGCCCTATCCCATTCTGTTTTACATCTGGTGGGAGGAAAAATGAGTGATCCGGATCTAAAGCAGCAGCTTACCGAACGGCAAAAAAGGTTTGTTGAAGAATATCTGGTTGATTTGAATGCGACGCAAGCCGCCCTTCGGGCAGGGTATAGTCCTAAATCAGTTAAGCAGAGTGCCAGCCGAACACTGAAAAATCCCTTGGTGCAAGATGCCATTGAACAGGCAAAAACTGCGCGATCCCAACGATTACAGGTCGATGCTGATTATGTCCTGAAGGGGGCTGTGGAGTTATTTGAACGCTGTATGCAGCGCAACCCGGTTGCGGATGCTGATGGTGAATACAAGTTCCAGCACACGGGGGCGGGAAAAGCGTTGGAGATTATCGGGCGACATGTGTCGGTTCAGGCCTTTAAGGAAAAGGTTGAAATGTCGATTGAAAATGAACTGGTTGATCGCCTGATGCGGGGGCGTAAGCGACTGAATAATAAGTAGATTAAATAAGTCAGTGTTATTTTTACTATTTTTTCCATCTGATTATAGAGGTATCTGATGACCCACGGGGTTGATCTGGATCTTGCCGAGGATTGTGCGCAGTTCTATGCCGATCCGCTGGGGTTTGTGCTGTGGGCCTTTGACTGGGGACAGGGCGAATTGGTCGATTTTAAAGGCCCGCGCGACTGGCAGTTGGCCTATCTGGAAGATCTGGGCGTGCAAATCAAAGAACGCGGGTTTGACGGCCTTCACCCTGTTGCCCCCATGGATATGGCAACGGCATCTGGCCATGGTATTGGGAAATCAGCGATGTCGGCCTGGCTTATTCTCTTTATTATGTCGACACGCCCTTTTGCCAAGGGGGTTGTGACATCCAATACAAGTGATCAACTGCGCACCAAGACTTGGGCCGAATTGGGGAAATGGCATAAGCGCTGTTTAACGGGGCATTGGTTCAACTATAGCGCCAGTAAGGGGAACATGGCGCTGGTGCATAAACGTCACCCTGAAAGTTGGCGGTGCGATGCACAAACCTGTCGTGAGGAAAACTCTGAAAGCTTTGCCGGATTGCACGCCGCGAATTCGACGCCCTTTTATCTCTTCGATGAGGCATCAGCCGTGCCTGATAAAATCTGGGAGGTTTCAGACGGAGGCCTGACCGACGGTGAACCCATGCGCTTTGTCTTTGGCAATCCTACACGAAACTCCGGACGCTTTTTTGAGTGTTTCAATCGGTTGCGCCATCGCTGGAAAACCAGACAGATTGACAGCCGGACGGTGACCGGAACCAACCAGAACCTGATGCAGCAATGGGTTGAGGACTATGGTGAGGATAGTGACTTTGTTCGCGTGCGTGTCCGGGGTGTATTCCCAAGAGCAGGCTCAACCCAGTTTATCAGCAATCTTATTGTCGAAGAGGCTCTAAATCGCCAACTTTCGGCTCAACCACAAGATGCTATCGTCATTGGTGTTGATGTTGCCCGTTTCGGTGATGATCAATCGGTAATTTTGGTGCGTCAGGGACGTAAGGTGCTGGAAATCAAAAAGTACCGCGTGGATACGATGACACTGGTCGGACATGTGGTTGAAGTCATACGCCAATATCGTCCTGATGGTGTGTTGGTGGACGGCGTGGGCGTTGGTGGCGGCGTTGTCGATCGTATGAAGCAATTGGGTCATGACTGTATTGATGTGAACGCCGGAGCCAGAGCGCAGGACCAGAAGACCTACATGAACAAACGCGCTGAAATGTGGGGCGAGATGCGCGATTGGCTCAAGGGTGGTGATATCCCCACTGATGATCGGGAGCTTGAAACCGACCTCACAGCTATTGAGTACGGCTTTGATGCCAAGAACAGGCTGCAGCTTGAGCGTAAGGAAGACATGAAGAAGAGGGGATTGCACTCACCAGATGTAGCAGATGCATTGGCGCTGACCTTTGCCGAGGATATCGTGAAGTGGTCAGAGGATGACTACGGCGATATGGAGGTTGCTATCTCGGATTATGAGCCGGGGGGGTAGATTTTTTTTATTTTTAGATTAAGTCTTTCAAGTTCGGGGACCACTAGCTTTTTCCCACCTTTAAATTCGTTCCACTTGAGTGGGGTTGGTTTTCCTTTTTTTAAATTCACATGACCATAAGCAACTCCATATATTGCTTTTGAGGCATAATCATTCTTATCATACTCAAGCAGATAACGAGTAGATCTACCGAACCCATAATTTTTCAAGAATGTTGTCTCGCCTAAATTGTCACATTCATCTATTGCTTTTTTGACTGCGTCTAATGTGATGCGTTGTTCCATGATTCTCTTCCTTATTGAATGTAAAATTCTGAGCTTCACAGATGAATGAGTCAAGGTTGCGCCTAATCGAACGCCTCAACCTGTTGTTGTGTAGAGAAAGTTTTTTTACGATTTTTTTTGACAGCAAAGAAGACCCAAAAGAGATCTACGAGAAGGAATAGCCCCTGAAAGAGAAAAATAAACCCTATATAAGTTGCTAACTCTGCTAAGTGCATGTCTAGAGCGGGGGATATGTCCTCAAACTCTTGCCCAAATGGAACCGATGACATCATATAAACGAAGATACCAAGATTAATAACGCAGCAACTTACGTAGATCATAGCTGTCTTCATACGCCCCAAATACCACCGATGCCCACCGAAGACACCAGTGAACAGCCAGAGTAAGTACGCTATGGGGAGGGATTTATTCATGGGGGGCTCATTACACTAATTAGTAAGCGTCCACTATTAGATAGATTGTTATTGCTACGAACCAAAATATACAAGTAAAAAGCACTAGGGGAATGTTTTCTATAAAGTCTCTTGCGTGACTTTTTCCTATCGTGGGTTCTGTACTTAAAAGTCTCCCCATTCTAAGATCTCCGTGATCAAAGCCGCTGAACTGATAGTAAACGACTAAGATCAACCCTCCCCAAAAGTCTAAATAAGGGTATTTAATATCTAAGATAGCAACTTCTGTGTTTAATATATTTTGACAGAACTCTGCGGCAAGTACACCAGATACCCCAAACCCTGCCACTCCGAAGATATAAACGACAGCTAGATTAAGGATTTTATCAAACGCTTTCCGCATCAAGATGGATTCCCCCAAACAAAGAAGGAAGAGGGCAAGGGTTAGAAGGAAATTTATATAATTTATTTTGCACTAGCTCAACCAAGATCAATGAGTAGGTGAGGGTGACTGCCAAGGGTATCGCCAAGCTTGGTGAGTTGTTTGAGAAAGAAGAGGTGAGCAGTGTGCCGCCGCCTTCGTTGGGTGGGAGTGCGCATACGGTTATCTAAAGCTAAGGCCCTTCGGGGCCTTTTTTATAACTATTTTATTGAGGACATCTGCGTAAGGCAGCGTCTTTACGTCTTTGCCATTCAAAACGACTAGATTCAATCGCTTTTGGTAGCGACCAAAATCCTTTATCGTTACTCAACGAAGCTGTCCTTTTCTCGATGTCTATACCTCTCATGACACTAGTTATGTCTATGAGTGTACTTTCCATTTCTGCATAATATGAGTGGCCAAACAGATTGAATTTAACACCATTTACTTCAATGGCATCAATACCCCTTAAGTTATTAATAGATGTTAGTTTTTCTAAATCACTGCTATCCCCTAGCCTGGGATGCCCAACATGAACGCTTTTTGATGTTTTTAGAGGGTTATCATTATTTGAAGCGTAAATTGTGGTTTTTCTAGATAGTGTTTGAAATTGAGGTGAAATTACATTTTTGAAAGTTTGAGTATCGATATCCGCACCTACTAAAATAATTTGATTAAAAAGCTTACTTTTTTTAGGTTCTTGTATTCTTATTTGCTCAAGTGCTTCTCCTAATAATCCAGCTCCCAAACTATGAGCTAGAATGAAAACATTTTTGGATTTTTTATTCTCGGTAGCTAAAAGTAAAAAGTCTGCGAGATCTTTTTTAGCCCATTCTTTATTCGTCCAAGCTCGTAAGTAGTCTGACGGAAGATCGAAACCTTTTGTAGTACTCCCTGATGGCCAAGAAAAAATTACAGGAGTTAAGGTTAAGTCTTTTGATTCTAAGTCAGTTGTCAATTGGGCGGCTCTGAAAATGGCGTCTTCAAAAGTATTATTATAACCATGAATGTATATGAAAAGGGCATCACCTTTAGAGTTTCTTACCGCTGCTTTAAACTCTGAATAGTCTAAATTGCCAGAATTGATTATTTGAAAAAAACACTCATCAGGATAGAAAAAAGAACTAACAGATCTCCTTTCTATTTTAGTTTTTTTATGTGACGGAGGGATGAGGACGTTCTTGTATCCAAGCTCAATTGAGTTTTTTCTATCAAAGGTATTAGATCTTTCGTCCAGATAATCAGCGTTATTAAGATTGGATTGTGGGTCTCTTTTCCGATTAGTTCCGTATAGCACTTTTACAATGTTTGGTGGGGGTTCTGAGGTGACTATGCTTAACAGTTTTGAATCATAAATTTGGGGACTAGCGTTCTTATTCTGGCCGCATCCAAATACGAAAAGAAGCATTACTAGTAGCAGAAACTTCATAATGATTATCCCCTAATTTATATGTATCCCATTGCGTTCTAACTCAATATCTCTTATCATTCTCGCGGGCTAGTTCGCCCAAAGGCTCTGCAGACGCAGGGCCTTTTTTGTTATGTGTTTGGGTCTTTTGGCTTGGCGTAATGCCAGCAATCGCTCTCATCTGATAGATTACATGCTTTGACTAGGGTTACTCGATCAGCTTGCTCTTGGGTGATTGCTTGGCAGTGTCTTCCGTCTCTAGAGCAGACTTGGATCGGCGCCTTAGCGCTCATGATATCAATTGATGCATCAATTGCATCTAGGCTTTGATCAAATGCAAATGTCGCCCCCATATCTACGAATGGGTCTGTTTGGCAGGAAGCTAGAGATGCGGACAGCAACAAAACACTAATTCGAACAAACATAACAACCCCCGTTATCTGCTCTTATGATGAGAGTGGAATCAGGAAGAGTCAACTATAAGGAGTTTAGAAATGGCAGCAGGACCAAGTGGAAAGGGCAATGCAGACGCAGCAAGCGGACGGGGAGGAGGAAGCTCGAACCCGGATAGAGATAGCCCTCGTGGTGGGAATAACAACAAAAGAGACTGGAGTGCGCGCGGTGGCGGGTTCTCAACCAAGAACAAACCGGGGTTTAGTAAAGCTAAAACAAAAGCTAAGAAAAGAAGAGGCTTTCAGCCCACACCAGCCCCGGAAGATGATGAAACTTTTAGTCACCCTAATGGTGTACAATCCCCTGAAGCCCGTCGGGAATATGCAGATCGTTATAATCGAGCAAATGGTATAGGTAAGTATTCAGGTCGCGGACAAGACTATGGAAGGAAAGTCCCTGACCATATACTTCAAGGCTTAAGCATTGAAGAGAAAAAGGCTACCGCTGAGAATATCGCCCCCGAACGCAGTTTTGGCAATTCAGTTGGTAATTTTTTTAGTGGGCGGCTTGGGCAAAATTTCGCAAAAGCTGGACTAACAATCAATAATGCAGGAGAGCTTGCATACGAGGAGGATATTAATCCGGTTGGCTATGCAGCCGGGCAGGCCGTGAAGGGGTTGACGGGAAGCGGTTTTCTTGGGGGGCTTGCTGGTAAAGCTGTGTCGAGGTTCGGAGGCGCAATCTCACACACAACATCCGCCGAAAAAGTAGATCAACGTGCAGACGCCAATGGAGACAACCGCCAACGAGCTGGTGCTGGTGTTGGGCAGGGGAATAGAGCAGGGAGCGGATTTCTATCTGAAAAACCACTCTTCGACCGCGCCCAGCAAACACTCTACCCACAGCAGGAAGAAGACAAGCCGCAGCTAGGCGTAGGTGTGAGCCAAGGCAAATCCAAGGTCAGGAGAGCGCCGCAGTTGTCTGTGCTGAATGTGCGCAGGCCTACGTTTGGGAGGGGTTAAGGGATAATTTTTTTCTTATGAATTGTTTCTTTGGTAAAAACACTGACAATTATGATTGTGTTGATTGAAAATATTTTCTAACGTTGATTGTATAGGTGTATGTGAAAAATATTCTTGAATAATTTACGAATTGTTGACATATATGGCAACACAATGCAATTTGAAGATACTAAAAGATAGATTTTATGAGTGGGAGGTTTTAACAGATGAGAATGCATGTCCCTGCCGTAAACTATTTCTCATTAATGAATTTGAAGATTGGTATCATAGAGAACTTACAACTTTGAAAAAAGATCGAGGCATTATATCTCCTAAGTATCAAGTCATTGCTTTCTTTGACGAATTTGTAGGAAACATAAATGCTAAGTTTGTCAGTGATTTCCAAAATCTCAACCCTCAAGGCGATGATGTGTATGAAATGAGAATAACGGATGTAAGGATATTTGGGTGGTTTCTTATTCCAGGTGTTTTCATTGCTGTTTCTGGAGTTTTAAAAAGGGAAGCAAAAGGCAAAAGTCTTAAACCTTATCTTAAGAAAGTTATTAAGGTGAGGGAGGGGCTAAAATTACATCAACCAGATAGTGTTCGTTCAAAGGTAGGTATCCATGAACTCTTATAAATATAAGATTGACCCAAGAGATGGAGCTTATATCAAATCACTGAATAAGGTTCATTTTGAATGGGCAAATATTATTGAAGATTTCAAATCTCAGGGCGTAACTATTTCAGACTTAGCAAAAAAGCTTGGTGTTAATAAGTCTGTTCTTTCGCGCAGATTTAAGGGTGAAAGCAATGTCACTCTCAAGTCGCTTTCGGATATAGCTTGGCTATCGGGAAAGGATTTGGAGATTAAATATACTGATCGATCCAGTCAGAGCAATAGGGTTGGAACGAAGTATATTAATGAACAGAATACTAAATCTAATTCTGTTGAATTAGATAATAGGGACGTAAGATTCGCCAAGTCGAACCAATCTAACTATTCGACTGTTTCTTTTGATTGAGTAAAAAATGACTAGTTTTGCTACGTGTAAATTTTTTGATGATTGTCGGACGGAAGTCAATGGGAAGAAGACATACATTGGTGGTTATGGAAATGATTTAATAGCTGGCAGTCTTCCAATAAAGTTGAATACATTATGGGTACAGCTTAGCTATGGTTCGAGTGTTGATGCTCCAGAACTCCCAGTAAGAGTAAATATTTCCATACCAGGCAAAACTGATAAGATCAGCTTGGATCTCCCTGTTAGTGAAATGCCAGAAATACCTAAAGATGTAGATGTTAAAGCATTTCGAGTAAGTTTTGATTTTCCTATTTTTGACGTAGTTTTAAGTGAACAAGGGCGGATTGTTGTCGAAGTCGAAACCGAAAATCAAAATGTAGTACGTGCAGGTGTACTTAAAATTACATCAAACTCTTCACCTGATGCTAATAGCATACACCTTCCTCACATGGATATACCTGAATTAATTGAAGCTTTTTCACGAATTCAGGAAATTAAATCTGATAGTACAAGTCATTATAAGAACATTACTTCAAAGATATTCGATGAATTTTTGTGCCAAATCCCAAAACTACCAAGTTCTATAAATAAAGAAATTAGACTACAAGTAGGGGAGAATCGGATTTTGGTTTTCTTTGAAAAGCAATTCAAAGAAATACCTTCTGTTCACGTAACATCTTTAAGTGATGATATTAAATTTCGAGTGACAGAAATTTATAAGTACGGCTTTTCTTTAGATATTGAATATCTGAGCTCAGTTCAAGATCATCCTAGGTTTTTATTTAAATACGAAACATAAAAATCTCACCCCCATTGCATTTCATAACGATTGCAGATATTATTTCCCACGGATCATTCCGTCAGCCTCATGTTTTCACACATGGGGCTTTTTTTGTGGGAGAAATATGCAGTTAGCCGAAACGGTTATCTTTATATGAACCTTTTACATTATGCTGACGACTAAGGGTATAAATCTTTGTGCAATTTATAGTCGGAGGGCAGAATGGGGTTCGTTATTTTTCTTGTAGGTCTTGTTGGTGTCGTATTTGGGATGTGGGGGATATACACGGATGCTGGCCGGGCTCGGTTTGATGAAATGGATGGCCTCTACCCTATGTTTAGTGCTCTGCTGGGCGGAATCCTGGTCCTTGTTTCCATCATCGTGATTTATTATCGCAGTCGTTAAAGTTTGAGGGATAAAATTGTTTGTGAGACATAAATACACATTTTAACGCCTACATCTTTTCAAGGTGATCCGGTATACGTGCCCAAATCGGTGCTTGAGAGGTAAATACTTTTTTTGTTGGTTTGAACAGGTTAGGGGCATCAAGGGAGCCAGCGGCGACAGAGATCAAACCAAATTCTGTTTGTCCCCATAAATTTGATCCGCAAGTACCGCAGAAATGGCGGTGTACTTTGCGATTTTCCTTTGATGTTTTTGTATGCACTGTCGGGGTTCCAGAGGTAAGTTGAAAGTCCGTTTCCTTTACCATGTATCCGGCGTAACCATCTGTCCCTGATATTGCTAAACAGTCCTGGCAAAAACACAATAATTGTAAAACAGCAGGGCCTGTTATTTTATATCTGATTTCTTTACAAAAACATCCTCCTTCTATGATCTCTGTCATGTTTATAACTCCTATACTGCTTAATTTATTTTCTTTTATTGTAACAGGTTAAACCTGTTTGTGGTGGGATTAGATATTTTTGTGAATATGGAATGCGAAAATATTTTAAAATTGATCAAAGCTTCTCGCTAGAAAGAACAGGCAAGGTAACGCAGCATATACGGTGATAATCAAAAGCCAGAATTGGGTGAGTTGATAGTAAATATCTGGTTGGTTGATAAAGAGAAAGTAGCAAACTCCACCTGCATATAGGATTGTTATTATTGTACTGATTGTTGGGGAGATACGCTCACTGACCCAAACGGACAGACAAAGATGCGGAAAGAGTATAAGTAAAAACAGGTCTAACAGCCTTTGCTTGAAAATCATTCGACTGTTCCAGATATTCGTGAGTTATTAATCTGCATTGACGCTTCATTTAATTGGATCTAGTTGTGTTTTGGAGAATAGTGATCAGGCGCGTATATTAAGTCAATATACGATGGCGTGATCATTTCTCAAAAAGTGATTGTAAAATTTCCTAATTTCATTAGGTTTATTGTGACTGATTGATTGTACCGAGCGCCGCAAACCTTTTGAGGGGCGCGGCGTTTTGGTGTTTGGTGTTTAGTGCTTAAGTTAATATTCATGACAAACTGTGGTTTAGCTTAAAAACGGCAACCAGATTATCCATGAACAAAACTAAGAAAAAGGGGTGGCCAAAGTGAGCGCTTTCTGCGTTATCTTTAGTGATAATCAGCTGCGCATATTTCCCAACGCATAGCCTATGCTAGAGCAGACGAGTAGTAAAATTATCGTCGTTATTCCATAAGTGCCGCCAATAAAACTGATACTAAACCAGCTTAATAACAGAGCAATAGTTGTACCGATAAGTGCGCCCAATAAACTATTTTTCATAGGAATATACCGTGAATATGTGTCCTTATGGTTGTGTTTATTTTGAATGGATTTTTACTCGCCGTCAATATTTTGCTGTGAAAAAGTTGTGACTTTAAGGAATGTTATTTCTAATTAATTTTTGCTTTTTGACTTTGTTGCCATCTGTACCTCTAGCTGATTTAAAGGATGTCCCGATATTCGTTATACAACCCAAGAGGTTCAAACATGCATTTTAGGGGATCATGTTCGGATATAGGGCGAAAGCGTGAACTTTTGGTTTGAAGAGCTTTTTGGTCTTCTGCTTGCAAAGGAATACCTTGGGCCATTTTGTTGAAGGCTATGTGATGCCCTGATGTCATGAGGTTATCCCAAGTGTCTTTGGTGTTACAGGCACACATTTTGGATTGTTCTACTGGTTTTAGATTAATAAGCCTATTTACCGCCTTCCTCATGAAGCTTTTTTGTTTTTGGGTGATCTGAGGATGCTCAATGTATTGGTTGAATTCATTAACGATACTATCTTTTGTCAAGTTGGTATCTGCCTGCTTCATGCATGCCATATAGCCAATTGACTTGCCAGGTTGATCGAACAATCCTGTGACTTGCTTTAGCTCGTTTAAAATTTCTGGCGGGTATTTTGTGAACTCGCCATTTCTCATTTGACGTTCAAGTTCCTTAGCATCAACTGATTGCGCATAAGATGCATTGGTTATTAACAAGCTAGAGATGAAAAATATCGAGGCAAGAAAGCGCATGAGTTAATCCTGTCAGGTGCAGTGAATTGGTAGGGATTAATACAATCTAAAACGAGTTTTCAGTTCACTATATAATCCCATAGGTACAAGAGTACATTTTACTGATTTGGGTATTTTTCCAGAAGGCTTTGTTGCAACCAGGGTGTATGCGAGATCAAGTATTTCTTCCGAAGTTGTATCAATCCCCAATGCGAGTTTGTTAAAAGTCTCTTTCTGATTATCAGGGAAGTCTTTCCAGGTGTAATCGGCCATGCAAGTGGCAGTTTTGGAAGACTCTTCGGGTGTCATGTTGAGAATGCGATCTTTCAGTTTTTCAAAAAATACAATATGTGAATGAGGGGCGCCGGGTTTTGATTTTAAGTCATCAAATAGCTTGGCGACTTTTTGCCGTTCTGCTGGGTCTGTGATGTCCTGATAATTATAGCGATAGATGACGGCTTTGCCGGGGATATCGACCAACTTTCTATCCAACGCAAGAGTATCAAGTGTTTTTTGATCGTAGTGTTTAAACTCACCGGATGTCAGCGCGTGCTTCAGTTCGAAGATGTTGGTTATGCTCTTTGCCATATGAAGAGGATGATGGTGCGAATAGTTATCGTCAGATTTTGTCTGTGTTGCGGCTTTGTCCTGGTTAGCATTGGAGGTCGTTTGACATCCTACCAAAACCATAAGGAAAGCCAACGAAAGAATTATGCGCATTTTTAAGATCTAACCATATGAGAAAATGATAAGTAAGGTTCAATTTCTCGTAACGGTAGAATGTTAATACTTTTGGTTCAAATGATTTTTACCTGTGCTGGTATTGAGGTCATAAAAAACCATCTTTGGAATAAACGGCATAGTTCCGAGTGTTTATTTCTATGATACTTTTTGTTTCGCTTATTTAACAGGTAATATCCCTATGGGAAAATACGCCTTGTATTGAGAAAGCTCCACTGATGTGGGGCTTTTTTTGTGTAGGGAAAGGAGTTGGCAATTTATAAATTAATGACCTATGGAGATTTAAATGGGGTATGGCTCAGACCGTCCCGGTGGGACTAATGAACAAGAACGTGATGTCGTCGGTGGAAATGGCCCGAGCGATAATCCAGGGGGAGGGGGGTGGAGGCACTCTGATCCATGGAATGATCCTGCGCCTGGTAAAGAGCGGTCACAATCACCTGAAGCACATCGTTCTAATGTAAGAGATTGGCAAAATGCGATGGCAGGGCAAAGAGCTTCTGCTCTTGCTCGACAGAGGAAAGTTCGTCGAAAATCTACTTTGGATCCACAGTACCCAGGAGTTGCGAATTTTGGCGCGGGGATTCCTGTAGAAGAAGAAGGTTCTGGTGCACATCCAAAGCATGAACGCAAGTGGGGAGGGAGACAAACGTCCTCAGGTCGTGCTGCTCAGAATATGGATAGAAGAGGATATCATGATTATTTGGGATCTGTTTCACACAAGGCTTATCAACAGAGACTTTCTGATTATATGAATGAAGGCAATACGACTAGTGAGAATATTGGTAATTTTATCGGCAGTGCTTTTGGCTTTAATGAAGTGAAACCGAGTTTTTCTCCTCGAAATCTGAGTACTAAGGCTAGTTGGGGATTCAACCCTTTTTCTGGTATTCCCGGTGCTGCGATCGGTTTGGGGTTAACAATGGCTAATCCAGCACTTGGAATTGGTTATGAACTTTTACGCGGAAGTACGGGGAAAAGACCCGTTGGGAGTGCTCTGTCTAGTGTTGCTAAATTTGGTAGCATGGTTAGTCCGCTATCAAGAGTGGCTCAGGGTCTAGGTTTCGGTAGCATGTTAAACGGTGTCGCTGATGAATTTGGATGGGGTATAGATGATATCCTTGGAACACGAAAAGATGGATGGTCAGGTTTTAATGTCGGACCTGATGTAACGTCACCGGATTTTAAAAAAGCAAAAGAATCTTTGAAGAGCACTTCCCATAGATCTGATGCGATTCAACGAGGATATAGGGGGAAACAAAATTCTTCCTTGCAGCGCGATGGCGGAAGAAGTGATTTCACTGACGTGTTTAACAGGCGACCCGAACACATTCTCTATCCCTATATAGAAGACGATTCAAATTCATCTGTAATACCTGTAAAATCCAGAGTACGCAGGGCGCCAAAACTATCAACACTAAAAGCCAGACGTGCAAATTTTGGGAGGGTTAGATAAATGGGATTAGCTAGTTTTTCATCTAGTAATTATGAACCCACGAAAGACAGAGATGCTGGATTTTTACGGAACAGTCTTTCGTCTAACAGGGAAAATAATAGCTCCTCAAGATCTTCTGGCGTTTCACTCGGAAGTTTTCAGGCTCTTGGAGGCTATAGTGGATGGCGTTCGCCTGAGCAGGTTTTATATCCCAGTGTTAATGACCCTAAGCCTCTATTGTCACCCTATATCAGTTTAACTCCGTCGCCTGTTCGTCGGGTTCGTGGCTTGGCGACGTTAAATTTATTACAGCCTGAATATAATCGTGTTCGTTAAGGGAAAGTGAATAGTAAGGCTGTTCGTTTTTGAAGCTGGAATTGTAACTGCGTAGAGCTTTTGAAAGCGGCTGATTTATAAAGTAAATGTAAGAGGTAATCATAAATGAGTATCGTTACAAAATATGGTGAGAGCTTCAGAGAAGACAGACGACCAAATTCTGGAAGTTTGGTGCGTGTGTCAAATAGAGAAGGGCAAGGGTCTTCTTCTAAGTCTTTAGTGAGAGCTAACATAGAAAGACCGCAAGGCTTGTATGGAAAATGGCGTTCGCCCGAAGAGGTTTTGTACCCCAGTGTGAATAATCCAAAACCTTTATTGTCACCCTATAGCAGCTTAAACCCATCGCCCGTGCGGCGTATTCATGGCTTGGCGACTTTAAATCTATATCGCCCTGAATATAATAAAATCAGGTAACAAATATTCTTCGTTATACTTTGTTTGTACTTAGAGATAACGGTATATTCGTTCTTGGATAAATAGGTCCTCTGGCAGACATAGTCTATTTGCGGATTGGTCGCTTTATAGAGATAAAATCATAACTGGGAAGTCTTGAACCCCTCGTATTTGGTACGAGGGGTTTTGTTATGTCAGGACCCAATATAGTGAACTGGAGATCTTATGGAGCTTGCTGAGAAGGTAATTAATCGTCAGGCCGCGTTGGCAAACGAACGATCCAAGTTTGACAAGATCTGGATGGAAACGGCTGAACGTCTTGACCCTTTTGGATCTATTCTTGAGGGCAAACGGGGTGACATGTCAAAGATGTTCAGCTCTCGGCCTTTGCAGGATTTGGCACGTTTTTCTGCAGCAATCGAAAGCTTGCTTATACCACGAGGATCAATCTGGCATGGGTTGGAGCCTGTTGATGATGATTTGCGGGAAAGCGATGAAATTCAGGCTTGGGCAGAACAGCGTACAAAAAAGCTTTTTTCAGTTCGCTATATGGCTAAATCCGGCTTTGTTTCAAATACGCAGCGCATGTTTCGATCATTGGGTTGTTACGGCAACCAAGTGTTGATGACAGAAGAGGTCCTATCCAGAGGGCCGGGTGGCGAAGATTTGCCACCAATCCGTTATCGCATGATTCCGATTATTGAATGCTTTCTGGCGACAACGGCATGGGGGCAAGTGGATACCTTTTACCGGGTTTATAAGCTTACCTTACGACAGATTATAGATGAATTCGGTCTGGAATCTCTGCCAGAGTTTTTGACGATAAGATTAGACAAACCAGATTTACTGGAAGAAAAATTTGAAATTATCCATGCCATAGACACGACCTTGAATGGAGATACGCAAACGGCTCTTCCCTGGCCGTCTGTTCATGTCCTTAAAGGGCATCATCATGTGTTGCGGCAATCCGGTTATTATGAATTCCCAATTCATGCGTCATCGTTTGTTGAAAGTGACGGTGAAGCCTATGGTTGGGGGCCGGGTATGATGGCGTTGCCGGATATTAAGCAGCTTAATGTCATGAACAAAACAACGATTGCGGCAGCAGAACAGGCGGTGTCACCGGCCTTCGCAACTGTGCAAAAGCTCAAACGTCGTCTTAACCTTAGTGCCAATGCGATTAATCCGGACCTTGTAACAGATGACGGGCGTTTGAAAATTCAGCCTATTGTGACTGGGGCACGGCCAGATATCGGCGAACAACTGATTGCTAAAAAGCAGCAGGATATCAGTGCCAATTTCTATGGTGATCTTTGGCAGATATTGGTGAACAAGCCTGATATGACAGCTTATGAAGCTGCTTTGCGGGCGCAGGAAAAGAACGAATTGATCGGCCCACCATTTGCCAAGCAGGAAGAAATGTTGGCGTCTATGGTGATGCGTGAAAATGCGATCCTTGAACGTCAGTCGGAAGACGGGATTATAGATCTTCCGCCACGACCAGATGTGTTAACAGATAAAAGCCTGACCCTGAAATTTACCAGTCCGATGGCAAAGTTACGTCGTGCGGCAGAAGATGTGGGTATTCAACGGACGCTGGAAACAGCGGCACAACAGGCACAGTTTGACCCAACAATCATGGATAATTTTGATCACGACCGTATTATTAGAGCGCGTGCCGATATTAATGGTATGCCTGCGGATCTGATGCGTCCTGTGGAGGAGGTACAGGCAAGCCGACAGGCCAAAATTGAGGCCGAGCAACAGCAGCTAATGGCAGCGCAGCAAGCTCAGGATGTTGATACGGCGGGGAAAGCCTTGCCTATTATGGAAGCACTTGGGGCTGCCGGAATTGATCCGGGAGGTAATACTGACCCGAACCTGATAGCTGAAGGTGAGGCTTGATCATGCTCAAAGTCTGGCCCTTTTCGCTTAAAAAACAACATGAACTTGTCGAGGCCTATAGCCGGCTTTTTGCATCATCTGATGGTCAGATGGTTTTGGCAGATATCCTTGATCAGGCGCAGGCTTTTGAAACAACGCCCCCGGATGGACCGTCAGTATTCAATGACGGAAAACGCGCTGTCGCTTTTGATATTTTACGGAAAGCTTCTGTCAGCTCTGACTTGAGAGCAGAGTTGGCAAAGGCGGCGTATTTACAACAAGAGGAAGATACACAGTATGAGTGATGATCCCGGTTCAAGCGGTCACGAGTTTTCGGGGATTGAAAGCTCCGGTTATTCGCAGCCTTCTCCAAACCAACCCGCATCGCAAGATAGCGGGTCTTTTTATGTAAAAAATACAGGTGATGATCGGGGGAGGCACACAGCGCCAATCGAGCAATCTGAACCTTTCGTAAACGAGAGGCTGCACGAAGGTGATGATCTTTCAAATGGTCAGGAAGTGGCAAATGATCAGGCAGACGATCAAGCGACTGGGCAGGACGGTTATATCAAACTGCCGTCAGAGGGCGCCAGTGAAGAAGAGGTCGATGCTTTTTATGCGGCGTTGGGTGTGCCAGAAACGCCGGATGGTTATGAGTTACAGGTTCCAGAAGAACTGAGTTCTCAGCATAGTGATGAAGATTGGAAAGCTTACACGGGTGCTATTAGTGAACTCTCGCATGCGTTGGGTCTTTCACCGGAACAGGCACAGGCGCTAGCCGATATGGATTTGCAGGCCAAGACACAATCCATGGAAAACATGGAGCGTGAACAAGAACAGTATTTAAGCCAACAAATTGAGGAAACCACACAAACGCTAAGCGATGAGTGGGGATCCAAAATGGATGTGAATGTCAGAACCGCTAATCGTGCCTTGAAGGCATTGGGTGGTTCTGAACTTGAGGGGGTGTTGTCTGAAGCCGGGGTCTTAAATGACCCCGTTGTCATTCGCGCCTTTCATAAAGCTGGCCTCTCCCTGGTAGAGGACAGCAGCCCCGGCGGTGCCGGTGCAACCAGACGCAACAAATCTGCTGCGGAAATTCTCTACCCATCATCTACTAAGGAAGGCTGATTATGGCTACACTTGGAAATACCTTTGTCGATCTTATCGATATTTATAAACAAACTGACCCGAATGGTTCCACGGCAACTATTATTGAGCTTCTGAAACAGCAAAATCCTATTCTGGATGATGCGATTGCGATGGAATGTAACAAGGGATCTGAACACCTACACACTATTCGTACTGGCTTGCCATCTGTTTCCTGGGGGGCATTGTATCAGGGCATTACGCAATCTAAAGCCAAGCAACAGCAGGTAACGGATACAACAGGTTATCTGGAAGCACTGGCAACGATTGATGAGCGTGTCCTGAGTTTGTCAAAAAATGAAGCAGGTGTGCGCCTTAACGAGGCCATGGCGTTCATGGAATCAATGAATCAGGAAGCTGCTTCGGGTCTGTTTTATCATGACACGGCATCAACCCCTGAAAAGTTCAAAGGGCTTTCTTCCCGGTTCAATACGATTGGTGGCGGTGGTGCCGGTGAACAGGTGATCGACGCTGGTGGTACGGGGTCGGATAATACATCTATTTGGTTCGTAACCTGGGGCGATCGTCACTGTCATCTGCTTTATCCGCAAGGCACTAAAGCTGGCTTGCAACGTGATGATATGGGCCGCCAACGCGTTTTGGATGAAAACAATAATCCATATTACGTGAAGGAAGAAAAGTTCACATGGCATCTTGGTCTGGCGGTGAAGGATTGGCGTTATGTATCCCGTGTTGCCAACATTGATGTATCCCAGATGCAGGCCGGTAATGTGAAGCTTTATGATTTCATGCGTAAAGCCTATTACAAACTGCAAAGCCGTATCCGACGTGGCGATGCCGCAGGTGGTCGTCAGGTTATTTACTGTAACCGTGATGTACTTGAAGCTCTGGACGCACTGGCCACCAATGCCGGGGCCGGGGACAACTTTGTTCGCCTAAAAGACAGTGAACTGGAAGGTCAGGAAGTGCTGACCTATCGCGGTATTCCAATTCGTGAAACCGATGCGTTGCTCAATACCGAAGCACGCGTTCTGTCTGCTTAACCCTTATCAAATTTAGGGACCAAATTTAAAGGCCGAATTTAGAGAGAGATTTTAATATGATTCATAGTAAGCAACTCACCTTCTCTGATCAGCAGGCAATTACCAGTACTGCTGCGTCGACCAATATCCTTGATCTTGGTACAACTGGAACAGTTGTTGGTGCATCTGTAGCGCTGCCAAGTAATCCCGGTGATGGCACTGCGGTACCATTGAATGTTCAGGTGACAGAAGATTTCAATAATCTGACCTCATTGAAAATTGCGATTGAAGTGGATAACACAACGAGCTTTTCTTCGCCGCGAGAAGTTCTTTCCCAATCTATTGTCCGGGCTGATCTTGTGGCTGGGAAACAGACATCGTTCCACATTTTGCCCAAAGGTCTGGATGAACGTTATATGCGTCTACGCTATACGGTGTCGGGTTCAAATCCGACCAATGGCAAAATTTCTGCGGGAATTGTGGCCGGAGTTCAGAGTTAATGGCACTGCGGGCCAAATCAGCAAAAGGAGCTTTAGCAAAGGGGCCGCGTGGTTCATCCAAAGCTGTGTCTGCTGAGAATGTTTCTGGTGGAGGAATTTCCGATGCTAACAGTACTGTACCGAAAGCTGAATCGCTGAACGTACGCGCTATTGCTTTGGGCTATTACGGCGCTCAGCTCAGAGAAGAAGGGGATACCTTTGACTTGAGAGAGGCCGAACACTTTTCATCCAGTTGGATGGAAAGAGTTTAAGGTTATCAAAGATTGAGTTTCTTTGATGTTTGAGAAAGCGGGAGATCGGGAAACGGGTCTTCCGCTTTTGTATTATTCCACAACTAGAGGTCAGGAAAACAGATGAGCAGCAAGGTTGAAATCTGTCGGGATGCTTTGCAAATCCTGGGTGATAAATCCATTGTTAGCCTGGAAGACAGCAGCAAAGAAGCACGTCAGTGCAAGATTGCCTATCCCAGAGCGGTAGAGACCGTCTTGCGTGCCTATCCCTGGTCATGCGCGATCCGTCGGGTCAAGTTGGCTGTATCTGCGGAAGCGTCTGCCTTTGGCGAATGGAAACGATACCGCCGCCCGGTTGATGATATTCAGGTTTTGCCAATAACAACGACAGGTGAAGCCAATGGCTTACCTGTGACCTATCAATTGGAGGGACGGTATATCCTGTGTCATCAGGATGCGCCGCTTTATTATCGTTATATCAGTAGCGAAGTAGAACCTTCGGATATGCCACCGGACTTGCGTCGTGTTGTGGCGGCTCAACTGGCCGTGAGATTGGCAGAGGTTCTAACTGGATCTCAAACCAAACTGAATATGGCACTTGGTCTTTACAGGAATGATCTGGCACTGGCCAAAGCAAGCGACATGATGGAAGACGGTGTGAGTAATATTGTTCCGTCGTCTTGGGTGGAGGCGCGAAACTGATGCCACCAAGAACCCTTCAGGCCAGCTTTGTTCGCGGTGAGATTACGCCCCGATTGCACGGACGGGAAGATACCCAGCTTTACCAGACAGGCTTGGCCCTGTGTGAAAACTGGATTGTCCTGCCCCATGGCGGTATGACGCGTCGTCCGGGAACACGCTTTGTCGCAAAGGCGAAACACGCGGATAAACAATGCCGTCTTATTTCGTTCGAATATTCGACAGAAGACGCCTACATTCTGGAAATTGGCGATCTTTACATGCGGTTTTACCGTGATTTCGGGCAAATCGAAAAAGATGATGCCCCTTATGAAATTACCACGCCGTACAAGGAAGAAGAGTTGTTCGATCTGGTTTTTACCCAGACCGAAAACAGCCTGTGGATCGTGCACAAGGATCATCCACCCAAAGAATTGAAACGCAACGATCATGCTGATTGGGCATTGGCGGATATTGTCTTTACGTCAAAGCCAGCAGAATGGAAGGCGGGGAATTACCCCAGGCGTTGTTCTTTCTATCAGCAACGATCCATCTTTGCTTCACCACCGGATCAGCCGCAAACGATCTGGACGTCGAAAACATCCAACGAGAAAAATTTTGCTTTAGGTACCAATGCCGATGATGCGTTCAAGGCTACAATCAAGGCTGGACAGGTCAACCATATTCAATGGATGGTCGAAGGGCGTGCTTTGATGATGGGGACATCCGGAGCAACCAGAACCCTGAGTGGATCTTCTGCCAATGAAGCCTTGACCGTGACGTCGGTTATCAATCGCCGTCATACAACGGAAGGGTCAGCAGCTATTCCACCAATCCAGAAGGGAGAGGTCGCACTGTTTTTGAGCCGGAACAGAAAACGATTACATGAGTTTGTGTTCTCGTTTGAGCGTGACAGCTTTATTGCGCCTGACCAAACCTTTTTATCCCAGCATATAACTGGAACCGGGATCAAGGATATGGACATGGTCAACGACCCTGATTCCATTATCTGGATGGTACGGGACGATGGTCAACTGGTCGGAGTGACCTATGAAAAATCACAGGAAGTTGTTGCGTTTCACCGTCATAAACTGGGTGGAACAACCGATGACCATGATTGGGGCGAAGTTGAAACCGTGGCGGTGACCTATGAGGCAAAGCGGGAAGTTCTATGGTTGTCGGTTAAACGTAAAGTCAACGGAGAAATCGTGCGCCATATCGAGTTTATGGAAGCCGGGTTTGACGATGGCCTGGATAAAAAAGATGCCTTTTTTGTAGATTGCGGCGGAACCTATGAGGGGGAAGCGGCAAACACGATTAACGGCTTTGATCATCTGGTCGGTGAAGAGGTGGATATTCTGCACGATGGCAAGGTATCTCCGAGATCAACGGTGGCAAATGATGGCAAGGTATCGCTTAAAAATAACCGTACAGGTTTAAAGATTACGACCGGGTTGCCTTACCAGTCGGTCGTACAGCCCTTGTCCCCGATTGTTGCTTTGCAAAATGGGACAGGCAGAGGCAAGAAAAAGCGTGTTGTTTCCATGGGCGTTGATGTCATGAACACAGGAACAATCGAAGCCGGAGATAGTCTGGAAGACACTCAAACACATATCTTCCGAGATGGATCGACACCCTTTGGTCAATCTCCAGACCTCTATACCGGGTACTTGGAAATTGATCCGGAAAACGGCTTTAGCGACAAGGCACAAATTTTTATCAGAGCAAGGCAACCACTACCGGCAACAATTCGATCACTGATCACAGAAGTACAGTCAGAGGGGTAACATTATGGGGTTTCTTGAAAATAAGTTTAATAAAGATATTACTGGGGTAAATAAAGATAGCAAAGAAAGACCCATAAGAGGAAACGAGCTGTACAACGGAAGATATGGAACGCTTCCTCTCCCAACAACAGAGCCTGTTAATGCAGAACAATATTACAGGTTCCTAAATTATAACCCAGAAGATGGGGCTGGAGATATAGGTAATATATTCGCTATGGTGATCCAAGGGACATTATCAATGAAGCTGAAGAAGCTGCTCGTCAGTTGTTGCCAAGAGATAAAGAAGGAAAACCCTATAAAGGATTTGATGATGCACAAGATGCTGTACGGCATGCGTTGGGAAGTTATCTTTTAGTCAAGAAATATGGAGTTGATGTGGCAAAAGAAATAACTGATGGACATGAAAGAACTTCTTTCCCTTTAGGTTATATAGGGCTGGATGACGATAATAGAGAAAGTGAGTTGCAAGATCTTTATAACAATCGAGTTGGTCGAGATGCTGCAATGAATAAAAAGAATAAGAATTTAAAAACTGCTGATATAATTATGAAGCTTTATCAGGAAGGTAAACTTCAGCATTCTCCCTTTGTTTTGAAACGGTAATAAGTGATTAAAAATAAAGGGCTGAAAATTGAGACAAAGCCAATAAACAAAATGCTATAAAAAAGAAGGTTGATGTGTGTAGTAAAGTGTTCTGCCGTTGACATCCCATAAATTTCAAAAATTAGTTGGCCCAGAGTTGGTGGGTAGGTTTTAAATAAAAGCCAAATTGTAAAAGCGCTACTCGTTAAGGTCCAAATAATTATTATTGCAATAAATGAATACTTCAAGAAGCTGTAATTTCTTATAATACTGCTCGTCCACAATTTGTACTGGAGTATTACCTTATCGAATATTTTTTTATTCTTAAGGTAAAACGGTCCTAATAAAGTAATTTTGAGGGATATAAACAAGAATAAGAAAAGCAGCAATGATACGGCGATATCCCGGAATTGACTGTACATTTGTAATTCGGGAGGCCGGAAATCTTTCCCGGCTCGTATAAGATCATTGGGTGTTAAAAATATAAAATAAAGAAATAGGCATAATGCGAAAAGTATACTTAGTGAAAAAGAAACTAATCTATATGTCCAAGGGTAATTGCTACAGTATTTTATAAGTATTTTGATGTGTTGGCCCATTATCAAAATTTTCGATGAAAAACATAAGTTAACGTGTCTCATGAAGGTGTAAGTAGATACCGGTCGGTTACATGTAACGATAGCTGGTTTCAATTTTATAAACAATTAAATAAAGGGAAAAGCTATGGGATGGTTCAAAAAGATATTTAAAAAAGTCGGTAATGTACTGAAAGGTGCAGCCCCTGCTATTGGTGCTCTGGCAGGTATCGGCGGGTTGGGGGCTACTGCTGGTTTACTCGGTGCTGGCGGGGCACTTTTTAACGGCTTTGCCGAACGCAAACGGGCAAAAAAACAGGCTAAAATGGCAAGACGGTTTGCGGCGCAGGAGGCCGCGATTAGTCGACGCAATACACAACGTTTGGCGGGGCAACAGCGTGCCAATTTTGCCGCTGCGGGTTTGAAAATTGAAGGTAGCCCGGCCCTGTTAATTGAAGAGACTGAAAAGCTGGGGGCGCAGGAAGTGGATAATATTCTCTACGCCGGAAATCAGAAAGCCAAAGCTTATAAACGTGCTGGAAACAACGCTATGATCGGTGGTTTTCTCAATGCGGGATCGTATTTATCTTAAGAGTTATTTTTTACTACATATGGTAGAATATTCTTAAGGGGTGTAGGCTCTGGAACTTGGTGTCTGGCGGGGAGAGAAGATGGATCTAGATTCTATATGTCATCGAGTTGTCGTTTTCTTTTTGAAATGGTCAATCGTCGTTATTACGTCCCTATGTTTGTGGTTTTATCTTGGCGCAATAAAACCTGTTTATGCAGAGAGCTGGAAAGACTGTCCGGGTATCGAGCGTAATGAACCGCTTCATAGTGCGGTCAGGCAGGAAGCGTTATCTACTGTGAAATGCCTCCTGAAAGGGGGATATAATCCAGATACGCTTGGTAAATATAACTATTCTTCTCTGTCCTTAAGCGTTGACGTTGATATCAACAGTGAAATTCTTGATTTGCTTCTTGATTATGGTGCTGATGTAAATATTAACAATGGAAGTGCTCTACAAGTTGCAATGCTCAATCTGGGAGAAGCAGTTAACTACTGGAATTCCATTGAGAATGCATCCGAACAAGGGGAAAATGACGACGCTCGGAACCTGGAGCAAGATGTTTTAACAAGTTTACAGATGCTTTTTAAGCTGTTGGATTATGGGGCAAATTACTATTTAATTCGAAATGAAGACCAAGACCCTGAATATTCCCATCTTGTATTCTTGATTTATAGTGTGTGCCAAGTCGATTCAGAACATTTTTATCATTATCTGGATTACGAGAATATTTTTAATGGAATAAAAACCAAGTCCCAATTCAGGATATTTATGACTAGGGATGAATTTCAGGGAATTCGACATCTTGAGGTTTTATCTAAGCTTGGTCTGTTTGATTATGAATGTCTTTTATCGTCCCAGAGAAATTTTCCTCCTGAAGAGAAAATTTAAATCCCTGATCGATAATTCTATGGTTGAATGAAGGTTAAGTTTTTGAGTTAATTGGCTATCTGAATTTGATAAAAATGAGATTATTGAATGTTTATTACGGCTGTTCAGTCACGTTTTAAGGAAATAGAATTCAAACGGGTACTGAAAGCCTTTATCATTTCTATACTGGTTCTTTTTCTTCTGACCTTTACATATGAATTTATTGATAAGATTTATTATGACTTTACTTCTATAGATGGAGCGAACCCTCAAAAGACAAATATGCTTCTGGAGAGAGCTCTTGAGTTGATTATAAAGTTTTCGCTTTATTTAATCCTCTATCAAATCCCGTCAAATTTACCTGTTCTCCTGGGGGGATTGGTTCTGAATTTCTGTAAAGTCAAACGGATTATTTGGACGTATCTGTTATTTATTATCTGCTTTATTTCATATGATGTTTATAACCTTTTTGATTTTATGTATCCGCGTGAAGGTACATCAACCTTTGGATACAGCACGAGGGATTGCGTGGCTATTGTTGATAATGTTCGAACCGCTTGCGGGTATGAAATCTGGGCGAAAGGTTTTTTCAGGGATTTGGTTGAAGCGTTGATTGGTGCAGCTGTTTACCTACGATTTTATCAAAGAGGAAACAAAGAGAATGTCAGACAAATGGCAGTTAAATAAGGATGGCACGGCTACTTTTTTCACGGATGAATATGGCCCTGTCACGATTGATCAGGATAATTTTTTTGATACAGCCCGGGATGATATCATCGATATTAAAAAGAGCGATGATGATTATCATGAATATGGCTTTTTATATGATCTTGGTATTTCAACCAAAGATGTTGATCATGAAGTAGTTTCGTCAGCTTTGGCGACCTTTGCAACTCCGCTAGGACCAAAGTATGGAAATTTTGCTGGACCTGGGTTTGTAAAGCATTCTTCGGCTAATCCGGATGTTGTGACAAACTACACAACAAACTTACATCTTCTTGATCCCGGATTGGTACAGCGTACTATCGTCGTGAAAGATGGAAATTACCATATTCGTACTGTAGGTATTGGCACTGGTTATTTTAAAGATCAGAATGTAGATTATGCGAAAGATGTTTGGGGTTTTGCTGATAAAAGAATAAAGAATTGGATTGAGTCATACCAAAAAAGTAACAGTTTACGAATGGTTCCATCACACAAAAAGATAATTGGTGATAAAATAGAACAATCAATACTTAATGACCGCCTGTCTGGTGTTTCCAATCCAGATATAGCCGTATCTGTAGAAAGCAATGATGGTAAAAATTCATTATCCAATCCTGTTCTTTTAATAGATCCTGAGGACGCCATTGATAATGAAGTAGTTTTGTCGGAACGTATGCAGCAAGGTTTCAATAAATCTCAAATCGCTAGCCCAGAGAGTGAAGCCGAAGGCAACGTGCATGGTTTTTTGAATAATTTTTCAAACAATGAATTGTTGCGATCAAAAGGGATGTAACGTTCTACGCTAGATTCCGGGCATAACGCCTAAATTTTATCCTGTTTTTATACTGTTCACATGTTTTAAGGCTCCGGCATTTTTACCGGGGTTATTTTTTTGCCTGAAACTCTTTGGGCTCAAGCTTAGAAGGTTCACAAATATGCCAAATATCCCTGATAGTAGAGCCCCGGCCACAGCTCGATTTGAATTGCCAGATGAAAAGATTAGTGCTGTTACGGGTGGTCTTTCCAAGCTTTCAAAAGCTATTCATGAAAAAGACGAAAAGGAAAAACAAGCAGAAAATGCGCGTAAACAAAAGCTCGCTATTACTGATGTTGATAGTGTGGAGAGCGCAAAAGATGAAGGCTTCATCGAAGGCGTGAAATCTGATCTGAGAGACGCATCTGAATTTATGCAGGAAAAGCTGCGTGATATCGATCTTTATGAAGAAATGTCCGAATTTACTTCTGGTCTTTATCAGGGAATAAGGGAGCAGCTTGGCTTTACAGACAGTTCGCCAGCAAAAATTGATGAAGAAATCAAAACGGCCTATGAGGAACAAAAGGCTGGCATGTTAGCGCGGCAGAACTTCAGAAATGAAGATGAGGTCGCCGCCTTTAGTCAGCGGTTTGACGAAAAAGCTCGTTTTGATCAGCAGTCTCTAAGGGCTTCTAAACAACAAATTCTCAAAGAAAGAATTCATGCGACTGTAGATCGTCACATCGAAAAGTACGGTTCCGGCGTTGTTACTAATCCGGATACTCTGACCGACGCCATTATCGTTATTGATAGCAACATCAATGATCTGGCGCCGGGAATAGGGCGTGAGGTTGCGGTTGAAAAAAGTAGAGAAGCACGTAGAAGTTTTCTGTCTTTTGCGCTTCAGGGACACGCGAAACAAGGGAATTATGACGCATTACAATCACTGTTGGATGGTGTTGACCCGGCAACAGGGGCAGAGATCAACATTGATGAATATGTGAACAACGAAGATAAGGGATATTTTCAATCCATCGCCTCAAAAGGCATTGTCCGCAATGAAGCCACGAAACTTCTGGATGATATTTCAGCTGCTGGGCTGTCCGAAGAACATTTACTTAGAACGTTGGAATATTATCCCGATCAATTAATCGGCAAGGAAGCAAATCTTCTCTGGAAAAATCAACGACGCCTTCAGGCTAAAGAACAAAGAGAGAGAATAAAGGGGCAGCGTTATTCAGGCTGGAACTATCTTGTCGAAAACAAAGGAAATATTGATGTTAATGATCTTTCTCTGGACTTGTCAGACGAGGATAGAGAGACATTCATTCGTTATGTAGATGAATTATCTGACAGGCAGTTGGGGTTATACCGGCCCGATCATTCTTTGGGCAAGAGAGCCGTTTATGAAGTCAAAAAATTACAATTAGCAGACCCTGAAAATTTCGGTGATCGGGATTTATCCGATTATTTTAAATTTATGTCTCCTCATCAAATTGGTCAAGCAGTGGCAATGCAGGAAGGTGAACTTGATGCAAGAGATGCTGCCAACTTTAAAATGCGAGATAGGGTAGCTTTTCAAGCATGGAAAGCGGCAACTGGTAAAAGCGTTTTAGAGCAAGAGGATAAAGAAAGTTTTATCGACTTTAGAATAAACTTGGATGAGCGGGTTGATGAACATAATGGAACACAAGAAGAGCCCGCAACACCTACTGATGTCGAGAGAATAGCCAATGACATGGCGGCGAATGGTGAGATGGTTCAGCCAGAACGTGAGGGTGATGTTATTCGCGGTGGGGAGGGGCGTGATGTTTTTGGTGGTAGTGGAGGTGAAAGTTTAAATGAATATGAGGAGTTGGGTAATCATAAAGTTCCAATAAATGATATTGCTCATCAAGAGGGACTTGAGGGAAGAAAGACAGACAACAATCTGATAAATGGTATGCATTATAGTAATTTTATCAGAGATGCTTTGGCGACAAATCTTCGTTTGGATAAATCATCTCCGGAAAACCAACAAGCTGTTGATATGTACTATAATAGCTATGAAGAGGCTCCTTTATTTAAAGCAGCACCCGCGTCAGAGCAAAATAAAGAAATTTCAGCACTAGTTAATAATCTTGGTATCCTCCCGAGTTCTGTTAAAAAAAGAACAATAGATGACATTAATTCAGGCGATCCTGATCGTATTTTAAGAGCGGCTGATTTAAATACGAAACTTGAAAATCTTGAAATTGAAGTGTCGCTGGATATTGCTGATTTTGAGCAAAGCAGACTCAGAATGATTAGTACGATGATAGGTGCAGGTGTAGAGCCTAAGGATGCAGTGGAAAGAGCTAAATTTTTAGCTGATCCTGCTAATGAAAAACTTATTCAAACACGTACTAAAAAATATGAGGAAATGGTTGAAAATAACCCATTTGGTGCACTTCTATCTGGGTATGAGTTTAGTGCTGGCAATGGGTACTTGACGGACTTCTTTAAACCTTATTTCGCAGAGATACCACTTTACTTAAGAGAGGAATTGGAGGTTGAATTAAATGGTCTTTTGAAGAGAGAGTATCTTTTGACAGGAGATATCAGGCATCCTAACGAATATGCTCAAGAAAAGATGGTGAAAAACTGGGGGCAGAGCATAGTAAATGGCTCAAAGGAATTTATGAAGCATCCTCCCGAGATGTATTATACCAGTAATGGTTTTGAGAAGAATGATAAGGGAATTTGGGGGCCTCAAAAAAGAAGGCAGTTTAAGAAAAATTATTGGGGAAACTGGGGACATAGTAATGGATCAATATCGGATCAGAATGCTGCAACACATATAGCTGATAAATTAGAGAAAGATCTTATTTCGATGGGTGTACCGAAAGATGTTGATACATTTTTGGTAGCGGATGACAGAACAGATGATGAAGCTCGAAACAATCTTTTCCCATCGTATAAAATTCAATTTTCCGATTTGAAACAATCATCAAACTTTTCGTTAGAGGATTATCGGTGGAACCCAAGAGATGGTTTCTTTGCGATTAAATAGCTTCCAGATGAATTGTTCACCTCCAACCCATCATCTATAATCGTTCTTGGATAAACAGGTCTCAACCTCTGCTTTTTAGCGGAGGTTTTTTTATTGGGAAAATCTGACATGACTATTTCTGCGACACCGCGGAGGGCCTCTTACACAGGGGATGGCTCTACGGTAACCTTTGCTGTGCCTTTCAAGTTTCTTGCCGACAGCCACCTCAAGGTTGTTGTGACGACGACAAGCGGGGTTGAGACCGTTGTAACGCCAACGCAAATCAGTGGGGCGGGATCGGAAAATGGTGGTTCCATCACGCTTTCCTCTGCACCTGTTAACGGGGATACGATCACAATCCTTGGGGCGACACCGTTGGAACAGCAGACTGATCTTGCTGTATCAGATGGGATGCCAGCCGATGTCATAGAGACTGCTGTTGATTTGCTGACCATTCAAAATCAGGAACAGGATGTACAGATTGGGCGGGCGATTAAGCTACCGGTTGCCTATTCGGGTGATGAATTACAGTTCCCAGCCCCTGTGCCCAATGAAGTTCCTTATTACGACGAAAACGGCAAGCTGGTGATGTCATCAGTTGGCTTTAGCACCTTGATGTCAACAGTCCAGGATTTGATCAATCTGGCCAATGACAGTGGTCAGGCGCATACACATGATTTTTCCGTTTTGACAGGGACTGATCAGGTTCTTTTAGCCAATTTATCTCGTGTTTTGGGGGTGAGCTATCCGACCACCGTGAATTCATATGGCAATACGACGGACAACCCGGTGATTGATCTCACCAAGACTTTTCTGACATCGATGACCAATAATGGAAGCGGGGTTATTACCGCAGACAAAGCCAACAATAATGCTGTCGATGTCTGGTTAACCAATGGTCCGACCGCCGGAGTGGTGGATATGTCCAGTTTTGATTATGTGAAGGGATCATTCGGCGTGGGTGACGGCGTGATCACCATCATGCATATGTCCACAGTAAACGGTATCGCCCGTGTCGCGTTGGAGGTGCTGGAATGAGAGCGCTTTATTCAGGAGCTGATGGCTGGAAAAACGATCTTACTAACTCCCTTGCATTATCAGCCGGAAAGAAGCTGACCTATACCCCGACAGTCACAGGCAATCGCCGTCAATTTACAATCATGATGAACGTACGTCGGGTGCGTCATGGGGTTATAGAGTATCTGGTATCGGCAGGATCAGCGTCTACGCTCTATTTTCACTCTGACGATACACTACGTTGGGGTGGGACAGCAGCAACCGGTTCGCTTCATACATCACGTAAGTTCCGCGATACTGAATGGATGTTCATTGGTTTTGCTTTTGATAGTGTAGCACGAACAATGAAGATGGTAGTCAATGATGAGGAAATTGACAGCTTTACTACTAATACATTACCGACTGCGAACTATCAGACTTTCTTTAATTACAATGGCTCAATAACAGAGCTTGGTGGTTATAACGGTGGGGCTGGACTAGTCGAAGCCAATGTTTCCGATTTCGTTCTTCTCGACGGCGAAGTTCTGACGCCACAAGAAATGATCAACTACCGAACACAAAATGTGCCATTCGGTAATAACGTCATCACGACGACCAAGAAGTTCACGACTGAAGATAAGCAAGAGCGATATATCTCGCTTTATAGAAACGATTCGGCGAGTAATACAACCAAGATCCTAGATGAGGGCAAGTATGTTGAACGCTCAACATCATCTTGGGATACCATCCATTCTGACGTCTTACCAAGTACAGGTAGATATCTGATTGAATTTGGATTAGGGGCCGACGCATTTAATGCCGTAGTTGGTATCGGCCCGGCTGAAAATACAAGCCCAAGAGGTGGGTTCACCACAAATACATTTGGTAATTTTACTGGCATAACATTTAGTGGATCGTCTCTAAAATCCTTCAACAATGCCAGCACAACGATTGACCCACCAGAATGGGGTGCCAATGTTACACATGACATGTTCTCAATGTATATTGATATGGATGCTAGAACGGCAATCCTTGCAATTAACGGGGTAGAATTACCTACAGTTCATTCAATAACTTCTGGTGATGTCCGATATTATATAGACTTACACAGCTTGAATCCCGGCGCATCAGTGAACTTCGGGCAGACCGATTATAAATACCCTAAAGCTGGTTACGGCCCGCTTAAAGAACCTAATCCGCCTGAACTCGAATACGGTCCTAACGGCACTCAGTTATTGTTTGAGGATGCTAGTGATCTTGGCAAATCCACTGTGGGTAATCTTGTGTCGTGGAGCCTGACGGGGATTACCTCTGATGATCAGTTAACAGATACGCCTGGTGATCCTTATGCGATCTTGAGTGCTATAGCGACCTATGGAACAGGCGTTGATATATCCAGAGGTGGTCTACGCTCTACTACGAATGGTTCCGCCAACAATAGAGGGAGCTACGCGAGTTTTACCTCTTCGCATAAAATTTACTGTGAAGCGGTTTTTGAAGCTTCTGCGGCAGATAACAATGGTGGTATAGGTTTAGGTCCTATCGGTATTGTTCCCGGTGAGTCTTCTGATTCATTTAGATGGATGTCAGCTTCCACTCAGCGCAAAGGTGGTGTTAAATCGGCTCTCGGTACAAACATCACTGCGGGTCAAACTGTGATGATCGCTTTTGATCCTGCAACAGGTAATGCTTGGATCGGTAAAGAAGGAACATGGATCGGCGGGGGAGATCCTGCGGCTGGCACAAGTCCGACAGTGACTGGTCTGGCATCCGATTGTGTGCCTTCTAGTTACCACTATAGTACGTCTGCATACATTGTCTTTAACTTCGGCCAGAAGCCTTTTACCTACACACCCCCAAATGGCTTTAAGGAACTCAAAAGCTCCAACCGCGAAACTCCTCAATACCACGGGCGTGACAAGTTTGATGTAGTTCTTCGGTACGCCGATCATATCGAAACTAAAGTCTATCCGGCTGTGAAGCCCACTGCTGTTTGGACCAAATCCCGAAACGGTGCCTATAGCCACAGTCTCTATGACGTTCTTCGAGGGGCTGGAAAATATCTCAGGCCGGATGTACATGATGCCGAGGGTGATTATATCGAAACGCTCAAGTTATTTGAGGATAATGGTTATACACTTGGTACATCAAATGAGAGTAACCGAGCGGGTAATAACTATGTTGATTGGCTGTTTGGGCTTGATGGTACAGAAGTCACCAATAACGACGGCACAATTCCATCACAAGTGATTGCTGACAGTTCTGGTTATATGTCACTCGTTGAACATGTGGGAGATGGCCAGACAACAAGCACAGTTGGGCATGGTTTAGGGGATGTTCCTGAACTTATTATCTCTAAAAACTTAGAAACAACACAGGATTGGGTTGTTCATAGTGGTATCATGACGACAGGCTGGATTGGGTCTGATAGCTGGCTAAAATTACACACCGGCAGTGGACAAGTGACAGGGACTTTACTTGGAGCAGATCCGACTTCCGAAGTTTTCCAACCTATTAACAGTAGAAATAACGGGAATGGTCAGCGTCACTTGCATATCCTTTTCCGTTCTGTTGATGGTCTCTCAAAGATATTCAGCTACAAAGGCACTGGATCGTCTACGAACGGTCCCAACATTGATCTTGGCTTCAAAGCAAGATGGGTGATGTTTAAACGCATTGATAGTAGTGGTTCTTGGTGGATCTATGACACCGAGCGCGACACGATACAGCCAATGGATGTTAAGCTTCGCGCGGATGATTCAACTACAGAGTTAACAGCCTCACATCAGATTGATTTTAATGCCGATAGCTTAAAGCTACGTATGAACAACGCTGACTTCAACGCCAGCGGAGCCACATACATTGGCCTCGCTATCGCAGATGTTGCTGGTGGCGGCAATCTTCCAGCTATTTTGGGGAATTAATCATGAAATATGTAATTGAAAAAAATAGTTCTGCTGTTTCTCAGATAAGCGTTTGGACGCCTTCACTGGCAAATAAATGCCATCTTGTTGGAAATAGTCAACCACCAAAATCATTGCCCTTTGAACTGAAGGGTGGTGCTAATCTTCGATTGGTTCGCACAGTTAAGGTTAACCCTAATCCTTATCAATATGTTGTAGATGATGGCGGGGCCCTTGTCGGGGATGAGTGGGTAATAATCCAATCTTTACAAGATAAATCGCAAGATCAAATTGCAAAGCAAAAACGGGATGAAATTAACCCGGAAGCAGCTCGGCGAATAGAGGAGATTGCCCCGCTCTGGAAACAGGTTCGCGGTGGGGAGCGAGCTATTCAATTAATCGAGATAAAAAGCGACCGAGAATGGACACAAAACGAAGCTGCTGAAGCTGCGTATCTAAGAACCAAACGAGCCGAAATTGAAACTATCAGACAAAAATCAAACGACTTGATGTCCATGCCAGATGCCGAACTGGTGAATGTGGATGTTTTTAATGATGTCACATGGGAAGCGTCATGATCGAAACCTTAATGAAAGGAGAAAATATGGACAAGCTGTTGGGGGTGACTGCTGTATCTACTCCTTTATGGTTTCACTACTTTAACACTGGTGTTGCTATTTGTATTGGTATTGGAGGCGTGTTGTTACTTGGGTTCAGGATAGCGAAAGCTCGGCAAGACTATTTAAAAGCTAAAGAGGAAAGGGCAAATCATGATAGAACTTAATTGGTCAGACTTCCCCAACTTCTCGGTATCAGAGTTCGCCTGCAAGTGCGGCTGTGGTCGCGCTGATATGAATTCTGAGTTTATGGCAAAGCTGCAAGATCTTCGTAATCAAGTCGGGCCTTTGGAAATCACAAGTGGCTTCCGTTGCAAGAATCACCCTGTTGAGAAAAATAAGAAAAGGCCGGGCGCGCACTCTGCAGGACTTGCAGCTGATATCGCCCCGCTTAAAGCTCGACGTTACGATCTGCTCACCACTATTAGCGACATGCGTTTTAAAGGCATTGGGGTTGCTAAGAATTTCATTCACATAGACGAGGGCCACCCATACGCATATCGTCCCGCGTCTTGGAGTTATTAGGGAGGTTATTGATTATGAAAGATATACTGATGACAGTCGCTTTTGTAGCGGCTTTTTTTATGTCTGCTTGCACGACACCGGGCGGTAATCGCCTGAGTGCTGAACAACAAGTGCAGATTACCTGCGAGGGCATTATTTCAACGGTGCGTGTGCTTGCTGGCTATCGCGCAGCGGGTGAGTTGTCAAAAGAAACGGTGAAGACTGTATCTGACCTGATGCCATCTACTGTGAAGCTCTGTTCTGGTGAGGTAACGGATTATGCATCTACGCTGACCACTTTGCAGGAAACGGCTTTTATCCTTCTGACTGTAAAGAAAGGTGTTGAATCATGAACCCGGCAACCATCGCAACTGTAAACGCGCTTGTGGAAATTGGTGTGTTTGCTTTTAAATCAATCGCAGCCGTTCAGAATGGCGATAAAACGCCTGAAGAGATCCGCGCAGAGTGGCCCAGTATTTCCGCAAAACTGGGCGATGCCTGGGCAGCTTGGGAAGCGGCAGAAAAATCCAATGGCTGATGGCTACGAGTTTACACCTGAATATGATCTGGCCCAGATTAAAGCATCTCGCCCAAGTGGCGGGGTGCTGGTCTGGGTATCGCCTGAAGATCCTGATAACCCTTTTACCGCTGCTTGTGCTCACAAGATCACAGGGCCAAGGGGTATGGTCGTTACTGTTCCGGGTGGATTTAACTATGACGGCGCATCTGTGCCTCGTTCTTTGTGGTGGTTTATACCAAGAGCGGATGCACGTTTCTTCAGGGCGGCAACGTTGCACGATTTATTATATGCAAATCGGGAAGGTTCACGCGCTGTTGCTGATGCTATTCTTCGGATTGTCGCAGAACAGGACCGTATGCCGTGGCTCAAGCGGTGGGCGGCTTATATTGCTGTTCGGCTTGGTGGTCGGATTGCTTGGGATGGGGATTGACTTTCAGAAACGGACATTCAATAAGATTATTTTGCTCAATTTTATTGAGTGCCGTATGTCCTGATTAAAGGTCTTGAATGGCAAAATATTTAACAACTGGTGGCGCGATAAAATAGGTTATTTGCTGCTGCATAATACCATTCTCTGTGATGAATTCAATATAGGCTTTAAGTTCTTCAATAGACGTCCAGTCTTCATCAATAAGCATTTCTTCTCTAGGGTGTGGACTCAATTGATCCATGATC
>NZ_LAQL01000030.1 GCF_001026905.1 Kiloniella spongiae
CATTTGCAACAGAAATACAGGCCGCAAATATTGCAATATAGATGATTGCGATTTTTCTGGTAAGTTTCAGCATTTCAGACCCCTCCCCAAGAATCCTATAAAAATGGTATACAGACAGAAAGTAACAAGAATGAAACACTGCGAGTTCCCTTACCTGATTAATGTTCATCAACCTTTTTATAGGTCACCTAGGTAGATCTAATAAAATATTACTCACTCGTTATTTTTGACGTTAAATTGTGCTTCCGATTATCAGATATTATTGCCTTCACAAATAATATCAAAAACATAGCATTTATTCATTCAATTACTCTATAAAGCCCATCATATGATGGGCTTTATGTAGTCAAGGTTACTCTTGACCACATAAACAAGCTCAAGGTTATTCACCAAGGTCATTCGAAGGTATAAGAACCTAATTCACACAGATCCAAACCATAGTCTTCTACGGTTTCACCGTCTTTAAAATCAGCCCGAATATCATAGACACAGGTTGCCAAGCCATCCCCGATCAGGACATCGATTTCATAGTTTGGAGCAAGAAAACCGCCCTCCATGAGATCACTTTCCCAGACTCCTGAATTACTTGGGGACACATAAAATGCAACGACAGGACTATTTGATTCATTAACCAGAAGAAACTCAAGATCTTCAGCCACACTATTGGTTGCCCACAACAGGCTGAAAGTAAAAGCCATAGTTGTAATACAATTTTTCATTAAAAAGTTCCCCTATCAATGTAACACAGAGTGGGAATATTTCATTCCCACTCTTAAACAAACTGTTTGGTAAGACTCTTATGTCATCAAACCGACGATATACCAACGGTGTATTCCTGATCATCAAGAATGACTTTCAGATTGTCGACACCTGCACCAAGCCCCTGAAGAACGGCAACGGTTTCAAAATCATTCCCGAGGCCATCAGCATTGACTTGTAGCTGTACGACACCGCCGCCAAAATCTTTTGCCTGCAGATATTTTCCAATATCGCCACTATCTGTTGCATCATCAAAGGTAACGAGATCACTGACATCAAGAGCATCTCCCTCACCAAAGCTATAGTCAGTAACAGTGTCTTGGTTTGAGCTGTTTAAAGGACCAGTAAAAATAAAGGTGTCAGCATTATTACCACCTGTCAGAGTATCACTACCTGTGCCGCCTACTAGAATGTCATCGCCTTCTTTCCCGATGAGAACATCATTCCCCCCGTTGCCAAAGAGTTTATCAGCATTAGCACCCCCGATAAGGATTTCATTCTGGGCCGTACCGGTAATCGTATCGCCTTCTTGAACTTGGACAGATACATGCGCATCGTCAGTTAAGATTCCATCTGAAACAGTGTAGTTAAAGTTACCGTTGTCAGGGCCACTTACAATATCAGTGCTGTTGATCTCCAGTTCAATTTCATATGGACGCTCCCGATCAGATTCAGTAGGGATTTCGTCTCGGGAAGAGATGCGAATATAATACTCACCATCCGAAGGTGCCGTATATCCTTCACCAACCGTGAAATCTGCATCAACGGGAGTATTGTTCACTTCCCCAGTGACATTTCTGAAGAGTTCGACCTTTAAGCTAGGATTGTTAAATCCTTTAATCTTAAATATTTCCCCAGCTTTAAGTGTCACCCTGAATGTATCAAAATCAGCGTTATATCTCTCTGAATTGGGATCGAAATCTAAATCCCGTGCATCTTTTATACGCCCGCTTACCTTGACATGGTGAACAACTTCATCAGAAGGTTTGCTCGCGTCTCTGATCCAAACATTACGCTGAACAACAGTGGCCTGTGAAAATTTATCATTGAGACCTGTTCCTATGATTTCATCTGGCCCGGGGGTACCATCTGTGGATCCGCTTGTGACATAGTCAAATCCATCCCTAGCATATGAATGTTCCTGTACTGTCTGAAGAGCTGAACCAGCACCAAAACCAAGTACGTTAATATCAGGAGCATCAAAAGTAAAAGTTATTGCCCCCTGATTGTGTTGAACAGAGCCATTAACCGGATTGGACACACTGCTAACATTCAAAACGTTATCAAGGTCCAAATCATTTCTCAACACGATTGAATCAGGAAGAGTAATCGACCCGGATGTATCATTGGTCAAAATAATATCATTCTCGGCCACAGGTATATCATTGACACCTGTTATCCCGATTTTTGTTGTCGTAACAACACTGTCTTCACTACCGTCATTCACCTTGACCGTAATGTTTCGTTCTGTCGCAGCACCCGAATCATCCGGGTTTTCTGATGTAGAGCTATAGCGTACGTTTTCCAGTACAGCCTCATAATCAGCAAGGCTTGCCCCACCAGTGAGGGTCAAAACACCTGTCGCAGGATTATACACCGGGGTAATCCCCGCAGGTAACATATATCCAGCGACAAAGCCCAGAACGTCCCCCTCAACAAAATCAGAAACCGTAACTGTCGCTGAAGAAAGCGTGTTGCTATCACCATCAACAATCGACAGGTCTGTGAAAACCTTAACCGCTGCAGAATTTTCCGTATAGTTGACTTGATTCCCCGGAACAATTTCAATTTCGGGGGCATCGTTAACCCCCAGAACACCAACTTTTGCAGAAATGACAGCACTGTCATCACTGCCGTCATTAACTTTGACGGTAATCGTTCGTGTTGGTGTCGTACCCAAACTATCCGGATTGTCCGATATTGAGCTATAGCGTACGTTTTCCAGTACAGACTCATAATCAGCAAGGCTTGCCCCACCAGTGAGGGTCAAAACACCTGTCGCAGAATCATAGATCGCATTAATCCCGGGTGGTAAGCTATACCCTGCGGCAAAGCCCAGAACATCACCCTCAACAAAATCAGAAACGGTAACTGTTGCGGAAGAAAGCGCGCTGTTATCAACGTCAGAGATCACAAGGTCATCGAAAACCAGGACAGCGTTACCATTTTCAGTGTAATCATTTTTGAAAACACCGCTGTCATCAATAGAGAGCCAAAGCTTGTAGCTACCTGTGATCCCATTGATTTTATTGTCCCCATTTGGATAATTGGTTTGAGATTTAACGCGAACAAAGAAATTGCCGTTTGCAGGGGCTGTAAATTCCAGATAGGGATCGAGGTGACTAACGGACCCCAAACCACCAACTGTGTTATTAACAGCATTATCACTTGAGCCTAGCAAGTTCCCGGCACTATCAAACACTTCAACAATGGAATCAACATCATTAGGGCTGGCCGGACCGGAACCGTTATCAATATCAATAATCAGTTTCTCACCTTCGACCAAGGTAACGGCGACCATATCGTAATCGACTGTACCATTCCTAAAAGTACTAGAGATCCCACCCTCTAGCGCAATAGAAGGCAGTGCGCCATCTTTGACATATCCACTGTTTGCATCCGTAACAGGTCCCCACTGGGAACGATCTGTTAAATCAATCGCCGTCGCAAAATCATCATTCAAAGGATTGTTGTGAAGATCGCCTGGAACTTCCCGCACAACAGTATAGCTATTGCCGAAAGAACCTGGATTAAATGCAAGCTCGATCACTGGTGCGGAATTAACACCCATTACACCGACGTCTACCGAAGTTTGAGTGCTTGAATCACTACCATCATTGACTTTGACTGTAATTGTCCGTGTTGGTGCCGAGCCTGAATTATCAGGATTATTTGACGTTGAACTATAAACCACATTTTCGAGTACAGCCTCATAAACAGAAGGGCTAACATCACCAGTCAGGGTCAAAACACCTGTCGCAGAATCATAGTTCATCAAAATGCCAACTGGTAAGCTATACCCAGCGGCAAAGCCCAAAACATCTCCCTCAACAAAATCAGAAACGGTAACTGTAGCAGAGGAAAGAAGATCATTATCAACGTCTGAAACAGCCAAATCGGTAAAGACCTGAACAGGATCAGAACCTTCGGTATAGGTATTAGCAACAAAACCGTAATCACGAACTGATCCATCAGCATTAAATGTTTTGCTGTAAATATCTGTACCGGGCGCGTTTGACATCGACGTGTGCCAGGTTACAACCCAACCACCATCATTCAGGCCAGTCACTGTAGGAACACTCTGATACCCATCTGTATAGGTATTTACCTGAAATTCAACACCCTGTCTTGACCCGTCAGCATTAAAAGCCTGCCCAAAAATACCACCAAGCGAGCCGTCTTGCCAGTGGCTTTGCCAGACGACAACCCAACCACCATCAGCAAGTGTTGAAACTACAGGCCCATACTGATGATTATTCGTGTAGCTGTTTATCTGGAACTCATCACCTCGTTTTGATCCATCAGTATTAAAGGCCTGTCCATAAGCCCCACTTGCAGATCCATCTTGATCATAACTTGTCCAGGTAACAACCCAACCATTCCCAGAAAGACCAGTTACAGAGGGCTCTGATTGAGCATTTTCCGTCGTGGTATTGATTAGAAATTCATCACCACGATTAGTTCCATTGGCATTAAAGACTTGACCATAAATACCTTCATCAGAGCCATCCTGATCATTACTGACCCAAGTCACAACCCAACCACCATCAGCCAAACCAGCTACAGAGGAAGATAATTGATCGTTATCTGTATAGCTGTTGACTTGGAATTCATCATTTACCTTGTTCCCATTTTGATCAAAGACTTGACCAAAAATTCCAGAACCAGAACCATCCTGGTCAGAACCAGTCCATGTAACAACCCAACCGCCACCAGATAAGGCTGTTACAGATGAACTCTCCTGAGAGTTTTCTGTAGTGGTATTGATTATAATTTCATCACCAACAATATTACCATCTGCATTATAAACCCGACCATATACATTGGAATTGAAATCAAGGTCAGAACCAGTCCATGTAACAACCCAACCACCACCGGAAAGCCCAGTTATTGAAGGATTAAGTTGTTCATCTTCGCTACCGAAAACCTGCCTTTTGACTTCGAATTCATCACCTAACTTGGTTCCATCCGCCCTATAAGCCTGACCCGAAATTCCTGCTACGGGTTTAAGGAAATGATTAAAGTTCTCCCATGTCACAACCCAACCACCATCAGCCAGAGCCGTTACCTCGGCGCGCTGTTGCACATCATCAGTATAGCTGTTCACCAACTCATCGCGAACAACCTTGATCTCAGGCGCATCATTTGCTCCGTTGATATCAATCACAAGATCGGCAGTATCAATGTCTCCATCGCCATCTGTCACTGTATAGCTAAATGTTTCCTGCAATTTGTCATCAACGTTCAAGGCATTAACAGTTGGGTTATAATCATCCAGTTTATAGCTGTAACTACCGTCAACCTTGAAAGTTAATGTGCCGTATTGGCCCCTAACTGTCGTGCCTGTCGCATTATTCCAAGCGATTGATTGAAGGCCGGCACTACCAAGATTATCAGACTGCCCATCTGTATCATTCGTATCACCGGGATTACTATCAATACCGGTAATTACGTTTCCAGTGGCCGCCAATCCACTGTTTTCCGTGATGCTATCCGTATCATCAACAGCAACCAACTTTTTATCTTTGACTGTGATTTCTACATCGGCAGAAACCGTATCACCATCACGATCAACGGCAAGGTAAGGCAGCTTAAGATCAAGCAGGGCTTCGCCTTGAACGCCAGTATGATCAAGAGGCCCCTTTAGCGTAAAGGTGTATTTGCCAGTTGTCGGGTCGATAGTAAGTGTGAAGATATCTTTCGCACCAACACGGGCGATCAAGGAGTTGCCAGATGCAGTAAATTCTAGCGGTGTATTCCCACCACTGGTTAGCCCCAACGCTTCATAAGCAGCGATATCAAAAGAAACAGTTGCTCCCGATCCATCCGCACCAAAATCAATCCCTATATCACCCGTTACAACAGGTGTGTTATCTGCTTCATCAACACTTGTTTTTTCGCCGCCATTGAACTCAGGCGCACTATCGATCAACCTGACCCTGATATCGGCAATATTGCTTTTATCGCCTTCATCATCCGTTACAAAATATTCGAGAATAAGGTTCGTCTTGAATTGATCACTGCTTCCGACCGGATGATCAATAGCTGTGTACTGTTCCACATACATATCAATTGAGGAACCAGTCCCGTTTTCGAGGTCAGAATCAAGCGTCGCGCTTAACGCAACAGTTCCCCCGATAAGTATTTTGTGACCGTTATCATCGTAATCAATAAAGCCGTTACCATTTAATTGGAAGACAGGATCAGTTATCCCCAGAACAACCGCAGGGTTAGATGTGGAGCTAAAGAGATAAATCTTATCACCCTCTATCGTCTTTAGTCCTGAATCTTCCCCTCTATAGGTAATGAACTGAATACTCTCCTGCCCAGAAACATCAGCAGGATTTGTATCGTTAGCGCCATCACTTTTCATGTCAATGCGTGCATTCTCACGATAATAACCAGCGCTAATCGCAGCGTCAGCACTAAATCCAAAATCACTTAACGCACCTGTTATAGCATTTTGTGCGTCATTAACCTGTACAGAATACGCCGGGTTATCAGCCGATGATTCTGCAGAAGTTTGAATTCCGGCTGTTTCATCAATTGAGATATCCGCGTTCTGAACCGTCGGGCTTTCTTCACTAATATCAACAGTTACAGTCACCGATGTGCTGGAGTTATCATTAAGGTCTGTAAGCTCCTGATCTGTCGCATTTTCAATAGAAGATGCGGTAACTGTAACTTCAGCCGGTCCATCTTTGTTGGCTTCACCGTTATCCAGGCGTTGCGAAGTCCAGTCCTGCGGATCAAAAACAATATTGGCATTGAGCGTACCATCCAATTGGTCAACCAGTTCCCCCACATTCAGAACATAAGTGGTAAACCCATCTGCCCCGACATTTGAGGATACTATGGTTACAAAATCGCTAATTGTAGATCCCTGTGGCAAGAGATGACCAAAACTCTCATCAAGGTTCAAAATCCAGTCATTTGGAACGCCACCAAGAGTTAAAAGATGTGTTTCAGAATCATCAACATAATCCGGGAATGTTACGCCAACCGGGATCTTGATCAGTTCTTCTTCACCCGCCTGTACTAAATGTTCTGCAGCCTGGGTTATTGTCAAACTCTCAAGAATAATAGTTGGAGAAATCCCCGCACCACCTTCATTCATGATGGCAATACCAATGCTTACTTCCCCTGTTGAAGTAAAGGTGTATTCGAAAACTCCACCATCTACATTACCGGCAGCAGCCTGGGCCACAGGTATAACTTCCCCGTTAATTACAAGGAAAGCACTATCATTAAAGGCATCAGGATTAGATTCCGCATTGAAAAAACTGAAATCAAAAGTCAGTTTTTGGCCCTCGGTAACAAAAACATTTTTTTGGATTACTGTTCCATCAGAATGACCAAAGAAGATTCCAGCATTTCCCTGATTATTATCAGCCACAGCAGTGTTAAAATCAGCAATCGTAACGCCAAGGAACTCTGCAACAGCAGGGTTGGATGTACCATCTGGCCCAAAAAAAGCACCGTTTGGGGTCAGAGAAACATTACCTTTTTCACGACCAAATACACCTGCATTAAAAACGTTCCAGGACTCAATATTATCAAAACCCTCAACAAAGGCTATGGCATCACCAGCACCTGCTGTTGTGCTCAAAATCGGTTTATCAGCCACGGCATCAATAATGGCGGTTGCACTAGAGGTCAGTTCAGCCGTCAACCCTCCATCAGGGTCAGAGATATTTGCTGTGATGGTAACAGGAATATCCGCGTCGCTATGTTCGGCACCTTTGAGATAAACCTGCCCCATATCAGCCCCTGGAATGCTGATTGGCAGCGTGCCAACTTCAGACCCGGAGACATTACTGAATACAATATTCGCAGGCTCAAATCCGCCAACATAAAGGGTTACGCCAACCGGGAGCGATGTAACCTCTAAGGAATCGACAACTTCATTATCATGAGGTTTGAAGTCAAACACGATCCGCATCGGGCTTGCGTCAGTATTACCCTGATTTTGATTAGCCTGCCAATCTTCAAAACCACCTGCAAATTTTCCTTCGACACCTCCTGGAATGGCAGGAACGATATCTGTAGTCGCAAAGGAAAAACTAAATGTACCCTCAGCAGGTTCATGGTCAAGAATAGCAACATTAACATGCGCAGAAACACTATCACCGTCGCCGTCAGCAGCGGTATAAGGTAACTTCAAATTCAGAAGGTTTGTACCTTGTCCCGCAGGATGAGATATCTGTCCTTTAAGGGTGAAGTTGTATGTACCTGATAGTGGATCAATCGAAAGTGTAAAGATTTCTTCGCTACCAGCATGTGCCGTCAAAACATTGTCAGCCACACTATAAGTCAGCGGCGTATCGCCCAGACCGTTACTCAATCCTAAAGCTTCATAAGCAGCTGTATCAAAAGAAACATCCGCATCTGCACCATCTGCTTTGAAATCAATATTAAGATCTCCGGTTACAGAAGGAGAATTGAGTACATCAGCTTCATCAATATCATGCGTGACAGGCTGCGTGTTATCATCAGTAAAAGTTGGAACACTATCTTTGACTTCAAGCGTCAGATTACCGCTATCTGTATCACCATCACCGTCAGTTACTTCGTAACCAAATATCAATTTCAGTGACTCGCCAATACCCTTACCGCCTTTATGATCCAGGCCACCACCGTATTGACGGTATGCGTAATCACCAGTTTCCTTGTTCAGATAAACATCAAAAACAGCTTTGCCATCTGCGTATCCGACAAGAACCAAACTTTTGCCATCTGTAGAAACAGTCTCATATGTCGTAATTGGATGACCACCCGATGACAGATCGGCAAGATTAATCGGATTGCCAGAAGCATCAGTGAAACCTTCCAGCTTGATCGCAGTGAATTCACCACCATCAGCACCGAAGTCTGCCGTAATACTGCCCTTCGCTATTGACCAATCGCCAGGCAAGTTGCTTTCGTCTGTCGAATTAGAAACATTTTCAACAACAGTTGGGACATCATCTTTGACCTCAACGGTCAAATTACCACTGGCTTTATCACCGTCACCATCAGTTACTTCGTAACCAAATATCAATTTCA
>NZ_LAQL01000031.1 GCF_001026905.1 Kiloniella spongiae
AACATCCAAACGAGAACAGTCATAACGAAACGATCAAACTTAATCTGAATTATTTTGTGACTGATGATGAAGGTGACAAGAGTAATATTGCCCGTGTTGAGGTTCAGTTCCGTGATGATGGACCTACGATTGAGTCTGACAATGCTCAAGTTGTTATTGATGATGACAATGTACCGGGTGCAGATGGTAATCCGGGTGGTGTTGGTGATGATGCGCCAGCTAATACAACGGGCACACTCAGCCACAATTACGGTGCTGATGAAGAAGGAGCAACAACGCTTCTACTTGATACGGGTGCACCAGCTGGCTTTACCTATGAGCTAAACGATGATGGAACTCTTCTGACTGTTAAGCAGGATGGTGTTTCTGTGATGACTGTATCACTGGATGATACGACATCCGGGAACTATACCGTCACTCAACTTAATCCGATCAAACATCCTGAAGGTTCAGACGAGAACAACGTTGAGTTTGTCTTTAACTATCGTGTGACAGATGGTGACAAAGATACCGTCGATGGAACACTGGCTGTTTCCGTTGATGATGATACGCCTGTGGCACATTCTGATGTGATTAAGATTGATGAGACCCCAGGTTTCCCACAAATCTTCAGTACGGATGAAGTCTTCCCTTGGCAGGTCCCATCCGAAGCGAAAGTTCCGGGTGAGCAAGCATTATCTGCAGCTAAAGAACGTCTGTCATTTGATTTTGGTGCTGATAGTGATGGTGCAAAAGTTGGCCTTACTGATAGCAATGGTGCAGAATTCGACGGTGCTGACTCTGGCCTTAAAGATGCTGCTACTGATAGCGTAATTTATCTCTACAGTGTTGACGAAGACACAGTAGAAGGTCGCGTCGGGGGCGAAGACGGTCCTGTTGCTTTCAAAGCCTATCTTGACCAAAACGGATCAAGTGACAGTGCTTCGGTATACTTTGTTCAATATCGTGGTATCGAACATCCAAATACCAATTCTCACGATGAAGACATCAACCTGAATACACTCTTCTATACTGTTACTGACGGCGATGGGGATACTGCGACTGCCAAGTTGCGTGTGAATATTGACGATGACGGTCCGCGTACCCGCTTTGAATATGCGGGTGAAATTGACGAAGATACCTTAGTTGACGATATTGATGATAACAGCAGTGTTGATGGTAAACTGAGAATTGATTTTGGTGCTGATGGCGGTAAAGTTAGTGGCATCTCCTTCCTTGGATGGGTTGATGCGGAGGACTTCGATCCTGCCGGCAATACTCTATTCTCTAACGGTGTAGCAGTTGTTTTTGCTGCTGCAACTGTTGTTGGCGATGATCTGGTTTACATTGGTTCAGCTGGTTCTGAAGAAATTATCCGGGTCGAAATCAACCAAGCTACTGGTGAGTATGAAATTAAGTTGAGTGGTCCTGTTGATCACCCTGATATTTCTCTGGATGCTGATTCAAACGATTACGATCCGATTGATCTGGGCTTCCGCTATACAGTGACGGATAACGATGGCGACCGTTCTTCCAACTTCCTTGTTGTAACCATCGAAGACGATGAAGTTGATTCCCGATCTGTTCGTGCCCGTGAGGACAATCGTTCTGAATGGAAAGTAATCGACGAAGCAACCCTTGACGATAACATTGCAGATAACTCTTCTGTTTCTGGTGTTCTTGAATTCGGCTTTGGTGCTGATGGTGGATATCTCGATGATATCTATTTCAAGGAAACCAAAGACACAGAACACGATGATGAAGCGCCTGAAGATACGCTGACATCCGGCGGTGATGATGTTGACTTTGGTCCTGCTACAGATGACGGTGCGGGCAACATGGTTCTTGTTGGTAAGAACTCTGTGACTGGCGAAGAGGTCATTGTCGTTACGATCAACAAGACCACAGGTGCCTATACCGTTGAGCTGAAAGCCCCGATAGATCACGAAGATACGGGTTCAGGTAATGACAATGGTGATCCGCTGACGATTGGTTTCCGTTATGTCACCTATGACAATGACGGTGATCAGGACATCAGTCGCCTTGAAATCGTCATTGAAGACGATGTGATAGTTGGTAGTGATGCAGACACATTATCCTTCGATGAAGATGATCTTGCGGATGGTTCTTCTCCAAACGCTGGCAAGCTGATTAAAACAGGTAGCTTTGTTGATAGTGTTGACTTTGGTGCTGATGGCTTTGCTGGTGTTGAGGAAGTTCAATTTGATGGCAATACCTATACAGCAAATGGATCAGGTCTGATCATTGTTAACATGGGTGCTGTTACTCTCACTGTTACCGCTGCCACGGGTGCTTACTCAGCTGAATTGACTGGTACGCATGATCACGCTGGCAACGGTCAGGATCTAGCGGATTTGCCACAGGTTACTGCTGTTCTTGCCGATGGCGACGGTGATACAACAACTTCTACATTGGATGTATCCATCAAGGATGATGTTGCCAAAGCTAAAGGCATCGATATGGGTGGTGGTAACGTTCAGGAAGTTTCACCAGATGTATTTGACGGTAATGTCTTCGCTGAAGGTGCGAAGGCCGGGGCTGACGGTGCGACCGTAACAGGTGCAAATGTTCTATCCGCAAAGAACCGTAATGAAGCTGCTAATAATAACAGCGATGGTAATGTTACACTGACATCTGCTGGTGATAACGTTAACGTTGTTAAGGCTGTTGATGGTGATGGTAACATTACTTTCACCGCGACAACCGTGCTTGGCAGCGTTCTGGTTTACACAATGACCATCAAAACAGATGGTGATTACAGCTTCCAGCAGTTTGCACCGATTGATCATCCTGATGTTGGCGAGACTGGATCTGATGATGTGGTTCGTTTGCGTTTCAAATACGAATTGACCGATGGTGATGGTGATACAAGTTCGAAAAATCTTGTCATCGATATTGCGGATGGTGGACCGACTGCGGCTTCAGATTCCGGTGATGTCAATGAGGGTGAAACTCTGACTGTTGTTGGTGTTAATAATGGCGTGCTTTCGAATGATCATTCTGGCCCGGATGGGTTCTTTGTTTCCGGTGTTGTTGCTGGTGACGGTACGCCAGTTGCTCTGGGTGCGCCAATTCAAACAGCTTACGGCACACTGACGCTGAATTCTGACGGTTCCTATACTTATGCAGCAAAAGCAGATGTTACCGATACGGATCTGATAGACAGCTTCACCTATGAAGTGACTGATGTAGATGGTGACAAGACAACAGCCAAGCTGGATATCAATGTTACTGCTGTGACTGAAGGCGGCGGTGGCGGCGTCGGTGATGACGATACGATTGATTTTGTGCCCGGCACGATAATTGATGGTGGTGATGGTATTGATACTGTAACACTACCTGATCATTCAGGGAATGTATCATACTGGATTGATCCGGAGAGTGCAGCAGGAACGACACACTTTGATACAGATCTAATCTCGAATATCGAAATTATTGATATGAGAAATGCGGGATCAGGGTTTGAGGATTTTGGTACCTTGGGTAGTGGTGTTGGAAGTCTGTCTGTTGATGATGTGATTGACATGACGGATGATAATAATGAACTTACCATTCTTCGTGATGGGGCCAACGATACTGTAAACCGTGAACCCGGTTGGGCTGCAGACGGGACTGTTGAGAGAGGTGGTGTTATCTATGACGTGTATAGAGGCACAGGTGATGATGGTGTAACTGAAGCTACGTTATTTGTTGAACACTTCTAATCTCTAAAAGAACCCAAAAAAAACCCCGGACTTAAAGGTCCGGGGTTTTTTTGTGCTCAATCTCTTTAAGGAAGAATTAATCCTATTTTGATTTGTAATTAACTCAACCTATAGGCTTTTTTAAGGTATCATCTTGTTTTGCATGCTAAAACGCCAGTACACTCATTTATCGTAAAGTTTATATCGTATTTTATTTAAATTTTCTTTTATAAATCAAATGCATAGCTGCTATTCTGGAGTGATTTTGTTGTTGATATAATTTTCCGGCATCCCTATGTTCTGTCTCAATGAAAAAGATAACTTTTCTGGCTGTTCTCGTTGGTTGAACGGCCCTTGGCAGAAAGAGATGGAGTTCAGATATGTCTTATGATCTGGCGTTGAATGATAACCAAGCAGCTTTTCATAATTTTGGTCGTGATGATTTGGTAACCCCACAGGTTCCGGATATGGTCATTACGGCTCCGGCTGCTGGTGAGCTGAAAAACATCTTCTTGGAAAAGGGCCAGGTTATCACGCTGAACTTTGATGCTGCCTTAACAGCACCGATGATTGACGGCAATGATTTCATTCTTGCATTTGACAGTGATGCAGATGGTCACAATGATGGACGTGTTGTTTTCCGCAATCTTCTTGAGCTTTCCCACGGTGATGATGCGCCGGTTCTCGTTATTGGTGGTGTCGAGGTTCCCGCCGGTTTGCTTATTACCCAGGCGCAAAAGCTTATTGATGGCGACACGCTGGAGACTGCGGCGATTGCAAGTACAAACTCACTGAGTGGCGGTGGTAGTGTTTACAGCGATAGTTTTGGGGATCTGATCGACGGGCTTGATGCACAGGGTGTGCAGGATGGTTCGCTCATAAACCTGATTGATGGCGGCATCTTTGCTCATGAAGATACTGTTGCACCACTAGGTCGTGATCTTGCTGCCGAAGATTTCCCGCTGATTGACTTTGACGGACTGGATTATAGTGACAAGACATCAGGCATACAGGCTTTCCTGAACTACGATGGTACAGGTGCAGTTGCCGGGTTGAATGCTCCATCTGGTAAGCCTGTAGCGGGGTTCTCTGGCCTTTACGGTGAAGCCGACGGCACACTGGACGGTGTTGATAACCTGATCGCCACTGATCACGGTGACTTTGTTTATGGTAGTGAGGCAGACAATAAAGTCTGGCTTGGTGCCGGTGATGACAACTTTGACGAGCGCGGTTCAGGATCAGGCAATGATACCGTTGATGGTGGTGACGGAAATGACATGATCTTCACTGGCGACGGTGATGACGTTCTCATCGGCGGTGCGGGGGATGACCGCTTACGTGGAGAAGGTGGTGATGATATTCTCAGAGGCGGTGCAGGAAGTGATAACCTTACGGGGAGTGCCGGTGCTGATACGTTTGATTTTACGGGCCACGTAATTGGCGAAGGCGTTGATCGTGTGAACGATTATAATGCGAACCGTGGTGACATTCTGGATGTTAGCGATCTGATTACTTTTGACGATAATACAAATGGTGCAAGTGATATTAGTGATTACCTGAAAGCAGTGGATACTGGCAGCGGTGTCGAGTTGCAGTTGGATAATAACGGTGTTGATGGTGATCACCAGACTGTTGCCTATCTGAATAACCTGAATGCCGGTAATCAGATCAATGTCATTCTTGATGATCAGGAATATGTAGTAAACATCGCTGATATTATTTAATACAGTAGATGTCTAAAGGGATTGAATTGCGGCCCCGGACTTAATTGTCCGGGGCTTTTTTTATACCTGATTATACTGATGTATATTA
>NZ_LAQL01000032.1 GCF_001026905.1 Kiloniella spongiae
AAATGCTTCTGCTGTTGTACCAACGGTTTTAATTGCAAAGGACAGAAGCATAAAAAAATCTAATTTAGAGGTAATTTTACGATAAATTTGCATGGTATTTATTTTGAATTTAGATCAATTTTTATTTAAATGAACTTCTTGCTAACTATATAAAATTAAATAAATAAATCACATAATTTTTGTATTTATATCATACATATTGCTGTAGTTTTTTCTGATAATGCAATTGCGATTTTCCTGTCTATCTATATAGTTGACGTCAAATATTATTAGTTTTCTTACAGGCTGCCCGAATTAATTATGACAGTCTGTTTTGATGAAACATCGAATGGGGTTCTCACATATGACTGATGGTCTGACGAATACAGGTAAAGAGATTGTTTCTGGTGAAGAAGGTAAAGATCTTCTGGTTGGGCAGGCTGCTTCTGCCCTTGAAGTAACAGCCCCGGCAGGTGGTGAAACCAAAACCATCTCTCTTGAGAAAGGTCAGACAGCAACCCTGAGCTTTGATGCAACGGCAGCAACCCCGGTAATTGAAGGCAACGACTTTGTTCTGACCTTCGATAGCAACGGTGACGGTAGCGCCGATAGCCGTATCGTGTTCCAGAACCTCGTTGAAAACGCTCAGGGCGCAGATGCACCTGTTCTTGTTATTGGTGGTATTGAACTTTCTTCCAGCCTTTTGATCGGTCAGGCGCAAGCCCTTGCTGAAGGTGAAACGCTAGAGACCGCAGCCGGCGCCGGCGCTGGCCCACAAGGTGGTGGCGGTAGCGTCTATAATGACGATTTCGGTGATATTCTTGATGGGTTGAATGCTCAAAATGGTCTTGACGGCACACTTGCTGAATTGGCTGCCGCAGCCCTTGTGAACGATGATCTCGATCCTGCTGAAGGTACTTTCAGCTTTACCTTTGCAACAACTGACGTTGTTTCCTTTATCAAAGGTGGTGTTGAAGGTAGCTTTGTCGGTGGTTTCGAAGATTGGCAGGCAAATCAACATCTTGGGGATGCAAAAGCGACTGATGATCCGAGCACACCTGATGTGGATGAGTCCACATCTCCGATGCAAATTGTCTTTACTTTTACGCCAGCAGATAACGAAGTTGTCGATTCTGTTGATGTTACTGCTCTGCCAGAAGGGGTAACCCTTTATGTAGGTGGGTTTGAAGCGGGAAATATCGTTTTTAGTAATGTTCCAGGAAATGAAGTTGGAACATTACCTATAAATATCCTTGGTTCTGATCTTGATGAAGTTTATTTAAAAGGTGCAGAACATAGTGACGTGGATCTTCCTGTTACGGTTATAGCTAATATCTCTGATCCTGATAGTGGGGAAACAGCTTCCCTAACTTTTAGTGCAACAGCAATTATTGATGCTGCAGCTGACAAACCAGTTTTAAATACTTCTGCTGGTTCAGGCGAGGCTGTTGTTTTAAACGAAGGTTTTGATAATGTCCTGAATTGGGATGTTTTTGATGCAGGTGGGGTTTCTCGCCAAAACGGTGATGTTTCTCTGACGCCTGATAATTCTACTGCTTCTGCTGCGGCAATTTTTCTTGGTGTTACTGTCGCTGATTTGAATGCAGCGGCTGAAAATAACACAGGATCTAGTGAAAATTTCTCCAACTCTGATGCTACCGCAATTCAACAAAGTGTTTTTGTGACAGAAGGACAAAAACTCACACTTGATTTTAATTTCATCAGTACTGAAGGTGGTTTTGGTGGTGTTTTCAACGATACAGCTTTTCTTGTTATTAACGGTGAGATTATTCCGTTGGCACAGGCTGCTTCTGGAAGTGTTGATGGTATTTATGAATACACCTTTACGAGTAGTGGTGAAGCGACAATTGGTATTGCAATCTTCAATGAAGGCGACACATTTGCTGATCCAAGGCTGATTGTTGAGAGCCTCAAAATCACACAAGACGCTGAGCATCTTGTTAAGGTGAACGAAGAAGAGTTGATAAAGATACCTGTTGAGGTAACATTCCCGGATTTTGCTGATGATTCTGAAACACATCTGTTGAAACTTGATGGTGTACCAAACGACTGGATCTTGAATCTTGAAGAGAGTTTCGGGCATCTGCTTCCATCAGGTTCAACTCTTACTGACTTTGTCAGCATTGTTTCATCTGATGTGGGCGCAGATGGCTTTACAACTTATGTTCTTAACATTGGAGAATTAGTTGATGCTTTAGGCGGTACTCTAAACGCGAGTGTTGTTTTTGATCCTTTGGATTGGTCAACACAACGCCTTGATAATGGTGCTTCAAATGAGCATGGCCCTGCTGAAGTAACCGTCACGGCAATTGCTAGCGAAAACATTACTGATCAGGATCTAACGGATCTTAACGATGATGCTGAAACATCATTAATTGTAACTGTTGATGTTCCTGAAGATGCTCCAATTGTCCGTAACACTGCGATTGCGTTGGATGAGACTGATGGCTTACAGACCAATGCTGAAAAACGTGTTGAAAATGGTAACCATACAGCCCGTGTTGATGCTGGAC
>NZ_LAQL01000033.1 GCF_001026905.1 Kiloniella spongiae
GAACTCGGAAGGTTTTTATCAGCGGATCCGAATATTCCTGAGCCTACAGTTACGCAAGACTTTAATCGTTATTCTTATGTAAGGAATAACCCACTGTCTTATACTGATCCAACGGGTTTCAAAATTTCTGATGATGTACCAGGTGGGGGCACTGGGTATGAAGGAGGAACTTCTTTTGGTGGTGAATCTGGCGGGACACATGGACCAGATGACGGATTCAGACCAGGGAATTCAGTAAATCGTAATAACAGAGATTTCCCAACAATTCCTGGGTGCAGGGATTGCTACAAATCTTCAGATGGCTTTGGTTATGATGTGATGCAACCTACACCCGATGGTGGCTTTGCAGATATGCGAGGAGCATCCTTTGGCGATTGGAGAAATCTTAGAGACGTATGGGATGACTACGACAAATATCAAAGATCCTTAGATGGCCGACAAGAAGCTTTTGCATTTGCTGCACCAGTGGTTGTATTTTTTCTTCCAGAATCTATATTAGCAGCTATAACAGGGCTTAGTATAGGTGGCAGTATTGGTTTGGGGCTTGACGTGATCGTTGGTGAGGCACCATTTATCTCAAAACCAATCATAGATACTTTAATTCAAAACCCTCATGCAACACCTAGAACTGTACAGCAAATCCGAGAGCAAACATTTGGGTTCGGATTTTTTCATAGCGAAGAATACAAGGAGCCTGTTTCTGGAAAAACAGGTAAGGAGGCTGCGAAGGATGTTCCCAGTTGGGCCAAGGGGGAGCGTCCGAAAAAAAATCAATCAGGAAAAAATTGGGCTAAAGATCTCTTAGATAAAAAATACGGAAAAGATAATTGGGGTAAAGGACCGGGAAGTGAATTTAATAAGATTAAAAAATATGGTGATAGAGGGTTTAAATAGCAGTAATATCGAGAGACTTTTGTGAAAAATAAGAGTGATTTTCGTATGACAAAGTTATTTGTTTTGTATCACGTGGAAGAAGTTGATGATTTTCGCGAGCGAGTTAAAACATTAGGTGTTTTTGATGATAAAAACGAAGCTGTCAAAGCAAAAAGACTATTAATGCTCAAGTCTGATTTTTTAGGTAAGGATGAAGGTTTTTTGATTGATTGTCTGGAGTTAAATCATACAAACTGGAAAGAGGGTTACGGAATTAATTGAATAATAAAATATATATTTTATTAGAGGAAAGAAATGGCTAACAAGGTATATATGTTGTTGCATACGAGGGTTTCAGATCGTGGGAATAGTCAAAAATTAATAGGAATATATGATACAGAACAAGCGGTTGAACAAAGCCTGAAATTAGTTTCAGATCAAAAAGGATTCATGAATGCTCCTGAAGGGTTTCATGTGCAGGAATTTGTAATAAATCAGATAATAAATGATGATGGAGAAGTATTAATTTAAGTATTGTGTTTTCTTAATTTTATCCTCTTTTGAATTATTATTTCTTTAGGATGTGAAACCCCTGTGGCTTCATCCTCTGAAATGAAGTATCGATAAACTCTAATATAACCATTACCCTTTTAATATTTCAGGCACTCCCACGAGGAGTGAGTTCTTTGGGTCCACTTTACCACTTACAGATATCGCTGCCTTTGAGAATGCTTTGGATGATCAGTTGGTTGATGCGGGTAAGCTGGATATTGCTAGTTTACAGCGGGCAAAGACGGTTCAGGGGGAGGCCGGAGAGTCTCTGAACGCGCTGGTTTCAAAGCTGGGCCTTGTGGCCGAGCGGGATTTGGCGGAAGTTCTCGTCCATTTGTTGGACTGTCCGCTGGTAAGGAAAGAAGGCTTCCCCACCGAGGCACTCTATCCCGAACGCTTTAATGCCAGCTTCCTCAAAGGCGTCGGGGGCGCTTATCCTCGGTGAAGATGCTACCAGTATCTTTGTTGCTCTTTGTGATCCGACACAAGGTTTTGTGATCAATGCCCAGCAGTTGGCGACGGGAAAAACAGCTCTTTGTATCTATTTACACATTTAGCATTCTTACCTCTTATGGAGAGGTAACATTAACTGATTTTCCTGTTCTTTTTTTGGGAATCTGTTAAACAACTAATGGTTTTGTCTCGTTCGAGCTTGCCTCTTAAATATATTTTGGTGAATTTATTCTGGCCTGTTTTCAGGTCTAAAGATGCCGATCGTTGATCTGAGTTGTCAGGTTCGATTGTTTTTGGTGGTTGTTTGCAAAGCACTGCGGGCGTGCTTTGCCTGGGGGAAACGGGTTTATGGTGCAGTTGTTTGGGGGAAAAATCCGGACATTTGGGTTGGTGTTTTTGGTATCGGGATTTCTGGGATCCTGTGTTCTGGATGATACATCTCAAAGCAAGAGCTCTGTCTTAAATACCGGTACAGAACAAGAGAGCGCTAACGTCGCTGAAGCAACGGCGACAAATACTAAAAGCCAAAAGCCGCAAGATAGTAGGCCAGAAAGTGATGCCCCGAAAAGCGATACCTCTGAAAGCAATGCCAAAGAAAACGCGAAAACCGCGCGCAAGCTGAAAACCTCTGCCGAAGAGTTGGCCCAAGATACATTAACGGGTGAAACAATAACCGGGGAAGGTGAGCCAAGCCGGGAAAACCCCTTGCCGGGGGCCGAGTTTTATCCCGGAACCGGGGTTTTTGTTACCGGGTCTCAGAATGCAGATGTCGGATATTTTTCCAACGGAACCCTTTCCCTTAATCTGGTGAATGTCGAAATTGCGCAGGCTGTTGACCTGATCCTTGGTGATACGTTGGGGGAAAGCTATATTGTTGACCCCGCCGTACAGGGAAACATTACCGTTCGGACCGCACGCCCCGTTTCCAGTGGCGAATTGATCAGCACCCTTGAAACAATGCTGGAACTCAATGGTGCAGCACTTCAACACGACGGGACGCTTTATCGTGTGGTCAGCAATGACAAAGCCAGCAGTTCCATTACTTCCCCTCGCAATGTGAATTCCGGCCAAGGCTTTGGACTTTATCTGTTACCCCTACGCCATATCTCTGCGGAAGAAATCAGGCCAACCCTTGTCAGCATGATCAGTGGCGGTGGAACCGATATTGCCATTGATAAAAATCGCAATCTCCTGCTTTTTTCCGGTACGGCAAATGAAGCGGTTGAATTGACACGTCTTGTCGAGACCTTTGATCTCGACTGGATGCAGGGCATGTCTTTTGCCTTTGTGCCTTTGTCGATTACAGATCCTTCTATCGTTATTGAAGAGCTGGAAAATATATTCGAGCTTTCGGATGGTCCGCTCAAGGGCGTTATCCGCTTTGTAGAGATCGAGCGCCTGCAGGCGATTTTGGTGATCACGAAACAGCCATCTTACCTGCCGAAAATTCAGCGGTGGATTAAGCGGCTTGATCGCGGTGGCGAAGGTCAGGGACGCCAATTGTTTGTCTATGCTGTCAAAAATACCGTGGCAAAAGATCTGGCCAGTATCTTGAGTGAAGTCTTTGCTGATAGTGGATCAGGTGGATCTAGCGCTGGTCTGTCTCTATCGTCTTCGATAGTGGCTCCGGGGCTGGAAAGTGTGGCCTTGGACAGTGCAGGCGGAACCGCTGATGGTGCCAGTGAAGCCACAAGCCCGACAAGTCGATCCCTCTCACTGCCCGGTACCGGTACAGGTAATGAGGATAACGGGCAGGTAAAGATTATTCCGGATGAGAAAAACAATTCACTGGTGATACTGGCAACCCCGGCTGAATACAAGATGATTGAAGGAGCCTTAACCCAACTTGATATTCAACCGGTACAGGTTCTTATCGAAGCAACCATTGCGGAAGTAACACTGAAAGACGAACTACAGTTCGGGTTGCAGTGGTTTTTCAAGAATGGTAACAGCACGGGAACCTTTTCGACATTGACCAGCGGGGCTGTGTCTTCTGCCTTTCCCGGGTTCTCCTATGTTTTTAATAGCGGTGATACTCAGGTTGTCTTTAATGCGCTTGACGAGATTTCAGATGTAAACGTTATTTCATCGCCACAGTTAATGGTGCTGGATAATCAGTCTGCGCGGCTTCAGGTCGGGGATCAGGTACCAATTGCCACGCAATCAGCGGTGTCGACTGATACGACAACGGCCCCCATTGTCAACACCATTGAACTGAAAGACACAGGGGTTATTCTTGAGGTTACACCAAGGGTGTCCTCATCCGGTCTTGTGGTTTTGAAAATCAAACAAGAGGTCAGCGATGTGGTATCAACAACGACATCTGATATTGATTCTCCAACCATTCAGCAAAGATTAATTGAAAGCTCGGTTGCGGTATCAAGCGGTGAGACAATTGCCTTGGGCGGGATCATTCGCGATCGTCAGGAAGAGGGATCTTCCGGCCTGCCGCTGGTGTCTGAAATTCCTGTGCTTGGGTATCTCTTTAAAAATACATCAGAGAAATACAATCGCACAGAGCTTCTGGTGCTTATCACGCCAAGGGTTGTTCGTAATGCCCAGGAAGCAAAAGATGTAACCGAAGAGTTGCGGTTGAGACTATCGCGGATAGAGCCACTTGATGATAAAATTAAGGCAGGGAACACACTTCCCTGATTTAGTTGAATTGCTTGACACGCATAGCGTGTTTCTATTCCTGTTGCCGAGTTCTCGGTTTTGACAAACGCCGGTTTTTAGTTCTTGGTTTTTGAAAGTTTTCAGGTTTGATCTGGGGGGATCATCATAAATGTTGTTGCTATCGCGTTTACGTGTTGCTGGGTCATGTCTGACGAAGTTAAGTCTGACGGGAATATGCTTGGCTGGAAGCCTCAGTGTCTCTTTTGTTGGCGGTGCTTATGCCCAGACGAGTAATACAACAACAGTAGCCGGCTCTCTTGAGGGGGAGTTTGCAGTTGATGATAGCGGAGCGGCAACCTATTCCATTCCGATTTCAGTGCCGCCCGGGATTGCGGGTAATGAACCGCGTCTGACTCTGTCCTATTCCTCTCAGGCAGGCAATGGTCCTTTGGGTGTTGGCTGGGGGCTTTCAGGTCTTTCTGCGATAACTCGCTGTGGTCAACGTCTGGTCCCCCACGGCAAGATCCACGGTGTTGATTTCTCTGCAGCTGACCGTTTCTGTCTGGATGGTCAGCGTCTGGTTGCTGTCTCTGGAGACTATGGGGCAGATGGCACGGAATACCGTACCGAGATCGAAAGTTATGCCAAGGTTATCTCTAACGGCACCGCCGGCACAGGCCCCGAAAGCTTTACGGTCTGGAGCAAAGGCGGTCTGGTTCTGGAATATGGTGCCACAGATGACAGTCGTATTGAAGCGATCAAGGCAGATGGCACAGCGCGTTCCGAAGCGCGGATCTGGGCACTGAACAAACAGTCTGATCGATCAGACAATGCTATCACCTACAGCTACACCGAAGATCAAAGCAACGGCTCATACCGTATCAACCGGATCGACTATGGCGGCAATATCTCTGCGGGCACCACAGCCACATCCTCAGTGCGCTTTATCTATGAAGACCGCACGGACATCCGCACTTGGTATCAGGCTGGTGCCAAGGTAACACAGGACAAACGTTTGGCGAATATTCAGACCTATGAAGCTGAGACATTGGTGTCTGATTATAAGGTGAATTACGATTATGGCGGCGAAGCTAGTAGTTCTCGCACTACTTCTATTCAAATCTGCAATACTGTTAATGATTGCTTAAAACAAATATGGCTTAAGTATTCAGTAGTAAAGAGTAGCAATGGTTCGTTTGAGGAACCCATAGTTTGGTCCCGTTCGGGGAACTGGACAGGAAGCGTTCCACATCTTGGTGATTTCAATGGTGATGGGTTAACAGACGTTGCGGCTATTTATATGGGAACAGGCGGGGCTCAGATAAACTTAATTTCTTCAGATAGAAATCAAAATGCTCTTGTGAAATTAGTAACTTCTCGCGGACATGAAACATCCATCAGTTACACACCATTAACTGATAAGTTTGTTTATACAAAAGGCAGTGGTGCTGTTTATCCAGAGCAGGATTATGTTTCACCTTTGTCTGTTGTTCAGTCAGTTGAACGTGATGATGGTATCGGGGGTAAGCGTAAAATTGAGTACAGCTATGCAGGTGCCATGGTAGATGTGAAGCGTGGATCGTTTCTGGGGTTCAAGCAGATCACATCCAAGGATGTACAGCGGGGGACAGAGACCATTACCAATTATCGTCAGGACTGGCCCTTTGTGCGCCG
>NZ_LAQL01000035.1 GCF_001026905.1 Kiloniella spongiae
CAGCAAGATCTTGAATTGGGTTCACACCCTAATTAGAAGGTAATCGCATGCTCTTTAACAAGCGGTTACCTTCTAATATATCGGCCCTCTATTAGTGGCCTCTACTTTATGCTTTAATTCTTAGATATTCAGGATCATAGGGCCCACTACTAATAACTTTTGCAGAGGTTAAATTACCTATTATATCAACACTCAATTCCGTTCCTTCAGCTGAAAATTCAGTAGCAACAAAAGCATAAGCGAGATTCATTTCCGTACGATACCCCCAATCACCGGACGTAACCGTACCAACCACCTTATTATCCAGCATGACAGATGCGCCACTATGTGCTGGCGCATCTCGCCCATCAATATGGAGGGTGATCATTTTCTGAACCACGCTACGCTCAATACGTTGTTGCAATTCTGCTTTTCCAATAAAATCAACCTTATTCATTTTTACAAACCGATTAAGGCCCGTTTCAAATGGATCAAATTCAGTCAAAATATCTGCCTTCCAATGCAAATACCCTTTCTCCATACGCATAGAGTCAACAGCACGTGCGCCAAAAAGCTGCATTCCATATTTTTCACCTGCATTACGTAACGCTAAATATGCTGAATACAGCTGATTATTTGGCACATGAATTTCATATGCTAACTCACCAGAGAAGCTAACGGACATAATCACAGCAGGTGCAATGCCGATAAATCCTTCTCTGACCGACAACCAGGGAAATGATTCCTTAGTCCAATCATCACGACTTACATCAGAAAGAACTTTCCGACTGTTTGGTCCTGCCAATACCAAAATTGTATAGTCGTTGGTTAATGATTTCACCTGAACGTCCTCATCAGGCTGAATATGCTTTTGTAACCAATCCATATCATGGAATTCGGCTGCTGCAGCCGATCCATACCATATCCGGCCATCTGGAAGGTTAGCAATTGTGGCCTCGCCTTTCAGCATACCATAACGATTCAAAAGATATCCCAGTCCGACTTTACCCAATTTTTGAGTTACGCGGCCACATACCATCCTGTCAAGAAAGTCACGTGCGTCACTACCACTTATTTCAAATCGGTTAAAACCACTAACCTCTGTCAAACCAACATTGTTGGAAACATTCGAGACCTCGGCTGCAACAATATCAAAAGCCTCATCAAACTTGAAAGTCAAAGATGGATGAAAGTCAGGTGTTGGCTTGATGTATTCTATTCGCTCCCAGCCATTCACAACCGTAAACTCTGCACCTTCAGCTGCAAGAATTGGTGTAAGTGGTGTTGTTTTCATCGGCCGTCCTGCCGGCCGATGTTCATGAGGAAAGTGGAATCTAAACTCGTTTTGATAATCTTCAATAGCCTTTAAGGCAGTTAACTCAACATTGGTGTGCCCCGTGAAACGACGCGGATCAATACACCAGCTATCGTAGCAGGCCTCGCCATGCACAATCTGTTGAGCAAGTAACCATCCGAGGCCACCTCCTTCACCAAGTCCCGCACGTAATCCAATAATACAAAAAGCATTACGTTTGCCCGGAATTGGGCCAACCAGTGGCGCTCCATCAATCGTATAAGTAATAGGCCCATTCACCACGGTATGGATGCCAACCTCCATCAATACCGGCATACGCTCAAATGCGCCTTCCAACGTATCAGAAATTCGATCAAGATCATCTGGACACAGGGCATTTACAAAGTTTGGATCAATACCATCCATACCCCAGGTTTTACAATTTTGTTCATAAAATCCGATAAGAAGACCGTTTTTTTCCTGCCTAGAATAATAATCGGAAATGGGGCAACGCAACAATGGCATCCTATGCCCAGATTTCTTGATAGCCGGGATTTCTTCTGTCAAAAAATATTGATGTTCCATCGACATGACAGGGTGATGTACGCCCATCATACTACCGACTTCATTCACCCGATAACCGCATGCGTTAACAACAATATCACAGTCGATGTCGCCATGTTCTGTATGGACAGTCCATGTATCATCTGTATGCTGTGTGAGAGCAACCACAGGCGTATTACGATAAATCATTGCCCCAGCTTTGCGTGCTCGGTGAGCCAAGGCCTGACACAATTGAGCAGGGTCAATATCACCATCCAGAGGATCCCATAATCCCCCCAACAAATTGTCTGTTGAAATTAGCGGATGACGCCTGGCACATTCTTGTGCATCAATCATCTCGAAATCAACACCCATACCTCGCGCCATTGATGCGAAATGACGGTAACCTTCAAGCTGTGCCTCTGTATTTGCCAAACGTATCCCACCGTCTCCATGATGGTAATTGATTGGGTATTCAGGATCATCAGCCAACTCTTTATAAAGATTAATCGAATGTGTTTTCAATCCGACCATCGTCTGGTTCATGCCAAAATTTGTCACTTGTGCCGCTGAGTGCCAAGTTGTACCAGAAGTTAATTCGTTACGCTCAACCAACACAACATCAGACCATCCTTCTTTCGTCAGGTGATACAGTGCTGAGCAGCCAGCAATGCCCCCGCCTATAACGACAACCTTAGTGCGTGATTTCATGGCAACCTCCTCAGGAATAATTGATACCGACTATTCAGGCTGCAAAATTTGTAACGAGCAATAGAAAATCTAATACTACGAAATCTTCAAATTAGAATTATTATTTTTTCGTAATTAATGTTTTGTACTCCTCCCAAATCAGGAAGAAGTTCAGTGCAAGAAAGCACGTTCTATGTACTTTGTCCGTTTATTACAGTAATTGGAAACTGTCTCGCAACCAGGGCATGGTATCGTACGCAGGTTGAACGATTTTCTTGTTAATCATATTGCAAAGAGCAACATTGATTATCTCAATAATTGATGTCGAGCATTCATGTGTTGCAAACAAAGACAAATAACGTGCAAAACTCTTTTCCGGAAATTGACAGAGTTTTATCTGATTGTGAAAATGACTGGCACGGAAATAACAAAGCGGTGTCGTTATTGACCAACCGGCACCAGCTGCGATCATTGCCATGAGAGTTTGATTACTTTCAATCTCAAATCTATTTGGTAATACAATCTTTAAACGACGCAATTGAGCTTCAATCTGTTTACCAATAATATGGTGCTGACTATATCTCAAAAACGGAAGCCCCGTGTTATCTGAAAGATATTCATCAGAACTTAAAGAACTATGCGCGGGTATAGCCAGGACAAAAGGATCACGTAAAATTGGAAATTCTTGTAAATCTATAGAAGTATCACTGGGACGATTGGCCAAGCCAATATCGAGCTTGCGTTTATGTAGCATCTCCAGGATTTCATGGCTAAATCTTGTGCTGTGTATAAAGTCACAATTTGGCATACTCTCGGCCAAAAAAACAGCAAGTTCAGGGCCAATTTTGCTTTCAAAATCCTCAATAAATCCTAACCTCAAATGACGTGCTTCTGGCATATTACCTAAAGTTACTTCTGTTCGTGCTTTACGAATTAATAATAGTGCTTGATCAATATACGTTAGAAAGATATTTCCGGCTGGCGTCAATGTCATAGGACGACACTTATGATTAAGAAGCAGTACCCCCAGTTGTTGTTCCAAACTTCGTAAATGATGAGATACGGTACTAATCGTCAAACCCGTTTCTTTTGCAGTTGCCTGCATCGATCCCGTTATGGCAATCGATTGAAACACCTCTAGCCATTTCATACTTAAATCAGATCTTTGCATACAGCTTCTTTCTTGAGACAAAATTTAGAAACTAAAGTCGGTATAGTTCAATATCAAGATTGTGTAAAAAATGTAGGGTTATATCAAATGATATCAACATTCTACGATTTATTGTTTGGTTCAGCACTATGCCTCAGAAATAGAGAAGCGCCTAACTGATATCGCCATACTTGTTCCACAGCTGGAAAGTTAATGAAATCTTATCTGGGCTACCCCCGAGATTTATATTCAGGCTTATTACCGACTGTGAGTAAATGCTCTACAAACGCAAAAAACCCTCTGAGCTTTACACTCAGAGGGTTTCATATTGGTTGCGGGGGTAGGATTTGA
>NZ_LAQL01000036.1 GCF_001026905.1 Kiloniella spongiae
CAATTTTAATGAATCGTAGAAAGTTTTTAACGGGTGCAGCTACGGGCGTAGCAGCAGGTGCGGCAGCAGCAACACTGAGTGCACCAGCGATTGCACAGGGCAAACGCGACCTAAAGATGGTAACGACCTGGCCAAAGAACTTCCCCGGCCTTGGTACCGGTGCCCAGCGTGTTGCTGATCGGATCACCGCTGCTTCCGGCGGCAAGCTGAACGTTAAGCTTTATGCTGCGGGTGAATTGGTACCCCCTTTTGAATCCTTTGATGCTGTTTCTAACGGCACAGCGGATATGTACCACGCCGCCGAATACTACTGGCAGGGTAAACACAAAGCCTTTAACTTCTTCACTGCGGTTCCTTTCGGCTTTACCGCCAACGAACTCGACGCCTGGGTTCACTACGGCGGTGGTCAGGAACTGTGGGACAAGCTTTCCGCACAGTACAACCTGAAATCTTTCATGGCCGGTAACACCGGTGTGCAGATGGGTGGCTGGTTCAATAAAGAAATCAACACACTGGAAGATTTCAAAGGTCTTAAAATCCGTATGCCTGGTCTGGGTGGTGAAGTTCTGCGCCGTATTGGTGCAGCGGCTGTTACGCTACCGGGTGGCGAGATCTTCCCGTCACTCGAATCAGGTGCGATTGATGCGACTGAGTGGGTTGGCCCCTGGAACGATCTGGCCTTTGGTTTCTACAAAGTAACCAAATACTACTATCAGCCAGGTTTCCACGAGCCGGGTTCAGGCCTTGCTTGCGGCATGAACAAGGATGTTTGGGAAAGCTTTGCCCCGGATGAGCAGGCTCTGATCCAGTCTGCCTGTGCCGCTGAAAACAACGTGATGCTGTCAGAGTACAATGCCAAAAACGGTGACTCACTGGACGTACTGTTGAACAAGCACAACGTCGAGCTTCGTACTTTCACGCAGGACATCATGGATGCCTTGGGTGCCAAGTCTGAAGAAGTTGTGAAAGAAGTTGGCCAGACAGATGATATCTCCAAAGAAATCTACGACAGCTATATCGAGTTCCGTCGTAAGGTTTCCCGTTGGACCCAACTGTCCGAGTCCGACTATACAGCTGCACGTGGCGCGGCACTGAAGATCTAGTCATTGAGTACTCAGTGATAACCGAGATGAAAGAGGCCAGCCCCTGCTGGCCTCTTTTTGGATAAATAATAAGAGTAGTCATTTTACTTAACTCTTTCTCCCCTGTTGTATTATGGGTTGCAGCATCCTTCGTGTAAGACGATTTCACGTCGTTCGCCGCGCCCAGAGTAAGAGGAAGTTAAAAGAGTAAAAGTAAATTAAAAAGACTATGATAATAGATTGATAGGGAGACTACTGTGGCAGGGTTTCTTTCCCTCGCAAAGACCATCGATGCTTTGAACGAACGCGTGGGCCGGACTGTTTCCTGGCTGGCCCTCTTTATGGTTCTCGTTCAGTTCGCCGTGGTTCTGTTGCGATACGTTTTCGGGATTGGTTCCATTTTCATGCAGGAATCAATTATCTATATGCATGGTTTCCTCTTTATGCTTGGCGCAGGGTACACCCTGTTGCACGGCGGGCATGTCCGGGTGGATATTTTTTACGGGGCAGCCAGTGAACGCAAGCAAGCCTTTGTGGACTTCTTCGGCGTGATCTTCTTCTTGCTTCCGGTTCTGGTCCTGATCATGGTTTATGGGTGGCCTTATGTGGCAAATTCCTGGTCCATTCTGGAATCATCCAAAGAAACCAGTGGCATCCCTGCTGTTTATGTTCTCAAAAGCTCTATCATTGCTTTTTGCGTTTTGATGGCACTCCAAGGTATTTCCATGGCCATTCACTCACTCGCCATTATCAAAGGCGTTGAACACAAAGTCCCAGAAGACGGGCACCACGACGGCCCGGGAGTAATATAATAATGGCTGAAACTCTTGACCTTCTGATGTTTGCTGCTGCCTGTTTCTTTCTTATGGCAGGCTTTCCCGTGGCCTTTACCCTCGCGGGTGTTGCCATTGCCTTTGCTCTGATTGGCTATGCCACAGGCGTCTTTGATCTGTCTTTCTTCGGGGCGCTGCCATCGCGTATTTATGGTAACGCCATGACCAATGAGATCCTCATTGCCGTGCCGCTCTTTGTTTTTATGGGTGTCATGCTTGAAAAGTCCAAGGTTGCGGAGGAGTTACTCGAGACCATGGGACAACTCTTTGGCTCTGTACGTGGTGGCCTCGGTATTTCCGTGACCATCGTCGGGGCCTTGCTTGCCGCGTCAACCGGGATTGTTGGCGCCACTGTTGTCACTATGGGACTGCTCTCTCTGCCAACCATGTTGCGCCGGGGGTATGATCCTTCCCTCGCCTGTGGCTCTATCTGTGCAGCAGGAACGTTGGGGCAGATCATTCCACCATCCATCGTACTGGTTATTCTCGGTGATCAGATCTCCAATGCCTATTCCGACGCCCAACGTGCCATCGGCAATTGGTCACCGGATCCTGTATCGGTTGGTGATCTCTTTGCCGGCGCTTTGATCCCGGGTTTAATGCTGGTGGGCATGTACATCGCCTATCAGATGATTGTGGCCATCATCCGTCCGGAAAGCTCTCCGCCGATCCCGCGGGATGAAAACCACATCGAACCCGGTGCTTTCCTGAACAAGATCCTCCATGCATTGGTACCACCAGTAGCACTGATCGTCTCGGTTCTCGGTTCCATCCTCAGCGGAATTGCAACCCCGACAGAAGCCGCAGCTGTGGGCGCTATTGGCTCGCTCTTGCTTGCAGGTATGCGGACACAGGAACTGGGACTTCTGGATAACGCAGACCGTACCTCACCGTTCGATTTTATGGACTTTGGCAGTCGGCGTCCGACTATCATCGCAACGCTCTGCCTGCTCTTTATGTTGGTGTTGATTTCTTTCTTTGATCTGCGGGTTGCAAGAAATGAAATACCGACAGTAGATATGATCGCCATTATTGCTGCGGGCATTGCATCTATTGGTCTCTTCTGGGGGATACTCGTATCTCTTGGCCGTGTCTGGCGCACCAATATCCTGCGCCCGATCATGCGCTCGACCATGGAAATCTCGTCGATGGTTTTTGTGATCCTGATCGGAGCCTCTGTATTCTCGCTGGTCTTTAGAGGACTTGGTGGTGACGATATGGTGCATGAATTCCTCAGCCACATGCCCGGGGGCACCTATGGTGCGCTCGTAATCGTCATGCTGGTGATGTTTGTGCTCGGCTTTTTCCTGGACTTCATCGAGATTACCTTTGTCGTCGTGCCGATTGTTGCCCCGATCCTGCTGATGAGTGATATCAGTCCGGTATGGCTCGGTGTGATGATGGCGATGAACCTGCAGACCTCTTTTCTGACCCCACCTTTTGGCTTTGCGCTCTTTTATCTCAGAGGCGTAGCACCAAAGGAAGTCACGACCATGCAGATCTACAAGGGTGTTATTCCCTTTGTCTTTATCCAGATTATCGCCCTGCTAATTCTAGCGATCTTTCCCGAACTGGCGACATGGTTGCCAAAAGT
>NZ_LAQL01000037.1 GCF_001026905.1 Kiloniella spongiae
GGTGGATTTAAACCTGAAGTTTGGAAATTAAATTATTTGAGCTATAAGAGGTGCAAATATACATCACTTAATATATAATCATGAGTAATAAAGGAATGATTTATACCTCATGAAATGGAATTGGCAGCAAAAAGACTGGCCTGACTTTCAGTACGATAGTGAAAAACTGGCCGAATTTGAAACACGGTTCTTAAAGGAATCCGGGGTCATTCTTGGTGCGTATAAACACATCACTGAGGACGAAAAACAAACACTGATTATTGATATGATTAGTGACGAAGCTCTTAAAACATCCGAGATTGAGGGCGAGTTCCTAAACCGCGACAGTATTCAATCCTCTATCCGTCGCCAATTTGGCCTCCAACAAGACGTATATCCTGCTGGTCTAGCCGAACAAGGCATTGCAGAGATGATGGTTGATCTCTACCAGACATATGATGCTCCTTTAAGTCATGCCTCGCTTCATAATTGGCATCACATGCTGATGATAGATCATCGTCATATCAAAGTAAAAGGTGGTTATCGCACACACACAGAATCAATGCAGGTGATATCCGGATACGTCCACAAACCTACTATTCACTTTGAAGCACCTCCCTCTTCCAATATGGAATCAGAGATGGAGGCCTTCATAAACTGGTTTAATACCAGTACTAAGCTACCAGCTTTAACACGGGCCGGATTAGCACATCTTTATTTCGTAAGCATCCACCCCTACGAAGACGGTAACGGTCGGATTGCCAGAGCATTGGTTGAGAAAGTTCTCGCTCAAGCCATCGGCCACCCTTCTCTTATTGCGCTTTCTCAAACCATAGAAGCTCATAGGACTGGCTACTATGCCTCCCTGGAAGCGAACAACAAGGGGATGGACATCACAAACTGGCTCACATATTTCGCAATCACCACCTTAGAAGCACAAAAATACTCCGAGCAATTGATTGACTTCATTATTGCTAAAACCCGGTTTCTTGATGCTTTACGAGATCAAATGAATGAGCGTCAAAAAAAGGCAATCCTGCGCATGCTCAAAGCTGGTATTGGAGGATTTAAGGGTGGCCTCAGTGCTGATAACTATATGCGTATAACAGGAACACCACGGGCAACAACGACCCGAGACTTAAATGATCTTGTTAAGAAAGAAGCCTTGTTTAAAACGGGACAACTCAAAGGTACGCGCTATTGGCTCAATATCCCAATGATGCGGGATGTCGTAGATAAGTAAATAAACCACGAGAACATCGCGAGGAAGTTTGGTCTTTTAGCAGTTTAGTCTTGCTATATGGCCGATCAAAAACACACATGCGATGCTCCTTTGCAAGATACAGAATTCTGTGATGCACAACTGCTCTTAAAGCAGCTTGCAGAATATCTGGCAGATCTTGCAGCAGAAGAACATCTAAAACAGGCTACCCAGAAGCGGCAGCCTTGATAGGTCAAAGGATTTGACACATGGCATTACGCGCTGGCTTATACGCTCGATACTCAACGGATATGCAACGTGAAGCATCAATTGAGGATCAACTTCGTATTTATACCTTAAAAGCAAAACAAGAAGGTTTTCAAATATATAATAGCTATGCTGATTATGGGATAAGTGGCGCGACACTTATCCGCTCTGGTATTCAAAGCTTGCTAGAAGATACCCGTTCCGGAAAAATTGATATCATTCTCACTGAATCCATTGATCGCCTCTCCCGAGATCAAGAAGACATCGCTCATATCTATAAACGCATGTCTTTTAATGACGTTAAAATCATTACCTTGTCCGAAGGACTTATCAACGAACTTCATGTCGGCCTCAAAGGGACAATGGGGGCCCTGTACCTAAAAGACCAAGCCGACAAAACCAGACGTGGCCTCAGAGGACGTGTAGAAGCAGGCAAACCTGGTGGAGGTAAATCTTACGGTTACGATATTATACGCAAGATAGATGAAAGCGGTACGCCTATTACAGGTGAGCGGGCAATTAACGACGATCAAGCATGCACGATCACACGTATCTTTAACGCTTACGCTGCCGGACAAAGCCCACGGGCTATTGCTGTGATGCTCAATAAAGAGAGTATCCCTACCCCTACAGGCAAAGAATGGGGAGCCAGTACAATTCATGGCAACAAAGAACGTGGTACAGGTATCCTTAATAATGACCTCTACCAAGGTAAGCTTGTCTGGAACCGTCTGCGCTACATCAAAAATCCTGATACAGGTAAACGTATTTCACGCCTGAACCCGCAAGAAGAATGGGTAATTACGGAAATCCCCGAACTTAGAATCATCAAACCAGAACTATGGGATGCTGTTAAAGAACGCCAGGAGAAAACTTCCCTCACAAGCAAAGCCCAACAAGGTCGTAAAATGGGTATGTGGGATAGAAAGCGCCCTCAGTATCTGTTTTCAGGTCTCATGAAGTGTGGCTCTTGCGGTGGCGGTATGATCCACGTGAATTCAGAGCGTGTTGGCTGTGCTGCTGCCCGTAACAAAGGTACATGCGATAATCTCACCACGTTACGACGTGATGCATTAGAAGAAACAGTCTTTAACGGGCTATCAGATCACCTTATGGACCCCGAACTCTTTGAAGTTTTCTGTCAGCGTTACACTGAGCGTATGAATAGCCTGACTGCAGATCACAATGCAGTTCTTGTACGTGAGCATAAAGAACTGGAGAAAATTGATAGAGAGCTTGATAAGCTCATACAGGCAATCATTGATGGCGTACCCGGTAGTCACTTAAAAGATAAGATTTCTGATCTCGAAACTCGTAAAATAGAGTTACAAGCCAAACTAGATACCTCACCAGCAAAGCCTGTTCTTTTACATACTGGCATGGCGGAGCTTTATCGAAAGCAAGTTTCTAACCTGATCCCTCTCCTAGCCCAGGAAAGTCACCGTGCAAAAGCTGTCGATATTATCAGAGGTCTTATTGAGGAAATCATTCTCTCACCAACTACTGACGAGACGGGTAAAGCCACACTAAGTGTGAGTATCAAAGGCCATCTGGCTGGGATATTGTCTATGGCTGTAAACGCAGAAAAGCCGCTCGATGAGAGCGACTTTTGCGTAGAGTCTGTAAAGTTGGTTGCGGGGGTAGGATTTGAACCTACGA
>NZ_LAQL01000038.1 GCF_001026905.1 Kiloniella spongiae
ATGCCCAGACGAGTAGTACAACAACGGTAGCAGGGTCTCTTGAGGGAGAGTTTGCGGTTGATGACAGTGGAGCAGCAATCTACTCCCTCCCGATTTCAGTTCCTCCGGGGATTGCTGGTAATGAACCGCGTCTGGCGTTGTCCTATTCTTCTCAGGCGGGTAATGGTCCCCTGGGTGTTGGCTGGGGGCTTTCAGGTCTTTCTGCGATAACGCGTTGTGGTCAACGTCTGGTCCCTCATGGCAAGATCCACGGTGTTGATTTCTCTACCGAAGATCGTTTCTGTCTGGATGGTCAGCGCTTGGTCGCTGTCTCTGGAGACTATGGGGCAGATGGCACGGAATACCGCACTGAGATTGAAAGCTATGCCAAAGTTATCTCGAACGGAACCGCCGGCACAGGCCCCGCAAGCTTTACGGTTTGGAGCAAAGGCGGTCTTGTTCTGGAATACGGCGTTACAGCTGACAGTCGCATCGAAGCGATCAAGGCGGATGGTACGGCGAGATCAGAAGCGCGGATCTGGGCGTTGAACAAACAGTCTGACCGATCAAACAATGCCATTACTTACAGCTATATCGAAGATCAAGCTAACGGTTCATACCGCATCAATCGTATTGATTATGGCGGCAATACCACAGTTGGGACCACAGCCACTTCCTCAGTGCGTTTTGTTTACGAAGATCGCACCGATATCCGCACCTGGTATCAGGCTGGAGCCAAGGTTACACAGGACAAACGGTTAGCGAATATCCAGACATACGAAGCTGAAAGAGTGGTATCAAATTATAGACTTACCTACGAATACAACAGCACCGAAAATCAATCCCGCATAATTCAGGTTCAAATGTGTGATGTAGGTGGGAATTGTTTAAGTTCGATTTCCGTTAACTGGCCAGCCATTAATATCGGTTTTTCTAGTCTGGATACTGGGGATAATCTGACCAGCAGTGTTGATTGGGGCAAAGGGTACTGGTCTTTTAACGGGGATGTGAATGGAGACGGCTTCAGCGATGTTATCTCTGTATTGCGGACAACCAGCTATCTTAAGGTGGCTACTTTTCGCGCTAAAGGTGATGGAAAGTTTCATGATCATGATACCAGCCTGGACTACACCTACAGTAACAATTGGGTTGAAAATTCTCCCCTGATCGGAGATGTCGACGGTGATGGATTGAGCGATGTGACCATGGCCAGCTTCACTACCGCCGGAATTCGTGCAATCACATTACGGTCACGGGGGGACGGTGGCTTCTATCCCCTGGAGTGGGATAAATATTTAAGTGTGAGTGGTGATTGGTCACAAGGTTACCAGCCGATGATGGCTGATGTAAATGGCGACGGACTGAGTGACCTTGTCGCAGTTAAGGCTGCAAGCAATGGCTTATCCATCACCGCTTTGATTTCTAAAGGTGACGGCAGTTTCTTGAACTATGATTCCTCCAAGAATTACGGAGAAGGCGGTAACTGGACTAATCAAGGCAGCTTCCCGAAACCAATTATAGGTGATGTGGATGCCGATGGGCTTAGTGACGTGGTATTGGTCTATGATTCTCCTTTTGGGCTATCAATATACAATTTCAGATCTAACGGTGATGGTAGCTTTACTAAAGGTATCAAATTGCGCGAGGAGGGTAATTGGTTAGGCGGAGGCTCCATGAATGTCAGTGATGTCAATGGTGATGGCCTTGATGATGTGATAATGGTTTGGAACTCTTCCAACTCCCTTTCAGTTGCAAATATTTTATCTCATGGTGATGGTCGTTTTGGAGCCTATGATCCTAAAAACACTTATCTAGATCTTACGGACTGGAGTGGAGATTACGATGTGATACCTGCCGATCTTAATGGGGATGAGTTGGTGGATCTGGTTTTAGCAAAGTTGACTTCCAACGGCTGGCTGGTTTCACAATTCCTTGCAAACGGCAAGGGGAGCTTTGTTCCAATGGGGACAGTTGCGACGAGCGGCGATTGGAGTGATCGGGACGCACAGTTTCTTGGAGATGTAGATGGCGATGGCATGAGTGACCTTGTGGCTGTCAAGACAAGGTATACGGGAATGTCGATTTCAAACTTAAAATCCAAATCGCAACCGAAGGTTATTTCATCTTTTTCAACATCCAGAGGCTCTTTTATGGAACTCACCTACACACCATTAACGGATAAGCTTGTTTATTCAAAAGGCAGCGATGCTGTTTATCCCGAACAGGATTATGTATCTCCCTTGTCTGTTGTACAGTCAGTTGAACGTGATGATGGTATCGGGGGCAAACGTAAGATTGAGTATAACTACGCAGGTGCCAAGGTGGATCTTAAACGTGGATCATTCCTGGGTTTCAAGCAGATTACATCCAAAGATATTCAGCGGGGCACCGAGACCATTACCGATTATCGTCAGGACTGGCCCTTTGTGCGCCGGACGGAGAAATCTGTTCGCCAGCTTGTAGATGGTACGCCGATATCGGAACAGGAAAACACTTGGGAACAAGTGCCGCAGACGGGTGGCTCCATTGATGTCAGGCTCAAGAGCCAGACGAACAAGCAGTATGAAATAAATACGACAACTGTCACTCCCTAGTTGACAGCTTGGATATTATTCCTAGTGTTAAGGGTGACACGCATAACGTGTTTCTATTCCTGTTGCCGAGTTCTCGGTTTTTGAAAAACGTCGTTTTTTAGTTCTTGGTTTTTGAAAGTTTTCAGGTTCGATCTGGGGGGATCATCATAAATGTTGTTGCTATCGCGTTTGCGTGTGGCTGGCTTACGCTTGACGGGCCTGAGTTTGACTGGCCTATGTCTGGCTGGAAGTCTCGGTGTCTCTTTTTTTGGGGATGCTTATGCCCAGACGAGTAATACAACAACAGTAGCAGGGTCTCTTGAGGGCGAGTTTGCGGTTGATGACAGTGGGGCAGCGACCTACTCCCTTCCGATTTCAGTTCCTCCCGGGATTGCGGGTAATGAACCGCGTCTGGCTTTGTCCTATT
>NZ_LAQL01000039.1 GCF_001026905.1 Kiloniella spongiae
GTGAGGTCAAAAAAGAATTCACTGGCCCTGGTTTGCCTAAAGAAGAGACATTTTTTTATAATGTAGATACCTTTAAAGGTGATGGGAAAATAGCTGTCAGCTCCTGTGCCAATAAACGAGAATATTATTGGAAAATTTTGGCGCATGGCGAGAACTGGATGCAGATGGCCAACCGGGCAACAAGCAAATGTCTGCATTTTAAGGAAAATAGTTCCTTGCCGGGGCAAGCCATTGCCGAATG
>NZ_LAQL01000004.1 GCF_001026905.1 Kiloniella spongiae
CTACGGCTCGACCCTGACCGGACGGCTGCAATAACACGTTCGCGTAGCTCCCGCGGATAGGCTTTGCCTCTACGATACATTATGACCTCCTTAAACTAAGCCTATAATGAATCACAAAATTAAATAAAAGGGAATCCATAACGATTCAAATTAAGTCGGATACGATCTAAAGTCTTTCAGAATAAACCGTCACTATTCCTGTCGACATCCCCTGGGCAGGGTGGTGCAAGCAGCGTTTTGAAAGCAGCAGAAACATCAGCGCCATTTTTTGGGGCAAAGATAAAAGGTATTCTGTCAATCCCGAACTTCTTCTAAAACTTTGATAGCGATAAAAATCAGCTCACGAACGAAAGCTTGAAACAGAAGCTACACAAAGCACTGATTGCTCTTCATGTATAGAGATTAGAAAAGTACATAAAAGAAAAGCGCCTAAAACGGCGCTTATTCTTTAGATAGTGGCGGAAGGACAGGGATTCGAACCCTGGAAGGGCTTGCACCCTTGCTGGTTTTCAAGACCAGTGCATTCAACCGCTCTGCCATCCTTCCGTACATCGTTTGAGAAGTACATTCGTCATTCTCGTCCCGACGGGCTTTGAAATATCTCCATTTGAACGTAGTGTCAAATACTTAGATAATAAAAAATGACATTTTTTATTTTTTTTTATTTTTTCTGACAAAAAATGCAAAAGGAGCCACAGGGCTCCTTTGGTTCTAGATCATATGAACACGCATCACACCTTAGAAAAAGTGATAGATATCAATCACCTGTTCGTCTAATCATCTCTATGATTTCAACACAGAGGCGATCTTCTTTAATCATCACCTCACCGCGGGCAATCATTTGATCATTGATAGAGATATCAATTGTGTCACCGATATACTTATCAAGCTCGACAACCGCACCACGTCCCATCTTCAACAATTGGCTGACAGGCATTTGTGCTGTACCAAGAATCGCAGATACTTCCAACCCCACACCATGTACGGCGGGAACGTTCTCATCTATAACAGAGGAATCTGATGCTGTCGTCTCCGGTTCAGCAGGTGCAGGTGCAGGTGCAGAATCGAACATGTCATCCACATCATCATTGTTCATAGATTCTTCATCAGACATGAAGTTACCTTTTATATAATTTATCTGTAAACAGAATACGCTGGCTTACAGATCTTAGCTATCAAAATAATTGGCAATAAGAATTCGTGTTTCAGGACTCATTTCAACAAAAACACCTGCCATTGTTTCTTTGTCTGGTTCAATTCGAACAATAATTGATTTACAGTCAAATTCCAACGCACCACCATCCAATTCAAGACGAAAATGAATGTCGACGTGATCGCCGCGCCTCAGAGGACCATCATAACCTGTAATGGCATATCCGCTGGAGCTCCAGTTATCCAAAGAATAATCAATATTATTAACGGCAACGGTTCCAATAACACCGAATTCACGACCTTCGCGGCGTATTTCTTTTTTACCAAAAAGCTTATCTAGCAAATTTTTGATCATGCCCGGGCGAGATCCTTAAAATAAATATAACAATACAATAAGTTGTAAGATCCCATAAAAATGAAAACAAGATGTTAACTCTACGTTTTCTTTTAATAGTTATATTTATGTTCTTAAAATATAAAGCACAAAGAAAAGTACTGTTAATGCGGAATCACCTTACAAATTTTATCTCAACAGCATTAATTTGTGCTGCTTTTGCCGTTTCTTCACACGATACTTTTGCGCAAAGCGGGTATATGACTCCGAATAACATTACGCGAAAGCCATTGTTAAAACCCGGATTACCAAACCAACAACTAAAGAAAGAACGTTATTTAGGTAGCCGCTTGATATATAGCACCGCAGATCCTTTGCGGGAAATCTTCACAAAAGACACCGGATTGAGCAAAGCCTGCCAACGTGGTCGCTTTAAACAGGTGAAATCGATGCAATATATCGCGGTTGTTAATGGTCGAAAATATGGGGCAGCGTTATATCAACGAAACATGCTCCATGATCCCCAAAAGCTCGCCGAAAAAGATAAAATTTATCTATTTAAGGGGCAGGGGACATCAAGTTGTCGCGTCTATCAGAAGCGAATATAAATTATAACAAAACATTAAACCCAACATTATTGGAAACAAGCTAGCGCTTACCACATTATTTCGGATAGAGTTCTTCTAAACATATTTGAGATCATCTATCGCGATTCGGAGCTTACTTTGTTTCTTTCAATACGCCGAAATTTTAATTTAAAAAAGCCGATTAACATTAAACCTAAAATTACCTTCTGCGGAAATCTTCTTTCGACAGTTATTTTTTCTTTAATCTTGATTCCAACCCTAATTCCGTCAGTGCAAGCTCAGACAGTTGAGAATACACCTGAACAAACTGTATCACAGATATCATTCGAACAGTGGCTCAACGAGTTTAAAGTAGAAGCAAGAAGCCAAGGCATTTCGGAACAAACATTGACCCAAAGTTTTAACGGCATACAGCCGATTCCAAAAGTCATTGAATATGACCGCAGGCAGCCAGAATTCACCCGCACTTTCTGGAGTTACCTGGATCGAGCCGTAAATACGCAGCGTATAAAAAAAGCACAACAACTTCAGATAACCCACAAAGAATTACTTGATAGCATAAGCAAAAAGTACGGGGTTCAAAGCCGTTTCCTTCTTGCTTTCTGGGGTTTGGAGAGTAATTTTGGTCAACATACTGGCGGATTTTCTGTTATCGCAGCCGATGCGACACTCGCATATGACACACGACGCAGTGATTTTTTTAGAACCCAGCTCCTTGAAGCCTTACGCATTATAGATGAAGGCCATATCACACCAGAGAAAATGCAAGGGTCATGGGCTGGCGCCATGGGACACCTTCAATTTATTCCTTCGACTTATAATCTCTATGCCGTAGATGAAAATGGAGATGGTCGCAAAGACATATGGCACAGTCTGCCTGATGTTTTTGGTTCAGCTGCCAATTACCTTGGGCAAATCGGTTGGGATGACCAATATACTTGGGGCAGAGAAGTTCAACTTCCTCATGATTTCAATTGGGATTTTGTTGGCCTGAACACCAAAAAAACTCTGATCGAATGGCAACAGGCTGGCATAAGAAAAATAACAGGGAACAATTTACCCGCGCTTGATCTGGAGGCGTCGCTGATCCTTCCTTCTGGCCATAAAGGACCGGCATTTCTTGTATACAGCAACTTCCGTAAAATCCTGAACTGGAACAGATCTATACATTATGCACTCGCAGTTGGACATTTATCAGATCGCATCGAAGGAAAGACACCGCTAGTTTCGCCGCGTCCTGTAGATGAACGTCCCTTACATCGAACCGAAGTTGAAGAAATACAAACTCTTCTGGCAAACCTTGGATATGATGTTGGTAAAGCCGATGGTATCATTGGGCGGAAAACCCGTGAAGGCATCCGTAACTTTCAAAAAAGAGTTGGTTTACCGGGCGATGGATATCCGGATCAAGCTCTACTATTAAAACTCAGAAAATCGTGACGATCGCAAAACATTAGATGAGACCAGAAGCGATGAGTGAATTAATCACAGAGATCACACTAGATAAGATTGATAAGACTTGGATAGAAGCATACAATCTTTTTCAGTATATGTATGGGGGTCTCAATGAGCTTAAATAAATTACCAAAATTTGCAGCATGCCTGACGGTTATAGGCTTAGGGTTAAGTGGCTGTGCAGAAATAGAGCTTGCCTCTCATGCAACTAAAAGCATCACCAGAAGTGATACACCGAAAACCGTCGGTCGTTACAAAGTAGGATCTCCTTATCAAGTAAAAAAAATCTGGTATTACCCTGCTGTAGATTACAGCTACAGTGAAACCGGAATTGCATCATGGTATGGCCCAGGATTTGATGGCAAAAAAACTGCGAATGGAGAGATCTATGATCAGTATGCGCTTACCGCAGCACATAGAACACTACCCATGCCATCACTTGTCCGCGTGACAAACCTTGGAAATGGACGATCAATAAAACTTCGTATTAATGATCGCGGCCCCTTTTCTAACAATCGCATTATAGATGTGTCTCGACGTTCAGCTCAACTTCTGGGGTTTGAGCTTCAAGGGACAGCAAAGGTCAAAGTTGAGATTCTCGAAGAAGAGAGCAGACAGCTTGCAGCTCAAGCCCAAGGGAAAGACTATACACCTCAGGCTGTTTCAAGTGAGAATACGACACTTGCCGCTCCGACAGAAACAGTAACTGCCGAGCCTCTGGATGCTCCGGTCGCAAGCGCACCGACGGCAAGCCAACCGACACTATCCGTACAAACAGCAAGTATTGAGCCTACTGCAAATTTTACGGATGGCGTCGTGTCCCAGACGCCTGTTGCACCCAGTAGTATTTACGTTCAGGCAGGTTCGTTTCTACAGGTTCATAATGCAGATCGGCTTCGCGCCCGGTTATCTCCTTTAGGAACCGCACAAGTTGCCAATGCTGCTGTAGGCGAGCGTACTTTTTATCGGGTTCGCCTTGGCCCTTTGACAAATGTTCAAGAAGCCGACGAACTATTAAAAATACTGCACGACAATGGTTACAATGACGCTCGTGTTGTGGTTGATTAATATCTCTGTCAATTAAGACTGACAAGAGGCCACATTTTCTCCACAAAAGCCCAGTACTCATCTAACTTTAAGTAACCAACTAGCTACCAAAGTAACTCTAAGACACTCAGGTCAGATCATTGCAAAACAAAATGAATTCAAACTTTAGATCTTCATTAAAAGCTATCTTATTCAGCGGAGCTTGCCTCCTCGTGATCACTCAATCAGCCCATGCTATTGAGACATCAGCGCGAGAAGCCTACCTGATTGATTATACAACCAAAACGGTTCTGATTAATAAAGATGCCGAAGTTTCTATGCCTCCGGCTTCCATGAGTAAAATCATGACCGCATATATGGTGTTTGAACGCCTGAAGGATGGCCGACTTTCACTGGATGATAAACTGCCTGTCAGCGAAAAAGCCTGGCGCAAAGGTGGCTCAAAAATGTTTGTCGAAGTCGGCAAAGAAGTGTCTATTCATGATCTCTTGCGTGGTATTATTGTTCAATCAGGAAATGATGCCTGTATTGTCGTAGCTGAAGGCCTTGGTGGTTCCGAAGAAAACTTCGCGTTGGAAATGACAGCGAAAGCACGCGAGATTGGCATGGAGAACAGCACCTTTGCCAATGCAACAGGCTGGCCAGATCCTGGTCAAAGAATGACAGCAAAAGATTTGGCAATCCTTGCTGATCGTATCATCACAGACTTTCCCGAATTTTATGATGTCTATTCGGAAAAATCCTTTACCTGGTCCGGTATTACACAGGGTAACAGAAATCCATTACTTTATAAAAATCTTGGGGCTGATGGTCTCAAAACCGGTCATACAGAAGAGGCCGGCTATGGCTTAACTGCATCCGCCAAACAGGGGGATCGGCGTATCATTATGGTTCTGAATGGTATGGGAAGCGCGAAAGAACGTGCCGAAGAGTCCGCACGTCTGGTTTCCTGGGCCTTTAGAGAGTTTGATAATTTCGAACTCTTCAAAGCGGGTGAAACGGTTGACACTGCAGATGTCTGGCTCGGCACAGAAAAGACTATAGATCTGGTTCCTGAAGACGATCTTCTATTAACACTCCCGCGGAACGCAAAAAATAAAATGACCGCCACAGTCAATTATGTTGGTCCGATCCAGACCCCAATTGAAAAGGGAGAAAGACTAGGGACACTGACAATAGCCGCGCCAGATATTGACACAGTTGAAATTCCGCTTGTTGCTGCAAATTCAGTGGAAAGAGAAGGCGGCTTTAGCCGTATTGTTTCTGCCTTGAATTATCTGATTTTCGGAAAATCATAACACCCATGTCCAAAGGTTTCTTTATATCCCTTGAAGGCGGAGAAGGGGCAGGAAAAAGCACGCAAATCAAACGCTTGTCCCAATTTCTTGATAAATACGGTTACAGGAATACCTGTACCCGAGAACCAGGTGGAACACCCGGTGCCGAACTTATTCGCGACCTACTAGTACGTGGTGATGCCTCACGATGGACACCAAAAACAGAAGCACTGTTGATGTTTGCGGCCCGACAGGAACACGTTGAAAAGATAATCAAACCTACTCTTGCAAAAGGAGAATGGGTAATTTGTGACCGTTTTGCAGATTCCTCTGTTGCCTATCAAGGTATAGGGCATGGCTTAGGTGCAAAAAAAATTACCGATCTTCACAATTGGGTTTTGGGCGACTTTCAGCCTGATCTGACATTGATACTGGATCTGCCCGTTTCGGTTGGCCTAGGCCGCACACGAGGACATGATCTCGGCGAAAACCGCTTTGAGGGAATGGAAACATCTTTTCATGAGCGTATGCGTGAAGGTTTTTTATCAATTGCAAAAGAAGCCCCTGATCGCTGCGTGGTCATAGATGCCACACAATCGCTGGATGACGTAGAAAAATCTATAAGAGAAGCTGTCACCAATAAGTTTACCGGATCTTTCGATGGCTAAAACAACCCGGAAGAAAGCACAATCAGAACCCGACCTCATTGACCATCCCAGGTTAACACAAGATCTGGTTGGTCACACAAAGGCAGAAGAAACTCTTCTGAGGGGATTTAATTCCGGTAAACTTCCGCATGCATGGATGCTGACTGGTCCCAAAGGCATTGGCAAAGCAACACTTGCCTATCGTTTTGCCCGCTTCTTGATGAATCAAATCAATGAAGATGAAGGTAATAACCTCTTTGGCGATAGCGCTCCGCCGACAACACTGGATATTGGTATAGATAACCCCGTTGCCAAAAGAATTGCAGCGAGCGCGCACGGTGATCTCGTAACGCTTGAATTAAGTCCGGATGAAAAAGGCAAGACGCGAACGACAATTCCTGTCGATGAGGTCCGCAAGATTGTCAATTTTTCTCATAAGACATCCATCGAAGGTGGCTGGCGCATTGTTATTGTTGACGCTGTAGAAGAAATGAACACCAATGCAGCAAATGCGCTTCTCAAGGTTTTGGAAGAACCACCGGAAAAAACAGTCCTGTTACTTATATCCCATCTTCCCGGGCAAATTCTACAAACGATCCATTCCAGATGCTGTCATCTTCCGCTTGTTGCATTGGAAGAAGACACTGTTATAGCTTTACTCAAAAATAAAGCGCCAGAACTCTCGGATGATGATGCTGTTCAACTCGCTAAACTATCAGAAGGGTCGGTTGGAAAAGCACTGGATCTATGGAAAAGCGGCGGTCTTGACCTCTACAGGGAAATGATATCGTTGCTTGCGACCTTACCCAACCTGGATATGGTCAAGCTTTATGCCTTTGCCGATAAACTTTCCGGCTCTGATCCACTCGCGTTCAAAACGGGGATGGAACTTTACCTTTGGTGGCTGGCACGTTTGACGAAAACAGCCGGGCAAGGTGTCCTGCCGGACATGGTTATTCCCGAAGAACAAACACTAATCTCTGCATTAATTGAACGACATGGTCTTGCGCAATGGCTCGGCCTGTGGGAGAAGTGCTCGAAGAATTATGCCCGTGCTACCCGTGCTAATCTGGATAAAAAGCAGGTCGTTGTGACAACCTTAACGGAACTCCAAACCCTGACTGCCTGATTAACACAGAGTACCCCGGCAAGTACTGTTGATCAGGAGTTTCCTATGGCTGGATCAGAAAAAGGATCCTATTATATCACGACGCCCATTTATTATGTGAATGACAAGCCACATATTGGGCATGCCTATACCACACTGGCCTGCGATGTACTTGCTCGCTTTAAAAGGCTGGATGGCTATGATGTAAAGTTTCTGACCGGGACCGATGAACATGGTCAGAAAGTCGAGGCTTCTGCCGAAAAAGCCGGGATAGACCCACAAACATTTACAGATCAGGTATCCCAAAACTTCAGAGATCTGACAGATGTTTGTAACTATTCAAATGATGATTTTATCAGAACAACTGAAGATCGTCACAAGAAGGCATGTCAAAAGCTTTGGCAAGTTCTGGAAGATAAAGGTTTTATCTATTTAGGAAGTTACGCCGGATGGTACGCCGTGCGCGATGAAGCCTTCTATACAGAGACGGAACTGACAAAAAACGCAGACGGAAAACGTATTGCACCAACAGGCGCAGAAGTTGAATGGGTAGAAGAACCTTCTTATTTCTTCAAGCTCTCTGCTTTTGAAGATAAATTATTAGCCCTTTATGAAAATGATCCATCCTTTGTCGGTCCTAACAGCCGTCGGAATGAAGTGATCAGCTTTGTTAAAGGCGGCTTGAGAGATCTGTCGGTCAGCCGTACAACATTCAAATGGGGTGTCCAGGTTCCCGGTAACAATGATCACATTATGTATGTATGGCTGGATGCTTTGACAAATTATCTGACAGCAGTTGGTTACCCGGATGAAAGTGCGATAGAATATCAAAACTTCTGGCCAGCTGATCTGCATATGGTCGGAAAAGATATTCTGCGTTTTCATGCTATCTATTGGCCAGCTTTTCTTATGGCTGCTGACTTGCCTTTACCAAAGCGTATCTTTGCTCACGGATGGTGGACCAACGAAGGCCAAAAGATTTCCAAATCAATTGGTAATGTGATTGATCCTCTTGCATTAATTGACGAATATGGACTTGATCAGGTTCGTTATTTTATGATGCGTGAAGTTCCCTTTGGGAAAGACGGCGATTATTCAAAACAGGCGATGATTTCGCGTATGAACGGTGATTTGGCTAATGATATAGGAAATCTGGCCCAACGTGTTCTTTCGATGGTTTTCAAAAACTGCGAAGGTAAAATACCAGAGCATGGCGATTTCACAGATGCTGACAAAGAGCTTCTTGATAGCGTAAATGCGCTGCATGAAAAACTTAGAAATGATTTCGACAAACAAAGCTTTCACCGCGGCTTGGAGTCTGTTTGGAACGTTATTTCAGCAGCAAACAAGTATGTTGATGAACAAGCACCCTGGGGATTGAAGAAAACGGACCTAGCCCGTATGGGAACTGTTTTGTATGTTCTGGCTGAATCTATTCGCCAAATAGCTATTCTTCTTCAACCAGTTATGCCAGAATCAATGGAAAAGATGCTAAATCAGCTGAGTTTGCCCGTAGATGTACGAAAATTCTCTGACCTGAAAACACCACTTCCTACCGGCGTTGAAATTGATAAGCCTCAGGGCGTTTTCCCGCGCTATGTAGAGGAAGGGGGGGCATAATGATTGTCGACTCTCACTGTCACCTTGATTACTTTCTGAAAGATGGTGATCTGGAAGATGCTTTAACACGTGCGCGTGACGTTGGAATTGGATGCATGGTTACCATTGGTACCAAGCTATCCACTTTCGATACAGTTTTGGATATCGCAAAAGCAAATAATGATATTTATTGCACCGTAGGCATCCACCCACATGAAGCAGGAACCGAAGGCCTGTCATCTCCGGATATCCTGATTGAAAAAGCCAGGGATTCAAAAGTAATCGGTTTAGGTGAAAGTGGTCTTGATTACTATTATGACCACGCCCCCAGAGACCGACAGAAAGAAAGTTTCCGGGCACACATTGAAGCTGCAAGAGAAACAGGTCTCCCGCTTGTTGTTCACACCCGTGATGCAGATGACGATACCATTGCAATCATGCGTGACGAATACAATAAAGGTGCCTATCCCGCCCTAATCCATTGTTTTACGGCGGGGCCAGAACTAGCGAAAGCATCTCTGGAGATGGATTTTTATATTTCTCTATCTGGCATTATTACCTATAAGTCAGCCGAAGATATTCGCACAACAATCGCTGAAGCTCCGTTAGATCGCTTGTTGATTGAAACCGACAGCCCTTATTTGGCACCTGTCCCGATGCGTGGCAAAAAGAATGAACCTTCTTTTGTACGCCATACAGCAGAAGCTTTGGCAAATGTTAAAAAGGTAAGTGTGTCGGAAATTCATACCGCAACGACCGATAACTTTTATCGTCTCTTTACAAAAGCTCAAAGACCGACGGCAGCATAACCATGAAAATTACAATGCTAGGATGCGGTGGTTCCGGTGGCGTTCCCATTTGCTCAGGCGCTCCCGGTGGCAACTGGGGTAACTGTAATCCAGAAAACCCCAAAAACAGACGCCGAAGAGTTTCTATCCTTGTCGAACATGAAGATACGACGATTCTGGTTGATACAGGTCCTGATCTAAGAGTTCAGCTCCTGGATGCAGGTGTAGAATATGTTGATGCAGTTCTCTATACCCATGATCACGCTGATCATGTTCATGGATTGGACGAACTCAGGTATCTGGCTTATAAAGCAGGCGGTCCGATTGAAGCTTTTATGGACGAATCAGATAGAGAAATTATAACGAACCGCTTTGCCTATGCTTTTACATCTTCATGTGATCCTGAAAGTACCTATACGCCAATGATGGACGACAAAACTATTGATGGTCCTTTCAAAATTGGTTCGATTGAAATTACGCCTTTCTATCAAAACCACGGCAACACCAACTCTCTCGGGTTTCGTTTTGGCGATTTTGCTTACTCAACAGACGTGTTTGACCTTGATGGCAGAGCCTTTGAAATACTGGCAGGGGTTAAATACTGGATTGTCGATTGTTTACGCTACGAGCCGCACCCATCACATGCCCATTTTGAGAAAGCCCTGAGTTGGGTAGAACGTCTTAAGCCTGAAAGGACGATCCTTACTCATATGAACCAGCAAGTTGACTATGATGACCTCAAGTCAAAATGCCCCGAGGGTGTAGAGCCGGGATATGACGGCCTGACGTTTGAAATAAAATAAAAAGCCGAAATAAAATAGACGACAACTCAAAAAATAGGCAACGCAAAGTTCGCCGCCTATTTACGATATAAATAACTACTCGTCGAACCAGAACCCGTCAGGCTTATAAACGCCCAGCAAGGCGCCAGGTTCCCAGTTATAAAAGCCATCCTCAGGAACATTCATCAATTTATTGGATAAAGCAACTGGTTGGGGAATTTCAGCAACCAACCCAATTGTATAGGTTTCCTCTGCATTGATTTCCAAGATACGTTCCCAGATATCTTTCTTTTCTGCGGTTGATTGAGCTCTGAACCAGAGAACATAGAGATTATTCAACTCTTTCGCTTTGGTAATATCAACTTCTTCACCAGCGTTACCTTTGGTCTCAACATACTGTCCCCATTTTGGCCACTGGAATGACTGTTGTTGACGAGGCACGAGTTCAGCTGGCGAAGAATGTGGTGACAAAAGCGCATTCAGGTTGCCGTACCAAAGCGACATATTCGTTTCGCCAGAAAAAATCCTGTTACGTAAAACTTCTCTTTGTGAAGGTTTTGGATAAAGCTTAACCCCAATCTTCAACCAGGAATCTGATATTAATTCAAGGATATCTGTTTCTTCGCTACTTTCACCCGCGGTCTCAATAATGATCTTCATCGGGCGACCGTCACTTAATAAACGAAGTCCGTCTTCATCCCGTTCTGTCAGGCCCATTTCATCCAAAAGCGCATTGGCTTTTTTTACATCAAATTCTGTCCATTTTTTGAAGTACTCTTCTTTATAAAGACTGCTGCTTGGCAAGACAGTGTTGTTTCCTTCAAGCCCAAGTCCATAATAGAGCACCTGATTTAATTCATAGCGGTTAGTGGCCAGAGATAACGCATGCCGGAATCTTTTATCGCGGTTCAGTTTACGCCACTCCGGATCTTTCGCATTCAAATTCGGATAGAGCGCAAATTGTGATCCACGAACTGTCTTCCAAAGACGCACTGAATACCCGTTTTGATCGTCGTTTCCTTTCAAGAAAGTATAGTCAGAAAAATTAAGGCCTCTGGATTGTAAATCAGAATCTCCAGAACCTACCTTTGCTGGAATCAAGCCACCTCCGGCTACTGACAGTATTAATTCATTCGCATAAGGAAGCTGATGCCCGAATTCATCAATCCTGTGATAGAAAGGGTTTCTCTTGCCAACAAATCTTGTTGAGGGCGGTTTAACCGTATTAATCCAAGGCTGCAATGTTGGCAGTTTCGGGTTGGTAAATTTATACTGCCTTGCTTTACGATTATGAAGCTGTACCCAATTACGTGCACCAGCTTTTGCGACACGTTGTTCCAAATCATCAGCATCGACATATTTTGCATGAAACTGCTTCATATAATGCGAAGGCTGGAAAAGATAGAGCGGGCGCGTCGCCGCCAAACTTGGAAGGAAAAAGGGGTTTGGTACCGACCAACTATAACGAACGGTCACTTCGTCAATAATCTCTACGGTAGGCATTTCCCCATCGACAAGTAACTCAGCAGGGGGGCCAAAAGGCCTTAAATTACTATCATTAGCAACATCGTCCCAAAAATACTTGAAGTCAGCCGATGTAAAGGGATGGCCGTCAGACCATTTATGTCCCTTTCGAAGTGTCAGAGTAAAAATACGGCCTTCTTCAACTTCCAGCTTATCCAGAATATCTGTCTTAAAATCCAATTGAGGCGTATAACCAATAAGACGGGCATAGCCATAAACAGAAAACAGCCGAACATCTTTCGATTTTGCAATCAAACTTCGGATTGAGCCACCGTATTTTCCCGCTTTCCAGCTATGACTTTGCTTAACAACGAATGGCGCTTCGGGAATGCGCTCTGTAATTGGGGGCATTTCACCATTAATGACTCTTCCCTCAAAAACAGGAACTTCTTGAAGTAAATCAGGGTTAAAGTCAGAAGAAGGAGAGAGATAAGTTTCAGCAAAGCTTGATGATACTCCAGCCGAAAGGCTTACTATCATCAACGATTTGATCAATGTTTTTAAAAATTTACCCACTATTATGTTCATTTCTCTCTCATTACTACCGAAAACCAACCACGTTATCTTAGCTTCACCATCTATCTAAGGTCATCAATTATACGGTAGATGGGATCCAAACTACTTGCACCAAGCTTTTCAGATCGATCTGGAGACCAGCCCTCAAACTCATTAGGTGTGTCTGCCGTATCCTTAAAAGGCATTTCAAGGGTCATTGACAGGCAATCATGTGTCTCAGCTGTATTGTTGCTGCAGATTGTGAGGTTGGCTTTCCCCGGTTCATTCTGAGGGTATCCATGAGCTATTTGGAAATCTGGATTTGCTTCCATATAATGGGCTTGAAAACGATCCAGTAAATTTAACAGGCGGTCGTCAAAAGACGGAATGCCGTGTGTTCCTGCAATAAAGTTATGTGGGATAGCTTCATCACCGTGAATATCGAACATAAGATCAACACCGGTTTCCATCATTTTCTCACGTACATGATAAACCTCAGGACTCTTTTCTAATGAAGGGGCCTGCCATTCACGGTTCAGGTTTGACCCAACAGCATTAACACGGAGATTACCACGACGACTGCCATCCGGGTTCATGTTCGGAACAACATAAAAAACGGCTTTCTTTAACAGCTCTCGTGCTATGGCATCATTTTCATCTAACAAGCGCCCCAGAAAACCTTCCATCCAGAACTCTGTCATGCTTTCGCCGGGATGTTGTCTTCCAATAACCCAACATGATTTTTTGTTCTTATCTGCTTCACCAATGGTTAAAAGATCGATATCTTGTCCGTCAATTGTCTGTCCCAAGACGTCAAGAGTAACACCTTGACCATGCTGAGCTTCAGCAATGAGATCCGCGTGACGTTCCATAGAGTAGGGGGCAAAATAAGCGAAATAGACCGAGTTATATCCCGGTGTAAATTCAATTGTTAATGTTTCACCGTCATAAGAAGTGGTCGGTACTCTGAACCAAGTCTCGCGATCATAAGAAGCGACAGCCTGATAGTTTTCCCATCCACCAGGATAGGCTGCACCACCTGCATTGAGAATTTTTAGAGCACACGCCTGATCCTGTGCACCACTTAGACGAAAGTAAAACCACTGATAAAAATGGGAATTCGTGTCTGATTCGATTTCTAACTGGATATCAGAAGGATTATCAGAAGACAGACAGCGAATGTTACCTGCATCAAAGTTGCTTGAAATACGGATCATTAGAATATTACTCGTTTAATTACGCTTATACATTTGGGCATTAGAATACCTGATACGTAACAAGCAGCAAGCTTTGTATATCTCTGCTCTTGAATCTTTTTTTGATAAAGGTATGGAATAAAAAAACGATGTAACAAAAGTATATTATTATGAGATTATCAGCTCCTACATTATCATAGATACAATAAAGTAACCCAATTATGCCCCTGATTTTTCATTACAAATAAAAAATATTTTCATCTGCTTTATAAAATTTCTCTATTGAAAGTTATTATCTACAATCCAATTTACCTGTGGCAAAATTGCGCACCGGATTGAAATTTGTTTCAACAACAGGTAGTGTAACATTCCAAACTACAGAGAAAGGTAGTTGTATCATGCGTAATAAGCCCACCTATTTACCAGTGATACTTAAGTCTTCTGGTTGGGTTCTAAGCCGAATTGGAACGCTGCTGGCTACAATTTTTGCTGCTAGTGCATTTGCAACACTTCTCCCCATACTAGGGAGAAATAGTCAGTTATTACTGGAACCACTTATGATGTCGGCCCTGATTGCTGCGATAATAGCAATAGGCGGTTTCTTGATCGTCAAGTGGACTGAACACAAGTTTGGCAATCCGCTACAGGATTTTCCAGCAACACTGTAAATAAGCGTTTTCATCATTACTTTTTACTTTGTTATCAGGAAATAACACATTGTTATTTCCTGATTTTTTATGAACTTGAATTTGAGAATTATTTCATTATCGGTAACCTTTGTTAACCTTAGATGTAAAAACTTTCGCCCCTTGGTTACACCCTGCTTACCCTTTCGATTGACGGCGCCCAGAGTTGACAGTACCCGGGCAGGCAACCTAACATCCTCCTATAATTTATCGAGTATACGTTCGCTCTACTCACCTTCAAAAATATATACATACCTCCGATAGGAAGTCCTGATGAAACATTTCAAGAAAATCAGTCTTGCTGCTATTACCTCCATGGCTATAGCCATGCCGTCAATGGCAGAAACACGCATAACCTACAAATCAGCAAAAACAACATCTTCCTATTATCAGATGGCCGTTCAAATAGCAGAAGCCATGAAAGCCGGTTCATCCGGCAACATTATGGTTACAGTGGAAGAAAGCCAGGGATCCGTACAAAATGTTATGGAAGTCCGAGCCAGAGGAGGAGACTATGTTTTCACGACACCTCCGGCACTGGTACGGTTAGCTAAGGCTGGAAAAGCAATGTTTGAAGGAAAAGGTGATCCGAAATTCAACGAAATCAGAGCTTTATTCCCCATTCCCTCGCTTACAATGCACTTCGTCGTATCCGAAAATAGTGGCATCAAGAATTTTGCGGGTTTAGAAGGGAAAAAAATTCTCTTGGGCAAGGGATCATTTGGCGCCAAGGAAGGCGCTAAATATCTCAAGTTATTCGGCTTAGAAGGAAAAGTGGATCTTGCAAACGTAGAGCTTTCCAACGCAGTTCCAGCCTTGAAAAATGGTCAGATAGATGGCTTTGTCACAGCGGGTTCTTATCCTGCTCCAAACGTCATAGAAGCCGCGGCATCAACTGGTGTGAATGTGCTCTCCTTAACATCGGATCAAATTAAAGCTTCAAAACGCAAAGAATTGACCATTCCGGCGGGGACCTACAGCGGGCAGGATGGAGACATTACCACAACGTCACTACCCGTTGTCGCCTACACAACTACTGCCATGAACGATGATACGGCCTATCAACTCACTAAAACCTATTGGGAACAAAAAGAAACCATGGGTCAGTCAGCAGCATGGTGGAATGGCGTCAACAAAGATTTATTATCGAACATCGAGGGGAAAATTCACCCCGGTGCTGTTCGTTATTATAAAGAAAAAGGCATGACACTTTCTAGCGTACAACAATAGCCCGCGCTTCTTGTAAAAAACAAAATCCCGGCTGTATTATCAGTCGGGATTTTCGTATCAACACCATTCAATATTAGCAGTGATATCCCATGCCTGAAAATTCATCCAAGTCCATACGCATTCTATGCTTTGTTCTTGCGACGTTGTTTGTTGTCTTTCACATCAGTTTAATTTTTTCAGGCTTGGTACCCAATCTGGTTAGCCGTCCTCTTCACCTTGCCTTTATTCTTCCCTGGGTTTTGATCCTTGGCACTCAAACCGACGCGATATCACGCATAACAGGTGTTATTATAGCCGCCGCCGGTACCGGGGCAGCTCTATGGGTTGCCTTTAATCATAACCAACTGAGCGATCAATACGGTTTTCTGGAAAACGATTTCCAAATAGCTATTGCTGTTACTCTACTTCTTGTTGTGCTCGAATCTGCAAGGAGAGCCATTGGCTGGCCCTTACCAATTGTAGCTGTATTTGCACTTCTTTACGGTCTCTTCGGACAATACATACCCGGTGAATTTGGCCATGCGGGAACGCCCATAAAAAGTTTCCTTGGCACCCTGACAATTGCTGAAGGCGGTATTTGGGGCAGTTTAACGGGAGTTTCTGTCAGTGTAGTTTCAATCTTTGTTATATTTGGCGCCGTGTTAAACGCTGGCGAAGCCGGACAGGGCTTTATGAATGTTGCCGCTGCTGCCGCCGGGCGTTTAAAAGGCGGTGCGGCAAAGGTATCAGTCATTTCCTCAGCTTTATTTGGCTCCATTTCCGGTTCAGCCTCTGCAAACGTTGCTTCAACTGGTGCAATTACCTTGCCTGCCATGACACGCCTCGGCTATCCCAAACGTCTTGCCGCCGCCGTTGAGGCTGTTGCATCTTCTGGTGGTCAAATTATGCCGCCATTAATGGGGGCAGGGGCCTTTGTGATGGTTGAACTTACAGGCATTCCCTATACCAGTATTATGAGCGCGGCAATCTTACCCGCCATCCTGTTTTTTCTGGCCGTCTGGGTTGGAATCAACGCCTATGCCCGCAACCAAGATCTCAAGGGAATAGAAGATAAAGACAGGCCAAGTACAAAGGATGTTTTTATTACATCCGCCTTCTTTCTAGTGCCCTTTAGTGTTTTACTTTTGGGCATGTTTTATTTCAACTACACGCCACAATACGCAGCATGCATGGCAATTATTGCTGGGTTCTTGCTATTATTCTTCACAAAAAATCTGATATTTAACTTAAAAGAAACTCTTTATCGAATTGAAAACACTGCTATTAATTCGGCCAAACAGGTATCCATGATCGCGGCGATCATACTCTGCGCTTCGATCATCATTGGAGTATTATCCATTACTGGTTTAGGTGTTAAAATTACCTCTCTGATTCTCTCTGGATCAGGCGGTTTACTCTGGCCTTCGATCTTTCTGACAGCTTTAGCCTGCCTTATTCTGGGTATGGAAGTTCCAACCACCGCAGCCTATGTGATATGTGTATCAGTCGCAGGTCCGGCACTAACCCAACTAGGTCTTACACCACTTCAGGCCCATCTGTTTGTTTTCTGGTTCGCACTACTTTCAACAATCACGCCGCCTGTTTGCGGAGCTGTCTTTATCGCCGCGGGCATGATAGGGGAAAACTGGTTTAAAGTAGCTTTAACGGCAATGGCTCTAGGTGTCGGCCTTTATATTATCCCACTGGGCATGATCGCGAACCCGGATATCCTAAGTCTCTCCGAAACACCACTGATGGCCTTGATTGCATTCGCACAAATTGGGCTAGGATTGACCTGCATTTCTTACGGTCTAATTGCTATAAAATCTGCTATTGCCAAGCTAGGTCTCATTGTATCTGGTATAGCAATTATATTTGTTCCCGATCTTATCATATGATTTCACATGGCGAGAAAATTTTACGTGTTCAAAAAATTGATGGCTATCTTGAAGGCACTTATTTAAAAACTGATATCATCAATCAGAATGAACAAATCATCTTAATCATACCGGGATCAGGACCAACTGATAGAGACGGCAACAATCCACTTGGCATACGCGCAGCAACTTATAAACGCTTAGCAAAAGACCTTGCTAAAAAGGGCATAAGCTCTCTCAGAATTGATAAACGAGGGCTTTATGGAAGCAGTTCTTCAACAACAGATCCAAACAATGTCACTGTAAATGATTACGTTGAAGACATCATTGATTGGGTCAACTTAATCAAAAAAATATTGGTCATAAAAATATTTGGATATTAGGTCATAGTGAGGGCGGACTGATCGCGCTAAAAACGGCCCTCAATTCGAAAGTTCCCGTCTATGGCCTTATTCTCGCTGCTACAGCAGGTGTATCGTTTGGACAGTTATTAAGAAAGCAACTAAAGCAAAATTCACCTAATATAACAATTACAGAAGATGCCTTTTACATCATAAAGCAGCTTGAAAATGGTCAACATGTTGAGATGACATCCTATGACAACTCATAAAACTGGAAATAGCATCTGATATTGTCAGGGAGATTTGTAAATTTATCGCAAATCAAAATTTTCAAAAAATGTAAAAACCTTTCACGATTTCTATCCTGAGATCACCGGAATCTGTCTTCTGAAATTTATCATTATTGACAGGATCAAGTTTCCTGAAGTACTGGTAACTTCTTATTCTACAGGAGTTACGGTTTATGGATTGGGAAAAAGTTTTTGCCACGCGGTCTTCACGTATGAAGGCGTCCGAAATTCGGGAGTTACTCAAGCTTCTGGATCAGCCAGATATTATATCATTTGCTGGCGGTATTCCTGATCCCGCGCTTTTCCCAACCCAAGAATTTCAACAAGCTTTTGCCAATACCCTGACAGGCGACAAACAGACAACAGCACTACAGTATTCTGTTAGTGAGGGTTATGTTCCTCTACGTCAGTGGATTGCTAAACAAATGGAAGGCCTTGGCATTCCCTGTAGTGTTGACAATATTCTAATAACATCAGGGTCACAGCAAGCCCTGGATTATTTGGGCAAGCTCTTACTGTCGCCAAATGATACTGCACTTGTAACCTGGCCAACTTATATGGGTGCACTTGGGGCCTTTAATGCCTACGAGCCCAACTATGATCGCCTGATTGCAAATGGCAACCGTTCGGCCAAGGAATACCAAGAAACCGCTGCCGAAAAGAATAGCAGAGTAAAGTTCGCCTACATGTCCGTGGATTTTGCCAACCCGACCGGGGAAACGCTTGATCGTCCCGGGCGTGAAAAATTGCTGGATCTGGCAGAAGAGCTCGATATTCCTGTGATCGAAGATGCTGCATATCAATCTCTTCGGTATGACGGAGAAGCAATTCCGCCAATCCTGGCCATTGACATAGAACGTAAAGGTCATATCGACGAAACCCGCACGCTATATTGCGGTAGTTTCTCAAAAACACTTGCACCGGGACTAAGAGTAGGGTGGGTCTGTGGGGCCCAGTCCGTTATCAGCAAACTCGTTTTAATGAAACAAGCCGCCGATCTGCATAGTTCAACCATCAACCAAATTGCGATCCACGAAGTCGCTTCCAAAGGCTTTGATAAGCAGGTTGCCAAAATCTTCACCGCCTATTCAACTCGACGTGACTCTATGCTGGCTGCACTGAAAGAGCACATGCCAGAGAGCGTAAGCTGGACAAAACCAGAAGGCGGGATGTTTATTTGGCTAACACTGCCCAAACATCTGGATGGGGCCAAGCTCTTGGCAAAATCAATAGAAACACAGCGTGTCGCCTTTGTTCCCGGGCACGCATTTTATGCAGACGGATCTAATCGCAACACTATGCGGTTGAGCTTCTCTCAGGCAAACGAAGAAACCATCAATGAAGGTATTCGCAGATTGGGTCTTTTGCTGAAATCTGCATAATCTAGCGACCATCATTTGGACAAAAGAATGGGGTGAGTGTCGAATTACTTACCCCGAATTAACAATTTCTGTTTTATCACAAAACCTTATGCAGATATTTTTGTTTATTATTCAAATGTATAGGATCCTAAGTCACAAAGATCCAAACCGAAATCTTCGATAACTTCTCCATCTTCAAAATCAGCTCTTATATCATATTCACAAGTTTCCATTCCATCAGCTATCAGAACATCAATTTCATACCCGGAATCGAGGAAGCCACCAGCCATTAGATTACTCTCCCAATCCCCAGAACTTGCCGGGGATACATAAAAAGAAACAACAGGACTGCTTGATTCATTAATCAACAGAAATATCAGATCTTCAGCCCACGCAGTATTCACCCAAAACAGACTGATCGTAACTACCGTTAATCTAAAGAGTTTCTGGATCAAAGTACTTTTCCTAAACAACCATTCACATAAAAAGAAATGTAACTCATTCCAGTTCACTGACAAACATCTTTTCTTTTGCTTTAATTTACCAAAGCATCACTATCAACAGTCACACCATATGACCTGACAATTTCATCATAACGACCTGATTTTTTTATCTTTTTCAACGCAACATTAAATTTGTCACATACTTCCTGCTTTGCAAAAACGGATCGGAAATGACTGGGGGGAAATAGTTCATGGTAGGTAACCTCCGGGTTTTCAATTCCGTTCGTATTAGCTAGATTACGACTAAACCATTGGAAGATATATTTATCTGCAATAATAACATCCGCGCGCCTGGTAAATAGCATTTTACTTTGCGTGTTTTGATCACCAATTTCTCTATACAATCCATTATTCTTGGCTAACTCTTTGAAGTTTTGGCCTAAATAATTGCTAGCATTTTGGAATGCGATGACTCTTTTATCTTTCAAATCCCCAATACTATTGATCTCTAAACCATTTGATTTCAATGTGATGGCATAATTTCTATAGGTGATATGAGAATTTGTATAACATCCCGGAAGATTTTCTAATCCCGTCGACATGATGCCATCCATCCGACCCGCCCTAAATTCAGCAAGTTTTCGGGCGAGGGGGACGTATCGAGCTTTCATCCGATAGCCCGCAAGTTCAAGGGTTTCTTTGAGAATATCATATTCAATACCGCGGTTTTCACTCTGTATAATATAGGGCGGTATCGATGATCCAACAGCAATTTTGAGTTCTTTTGCAGACGCTTTTGAAACACATAAAGCGCACATGATTATCCACAGGATCGTTTTCATCATCTAAATCCAATCAAACCATAAATCAGATTTTCTCCTCAAAACATATTAATCTACGTTTGGAGAGATTCAATTTTGTTCAATTGAATCAACTCTACAAGCACACAACTTAAAATATTATTTAAACCAAAAAATTCACGTAAAAAAATTTTGAATTTTTACTCTTCAGAAAATTTATTATATACTTCTTGACGGCCAAATAGTGATAAGAACCAGATGTTAATAAACATTTTTTGTTCACTCGTCAGAGATATAATCACCTTCAAACTTCTTAAGATTATCGTCAATCTGATACCAGTCAGGTTTAGATCCCGTATGAATGTGAACTGTTGGTCGTATTCCCGGATCATCATCGAGCGCAGAGGCAGCAACAACATATATGTCACCCGTGACCATATCGCCCAATGAAGTCCCGCAATCTTTGCAAAAACACCGTTCCAATTTCCATTTTGGCCCGGTAGGAACTTTTGCAATTTTTTCTTGTCCTTCAATTACTTTGAGATCATCAGCCTTACCAATCAATACAGCCGAAAAAACACCCGCAGCTTTACGACACCTTGAGCAATGACAATAACTCAAAGAAGAGGGTTCTCCTGAAATTTCAAACTTAACCGCGCCACATAGGCAACTTCCATTAATCATCTTATGCTCTTTCTTCAAAACACTCCACAAAAGGAACGTAGCATGAACACAATTCAATTGGGTAGTGATAATTTAAATTCGAAAGCAAGAAAACTACTCATAACTAAAGGACATAAACAGAGTAACAGTTTTATAAATCACTAATTCGCATAATGTATATTATGGAAAATTATTTAAGAAAGGTTTCCAGAAAGCTTGGAATATTATTTCTGATCGCTTTAACCGATTATTTCCACCTGTCATGGCAAAAGGATTCGCTCTCGCATCTTAAAGTTCAGGTAGAGCAACAATATGGATAACTATTTCAGACAGTCTTTCTTTTCTCTCGACCCGGTGTCATGCCTTTCACTTGCCGATCATATGGAAGCACACGCCAAGGTCTTGAGACGTCATGCAGAAACAATTGACGCAGATAGAACGGCTGGACTTCGCAAACAAATGAGGATCAAACGAGCATCAAAACTTGCACATGCTCAATCAAAAACAGGCTCCACAGATCGTAGCTCTGTATTCAGTGCAGCAATGGCTTTCCGGCTTCCTATCGAAGTCGTGAAAGCCAATTTTGAGCGACTACAGAAGAAACAGGCCCAAAAAGACCTGATCGCCAGAAACAAGAAGATTATCAGCCTTAGCAGACAAGGCCATTCTTCCAGAACCATCGGTCGTCATTTTGGGATTTCTCACACTACGGTATTAAAAATACTTAAAGGGGTTTAGCCCCTTTCCATTACAAACAAGAGCAAATCAATCCACTTTTGTCCTTCAATCACTTTCCATATCAAATCATAAGGTATTGATGTAATAGCTAATATAAATGTGAATATAACCATCATATTGTTCAAATTCATTGAATCATTATGCATTTTCTCTTTTTGTTTATCCTTATCAACAGTAGCAAGAGCTCTACCAGTTATCTTGTGTCTTATTGCGTCAACTCTTGCTAAATCTTCAGACTCACACAAAGATGAAATGTAGAGACTAAGTAGCTCTGATAATTTCCCATATTGGTTAGATCGATAAATTTGCTCATTAAAGATGTAACATAATATTTCATTGTTGCTAAAAGGAGAATTATTTCCAGTTATAGCTCTTTCAACTAATATCTCTAGAATTTTTGAGCGTGTAGGAAGAATATATGTTCTTTTGTTAACAATGAAATTTAAAAGCTTATCTTTAAGAATATTCAACCTATAAATTTGTGATATTCCTGTTAGGACATAATCTTGAAAATTTTCATATCTGGTTTGATAAACACCTTTGAAATGAAGAATTTGAAAGGTTAATAAATTAATAGCATTAAAAGGTATAGTTGCTTCATATTGAAATCTATCAACATTCCAATATTTTCCTTCTAGACCATATTCGGTAATCGTGTCTACGCACATTAAAGGAATATTGCCATCGTATAAATAAATAGCAAAACAGTTGATTGCTTTCGCACCGGGGCCTGATCTAGGAAAACTTACAGGACAATTTTCTTTAAGTAACCTTCTTAGTACCCATTTTTGAAATGAATTCATTAAATTAATCTCACAATGATAAACATCTAATATATGAGATATATACTACCTTTTTATTCGTAACTCTATTATGATTTCTTTAATTTAACTAATCGCCAAAACAGCCATAGCACCCAAAATCCAAGGCAACCAATCCATAGGCTTTTCGACCAGATTACCCTCTGTAATATCGACCGTTAGAACGTCTTTAACTGTTCCATCCAAATTAACAATACCGATACCCGGTACAGAGAAAACAGGCGGGTATTCGCTGTAAAAATCTGGATCATTTGGGAAGTTCACTCCGGGATAACGCGCACGGAGAATGGCTATCTGTTCATCGTAATAGTTAGATCGCCCAAGCTCATCAAGATTACGCCACAAGCCCATTATTTCGCCCTTCCCTTTAGCTTTTCAACAGTCCGCAAGCCACCCAAACCAAGCAGCCCCATAAGAACGGCGCTCATTTGGTCCATATCAATACCCGGCGGGATAGAAACAGCTTCCCCGGTGTTCGTAATCACCCAAGCCATGAGATCACGCAGGATATAGTTATAGGCCATTGCAGCGCCACAGACCCAGATAATAAAGGGCCGACCACCAGCCACAAAAATAGACCTGTGCGACGCCTCGACCTTGTTTATTTCAGCTTGTATCAAATCTGCTTTCTGGGCCAGCCGTTGCTTGGCAAGCTCTAATGTCATTGCTTCTTCTTCTGTGGTCCAGAGGTCATCGACAATATTGCCAACGGCCTTTACTGCACTGACGACCTCACCACCTAAGAGCTTATCAAGCATTGATCAAATACTCTAAATGCGTGACCCGCTTGTCAAAGTTCCACGCAACAAAAAGCAGAACGTAGACACCGACATCACCACCAGCAGACAACAATTTTAACAGCCTGTCTTCCATATCAGCCCTTTTTCATTTGCTGATAGCCGAAGTATAAAGCGCCGGCACCGAGAGCGATTTTCAAGGCCCCGTTGCCAGCATTATTAACCCCGTCCCCGGCTTGCTTTACCCCGATACCCCCAAGCAGGACACCGCCCCCAAGTGCCATAATTAGCCAATGCATTATTTACGCTTTGCCTTTACGACACGACCACCCTTTGCATAGCGGTAGCCCTTTTTCAGACGCCCGTTTGACTTGGTTCCGGTCTTTGCTTTTTTACGTGCCATAGTTACCTCCTAAGCTACGTTGGTATAAAACAAATGCGACCCAAGAGCCGCGCTTAATGTGGCGTTCTTGGTCCAATAGACCGAGATTGCCCGTGTATGGTAATGGGTTGCGCCGTTGGTGATATCTGCAAGAGATCCAGACACGGCTTGATCAGCAATTCGTAGAGCCAGCGCAAAGGCTGGATCACTATCCGTTACTGCCAATAACTTGGCCCGGTTAGGATCGTTATGGTTCCACGCACTGAATTGCCATTTCTGTGTTGCCACAGCCGCAGGAGTAGAAGGCCAACGACGGTCCCTCACCCGGTTCATAATGACATTTGCGACCGCTTGCATACCCTCTGCCCCCTCTGAACGGGCTTCGCCCCAGAGTGTCCGAGCAACCGTATCAACGTCAGAACTATTCATCTTTCTTCCCCAATAGATCAGGCCGATAGCAGCCAGTACGGCTAGCGTTTCCATTACAAAATGTCGTAATTTATTGATGCATATAGTTGGTTAGTTAACTGTTTGGCCCATACACCTAACCCGGCTTCTAAATACATATTATGATATTCAGCACTGTCACCAATAGCGACGACCCTACGAAACTTTGATGCATTTGCGTAAGCCGTTGCAGGCGACACAGTATCGAAAGCAAGCACCGACCAGTTCCCATAGGCAATCATGCTTAATTGCCGAATGATAATTCCGTTCACATTGACAGACGGATTTATGAGATTGTGAAAGAAGTTTCCACCAGCCGCCGTAAAACTCGCGGAATGCTCACCCAATGGCACAATACCCGGCTTATCCTTTTCAGCTACAACCGGAAAATTTATGACATTCGCCTGTAAAACCCCTGTAAGACTTAACCTGCTATCGCGGATATCACCGAAGCCTACAGCCAGAGTGATTTCAATTGGCGCGTTTGCCTCATTCTCTACCCGGATATAATCAAAGGTTTCGCCCTCATCAGCTTTGACCGAAAAGCCCTGATAGAACAGGCTTGGCGTATCATCTTCAAAGCCAAGCAAAAAGGCCGTAGGTGCCTCAATACAAGCAACCACATTGCCCCGGATTGTGACCTTTTCGGACTGGTTCGCACCAATCGTAACCTTATGGACTGCATACCGTCTTTTACTCATTATGACCTCTTAAAAATCAGCCATGCCACACCCAAAGGCAGCACATATTTAACAACCTTGTCAGCCAATGACGCTTCAGCATTGAATGACCGCTCTACAGCCCCCAGAGCCTTATCAAATACCGCCTCCGTTCTGGCTGCTTCTTTGCCAAATGCATCTAATGAAGCTTCATAAGCCTTGTCGATAAGCTCAAAAGCCCCGCCATCAGTGATATTCACATTGTGACCAGAGCCAGAGACAGCCAAGCCTCCAAAGGCATTGGTTGAATTGGCACCGTTTGCAATGGCTTCATCTGTGGCAGCAACCCGGCTATCAGTGGTATTGATAACCGTCGATGATTTACTTTTTGAACTGGAAAACAGACCCATATTCTAAGCCTTTCTCACCAGCATCAGAGCCAGACCACCAACGATAACAAGCGGCAACGCCTTTTCGATTGTTCCGGCAATGCCCTTATCCTGCCCACCGACGATAAAGGGCGCAGAAATTGCGCTGTAACCGTCCGATGCAGCAGAAGACACAGCCGGAGCGGACCCGGTTAAAGACCCGCCGAACAGCGTAGAAAACAAACCGCCTACAGGTGCCGCACTCATTTAGCATTACCCTTACTCAAAATCACAAAGCCAAGCAGACCGATACCGCCCATCATTGCCAGTGTTTTGGCGTCTATAGGTTTTGCGGTTGGAAGGTTGGTATTTGTGACTGGTGTAAAATCAGGTGTCGGTGTTGATACCGTTCTGGGGTTCAATCGTTCACGTAAACGGCTTTGACGTTCTTTGGCATCAAGATAACGGTCAAAGACTGATCCCGCCGTATTTGCAGCTTGATCAAAAACACCGCCGACAGTTTCAACGCCCTTATTCAACAACCCAAAGAAATCATCAAAAATTGTCATTATTCCCCCTTGTGCAGCAAGGCGCGAACGCCCTGCCCTCACAATTCAGATTGTTGGATTATTGCCCCGGAACGTGGCCCTCTAGGCGTTCAGCAATAATGCGGAAATTTGCTGGTGCTGACATATCCAAACGCAACCGAAAGTCTTGAGCTTTCAGGCTCATTCGGTCACTTAGACGGTTCGTCGGTGAAAAATCTACGTGTGTCATACCAGCCTGAATAGTACGCCCAGTGTGACCGTAGTGAGCCTTAATAACTTGTTGATCGACCTGAGAAATGATCTTTCCATCACGCTCAATTTCAACGGTTTTTGTGTTTGCTGTGGTCATATGCAGACCGAGCAAAGCATAGTCACCACGAGGAATATTAGAAATCTCGTAAGGTCCAGCAGATTGCGCGTCATATCCGTCAAAACGACGAATAGTACAATGCACACCCATCTTTTGCGCAGGACCCTGTAAAGCATGAATTTGCAGACTTGGATTTGTTACACCCGCCGCAATATCAATTTCTACATTAAAGACCTGAACATCAGCCGTACCCCATGCCAGAGCGTCCTCGCCTTCTTGCTGCCGCATGTTCGGACGTGAGAAGACAATTTGAATTACCCCGTCTTCAAATCCATAACCGTAATAGTCGTTTACGACATGAAGTTCTGCACCGGACAATTTTACCTTTTCATCGGCGTCAATTACCAAGCGAATTTCTTCAATTTCAGCCGCAATTTGTGCCTTTGTCGCATCCGCACCATTCCGTTTGTATCGGATGAATAAGGAATGATACGTCAGGCCGACAGGCAGTTCCGCAATAGCCGTTGCACCCGCTGCAACTTGACCAAAGGAGCCTACTTTTTTCATCATTCTTGCCATGATAGCTGGTTCCCTTATGCGTCAAAGCCGTTGATAGCTTTATTGACCTGATCGTTATCACGCATGGAATTCATCAGCCACCCGGCTGCGAAGACACCAGCAACGACGATTGCCAACATTTTAATGTCACCCTTACTAGGCATTAAATGTACTCCGATGTTGCGGAGTTTTTCTGTAGCGCTTTAATCGCCACAGCAGCAAACACAGCACCTAATGCATATGTTACGGCTGTACCCCAGTTGATTTTTGGCATAACCTGCCCCCGTTTAAAAATTGAGTTAACTTACTCTCGTACCCTATTCAAAATTCAGGATTTATTGAGAAAATCAACGCTTAATTTCACCCGTATATACGTACGGAATTACCCGAATTTGTCCTTTCCTCGGGTAACGACGCCGTTCTTTTTGTGGAAGTATTCCAGCGGTTGAAGCTCATCAATCTTATCTTTGTATTGAGTACCCAATAGCCCCACAGTCTTAGCCCGGTCATTCACGTCATCACCCGGCCTTAGTATGTAGACTTCTGTTGTATTGCCTCGGAAATCAGCATGAATACCCGCCAATCTTTGGGCCACGCCAATGACCTCAATGCCGTAGTGGCGACCACGCGCACAAACCTCAAACATACCGTAAATTTCAGACGGGAGATTATGATTAGGAAGCCCGGCGTTCATTTCCTCTACAACCAGCGTGACCATATCAGCAGCCGTATAACTAACCTTTTCAAATACCTTTTTCTGAATGTCCATTAAGATCAGGCATAACCTATGAAGCTGCATAGGGCGATTTTGCGCACTACACTGATACGCTATACGAAACCCTCTACGATTAGCGGCAATGGCCCTTTGTAGGTCTACTTCATTTGGAGAACGCCCGACCTGAATAAACCCCGGTTCGTGTTGGTATTCCCCTGTAGGGTCAAAAATCAACACCCGCTTGCGGTCCTTGATAAGTTTTTTCGTACGGGTAGATTTACCCGAACCGGAACCACCATAAACCCCAATACGTTCAGCACCCTTACCCATTGGCAGCACTCCCGTCATTCGGGCCAAAGTCATATGGATCATCACCGCCAGACTGTGCCGATTGTTGCACTGGCTGTTCCGTTTTCTGGCTTGATTGTTTTACAGGCTTGGCATTTTTTGCCTTGATTTCAGCTATGACCATCATTGCCTTAGGAATGGTAAAACTGCCAATAGCAATTGCAGCCTGTGCATACTCATTTCCCGGATGAATAAGAAACTGTAACCACTTGACTTTTAAACAGAGTTTATAAAGCGCATCAGTGGCTTTTCGGGCCTTTTCTGCTTCAAAATCCTGAATAGGCAAAGTTTCAAGTTTCGTGTACCACCCGGCAAATTCCAGACCACCATGCAAAGCGTCATAAAATTCATCTTCTGTAAGAAAGCCAGCATCCGGGTTGCTTTCTTTAGCTTCTACAACTTCATTTTCAGTTTCGACAGTATCGCCGAAAGTCATGAAATCAGCTTCCGAGATAGTCTCGGTAGTCTCCGTATTCTGGTCGCTCTGCATCCCCAGAGGCTGGAACTGGTTGCTCATTATCTTCTACCTTGTCACATGATTGTTCTGGCTTCTGGGCATCCAAATACGCCTGTATAAATTTACGAGACGTTGGCTTGCTCATATTTTGACTTGCGGTACAGCTTCCGCCATCAGCAGAACCGTCACAGCGCGTATAACAAACGCCACCCGCATTCACCCTTACTTGAACTTTGTAAGTGCAAAAGTCGTCATTGCATTCCTTATGCCCGACAACTGTCCCAGCTAGTTCGTGAGGTGTCTTTTTACCCATTGGCACCCCCTATTTGTGACTTGAGACTAGAGACCTCGTTAATAAGCCCCCGTATGATTGAGTTCTGGCACTTGACCAGTTGCATAGCCACATCTGCTTTCTGCATCAGTGGCGCTTTCTCTAAACGCGCTTCCCACACGTCCAGAGCTTCTATTAGACCGTTCATCATTACCCCTAATGAATATGAAACGATCCCTCGCCTTGGATACCTTCTTTTCAAACCCCTCTCTATTTTCCCGAATATCAGACCGTAGAACACGCTCAAGACGCGGCACGATCATAGAGAGATTTGACCCGTCATAATCCAGCACAGCAGCCAGACCAGCCGCACAGCCTTTTATGAGGGTTTCATATGTATGTACGGCTTTGTTTAATTCGACCTCTCTAATATCAGAGGGTTCAACACCGCTTTCATACATACGTAAACAGTTTGCTATTTCTTCTGTTGTCATTTCCCATATGGGGTCTACGTCCATACGGGTTGCGTTTGTATCGGTCTGGTCAGGATTGAGATAACGAATATCGCTCATAGCCTTTTTGAACAGGTCACATATGGACGCTTCCAAATCCTGCCAACTCGTAATGTTCCACTTTTCTTTTAAGTGCCGCTTTCCAGCCCGAACCTCTACCCGCCAGACCTTGTTATTCGGATTGTCCTTTTCTAAATCCCAAATCTTCCACCAGTGTTCTTTACGCTTTGAAATAACCTCAGCCCGTTTATCGTAAATGATGATTTGGCGGTTCGGCATTTTACCCACAGTGACAGAGGTTGTCCGCCTTCCCTTATGGCTCGTAGACACGTCATTTTCCTCATAAGAACCGCGCACAGTGGAGCTATGACAAACAAAATCATTGGACCTTAAAGCAAAGTCAGGCGCGAAAAAATCAACGCAGAAATCCACACGCCCAATACTCTCAGAGAGAACCGTTGCGCCCAAGCCTTCAAGAATATCATACAGTCGCTGCTTGGTGCCTTCATAACCGCGACAGGCAAGACCAGCAGAGCCACACGACACGCGAATGTTGTATTCCGTTGGATTGTTCGACTTCTTGAAAAACCATGTCTCACCATCTGGCCCGGTAGAACAGCGATAAGCATAGCCGTTGCGATTGCCTGTTATATCAATAAGTAGCTCTATGCCGCCGGGACCGACGCGAACGGGCTGTGGGGCCTCTACCTCTTTGGCGAGTTCTTTAGCTGCTTCAAGAGCATCTACGACACGCCCCGGTAAAGCACCCTGAAAGGAAACATCCAGCCCGTCAAATCCTCTGTATATCACTTCCATAATCACACCGTTTTCTGTTTTATGTAATTCTGTGGGGGGGTGCTACAAGCGACCCCCAAGGAGCCAATTTGAAAGAAAAAGTATCGTTTTGAAATAATGACTCCCTGTTCTTACTTTGTTCATGTACAATACTACATACAAAGCACCACATGTTGTATTTTAGATTCTATAGGAGCACTAAATGTCGCACTCTATGTTAACAATCCAATTGGTTTGGCAAAAGGCCACTCCAATACTTGGACGCGATCAAGATATCTGGCGAAAAGATAAGTTCGGAAGCCTAATTCACAGACACTCATATGGTATGCAATCTGATTATGGTTGGCATATTGATCACATATATCCGGATAGCAAAGGTGGCCCTGATGTCGTAGCAAATTACCAACCCTTGCAATGGAAAAATAATATTGCAAAGAGTGATAAAGTTGGATTACGAGGCCTTTCTTTATTCGGCTCTTTTCCCCGCTCATAGATACATAAATAAGCCTCTAAATGAGGCTTATTTATCCCCATATTCCCCAACCAGTGCCAACACCAACAACGAAGCCAATGCCAGTAGGAATACTTCCGACCAGAACAAAGAACTTGATCCATTCCCAAGTCTCACCATCAAACCAATCACGCATGATATTTTTCCTGTGCTGCATAATAACCTTTGAACCACTCGCCACGATCTTCTCCGGGGCGATACGGACAACGCGAAGAGTTCACGCTTTCCTGCCAAGCTTTAAAGCCCTCTTGGTAGGGTTCGGCTTCTTCCGGCAATTCATCAGGAAAAGGTTCGTTCGTGGCCCATGCTTCCACTTCATCCGATGGATCACGCTTCCCGGCTTCCATCTTGGATATGTAGGATCGTGAAACACCAAACTTTTCACCGAGTTCAGCTTGTGAGAGCTTTTGCTCTAATCGCTTGGCCCGGATTTTCTCACCAATATTCATTTTCAAACCTTTCATTAGAGAACTTTTTTCATTCCGAGAGAAACAGGCACACCGCACGACCTAAAAAGCATTTCCCAATCCGTTGCATTGGTTTTGTCAGGGAATACCTTGTGCCTCTTTTTAAAGTGTTCAGTCGTGGATTTTAGCTGATTACAGACAGCCTTGAATTTGTCATCACCTTTGGGCCAAGGATAAATGCTAGACCGGGTTATTTCTTCATCCTGCATTGATTGCAGGGCGTTACCCATATCAGCGGCGGTATCAAAGTCAGTCTTAACGAGATATTCCCGCAGACCGTCAGACCAGCTTACAAGCCATGTCTTTGCATTGATATTATTCCGCCACTGAACAGCCATAACAAAGTCCTATCGTGGGTAAGCAAAACCGCCTGAGCTATCAGCAGCAGACGGGGCGCGACGACGCTTGTTAGGGTTGTAGCGTTCCCAGACGATACGCATATGGTCCGGGTTCTTTGGGTCTGGTTGATCTTCCATATCAACGAAGAAAGCCGCCACGTTGACGCTGCCATTCATATCAGGGTGGTCAACTGCCAGAGACAGGAACTTTCCCCCGCCTTGATCTTCTTTCCACCATGCAGCCCCGAAATCTTCCCACTCGCCACGGTAATGAATATTGATGCGGTAATCAGGGGAACGATCAGAGCGCTTGATTGCTGGATCAAGAAACAATGGCCCAGAGGCAACAGCGTTTAAATCAATATCGCCCCTAAAGCATTCTTTGTCTTTTGTTGTGGCTGGTATATGTACGAGAGTTCCAATTTTGCGAGACATATTCTTTCCTTCGCCGTTCGTTAAACCTATCTCCCCACCCCTCCGGGGCGGGTATTAATGGGTTTTTAATTTTAGAGGGGTTTCACCCCTTAAAGAGAGTTGGGAGAGGGCAGATTAATGCCCCCTTCCCCTCTAAAGGCTTCCGGTTGCTCCCCAGCAGAGCCAGAGCCAAAATTCATAAAAGTGAGGGAATAAGAGTTAGAAAGCCGTAGGTCGCACCCATGCCGATAACGGTGCCGATGCCCAGACCAAAACCAAAAATGATACCCTGCGAAAACATCTATTCCCCCGTGTGACTGCCTCGCCTTGGGGTGACATTCGGTTGCCACCCCGTCCCCGGCGAGGGATCAAGAAATGGTCACATTGTGACCTCATATAAGCCTCTTATAGCTTATAGTGAAGCTATAAGGTCATAACTAGACTCATCTTGTCAACATGTAATTTATAGATAAACTATAAGAAAGAGGAGAACCCGCCATGAAAACAGTAGATTTCTACATTGACGAAGCCAAAAAAAATAGAGGAATTAAGTCAGATGCAGGATTATCTAGAGAGCTAGGATTTAAAGGCAATCCCACTGGGCATTGGCGGACAAAACGAGCATGGCCTGCTGATGAGACAATTGTAGAACTCGCAGAAATGGCGAATGAAGACCCAACAGAAGCATTAATGAACCTCAATATATGGAGAGCCTCGGGCAAAGCACGGGTTCTCTATGAACGTATTGCCAAAAGCACAGTTCAGAGTGTGGCAATCCTTGGGGTTTCCAGCCTTGCCACTTTTGGTTTCCAACCAAAAACCGCAGAAGCCAGCCAAATTTTGGAAAAAGTGGAAACCCAAGTCGCGAACAATGTATATTATGGAAAATATTAGAAAAATCACTCAACACCAAAATACTTTTCATACAAAGCCTCGTATTCTTCTGTAACTTTGTATTCTTCCATTTTGTTTGCAAAAAAAACGCTGATATTATCTTTCTCGGCTTTTTTGGAAAAACCAATGTACATTGGTTTTTCCAGCACCGGTGGATTTATGATCGTAAATTTATCCAACACATTCGTATCTTTATAGACAGAATAAAAATCGCTGAAATAGACGATACCGAGGTCACCGCGGCTGTTAGTAATAAATCTTTCAACCCATCGAGCGTCGGCGCAGCATATTTTTTTAAGATAATCGGCATTATCGAATTCATATCCGTACCGACAGTGCCAATAAAATAAATTACGTTTTTTGCGTATCATCCCCATTCTGCTACCAAACTGCCCTGAGGTTTCTTTATCTCCGACAATTTTCTCATTTATAACAAGTTTTATAATCGATAGACTAATAATGCTCCGTCCTGTGACAAAACAAAGGTTTCATTATGAAAGTGATTATTGCGGGTTCACGTACGATTAATGATTATAATGCTCTTGAAAGCTTTGTGGAGAGCGTTGAGTGGCCCATCGAAGAAGTTGTTTCTGGTAGCTGTCGCGGGGTCGATACGTTGGGCGAACAATGGGCTGAAAAGAATAATATCCCAAAGAAAGTGCTTCGCGCCGACTGGGTTAAATATGGCCGAGAAGCTGGCGAGCTTAGAAACCGGGAAATGGCAAACTACGCCGATGGTCTCATCCTTTTGTGGGATGGTAAAAGTCCGGGTGCTAGCTGTATGCTCAGAGAATCAGCCAGAGCTGGCATCAAAATTCACCATCAGATATATGGCTTTGACTGGCAGGAAATGGAACAGGCTGAAAAAGCTATTCTGGATTATTATTGGTCCGGTAGAGGACGCCTTGTTTTTCAGCATAACCATTGGGAATGGGAATCTGTTGATCCTAATGCACCTGTTATTCCGCAAGAAGCCATCAATGGCCTTATTGAACAAGGCTTTTTAGAAGAAGATACTATTACAGTGCTTAAGCCAGTACGGGAAGATTACCATAGTAAGTTTGCTTAGGATAAAATTGATCATGTCAACCTCTCCCAATGTCATGCTATAAACCTGAGCCGAGGCCCCTCTTCCCGTACCGTTTGCCGTCTCGAACATTCGATTAAACGTCAACGTATCAAAATCAAATCCCAAACGCAGTGCATCCGTAGGGCTTAACACAATTGAACTTGCGCCGGTATCAACAAGAAATTTGACTCGTTTATTATCAACAAAGGCTTCTATATAAAAATGCCCATCACTGGCACGGCTAAATTCGAGTTCTCCAGCCTGATTTATATAACCTTGTCCCGGAATTAAATTGTTCGAAACCCGATCCCAGACATTCTCAAAAACATCGCGATAACTATAACCAACAAAAAGAACAACAAAGATAACGATCCACAATCCAATATCACGTATATGTTTCGGCAAATCAGATTTTTGCAATCGCCCAACACCGAGAATAGAGGACATAATCAGGAGCAAAATCGCAAGACTACGCACCAGATCTATCTGATCATCGTCACTTGAAAGAGAGCCCGGAAAGCGATCAACAAGAAAAAATACACCCAGACCTGTCAAGACAATGAGAATGAGGCAAATCCCAAAAGATGAGATACCACCACCCGAAGGCTTCTTCCCTTGCCCATTATCCGAACTTTTCTCAAACGGGTTCGGTTTTCTCTCAACCATGTCTTGATTTATCCTGTGTAAATATTCGCAGAAAGTTTAGCATTTCACACATAAGCACTTTCGTAAAAGCTTTAAAGTACTTCCTTAGGCGTTTGATGTTAGAAGTTTTATCCCTAATACCCCCATTAAACCACCAGCAATCCGGTCAATCCAGCTTTTGGATTTAAGATACATCTGACGCGATGCTCTAACCGAAAGAGCACAAGCCACCAAGACATACCAACCAGTCTCAACAAACAGCAATGCCGGTAATAAAAGCGCAGGAAACCAGATTGAGGTTTCTGCAGGCATGAAGACAGCAAAAACGCCACTGTAAATAAGAGCTGCTTTGGGATTATTAATTTGCGTCATAAAGGCATAACTAAAGGAACGCATAAGGCTTTGTTCTGAATGAGGTTGTGAAACTCCCTCTGCGCGTTGCCGTTCGGTTAAAACATGGCGTCTCGTCATTTCAAATTGTCCTTGTTAGTCATTAGATTAAAGTGGACAATATTCACGCCTGTAAAATCAATGGCTTACACCGCCTAAATCCATGAGGGTTCAAATGGGACAGAAAGCAGTCATTTACGCACGGGTCTCAACTTCTGATCAGTCGTGTGAACGCCAGATAGGTGAACTCACCAGTTTTGCTGAACGAGGGGACTTTGAAATCGTTGGGGTGCTCGGGATCTTGGCATCAGCAAGAACACTATTACTGAAATTGTAAAACGGGATCGAAACAATCCGTAGGACTTTTCTGCAATGACCTGTTCTAGTGCGTTGAGAACTAACTAGGTCTCGACCGTTGATGCAGGCAAAACTTAGTTAGTTCTCACGTTAGACTCTTATGTACAGTACGGCATGAAAATCTTCCCCTAGCCTTGTACGTCAAGACCATGACGCCAATAGATCCGTCAAGCCGAAGCGGCAATTATCGCCGTTTCAATAGTTTTAAGCGCTTGTTCCATCTGACACTGTGTAGTTATCAATGAAGGATAAAGTGTCAAAACAGATCCCATGGATATTTTGAAGCTCAGCCCGTTTTCTAGGCAACGATAAAAGACCTCTTCTGCAAGATCATTTGCTGGAGCTTTACTGCCTCGATCCTGAACCAGATCAATTCCCATCAGAAAACCACGCCCTCGAATATCACCAATACATGAATGCCGATCCATCATGTCATTAAGGCGTTCCAACGCCCATTCACCGACAATAGCAGCGTTTTCAACCAAGCCTTCCTTTTCGATGATCTCAATGGTCGTGAGAGCGGCTCGACAGGTGACTGGATTTTTTTCATGGGTGTAGTGGCCAACAGCGTAGTCGCCGCAGACATCAAGTTCAGGACGACAAATCGTAGCTGCAATGGGCAAAATTCCACCGCCCAAAGCTTTACCCATCACTAGTATATCCGGTACGACATCATCATGATCGCAGGAAAACATTTTCCCGGTTTTGCCGAGTCCCGTAGGAATTTCGTCAAAGATCAGAAGAGCACCATGGTCATTACAAGCCGCCCTGACTTTTTTCCAGAATCCCTTTGGTGGAATATGTGGGACAGCACGGTTCGGCTCTGCAATGACGGCTGCGATATCACCTTCCTTCTCAAGCGTAAATCGGATCAGGTTTGCAACAATATCTCCAACGTCCTCATCCCTAGGCGTTTCTCGCGAGTGTTCAATTCCAAATGGATTGCGATAAGCATCAAAAGAAGGAACGTGTTCTGTTCCAGCAAGTAATGGTCCAACACGTCCCATCCTAAACAATTGCTCGCCTCCTATACTCGAGGCACCGAAACCCGACCCGTGAAAAGAATCCCAGAAAGAAAGGGTTTTAAATCTGCCCGTGGTGACGCGGGCAATTTTAAGTGCGGTTTCAACCGCGTCAGATCCACCAGTTGTAAAGAGAACTTTATTTAGATCACCAGGCGAAATTTCTGCAATTTTCTCGGCTAGCTCTGAAGCAACATCACAAGAGAAACGCCTTGGAGAAAAAGGAAGGTCATCCATTTGACGACTTATTGCTGTCTTCAGTTCAGGGTGTCCGTAGCCAATGTGGTGAACGTTATTACCATGGAAATCCATGTATCGACGACCATCTTTGTCTTCCAGCCAAATCCCCTCCGCTTTCTTGATGGCGCTTAAGCAGGGGGATGAAATAGATTGATGTATAAAACAGCTTGTATCTCTTGCGACTGCTTTATGCGTACTTTTTCCAAGTTGGGTGTTCCAATTTGTTCTTCTCGTGCTCAGATTGGTTTCACTTTCCGAAAAATTGGGGGACTGCGTTTTGTTTTCCGGGTTGATTGAGCTCATTGTTTTATACCTCTTGCTCGTTCCACTACAGAATTGAATTTGCTTGATGGTATAATCGGTGAACTCGTTCGTCCATTTCGCTTGTAATGAAAATGATGAGCTAGTAGAAGCAACCAATGCTTCTTATGGCGTCATTCAAGAATTGAAATACTTATGCTCTCCGATAATGGATAAGAACTTAAATGGGCAAACTTACAGTCGCTAAAAATTTAAGACTTCTCACCAGCTATCATAAGTCGATTGCAGAAGTCTGCCGCCAGATGGGGGTCAACCGGCAACAGTTCAATAAATACCTGAACGGCACCAGTTTGCCATCCAGAAATATGCTTCAACGTATCTGTGATTTCTTTGGTGTAGAAGATTATGAGATATTACTACCCTTGGATGAATTTCGCGGACTGATCGCGATAAAGTCACGTAAGGAAACATTTGAAGCAAGCAAGAGCCAGACGACCCGAGGACATATAGAGAAGGTTTTAGCAGCCTCACGAACGGATGCCGAGCAACTAACAGGATTCTACTATTCGTACCGATATTCGTTTTCGGATACCGGTAAGATTCTAATATCACTTATTCATATTTGGCCCTCGGATGGTCATATTCTCTCAAAACGAGTGGAGCGATTCCGTGATCTTGAGAGTGGCGATGAGAGTCCGTTCCTATGTAAATATTTGGGCCATCTGCTCTATTTGCAAGATCGGATTTGCATCGTTGAGTATGAATCGCTTAAGCGCGAAGAAGTGTCACAGACTATCCTCTACCCTAGCGGTCGAAATCGAAAAACTTGGTTTTCCGGGCTCAACCTAGGCGTTTCGACACGTGATGACCGCCGCATTGGTTGTGGTTGCGTACTCTATCAGTATCTTGGTGTAGAAGTGGATTTAAAACGCGCGCTTGGCGGCCTTGGAAAATTTCCGGTTGAGCATGAAAATGTGCCCCTCATGGTTCGCAATACACTGCAAACTCGCGTCGCCAACGATCAACAGAATACGCTCTTCGCCCCTCCTATTTGAGAAACCATTTTAACACTTAAGCGCTTTCCGGGCCATGACGTCGCGTTCTGTGAATCTCTTTCGGGTTTTATTCCTCGCCCCTTGGGGCGTAAACTTCCTTTGTGAGTGAGTATCTACACAAACACCATAATGTAACCGTACTGATCTATCATTTGTTTTTCCAGTAAAATACCGTCGGGCTGTATTTGATGTGTCAGTAGGTGAAACATTACGTGATGTGTGTCTTGAGGTTGAAAAAAGCTACCAACTGAAATTCCTGTAGATTGGTACTAACAAAGACCATGTCCATTTTTTAGTGCAATCAGTTCCCACCTACACTGTAACCAAACTGGTAACCACGATTAAAAGTATAGCCGCTCGTGAGATGTCTCGCTTATGTGCTCAGGTTAAAAACAATTATGGGGCGGTAAGTTTTTGACGAACGACTATTTTGTCAGTTCAGTTGGAGTACATGGTAATGAAAATTTCCTCGCGACATTATGAAAAGACCATGAAAACACCTCAATGTGTGCACGAAAAAGCCAGCTACAAAATGCAGCTGGCTAAAACATGAAAAAACGTCAACGTATTTCAGGACGGGTCAATAACCAGTTCTTATTTTTGTTTTAGATAGCCAGATATTCCTGACGCAATTCTTCGTTATCCAGAACTTCCTGCGCAGTACCATCAAAAACGACCTGCCCCATATCAAGAATAATCGCTCGATCCGCAAGGTGCAGTGCCGCGATAGCGTTCTGCTCAACGATGATCGTTGTTATGCCATGAGTTTTTATCTCCTGTAAGATTGATTCAATCTCATGAACAATCACAGGAGCCAAACCTTCGTAGGGTTCATCAAGTAGTAATAGCTTTACATCACGGGCCAGTGCACGTGCGACAGCAAGCATTTGCTGTTCACCACCTGACATCGTAATCCCTTCTTGATCTCGACGTTCAGCCAAACGAGGAAAATGCTGATAGAGACGCTCAATAGACCAACCAACAGGTTCCGCAATCTGTGCAAGTTGAAGGTTTTCTTCAACTGTAAGTCCAGGAATAATTCTGCGGTCCTCAGGGACAAGCGCAACACCATTTTGAGCGGCTTCAAAATCTTTCATTCTATGGAGTGGTTTATGATCCAACCATACTTCACCCTGGGTCAGAACAGGATCACCCGCCCGGGCAATTGCGCGAAGAGTTGACGTTTTTCCCGCACCATTTCTACCAAGCAAGGCAAGAATTTCGCCCTCACGGACATCAAAGCTCACCCCTTGAACGATATAACTTTCACCGTAGTAAGCGTGAAGATCATGTGCAGAAAAATAGGCTGGAGCAGTTCCTTCACTTTTAATTGGTTGCATACGGCTCATAGATGCGCTCCCCCAAGATAGGCTTCCTGAACACGTGGATCACCCTTGATCCCTTCTGGTGTTCCCTCTGCAATAACAGTTCCCTGTGCCATGACACTCACCTTGTCAGCCAAAGAAAAGACCACGTGCATGTCATGTTCAATAATCACCTTGGTGATCCCCCTCTCCCCAATCCGCTTGAGAAGATCAATCGTGTTATTGGTATCGGCACGGGACATACCAGCAGTCGGTTCATCAAGCAGCAAAAGCTTGGGATTTTGTACCAAACACATAGCCAGTTCCAAACGACGTTTATCGCCACGGGAAAGACTGCCTGCATGCATGTTGCGTTTATCAATCAAGCCAACATCTTCCAGCATATGTTCAGCACGCCCGATGATTTCACTATCCTGGTCCGCCCGTTTCCAACCATTTAACTTGAATGCGCCATCCCTTGAGGCCAAAGTAGGAATTACTACGTTATCCAACAACGATAAATCGCTAAAAATCTCTGGCGTTTGAAACACCCGGGAAACCCCGGCCTGGTTAATTTCGTGTGGCTTAATTCCCAAAAGAGAATTGCCGTCGAAATTAACACTTCCACTATCAGGAATTAACAAACCAACTAAACAGTTTAGAAAGGTCGATTTTCCGGCGCCGTTTGGACCGATAATAGCATGAACAGATCCTTCTTCGACATCCAATTCAACTTTATTAAGAGCCTTTAGACCACCAAAACTCTTGTTCACATCGCGAACTTCAAGAATACCCATAATATTATCTCTCTATTCACCTGGTTGAACTTTGGCAGAGCCAATCGGATCGGCTTTACCATCTGTGCTGTTATTTTTATTTCGAAAGCGTGCATAGATCCGGCTAAAGCCTTCAACAATGCCACCAGGTAAGAAAACAACAATCAGCATGAACAACATACCAAGTGTAAGATGCCAGCCTTCACCAACAAAAAGACTTAGAATTGCAACAACACCATCCTCAAGAAAATCAGGTAGGAAGTTGAAAATACCATGCAGCACATTTTCATTAATCGCCGAGAAGATATTTTCAAAGTACTTAATAACACCTGCCCCGATAACGGGACCGATTAATGTACCAACACCACCAAGAATGGTCATGAGAACAACCTCGCCAGAAGCTGTCCACTGCATCCGTTCAGCACCAGCAAGTGGATCCGTAACAGCCATCAGAGACCCGGCAAGACCCGCATACATACCAGAGATAACAAACGCCGTCAGCGTATAAGGACGCATATTCAATCCCGTATAGCTCATACGGTTAGAGTTTGACTTCACAGCTCTTAACATCATGCCAAAAGGAGAACGGAATATCCGCATGGAGATATAAAACCCGATAATCATAAGTATGGCACAGAAGTAAAATCCGGAATAACCACTCATCTCAATACCAAAGAAATTGGTTGGCGGAATACCGTCTGTTGCAGCAACACCGACAAGACTATCCAAGGTACGAGGATCATTCAGACTAAGCTGCAATCCTGTTTCCCCATTAGTAATCGGCGTTAGAACTGAATAAGCCAAATTATAAGACATTTGAGCAAAAGCAAGCGTCAGAATAGAGAAGTAAATACCTGATCTGCGTAGGCTGATATAGCCAATAACAACAGCAAATAAGCCAGAGGTAATCACCCCAAATATAACAGCAGGTACAACGCTCATACTTAACAGTTTGAATGACCAAACCGCTGTGTAAGAACCAACACCCAAGAAAGCGGCATGACCGAAGGATAGATACCCCGTTAAGCCAAAAAGGATGTTAAAACCAATTGCAAAAATACCAAATATTGCAAAGCGCTGTAGCAAATCAGGATAGCTTGCACCAATTGGTGCCAACCAAATTGGCATGGTGAGAACTGCGAAGGTAAAAATACCCATAAGCAGTAAATCTTTACGCGGCGTAGCAGTAATCATTGTCTTAGGACTCCATCACGCCTTTGCGCCCCATCAGACCTCTTGGACGAACAAGAAGAATGACAACCGCAACAAGGAAAATAATAATTTGATCAATACCAGGCAGGATTTCTTTCACTTCATTCATAGAAGCGAAGGATTGTAGAATTCCCAAAAGGAAACCAGCGGCAACAGCACCGCCTAGAGATCCCATTCCACCGACAACGACCACAACAAAGGAAAGAACAAGGAAATCCATACCAAGATGGTAATCCGGCGGAACAATTGGCGTGTACATCACACCTGCCAGTCCCGAAACAACAGCTGCAATACCAAAGACAATCGTAAACCTGCGCTCAATATTAATACCGAGAAGACCAACTGTTTCACGATCTTGCATGCCAGCACGGACAACCATTCCAAAGGTGGTAAATTGCAAGAAACAGAAGACAGCTGTAATAATGATCCCAGCGAATAGAAGATACGTCAGACGCCACCACGGATAGATCACTGAATCGCCCAACCCAATAGCTGCGCCGATATCAGCGGACCCAGTTAACAGATCCGGGGGTGGCATCGGTACCGGGTTTGCCCCGAAAAACGCCTTAACAATTTCCTGCAAAACAATCGCTAAACCAAAAGTCACAAGAATCTGTTCTGCATGTGTACGCTTATAGAAAAAGCGGATCAGCCCGCGTTCCATTGCCAAGCCAACAAGAAGCATCACAGGGATCGCAAGTAAAATTGACAGCGGGACCGCATAGTCAATAATTGCCGCGCCCGTTTCGCCAAACCATATTTCAAGATAAGGCACCTCTTTGAAGGCATCAAAGAAAGTTATACTTTCATCTTTCACTTGTTTGGAAATGGTCAGAATCTTCTTAAGAGTAACGGCACAGAAAGCACCAAGCATAAACAATGCCCCGTGAGCAAAGTTCACAACGCCTAGCGTGCCGAAAATCAGTGTTAATCCCAAGGCAATAAGAGCGTATGACCCGCCCTTATCCAAGCCGTTCAGGATTTGCAATACAAATGCATCCATCGTTCTATTTTCGCTGCTGTTTATTTCTCTAGAGTTATTTCACAAATATCTCTCAGAGTATCACACCTCGGGACAATACCAGAGAGTGCATAATTTAAAGTTCTGACCGCTCATATGAGCGGCCAGATTTTACAACGAGTAATTAAACCTCGTATGGGCCGAGTTCACCACCAAAGATAGATGGATCATACTCAACTTGGGCACGCGGAACTTCTTTAACAATCTCAAGAAGATCAAACTGAGTTGATGGGTTTGCATTACCCCGCACCACGAGAACATCTTTAAAGCACTGATGATCAGCAGCACGATATTCAGTCGGACCATTCCCCATACCATCGAACTCGAAGCCTTCAAGAGCTTTAATGACTTCTGGTGGATAGAATGTACCAGCCATTTCACACGCATTTGCATAAAGCAATGTCTGGACATAGCAAGTGTGTGCAGCCTGTGATGGAGGGAAGCCATATTCCTGACCAAAGGACTTAACAAATGCTTGTGACCCGGCATCTTGAAGTGCCCAGTTCCAGTTTGTTGTTCCCAAAATCCCTTTGATATTCTCACCGGCACCTTGCGCCATCAAACGCGAGAAGAGAGGCACGATAATTTCAAAGTTTTTACCGTTAACCTGCTTGTCACGCAGACCAAACTGAACAGCCTGTGTCAAAGAGTTGATCATATCCTTACCATAGTGGTTAAGGATCAATACATCGGCACCTGAGTTTAGAACAGGGGTAATATACTGAGAGAAATCGCCCGCACCCACTGGCGTTTTAACTGTATTCACAGTTTCCCAGCCGAGACCTTCTGTCGTATTCTTGATCGACTCTTCTTGTGTCCAACCCCATGTGTAATCGGCAGTCAGATGATAAGCACGGCGATCCGTTCCCATTTCATCTTTAAGAACCGGGCCAAGAGCGGCACCAGATTGATACGCATTGAAGAAATGACGGAAGCCATAACGACGCTTGTCTTTACCTGTTGTGTCGTTTGAGTGGGTCAAGCCACACATAAAGATAACCCCCATCTCCTGCGCCAGAGACTGAGTAGCAATAGCCACACCAGAAGATGAACCACCAGAGAACATAGTGACACCTTCTTTTTCAATCATACGCTTGGCCGAGGCACGGGCAGCATCTGATTTTGTTTGGGTATCACCGGTTACGTATTCAACCTTCTTCCCAAGAATACCATTTCCTTTGAGTGAACTTGGCTTCATGGTTGTTAGCATGCCACCATCGCCTTCACCATTAAGGTGCTTGACAGCTAGCTGGTATGCGCGTAACTCATCCGCACCTTCATCAGCATAAGGTCCGGTTTGCGGTACGTTAAAGCCAAGCTTGATAAAAGACTGGCTACTAGGATCATTCCTGAAATCAGCAGCATAAGCGCCTTTCACGAAAGAGTATGGTGTCGCGCCACTAAAAACAGCTGCGCCCGCACCTGCTGCGGCTGCACTAGTTAAAAGTTTGCGACGAGAAAGTTTAAATTTGTTCGTTGTATTCGTCATGACAGTATTCGTCTCCCAAGAAGTATACTCATGCTGTTCTTTTGTGCTGGATCGCACCGATTACTTTTTTAGTTTTACTTTTTCGGCCTATTAATTTATTTCGCCGTTATGTGCAAAAGCATCCTCTTGTTTCGTAATAGGGACAATAGAACTTTGAAGGCAACTCAAATTTTTGTTATATTTTTTACTTTATTACAGATCTATTTGTAAAAAATGAAAATAAATACAAAAGCCCGCAACGAAAATATTCACTGCGGGCTTTTATTAAATCAGAGACTTATCTGTTTTAAAGGTTACTCATTTACAGACCTTAGATGGCCAATAAAGTCATGAACTTTACTTTCCAGTTGCTGTGCTTCTTCAGCAAGTCCAGATGCAGATTTTTGCACCTGTTCTGCTGCGGTACCTGTTGTATTAGCAGCTTCACGAACCTGGCTAATATTTGCAGAAACCTGGTCCGTACCATTTGCAGCCTGTTGAACAGACTTCGTAATTTCAGCTGTGGCGGCCCCCTGCTCTTCTACTGCCGAAGCAATCGCTGTCGCAACTTCATGGATAGAATCAATTGTTTTTGAAATACCATGAATGGCCTCAACTGAATCACGGGTTTCCCCCTGAATAGAGCTGATTTGACCAGAAATCTCTTCCGTCGCTTTTGCCGTTTGGTTCGCAAGCGACTTAACCTCAGAAGCAACAACGGCAAAACCTTTACCAGCTTCACCAGCTCTTGCTGCTTCAATGGTAGCATTCAATGCCAGAAGATTCGTTTGCTCCGCGATATCGTTAATCAGTTTTACAACCTCGCCAATCTTATCAGCTGCATTGGCAAGACCTTCGATTTTCTGGTTGGTCCTGGATGTCTCTTCAACCGCATTACTCGCAATATCTGCTGAGCGTTGTACCTGGCTACTAATTTCATTAATTGATGCAGAAAGTTCTTCCGTCGCGGCAGCCACAGACTGCACATTGGCAGAAGCATCTTGCGCCGCATCAGTTACTACAGACGCTTGACTTGACGATTGTGACGCTGCATTCGACATTGTCTCAGCTGAAGAGCGCATCTCATGGGCAGAGCTGGAAACAGAAGAGATAATCTGTCCAACAGATGCTTCAAAGTCATTCGCCATTTGCATTCGGGCTTCTTGACGCTCTACCGAGGCACGCTTTTCTGATTCCAGTTTTTCAGCTTCCATTTGGCTGACCCGTTCAGCATTAGCTTTAAACTGTTCTAAAGCACGGTTGATATCACCAATCTCATCACCGCGATCCTGCCCTTTAACTTCGACATTATAATTACCCTGCATGAGTGACGTGATGACCCCCATACTACCTTGTAAAGGATTACGGATCATAAAGCGGGAAATAAGAAGAAGTGCGACAATCAAGATCAGAAGGAGTACAACACCACCAATAACCGTATATTGTTGTACAGCTTGAGCCTGTTGAGTTAACCGACTAACGGGTACATTAACAAGAACAGACCAAGGCGCTTTTGAATCTCTAATTTGTACAGGTACAAAAAGACGATATAGATCGTTATCTTCCTTGCCAAAAACCTCGCCGTTGCCAATTAAAGGTACAGCCTCGGCCAAAACAGGATTTTCTGCATTTAAATCTTTCCCCAGTTCTTCCTGTTTTTCAAAGGCAACCCATTTTGCCTGATTAGAAATCAGATTAACTGAACTGCCAGTATCAAAGGGCTGTATCTCGTTAAAGGCCGCTGACATGTCATTGAGGCTCATATCAACACCAACAACACCAATAAAATCCCCATTATCGTTCAAAATAGGATAAACAAACGAAGTCAAAAGAACATCTGTGCCATCAATATCATAAACAATTGGTTCCATGATGATCGGCGCTTTGGTATCTCTGGGAATAGTATAATATTCTGAAAAATTAGTCAGGAATGACAGTTTTATACCTTCACCAAAATTATAATAGTAAGTTGCATAACGGCCGTCTTCGCCATTATAGCCTTCTTTAGAGTCCTTATAGGTACTATCATTACCATCAAGCGCATCCGGTTCAAACCCCGCCCATGCACCAGCTAAATTTGGATTGGCCTCTAGAGACTGCCTCAAAACATTATGATAAGCTTGACGGTCTTCCGGATTAGTCGCTTGGATAGCTTTAAATGATTGCACAATTGAATGAGCAACTGTCATAGCCTGGTCTAATTGATTTTTGACCTTTTCCGCTTCAACCTCACCAACTTCCTGGGCTTGTTCCAATGTAAGATCACGAACGGTTGTCTGCATTGTCCATGACATTAAAAAAATACTTATTGCCAGACAGACAACAACAATTAGGGCACTTGTTATTGTTAGCTTTGCGCTCAGAGATAGCTTGTTAAGCATCATTCAGTTCCATCATCCTACTAAAGACGCAATTATAATATTTGCGCATATCTTCCAAGATATTCCACCGTTGGCATATCTATGTTTACCAACACAATATCCAATGCCCCTTAAAAAGTAGTAAATCAATCGACACAGGTGTTCTTCAAGTGAAAGAGTTTTGAAAAAGAAGTATTTTTATACAAACAAACCCGCAGTGGAATCTTCCACACGGGTTTGTTTTTCACATATATTTTAAATAATTTAATCGTTCACAGATCTTAAACGCCCAATGAATTCGTGTACTTTATTCTCCAACTGCTGAGCTTTTTCGGCGAGACCGGATGCCGATTTTTGTACCTTCTCAGCTGCAGTACCTGTTGTATTAGCGGCTTCACGAACTTGAGTAATGTTTGAAGAAACCTGATCTGTACCATTTGCTGCTTGCTGAACCGACTTTGTAATTTCTGCAGTAGCGGCCCCTTGCTCTTCGACTGCCGAAGCAATTGCAGTAGCGACCTCATGAATAGAATCAATTGTCTTGGAAATACCATGAATAGCTTCTACTGATTCACGAGTTTCGCTCTGAATAGAACCGATTTGACCAGAAATATCCTCTGTCGCTTTTGCAGTCTGATTCGCAAGCGACTTAACCTCAGAGGCAACCACGGCAAAGCCTTTACCTGCTTCACCAGCTCTTGCCGCCTCAATTGTCGCATTCAACGCCAGGAGATTGGTTTGCTCAGCAATATCATTAATCAATTTAACAACCTCACCAATTTTATCAGCTGCATTCGCTAAACCTTCAATTTTTTGGTTGGTTCGGGATGTTTCTTCAACCGCATTACTAGCGATGTCTGCAGAGCGTTGAACCTGACTACTGATTTCATTAATAGACGCAGAAAGCTCTTCGGTCGCCGCAGCAACTGACTGTACTAAACTAAAGAATTGAACGAAATTTAATCACTTTATTTTTGCTCTATTCTTATTTGAGTTCTAAATTATTGCTGCATTTCTTAAAATCTAATGGTGCCTTATGACTAAACAAATTCCCGATACAACAAAAAACGGTATTTCCCGCCTTATTGACCTCATGAAAGATCTTAGAGATCCAGATGGCGGATGTCCTTGGGATATAGAACAAACTTTCCGGACTATCGCACCTTACACCATTGAAGAAGCCTACGAAGTTGCTGACGCAATTGAGAAAAATGACCCAGCTTCACTCAAAGATGAACTTGGAGATCTTTTATTACAGGTCGTTTATCATGCCCAAATAGCAAAAGACGAGAATCTCTTTGATTTTGAGAGCGTTGCCCAAGCAATTACCGAGAAGATGATAAATCGTCATCCGCACGTTTATGCTGAGATCTCTCACGATAATGTTGAAGAACAAAAGCTTGCCTGGGAAGAACTAAAAGCAAAAGAGCGCGAGAATAAGCGAGGAAAAAAAGAAGAAAGCGTGCTGGACGGTATTACAATCGGATTACCTGCTGCCACACGCGCTATTAAACTTCAAAACCGTGCTGCAAAAGTTGGTTTTGATTGGCCAAACCTTTCCCCGGTTATTGACAAAGTTTACGAGGAAATTGACGAACTGAAAGACGTCTTACAATCCGATCAACACGACAATACTTTAGATAAGCATGATCGAGCAGAAGATGAACTTGGCGATATATTATTTTCAGTTGTAAACTTGGCAAGGCATCTGGATATTGATCCAGAACAAGCACTTCGACGCACCAACCAAAAATTTGAAAATCGCTTTCGAACTGTTGAAAAAACAATCAAAGAAAACGGATTAAATATCAAAAATACATCATTGGAATATATGGAAAATATCTGGATATTAAGCAAAGAAAACGAATGACACATTATGTCTATTTTATATCTCATTTCCCGTTTGAATAATTAAATCCTGGGCTGATATAAATGGTTCATTGTGGTCGATGGCAAAACTTTTTAATCCGACTTGATTTTTGTAGCCAACTCTTCTAATTGAACTTGATCCAAAGTGACGTTGTATTCTCCATAAGGAATACTCGAAGAAGAAGTAACATCATAAGCACTCATTGTTTCTGATACCTTCTGACCATTCCTATCAAGAAGTGTGACTATTAATCCCGCACTACTTTTTCTATCACTTCAATTTTACCATCTGCGTTATGTGCATACCTTTTAGGATCACAAGCCATCGGTTTCCCCAGTCTTGATAACAGGAAATTGCAATGTCGTTGTCGTTCCCGAGCGTAATATTATTTTTTAGATTTCCTCGATGATACTCAGAAAGGGTCAACTAATGTACTATCATTAAGAGCAAATCTCATCCGAGTTCGGTCATGCCCTAGGCTAAATGAAAACCCCATCCTGGCATTGTAATTACCCTTACTATCCGCTTCCCAATTAACACCCAATGCAAAATTATCGAACTGATGATTTAAACCAGCAGAAGCGGTATTCAAGGATTGATCTCCCCCAAATTAGAAAGATCAAATCGAGTACCCAAAGCTTTACATCAAGGCGTAAAGCTCTCCTTAATACAAAATATCGTCGGCTGATAATTGATAATCCTGATATGCTTTCTTGGGGTATTTATCGTGATAATAAGCTGAATCATAGTTATAAACTGACAGACTCAAAATAACTTTGCCAGCCCGTCCTTCCAAGTGCACAGGCAATATATGTCGCCAAGAATAAAGAGTTTCACTTGGATGATCTAATTTTGCTGTTACACACAATACTTTTTTTGTATCAAAAGCCCGGTTCCAATCTGTTCTTATTTTTATGGCTAGCTCGGGCTCGTACACTTCACTCAAGAGAGAATTTTTTAAGGTGGTAAGATGGGAAGCATTGACCATTTCACCAGCAAGCCGACACAGATAATCATTTCGTCTTTCATCATACGCAAACACAGCAAGATGAGAGAGAGACTTTGGAAACTCAAAAACCTCAAACTCTTCCATAGACGGAAGCGTTCCCTTGGATGATTGATAATTCGCCCACCACTTAAGAATGCCGTCACTAATTGGACAGTTTAATGCAAGGGATAAAGCTTCATTAGATTTTGAGATATCAGACACGTAAAACAAACCACATTAAAATTGGCAAGGTAACAATTGAGAGCGTTGTTGAGATCACCACGAGGCTCGCAACTTCTTCCGGCTCTCTTTCATACAATTCGGCAAAGAGATAGCAAAAAACAGCAACAGGCAAAGCGCACTGCAAAATAACAACACCTGCCGCAGGTCCTTCTAGCCCAAGCAACCATACAATGCTCAAACCAACAAGGAAACCACCCCCTAATCTAAAGGTGGCTAACCCAAAGCTTCGGCCAAGATTAACAACCTTCAAACTGGCCAGGGAAACCCCAAGCGTAATGAGCATCAAAGGTATTGTTAAGTCACCAATTAGTTTTGTCGTATTTAAAATCCATTCAGGAACCGTAAGATCAGCCACCAGAACACCTGTCGCAATAAGTGTAGCTGGAATAATCGGCATCGTAACCAGTGATTTTGCTGAAAACTGCCCAGATACAAATGCAACACCAATGGTCAACTGGATAACAACATAAACAGCAAAGAAGCCAATCGCCAAAGCCAACCCCTCTTCACCAAAGGCAAGAAGACAAAGTGGCAAGCCAATATTACCAACGTTTGGCCAGGTCAATGATTGCAGAAAAGTACGCTGAGAAAGACCTAGAAGCATAAGAAAGATGCCGCCCGTAATAGCGAAAATTACATTCGCCAGTGTTGCGGCGCCCCCCATTGCCACAAGCGCATCCATAGAAAGATCAACAGTTGCCAATGTATAGAACACCAGAGCTGGTGTACTAAAATAAGTTACCAGAAAAGTGACCATCGGCGTATCAAACTTACGACCAGCCTTAGCCCAGATAAAACCAATGGAAATGCAGATTAAAACAGGAGAGATAATCCCTAGAATTTCAGCAATCATTTTTCGAAATCTTGTGTTGAATGGAATCATACAATTTCAAGTAAATGACACCATGTCAAAGAAAAGCCGGATTAAAATCCGGCTTCCATCATCGGTTATCGTCCTAGTATGAAAACAGAGCTTTGGAATCAGCAGGAGCTTCCGCTCTTTCATTCAAACCATAATCTCGTTCCACGCAAGCAACCCTTAGCCTGTAGTTAGACCCCCCCCCTTCTCGTCCCTTCATTTGCGTTTGCCGATGGTCAAAACAATTACGCCACTCCTTAACCGCAGCTTCATCTCGCCAAAAGGATAGTGAGAGAATTTTCTGGTCATCAACAAGAGACTGAAAACGTTCAATAGAAATAAATCCATCAATATCTTCGAGCTTGTCTTTCAAGTCAGCTGCCAGTGCAAGGTAATGATCTTTTTGTCCCTTTGCAGGGATTACTTCAAAAATTACGGCGATCATGACGCAACAAAACTGGCATGAGGTAAAGAGACATTCTTCACAAAAAGGCGATCTTCTCTAAGAATGAATTTCTCTTTTTGTGCAAACTCATAATTTGCCTTACCGAGAGGATGTGTCGCCAATTTTTGTCGATAGACTTCATACGCAGCCATACTCTCAATATTATAAATACCATAGGCCGTTGTTGTAGAACCTTCATGGGGAGAGAAATAGCCAATTAAATCGGCCCCACATTCAGGAATAGCCTGCCCCCAGTTCTGGGCATAGGTATTAAACAGATCTTTTTTATAGGGATCAATTTGGTAGGTAATAATACACGTAATCATGTTAACCTCTTATCGTTAAGACAAGAGAGTATTACCACCGACGAAAGTTAAAATGATTCGTCACATAACGAATGTATGAAATAATAACAACTATATGCAACACAGACTAAACGCCAAATAATTTGCGATGTATTTCATTCCAAAGTTCTTGGGTGGGCGCCAGTAACAGCCCTTGTTTGCTGTAAGCACTGTAACTATAAGCAGCTCTATCGAGACAGGCTCCATATCCACCAGCCTCTCGATGAATAAGCTCACCGGGCAGATGGTCCCAGGGCATTAGTCGGGTAAAAAGGGCAAATTGGGTTTTAGAAGTCGCCAGACGTTCATAATCAGCTCCAGCGCAACGTAGTGTATTCACTGTATTAAGTTTTGACCGGTTTTTATCTATCGCTTTTCTGATCTTTGGATCTTGATCTTCAGAGCCATGGAGCGTTCCCACACTCTCACTTAGGGCTTTAGCTGACACTTGAATAGACAATCGTTGATCATCTTGATAAGCCCCTTCTCCTCTTCGTGCTTGAAGCATGCTCTGGTTAACCGGATTTAATATCCACCCCGCAACTGTTTCGCCCTGATAAAGCAGCGCCAACATAGTTTTAAAAACATCCCGGCCACGGGCAAAGTTATTCGTTCCATCAATAGGGTCAATGATCCATGTAAGCCCATGCTCATCAAGATTTTGTAATAAATCGGGAGAACTCGCGACTTTCTCCTCCCCAATAACCTGACTACCCGGCAATAAATCAATCAACCGCCTTTCAAGCAGAGCTTCAGCCTCTGTATCAGCGACAGTAACGGTCTCACCGCCTTTTTTGTATGAAACATCACCTTCTGACAGGTTCTGAAACCTTGGCAAAATCACCTGTTCAGCAACTTCATTAAGAAGGCCTGCAACCCTATCCAGCTTTGAGAACATTACGCAGCCAACAGATTTATTGTAGGATCGATACAGATCATGTCATCTATGGCTTGAAACAACATTATCGATACGATCCAAGTGCTGTTGTTTCTCATCGTCTGTCAGGAACGATCCTGAAATCGAGTTGCGACACAACACAGCAATATCATCCTTGCTCAAGTCTAAAGCTTCGACAACTGATAAAAAGTTTGCGGTCATATAGCCGCCAAAATAAGCTGGATCATCGGAATTTACCGTGACCTTGAGACCAGCCTGCATCATTTTTTTCAGCGGGTGATCTTTCATATTTGCCACACCACAAAGCTTGAGGTTTGAAAGTGGGCACACAGTAAAGGCAATACCAGAGCTTGCCAGTTTCCGAGTTAAGGCAAGATCCTCAATTGTTCTGTTACCATGATCCAACCGATCAATCTTTAACAATTCAATTGCCTCACGTACGTACTCCGAAGGCCCTTCTTCCCCCGCATGCGCCACCAGCTTGAGATCCAAATCGCGGGCTGCGTTAAAAACGCGCTCAAACTTCGAAGGTGGATGCCCCATTTCACTTGAATCCAGCCCGACCGCGACAATGCGCCCGTCGAACCATGGCTTTGCCTCTTCAAGCGTTGCAAAAGCATCTTCTTCACTCAAGTGGCGCAAGAAAGACATGATAAGCTCTGAGGTTACGCCCAGTTTTTCTTGCCCATCATCCAGAGCACGCAAGATACCGTTTGTTACGGTTGAAAATGCAACGCCACGGCTTGTGTGTCCTTGAGGATCATAAAAAACTTCAACGTGGACCACACCTTCTTTGGCGATTTTTTCCAAATAAGCAAAGGTCAGATCATAAAAATCCTGCTCCGTCTGAAGAACATTCATCCCCTGATAATAAATATCAAGAAAGTCCTGTAAGTTGGAAAACTTATAGGCAGTACGAATTTCCTCAACAGACTTATAGGGTAAATCAATATTATTTCTGATAGCCAAATCCATCATCATTTCCGGTTCCAATGAACCTTCGATATGAAGATGTAGTTCAGCTTTGGGGAGCGCATTGATAAAGTCTGTTAAGTTGCTCATATAATTTGTCCGAATAAATATCTAACTCACTTAGACTCTAACTTTTAATTCCATTCTTGAAAATAGATCGGAGAGATTTTCTTTGCCAATCCCTTAAATCAACAGGATAAATTGATGAACCTCTAAGGATCATCCCCACAAAAAAAGGGAGCCAAACGGCTCCCTTTTTTTATAGCAAACGGTTGTTTGGCTGGCTTAGAAGCCCATGCCACCCATACCGCCCATACCACCCATGCCGCCCATGTCAGGCATTGCAGGAGCAGCAGACTTGTCTTCTGGCTGATCAGCAACCATTGCTTCAGTTGTGATCATCAGACCGGAAACAGAACCTGCATCCTGAAGAGCTGTACGAACAACTTTAACCGGATCAATGATACCAGCAGCAAACAGATCTTTGTACTCACCAGTCTGAGCATCGAAACCGAAACCGGCTTCGTTTTTCTCAGTGATCTTACCAACAACGATGGAACCTTCGTAACCAGCGTTTTCAGAGATCTGACGGATCGGCGCTTCAAGTGCACGACGAACAACGTTAACACCAACGTTCTGATCGTTGTTATCACCTTTAAGATCTTTAAGGGCAGCAACAGCAGAAAGAAGTGCAGTACCACCACCGGATACGATACCTTCTTCAACAGCAGCACGTGTTGCGTTCATAGCATCTTCAACACGGTCTTTACGCTCTTTAACTTCGATTTCTGTAGAACCACCAACGCGAAGAACAGCTACACCGCCTGCAAGTTTAGCAAGACGCTCTTGTAGTTTTTCACGATCATAGTCAGAAGAAGTTTCGTCAGCTTGTGCACGGATCTGTGCGCAACGGCCTTCGATCTGTTCACGATCACCAGCACCATCAACAACAACAGTCTCTTCTTTAGAGATGTTAACGCGCTTCGCAGTACCAAGCATATCAAGAGTAACATTCTCAAGCTTGATACCAAGATCTTCAGAAACAACTGTACCGCCAGTCAGGATCGCGATGTCTTCGAGCATAGCTTTACGACGATCACCAAAACCAGGAGCTTTAACAGCTGCGATTTTCAGACCACCACGAAGTTTGTTCACAACAAGAGTTGCAAGCGCTTCGCCTTCAACGTCTTCAGCAATGATAAGAAGTGGACGGCCAGACTGAACAGCAGCTTCAAGAAGCGGAAGCATTGGCTGTAGGTTCGTCAGTTTTGCTTCGTGAAGAAGAATGTATGGTGCTTCAAGATCAGCAACCATTTTCTCTGCATTCGTTACGAAGTACGGAGAAAGATAGCCGCGGTCGAACTGCATACCTTCAACAACGTCGAGTTCAGTTGCAAGAGACTTAGCTTCTTCAACAGTGATAACGCCTTCTTTACCAACGCGTTCCATTGCTTCAGCAATCATGTTGCCGATTTCAGCTTCACCGTTCGCAGAGATTGTACCAACCTGAGCAACTTCTTCAGATGTTTTGATCTGTTTAGCAGAAGCTTTAAGAGCTTCAACAGCTGTAGAAACAGCAAGATCCATACCGCGCTTAACATCCATTGGGTTCATGCCGGCAGCAACAGCTTTTGCGCCTTCACGAACAAGACCCTGTGTCAGAACAGTCGCAGTTGTTGTACCGTCACCAGCAACATCGTTGGTTTTAGAAGCAACTTCGCGAACCATCTGTGCGCCCATGTTTTCAAACTTATCAGAAAGTTCGATTTCTTTCGCAACAGAAACACCATCTTTGGTGATACGTGGAGCACCAAATGATTTGTCGAGAACAACGTTACGACCTTTTGGGCCGAGAGTAACTTTTACAGCGTTTGCAAGTACATCTACGCCACGAAGCATTTTATCGCGAGCGTCAGTACCAAATTTTACGTCTTTAGCAGCCATAATCTTTAATTTCCTTTAATTCAGGGACCAGTAATATTGAAGCTTATTTAAAGCTTAATATTATTGAAGAATGCCCATAATGTCGGACTCACGCATGATTAGCAGTGTTTTGCCATCAAGCTTAACTTCGGTGCCGGACCACTTACCATAAAGAACAGTGTCGCCTTCTTTAACGTCGAGAGGAACAACTTTGCCATCATCAGAACGAGCGCCACTGCCAACAGCAGTAACTTTACCCTGCATTGGTTTTTCTTTTGCAGTATCGGGAATGATGATACCACCAGCAGTTTTTTCTTCCTGGTCTAGCGGCTCAATAACAACACGATCGTGAAGAGGTTTGAAGCTCATAGATCAACTCCATCAGAGTATATTAAAACAAAAAAATTTCGGGCACCCAAGGTGAGAGTTTTCTTATTGTTAGCACTCCCACCGAATGAGTGCTAACAGCGATATAGAACTCGGGTAGTAGGATGTCAACCAATCGAGAAAAAAATAATTAGAATGGCTTCTTATTCTTCCGGTTCTTCTGGCTCTTCTTCGAGCGGATTTATGCCAAATTTGCTGATAAACTTATCAGCATCAGCCTGAAGAATAGAAAGAGAAACCCAGACACCCTCTTCATGGTGATCCTGTTCAAGGACTTTGGCATTATCGTGTAACCAGGATAAAGCCGCACCATTCTCATAGGGAATTTCAAATTCATAAACAAGGTTTTGCGCATCAAGAAGCCGCTCAACCATATGCAAGAACTCAGAACACCCCTCACCCGTAATTGCAGAACAAAGAAGCGTTGTATCCTGATGTCCAGATTGTATTTCCAAAGAAGATTTTATTTCTTCAGAAAGCAAGTCCGATTTGTTCCAGACTTCAATCATATCCTTTTGAATATCCGGATCTAGCTCCAAATCATTCAGAACAGCCTTAACGTCATCTTTTTGAGCTTCAGTATCTTCGTGCGAAACATCTCTTACATGGACCAGCACATTCGCTTCTCTGACCTCTTCCAAAGTGGCTCGGAAAGAGGCGATCAAATCTGTTGGCAATTCTGAAATAAATCCAACTGTATCTGATAAAATAATTTCGCGCCCGGATGGCAAGTTAACCCGGCGCATCGTTGGGTCCAGTGTTGCAAATAACAGATCTTCAGCAAAAACCTTTGATTCAGTCAGCCGATTAAAGAGCGTCGATTTTCCTGCATTTGTATATCCCACCAATGAAACAATCGGAAAAGGTACCTTCCGGCGCGCCGAACGATGTAGCTCGCGGGTTTTCTTCACCATTTCAAGATCGCTTTTCAAACGAACGATTTTTTCATCAATCAAACGTCTATCAATCTCGATCTGACGCTCCCCCGGACCACCCATAAAGCCTGCACCACCGCGCTGACGCTCAAGGTGTGTCCAAGATCGTACCAATCTTGAACGCTGATAACTTAACTGAGCAAGATCAACCTGTAGCTTACCCTCTTTGGTACGCGCGCGTTCACCGAAAATTTCAAGAATAAGCCCAGTCCGATCAATGACCTTTGCTTCCCATCCCTTTTCAAGATTTCGCTGTTGCACGGGCGTCAAAGCCGTATCGACAATAACAACCTCGACATCGTTGGCATGAATATAATCGTGATACTTTTCGATGATACCGGAACCAAACAAAGTGGATGGCTTAGGTCGGGCAACCGTAATTACCTCGTGGCGTATGATCTCTAGATCAATTGCCAAAGCCAAGCCGTAAGCTTCTTCAAGCCGCGCTTCAGAAGAACGGATTGATTGAGAAGCTTTTTTTAATTCCGGATGAAGTACAATGGCGCGGACCTTTTTTTTACGGTCCACGCCATCATCAATAAATTTTGAGCCCATATAAATCAGCAAAACCTGTGAAGGTTACGATGCTGCTCCGCCTTCGTCGTCCTTGCCCGGATCAAAAAGCTGAACTGGTGTCGCAGGCATAATTGTTGAGATCGCGTGTTTGTATACGAGTTGTGCATGTGCATCACGACGAAGCAATACAGAGAAATTATCAAACCATGAGATAATGCCTTGCAGCTTGACGCCATTTACCAAAAAGACCGTTACCGGGACTTTGTTTTTGCGAATCGTATTCAGGAATACATCCTGTACGTTCTGTGATTTTTCCGCGGCCATCGCGTTTAATCCCCTTTTTGTTTTTATTACGTGTTTTTATTGGTTGGTATTATTAGCTTTTGGGGTTATGCCCGAAAATCGGACAAGAGAGATTCTTTATCATTATGCTGAGGAAATACAACCCCTCATCAACACAGGACTTAAAAATCCCCTAATTTTCTATGCTAAAAATGCTTTCATTTCGCCACAGGATGCAAAATGCAAAGCAGGTTTACACTCGATAAACTCTTCATCTCGAGGAGCATCAGGGCGGATTAGAACCGGATAACAAGCACAGTTGTGAGCACATTGAAGATCAATATCCGTATCCCCGACAAACCATACCCCTTTATCTTGAGAAAGTTCACTTCCCTTCAACGCCAAATCCATAACACCCGGATCTGGCTTATCTTTAGCGGCATCATTTGCACCGATGATATTTTGAAAAAAGCCGTCCCATCCCAAATGAGTGACCTCTTTACGAAGGATATACCCTTTTTTATTGCTCACAATAGAAAGATAGACACCCTGTGACACAAGAAATTCCAAAAGTTCTTTTGCTTGTGGCAAAGGCGCCAAGACATCCAAGTGACTTGCTTCGTAAGTATTGTAGAAAATTTTAGTCGCAATCTCGACTTTATCCCCAAAAATTTTGGGGAAACTTTCACGTGCCGAGGCACGAACTCTGTCCTTGACCTCTTCGAGTGTCCAGGGATCTTGCCCCATTTCGTTAAAGGTAACAGAAAGCGCATGATGGATCGAAATCCAACTGTCGATTAATGTATTATCCCAATCGAAGACAACAGCTTTGGGGAATGAAGATGTCATGAAATATGATGTCTCTAATAATTTAAGATGATAAATCTGTGTCGTGTTCCTAAAAAAACTCAAGCTTAACAGCAAACAGCTTTTCTATCTTTTTAACAGCTTCCGCAGCGGAGAAAATAACAACCAAATCATGAGATCGCACGATTGTACCTCCCCTTGGAATAATAACTTCACCGTCTCTGACAATTGCACCGACAATAACTCCCGGCGGAAGTTTAGCTTCACGGATTGGCACACCAACAAGGCTTGATGTTTCAAGCGCTTCAGCTTCAATAACTTCACCAAGACCATCAGCAATAGTATGAACAGACCGAATACGCCCTCTTCGAACATGTTGCAAGATGTTGGACACGGTAATACTGCGCGGATTAACAACCGTATCAATACCCAGAGTACTGATTAGCGGTGCATAGGACGTGGTGTTAATCAACGTCACAGCACGTTTGCAGCCATGTCGCTTGGCAAGTAGTGACGTAAGGATGTTCACCTCATCATCATTGGTTACTGCAACGATTGTCTCTGTTGTCGAAATATTAACCTCATTCAAAATCTCCGCATCAAGAGAATCACCATGGATAACCACAGTTCTCTTCAAGGATTTTGCAACAAATTCAGCGCGTTTTTTATCAAGCTCAATAAGCTTGAGCTTTACTTGAGGGTGGTTCTCTTCAACCGTTCTGGCAAGATAAAGACCAATGTTCCCCCCACCAATAATAACAACTCTGCGTGCTTCTGATTCTGAATGACCAAAGGCATCCATAGTCCGGTTCAGGTGCCCATGATCCAAGACCAAGTACACATCATCACCAGGACGCAGCTCATCATCGGGGGTCGGTACAAAGCCCTTACCCTGACGAAAAATACCAACGACAACAACATTCAACGTCGGGAAGAGCTCTGTCAATTGCCGAAGAGGTGTATGAATAATCGGTGTGTCTTCGGTACAATGCACACCAATCAAACTTACCTTGCCATCAGCAAGCGGATAGACATCAAATGCGCCCGGTATCTGAAGACGTTTTTCAATTGCTGCTGCTACTTCAATTTCAGGTGAAATGATAACGTCAATAGGCATGTGATCACGTGTAAAGAGATCCGACCACATCGGATCCAGATAATTTTGCTCACGGATACGCGCAATCTTTGTTGGCACATCGAACATGGAATGACAAATCTGACAAGCAACCATATTTACTTCGTCAGCATGCGTTACCGCAATAATCATGTCAGCTTCGGATGCGCCTGCTTTTTCTAAAATGTTTGGGTGTGAAGCAAAACCAACCACACCTTTCACATCCAATGAATCGGTAATTTTATTTACCAATGCAGGATCTCGATCAATCACAGTGATATCGGCATTCTCGCTTGCAAGATAGCGGGCAATGTTAAAGCCCACCTGGCCAGCACCACAAATAACTACTTTCATAACAGGATCCTAAATCCGTAAATTTCCTTAGCCTCGATCTGTCGAAATACCAAGTGTTCTCAGTTTACGATGCAAAGCAGATCGTTCCATACCAATAAATGTTGATGTTTTCGAGATATTTCCACCAAACCTCATAATCTGAGCTTCAAGATATCTTTTCTCGAACAACTCCCGCGCTTCTCTTAATGACAAAGCCATCAGATCTTCTTGCCCTGAACCGCCAGATGAAACAGACGGAGAAATAGATCCAATATCAGGCGGCATCATCTCTGCAGAGATCATTTCATCCCCTTCGCCTGGTGCCATAATCAACAGCCAATCAATAACATTTCTAAGCTGACGAACATTTCCAGGCCACTCATAGGCCTGCAGAGAAGCCATAGCATCCTGGGCCAGTGGACGAGCAGGAATACCATTGGTTTTCGCAGATAGATCCATAAAGTATTCAATCAGGTCAGGAATATCATCGCGACGATCAACCAATGCAGGCACAATCAGTGGAACAACATTCAGGCGATAATACAAATCTTCCCTGAATTCACCTGCTGCAATTAATGCCTGTAGATCCTTGTTGGTAGAGGCAATAACCCTGACATCAACCTCGACTTCGACATCGCCGCCTACTCTGGTAAAGGATTGTTCCTGCAAAACACGAACAATTTTTCCCTGCGTTTCAAGTGGCATATCGGCCACTTCATCCAACAAAAGAGTTCCTCCATGAGCCTGCTCAAAGGTGCCAACTCTTATGGATATCTCCCCGTCGTCACCTTTGCTCTCAGTACCAAAGAGCTCACTTTCTAGACGATCAGGATGCATCGTGGCGCAATTCAATGCGACGAATGCGCCATTATGACGCGTGGATTGTTGATGCAGTTGGCGCGCCACTACTTCTTTTCCTGCCCCTGCAGGACCAGTTATCAAAACACGGCTACCAGTCGGAGCAACCTTATCCAAGGCTTGTTGCAATTGAAGCACTGGTGCAGATGAACCAATTAATGATGACTGCACAGCTGCACTTACTCTAAGACGCTCATTTTCCCGCCTTAACTCTGAAAGCTCTATAGCACGGTTAATAATCAAAAGTAATCGATCCGATTTAAACGGCTTCTCAACAAAATCAAATGCGCCGATCTTAATCGCACTTACTGCTGTTTCAATCGTGCCGTGGCCAGACATCATCACAACAGGTAAATCACTATAATCATGCTTAATGGCTTCGAGTATGCCAATACCATCAAGTTCAGAATTGTTAAGCCAAATATCCAAAACAACCAGACTGGGGCGTCGGGCATGAATTGTCGCCAGAGCTTCCTGGCTGTTAGCAGCCTCCCTGACAACATAGCCTTCATCTTCCAGGATACCACTCAGGGCCATTCTGATGTCTGTTTCGTCATCAACAATGAGAATTTCGCGAGTCATGTAATCAATCTGTTTAAATGAGTTATAATATTCTATTTAACTGACAATCGGGAATACCAAGTGCACTTGCGCACCAATTATCTTACCAGTTTGATCCAAATTATCTTCAAGAACAAGAGATCCCCCATGATCTTCCATTATTTTCTTAACAATCGCGAGCCCCAACCCTGTCCCCTTTTCTCTATTTGTAACGTATGGCTCGGTCAATTTTTCACGATCACCAGCAGGCAAGCCCTTACCTGTGTCTTGAATAATGATAGAAACGTCGGCTTCAGACTTCTCTAAAAATACCCTAATAACAGCCGTATTGTCCTCATGGTCCCCTTCCAATTTTCCCTCAATAGATTCCCCTGCATTCAAAAGAAGGTTTGTCAAAACCCTATTAATTTGTTCAGTGTCGCAAGACATCAGAATACTGTCTTCTGGTACTATCGTTTCAAATTGAATACCCCGTTGAGCCGTTTCCTGAAGAAAAACAGCTTCTTTTATGAGCTTGTTGAGATCTGTTTCCTTCATTTTTGGAACAGGCATCCGTGCGAATGAAGAAAATTCATTCACCATTGTGCCGATATCAGTGACATGTCGAATAATGGTATCAATACACAGTTCGAATGTTTTGGTATCGCTCCCGATTTCTTTCAAATACTTTCTTTTTAAGCGTTCTGCTGACAATTGAATTGGGGTCAGAGGATTTTTAATTTCATGGGCGATACGTCGGGCCACATCTGACCAAGCGGCTTTACGTTGAGCAGAAACCAGTTCGGTAATATCGTCAAAAGTGATAACAAACCCGATAATTTCAAAATCATCCCCAAGTTCAGCAACAGTTCGCAAGAGCAATGTTCGTTGCACACCATTTTCTTGCGTATAGGGAATGTGTTTTTCAACTGGGCGCAGAGGCCTGGACTTTGCTTCATCCACAAACTCAGCAACTTCTGGCATAACAACAGATATTTGTTTGCCACGAAGGTCAGAAAATTGATCCACAAAGAATGCAGATGCAGATCGATTGGGGAGTGTGATCTCTCCCTTTGCATTCAACCCAATGACACCAGCAGTAACGCCCCCCAAAACAGCTTCAATAAACCGCGTGCGCTCATCAAGCTGTGCATTCGCGCTCATCAATTCCTGTTGCTGACGCTGCAATTCACCCGTCATCAAATTAAAAGTTCGGGACAAGCGCCCGATCTCGTCTTCTGATTTATTCGAAATAACCCGTGTTTCCAAATCACCTTCACGCACTTTTTCTGCGGCGGCAATCAGATTTCCGATCGGACCAGTGAGGTTGTTTGAAAAAGTAAGCCCAACCCAGACAGATGCCAAAAGAATCATCAACGCAACAATTGCAAAGATCATCGCAAAAGTAAGTACAAAACCAGAGCGTTGACCTTCAAGATCGGTATAGAGAGAAATCGCACTTTTAGCGCGTTCAATGTGCTTTAAGATATTGGGGTCTATCGGACGCCCAACAATTAGAAATGACCCATCAAACCCACCGAGATAAACCAGCGCACGAACCCGACCATCATCTTCAGACGAAAGGATAACGACCTCCCCATTAATTGCATTTTTAATTGCAAAATCAGGTATTTCTGGTGCAAAATTAAGGAGGAAACTAAATGCTGCCTTGCCCTGAACCTGCCCTGATTGATCAAAAACAACAACCTCGGTTAAATTCAAACGATTGGCTCGTTCCGTCAAAAAAGCATCAAATTGTTCTTCATTCTGTATCAACAAATTTAATGACTGCCCCAAATCGAATGAAACAGATAAGGCATCGGCGACAATCCCTTGCTGATGTTCATTCAAGTAAGCTTCGGCAACTGCATATGATTCTTTCACAGCAGTACTCACCTTTTCGTTAAACCATCCCTGAAGACCAAACTCAAAAAAACCGACGGAAACAATAGCGACTATAATCGTTGGCGTAACAGCCACAAGACTGAACAATCCAACCAGTCTTGAATGAAGTTTTGCACCTGCTAATCCGCGCTTTCTCTCTAACCATAAAAGGACAAGTCGCCTGACTACAATCGCCAGCAACGCCATCAAAAGGATAAAATCTGCAGTTAAAAGTAAAAGGATAAGCTGAGGATCATTTGCTTGGGATAGATCACCTGAAAGGGCCGAAAACGTTGTAATCCCACTAATACTTGCCGCAATAAACAGAATTATCGCGAGCTTTCGTTCCAACCCAACACGCTTTGCCCACAAAGAAGCATTCAACCAGAAGCCGTTATTTTCTATTACCGCACCACTACCATGTGCTTCAGGCACCGAGTTATTTTGCGTCTCCTCAACCATCATTTACCACCCTTGATCACAGACACATCCAACTCTTTGATTTTCTTTCTCAAGGTGTTTCTGTTTAATCCCAGAAGCTTAGACGCTTGAATTTGATTACCGTTTGTTGAGGCAAGCGATAGCTCTATTAAGGGCTTTTCAATCTCTTTAAGAATTCTATCGTATAATCCTGTTGCAGGTAACTCTGGAAAATGAGCCGCAAAGTACTCGCTCAAATGCCGCTCAACAGCCTCACCAAGAGACTCATTCAAAGTTGGTGCAACTGGTGAATGGACCTTATCTTCCTCGGCACTGTTTCCCTTTGCAATCAGGCTGAGCTCATGTTCCACAATATCTTGTGAAATCACATCTTGGCTGTAGAGCACCGTTAGCCGCCTGACAATATTTTCTAATTCCCGAATATTTCCCGACCAGTAATTTCCCCTTAAAGACGCCATTGCTCCTTGGTCAATAACCTTACTGGGTAATCCTTCTTGTTCACACAACCGTAGAAAATGCGATACCAGTTCTGGAATATCTTCGGCACGCTCTCGAAGAGGTGGCAACCTCAGCGGAACAACACTCAGCCGGTAGTACAGATCTTCCCTGAAACTACCTTGTTCTACCATTTGAGCAAGATCTCTGTGTGTAGCCGTGATAATACGAACATCAGCCTTTATTGGCACGCGTCCGCCGACTGTGGTGAATTCATTTTCCTGTAAAACCCGCAAAAGCCTTGTTTGAGCCTCCAATGGCATATCCCCGATTTCATCCAGAAATAATGTTCCGCCAGCGGCTTGTTCAAAACGTCCCGAATATCGAGCTGTTGCGCCTGTAAAGGCGCCCTTTTCATGTCCAAAAAGCTCACTTTCGATAAGTTCTTTTGGGATAGCTGCCATATTAACCGCAATAAAGGGGCCGCTTTTTCTTTTCCCGTAATCATGAAGTGCACGGGATATAAGCTCTTTCCCTGTACCTGACTCACCTGTAACCATCACTGTCAAATCAGTTGCCATTAATCGCGCCATAACACGATAAATCTCCTGCATAGCAACGGAACGCCCAATCAGTGGCAACGGATCTTCCTGAGTGTTCTCGCGTTCCCCAACAACATCAACAGGCTCTGAAAGTGCACGCTTAACAGTTAAAGACAACTCTTTGAGATCAAAAGGTTTTGGTAGGTACTCAAAAGCCCCACGTTCAGTCGCCTTAACTGCGGTTAACAAAGTGTTTTGCGCAGACATCACAATAATACGCAACTCGGGTCTGATCTTCTTTATCCTTGGGATGAGGTCCAATCCATTTTCATCCGGCATGACAACATCAGTAATGACAAGATCACCCTCTCCTTTTGCAACCCACTGCCAAAGTGATGCAGCGCTACTGGCCGTCTGTACTCGATACCCTTCCCGCCCCAATGCGTGCGTCAAAACAGTTCTTATCGCCTGATCATCATCGGCAATTAAAATAGTTGCATCACTCATGAAGGATCCTTTAAGTGATTATCAGAGTATATCTGATTCTTATTTCGTAAATCTTTTGGCACCAATGGCAAGCTGACAGAAAATTTTGTGGCGCGTGGTACACTTTCTAATTCGATCACACCGCCGTGCTCTTCAATAACTTTAGAGACCAGCGCCAGGCCAAGCCCCTTCCCACCCGTTTTTGTTGAAACAAAGGGGTCAAAAAGATGTTCATGCAGGTCTGCTGGAATACCGGGCCCGTTATCTTCGATTGTTACTAATAAGGGCAGATCCATTCGATCCTTCCCGCCTTGTAAACGCATCCTGACGCCTTGCTGATAGCTTGTTGTCAGGATAACTTCACCGCCTTCTTTTCCTAAAGCTTCTACAGCGTTCTTAATAAGATTGAGAAAAGCCTGTATCAAGAGATCTCTATTGCCATAAACTTCCGGAAGCGAGGGGTCATATTTCTCGGCAAACTTTATATTCTTTCCGAACCCTGTTTCAGCAAGAAGCCGTACATGAGCGAGAACCTCATGAATATTAACAGCCTCTCGCTCCATTGGACGCGTATCAGAGAACATTTCAATACGATCAACCAAAGTCACAATGCGGTCTGCTTCATCGCAAATTAGCTTTGTTAGTTGCCGATCATCTTCGCCAGCACTTAGTTCTAATAACTGGGCAGCACCACGGATACCAGACAGAGGGTTTTTCACCTCATGCGCAAGCATGGCCCCCATTGCCGTAATTGACCTTGCAGCATTACGATGAACAAGTTGGTGATCAATTTTACGGGCAATTGACTGCTGCTGAAGTGTCACGACACTAAAACCCGAACTGTCATGCATAGGCGAGATAACAACAGCCACCAGATGCGTACCTATTCGGGGTGTTTCCAGTCGTACCCCATATTCGGCAACAGAACTCTCTTCTCTTTGCGTCTGTTCAACCAAATGAATAATTTGAGAATCACCTGAAAAGTGGGTGCTTAACTTACTGCCGACCAAAACGATTTTACTCGATTGTAAAAACTGTTCCGCAGACTGATTAACAAATACAATCGTCTTATCCGGCCCAACAACAAAAACCGGGTCTGTTAAAGAGTTGAGCACATTAAACGATAAAGAATTCTCTTCTTGTGATAGAGAATCACCTGTGTTCGATAATTTATTGAATGAATCACGGCCCATAAATGTTTGTGTCATGCTGCTTCATCAATGTAAGGTTGGAAATATTCCCCTAACATTTTAATCACCACATCAGGCTCATTGACTTTATTAATTTCAGCGCGAAAAGCGGCTGAATCCGGCAAACCTTTGCAATACCAGGCCAAATGCTTCCGCGCGATCGCAACCCCTTTACGTTCACCGTAATGGGACAACATAGACTCATAATGCTCGCAAATAAGTTCAAAAATTTCTTTTAATTCAGGCTCGTCAACATGTGTACCGTCGCGCAGGTATTGGCTGACCTCTCGTAAAAGCCACGGCTTACCATAACATCCCCGACCAATCATTACGCCATCTGCCCCAGAAACTCTCATTGCCTGTTCAGCATCTTCGGGCGTCAAGATATCACCATTGATGACAACTGGTACCTTCACAGCTTCTTTGACCGCCCGTACAGCTTCCCAGTCTGCTTCACCTTTATACATCTGGTTTCTCGTGCGCCCGTGAACCGTAATCATCTGAATGCCAACATTCTCAGCGCGCTTTGCTAATTCAGGTGCATTCCGATTAGCATCATCCCATCCCAGTCTCATCTTAACAGTAACCGGCACTTCGACAGCCTTAACTGTCGCTTCCATAATATCTTCGGCCAACACTTCATCTTTCATAAGTGCTGATCCAGCATATTTGGCAACAATCTTTTTCACCGGACATCCGAAATTAATGTCAATAATCGCAGCACCACGATCCACATTCATCCTGGCTGCTTCAGCCATAATGCTCGGATCACAGCCAGCCAACTGCACAGCCATAGGGAACTCTTCGGCGCAATTCGTGCTTAACTTAAGAGATTCTCTACTCTCTTGAAGCATCGCCTTGCTCGCGATCATTTCTGAGATTACAAGCCCTGCACCATATCGCTTGACCAAGCGTCGGTAGGGCATATCTGTTACCCCAGACATTGGGGCTAAAAAAACCGGGTCCTCTATTGCAATCGGACCAATTGAAATGCTCATTCGTTGTGCACCATTCGCAATCGCCTAAGATTTAGGCAAACAAGAAAAACTGGTTATACAGCGTTTCCCTACTTATGCGAAGAGGAATGTATAAAAAAACGAACCTAAGGTGCAGTTAATTAGGCCAACAAAACATCTGTTACGAATTTGACCCCGGGATAGGCAAGGGTCAACAACAGATAAACGGCGAGAACAAAGCGAACTGCACTCTGTCCCCTTATCCCAATAAATTTGTGCAGCACCAAAAGGATTGCAATAACAACAAACGCAATTAATGCAAGCAAGGATTTATGGTCAAGGTCCAGGTAATAACCCGAGGCCGTATACTGCCTTGCAATGCCCGTCAATATCCCCAAACCAAGAACCACCTCTGCCATTGTCAATAAACTGACCTGAAAACGATCAGCATCATAAACAGAAGGTAATTTGATCAAAAAAGGACTTTCGATCTTCTTGGCTTTTAATGCTCGCTCTCTCAATTGAACCGACACCGCAGAAATAGCAGCCAATGTACACAGCGCATAAGTCAGGATCGACGCCAGAATGTGCAATACCAACCAATTGTCCATACTCTCAATAGGGGTGCTCGCAGCCGACTGTCCCTCCCAGATCACAGCAAAAAGCCCCAGTACAAACAGGTAGGGCGCCAAAAGAAGAGCAAGCTTTTCAAACTCTTTCACAAGCAAGGAAAAACACAAAAACAATAAAAGGCTGAATGATATGGTAATCCAGAGAGAGATACTAACGCCGCCATCCCAATGCCCCATAAGATGAACCATCGTCGTAAAGCTAGACCCGACCAGAGCAACCAACAGTGCTCCTCTCATAAGAAGTACAGAACTTTCCGTCTTGGACATCCAGGGTATTAAGATCGCAGGCAACATAAGAACAAGTGCAAGCATTCCCCAAAAAACGGTCATAACCCAACCTTCTTACTAGACATCTTATTAGCCTTTGTTACATATCATTTTGTTACTACTGTAAATTAGCCTAAATTGGCAAGAATCGAAATCAGGAGAATACGCCTATGTCCGGTACCTGGGCAATCATTGTCGCCGCAGGCAGAGGCAGCCGTATTGGAGCGGACCTCCCGAAGCAGTATCTTAAGTTAGGTGATAGCAGTATTCTCGCCCTGACACTCGATAATTTTTTACAACACTCTAACATTGATGGGGTTCTTGTTGTCACCCATCCTGATGATGAAGAGCTTTTCAAACGCGAATGCAGCGAGTTTGCTGATAAGGTTCATATCACCTTCGGCGGAGCAACACGCCAGGAATCAGTTTTAAACGGCTTACAGGCCCTGGAAAGTATGCGCCCCGATGTTGTTTTGGTGCATGATGCCGCACGCCCCTTTACCAATCATGATGTTATCACCAAGCTCATTCATGCTGGCAACTCTGGGAAAGCAGCAATAGCCGCTTTCCCTGTTGTGGATAGCCTTAAGCAGGTTTCAAATAATATCATCTTAAAAAATGTGGACCGAAACGGGCTTTGGCATGCACAAACACCCCAAGCATTTCCCTTTGACGTTATACGTGATGCACATTTCGCGATAGAAGATCTTTCAAACTACACGGACGATGCCGCAGTTGCAGAAGCAAGCGGCCATCAGATATCTATTGTGACATCTGGCAAAGAGAACTTTAAAATCACAACACCGGAAGATTTGGTTCAGGCAACCATGACCATCAACAACAGACAAACTAAAGAGTATAAAATGGCCAAAGAGCATCAAATGGAAAGCAGAACCGGCTTTGGATATGATGTACACTGCTTTGAAGAAGGCGATCATGTCACACTTTGCGGGGTTGATATTCCGCATATAAAAAAACTCAAAGGCCATTCTGATGCTGATGTTGGCCTGCACGCCCTAACCGATGCTATACTCGGCGCACTTTGCGAAGGTGATATTGGAACTCACTTCCCCCCCAGTGATCCTCAATGGAAAGGCGCACTATCAGACCAGTTCCTTGTATTTGCGCGTGATCGCGTTCTTGCAAGACAAGGTAAAATCATACATGTCGATGTGACGCTCGTTTGTGAAAAACCTAAAATAGGCCCGAACAGAGAATTAATGGTTACAAAGATGGCCGAGATTCTGGACATCAATCCCAACCGTGTCAGTATAAAAGCCACCACATCGGAAAAACTTGGTTTTACAGGGCGAGAGGAAGGCATTGCGGCCCAGGCTGTTGCAACAATTCAACTCCCTTCAGCGGACTAAACCAACTAGACGAAACAACTTCGTAAAGACGAACATATGTCTCAAAAGAAACTCTCATTTTTTCATCCCATCTCTCTCATTTCGACATGGTTTGGTTCCGGACTTATCAAATTTGCCCCTGGTACCTGGGGCTCATTAGCTGCGCTTCCCTTTGCCTGGGTTATTTCAAGTTACACAGGTCCTACTGGCTTGATCATTGCCTCATTTATTGCATATGGCGTTGGGATTTGGACAAGCGGTCAATATTCAACAGCCCTTGGCAAAGAAGATCCCGGGGCCGTGGTCATCGACGAAGTGGCGGGCCAATGGCTTGCCCTCGCCTTTGTCCCCCTGAGCCCAGCCCTCTTTCTTATCAGCTTTCTGATCTTCCGCTTCTTTGACATTGTCAAAGTTTTTCCGGCGAACTGGTTAGATAAAAATGTCAAAGGGGGCCTCGGCATTATGTCTGACGACATGGTCGCAGGATTATACGCCCTGATAACATTTTACCTTCTATATGCATTTATCCCCTATACTAGTGAGCTTCTACAACGTTTTTAGGAGACCATAATGTCTCTAGCATCAGAGATTCAAACACTTGCTGAAGAGATCCTTGATCTCTGTCGTGTCAAAGGCCTGCAAATTGCAACTGCAGAATCCTGCACCGGGGGATTAATTGCTGGTGCTTTAACAGAAATCGCTGGATCTTCAGATGTTGTAGACAGAGGTTTTGTTACCTACTCGAATGAAGCAAAACATGAAATGCTCGGTGTCCGTATAGAGCAAATATCCATGCACGGCGCTGTCAGTTCGCCAGTGGCGTCGTCAATGGCGGAAGGGGCAATGAAACACTCGAATGCTCAATTAACTGTGTCCGTAACAGGCGTTGCAGGACCAGGTGGCGGCACATCTCAAAAACCCGTCGGCACTGTATTTATTGGTACAGCATTGGAAAATGATCGAACGCTATACCAGAGTTATCGTTTTGATGGTGACCGCACATCTATTCGACAGCAAACCGTTCATGCTGCGCTCTCATTTTTAAAAAACAGACTTTTATGAACAAATATACTGACGAACAAACATCTTCATCAGATCGCACGCCATCCATCACAGATATTCCGCTTAGCCAGCTTGTCTTGGCATTTATAGTCTTTTTAATCGTCATCAAAGGCATTGGTTATTTTTTATCGGCCTTTTTCTCAACAACGGAAAACGGCGCATCAATTTCATTTCCACTTATCCTTTTGGTTCTCATTCAGAATTTACTCATTCTGGTCATTGTTCGACATTTCCTGTTAAAAAAATACAGCTTGCATTGGCGAAATCTGGGGTTAGTACCAATATCAGCAAGCTGGTGTTATCGTGCCGCACTTCTGACACTGCCGCTGGTTGTTATTGTTGGCATTGTAAACTCTACCGTTACACAACTGATCAGTACGGATTTTGTTAATCCACAGCTTGAAATGTTAGCCCCACAAGGATTTAAGTGGGATGCTTATATACTCACAATGATTGCAACGGGCGTTATTGCCCCCTTTACAGAAGAAATAGTCTTCAGGGGCGTTATTCTGGGGTGGCTAGACCAAAAGCTCGGTAAATATCTCGCGATTTTAATCAGCTCATTTCTTTTTGGATCAACACATGGCATCCCAGCTTTAATCCCCGCCCTAATGGTCGCAGGGATCGCCTTTTCCTTGATCGTTTACAAAAGCCAGTCTCTCTGGCCCGCAATCGTCCTGCATTCTGGCTTTAATATGTTTATGACAACAGCGCTCTATTACGCACTTTCTCAAGGCGTCTCTCTTCCCGGGGCGAATTAAATTCTTTTTTGAAGCCTGCCTGCACTAAACTGAGGCTCGGCCTTCACCATCATAAGGCTCATACAATGTCGCAGCCCTGGTCTCGAACGCTTGCACCATCCGCCTCACTGCTTCGTGAAAAAACGGCTCCATAATCATTTGTAACATTTTGGATTTAAATTCAAAATCTACATGAAAATCTACAAGACAACCTTCGGGATGTTCTTCAAAAATCCATGTATTTGTCAGATATTTAAAAGGGCCGTCGACATAGGCAACATCAATACGCAGTTGTTCATGATGAAGATCAACCCGGCTGGTAAACTTTTCTCTGATCATCTTAAAACCAATGATCAGATCAGCAAATATCCTTGTATCCTGCCTGCGCTTTATTCTCGCGCCCACGCACCAGGGCAAGAAATCGGGATAGCGCTCTACATCGGCAACCATTTCGAAAACTTGCTCTGGTTTGAATTTAAGTACTTTTTTCTCAGCGTGAACGGGCATTTCTAATTTCTAATGTCCAAAATCAAGAACGAGACAGCTTTTCTTCTCTGGCTTTTCTCAATTCCTGGAAATCTTCATCAGCATGATAGGATGAACGGGTCAAAGGCGTAGATGCAACATGCAAAAACCCTTTGTTATAAGCCATCTTCTCATAAAACTTGAACTCTTCCGGATCGACAAACCGATCAACAGGATGATGTTTCGGTGTTGGTTGTAGATACTGACCGATTGTCAGAAAATCTACATCAGCCGAACGCATATCATCCATAACCTGAAACACTTCATCTTTACTTTCACCTAGACCGACCATCAGTCCGGATTTGGTAAAGAGTGTGGGATCAAGTTCTTTGGCGCGATCCAGAATTTTCAAACTGTGGTAATAGCGGGCACCGGGGCGTACCGTCGTATATAAACGCGGAACCGTTTCCAGATTGTGGTTAAACACATCTGGTTTTGCCTTTACTACAACTTCCAACGCGCCATCCTTATGCCTAAAATCAGGTGTCAGAATTTCAATCGTCGTATCCGGCGCGTCTTTACGTGTTGCCGCAATCACCTTTGAGAAGTGCTCAGCACCACCATCGTCGAGATCATCACGATCCACCGATGTTATCACCACATGTCGCAATTGCAACTTAGCGACCGCCGCTGCAACACTATAGGGTTCGAGCGGACTTAACGGATTGGGCTTCCCCGTTGCAATATTACAGAAAGAACAGGCACGGGTACAAATCCCGCCCATGATCATCATCGTGGCGTGCTTTTTTGACCAGCACTCACCAATATTGGGGCACGCGGCCTCTTCACAGACTGTATGAAGATTGTTGTCACGCATTAGCTTGCGTGTTTCCTGATACCCTTTGGATACCGGGGCTTTTACTCTTATCCAGGATGGTTTTCGCTGGATAGGAGTGTCGGGACGTTTGGCCTTTTCAGGGTGCCGCATCTTCGCACGGTCATCCTTTGAGGAAATAATACGCTCTGCGCGTTCTTTTCCCTCGAGCTGGGATGTTGTTTGTTCTGAAACCATGGTTTCTGTCATCAACTAACTCCGACCATTTCGTGAACCAATCCTACAATGGAACAGGTTTACACGCCGTTACCAACAGGAAGGCTAAAAGCGCCTTCCTGCCACATGCTGCAATACATATGGAATTACAACAAAATCTCAAGCATTAAGATTGCCTGTGGCAAAATCACACCTAGAAGTGAATTGCCCGACCATAGGCATCCAGTACAGATTCATGCATCATTTCTGACAAGGTTGGATGCGGGAAGACAGTATGCATAAGCTCTTCTTCCGTTGTCTCAAGCCCCATCGCGACGACAAAACCCTGAATAAGTTCAGTAACTTCTGCACCAATCATATGTGCCCCGAGCAATTCACCGGTCTTGGCGTCAAAGATTGTTTTGACCAGACCTTCTGCCTCACCAAGTGCAATGGCCTTTCCGTTACCGGCAAAGGGGAAGCGACCTATTTTAACGTCACGACCTTCTGCTTTGGCAGTCTGCTCATTCAAACCAACAGATGCAATCTGCGGATGACAATAGGTACAACCGGGAATCTTGGACTTATCAATCGGATGTGCAGACAGGCCTGCAATCTTTTCTATACAGACAACACCTTCGTGTTCAGCCTTGTGCGCCAGCATTGGTGGACCAGCCACATCACCGATCGCATAAACACCCGGTACATTGGTCCGTGAGAACTCATCCGTAACAATACAGCCACGATCGGTTTTAATACCCAAAGCTTCGAGGCCCAGGTTTTCAATATTACCAACAACACCGACAGCAGAAATCACACGATCAACAGTGATCTGCTCGGTCTTACCGTTTTTCTCTAGTGTTGCGGTGACCTGATTAGATTTTTTATCCAGCTTGCTAACCTTGGTCCCTGTACGGAATTTCAATCCATGTTTACCCAACTGCTTTTGGGCAAGCTTTGAAATTTCATCATCTTCCACAGGCAAAATTTTATCAAAAATTTCAACCACGGTAACATCAGCGCCAAGCGTACTGTAAAAGTCAGCAAACTCGATGCCGATAGCACCAGATCCAACAACCAGCAATGATTTAGGCATCGTATCAGGACGCAAAGCTTCGCGATACGTCCAAACAAGCTTACCATCAGGCTCTAATCCCGGAAGGGTTCGGGCACGAGCACCCGTTGCAATGATAATATTTTTGGCTGTTAAAGTCGTTTTTTTCTTATCTTCGCCCTCAACGGTCATTTTACCAACAGCCGTTAAGGTACCTGTACCGTCAAAAACCGTTACCTTGTTCTTCTTAAGTAGGTGACCAACACCGCCGTTAAGCTGTTTGGAAACACCTTTGGAGCGTTCTACTATTTTCTCCAAATCAAAACTGACGTTTGACGCGGACAAACCATAGTCTTCCGCATGTTTCATGTTTCGATAAATCTCTGCAGAACGCAGTAGTGCCTTGGTTGGAATACATCCCCAGTTCAGACAAATCCCGCCAAGATGATCTTTTTCTACCACTGCCGTCTTCAGACCAAGTTGTGCTGAACGGATCGCTGTCACATACCCGCCAGGACCGCCACCAAGAACGATAACGTCAAAGTTTGTATCACTCATAGTTTCATCCCCTTAGAGAAGCATGGAGAGAGGTTCTTGGATCAGCGCTTTGAAGGCTGCCATATACTCAGCACCAACTGCGCCATCTACGACACGGTGATCGACAGATAGTGTACAGGTCATCACTGTCGCAATTGCCAAGGCACCGTCTTTAACGACAGGACGCTGCTCACCAGCACCAACAGCAAGGATACATCCCTGTGGCGGATTGATGATGGCAGAGAAATCTTTAATGCCAAACATACCAAGGTTAGAGATCGAGAAGGTCCCTCCCTGATATTCTTCTGGCTTCAGTTTGCCATCACGTGCACGCCCAGCCAGATCCTTCATTTCTTCAGAAATAACACCAAGACCTTTGTTTTGAGCAGCCTTAATAATTGGCGTAATCAGGCCTGTCGGCGTTGCAACGGCCACAGAGATATCGGCATTTTTATAGCTAAGAATACCCTCATCACTGAATGATGCATTCGCCGCAGGTACTTTTTTCAAAGCCAGAGCCGCAGCACGAATAACAAAGTCATTCACGGAAATTTTCACATCACCACTTGCATTCAACTCTTTGCGGAATGCGAGCAACTTGTCCATTTCACAATCGACAGAAAGATAGAAGTGTGGAACTGTCTGCTTGGACTCGCTCAAACGGTTGGCAATCACACGACGTATAGAACTCAATGGTTCCAGATCGTATTCCATACCCAGCATATCTGCGAGTTCGCGCGCATTTGGTCCTGATGCAGCAGATGTTTCAGTTGAAGCGCCCGCCTTACCAACACCCTGCTCCAGAGCTGACAAGATATCAGCCTTTACAATGCGCCCATGAGGCCCAGACCCTTTAAGGGCAGAAAGATCAAGACTTTCCTGAGAAGCCATCCGTCTAGCAAGCGGGCTCGCAAAAATACGGTCACCACTAGCAGAAACAGATGCTGGTGCAGATGATGACGCTTTATCTGCGACGGGTGCAGCCGGTGCTGCTTCTTCTTTTTTCGGCTCAGCTGGTGCAGGTGCAACAGACACTTCAGTTTCAGTAGAAACATTCTCTAGCGCGCTGGCATCTTCGTCTTCTTCCAGCAAGACAGCAATCGTCTGATTGACAGCTACACCTTCGGTTCCACCAGGAACGAGGATCTTGGCAATTGTACCTTCATCAACCGCCTCAACTTCCATCGTGGCTTTATCAGTTTCAATCTCCGCAAGAACATCGCCGGAATTAACTGAATCACCTTCATTTACCAGCCAACGGGATAATGTACCTTCTGTCATCGTAGGAGACAGGGCGGGCATAAGAATATTTATAGGCATCGTATTTCTCCCCTGCTCTGCTTATGAGCGATAGCAGACTTCTTTGGCCGAAGTAATAATGTGAGAACTCTGTGGTAGTGCAAGTTGTTCAAGATTCGCGGCATAAGGTAGCGGAACGTCAACACCAGCCACACGCTGAACAGGAGCATCGAGATAATCAAATGCCTGTTCCATAACCATTGCCGAAATTTCAGATCCAACACCCGAGAAAGCCCAGCCTTCTTCAACAGTAACCAAACGGTTGGTCTTACGTACAGAATTAAGAATGGTTTCCGTATCCAGCGGGCGGATTGTTCTCAAATCGATAACTTCTGCAGAAATGCCTTCTTTAGCCAATTCTTCAGCCGCTTCCAAAGCTTTTCCAACCATAATAGAGAAAGTTACGATAGTGACATCTGTACCCGGACGAACAACCTTGGCTTTACCGATTGGAACAGTCCAGTCGTCCGTATCCGGTACATCAAAGCTCTGCCCATACAAAAGCTCGTTTTCCAAGAAGATTACAGGGTTCGGATCACGAATAGCAGACTTAAGCAGTCCCTTGGCATCAGCCGCAGAATAAGGAGACACAACTTTGAGTCCCGGGCAATGCGCATACCAGCTTGCATAACACTGCGAGTGCTGAGCACCAACACGGGATGCCGCACCGTTAGGTCCACGGAAAACAATCGGACTACTAACCTGACCACCAGACATGTAACGTGTTTTTGCTGCAGAGTTAATTATGTGATCAATCGCCTGCATCGCAAAGTTGAAGGTCATAAACTCAACAATTGGGTTTAGACCGTAAAACGCAGCACCAACGCCCAGACCAGCAAAACCATGTTCTGTAATTGGTGTATCAATGACACGCTTGGCACCAAACTCGTCAAGCAGCCCCTGACTGATCTTGTACGCTCCTTGGTACTGAGCGACTTCTTCGCCCATCAGGAATACTTTTTCATTGCGACGCATCTCTTCGGCCATTGCATCGCGCAAAGCTTCGCGAACTGTTGTACTGATTACAGGACCGTCCCATTCGCTCTCTGGCGCAATAGATTCAGCTTTTGGCGCTTCTGGTGCAGCCACATTGGTTGTCTCAGATGAAACTGTAGCAGGTTGCGCATCAGTTTGGACAGCAGGCGTAAGTGCCGCAGCAGAATAGTTACTTAAGTCCGCATCGCTTTCCCCCTCTTCCAGAAGAAGAGCGATTGGGGTGTTCACAGCAACATTATCCGTATCGCTTGCAACAAGGATCTTCCCAAGTACCCCGTCATCAACGGCCTCAACTTCCATCGTTGCTTTATCTGTTTCGATTTCGGCCAGAATATCACCTGCTGATACACTGTCGCCTTCATTTTTCATCCAACGCGCAAGTTTCCCTTCTGTCATTGTAGGGGAAAGCGCAGGCATAAGAATTTCTATTGGCATATTTTCTTCTCCGGAATGACGGACAGCTTACGCGTCTGCGTACACATCGGTGTAAAGTTCAGAAGGATCTGGCTCGGGACTAGACTGTGCGAATTCAGCAGATTTGGAAACAATCGCTTTAACGTCCTTATCGATTTGTTTCATGCCCGCTTCGTCAATCACATTCTTTTTATCCATAACCGCACGCAGACGTTCGATAGGATCACGTTCTTCACGCACCTTTTGAACTTCTTCTTTTGAACGGTATTTGGCTGGATCAGACATGGAATGACCGCGATAGCGATAGGTCATCATCTCCATGATGTATGGTCCCTTACCACTTCTGGCATGCTCTACAGCAATCTTGGCGGCTTCGCGCACAGCGACAACGTCCATACCATCAACTTGCATACCCGGAATTCCATAAGCACTACCACGATGATAAAGCTCTGTGCTATTCGCAGAAGAACGTTCTGTTGACGTTCCCATACCATAACGGTTGTTCTCAATGACATAAACAACAGGCAGATCCCAGAGAGAGGCCATGTTGAATGATTCGTAAACCTGCCCCTGGTTCAACGCACCATCACCGAGATAGGCGACGTTTACGGCATTTTCATCCAGATATTTATGAGCAAAGGCGATGCCTGTTCCGATTGGAACCTGAGCACCAACGATACCATGTCCGCCGTAGAAGCCTTTTTCTTCGCTGAACATGTGCATGGAACCACCTTTACCTTTGGAATATCCACCGATACGCCCGGTAAGTTCAGCCATCACCCCATCAGGATCCATACCACAAGCCAACATGTGTCCATGGTCGCGATACGATGTCAGAATCGTATCACGATCTTCTAACACAGATTGAATGCCAACAACGACAGCTTCCTGCCCGATGTAAAGGTGGCAAAACCCACCAATCAAGCCCATGCCATACAATTGCCCGGCCTTTTCTTCAAAGCGGCGGATCAAAAGCATTTCACGATAAAAATCAAGGATCATTTCGTTGTTAACGTCGGATGGAAGCGCAGAAGAGGCTGTCCGTTTCTTAGGGGCCCGTTTGGTGGGCGTTTTTTTTGTCGCCATGCGAGGTTTCCCGTTCAAGTTAGTGTTACGCACTAAGGGGGGGGTTTATGTCTCGCACTTAAAATAAGGGAAAAGTAATTTTATTACAATAGTTTTTATATTGTTGATTTATAATGATTTTTATCAAATTAACTACAAATAAGTTAATTACACAAAATATGCTGCATTGCACAATATTTAGTTAATTTCATCTAGCGTTTCTGGATGATCAAATATTCGTTTTCACGACCATAATTAAGAACATCCCGCGCCCGCTCTTCCAAAAGATCCGGATCAAGATTATCTGGTCGCAAAAGAGCAACTCTGGACTCTAGTTCCTGACGCTCACTTTGAATGCTAAACATTTCAGTTTGTTTGGCTTGGAGATTTTGCGTTAGATGAATCCACGCCCAAACTCCGCGATCCCCCTCGATGGTGTGATACGCGAAATAAGCCACCAGTGACGCCCCCAAAACCTGCGGGATCACGACACGGGATCGTTTATGGATCTCTCTAAATAAAGACATTTACTCTAAATCAATTTTCTTTGCATGCAGCGAAGGTAATCTAACAGATAAAATAGATATTGGGAATAAACAAAGCATTAATGCTCAATACTGGATTCAAAAATACAATTGACATACGTTATGTTATAACATTACATACCCTAACAATTTGATTGAAAGTGATAATTATGAGCAAACTAAGTGTAACAGTTCTCTCTGGTTTTCTTGGGGCTGGCAAAACAACCCTTTTAAACCAAATTCTAAACAATACCGAACTCGAAAGAGTTGCAGTTATCGTGAATGACATGAGCGAAGTGAATATCGACGCTAATGCTCTTCAATATAAAAATTCATCCCTCTCTCAAACGGATGAAAACCTTGTTGAAATGACAAACGGTTGCATTTGTTGCACATTAAGAGAAGACTTACTCCTAGAAGTTAGTAACCTGGCAAATTCCAATAAATTCGACCACTTAATTATCGAATCATCTGGAATTTCAGAACCCCTTCCCGTTGCAAGTACTTTTGAGTTCAGAGACAAAAATGGCTTTAGCCTTTCAGATGTGACCACTCTAGACAACATGGTGACGGTTATTGACGCAGGAAATTTATTAAATGACTTCTCCTCTAGTGACTTACTATGTGATACCGGAGAATCACTCGGTCCAGAAGACAAACGCTCTCTCGTGAATTTGCATGTCGATCAGATTGAATTCTCTAGTACGATTATTCTAAACAAAACTGATCTGGCATCGGAAGAAACATTAAAAGAAGTCAGAAAAGTAATTAAGGCCTTAAATCCTGATGCAACAGTTTTTGAGACAGAACAAGCAAAAGTACCTCTAACAGAACTTCTTAACACCAATCGCTTTAGCTTCGAAAAAGCCCATGAACACCCCTTTTGGGCAAAAGAACTTTATGGATACGAAAACCACGTTCCTGAAACAGAAGAATATGATATCCAGAGTTTTGTTTATAGGTCAAAAAAACCGTTCATCCCTGAAAAAATTACACACTTTTTTAACCAAAAACAAAACGGTGTTCTCAGATCCAAAGGACACTTTTGGTTATCAACTCGACCTGATCAGGTCGGCGAAATGTCCCAGGCGGGAAAATATACGACCACGGAATTGATTGGTAAATGGTGGTCGTCTGTTCCAAAAAATAGATGGCCGGATGACGATGAATTCATGACCCAAATCAAAAAAAATTGGGATCCATCATTTGGAGATCGTCGGAACGAAATCGTTTTCATTGGTTCTCAAATGAATAAGGAAGAAATAATTAATCGCTTGGATGACTGTCTTGCCAAAGAAGAAGGGTTTCTTCCTGAAATTTGGCAATCACAACACAAAGATTGCTTCAATCACTGGGCACAACAAGCCTGATTATAATAACATCCATCAAATAAAGATATTGATTATAATGATAAAAATCCTCCCTGCTCTATTACTCACCCTACTCCCCACAGCCAGTTTTGCGCATGGCATCTGGATTACTGACCGCTTTGGTGAACCGTCCATTATTTATGGCCACGGAGCTTCCGATGATGCCTATCAGACAGAAAAACTGAAATCAGTACAAATACACATGCCAGACGGCACAGTTAGTAAAGGAGAAACGCGCGAAACAGATAGCTATATCAAGCTAAAAATTCCACAGAAAACACAAGCCGTAACAGCTACTTTTGACAATGGTTACTGGACAAAAGATGCTAAAGGGAAATGGCACAACCTAAAGAAATCACATGTAGAAAACCCTGTTTCAGCAGGACATTACTTTAAGTACACAACCCACATTCCTGCTGGTGCCATAGCTTTAGAAAAACCTCTCGGCCTTCCACTAGAGATTTACCCTTTGCAAAACCCGCACAATTTTGAACAGGGAGACAAGCTCTCTCTTAGGGTTCTTCTGAATAATAAACCCGCTGAAGGCTTGGAGGTGATTGCCGATTACATCAATGACGAAGCGGCTGAAAAATTGATCACAGACAAAAATGGTGAAGTAACAATCACAATAAAAAACCAAGAACTTAACGTGATCGCCGTTTCGACAACCAAAGAATTGGAAGACAAAACTGATGCAGATAAAGAGGGTTACTTCTCTACCCTTTCATTTGCCCTAGAACATAAACACCATTAAATCCGTTGCCCTGATAGTATTAATCAGATCAAACGCCACAACATAAAACAAGGGCCTCGATTAATTCCGAGGCCCTTGTTGATCTTTTATGTGAAACGGTTCCGAATAAATTCCAGCCCCGCTTTTAATATATTATTTACTTTCTTAAAACACTGCGACCAGCGTAATGAGCCATTGATCCCAACTCTTCTTCGATACGGATGAGCTGGTTGTATTTAGCAATACGATCAGAACGGGATAGAGATCCTGTTTTAATCTGTCCACAGTTTGTTGCCACTGCCAAATCAGCGATGGTGCTGTCTTCGGTCTCGCCGGAACGGTGCGACATAACCGCTGTATAACCAGCTTTATGCGCCATATCGACAGCTTCAAGCGTTTCAGAAAGCGTCCCGATTTGATTAACTTTAATCAAGATAGAGTTAGCCGTATCCGTTTCCAGACCACGAAGCAAACGCTTGGGGTTTGTCACAAAAAGATCGTCACCAACCAACTGTACTTTATTGCCAATTGCTTGCGTCAAAGACTTCCAGCCATCCCAGTCATCTTCGGCCATACCGTCTTCGATAGAAAGAATTGGATAGCGATTAACAAGATCTTCGAGGTAACGAACCATTTCGTCCGCGCCCAGTGACTTGCCTTCACCAGCCAGTTCGTACTTGCCATCTTTGAAGTATTCGGAAGAAGCACAATCAAGCGCCAACATCACGTCATCGCCAAGATTATAGCCCGCATTACCAACAGCTTTCGTAATAAAGTTCAACGCTTCGTCTGTAGAGGCAAGACTTGGCGCAAAACCGCCCTCGTCACCAACATTGGTGTTATGACCAGCATCGCTAAGTGACTTTTTCAACGAGTGAAAAATCTCTGCGCCCATCCGAATGGCATCGGAACCAGAAGCAGCACCAACCGGCATTACCATAAATTCTTGAATATCAATTGGATTGTCAGCATGCGCGCCGCCATTAATAATATTCATCATCGGTACAGGAAGCGTTCTGGCAAAAGCACCGCCAACATAACGGTACAATGGCAAGCCAGCATCTTCTGCAGACGCCTTGGCAACAGCCAGACTTGCACCAAGAATAGCATTTGCACCTAGACGAGATTTGTTCTCGGTCCCATCAAGGTCAATCATGACCTGATCAATCAAAAGCTGGTCTTCAGCATCCAGACCGATAAGGGCTTCGAGAATTTCTTCGTTTACAGATTCAACAGCCTTAAGAACACCCTTGCCAAGATAACGTCCTTTATCCTGATCACGAAGCTCAACAGCCTCATAAATTCCTGTTGAAGCGCCAGAAGGCACTGCAGCACGCCCAAAGGCGCCACTTTCCAAGAGAACGTCAACTTCTACGGTAGGGTTGCCACGAGAATCGAGGATCTCACGACCTTGTATGTCGATGATCGCCGTCATTTTATTCTATCTCCGTTAAGAAAGTTGAGGCGCAAAGAGGGGCAGGCCTCGGTATCATAATTAAGCAATAGACACAGGATGTGCTTTTGCCAGTTTATCGAACTCAACCAGAAGCGAAAGAAGCTCTGGAAGTTCTTGCACCCGGATCATGTTTGGCCCATCACAAGGGGCGTTATCAGGATCCTGATGGGTTTCCATAAAGAGGCCAGCCACGCCAACAGACACCGCTGCACGGGCCAATACAGAAATAAATTCTCTCTGGCCGCCAGACGTTGCGCCCTGACCACCAGGTTGCGCTACTGAATGTGTGGCATCAAATACAACGGGGCAGCCTGTTCCCATAGCCATTATTGGCAAAGAACGCATATCGGATACCAGCGTATTATATCCAAATGATGCCCCTCGCTCACATACCATCACCTTATCATTGCCTGATTCGATAATTTTCTGCGAGACGTTTGCCATATCCCAAGGGGCCAGAAACTGTCCTTTTTTAACATTAATTGCCCGCCCTGTCTTTGCGGCTGCAATCAATAGATCAGTCTGACGACACAAGAAGGCCGGAATTTGCAAGACATCAACAACTTTTGCAACAGGCTCACATTGATGTGCGGCATGAACATCAGTAATAACCGGACATCCAAATTTGGATTTAATTTCCTCAAAGACTGACAAAGCTTCATCCATGCCAATCCCCCGAGAAGAGCTAAGGCTAGTACGGTTCGCTTTATCAAAAGAAGATTTGTAAATCAGGGGAATAGAAAGCTTTTCACAAGCCTTGGTTAAAGCTTCGGCCATTTCCAGTGCATGTGCTCTGCCTTCCATTTGACAGGGACCTGCAATCAATACGAACGGTAAATCATTACCAAAAGTAACATTACCAACTTTTACGTGTCGTGATTGAAGGTCTGCGTGCACTGCCATAAAAATAACTTCCTATTCTACCCTATAAATTTACACCGCCTGGTTATTAACCCAAAGACTTAAACTAGGCGAGATTGCTCTATCGCGGCTTTCACAAAAGAAGTGAAAAGCGGATGCGGTTCAAATGGTCTTGATTTCAGCTCTGGATGGAACTGAACACCGATAAACCAAGGATGATCTTCCAACTCAACAATTTCAGGAAGTTTACCATCTGGTGACAATCCAGAGAATTTAAGTCCTGAATCTTCGAGTTTTTCGCGATAGTTAATGTTCACCTCATAGCGATGGCGATGACGCTCATCAACCAGCTCAGTACCATAGGCTTCACGAACCTTTGATCCTTCAGCAAGTGCGCAAGGATAACTCCCCAGACGCATCGTACCACCGAGATCGCTACCATAGGAACGCTGTTCCATCTCGTTGCCGCGCGCCCACTCTGTCATGATACCAACAAGAGGTTCTTCGCAAGGCCCAAACTCGGAAGAGCTTGCGTCTGTTAGACCGGCAAGGTTACGCGCAGCATCAAGAACGGCCATCTGCATACCAAAACAAATACCAAAGTATGGCACGTTTGTTTTACGCGCAAAGCCAGCCGCAGCAATTTTACCTTCAGAACCACGTTCGCCAAAGCCGCCGGGAACAAGAATACCATGAACATTTTCCAGGGCTTCAATCGCCCCTTCACTTTCAAAGATCTGTGAATCCAGCCAGTTAATTTTGACTTTAACGTTATTGGCGATGCCACCGTGAACCAAAGCTTCAGCAAGTGACTTATACGCATCCAACAAAGATGTGTATTTACCAACAACCCCGATCGTCACTTCACCATCAGGTTCTCGGATTGTTTGTGTAACCTGATCCCATCGCGACAGGTCGAGATCTTTTTTAGGCTCAATACCAAAATGACGACAAACTTCTTCGTCCAGACCCTGCTCGTGATATGCCCGAGGCACAGCATAAATTGTATCGACATCAAGAGCAGGAATAACAGCCGTTTCGCGGACGTTACAGAACTGGGCAATCTTGCGAAGGGAGCTTTCTGGAATTTCTTGCTCACAACGGCACAAAAGCATATCAGGCTGAATACCAACAGATTGCAACTCCTTCACAGAATGCTGTGTTGGTTTTGTCTTCAACTCGCCTGCAGCTCTAAGATATGGAATAAGGGTCAGATGAATAAACAGGCTGCGTTCACGCCCAAGCTCATTCCCCAACTGACGAATTGCTTCAAGGAACGGAAGGCCTTCAATATCCCCAACAGTTCCCCCAATTTCGCAAAGAATGAAATCCTCATCCCCCAGATCAGACATGACAAACTCTTTAATCGCGTTTGTAATGTGCGGAATAACCTGAATAGTCGCGCCCAGATAATCACCCCGACGCTCTTTTGCCAAAACTTCGGAATAGATTTTTCCAGTTGTTACGTTATCACTTTTACGGGCAGATACACCCGTATAGCGCTCGTAGTGCCCAAGATCCAAATCAGTTTCTGCACCATCATCGGTCACAAAAACCTCGCCATGCTGATAAGGGCTCATCGTGCCTGGATCAACATTGAGATAGGGATCTAGTTTACGTAGGCGGACCTTGTAGCCGCGCGCCTGAAGCAGCGCACCAACAGCCGCGGAGGTCAAGCCCTTCCCCAAAGAAGAAGTCACACCACCGGTAATAAATATAAAGCGCGTCATGAAACTCGTTGTCACTTAATTCAGTTTCAACAAAACCGGGACCCTATTGGTCCCGGTCAATGATAGTACGTAACGGAAATAATCCGAAACTTATTCTGAAACCGGAGGAGCAACGGGTTGCTCAGTCTCGGTTTGAATTGCAGGAACAGTAATATCATCTGTGATAGAACGTGTTGTACGCCCTGTATCTGCAAGGATTGTCAGCAACAAACTAGAAGCGATAAAAGCTGCGGCCAAGAATGCAGTTGTACGGGTCAGCAGGTTTGCAGTGCTTTGCCCGGTGAGGAAACCACCAAAGCCGCCTGAACCACCACCGGAACCGCTTCCTCCCATTCCAAGAGCACCGCCTTCGCTTTTTTGCACAAGGACGACACCAATAAGGGACAAAGTAATCAACAAATGAATGACCAAAAGGACGTTGTTCATCGTTAGTAGTCTCTCAAACTTTCCGGGATATACTATCCCTATTCAACACTAAACCACACACCCTAAATCTAACCCAGAGTGTGTAGTTGTTATGCGCCTATTCAAAACTTAACAGGCTATTTAGCCTTTTCAGATCGATATGACCAGTGTCATCTAACACCAATCGCCCAAAAATCTTCTACTTTTAAGCTTGCACCACCGACCAAAGCACCGTCAACATTAGATACAGCAAGCAGTTCAGCCGCATTTTCCGGCTTCACAGATCCACCATAAAGTATCCGAATCTTTTTTGCTGCATCTTCACCAAAACGGTCATTCAACAGCCCACGAATAAAATTATGCACATCAGCAACATCAGCTGGCGTTGCCGTTTTGCCCGTTCCTATGGCCCACACAGGCTCGTATGCAAGCACTATGTTATCGGGATCACAATCATCAGGTAGAGATTCTGTAACCTGCGTTTTGATCACATTTAAAGTATCACCTGTTACACGTTCTGCTTCTGTTTCGCCAATGCAGATTATTGGGGTCAGCCCTGCTGTTAATGCAGCCGCGCTCTTTGCGTTCACATCTGCATTTGTCTCGCCGTGGTCAGTTCGTCTTTCTGAATGACCCGTTATGACGTAACCACAACCAATATCTTTTAACAATTCGGCAGAAGTATCACCGGTGTGAGCGCCAGATACATTCGCATGACAATCCTGACCGCCAACGGCAAGATCTGTATCTTTGGCCAGAGAGAGAACAGTGCCAAGCAAGGCCGCTGGTGGGCACACAACAAAGTCGGCAGACACGGCATCTTGGTTCAATCTTTCCAAAAGCCCTTCCACTAGCTCTGTAGCAAAGGACACAGATCCGTTCATCTTCCAGTTACCAGCAATAAGTTTGCCTGTCATATTCGATTCTCCCTCAAAATTATGGGCACATCTATACAGCGTCATTCACAACAATCCAAGGCTGCAGGATTTTTTAATATGGTAAAGCAGCTTAATCACACCAAAGAGGTCAAAAACTTCACAACACTGTAATATCGGGCATATTCTTTAAAAACGCTGTTGCCCAGCCACTGCTCCATCCCTAAGATGCCCGGCACGATTATGTATACGAAATAAACTTCATAAAGATTTCACGGGTAAGTTATGGCTCATAAAAAACCAGGCCTTTTAAAACGTATTGTTGTTTTGGCTCTCTTTTGTCTATTGATCCTGAGTTTTGCTGCTTGGGGCATTCAGGATATTTTCCTGAATCTCGGCAACAGTCAGACGGTCGCAAAGGTTGGGGATATCGAAATCACCCAAGCTGAGTTTGCCAGCGATTTTTCCCGTGAGACCAGCGCTCTCTCTCAGCAGCTTGGTCGTGCTCTTGATGCACAGGAAGCCCAGCAACTCGGCTTAGACAATCGCGTTGTTTCCCGTTTGGTTGCAAGAGCCCTTTCACAAGTGCAATCCGATGAGATGGGATTAACCGTCTCGCGTGAACAACAACAAAAAGAAATCCAGAAAATTGATGCCTTTAAAAATGAGGCCGGCCTCTTTGATGCAGCACGCTTTCAAGCGACACTTTATCAGGCAGGTCTTTCTGAAGCAGCATTTCTTGCTGATCTGAGCAGCGACATAGAAAGAGAACAAATCAACAATGCCATCACAAGTGCTATTCCTGTGCCGCAGAAAATGGCCGAGCGTCTCTACAGCTATCAAACTGAAAAGCGTATTGTTGATTACATTGAAATTCCATACAGCAGATTCTCTCAACTGACTGACCCGACAGATGCAGAGCTTTCCTCTTACTACGAAGAAGAAAAGCAAAACTATCTGGCCCCGGAATATAAATCTATCAGCTATATTTTTCTTGATCCCTCAAAGTCTGCACAGAATGTTGTTCTGACTGATGATCAAATTCAAGAAGAGTTTCTCGCACAAAAAGACAGCCTTTCCCTTCCTGATCGTCGAAATCTTGTACAAATGCTGCTCAATGACGAAGCCAAAGCTAACGAAGCTTATAACAAGATTCTCAATGGTGCTGACTTTGATGTTATTGCAACAGAAGTAACGGGATCAGCCGGAGTTGATCTTGGTGTTATGGAAAGATCTGATCTGCTACCAGAACTTCAGGATGCCGTTTTTGGTACGGAAACTCCCGGAGTTATCGCTCCTGTAAAATCTCCGTTGGGATGGCACATTGTTACTGCTCTTGAAATTTCCCCTGCCCGGGAAGCTCAGTTTGAAGAAGTAGAAGAGCAAATCAAAAAAGATGCTGCATTGCGTATTGCAACCGATGAAATAATTTCTCTGGCCAATCAGTTTGATGATGAAATTGCATCCGGTGCAACACTTGAAGAAGCGGCAAACAAACTCGGGCAGAAAATACTAAGTTACGAAGCAATTGATACAGAAGGTCTTGATCGTAACGGTCTGCCACAGTTTGGCCTAGCTGAAGACACCAGATTCCGTGACGTCATTGCGCAAACAGAATCAGGCTCAGATAGTTTGCTTACAGAACTCGATAACGGTGGGTATTTCCTTCTCAAAGTTAATTCAGTGACGCCACCAGCGCCTCGCCCCTTGGAAGAAGTGAAGACCCAGCTTGTTAGCTCTTGGCTTGAAAACAAAAGAAACGAAGAAGCAAAAGCGGTCGCAGACGGGCTTGCAGAAGAAGCTAAAAATGGGGCAGCTTTGCAAGCTGTTACAGACGAAGCAGCCGAACTGATCAAATTTGGTGTTGAAATGAACCGTTTCTCAGCAAGTATTGGTGAAGCACTTGCCCCTGCACTGGTAAGAGACATCTACCAAGCTGAAAAAGGCGATGTGCTTACGGGTCAGGCTGACAATGGTTATTTGGTAGTAAGTTTGACAAAAATTGTGCAACCGGATTTGTCCGCTGTTACCGAAGAGATCGAGAGCACAAAAGGAACAATCGAAAACTCATACAAAAATGATATCTACACACAGTACATATCGGCTCTTGAAAAAGACTTTGGTGTTGAGATTAATCAAAACTCAATCAACCAAGCTATCAACCCTTATGGCCACTCAAACTAACAATGAAGAATCCCGTTACATTTGAGGCGTTTTTAGAAACCTACAATCAACAAAAACCACAGGTCGTGTGGACAACTTTGATTGCTGATCTGGAAACGCCCGTTTCTGCCTTTTTGAAATTGGCAGAACGTCGAGCCAATAGTTTCCTTTTTGAATCTGTCGAAGGCGGAAACACGATTGGTCGTTATTCCTTTATCGGTTTTGATCCCGATCTGGTGTGGCGGTGTAATGGGCCAAAAGCCGAAATCAATCGTCAATATAAAACGTCACCAGACGCTTTTGTGGATGAGAACGACACTGCGCTTGAAAGCCTGCGCAAGCTTGTTGCTGAATGCAGGTTTGACCTACCCGAAGATTTCCCGCCTATGGCAGCTGGCATTGTCGGTTACATGGGGTATGAAACTGTGCGTCAAATGGAACATTTACCTACGGATAATCCCGATAACCTGGGCCTCCCCGAAGGTATGTATCTACGCCCGACAGTAACAGCAATCTTTGATCGCGTAGAAGATCAGATTTTGGTTACAACAACTGTGTGGCCAAACGATAATATCAACGCCCGTGATGCTTTTGAGGCTGCGCACAATAGATTGGCCGCTGTAACCGCTGACTTCAATGCACCCCTGCGACACAAGCCAGAGGCATTTGAGGGCGATCTGGTTATGCCCGAAACCGCCTCAAACCTTACACGAGAAGAATTTCACGGTATTGTCGAACGCGCGAAAGAATACATTCTCGCGGGTGATATCTTCCAGGTGGTTCTCTCACAGCGCTTTTCTGTCCCCTTCACACTTCCGCCCTTTGCACTCTATCGGGCATTGCGAAGATTGAACCCCTCACCTTTCTTGTTCTTCCTGAACTTTGGTGATTTTTCTGTTGTCGGGTCCAGTCCAGAAATCCTTGTTCGCGTCAGAGATGGCAAAGTCACCATCCGCCCGATTGCCGGTACACGCAAACGCGGGGCCAATGCGGCTGAAGACAAAGAGCTTGCTGCAGATCTTCTTTCGGACCCTAAAGAGCTTGCCGAACATTTAATGCTGCTTGATTTGGGACGTAACGATGTCGGGCGTGTCGCCGAGGTTGGCAGCATCGAAGTCACTGAACGCATGATCATTGAACTCTATAGCCACGTCATGCATATCGTCTCTAACGTCGAAGGTACTTTGGATACAAAGCGCGCTGATATGATTGATGCTCTTGCCGCAGGTTTTCCTGCCGGTACTGTATCTGGCGCCCCCAAGGTACGTGCGATGGAAATCATTGATGAACTAGAACCCGAACGCCGCGGCATCTATGGCGGTGCAGTCGGGTATTTTGGTGCTGGTGGCGGTATGGATACCTGTATTGCTTTGCGTACAGCGATTGTCAAAGATCAAACAATGTATATTCAGGCTGGTGCTGGTGTCGTCGCAGACTCAGTTCCGGAATCAGAGTATCAGGAGTGCCATAACAAAGCCCGGGCTCTTATCCGTTCTGCAGAAGAAGCCGTTCGCTTTGCTGCACAAAAGAACAACATGTAAAAACAATCTGAAAAAGTATTGTCTTGAGAAAAAGCCGATAGAGTTAATTACTCTTTCGGCTTTTTTAATGCCATAATCTTCGAAATGGGAACAATATCAAATCCACGCGTTTCTGCTTCTTTAATCCACTTGTGTAAAACTTCAACGGTAGATTTATGTGGATGACCGATTGCAATGGCATGGCCATTCTTTTTTGCAATGCGTTCCGCCTGCTTTAACTGTTTAAAGATTTCCAATGTATTCTTGTAATCATTATCAATAAAAACATCCCGCCTTAAAACCGGCACCCCCATGGAAGCAGCAACAGATGCAGCAACACTACGTGGAGAAGTTCTTGAATCCATAAAAAAATGATCTGTTTGCTCTATTTTAGACATCACGACCTCCATGCCGCGCCGCCACCCCGTGAATTTGCTGCCCATATGGTTATTGATACCAATATACCCATCAAACTGCGCCATTCCCCATTCTAAACGAGTAAGTATTTCTTCATCGCTTAATCCGGTTAACAATGCTTTTGGACCTGGATCTGCAGACCCAAGAGGTTCCATAGGCACATGGAGCATTAATTCATGCCCCTTTTTGCGCGCCTCAGCGGTCATCGCTTTTACATCTGGCGCATAGGTCATAAAAGCCAAGGTAATAGCGCCAGGCAACTCTATTGCAAGATCAGCGCCCCTTTTGTTGACTCCAACATCATCCAAGACCACAGCAATCATTGGACGCTCAGGTTTTATCCACTCTGTAGGCTGATTGGGTTCCGCCAAAGGCTTATCCAGCGGTGGCAGCGCAGAAACTTTATCATCCTTTACGACGGACTGATCTTCTGATGCGGATAAGGGCGCATCATGTTCGAGTTTAGACAGCTTGGAAGATTCATTAACTACCTTGGAGAGAGATGTTTTGGAGGGTATAGGGTCTTTATCATTCGTAACCGTTACGCTCGGCGGCAGATTGGTATTTTCCCTCGTCTGCCCATCTTCCAAAACAGTATCATCAATAGAAATATCGCCAAGATTAATGGGATGTGGCTTATTTGCAGGGGCCGCTGCCAAAGCCTTCTTTTTCGCCTGCGCCTCTGTTAATTGAGCCTGAGGTTCAGGTGATTTAGAATTGTCCTTGTTCTTTTGAAGAATAAGAACGGAAGAAACGGCAAGGACAATAAAAAAAAGAAATCCAGCGACAATAAACAAACTTCCACGATGGGAACGCCTGCTTTTTTGGTTCTTCTTTGGCAAAGGATCTATTTTTTTTGTCGTACGGTTTGCTGACATGAATCCACTCTACTCAGAGGAGACATATGTATATCAGCCTAGCCGTAGTGAACAGTAGAAACTCATAAAACTTATTATGTGAGTTAATAAGCACCTCGCGAGAGTACGTAAGAATAGATCAACGATCCGTCTGGGCAAAATCGTTCAATATTGGGCAATCAGGCCGATGATCTCCCTGACATTTTTCAATCAAATTGCTCAAGGTATTTTTCATACTTTGTAATTCAGCAATTTTACGATCCATATCAGCCACATGATGCTTTGCGAGTTCCTTAACCTGAGAGCTTGCTCTGTTGCGATCATTCCACAGAGTCAGTAAGGCAGAAACCTCGTTAATAGAAAATCCAAGACTTCTTGCCCTTTGGATAAACTTGAGCGTTTCAATATCCTTTTCCTGATAAGCACGATAGCCGGAAGAGGTTCTTCCTGCAGGTTCGATCAGGCCTATAGACTCATAATAACGTATCGTTTTTGCCGGTAATCCAGAAACTTCTGCTACTTGACCAATTTTCATCATCAATCAATCCGTTTTAAAGAGGAATAAAGCGACAGCGAACTCACCATGACAGTTACTGAACTCAACGCCATCGCTAATCCCGCAAGCACCGGATTTAATAAACCCGAGGCCGCCAGTGGTAAGCCAATAATATTATACACAAAAGCACCAATGAGATTATGCGCAATCTTGTCATGGATCATCTGCCCCGCTCTGATGGTTTTATATACCAGATATGGATTGCTCTGAATAAGCGACGCATCCGCGGTATTGATTGCCACATCACTGCCGTCCCCCATTGCGAGTCCCACATCGGCACCCGCCAGTGCAGGCGCATCATTTATGCCATCCCCAACCATAATGACGACTTCATTCAGTTGGTGCAGTTCTTTCAAATAAGCCAACTTATCCTCAGGCAGAAGGTTTCCCTTCACTTGTTCAATAGACAACTGCTCGGCAACCTTTTGGGCTGCGAATTGCTGATCACCGCTAAGCATAGCAACAGAAATACCTCTGCTCGTAAGCGCCTGAATGGTTTCAAGCGATTGAGGTTTAATTGTATCCTGCAATGCAAAACCACCAATAATCGTCATTACACTATCAGTTTCTCTAGCAACCCAAACCAGTGAAGCCCCACGAGCATTATTAGCGTCAACAAAATCATGATAATGATCTAATTTTACGCCAGTTTGCTCCATATAACGCTCACTGCCCAGAAAATAGGTTTTACCAGCAAATACAGCAGAAAGGCCAAGCCCAGGAACGGCAGTTATCTCTTCAAACTCGACTGGGTTAACATCATGGTCAATGAACTCTACAATTGCTTTTGATAGTGGATGAGCACTGTCTTTCGTGAGACCAAGAACCACAGATAATGCTTCTCTATTATCGATGACTTCTGGGAAAATTGATGCGATAACTTCCGGGCGCCCTTCGGTCAGGGTGCCTGTTTTATCAAAAACCACTGTTGTTGCCTTTGACAACTTTTCAATGACATCAGCATTTTTAACCAGAATTCCCATTCGTGCGGCCTGACCACTGCCAACCATTATGGCTGTTGGTGTTGCCAGCCCAAGGGCACAAGGGCAGGCAATAACAAGAACTGTGACCGCATTAATGATCGCGATCTCAACAGTGACACCACCTAACATCGACCACCCAAGGAATGTCAGTAAAGCAAGCAACAAAACTCCCGGAACAAAAACGGCACTAACCTTATCGACCAGTTTTTGGATTCTAGGTTTGGTACTGCGCGCCATTTTAACCTGATCGATAATCTGAGAAAGACGCGAGCTTGCTCCAAGCGTTGTCGGTGAAAGATGCAAGACACCTTCACCATTCACAGTTCCACCGATCACGAGGTCACCGATATTTTTTGTCACCGGCATCGCCTCACCTGTAACCATCGCCTCATCAATCTGGCTTGTCCCCTTACGTATTTCGCCATCCACAGGAACAACATCACCGGGCCTGACGACTACGGCATCACTCGCCAGAACCTTTACCGCCGGAACAGTCATCTGCTTTTCATCACGAATAACGGTTGCATTAACGGGCTGAAGTTTAATGAGAGCCTCTAGCGCTTTATTGGTTTTTCCCTTGGCTTTTTCTTCAAGAACCTTACCCAGGAGAACCAATGTAATGACAGCAGCTGATGCTTCGAAATAAAGCTCATGTGCCAAATGAGACGACCAGGACATCCATTCAGAATAATTGCCAAACATGATAAAAACGGACAAGCCAAAAGCCGCAGAAGTACCAATTGCGACCAATGTATCCATATTACTCTGACCGAACCTTATCGCTTGCCAGATCCCTTTATAAAAGCGTGCACCCGCGAATACTTGAACAGGTAGTGCCAAGAAAAACTGTATCAAAGGTGGAATGGAATAATTATTTCCAAATGGCAGCAGAACCATTTGTCCAACCAATGGCAACGTCAAAACAAAAGCTAGAATAAACAATCGAACATCCGAATTTTCAGCATCAATCGATTGTAAACCGGCTTCATCAGAAGCACTTACTTCTAGCGCAAGAGAAGCCTGATACCCTTTATCTGCCAAGCTCTTTAACAGTAAATTTTTGTCAAGACCGTCAGCAAAAGTGACTGTTGCTGTATTGCTAATTAAATCTGGGGATGCGCTAATAACACCATCAACAGCTGTTAAAGCTTTTTCAACAGAGCGAACACACCCCGCACAGGACATTCCCTTAACCGATAATTCAATGGCTTTTGACATGGAAATACACACTTCTGGTTTAATAATAAGGTAAATATGAGGCTTACAGTTACAGGAAGGTCAAGCCACGAATTATAAGAAGCGTGATAAGTAGAGTAATAAAAATATCAAAACTTAAAATAAATCAGACTTTTCCTTATTTCTTCGAGATAATCTTGCTGCTATAACTTTTTGCAATCTAACTTAAGCAATCAGCGAAAGCCCGTGTGCCGAAATGTTATTACTGATCGATAATTACGATAGCTTTACTTATAATCTTTACCATTTCCTTGGAGAGCTGGGCGCGACGATTTCCGTCAAACGCAACGATCAGATTTCTGTTGATGAAGTGTTAGACCTTAATCCAGAGCAAATTGTTATCTCTCCCGGTCCCTGTGATCCGTCATCAGCTGGTATATGTCTTGAGCTTGTCGAGAGAGTCGCGGGTAAAATTCCTGTATTGGGTGTTTGTCTTGGGCATCAATCAATTGGTCAGGCATTCGGTGCCAAGGTTGTTCGCGCTCCAAGTCCGATGCACGGAAAAACAAGCCCCGTGAAACACAACGGGAAAAGTGTTTTCAAGGGCTTACCAGATCCGCTAACGGTCACACGTTACCACTCATTAACGATTGAACCAGATAGCATGCCTGATTGTCTAGAAGTCACGGCCTGGACTGAAGATGGTGTCATCATGGGTCTTCAACACACAGAGCTCCCTTTGCATGGCGTTCAATTTCATCCCGAAAGCATTGCCTCTGAAAAAGGTCATGATCTCTTGAAGAACTTTCTGACGGTATAGAATCATCAACGATTCAATCGATCTGAATAGATAATAATAAGGAGGCCTGTTCCATGTCAGGTGGACTGAGCGACATAAAGTCATTTATCGCCTATGTAGCTGATGGTAACGATCTAACAACCGAACAGTCAGAAAGCGCCTTTGATCTTCTGATGACAGGTGAAGCTACTTCCGCACAGGTTGCCGGTTTTTTGATGAGCTTGCGTGTCAAAGGTGAGACTGTCGACGAAATAACGGGCGCAGCACGCTCTATGCGCAGTAAGATGCTGACCATCAAAGCACCCGCAGGTGCCATCGATGTCTGTGGAACAGGTGGCGATGCAAAAGGCACGCTTAACGTTTCAACTGCCACGGCTTTTGTCGTAGCAGGTGCTGGTGCCATTGTTGCAAAACACGGCAACAGGGCGGCGTCGTCCAAAAGTGGAGCTTCTGATGTTCTGGGTGCGCTAGGTATTGGCCTTGAAGCAAGTGTGGATGCCGTTGAAAAAGCTTTGGCCGAAAATGGAACCACCTTTCTGGCAGCTCCTCTGTATCACTCTGCCATGCGCCATGTCGGCCCAACGCGGGCTGAGCTTGGCACCCGGACAATCTTTAACCTTCTAGGGCCTCTTTCAAACCCCGGAAAAGTAACCCGCCAGATTACGGGTGTTTTTGGACGGGAATGGGTAGAACCACTGGCACAGGTATTAAAAGCTATCGGTCATGAAAAAGCCTGGGTTGTGCATGGAGCTGAAGGTCTGGACGAATTATCAATTTCTGGCCTGAGTTATATTTCTGAGCTGGATCAAGGACAGATCAAAAACTTTGAGATAATTCCTGAAATGGCCGGGTTGGAAAGATCCCCGATTGAAGAGATTATTGGTGGTGATGCAGATTTTAATGCCAAAGCAATGCGAGAAATGCTCGGTGGTAAAAAGAATGCTTATCGCGATGCTGTCGTTCTGAATTCAGCCGGGGCACTAATCGTCGCAGGATTAACCAGTGACCTCAAAGAAGGCGCTGTGATAGCAGCAAAGTCAATTGATAGCGGAGCAGCTCTCGCAAAGCTTGATGGTTTGGCTTCATATACGAACAAGGAAACAACTCAGTGAGCGATGTTTTAAAACGCATTTGTGATGATAAGCTCGACTTTGTACGAGCGAGAAAAGAAAAAACCTCCCTTTCTGAATTGGAAGCCAAAGCAGCCGTCCAAGATACGCCGCGCGGCTTTTACAAAGCGCTAAAAGCCAAATACGATCAAGGCAAATATGGCCTGATCAGTGAGATAAAAAAAGCATCACCAAGCAAAGGCCTCATCCGAGCAGATTTTGATCCCGCATCACTTGCCAAGGCCTATAAAGCTGGTGGCGCGACTTGTCTTTCTGTTTTAACCGATGAGCCTTATTTTCAAGGTGCAGATCAATACCTGATCGACGCGAGGGCTGCTGTTGACCTGCCGGCTTTGCGCAAGGATTTCATGCTTGAACCATACCAGATTGTAGAATCCCGGGCACTTGGCGCTGACTGTATTCTTCTGATTATGGCCGCATTGGAAGATCAACAGGCAAGCGAACTTGAGAACCTTGCTTTTGATCTGGGCATGGACGTACTGGTTGAGGTTCATAATGCAGAAGAACTGACCAGAGCACTCAATACACTAAAGTCCCCTCTCCTTGGTGTTAACAATAGAAACCTCAAAACGCTTGAGGTTGATATTGCGACGACAGAAGAGTTGTCAAGAATGGTTCCTCAGGACAAGCTTCTTATTGCCGAAAGCGGCTTATATAGCCCCGCAGATCTAAAGCGTATGCAAGCAATTGGTGCCACGACCTTTTTGATCGGTGAATCCCTAATGCGTCAGGAAGATGTTACCACAGCGACAATCAATCTCTTAAAACAGTAATTTTAAGTGATAAAGCCTGCGCTAAAAGCTTCTCTCTCTGTCAGATATCTGATCTATAAATAGATATCCTCGGACACAAAAGTTGGATACGAAAATGTCATCAGGAAATGAACTTACCCACTTCGATCAAGAGGGAAAAGCTGTCATGGTTGATGTTTCGGATAAAACCGAAACCGTCAGAACAGCAACAGCCAAAGGCCGAGTATTGGTTCAACCTGAAACAATGCAACTTATTCAACAGGGCGGCTTCAAGAAGGGTGACGTTCTCGCAATCGCGCGCCTAGCTGGTATCATGGGGGCAAAAAAAACGCCCGACCTGATCCCCCTATGCCACCCCCTGATGCTGACATCCGTGAAGGTCGATTTCACTCTGGATCCCGATAATAACGCCATTGAAGTTATTGGCACATGTAAACTAACAGGCCAGACAGGCGTCGAAATGGAAGCCCTTACTGCTGTATCAATTGCTTCTTTGACTATCTATGATATGTGCAAAGCAATCGACAAAGGCATTCAGATAACAGACATTAGATTAATTAAAAAAACTGGTGGAAAATCAGGCACCTACGAGGCGATATAATGATACGAGTTGAAGAAGCTTTAGAACGGGTTCTCGCAGGTTTTACAGAATTATCACCCGAAACGGTCTCTCTGCACGATGGTTTGGGACGGGTTCTTGCCAAAGATGTTAAAGCCAGATTGACACAGCCGCCAAGCGATGTTTCTGCCATGGATGGCTTTGCCGTAAAGTCCACTGACATTCAGACAGTACCTGTTACCCTCAAGATCAGGGGCGAAGCGCCGGCTGGTGGAAGCTACGAGGCTCAGCTACAGGATGGTGAAGCGGTTCGCATCTTTACCGGTGGTCCCGTTCCCTTTGGTGCTGATTGCATTGTCATTCAGGAAAATACCGACCACGACGATATAAACGTCACCGTTAAACAAAGTGAAGCACCTGGACGTTACATTCGCCCCGCCGGACTGGATTTTAGCGAAGGACAAATCGGTCTCGAAAAAGGGACGACACTCACGGCACGAGACCTCGCCCTTGCAGCAGCAATGAACCATCCGTGGCTCGAGGTATATCGGAAACCCAAAGTCGCCATCTTGGCCACAGGCAATGAGGTTGTCTTGCCCGGTGTAACACCGGGTCCTAACCAGATCATCAGCTCCAATACAACAGCTCTGATGTCATTTGTTAGAGAATGTGGTGGCGAACCTATATCGCTTGGCATTGCCCCTGATGACAAAGAAGCTCTTTCCGCAATGGCTAAGGGGGCTGAAGGTACAGATCTTTTGTTAACAACGGGCGGCGCGTCTGTTGGTGACCATGACCTTGTGCGCTCTGTACTTGGGGAACAAGGCCTCGAAATTGATTTCTGGCGAATTGCCATGCGCCCTGGGAAACCACTGATATTTGGTAAGCTTGGGCAAACACCAATGATCGGCCTTCCCGGAAATCCCGTTTCAACACTTGTATGCGCTTACATTTTTGCCCGTCCAGCCCTATGGAAGATGACGGGTAGAAACCCTGATAATTTACAGATAGAAAAAGCCGTTCTCACTCAAGATCTTGGGGAAAATGATAAACGACAGGATTACTTGAGGGCCAAGTTATCAACAAATTCTTCAGGACAACTGGAAGCGACACCTTTTGATCGACAGGACAGTGCAATGCTAAACCTACTCCGCAAAGCAGACTGCCTTGTGATCAGAGCTCCCTTCGCCTCACCTGCCTCAAAAGGTACAGAAGTAGAAATAATCCGACTTTAAGAACAAGAAAAGACGCAAAACAGCTTGACCTCAAACGAGAACCAAAGTAGAACAAATGATATGTTTTTGTTTTGTTCTACAGAAATCTAATTCTGTATTTCGGGGGAATTTTAATGCTGACAAAGAAACAACGTGAGCTATTGCTTTACATTCGGGATCATTTGTCTCGAACCGGGGTTTCGCCTTCTTTTGACGAGATGAAGGATGCATTGGAATTAAAATCAAAGTCCGGCATTCACCGTTTGATAACAGCTTTGGAAGAACGCGGCTTTATCCGCAGGCTTGCCCACAGGGCTCGTGCCGTTGAGATTCTCCGATTACCTGAAGATTTAGGTCCTGCACCACAACCACAAGAACATGCCGCCCTGAGCCAACAAAACAATCCTCTACTCAACAAGAAGATAGAAGCCGCAAATCAATCTGCTGATGATACTGTACAGCTCCCTCTCTATGGGAAAATTGCTGCTGGTACACCTATCGAAGCTTTAAACGATCCTGCCACTTACGTTGATGTTCCTTTGAACCTTCTAAGCAACGGTGACCACTACGCTCTCACTGTTGAAGGAGATTCCATGATTGAAGCCGGCATCCTTGACGGTGATACGGTATTAATCAAAAGGTGCGATACAATCGAAAACGGACAAATTGGCGTGGCTTTTGTTGATAACGCAGAGGCAACTCTTAAACATGTCAGACGCCAAAGTGGTAAAATAGAGCTAGAACCAGCTAATCCTGCCTATGAAACCAAAATCTACGAAGCTGGTAGAGTTCAAGTTCAAGGAAAGCTTATTGGATTATTAAGAACATACAATTAACAATACTTTGAACTACGTTTCTAATATTATAGTTAAGAATTATTTTGATCTATTCCAAGGGCGATCGCCAGCTATTTCATTAACAATTTGTATGCTTGGGATGCCATCCATAATTGTGATGCTATGCGCACCACCTTTTCTCAAGTCCCAGTAATCCAGCTTATTATTACTGTCGTCTGCATTACTGGGGTTGCACCACCGTGGTACTTTCAACCTCACTGTAACAAGAAACAAATCTCTATCACATTCCTCTGAAAAAGCTGTGCCATTCCCTATAAAAGCCAGCTTTGCCCCCTTCAGTGTAAGACGACAGGCTTCAGTGTCACATTTTAGATAATCACGTGATAACTCTTCCCAAGGCTTTACAACCTGTATTGCTAAGTCCTGTTTCCAGATCCGTGCGACAAACCTCGAACGCCTTGTGTTATTCAGATAGAGCGTATCATCTATGGCAATACCGATTAGCTGGCTTTTCGGATCAATTAAAACATCAGGCTTATCTGAAAAAGCATTGATATAAAATAAAAACAAGGCAACAGGTATACTCCCTGCCCATCTGATTTTTGTTTTAAAGAGACAAACCCAAACACCACCAAAAGTGATAATAGCCAGCACAGAGCTATCAAAAGCGCTTAACCTCCATTCCCCATATGGGATATGAGCAACCAAGCGAGCAATCCACAATAAGAACTCAAAGGCTTGCCCAAGTAGTACAATAGCCCATCCCTCTAATCCAAAAGGAAGTAACACATAACAAATCAAAACCAATGGCATGAGAACGAATGCCGTGAAAGGCACTGCTACCAGATTAGCAAGGATTCCATATAAAGGCAGGTTATGAAAATGGTAGAGAACAAAAGGCGCAGTCGCTATTGAAGCAACAAGAGAGCAATAACAAGTAAGCTTTATCCCGTTTAATATTTTCCCAACGAGTTGCTGCTCAACATTTTTATGGGAATACCACTCAAAAAAAGCAACAAGTGCCAGCACAGCAGAAAATGACATTTGGAAACTGGCTGAGATGAGAACTTCCGGGTAAATCAAAAGCAAGAATACCGCAGCTACTGAAACCGTTCTAATGGAAAGAGCTTTACGGTCCAATACCACGGCGCTGAGACTTACGGCGATCATAATAAATGCCCGTTGCGCAGACAGCGGGTGATTGATTAGCTGCAAATAAAAGAAACAAAAAATAATGGCAGTAACCGCCGCTATCTTTTTAATCGGGAAACTTAACGCAATACCGGGAAATAATGCCAAGACAAACCGAATGACAAAGAAAAGAATTCCTGCCATCAGCCCCATATGCAAACCAGAGATAGCCAATAAATGAGCTAACCCCGCATCACGTATTTCTTCTTTGGTTGTTCTAGAAAGGCCACCCTTTTGTCCCGTTAAAAATGTCACGACGAGATTCTTTTGATCACCCTCCAAATACTGTCCCACCTTTCGGACAATAGAATTTCGAGCTTCTGCTGTGATCATACCTAAATGACCCAAAAGGCGCTGATTTTCTCTAGATGTTTGCCCCTCAACAACTGTTACCTTGCCAAGGATGTAACCAACAGCTCCTATCTGTTGGTAATAAGCATGTCTTGCATAATTAAATCCGCCGGGAATATTGGGTCGTGCAGGGGCTTGGATGACCGCTAAAACCCGCACTCGCATTCCAACACGAATATTTTGCTGCTGTAGGTTAGACTTCAATCGCATGGTATAAGGCGTACTAAGCCATTTAAAGGCCTTACCCGACAGATTATCCAGCAAAAACCTCTGCCCCGGTGCGCTTGGTTCTATTTCTATAATCCGTCCTTCGAAATAGCTGGGCCCAAACTCTCGCTCTACTATAGGCGCAGCTATACTATCTGTTCGATAACTTGCAGCAGTAAAACCAGTTGAAGCCAGAGAGATCATAACAAAAAAATACTTTATCAGTGTATAAATTACCCCATTGGAATTCTGCCCAATAAAAGAGGGAATGATATAAACTAGAACAACAACAACTGCCCAAAATATAAGAAAAACAAAAAAAGATAACAGAAAACCTGGCTCAAATGGCAACCAGAAATAGAAGCCAACACCAGCTCCGATAAAGACAGGGAACCAATTGGCAAACGCACTCTGTTCTTTGATAAAGACTTCTTTCAGCACAAAAATCCCCCCTCTTTTATCAGTTTATTACAAAAAAAGGGAAAAACATCCTATTTCTTCAAGCTGCACAACTATCGTCTGTCTCCACTTTTATGTGTATTAGTTTTTCGCTCAAAAAACATATCAATGATATGATAAGGCAGTACAATTTGAACCTGCCTATTTGCGAGATAGGCAACAATGTGTTACACCTCCGGCGAAACAAAGTCTTTGTTATCTAGGTAGAGAGTTTAACTAAACCTCACAAACACCGGATAACCCTCACTGAGACTAGCACCCAAAACCTCTGGATTATCGGAAGATCTTCATGAGCCATCCCACGAAACAGGTCGTGACCCGTTTTGCACCTTCACCTACTGGATTTCTTCATATTGGTGGCGCACGTACAGCCCTATTCAACTGGCTTTTTGCCAAACACCATGGCGGCAAATATTTATTGCGGATCGAAGATACTGACCGCAAACGTTCAACCCCCGAAGCTATCGAAGCCATTATTGATGGCTTGGATTGGCTGGGGTTAAACCATGACGATGAAATCACCTATCAGTTTTCCCGTGCGGAACGCCACCAACAAGTTGCTGATCAACTTCTATCCGAGGGCAAAGCCTATCACTGCTATTGCAGTCCGCAAGAGCTGACAGAAATGCGCGAAACCGCACGTGCTGAAGGACGCCCCATGAAATATGATGGACGTTGGCGTGATCGCCCTGCATCTGATGCGCCAGAAGGAGTTAAACCTGTTGTGCGACTGAAAATGCCACAAGAAGGTGAAACTTTAATTCAAGACCTTGTTCAGGGTGATGTTACTGTTGCAAACAGTCAACTTGATGATATGGTTTTGCTAAGAGCAGATGGTACACCAACCTATATGCTGTCAGTTGTTGTTGATGACCACGATATGGGAATCACACACATTATCCGTGGCGATGATCACCTGACCAACGCTTTCAGGCAAACACAGCTATTCAAGGCTATGGGATGGGAACTCCCTCACTTTGCCCATATTCCCCTTATCCATGGTGCAGACGGTGCTAAGCTTTCAAAACGCCACGGTGCTTTGGGTGTCGAAGCCTATCGCGATGAAATGGGATACCTGCCAGAAGCATTACGCAACTACTTACTTCGTTTGGGTTGGGGGCACGGCGACGAGGAAGTTATCTCGACTGAACAGGCCATCGAGTGGTTTGATATTGACGGCGTTGGTAAATCACCATCCCGTTTTGATTTTGCCAAACTTGAAAATCTTAACGGGATCTACATCCGTAACGCGGATGATAGCTATTTGGCTGATATTATTTCTCCTATTATTTCCGAAAAAGAAGAAATTACAGTATCTGCAGAGCAAAAATCCGTTCTTGTTAAAGGAATGTCCGGCCTGAAAGAACGGGCAAAAACGATTATTGATCTTGCAGACAGTGCCGCTTTTTATGCTAGAAATCGTCCCCTGCAGCTAAACGACAAAGCCAAAAAGCTTTTGTCTGACGAAGGCAAAGAGAACCTGAAGAACTTGTTGACAGTTCTTAAAAGCCTGTCGACATGGGAAGAAGAGCTGCTGGAAAATACAGTCAAAAACTTTGCCGAAGAAAATGAATTAAAGCTTGGCAAGGTTGCTCAGCCATTACGCGCCGCACTCAGTGGCTCTAATGTTTCCCCAGGGATCTTTGAAGTCATGGCAATCCTTGGCAGAGATGAATCAATCAATAGAATTACAGATCAGGTTTGAGGAAACAATTAAACAGAAATATTGCAGCGCACAATTTGATCTTAAGTAGTAAAAGTATTATGCTGCTGCGCAATAAACCAGAATAATAACAAAGAGCAGAGGTTCCAAATATGTCAGATACCAACAATAAAAACAGCGTTACCGTTACGGACAACCGCACCGGACACAGTTGGGATATGCCAATCCTTCAAGGAACTTGTGGACCAAATGTTATCGATGTTAGAAAACTTTATAGTGAATCTGGTTGCTTTACTTATGATCCTGGCTTCACCTCAACGGGAAGTTGTGATTCCTCTATCACTTACATTGATGGAGACAAAGGTATATTGCGCCACAGAGGATATTCTATTGAAGATTTAGCCTCTAAAAGTGACTACATGGAAACATGTTATCTTCTTCTGAATGGTGAGCTACCAACCAAAGCAGAAGCAGACGAATTCAAGAAGCAAATTACCTATCACACAATGCTTCACGAGCAGATGCTGAACTTTTACCGTGGGTTCCGTCGCGATTCACATCCTATGTCAATTATGGTTGGTGTTGTTGGTGCACTTTCAGCTTTTTATCATGACTCAACTGATATCCGTGATCCACAACAGCGCCTGATTGCATCACATCGCCTGATTGCGAAGATGCCAACAATCGCGGCCTATGCTTACAAGTATTCTATCGGCCAGCCTTTTGTTTATCCAAAGAACGATCTGAGTTACGCAGAAAATTTCCTTCACATGACTTTCTCTGTGCCATGTGAAGAATATAAAGCAAGTCCTGCACTCGTCCGTGCGATGGATCGTATCTTTATTTTACATGCTGATCACGAACAGAACGCTTCAACCTCTACAGTACGTATTGCCGGCTCTAGTGGCGCAAATCCTTTTGCCTGTATTGCTGCTGGTATCGCGTCTCTTTGGGGACCGGCACACGGCGGTGCGAACGAGGCTGTTCTGAACATGCTTCAGCAAATTGGACACAAAGACAACATTCCAAAGTTCATTGAACGCGCAAAAGACAAAAATGATCCATTCCGCCTCATGGGCTTTGGTCATCGCGTGTACAAAAATTACGATCCACGTGCTTCTGTGATGCGTGAATCCTGTCATGAAGTTCTTGAAGAGCTTGGCATTAACGATCCCCTTCTGGAGCTAGCTATGGAACTTGAGAAGGTCGCTGTATCTGATCCGTACTTTGCCGAGAAGAAATTGTTCCCGAATGTGGATTTCTACTCAGGCATCATTCTACGCGCAATGAACTTCCCGACATCAATGTTCACTGTTCTCTTCGCCTTGGCAAGAACAGTTGGCTGGGTTGCCCAGTGGAAAGAAATGATCGAAGATCCGAGCCACAAAATCAGTCGTCCTCGCCAACTTTATTTAGGATCTGATGAGCGCGACTTTATAAATGTCGAAGATCGTTAAACCTTAATTCGACATTTATAAAGTCCAAAAGCCAATTGCTTATAGCAATTGGCTTTTTTTGATACCTATTGAGCGGAAAACTTCTGTACGCTCTTATCGCAAAAAAATTTATAGTAAATGTGTAACTCGAGTAAGTTAATGAATCTCTATCGTAAAAAACTACATCGCTTTATAATAGTTTAATGTATTAAGCCCGCTTTTAAACAGTACCTTGTCCAACGACAAAGCAATAAAAAAAGCGGCTCCTAAAAGGAGCCGCTTTTATTCGAAAAACAGAGAAGATTAATGTGCCAGAATCTGGCTCAGGAACTTCTGCGTTCTTTCTGATTGTGGATTATTGAAGAACTCTTCTGGTTCGTTTTGCTCAATAATCTCACCGCCATCCATAAAGATAACTCTATCCGCAACTTTACGTGCAAAGCCCATTTCGTGGGTAACACAAAGCATTGTCATGCCTGTTTCAGCAAGTTCAATCATTGTGTCCAGAACTTCAGCAATCATTTCTGGATCCAGAGCAGATGTCGGCTCATCAAACAGCATGATACGTGGGTTCATACAAAGAGAACGAGCAATCGCAACACGCTGCTGCTGACCACCAGAAAGCTGTCCTGGGAATTTGGCTGCCTGATCCGGAATTTTAACACGTTCCAGATAATGCATCGCAATTTCTTCGGCTTCTTTCTTTGGCATCTTACGAACCCAAATAGGAGCAAGAGTACAGTTCTCAAGAACACTTAGATGCGGAAAGAGGTTAAAGTGCTGGAAGCACATACCAACTTCACGACGGATCGCATCAATGTTTTTGAGATTTCCTGTCAGTTCAATATTATCAACAATAATATCACCCTGCTGATGCTCTTCCAGACGGTTGATGCACCGTATTAGCGTGGATTTACCTGAACCGGAAGGGCCGCAGATAACAATTCGCTCCCCCCGCTGAACATTCAGATTAATATTTTTCAAAACATGAAACTGGCCATACCATTTGTGAACACCGTTCAGCTGGATAGCCACCTCATCTGTTTTTTTCGAGGTATTGGTACTTGCATTACTCATAATACCACGGGCTCCTTATCTTTTATGACCAGTGTGAAGTTTATTTTCAAGCCATAGGCTGTAACGCGACATTGCAAAACAGGATATGAAAAACAACAGCGCAATAAAGGCATACGTTTCCGGTGCCAAACCACGCCACTTTACATCTGCAACAGCCACCAGACCAATACCGATCAAATCAAACAAACCGATAATTGAAACAAGCGTTGTATCTTTGTACAGACCTATAAATGTGTTCACAATTCCTGGAATAACAATGCGAAGTGCCTGTGGAAGAATGATCAAACGCATGGATTGCCAATAACTTAGCCCCATAGCATCTGCACCTTCATACTGGCCTTTCGGAATAGCCTGAAGACCGCCACGAATGACCTCTGCCATATAAGCAGAAGAGAACAAGGCGACACCGATCAAAGCACGAAGTAATTTGTCAAAGTTCACGCCCTCAGGCAGGAACAATGGCAACATATTCGACGCCATGAAAAGAATGGTGATCAAAGGTACACCGCGAATAAACTCGATAAAGCAAACACACAGTGTCCTAACAATTGGCATATTGGATCGACGCCCAAGCGCCAACACAATACCAATTGGCAAAGAGGCAACAATACCAGTAACCCCCAAGACAAGGGTTAATAGCAACCCACCCCATTCATCAGTATCAACAGTTTCCAGTCCCCAACCACCACTCAGGAGGTAAAAAGCAATAAAAGGAAATATTGCTGAGAACAGAAGAAACTTCCCACGATGCGGTATGTTATCAAATAATACCGGAACAATGGCAACAACCATCAAGATAAAGGTAAGGTTTGGCCGCCAGTATTGATCAGTTGGATAAAGCCCATACATAAATTGATGGAAACGATCTCCAATTACAAGCCAGCACGCACCACCTAAATCACAATCTGCTTTCGTTTCCCCCGTAAAGGTTGCCCCCGTTAAGGTCCAGAAAATTATTGCAGATAAAACATGGTAAAGAAAAAAGACAGCAACCAGTGTTAGAATTGTATTACCAACACTTGAAAATAGTCTTTTCTTAAACCATGCAATTAATCCGGCTTCGCCCAAAGGCGGAGGAAGATCAGGATGCTCACCAGGAGCATATTGTTGTTCAGTTACACTCATCTGCCCCTCCTACCTTTCTACCAAACTAACGCGGTTATTATACCAGTTCATAAACCCTGAAATCAGCAAGCTAATTGTCAGATAAACGAGCATGGTAATAAAGATCACTTCGATCGCCTGCCCTGTCTGGTTCAATGTCACACCGCCAAAAGACTGCACAATATCCGGGTACCCAATGGCAACCGCAAGTGATGAATTTTTGGTCAAGTTAAGATATTGACTGGTCATCGGAGGAATAATCACCCGAAGAGCCTGGGGCAGAATAATCAGGCGCATTGTCCAACTTGGACGTAAGCCCAATGCCTCAGATGCCTCTGTTTGTCCGTGAGAAACAGATTGAATACCCGCACGAACGGTTTCAGAGATAAAGGCTGCTGTATAGAGACTTAGAGCGAACCAAAGAGCAGTGAATTCAGGCTTGATAACCACACCACCTTTGAAGTTAAAGCCTTTTAATTCAGCATATGCAAAATCGAGAGGAAACCCCGTTACAGCAAAAGCAAGAAGTGGCAAACCGATAATCATCGCTGTATTTGTCATAAATACAGGATATATCTTACCAGTAGCAGCCTGCGTTTTCTTTGCCCAACGTGCAAAAAAGATACTTGCAAAAAGAGCAAGAACCAATGCGACGGGCACAAGCATAAACCCATCACCAGGTAGCGGTTCAGGAACAATAAGCCCACGTTTGTTCAAGATAATAATATCATTAAACATCGTGATACTTTGTTTTACCGCAGGCAAAGCAAGGAAAATTGCATACCAAAGAAGAATTTGCAGCAACAGAGGAACGTTACGTGTGAATTCTACATAACAATAAACAATTCTACTCACCAACCAGTTCGGTGATAGACGCAAAACACCTAGGAAAACACCTAAAAATGTTGCAGCAATAATTCCCAAGAAGGAAACCAGCAGTGTATTGAACAACCCAACAAGGAATACCCGTCCATGTGTATGAGTTGCTGTATATTCCATAAAGGGAGAAATGGCGATATCGTATCCAGCGGCAGCATCAAGAAAAGCAAAACCGGTTTGAATACCGCGTTTTTCAATATTATGCGCTGTGTTATAAACGATGAATACGAGGAATGCGCCTAGCAGGCCAATAACAAGAGCCTGAAAGAAAAGCGATCTAAACCGCTGATCCGAAAAGAGCGATGCTCCACCCGACCCACGGGCATTTTGTGCAGTTTCAGCCGACATACTGCCTCCTAAATGCTTATTTTTATTAAAATTAAAGCCTGTTTAGCTAAGGTAGGGCCACCAATTCTGGCAGCCCCACGCAAAGTTAAATCAGGCTTTAATGTCTCGACTTAGCGCATTGGAGGAGCGTAAAGAAGACCACCATCTTTCCATTGAGCGTTGATACCGCGCTCGATGTTCAGAGTATCAGTAAGGTTTCTTTTGAAAGACTCACCATAGTTACCAACGGTTTTGACAACGTTGTATGCCCACTTAGCGTCCAGACCAAGCTGCTCGCCCATATTGCCTTCAGCACCGATAAGACGAAGAACAGATGGGTTTGTAGAAGAAGCCATCTCATCAATGTTTGCAGAAGAAACACCAAGTTCTTCAGCAATGATCATTGCGTTAAGAGTCCAGCGAGCAATATCGCCCCACTGTTGGTCGCCGTGACGTACGAGAGGACCTAGTGGCTCTTTGGAAATGATTTCTGGAAGAACAATCTGCTCATCAGGAGCGGAAAGTGTGGAGCGAAGTGAATACAGACCAGAAGCATCTGTTGTGTAAACGTCACAACGACCTTCGTCATATACTTTCGCGCCTTCTTCAGCAGTTGCAACTGGAACTGTTTCGTATTTCATGCCTTGAGCACGGAAATAGTCAGCTAGGTTCAGCTCGGTAGTTGTACCAGTCTGAACACAAACAGAAGCACCGTCTAGCTCAGTCGCACTGGAAACACCAAGTGATTTGTTTACGAGGAAACCTTGGCCATCGTAGTAGTTAACGCCTACAAACTCAAAACCAAGGTTAACATCACGGGAAAGTGTCCACGTGGTGTTACGCGCAAGCAGATCAATCTCACCAGACTGAAGAACGGTGAAACGCTCTTTAGAAGTCGTAGGAGTGATTTTCACTTTCATTGGGTCGCCCAATACAGCTGCTGCAACTGCGCGACATACATCAACGTCAAGACCTTCCCAAACGTTTTCTGCGTTAGGAGCAGCAAAACCAGGTAGAGGTGTTGCGACACCACAATTAAGCTCGCCGCGAGCTTTGATGTCGTCAAGAGTACCAGCCTGAGCTGCTGTTGTCATTGCTGTGGCTGCTGCAGCCGCAAACAGGACTTTTCCGAATTTCATTTTTTGTGTCTTCCCTGCTGTTTAACACGTTTATTGTTTGTTTAAGACGTCGCAAACAGGACATCCCGATTTATTTTTCATCGGCATACAATTGTTCACCAACGCAATAAACATGCTATTACCAGTAACCTATCTAAGCCTCTCAGAAAACAGCATTTTTTACTTTGTTAGGTGACAATTTTCCTTGCCATAACAAAAAATGTTAAAAATCAAACAATTAGACAGAAACTTTAGTTTCAAACTTTCTTCATTTTCTGTAAAAAAATTGTACATACAGTTTATGAAGATGGTTAATTTTTTTATATTTTTGTATTTTTATCCTTAAAACGTCATTTATTTCGCTGTTATTTTGATGCCAAAGAATCCTTTTTGTCGCACAGTGCTCCAAATGATCTGTGGATCCGTCACTGATTATCACAGATTTTCTTGCAATCGCCCCAATCAATCGTGATGCTGCTGCCAGATCGATAATATCGTAATAACCCATCGCAATAGAGAATCCCCATGTCGAAGACGAATTTCACTCAAGAAACAAAGGTTACACACCTCGGCCGTGATCCATTGGCAAACTTTGGTGTGGTTAATCCGCCTGTTTATCATGCATCCACCATTCTCTTTAAGAGTATGGCTGAGATGGAAGAAAGAGCTGCGACCAAATTCGATAAGGGCACGATGAATTACGGCCGCCAGGGTACGCCAACGATATTTGCGCTGGAAAATGCTGTTGCAGAATTAGAAGGTGGTTATGGTGCGTTTTCTGTCTCTTCCGGACTTGGCGCTATCACCACAGCAATTTTGAGTGTCGTGGAATCTGGTGACCACATCCTTGTTACTGATTCTGTTTACGCACCGACACGATTTTTCTGCAAAGACGTTCTCAAGCGTATGGGAGTAGAAACAACCTATTATGATCCGCTTATTGGCAAAGACATAGAACAACTCATCCGCCCGAATACACGCCTTGTATTCACAGAATCTCCAGGTTCACATACCTTTGAGATGCAGGATATTCCCGCAATTGCCAAAGCTGCCCACGATAAAGGCGTTTTGGTCATCATGGATAACACGTGGGCGACCCCCCTGCTCTGCAAATCTTTTGAACTTGGCGTTGATATCTCCGTTCACGCTGGTACGAAATATATTGTCGGGCACTCAGACGCCATGCTTGGCCTCATCATCACAACAGAAGAGCTCTATCAAAAGGTAAAAGAAACAACATTTCATCTAGGACAATGCTCTGGCCCTGACGACGTTTACCTTGCTCAACGAGGATTGCGAACCATGGCTGTTCGCTTGAAGCAGCATCAGGAAAGCGGCCTCGCTGTCGCGAACTGGCTGGCAAACCGTCCAGAAGTGTCACGCGTTCTTCATCCCGCTCTTGAAAGCGATCCCGGTCATGAAATCTGGAAACGCGACATGTCAGGAGCAAGCGGTCTGTTCAGCTTTATCCTTAACCCAACGCCCAAAGAATCTATCCGTGCTATGGTTGATGACCTTGAACTCTATGGTATGGGCTATAGTTGGGGGGGATTTGAAAGTTTAATTCTTCCAAGTGATCCAAGTTCAATTCGAACTGCAACCAAATGGTCCGCAGAAGGACCACTAATCAGATTGCACATTGGTCTTGAGAATCCAGATGATCTCATTATGGATTTGGAAGCCGGCTTTAAAAGAATGACATCGTAGGAAATATCCTAATGAATAAATCCAAGTTGGGTGATCTCCTCTCCAGCCTAAAATTTAACGATCAAGGTCTGATCCCAGCCATTGCCCAAGACAGCGTTAAAAACGATGTCCTTATGATGGCCTGGATGAACAAAGAATCTATTGAAGAAACCTTTGCCACAGGTCGGGTCTGTTATTGGTCTAGGTCCAGGCAGAATCTTTGGAAAAAAGGCGAAACATCCGGGCAACACCAAGAACTTGTCGATTTCCTTATCGACTGTGATCGGGATACGGTGCTTGTTAAGGTCAAGCAACATGGTGTCGCCTGTCACACGGGGCGACGCAGCTGTTTCTACCTTTCAGTCTCAGAGAATGGCGACACAACGGAAACCATGAGTGTCGAGATAGACCCTAAAGACCTCTACTGACTTAAATGTCAGTAAAAATGAAAAGCCGGAGCTGCTCGGATTAATCTGAGCAGCTTTTTTGTATACCCTTTTTATATACGAGCTACAGCTTACTAAAAAATCAAAAAACCAGATAACTATCTGGAATATTAGCAGAGCATTAACCCATTCACTTTATCTTGTGCAGAATATACAAATTAAAGATGTTAGGTGTGTGAATATGAATTCGGGTTCTGTTATCAGCGAAGAAGAAGCAGACAAACTCGCTGAAGGCGAAATGTTGGATGAAGCCAGAGATGTGGCATCCAGCCTAGAGGTCAACCTACAGCAGGTAAGAACAGGTGGACTGGACGGAAAAACAGCTGCGGAACGCTTAGCGCAAGATTCGTCTAACCTAAGATTTAAGGCGAAATCGGTGAACATTCCCGGTTTGGCAGCGATCACTCACCGATTGGATGAGTATCTTTCTGGCCTAACCGATCTTGAAGCAAAACACATTCAGGATCTTCAGACCTACAGCGATAAAATTTCTGCCTTGCTTGATGGCGAATCTTTACCAACAGAAAACATTGCTGAAGTCGTGCGTTCGATGCCGCACCAGATTACCTTTAATGTTGAAGACATCGAAATTACAAATACCGAGGTTTTGCTGGTCATCCCACAAAAAACAGCCGGTAAGGTTGTTGCCCGTGAACTCGCGGCTTGTGGATATCGTGTCACCTCACTGACCGAGCCCTTGGAAGCAATCACAATGATTCTGGAAACCAAACCGGATCTTGTGATAACATCAATGGTAATGCCACGCCTTGGTGGCGCTGATCTTGCTTGTGCTTTGAAAGCAATGCCATCGACAAAGAAATCACATGTCGCTGTCCTTACAAGCCTGCCATCCGATCATCCTGACATGCAGGAACTTCCCATGAATGTCGGTGTCATTCGTCGAGGAACAACCTTTGGCGACGATTTAGCTGACGTTTTGCAAAAATTTAATATTACATAAAAAAATAAAACAGGCATTGCTCATTTTGAACCGCACGTTATGTATAAGGGGAATCTACCCCGCATAATGTGCGGTTTTTTATGGAGAAACACAATGTCTGATCAAGTCCGTGCCTCGCACATCCTGCTCATGTATGAAGGCTCTATGCGTTCTACTGCATCACGTTCACAGGACGAAGCTCAAACCCTCATCCAGGATCTTAAAACCCAGATCGAGGGCGGTGCAACCTTTGCTGATTTAGCCAAAGAACATTCTGATTGCCCATCTGGCAATGAAGGTGGTGATCTAGGTCACTTTGGCAAAGGAATGATGGTTCCCGAATTTGAAGAATCCGCATTCTCTATGGAAGTTGGAGAAACAAGTGGCGTTGTTGAAACTTCATTTGGATACCATCTTATTCAACGCACAGAATAAGACAAAATTAACGAGATTCTGCTCAAATTCATGTTGACAACCTTAGCATGATAGACAAAGGGGCAGAATTTGGAACCGGAAGAAACAGATCGCCGCCACCACACAAGGTATAGAAAATCTGTCCAGGCATTGGTGAAAATCAATGATACCTGGGAAAAAGCTGATTGTTTTGATATATCTGGCGGCGGAATTTGTTTATTGTCCAATTTTCGTCCCAAACTAGATGGGGCCATAGAGCTTCATATTGAAGGATTTGGACGTTTTGAAGGCGAGACCATACGGCATCTTTCAAATGGTTTTGTCGTTCGGTTCAGTTCTTCAGAACACATCCTGAAACAGCTCGCTGTAGATCTCGATAATGCATAAAGAAAGCGGGAATTACCCCCGCTTTCTTTATTAAATTTTGCGATAGCTATTTAATCAAATAACGCATCAATATCATCTTGCGTGATACCTTCGTTTTCAGCAGCTGGCCCGTTCATCAGTTGATCATCACCTTCACGGCCATCTTCAACACCAACAGGTAGATCCATAAATGCTTCGGCACCCCAAATATTAATCATGGAAACAATACGGTCTTCGATAAAACGAAGTGTATTGATGATTTTTGTCATTCGTTGGCCAGTAACATCCTGAAAGTTTGATGCCTCAAGAATTGTAATCACATGATTCGCAATTTTATCACAAGCCGTTTGCACATCAGAATCATCACTCATTAATGCAGAAAGCTCGTTTACAGTCGCTTCAATTTTCTCATTCGCATCCAGAATATCATTTGTGGCCGTCTCTGTTGCCATAACAATAGCATCAAGTTCGTTGGTCGATTGCGCAAAAGGATCATCAACATCATCAGGATGTTTGATCTGAGCAATTTCTTTTTTAGTCTTGCCAATCATCCGAACCATTTGTGCAATTTCGACGCGTACATCTTCCGCATCGTTAAAGCTTTTTTCCGCATCCGTTTGTTGAGTAGATTGCTGCCGCACTGCGGCATTCGATTGCTTCAAGGCAACAATTTCGGATCTAAGTTCATTAATGGATTCAAACAATTGCATGTTTGAAATACTGGCATTCGGTGACAATCCCCTACGAAGTCGAACTCCTCGTTCAGCAGCGTATTCTTTTCTTGGATCGTTATTACTCATCTTTTACTCCCAAAAATCCCCCGTATTTGATGATGACGATACCTCAACATAATTAATGAAAATTGAATATGTTGTTATTTTTGCGATTAAATTTCAGATAATTTTGACCAATTGAACAATTTTTTGTCCTTTGACATTAACGATTGGTTGAACATATTGGCGTTTTGCCTCACCATACGTACCCGAGTCCGATAGCAATCGGATCAAGGCAAAAAAGATTTTTATAACTGATAGACAGGGATTGGGCTCTCAAATGAAGAAGCTATTCCAGACGGCTGCTGCGTCAATTATTGCATTAACGGCTGCAACCTCACACGCCGAAGATATCAAACCAGCTGTTGTGTTTGATATGGGCGGTAAATTCGATAAATCCTTCAACGAAGGCGTTTATAACGGTGTTGAGAAGTTCTCAAAAGAAACCGGCATCAAATATCGTGAATTTGAAGTAACAAATCCTTCGCAGCGCGAACAGGCTATCCGTAAGATGGCACAACGTGGCGCCGACCCAATCGTAGGTGTTGGCTTTGCCCAGGGACCTGCCATTGAAAAAGTAGCAAAAGAATACCCTGATATTCGCTTCACAATCATCGATTCTGTTGTTGATCTGCCAAATGTTCAGTCAATAGAGTTTAAGGAGCATGAAGGCTCATTCCTTGTTGGTGTTCTGGCCACAATGGCTTCTAAGAGTAAAAAAGTTGGTTTCATTGGTGGTATGGATATTCCACTTATTCGTAAATTTGCTTGTGGCTTTGCCCAAGGCGCCAAATACGCAAATAGTTCTGCTGAAGTATTCAGCAACATGACAGGAACTACACCTTCTGCTTGGAATGATCCAAGTAAAGGAAGTGAACTTGCAAAAAGCCAGTTTGATAAAGGTGCTGACGTTATCTTTGCTGCAGCTGGCGGCACAGGTATCGGCGTTTATCAGGCAGCTAAAGATGAAGGTAAATACGCCATTGGTGTGGATTCAAATCAAAACCACCTTCAGCCGGGCACAATGCTGACTTCGATGACCAAAGGTGTCGATGTCGCTGCATACAATGCATTCAAATCTGCAATGGATGGTACTTGGAAGCCCGGCAAACATGCTCTTGGTCTTGCTGAAAATGGTGTCGACTGGGCACTGGATGACAACAATAAATCCCTTATTACCGACGCAATGAAAGCCAAGGTAAAAGAAGCGCGTGAGGGTATTATTGCCGGTTCTATCTCTGTTCATGATTATAAAACAGATAATAGCTGTCCTGCTCTGTAATCGGATAAACGATCTGAAATCAGAATACTAAAATCGAGTACTAGGTTTTTCTATGAGCGTAGAACGCATCAAGACCCAAGGGTCTGAGGCGGTGGGGGGGCAATCAGCCCCCCCACCCGCTATTGAACTGAAAGCAATCAGTAAAAGCTTTGGCCCTGTAAAGGCGAACCAAAACGTAGATTTAAAAGTTCTTCCTGGAACTATTCACGGCATCATTGGCGAAAATGGTGCCGGGAAATCAACGTTGATGAGCATCCTTTACGGATTTTACGAAGCAGATAGCGGCGAAATCCTTATTAATGGACAAAAGAAAAAAATCCACTCTTCACGAGATGCGATCTCCTTTGGCATTGGTATGGTTCATCAGCATTTTATGCTCGTAGAAACCTTTACTGTACTTGAAAACGTTATGTTGGGTGCCGAAGGTGCCCCTCTTTTAAACAAAAGCAGTCAATCTGCTCGGAAAGAACTTCTCAAGCTGTCGAAAGAATACAGCCTGGCAGTTGACCCCGATGCGATGACAGGTGATCTCCCTGTTGGTCTTCAGCAACGGGTAGAGATTCTTAAAGCCCTGTATCGCGGCGCTGAAATCCTCATTCTAGATGAGCCGACAGGTGTCCTGACACCACAAGAGACCGATCAGCTTTTCAAAATTCTGGATATACTGCGCAGTCGTGGTGTGAGTATCATCCTAATCACGCATAAACTTCAAGAAATTATGGCAATTACAGACCGCGTCTCTGTTATGCGTGCCGGAACAATGGTCTCGGAACGGGAAACGTCAGAGACATCCAAAAACGAACTTGCCGAGTTGATGGTTGGGCGAAAGGTTCTCTTGGAAGTCGATAAAACCGATGCTAATCCCGGCGAAATTCTGCTGGAAGCCAAAAACCTTTCCTATAAAGAAGATGGCGTTACCAAACTGGATAATGTTTCTCTTACCCTTCGTGCCGGCGAAATTGTCGGCATCGCCGGTGTTTCAGGAAATGGTCAAACCGAATTGCTCGCGGCATTAAGTGGCATTTGTCCCCTTCAGAGCGGTTCAATCGATATTGGATCTACACAGATCACCCCTAAAAATCACAAAAACCCGAAAGAGTTTCGAGAACTAAGTGTTGGGCACGTTCCAGAAGACAGACATCGCATGGGAATGGTGACTGCCTTTACAGCACAGGAAACCGCGATTATGGGGTTCCACGAAGATCCTGCCTATAATGGTAAAATCCTGATGAACAACAAAGCGGTCCAGGAACATTGTACCCGCTTGATGCAGGACTATGATGTTCGCCCGGAAGATCCCAAACTAAAGTCAGCAAATTTCTCTGGTGGTAATCAACAAAAACTTGTTCTCGCCCGTGAAATGGACCGACGTCCCGAAGTTCTCCTCGTTGGGCAACCAACACGTGGAGTTGATATTGGTGCTATTGAATTTATCCACAAAAATCTGATCGCCATGCGTGACGCAGGATCCGCTATTCTTGTGGTTTCGGTCGAACTTGAAGAGATTATGTCCCTGAGTGATCGTATTCTTGTCATGTTCGAAGGTCGCATTGTTGGTGAAGTCTCTGGTAAAGAAGCAGACGCACGCCAGCTCGGTCTTCTCATGGGGAATGCAGGCACACAGTCCACTGGCTCTGAGCAGCAAAACAACAATAACACGACACACTCAGAGGAGATCCCGGCATGAGCAGTCCAAGTAAAGCGCTTCCCGCGTGGATTGACGTTGGTGTCATCCCCCTAATCAATATTTTACTCGCATTTTTTGTTTCCGGGATTGTTATTTTAATTATCGGTGAAGACCCAATAGAAGCAGTCAAAATCGTTGTTTATGGTGCTTTTGGTAATGACTATAATATTGGCTATACACTTCATTATACAACGAACTTCATTTTTACAGGGTTGGCTGTCGCCGTTGCTTTTCATGCGAGCCTTTTTAATATCGGTGGTGAAGGACAAGCTTACATAGGAGGCTTAGGTGTCGGGTTACTTTGCTTGGCGTTAGATCAATATGTTCCCTTTTGGATCATTCTACCTCTTGCAATTGCCGCTTCTGGTCTTTTTGGTGCAGCGTGGGCCTATGTTCCTGCTTATCTGCAAGCTTACAGAGGCAGCCATATTGTTATCACGACCATTATGTTTAACTTCATCGCGTTTAGTTTGATGAATTATATTTTGGTAAATGTTCTTATTGAACCAGGTCAAATGTCCCCAGAAAGCCGTGATTTTCTTACATCTGCTCAAATGCCAACAATGCAAGAAGCAGTTGGATGGTTTGGAATAGAGATTGAAAAATCCCCCCTTAATCTTTCAATACTTCTTGCACTATTTAGCTGCACTTTTGTTTGGCTGTTTATCTGGCACACACGCTGGGGCTATGCCATTCGGATGTTTGGATTTAATGAAAACGCCGCAAACTATAGCGGAATAAACACACAACGTTTAGTGGTTGGCACTATGTGTCTTTCAGGTGTTTTAGCTGGTTTTGTTGGTATCAACGAAATTATGGGAAACCACAATAGGGTAATGCTTGATTTTGTCGCAGGCGCAGGTTTCACAGGTATTGCCGTTGCCCTGATGGGACGTAATCATCCCGTTGGAATTATTATTGCCAGCCTCTTGTTCGGCACCCTTTATCAAGGTGGAGCAGAACTATCCTTTGAAATACCAACCATACAAGGAGAAATGGTTAAGGCTATTCAGGGTCTCGTTATTCTTTTCTGTGGCGCACTGGCCTATATGAGCAGACCGACAATTGAACGTATTTTTACGGCTATTGTTGAAAGCAACGGTACAGCCAAGGAGCAGACCAATGGATGATTTGTTCCTACTACTTCTATCTACGCTCGATTCAACCCTGCGTGTATCTGCACCGCTGGTGCTATGTGCGATGGCCGGCATTTTTTCTGAACGATCCGGAATTATCGACATCAGTTTAGAAGGCAAACTTCTTGCCGCTGCTTTCGCCGCCGCCGCTGTCGCTGCGGTCAGTGGATCTGCATTTGTTGGTTTAGGCGCGGCCATAGTGACCTCTGTCCTCATGGCGCTTCTACATGGCTTCGCCTGTATTACCCACCGTGGAAATCAGGTTGTCAGTGGGCTTGCGATCAATATCCTTGCTTCAGGACTTACTGTTACTCTTGGCGGCGCATGGTTCCACAAAGGTGGCCAGACACCAACGCTTAGTGGTGATGCGCGCTTCTCGCCAATATCCTTGCCTGGATCAGATTTCCTTGCTGAAATTCCATTTCTAGGCACCATATATGTTGAATTAATTAGCGGTCATAATTTGCTGGTTTATATTGCATTTCTGGCTGTTCCTATTACGTGGTGGGTACTCTACAAAACCCGCTTTGGGCTACGTCTGCGAGCAGTTGGGGAAAACCCGCAAGCTGTTGATACAGCCGGTATTTCAGTTACCTTCCTAAGATATCGTTCTGTTATTATTGCCGGCATTCTTTGTGGTATCGCCGGGGCATATTTGTCCACAGGGCAAAATGCAGCATTCGGCAAAGAAATGTCTGCCGGGCAAGGCTACATTGCTCTTGCTGCGATGATTTTTGGTAAATGGAAACCCGTGCCGGGTCTGCTCGCCTGTATGCTTTTTGGTTTCCTAGATGCAATGGCGGTTAGATTACAGGGCGTTGCACTACCAGGCATTGGTGAGATACCTGTTCAGTTTATGCAGGCATTGCCATACGTTCTGACTGTTATCCTGCTGGCTGGTTTTATCGGTAAAGCTATTGCGCCGAAAGCAATTGGGCGCCCTTATGTGAAGGAGCGCTAAGATGGAACGATCAGAAATTCTGGCTCAACTGCGAGAAAACATGTCACGGGCATATGCCCCCTACTCGAATTTTCATGTTGGATCTGTTATAAGATCAACTGACGGACAGTATTATAATGGGTGTAATGTCGAAAATGCTGCCTATCCGTTAGGTGTATGTGCCGAAGGTGGCGCAATCTCGGCCATGATACAAAACGGTAGCCGGGAAATTGCTGAAATCTATGTCATGGGTGATGGCGAGGCACTTGTTACGCCCTGTGGCGGATGCCGGCAAAAAATTCGTGAGTTTGCAAATGCAAATACACAAATTCACGTCTGTGGTCCCGAGGGACTGCGGAAAACCTTTACAATTGAAGATCTTCTTCCCCTTTCATTTGGACCTGATAATCTGAATAATGACGAACCCAAATCAATCCTCGAATGATGCTTTAGACGTTATTCGGGGCCGCCTTAATGGCGTTATCCCAGAAGTAGCTATCATCCTCGGGTCAGGACTTGGCCCCCTTGTTGAAGCTGTAGAAGACCCAACGACAATTTCATTTACCGATCTCCCCGGCTTTCCGCGCCCCTCTGTAGAAGGACATGCCGGGTCTTTGATCCTTGGGCAAATTAACGGAACAGAAGTCCTCATTTTACAAGGCAGAAGCCATTATTATGAAAATGGTGACGCCACTGGCATGCTAACGGCAATTGAAACCATAAAAGATGTCGGCTGCAAGCAACTGATCCTGACCAATGCCGCTGGCAGCCTGTGCGATGAAGCTGGCCCCGGCAGCCTGATGCTGATTACAGATCATATCAATTATTCCGGTATGTCGCCGTTGATTGGCGCCCGTGGTAATGATCGTTTTGTTGATCTAACTAATGCTTACGACCCTGCGATACGACAAACCTTAAAAAATATTGCTGATAAAAATGACATTCAGCTGCATGAAGGTGTTTATATGTGGTTCTCAGGGCCAAACTTTGAAACACCTGCAGAGATAAGAGCAGCAAAAATCCTCGGCGCTGATGCGGTTGGCATGTCCACTGTACCCGAAGTCATTCTGGCAAGACGCGCAGGTATTCCAACTGCAGCGATGTCCATCATTACAAACTACGGTGCAGGCATGAGCGATACTGTCCTCAGCCATGAGCAGACCATGAAAAGTGCTAAAACTGCCGCAGAAAATTTAATTAAATTGGTAAGTAATTACCTGAAGAGTTTAGGGTAAAAACATGACAGATAACGTAAAACTAGCTTTAAGCCTATTGGATCTCACAAGCCTTTCTGCTGATGACACAAACGAAAGTATCAAAGCTCTCTGCTCGAAAGCAGTAACGCCCTTTACCTCAGTCGCTGCCGTCTGTGTGTATCCCCCTTTCCTCTCTGTCTGCCAGGATGAGTTAAAAGGACAAGATGTCAACTTTGCTGCCGTTGCCAATTTCCCTTCGGGTGATGAAGGGTTGGAGGCAGCAATTGCACAGACAAAAAACATCATCGCTCTTGGCGGTAACGAAGTTGATCTTGTTATCCCTTACAAAGAGTGGATTGCCGGAAATAAAAAATCTGCACCAGATATGATTCGTGCATGCAAAGACATTTGCGGTGACAAGGTAGCACTCAAAGTCATCCTTGAAAGTGGTGCGTTTGAGGATATGGCCAGCCTTTATGAACTTAGCCTTGCAGCGATAAATGCCGGGGCTAATTTTATTAAAACCTCCACAGGTAAAACAGACGTGTCAGCTACTCTTGAAGCTGCTGAAACGATGCTTAAAGCCATTAAAGACAGTGGTCAAAACTGTGGTTTCAAAGCCTCTGGTGGTATTCGAACCCATGCGCAAGCTGTTGAATACATGGAACTTGCTCAAAATATCATGGGTGAAAGCTGGGTCTGTGCTGATAATTTCAGATTTGGCGCCAGTGGTCTTTTGAATGACCTTTTAAGCGTTTTGGGTCAAACAACTGATTCTGAACAAAAAAGCACCTACTAATGTTTCTTCCCCAAGAAGTAATCCGAAAAAAACGTGAGGGGCAAGAACTTAGTAATGATGAGATCGCTTACTTTGTCAAAGGGATTACATCCGGTGAGATGAGCGACAGCCAAATCGCCGCCTTGGCAATGGCTGTGTTCTTTCAGGGGATGAGTAATGCTGAAACCGTCAGCTTAACCCAGTCTATGACAAACTCGGGGGACACCATCGGCTGGTCTGAATTGCGAGACTTGGGTCCTGTATTGGATAAACATTCAACAGGCGGTGTTGGTGATAAGCTAAGTTTGATGATTGCCCCAATCATTTCTGCTTGCGGAGGTTATGTCCCTATGATCTCAGGTCGAGGTCTGGGGCATACTGGCGGTACACTGGATAAACTGGATGCTATCCCCGGGTACCAAACATCGATTGACATTGATCGTTTAAAATCCGTCACAAAAGCTGTGGGCTGTGCCATTGTTGGACAAACAGGTGATTTAGCCCCAGCGGATAAACGGTTTTATGCCATCAGGGACATTACAGCGACGGTCGAAGCCATCCCTTTGATCACTGCATCAATCCTGTCCAAGAAGCTATCGGCTGGTTTGGATCGTTTGGTGATGGATATCAAGGTTGGTAGTGGTGCTTTTTCCAACACCTTGGCCATGGCCGAAGAGTTAGCGGCAACCATTGTCAACGTTGCCAATGGTGCTGGCTTACCCACCCGGGCTCTTATCACCGATATGGACCAGGTACTCGGTTCATCAGCAGGGAATGCCTTGGAAGTAAGAGAAGCCTGGTCCTATCTCTCAGGCGAAAAGAAAGAAGTGCGAACAGACGCTATAACCACGTCCTTGTGCGCCGAACTTCTAATTCTGGGCGGCTTGGCAAAAACACATGACGACGCCCAGAATAAAATCATGACTGTTCTATCCAATGGTAAAGCTTTGGAACAATTTCAGAAGATGATTTCAGGTCTGGGTGGTCCAACAGATTTTTGTGACAAGCCGGACAGCTATCTGAAATTAGCCAAATACTGTGAAGATATCTATCTGGATACATCAGGATATCTGTCAGCTATGGATACCCGCGAAATCGGCATGGCTGTTGTCGCGCTTGGTGGCGGACGCTCCAAACCCGGTCAGGAAATTGACCATTCTGTCGGCTTTGATCGCATTGTTCCACTGGGAACTCGAGTTGATTCAAACCATCCCGTTGCACGTATTCATGCGAACTCCAGAGATCAGTTAGCAAAGGCAAAAACTCAATACCTGAATGGATTGACTGTGGCAGATAACGCCCCATGCCAACACTCCCCCATCTTAAAGTCGATAGCGAATTAAAATGTCTAGAGCATTCATATTATTAATGGATTCATTTGGTATAGGTGGCGCACCCGATGCTGAAAAATTTGGCGATACGGGTTCCAATACTCTGGGCCATATTGCAGAAAAGTGTGCACGGGGCAAGGCCGACAAAGAAGGTGTCAGACAGGGCCTTCTATATCTCCCCAATATGGAAAGGCTTGGGTTGGGACATGCTGCCTTTCAAAGCACGGGGGAATATCCCAAAGGCTTTTCCCCTCAAACCGAGGCCACAGGATTACACGGTGCTGCCAGCGAAATAAGTAAGGGAAAAGATACACCAAGTGGGCATTGGGAGATCGCAGGTGTTCCCGTCAAATTTGACTGGGGATACTTCCCGAATGAAACGCCATGTTTTGAAAATTCTCTTCTGGATGACATCATAAAAATCGGCGATCTCCCCGGGATATTGGGTCTTTGCCATGCATCCGGCACAGAGATTATTGCACGCTTTGGCGAGGAGCATATGACAAGCGGGAAACCGATTATTTATACCTCGGCCGATAGTGTTATTCAGATTGCAGCCCATGAACAAAGCTTTGGCCTCGACAGGCTTATTGATCTTTGCGAAAAAATACGCGTTCTTGTCGATCCCTATAACATTGGCCGTGTCATTGCCCGACCCTTTATTGGCGGTGATCCCGATAACTTTGAACGCACAGGAAACAGACGTGATTTCAGCGTCTTACCCCCTGCACCGACTTTACTGGATAAAGTCAAGGAAGCTGGCCGGGAAATGATAGCAATTGGCAAAATTGCTGATATCTATGCACATCAAGGACCGACACAGGTCATTAAAGCATCTGGTCACGACAACCTTTTCCAACGCACACTGGAACAGGTTGAAAAAGCTCCAGACGGCTCCTTAGCATTCACCAATTTTGTTGATTTTGACAGCTTGTATGGTCACAGACGAGATGTTGTTGGCTATGCAGCAGCACTTGAAGAGTTCGATAAAAAACTTCCAGAACTTATTTCGACACTAAAAGACGATGACCTCGTCATTATCACTGCGGATCATGGATGCGACCCCACCTGGTCCGGAACGGATCACACCCGGGAAAACGTACCCGTTCTGGCTTTTGGTCCGAAAATCAAAGCACAAAATATCGGTACCCGGGAATGTTTTGCAGATATTGGACAGAGCATCGCATCCTTCCTGAAAGTCGGTTCTTTAAAAGCAGGGAAATCATTTCTGTAGCAGCCCCCTTACTTAAGAAGATATAAGAACAAGCGAGATATATGATGGTTCTAAAAGCTGAATTACATGCACACCTGGAAGGAACAGCGTCTCCGGATCTTGTCAAACGTCTGGCACAACGTAATTCAATGAACCTGCCTGACGGTCTTTTTGATGCTGAGGGAAATTATCGCTGGGCGACGTTTCTCGAATTCCTCAAAGCATATGATCTTGCAAGTGCTGTGATTAAAACACCGTTGGATTACAGGGATGTAACATACGAGTACCTCAAACAATGTGCGTCGGAAGGTGCTATTTATGTTGAGGTCATGTCCTCTCCTGATCACGCCGCTATGGCTGGTATGGGATATCAGGATCATCTGGACGGGATCATTTCTGGCATAGAAGATGCCGAGAAAGACTTTGGTATTATTGGACGTATCATTGTCACTTGTGTGCGGCATCTCGGCCCAGAACAGGCTGTTAACGTTGCTAGACAGACCGTTGCGGCCCCACACCCCTATGTTGTTGGCTTTGGCATGGGTGGCGATGAAAATGCCCACCATCCTTCTGACTTTTCAAAAGCATTTCATATAGCGCATGATGCAGGGCTATCGTGTAATGTCCATGCTGGCGAAATGGCCGGGCCAGAGAGTATTATTGCGGCACTTGATCATCTGCCAGTTCAACGTATTGGTCATTGTGTGAGAGCAATCGAAGATCCCTATCTTATCTCTCGCCTTATAGATGAAGATATCACCCTCGAAGTTTGCCCCGGCAGTAATATTGCCCTCGGTGTTTATCCTGATTTTAGGACACACCCTTTCCTTAAATTACGCGATGCGGGATGCAAAGTAACCCTGAGTTCAGATGATCCTCCCTTTTTCCACACAACAATCGGAAATGAATACGCGATCGCATCTCGAGAATTTAACCTGAGTGATCAAGAATTGAGCGAGATCACAAAGTGTTCCATAGAAAATGCCTTTGCGGATCAAGCGACCATAGACAAACTGCTGGCACGCCTATAGTTATGTGACACACTCTTAATTTCTGTATCTGACGTATCTATGGCCAAGCTTTATTTTTACTATTCATCCATGAACGCTGGAAAATCCACTGTTCTCTTGCAGTCCAGCTATAACTATCAAGAACGTGGTATGGGAACACTCTTGTTCACGGCTGCTCTGGATGATCGTTATGGCAAGGGAAAGATTTCGTCACGGATTGGCTTACAGGCTGAAGCACTGATCTACGGAAAAGAAGACGACCTGTTACAGATGGCCAAAGATGAAATCAAGCAACGTGAAATCAATTGCGTTTTTGTTGATGAATCTCAGTTCTTGTCAAAAGCTCAGGTTTACCAAATCAGTGAAATCGTCGATGAGTTAAATATTCCCGTGTTGGCCTATGGTCTGAGAACAGATTTTCAGGGCAATCTGTTCGAAGGCAGCCAACAGCTGTTGGCTTGGGCAGATGTACTTCATGAGTTGAAAACCATTTGCCACTGTGGAAGTAAGGCGACAATGGTCATGCGCGTAGATGAAGATGGCACTCCGATACAAGAAGGATCACAAGTTGAAATTGGGGGTAATGACCGCTATATCCCTGTCTGCCGTAAACATTTCAAATCAGAAGTTCTGGAAAGAAATTAGAAGCCCTAAAAAGATCTTCATAATTACATATTCCGTTCAGGTATAATTAACATCTATTGCATACCCTGACACCGCTCGCCCAATAAAATAAGCTCTCATTTCATAAGAAGAGATTAGTTTGCGTTTGGTACAAGGTCAGGATAAGCAGGTATGAGTACAGGCATACAAAGCTCTCTTCATAATTTTGGGCGCGTAACGTCCTTTCTGTATATCGCCATCATTGCCCTTTTGTTTGGTGCCTTCATCACGGCCGTTTACAAGCTTGAAAATTACGCCACAACACAACAAGAAAAATCCTTTAACGACCAACAACTTCTTCAAACACAAATCACGAAAAGAGCGCTACAAAACGCCATAGATAATGTTCAGCGATTTGCAATTGACTTGGCAATGGATGACAAACAACCCACGTTTATCGGTTCATTGAATAAAGAGAAAATTACACAAGACCTCGCTAAATCCATGGTTTTTAATCCGGCAATTATTGGCGTGAGCTTTTACGATAAAAATCAGGTTGAACAGTTTTCAAGCATTCAGAATTCTCCTAACCAACATGTTTTGACAACCAAATTGAAAGAATGGGTTTCTCAAAACTGGATCGCCCTGAATTCATCAGAAATTGATTTAATTGTTCCCTCTTTTCATGTCGATGAAAAAACACAATTTTTTGCCATACTTGCTCCCCTTCGAAACACGAAAGGCTTTCAAGGTAGCGTGGTCACAGTTGTTGATTTGAATTATTTATCCAAAAAATACATCGCGCCGTTACGATCTGGTCAACATGGCGCGGGTTATATGATGAATGAAACCGGCGTCATTCTTTATGATCATGAAACAGAGATTATTGGCCGAAACGTCTATGATGGTTTGCACAAAGGTAAGCCGGAAATCCAACGGGTTGATCAACGCCTGCTATCAGAAAACAGTGGAGAGGACGAATATCGTTTTTCAGTAACGCGTGCAGAAGAAAACAAACTCTTTCGCAAATTAATCGCGTGGGACACAGCCTTTATTGACAACAAAAAATTCATTATTGCTCTTTCCGCACCGGATACAGAAATCGTTGGTCCCATCCAGGGGCTGCGTCAGCAAGGCATCTTCCTTGCTATCTTTCTCTCTCTAGGCTTGGTCACTGTCACCATTCTTTTTTATCGCAATACAAACAAAACGCTTGTTCAGGCAACCCGCCGACTGGAAGAGGAAGTCGAGGTAAGAACTGCATCGTTAAACCAGATCGAACGTAGCTTTCGAGATACTGTTGAAAATGCAGGTATTGGGTTTTATCGTACGACACCGGATGGCAAGTTTTTAATGGCCAACCCATACCTCGTGCGTATGAACAATTGTAAAAGCGAAGAAGAGCTCATCCAGACAGCACAGTACAACGAAGAAAACTGGTACGTCGAAAAAGATCGCCGCAAAGAGTTTATGAGTCGTGTTGAAGAAAACGGAGTTGTTGAAGGCTTTGTCTCACAGATTAAGACATACAATGATCTTGAAGAAAAATGGATCAGCGAAACCGCACGAGCCATCAGGGATGCTCAGGGGCAGATCCTCTTTTACGAAGGGACTGCTCAGGATGTAACCCACTTGATGCAATTAAAAGATGCGCATAAAAAAAGCGAAGCAAATCTAAAAGCCCACATCGCCGCAATGCCGGACCTTGGCATGATTTTTTCGCTTGATGGCGAGATTATTAATATTTATGGCGATCAGACGCTTTTGAGTTTGGATAAAGCCATTATGCTAGAGAAATCATTACATCAGATTATGTCCGAACACCAAGCCAATGAGTGGCTTTCCTTTATTCATTCCACGGTTCGATCCGGACAGGTTCAGACCAAAGAATATCGCTTGAACATTAAATCTGAACCCAAAGTATTCGAAGCCCGTAGTGCGCTGATTAAAGATCTGGAAAATGCCCCTGACCGCGTCGTCATTCTTATCCGGGATATCACTCAGCACTATCAGGACAAACAGACAATGTTATCCGCAATGGAAAATGCTGATATTGCAAACCGATCCAAATCAGAATTCCTTGCCAACATGAGCCATGAATTACGCACGCCGCTCAACGCCATTCTGGGCTATTCCGATATTATGCAACAAAGCCTTTTTGGCCCAATAGAAAACGCAAAATATCAGGAATATATAACTGATATCCACGCCAGTGGCCGCCATCTGCTGGATATCATCAATGACATTCTGGATCTGTCAAAAATTGAGGCTGGTAGCTATAGCCTGGAAGAAGAGACCATTCGTTTTACCGTCCTCTTGGAAGAGACTGATCGCATTATCGGTGGATCAGGAAGTGCTAAAAACATCGACTATGTAAAAGGGCATATCGATGATATCACGCTCAGGATTGATGTAAGGGCAGTAAAACAGATCCTGATCAATATTCTATCCAATGCCTTCAAGTTCACCCCGAACGGTGGGTCTGTAACCTTATCCACCTCCACAACAGATTTTGGTCTGGATATAATCGTGGAAGACACAGGTATTGGCATGGATCAAGCTGATTTACCCCGTATTCTAGAACCCTTTGTCCGCATAGGAACGTCGCTGACAACCGAAGCATCCGGCACAGGAATAGGCTTGTCCTTGACCAAAAAACTTATTGAGTTTCATCAGGGCACATTGAGTATTGAAAGCACGTTAAGCCAAGGCACAAAGGTGACCATTTCACTGCCAAAGGAACGACTTGTTTAACAATGAAAGCTTTCAGCCGCCTTGAATTGTAATCAAATCCTGATTCTCAATACCTAAGGCCTTAAGCTTAATCAACAAAGCAAACAGTTTTCCCGCATCTGTTTTTTCGTCTGCCCGTATCGTGAAGGTACCACTCGTACGCAGAATATTCTGCTTCTCGGCCTCTACGACGTTCATAAACTCAGATGCAGCAAATATCTGTCCCAAATAATAGATCTCAAAATCCCGAGAAATGGAAAGGCTTGCAAGATCACCGTGGAACTCTGCTTCTATAGAAGATTTTGGTAACACAATCGCAGCCTGTTCTTTCGGCTGTATCCGTCCCACCACCATAAAGAAAATCAACATCAAAAAAACAATATTAATCAAGGGCAACATTGTTTCAACGACAGGTTCCTGTCCTGATTTTTGCGAAGGAACGCGCAATTTTTTATTCCTCTGTCCCGGATAGATCCTGAGTATTATCTTGACCTTGATTCGAACCGGGCATCAGAACAGTGTCGTTCAGTCCACTCAACGCCAAGGCATCCATCGCCGCGATAACGTCCTGCAGCTTAGTTCCTGCTCTGGGTGTCAGCGTCACAAGAGACAAAGTATCGCCCTGTTCCTGCTGACGAACTATGCGGCCGATCTCGTTACAATCATAGAAGATTTCATCAAGAAAACATTTACCATTTGCGCCGACGTCAATTTTAACAACAGGGCGCTCAGATACAGCCCCCTTGCCCCCTGTTGCCGGTTTCAACGACAACAATCTCGGCATATCAAAGGATGTCGCCACCATAAAAAAGATCAACAAAATGAAAACGACATCGATCAAGGGTGTCAGGCCGATTTGCGGCGTTGTATTTCCCTGTCTCTTCACCTGCATTGTTTATTATTCCGCAGCTTTAGGGCTAACCAAACCCTGATGAAGCCCTTCTCCACGATTGAGATACAGATGCTCGGTAAGGCTATTTACTTTTTCGACAACACTTGTCAGTTGCTGGTAAGCCGCAGATTTTAAAAGCGCATGAAGCACCATGGCTGGCATCGCGACAACCAAGCCCAAAGCGGTCGTCAGCAATGCTTCCCAAATGCCACCTGATAAAAGGCTGGGATCAACATTGTTTCCTGCACTTTCCAATGCCTGAAAAGCCGAAATCATGCCGATTACGGTGCCGAGTAATCCCAAAAGTGGACTTAAAGCTGCAATCAGGGCAATAACACTCAAGCCGCTTTCCAGATTGGTCAAAAGCTTATCGCCCACCTTTTGTGCTTCATCATCCCAACGCTGTTCTTCATCGCGGTTGACGGCCAAACCTTTGTTAAGCGCGGCATAAAAGAGTTTCTGGCTCCATGGCGTGCCTTTATCTGCAAGCGATTTTGCTTCCAGTATTTTGCCACTGCGGACCAAATCCAGCGCTTTGAACAATTCTCTTTCGCACGAGAACCTAAGCCAGAGATACTGTAAAATCTTGGAAAGGAAGATTGTTAAAGTAAGAAAAGATAATCCTACAAGGCAATAGCCTACAATACCTGCTTTTTCGAGCATTTCATAGGTTTGCAGCACAGTCAGATCCTTAAGAAGAAAATTATGATAATGATTATCAATCTTATTTACTTCTTGAGATACAAAATCAAGTAAAAACTGGGGTGGAAACCTAAATCGTTAAATATGCACGAAGATCAAAAACTACAGAGTATAGGACTTCGAAAAGCGATCAACCAAAGTACCGTCCTTTAATGGAACCGCTTTTGTCGTTTTATAGGTCGTAAAGCCCATCTTTTCATAATACTGAAGCCCACTGCTATTATCGGCACGAATTGTTGCGTTGATCACTGAAAACCCATGGCGCACTAGATACGCACAGCTAACAGGAAACAATGCTTTACCTACACCATAAACGCGAGGGTGTACCCTGGCAAAGGTTCCTATATCAGCCCAATCCTTGGGAAGCTCCGGGTGGTGTCCCAAAACCTGAAGTCCTGTAAGAGAACTGTCCTCGCCTTCACTCACATGGCAACAGATACAATGGTCTCCGGTTAAAAAGTAATGTTTGAACTGTTCAACGTCGAGGCTCTCTTCCATCGCTGTCGTGCCACCAATTCCAATGATTTCATTCAAGAGAATACAGAGCTCTTCTGCATCACCGTCCCGTGCCAGTCTTACTTTAATGCTCACGCCACTCCCCCTCTAAAATCATTATTCAATTACAAGCGCTATGCTATAAGGAACTTCAACCGATTTTATATCTTAATTTTTCACAAAATTTCTAACGAAAAGCATGATTAAAAATACAGACGAAACGGCCCAGAATTTCCTGAAACTTTATCAGGCACATCAAAGCTGGAGCGAGGAAACCTTTGGCACAGAAAAAGGCCCCATTGGCCCTCTCCGCCACTTGATCAACGAAGCACAGGAAGCAATCGAATGCCCGGATGATATCACCGAGTATGTGGATTGCCTGTTTCTGATTACCGACGCTGCAAGGCGTGCTGGCTTTAGCCTCGATGAACTGACCTCAGCAGGCTTTGATAAGCTGGAAGTCCTCAAAGACAGAAATTACAAACGCACACCGGAAGGCGAGCCTTCCTATCATGAAAAGTGATTTTCTGCGTTTAATTTATATGAGGTAATTTAATCAGGCGGATCAAGAGTTAAAATATAACTCCCCAGATTATCAGAAATATCATCCTCTGTTTCGTGAGGGACCAAACCCACTTTAAAAATCAACTGTCGCGGCCATAGATCTGACATTGTAAAGCGTCCGATTAGCTCATCAAGGTTAATCCCCTGAAAAACAATCTGTTTATCATCTGACGCGCTTATCTTCTTTTCGAGATGAACAATGTTTGTAAACTCAACTTTCGAGCTTTCCAAAAGCTCTAGATCTGTGATCCCTTCCCGCACTGACCAATCTGTTTTCCCGACAACAGGAACAATATTCAGTATAACATCGGCTGTTATATTTCCCTCAAGATTAACCACCACATCTATCTTTGCAGGTGCCGCATCATTGTGCAGATTATATCTTGTCAACTTTGGATAAGCACCAAGCCGCGCCACATCAGGATCATCCGATGCTATGGCATAATGAACGGATATCCCTTTAAGCTTTATGCCTTCAGCTGCGAAGGCAATAGGAACGTATGTCAGATAAAGTAGGAAACCCCATTTCAGTGCACACTTTAAGTTCATTGGTAAATCCCGCTCCTTAAACTCTCTTTTGTTTGGAACCCAAGATATTATCTACTTAGTGTTCTGTCGGAATTACCTTTAAATTGGTTCTTGAAAAGATCGTAAAACCTACCCGCCTCTTGAGACGAAGCTTCCTTTGTTTTCTCCAGCGTAATCTTCGATGGCCAGATATCTTGAAGCTGGCTATTCACCTCACTACTCTCAATATGAGAACAGGTATCCAAATTATATTTAACCTCTTTTGGTGAAGGAAATCATGAAAAATAGAGAATTTAAGGTACGGGCATTGGGTGAAATTGCGATCCGGTGTCGCGACAAAAAAGCAATGACAAAGTTTTACGATGAGGTCATTGGCTTAGAACACCTCGCCGGAGACGTGGATGACCGGGTGACATTTTTCAAGATTGCAGAAGGGTTTGGCGGTCACACCAGTGTACTCGCCCTATTTCGTCCTGACGAAATCACCGGAACAGACACCAGTGAACACCAATTACCCCAAACTGGCGCCGCATCATCGCTGCACCACATTGCCCTGTCATTGCCATATGAAGAACAACAAGCCGTAATGGACTGGTATGAACAGATCGGTCAGGATTACAGAGTTCAATTGTTCGACTGGATTGGATGGCGTGGAATTTTCACCCGCGACCCAGATGGAAACACAGTGGAGTTAGTGGCCTACGATCCTGAATGGTCAGCGACATGATTGACAGAAATATATTTTCAATATGCTGCAAACCTATGCAGAAACATAGGACCAACTCAGTTTAATATTGAACAAAATACTCCTAGACATTCCGAGAATTTTATTGAGAATATTCTCGCAAAAGATGTGAGGTGGTTATGTTTAAGTTCTTTAAGAAAATTCCCAAATACTTCAGAACTAATTTCGATTTTTTTAACGCTCGAACCCCCGAAGAAATTGAGGAAAAAAAGCTCAATAAAGAAAAAGAAAAAATCCAAAGAGATATTAATGACCTAGGTATCCAAAAGATCATCAAACCAACAGTAATTGTTCTCGGAACTATTATGCTTGCGAGTTTGAATAACCTTCCCAATAGCAGTGACGAGTATTATCTTTATCACGCATTTCTTTGGCTGATTGTTGGATCTCTTATCGGGCTGATGGCGGTAGGTCTTGCTCAAGCCACCATCCTCGAAAAGAAAAATAGTAACAGAGCTGTATTCGCAATACCCTTTATGCTTCTTATAGGTATGGCTTTTTTTGATCTTCGTCTTTGTCGGATTTCCCCAGTTGCTCGACCATGGAAATACCATCTCCAAGCCGGAAAAAATAGAGCATACCGTTAGCTAATGTATGCGTGATAGAAGAGGATCTACTTTGAATAGACGAATTAAACGCTCCACTTATGGTTTTATTGGTGAAAAACCCAAAAGGTCTAACAAAAGAGAAATTCAATGGAATGAAATCTCCAACTTCTTGAAATATTCTACAATAGGTTTTGGAGCTGCAATTACTCTTTGCTTTAATAATCTCGCGACTACTGCCACTCACTACTATCTCTTTAAAGCATACGTAGCGGGAATATTGTTTTGTGTATGTGGTTTTGGAGCTAGTGTAATCGGGGCCACGATCAAAGCAACTGATACAAAAGCAACTAAAATAATTACTTGGGTCGGGGTGATTACAATGCTTGTTGGGGCTACTTTGTTTTTGATTTTGACTCTTGAAAACATCTCTCTTCATAGCAAAACAATAGAGAAGAAACTGCCTGCGATATCTTTCCATCACGCAGCCTCCCCTGACAGGACGCCGACATGAGCTTTAAAGGTTTTTGTAAATGTTCTGGAATTATAGCCATTTTTTGTTTTGTCATTCTCGTAGCAAATTCCATTTTTATGTTCGCTACAGTTTCTGGAGAAAAAAATGACTTTTTTTCTGGCTTGAAAATCAAAAAGAAGAAATTGAAGCTCTTCCAAACCTCGTTCTTGCTATAGGTGCAATTTTTGTAGTTTTTGGATCTTGTTTTGCCGCATGGCGAACAATTATTAGCAACCAAGAACATCAGCTTGAGCTTAAAAAGCATGATGCTGAACTGTTCAATAAAGCATTTGAACAGTTGGGTAATAATAGCCCACATGTAAGAGTAGCTGCTCTTATACGATTGTGGAAGGGAGTGGAAGAAGGGAGATTTGAAAAGAGCTCCTTTTACCTCCTCCTTGATCAATACATAGTTTCGATCAGTAGCCGCAGAGGAAATATTTCAGATAAAACAATAGATTTTGAAACGCGTGAAAAAAGGAAAGAGGCAAGAACTGAAACTCGCTCTATTCTTCAATTTTATAAAGAAGAAGTTAATAAAGAAAATCTTAATCGGAAACGAAACTGGGCTTACAGCAACCTTTCTGGCATGGATTTTAGAGGCATGGATCTTAGGGGAACAAACCTCGAAGGCTGTAATCTCAAAAACACTATTTTTGTTGCAGCAAAAATGAACGATACAAATTTGAGAAGAGCAAACCTTGAAGGTGCGAATATGAGTTGTGCAGATTTGGGTGAGGCATTTTTGAATAAAACAAATTTGAAAGAAACTGATTTCTCTTATGCAAATATTAGCAGGGCAAACCTTACGAATTCTTATGTAGAAAATGCAAATTTTACCGGGGCAAGATTAGATAGAACTCTTCTGGATGGGATTCATAAATTCACCCAAGAACAGTTTGATAGCATTAATGATGAGACAAAAACGCAAGTAAGAACCCCTGAACATATACACCTGACCGTCATAAAAAACAAACATTGAGATGCCTGCGCTGTTCCCGATTATTCTCATAAAATCACTCTGAAAGAATATGAGCTATCAAACTTTAGCAGCTGGATCCTGAAGATTAGAAGAAAAGCTTCTAAAGAATGCCCGAACCTCTTAAATCTCATCTTTCAGGATCTGCGCGACACCACGATAACAAATCTCGCCAGTGCCGGCAGCACCATTCCCCAGATCACTTCCGTCTCTGACCATTCAGAAAAATCTATTCTTGGCATCCTGAAACATTACCTAGCATTGAACGGTGATATGGCAGAGGCCGTAATCAAGAAGTTGATAGAGTTTCAAACCGAAGAACAGGAAGCGAAATAGTTGGAAGAAATGTTGGAACTTTGTTGGAAGATACCCGAAAAATCTTGTTGGAAGATTTGTTGGAAGAAAATTTGGACATCTTTCAACACCCCAAAGTTGGATTTTTTGTTGGAATAAAAGTTGGAAAAGATCAGGGCCTTGTTGGAATAAACCAGCAAGACCCTGTTTTCTTTAGTATTTTTGGCGCGTCCGGCAGGATTCGAACCTGCGACCTACTGATTAGAAGTCAGTTGCTCTATCCAGCTGAGCTACGGACGCTTTATTCTTTTGTCAGGTGATTAGTGTGTCCAGCGACCGAGGCGGGTGGTACTGAAATTATCGCCATAACCTTTTGGCTTTAATTTCCGTTCCTTAGGCTCTTCAACGCTGTACATAACACCTTGACGTTGTGCATATGCAATCGCTTCTTCTTTACTGTCGAACCACATACGAAGCTGTCCGCGCGTATCACGAGAAGATGTCCAGCCCATAAGCGGTTCAATCTCGCGCACTGCGTCAGGTTCATATTCAACCAGCCAGCGTTTGGTGTTTGCACGACCAGACTGCATTGCGTTTTTCGGCGGCTGATAAATACGAACTTGCATGTTTACCTCTAGTATCAGGTCTTCAAGAAACCAGCGATATAATCTTAGTGGTCGGGGAGAGAGGATTCGAACCTCCGACCCTCTGGTCCCAAACCAGATGCGCTACCAGGCTGCGCTACTCCCCGTTTCCACGGTCATCGTATAAGACAGAGTAACACGCAAGGCAACAATCTTTTTTTAAATCATTGTAATTTTCGCCTTAAAAGAGACAATGCGCTGAATAACTTAAGAAAGTCTTTACTCGCGATTGGTAAAGCAAGGCGGCTTAACAAGAGCCAAGAGGCCAAAGATTTTCCTAAAGAACTCTTACAGATAATTAGGTTTTATAAGCAGTTATGACAGACAATTCCCTCGGATCAGATCTTTGGATCATGGCACAGGTCAGACAGTCTAATCAGAACGGAATCCCGGCCATGGTCATCCACAAAGGCGATCCAGACCGCGGGAGTTTATTGCTGAAGATCAATCTGCTGGGACCCGGCTGCCAGGTGTTGAGCCAAACACGCGATATTGACGGCAATCTGGCCTGGCTTGCCGCGAACAAGGGCGAGTTGATGGACGATTATGCTGCTCACGAATATGTTGAGCGCGCTGTCAAACGCGACCCCGACCTTTGGGTGGTAGAGTTCGAAGACAGAAACGGCGGAAACCCCTTTGGCGGAGAAATTCTCTAACACCGGAAGTTTACGCCATCTTCTTTAAGTAAAGCTCATGAGATAGAACAACTAACTTCTAATCAGTAGGTAGCAGGTTCAGCCCCTACCGTTCTCTGGTCGCCGTAAAGTTGAGCTTGGGGTTATCTTCCTGAATACGCCCCATATCCCAGTGGTTACGTGCCATATATACCGGGCACCCGTCTCTGTCGTCCGCCAGAGAGCCTTTGTTGCGATCAAGGAAGTGTTTCATCGCCGCCGCGTCATCCGAGGTCACCCAACGGGCAGTTACAAACGGTGCAGCTTCGAAACCAACATTGATGCCGTATTCCTGCTCTATCCGAGCCAAAAGGACTTCTAACTGTAGCTGTCCGACAACACCCACGATATAGCTGGCCCCGATGATCGGGCGGAAGACCTGTGTCACGCCCTCTTCGGCTAGACTTTCCAAAGCCTTGGAAAGATGTTTGGCTTTGAGCGGATCATCAAGACGTACACGTTGCAGAATTTCAGGGGCAAAACTTGGAATACCAGAGAAGCGAATATTTTCGCCCTCTGTCAAACTGTCACCAACCCGAAGCGTTCCATGGTTGGGAATACCGATAATATCCCCGGGCCATGCCTCTTCCGCCAGCTCTCTGTTCTGGGCAAAGAACATGATCGGGTTGTGAATACTCATGGATTTACCCGTTCCGATCTGGTGCAGTTTCATACCGCGTTTAAACCTGCCGGAACAAATACGCATAAAGGCAATACGGTCCCGGTGTTTCGGGTCCATATTTGCCTGTACCTTAAAGACAAAGCCGGTAACTTTGCTGTCGGAAGGTTCAACTTCTTTTGGTTCTGCGGGCTGCGTCGTTGGTGCCGGGGCAAATTGCAAGACAGCATCCAACAACTGCTTCACACCAAAGCTTTTTAAGGCAGATCCAAAATACACAGGCGTCAGATGCCCTTCGCGGTAGCTTTCCAGATCGAAAGCAGGATAACCATCCATAGCCAGATCAGCTTCTTCCAACAACGTATCGTACTGGTCGCTGGGAATAAGATTTGGTAGCTCATCCCCAAGAAGTTCAGCCTTTACCGGCGTGCCATAGCTATCTTCCCCAGTGAAAGGGATCATTTCTTCACGGACGAGATCATAACAACCTTTAAAAGTACCGCCACCACCGACAGGCCAAACCATCGGCACGGTATCAAGCGCGAGTGCCTCGGCAACTTCATCCAAAATTTCGAAAACTTCACGGCCTTCGCGGTCCATCTTGTTCACAAAGGTAATGATGGGAATATCACGCAGACGACAAACTTCGAAAAGCTTGCGCGTTTGAGCCTCAATACCTTTGGCCGCATCAATCACCATGATCGCAGAATCAACCGCGGTCAGCGTACGATAGGTATCCTCACTGAAATCTTCATGGCCCGGTGTATCCAACAGATTGAAGGTCGCCCCTTCGTATTCAAAGGTCATAACCGAGGTCGTGACCGAAATACCACGGGCCTGTTCGATCTTCATCCAGTCAGAATGCGCACGTCTGTTTTCGCCCTTGGCCTTCACCTGTCCCGCCATGCGAATAGCACCACCCAACAACAGTAACTTCTCTGTCAGCGTTGTTTTACCGGCATCCGGGTGCGAGATGATGGCAAATGTGCGGCGAGATTCAGCCTGTTTGGCAATTTCAGAAGACATGATTTTATTCTATCACTATGTACTAAAGGCGTATGTACAAAAACTGTACTCAGTTCCAACAATATCCTGCTCAATTATAGTCGGCAGGTATCGAATTTTGGCAGACAATCCCGTTTATTCAATGAAACGTCAAGATCAAACCCCGTAAATTGATCAATTATCGCCTCTGGTAACGCATAAAAAACTGTTAACCGCATAAAAATCACCCCAGAAAACAAGCATAATACTTGATCACAAAAGCCCCCTAAATGTCACAACTTTGTGTACAAAAAATTTAAAAAGAACGCCTAACCTAATGATAAAAAGACAAAAAGACACAAAACTTGGAATCCCTCCAAGCATTCAACCCCTAGTCGAAACCACGGTGTTTAATTGAAATTTAAGATACATAGCGCAATATATTAGACAGAGCAGGTGCTCGCCCTATATGGCACCCCGAAAGGAGGCCCCTATGTTAAAGTACATCACCCTTGCTGTGATCGCTTGTACGGGTTTCGTTACAACATTACCGGCTTACGCACAAAATCAGTGTGATAAGCGCGATAGCATTCTTGAAATGCTTTCTGATCGGTATAGTGAAAAAACTCAAGCTGTTGGCGTTACCAATAAAGGCGGTTTAATCGAAGTACTCACCAATAAAGATGGTGCAACCTGGACCATTATTGTAACCACACCACATGGTATCAGTTGTCTGGTTGCGGCTGGCGAAGGCTGGAAACAACTGGAAAAGGCAGCTTTGGAACCAAAAGTTTAAAAAACAATAGTGCCTCATTTTTAAATATTGCACTATTTCTGCAACAAACGATGCTGTGCAATATCACCAACCTTGATGCCAAGCCGGAATGCTGTTCCGGCGTTAAGTTCCAATACCCCAATTACATTCTGATCTGAAGATATCGTTTTTGTCGAATGCGGGGTTGTATTTTCTTTTATATAAACGATTTTACCTTCTGAATTTAGAAACAACATATCCAAGGGGATATAAGTGTTTTTCATCCACATCATCACATTGTTCGGTTTATCATAAATAAAGATCATACCTGCGTTTTCTGCCATATCCTTGCGATACATAAGCCCCTGGGACCGCTCTTCATTGGATGATGCTATTTCTATATCAAACTTATGGGCTTTACCCGTCGCAGAGAAAATTGTCAGGGTGTCTTGTTCGAATAAGACCTGTGCAACACTGATACTTGTCGCAATAAAAATCATGCTACACACAAGGATGATCTTGGTTATGTATTTTCTGATAAATGCCATTAAAGTGTCGTAATTCCTATAAGTTACTGTTTTTTGTTCAAGGTTTACTTCAGCATTCATTTTTGTATTAAAAATTAAAAACTGACCCTATCATCAAAAACTCATCCGCGCGCCCTTCTCTAGAACGCTAATCGGTACATAAGCTTGAGACAACTGATAAATCTGCAGATAACATTACTTTGACTTTTAAGCAGAAAGATCTTGTCTTTACCACAATATCCTATGTTATTATTTATTTGAAATATCAATCTGTTGTCCCAGAGAAATTGATGGCAGAGAAACCGATGAGGAAGAAACCGATGAGCCACAAGAGTATCCTTGTTCACCTAGCCAATGACGATGAACACAAGACACGCTTGGATGTCGCGCTGCGCCTCGCCAAACAGAACGATGCCCATATATCGGCGCTCTTCATTACGACGCCAATTGGCATGCCTGTTGAAGTATATGGTCGCGGAGCCTCGGTTCAATATCTTCTGGATGCTACAAAATCTGCAGAAAACAGAGCTGACGAACTTGAAAAAGAGTTTAAAGACGTCTGTCATCGCGAAAATATTTCTCACAACTGGATTGTGGAAGAAGGTGATCACATTAGCCTTTTGGCCGATCATGCACATGCCGCAGATATTATTATTGTCAGTCAGCCAACTTTTGAGCACTTTGAAGATCGTTTCAGAACCCGCCTTGTTGAAGAGATTACTCTTCTTAGCGGCCTACCTTGCCTTATGATTCCGCGTGGTTTTGACGCCTCCAAGGATGTGGGAAAACGCATTATGGTTGCCTGGAAAGGCACCAGAGAAGCCCTACGGGCAGTGCGCGATAACTTAAGCGAGTTAAAGAAAGCCGAAAAAGTTTTCCTTCTGACAATTCAACCAGAGACCGACGACGCGCTTTCGTTGAGTGAAGTACGCAATTACCTCAAACGACATAACATCGAGGCAGAAACGGTTAAAATAGCCCAAACTGAAAACTCTATCGGGCAAACCATCCAAGATGCTGCAACAGCACAATCCTGTGATGTTATTGTCTGTGGTGCCTATGGGCATAGCCGCCTGAGAGAAATGCTCCTTGGCGGCGTGACAAAGCATCTGGTCAAAGAGGCAACAATCCCGGTTATTATGTCTCATTAAAGAAGACATGAACACTGAGATATGGGGGCTCGATTAGATCAACGCGTGAGTTAGATGCAGTGAGATAGATATCTCGGGGTTATATACCTAGTTTATTTTTTCAGATAACGATCTAAAGCCTCTATTATCTCGTTTGCCATTTGATTGTGTATATTTTCACGGCCAACCTTAATATCAGACACGCAAATTTCTACATTAGCCCCTTCTTCTTTCAAGATAAAGGCACCCTTTGGTTTACAGACACTAAACGCGCTGTGTTGGCTTGCGTTCTGTAGCATTGAATAATGTGAGTTTGGTATCTTACTGGCGAGACTTGATGCATTAAGTGCACTTATGATTGTTTTTTGCGCGCCCAAGTTTATCACGCGGACAGGAACATCCACACTGCCCAGGCTTTGATCAGAAAAGCTCGTCGTCAATTCCGGATCAATGATAACAGCAGCTTTAATACGCGCATCCGTATGCTTTTTCTCTAATCCGGTTAAATCAATTTTCCGCAGATCCACACCAAACTTCTTAAACCACGCACAATCCATCCCTCGATCAATCTCATCACACGAACGAATAAAGCTTTCCTTTTCAATACTAGCACCGGCAAGTGATAAAACAGATGTTCCTCCAAGAAAGAAGCCGACAGCACCTATTCTTTGGCGATCAATATACGCACTCCATTCAGAATTATTTTCAAGTGCAGTTATGGCCGTTGAGATATCAATTGGGCGCCTCCACAATTCATCATTTGCAATTCTTGCATCTGCATATCCTAGAGAAGGCGCTCTAACGTCTGCTACGATAAACCCACTTTCCACGAGTTTAGCAGCAAGCCATGCACTCTGGTGTTGAGCCGATCTCATCCCACCATGAGAAAGCAACACAGTTGGAAAGTTACCCGAGACTATCTGAGCATTTTTTTGGGCCACAGTTCCTTCAAATACAGCATTGCCCCCAACAACAGTTGTTTTTTCGCTATCTCTAGCAGGATACCAAAGTGTTACGTTTAACGACGCCTCACGTTCTGGAGATTCTATAGCTAATGTGGTTACACCAACAACGACCTCATCAGCTTTCACCGAAAAGCCAGGTAAAGCGACAAATAAAACAGACAAAACGGATAGGGAAACAGAAACTGAGAACGGAATTCGCCGCAACTTGATCTCCATCAGAGAAATAAAACACAAACACGAGAAAAAGTTTCCCGTTATCGACTGATTACTTCAAAAACACCAGGCACTTCAATACAATTAATTGCGCTAATTTGCGGCATTACCTATTTGACTTTTTTTAATGACTTTAATGGAATTTTTCCACTCGGAATAAGAGTGTGAATAGGAACTTACCGTAATTCTATTAAATATTAGAGTTAGATGGAAGAGACCATTTACGCCTCCACGCACAATACAAAAAAACGCTCCTTAAATCGGGAGCGTTTTTTGCCAAGATATATACTCTAGATAAAGAACATAAAGGTAAGCAATACAAAGCACGGAATAAGGATAGCCCCGGACCACAGCATATAACCAAAGAAGCTCGGCATTGGGACACCACTTTCCTCTGCGATGGACCGCACCATAAAGTTAGGCGCATTACCAACATAGGTATTGGCCCCCATAAAGACCGCACCTGCTGAAATAGCCAACAATGTATTTGAAAGCTCTCCTGTAAGGGTCGCGACATCACTTCCAGTTGTATTAAAGAACACGAGATAGGTCGGTGCGTTATCCAGGAAACTCGAGAGGATACCTGTGGCCCAGAAATACATGTAATTAACAGGCTCGCCCTCTGGGGTACTCACGGATTCAACAATAACACCCAAAGCACCTGATGTTCCTGCTTTCAGGATCGCGATGGCTGGAATAATGGTAATAAAAATGCCGATAAAAAGCTTACCCACTTCAAGGATCGGGAACCAATTAAAGCCATTATCCTTCCGGCTCTGATCATTCGTAAGTCTCAAAGACAAATAGGCAAGGAACAGAAGCGCCGCATCTCGGGCAAGATTCTGTAATTCAACATGAACGTAATAAATGTCAAAAGAAATACCCGGCTTCCAGATCCCGGACATCAGAACGGCAGCAACAACACCAAACAATAGCAAGAGATTGATTTTCCCATCCAAAGCAAAAGAGACATCATCAGTAGGGCCTGAGGTCTCTGACGCAGCAACGATTGGACCTTCTTTGTTATAAAGGAAGCTATCAAGTGCAAAATAGACCAACAGAAGAACAATAGACAAAAACAACATTGGCAAGAACATGTGAACTGTCGGCCAGAAGAAATCTACACCTTTGAGGAACCCTAGAAACAGCGGAGGATCCCCAAGCGGTGTCAATGAACCGCCAATATTTGCCACGAGAAAAATAAAAAATACAACCGTGTGTGTCTTGTGCTTTCTGTGTTCCATCGCCCTTATTAAAGGACGGATCAACAGCATCGCTGCCCCTGTCGTCCCCATGAAACTTGCCAAGGCTGTACCGATAAGCAGGATAATGGTGTTTAAGGCCGGTGTACCCGTTAGCTTTCCACGTACTCGAACACCGCCCGCGACAGTAAACAAACTGAAGAGTAAAATAATAAAAGGGAAGTATTCTAATAACCCGACGTGAAGAGTTTCATAAAGAGCAAGTTCATAGCCAAAGAAAATGGTAAAGGGAACTAAGAAACTAACAGCCCAGAAACCGGAGATTTTCCCAAAATTTTTGTGCCAAAAATGAGGGGCAACAAGCGGAAATACCGCAATTGAAAGAAGCATGCAGGCAAAGGGAATAACCCAGATCAAACCAAGATCTTTCCCCTCTAAATGAGGCGCCCCCGCACCAGCAGCTGCTGCAACAGTTGGAAACAACCCCGTAAGAACCACGAAAAGTCCAGATGCAGCAATTTTACTGAACCAAGGTTTAACTTCCATATTATCCCCACCCTGTACCTTTTATGTGCTTTTGAAGCTTTTCGTGTCTAAAAAATTCGACACATTGTAATTTTTATAGTGAACATTTTGTAAAGACATTGTACAAAAAAAACAAGCTTTGGCTCATGTTTATCTTATTCAACAGATTACAATTTATACCATCATGATCAGCATATAAACGTATTGTGGTAAAACGACGCTCCTTCTTACTCGAACTAGTGTTTTGACTGTGTTTTATACAGATTGAACTTTACCTACCTCTCAAAAAGTTGTTGCTACAATCCTCTCTCTTATGATTTACCCAGTAAATTGATGACTAAAACTTGAAAGCACCGTGATGACCAAACCAACAAATATACCTGAAATTCAAAACCGCCTTGAGATTTTGAGCCAAGAGCTTATGGCACTCATACAAGAATACCAGCTTGATGCTCAGGATCCTTTGGATGTCATTCCTGTTGCTCGCCAAAAAGTATCAAATAAAGATGATTACATTAGATTTCTGGAATTATCTTTAGAAGGACGACTATTGGGTGAAGCCGCCCAGCACCTTGAAGCTTCCTCTCCCGAATAATAATGACAAAACATAGCAATAGACAAAATATTAAACATAATGAAAATCATTTATTTAGGAAATAATTCTTAGCTATTGAAAAATTAATTAGTAATTTATTAAACAGAATGAGATAAAAACATTAGCATAAGACTGATTTACGATACTTATTTAGTTATTGCTTTCTAATAAATTAAATAACTATTGAAAAGATGCCGAACTTTATTATAAAATAAGAACTTATTGGTTAGTATTCACAGGCGAGTACTTGGGGTGTAAAGAGCGGAATGGTAGAAATACCATCGCAACCATCAAGGTTAAGCATGAGAAATAAAAAACCACTTCCCAAAAGAATTACAGGCGTTCCAAACGCGGTAGATGTTCACGTCGGTCAACGATTAAGATTACGGCGCACCCTGCTTGGTTTAAGCCAGGAAAAACTGGGTGAAGCACTCGGTCTAACCTTTCAACAGGTGCAAAAATATGAGCGCGGCACCAATCGTATCGGGGCAAGCCGCTTGTATGATTTGGCACGCGTACTGGATATTGATATTGGCTACTTCTTTGACGAGATGACCGATGAAGTCTCTCATCGCTCCCCCGGGCAGATCAGAGGCATGGCAGAAGAAGGGGAAGAACTTCCCTTTCAAAAGGATCCAATGGCCAGGCGGGAAACGTTGGAGCTGGTCAGAGCGTACTACAAAATAGAAGAAACAACTGTTCGCAAGCGACTGTTAGAAATGGCAAAAACATTAGGTAATGTTCCTAATGACCAATTTGATTCTTCTGACTAATTTACAATAGCAGTTAATACCAAGTTCAATAAGCTTTGAAAATTACCTGCTGAAGACAGTTTTCAGCTTATTAACAAAATCGTATGTAGATTTATTGTAATGTCCCCAACGTGTAAAAACTTGGCTATTCCCAGCTATAGTTCGAAAGTTTTCATTAAACTTTCGTTGTTAAAATTAAGTGATGTATCTAGACACTTATTTCTCATCGTTCGTTGATTTTCCAGGCGATGCGCTTCCATTTATTGGAGTTTTCCGCTTCGACCTTGTTGTACTCTCTATCGCAATAGCAATATTCGGTGGCTGGGCAGGAATGATGTGCTTAGCCCGCGCAGAAAAACTCACTGCCAATGACCAAGGCAGTGGCGCACTCTGGAAAGTAACAGGAGGGCTCGCTTTTGGAGGCTCGATCTGGGGGATGCATTTCATCGGCATGCTGGCATTTTCGCTTCCCTGCGGGATCTCCTATGACTTCCTAACCACCTTTATTTCAATCATCCCTGCAATCCTAGCCAGTTTGACCGCTCTATTTGTAGTTAGCCAGCAAAGTTACAATCTTCACTTACGACTTGTGATTGGTGCCGTTTTGATGGGCGCTGGTATTGGAACCATGCATTATGTCGGCATGGCGGCAATGCGGCTGCCCGCTATTTTGTTCTACGATCCGCATTATGTGGTTCTGTCCGTCGTAGCCGCCGTGATTCTGTCCTATATTTCTCTTGCCGTCGTTGAATACGGGCAACGCCAAACGTCCTATCGGCGCGTACAACAAATAATTGCCGCGACAACTCTAGGCCTTGCAGTAGCATCAATGCACTATATTGCCATGCAAGCAGCAATTTTTTATCCAATACTGGAAGATATAGGTCCATCCGGAGGACTGGCCGATGTTGTTCTCGCAGTCTTTGTCAGCCTCGGCACATTAGTCTTGGCTGGCGGTGTTGCGACAGCAGCGTTTGCCGCTCGCCTGAAAGAAAGTGTCCGAAACCTGGCCAATGAAGCCCGTCAACGCACAGCTGCCGAAAGAGACGCACGTGCTGGCCAAGCGAGGTTACAGGCAATTTTCGATACCGCAGTCGAAGCAATTATCGTAATCGACAAGCAGGGAACAATTCGCCAATGGAGTAAAAACAGTCATCGAATTTTTGGATATACAACACAGGAAATGCTGGGTCAGAACATTGCAAAGATTACTAATGGCATTAGTCCCAAAGAACACCGCAGCTTTATCCAACGCTTCGAGGAATCCCGTCAGGCACGCGTCATCGGTATTGGCCGCGAAGTTAGCGGGCGACACAAAGACGGGGCCATCATTCCTTTGGAATTATCTGTAGGAGAAACCAAAGTTGATGATGAAATCCTCTATACAGGTATTCTACGTGACGTTTCGCAACGTAAAAAAATAGAACGTGAGTTACGGGAAGCAACACGCGCCAAAGAAGCTAATGAAATGAAGGCTAATTTCTTGGCCCACATGAGCCACGAAATGAGAACGCCTTTAAACGCCATCCTTGGGTTTTCCGATATTATGCGGGCACAAACCTTTGGGCCACTCAACGAAACTTATGTCGGATATTCAGAAGATATTTTTTCATCCGGCAATCATCTTCTCAACATTGTAGATGCGCTTCTAGAACTTTCAAAGATCGAGCAAAATGAGCAAAACCTAGAATTAACGGATATTGCTTTACCAACATTAATTTCAGATGCAACTAGCACAATTCAGGAAACTGCAAAGAAAAAGAGCCAGACAATTTCCGTGCTGATAGACAATGATTTACCTAAAACCATAAATACGGATAGAGGCAAATTGTATCAGATTTTGATCAACCTTGCCTCTAACGCTGTACAATATACACCTGACCAAGGACGCATTACCATTCGCGCTTGGCCAAGTGATGGCCATGTTAAGGTTGTTATAGAAGATAACGGAATTGGTATGACCCAAGAAGAAGTCAACCTAGCCGTCAAACCTTTTGGTCAGGTAAAAAATGCATTTACCTCTGATTTGTCTGGAACTGGGCTTGGCTTACCTATCGCTCATGCCTTTGTCGAACAAATCAGAGGAGAACTAAAAATCATCAGCCGAAAGGATAATGGCACTAAAATAACAGTCACTCTGCCAATATCTCTCGAAAAAGAATTGACCAACGAACAAGTCGCTACAGGATAAATTCATTGCTGTTCCCTACCATGCATCAAGTAGCCCCTCCAGAGCCAGGGCATACTCGCCAATTGTCGCGTGGTTAAAAGCAGAAAAAAGGCCAAATGATTACTTCTTACCTAAGTTCAACAAAAAAATAATGCGATAAGTTCAGTATAAAATTATTGGGCCATAACCTGAAAAGCTGTCAACCAACCATAAGAAAGCACGAACAGGAAAAAACCGAAACTACCAAATGCTACCAAGCTACTCAGTAAAAAATCCAACATATTTGTTTCGTCTTGCATATCAGGCTCCTTAGCTCAAATCGTGTAAGAACAATATAGGAACATTTATGCATCAAGATCGTAATTCAGTCAAGAACAAAAAGAGAACAAAATAATTACCTCTTCAAGACAATCAAATAAATTTTTTTATTTTCAATATGTTAAAAAAACTTATTAACGTACAATTTTCATATTCACTCAGGCGATTCCAATAAGGACACATAACGTACAAGGCTATGCGGACTTACCTTTCTCAAACAGCTTTCATTCTCGCTCATAAGCTGGCGGTAAAGCTTTTCATCAGCGTCAAATTTTTGATTTCTGATGCCCTCTTTAATCTGGTTAACATCGCCTTTGTGAAGGATTGTATTTTCGGTCTCTTTTGCTGCAAATGATGACGCAATCCATTTAATACGTTTGATCGCCTTTAGATCATCACCAGATTTCTGCTCGCATGAGGAAAGCAGATCTTGTGCTTGTTTATTGAGTATCTCAACATATTTACGCACAAGCGTCCCCCTCCCCCTCATACGAGGCGAAGCTCGTCGGTGGTGTTAATTCCAATAACATTCGTTCGATCTCCAAGGGACGCACGAGACCTGTAAGTCCCAGTTCCAAATCTTTTTCACCATCAATAAAGTTGCGGTCCCCCTGTTGAATCGCAATAACAAGCCACCTTAGGTGTGACATCACCTCCCAGAAAAGTACTCGACTTTCATCAACGTCTTTATCTGCCACTGAACGATATCCCTTATAGAAGCTTGCTCTGGTTGAAATCCCTCCTGCTGGTGTGTCTTCCATTCCGTATCGCCAACATTTTGCACAAAACCATCCCAAATCACTATAAGGATCCCCCCAACCAGAGAATTCCCAATCCAATAGTCCAGACAAGCCGTCTGATGTTGCCAAGTAATTCGCTGTTCTGAAATCTCCGTGAGTCAGGGTTGGAATAGATGATGTCATATCTTCCAATCGGGACAGGCACCACCGCATTGCCCATTCCGCCGGTAAATTGGCTTCACCCCGATTATCAAAGAACTCTTGATATGACTTTATTTTTTGGCGAGTAAGCTCTGTAGAAGATGAGGTATTAATATTGTCAGTATCTTGTGGTTTAATAGTATGGATTTTCGCAAGCTCGACACCGAGTTCATAGCCCAGTTTCTCCCCAATATTCAACTGACGAATTTGGTCGAAATCAGTCGTCCCCGGCAAATGTTCCAAAAGAATAAAAGGCTTGCCTATGATGTTCAAATCTTCACAAAGACAGAGAGGTTCAGGAACTCTTACCTCTGCCTGCCAAGCCATGGACAAATACTCGAACTCTTGTTTTTTTAATAAGCTACCCGGGATTCTTGTCTTGGCATCCGTCCGTAGAACAACGCAAATCTGTTCGCCCGCAACAGAACGTAGATCCATTTTCCAGTTTTCCTGAATGGCACCTCCGGACATTGTGAACAGCTTTTCAATGCGAAGCTCTTGACGTCCAAGCACCTTGCTCACAAATTGAGCTAATGTCGCGTTTGTTTTTGTAATGCTTTTTGTATTGCCAGGGGCCAGAAGCACAGCTTGTCCTTTTATGATGAAGTAGATGTTCCTATATCCGGGGTAACTCATAACAAATAGATCTATACCAACAAAGTCAGAAACAGACCGAGACTTTTCAAAACACGCTATAAGGCCAATATCACCATGAGCAAAACACCTATTGAAATCGATGTATATTCCGACCCCATCTGTCCTTGGTGTTACATTGGCTATAAACGCTTTCAAAAAGCCAAAGAGCTGCGTCCGGATTTTGATGTAAAAATTCGCTGGCTATCTTTTCAGTTAAACCCGGATATGCCGCCAGAAGGGATGGATCGCCAAACCTATCTGGATACAAAATTTGGAGGACGCGCCAACGCAACACAGTTTTACAGTCAAATCGCTGCGGCCGGAAAATCTGAAGGGATCGACTTTAAATTTGATGACATCCAAAAAACACCAAACACTGTCGAAGCACATCGTCTTTCTCTTTTTGCCGCAACACAGGGAAAGCAAGATGAGCTTATGGAACGTCTGTTTGAAAGCTACTTTTTGGAAGGCAAAAACATTGGTGAACGTGACGTACTCATAAATATTGCTACCGAAGCCGGTCTTGAAGGAGCAGACGAATATCTGGACAGTGCCCAGGGTCACGAAGATGTTTTATACACAGATCAGAACGCACGTAATCTCGGTTTGACGGGTGTCCCCTGTTTTATCGTCAATCGCCAACACATCCTTCCCGGCGCCCAAAGCCCGGATACCTTGGCTCAAATGCTGGACATCGGTCATCAGCAGTTAATTGAAAACAGTTAAAGATCTAATTAGAATTTATCACCATAAGGTATGTACATCGCTAACCCTGGAACAAACCAAAGTAGAACCGCCGTCCCCAGCATAATTAGGACAAAGGGCCAAACACCCTGAATAACTTCAGACAGTTTGGCTTTTCCAACAGCCTGGACAACAAAAAGGTTCATGCCCACTGGCGGCGTTATCAAGGCGCATTCGATCATGATCACAAAGAGAATGCCGAACCAGATTGGATGAATTCCCATCGGCGCCAGTGACTCGAATAAAACCGGCATCATGATCAGCAGCATGCTCAATGATTCCAAAAACAACCCCATGACCAACAAGACGATACAAATCACCAATGTGAAAAGCCATGGTTCTGAAAAAGCCGTCGCCACAAAAGTCGTCACATCTTGTGGAATTTGATAGATCGTAATCGATTTTCCAAACAAAGCCGCGGCGGCAACAATAAGAAGAACAGTTACTGTCGTCTTCATGGCGGCCATGGCTGCAGTATGAATATCTGCAAATGTATTTTTTCTCTTCGCAAGCACAATCGCCATAGATAAAAAGAACCCGACACCCGCGGCTTCACTCGGCGTAAAGAGACCACCATAAATGCCGCCAACAACGACAAAAGCGATGAAAGCAACAGGAAGAGCAGCTATTGTCGAAGAAAAACGTTCTTCTGGTGTGGCTTTTTCAGATCTGGCGTAATTTTTATTAAAGCGGGCAAAGCAAAAACTGTAGAAAATAAACATCCCGGCAAGGAAGATACCCGGGCCAATTCCCGCAAGAAACAGATTAGGTATCGATGCCTCGGTTATAACTCCATAAATGATCATGGGGATTGAAGGCGGAATAAGAATACCTAGCGTCCCACCAGCAGCAACCAAGCCAAGAACAAAGAATTTGGGGTATCCCCTTTTTGTCATTTCCACGATAACAACAGTTCCAACTGTTGCCGCTGTTGCGACAGAAGATCCTGAAATTGCAGCAAAAAGAGCGCAGGTGAGAACAGTTGCAATAGCCAGTCCGCCGGGCCAATGACCTACCCAGGATTGAACAGCTCGAAACAAGTCAGAGCCAACGCCGCCAACCAGCAGGATATGCGACATCAAAAGGAATAGAGGTACAGCCAGCAATTCAAAGCTATCGACACCAGAAATCATAAACTGGCTGACCATGATCATAGGCAAGCCTTTAAGCCACAGCAAAATAGCCCCAAGGGATGCCATTGCGATGGCAACGGGAACTCTTAATAACAACAGGCCAATAAGGGAAAGAAGTATAAGGATGGTTTCCATGATATGGCCTTAGTGCGCTTGATCTAATTCGCTCAGGGTTTCTTCTGTTCCTATGCAAGTTTTATAAAACTCTGACAAACACTGAAGAAATAAAAGAAGTAACCCTATGGGAAGTGATATTTGAATAACCCACATAGGGATTGCCAGAACACTATCCGTCGTCGCAGATGTTTTGAGTGAATAGCCAATATCTTTGAAACTATTAGCTATGGTTAAGATACAAAACAGTGCCGTAAGGATAATGGCAAAGAGATCCAAGGTTTTACGAAGCGTCGCATTAATATTGTCACCAATGATATCAACAATAATGAGGCTTCTTTTTTGAAGCGCAAAAGCAATTCCAAGATATACACACCAAATTTGTGCGATTTGAGAAAACTCTTCTGACCACTTTGTCGGCATTCCCAATTTACGCATGACAACTTCGTACGTAATAAAAAAACCAATCAGAAAAAAAAGCCATGCAGCAACGACACCGGCTGAACCAGTTATTTTATCGATCGTTTTCGAAAAGCGATTCAAGAGTTTCATAAAATTACTAAATCAATTTCATTGAAGTGTACCACCATACGTGAGGGAAATATAATTTCATCTCCCTCACACTGATCAATCAGTTATTTTGAACTAAAGCTTACCAGCCGCGTCGACAATTGCCTGACCTTCGTCCCCGGCACGCTCGATATAGGCATCAACAACAGAAGACGTTGCTTTTTTCCACTCGCCCCTTTGTTCATCTGTCAATTCAACAATATTGATTTTATCAGCCAGATATTTACGCGCTTCAGCTTCTTTGTTTGCGATAGAAGTCCTCAGCTCTTGCTCTACACGCTTTCCTGCTTTCGTGATAATTGCTTGTTCTTTGCCTGATAAGCCATTCCAAACGTCATTGTTGATAACAACGATAAATTCAATATCAGCATGATTGGTCAGAGTAAGATGATCCATGACCTCGTACAGCTTTCTTGATTGAACTGCTGTTATACCAGTCATACCAGCGTCAACCGTGCCGTTTTGGTAAGCTAGGAACTGTTTTGAACCTGACATAATCGTCGGAGCAGCATCAAGGGCTTCAATAGTGTCTGAAATCGTGGCACCAAATGATCGTATTTTTTTACCCCTGGCATCTGCAGGGACAACAATCGGCTTGCCGCCCTTTGTCAGGATGATCGCCCCGCCAAATGCCTGGTACCACAAAGGTTTTGCACCTGTTTTTTCGATTGCGGGGTCAAGAATTTGACGTATTGTACTTCCGGGCGCAGCTGCAGCGGCGACCTTATCACTGCTATCAAACAAAAACGGTACATAAAAAGCATCAACGGCAGGAACTGTTCCCACAAAACGAGTCAATGACGCAATACCCATTTCAATAGCCCCAGAGGCAACAGCTTGCGGAACTTCTTTGTCTTTAAATAGCTGTGCGGAAGGGAAAATTTCGATTTTCAAATCGCCGTTTGATTCTTTTTCAACTTCCTCTTTAAAGCTGGAAATATTCTGCCCCAGTGGGTGCTTCAAAGGAAGTTGTAGTGTTAATCGTAGTGTTGTTTCTGCATAGGCTGTACTTGCTATTGTTGAAAAAACAGCGCCGGCCAGTAAACCACATAAAGCTTTTTTCATAAGATTACCCCCTAAGTATTTGTTATTTTTTTGACCTTCGCGGATTTAGAATTGGACATCCGCAACCATTGTGTGATGATTATTGAATAATAGAGAATTCAACTTAAATCAATTGATTTGAGAATAAGACGCAATAATAATACTTTAATCAGGGGCAAATTTGTTCATTCCAACATTTCTCTATCTTTAAAATATTTGATAATTTCTGAATAACTTATTGATAGAAGATCATAACAAAGGATATTCGAAAATGCAGATAGCAATTATATCAGATATCCATGGAAACCTTCTGGCATTAGAGACAGTTCTTGAAGACATAAAGCGTCGTAAGCCTGACCTTACTCTAAACCTTGGAGATTGTGTGTCTGGCCCCTTTTGGCCGAAAGAAGCTTATGATCTTCTCAAAGAATTAGACTTACCAACTGTGCGGGGTAACCATGATCGGTGGCTCGTCGAACGAAATGCTGCAGAGATCAATTCGGGTTATAACTTTGCCTGTGAAGTTCTATCAGGATTTGAAAAGCAGAAACTTGGCAACCTCCCTTCCCGCCTTCATCTGGATGAAGATATCTTCGCGTTTCACGGCACACCCGACAGCGATACAAAATACCTGCTCGAAGACAAGATCGATGGACGTCTGGCATTAGCCCGCAGCGAAGATGTTCACAGACGCATAGGTCAGGATCATCAGGCCAGCTTGTACCTGTGTGGTCATAGTCATTTAGCCCACGTCGCAATGGGCCCAAACAGAAGTACTATTATAAACCCCGGCAGTGTCGGATGCCCTAGATACACCGATACAGACAATCCCCTGGAAGCCGAGAATGGGATCGCGCTTGCCCACTACGCCATTGCGACAAAGACAGAGCAGCGTTGGTCTGTAGAGCTAATTGCCCTTGATTATGATTGGCCAAAAGTTGCTCAACAGGCTGAGCTAAACGGTTATGCAAGCTGGGCACGGGTTTTTACCTAGTATTATCATTTATTTCTGTAAAACAAATTGAGACTCATGGGGGCCACCCCCTTACCTGAGGCATAAAGTTTGAATAAAGTATTTAAAGTTCCTCTCTACATAGCTGGGTTTTTGCTCTCAATTCCCGTTATTTTTTTTCTTATTCTAACGTGGTCTCAACGCCCTTATCACGCACCTACTTTTTATGCACGAATGACTGTGGATATGAAGGTTGATAGTTACCCTGTTCATATGGAGCGAATTATCACCTGTAAAACAGTTCCTATGGGAGGGAATGATCTTTCTCAAATGTTTAAGCGAGTTTCTAGCCAGTATGTCAGCTATCCTCGTGCTTTTGGGAGTTACTTGCCCGATAACGCCGCTGTAATGATGTGGACACCCTATGAGTGTGATCGCGAAGAATATCAGGATGATAATGGTTTAACAAAGCTAAGGGCAAAACAGCTCCATCCTGATTACGTCCCGCGTATTGGCTGGACGCCAGATACTGCGACAATGCAAACATTGGAACTGTATATTGACAGAGATTCATTCAAATCAAATACAGCCAGAGTAACGGATCTGAAATTTCACGTAGAACTGGTTGATGAAGATGTTGCTGAAAAGGAAATGGCTGAGCCTGATGATTTTCAGTGGTTTAGTGGCAATATCTACACTGATGGTGACTGGAAAGATTATAAAAAAGTTCGGTATAAATCCTACTACGCTTTAGTGCTAAAAGAGAACCAATGGCGTGGCTACAATCCTATTATTGATGCAGAGTTGGATAGTTATACATATCCCCAAATGGTTGAACGCCGCCCAGAACTTGGGGGGCAGCAACCGCGACACCTGCTGTCTAATCTATTTGACGCCAAAGGCAGAGGAATAATGTATGGGTACCGCGCAAATGGAGTGCTTTATTCTGCTCTTGCGGGTGGGTTTCCCAAGATTGGACATGGGATAACATCAAATCTAGAAAACCGTATTGAACACCTTTTTCCTGAGGGTAAAGCATTAAGAGTTCAAAGGAGCGGTGTGTGGGATCGCTTTATTATGCATAGGCAAGGTCCTCGTTTCGTCGATGGTAAGAGAGTTATTAATAATTCAAATTTATTAGATAATGCTATTCCACCCATGGAAATTATATTTCTTCGTGATGATGTTGTTATTTCTCCAAAATCTGGTTACCTCCAAAACCAAAAACTACATCCAAGTCTTTATTTATATGATCCAAAAACAAAAGAAATCTTCCTGATCGAAGTTGCTGCGTTTTCTATATACCCTGCTGTTGAACACCCCTTGTTTCAACAGGCTGAAACAAGAGGAGTTCAGTAATGACATCCCCAATGATAGACTATGCTTTGATATCAGCCCATGTGTATGAAAGCGCGCTTTACTTTGACTTCGCCAATTTAACCAATTCTTCCATCATCATCTTAACCCCCTTCAGGCGGCTTCCTGCGTCATCCCAGGCGCGGCGATATACCAACTTGTGATCCGGACGGATTTTAACAGTGCCGACCTGTTCCTGAATAAACATGATAAGTGCAGATGGATTTTCAAAGGTATCATTTCTAAAGGAAACCACGGCGCCTTTGGGGCCTGCGTCAACCTTTTCGACACCGCTTTGTTTACAAAGTCCTTTGATCAACATGACTTGCAGCAGGTTTTCCACTTCCTCCGGCAAATCACCGAAACGGTCAATAAGCTCAGCTGCAAAGCCATCAATCTCTGAGCGCTCTGTCAAAGAAGATAAACGTCGATAAAGCCCCAGACGCACATTCAGATCAGCAACATAACGGTCCGGGATTAACACGGACGTTCCAATATTGATCTGCGGTGACCAAGTCTGATCTTCTTCACTGTTCACTTCATCGCTACGCAAGGTTGCAACGGCTTCTTCCAACATCTGTTGATAGAGTTCAACACCAACTTCTTTGATATGGCCGGACTGTTCATCGCCAACAAGGTTCCCTGCCCCGCGAATATCCATATCGTGGCTGGCAAGGTTAAAGCCAGCGCCAAGGCTATCAAGCGTTTGCATAACCTCTAGACGACGCTCGGCGGTTTTACTCAACAGCTTGCCAACAGGGAGGGTCAGATAGCAATAGCCCCGGATTTTGGAGCGCCCGATACGTCCTCTGATTTGATAGAGTTGAGCAAGACCAAACATATCAGCGCGATGCACCAGCATTGTATTGGCACTTGGGATATCCAGCCCGGACTCAATAATACTCGTCGACAGCAAGACATCATATTGGTGATCACAGAAAGCGGTCATGACATCTTCCAGATCACGAGCAGCCAACTGACCATGAGCAACACAGATCTTCACTTCCGGCACGAGTTTTTCGAGGCGTTCTTTAAGCTCTCTCAAATCAGACAGTCGCGGGCATACATAGAATGTCTGACCACCGCGGTAATGTTCCCTGAGAATAGCTTCACGTACGATGACCGGATCAAAGGGGAGAACAAATGTACGTACAGCCAAACGATCAACCGGCGGTGTAGCAATCAGGCTCATTTCCTTAACACCGGACATAGCCATCTGTAGTGTCCGTGGTATCGGTGTTGCGGTAAGTGTCAACACATGAACATCAGAACGAAGCTCTTTCAGACGCTCTTTCTGTTTAACACCAAAGTGCTGTTCTTCATCGACAATCAACAAACCAAGGTCAGAGAATTTCATATTTTTAGCAAAGACAGCATGGGTCCCCACCACAATCTCGACCGTCCCCTCGGCCAGACCTTTTTTTGTTTCCGTCTGCTCTTTACCGGTTGCCAGGCGAGATAGCTGTCCAATGCGTACAGGCAAGCCTTTAAAACGTTCGACAAAGTTATTGTAGTGCTGACGGGCAAGTAGCGTTGTTGGCACAACAACGGCCACCTGTTTGCCGCTCATAACGGCCACAAAAGCCGCTCTTAGCGCAACTTCAGTTTTCCCAAAGCCTACATCACCACATACAAGACGGTCCATCGGACGTCCTGATCTCAAGTCTTCAAAAACATCCGCAATGGCATTAAGCTGATCTTCTGTTTCCGGGTAAGGAAAACGGGCGGCAAACTCGTCATACAACCCTTCCGGTACATCAATTGTTTCTGCTTTACGCAGAAGACGGTTCGCAGCAATGCCGATAAGCTGATGTGCTATTTCCCGAATGCGTTCTTTTACGCGCGCTTTTTTAGCCTGCCATGCCGCGCCGCCCAAACGATCCAGTTCCGCGCCACAATCTTCCGAGCCATACCGGGAAAGAATTTCGATATTCTCTACAGGGACAAAAAGCTTGTCGCCACCACTATAAACAACCTTGAGGCAATCATGAGGTGCACCACCGACATCAACCGTTTCAAGCCCAATATACTGTCCGATCCCGTGTTCCATATGAACGACAAAATCTTTATCCTGAAGCGATGAAACTTCTTTTAAGAAGTTATCTGATTTACGGCGCCGTTTCTGTGCACGAGCAAGACGTTCACCAAGAATATCCTGCTCGGTAATAAAAGCCACATTTGGTGTGATCACACCGCGTTCCAGCCCCAGCGTCAAGAACTGCACTTGCTTACGCATGGTTTTCTTGTGAATTTTCCAATCTTTCAGAACATCGGTATTGGCCAAGCCGTGTTCATGAAACATAGAAATCAGTCGATCGCGAGATCCATCACTAAAACCGGTAACGATAATTTTTTTACCGTTCGTCTGTTGAAGGCGAATATACTCGCTGACCTCGTCAAAGACATTGACGTCTTCACGATTTCTGGCTTCAGAAAAATCTTTACCCTGCTTGCCTTCAACCTCAATCAGGTTTTCAAGATGATCAGGTAACGTAAAGCCCGAAAATTGTGTGACTGGCCTTTTGGATAGTATTGCATCCCAATCTTCAACAGACAGAAACAAGCGCTGCATTGGAACTGGTTTGTAAACCCAGCCACCTTCCGCCGTATTTTCCATTGTCTGTCGTGCTTGGAAGAAATCAGTGATGGACTCGATCCGGGCATCTCGTGCTTCCGCCGCCTGACCATCCAGTGTCACAACGGCGGTTGGTAAATAATCAAACAGTGTTTCCAGATCGCCATAAAAAAGCGGTAACCAGTGCTCCATACCAGGATACTGTCGCCCTTCGGATATGGCTTCGTAGAGAGGATCATCCTTGGCAACGGCACCAAAAGTTTCGCGATAGCCTTTTCGGAAAGATTCAATTGTTTTTTCATCAAGAATTGCTTCGCCGACAGGTTTAAGCTCCAGACTTTGGGCATCACCAATTGTTCTTTGTGTCAGTGGATCAAAATACCTTAGCGTATCAAGCTCATCCCCAAAGAAATCCAGGCGCAGGGGAAATTCTTCACCGGGAGGATAAACATCAACAATACCACCGCGAATTGCGTATTCACCGGCTTCACTTACCGTTTCCGAACGCAAATATCCATTGGTAGAAAAGAACTTTAACAGATCTTCGTTTTTAATCTCCACGCCGGATTTGGCCACAAGAGTTCTGTTTTTAAAAAGCTCTCTTGGCGGTATTTTCTGAAGTGAAGCAGAAATTGTCGTCAGAACAAGACGGCCTGATTTAGGCACAGGCGTTGCCAGTAACTTTGCAAAAGCATTAATACGCGCGGCCAAAATGTCTTTGTGGGGGCTCACCCGATCATAAGGTAAGCAATCCCAGGCAGGGATTTCAATAATCTCTATATCCGGCGCAAAGAACCCAACAAGTTCAGCCAGAACAGCCAGACGGTTATCATCAAGCGCAATATGCAAAACAGGTTGCGGCGCTAACTCGACAACAAGCTCCGCAAGAAGCTGAGCATCATAACCTTCGGGTGCTGATGAAATCTGATAATGATCGGCGGCTTGAAGTCGGGTCGCGAGTGTTTTCACAGTTACAATTCTTTATATTAATCGTCGTTTTGAATATCAGCTATAGCCAAATATAATAAGGCCGTTATCGTTTATTCGGGGTGTATTTAAAGCTCAGTAAAGCATCAAGAACTTTGTTATGCATATCTTCCGTTGGTGCCGAATTGCCAATAATCCAGTCGTAGAGAACGGGATCAGGAATTTCAAGAACGCGTTCAAACAGGTCCAGCTCTGTCACGTCCATATTACCGACGTTCTGGTCAGCAAAGGTTCCAATAATGAGATCAGCTTCCTGTGTTCCGCGATGCCAGCTTCTGAATCTAAGCTGTTTTCGCCTTTTGTTTAATTCAGCGTTGGCTGCTGTACCCATAAACCTCATCCGTCATTGAATTTAATACGCTTGTTCGTTTCGCTTGCACATTAAGCTATGATATAGGAAACATTACTAGAACATTTAATAAACATCCGATTTAATTTCTGCAAGTTAAAGCCCGTGCGTCCAGAGATTCTCTTTCCACTATTTACTCCTGTCTCAACTCTTCAAGGTGTTGGGCCTCGCTTAAGCACACTTTATGAAAAGCTGGCAGGAGGGCGTGTGCTTGATCTTTGTTGGCATTTACCTGTGGGGTTGGTTGATCGTCGCTACTCCCCAACCATTGCTGATGCTATCTCTGATCGCGTTGCCACACTCAAAGTCACGGTATCCCGACATATCCCTTCCCCCAATCGTCGCAGTCCCTATCGGGTTATCTGCCATGATCTCACGGGCGAGATGACATTGATATTCTTCCATGCACGTGGTGACTATATTATGAAGCTACTTCCTGTGGGGGAAGATCGCATCATAAGTGGCAAGCTGGAACGCTTCGGGGATGTCCTGCAAATGGCACATCCGGACCACATGGTCCCCCCAAACGAAGAAGAAGATGTAAAAACAGTAGAGCCAGTTTATCCCTTAAGTGCAGGCGTAACTCTCAAGCCACTCTCAAAAGCCATTAAAGCTTCCCTTGCTTTGGCTCCAGTTGTACCGGAATGGCTCGACAGCTCTCTAAAAGAGCAGGAAAGCTGGCTTGATTGGCATAGTTGCCTTCAAAAAGTTCATCACCCCCAATCCGAAGATGAACTGACAGCCTTTTCCCCCTATCGAAAACGATTGGCCTATGATGAGCTTTTGGCAAACCAGCTTGCCATTTCCCTTGTCCGTGAACAGCAGACAGCAGCAAAAGGGCGCATAATTAAAGGCGACGGGTCTCTGCGGGGAAAAATGCTCGACATCCTGCCCTTTACGCTGACGGGATCACAAGACCAATCCATCAGAGAAGTTATTGCTGATATGGAAAGCTCTAACCGCATGCTCCGATTGGTGCAAGGTGATGTGGGAAGTGGTAAAACAGCCGTTGCGCTTTTCCCAATGTTGGCAGCAATAGAAAGCGGTTTTCAAGCTGCATTGATGGCCCCGACAGAGATCTTGGCTCGTCAACACTATAAGACCTTACAACCCTTTGCTGAAAAGCTTGGCATTTCTGTTGTGATCCTAACAGGTCGCGATAAAGGCAAAGCGCGCAAAGCCATTCTGGAAAGTATCGCCGACGGCTCAACGCAAATGGTCATTGGCACACATGCCCTTTTTCAGGATGAAATAGACTTTTCCGACCTGGCTTTGGCCGTGATTGATGAACAGCACCGATTTGGTGTGCACCAACGTCTTTCGCTTGCGCGAAAAGGGGCTGGTGTTGATATGCTGGTAATGACGGCCACTCCTATTCCCCGAACGCTCATGTTGACAGCTTATGGTGACATGGCGGTATCTCGCCTGACTGAAAAGCCAGCTGGACGACAACCCGTTGACACCCGCACAGTATCCGTTGAACGGATTAATGATGTTATTAACGGTGTTGCGCGATCCTTGGATCAGGAAACAAAGGTCTATTGGGTTTGCCCATTAGTTGAAGATTCAGACAAATCTGACCTTGCCGCTGCAGAAGAAAGATACCGCGAACTAAGCGAACGATTTGGCGACCGTGTAGGTTTAGTTCATGGCCGCATGAAGGGCGCTGAAAAAAACGCCGTCATGGAAAAATTCTCCAAGGGAAATGTAGATCTGCTTATTGCAACAACCGTGATCGAGGTTGGCGTTGACGTTCCCCAAGCAACCATTATGGTGATTGAGCATGCAGAACGCTTCGGTCTGGCACAGCTCCATCAGCTTCGGGGGAGAATTGGACGTGGTAGTGAGAAATCAACCTGTATTCTGATGTATCAAGGACCACTGGGCGAAACCAGCAAAGCCCGTCTTAAAATCATGCGGGATAGTGATGATGGTTTTGTTATTGCCGAAGAAGATTTACGCTTGCGCGGCGCTGGTGAAGTCTTGGGAACTCGACAAAGCGGATTACCCGAATTCAAAGTTGCCGATCTGGCCTGTCATGGTGAATTACTGGCAACAGCACGAAATGATGCCAAACTGATCATGGATAAAGATCCAACACTGCAAACTCCTAGAGGGGAAGCTCTCCGCACACTGCTGTATCTTTTCGAAAGAGATACAGCAGTTAAATACCTTAAGTCCGGTTAGTAATTATGGCTTAAGAAGCCGCCTTTTGAGACTCTACGTCTTTATCGCTTTTATCCGTTTTTGCATCAGAGATTGTTGGTTGTTCGATCAGTTTTTCCTGCTCTTCATCTGGAGCTTGATATTCAGGCGTAACGATCCCCCCAGAAACAACCATCTTGATTCCCTCTTCGACGCTCATTGTCAGCATTCTTGTTTCCTTACGAGGAACAAAAAGCAAGAATCCGGAAGTTGGATTTGGTGTTGTCGGCAAAAAGATATTAATTGATTCGTCCTGAGATATATCTTTGATTAACCGGTTCGAATCCCCCGTATAAAAACCTAGGGCCCACGACCCGGGCCTCGGGTATTGAAACAAAACTACCTCACGAAACGCATTAGAATGATTTTGAAATATCGTCTCAATAATCTGTTTCACAGCCCCATAAACGGTTCGAATAACAGGCATTTGATCCAACAGACGCTCGCTAATTCGCAAAAGCGTTTTACCGACAATACCGGCCGTCAGGAAACCGATAAGTGTCAAGGTGACAAAGATAAAGAAAAGGCCCAACCCCGGTAATGCAAAAGGCAAATAGGTTTCAGGATTCCATTTTTGAGGAATATAAGGGCGTACCCAATCATCAATAAAAATAATAATTTCCCACGCCAACCAGAAAGTCAGTCCTATCGGGGCAGTAACCAGCATACCCCCAAAAAAGTAGTTCCTCAATTTCGTCAAAAGGCTAGGTTTGTGATGTGCAGAGTTCTCTTCTGATGCTTTTTTTTCTTTTTCTTCCTGAGTAAGTTTTTTTATTTCTGAAGGCGATAAAATCCCTCCGGAAATAACAAGCTTGATCCCCTCCTCCACGGTCATGTCCAGATGATGAACATCCTGTTTGGGAATAAAAAGCAAGAAGCCTGTTGTCGGATTTGGTGTTGCAGGCACAAAAACATTAATGACAGTATCATCTGTCAAACTCTGTACTTCACCCTTCGTGCGCCCGGTAATAAAACCAACAGCCCAAGATCCACGGTGAGGGTATTCAACAAGAACAACTTCATTAAAAGCGGTAGAATTTTTAGAAAGAACAGTTTCAAAAACCTGATGCGTCCAACTGTAAACACTGCGCACAACAGGAAGCTTTTTAACAACGGCTTCACTTGCGCGCTTCAGTAACCGACCAATGTACCCAGCTGTTAAAAAGCCTATCAGAGTTAATCCGACAACAATAACAACGAGTCCAAGACCTGGCACCCCGAACGGAAGGTAATTTTCAGGATTCCATTTAAGAGGAATAAGTGGGGTAACTTGGCTATCCACAAAAGTAATGGCTTTCCATGCAAGCCATAAAGTTATGGTAACAGGCGCTGTAATCAAGACCCCGGCAAGAAGATAGTTACTAAGTCGCTGCGCGAACGATTGCTTCGACTTGTGAGTAGCTTTCAAGCCTTTATCTTTCATAAAATCAGGTTCCATTTAACAACTGTTCAAGACACTAAGACAAATGTGTTGTGTCTTGCACCTAAACATTGCTGTTAAAGCTGCTATTTTCAAGGAGGAAATTGGAAAGCTGTGACAAATTGAAGAAGAATATAAATCACTGTTATATGGTGCGGCAAAGAGGACTTGAACCTCCACTCCCATAAAGGGAACTAGCACCTGAAGCTAGCGCGTCTACCAATTCCGCCATTGCCGCATCGTCATCAAAGCTCTCTTTCTCAAACATATTATGTGCTGCAAAGAGCAAATAATTTTGATAATCAAAATTGTTGAAGAACACAGAAGAGCAAGAGTATTTTTTGAGCAACAACATTCCAATTTTGGTGCGGTCGAGAGGACTTGAACCTCCACGGGCTATTAGCCCATAACGACCTCAACGTTACGCGTCTACCAATTCCGCCACGACCGCATCGCTGTTGCTGATGGGGATATATACTGATCCTCTCAGAAAGGGCAAACGAAAAATTTCAAAAAATGAAATTTGTTGTGGATAAATCAAAAGCCTTTCTTTTTTACGCTTCATTAGCGGTTTTCATTCTAGGTATGAAAGTTATTCTCTCTAAAATATTCAAAGAATCAACGAACTATAAATTCGGATATTCAGAGCCATGCCCACAATGCCATCATCCTCACCTTCGCTCATGATTTCAGCACTATCGATAATAACGATTTGTTAAATATCGTTAATTTTTGATCCGTCAACCATCGCTTTGGACACAGAAACATCACAACCATCTGGGTATTTGTTTTGATATGTTCTGAGAAACACTTCGGAACGAGACGTTGGCCATACCGTGCCTGTTCATGGTAACCCCCATTTGGCCGTCCCCCTGTTTTGTTCCGGAGTGTTTTCTATTCCAATTTTCTATTTTTCCAGACATTTCGATTTTACACTGATCAGAGCATTTATTTGCTATGATGCTACTCAATGGGGATAGCGAGGCTCAATGTCTGATCAAAAAACAACCATCAACTTGAAAAACATTGCATCTGAATTAGAAAAGCGAAAAACAGAAATATCTGATATTCGCGCTTCCAGTCAGCAATCAAGAGATGTTGTCGAACTGGACCAGAGCAAAGTCGGCAGGCTGTCACGGATGGATGCTCTCCAATCCCAAGCGATGTCTCTCGAATCTGAAAGGCGTCGACAGGTCGAGCTCAGTAAAATTGAGACAACACTGACACGACTACAAAACAGGAACTACGGCTATTGTTTACGATGCGACGAAGAAATCCAGTTGAAGCGCCTGGAGCTTGATCCCACAGTCAGCCTCTGCATAGATTGCGCGACAAAAAAACAGCAATGACTAAATTCCGAACGATACTAGGGAAATTAATAGCTAAAAGCTGTTTGCATCAATATAAAATGTCCAAAAATAAAACACCCGGAATCAATCTTTTGAGATCAAACCCGGGCATCACTAAAACAAGCTTAAACATAATACAGAGCAAGCCATAAAATTCAGCGCTCTGAATTAAGTACTTATCTTATTTTGGTAGATCGTCAGCTAAAATAGCCATATTAAAGGAATAGGAAAGTTCATCGTCTTCGTCATCTTTATATATGACGCCAATAAATTCACCACCAAGACTAACCTCAATAGAATCTGCTTTTGTCGTCTTTCTATCGAGTGCAATTGCCTCATTCCCAAAAGTTTGACGCAAGTATTTTTCTACGCTGGTAATTTCGTTGTTATCCACGCTTCCGATCTCCGACATTAAATTTAAAGGACCTGATTAACGAAACATCTGGTGAACTAAAAGGTTTTTCTCCCTTTAAACCACCAAAAAATTCCCTATATATGTTAAGACTTACTTAATACGTCTGTGTCAGGATGCAAATATGAATATTAATGCGCCTTCTTTTCAAACCACTGTCAGGTTCTCAGAGCCTGCTGCTGCTATTGATATCAGCGTTGCTGAAAAAAATTCGCAAGCAGCTGTGGAAACAAAGCGTCCTGTTGAAAACAGCGAAGCATCTGCTGATTCAAAACAGTTTAACGGGGACAAAGATCGTGGCCAGAATCTAGACATACAGGTTTAAGTATTAAAACTCTTACGGCAAAGTCTGTATTTTCTGTCTAGAATCAATAACCTTCCATTGCCTATCTACAATTCTTTCCAGTGTAATTTTCCCTGTATACACACCTGATATCCATCCATCTTCAGGACGTTTTTTCCCTATATATTTAAAAAAAGATCCTTGGTTATTTTTTAAAATCACCTGATCTTTTGTTATGTCACCTTGCGAATTTTCATAACTAATTGTTAAACGATCAGCTATTTTAAGCCCTCGAATCTCCCCCCAGAACAAAAGAAATTCCGAATTATTCTTCACAGATATTCTTTGCTGCTCACTTTGAAATGCCAATAACTTAAGCACTGGCACCTGACCTGCAAAACCCGCGTCTATTATTCCTGAACTTTTATACTGAAAATTTCTTTTCCAAGGACTATCCCATAGAGATTCCATAGTTGTTTCAGTACAACCAGACGGTTTCTTTCCAGTAAAGGGATCTCTCAACTCCTGATTATGCGAAACCTGAAAGTGCAGGTGTGGAAATTCTGTTTTCCCACTTAAGCCAATCGTACCAATAACATCCCCTGCCTTCACCATATCACCAGGAGATACATTAATAGAGTTTTTCCGCAAATGCGCATAGGTGGTTTCCCAACCATTCTCATGTGTAACGACAACGTTGTTACCAGCCTCACGCAGCGTAACACTTTCGTTTCCTTTTAAGATATAATCGCCCTCATTAGCATCGTTTCTTTTGCTTCGAACAATGCCATCTGCAACCGCTAAAACACGAACTCCCTTAAGATATAGATCATAGCTAAGCACCCTGAAATCAGTTCCTCTATGACGCTCATAGCTTAGCGTTCCACAGGCATAGTCGCGATGCCCTGAACCGGGCCATACATCAACATAATTCTGAATTGCACACTGAGAAGGAACAGAACAATCAACAGGACTTATAAACTGTGGCGAATTACTATCAGCCCCCGCCCTTGAGATTGCGAATAACCCAAGAAACACCCCTAAGCTGTACCCAACTACTCTATTCTTAACTTTCACGCTCATAGCAAACGGATAATACGCCTCAGAACCAACGCAGCACCACCGGCAGTCTCTTCAAGGAATTTGATAAAGTCCATCGTGCTTTCTTCTCCCGCAAGATCGCTAAGCGATCGTATAATAACAAAAGGCACTTGATAGTGTTCTGCCACTTGCGCAATCGCTGCACCTTCCATCTCAACCGCTAGTCCCCCCAGTTCCTTGAACAACCTGTCTCTTGCAACTGTGCAGCCAATAAACTGATCACCTGTTAAAATAGTGCCAGACGTAACAACAGGCTTACGCGCCTCTCCGCCAGCTGCTTCAGCAGAAATCACCGGAAGCTCAAAATCTTCAAGCTCACTAAGTAGCTTACTTATAAGTTCAGAATCTGCATCGTAACCAAGTTTTTCAGTTGGCATATGGATCGGCAAATGCCCGGGCTGATAGGTTGTTAGCTTATCCGACACAATCATCCCGTAATCGTGCTGGATAAGCTTGGTTCCGATAATAACATCCCCGACGCCAAGGCTAGGATCAACACCACCGGCAACACCAGAAAAGAGCACTACACGGCAATTGAATTGCTCTATAAGCAAGGTTGTAACAACCGCCGCATTAACTTTCCCCATGCCCGCTTCGACCAGCACAGTTTCAACACCATCAAGTTTGCCTTGAAGAAACGAAAAACCAGCAATCTGTTTTTCACTCGTTTTCTCAAAAGCAGATCCAAAATGCTCGATTTCATTTGGAATAGCGCAAATCAGACCAAGTGGTTTTTGGGACACGATTTTTTCCTTTTAAACAGAAAGTATTTATCTGAAATAACTTTATTAGACGGAGCATTAAAAACTTCAACATTTTAGCGTATTCCAAGACTATTATTCCCAGAGAAAGCGAACAAGTATATTCCCAGAGGAAGTGAACAGAAAAAGTTGTGATGTTTTGGAAACAGAAAAACAAAACCCCGCCAAAAAGCGGGGTGTATTGTACAGAATGGTGGGCCCTACAGGATTCGAACCTGTGACCTGCCGATTAAAAGTCGGACGCTCTACCAGCTGAGCTAAGGGCCCAATCTGTAATATATAAATCCAGAACAATCTGGGGAGAATGGTGGGCCCTACAGGATTCGAACCTGTGACCTGCCGATTAAAAGTCGGACGCTCTACCAGCTGAGCTAAGGGCCCATTCTCATTTGCTTATCGACATCAAAGTGTAATGCGGTAAGCGAGGCGGAAGATAGAACCACTTATTGATTCGGTCAACAGCCTTTTTGTCTTCAACCGTAAAAAAAGGAATATTTTTAAACCAAGAAAGAAAGATCGTGCTTAAAAGTCAGTTAATCCTTGGATTTACGCATAATTTCAAACTTCTCTTCCAGCTTCAATTTCGTCTCGGGGCTAACAAAAGAAGATATATCGCCACCGAGATACCCAATTTCTTTTACAAATCGCGATGAAATAAACTGCTGTTTTTCAGAAGCCATTAAAAATACGGTTTCGATTTCAGCATCAAGCCGGGCATTCATACCCGTCATTTGGAACTCATATTCGAAATCAGAAACCGCACGCAAGCCACGAAGAATGACCCCCGCACCAACTTCACGTGCAAAGTTCACCAACAAATTGTCAAAGGGCAGAACTTCTATCTCAAAGCCCTTATCTCGCAAAGGTGCCGTATCATGCAGCACCATATTCACCCGTTCATCCGTATTGAACAACGGCCCCTTGCGGTCATTGCGCGCAACGGCAATGACCAACTTATCAACCACACGGCACCCACGGGTAATAATATCCATATGCCCCTTGGTGACCGGATCAAAAGTCCCGGGATAAAGCCCAACGTGTTTTTTCGTCATGCCCTAAACTCTTCTTCGTTAGGATACGGGGATTACTCCCCGCCTTTTACGTCCTCAGATGCTTCTGGCTCAGATGCTTCTGATGCAGCCTCAGCAGTTTCACTTTCTACTGCATCCGCAGCCTCAACACCTTCGCTTCCCTCAGTGCCTTCAAGGATATCATCTTCCTCGTCTTCACCATCATCAGCCAATCTGGATACAGAAACAATTTTCTCATCATCAGCAACGTTAAACAAATTAACACCACGTGTTGAGCGCCCTGCAATTCTGACATCGTGCACTGGGCAGCGAATAAGCTTACCAGCATCCGTTACCAACATGATGTGGTCAGTCTCATCAATCGGGAATACGGAAATAACAGTCGTTGTTTTTCCTTTTGCTCTGGATAAATCCAGATTTCCAATTCCCTTACCACCACGGCTGGTCACACGGTATTCATAAGAAGATGACCGTTTGCCCAAACCATCCTGTGAGATCGACAGAATGAACTGCTCACTCTCGGCCATACTATCAAGCTGCTCCTGAGACAGTGTTGTCTCAAGCGCTGATGGATCAAATTCGCCCTCTTCCGCGTTTTCACTACGACGTTTTGCATTCGCATACCGTAGATACTGTTCACGGGTATCAGAATCAGCATCCATGTGATTGATAATCGCCATGGAAATAACTGAATCACCTTCAGCAAGCGAAATACCACGCACACCCGTCGAGGTACGCCCAGCAAAGACGCGAACACCATTCACCGGGAAGCGGATACATTTGCCACGTGCCGTGGATAGCATAATGTCGTCATGCTCAGTACAGGTCTGTACACCAATCAATCTGCTATTTTCATCTTCCAGCTTCATGGCAATTTTACCATTGGCCATAACGCGGGTAAAATCAGACAGCTTGTTACGACGGATACCACCAGTAGATGTCGCAAACATAACGTACATTTCTGACCATGCTTCCTCGTTCTCAGGAAGCGGCATCATGGTGGAAATCGTCTCACCCTGTTGCAGCGGCAGCATATTCACCAACGCTTTCCCCCGTGATGTTGGTGTACCCGGAGGAAGGCGATAAACCTTCATCTTGTAAACCATGCCACGGGAAGAGAAGAAGAGAACAGGCGTATGGGTATTACAAACAAAGATCTGAGAGACAAAATCCTCGTCTCTTGTTGCCATACCTGAACGGCCCTTACCACCACGACGCTGCGCACGATACGTACTTAGCGGAACACGTTTAATGTACCCACTGTGGCTAACCGTCACCACCATGTCTTCTCGCTGGATGAGGTCTTCATCGTCATACCCGAACACGCCATCCAGAATTTCTGTCCGACGCGGCGTAGCGTATTTGGCCTTCATCTCGATGAGCTCTTCACGCAGGATACCAAGAAGTTTTTCGCGAGAAGCGAGTATTTCGAGATAATAACGGATTTGATCCGCGATATCTTCCAACTCCTTGGCAATCTTATCCCGCTCAAGACCGGTCAACCTCTGTAGACGTAGCTCCAGAATTGCTCTTGCCTGTGCTTCAGAAAGGAAATAATTGCCATCAGCATCAACATTACGCCCCGGTTCATCAATCAATTTAATGAGCGGTTCTACATACTTAGCAGGCCACGCGCGGTTCATAAGCTGTTCACGTGCGATCACAGGATCAGAAGCGGCACGAATGAGCTCGATGACCTCATCAATATTGGCAACCGCAATCGCCAAGCCAACCAATAGGTGCGCGCGATCACGTGCTTTATTCAACTCGAAAATTGTACGACGTGTAATCACTTCTTCGCGGAATGCGATAAATGCAGAAATAATTGATTTCAGATCCAACAGCTCTGGACGACCTGAATTCAACGCCAGCATGTTTGCCCCAAAGGACGTCTGTAACGGGCTATAGCGATAAAGCTGATTAAGAACAACTTCCGGCTCTACATCGCGACGCAGTTCGACAACTACGCGGACACCATGACGATCACTTTCGTCCCGAATATCTGTAATACCTTCGATTGTCTTATCACGGGCAATATCCGCGATCTTTTCAAGCATTCTGGCTTTGTTGACCTGAAAAGGAACCTCGGTAACAACAATTGCCATCTTATCCTTGCGGATTTCCTGAACCTCGGCCTTGCCGCGCATAACAATTGAGCCACGACCTGTATGATAGGCATCGCGAATTGTTGTTCGACCAAGAATAACACCACCTGTCGGGAAATCAGGCCCGGGGATAATCTCGTTCAGCTGATCAATTGATAGTTCCGGATCATCGACAAAGGCACAGCAGGCATCCAAGACTTCACCAAGGTTATGCGGTGGAATGTTTGTTGCCATACCAACCGCAATACCACCGGCACCATTGACCAAAAGGTTTGGATAACGGGCAGGAAGAACAATCGGCTCTTTCGTGGATTCATCATAGTTGTCCTGGAAATCAACCGTATCGCGGTCGATATCTTCCAAAAGAGCTTCACTGGAAACGCGCTGCAAACGAGATTCCGTATAACGCATCGCCGCAGGTGGATCGCCATCCATGGAACCAAAGTTACCCTGGCCATCAACCAGCGGCAGGCGCATAGAGAAGTCCTGCGCCATACGAACCATGGCATCGTAAATGGCCTGGTCACCATGCGGGTGATACTGACCCATCACGTCACCAACAATACGGGCAGACTTACGATAAGCTCTGTTCCAGTCGTAACCGGATTCCTTCATCGCGTAAAGGATGCGACGGTGCACCGGTTTAAGGCCGTCCCTGACGTCGGGAAGTGCACGAGACACGATCACGCTCATAGCGTAATCGAGGTACGATCGCTTCATTTCGTCTTCAATAGTTACCGGAAAAACATCCTGGTTATCGGATGATGTATCAGAGTTCGAAGTCACGTAATTATCCTGTTTCTGTTTAACAGAAATGCCCTCTAAAACCGTGAATGGCACAAGGCCGGAACACAAGTTATTTCAGGCGTAAAAAAAATCACATGAAATGTAACAAATTCATCGCGTAGCCACAACAAAATGTATGTAAAAAGAGAAGGAAAAATACCGTTCTACAGGATTGAATTTAAATAATTTTTTGACCCCAGCTTTAAATCGACAAATTCTACTATATTTTAATTTGTCAAGGGGCAAAATCTCGCCGTTTCATACGGCGCGGATCATGTCTACGTGCGGTATACCTGCGTCATCATAAGGTTCTTCAGAAACCGTCACATAGCCAAGATTATTGTAGAACTTCTGTAAATGCTCCTGAGCTGAAATCTCAATTCTTTCAGCACCCAGCTGTTTGGCAATAAAGTCATGTGCCCGCTCCATTAACTCAACAGAGATCCCCCGTCCTCTGGCTGCCTTAGCAACCGCGACCCGACCAATCGTGTAACAGCTATCATCTTTAGGATCTTTCAGAATACGGAGAACACCAACAACAGTGTCTTCGTGGCCATAAGCTAGCACATGCCAGGCAACGCTATCCTGTCCATCCATATCCCTATATAGAGATTCCTGCTCCAGAATAAAGACATCAGAACGAAGCTGTAAAACACGATAAAGCTGTTGTTTGGAAAGTTGCTCGAAATGTAAAAGATCAGTTTTGATCATGGCCAAAAACCTATTGTAAAAATAAAAAAGCGACCCAAAAGAGCCGCTTTAATACATTGCATTCTAACTAGCTTAGAACGGGATCTCGTCGTCAAGGTCGTCAACGGGTGCACTGCCGCCTGTTGATCCGCCGCCAGAGGAGCCGCCACCAAAGCCGCCGCCGTATCCGCCGCCTGAGCTACCGCTGCCGCCAAAACCACCGGCATCACCACCGGAAGAATCGCCAAAGCCGCCACCCTGACCATCATTACGGCCATCAAGCATTGTCAATTCGCCGCGGAAGTTCTGAAGAACGATCTCTGTGGTGTACTTTTCAACACCAGCGTTGTCGGTCCATTTACGGGTCTGCAACTGCCCTTCCAAATAAACTTTGGAACCTTTGCGCAAGAATTTCTCGGCAACATCGACCAGACGATCGTTAAAAATAACAACGCGGTGCCATTCGGTTTTATCCCGACGCTCACCCGAGGTACGATCTTTCCAACTTTCTGATGTTGCTATGTTCAAATTAGCCACACGCTGTCCTGATTGCATGGAACGGATTTCCGGATCACGCCCCAAATTACCAACCAGAATCACCTTGTTAACACTACCAGCCATGGCTTCGTCCCTATGATTTACTTTAGAATCTAAAAAAATTGATCTGGAACCCTATCAGTCGGGCTGCTCAGAGCCAACGTCTAATAGAAGATCGATCTCTTTTCTGCAAGATCTTCGCATTTCTCCGGAGAACTTTCAGCAAAATATTCATCCTATTTTATAAAAAAGGATGCATTTTGTTCACTGTTCGTCCATATATATTCCGACGAGAACATTTGTAAAACATTTACAGGCGATAAAATGAGTTCAATACAGGAATCCCGCACTATTTCCGTACGTGGCGCGAGAGAACATAACCTGAAAAACGTCAGTGTTGATTTACCCAGAAACGAACTCGTTGTTATCACTGGCCTCAGCGGGTCCGGCAAATCTTCTCTCGCCTTTGACACGATTTACGCCGAGGGGCAACGACGCTATGTCGAATCCCTCTCGGCCTATGCCCGCCAGTTCCTTGAGCTTATGCAAAAGCCCGATGTGGATTCTATCGAAGGATTATCCCCAGCAATTTCAATTGAACAAAAAACAACGTCAAAAAATCCGCGCTCTACTGTTGGTACCGTTACAGAGATCTATGATTACCTGCGCCTTCTCTTTGCGCGGGTTGGTATCCCCTACTCACCAGCAACCGGCCTTCCCATCCAAAGTCAATCTGTCAGCCAAATGGTTGATAAAGTCATGGAGATGGAAAGTGGTACCCGCCTCTATCTGCTTGCGCCAATTGTACGGGGCCGCAAAGGCGAATACCGTAAAGAGCTTGCCGATCTGCAAGTCAAAGGTTTTCAGCGCGTAAAGGTCGACGGAGAACTCTACGAAATCGGCGACGTCCCCGCACTGGATAAAAAGAAAAAACACGACATCGAAGTTGTTGTTGATCGTGTCGTGGTAAAGGGCGACATAAAAACGCGTTTGGCTGATAGTCTGGAAACAGCGTTGGGTCTTGCCGACGGCATTGCTTTTGCGGAAAACGCCAAGACAGGTGAACAGACAATCTTTTCAGCTCGCTATGCCTGCCCGGTATCCGGTTTTACCATTGACGAGATCGAACCCAGACTGTTTTCTTTTAACAATCCCTTTGGTGCCTGTCCGGCCTGTGACGGGTTGGGAAAAACCCTTATCTTTGACGGTGATTTGATTGTTCCGGATCAACGCGTTTCCCTCAAAGAGGGCGCCATTACCCCTTGGGCGAATTCAACATCTAAATACTATTTGCAAACCCTGAAAAGCCTCGCTGAGCATTATGACTTTCCACTGGATATTACTTGGAATGAACTACCAGAAAAAATCAAAGCACTTCTTTTGAACGGTTCTGGTAAAGATGTCATCGAAATGACCTACACCGACGGCAACCGCAGTTACCAGACCAAGAAACCTTTCGAGGGCATCATTCCCAACATGGAAAGACGTTTTCGGGAAACTGATAGTGATTGGGTTCGCGAAGAGTTGTCAAAATACCAAACAAAAAAACCGTGTCAGACATGTGATGGACACCGCCTGAAACCAGAAGCATTGGCTGTTAAAATTGGAAAAAAACACGTTGGTGAAATTGCCCAACTTTCTATTGCCGAAGCCGAGAAATGGTTCAATGAAATCCCAGAAATTCTCAGCGACAAGGAAAATGAAATCGCAGTCAGAATTCTCAAGGAAATCAATGAACGGCTTTATTTCCTTGTAAACGTCGGCCTCGACTATCTGACCCTTTCCAGATCTTCAGCAACGCTGTCAGGCGGTGAAAGCCAACGTATTCGACTGGCATCGCAAATTGGCTCGGGCCTTACGGGTGTTCTTTATGTTCTGGATGAACCCTCGATTGGTTTGCACCAGCGGGATAATGCCCGGTTGCTAGAGACCCTGCGTCGCCTGCGGGATCTTGGCAATACTGTGGTCGTTGTTGAACATGATGAGGATGCCATTCGAACTGCGGATTATCTTGTGGATATGGGACCACGAGCCGGAAAACATGGCGGACAGGTTGTTGCCTGTGGAACGCCGGATGAAGTGATGGCAACAGAGGCAAGTTTAACGGCCAAGTATCTTACTGGTGAAGTCTCGATCACACTCCCTGAAAAACGCCGCAAAGGTCATAAAGGGCAAAAAATTAAAGTCCTCAAGGCAAACGAAAATAACCTGCAAAATGTATCGATTGACGTTCCGCTTGGGACTTTTACTTGCATCACAGGCGTTTCCGGTAGTGGTAAATCAACACTCATCCTTGAGACGTTATATAAAGCCGTTTCGCGAAAGTTACATAATGCCAAAGGACAGCCTGGAAGCCACGATACAATAGAAGGTCTAGAGTTTATCGATAAGGTGATTGATATTGACCAATCCCCTATTGGTCGAACACCTCGATCAAACCCTGCGACTTACACAGGCGCGTTCTCTCCGATCAGAGACTGGTTTGCCGGATTACCCGAAGCCAAAACCCGCGGTTACAAACCCGGACGCTTCTCTTTCAATGTAAAGGGTGGACGCTGTGAAGCCTGTCAGGGCGACGGTGTCATCAAGATTGAAATGCACTTCCTGCCCGATGTTTATGTCGAATGTGACGTCTGTAAGGGCAAGCGATATAATCGTGAGACGCTTGAGATCCTCTACAAAGGAAAATCAATTTCAGATGTTTTACATATGAATGTTGATGATGGCCTGGAATTCTTTAAGGCGGTTCCATCTATCCGTAACAAATTAGAAACCTTGCAAAGAGTTGGACTGGGATATGTTCAAGTCGGGCAAGCTGCGACCACACTTTCCGGTGGGGAAGCACAGCGCGTTAAATTGGCCAAGGAGCTTTCCAGACGGGCAACAGGGAAAACGCTCTACATACTCGACGAACCAACTACCGGCCTCCACTTTGATGATGTAAAGAAGTTGCTGGAGGTCCTTCAGTCCCTCGTAGATCAAGGAAACACAATCCTCTGTATTGAACACAACCTTGAAGTCATCAAAATCGCCGACTGGATTATCGATATGGGACCGGAAGGTGGTGATAAAGGTGGACGTGTTGTTGCCACCGGAACACCAGAAACTGTCGCCAAGACAAAAGGCAGTTATACAGGTGAATATTTAAAACCTTATCTGAAGTAACAAAAAAGGCCGGATGGAAAGTAATCTATCCGGCCTTTTCCAATCAAACCTGATTTGATCAGTGATTAATCATCTAGCGTAAAGATCTCACGTACTTCTTCGATCCCGCGCAAGGTATGCTCGCCCATTGGCATGCATTTCCGCCCGACGATTTCAGCAAACTCCTTACTCATCAGAATGCGCTTACCAAGCTCTTTGGTCAGCGCCTCCAATCTAGCGACCTCGTTAACTGCTGGTCCAACCGTTGTGAACTGAAGTCGATCAGGCAAACCGATGTTGCCAAACATGACGTTCCCCACATGCAAACCAAGACCAAACGTGGCTTCGCATTTGCCATTATCACAGGCGCAGGCATTCAATTCCTTAATACGTTCAACAGCATCATAGGCGGCCTTTACGGCCATTTCTCCGGTCTCGGCTTGTGTTTTATCCTCAGTGAACGGGAAAATTCCCAGAACCGCATCACCGATCAATAAAAGAACATCACCCCCATTATCAATAATGGCCCCTGCTGTACTTTCAAAATACCCGTTTAGCAGATCCAGATAGTCTTCTTCCGGCATCATATCTGCCAGTGCGGTTGAGTTCCTGAGATCACTATACCAGATGACCGCGTGGATCTTTTCACCATCCCCACGCTGAATTTGACCTTTAAGAACCCGTTGCCCCGCATTACGACCGAGGTATGTCGTTGAGATATTGTGGGCGATTTGCGAGGTGATAATCACTTTACAGGCAACAGCCAGACGGTTTTGAACACGAATAAGCGATTTTATGTCCGTATCACTCAAGCCTGCTTTAATATCGCTCGACCAGGTGCCCAAGATCCCTCTGCCATCTGTATCACCCAGAGATTCTTGATCAAAATGGATCGCGTAACATAAAACATCCGTATAGCCATCGTCACGAAGATCTTCCATTAACTTGAAATCATGGATAGCACCTTCGCCAACTAACCGGCGCCTCAGCAGGCCGATCTCTTTACTCAGCATAAAATAAAACGGGCTTCTGCGCCATTCTTCAGAGCCGGAACTTTCATGTGACATGCCGACAGTTTTGACGCCGTTGCCAAGTTCCCAAGTCAACCCCATCGCACTATACAAAGGATGCAGCGTACGAAAAGCGATATACCCGCGAGCAATAGGTAACCCCGCAGACCTCAGCCTTAGACAGCACCCTTCAAATAACTCTTCAATCGTCGTATCCCGAAGTGCTTGCGCCATCACCCAATCAACTACAGAGCCGATCAAGCTGTCTTCATCGCCACCACGTCTAACGCGATCATCTATTCGTTGCATAAAATAAAGAGCTCCGGTTTATTATGTTATTATAGGGAATGAGACAGAAAATATATTTATTTAAAACATATGGGTGCAAAGCAGCTTTTTAGTAGATATAACACAAAAAATTTTATTATTGCAGACGCAATGAATAGTAAAGAGACAATCATGAGCAAGAGTGACCTAAAAGAGATCCATGTCGTTGGCGGTGGTATGGCCGGAACGGAAGCAACCTGGCAGATCGCACAGGCTGGCGTTCCCGTAATACTTCATGAAATGCGTCCGGTTCGGAAAACAGAGGCTCATCAAGGCGAAGGCCTTGCCGAATTGGTCTGTTCCAATTCTTTCCGGTCTGATGATTATGAGAATAATGCCGTTGGTCTGTTGCACGAAGAAATGCGCAGAATGGACTCACTCATCATGTCCTGCGCAGCAAAGCACATGGTACCTGCCGGCGGTGCACTGGCTGTCGACAGAAACGATTTTTCTGATGAAGTCACCAAGCGATTGGAAGATCACCCTCTTGTAACCATCAAGCGAGAAGAAGTTTCAGCACTTCCGCCAGAAGAATGGGATTCCGTCATTGTCGCCACAGGTCCTTTGACATCAGAAAGCATGAGCGAAGTCATTGCCTCTATCACAGGGGAAGAATACCTCGCATTTTTTGATGCTATTGCACCGATTGTTTACAAAGATTCGATCAACTTTGACAAAGCCTGGTTCCAGTCCAGATACGACAAGGTTGGCCCCGGTGGTGACGGTGCCGACTACATCAACTGCCCAATGAATAAAGAACAATACGAAGCCTTTATTCAGGCATTGATAGACAGCGACAAAACAGATTTCAAAGAATGGGAAGAGAACACTCCCTATTTCGAAGGCTGCTTACCAATCGAAGTTATGGCAAGTCGAGGTGTCGAGACGTTGCGCTTTGGTCCCATGAAGCCTGTTGGTTTGACAAACCCACACGGTGATGAGGAGCCCTATGCTGTAGTTCAACTCCGTCAGGATAATAAACTAGGCACCATTTATAATATCGTCGGCTTCCAGACTAAAATGAAATACGGCGCACAAATGGAAATCATCCGTGCAATTCCTGGCCTTGAAGAAGCTGAATTTGCCCGTCTTGGCGGCCTTCACCGTAACACTTTCTTGAAATCACCTAAGTTGCTTGATCATTCGCTTCGCATGAAGCCAATGCCTCGTCTCAGGTTTGCAGGACAGATTACAGGTGTTGAAGGATATGTGGAATCAGCTGCGTCAGGCCTGATGGCCGGACGTTTTGCAGCAGCGGAACGTTTAGGCAAAGATCTACCTGCGCCCCCGATTACCACTGCACACGGCGCGCTGATCAATCACGTCACAGGCGGCGCAGATGCAAAAACATTCCAGCCTATGAATGTAAACTTTGGTATTTTCCCGAATATCCCGAAAGGACCGGGTAAAAAGCTTAAGAAAAAAGATCGTAAACCACTCTATTCAAAACGAGCGCTCGAAGATTTGAAAACGTGGCTGGACGAAAACCAATAATATTGGGAAACCGGTTACTCAGTTTAAAAGGTCGCTCCAGTGGGCGACCTTTTTATTTAATACCGAGAACAAATATTGGCCCACATAAGCTTCCATGTCGTAGAAGCTTTGGGATGATGGAGTACGGCATCAAAAGGATCGTAACTATTGCTCTCAAGCCTTTTGACATACTGATCAGCCAAAGCACCAAGTAACAAAGGGGATTTAGCCAATTTGGGTATGTTATCCGAAAAACTTCGCGCCCTGCTCAAGTGTATTTTGATCTGCTCAGTCAAGGCCTTAGAAATCAAACACAACTCCGGTGATGATTTCAACTCGAAAAGTGTTGAAGTGTTAAGCCCATACTGGTTCATAAGATCTTGAGGCAAATAAACTCTTTTTTTCGCAGCATAAAAAGGCGTTGCCCGAATAATACCAAGTATTCCCCAAGCCAGCCCCATAGATTGGCAAGCCTGCCCTAATGCTTCTGTGGCGCTTTCATCCGCATTTTCTTTGTCATACGTAATATCGGTTGCCAAACTCAATAGAGCAGAAGACGTTCTCACCACATATCCCTCAAGAGCATCAAGGTTTTGCGGGACAGCATCTTCAAGATCAAACTCTCTGGCATTAATAAACTCATCAAGTTTTTCACGCTGCAGTCCGTGATCTTTGACAGCCTTTGCTAATGCTTCAACAACCAGATGTTTACGTGGGTTACCTTCGAAAATACCTTCAATCGCTTCACGCCACCATTGCAACCTTATCATTCCAGTTAAGGGCTCACTGACGACCTCGGCTGTTTTAGCTACTTCCTGATTGAAGGCATAAAGGGCAAAGAGATTTTCCCGCGCCCTATCTTTTGCAAAAAGACAGGTCAGGTAACGATCATAATCGTTCTTCTTAATGTCTCCACCGCAATAGGAAAGGCCAGTATCATTCGACATGTGGTTCGTGCCCGCGGAAAATTTTACTCAACTGCAATCAAAGCAGCGGCAACATTACGCCCTTCAGAAAGAAGTACATTATAGGTACGACAGGCAGCACCTGTATCCATCGCATCCACAACCAGCCCTTTTCCCTTCAGACTATTCCGGAAAGTCGGCGTGATAAATTCACCTTTGGTACCGCACCCAATAATCAACACCTCAATCTCATTTGCTTTTTCGACCAGCGGATTGAGAGTTTCCAAAGACATATCGGAGAAGTTCTGAACGGACCAGGATTCTGTCAAATCTGGCAGTACCAGAATAGAACCTTCATGGTAATAGTCAGACACCATGAACCGACCATTACCATATTTTTCAATAACCTGTTTTCCTTCTGGAATTTTAAGCGATACTTCCATGAAGGTTAACTCCTAACTGGCTTTGTCGTTTTCCTGAACGAGTTCAATCTTCTGACCATTCTCATCCACAAGTCCTTCTTCCTCTTCTTCAGGAATAGAAGGTCTGACGTTTGTAGCAAAGAGTAACGGAACGGCAAGTCCGACAGAAGAATAGGTACCAATAGTAACACCCCAGATAAGACCAAGGCTCAAACCTCTGATAACTTCGCCACCAAACACAAAGAGAGCGATAAGAGCAAGAAGTGTCGTAACAGATGTCAGGATCGTCCGGGAAAGCGTTCTGTTAATCGACATGTTCAGTACGTCGATAACTTCCATCTTTTTATAACGGCGCAATTCATCGCGTACCCGATCAAAAATAACAACCGTATCGTTGATGGAATACCCCGCAATCGTCAATACAGCGGCCAGTGTCGCCAGATTGAATTCGTACTGGGTCAGAGCAAAGAAACCGATTGTCGTGATAATATCGTGTGTCAATGCCATCAACGCAGCGACCGAGAACTGCCACTCGAACCGGAACCAGATGTAGAAAGCGATACCCAGCAAGGCAAAAAGCGTTGCCAGTGCTCCGTCTTCTTTGAGTTCTGCACCAACCTTTGGACCAACAAACTCGACACGGCGATACTCTTCAACGGCGCTGCCCAGCTCATCCTTGACCAATTGAATGGCTTTCATCTGTTCTTTTTCATCACCATCCTGCTTTTGGATGTTGATCAGAACATCTGTTGGTGCTCCGAATTCCTGAAGACTAATTTCGCCCAGACCAAGTGATCCGATACGGGATCTTAAGGAAGACAAGTCAGCAGGTTCCGATGTTCTGATTTCAATCAGAATACCGCCACGGAAATCCACCCCAAAGTTCAATCCACGGGTCGCGACTAACACCAACGACAATGCAATCATGAGTACAGAGAAAGCCATGAATAGCTTTCTTTTGCCCATAAAGTTGATGTTAGGATCTGTCGGAAGCTTTTTAATTAACGCCATGATTTCAGCCTCCCCTTATATACCAAGTGACTGCGGTCGGCGACGGCGCAACCAAGTAACAATAAGCAATCGTGTAAACATAATCGCTGTGAACATAGATGTAATAATTCCAATGGTCAGTGTTACGGCAAAACCTTTGATGGGTCCTGTACCGAACTGGAACAATAAAACAGCCGCAATAAGCGTTGTAATGTTTGAATCCAAAATCGTTGCTATCGCACGTTTATAACCAGCATCAACCGCCATAACCGGCCCACGGCCGTTTCGTATTTCTTCGCGAATGCGTTCAAAAATAAGAACATTTGCATCCACAGCCATACCGATCGTCAGAACGATCCCGGCAATCCCTGGTAAAGTAAGTGTTGCCTGAAAAAGCGAGAGTACGGCAACAATAAGTATCAGGTTCGCGACCAATGCAAAGTTCGCCATGATGCCAAATAAGCCGTAGGAAGATCCCATAAAGATCAGCACCAGCACTAAACCGATGATACTAGCAACCTTACCTGCATTGACAGAATCTTCACCAAGCCCGGCACCGACGGTGCGTTCTTCTAGAATATCAAGCGGTGCAGGTAACGCACCAGCTCTGAGTAGAACAGCAAGTTCTTCTGCAGATTGCGGCGTAAAGTTGCCCGAAATAATACCATTACCCGTTAAAATTGGAGACCTGATAACTGGAGCCGAAATAACTTTACCATCCAGAACAATGGCGAAAGGACGATTAACATTTTCCTGTGTTACTCGTGCAAATCTTTGTGCGCCAGTCGTATCGAATGTAAATGAAATAACAGGTTGAGCATCTTGAAAAGTTGACTGCGCATCGATCAGATTCTCACCACTCACCATAACCCGCTTTTTGATCACATAGCGTTGTGGCTGACCACTAGCCTGAGTTTCCTGCGACAACATAATCTGCGATCCGACAGGCGCTTTTCCTGAATAAGGATCGGCGTTTTGATCAACCAAATGGAATGTCAACTTTGCGGTTTTACCGATCAGACGTTTAATTTCATCTGGATCTTTAACCCCCGGCACCTGAATAAGGATACGGCTTTCCCCCTGTCTTTGCAGGCTGATTTCCTTTGTCCCTGTTTCATCCAATCTTTTGCGTAAAACTTCAATAGATTGGTTGATCACAGCAATCCGACGCTCACGTAGGACTAAATCGCTGTATTCAGAAATAACCTTGGCGCCATCGGTCGAAATCAAAAGCCCCGGATTATTTTCAAAGATCATCTGGCGTACACGGGAAACCATTTCTTCACTTGCGTCACGAAGCGTAAATGTTGCCGCTTTACCCTCAACCCGAAGGTTTTGGTAGCCAATGCGATCAGTACGCAGATTTACCCGAATACCTTCAACCAGATTGGTAAGCTGCTCTTCTTCAACAGCTTCCAGATCAACTTCAAGCAATAGGTAAGATCCACCTTGGAGATCTAACCCCAGGTTAATCTGATCACTCGCGACCCAATCAGGGAACGTTTCAAGAGTTTGTTCTTTGAACAAGTTCGGCATGGCATAAAAAATACCGAGAACAAGAACACCAATAACTGCAAAAATCTGCCACTTGGAAAACTGAACCATAACGGGCCGTATTATCTGTTAATATATGAAATAAACCTGCTCTGGATATAGGGCCAGAGCAGGTAAAAACCACCTCTAAAGATGCTTTTCTAAAAACTTTCCTCTAAACGGAAAGTACAAAAGAAATCAATCTTTAGATTTTTTGTCTTTTTTATCTTTGTCATCGTTAGCCGACTTATCAGCAGGTTCCGTCTTGCTGACAACGCTGGCAATCGTGCTCTGAATAACAGTGATACGAACGTTTTCAGCAATATCCAGCTGAACTTCGCCACCGTCTTTAACTTTTGCAACGGTACCGATAACACCACCAGCAGTAACAACTTTGTCGCCGCGACGAATAGCTTCGATCATCGCTTTTTGCTGTTTCATCTTCTTGCTTTGCGGGCGAATGATCAGGAAGTAAAATACCGCAAAGATCAAAACGAGTGGAAACAGTGTCGCAAACAATTCATTTGGCGAACCAGCGCCACCAGCTGCCTGAGCATAGGCTGTGGAAATCAACATTAATCTCTCCAGAACAAAAGAACTTGGAATCGGTTGCCAAGCAACCCCCAAAAAAAATTACTCGCGGACTATAACTGTCTGGTCCGGAAATGCAAACGAACAGAAAAACAAAGAAAGCATCACGGAATGACAGAGGATTTGACTGACTTGGGCACGCCCGTTAGGGTTCGCCAAATGATTGATTGACAGGCTTTGCGCCGGAGCTAGATAAATGACTGATTTTAAAGACTTATACCCTGTATTGGAACGTATTGCTTCGGCACTGGAAAAACTATCACCACAAGCGCAAAATGTACCAGATCTTTCCCAGGCAGATGCCTATGTATGGCAGACTGATCCTGATGTACTGGAAGCCGTTGAAGAGGTGAATCGGGTTGATTTTGACCTTCTCAAAGGAATTGATCGCCAAAGAGAATCACTTTTGAACAACACCCTGCGTTTTGTCGAGGGGTATCCTGCAAACAATGCCTTGTTATGGGGTGCAAGAGGTACCGGGAAAAGTTCGATTGTCAAAGCCGTACATGACAAGGTGAATTCACTCGCAAAAGAGAATAAATTTAACAAAGTAACACTTGTTGAAATTCATCGTGAAGATATCCCTTCCCTTCCTCGGCTTTTAAAAGTTCTAAAGACCTCCGAACGCCCTTGCATCCTCTTCTGTGATGACCTGAGCTTTGACACTCAAGACGATACCTACAAATCACTCAAGGCTGTTCTTGAAGGTGGCATTGAAGGTCGCCCGAAGAACGTACTTTTTTATGCAACATCAAACCGTCGGCATCTAATGGCGCGTGATATGATCGAAAATGAAAGGTCATCGGCAATCCATACTTCTGAAGCAACAGAAGAGAATGTCAGCCTGTCTGATCGTTTTGGCTTGTGGCTTGGTTTCCATAACTGTGATCAGGATACCTTCTTTGCCATGATCGAAGGTTACGTGGAAAAATACGATATTAAAATTGATCGTGACGCCCTACATGCCGAAGCTCGTGAATGGTCTGTTACTCGTGGATCACGTTCTGGTCGTGTTGCATGGCAATTTATTCAAGATCTCGCCGGACGGATGTCTATCAAGATTCCATAAGCCTCACAAACACCGTTCTTTATAACAGGCACCGTTCTTTATAAGTGATACTTAAAAAATTACCCGCAAGCTAGTTTGTTAGTAATTTCTTTGGATTAACGGCTTCTGATCCTTTGCGAATTTCAAAATGAAGTTGGGGTTTGGAAACATTCCCGGTACTGCCCACCTTGGCAATATTCTGCCCCCTCTTCACCCGTTGGCCACGGCCAACCAAGAGTTGATCTGTATGGGCATAGGCTGTCACCCATCCATCAGAGTGTTTGATCAACAACATTTGCCCAAAGCCTTTTAGTTCGCTCCCGGCATAAACAACAACACCGTTTTCAGCAGCTTTCACAGGTGTCCCCCTGCGCGCGGCAATGTTGATACCATCATTGTGTATTCCGCCTTCCTTTGCGCCAAAGGAAGAGATCACCTTCCCCTTTACTGGCCGTAAGAAATTACTGAATGAACGTGGCAAGGGTTTTGGAACAGGCCCGGTAAAGTTCTTCGGGCTGACTGGAATAACGCTGCGAGTTGGTGTTTTTACCGGTAATTTCTGAGCATTTTTAGCAGCAATATTCGGCCTGTTTGTCGCAGGAGTAACGCTTGCTGAACGAACGGCATTATTCTGCCGTAACGCAGGTAAGTTCAAACGTTGCCCGATATAGAGTGCATAGGGTGGATTAATTTTATTCAATTTTACCAATGCCGTGGTTTCAACACCATAGCGACGGGATATGCTGTAGAGTGTATCCCCGGCAATCACCACATGTTCTTTCGAAACTGGTAACTTGATATTCTGCCCAACCAATAACTTATACGGCGGGGAAAGCCTGTTCAGGATAATAAGTTCGCGAATAGATACCCGCCTTTTACGGGCAATGGAATAGACCGTATCACCACGGTTTACAGTGTACTCGGTAGTTGAAACCTGTGCCAAGTTACTCGAAGACTGCGGAGCAACTCTCGCTTGTTGCAGAGTAACTGTCGCTGTATTGCTTTTCCTGCCCTGCCTTCTTGGGTTTCTTTTTGGCAACGGGATATTTTCAGGAAGCAACGCTGGAATGGCAACACCAGCAACCCGACCAGTTGTTTGCCCCGCGCTTGAAGGGCGCGGTGGGGGTGTTGGTTTCCTCTTTGGCAAGATAGAAGATGGATAATTATAAACGGTTTGGGTTGTCGTCGTTTTTTTTGTCGTTGTCGGAAAGGACGATGGATTGATCGTGCACCCGTTCAGCCCTGCGCATAACAGTAAAAAGACTAGTTTTAGAGTTGGTAGGCTGGTCCGATTAAACATCAAATTAGTTACGAGCGTATTCCTGTACTACAAATCGTCAAAGCCAATCAGTTATTTTTTGGCATCCCGTGAACAAGAGGAACAAAACGAACCCCGCCAAGGTTTTCTTGATCAAATCCGTTTTCGGTCCGCGTAATCCTGATTAATTCCTGATTATTCCCCTGTGAACCCAACGGTAAAACAAGAATACCACCAATTGCCAGTTGCTCAAGCAAAGCTTCCGGAATTTCCTTTGGTGCAGCTGTGATAATTATGCGCTCAAACGGTGCTTGTTCCTTCCACCCCTTGTAACCATCCCCCAACTTTGTGGTCACATTGTGAAGACGCAGATTTGTAAAACGCTCTTCAGCCTCGCTCAAAAGCTCTCGATATCGTTCTATTGTATAGACCCGCCGACATAGCCGCGAAAGAATCGAAGCCTGATATCCTGACCCTGTGCCAACCTCAAGCACTTTCATTCTTTTGGTCACTGAAAGCGCCTGGGTCATCATCGCAACAACCTGCGGCTGGCTCAGTGTTTGCCCCCTGCCAATTGGGAGCGCCATGTTTTCATAGGATTGATCTTGAAAAGGTCCCGGGACAAATGCTTCTCTTGGAATACGTTCAATCGCAGACAAAACACCTGTATCAGAAATACCGCCGCGCCTTAATTCCATAATTAGTCTGATTTTGCGTGCTTCCAGACTCATGGGAACAAAGGTCCCATTTTTATCAGCAGCTCTTTATCGGTCAGATCATACTTTAACGGCGTGATCGTAATATATCCTTCGGCAATTGCCGTCAGATCCGCATTGGGAACAGATGTGTGATGGCTGACAAATTGTCCAACCCACAAATAAGGTCGACCGCTGGGATCATTTCCTTCCACGACCGTTGTTCCTTCGTCGCGATGCCCCTGAGCACAAACCTTAATACCTTTGACTTTCTCAACGGGAATCCCTGGGAAATTCACATTGAACAGCAAGTTTCCAGGTTCGTCCCACGTCGCAAGTTTTGTGATAACTTCCGGACCAAATTTGGCAACAGTATCCCAATGGAACAGGCTTTCGTCCTGATCGTCGGGCCTTAAGCTAAGGGCAATGGATCTTGCACCAAGAATTGCGCCTTCCATAGCTGCTGCCACAGTGCCTGAATAGATAACATCTTCCCCAAGATTCGCCCCTACATTTACACCTGACAGCACAATGTCAGGCACCTGATCAGCCATCAGGTATTTCATGGCCATCAGAACACAGTCTGTTGGTGTACCATCAATGGAATAGCGTTTGTCATCAAGCTTGCGTTCCCGCAAAGGACGGCGCAGCGTCAGTGAATGGCTGGTCGCCGATTGTTCAGATTCAGGCGCAACTATCCAGACATCATCGGATAATTGGTGGGCTATTTCCTCTAGAACAGATAAACCTTTGGCGTGGATACCGTCATCATTTGATAACAGTATCCGCGCGTTGCCAAGATTCTGTAAGGTCTTAGTCATTCAGGAGGATACTTTCTTTACCCCCCATATATGGTCTGAGCACCTCGGGAACAATAATAGAGCCATCAGCTTGCTGATAGTTTTCCATAACCGCAATCAAACAACGTCCAACAGCAACACCAGAGCCATTCAAGGTATGCACAAAAGCAGGCTTCTTCGTTTCCGTAGATCTGAAACGTCCGTTCATCCGGCGTGCCTGGAAATCACCACAAGTAGAACAGCTGGAAATTTCGCGATACGCATCCTGACCGGGCAACCAAACCTCGATATCATAGGTTTTACGCGCACCAAACCCCATATCACCCGTACAAAGAACAACAACGCGATAATGCAGCCCGAGTTTTTTCAAAACGTCTTCTGCACAGCTTGTCATACGTTCCAGTTCATCATCGGATTTATCCGGATGAACAACAGAAACCATCTCTACCTTATCAAACTGGTGTTGACGAAGCATACCGCGCGTATCACGTCCCGCAGAGCCAGCTTCCGAACGGAAACAAGGCGTCAAAGCAGTCATGCGCTTTGGTAACTCGTCTTCCTTGAGGATTTCGCCAGCAACCGTATTTGTCAACGGAACTTCGGCTGTAGGAATAAGCCAAAAGCCATTTTCAGTTCTGAAAGAGTCTTCTGCGAATTTAGGTAGCTGGCTTGTACCGTACATTACATGATCGCGCACGAGAACCGGCGGAATTACTTCTGTATAGCCGTGTTCATCTATGTGCAGATCAATCATAAACTGTGACAAAGCACGGTAAAGACGGGCCACACTTCCTTTGAGAACAACAAATCTCGATCCTGAAAGCTTAGCTGCCAGTTCAAAATCCATTTCGCCAGATTCTTCGCCCAATTCAAAATGCTGTTTTGCGTCAAAGCTCAGTTCAGGCTTGTCACCAACAGTGCGCACAAGAACATTATCGTTCTCATCTTCACCAACTGGTATGTCATCTTTAGGACGGTTGGGAATACCAGCCAGGATCGTTTTAATCTGGTTTCCCAGATCTGATTCGACCGTCTCTTTTTCAGACATGCCTTCTTTGATGCCTGCAACCTCAGCCATTAGATCCGAAGCATCTTCGCCATTGCGTTTCGCAATACCAATCTGTTTTGATGCTTCATTACGGCGCGCTTGCATATCTTGCAACTCTGCCTGTAACGCGCGATGCTGTTTGTCTAGCTCTAGAATTTGAGCAGACATTAGTTCCATATTACGGCGCTTAAGCCCCTCGTCAAAAACTTCAGGGGTTTCGCGGATCAACTTTAGGTCATACATAGGTATCTCTGTCCTTGTACTGAGAGAGACAAAATTCAATTAAAACGATGTGCTTATCAACAGGGTATAGTCAACTCTGAAATAAGCAAAATCTCGATGTTAAGGGCCTTAAACGATCCCGGATTAGAAACATTGTTAGCGGAGAAACTTAGTCAGACGTCACGTCCGTCGAATCTGCATTTTCCGAATCTGCATTTTCTTCTGCGGCGCGTTTGCGTTCCACCATTTTGGCCATAAAGATCGACACTTCGTAGAGAAGTACAATCGGAATAGCCAATGCCAACTGACTCAATGGGTCCGGCGGCGTAAAGATTGCCGCAACGATAAAGACACCAACAATCGCATATTTACGCTTTTCAGCCATCCCTTTGGACGATGCAATACCAACCTTTGCCAAGAGTGTCATCAAAACAGGTAGCTGAAAACAGAGACCAAAAGCAAAAATCAACTTCATCATCAGTGAGAAGTATTCGTTAACCTTGGCTTCTAACTCAATAGCAATGGAGTTTTCTGTACCTTCAACCTGAAACGCGAGGAAAAATTCTGCAGCAAGTGGGAAGATGACAAAGTAAACCAAAGCTCCACCGATAAAAAACAAGATTGGTGACGCAATCAAGAACGGCGCAAAGGCTGACTTTTCGTTTTTGTAAAGGCCTGGGGCAACAAACAACCAGATCTGTGACAGGAAGATTGGACAGCTGATAAAAGCCCCAAAGAAGAAAGCCACTTTCACATAGGTGAAAAAGACTTCTGTAAGATCAGTAAAAATCAACCTCTGCTGACGTTCACTGACCGCGTTTTCTCGCATTACATCAGCCAAAGGGGCCGCGAGGTATTCAAAAAGCTGTTCGGCAAAAGCGAAGCAGGCCAAAAAAGCGACCAACAGAGTAACAACACTCCACAATAGTCGCCTTCTAAGTTCAATCAGATGCTCCAGTAATGGCATCTTCTGTTCTTCGGTTGTATCACTCACTGCTTAGCTGCTTTTTGAAGAAGTTGTATTATCTACCTGAACGGCCTCAGATTGAACCTTTTCAGGGACACTCTTTGGGGCACTTACAGATTCTGTTGTTGTCGAAGGCGTATCCGCAAGCGGCTTTTGAACAGAAGCAAAGGGATTATGATCCTCTTTGTCTTCTTTTGTTATCGCTTCGACCCCATCTTTGACTTCCTGCGATGTTTTGGTCAGCGCCTGTGTGGGATCAATAACATCTTCAACCGTCTTACGAATTGATTCGCTATTGGCCCCTTCCAGCGCTTTTCGCGCGTCCTGAAGATCAGATTCACGAATAACCTCATCAACACCGGATTGGAATTCCCGGGCAAGTCCCTTTGCCTTACGTACCCATTTAGAGACAGTACGAAGGGTATTTGGCAGCTCTTTAGGCCCCATGATCAAAAGGGTAAGAACTGCAACGACCATCATTTCCGACCAACCGATGTCGAACATTGGCTACTGCTCCCTAGGAATTACGGATCCCTGAATATAAATCAAACCCAGTCCTGAATAAGAACTGACTTATGCTTTATCTTTGTCTTCAGAGATTGTTTTGCTTTCTTCCTGATCAGAAGCAGCTGTGTCTTTATTCTCTTCTTTGAGGCCCTTTTTAAAGGCTTTAATGCCTGAACCTGCATCGCCCATAAGCTTGCTGAGCTTTCCGCCTCCACCAAAGAGAACCAAAACAACAACTAAAACAATCAGCCAATGCCAAATGCTGAACGCACCCATTACTCTCTCCTTAGAGACAATTACCTTTAATCTGTAAGGGACTATGGCAAAAAGAAAAGGCGCAAGCAACGATTCATACGTTAGAGCGCAGAGTGTTTTGCCTACGGTGTGTTTTTCAATCAGGTGTCTTAGCAGAAAAGACGAAGGTCAAGCGTTTGTCCAATTCAAGAACGCAGGCATTACCCACGACTGGAATAGTGTGACTATCCAAGCGAGCTTTCACATAAAGATCATCTGCTAACTCATTGGAAATCTTAAAATCTACAAGGTTTGATTTTCCAAGCATACGCGACTTCAGAACACTGGCCTCAACACCTGTTCCATTCACTTTTTCGCCCAGAACAATGCCTTCATGTCGCACCAGCACATCTACGGCGGTTCCATGTCGAAGATTGGGAACCTCAAGCGCACCAAAGGGTGTAGCAACGTGTCCGTCATTACAAATCCCTTTAAACTCATTCACTTCACCAAAAAAATGCGCGACAAAAGCATTTTCCGGATCACTATAGAGCTCGTTAGGAGGGGCAAATTGAACAATCTGCCCCTTGTTCATGATGGCAACGCGGTCCCCCATAAACATAGCCTCTTCCGGATCGTGGGTTACCATCAGAGTTGCAATATTATTTTCTTTGAGAACCCTGAGCGTTTCTTCTCGCACCTGATTTCTAAGCCTGACATCCAGACCGGAAAAAGGCTCGTCCAATAAAACAAGCTTGGGACGCGGGGCGATTGCTCTGGCCAAGGCAACCCGTTGTTGTTGCCCACCAGATAGTGTATGCGGATAAGAATGGAGATAATCCACCATCCCGACTTGTTCCAAGGTCTCTAGAACTCGTGCTTTTCGTTCCTGAGCAGAAAGGTGCTTTAGGCCAAACTCAATGTTTTTAGATACATCTAAATGAGGGAAAAGAGCATAATCCTGAAAAACCAGACCAACACTTCTTTTTTCAGGCGGTAAATCGGCTTTATCATTTGCGACAACGGTTTTACCCATTGTGATTTTTCCAGCTTGGAGAGGTTCCAGCCCCGCAGCCAATCGTAAGATTGTCGTCTTACCACACCCAGACGGTCCCAGCAGGCAAACGAATTCCCCAGCATCAATCGCCAGATTAACATTGTTCACTGCTGCTAGGGTGCCAAAGTTATGGCTAACATTCTCTAAACAGAGGGCCGACATATAGTAACCGTCTAAATTTGCATACAATCTTTGCAGCAACCTCGCAGAACTGCAGTTAAAAATCAATATCAACTAGCATCTTAATCCAAAATGTCGCAGTAAGTTGATTGATTTTTTTGTTTTACAGGGAATATTTATACAGGAAGTGAAGATTGTTCACTTTCTTCATTCGCCAAATCTTCACCAAACCCACTGCTCAGGCAGTCATCGTTATCTTCATCGCTACTTGTTTCCAGATCAACACCGTCGCCAGATACCGATAATAGATCACCATGATCGCCAAGGGCTGTAATTGCAGGTCTAGCGTCAAGTAACCCAGCAACTTTCAATTCATCAAACCCAGGAAGATCATCCAGGCTTTCCAGCGCAAAGTTATCCAAAAAATCCTGACTGGTTGCCCAAGTCACAGGACGTCCCGGTGTCCGCCGCCTACCTTTTGGCTTGACCCAACCGATTTCCAAAAGCGTATCCAAAGTTCCTTTGGATAAACTAACACCACGGATCTCCTCAATTTCGGCCCGCGTTACTGGCTGGTGATACGCAATGATTGCCAGTGTCTCGACACCTGCCCGCGTCAATTGTTTCGACTGGCTCTGTTCAACCCGTAGCAAAGGCGCCATATCAGGCGCTGTACGGAACGCCCATTTATCTTCAACTTTAATAAGGTTAACGCCACGGTTTTCATAATAAGATTTTAATTCCTCCAAAAGCGGCTTCAAATCCCTGTCTTTTTGGAAGTGTCTGGCAAGTTGTTCGACGGATAGCGGTTCTGTCGATGCAAAAAGCAACGCTTCCAAAAGTCGAAGATCATCAAAGCGTGTTTCCATATGCCTCCCCTATCATTCCCATACAAACTTCATCCAACGATTTTTCCGACTATCCGCGTCGCGTTATCGTGCCATCTTTAATATAGATCGGACCATAAACTTCATCTTGTTTAAGGTCGATTTGCCCTTCCCGACACATTTCCAAACTGGCCGCGAACAAAGAAACGATTGCAGATCTGGCAAGAATACCCTGTCCCATTTTAACAGGTAGAAAACGGCTAAGATCCCGCCAATCAGGTATAGTTCCCAGAAAAGCAGATAACCTTTTGATCGCCTCATCCACGGAATGGAGTTCCATCTGTTCTATGAGCAGGCTTTTTTCTTCAGTCCGTACCTGACTGTTTGCATAGGATTTTAACAAATCAAAAAGCGATACATCATAAGTTGTTTTATGGATTACCCCGGTGTTTTCCGGCAGTCCTCGCGCAAAAAAATCAATTCCCAACTGCGGCCTGGACATCAACGTTTTGCCCGCATCCTGCATCGCTTGCAAACGCCGCAATTGAAACTTGAGCGCGGCAGCAAGCTCAGCACCGCTAGGTTCTTCTTCGCCTTCGGGTTCCGGCAAAAGTAATCTTGATTTCAAATAGGCAAGCCACGCCGCCATGACCAAGTAATCCGCGGCCAGTTCCAGCCTTAATTCATGAGCCTGTTGAATAAAATCTATGTACTGATTGGCCAATTCAAGAATGGATATTTGTGTCAGATCAACCTTTTGATCCCGCGCCAACTGTAAAAGAATGTCAATAGGTCCCTCAAAGCCATCCAGTTCAAGAACAAGCGGATGAAGGGCTTTTAGCCCTTTCGACTGTTCTGATCTGTCATCTTCTTCAAAGGGAAGTGTTTCTGACACTGATTTCCTTAAAGAGCTAAGTAATGTTTAGATTTGCGATTGCCTGAAAGAAGGGAAGCATAGCATGAATGGATTTAACTATCACATAACTGATTAAATTCAGATCTACCCCAATTTGGCGACCAATCATCGGGAGAACAAAAATCAAACCGATAAGGATAATCATACCGTATTTTTCCAAACGAGAAAACGGGACAGCTAATGACGTTGGCAAGAGGCCAGTTAACACGCGACCGCCATCAAGTGGCGGTATAGGCAGCATATTGAAAACAGCAAGCATCAAATTAATCGTAATTGCATTTTCTAGGTTTTGCCCAACCCAATCCTTAGCTATATCAGGAACCAAACCAAATATAGCAAAGCCAAACGCAGCGATCAGCGCGATAAGAATATTTGATGCAGGCCCTGCCAACGCAACAAAGATCATATCTCTTTTTGGATTGTTTAAGCGTCCAAAAACAACTGGCACAGGCTTGGCCCATCCCAAAACAAAAGGAGATCCAATAAATATCAACATACTTGGAAGCAGTATCGTGCCAAACGGATCTATATGTTTCGCAGGATTCAAGCTGACACGTCCCAGTTTTGACGCAGTATCATCACCGAGAAGACGTGCAGCATAGGCATGTGCAGCTTCATGGAGAGTAACAGCCAACAGTACTGGCAAAACCCATACGGATGCACCTAAGAGAAACTCGTTAATATCCATAAAGAAAAAGACCTGTGTTTTTAAAATGAGTGCCCTGAAATCCAGAACCAATTGTTATTGCCAGTCTAGTGGCTATACCCAGTAAGAAGAAATTATTTCAGTAAGTTCCCCGAGTGTTGTATCCCAATCTATATGGTTATCTTGGCGCAACTTCCAAGCCAGATCCAATCGAGCAACCTTAGCGCTGTCAATTTCGTGCAGACCTTTAGCAACGGACATCATTTCTTCTTGATCTCCATTACAATGCAGCGCCAAGTCACAGCCAGCAGACAACGCGGCCTTTGCACGTTCTTCATAGGTGCCCACCATAGCTTTCATGGACAGATCATCTGAAAGTAAAATACCACTAAAGCCGATTTCATCACGGATAACTTGCTTAATCACCCTAGGTGATACTGTGGCAATATGTTCAGGATCAATCGCTTCGTAGATAACGTGTGCAGTCATCCCCCAAGGGGCAGAATTCAAGAGCTTGAAAGCCTTGATATCATGACTTGAAAGCTCATCCCGTGAGGTATCGACTCTTGGCAATTCTTTGTGGCTATCGACCATCGCACGACCATGTCCGGGCAAGTGCTTGACCACAGGCATAATACCACTGTGCAGGAAGCCCTCGACAACCTTGGCCCCAATGGTTGCTACTTTCTCTGGTGTCGCGCCATAAGACCGATCTCCGACAATTTCATGTGCGCCCGGTATTGTCAGATCCAATACGGGTGCACAGTCTGCCGTTACACCAAGCTCTCTAAGCTCGTAAGCGATCAAGCACGCATTGAGATAAGTGGCCTTTAGAGCCTTCTCCTGATCCTGATCAAATATTTGTCCAAAGATAGCTGCTGGCGGCGTCTTGCGCCAATGAGGGGGCCGTAATCGGGCAACACGTCCACCTTCTTGATCAATCAAAATAGGCAGGTCATCATTACCAGAAAGCGATTTTAGCTCGGAAGTAAGGTTCTTTATCTGATCAGGGGTATCACAGTTTCGGGCAAAAAGAATATAACCATAGGGCTTAACCTCGGAAAAAAAAATTTTTTCCCAACCGGTTAAACGATGCCCTTCGCACCCAAAAACAACTGAATTCACCCCCATGACCTCACTCCCGAACTCTATTTAACTTTTTTAACCAAGCAATCACGTTTGGCTGATTTCAGTTTTGAGCAAAAATCACTCGCGGCTTTTTTATTATCAAAAGGCCCTGTTTGCAGACGATAGCGAACACCGACGTCGGAAATAGACGCCTTTTCAATAATCGGCTGCTTACTGCTCAAAAGATCGCTCAACTTGCGCTGCATGTTTTTCCATTCAGTCATCGCACCTTCTTTGGATTTCAAAGAAGCCAATTGCAAAACGTACTGTCCGGACACAGGTTTTTGTTGAGTAACGACAGGGGTCGGCTCAACCTTCTTGGCAGTTGTCACAGGAGACGGCTCTGGCACCACAGGATCAGGCGCTTTCAGTGTTTCCACCTTTTTAGCCACTTCAACCTCAGACTTAGGCGCTAAAACGGACTCTACTTCTGATTTTTTTGGATCAGGCGCTTTTGGAATTGTATTCCCTTCACCTGAGTTAGGCAGAGGCTGTTCTTCAACTCTTGTCGTTTCAACCTTTTTGGCAGCAGATTGTGCTGCTTCTTCTGTAGCATTTACCTCTGATTCAACCGCGCTAGTCGTTGATTGAGCCGTTGTTTCAACGGAATTATCAACTGCTGGCTCTGGTGCCTTCGGTGGTTGTGGAATTTCCGGCGGTGGTAACAGCTTTTCGACCTGAGCGGTGCCACTTGCACTGGAATCATTATTAAGGACAAGTTTGTCCTGATGCGGAATAACCATTCCACCCGGTGATTCTGGTTTGGTTTTTTCCGGCGTGGTTTCAGCCTCAATAAGTGGTATGGCATCGGGTATATTATTACTTGGTTTGTTATCTCCAAGCATGATTAGAATACCGCCACCAACAACGGCAACAGCAATCAGACCGAGGCCAATCGGTACAAGCTTTTTAAACAGACCCGCACCGGGATCATCATCAAAATCTAAATCGTCTTCCCAGTATTCTTCATTTGAGAATTCGTCATGAATATCCTGCGCATCCTGATCAGTTGATGCACGCATACTCTCGTTTTGGCGAACTTTCTCAAAATCCTTAAGATCAGTATCGGAAGAGTTTGATGACATCAGCGCATCTCCTCAGCAGGTTCAATTCCAAAGACGTTAAGTCCCGAAGCGATCACAAGTGATGTTGCCTTGACCAGTGCCATACGCGCCTGTGTCAGATCTTGATCGTCAGTAACGATAAAACGTAGCCGGGCGTTGTCTTTACCTTTGGTCCAAAGGCCGTGAAGTTCAGCAGCCAGTTCGTAGAGATAAAAAGCAATTCTATGAGGCTCATGTGCTTCACCTGCGCTTTCCAGAAGACGCGGCCATTCGCAAAGGCGACGGATCAGGCTTAATTCGCCTTCACTGTTTAACTCTGACAGATCAACTTTCTCCAGAGCTGCTATAGACAGATCCATATCAGGAAACTCGTTCTGCGAGTGCTTGAGAACCGAACAAGACCGCGCATGGGCGTACTGAACATAGAATACGGGGTTATCGCGACTTTGTTCCACAACCTTCTCAAGATCGAAATCGAGCGAGGCATCATTTTTACGGGTCAGCATGATAAAGCGGACAACGTCTTTGCCAACCTCGTCAATCACCGATCTCAGGGTAATAAAGTTCCCAGACCGTTTTGACATCCGGACCATTTCACCGCCACGCATAAGGTTGACCAACTGACAAACCTTGACATCAAGGCTGCCTTTTTTCTCGGTCATTGCAGTGACAGCGGCCTGCATTCGTTTGATATAACCACCGTGATCCGCACCCCAGACATTAATCATGGTATTAAAACCGCGACGATATTTATCCAGATGATAGGCCATATCACCGGCAAAGTAAGTCCAACTACTGTCAGATTTTTTGATCGGGCGATCTACATCATCACCAAAATCAGTTGATTTGAAAAGTGTCTGGGGACGCGCTTCCCAATCATCTGGCTTTTTGCCCTTAGGAGGTTCCAGCACACCTGTATAAACCAGATCGTTGGCTTCCAGGAACTTCATAACTTCATCGACACCACCCGCTTCAACCAAGGCACGTTCAGACGAATACACATCCATCACAACACCCAGCGCCGCGAGATCACCACGAATAAGATCAAGCAGTTGATCAATGGCAAATTTCCGAACGTCAGAAATCCAGTCAGCTTCTTCTTTGCCCAGCCACTTATCGCCATCTCTGTCAGCAAGTGCTTTACCGACAGCTTTCAAGTATTCACCGGGGTAAAAACCTTCGGGAATTTCGCCAATATCTTCGCCAAGTGCTTCGCGGTATCTCAGATAAGCAGAGTTCGCCAGAACATTGACCTGATTACCCGCATCATTGATGTAGTACTCTTTAGAAACGTCATAACCGACCTTGGCAAGAAGAGCAGCAAGTGCATCACCAACGACGGCACCACGGGCGTGACCAACGGTTAAAGGGCCAGTCGGGTTTGCGGAAACATATTCAACATTGACCTTCTCGCCCTGCCCCATGTCAGAATCACCATAGGACGTACCAGCTTTGAGGATTGTTCCAACCTGTTCAAACCAGAACTTTTCATCCAGACGCAGATTAATAAAGCCCGGTCCCGCAATTTCGACCGACGAGATAACATCCAGATTTTCGAGACGTGTTGCCAAAAGACTCGCAAGATCGCGCGGTTTCATTCCAGCAACTTTGGAAAGAACCATGGCAGCATTGGTTGCAACATCTCCATGCGAAGAGTCGCGAGGTGGTTCAGCAGCAACGCGACTGAAATCCAGACCTGCCGGAATTTCTCCGGCAGAAGCCATATCTTCTAATTGCGCAACAACTTTACTTCTTAGGTCTTTGAAAACGTTCATTTTATCTCAAAATCCAGATTAAAAATCTGTCTATGTTGTTCAAAAGCGTATCGGTCGGTCATACCAGCGATATAGTCCGCGATCAATCGGGCGCTACGCTTTGTTAGTTTTGTACCAGCCTCAAGACGCCAATAGTCCGGAAGCTCTTCTGGGTGCTCTGAATAATGCGAAAAGAGGTTTCTCACAACCTGCTTTACACGTTTACGCATTTCTTTGACTTTTTCATGGCGATACATGTGTTCAAATAAAAACGCTCGTAATTGCTTTTCTGCCTCACGAAACTGATCCGAAAAAGCAACCATTGCCCTACTCTGACAACGAATATCAAAAACCGTCTTCGGATTTGCTTTCCCTAATCTTATTTGTGTCTCGCACAAAACATCACTGATCATATAATCAACCAGCCGACGTACCGCTTCATGGACAAGGCTTTCTGTTTCCAGATTAGGGTATTTCTTTAAAACCTCGCGGAATATATCACCGACTACCGGAATGGGCAAAAGATCATCAACACTAAAAAGCCCTGCCCTGATACCATCATCTATATCGTGATTGTTATAGGCGATATCATCTGAAATAGCCGCAACCTGCGCCTCAAGACTGGCAAAGGAAGAAAGTTCCAGATCCCGAGCATTCTTGCAATACTTTGACATAGATTCCGGCACATATTCTTCACAGCTGTTCGGACCTTCAACAGGACCGTTGTGCTTTGCTAACCCTTCAAGGGTCTCCCATGTCAGATTAAGCCCATTAAAATCGGCATAACGCCGTTCCAACTGTGTCACGATACGAAATGTCTGTTCGTTATGATCAAAACCACCAAAGGGTTCCATAACGTCATGCATGGCATCTTCCCCCGCATGACCAAAAGGGGTGTGCCCAAGATCGTGGGCAAGCGCAACACCTTCAGCCAGATCTTCATTGATGCCGAGTGTCCTGCTCAAAGATCTGGCAATTTGCGCAACTTCCAAGGAATGGGTCAAACGCGTTCGAAAATGATCGCCCTCATGATAAACAAAAACCTGCGTTTTATATTGTAGCCTGCGAAACGCAACGGAATGGATAATACGATCTCGATCCCTCTGAAAACAAGTTCGGGTCTTGCTAACAGGCTCTTTCAACAAGCGGCCTCGGCTGCTCTCAGGAAAAGAAGCATATAGTTTTTTCGAATCGTTTTGCATCATAGGGAAAGACTAACCTGCGAAGAGACTTAGTAAAGTAATTTGAAGTGTTTAGGCCTTAAGAAAGAGAAAATTCTAAATAAAATTACTCAATTGTAAAAAAGCTCTCGCTTTCAAAAGAAAATACCTGTGAAGAATGCCCACAAAAATGCAGGCGAAAAACGCCAAGGAAAACATCTTAGCAGGAACTTTAAAAAAATTAATAGATTTAGGTGTCACTATAACCTATCTATAGAGTCAGGTTAACAACAAGCCTCTCATGCAAGGTAAATCGCACTGCAGGCTTACAGGTTATGAGTAGAACATGACAACAGACAATCAAACTCCTTTTATCTCCTTATCAAGCAGCGCGGCAAAGCGGGTGGCTTGGTTGGCAGAACAAGAAGGTAATCCAGGCTTGATGTTGAGGATAACAGTCTCTGGCGGCGGTTGTTCCGGTTTCCAATACGGTTTCTCTTTTGACAGTTCTGTTAATGAAGACGACAAAACCTTCCAAAAGGACGGCACCAAAGCTGTGATTGATGAAATGTCTTTAGACCTTCTAGACGGTTCAGAGATTGATTTTGTCGAAGACCTGATGGGTGCATCTTTTCGCATAACAAACCCGAATGCGACGGCTTCTTGCGGTTGCGGCACTTCATTTGCCATATAAACGTGGTGCCATATTATAAGGTGGGGCGTCCCCTTGTGCCCGCTTCCTAACTTTGAAATCTCTAGTGTGAGCCTTATCCAATGGTCAAAATCGCGACTTGGAATGTCAATTCCATCAACAAACGACTTCCTAATGTTCTCGATTGGATAAAAACGGCTTCTCCTGACGTACTTCTGCTCCAAGAACTAAAAACAGTTGCAGAGAAGTTTCCCTACATGGAATTTGAAGAGCTAGGGTACCATGTGGAAGTCGTAGGGCAAAAAAGCTATAACGGCGTTGCCCTCATATCAAAAGAACCTATTACAGATGTCATAAGGGAACTTCCCGGTGACCTCGAAGATGATCACGCCAGATACGTCGAAGGGACAACTTTCGGCATAAGGGTTGCCTCTATCTATTTGCCCAATGGCAATAACAACAGCAACCTGACCGACGAAATCAAATTTCCATACAAGCTAAAATGGATGGATCGCCTGAACGCCCATGCCCAAAAGCTGTTGCAGACGGAACAGCCTATTGTTCTTGCGGGTGATTATAACCTTATCCCAACTGACGATGATGTCTTTTCCCCAAAACGCTTTGAAGGAAGCGCGCACACCCATCAAAGTTCAAGGGATCGCTTCCGTGTCATGGAAAATCTTGGCTACACAGAAGCATGGCGGGCTTTAAACAAAGAAGCACATATTTATAGTTACTGGGACTATCAGCGCAGTGCCTTTGACCATAACAACGGCATCCGTATTGATTTGATGATGCTGTCACCACAAGCAGCAGACATTCTAACAGGATGTAGTATCGATAAAGAACCTCGCGGCAAAGAATCACCATCTGATCACACCCCGGTATTTTGTGAACTATCTGCCTAACCCATCCTAAACGCACATAGGCATCAGAGATGTTCTTTCCTCTATTCGATAATCTGCCAAGACTTCTTATCGACAAACCTTGGGTTACAATAGCGGCCATTCTTTGCTGCTGTGTTGTCTATTTCATTCAGGCCATGTCCCCAGAACCCTTCATGGTGCGAATAATATACGGGTTGGGACTAATTCCCGATGTATTGCTTGGCGTTGCTCAACGCCCCCAATCAATTGACTGGATTGCCCCTATATTTACGCTTATTACCTATAACTTTTTGCATGGTAGTTTTATGCACCTTGCTGGAAATATGGTTTACCTATGGGTTTTTGGCGATAACATTGAAGATGCCATGGGGCACAGACGCTTTTTTGCCTTCTTTATCTGTTGCGGCGTAATTGCAGGTATAGGACAAACTCTTATTACTGGTTCTCCCCAATCACCAATTGTTGGGGCAAGCGGCGCAGTATCAGGTATTCTTGGCGCGTATTTGCTACAATACCCAAAAGCAAAAATCCTTATTCCAATCTTTATGATCCCGATTTTCGTTCGCGCTTACTTGTTACTTGTTTTCTGGATCGGTTTCCAAATATTCTCAGCCTTCTTACCAGGCCAATCCGATGTTGCCTGGTGGGCGCACATTATTGGATTTTTTGGCGGTATGGCTATATTTCCTTTCTTTCGCCACAAGACCTTGCCGCTCCTTTGTCCCGATGAACTCCCGCGTGGCATAAAAATACGAAATAAATCTAAGTATTACCGGGGATAGATTAAATATTACCGGGGATAGATAAGGTCCAGTACGCGATAAGAACTCTTAAAAAGCTCTCACCTTCTCCAAATTTTCCTTAGATTTGGTAACTTTTTTATTCTTTTGCGAAATAACCATGGACGTGAGCCCATGGATTACCTAATTATCTTACAAGAAACTTAATTTAAGACACGACGTAACGTTAGGATTATTACTGTGCCTGAGTATCGTTCAAGAACCTCCACCCACGGCAGAAATATGGCCGGTGCCCGCGGCCTTTGGCGCGCAACTGGTATGAAAGATGATGATTTTGGAAAACCGATCATCGCCATTGCCAACTCATTCACACAGTTTGTCCCCGGTCATGTCCACCTGAAAGATCTTGGTGGACTTGTTGCTGAAGAAATTGAAAAATCAGGCGGGGTTGCCAAAGAATTCAATACTATTGCTGTTGATGATGGTATCGCAATGGGACACGACGGTATGCTCTATAGCCTACCATCACGCGAAGTCATTGCAGATGCCGTTGAATACATGTGTAACGCACACTGTGCTGACGCCGTTGTCTGTATTTCCAACTGCGACAAGATCACACCCGGCATGCTTATGGCAGCGATGCGTCTGAACATACCGGCAATCTTCATTTCCGGCGGCCCAATGGAAGCGGGTAAAATCATTCTGGATGGGAAAGAGCGCAAACTGGATCTCGTAGATGCCATGGTTGATGCAGCTGATCCGAATGTCAGTGACGAAGATGTTGCTGCTATCGAAAGATCAGCTTGTCCAACCTGTGGCTCTTGTTCCGGAATGTTTACAGCCAATTCCATGAACTGCCTAAGTGAAGCAATGGGGCTTTCTCTTCCTGGCAATGGTTCTTTGCTTGCAACACACCAAAGACGTGGAGAGCTTTTCAGAGAAGCCGGACGCCGTATCGTTGATCTTACCAAACGATATTATGAAGAAGGTGACGAAAGTGTAACCCCGCGTGGTATCGCAACCTTTGAAACCTATCAAAATGCAATGGTACTCGATATCGCAATGGGCGGATCGACGAATACGATCCTGCATATCCTTGCGATGGCAAAAGAAGGTGGTGTTGATTTCACCATGTCTGATATTGATGCCCTTTCCAGAAAAGTGCCTCAGTTGGCCAAAGTCGCACCTTCGACAACCAAATACCATATGGAAGATGTACACCGCGCCGGTGGTATCATGGGACTGTTAGCAGAATTGGATCGCTGTGGATTAATTCACCGGGACCGCCCTACAGTTCACGAAAAGACATTGGGTGATGCTATTGATAAGTGGGACATCATGACAACCGATGATCCCGAGGTGAAAAAGTTCTATTCAGCAGCACCGGGCGGTGTTCGAACCACCGAAGCTTTCAGTCAGGACCGCTATTACTCATCCCTTGATGATGATCGCGCCAACGGCTGCATCCATAGTGGTGAAAACGCCTTTAGTCAGGAAGGTGGTCTTGCCGTTCTGTTTGGAAACATTGCCCTGGACGGTTGCGTTGTTAAAACAGCCGGGGTTGATGACTCCATTCTCAAGTTCACAGGAAGCGCCCGTATCTTTGAATCTCAGGATGCCGCAGTAGCTGGCGTGCTCAGCGGTGAAGTTGTCGCCGGTGACGTTGTTGTTATTCGCTACGAAGGTCCCAAAGGTGGACCGGGCATGCAGGAAATGCTCTACCCCACCAGTTACCTGAAATCCATGGGATTGGGCAAAGCCTGTGCTCTATTAACCGATGGACGTTTTTCTGGCGGAACATCAGGCCTATCAATTGGTCACGCATCTCCCGAAGCTGCACAAGGTGGCGCTATTGGCCTTGTTGAAGCTGGCGATGCCATTGAAATTGATATTCCTAATCGGACAATTAACGTTCTTGTCAGCGCTGAAGAGCTGGATATGCGCCGAAAAGCCATGGACGCCAAAGGCAAAGATGGCTGGAAGCCTGTGAAGCCACGCGATCGTAAAGTAAGCTCGGCCCTCAAAGCTTATGCACATTTCACAACTTCAGCCGATAAAGGTGCCTATCGCGACGTTGATCAACACGATTGATAGATTAAACATCTGTTATAACAGTTAAACTATAACAATTTTAAAAGGCCGCAGAGTTAATAAAAACTCCGCGGCCTTTTTTTCGTTTTCATAAATACTTTTTTCTTACCGGAACGCGAGTGAAATCATCTCCAATAAAAAATCTCTACCCTTTTTATAAAGAACTTCTTGATCATCGCCTTTTGCATTCGCCAAAGGTGTCACCAACGCTCTTTCAAAATGAAAAATTAACGTCCCGTGTTCTTGTAACTCGCATTCAGATAAATGAGATTCTTGATTAGCCATCAACTTAGCAAGCCGTTTAGACAGAACAATGCTATGATCAAGATCCAGTTGCCTCAGATCTTCGTTCATTCCCATAGCTTTCAGCAGCCGATCCCTTACAATCAACTCAGTTTGAACCTGATTAAGCGCATCAAATATTTTAATAAAGAGTTTACGCCAGCCCATCTGCTTGGATTGCTTCATCTCCATGCGATCAAAAACATCATCCATTTCATTCAGCCAACGTTGATAGAGCGCAAAGATAATGGCTTCCTTGTTTGGAAAGAACTGATAGAGCGTGGCAATGTTCACATCAGCAAGTTCAGAAATACGGCGCGTGGTCAGTTTGTCCACACTATTCGTTGTCAATAACGTTGATGCAGCAAGCAAGATTCTCTCGACACGCTGCTTTGATCTCTGCTGGGCTGGCAACCGCCGCCGGACTAATGTAGGGCTTGGAGTCATCTAGTAAATCTTTGGTTATCATTTTTTACGAGAATACAAAGACCAAAGACAATTTTATATACGTAGATAAACGTATATCCTGTTTAAATCAGCAATTTAGCGTTGTCATTAGCTTACAAAAAAGCCGCCCAAATTGAGCGGCTTTTTTGTAAATCTATCGAAATACGATCAATATTATTTCTACAGATTGGCAATCCGTGCCAGTGCTTCATCCAACTTTGTTTTCACTGACATGAACTCTTCACGGCGTGTTTTCTTTTCCGCAACAACATGTTCTGGGGCGCGAGAAACGAAATTTTCATTTGAGAGTTGCTTGTCAATTTTTGCAATCTCTTCGAGCGTTTTTTCCATTTCTTTATTCAGGCGAGCTGTTTCCTGCTCGACATCGATAATGCCTTCCAGTGGCAACGCAAAAGTCGCATCATCCAGAACAATCTGAATAGCCCCTTGCGGCAGATCTTCATCCGTAAAATCAACAGAGGACAGTCCGGCGAGCCACTTCACAACATCTTTGTATTGATCAACCTTTGCCTTAACCGCATCAGAACCATCTTTAAGCAAAAGTGGTGCCTTGAGTTTTGGCGGGGTATTCAGTTCAGCACGTGTCGCCCGGATATCAGAGATAAGCTTGATAACCCAATCCATCTCTTTATCAACATCAGCATCTGTATGCCGTTCGTCAAACTTTGGCCACGACGATGAAATAAGCGGTGCCGCCTCTTCATTCCCCAGATTTTCCCAAAGTTCCTCGGTAATATAAGGCATAATCGGGTGTAGCAGATGAAGTGTCTGTGCCAAAACCCAGGCAATTGTTGCTTTGGTCTCATTGCTCGTCGCTTCATTCCCCGCAGCCAATACAGGCTTTGTGAATTCAACATACCAGTCACAATATTCATTCCAGAAGAAACGGTAGAGTGCGTTAGCTGCATCGTTAAAGCGGTAATCATCCAGCGCTTTGTCAACGGCTGCAGTCGCAGCAGCAACACGCCCAACAATCCATTTGTTGATCGGCTCGTTACAGCTGAGCGGATCAAAGTTAGGATCGTAGACAGCACCATTCATTTGACTATAGATCGACGCATTCCAGAGCTTGGTTCCAAAGTTGCGATACCCTTCGACACGGGATGATGCCAATTTGATATCACGCCCGGGTGCCGCCATCGCCGCCAGGGTAAAGCGCAAAGCATCACAGCTGTATTCAGAGATAACTTCCAGAGGATCAATAACATTACCCTTGGACTTAGACATTTTCTGACCGTTTTCATCGCGCACAAGGGCGTGGATATAAACAGTTTTGAAAGGCACTTCTTTCATAAAGTGCATGCCCATCATCATCATTCTGGCAACCCAGAAGAAAATAATGTCAAAACCGGTAACCAAGACATCGCCGGGATAATAGCGTTCCAGTTCTTTCGTCGTCTCTGGCCATCCAATCGTAGAGAAAGGCCAAAGAGCAGAAGAGAACCACGTATCCAGGACGTCAGGGTCACGAATCAACTCGACTTCTTTACCAAATTGAGTAAAGGCCGCGGCTTTGGCTTCTTCTTCAGTTTCTTCAACAAAGATTTCACCATCAGGACCATACCATGCCGGAATTTGATGCCCCCACCACAACTGACGGGACACACACCATGGCTGGATATTACGCATCCAGTCGTAATAGGTGTTTTCCCACTGTTTAGGTACAATTTCTGTCTTGCCAGTTTCAACAGCTTCCAAAGCTGGTTTGGCAAGTGTCGCCGCATCAACATACCATTGATCAGTCAACCAAGGCTCAATCGGTACATTGGATCTGTCGCCATAAGGGACAGAATTCAAGTGATCCTCAATCTTGTCGAGAAGTCCAAGTTCTTCAAATTTAGCGACAATTTTCTTGCGGGCGACAAAGCGATCCAACCCTTGATAATCATCCGGCGCATTTTCATTAATGTGCGCGAACCTATCAAAGATATTAATCATTTCCAGATTACAACGACGTCCAACTTCAAAGTCATTGAAATCGTGGGCCGGCGTAATTTTAACCGCGCCGGAACCCGTTTCAGGGTCGGCATATTCATCAGCAACAATCGGGATTAAACGCCCAACAATTGGCAGTTTCACATTCTTGCCAACCAGGTCCTTGTAACGATCATCATCCGGATGTACTGCTACACCGCTATCACCCAGCATTGTTTCCGGACGTGTGGTGGCAACAACAATGTATTTACCGTCTTCACCATCAATCGGATAACGGAAATGCCAAAGCTTGCCGTTGCTTTCCTTTTGGACAACTTCAAGGTCAGAAATCGCGGTAAGAAGCTTTGGGTCCCAGTTTACCAGGCGTTTGTCTTTATAGATCAAGCCTTCTTTATGAAGTTGAACGAAGACCTTGCGGACAGCTTCGGAAAGCCCTTCATCCATTGTAAAGCGCTCACGTGGCCAATCAGCAGATGCACCAAGATGCCGCAGTTGTTTAACAATCGCCCCACCAGACTCTTCTTTCCACTCCCAAACAGAATTCAGGAACTTCTCACGACCAAGATCGTGCCTAGAAATTCCTTTTTCTGCGAGTTGGCGCTCAACAACCATCTGGGTTGCAATACCCGCGTGGTCAGTTCCTGGCTGCCAGAGGACATCATGACCTTTCATGCGTTTATACCGTACCAAGACGTCTTGTAGGGTAAAGGTCAACGCATGTCCCATATGTAGATTCCCCGTAACGTTTGGCGGGGGCATCATAATGGTATAAGGGTCAGACGGGGAATTAGGATCTGCGGAGAAAGCTCCGGATTTTTCCCAACGCTCGTAATGCTTTGCCTCAACTTTTTCAGGGCAATAGGTTTTGTCCAGCATTACTGGGTTCCTCTTAACTAAATATTCTATGTGAAATAACGCTAGCATTTGCTAGCAGTTTCGGAAGAAAAAAGAAAGTCCGGGCCTTATAAATCTTCGGCCCGGCGCACCATCTTTTTAATTTCTTCGCGAACAATCCGTTCAACCATTGGGCCTAAGCGGACATCAAGCCACGCTTTAAGCTCGGGAACGAGCGCCTCGCGAACAATATCTTCCAAAGTTTTTCCAGTACCAATGGCAAGGGAACGCTGAACTACAGCGGCACGTGCAATTTCAGAAAGTGCTGAAGATGTGGAATCCTGTGTTTCTTCCTGAAGAATGCTTTCAGCGTCAGGCGCATCAAGATCTATATCGTCACCTAGATCAATATCGACAGCTTCTTCCTGAGGCTCTTCGGCTACAGCAGCAATTTCGATTTCATCTTCAACTTCAACTTCAACTTCATCAAATGAAATATCGCCAAGATCGGTATCTTCAACAGACTCTTGATCTGCTTCCAATTCAGGTTCTTCAGCGACCTCTTCAACTTCGATTTCGTCTTCTTCGGGCTCGCCCATAGATGATCTAAAATCGTCTTCGATCGAGTCTTCATCAGAAGCGGTCTCAACAGGTTCCTCTTCAGCAGAAGCTTCGTCTTCGGCAACCTCATCGGTTAGCTCGAGAACATCATCATCTTCTGCTTCAGGTTCGTCAGCAGCAGGCTCTTCTGCCTGTGCCTCGGTCCCCTCTGACGCTTCACCTTCTGGATCGTCTTCAGAAATAATCCGGCGAATTGACGCCAGAATTTCTTCCATTGACGGTTCACCCTGGGCTTCTGCTTCTTGATCACTCATTGAAATGCTGTCCCACCGCTTCCTTAACTGCGAACATTACCTGTTACCAATACAATTTCGGTAATATAAGTTAGATATTATTGAAAAAGAAGGGCTTTTGCACGTCTAATTTTCAACACCCAACCCAAACCACTTATCTCTTACATTATTATAGTCTTCAGCCGGATCAAAGACATTAACAGGCAACCCAATGTATTGCGCCGTCATTTGGCCCATTGTGCTCAGCACCTGATAAGTTGCAACAACTTCATCTCTTTGTGCACGAACAAGATTCACCTGCGCGTCGAGTAATTCCTGTTCAGCATCAAGTACATCCAATACGGTTCTTTCCCCAACTTCCTCTTCCTGGCGTACCCCGTCCAAGGCTATTTCTGCAGCATTGACAGAAGAGGTAAAGGATTTGATTTGCGCTTGAGAGCTAACGAGATTTTCCCAAGACGATGTTCCTTGTTGCTCAACAGCGCGCATTTGCTCGACAATCTGGATTCTACGCTGATTTGCAGTCTGTTTTGCCTGACGAACCCTACTGCTAACCAATCCTTGTTGATAGAGCGGCACAACCAGCTGAGCGATAACCTCACCAGACGTACTGTCGATGTCTTCCCCCGATGTTTCATCAGAACGACTAACGCGACCAACCAGAGATAGGTCAGGATATAACTCACCGGTTATCTCTCTGACTTCGTTCTTCGAAGCCATTTCGTTGTATTTTGCAGCACGAAGAGCCGGGTTATTTTCCAATGCAACGCCCAACAACTCATCTTCACTGCTTGGTAAAATCGCAAAGGGAGCAGGACGCGCCAGAGCTTCATCAGGATATTCACCAACCACTTCTTCAAACACGGCTTTCGATGAATTCAGCGTCCCTTCCGAGGCAATCCGCTGGGCTGTAGAGGTTGAATATCTGGATTCTGCCTGCGCGACATCCGTTCTTGTCAACTCACCAACATCAAAACGATCGCGGGTTGCTTCAAATTGCCTGGTCAGAACTTTCTCATTGTTAATATTAAGATCCAGAATAGCCTGGTCCCGCCAAACATCAGCATAGGCTGTTACCACCCTCAAGAGGACATCCTGTTCAACAGATGTGACAGATGCACGTTCTGCCAATACCAAATTTTCAGCCTGTTCTGTTGCGGCCTGTGTCTGCCCTCCCTGATAAAGAGATTGCGTCACCTGCAACGTCGCATTCAAAGGCTGCGTTGTATCGGTTGAATCCCCGGTTGGAGTATCCGTATCAGTTCGGCGGACACCTGCTGAAGAGGTAATTCGAACGTCAGGACGCCATTCAGACAAGGCCTGAGGAACACCTTCGTTAACGGATTTCAAACCTGTTTGCGCACTGGAAAGCGATGGATTGGTTTCATAGGCCTTAATCAAGGACTCATTCAACGTTTGAGCCATTACACCACTGGAAAAACCAGTGTAAACTGCAACGCTAACAATAGCACACCGACTTAAAAGTGCTTTTTTTGTGTTTCCAATAGATTTGATCATCACGTTGTCCAAAATTAATCCAATGCCAAACTTAATTTGATAACGGTCCCGCATTGCGCGGTTACCTATAGAATGAAATGAGACCGTACATGTGGTCTATATCTGTGTCTTTTAAAGAGCATACAAAAAGTTATTAAACAGGTCACAGGCTATTTACAACTTTTTGTAAATATAAAAACTGGCGCTAACTGCGCCAGCTTTTGATACAGCCTTTAACGCTTCTACCTTGGCTTTAACGTTCTGCCTTGGTGCTAGCTGTCACTTAACATGAAGACAACACATCAAATTTATTAAAATGAAAATGCTTCTTTAGCTTCAAAGCCGGGTAGCAGAGGCGTATTTGCATCAAAAACCACCCGACCGGAACAGTTCCCTGCATGTTTTTCAATCAATGTTGCATGTCCCAGCGTCTGTTTATCTCTGGCATTTACATCCTGAACAACCACAATCAAACGGCCCTTTTCAGCTAGTTGTTCTAACAGAGTATCTGGCACTTCAGACACAGCACCACCGAAAACGATCAAATCATAAGGTGCCTGTTTCGGATACCCCTCAGCCAGATCAGCCTTAACTGCAACCGCATTTTCCGTGCCGTGTGATGTAAAACGATCATTCATCGAATCAACCAGATCATCTGTATCTTCGATTGCCACAACAACACTTACAAGCTTGGACAACACCGATGCGGTATAGCCGGTCCCGGCACCAACAACCAATGCTGTATCATTTTCCTGCGGATCAATTGACTGAAGCATCCGCGCAAGAACCATCGGCTCCATCAAATAGCGACCATGTTCCAGCGCCAAATCTTCATCCACGTAGGCAATAGCTTTTGAAGCTTCCGGCACGTATTCTTCCCGTGCCACATTTTCAAACGCAGACAACACGCCATCATGTGTCACCTTATTAGTGCGCAACTGGCAATTAATCATGTTCATGCGAGCTTGTTCAAAGTTGTTCATCGTTAGAAACGCCGATTATCTGTAAGAATTTTGTGGGATAATAACCAAGTGACCCCAACCTTTCCAGACAAAGTATCGGTTTTTATTATTTTTATCTGGTTAACAAAGACTCTAACAAAGCACCAATCTAACAGTAAGGTGCCCTTCCCCGGCTTTTTAATGCCTAAATCACACTACCAGGAGATCTCTCAATACATAAATGAAACTGGAATCGAGATTGATCTCTTGACCTTCGCGATAACGGCTACTATACACTGCGGCACTGCTAACGAATGAATATTCGTCAGGATGGCCCGGTGGCAGAGTGGTGATGCAGAGGACTGCAAATCCTTGTACGTCGGTTCGATTCCGGCCCGGGCCTCCAAAATCCTCCCCCTAACGATTTAGCCAATCTGTAATAAGATATCCCGATCTGTACTCAGTCCAAGCGGCCGTTTCTTTTCTTCAATACATATCTAAACAACATCAATACCTGCACAACATCTAAAAAATCTGGATGGAACAAAGAAACGGAATAGAGACCATACCGAATCAACAGCGCTTGCGTTAAATAAACACCCTTATTCCTAAAACAGTCTTCGGTCAGATCAGAATCCGCACCTGATTCGCCCCAAACTTCTTACCCGATATAAGAACAAATACCTCTCCCCCGTAGCTTCCCGCTTTTCATCGAAAGCAAGAAAGCAGAAATAAGAATCTATTTTTCATTGCTAGCAAACCAAGGGGAGTCATAAGCACCACAAGCCTTTGATTTAAAAGGAACAAAAAAAATTAAAAAAAATGCATAAAAGTTATTGCCAGCATGTAACACCACTGTTATAACCCAACCCGTCGCCAACGAGGCGGCACAAACATTGATCCGCGATAGCTCAGTTGGTAGAGCAGGTGACTGTTAATCACCCTGTCGCAGGTTCGAGTCCTGCTCGCGGAGCCATTACAAAAACCCTAAGTTGTTGAATATCAACGATTTAGGGTTTTTTGTTGTTTGTTAGGAAATTATACTTTGAAATATTGTATTGCCCTTATTTTTGTCTTTTTCTGTAGCAAGGCGTTTTCAACTGAAATTAATAATGGAAATGAGCTTTATCACGCCTGCAATACAGAACAAGAAGATTGCGATCGCCATATACAAGCAGTTTACGATACACTTGAATACAGAGAGCTAATATGTCCGCCAAGAAGCGTTACAAGTAAGGAAGTTAGAGATATTCTTGTCAAAAAACTTAGCGAAAACCCTAAAACCCGTCACAAGCCATCAATTGAGTTACTTATGGGTTGGCTCTTAAAACTTTTTCCCTGCCAATAAATACACAACACATTTACATAGGCTAATTGCGATCGCGCCCCTGTTGCGAGCACGTTATATAGCTTTGATCGCCAACATAACCACTCCCATCAAAGATTTGACAAAATTACGCGTTACCTCTTTCAAGCACTTTTGATCTTTAGGGGTAAATAGGATTGCGCTAAATATTTTTTGATTGATTGCAGAAATTTCAATTTTGCAATCAACCTATAGAGTTATATAAAGATGAAAATTCGTTAACTATACTTTCAGGGTCCATGATCAGCGATAGACATATGGTGTTCAAACTCTTCAAAAGCTCTGCCTTGGCTTTATCCCTTGTGACAGCCTTTCCCTCTGCAACGACGTTTGCTGACGGCATACTCTTTGCTAGAGCTGCGCAAGAAGCACAAGACAACGGCAACCTTGAACTGGCAATAGAGTACTACACAGACGCCCTAAACGAAGGTGATCTATCTAAAAAACATCAAGCCTATGTTCTTAATAATCGCGGCACACTCTTTTTAGATCTGCGCATTCCCCAAGAGGCCGAGCAAGATTTTATACAGTCAGTTAAGCTACTTCCAACCTATGGCGATGCCTATTTTAATCTGACCTCGCTCTATATTGCACAAGACAAAAATGACAAAGCATTGTCCTGGCTGAACAAGGCACTGATCGAAATTCCCGAAGATGCAGAGCTTTTATTGAAAAGAGGCGTTCTCTACCGAGAAGAAAATGAAATTGAAGCAGCTCTTCAAGATGTATCACAAGCTATTTTGATAAAACCTGAGCTAGGCAAAATTCTGATCAATGAGAGTAACCCTTACCTTGGTAGCTATATAGAATACGCAACCATTGATCATTTCATCACTATCCTGTCCGAAGAACCGCCATCACTTGATGCCTATATAAAGCGTACAAAAGCCTATCTTAGCACTGGTTTTCTGGAACAAGCCTTGACTGATGCAGAATATGTTATTGAGCTAGAGCCGAAATCCTTTGACGCTTACGAGGCCAAAGCAATCATCCTCTTTTCACAAGGAGCCTATGACAAAGCCATTCGCGCTTTTGATCTCGCTCTGCATTATGCCCCCAACAATCCAGAAATTTTTTATAATCGGGGACGGCTCTACAAAAGCCTTGGCGATAACAACAACGCCTCGTTTGACTTTCAAATGGCCTATAGCATCAACAGGCAGGAAAAAAAGTATCGAAAAGAGTTAAAAGAGCTCGGCCTTGTCAGATAAAAGTTAATTCGAAATTCATCTGATCAGGTACTCAGCGACTATTGTTCTGATCAAAAAGTTTGGCAATTCGACGTTGTTGGGTAACGCTCAACGATGGCCAAATCTTGTCCATATTTTCTTTGGCTTCTTTGGCCCCTGCCAAATACGCCCGCCCGTACCAAATATAAGCCGCCTCGTTTGGATCAAGATCTTTGTTGGTTTTTGGCATCATACCCTGAACATACATCCAGGCCAATAATTCCATGGCCTCTTTATCACCCGCATTGGCTTGCTTGCTGATCGTAATCAGATCCTGTTTATACAGTTTTCCACCCTGAACATTCCTTGCGGCGCCTACCCTACTTTCCAGTATTTTAGCTGCCTTCAGCATTCTTTCTGCTTCAGCTTTTTTATTATTTTCCAGGGTATCGCGATAATTGGTATAGGACTTATCCAGATCAATCTCCTCTGGAAGATCTGAACACCACTCAGGCGGTGTATAGTCCCCCCCACATTGGTCCCAGTTCTGCAAGAGGGATGACTTTTCCCAGTTTTGAGATTTTGATGGTTCAGACGCGTTGACGCCCCCTCCAAACGCCGAGAACAAAAGCGCGAAGGACATAACATAAAAAGTATCGGACCAAAATTTCGTCACATCTAACATAGTTGTTAATTCTATCAGACCCAAAGCTAAGATATTGTAAACGAGAAGACAGTTTATAATGAAGAGATAATGAAACACAAAAAAACAATAAGCCTTCGTCTGGGTTCTATGATACTTTTTAATTGCGGCACCCTTTTATTTTGCTCGCCCTGATCCTTTTGAGGTTTCTTATAGTTTGTTAGGATATGGAAGCTTGAATGAAAGAAGATAGCGATCACAAGCTCGACCGTGTAAATCAGATTTGGGTTGATGAAGCTGTAGTTTCTCATCGCAACTATCTGGATGGACGTGTCGGTGGTGCAAGGTTGTTTCTTTCATTCAAAGATGCAAGAAAACTAAACTTCTCCGATCTTGTACTCGATACCGCTGAAATGGTCGGGGCTGATCTTGTCGATAGTAATTTCTACAAATCAAAGTTGGAACGGGTTAACCTTTTTGGGGCCGATTTATCCGGCGCTGATATGAAAGATTGTTCACTTCGGAAAAGTGATCTGCGAGGTGTATGTCTCAAAAACGCCGACCTAGAAAACGCAATACTATCCGGCGCTGATATTCGAAATGGTTTTATTCTGATCAGAAAACCCGACGGTACTTATGCGCCAGTGAAACATGATGATGCATCCAATTTTGACGGTATTAATCTGAAAGATGCAGATTTAAGTGACGCAAAGCTTGGTCGTGTCATCGGTCGCAGAACAAACCTGACCAATGTAAATTTTAAGAACGCAGATCTGTCTGGTGCCGTGATGGCAAACTCTGATGTTAGTGGATCAATCTTTACGGGGGCAGATCTAACCGATGCAGATTTTAGTGGTTGCGTGTTTCATGGGGCAAATTTAAGTGGCGCCTTATTGAATAATACGAATATGGAAGGCGCTGATCTGACAGCAGCACATTTCAGTAACAGCGATATGACCTATGCCAATACGAATCAAGCCAGCTTGCCCAAAAGCATTGAAGATCTTGACCGATCAATCCGGGGTATTCTCGAAGATCACCTAGTATGGATCAATTCTCTAGGTAGAGAAGGAAAACAAGCAGCCTTAACCGAATACGACCTGCAAGGAAATGATTTAGCAGGCATCAACCTACAAGCTGCCGAGCTATCCTTGACCAACCTGTCTAATTGCACTTTTCTCGCTAGCCGTCTCAACATGGCCAATATGTCCGGCGTCATGGCCTTGAACTCTGACTTTAGCGATACTGATTTGCGTGGTGTAAAGTTGGAAAAAGCAAACCTGACTGGCGCAAGCCTGCGTCATAGCCGCCTCTCCCCGATGATGATACTCGGAACACAAGGTAGCTCAGTCTCTGCAAACCTCAAAAATTGCTGCCTTGATCAAACTGATCTAGAGAGCACCAATCTGCGCCATGCCGACTTAACGGGCGCACGGGTTCGCTTTGCGAATTTAACCAATGCAGATCTTTCCCATGCAAAATGTGTCGATGTCGACTTTACCGGGGCTGACCTGCGGAGCGCAAATCTCGAGAAGGCGGACTTACGCGGTTGCAAAGGGTTAATTTTAGAATAATACATTTATTTTTTGTATTATAAAGTAAATCACATTTTCTATTGTATTTTACAATTAAGATCCCTAATTTCTGATCATGGATAAAGCAACACACAAAATCGGCTCGTTGAACGAAATTGGCCAAGTCGAAGTCATTGAAAAAAGAACCGCGTTTAAAGGTTATTTTCAAGTCGACTCCTACTGCTTTCGTCACACTCTGTTTGAAGGTGGGCTCTCACAGGAAATTCAGCGTGAGATTTTTGAACGTGGCCACGCAGCAGCCGTGCTCCCCTTTGATCATAAAACCGGTGAGATCATTTTGATCGAACAGTTTCGTCCCGGCGCCTATGCAGCCTCTCAAGATCCATGGCTTCTAGAAGTTGTTGCAGGGATTATCGAAGAGAATGAAAACCCGGAAGAGCTAACCCACCGGGAAGCCATGGAAGAAGCCGGTTGTACGTTAGGACGCCTGAAAAAGATTGGGACCTTTCTGATGACACCCGGCGGTAGCTCAGAAACGATTACCCTCTTCTGCGGCGAAATTCTGCACCAAGAGAAAAAAGATTCATATGGCCTAGATCATGAAGGCGAAGATATTCGCACCCACACAATGAAAGCAGAACAAGGCTTTGAGCTTTTGACAGATGGCAAAATCACCAATGCCATCACCGCAATTGCGCTTCAATGGTTGGAATTAAACCAGACATCACTTACATCAGTATGGTCTAATGAAACGAATTGATGACTGACCTCTGAAATAAACAACAGACAATACGAATTCAACCTATACCTACGGACGACACAAATGGATATTCGCGACGGATTTATTGACAGCATCGGTAACACACCCCTCATTCGCCTGAAACGGGCATCAGAGGAAACAGGTTGCGAAATCCTTGGAAAAGCCGAATTCCTGAATCCCGGCGGATCAATCAAGGATAGAGCCGCATGGGCCATTGTAAAAGATGCCGAAGAAAAAGGTATCCTCAAGCCCGGTGGCGTGATTGTTGAAGGTACAGCAGGAAATACCGGCATTGGCCTTGCCCTCGTCGCGCGGGCTCGTGGATACCGCTGCGCCATTGTCATCCCGGAAACTCAATCGCAAGAGAAAAAGGATATGCTGCGCCTCAGCGGTGCTGAACTCTATGAAGTGCCTGCGGCTCCTTACAAAGACCCGAATAACTACGTTCATTACTCACAGAGACTGGCACAGGAACTTGCCGGACAGGAACCGAACGGTGTGATCTGGGCAAACCAGTTTGATAACGTAGCCAATCGTCAAGGACATATAGAAACCACTGCCCAGGAAATCTGGAAACAGACGGACGGCAAAGTTGACGGTTATGTCAGTGCAGTCGGCACTGGTGGCACGTTGGCGGGTGTTTCAATGGGTCTTAAAGAGCACAACAAAAACATTCAAATCGCTTTGGCTGATCCTCATGGTGCGGCCCTCTATAGTTATTACAAACACGGCGAATTGAAATCCGAAGGATCTTCCATTACAGAAGGCATTGGACAGGGACGCATCACTGCCAACCTAAAAGGCGCAGTAATTGATGAGGCCTTCCGCATCAGTGATGAAACAGCTATCCCGCTGGTCTTTAACCTCTTTGAAGAAGAAGCACTTTGCCTTGGCGGCTCCAGCGGCGTGAATATTGCCGGTGCAATAGAGCTCGCCAAGAAAATGGGCCCCGGCCATACCATCGTCACCATGCTCTGTGACCTTGGAACGCGTTACACCAGCAAACTCTATAATGCAGAATTTCTGAAAGAACGCGGTCTCCCTGTGCCGAAATGGGTTGCATAAAGCTCTCTTACAGATTTAAAAAGAAAAGGCTGCTCATCGGGCAGCCTTTTCTTATGCCTATTCAACGTCCTAATTTATTTCACATAATCTAAAAACCAAATAACAATTCAACATCCCTATGACGAAACAAAATAACAATACGGAATGGGGATGGCTCGACGTCACCTCACCCTTCACCCAAAATGAAGGCTTCTTTGTTGATCAAAACAACGAGATACACTATTGGCCCACAAAAAGCGGACCCGGGTATAAAATCAGTGAAGAAACTGCTTTTAAAGTCATGGATCAGGGCTTTCAGAATGCTCATTGGCAAGTAGTTATCATCACGATAACAATATTCGGAATCATGCTTACTTTCAGGTCTTTAGCCGCGTTATTGTATCCTTTTGTTACGGAATATTTTTCCCCAATTTTTTTCTCAATGACAGTATTAATGATATTTGTCGTAGGGATTATGGCACCTGCCTCACATTATATAGTTCTTGCCCATCGAAAACTGCGCATACTACCTGAAATCTTAAAACTGCTAACTAATCACGAAGAAATCAATCATTCCCGCCCAAAAGTACAATATTTAAAAACCCTCGGCTGGAGCGGTAGTCGCTTTAAGTATTACTGCACACTTTTCTCAATAATTATAGGATTTGGAGGAACATCAGGAGTATTGTTTTTCGCTTCTTTTGAGGGAATTTTCACTGAAAAAATTCTACTTGGCGAGAAAATCACTTTACTCGCTGGAAGCATAGTATGTTTTTGGATCGTTTTTCTTATCATCAAACGATGCATATATGGTGCCTGGCCAGATGAAGTCAGACTGTATCAATTTTCAGAGCACCCCGACGAGTTTGTTGAATCTGTATCTCGTCCTCAATCCCGCTGGAAAAGCTTCCTTGAAAAGCTAGACTGGATGACTAGTGGGTGGCGGCTTCTTGTTTTTGGAACTCCAGTACTAATCATCGGGATTATTCTTCTCGTTGAAATCATCGCAGAACCTATCACAGTTGAAAACCTGACAGTTCAATATGACAAGGCTATATTTAAACCTATCTCAGAATTAGAAGATCTCAGCGTCCCTGAAAAAGTCGTTATAAAATGGCCATCCCCACTCATTGTATATATGAGTTCACCTGATTCAAATGACCCTAATTCGATTTTAATTCTCGAAGAGATAAAAAGAGTTCTACCAAAATACGCTGAAACTGCAGGGCTTGAGCTTTACATAACTAATGAACAATCAAATGGTGTCGATCTGACTATTCAAATGTCCCCTGATTTCATGTTCGACCCAAACGGAGATCATCACCCCTATGATTACGATGGGCAATATCAAAACGGGCTATTTCTCTCTATGACCGTGAAAATAAGTCCTAAATCGTTTCATCAAATATTGGGAGGCAATTACTTCGGCGATGGGAAGGCAATCCGCGAAGCTCACCGACAAATGGTAAGTGATATTCTTTTAGCCACATTGGGAGTCCCGAGGTATACAGGAACTGTTACAGATTGGTACGAAGATAAATCAGGCGAGCGATTATATATGCCCTATGCACTTCTTGCACTGCATTATGATCACCGGGTTAATCCAGGAAAGAATCAGGCAGAAACACTCCCTGTGATTCGAAAAATAGCCAAAGAATTAGAGGATGCTGAATCTTTTGAAATCTGGTTCAGACGGAAAAACCAGCATACTCAATAAAAGTAAATTTAGATAAGAACGGCCCCCTAAAGGCCGCTCTTTGAATGGCCTTTAATGTACCCGGACAATATTTTCCAAAAAATAACGTCTTAAAGCTACACCTTCACCTAAGCGCATGATAACTTTATGCGAAATAAAAAGAAAACCTGCACAAACCCTTTGAGGTACCCCAATGGACTTGCTCTTTTACAAAGATGCTTATCAGAAATCTTGCGACGCAACAGTGACCTATTCTGAGAATGGTCAAGTTCGTTTGGATCAAACATTGTTTTATCCTACAGGCGGTGGGCAACCTGGGGACAGCGGCTGGTTAGAGCTTTCAGATGGCACAAAAAGTAGCGTGATCGAAGCCAGAAAAGGTGAAAGTCACGAAGATGTTGTTCTGCACCTTGAAGAAGGTGCCCTCGCCCCACAGGTTGGCAGCACGGTAACCGCCTTTCTGGATTGGGATCGTCGCTATGCGCACATGAAAATACATTCCTGTCTGCACTTACTCTGTGCTTCTGTTATTGGTGACGTGTCAGGCGGACAAATAAGCGATGTCAAAGGGCGTTTAGACTTTAATCTCCCAGACACAGCAATTGATAAAGTCGCACTAGAAGACAAAATCAATCAACTAATTTCAGAAAACCATCCGATAACGCAGGACTGGATTTCAGACGAAGAACTGGATAACAACCCTTCAATGGTTCGGACGATGTCGGTCAAACCACCACGTGGATCAGGCAAAATACGTTTGGTCAAGATCGGTGAAGATGTTGATCTTCAACCCTGTGGCGGAACACATGTTAAATCAACGGGTGAAATTGGCCCAATCAAAATTGGGAAGGTTGAAAACAAAGGCAAACAAAACCGTCGTATCAACCTGACATTTGCATCATAATACAGAGGGAATACTATTTTGGGGGATACCACCTTGTCTGAAAAATTTAATTCTGTCGTATCAACCGAATGGCTTGCTGATCATCTTGAAGCTCCTGATGTCAGGGTTGTTGATGGCACTTATTACCTGCCCAATGAAAATAAAGATGCGCGCATTTTATACCAAGAAGCACACATTCGTAACGCGATTTTCTTTGATATTGATGATATTTCAGACACTGATAATCCCCTCCCACATATGATTCCCAGCGATATTAAATTCGCGTCAAAAGTAAGAAAACTTGGTCTGGGCGATGGCAACAGAATAGTTGTGTATGATCAACGAGGGTTGTTTTCAGCTGCACGTGTCTGGTGGATGTTCCGACTGTTTGGGCACAAGGATGTCGCTGTATTGGACGGTGGCCTTCCGAAGTGGCTCTCAGAACATCGTCCTGTAGACGACAATACCGTTCATCCCGGTGAACGACATTTTACGCCGCGTTTCAACAGCTTTCTCATTCGAGATAAAGAACAACTTCTACGCAATATAGAAACCGGAAAAGAACAGGTTCTGGATGCACGGGCAAGCGGACGATTCAAGGGGGAAGTACCAGAGCCGCGCGCAGGTATTCGCTCGGGTCATATCCCTGATTCGTACAATCTCCCTTTCACAAATCTTTTTAAAGAAGATGGCACCTTGAAAGCATCTCAAGATATTAAGAGTACATTTGAGAAAGCTGGAATTGATTACAACAAACCTGTCGTGACATCTTGTGGTTCCGGAGTTACCGCAGCTGTATTGAGCCTCGGCCTGGAACTAACAGGACACAAAAAAACATCGCTTTATGATGGTTCCTGGTCCGAATGGGGACAGGAAGGTGACACCCCTGTTGTATCCGGATAACTATTATTATTTTTGAAACACGTATCGCCTATGTTCTGATCTGAGAATATAAATGCTCTGATCATCGGAGGTACAAATATTGATGCTACGAAAATTTAAACAATAAAACCATAATCAGAATAAAACTATAAAATGAGCTCGAACACCTCGGAAAAAGAAACCGGTTCTGAACAGCAAGAAACGATTAATGCCCGTTTTGTAACTGGAAGCATTCTTCGACATGTGATCAATATGACAGCAACAACCTCTGTTGGTCTGATGTCGATCTTTTTTGTTGAACTGGTTGATATGTATTTCATCAGCCTACTGGGTGAAGAATCTCTGGCGGCTGCAATTGGTTTTTCCGGCGCAATAACCTTTTTTATCTTCTCGATCAGCATTGGACTATCGATTGGCTTAGCTGCCGTTGTAGCCAGAGTTATCGGTGCTGGTCAGGGAGATCAGGCAAAAAGGGTTATATTTAACGGTCTTCTCACTTCATTCGTTATGATGTCCTTTATTGCCGTTCCGGTGTATCTCTACACCGAACAGCTTTTATCCCTAGTTGGGGCCGAAGGAAAAACGCTAGAGTTCGCAGTAAAGTATATGAAGATCACAGTGATCTCATTGCCTGTCATTTCCATTGGTATGTCGATGGGGGCCGTTCTGCGTGCCGTTGGAGCTGCCAAAGCATCCATGATCTCAACGGTATTGGCTGGTATTGTTAACATTGTACTTGATCCTCTTTTCATTTTTACGCTGGATCTTCATATCGAAGGCGCAGCCTATGCAACCTTGGTTGCCCGTCTCACGATGGCAATTGTCGCAGCATGGGTTCTGGCACGTCAACTTGGGCTATCTGTGTTCAAGTTCCAGGGTGGATTATCTGGCGATATTTCTTCAATTTCAAAGATCGCTATCCCTGCAGCATTGACAAGTTTGGCGACACCTTTTGCCAACTCTTATGTCACAACCTCTGTTGCAGGATTTGGCGCTGATGCAGTTGCCGGTTTGGCAATCATTGGGCGTATCACTCCCTTTGCGTTTGCCGTCGTTTTTGCACTGTCAGCAGCGATTGGCCCCATTGTTGGTCAAAACATTGGTGCTGTGCAAACGGCACGAGTTAAATCAGCTCTCAATAGTTCGCTTCTTGTCATTTTTGTTGTCGTTTGTGCCACATCGCTCATCATGACGCTTTTTGCAGACACTATAGCCGCAATTTTTAATGCCTCAGGACTAAGTGCAGAGCTTGTAGTCTTCTTTTGCATCTTTACATCGTGGAGCTTTGTATTCAGCGGGGCACAATTCATCGCAAATGCTGCCTTTAACAACATGAACAAAGCAACCTGGTCAACCTTTGCCAACTGGGCAAAAGCGACAGTTGGTACTATCCCATTTATCTGGTTGGGCGGTGAATGGGCAGGCGCAAAAGGCATAATCGCGGGACAGGCCATTGGCTCTGTTCTTTTCGGCATTATCACTATTATCGTCGCTTACAAAATAGTAAATAATCCAATTAATCTCACAAAAAAACGTGATGACAGAACACGTTATTTCGGGGCATGGTTACCTGCAATATTACCTCAATTTGGTTGGCAAAGATTTATGGAAGAAAGATGGAATGCAGACCAGCGTGATGAGAAAAAAATAGATAAGTTTTCAGAGATCAAATCAGATATGATCTCTCGAACTAACCATAAATCCAATAGCAAGAAATAGTGTACGAGAAAGTTTAAGGAAATGTCGACAGTTCCACAGATTGAGGTAACTATTTCTTATCTCGAAATGCAAGAGAGGCCCCAAAATTTACTCCTGCAATCTCCACAGGGGAAAAGAACATCACTCATTCGTGCGTACAAACCAACGGTGTCTTTCTATCGATACCTCTATAACACAATCGGGGAACCTTGGTTATGGTGGGAAAGACGTGTTCTATCTGACGATGAACTATCCCAGATTATTCAAGATGATAATGTAGAGATATACGTTCTCTATTACGACGGTGTCCCTGCCGGGTATGCGGAACTTGATCGCCGTAAACCAAGTGAAATAGACCTTGCCTACATGGGATTAATACCGGACTTTATCGGACAAAAATTAGGCCCTTATCTTCTGTCATCCATTATAGATATTGTATGGTCATACGAACCAACACGCCTAACGGTTAATACCTGTAGCCTTGACCACCCAAAAGCGCTGGGCGTATATCAAAAATGTGGCTTTAATATATATGACAGAAACGTCAAGACGATCGACGATCCAAAACACAGCTACTTATAGGCCAAAAACGAACTAACGCAGCCCATCAACGGTTAAGACGCCGCCTTTTGTGGTCAGTTGATTTGGTCCTCGCTCAAGCATTATATCGCCATTATTAAAATGGCGCATATAGATTTCTTCATAGTTACCATAGCTCTGCAGTACCCGATAAAACCAATTATTATCAAGTCCCAAATCCTCACCAAATGAGCCTTTGACACCAAGTAACTTCTGAAGGTCGGGATTTACTGTTGAAGATGCAATATAGTCAACATTTTGAGAATGAATGCCTCTACGTTCACTTTCTAGCAACGCCCCGGTATAGAGACGCACGATTGCCTTCCACTCTTCATCGTCAGACGAAACAAGCATACCCAGATTATTACTTGAAGATATCGAACTTAAAATGAATGGGGTAGGAAAAATACCGGATACCTTCTTTAGAAAAATAGCCTGCTCAACTCTCGGCAAGGCTACAGCTCGACATCCATGGCTTTTCACAGCCTGCAAGAGCTCGTCTTCCGTCTTATAACTCAGTACGCCAAAACTGACCTGATGTTTTTGTCCAAATATTGCCAGCTCTGTTTTATCAACCCAATCTAGTGAGCAAATTTTCTTACCGCTGAGATCCCGAACTTTATAGCCTTTGAACAGAATAGCTATATCAAGGCTATTCACAAAAAGAGACCCGGCATTTACGTGCCCCCCTTGATGAGATAACGACGTCCTGTTCGCAAGAGCAACAACATCTACCCGACCAACTGCCAGCTCTTGACCAGCCGCTCTCTGCGTCAGAGAGACGAGTTTAACTGCCTTGGGATCAGGAAAGAGTGCTAACGCAAGACCTCGACAAAGATCTTCGCCCATATCTTTGACTGGGAACTTTGAAGTCTGGACAACACCGCATCGTAGATACCCCCGATCCTCGATATTATCGCGAACATCACCTGCATTGGCAGAACCAGCAAGACCAAACACTCCGCTAGATGCCAGTAGTATGAAAGTTCGGATATATTTGAAAAGATTTCGGCTCATGCAATTAACAACTCATCAAGAGTTTAAGAAAGGCAAATTGAAATTATTCCCTCAAACTATTTCTTCTCAATCAGTTCGATTTTATAACCATCAGGATCTTCAATAAAGGCAATGACCGTTGAACCATGCGCCATAGGGCCGGGTTGACGGGGAATATTTACGCCTTCTTTTTCAAGTAATTCACAGGTTTTATAAATATCAGGTACGCCAAGCGCCAAATGCCCAAATCCGTTGCCAAGTTCATAGGCACCCGTTTGATCCCAATTATGGGTAAGTTCAATAACAGTGTTATTGTCTTCATCACCATATCCAAGGAATGCGAGTGTAAACTTTCCAGATGGATAATCATTTTTTCGAAGCAGCTTCATACCGAGATGACGCGTGTAAAAATCAATCGATTTTTCGAGATCTAAAACTCTGATCATTGCATGTAAAAAACGAAAAGACGTATTTTCTGACATTTTGCTTCCTCAAAAATGAAACGTATTTCAATAAAGAACTAATGTTTGGCTTCCGCGATAACTGACAGAATTGTTTTTGCAGCCTTTGTGCTTGGCATATCATCCCCAGCTTTTAACATCACAATAGCCTCTTTGTAGCCACTGATCTGTTCTTCTCTTTTCTCTTTATCATGAAAGAGAGAAGAGAGACGCTCGACCAAATTAGGAACATTACACTTTTCCTGTATCAGCTCAGGCTGTACTTCCCGATCCAACAAAATATTGGCAAGACTGGCGTATTTTATTTTCAAAAGAAATTGAGCGAGAAAAGCCGTTAGCGGAGCAACTTTATAGGCGACAACAGTTGGCACTTGATCAACAGCCAATTCCAAAGCGACTGTCCCCGACGCTGCCAGACCAACATCAGAACATTTAAATGCCTTATGTTTACCTGTTACACCTTCAATAACACAAACGGGTGTTGGCCAGTTCTCAGTCAATTCATCAATAGCGGGGCGAACATTTTTTACTGTCGGTATCACACACTGTAAATTCGGTAGTGTTTTCATTAACTCAGCAACGGTTTCTCTAAAGACAGGTCCAAGTCTTGAAACTTCTCCCCGGCGGCTACCAGGTAGTACAGTTAGAATCGGTGCTGATGGATCAAGGGAAAGTTCTGAACATATTTGATCTCTGCCAATTCCCGTCAACTGTTCTCCTTCAAGAACAGGATGACCAACAAAAGTTGTCGCTAACCCGTGTTTTTCAAAATACGGGGGTTCAAAAGGAAGAAGCGTCAATAAATGATCCAGATACTTGGAAATCTTCTCTGCTCTCTTTGGCTTCCAAGCCCATACTGATGGCGCAACATAATGGATAAGAGATATAGATTTTCCTTTAAGGCCTTTACTTACTTTTAAACTAAAACCGGGCGCATCAATAGTGACAAGGGCAGACGGGTTCATTTCAAGAACGTGTTCTTTTGTCTGCTTAATACGCCGTAAAATGTTAGGAATGTGCGGCAGAACTTCGGCCAACCCCATCACCGATATCTCTGAAATAGGAAACAGACTTTCCAGCCCCTCAGCGGACATACGTTCACCGCCAATACCGGCAAATCTGATGTTACCTTCCGTTTCTTCCTTAAGAGCAACCATAAGGCGCGCACCTAATTGATCTCCTGAAGGTTCTCCCGCAATAAGGTAGATTAATGGAACGTCTCTTGTCGTCTCAGTCATAATCAGCAGGTTCAATACCAATAAGAAACAGCCCTGCCTCGTTGGCAAGTGCAACAACCGCATCCCGGTCGACAACCAGTGCGCCGCCAGCTTCAATGGCAATGCCTCTCAACCCTGCCTTGATTGCTCTTTTTACCGTTTCAATACCAATCGTTGGTAAATCAGCGCGTCTCTCCTGCTGAGGCTTTTTTAATTTAACCAAAACACCGCCAGCAGCATCTCGTTTCAAGTCTGCGCAACGATCAATAAGTGCATCGGTTCCTTCAATCGCTTCCACCCCAAGGACGAGCCCTTGTTGTACCACAACTGACTGCCCGACATCTACCAAACCCATCATGCGTCCAACTTCGACACCACGTTTTATATCTGCGAGAGCCTGTTCATCGGGAGAGATTTTGCCATAGATTTCTTTGGTAGCCAGAAGATCGTGCAAAATATCGTCAACCCCCAAAAGATTAAAGCCTTCAGATTCTAAGGCAGATACAACTGATTTTAATAGGCCATCATCGCCAAGACTCTTCGCACCAATCTTTGCAAAAAACTGTAAAGCGCGCCAGTCAGGACGTAGTTCTGACATTGACGGCCTTTTAACGGGACCAATCATCACAAGATCAGTCACATGTTTTTCTTTTAATTTGGAAATTATTTCGCCAGCAGCACCCAACCGAGACCAGAGATGATCAACGCCAATAACGGTTTGATTATCTGTTTGCCCTTTGAAGGCAATGACGAAGAAATCTTGTCCCGTATCTTGGCAAAGTTTAATCAAACGCCGAGGAAGTTCTCCTCCCCCGGCCAGAATTCCAAGTTTACAGGACATTTATTTCGGTTGGCAAATAGCGCGCGAAGAGTCCGTACCGATAAAGTCCAGAACTTCTTTCGCTGTAGGATTATCAGAATACGTCTGCTTCGCTTTTTCAAGTCGTTCGGAAAGTGTTCCTTCATCTGAGAAAAGCGTCTTGAAAACGGATTGTAAGCTGGAAATATCATCACGTGGTAATCCGTGACGTTTCATACCAACCAAATTAAGTCCACTCAATCTCGCACGTTCCCCCATAACCATACCAAAGGGAATTACATCATTTTCAACACCAGACATCCCGCCAATCATGGCATTACGCCCAATACGCACAAACTGATGCACAGCTGAAAGCCCGCCTATAATGGCGAAGTCATCAACCTCAACATGACCGCCGAGTGTCGCATTATTTACCAGTATCACGTTATTACCAATGATACAGTCATGCGCGACATGTGCTGACATCATCAGAAGGCAATTGTCACCAATTTTCGTAACCAAACCACCACCACTGGTTCCGGGGTTGATTGTAACGTGTTCGCGAATACGGTTATTTTTCCCAATAATAAGTTCTGACTTTTCACCATCAAACTTGAGATCCTGAGGCTGGTGCCCGATCGAAGCAAAGGGAAAAACAATCGTTCCCTCGCCAATAGAGGTATTCCCCGCAATAACAACATGGCTGTGCAAAACAACATTGGCATCAAGTTTTACATTTGAACCAACAACGCAATATGGTCCGATTTCAGTTGTATCATGAACCGTTGCACCATCTTCAATAATAGCGGTGGAATGAATAGTCACAATCAGTCGTCCATAATCATTGCTGCAAATTTGGCTTGGGCAACAAGTTTTCCATCAACCATTGCCTTACCTTCAAACTTCCAAACTGCGCCACGGCTACGTGTCTTGGTTACATGAATTTTCAACTGATCACCAGGCGTAACAGGCTTACGAAAACGAGCTTCATCAACCGTCATAAAATAGACCAGTTTACCCGCCGCTTCACCATCCAGGGTTTCAACAACAAGTACCGCTGCAGTTTGAGCCATCGCTTCAACAATAAGAACCCCAGGCATGATAGGTTGTCTCGGAAAATGTCCTTCGAAGAATGGTTCATTAATGGTCACATTCTTTAGGCCTACCGCACCTTCGTCCTTGATAATATTATCAACACGATCAATGAGTAGGAAAGGGTAACGATGGGGAATCATTTCCTTGATTTCAAGGATGCCTACAGAGCGTCCCTCACCCGCTGTTACAACTTCTTCACTCATTTAACTACCTTTCTTCGTATTCAACTGTTTTTTCCACATTGCAACCAAACGGAAAAATTCTTTAATTGGCATCGCGGGCGTACCAGCAACAGCCTGCCCGGCTTCAACATCTTTAATAACTGCAGCACGTCCAGCAATCTGAACACCTGTGCCCATCGTAATGTGGCCGCTAACACCCGATTGTGCGCCCATCACGACATAATCACCAAGAACACTACTACCAGCAACACCGGATTGTGCAACGATTACACACTGTTTGCCAATTTGAACGTTATGACCAATTTGTACAAGATTATCAATTTTAGTGCCATCGCCAATAACAGTATCTGGCCCGGCCCCTCTATCGATTGTCGAATTCGCACCAATTTCGACATTGTCACCAATGATAACCCGCCCGAGCTGGGGAACGTTAACATAGCCATCTGGTTCCATAGCAAAACCAAATCCGCGATTACCTATGCGAACTCCAGAATGGATTTCACAGTTGTTCCCCATAAAGGAATATTCAACAGTCGCATTTGCCCCAATACTAGTGTTCTCACCAATCTTACAACCATCATGAATGACAACGTTAGGAGCCAACTGGCATCCACTGCCGATCTCAACATTCTCACCAACAACAACACCAGCGGAAATAACGCAATTATCACCAACAGATGCTGTTTCAGCAATAACAGCTGTTGAATGGATAGAATTTGATGAAGTAGAAATCGATGGATAGAACTTTTGAGCAATCAAAGCATAAGCTTTATAAGGCTTATTCGTCAGGATAAGCGAAACTCCTTCAGGAGCCTTACCGACAAACTTTTTATCTAAAATACAGGCTCCGGCTGATGTATCTGCCAAGGCAGAAACATATTTTTTATTATCTAAGAAGCTGATTTCATCACTTTTTGCATCTTCAAGAGACCCGACATCCTTGATAACCAGATCTGGATTTGAACCATCAGAAAGCTCTGCTCCAACATGGTTGCAAAGTTCTCGCAGTGAAAAAGGACCCGCATTAAGAAAAAACCGAGAATCAGCCATCGTAAAAAAAGAGCCTTAAAATTATTTAATTGCTAAAGCAGGTAATGAAGCATTCAAACTTTGAATAACCTCATTTGTTATATCCAAACTATTACCAGAATATACAAGTGACGTTTTAGCCAGTATCAAATCAAGTTTTTTGGCTTCGACAATACGCTTGATAACAACATCAAGATGTTTTGTTATTTCATTCAACCCAGAATTTCTGAGCTGAGTAAGTCCTTTATTTCTCTCTTTTGCCTCGCTACGAATAATTGCAGCCTGCTTATCCAGATCAGCTTTATTCTGTGCAAATGCTTCTGGCGAAAGAATAGATTTTTGACGAACAAGCTCCTGATGTTGAGCTAAAAGTCCTTGTTCTTTCTGCCTGAACTCTTGCTGAAACTGGTTTTTTCTTCCCGTGACAGTTTGGTTCACCTGCTTCATAGCTTGTGATTCTTGCAAAACCTTCTTTGTATCAATCACAGCAATTTTAAGCTGAATATTTTGCGCATTGGCTACAGATGTGAAGTTGATGCCATTTGCAATAAACGAGAGAACAAAAGCGGCAAAGAATATATTTTTTAAACGCGTATGTATCACTTAGAAATTAGTCCCAAAGCTAAAGCTGAAAATTTCGGTTTCGTCATAATCTTCTTTCAATGTGGCAAAACCAAGATCCATTGCAAGCGGTCCGAAAGGTGAATTCCAAGTTACACCAGTACCAACAGAAACTCTTGGGTTTGATGAATCGTCCACGCCAGCATCATTCCCATCAATATTCCAAGCTGCGCCAAAGTCTGTAAACACACGGCCTTTAACACCAAACTCATCAGGAAGACCAAGAGGGAAAGTAAGTTCTAACCCACCATTATAAAAGTGTTTACCGCCCAACGCATCATCACTCGCTCGATCACGTGGTCCAACGCCACCATTTTTAAAGCCTCTAAGCTTATCTCCGCCAAGGAAAAATCTATCGACAATTCTGGTATCTTCATCAAGACCAATAATATTACCAACTTCGGCACGTGTTCTTAGAATAAACTCTTCATTAAACGAATAATAATGAGTCCCACCTAAAGACACTTTTAAATGCTGCACATCCCCGCCCAAACCAGCGAGTTCATTTTCTAAAGTAAGAAGATAACCATCGGTTGGGTTTATACGTGAATCAAGTTTATCGTAAGTTAGCGTGGACGAGATAGCAGACTTGATCGTTGTCCCTTGTTGTTCTTTAACAAGAGAGGCAGCATCCGCATCAACATCTTCGATTTCAATATGTTCAAAACGATACCTGAGAACCTGACGTAGCTCTTCTGATAAATCATAACCAATGCGTAACGCACCACCTGTTTTCTTTTCTTCAAAAGAAAGGCTATCTTCATCCCTTGTGACACGGAAGATATCAAAACCGGCAGCGATCTCCTTATCAAGGAAGTATGGTTCGGTAAAACTAACGTCCGCTTCAGATCCAGACCCACCTAGGGCGATATTGAAACGTAAATCCTGACCTCGACCAAGCAAATTTCTCTCTCGAATACCAATTGATCCCAATGGACCTGATGATGAAGAGAAACCAGCACCAAAAGTCAATTCACCAGTAGACTGTTCTTCAACATCAACCTTAATAACAGTTCTATCTGGTGTACTTCCGGGTTCATTATCAACATTAACCGCCTGGAAGAAACCAAGTCTCTGTATTCGAGTCCTTGACCGCCTTAACTTCGAGCTATTAAAAGCATCCCCTTCGACAAGTCGAAACTCACGACGAATTACTCTATCCAGTGTTCGACTATTGCCTTCAATATCAATACGTTCTACGTACACTTTGGCGCCTTCAGAAATACTGAAGACAAGATCAATAACCTTATTTTCTGTATCTTTATCAGGTTGTGGTCTCACATCCACAAAAGCATACCCTAAGTTACCGACGGCATCCGTTAAATTATCAACTGTTTTATCAATTAGATCTGCGTTAAACCACTCACCTTGTTCTGGTAAAATTTGATCTTCAACAGTTGTAGGATCAAAATCTTTGAGCGCACTATCAACTTCTACAGCGCCAAATGTATAGCGTTCACCTTCCGAGATGGTGAACGTAACAACAAAGGACTCTCTATTTGACGTCAATTCAGCAACAACAGACTGCACTTCAAAATCAGCATAACCTTCTTTCAGGTAGAACCGACGGAGAAGTTCTCGGTCAAAGGTTAAACGATCAGGATCATAGGTATCACTGTCCGTAAGGAAATTCCAAAAAACAGTTTCTGAGGTAGACACAATATCTTGTAAAGACCCATCAGAAAATTCTCGATTCCCAATAAAATTAACTGTTGTTACGTAACTTTTATCACCTTCGCTAACCTCAAAAACTAAATCAACCCTGTTTTGCGGTAACTGAATAACTTTAGGTTCAACTGTCGCTGCAAAGCGACCTGATCTACGATAAAGTTCCAGTATTTTTTGAGCATCGGCTTGGGCTTTTGTACGTGTAAAAACAACTCTTTCACGAAGAGACGTTTCAGATGAGAGTATATCATCTTTGATACGCTGATTACCCTCAAAGGCTATCCTGTTAATAATAGGATTTTCAACGACGACGACGATAAGATCACCGCCCTGACGCTTCAAAGATACGTCCGCAAAAAGACCAGTTGCAAAAATGCTTTTTAAAGATCTGTTTAAAAGGATGGGATCAAAAGTATCACCGGGGTTTACTTCCATATAGGAACGAACAGATTCAGGCTCAATACGCTGTGTTCCCTCGACAATGATATTATCGATGGTTCCACCAGACATAAGCGCCTGAGCAAAAGCCTTATGACTATTTCCAACCTCTACGACCAGAAACAGCCCCCCAATTAATAACGAAAGAAGCGTCTTACGAAACACATTTACCCCCGGGTAACCCGCATGAACTTGATTTCACAAGCAGATTTAGAACGACTTATGTAATCCATAAATCGTTCCAGGTCACAAATAACATTAAGCTCAATACCAGAGCCAGTCCAATTCGAAAACAATATTCTTGAGCACGTTCATTTAACGGCTTCCCAGAAACTGCTTCAATCATATAAAAAAGTAGATGTCCACCATCTAACATTGGAACAGGTAGCAAATTCAAAAGCCCTAGATTAATAGACAACATTGCCATTAACCCTATGTAATACTCTATACCTGCTTCTGCGGCCATGCCTGACATCTTGGCAATCTGTATGGGACCACCAAGCTCTTTGACAGAGCGATGTCCACTAAACATTTGGCCAATAGCTTTGAACGTTCCAATGGAAACATCATAAGTTTCCACGACCGCAGCGCCAATTGCAGATATAAAGCCATGCGTTTTCAAGGAAGATTTATCACTTAAAATTCCAATCAACCAACGCTTTGCTTCGCGACCATTATGATCAGTATAGATATCAACCTTTGGCTTAACTGTCAGATGAACAAGCTCGTTGTCTCTCTCAACGACAACATCAATCGGATCTCCGGACCCTAACTGGACAAGACGTTGAAGCTGCTCGAAACGATCTATTTCTGTACCAGAAGCTTCAACAATTTTATCATTAGCCTGAAAGCCAGCAGCTTCAGCCGCACTATTTTCCATAACCTTGGCAACAATCGCCGCTGAATAAGGCTGTCCCACAAAACTGTATAAGCCAGTCAAAAGAATAATCGCGAGAATGAAATTCGCAATCGGTCCGGCAGCGACAATAGCAGCACGCTGACCTAATGATTTAGCCTTAAAAGTTGTTGCAAGTTCTTCTGGAGATAAATCTGAATTACCGGCTGATGTTGAACTGCTAACATCAGCATCTCCAAACATCTTTACATATCCACCCAAGGGGATAATGCTGAATTTCCATCTTGTCTGGTTTTTATCGTAAAATCCGAATAATTCAGGGCCAAAGCCAACAGAAAAAACATCAACCTTTACACCATTCTTTCGTGCAACCCAGTAATGTCCGAGTTCATGAAAGAAAACCAGAATGGTTAAAAGCACTAAAAATGCGAGAAGCGGTGTAATAAATCCCATTAGATATATCTTGTAACCATTGTCATTATAATCATATTTATCAAGAAGCACGGCATATTAGCCGTTTGCTCGCCTATTCAAAAGCTTTTTTGCAGAGCAAACTCTGTAAAAAATCAATTTATCTGTGCCTTACTCCAATTACGGACTTCTTTATCCAGCATTTTAACAGTTTCAAGAGAAACTGTACCAATCGAATCAAAAGTATGAACGGCTTTTTCAACGAGTTCTGAAATACCCAAGAAAGATATCCTTGTCTGCAAGAAAGCTTCTACAGCAATCTCGTTTGCAGCATTAAAAGCAATTGTTTTATGCTCTCGCAATGCTTGCCGCGCTATTTCAAGTGCAGGAAACTTATCATGATCCGGCGCCTCAAAAGTAAGTTGGGATATATCAGCCAGATTCAGTTGTTTTACAGGCGCTTTCATTCTTTCAGGCCAAGCGAGCGCACAGGCAATCGGAGTTCTCATATCCGGGTTCCCCAATTGAGCAAGAACCGACCCGTCTATATAACTGACTGTCGAATGAATAATAGACTCCGGATGAATAAGAACCTTTATCCGATCTTCAGATAAACCAAACAGATAAGCAGCTTCAATAAGCTCTAATCCCTTGTTCATCATTGTCGCTGAATCAATTGATATCTTGGCACCCATATCCCAGTTGGGATGAGCAAGAGCTTGCTCAGGTATAACCGTTGCCATTTCTTGTTTTGAAAAACATCGAAACGGTCCACCGGATGCGGTTAAGGTAATGTGATCAATACCCGATTTATGGTCAAAATCAAAAACCTGAAATATGGCGCTATGCTCTGAATCCACTGGAAGAAGAGTCGCATTATTTTTACGCACCTCCTCAACCATTAAATCCCCGGCACAAACAAGTGCCTCTTTGTTCGCCAACAAGATGGTCGCGCCGCGTTTAATAGCGGTTAAAGTCGGCGCTAATCCGGCAAAGCCGACAATGGCAGCCATGACCTGATCAGCCGGACGTGCTGCTGCTGCCAACAAAGCATCTTCACCCGCAGCAACTTCTATGCCTTTACCCGACAAAGCTGATTTAAGATCTGTATAAGATTCTTCATCAGCGACAACAGCCATTTTGGCATTAAGCTCAACCGCCTGTTGTGCCAGCAGATCAACGTTTCTGTTCGCGGTTAAAGCCTCAACGTCAAACAGCTCTGGCGATCGCCTTAATAAATCCACCGTGCTGGTACCAACTGACCCTGTAGAGCCCATGACAGTTATAGACTTCTTCACTACGGCACCCTTACCTTACAACGATTTGTGTTTGATGAACGCGCATAGTTCCAGCTGCTTCAATATACAAGATGAATAAGAAAAACCAAAAGTGAGCAAGCCAAGAGTCCATCTACACGATCAAACAAGCCACCATGCCCTGGAATAAGGTTACTTGAATCTTTTGCATCAAATTTGCGCTTAATGTGAGACTCGAAAAAGTCACCCATTTGAGAAACAACAGCCAGAACAGCCCCGGAAACACTAAGAATGATTGGATCATATAGTTCTGTAATTTCAGCGAAAACATAACTAATCACAGCAGCAGATATCATTCCACCAATTAGACCTGCCCATGTTTTCTTAGGACTGATACTTGGGGCTATCTTGGGTCCACCAATTGATTTACCAGAAAAATAGGCCCCGATATCTGTCGACCAGACGACAAGTAAAATCCAGAGAACAATCTCAAAACCATTCTCATAGCTATTGCGCAACCACAGCAAGGAATATGTAGTAACTGAGAGATACACTAACCCTAATGTTAACCAAAATGCCAGGCCAGAGTCCTTATCAACAAACCGCGTATACACGTAGAGAACAATTGTAGAAGACAAAAGGGCCGGAATAAAAAAGTCCGTATACCCAAAAGCACTGAAGGTTAGTAATCCAGTAATAGCAACGACAAGAAACCAACCCGGCGCTTTAATCTTGCGTCGATAGCACAACGAGGCCCATTCCCAAGCAAGGATAAGCCCAGACAGAACAATAAGTTCATCACTATAGGGAGATCCCAGATAAACAGCAGCGAGAACAGGTGGTCCAAGAACAATAGAAGAAAGTGACCGAACTAGTAGGTCGCTCTTTTTAGGCTGTTTCTGCTGCGGATCCATAACGTCGTTCACGTTTCTGGTACTCCTCGATAGCCAAGATCAAATCTTTTTCAGAAAAGTCAGGCCAGTATTTTTCAATGAAAACCATCTCGCTATAGGCAAGTTGCCATAACAGAAAGTTACTTATACGCATTTCACCGCTAGTACGGATAAGAAGATCCGGATCAGGAATATCCGACGTATATAGCTCTCGATTAAAATCATCTTCTGTGATTTCATCGCAATCAAGATCGCCATTTTTAACTTTACACGCAATCTTCTTTGTTGCTTCGACAATTTCTTGTCTCCCGCCATAGCTCAAAGCCATGATTACAGTCATCTTTGTATTGTCGCGGGTTTGTATCTCGGCATCGTCAATCAGACGAACAATATCTGTTGCAAGTTTAGAGCGATCCCCGATGACCTTCAGGCGAATACCAGCCTTATGGAATGTTGCCAGTTCGCTCTGTAGATACCGGCGCAACAACCCCATAATATCATTGATTTCACTTTCAGGACGATTCCAGTTCTCAGACGAGAAACTGTAGAAAGTCATGTAGGGAATACCAATTTTTATTGCCGACTTAAGCAACTCGCGCAAAGCTTCTGCACCTTTACGGTGCCCGAACGCGCGGGGCAGATGTCTGGCATTAGCCCACCGACCATTCCCATCCATTATGACGGCAATATGTTTTGGTATTCCCTGTGTCATCGCTAAATCAGAACAATCATGCAGACCTAAACCTGCATGATCTCCTCTTCTTTTTGCGCAGACGCGTCATCAATTTTCTTGATATGTGCATCTGTTATTTTCTGGATTTCATCGCCCCAGCTATGCATTTCATCCTGAGAGATATCACCATCTTTTTCCATTTTCTTCAGGGCTTCCATGCCATCGCGACGAACATTCCGAACAGCGACCTTACCTTGTTCAGAATACTTACCTGCAATTTTAGTCAACTCTTTACGACGCTCTTCAGAAAGCGGCGGGATCGGCACACGAACCAGTTGTCCGTCTGGGGAAGGGTTCAAACCAAGACCAGATTCTCTAATTGCTTTTTCAACAGCACCAACCATCGATTTATCCCACACTTGAACGGCAAGCATACGGGATTCAGGAACGGTGACAGTACCAACCTGATTAAGAGGCATAGAAGCACCATAGGCATCAACCATAATCGGATCAAGAAGCGCAATAGACGCACGACCTGTCCGCAACCCGGTGAATTCCTTGTTCAGTGCTTCTAGCGCACCGTCCATACGACGTGATAAATCTTTAATGAGGGCATCTTGCGACACAGCCTATCCCCTTCTTATTTAATAATAGTAAAACAGCCTTCGCCGCCGACAGCTTTGGCGAAAGAACCAGTTTCATAAATAGAAAACACAATAATCGGTATATTATTTTCCCGCGTCAGTGCAATAGCAGAATGATCCATAACACCTAAATCATCTGTAAAAACACGCTTATAGGAAAGACTTTCAAAGCGTTCTGCTGTTGGATCCTTTACAGGGTCCGCAGAATAAACGCCATCAACCTTTGTACCCTTAAGTAACACTTCACATCCCATTTCCGAGGCGCGCAAAGCAGCAGCTGTGTCAGTCGTGAAATAAGGATTACCCGTACCAGCGCCAAAGATAACAACCCGCCCTTTGTCCAGATGACGTTCGGCGCGACGGCGAATATATGGTTCGGCAACAGTGTCCATCGGAATAGCGGTTTGAACACGGGTTTCGACACCAACTTGTTCCAAAGCATTCTGCATAGCCAGCGAGTTCATCACTGTTGCAAGCATACCCATATAGTCAGCGGTTGAGCGTTCCATACCAGCAGCAGCGCCGGATAGACCGCGGAAGATATTTCCGCCACCAACAACAACACAGACCTCAACGCCCATCGTGACGACTTCTTTAATATCAAGCGCAATCTGGTTTACTGTTTCAGGATCCAGTCCGAATTGGCCATTCCCCATAAGCGCTTCACCAGAAAGCTTCAAAAGAACACGTTTATATTTGGGTGCGTCTGTCACAGAGATCTCCTTTGCCCACTACGATACGAAATCATCCTGTTATCTGAACACTCTTTTAGCGTAAAAATGTGCTCGAAAAAAGACAATCCTAGTGGAAGCGAGTGATTTTGAATACAAAAATGGCCCCGACCTCTCTCCCAATTGGAAGAACAGATCGCGGCCAAATTCGTGTTTTACTTAGTTACCGAGTGTCGCAGCAACTTCAGCAGCAAAGTCTTCTTCTTTTTTCTCGATACCTTCACCAAGCTGGTAACGTACGAAACCAGTTAGTTTTACAGGAGCACCAAGCTCTTTAGCAAAAAGCTCAACAGCTTTACCGACAGAGTTTTCACCATCGATAACATAGCCTTGCTCTAGCAAGCAAACTTCTTCGTAGTACTTGCGAAGACGACCAACGAGCATTTTTTCGATGATCTCTTCTGGTTTACCAGAAGCACGAGCTTGATCAGAAAGAACTTCTTTCTCACGTTCAAGAGCCGTAACATCAACAGAATCACGATCAAGTGCCTGTGGGTTAGCAGCAGCAACATGCATTGCAACCTGCTTACCAAAAGCTTCAAGCTTCGCAGCATCGCTAGATGATTCAAGAGCAACCAATACACCAATTTTACCAAGACCAGGAGCAGTCTGGTTGTGGATGTAAGAAGCAACAACACCTTCGCTAACTTCCAAAGAAGCAGTGCGACGAAGGCTCATGTTCTCGCCGATAGTTGCGATGTTTTTAGTCAACACGTCAGCAACAGTGCCCTCACCACCTGGGTAGTCAGCGTTTGCAAGCGCTTCAACATCACCACCAACAGTCAGAGCTTGCTGAGCAACAGCTTTAACAAAAGACTGGAACTGTTCGTTACGAGAAACAAAGTCTGTTTCTGCGTTAACTTCTACAACAGCACCTTTAGCACCATCTGTAGAAACAGCAACAAGACCTTCTGATGCAACGCGGCCAGCTTTTTTAGCGGCGGCAGCAAGGCCTTTTTTACGAAGCCAATCAACGGCTCCTTCTAAGTCACCATCAGTTTCGGCAAGGGCTTTTTTACAATCCATCATGCCGGCACCGGACTGATCCCGGAGTTCTTTAACCAGAGCAGCAGTAATCTGGGCCATTTTCTATCTCTTTTCAGAAATTAAATATCAACATAGACACAAGTACGAGAACGGCGGCATTGGAGCCGCCGTTCTAATCGTTCATTTGCGAACAGCTTAAGCTTCGGCAGCAGCGGCTTCAGCAGGAGCTTTTTCTTCGGAAGCAGCTTCAGCGACTGGCGCTTCAGCAGGAGCTTCTTCAGCAGCTTTTTCTTCAGGCAGCTGCTCGGCAGGTGCTTCTTCAGAAGCGCCGATATCTGCACCAGAAGCAGTTAACTCTTGCTGTAGACCATCAATAACCGCATCGGCAAAGAGGTCACAGTAAAGGCTAATCGCACGGATCGCATCATCGTTACCTGGAATTGGGAACGTGATGTCAGCTGGATCAGAGTTTGAATCAAGGATACCAACAACAGGAATTTTTAATTTCGCGGCTTCAGCAATTGCAAGGTGCTCCTTGTTTGTGTCGATAACAACGATCACATCAGGAATGCCACCCATTTCCTTAATTCCGCCAAGAGCGCGCTCTAGCTTATCGCGCTGACGTGTAAGATTAAGAAGTTCTTTTTTAGTCAGGCCACCCTGATCATTGTCAAGACGCTCATCAAGCTCTTTCAGACGACGGATAGAGTTAGAAACTGTTTTCCAGTTCGTGAGCATTCCGCCCAACCAACGATGGTTAACATAGTACTGACCACAGCGTTTTGCTGCTTCAGCCATTTTCTCACTTGCCTGACGCTTTGTTCCAACGAACAGAACGCGACCGCCACCGGCAACAACTTCACGTGTAAAAGCAAGACCTTTGTGGAGCATTGGTACGCTCTGCTCAAGATCAAGAATGTGGATGCCGTTACGTGCACCAAAAATGTACTGAGACATTTTCGGGTTCCAACGACGAGTTGTGTGACCGAAGTGAACACCAGCTTCTAGAAGCTGACGCATTGTAAATGTGGGAAGCGCCATAGAATAAAACCTTTTCTCTTCCGGTTAAACTTCCGCAGGCCGTAATCTCCATCCAAGATGGAAACACCAGAAACGAAGAACAACTGTTCTCGTTAGACCTACGTGTTGTTTTAGTAATGTTGCGGGTGATACTCCCCTAGAGCAAAGGATGCAAGTCTTTTCTCACCCATAAGTGCATTCATTATAACTATATCATGAAAAGTACAGGATATAAGGAATTAAACCTCTTCCAGATCGATGCCTTCGATTGCCTTGATTGCCTGACGAATAGAAGGTGAAACAGTGTAACCTTTTGGGAGTTCCAATTCCAGCTCCTGACCGTCTTTTAGTCCGAGAACAACCGAAATACGCCCCCGCCCCTTTACGGCGTGATTATCCAGTATCGTTTTCAATGGATCCAAAGGCTTATCAGAATTAATATAAAGCTTTAGGCCTGTATCAGTTAACGAAGCAGCATCATCAAGAGGCGTCACAGCCTGAAGGAGAAACCGGGGTTCATCATCATCAGGCTTCACTTCCCCTGTGAGAGTTGCCAAAAGCGGGACATTGCTCTCTAGAATTTCACGGCTGGCCAAGAGTACATTCGAAAAGACCATCGCCTCAATCGTACCATGTGCATCTGAAATTTGTACAAAAGCAAACTTAGAGCCCTTCTTGGAAATCCGTTCCTGCTTACCAACGACAATGGCACCAATTTTAAGAGGACCACCCTGCCCTTTGTATTTCTTGGTTTGCTCAATCGCCTCGGCAATATTAACAGCCCGCAAACGCTTTAAAATCTGAGTATAGGTATCAATCGGATGTGCAGAGAGATAAAAGCCAATCGCGTCGAACTCGTGTTTCAGCTTTTCCAGTTCAGGCCAATCGGGCACCTTCGGCAAAGCTAAATCAATCATGGTCGTATTATCATCACCACCAAAGAGGTTAACCTGATCACTCTCTCTTTCATGTGCCGCCGCCGAAATATTTCGGACAATATTTTCCGCCCCAAGAAAAACCTGCTGCCTGTTAGGTGACAAGCTATCAAAAGCACCGGCCTTGGAAAGGTTCTCAACCAGGCGCTTATTAATGGTCTTTGAATCAACGCGCCCGACAAAGTCTGTCAGATTGTTAAAAGGGCCATTTTCATTTCGCTCATTTGTGATGTTCTCAATGGCTTGCTCCCCAACGTTCTTCACCGCAGCCATAGCATAGCGAACCGCTTTATTACCGTCATCCATCGTTTCAACCATGAACTCGGCATATGACTTGTTAATATCCGGTACCAGCAACGGAATTTCAAGACGTGACAATTCTTGTCTGAAAATATTCAACTTATCTGTATTAGATATATCATAAGTCATGGTCGCGGCCATGAACTCGACAGGATAATTCGCCTTCAAATAAGCTGTATGATAGGCGACCAGTGCGTAAGCTGCTGCGTGACTTTTGTTAAAACCATAGCCCGCAAATTTATTGACCTGATCAAAGATCTCATCCGCCTTTTCAGCTTTAACGTCATTCTTAACCGCACCCTCGACAAAGATCTTACGTTGTGCATCCATTTCCGCTTGGATTTTTTTACCCATTGCACGACGCAGCAAATCCGCGCCCCCGAGGGAGTATCCGGAGAGCTGTTGCGCAATCTGCATGACCTGTTCCTGATAGATCATAATCCCGTAGGTTTCTTTCAGGATGTCTTCGATCAGCGGATGCATGTAATCAGGCGTTTCTTCACCTTTTTTACGCAAAATATAGCTCGGGATATTCTCCATAGGACCAGGACGATAAAGTGCCACCACCGCAATGATATCCTCGAACCTATCGGGCTTCATACGCTTTAGAACATCACGCATACCAGTGGATTCCAACTGGAAAACACCGACGGTATCTCCGCGCCCAAGCAACTCAAAAGAAGCCTTGTCGTCTAGTGGTACCTCGCTCAGATTAATCGATATTCCCGAAGATCGTATAAATTCGCACGCACGCTCCAGCACTGTCAGGGTCTTCAGGCCAAGAAAGTCAAACTTCACCAAACCGGCTTGCTCAACAAATTTCATATTGAACTGAGTAACCGGCATATCAGAACGTGGATCGCGGTAAAGCGGTACCAACTGATCAAGTGGCCGATCCCCGATGACAACACCAGCCGCATGGGTTGAAGCATGACGAAAGAGACCTTCAATCTTTTGGGCAATATTCAAAAGATTATCGACGGCTTCGTCCGTTCTGGCCATCTCCCGGAGTTGAGGTTCCTGTGCAATGGCTTCCGGTAATGATGTTGGTTTGGCTGGGTTATTAGGCACAAGCTTGCACAAGCGATCAACTTGCGGGTAAGGCATCTGCAAAACACGCCCGACATCACGCAGCGCCGCGCGCGCCTGCAGCTTACCAAATGTAATAATCTGCGCGACCTTATCTCGCCCGTATTTATCCTGTACGTAGGTAATCACTTTATCGCGCTTGTCTTGACAGAAATCGACGTCAAAGTCAGGCATGGAAACACGTTCCGGGTTCAAGAACCTTTCGAACAGCAAGCCCCAGCGCAAGGGATCAAGGTCGGTAATAGTCAAAACCCAGGCGACCACAGACCCCGCCCCGGACCCACGCCCAGGACCAACAGGAATATTCTGATTTTTTGCCCACATAATAAAATCGGCAACAATCAAGAAGTATCCAGGGAATCCCATCTGTTCGATGATCCCCAATTCATATTCGAGACGTTCACGATATGGTTTGGCGACTTCATCACGCCTGGCATCATCCATATCGACGGTAAAGACGTGTTTTTCCAAACGACCTTCCAGCCCCACTTCTGACTGGTGGCGTAATTCTTCGGTTTCGGAGCGACCATCGCCTGTATCAAATGGGGGTAGGATCGGCGCAATTGGTTCTACAAACCAGGAACAACGCTGTGCAATAATCAAGGTATTCTGAATAGCCTCTGGTATATCCGCGAAAAGGCGTTTCATTTCATCCGCAGATTTAAAGCGATGCTCGGCAGTTAGTCGACGACGTTCACTTTGAGAAACATAAGCACCTTCCGCTATACAAATCAGAGCATCGTGCGGCACATACATATCATCCGCAGCAAAGAAGGCTTCGTTTGTCGCCACCAGCGGCACATCGTGTTTATAGGCCAGATCAATCAAACGTTCTTCAACCGCCTGCTCTTCAGGTAAACCATGACGCATCAACTCGGCATAAAACCGATCCTGAAAAAGATTAGCTAACCGTGTAAAGATAGCCTCTGCATCTGCGTTCCTGTTTTCCAACAATAAACGCCCTACAGCACCTTTTGGCCCCGCACTCAAGGCGATCAGGCCTTCATTGCTCCGTTCAAGATCAGCCAGCGTTACTTGTGGCGTTAGACCCGTTTCCGTCTCCATAAAAGCGTGGGAAATCAGGTGCATCAAATTCATATAGCCCTTTTGGTTTTGAGCTATGAGAACCAGTTGATCAGGTTCGGGAACAATCGCACCGGTTCGCTTATCAGCATCTGGGCGCGCAACCATTAACTGCGTCCCCATAATTGGCTGAACACCCGCCCCTTTGGCAGTTAATGAGAATTCAAGCGCCCCGAACATGTTACTGCTGTCCGTAATTGCAGCAGCTGGCATATCATGTTTCTTGCACAACTCGACAAGTTCTTTGGCCTTAATAGCCCCTTCTGACAAGGAATAAGCTGTATGAACCCGAAGATGAACAAAGTCAGCATACGCCATGACGAAACTCTCAAATCAAATAAAAATGTAATGTAAAATTCCAGAACCAGTCATACTCCAGATAGCTCTGAAAATGCAAAATAAAAACCCGACATCAAAAGACATCAGGTTTTCAAAAATATCTATATTTACTTATAAAATTCATATCTTTAAGTAAATAATTTAAAGCGCAAACTTAGATAATAAATTTAGCGAACTTTACCATTTTCAAAATGTAAAACCCGATCCATACGTCCTGCCAACTCGTGATTATGGGTTGCGATCAAGGCCGTAAGCCCTACAGAACGAACAAGCTTTAGCAGTAGTTCAAAAACCCTGTTTGCTGTTTCCGGATCAAGATTTCCCGTCGGCTCATCAGCCAGAAGAACAGATGGTGCATTTGCCAATGCCCGCGCAATCGCTACACGCTGCTGTTCACCACCGGACAATTCCGCCGGACGGTGAGACATACGTTCGGAAAGCCCCACCGTATCCAGAAGTTCACTTGCCCGTTTATGTGCTTTTTTACGGGATAACCCCGTGATCATTTGCGGTAAAATAACGTTTTCTACAGCCGAAAATTCTGGGAGCAAATGATGGTATTGATAAACAAACCCGATGGTATCGCGACGCAATGCAGTTCTGTTTTTATCACTCAAAGAAGCTGAAGGCGTTCCATTAACCAAAATGTCACCGCTATCAGGCTTTTCCAGAAGCCCAGCACTGTGCAACAGAGTTGACTTCCCTGCCCCGGAAGGACCGATCAATGCGACCAATTCACCCGGCTTGATATCAAAACTGACATCATTAAGCACATGCAATTCTTTCGCCCCTTGTTTATAAGCTTTATTCACACTAACAAGGGCTAGGCCTTTCATTTCATTATTCATAGCGGATTGCCTCCACAGGATCTAACCGTGCTGCACGCCATGCCGGAAAGATCGGGGCGAGAAATGAAAAGAACAAAGCCATGCCAACGACCTGAAGAACTTCGGATGTTTCAACAACGGCTGGCAACTTGGAAAGGAAATAGATCTCGGCATCAAAAAGATTGGTTCCGGACAAACCCTCAAGCCATTGCCGGATCGTCTCGATGTTTTCCGCAAAGGACAGACCAAGTACAAACCCAGCCAGCGTCCCGAAAACACCAATAGATGCCCCACTCAGGAAGAAAACCCTTAAGATCATCCCTCGGGTCGCTCCCATGGTTCTCAGAATTGCGATATCACGCCCCTTATCCTTCACCAGCATGATCTGGCCGGAAACAATATTGAAAACCGCAACAAGGATAATAAGCGACAAGATCAAGAACATAACATTACGTTCGACCTGAATGGCATTAAAGAAGCTGGCGTTACTTTGTTGCCAATCCCGCGTGACAATGCCCGTCCCTATCGCGTTGTGAATATCACGACGCACCACATTGGTCAGATCCGGATTATCAACAAAAACCTCAATCGTATTTACCATTTCAGGTAACTCAAAGAAAATCTGCGCGGCATCAAGCGTCATATAGATAAAGCTACTATCGTATTCATACATGCCAATATCAAAAAGCGCGGCAATGGTATAGGCTTTAAGACGCGGAATAGAACCAAAAACAGTAACCGAGCTGTTAGGGGATACCAAGGTAATCTTGTCGCCGACGCCAAGTCGCAAGCTTCTAGCAAGACGCTCACCAATAACGACATTGTCACCAGTGAAATCATCCAGAGATCCAGCGACAATCTTTTCTGCAATCAACTTACGTGCTTTGAGATCCTTTGGCGCCATACCACGAACCAAACCGCCCGTGGCGGTACCACTGGCAGTGACCATGACCTGCCCTTGCACCTGTGGCGTAGCACTTTTCACTCCAGATAAAGTACTGACACGTTCGGCGATCGTTTCGTAATCGATCAGATCACCTTGAACCCCGACAACGGCAAGATGACCATTAACACCCAGTATCCGACCAAGAAGTTCCTGACGAAAGCCATTCATGACGGACATGACAATGATCAAGGTCGCAACGCCTAGGGCAATACCAACAAGGGAGAAGCCCGCAATAACAGAAATAAACCCTTCTTTACGACGGGAACGGAGGTAGCGTAAGGCCACCATGCGCTCAAAAGCACCAAAAACCATAAACTATCTCTCTTCCCGTCTAAATCCTAAAGGCCTAATTTAGAAAGAGCAGCTTCCAGCGTTAGCTCTTCTTTCTCACCAGTCTTGCGATTTTTCAACTCAACTACGCCATTTTTAAGGCCGCGTGGTCCGATAACCATCTGCCATGGTAAACCAATCAGATCCATGTCTTTGAATTTGGCACCAGCGGATGTATCGCGATCATCGTATAAACAATCAACACCAGCTGCATTAAACTTCTGGTAAAGATCATCACAAGCCTTTGCACAGGCTTCATCTTTGGCTTTCAGGTTGATCAAACCAACTTGGTACGGTGCCACTGCTTCCGGCCAAATAATACCGTTCTCATCGTGGCTGGCTTCGATAATCGCACCCAAGAGACGGGAAACACCGATACCGTAAGAGCCCATAAAGACAGGAACGTTTTCACCTTCGCTGTTAAGGACATAAGCCCCCATTGGCTCAGAGTATTTAGTACCAAAGTGAAAGATATGTCCCACTTCAATACCGCGGCACTGCATTCTTTTATCTTCAGGAACAGATCCTTCGAAATCTTCTTTGACGTACATTTCATCCGTTGCCGCATAGATGCTGGTCCAGTCATCAACAATCGGCTGCAAATCACCACTATAATCAACATCAGAAGATGGGGATGCTTTTTCCAGAAAGTCAGAGTGACAGAACACTTCGGACTCACCTGTATCGGCAAGAATGATAAACTCGTGACTGAGGTCACCACCAATTGGCCCTGTATCAGCAGCCATCGGGATCGCCCGCAATCCCAAACGCTCAAAGGTGCGCAAGTAGGCAACAAACATTCGGTTGTATGCAGCCTTGGATGCTTCGAAATCAATATCGAAAGAGTAGGCGTCTTTCATAAAGAACTCACGACCACGCATCACACCAAAACGCGGGCGAACTTCATCGCGGAATTTCCATTGGATGTGATACAGGTTTTTCGGAAGATCTTTGTAGCTTTTTACAGCATTGGCAAAGATTTCTGTGACCATTTCTTCGTTGGTTGGTCCATAGAGCATATCGCGGCCATGGCGATCTTCGATACGCAGCATTTCTTTGCCATAGTCATCATAACGACCGGATTTGCGCCACAAATCAGCGGGCTGAATTGTTGGCATCAGGATTTCCTGTGCCCCTGCCCGGTTTTGCTCTTCGCGGATAATCTGCTCGACCTTACGAAGGACTTTTAAGCCCATCGGCAACCAAGAATAGATTCCAGATGTTGCCTGACGGATCATGCCCGCACGAAGCATATAACGGTGAGAGACAATCTGTGCCTCGGTTGGGTTTTCCTTCAATGTTGGAAGGAAATAAGCAGAAAGGCGCATCTGGATATCCTGGAATGCTATGAGATTAATAATAAATAAGGAACAATTCAGTTATAGGACTGAAAAGTATGCGGTCATATATATGGGATGAAATGGCACTTGTCCATGACAGAAAAACAAGCTTTTCCTAAGAACTATAAGCTTGTTTAGGATATCAGGTAAGAAGCGGAAAACTACTCTCTGTCTAATATTTCCTGACACTTCAGGGATAATTCTCGTTGCTCCTCACTTTGAAGCTGTTGGCCATTAAAAAAGGCATCACCGTTTTTGTGTACTTCAACAACACCGATCTCGGCATCAGCTTCAAAATTCGCTTTGTTCGCCGGGATGTTATACCGCTCAAACATATCAACTGTTATCGGGATGCGAATAATTTCCGGAAGAACAATCGGCTGCGCATTCAAATCCGCCGGAACAATTTTTTTACCTCGTTTGGTTACTCCCGACGTATAAGCGACATCATCACTCGGATGGTGAAGCATCAATCGACGACAATCTTCTTCTTCAATCGTTATCACACCTTCTTCCGATGACTTTACTTCTGCTTGCGCAGGAACAGTCATGCCCAAGAAAAACACGGGAATCATTGCAAATAAGTGAAAAATATTTCGCAAAGAAGAACAATGATAACAAAGCATTATCACACCATATTAAGAAAATAAGTCAAAAAGGGCCTACTGATAATAATATCAACAGGCCCTTTATAAATCTATAACACTTTCCTGCTTGCCTCTTTTAGCTAATAGGTCAGCTCACCAATTGTAATCAATTTGTTGGTGATGACGTAATAAGCAATGCCCCACAAAACACCCGCAATAGCACTGGTAATAAGCGCTTTACGTAAAAGCATCGGATTTTTGGGGGCCGAAGGTTCGTGACCGACTTCAGGGTTATCTTCAGCTCGAACACCAAAGGGAAGCGCCATGAAAAATATCAACCACCAAATAATAATGTAAACAAGAATACCTGTAACCCAGTTCATCTATCATACTCTCTCGACTTAAGCCTGTTCCAGCTCAACAAGGGTTCCACAAAAATCTTTTGGATGCAGGAAGAGCACCGGTTTGTTATGTGCGCCAATTTTCGGTTCACCGTCCCCAAGTACTCTTGCTCCTTCTGCTTTAAGTTTATCCCGTGCAGCAATAATATCATCAACCTCATAACAGATATGATGAATACCACCCGCAGGGTTCTTTTCCAGAAAATTACCAATCGGAGAATTCTCACCCAGGGGATAAAGGAACTCAATTTTGGTGTTGGGAAGATTGACAAAGACGACTGTTACACCGTGATCTGGTTGATCTACGGCTTCCGTGACTTCCGCACCCAACACATCACTATATTGTGCTACCGCTGCATTCAAATCGGGCACCGCAATCGCAACATGATTTAAACGACCAATCATTGTTAAACCTCTTTTAATCCAAATAGGAAGCTAGTCGGACAATATGTACATCCGTGACAGGTTTTTTGCTGTAGAGTTTGTTAAAATGACGCCGTACAGCACGAATAGCAACTTCGCGTACAATACTATCGTTTTTCATCTCTGATTTTTTAAGCGTACCAAAGATATCTTTCAGATAATCGATTGCGTCTTCAAAATCGTCAAACTCTTCATCGAGATCAAGAACGCCCTGAACTGTCAACTGAGGGGTATCTGCCAGCATGTTTGCTTCGTCGATGACCAAGGAAACAACAGCCGATCCGTTATACATCATTTTCTGACGCGCTTTGATAATCGGACTATCGATCGGAATGAGGCGACGGTCTTCTATCGCGAGAAGCCCAGAATCTATTTCTTTAATCTTTTCTGCTTTCCCAGGGGCCAAGCGAATAAGGTCACCATTTTTAGCTACAATCTGAGTTTTAACACCGCACTCAGCAGCTAACTTAGCATGCGCACGTAGATGCCGCGCCTCACCATGAACAGGTACAGAAACTTTAGGCTGCACCCACTCATAAAGCTTGCGAACTTCTTCTTTGCCCGGATGACCGGATACATGGACATGTTCGTCCCGATCAGTAATCACCCGAACACCCAATTCAGATAGATTGTTTTGAAGCCTAAAGATTGATGTCTCATTACCCGGGATTATTCTGGACGAGAAGATAATCGTATCATCCTCTTCCAGATATACATGCTTGAAGCCATCCTTTGACAAACGTGACAGTGCAGAGCGGGGTTCGCCCTGACTCCCCGTACAGAGAACAAGCACCTCACTCTTCGGCATATAGGAAAATTCATCCTCAGACAGCAATGGTGCGACAGTCTTCAGATAGCCATTTTCACGGGCAGCAGCATAAATCCGATGCATGGAGCGCCCAAGTAATACAACACGACGGCCACAAATTTCTGCCGCCTTCATAACGGATTCAACCCTTGCGACGTTACTGGCAAAACACGTTACAGCAACCCGGCCTGTGCATTTTGCAATAACATCGACAAGCCCGTTGCGGACAGAAGCTTCAGATCCGGATTCACTGTTAGACATGACATTGGTTGAATCACTAACCATCGCCAGAATATCTTCATTAGCCAACGCCTGAAGACGCTGCTTGTCATAATGTGGTCCGACCAAGGGTTCGGGATCAAACTTCCAGTCACCGGAATGGAAAACCGTGCCACATGCTGTTCTAATCAACAGGGAAGCTGGTTCAGGAATCGAATGGGTCATGGAAACCAACTCAATTTCAAATGGTCCCGCGGTAAATGTTCCTGCAACCGGAATAACAGTAATCTCGGCTTCGTCTTCGATACCAGCTTCAACCAGCTTGGAATAAACCATCGACTTGGTAAAAGGCGTACAATAAATCGGGCACCGCAATTCAGACCATAAATGAGGAACAGCACCGATGTGATCTTCATGCGCATGGGTCAGAACCAAGCCAACAAGGTTTTCCCTCTGCTCCTCGATAAAAGTCGGGTCCGGCATGATGACATCAATACCCGGGTAGCGAGCACCATCGGCAAAGGAAATTCCTAAATCCACCATCAGCCATTTACCATTATGGCCATAGAGGTTCAGGTTCATTCCAATTTCACCTGTACCACCAAGGGGCAGGAAAAAGAGTTCGTCTTTTTTAGCGACAACCGCTTTACGCATTTCTTACCTAACTTAAGTCTTTTGACTATTTAATTCATAGATGGCGATCAAGCCACGAAGGGTTACATCTTTATCAATATGATCAATGACATCTGTCGCCGTATCAAATAACTGCGCCAAACCTCCCGTTGCAATTACCTTCATCGGTGCACCATACTCATGGCGGATGCGTTGTACCATGCCCTCGACCATAGATATATAGCCCCAGAAGATCCCGGATTCCATCGCGGGAACTGTTGCCTTACCGATTACTTGTGAAGGAGCTTTGATATCTATTCGAGGGAGCTTTGCAGAGGCCATATAAAGTGCTTCGATAGACAGATTAACACCTGGCGCAATAACGCCCCCTTCATACGCACCGTCAGTACCAACAATATCAAAGGTTGTGGCCGTTCCAAAATCAATCAGGATCAGGTTGCCACCATAGCGTTGATACCCAGCCACAGCATTCACAAGGCGGTCAGCACCCGCTTGTTCAGGTTGATCAATATTAATTTTTAATCCCAAATCAATTTTACCCAGCTCGACCATCAGGGGCGTACAGGAAAAATAACTCTGGCACAGGGTTTTCAGATTATAGTTTGACGCAGGGACAACATTCGCAAGGATGGCACCCGTTATATCTTTTGGCTCTAGGCCTTTTAAGGCCATAAGTTGCGTTAACCAGACAGCATATTCATCAGCGGTTTTTTTGCTATCGCTGGTCGCGCGCCAATGGCCTTTTTGGTCATGCCCATCATAAACGGCAAAAACCACATTTGTATTACCTGAATCAATAACAAGCAGCATTGTCTGTCTCGTTTTTAAGAAGCAAAAAAGACATCCCCTGCAGTAACCAAACGCTGTTTGCCACTTTCCAGATCCAAATCCAATGCGCCATCTTTATCGATGGTAACAAAACGTCCGGATAGAGTTTCGCCGGGAAGCCTGACGTAAATTTTTTCACCTAAGCCATGTGCCTGATCCAGCCAGGCTGAACGCACACTGTCGAAGCCTTCTTTCTTCCATAGTTTATATCTGGCGTCAAAACTATTGATAAAGCTTTCCAGTAATTTATCCGCTTCAACCTCATCAGAAAGGCCCTGTTCGCGTAAACTCGTCGCAGGGTAGCGGGCATCATCTGGATAGTGTTCGATGTTTACCCCGACCCCCATGATCAGATAATCGAGCTTGCCGGAACGATCAGCCTTACTTTCGAGCAGGACACCAGACACCTTTTTTCCGGAAAGTAAAACATCGTTTGGCCACTTCAATCCGGGAACAAGTTTTCTATCTAATTTTCGAATAGCATCCGACAAAGCCAAAGACGCGACAAAGCTTAGATTGGCAGCTTCGGCAATAGATCTTTCAGGACGCAAAAGTGTCGAAAAATAAAGGTTACCGACAGGACTAACCCATGTACGCCCTTGACGTCCTCGCCCTGCAGATTGACGAAGGGCCCAGACGATCGTTCCGTCTCGGGCCCCTTGTTCAGCAAGAAGGCGAACCTCATCATTTGTACTGCCAACCTCTTCTTTACAGATCACTGAAAAAGAAGACGGGATTACAAGGGATGAGGTTCCCTCTGTCATATCTTTACCCGGCAAAGAGAGACGACGCAGCTACAGCTGCGCCATCCATAATCGGTGATGAGAACAAAATGAAGAACACGATAAAGGCAGTTGTCACTGTCAGTACCAATGTCATTTCAGCACCAATTGGTTTGTCGAAAGATCCACTTGGTTCATCAAAATACATGACTTTAATAATGCGGAGATAATAAAACGCACCGATCACAGAGGTCAGGATACCGATCACAGCCAATGTTGTCAGTCCGGCGTCCACAGCAGCAGCAAAAACCACATACTTGGCAAAGAAACCTGCCAGCGGTGGAATACCAGCCATAGAGAACATGAATATCGTCAAGGCCAATGCCATTGCCGGGCTGGTTTTACTTAAGCCTTTAAGATCATCAATGCCTTCGACCATGTTGCCTTTTTGGCGCATGCTAAGAATACAGGCAAAGGTTCCCATATTCATAAAGATGTAGATGGTCATGTAGATAACAAGACCTTCGACACCAGCCTGCGTTCCGGCAGCCAGACCAACCAGTGCATAACCAATATTACCGATGGAACTATAGGCCATCAGACGTTTGATATTGGTTTGTTTGATCGCAGCAAGAGAACCTAAAATCATGGACGCAAGTGCGACAAACACAATGATCTGTTGCCACTCCGCAACCAACGATCCAAATGGATCACTTAACAACCTTGCAAACAGTGCAATGGCAGCAACCTTTGGCGCAGAAGCGAAAAAGGCTGTTACTGGTGTTGGCGCACCTTCGTATACATCCGGTGTCCACATGTGGAATGGTACAGCTGAAATTTTGAACGCGATCGCGGCACAAACAAAGACCAGACCAACAACAAGACCAACCTGTGGGGACTCATTACCAGCTGCAAGACCGGAAATAACTGTTCCCAGCGTGTCAAAGTCCGTAGTTCCGGTAAATCCGTAAACCATGGAACAACCGTAGAGCAACATACCTGAAGACAAGGCACCCAGGACAAAATACTTCAAACCGGCTTCTGAAGAACGAAGATTCTCGCGACGAATGGCGGCAATAACATAAAGCGCCAAGCTCTGCAGTTCCAAACCGACATATAGTGACATCAAGTCATTTGACGAGATCATCATCATCATGCCAAGTGTTGCCAAGACCATCAGCACAGGGATTTCAAACCGAGCCATGCCTTCACGTTCTACGAAACGCTGGGTCATCAAAATACCAAAACCGGATGCCGTCAAAGCAACAAGCTTCATATAGTTCGCATAGGCATCAACAACAAAGAGCCCCCCGAATGCCACGCCCTGCTTTTGCCCTCCAAAGAAGATCAAGCCGAAAGCGACAGCAATGACAGCAACTGACAAGGCCGACACAAACCCAGCCGTTTTATTGCCAGCATAAGCACCATACATCAGTAGCACCGTTGCAGAACATGCCAGGAAAATCTCGGGCAATGCCATTGATAGATCTGTTGTGATCATCTTGATAGCCCCTCTATTGACCAAAGACCTGCGCAAACATCGGCGCGGCATTCGAGGCTGCAATTGCAGTCTCATAGTTAGTGATAAGATTACTTACTGATGCAGACATAATGTCCAGGAAACTTGGTGGATAAATACCCATCCACAGTGTTAGAACGATCAAAGGTGCAAAGACCGCTTTCTCTCTCCAGTTCAGATCAAGAAGTGCCTTAACATCATCCTTTTCAAGTTTCCCGAAAATAACCTTGCGATACAGATAAAGCATATAGGCAGCACCCAGAACCATACCTGTAGCGGCGAGAGCCGCAACCAAGGTATTAGCTTTGAAAGCACCGACCAAAACAAGGAATTCACCAACGAAACCACCCGTTCCCGGCAAGCCGACAGATGCGAGCATAAAGACCATGAACATAAGGGCATAGACCGGCATCTTGTCAACAACGCCACCGTAAGCCGCAATCATACGTGTATGCATCCGGTCATAGACAACGCCCACGCAAAGGAAGAGCGCGGCAGAGACAACACCATGTGACAGCATCTGATAAATAGCGCCTTCGATACCCTGTTGGTTTGCCGCAAAGATACCAATTGTCACATAACCCATATGCGCAACGGAAGAATAAGCAATCAGCTTTTTCATATCTTCCTGCGCCAGAGCAACAAGTGATGTATAGATCACCGCGACAACAGAAAGCGTATAAACCAACGGCGTGAAATACACCGATGCTTCAGGCATCATCGGAAGCGAGAAACGCAGGAAGCCGTAAGCGCCCATTTTCAAGAGTACCCCGGCAAGAATAACAGATCCTGCTGTTGGTGCTTCCACGTGCGCATCAGGCAACCATGTGTGAACAGGCCACATCGGAACTTTCACTGCAAAAGATGCAAAGAAAGCAATCCAGAGCCACTTCTGCATTTCTGACGGGAAAGTCGTCGTCATCAACGTTGTGATATCAGTTGTACCTGCAAAGGAATACATTGCGAGAATAGCAACCAACATCAGTACAGAACCAGCCAACGTGTAGAGGAACAGTTTGAAGGCTGCATAAACACGACGCGCACCGCCCCACACACCGATGATCAGGAACATTGGTATCAATACACCTTCGAAGAAGATGTAAAAGACAACGATATCAAGCGCACAGAACATGCCAACCATCATGGTTTCAAGAATAAGGAATGAAACCATGTATTCCTTCACACGCTTGTTCACAGCACCCCATGAAGAGATAATACAAATTGGCGTCAGAAGTGTTGAAAGCAGAACAAAGAGAACAGAGATACCATCCACGCCCATCCGATAAGATAGACCAAGTGATGGCATCCATTCAACTTCTTCTACAAACTGGAATTCGGCAGTTCCGCGTTCAAAATTAGTCCAGAGAAGAAGAGAGACCGCAAAAGTCACACCGGATACCCAGAGGGCAACCCAGCGTGAGTTTTTGGCAACAGCCTCTTCACTATCCCCCCGGATAAGAAGAATGATGAGCGCACCCAACAAAGGGGCAAAGGTCACAATTGAGAGAATATGATCTTGCATAGCCCTTAACCTGCGTTGGAAACGATGTACCAGGTAATTAGGGCAACAACCCCAATCAACATGGCAAATGCGTAGTGATAGACATATCCGCTTTGCAGACGGCTCGCTTTACCCGCAAGAGTGCGTGTAAGAGAACTAACACCATCAGGCCCATAAGCGTCAATTACAGCGCCATCCCCTGATTTCCAGAGGAAACGGCCGATCTTGACGGCAGGACGAACAAAGAGGAAGTCATAGAGCTCATCAAACATCCATTTTCTGTAAACAAAAGTATGGATTGGTTTGATAATAGACACGAAAGTCGCCGGAAGGCTGGGCACAAACATATAGAACACATATGCCAGTACAATCCCGCTAATTGCAGCTATTAATGGTACAAGTTTAACCCACGTCGGAACATGATGTGCCGCTTCAACTGTATCATTTGCTGCTAGAACCAGAAGTGAATCACCCCAGAATGTTTCTTTAAGATCACCGACGAAATAGTTGTATCCCAACCAACCGGCAAAAAGAGCTCCAACACCAAGCACAAGGAGTGGGATCATCATCACCATTGGTGATTCATGAACACCCTTCATTGTGTGTTCGTCAGCACGTGGATCGCCGTGGAAGGTCATGATCAGCAAACGCCAGGAATAGAACGCTGTCATAAAGGCCGCAGCTGTCCCCGCCCAGAAGGCAAACATACCCTGTGTAGAATGATCAGCATAAGCAGCTTCAAGGATAAGATCTTTCGAAAAATATCCAGAAAGCGGCGGAATACCTGCCAAGGCAATTGACCCAATCCACATCAGAAGGTAGGTCGCCGGGATCATTTTCCAGATACCACCCATTTTGCGCATATCTTGTTCGTGATGCATCGCATGAATGACAGAGCCTGCACCTAAGAACAACAAGGCTTTAAAGAAAGCGTGTGTCATCAGATGGAAGATTGCGCCACCATAAGCAGATACACCAATCGCAAAGAACATATAGCCAAGCTGTGAACAGGTTGAATAGGCAATCACGCGCTTGATATCGAACTGTGTCAGACCGATAGTCGCTGCAAAGAAAGCTGTTCCCGCTCCAACGTAAGTAACCACTTCAAGGGCTGCAGGTGCATATTCAAACACAGGCGAGAAACGGCAGAGCATGAAGATACCTGCTGTCACCATCGTCGCCGCGTGAATAAGCGCAGAAACAGGTGTCGGACCTTCCATCGCATCAGGCAACCAAGTGTGAAGACCAAGCTGAGCCGATTTACCCATGGCACCAATAAAGAGCAACAGACATATAATCGTCAGGGCATGCCCTTCATAGCCAAGGAATGTGAACTGAGCAGTCGACAGCCCTTCAGCCTGAGGGAAGATTTCAGCGAAGTTAACAGAACCAAAGAGAACAAAAACACCCATGATGCCGAGGGCAAAGCCAATATCGGCAACGCGGTTGACCAGAAACGCTTTCATCGCCGCCGAACAGGCCGAAGCCTTTTCATACCAGAAACCGATCAGCAAGTATGACGCCAGACCAACACCTTCCCAACCAAAAAACATCTGAACCAGATTATCAGAGGTAACCAGCATCAGCATGAAAAAGGTGAAAAGAGATAGGTACGAAAAGAAGCGTGTAATTGACTTGTCTTCGGACATGTAGCCGATTGAATAGAGATGCACCATTGATGAAACAACAGTTACAACAATCAGCATTACGGCTGTAAGCGTATCAACCTTCAACGCCCAGGATAACTGGAAGTCACCGGAATTAATCCACGTAAACAAAGGCGTTACTCTCGCGTTTCCATCGATAGCGACATCAAAGAAAACAACGAATGATAAAACAGCTGATACAAGTAGTAACCCAGTGGTTAGCACTTGTGCTCCGCGATCGCCAATCCACTTGCCAAACAGGCCAGCAATAAACGAACCTAACAGAGGGAGAAAGACTATAAAGTTTTCCATCGTCGGATTAGCCCTTCATCATGTTGATATCTTCAACCGCGATAGACCCGCGATTACGGAAGTAGATAACCAGGATCGCCAGACCGATCGCGGCCTCAGCAGCAGCAACAGTCAAAATAAAGACGGCAAAGACCTGACCAACCAGATCACCCATATGGGTAGAGAAAGCCACAAAATTGATGTTCACGGCCAAGAGCATGAGCTCAATAGACATCATGATAACAATGACATTCTTTCTGTTCAGAAAGATACCAAAGATGCCTAGCGTAAATAGAACAGCCGCGACAACCAGGTAATGGGCTAGACCAATTTCTAACATGGTTAGATTCCACTCCCGCTGGATACTTTTTTGATTTCAACGGACTCTTCACGGCTACGATTGATTTGATCAGAAATAACCTGTTTACGAACACCGTCACGTTGACGAAGCGTCAGAACAATTGCCCCGACCATCGCAACCAACAAGATCAAACCACACGCCTGGAAGAGATATGCGTATTTAGTATAAAGTACCTGCCCCAAGGCCCGTGTGTTATGGACAGTGTCCATATCCGGAATTGGTACCGCCGCTGTAGCGACAGCATCGGGTGCTGTAAATGATGAAGACAAGATCACGACAAGTTCCAAAAAGAGAACCAGACCGATAGAGCCGCCAATCAGCAGATATTGTTTAAAACCCTGTCGTGCGCGCTCGATGTTAATATCAAGCATCATAACGACAAAGAGAAAGAGTACGGCCACAGCCCCAACATAGACGACCACTAGGATCATCGCGAGGAATTCAGCGCCCATCAGGACAAAAAGACCAGCCGCATTGAAGAAGCAAAGAATAAGAAAAAGAACCGAATGAACCGGGTTCTTCGAAGAAATCACCATAACTGCCGAAGCGATGGCAACTGCTGCAAATAGATAGAAGACGAGAGCCTGAATGATCATTTGGCTACCCTTTCTTTATAGGCCTGGTGTTGGCATATGATTTTTTTCATAAACACTTTTTTATCCCAAGCTTTTAGCGGTAAGGAGTATCCAGCGCGATGTTCTGCGCAATTTCGGTTTCCCAACGGTCGCCATTCGCAAGCAGCTTGTCTTTGTTATAGAAAAGCTCTTCACGTGTCTCGGTCGCAAACTCAAAGTTTGGTCCCTCGACAATAGCGTCGACCGGGCAAGCCTCTTGGCAAAATCCGCAATAGATACACTTCGTCATATCAATGTCATAGCGTGTTGTTCGGCGACTGCCGTCATCACGCGGCTCAGCTTCGATTGTAATCGCCTGTGCCGGGCAAATAGCTTCGCACAGCTTACAGGCGATACAACGCTCTTCCCCATTCGGGTAGCGACGCAAAGCATGCTCTCCACGGAAACGCGGGCTAATTGGCCCCTTTTCGTATGGATAGTTAAGGGTAACCTTTGGCTTAAAGAAGTATTTAAGCGTCAAGGCCATACCGGAAAGCAGTTCGGTCAAAAGAAGACTGCGGACTGGGTTTTTCATAAAAGCCATCGTCCTCTATCTCTCCATATTTCTTTTTATTATTTTCTTTTCCATCACCGGATCCCCTATTGAGCAACTGGTAACAGGTCAAAGGTAACCAGTACACCAGCCGTCAAGAACACCCATAACAGGGAGAACGGCAGGAAGACTTTCCACCCCAAACGCATCAACTGGTCATAACGAAAGCGCGGGAATGTGGCACGAACCCAAAGGAAACAGAAAAGAACCATTGCAATCTTCAATGAGAACCATACCGGACCAGGTATCCAGTTCAACGGCGCAATATCCAATGGCGGCAACCAGCCACCAAGGAATAGAATAGCTGCCATCGCACTCATCAGGATCATGTTTGCGTATTCCCCAAGGAAGAACAACGCAAAGCTCATGGAAGAATATTCAACCATGAAACCTGCCACGATTTCAGACTCACCTTCGGGTAAATCGAATGGGGAACGGTTTGTCTCGGCCAAAATGGAAATGAAGAAGATCACAAACATAGGCAGCAACGGGAATGCATACCAGTTCAGAAGGCCGTAATCACCTTTTTGCGCCATCACGATATCCGACAGGTTCAGAGATCCCACACACAAAAGCACAGTGATGATCACCAATCCCATGGAAACTTCGTAGGACACCATCTGAGCCGCAGAACGAAGCGCACCAATGAAAGGATACTTCGAGTTAGAAGCCCATCCTGCCATGATTACACCGTAAACACCCAGTGATGAGATCGCGAAAAGGTAGAGAATACCGACGTTGATATCACTGACCACCAGGCCTTCACCAAAGGGAATAACAGCCCAGGCAACAAGACTAAGGATAAATGTCAGCATCGGCGCCATGATGAAGATGATCTTGTTAGATCCAGAAGGAAGAATAGTTTCCTTCATCATCAATTTGACTGCATCCGCAAAAGGTTGCAATGCACCGAAAGGTCCAACAACGTTTGGTCCTTTACGGAGCTGCATCGCACCAATTACTTTACGTTCCGCTAGCGTAAGATAGGCAACCGCGATCAGCAAAGGACCGACGATTACCATAATTTGCGCAACGATCATGATCGTTGGCAGAGCGTATCCTTCCCAGAATTCAACCATTTGTTCCAGTAGCTCCCTGCTTTTTACCCAGTACAAATTGCTCTGTACAGGCAGACATCGTTTCAGATGAACGGCTGATCGGATCAGTCATATAGAAATTCTTGATGTTACTTGTGAACGGATCGGAAGATAGCTTTTCCTTACTCTTCGCAACATTACCCAAGCCGGTTGTTGAAACTTGATCAATGGCCGCAAAGACAGGATTAACGTCGATCATTCTCTGCCGAAGTTGTCCCAGATTGTCATAAGGCAGAGTCTCACCAACCTGTTCAGATAACGCGCGAAGAATTGTCCAGTCTTCCCTTGCTTCGCCTGGCGGGAATGTTGCCAGACGTCCCAATTGAACACGGCCCTCAGTATTCACATAGGTACCGTTCTTCTCGGTATAGGCAGCACCCGGTAAAATCACATCCGCAGCAGATGCACCCGCATCCCCGTGGTGACCTTGATAGATCACAAAAGCATTTTTCAGCTTGGCGGTATCAACCTCATCTGCACCTAACAGGTAAACAGCTTTAATAGAGCCCTTTTCAGCGCCATCAAGAATACCCGCAACATCAGCACCATTTTTGCCCGGCACCAAACCAAGGTCGAGGCCAGCAACTCGGGAAGCCGCTGTATGAAGAACGTTAAACCCGTTCCAATCATCTTGAACAAGGCCGTATTTATCGGCAATTGCTTTCGCTTCAGCCAGAACAGCAGCACCATCTTCACGGGTTAATGCGCCCATACCAACAATAATCATTGGCTTTTTGGCATCTTTAAGCACATCAGCAAAAGAGTTTTTACCAGCCGTAACTTCTTTTAAAGTATCTGGACCTGCGCCCAAATATTCATACTCATAGGTCAGATCAGCAGCTTCACCAATCATGCCGACTTTAAAGCCACCTTCCAGGAAGCGCTTACGTAGACGGGCATTTATTAGCGCAGCTTCCCAACGTGGGTTTGTTCCCACAAGAAGAACAGCGTCAGCGTCTTCGATACCAGAAATAGAGCTGTTAAAGAGGTAAGTCGAACGGTCATCAGCACTCAGCTTGGCGCCGTCCTGACGACAGTCGATGTTTTCAGACCCCAGGTTAGTCATAAAGTCTTTCAGGGCTAACATTGACTCAGCATCGTTTAGATCACCGGAAATTGCTGCAATCTCAGTCCCCTTAAGGGAAGACAACTGCTCTTTGATTGCAGCAAAAGCTTCATCCCAGGATGCTGCTTTCAGCTTGCCATCGACACGGACATAGGGGCGATCAATGCGCTGACGGCTTAAACCATCGGTAATGTAGCGGGTCTTATCAGTGATCCACTCTTCGTTTACATCTTCATGGATACGCGGAAGAACACGAAGAACCTCACGTCCACGAACATCAATACGAATGTTGGATCCGACAGCATCCATCACATCAATGGAATTTACCTTTTTCAATTCCCAAGGACGGGCATTGAACGCATAAGGTTTGGATGTCAACGCACCGACAGGACAAACATCAACCAGATTACCAGATAGTTCAGTGTTTACAGCCTTTTCCAAGGTCGTGATCTCAACATGACCACCACGATTTAAAAGGCCAACTTCTTCAATACCAGCAACTTCGGTTGAAAAGCGCACGCAACGTGTACACTGAATACAGCGGGTCATGATCGTTTTGATCAACGGTCCCATGTATTTTTCAGTAACCGCACGTTTGCTTTCTTTGTAACGTCCGTGATCCAATCCAAAGGCCATGGCCTGATCCTGAAGATCACACTCACCACCCTGATCGCAAATCGGGCAATCAAGCGGGTGGTTGATCAAAAGGAATTCCATCACCCCTTTACGGGCTTTTTGAACAACTTCGGTATCGGTCTTGATAACCATGCCTTCACCCACCGGCATTGCACAGGATGCAATCGGTTTCGGAGCACGTTCCATTTCGACCAGACACATCCGGCAATTACCGGCAACGGAAAGACGTTCGTGGTAACAGAAACGTGGAATTTCTGCGCCCGCAAGTTCACAAGCCTGAAGAACTGTCAGGCCGTCTGCGACTTCAATCTCTTTACCGTCAATCGTCAACTTTGGCATCAGTCTCTCCTACTCCGCTGCCTGGCGCGATTGCTTGTATTCGTTAATCCGACGCTCTAGCTCCGGACGGAAATTCCGGATCAAGCCCTGGATCGGCCAAGCTGCAGCATCACCAAGCGCACAAATCGTGTGACCTTCTACCTGCTTTGTAACATCCCAAAGCATGTCGATTTCTTCAACATCAGCTTCACCACGAACCATGCGCTGCATAAGACGGAACATCCAGCCTGTTCCTTCGCGGCACGGTGTACACTGGCCACAGCTTTCGTGCTGATAGAAATGAGAAAGTCGGCAAATCGCTTCGACAACATCCGTGGATTTATCCATAACGATAACCGCCGCGGTACCCAAACCGGAACCCGCTTCGCGTAGGGCGTCGAAATCCATGGTCATGGTATCGCACACGTGCTTTGGTAGCATCGGAACAGATGACCCACCGGGAATAACTGCGAGCAGGTTATCCCATCCGCCGCGAACACCACCTGCATGCTTTTCAATAAGCTCACGCAGAGGAATGCTCATCGCTTCCTCGACGTTACAGGGCTTGTTCACGTGGCCAGAGATAGAGAAAATCTTTGTACCGGTGTTATTTTCACGACCGAACTGTTTCCACCAATCGGGGCCTCTGCGCAAAATGGTTGGCGACACAGCAACTGTTTCCACATTGGTCACAGTTGTTGGGCATCCATACAAACCACAAGCAGCAGGGAATGGTGGTTTCAGGCGCGGTTGGCCTTTTTTACCTTCCAGACTTTCCAGAAGCGCCGTTTCCTCACCACAGATATAAGCACCGGCACCGCGGTGAACATGGACATCAAATGCCCAACCAGAACCGCAGGCATCATCGCCCAGTAATCCATCAGCTCTTGCCTGCTCAATAGCCGCTTCGAGCCGCGTGGATTCCAGATAGTACTCACCGCGTATATAAATGTAGGCCGTATGTGCGCCCATTGCGAAACCAGCAATCAAGCACCCTTCAATAAGTGTATGAGGATCATTGCGCATGATCTCACGGTCTTTACAGGATCCTGGCTCTGATTCATCAGCATTGACAACCAGATAGCTTGGGCGGCTTGGATCTTCTTTCGGCATGAAAGACCATTTAATGCCAGCCGGGAAACCCGCGCCACCACGGCCACGCAGGCCAGAGTCTTTCATACGGTTGACAATCTCTTCGCGACCAAGAGCAACCAGATCTTTGGTATCTATCCAGATACCACGTTTCTTGGCACCTTCAAGACCCCAATCATCCTGTCCGTAAAGATTTTGGAAAATACGATCTTTATCTTCTAAAAGTGGCATCACTCACCCCCTTTTAGGGTTGTACGCTCACCCTCTGGTGCAGAAGTCAAACGGCCGATTTGCGATCCGATAGGAACGTCTTTGCCTGCGCGAAGCTCTTCGACGATTTCCATCATGCGCTCTGGCGAAAGATCTTCATAATACCAGTCATTGATCTGAACCATTGGCGCGTTACAGCAAGCGCCCATACATTCAACTTCAACAACAGAAAAAAGACCATCTTCACTGACGTCGCCAACTTTACTAACGCCAATTTTATCCATTGCCGCTTTCAAAATGTTATCAGAACCATTCAACCAGCACGGTGTTGTCCGGCAAACCTGGATAAAGTACTTACCGACAGGTTTAAGGTTAAACATCGTATAGAAGGTTGCAACTTCATGCGCACGAATTGGCGCAATCTCAAGGTATTCAGCAACATATTCAATTGCTTCAGGCGGTAGCCAGCCGTCATTCTGTTTTTGCGCAATATAAAAAAGACTAATGATCGCGCTGGCCTGACGGCCTTCAGGATACTTGGCAACAATCTTTTCAGCTTCACGAAGGTTTTCTTCGGTAAACTTAAAGTCGCCAGTTTTGGCTTTTGGAAAACTACTGGTTTTCATCGGTCAACCTCGCCGAAGACGATATCCATTGAACCCAGAATAGCAACACTATCAGCCAGCATGTGCCCGCGGCACATATAATCCATGGCGGCAAGGTGCGCAAATCCTGGTGCTTTGATCTTACAGCGGTATGGTTTGTTTGATCCATCAGCGACCAGATAAACACCGAACTCTCCCTTAGGAGCTTCGACCGCGATGTAAGTTTCACCAGCAGGAACGTGGAAACCTTCTGTATAAAGTTTGAAGTGATGGATCAACGCTTCCATAGAACGTTTCATATCATCACGACGTGGGGGAGTAACTTTGTGATTTGGTGCGAGAACAGGCCCTTCAGGCATTTTCTCGATGCATTGCTTCATAATATGCAAGGACTGGCGCATTTCTTCGACACGAACCAGATATCTGTCGAAACAATCACCGTTCTTCCCGACTGGAATATCAAAATCCAGTTCGTCATAACAATCATACGGTTGTGATTTACGAAGATCCCATGCAATACCGGAACCACGGATCATTGGACCAGACAGTCCCCAATCCATCGCTTCGTCAAAATTCATAACCCCGATATCAACCGTTCTTTGACGGAAAATCCTATTTTCGGTCAACAAACCTTCAAGATCATCAATAAAGGCCGGGAAGTTGTCACAGAATTCTAAAACATCTGGCAGCAATCCGGCTGGAAGATCCTGGTGTACACCACCCGGGCGGAAGTAGGCCGCGTGTAATCTGGCACCACAAGCACGCTCATAAAATTCCATCAGAATTTCGCGTTGCTCAAAACCCCAAAGGATCGGTGTCATGGCACCAACGTCAATCGCAAAGGTCGTGATATTCAATAGATGATTTAGAATACGTCCTATTTCGCAATAGAGAACGCGGATATACTGACCACGCTTTGGCACTTCGATATCAAGCAGCTTTTCAACAGCAAGAGCAAAAACATGCTCTTGGTTCATCGGCGCGACATAATCTAGGCGATCAAAATAAGGAATTGCCTGTAAATAGGTCTTATACTCAATAAGCTTTTCGGTTCCACGGTGCAGCAAACCAATATGCGGATCTGCCCGTTCTATGATCTCGCCATCCATTTCCATTACAAGACGAAGAACACCGTGAGCGGCTGGATGCTGAGGGCCAAAGTTTAACGTAAGAGGCTTAATCGTTGCTTCAGGCATTAAGCAGCTCCCTCTTCATTTTCCTGTTCGGCTTTCTCATCACCCGGCAGGTTCACAATACCTTCCCACGGGCTAGAGAAATCGAAGTTCCGGAATTCTTGTGTCAGTTTCACAGGTTCATAAACAACACGCTTTTGCGTTTCGTCGTACCTAACTTCAACATAACCAGTAAGCGGGAAGTCTTTGCGCAGCGGATGCCCTTCGAAACCATAATCAGTAAGCATACGACGCAAATCCGGATGATTGGCAAAGAAGATGCCATACATATCCCATGCTTCACGCTCGTACCAGATCGCAGAACTAAACAGCCCTGTCACAGATTCAACAGGCGTTTCATCGCTTGTTGAAAACTTCACCTTGATACGTTGGTTATGAGTAAGAGATAGAAGACAGTAAACGAGTTCAAAACGATCTTCTCTGCTAGGGTAATCGACCGCGGTCAATTCCACCAGCTGCCTGAACTGACAGTTTTGATTGTCTCTTAGGAACTTTATAACCTTAAGAAGGGTATCTGACTTTGCCCAAATGACGAGTTCGTCATTAATAAGCTCAGATCCAGTTACCGCCTCTCCCAAGGTAGTGACGATATAATCGCCCAAGTCCAGTAAAGCCTGATTCATATAGTTCACCAGTATTTAGGAATGCCTGAAATAGGCTACCTGCGGAATTTCGCGGTTCGTTTGATTTTCTTCTGAAGCTGTAGAATACCGTAAATAAGTGCCTCAGCAGTTGGCGGGCACCCCGGAACGTAGATATCGACAGGAACAACACGGTCACAACCACGAACAACAGAGTAGGAATAGTGATAATAGCCACCGCCATTAGCACAAGACCCCATTGATATTACCCAACGAGGTTCTGGCATCTGGTCATAGACCTTACGTAAGGCCGGTGCCATTTTGTTGGTAAGTGTACCAGCAACGATCATTACATCGGATTGACGGGGTGACGGGCGGAAAACCATTCCGAAACGATCCATGTCATAACGGCTACACGCCGCATGCATCATTTCCACCGCGCAACAGGCCAAACCGAAAGTCATCGGCCATAGTGACCCTGACTGCGCCCAACCTGTCAATTGATCCATACGCGCCAACACAAAGCCACGTTCGGCGAGTTCTTCGCCAACGTTTTGCAGAACAAGATCTTGTTCCGGACCCGGCGGCAGCGGTGCCCCTTGCTTGAGAGCTGGATTAGAGATTACTCCCATTCCAATGCCCCTTTCTTCCATTCGTATGCAAAGCCAATCGTCAAAATGACCAGAAAGATCACCATCGACCAGAAACCGAAGAGACCGATATCACCAAGTGATACAGCCCAAGGGAACAGGAAGGCTACTTCAAGGTCGAAAATAATGAAGAGGATTGCTACTAGGTAGAAGCGCACATCAAAACGGCCACGCGCGTCATCAAACGCTTCGAAGCCACACTCATAAGTACTGATTTTCTCTGAATCAGGGTGCTGTTTAGCCATGATCACAGAAGCTAGCATCATTGCGATAGCCAACCCCACTGCAATTCCGAGAAAGATCAGAATTGGCAGATATTCAGCCAACATCCCATCTAAGCCCATCTCTCCAATACAATCTGCACGAGGGTTACCGCACAAATCGCCTTTCATGTCGAATATGACAAGAGGCCTTTATGGCCCTATTTTTTAAGTATGTACTAAATATCGCCCAAAGGCGACATAAGCAAACATAGAATCGCCACAATCAAGAAAAAAAATCGTGTTATCCCAGTAGCGAAATCAAGTATTAACCGAAGAACAAAAGAAAACACATTCCGTTCTATAGGATAAACATTTGTAATATGTTAAAGGATATGGAGATATTTAACGATATGGGGTGAATACCATAAGAAATGATGGCGAGGATGACGAGACTTGAACTCGCGACCTCTGGCGTGACAGGCCAGCGCTCTAACCAACTGAGCTACACCCCCGCAGTAGAGTGCCATCGGTGGACGGTTAAATGGCGAGGATGACGAGACTTGAACTCGCGACCTCTGGCGTGACAGGCCAGCGCTCTAACCAACTGAGCTACACCCCCACATAACCATCCCTGCGGACGAGGGTTTATT
>NZ_LAQL01000040.1 GCF_001026905.1 Kiloniella spongiae
GGGCGTCCTGTACCGGTTCTGCCAATCAGGTTTATCGTGTTGCCGACAAAACAACGCCTGAATACTACGCATCTAATATAGCGCTTAAAAATGACAGCGAGTCCGCTTGTTTTTCTGATCCTGATGCTAACGGTAAAATCACGATGATCGATTGCGCCAAAGGTGCGAAATATAATTATGTCATTGATATTAGAGGATATATCAAGTTCATCAATACTAAAACCGGCGAATGTATCCAGCCCGAGAACTATCAAAACGGCGCTCACTTAATCGAAAAACCATGTACCCAATTGGACTACCAATGGTGGTCTCCTATTGCAGCTCCTGGTGGTTGGCGCATCCAGAACGCGCAAACTAAAACTTGTACCCGTGCACCCGGTCTGGGAAATATTGCTGTGACAGAAACCTGTCAAGATTGGGCACAATCGGTCATTACACCTGTTGTTGATCCTTATTCCGGCGTTACTTACACGACGGATACCAATGGTTTTCTAAATCCTGTTATTCCTGGGACAACGGCGAATGTAGGTATTTGCACGGTGCAGGTAAAAAATACACAAGTTATTGGAACTGTTGGCCTGGATCAGAATGGCGACAGTAAGTGTCATTTTAACTATAATGGGGGCGACCAAGAACAGCCGGTGGGTGGAAAGAACTATACGGTTACTGTTTTGGATGGAACTCTATGGCAAGCTTATAAAGTGGGAGATAAACTACCTGAATATGCCATTCCTGCAGGGTTTGTTGATGATACCGGGAAAATAAAAACTGTTTATGTATGCCGTATCAAGTCAAATAAAAAACTTAATCTTTCTCAATCCAATACAGGTTTACTAGGTGCTTCTGGTTCAATTTATTGGGGGGAGCAGACTAACGGTTCTAGTTATACCAAGTTTGGTTGGGTCACGGATCAGCAAACTAATGGAAATTACTGTAATTCTCAGGCTATGAATCAATCTGATAATGATAATTATCAGCCATCGGCAAAAGAATTCGAAATTTTGGTTCGCCGTGCTGATAAAGCATATTTACTTCAACTGAGTGATTTGAAGCCGGGAGGCACTAACGCTGGGAAAAATCCTGTTTTACAAAGTTTAGCCAGTCAAAAAGGCCTTTATGAGAATGAGAAGAAGGTAACAGATAGTTCTGGTTCTAATCAGAATGGTATTTCACAGAATAATTGGAAACCGGATACCGGGCAATACGGAGGTCCCGCGGTTTTGCTCTTGGGTGATATTGTAACTCTTAAAGGACGTGTTGTTGGGGGAAATCGTAATCGTAGCGCGATTTGGAAGCTTCCTGAACACTTGGCTCCCGAAGATACCTTATTGTTCAGCGTGAATGCGGAACGCTCGTCATCACAAGAACGGCCACATTTGGAAATTCATTCTGATGGTACAATTATTCCGTCAGAGAACAATTATCTATATAACAAATGGATCGATCTATCTGGTATTCACTACAGCACTTCATCGACTCAATTGAGAGTTGCAGACAAATGGAATGAGGGGGATCGAGGTTTTGGTGATGATTATGGAATGCCAACCGCAGCCAAAGTAGGTAAAAATATTGTCCTTAATGGTGTTATCGCTGTGCAAGACCGTGATTCTGGTGGCTTATTTGGGTTCCAGATTTCCAACAATGATCGTGGTAGTAATCTGGCGTTTTTGCCAGATGGATTTTTTCCACCAAAACAGTTGCAATTCAATGTTTCAGTAATGATGCATGGTAATAGTGATCTCGTGCCGGGTGTCATTAACATTTCTACTAATGGAGTAATTAGCATTGAGGGGAACTCTCAATCCATTTTCTTCATTAACCTGTCTGGAATTACCTATGAACAATAAATTCAAGTGTGGATCTATTTAATTAATATCCGCTCGTTGAGATGAAGAAGAGTAAGGATCATAATTTATGAATCTTTAAAAATTACCCGAATTCTCTTTGAGAAATGCATATTTAAGCGGTGAGAGGACGATTGGTAAAACCTGTGTGGAAAGGGGCTGAATTATCTAATGGTTTTGTAAAATATCTCTGATGCATTTTGGTGGGAAAACACACTAAAAAATACCTATTTGTTGCATCTGTACCATAATAGAAAAAGTGTTCAATATAGTTATAGATAATCTTATCACTTATAAAATGAATATATAATATGGTTTTTATCTATCTTTTTTGGAATAATTTATATTATTATCATTTTAAGTAAGAGCTATAGCTAAATAGTTCAAAGCATTACTTTAAATGCTAATAGCGCTTGGATTGTTGATGTTTTCATCAGTATTCATGAGTGAAACATATTCTTGGAGGTTATCTGATGAGCCTTATCACAATAAGTAGAAAAAATTAACTTGCTAGAGTGGGTAACGTCGCCTCTCTTTGGCTTTTTTAAATCACATCCAATTTTTTATTAGACTTTTTTAGGCGAAGTCAAAAATGCAGAATGTATTTAAAAAGTTTGTATTTATTTATTGTGTGATATTTGCGGCCTGTATTTCTGTTGCAAATG
>NZ_LAQL01000041.1 GCF_001026905.1 Kiloniella spongiae
TCGGATCCGCTGATAAAAACCTTCCGAGTTCCGGATCATAAACCCGACCATTCATATGAATGATGCCAACAGCATCCAGATGTTCATGCCCGGTAAAGCCACGGGGTGTGAATGTTGGACGGATTGGCAAGGACGCTTCCTGCCAGTCAGCTTCTCTCCGTTTGCCGTGAGGATCATAGGATAGACGCTCTTCCACCAGTCCCAGTTCATCTGTGGTAACAGTGGTTGAGCCAATATGATCCAGTGACATCCAGCGGGTTTTGGTTGTCTTGGTTTGATCCACAGCCACTTCAATCTTGTGGATCGCCAGAGAGGCTTCATCCGCCCGGATATAGTGGATCTGCTCCATGATGCCGGACTGAACCCCGGCTGACGTTACAGGTGTGCGTTCCTCGTAGTAGGAACCCACATAGGCCACCTCTGTGGTCGTGCCTGCCTCTACAATAGTCTGACGGATACGCGCCCGGTCAGGGCCATAGACAAAAGATGTCACCGACAAAGAGGCCGTGGCATCAATGGTGGCTGGCTTGTTAAAGCTGGTCCAGGAAACAGAACGCCCCCCACCGCCTGTGAGGTTCCCATTGAGATCATAGCTGTAAGATCCGCCCTTGGCGGTTGCCACCGCATGAGGACGTGCCGGATCATAGGTCATAATCCCGCCATGGCTGAGATCAGACTTCAGGGTCATGTTCCCGATAATGTCATAACCATAGCTGGTTGACGCCAACTGTGTGCTGTCTGATGTCTTGACCAACAGGTTGGATGTCAGACGATTAAGCGCATCGTAACCAAAGGTCTCTTTGCGATCCTGTACATTGTCCTGACGGGCTGTGAGATTACCCACGAGATCAAAGGTCATGGCCAGATCAAGCTGCAACCCCTGTGCCCCGGACAAACGGCGGGAGGTAACCCGGCCCAGTTCATCCACATCGGTCCATTCTGTTAGACCGTTACCCAGTTGAGCTTCCCGCACGCGGCCATCTGCGTCCCGGGTCTTGGCCTTCCAGATCAGAGAACTATCAGCTGTTTCGGTAATCTGATCCAGATAACCCGTTGCCGTATAGCTATAGTCCACGGCAAAGCCTGTGGGATAGGTTACATTGCCCAAACGTCCTGCGGTATCATAGGAAATTGCAGAGACATAATCCTTGCCCCGGATTTTGCGTGTCGTGCTGCTTGGACGGCTCAGGCTGTCATAAGCATGGGTTTCGAGATAATCAGGCTGTCCCGATCCACCCGGCCCCGTCGCGCTATGTAACAGACCAAGACCATTGGTAGCCGTATCATAAGTCCAGGTTGTTGTACCTTCCGCTTCAATACGCTGGATCAAACGACCTAGAACATCGTAAGTCAAGGTATTGACCTGACCTTTGGCATCGGTCTGGGATGTCAGTTCACCATAGCTGTTATAGCCATAGGACCAATAGCCCATATCCGGATCATCCATATTAAGCTTCTTGCCCAGTTTATCATAGGCAATGGTCACCGTATTGTTCTTGGCATCCGTCGTACTGGTCAGATTGCCAAAGGCATCATAGGCATAGGCAATGGTGCCGCCCATGGTATCTGTAACCAGAACCAGTTCACCCCGCGCATTGCTCTTGCGGCTTTCTGTTTCCTGCAACGGTGTAGTGATGGTAACAGACAAACCGCTGTAAGCCGTTGTGGTCACAGCACCATTGAGATCTGTGGACTTGATCACCCGATCCAGCACATCGTATTCGTTCAGCGCCCAGTCAATGGAACTGCTACCCGCCTTGTAGGGAGCAGATGATTTGATCACACGACCAAAGCTGTCATAGACAGTATCCGTATAGACAACAGAGCCATCCGCCATTTGACTTTCACTACGGATTTCTCGGCCCAATTTATCCAGATAAGTAATACTGTTAGCGGCAATGGCTGTGCCACTGGCAGTTTCCAGTGACTGCTGAAGCACACGTTCCACAGCCCCGCTTGGACAGGTGATCGCAGCATCAGAACACAAGTTGTAACTTGTGACAGTTTCTGTCCCATCTGCCACGATCTCACGAATATTTCGGCCAAAGCCGTCGTATTCAAAGGTCGTGACAATGCTATTGGCATCGGTTGTTGAAAGAGGCACACCAAAGCGACTATCAGCAACAACAGAGGCACTATGGCCCAAGGCATTGCTAGAACTCAGGGCAAAACGACCATCGGGGGTATAGGTCATGCTTGCTGTTCGGGCTGTTTCACCAACACCGGCCACAGACGTTGAGCTCACATTGCCAAAGCTGTCATAGCCATAGCTGGTCACAACTTCCAGTGTGGGGTCACCGGGTTCAACTG
>NZ_LAQL01000042.1 GCF_001026905.1 Kiloniella spongiae
CATCTGCTGTTGAGCCTGTCGTAAAGGTGCCATTTTGTCCGCCACTGCCACCGGCACCGACAACAGACACTCTCACGGTTGTTACACCAGCAGGGACAACCCAGTCGTAGCTACCTGACGTGGAATAAAACTGTTCTCCTTCGGGGGATGAACCGGAAGAGCCATCCGGAATTCCGGTTGATTTTGCAAAAGCCGGATCATCAAATTGTTGATGCACTGTCTGGGACAAACGCACATCTATGGCCTGTCCCGTTGTTGAAACCTGTTCCCAGGATCTTTCTTGTATCTCAATAGGCGTCCCGTCAAGAATTTGTCGAGCTGTCTTTTTAGTGCGACGGGTAAAGGGCCAATCCTGATGATAATCAGTTAAGGTTTGTGTCCCCCGTTGGCGGTCACTCGATACGATTTGTCCAAACCCCAGAAATGACCCGCGCTCAACATCAACACGACCATCTGAATAGGCATAATCCACATGCCGTAAACCTGTCACACCATCTTCGCGTTTCACAGAAGATACCGCGTACATCGTGCCCATAAAGGTTTGTTCCGGATAACTCGCCGCTTTGTCTGCTTTATAAAAATTCTCCCCGGAAACAGGAGCCTTGATAAGCGGCTTGTAACGAACAGACGTCTTGTATCCACGTGAAGAGGTAAACGTTTTTGCCTTGTTACTATTCTGGTAATTACTAAAAAGAAAATCCACCCCACCCGAGACAACTCTGGCTATATCCGGGCTACCATCACCGTTCCAGTCACCTGTCGTAACCGGATAGAGATTACTGTCGGCATAACTGTTCTTGCCGAAAGATTCTACATCCTCGAAGTGAACCCAACCCTGACCGTTTGAGATATATAGCTTTATGCCGGAAGCAGAGATCCGGCCGATATCACTCAGACCATCATTATTCCAGTCACCTTGAACAAGGGGATAAGTACTTGCATCAGAGAAACCATCATTTCGTCCTAAAGCCTCATTGCCACCGAATATTGACCAACCCGTTCCTGTAGATATACGAAAGCTGATACCATCATCATGCACGCGCATAACATCAGACAAGCCATCGCCATTCCAGTCACCAACTGTAACAGGGTGGGTATTATCATTGGAATAACCAGCATTTCGGCCAAAAACATTTAACCCATCATAAATTGCCCATCCAGTCCCCGTTGATACACGAAAGCTGATACCATCATCATGCACACGCATAAGATCAGACAAGCCATCTCCGTTCCAATCGCCAACCATAACAGGATGGGTGCTTCCATTATGATAACCAGCGTTTTTGCCCCAAATATCAAGACCTGTATAGGCCTTAAAATAGCTTCCCTGAGATGTATAAAACTTGACACCTGTTGATGTCACACGGCCGACATCAGTCCGGCCATCTCCATTCCAGTCACCAGTAAGAACAGGATAGATACTGCCATCATCATAACGTTCTTTGCCAAAATCATTAAACTGGGCATAGGCTTCAAAGGATGTTCCGGTAGAAACCAGAAAAGTCATCCCATTATCCGTCACACGGGCAATATCCGTCAGGCCATCGCCATTCCAATCCCCAGAAAAAACGGGGTAGAGATTGCTGTCGGACAAGCTATTCTGCCCAAGTTCACTCAGCTGCGTATAGTTTTCAAAAAAACTGTGAATCCTGTCTTCAAAAGCAAAACGGTTTGCGACATAGAACTTCATTCCACTGGACGTAACACGTCCGATGTCAGAAACGCCATCACCGTTCCAGTCACCATAGATCAGAGGATAAGAATTTCGGTCTTCATAATCCGTTTTACCAAAATCCCCCAAAGAAGCTATCTCTGGCCATGAAGCACTATCTTCATTCCACGTGATAGCTAACGGCTTTAGGCAACTCCCCCCTGCCTCACACATAAGGAGTTGAGTTATACGAGATCTGTTCTCTAAACCACTATATTCATAGTTGGCTTCATAATCTGCGACGAGCGTCTCGCCCTCATAGGTCTGGATATTCTTCAGGCGTTGATCTTGTGTAATCTTTGCTCCAGCCTGATACCAGGTGCGAATATCGGTGCGGTCTTCATAGATAAAACGTACAGAGGATGTGGCTGCTGTCCCAGCTGTGGCATTACCGCCGTAATCAATACGGTTGATACGGTATGAGCCG
>NZ_LAQL01000043.1 GCF_001026905.1 Kiloniella spongiae
TGACAGTTCTTCAATGTCACTTATATTCTTACGCTTTTTAAATAAATCAGATAACAGGTTAGAACAGCTCATAATCACGAAGATCCTCCGGCGCCAGAAGCCGTGATATCAGGCCCCCATTCAATCAGGGCACAACCATCGCTTCCCGGCATGCTCGGGTCTTGGCCAAGTCCTGCTTTTTTGGCAGGCCCTGCACCGCCTGCACCACAACTGATACCCTCTAGCAAATAGCCTTCGCCGCCGTTCCCACCATGTCCATAGAGATAAGTTCCTCCTGCGGTCGAAGATGGATCGCCGACGGTACCATCTTGGCCATTTATGTTGAGAAGGTCACCACCACTTGCGACTGCACCAGTACCTGCAGCACCGCCAGCACCGCTGGAACGATATTGTGAATAACCACCGCCTCCGCCCAACCCCGGCGCTGCAGTTAACAGTGTGCCAAAGGTGCTTTGCTGCCCACCGGTACCATCCGTATTTTTTCCATAGACAGGATGGGCATAAATGGATGCTTCAGCACCACCACCAATCGTCACAGGAATGATATCACCGGGGGTAACAGCCAGTATTTTCTGTACGACAGCCCCGGCGCCACCGCCGCCGCCGCCGCCGCCGGGAACAAATGAGCCAGACCCAACCCAGGTACCGTTCTGTCCGCCACTACCACCAGCCCCAACAAGTGTTACTTTAACAGCCGCAACATCCGATGGGACGGTCCAGTTGAGTACACCAGACGTATGATGAAACTCACTGCCCGCGCCATCATTAACTGGCTCCAAAATCTCCGGCCCCCATTCAATCAGGACACAACCATCACTTCCCGGATCCGTATTGTAGGTATGATTGCTCTTGGTATGCCCCGACCCACCAGCACCACAATTGGTGCCCTGCACTAAATAACCATTACCGCCCGGACCGCCATTGGCATGCACATAATTGCCGCCCGCTGTGGAATAGGGATCACCTGGTTGACCACTTTGTCCGTTGAGATTAACAAGAGTACCACCAGCGGCAATACCACCTGCGCCGCCAACACCACCTGCACCGCTGGAACGGTATTGAGAATAGGCGCCGCCACCGCCTTGTCCTGAGGCGGCAATTAAGAGACTGCCAAAGGCACTTTGTTCCCCACTTTTGCCGTCCGCATTCTTGCCATAAGTCGGATGTGTATAAACAGATGCCGCACCGCCTGTACCAACAGTCACAGGAATGATATCACCCGCCATCACAGTTATAATTTTCTGAAGATAGGCGCCACTGCCACCACCGCCGCCACCGCCACCGCGAGAAGACAATGAGTTGTCTGCACCGGAAGTCCACGTCCCCATCGCACCAGCAGAACCACCACCGCCAACAACAGAAACTCGAACAGCGGTTACGCCATCGGGAACAACCCAGTTATGTACGCCAGCTGTCGCATAAAGCTCGCTTCCAGAACCATCATCAACAGGCTCATCAAGTGCAGCCCCCCACTCAATCAAGGCGCAGCCGTCGCTTCCCGGATGACTTGGTTTTTGAGTTTTATTTGCCATTTTTTTCGGGCCAGCTCCCCCCGCCCCACAGTTGATGCCTTCCAAGACATAACCCGTACCACCAAGGCCGCCCTCGGCATAAAGATAGTTCCCACTGACTGTCGAGGCATGCTCGCCCGGCAAACCATTTTGACCGTCAATATTTAAAGTATCTCCCCCACTGGCAACACCACCAGTTCCAGCGACACCACCAGCACCAGAGGATTGATGTTGAGAATAGGCACCTCCGCCTCCGCTGCCTGGAGTTGCAGTTAGAAATGCTCCAAAAGTGCTCTCTTCACCGCTCGTACCATCTGTATTTTTTCCATAGGTGGGATGAGTATATATTGACGCTTCAGCCCCGGCGCCGACAGACACCGGAATAACGTCCCCCGGGTTTACAGCAATCAACTTTTGTACAATCGCGCCAGAACCACCACCGCCACCGCCACCGC
>NZ_LAQL01000044.1 GCF_001026905.1 Kiloniella spongiae
ATGCCCAGACGAGTAGTACAACAACGGTAGCGGGTTCTCTTGAGGGGGAGTTTGCGGTTGATGACAGTGGGGCAGCAACCTATTCCCTGCCGATTTCGGTCTCGCCTGGAATTGCGGGCAATGAACCGCGGCTGGCTTTGTCTTATTCCTCTCAGACGGGTAATGGTCCTTTGGGTGTTGGCTGGGGGCTTTCAGGTCTTTCTCCGATAACTCGCTGTGGTCAACGTCTGGTCCCCCATGGCAAGATCCACGGTGTTGATTTCTCAAATGAGGATCGTTTCTGTCTGGATGGTCAGCGCTTGGTCGCTGTTTCTGGAGACTATGGAGCAGATGGCACGGAATACCGTACCGAGATTGAAAGTTATGCCAAGGTTATTTCGAACGGCACTGCTGGCACAGGCCCTGAGAGTTTTACAGTCTGGAGCAAGGGCGGTCTGGTTCTGGAATATGGTGTGACAGATGACAGTCGCATCGAAGCCATCAAGGCAGATGGCACAGCGCGTTCCGAAGCGCGGATCTGGGCACTGAACAAACAGTCTGACCGATCAGGCAATGCTATCACCTACAGCTATACCGAAGATCAAAGCAACGGCTCATACCGCATCAACCGTATTGATTACGGCGGCAATGCCACAGCTGGGACGGCAGCCACTTCCTCAGTGCGCTTTGTCTATGAAGACCGCACCGATATTCGCACATGGTATCAGGCTGGAGCCAAGATCACACAGGATCAGCGTCTGAAGAATATTCAGACCTATGAAGCTGAAACGCTGGTTGCGGATTATAGGGTGGAGTTTGATAATGACGGATTATTAGAACTTTCAAAGTTATCGACTATTACTCAATGTTCTGCTGATGCTTGTTTACAGCCGATAACAATAGAGTACCTTGAAAATACTGTATCTGAAGGCTATCAACCTTTTATTCACTTCCCTGGTAGTAGTGGAAGTTGGTCGTCATATAAGTCCTATTTTCACGACGTGGATGGAGATGGCTTAACCGATCTGACTATGGGGTATTTTGGAACTTCTGGAGTACATACCTATACCTTTATTGCCAAAGGTGATGGCCATTATGAACCCTATGTACATTTTCCTGGCGGCGGTGGAAATTGGTCATCATATAAGCCTTATTTTCATGACGTAAATGGTGATGGCTTAACCGATCTGATTATGGGATATTTTGGAACTTCTGGAGTACATACCTACACCTTTATCTCCAAGGGTGATGGCTATTATGAACCCTATGTACATTTTCCTGGAGGAGGAGGAGATTGGTCATCATATAAGCCTTATTTTCATGACGTAAATGGTGATGGCTTAGCTGATTTGATGATGAGGCACATAGGGTCTGCTGGAATAAATATCTTTACCTTTTTATCAAAAGGGGATGGTAGCTTTCAAAATTACAAACACTTCTCTAGCGGAGGAGATTGGTCCGCATATACCCCTTACTTTCATGACGTAAATGGAGATGGCAATACAGACATGTTGGCCCTTTCTGTCAGGGCCCCTCTTCATGTATTTACATTTATGTCAAAAGGGGATGGCAGCTTTCAAAATTACAAACACTTCTCTAGCGGAGGAGATTGGTCCGCATATACCCCTTACTTCCACGATGTAAATGGAGACACCTTAACCGATTTAATTATGGGACGATTTGGTGTCTCTGGTATTGATACTTTTGCATTTTTATATAACTCAAAAAAATATCCTTCATTATTGAATAAGATCACCACTTCCCGCGGTCATGAAACATCCATCAGTTACACGCCTTTAACTGATAAGTTTGTTTATTCGAAAGGCAGTGGAGCTGTTTATCCTGAGCAGGATTATGTTTCACCTTTGTCTGTTGTTCAGTCAGTTGAACGTGATGATGGTATCGGGGGTAAGCGTAAAATTGAGTACAGTTATGCAGGCGCCAAGGTAGATGTGAAGCGTGGATCATTCCTGGGGTTCAAGCAGATCACATCCAAAGATATGCAGAGGGAAACCGAGACTATCACCGATTATCGTCAGGACTGGCCCTTTGTGC
>NZ_LAQL01000045.1 GCF_001026905.1 Kiloniella spongiae
GTTCCCAAGTATTCTCTTGTTCAGAGATCGGTGTGCCATCAACCAACTGGCGAACAAATTTCTCCGTTCGGCGCACAAAGGGCCAGTCCTGACGATAGTCTGTAATGGTCTCGGTGCCCCGCTGGGTGTCTTTGGATGTAATCTGCTTGAAACCCAGAAATGATCCCCGCTTAACATCCACCTTGGCGCCAGCGTAGTTATACTCAATCTTACGCGTACCACCGATACCATCATCACGCTCTACTGAGTTCACGACAGAAAGTGGTGAGATATAATCCTGCTCGGGATAAGCAGCACCACTGCCTTTTGTATATCCGTCTTTATTGGTAAGCGGGCGATAATGAACAAAAGTACGAGCACCGCGCGAAGTCGTAACCGAGGTCAATAAGTCATGATTGGCACGTCCAGTATTAAGCCAAGTTGTTCTAAAACCGCCGTTGGCAATATTGGGGCGGGCAAAGGATGTGATCCAGTCAGGCAAGCCATCACCGTTCAAGTCGTGAAATTCACCCTTTTGTTCACTATAGCCAGATACACGATTGGTAATGTAATCAGGATGTTGATATTCGGGGGACTCCTCCCATCCCTGTCCAGTTCCAAGCCACGTTGTTCTGGTGCCCTTGTCTTCTGCGGCATGCACCCAATCAACAATGCCATCCCCATTAACATCAACAAAGGCACCAAGCTCACGATTATAGCTCAAATCAAATTGAGCCCCGGGCAAATCAAAGTTGGTATCTTTCTGCCAGCCGTCCCCCGTATTCAACCACGTGGATTTTACAACACTGCCATTGGTGTCAAGATAGGCCTGTACCCAATCCGGCAAGTTATCACCATTAAGATCAACAAAAGTACCCAGCGTTGTTGAACTCTTGTTATAATCCCACACTACAGTTGGCGGAACATATTCTGTACTATTCGCCCACCCTGATCCGGTGTTAAGCCAAACCTGCCTTAAAGTCCCGCCACCATAGAGATCATTACGACGGGTAAACGACCACACCCAATCCACAAGCCCGTCACCATTCAGATCAAGCAATTCGGACTGGCGTTCATCCATTGCATAATAATCGATTAAGTAAGTAGGTGGATTATAACCTGCATCCGCAACCCAGGTTGTTCCATTATTAAGCCAGATATTTCGAAAGACACCGCCACCAGAAACGTTTGCTCTACGCACATAAGCCGTCACCCAATCAAGTTTACCATCTCCATTGATGTCGTGGAGCTCGCCGCGCAGCTCATTATATCTTTGAAAATCACGCAGAATATCGGGCTGTTGAAAACCATTATCCAACACCCATCCTGCTCCAGAATTTAGCCATATTGAACGAAAGCCACCATTAGCCACACCGGGGCGCGCAAAAGATGTTACCCAATCAGGTAAACCATCTCCATTAATGTCATGGAGTTCACCGCGATGTTCATTGCCTTGCTGATAATCTCGCAAAATATCCGGAGGTTGATATTCCGCATTAATTGCCCAGCCGGAACCTGTGTTAAGCCAAACAGTTCTAAACCCACCATTAGCCACACCGGGGCGCGCAAAAGATGTTACCCAATCAGGTAAACCGTCTCCATTAATGTCATGGAATTCACCGCGATGTTCATTGCCTTGCTGATAATCCCGGAGAATATCCGGTGATTTATATTCAGAAGATTCGATCCAACCTCCTGTATTCGCAGAGTAACTAAAAAGGAGCGGCTTTAAACAATCAGCATCTGTACACTGTTCGAGTGACATCAAACGAGAATTTCCAACCAATCCTCCATAATCAAAACTAATCTTATAATCCGCAACGAGTGTCTCGCCCTCATAGGTCTGGATATTCTTCA
>NZ_LAQL01000046.1 GCF_001026905.1 Kiloniella spongiae
CGGCTGTTTTTCAAAAGGGTAATACTGCGCAGATCAAGAATGAAATTCTGGATACTCTGGATCTAAATGTGCTGCTGCCCAAACTGAGTTTACCCGGTATATCCGATGTTGCCACCATTCAACACACAACGCTTACGATTAAGGGGATCAACAACAACGGTACAAGATCGATAGATACTCTGGTTGGCGGTGAGCTTGATGTTCCAATCAAAAGTAACAAAGTGGTCCTTGATTATCGCGCTTTAATTCATAAACAACAAGGACAAGCCGATACCTTGGCCTTGTCGGCAACGCAACGCAAAGGTGATGTTGTTACGCTTGATCTGGTTGAAACCTTCAAGATCAGCGATTTAGATCTCGAAGTAACCAAGCAGAACGGCAAGTACAAGGCACAGTTGCTGGGCTCATCAACATTCCGGAATAAACCGGTCAAAATAGGGTATCGTAATAGCCCTAACCCTAATCTTTATGTTGCAACCAGTAATTTAACCCTCAAAGATCTCATAGGCAGCAGTATCGGGGTGCCAGAAATTGATAACATTGCTTTTTCTGGGGTCGGTGTAACATCTGATTATCTCAGTATGGGTGTTGAGGTACAGGGTCAAGAATTTTACGGCCTTTTAGCCAAACCCTCTGGGCAGGCGAAACCTTTCTTTATATTGCGGGGTGCAAAGCCAAATTTCTCGATCACAACTCTGATCCCGGGTGCCGACAAGACGCCGCTAAAGGATACGGATTTTGAGCAGGCTGTTCTTTTTTACAACCCAACCAATAAATCCGGCTTGCTCAATACTTTCCCCGAGGTTATTCGACCTTATTTTCATGGAAATGTCGCGGTTAAGCCAGGCCTGAATATTTATGGTACGTTGGCGGTGCATCCATCTGGTGAGATGGCAAGTCTGTTGAAGATGGCGGGAATTACGGATGTTAAGCTGCCGTTGAACGGCGCGTTCAGTCCCAAGATATTTTCCAAAAATATGGCCGCTGTTAAAAACGATATTCTTGATAATCTGGATATAAATGTGCCGTTACCCAAAATAAACGTGGCTGACATTTCCAAATTTGCAAACATTCAAAATACAGCACTGATTATTAAAGGGCAGAATGAGAGCGGCATACGATCCCTGGACTTTGGAATTGGCGGTGAATTGGATATTCCGATCAAAAGCAACAAAGTCGTTATGGACTATAAGGCTGTAATCCATAAACAGCAGGGGCAACCGAATACTCTCG
>NZ_LAQL01000047.1 GCF_001026905.1 Kiloniella spongiae
TGCCTGATTCTTGCTCAATTGCATCACCGAAACTGCCAACATTCTCCTCACTAAACAGCATTCCCCTTGTATCACCACGGAGAGTATCGTTTCCGCTTCCACCAAAGAGTTGATCGTTTCCTAACCCACCATCAAGTGTATCTTCTCCATCGTTACCGTTAAGAATATCGTTCCCGGCAAAACCAATAATAATATCTTGAGAAGAAGTACCCGAAAGATTGTTGTCAGAGTTATTACCAAGTACCACGTTCATCACGGCGCCATCAGAGCTTTCGAATGAAACCCGGCTTTCAAAAGACACGAACCAATTCTCGACTGTCAGCTGATCAGTTTCAGAAACGTTGATAATCAGGTTATTGTCATCTTTCACAAAAGTCAGATCATTCTGGGTTATTCCAGCACCAAAGATAACTTTATCTTCCAGACCATTATTGCGAATGAGATCAAAACCATCTCCGAGGTTATAAAGATAAGTATCATTTCCGGCACCACCTTCAAGAATGTCGTCTCCAGCACCGCCAGAGATAAGGTCGTCTCCGGCGTTGCCATTGATCGCATCATTTGTATCACCACCGATAAGTACATCATGACCTGAAGTTCCCTGACTTAGCTCAAATGCTATATCAACGCTAACACCTTCGGCTGAGGTAACACCACCATTAACAGAGAAATGATTTCCGTTCCCGGATAAATCCTGTCCTGAGGATGGATCAGCGAGGAAATAGCCTGTCGTCCCATAATCAAGGCCTGTTAGTTCAGAGGCAATCCATGTGCCCGGAGAGTTCGGATCTTCCATACCAAAGGCAGCTGCATCATGCGCTGTACCATCAATCAAACGGACATTGTCAATGGCACCGTTATAATACCAACCACGAGTATTGTTGGGTGCTGCCGCCCCGATTTGTTGCTGGTAACCAGCATTAACCCAAAGATCACTATTTTGTGGAGGATAAGCTGTTGGCCATGGGGATTGGGCAAACTCTGTAACCTGCTCGCCGTTCACATAAAGACGAGCACGATTTTCTGCCTGTGTTTGAGTAGAATCATAAGCAAAAACGATATGGTAATAGTCTTCTGTACTCTCAAGTGTTTGGCTGGTTATTAGGGCTATCTTATTAGACGAACCCT
>NZ_LAQL01000048.1 GCF_001026905.1 Kiloniella spongiae
CCGACACATCAGGAAGCGAGCTTGGCTCTAATCTTTCTATCAAGTATCTAGATCTCAATGGCGACGGGGTTACTGATGCGCTGATCAATTCCGGAGATGGTCGGATCTGGACACGTCTGGGCAATGGCGCGGGTGATGACAAGCTTGTTGGTGGGGCAGGGGATGACTTGCTCTATGGTGATGTTGGTAAAGACACGCTGACAGGCGATGAAGGCAACGATACGCTCTATGGCGGTGCTGGTGCTGACGATCTCGCTGGGGGAGAGGATGATGACCTTCTCATCGGTGGGGACAGTGATGGAGATGTCTATCGCTTTAATGTTGGCGATGGTGCCGATACCATTCGTAATAGTGGTGCCCATGCCAAGCTTGTCTTTGGTACAGGTATTGCTCTGGCTGATATAGAATACAGCAAACAGGGTGATGACCTTCTGTTACGGACTTCTGCAACAGATGTTGTGACGATTGAAGGCTGGTACCTCGATAGCAAGAAACAGGTTGCGATTGCTCTGGCAGATGAAGTTGGTCGTACTCTTGTTCTTGGTGATAGCTCAGCGAACGATCTCGCGGGTACCAATGGTGATGACATTCTGAATGGCCTTGGTGGAAATGATACTTTGGCTGGCGGTGCAGGTAATGACATCTATATCTTTGGCCGAGGGCATGGCGAAAGCACGATCCATGATCAGGCGAGTGTAAACGGTACTGCTATTAATGCAGGTTACGACAGCATTGTTTTTGAAAAAGGCATTACCTCTGCCGATATTGTCACGGTGCTATCCGGCAATGACCTGATTGTTGCTCTGAAAGATCCAAACAATCCAGATGCAACAATTACTGAGTTAAGCGATAAGATCACCATTCGCAATTGGCTGGACAGTAACCAACGTATCGAAGCACTAACCTTCGCCGATGGTACTGACGTTGCTGCTTTCTCTGGCAACCGTTCTG
>NZ_LAQL01000049.1 GCF_001026905.1 Kiloniella spongiae
GCGGCTGATTACCGCTAATCAAACCTTTGAGATCACCTTCAAACCCAGCTTTATGGATATTTACGGATTTGCCAACAAGACCGACGATCTTGTCCGAAACTTCTTGTAAAACTTTATCGAAGAAATTCGCCCCTTCAAAAGCATCCAGTGCTGCCGTCAAAACGGCTTCGGCACTATCGCGAGCAACAATCAATGAAGCGATACGTGGATCAAAATCAATTGGAAAGTGATCGACAGTGGTTTTTGCAAGTTCCAGCGCTGCATCAGCGATATCCCGTGCAACCTCAAGGAAACCTATCTGTATCCCCCATCGTGCTTCACAAGCCCAACTGAACCAACCACTACAACCGTGATAATGATCCCAATCGCGATCAATCTCGCTGTTCAGACTATTCACTCGATCTTCAGCTGCCTTTAGCACAGCCTCTGCTGCGGCACGTTCTTTACGAACCTTGGCACGCTCTGCATTAATCTGTTTGGTTAGTCCATCAACCTTGGCGCGTGCAGCTTTGATATCCTTTTCCGCTTTATCAAACGCAGCTTTGAGTTCATTGAATACACTGTCCAGTGCAGCCTTTGACGGTTTTTCCACAAAGGTACCGATATCCAGCTTCATGTCGCCTTCCATATAGAAATCGGCATTACTGAAATTTGGTTTGGTTAATGATAAATCGATACCAGATAACCGTAACAGGTTATGCATCGAATAATCCTGACCAAAATTCACTGTTGTTTCAAAACTTGCCCCCTTTTTATCAAAGCTAACGTCATAGCGATCGTGAATTCCAAGATATTTTATTTCTATATCACTATTAACTTTTATCGTCGGAACGATATTCGCGATCCCGGCTTTCAAGGAGAAATGGTTGTCTGTCAGGACCAAGGGGCCTAACGTGATGTCATCAATTTTTTCTTCTGCATAGATACCCCTGGTCGGATTGATTGATA
>NZ_LAQL01000005.1 GCF_001026905.1 Kiloniella spongiae
ACATAACCATCCCTGCGGACGAGGGTTTATTTAGTGTAGTACCCTCGCCCTGTCAAGCGACGGAATAGATTTTTGACAGTTTTTTTTTAGTTTTTTGAATAAAGGCTGAAATAAGAAGAAAATCCTTTAGCTTCAATGATCTAACGAATCGATTTTCGTCCGGTAATAGTTGAAAAATTCGCCCTATCTTCACGATAAAACCAAAGAAAACAGCAACCTATTTTACCGAGACTCTAAAATCCCTCCTAATTTAAGATCAAATCAGGCTACCATCTGAGTTCAACATCATAATTACTCGATAAAAAGAAGAGACAAATAGTCGAGCCGTAATGACTTTTGTGCCTGTCATCGACAGATTACCAAACAAAGAAAAACCATATAAGCAGAAAATGGACTCGTAATCTGGTAGAACCCCATAAAAATAATATCTCAAAAACAAAAATGGCCAGAGTATCACTCTGGCCATTTTTCGCTTCAGCTTTTAACCACCGAAATCATCTAGCATAATATCTTCGCGGTCGACTCCAAGCTCAAGGAGCATGTTAATTACCGACGAATTCATAATCGGTGGCCCACACATATAATACTCACAATCTTCCGGTGCTGTATGGTTCTTGAGATACTCATCATAAAGAACGTTATGAATAAAGCCTGTATAACCATCCCAGTCATCTTCAGGCAGCGCATCAGATAGTGCCACATGCCATGTAAAATTAGGGAACTCGGCAGCCAACTGGTCAAAGTCCTCAACAAAGAACATTTCCCGTTTCGACCGTGCACCGTACCAGAACGTGATCTTGCGATCTTTATTCTTAAGACGTTTGAGTTGGTCAAAGATGTGACTGCGCATTGGTGCCATACCAGCACCTCCACCGATAAAGACCATTTCCTTATCCGTATCACGAGCAAAGAACTCACCAAAAGGTCCTGAGATCGTCACCTTGTCACCTGGCTTCAGGTTAAAGATATAAGATGACATCTGCCCCGGAGGAATACCTTGTGTGCCCGGTGGTGGCGACGCCACACGCACATTAAGCATGATCATCCCCCGTTCTTCCGGGTAGTTTGCCATTGAATAAGCGCGTTCAACGGGTTCTGCAACAGTCGACTCGAACTGCCAAAGATTGAACTTATCCCAATCTTCCCGATACTCTTCTTCAATGTCGAAATCTTTATACTTCAATTGATGCGCAGGGGCCTCAATCTGAATATAACCGCCAGCGCGGAAATTCACATCCTCACCTTCGGGTAAATCAAGTATCAGTGACTTAATAAAGGTCGCCACGTTTTCGTTTGAACGAACCGTGCACTCCCATTTCTTAACACCAAAGACTTCTTCGGGAACCTCGATTTCCATATCCTGCTTAACCGCAACCTGACAGGAAAGGCGGTCACCGCAAGAAGCTTCACGCTTTGTGATATGGCTTTCCTCGGTCGGAAGAATAGAACCGCCACCTGAGAAAATTTTCACCCGGCATTGCGCGCAGGTACCGCCACCGCCACAGGCAGAAGGAACAAAAAGCTTCTGTTCAGCCAGTGTTTGCAACAGCTTTCCACCAGCCGGAACAGAGATTGTTTTCTCACCGTTAATGGTGATGTCAACGCTTCCGGTAGAAACCAGTTTGGAACGTGCTGCGAGAATAATCGTGACAAGCGCTAGAACGATTAACGTAAAAAGCAGGATGCCTAATCCAAATGTGATCAATTGAGCCTCCCCTTTACAGTTTCACGCCACTAAAAGACATGAAGGCCATCGCCATAAGGCCGGCAGTGATGAAGGTAATACCAAGGCCCTGAAGACCGTCAGGTATATCTGAATACTTTAGCTTTTCCCGAACACCAGCCATCGCCGTGATTGCCAAGGCCCAACCAAAACCGGATGAAATGCCGTAGGTAGTTGCCTCTGCAAAATTATAATCGCGTTCGACCATAAAGAGCGAGCCACCCAGAATAGCGCAGTTCACCGTAATCAAAGGTAGGAACACGCCCAATGCATTGTAAAGCGGTGGGAAGTATTTATCCAAAACCATTTCAAGGATCTGAACCAACGCAGCAATAACACCGATATAGGAAATCAGGCCAAGGAAAGTAAGATCAACATTATCAAATCCTGCCCAGGAAAGAGCACCCGGCGCCAACAGATAAGTCAGGATCAGATTATTTGCCGGCACAGTAATAGCCTGCACAATCATCACGGAAATACCGAGGCCAATAGCAGTCGCGATCTTTTTGGACACAGCAATAAAAGTGCACATGCCCAGGAAAAATGAAAGCGCCAAATTTTCAACGAAAACCGCCTTTACGGCTAAAGAGATCAGCTCTTCCATTAGTGTTCCTCAACCACTTGAATTTTATAATCACGCTCTTCCACTTGCTCTGGCTTCCAGGCACGGAACGCCCAGATAAGCAAACCAATGACAAAGAACGCTGATGGCGGCAACAGCAAGAGACCGTTAGGTACATACCAGCCACCGTTATTAACCGTCTCAAGTATCGTCACACCAAAGAGCGAACCAGAACCGAAAAGCTCTCGGATTACACCAACAAGCATCAAGATCAGCCCATACCCCAAACCATTACCAATTCCGTCAATGAAAGATGCAATCGGTGGATTCTTCATAGCAAAGGCTTCAGCACGTCCCATCACAATACAGTTGGTGATAATCAAACCGACAAAGACAGAAAGCGTTTTGGAAATCTCGAAAGCATAGGCTTTGAGAACCTGATCAACAACAATAACCAGTGACGCAATAATCACCATCTGCACGATAATCCGGATAGAACCAGGGATTTGATTTCGAATCATCGAAATAAACATTGATGAAAACGCTGTAACTGCCGTCACTGCAAGGGCCATAACAAATGCTACTTGCAACGAAGATGTTACCGCAAGCGCCGAACAGATCCCGAGAACCTGGAGAGTAATCGGGTTATTGTCGACCATCGGATCGAGAATAAGTTCTTTAGGAGTCTGCGCCATTAGATCTCTCCTGCTTTAACAGATGCCAGGAAGGAAGCATATCCCGCCTTACCCATCCAGAAACGCACCAGATTATCCACACCATTCGACGTCAGTGTCGCACCAGCCAAGGCATCTACATGAAATTCCTGACCAGCAGGAGGTGCCGTTTTGGCTACTGTAATCTGTAGCACGTCATTCTCATCATAGAGCTTTTTACCACGCCATAGCGACTTCCAGCGCGGATTATCAACTTCAGCACCAAGGCCCGGTGTTTCAGCATGACTGTAAAACTGTAATCCAAAGATATCGTTCGCGTTTTCTTCAACAGCAATAAAGCCATAAAGCGTCGACCAAAGACCATAACCATGCAAGGGCAAGATCACCTTATCGAGGCTGCCATCTTCATTACGAAGAAGATAAACGGTGACAAACTTGGCTTGTCGACCAATCGACGCAGGATCATCCGTCAGTTCAACAGACAATTCTGGATCATCTGCTGCAGCACGATCATCGAATGTACTGGCGTCGAATTGATCCGTAAACTTGCCGGTTGCGATATCAAGTACATGTGGTTCGAAAACCTTGAATGCCTCTGTTACATCTGTGTCAGGGCTATAAAGTCCAGCCACCTGAAGAATGTTAATCTGCTTATCTTTAAGTTTGTTGATTTCCTGCACAGGTCTTAGCGACACAGCAACAGCAGACACAATCATCGAAGCAACAAGGCAGAGAACAACAGCAACGAATACCGTTTTGCCCACAGAATCCGGTGGCGTATCAAGAAAACGACGCAACAAACCAGGTTTTTTATTTTCGTCAGGCATTACGCTTTGCCCTCCGCTTAATATTGGCCTGCACCACAAAATAATCGATCAGCGGTGCAAAGACGTTTCCGAATAGAATGGCGAGCATCATACCCTCGGGGAAAGCCGGATTAATCACCCGGATCATCACCACCATAAAACCAATCAACGCACCATAGATATAACGTCCGACGTTGGTGTGGCTGGCAGAAACGGGTTCCGTAACCATAAAGGCTAGACCAAAAGCAAAACCACCCGTTACAAGATGCCAGTACCAAGGCATTGCAAACATTGGATTACTGTCAGAACCAACCCAGTTAAGAAGCAATGAAAAGCCAATCATTCCTGCCAGGCAACCGACAACCAAACGCCAGTTGGCAATCTTGGTAATAAGCAGAAAGCTCAACCCGATTAAGCAAGCCAATGTAGAGGTCTCACCGATAGATCCTTGGATTGTACCAATGAAAGCACTTGTCCAATCAATCCCTCGTACTGCAAGCTCGGTAAAACCGTCAGAAGCACTCACGGAAAGCGCAGTCGCACCAGAGAAACCATCAACAGGTGTCCAGATTGTTTCCCCCGACATTTGCGCGGGATACGCAAAATAGAGGAAAGCACGTCCGGTAAGCGCAGGATTGAGAAAGTTTTTGCCAGTTCCGCCAAAGACTTCTTTACCAATAACGACGCCAAAGGAAATCCCTAGGGCCACCTGCCACAAAGGAGCACTTGGTGGCAAGATCAACGCATAAAGCATCGAAGTAACAAGAAAACCCTCGTTAACTTCATGCCCCCGAACCGTCGCAAAGATAACTTCCCAAATACCCCCGACAACCAGTGTCACAATATAGATCGGGAGGAAATAAAGCAGCCCATGCAAGAAGTTCGCAATGGGATTGTCAGGATTAAAGCCGACCCCTAATAAATCCAAAAGCCACACGCGCCAACCTGATGCGTTGTGAACTTCCATTGCCGTATTAGTCTGAAATCCGACATTATACAGGCCGATCAGAATGCAAGGGATCGTTGCTATGACCACATAGGTCATGATCCGCTTCATATCCACGTAAGATCTTGCATGCGGTGCGACTTTGGTCACCGTTTTTGGTGTGTATAGAAAGCTCTCAACCATTTCATAGATTGGGAAGAACTTTTCGTATTTACCACCATTCGTAAAGTGAGGTTCTATACGATCGAAAAAGTTGCGAATACCCACGTGATCAGCCCTCCTTTTCGATCTTGTTAAGGCAATCGCGCAGCGCCATGCCATACTCGTATTTGGCAGGGCAGGCAAAGCCAACCAAGCCAAGATCTTCTTCATCCAGTTCCATCGCGCCAAGCGCCTGTGCCTGATCAGTATCCATCACCAAAAGCGCACGTAACAACTGTGTTGGCAGATAGTCCTGCGGCATAAGTTCTTCAAAAGTGCCAAGCGGCACCATAGCTCTGCGCCCACCGTTAAGGTTAGATGTCAAAGCATAAAACTTCTTTGAGAAAGCAGACCCCAATACAGGTTGTACCGAATATTTCGACGGCATTGGTAGTATCCAACCCATCGTGATCTGTTTCTGATCTTCTTCAATCAATGTAATCTGGCGTGCATAGCGACCAAGATATCCATCTTCGCCCTCACCCATCCGGCCACTAAGAATTGACCCTGAAATCATGCGAACAGGTACATCGCCGGGAATATCCTGGGCGACCAGATCCGCCATCGACGCACCGGAAACTGTCCGAACCAACCGGGGGTTGGCACAAAGCGGGCCGGACAATGCAACTACACGGCTTGCATCATAACGACCGGTCAACAATAGCTTACCGATAGAGATTACATCGGAATACCCAATCGTCCATACGGCTTGATCACCCTTTGGCGGTTCTAGAAAATGCACATGAGTACCAGCAAGGCCAGCCGGGTGCGGGCCGGAAAAGCTTGCAACAGTTACATCAGAAATGTCTGAACCCGGAATATCAGCATCGGGTGATTGGCAAAGATAGATTTTGCCCTCTGTAAGCTGGGTGATCGCTTCAAGGCCTTTGCGGAAAGCTTCCGCTTCATCTGCAATAATTTCTGCCGGATCTGCCGAGAGCGGCTCTGAATCCATAGCCGTCACAAAAATAGCTGATGGTTTGGTATCCGGTGCGGGAACTTTGGAATAAGGTCTGGTGCGAAACGACGTCCAAAGCCCGGAAGCACAAAGACGCTCAGTAAAACCTTCTGCTGTAGACACATCACCGACATTAGAAAAATCAACTGGTTCAGCAACAGCCTCGTCAATGTCAATTACGACACTGACCAAAACACGGCGCGCACCACGATTAATAGCTCTAACCCGACCGGCAACTGGTGAAGTGACCATAACTTCAGGTGTATCTTTATGAGAAAGTATAGGGGTTCCTGCCGCAACGACATCCCCCTCCTGAACCGCAAGTCGCGGCTTCAGGCCGATATAGTCCGCGCCCAATATAGCAACGGAACCAACAATAGCAGGATCTTTGATACCAGGCTTGGGTGCCCCCAGCACAGGAACATCAAGACCTTTTCGTAACGAGAATTTCGGCACGTTCATGCAGTCCTGTAAAAATTTTTAGCCCTTATGCGACAATTATGCTGCCTCTTAAAGTACTTTTTTGGCCACAAAGACTTAATTTTTTGTTGAATCTGCTATAAAACTCGCCCATAAGCCAATGAAACTAGCTTTTATATTAGCACGGAGGCCTTAATAGTGCCGGATAATTTCCTCATTTCGCGCCGAAATTTCATGATCATGCCAGCCTGCCTAGCCGCATTAAGTGCTTGCAAATTGGGATCATCAGCGTCGGTGTTAAAAGTCGCCGGCTTCACCATGGGCACCAACTACTCTATAGTTGCGGTCGATCACACCCAGACTTTATCAGAAGAAGATCTGCGAAAAGATATTGATAAGGCTTTGCTGCAAGTCAACGCACAGCTATCAAACTGGGATCCGACATCAGAAATTTCACGCTTCAACGCATCGACATCAACCGACTCGACAGCGGTTTCCCCTGCTCTGGCTGAAGTTATGAATGCAGCAAATACCGTTCATACCGCTAGTGACGGACAATTTGATGTTACCCTAGGTCCTTTGATTGATCTTTGGGGGTTTGGTGCCGCAGATAATACTGTGCAGACACCAGCAACAGAGGCAATTGAAGCAGCTCTTCGTAAATCCGGCCAAAGCCGGACATTACGTATTTCTGATCAATCACTTCAGAAACAAACACCAGAAACAGAGATCTATCTCTCAGCTATCGGCAAAGGGTATGGTGTTGATGTCATCGCCCGTAAACTTGAAAGCTTTGGCATTAAGGATTTCATGGTAGAGATTGGCGGAGACCTTTATACTGCTGGACTCAACCCCGATGGAACACCGTGGCAAATCGGTATCGAAACACCGGATGCACACGACCGTACAATGCACGAAGTTGTTGGCCTTTCAAACCTGGGCATGGCGACATCTGGTGACTACCGCAATTACTTTGAACAAGATGGCGTGCGTTATTCACACATCATTGACGCTCAAACAGGTCGCCCTATTACCCACACAACAGCATCAGTTACTGTGTTAACAGAGAATGCCATGCTGGCTGATGCCTGGGCAACTGCAATGCTTGTCTTGGGTAAAGAGCGCGGTCTGAAAATCGCAAATAATCTTGATATGGCAGTATTGTTCATTGAACGTGACAGCAATGCTACCCATACTAAGTTTATCACAACGCCAAGTGCGCGTTTTAGCGATATGCAAGCTTAGAGATTGGATAACTGACCAGTGGCAACTTTCTTTTTAGCATTCGGCATCTTAGCCTTACTCGTCCTTGGAATGGCAATTGGTGTCATTATGCAAGGCAAGACGATCAAGGGAAGTTGTGGCGGTTTGAATGCTATCAGTGGCGCTGATCATTGTTTGGTCTGTAATAAAGAAGTTGATCCGAATAGCCCGCTTCGCGACAGACTAAGTTGTCCACGCGCACGAGAAAAACAAAATCAAATTAGCTAAATAGCTAGCAGATTTTTCAATCAAAAACCCTCTCTAATCATCGTGTTAGAGAGGGTTTTTTTATATGCAAAACCAGTCACCAAAAAACCGAAAATTTTCACCAAAAAAATAGTGTGAATCAAGAAATCTGGCATTCTGAACCCAAGCTCTCCCCTTACGCAGGATCAAATTGCCTATCCCTCGGTTGAGAGAGGTACAAAGCCTAATAACAATAGACAAACTGCTGCGGCAAGGCCGGAAATCCACAGTTGCCACCTTGGTCCTTCGGCCTTCCAAACACGGCGATATTTATAACCGGCCAGACAGGCAATTATGAAGATTAACGTCGCGCTCCAAGGAGCCAGAGTTATTGCGGTCAAAAAGCAAGACTTCCCTAAGTAAATGATTTGTCTTATAGTTATTAAGCACAGTCCATTATGACAATCAAGTCAGGATGCTTCTTATGCCTACAACCTACCAAGCACCAAGAAAAAGCGATAACCAGCAGAAAAAAACGGTTAGTCAGTCAACGCAATCTAATTTTGCTGCCGGTACGGCCACGGTGCAAAATATCATAACCAATAAAGGCGATGACGTTTTTTCGATCAGTCCTCAAGACACTCTTGGAAAAGCGGTCGAATTACTCAGCGAAAAGCGGATCGGCGCCTTGGTTGTCTCAGACACCGGCGTTGGATTACTCGGCATTCTCTCAGAGCGTGATATTGTCCGCAAACTCGCCGAAACGCCTGGACGCACCCTCCCCCATAAAGTCGAACAGGTCATGACAAGCAATGTCGAAGTTTGCACACGGGACGAAGCGCTTGTTTCTGTCCTGCGTCGCATGACGGATGGTCGCTTTCGCCATATGCCCGTTGTGGAAAACGAAAAGCTTGTTGGTGTCGTCACGATCGGGGATGTTGTAAATTATCGCCTGAATGAACTGGAATACGAGGCCCTACAGCTTAAACAGCTCGTCGTTGGTTAATATAAAACCCTGTACTTAGGACAAAACTTTACATGTCTGCGTCCTAGAGCTCTTTTCAGTCGCCCCCTGACAACGAAACGTCACCAAAGGACATTTGTTTATTAGCCCTCAAGATAATCTTTTTTGATGGAACTATGAGCTTGAAGAGACACGATTATAAAGATGCTTACCACTGGCTTCAAAATCAGCTTTTGATTTTCAACATCAAAAGCATAATGCATTGATTTGTAAAACCAAAAACGGCGCTTCATTTGTTTGAAGCGCCGTTTTATTAAGACGTCTGGTGGGCGATGACAGGCTCGAACTGCCGACCCTCTCGGTGTAAACGAGATGCTCTACCAACTGAGCTAATCGCCCACCAGACGTCTCGTCTGATGAAGGAGCTTTTAAGGTGATTCGCCGCCCTTGGCAAGCCTAAAATTACACAAAATTGACAATAAATAAAAAAAAACCGGCTAGCCTAAGGCTAACCGGTTTTTCATCAACAACTACAAACAGTTATTACTTGTTTACAGCGTCTTTCAAGCCTTTACCGGCTTTAAACTTAGGCTGCTTAGACGCAGGGATCTGGATAACCTCACCAGTACGTGGGTTACGACCCTGAGAAGCAGCACGTGCAGCTACGCTGAAAGTACCAAAACCAACGAGACGAACTTCATCACCACCGGTTAGAGCATCTGTTACAGCTTCGAACACACCGTCGATAGCTTTACCTGCATCGGCCTTTGATAGACCAGTTTTGTCAGCTACAGCTGCGACCAAATCATTTTTATTCATGGTTGACCCCCCCTCTAATTATACGGGTAAGATTGAAAAAAGTGTCTAACGACTTCTTGATTGTGGGGTGATTGTAGATCGCTAATGGCAGCGACGTCAATGCAAGAAACGACCGAATCCCAAGGGTTTTGATCGCATTTTATCTATCTTGCCCCACAAAAAGCACAACTAGTGCGTAATTACCCCCTCACGATCGGTTTCATGATGCTTTTCTGCATCACTACCTTCGTTCCAATCCTCTATAGGCGTTAGATTCTCTGAAAGCGCCTCTTTAAGGACCTCATCGACCGTAGAACAAGGAATTACCTTGAGTCCCTGAAGAACATTATCAGGGATATCGGCTAAATCTTTTTCGTTTTCCTGCGGAATAATGACTGTTTTGATGTTTCCACGAAGCGCAGCCATCATTTTCTCTTTTAAACCGCCGATCGGAAGCACGCGACCACGTAAAGTTACCTCACCAGTCATGGCAACATCATGTCGAATCGGTGTTCCCGTCAAAACAGAGACAATAGATGTTACCATTGCCACACCAGCCGAAGGTCCGTCTTTAGGAGTCGCTCCCTCTGGAACGTGCACGTGAATATCTTTTTTATCGAATAGGGATGGTTTGATACCAAATTCCAAGCTACGACTCTTCACAAAATATTCTGCAGCCTGGATCGATTCTTTCATTACATCGCCAAGCTTACCGGTCGCAGAAACTTTCCCTTTACCGGCAACCGTTACAGATTCGATTGTTAGGAGCTCACCGCCAACTTCTGTCCAGGCAAGACCGGTAACAACACCCACAAGATCTTTCTGTTCAGCTTCGCCGTAACGATAGCGTTGAATCCCAGCAAAATCACCAAGGTTATCAACAGTAACGTGAACGGTATCCATTGTTCCCATCTCTATTTCTTTGACAGCTTTACGCAATAGCTTTGCAACTTCACGTTCCAGATTACGAACACCTGCTTCACGCGTATAGTGCTGTATCAGCTTGCGAAGGGCTTCATCATCAATAGACCACTCTTCTTTTTTCATGCCATGATCTTTCATTTGCTTTGGCAGCAAATGACGAATAGCGATCTGAAGCTTCTCGTCTTCGGTATAGCCAGGGATTCGTATAATTTCCATACGATCCAACAAAGGTTGAGGCATACGCAAAGAGTTTGCAGTGGTTACAAACATCACATCCGAGAGATCATAATCAACTTCGAGATAGTGATCGTTAAATGTATTGTTTTGCTCTGGATCCAGAACTTCAAGCAAAGCCGAAGAAGGGTCACCACGCCAGTCATTACCGAGCTTATCAATCTCATCCAACAAGAATAATGGATTAGAAGATTTCGCTTTTTTCATGCCTTGAATAACTTTACCCGGCATTGATCCGATATAAGTACGACGATGGCCGCGCACTTCGGACTCATCACGAACCCCACCCAAACTCATGCGGACAAAGTTACGACCAGTTGCCCGTGCAATCGACTTACCCAGTGATGTTTTACCAACGCCCGGAGGACCAACAAGACACAAAATAGGGCCTTTGACCTTACGCATACGCTGCTGAACAGCCAAATATTCCAAAATACGTTCTTTAACTTTCTCAAGACCGAAATGTTCTTCATCAAGAACTTTACCTGCATTGGGAATGTCTTTTTTGATTTTACTGCGTTTCTTCCATGGAATAGACAGCATCCAATCAAGATAGTTACGAACAACTGTAGATTCTGCTGACATGGGGCTCATGTTACGCAGCTTCTTCAATTCAGCAGTTGATTTCTCTCTCGCCTCTTTGGTCAGTTTGGTCTTTGCTATCTTGTCTTCAAGTTCAGCAAGTTCATCACGACCATCTTCCCCTTCGCCAAGTTCTTTTTGGATAGCTTTTAACTGCTCATTCAAATAGTACTCGCGCTGGGTTTTTTCCATTTGGCGTTTAACGCGATTTCGAATTCTTTTCTCGACCTGAAGAACACCAATTTCGCCTTCCATAAAGCCGTAGATTTTTTCCAGGCGTTCCGCAATTGTTTCGCACTCAAGAAGCTCCTGCTTCTCGGAAATTTTCAACGACAGATGCGATGCAACTGTGTCCGCAAGCTTACCTGATTCGTCGATCTGGTTAATTGAGACCAGAACTTCCGGCGGGATTTTTTTGTTCAGCTTAATATATTGCTCGAACTGGGAAACAACGCTTCTTGAAAGGGCATCAAGTTCTCTTTCATCTCCCTCATCATCATCCAGTGGCTCAGCCTCGGCCTGAAAGAAGTCTTCGTTGTCAGAAAACTTCGTAATCTTCGCACGCCGAACACCTTCAACCAGTACCTTAACAGTACCATCAGGCAATTTCAGCAACTGAAGAACTGTGCCGATTGTACCTACAGTGTAGATATCTGAAGGGCTTGGATCATCCTGGGATGCATTCTTCTGTGTCACAAGCAGAATCTGCTTGTCTTCCTTCATCACATCTTCAAGCGCACGAACAGATTTATCACGTCCGACAAATAGGGGAACAATCATATGCGGGAAGACAACTATGTCACGTAAAGGGAGTACGGGATAAACATCACCGTGAGAAATTTCCAACATATATCCTCACAAGCTCGCTGGCTTAAAAACAGAGTCTAGGGGGTGATCACTCACCCCCCATAAAAATAAACAACTATATATAGATAAGAACAGGCGCATAAGCTTCAAGCCATTACGAAAGAATGGCCTTAAAAGTTATGCATCCGTGCCGGTCTCTTCCTTGCTATCACCATATATATAGAGAGGCTGTGCCTTACCGGTCACAACTTCGCTATTAATAACAATTTCCTCGACACCTTTAAGACCTGGCAGTTCATACATTGTATCAAGAAGAATACCTTCCATAATAGAACGCAGGCCACGTGCACCAGTTTTCCGCTCAATTGCCTTTTCTGCAATTCCCAAAAGAGCACCCTCAGTAAAGTTCAGCGCAACATCTTCCATATCGAAAAGACGTTTGTACTGCTTAACCAGCGCATTCTTTGGCTCAGAAAGAATCTCAACCAATGCATCAGCATCAAGGTCTTCCAGTGTTGCAACAACTGGTAGACGACCAACAAATTCAGGTATAAGACCGAACTTCAACAAGTCTTCTGGCTCGACCTCACGCAGAATATCACCCATTCTTCGTTCATCTGGCCCAACAACATCCGCTCCAAAACCAATGGATGACCCTTTACCACGACCAGAGATAATTTTATCCAGTCCGGCAAAAGCACCGCCAACAATAAAGAGAATATTTGTTGTATCAACCTGAAGGAATTCCTGTTGCGGATGTTTCCGGCCGCCTTGAGGCGGTACAGAAGCAACAGTGCCTTCCATAATCTTCAACAACGCCTGCTGAACACCTTCACCAGACACGTCACGCGTAATGGATGGGTTATCAGACTTCCGGCTGATCTTATCGACCTCGTCAATATAGACGATACCACGTTGAGCACGTTCAACATTGTAATCAGCAGATTGTAGAAGCTTGAGAATGATATTCTCAACATCTTCACCAACATACCCTGCTTCAGTCAATGTCGTCGCATCAGCCATGGTGAAAGGAACATCCAGAATTCTCGCCAGAGTTTGTGCCAGAAGTGTTTTACCACAACCGGTTGGCCCAACGAGCATAATATTGGATTTGGCGAGTTCTACATCGCCAGATTTGTTCCCATGTGCCAGACGTTTGTAATGATTATGCACAGCAACAGAGAGAACTTTTTTAGCGTGTCCCTGCCCTATGACATAATCGTTTAACACATCACAGATATCTTGAGGAGAAGGTACCCCGTCACCAGATTTTACCAATGATGATTTATGTTCTTCACGAATGATATCCATACATAGTTCGACACACTCGTCACAAATAAAGACGGTTGGTCCCGCAATCAACTTGCGAACTTCATGCTGGCTCTTGCCACAGAAGGAACAGTAGAGAGTATTTTTCGAGTCGTTATCGCTCGATTTTGACATTACGTATGAGCCTCGAAATCAATTCCCAATATAGGTCATGTTGACAGACAGACCCGACCCGCACAATGGGAAAAATCCATGTATTAAGCAAAATACCTCGACAATTACCAATTAAAGTACCTGCCATTTATGATGAGGATAACAGAGCTTTGTTAATGAACTCTTCCCAGTGCCGGTCAAATTACTAATTATTTAGATGCATCGTCCTTATCGCCTGCATCCGCTTCACGATGAGAAATCACCTCATCAATCAAACCAAACTTCTTGGCTTCATCAGGCGTCATAAAGTTATCACGCTCCATGCCCTGCTCGATGACCTCAATCGGCTGACCACAGTGGTCGGCATAGAGGCCGTTCAAGCGAGATCTGGTATCTATGATATCTTTCGCATGAATTTCGATATCTGTCACCTGCCCCTGGAAACCGCCAGAAGGCTGGTGGATCATGATCTTTGAATTCGGCAGCGCAAAGCGTTTGCCCTTCGCACCAGCCATCAACAACAGAGATCCGGCTGATGCAGCCTGACCAACACACACAGTTGATACTTCCGGCTTGATGTACTGCATAGTGTCATACATCGCCAAGCCAGATGTCACCACACCACCAGGTGAGTTGATATAGAAAGAGATATCTTTCTTTGGATTGTCGGATTCAAGGAACAGCAATTGAGCGCATATAAGGCTAGCCACCTGATCGTTCACCTGACCAGTTAGAAAGATAATTCGCTCTTTTAGAAGCCTTGAGTAGATATCATAAGACCGTTCACCGCGGCTTGTTTGCTCAACAACCATAGGAACGAGAGTATTCATGTATATATCGCGTGGATCACTCATAGCTTCCCCTCAACGTAATTCGCGTGTCACATATTAATTAACAAACTAAAATCGTTAACTATATCTCACTAGAAAGTAATATGGGTTGCGCGAGAGATTCGCACAACCCATACAACACGTTTAGTTTTATTAAGGTGATCAGACCTTAAGCATCTGCCTTTTTAGCAGCAGCTTTTTTAGCTGGCTTCTTGGCCGGAGCTTTCTTCGCTGCAGCTTTTTTAGCTGGTTTCTTTTTAGAAACAGCAGCATTTTCAGCTTCGATCTGTTTGCGGAGATCATCAGGAGAAATTGATTTCTCTGTAACTTTCGCAAGATCAACGATGAAATCAACAACCTTGTCTTCAAATACTGGCGCACGCAGGTTAGCAAGAGCTTGCGGATTCTTTTGATAGAACTCGAAAACAGCCTGTTCTTGACCTGGATAATTACGTGCTTCCTGAAGAAGAGCAGCGTTCAATTCTTCTTGAGTAACGTCGATTTCGTTCTTGCCACCAACTTCCGAAAGAAGCAGGCCAAGACGAACACGACGAACAGCAATGTCCTGATACTCAGCTTTTAGCTCATCTTCGGATTTTGCAGCATCTTCTTCGTCAAGTTTACCTTGTTCTTTGTCGGCTTCAATCTGTTTCCAGATACCGTCAAATTCAGCTTCAACCATTGCTTCTGGAACATCAAAGTCATGGTTATCAGCAAGCTGATCAAGAACTTCACGCTTCAGGTGAGAATGTGCGATGCGGTCATATTCAGCTTTAACCTGCTCAGCAACACGTTCTTTAAGTTTCTCAAGATTCTCTTCGCCAAGTTTTTCAGCAAGAGCATCATCGATTTCAGCGGCTACAGTCTCTTCAATATCTTTTACTTTTACTTCAAAGATAGCATCCTGACCGGATAATTTTTCGTTGCCGTAACCTTCTGGGAAAGTAACGTTTACAGTTACATCGTCATCAATGTTTGCGCCAACGACTTGCTCTTCAAAGCCCGGGATGAACTGACCAGAACCAAGTTCCAGTTTGAAATCATCGCCGGCCATACCAGGAAGAGCTTCCCCGCCAACGGTACCTTTGAAGTCAATAGTTACAACATCGCCTTCTTTAGCTTTACGCTTACGTTTCAGTGGCTGAGTTGTCTTATGATTCTCAGCAATACGACCAAGAGATTCGTCAACTTCCTTTGCAGGAACATCGACAGAAAGCTTTTCAAGATTCAGTTTAGCGAAATCCATTGGCTCGATATCAGGAATGATTTCAAAGGCGATTGAATATTCGAGATCTTTACCATCATCAAAAGAAGTAACTTCGATTTTTGGCTGCATTGCAGGACGAAGACTACGCTCTGAGATAACTTCCTGAGAGGTTTCGTTCACCAATGCTTCGAGAACTTCGCCCATTACGGATTTACCGTAACGTTGCTTCATCATTTTCATTGGAACTTTGCCAGGACGGAAGCCTGGGAGCTTGACTTGAGAGCTTAGCTCAACCAGGCGACTATCGATTTTTGCGTCGATGTCATTGGCGGGAACGACCACCGTAAATTCGCGTTTCAGATTGTCCGCGTTTGTCTCAGTTACCTGCATTTGCCGGCGACGCCTTTCATTTTAACGTAAAAAAGACCTTGGAGGACAAAAGCAAGCTGCCCGGGCAGCGCTGGCCTTCCAGGGTCAAACAAATTAGTTTCGAGATGGTGCGGGTGAGAGGACTTGAACCTCCACGCCTCTCGGCGCCAGAACCTAAATCTGGTGCGTCTACCAATTCCGCCACACCCGCATTTCGTCTCGATTTGGAGGGGTTTAATACATCATTACGGAGTACGCAACTAAGACTTTTGAATTTTGTTATTTTTTTTTGATTTTCTCATCGCGTTTTTGACATATCGACCAAAAAACTGAGGAATAGAGCCAATTTTGATATTTTCATCAAGAACCAAAAACATTTTTGAGAATCTCTGTTGTTCGTGCGACCGGATTCTGACGAATCTGTTCTTCTTCCTTTGCCAGATAGTAAAACAACCCTTCCAGCGCCTTTGAAACTGTATAATCAGTTAAATCAGACTTCACATCTGGTACAAAAGGAATCGTTTTGTAGCTGGAAATCATTTCTTCATAGCTATTCACCGCACCAACTTCTGAAAGGGTCCGGTCAATAATAGGTTTAAATTTTGCCGTTAATTCAGGGCTCATTTTCTCCCTAAAGTATCTCGTCGCCTCATCATTACGACCATCATAAATCCGTCGAGCATCCTCCAGCGTCATTTTAGAAATCGTATCAAGAAAAAGTTCCCGTGTTTCAACAGATGCTTTTTCTGCGCCGCGATTAAGCTTGAGCTCCAGATCATCAGCCATGGAAGACAGACCAACGGTACGCAGTGCGCCTTGAACTTTCTTCAAGTTATCTGGTAAAGGAATATGAATGTTGCTGTCTGCATTGAAACCATCTTGCAAGCTAACCTGATCAACAACGCGGGAAGAACCAACTCGCAAGGCTTCTTTTAAACCCGCCGAAATCTCACCAACACTTAAATTGCCCTGACTTTGCTCCCCCTGCTTCGCGTCACCGCCCTGGAGTATCTTAAGACCATCACTGAATAAATCGGCCTCTACGGGCAGTGTAAAAAGCGTAAATGATAAAGCAGCAGAAACTGTAATGGATTTTTTGAACATGAAGATATTCCGAACCTGATATAAAAATTACCTAACCGAAGTTAGCTCTTATAATTGTTTAGCTTAATTCTTACTCTAGACGTGAAGAGAGAAATGTAATCGCTTCCCTACACGAACGATGAAACAACGGCGAAGAAGAGCTGAGCTAAACATCTATACATATAACAGATTCGGAAAGCGCGTATATATACGTAAAACACTGAACGCAAAGAAATCACACTCCACCATAAGAGATTCAAAAGAAAACAAATGGCCCTGAACATTCAGTTCAAGGCCAAAAGAGAGTGTTCTCTATCTATCTCTACGTTTGAGAGAGTTAAATTGCCTGGCAGTAACGCTCGGAAAAGCTTGAAAGGCCAAGTGTCCTGAAGTCTTCGAACCCGGTACTGGTATCACCATCAACAGATATGGAGAAATGCACATGCGGGATGCCAAAGGTATCCTTCTTCACATTAATAACCTTAGCTGTTTCTACGACCCGATGCGGATTCACATAACGATATTTGTGACCAACTTTGACTTCATCAGAGTCGCGCTTGAATTTATATAGACTATCAACGAATGACATAATTAAACCCTAAATACGAACACTTGCTATACATGACAGTACCAATAATCGCCGATAGCTATTAAATAAAAGTAAATAAATAGATCAAAAACCATATATTTTTTCGTAACTCTAAGGACTTACAGATTGATACTCATCACACTGACTCCCTAAAGGGCGCTATAGCCTCATCAATATAAGAAAGAAGATCTTCAGCAATCATAGCACTTCCAGCCCTTTGCCCAGTATCACTATGCAACCAAACTCCGGCACAAGCCGCATCAAATACAGATACTCCTTGAGCAAGTAATCCCGTAATAATACCAGCAAGAACATCACCCGTTCCACCACGCGCCAACCAATAAGGCGCATTGGTACTAATAACAACCTGACCATTAGGTGATGCAACAATCGTATCAGCCCCCTTCAAAACAACGATGCACGCGGCTTTTTTCGCAGCTTCAAGCGCCCGCTCTAATCGACTGCCTTGAAGGTCAGGAAAGAGCTTCCTAAACTCGCCCTCATGAGGAGTGATAATGACCTGGTCATTCAATAGAGATAATAGCTCTTCAGGATCTTCGTCAAAAACACTGATGGCACCAGCATCTAAAACAACGGGTACAGAGCAGTCTTTCAAAATCACAGAAATAAAAGATTTGAAGGCATTAGTTTGCCCTCCCCCAGGCCCAATAACAAAGGCGCTAATCTTCCTCTTTATCAAAAACGCCTTAAGTGCCGCAGGATCTTTGTGCTCGTTTACGATAAGGCTCGGTGATGTTAATTCATAGATCTGCTTATCAGATTCGGAACAGAGGACAGTCACAAGGCCTGAGCCAGCGCGCAATGCAGACATTGCAGCCAAGCGCCCCGCGCCTGACATCTCGCCACCCCATACAAGACTATGGCCGAAATGATATTTATGACGGTCATAGCTGAAACGAGGGATCTGTTCAGACCAGAGGTCAGGATGATTTTCCTTAAACAATAAAGAGAGTTTCACCGCTATCTCTTTCGGAATACCAATATCCGCAACAACAAGATCACCGCACAAATCAGCACCGGGGTAGAGACAATGCCCTGTCTTCTTCATAAAAAAGGTCACTGTTTTTGTTGCTTGAAAGGCAACATCTCCAAAGACCTCCCCCGTATCACCAGACACGCCGCTTGGCACATCGACAGACACAACACGCTTTTTCCGCGACCAGCCAACAAAATCACAGCAGTTACGATCTAGAGGTCGCGCCAGACCTGCTCCGAAAAGCGCATCAACAATCACGTCAGCTTGCGCAAAATTCTCTGCATCAAGTTCACGGGCAACAGTCCCACGCCATTCCTTTGCAAAGTGAAGCGCTTCTCCTTTAAGCTCAGGCAACGGCAACATAGAATATAGCTGAACCTCATAGCCCAACTCATCCAACGCCGCTGCCGCAACAAATCCATCCCCACCATTATTGCCGGGACCACAGAGTACAAGCACTCTACCCTCTGGAATTATATCACAGACAGCTCTTGCGACGGCCTGTCCGGCCTCATGCATCAATAAAATTCCGCTCACACCAGATTTCATTGCCAGACGATCAGCCTGATACATGTCACGAACACTAAGAAGAAAATGATTAAGCCTAGGCATCAGTAATAATGGTAATAGTTAGAGAAATATTTCTAACTATTACCATAACACGAATACATTTCTTGGCATTGATATAGATCTGCGAGAGATGCAGAGATAGAAGGAATGGAGGCCTATCAGGCCATCAAAGCATTATTTAATCAAGACCCGTTTTCAGTAATACTATCGCCTCGGATTAGATTTGGGTTTTGGCACCAACAGCCCCCCAACACCAGCATAACCCCTGGGATTTCTCTTCGGCCTAAAGTTAGGGTCATCTTTAAGCGGCCCAATTAACGCCACAGACGGAGCAGAAACAATTTCAACCGTCTTTGGTTCAGGTTTCGCCTTTGGATTTGGTACTATAATTTGCACATCAGAGACAGATGGCTCATGAGAGGCATCCCCCTTAACACTGCCCGCGACCGCAAGTACAACATCTGTTTCTACAGGAGCAATCTCTTCAGTAACAGGCTGTGGCAGTGCCCCTGCTTCAACTTTTAGCTGAGCAAGCTCTGTAAGCCTGTCTGTCGCAGAGTTATTGCCATTTTTCTCTGCAGCCTTATACCACTTTTCCGCAACTTGATTATCAACCGGGACCGAGAGACCAAGACGATAAACTTCGCCAAGAGCGTACTGAGCACCCGAGACATTGTTATTTGCAGATTGATGAAACCAGAAAACGGCACGCTCGAAGTTTTGCGTAACGCCTTCACCACGAAACAAAGCAAGGCCAAGATTATATTGAGCCATTGGATGATTCGATTCCGATGCCATGCGCCAATAGCCGACAGCTTTCGCTCTGTCTGCTTTGATACCCTTGCCTTGCGCATATAATCTTCCAAGATTATTTTGCGCAGCGGCAACACCTTGGTTCGCGGCGGCTTCATACCACTTTATAGCTTCAAGGTACTTAGGCTCATCGCCGTATTCTGGTGTTTCATAGAGCTTTCCCAGACTATACTGGGCTTTTCCATGTCCGCCCTCAGCCAACGGCAACCAGAATGATAAAGCAAGCGCATGATCCCCCTGTTCAAAGGCAGTAACACCGTTCAAATAATCATCTGCCTTTACGGCATGTAACGGCGATAGTGTCACTGCACTGGCAAAAAGGACACAATAAAGGGTCTTACGCATATGATTGAAACCTACGAATCTAAACTACAGGTGTGAACCTACATATTAGATCAATATGGCTCAACAATGACCTTCACATAATGAACATTTATTTATATGAGTACTTAATTCATGATCTTATTTGCGCAGGAATATCTTTATCCGGATACAAAGCCAAACACGTGTATTGAAGCAATTTTTCGCGATTACCAGAAGACATGATAACACGCACACCAATCTGGTTGTCCCGCTGCCACATGACTTCACCTCGGAATTCACCCGCAATGGAATGTGTCAGCGTGACCTCTTCCCCAATATCAGCCCCAAGATTTCCTTTGAGACAAAAACCGCCAAAAGACAAATCGGCAATGGTTGTCATAACCGCCTGCCCTTCTCTATCAACAACTTTTAATGAAATCGGTTCTGAAGCCGGAAACCTAGGAGCCTGGCGTCTATCTTCACCAGCGATCGCGTTATTTTCCATCACACATGCCTTCATTAATGAAACAATTATGTCAAATTAATGATAAATCAAAACAACCTAATCAGTCGTTAATAAAACAAAGGCTGGCAATAAACTAACTGTGATCGAAAAAACGAAACCACAAGATACAAAAAAAGCGGCTAACCGACTGGTTACCGCATAAAACAAGGATAAACATTGACATGGGGTGGCTGAGGGGACTTGAACCCCCGACCCCCGGTACCACAAACCGGTGCTCTAACCAACTGAGCTACAGCCACCACAAGGTCAACGAGGTAACGTATAGTCGTTACCGATGAGCGAGCTTTTATACACATAGATCGAAGCCGTCAAGCGCAACTGTACACACAAAGAAAATTGTTTTCATCCTCTTCTTGTTATTACAGGTAACAACCGACCTGAATGAAGCATAAAAACTCGTCGGAGCTTTACTCCGCCTCAATTAAACAGTGCGCCTTTGAGGCAATGAGTTAACCACTACTTTATAAGATAAAATCAGATATCAGATTCGTAATATCTATCTGAAAACAACAAGTCATAGACACCAAACATTCGCCCCTGCTCTATTCCTTTAAAATCCCTCATTTTACCAGTCGTGGCGCGAATATAATCAAATAACAAGAAGACATCCAAATAATGAGCATTACATGATTAAAAATTAGGCAACTTGACGTTTCAAGTAACTACACCTCCCTAAAATGTGCCATTTCAGACTTGGCATGCATCCTGCAAATCAGGGGCATAACAATATGGACGAAAGAGCCGCCCCTTTACTGATGCTGGAGCATTCGGACAAATGAAAAAGATCGAAGCGATCATTAAACCTTTTAAACTCGACGAAGTGAAAGAAGCCCTTCATGAAGTCGGCATTAAAGGAATCACCGTTACTGAAGCCAAAGGCTTCGGCCGTCAAAAAGGCCACACAGAGCTTTATCGCGGTGCAGAGTATGTTGTCGACTTTCTACCCAAAGTGAAGGTTGAGATCGTTCTTGAAGACGAGTTGGCCGAACGCGCTACAGAGGCAATACAGCAAGCTGCTCAAACTGGTCGTATCGGCGATGGCAAGATCTTTGTCAGCCACATCGAAGAAGTTATTCGAATCAGAACAGGTGAACGCGGCGGCGACGCCATTTAAACAAACCCGAAACCTAATACATCCAAATTTCATAAAGAAATACTTTAGTACAAAGGAAAGAGCTTATGGCTGATGTACAGAGCGTCCTTGATATGATCAAGGAAAACGAAGTTGAATTTGTTGATTACCGCTTCACAGATCCACGGGGTAAATGGCACCACATGACAATGTGCGCTTCTGCTGTTGGCGAAGATGAACTAGAAGATGGCATCTTGTTTGATGGTTCATCCATCGAAGGCTGGAGAGCAATCAACGAATCAGACATGATCATCAAACCTGATCTGACTTCTGCCGTTATGGATCCTTTCTCTGCCCAGGCTCAAATGATCTTGACCTGTACAGTATACGAGCCAGATTCAGGACAACTTTACAATCGAGATCCACGTGCAACCGCAGAACGTGCAGAAGCTTACCTTCAGTCCACTGGCATCGGTGATACTGTTTACTTCGGTCCGGAAGCTGAGTTCTTTGTCTTTGATAATGTTCAGTTTGACACAAACAGCCACAGCACATTCTTCCAGTTGGATGACGAAGAATCCCCGCACATGAATCGCGCAGAAATCGATGGCGGAAATTCTGGCCACCGTCCACGCATTAAAGGGGGTTACGTTCCTGTTGGTCCAGTAGATACCGGCATCGACCTTCGTGCCGAAATGACCACCGTCCTTAAAGCAATGGGTGTTGAAGCTGAAAAGCATCACCACGAAGTTGCACCGTCACAGCACGAGCTTGGTGTTAAATTCAACACACTTGTTCGCGCGGCTGATGAACTACAGATTTACAAGTACGTTGTACAAAACGTTGCCCACGCCTATGGCAAAACAGCAACCTTCATGCCAAAGCCAGTAGCTGGCGATAACGGTTCAGGTATGCATTGTCACCAGTCAATCTGGAAAGATGGCAAAGCAACTTTTGCCGGCGAAAGCTATGCAGGTCTTTCTGAAACCTGCCTGCACTACATCGGCGGCATCATTAAACATGCAAAAGCACTTAACGCTTTCACAAATCCGTCAACAAACAGCTACAAGCGTCTTGTTCCTGGTTTTGAAGCACCTGTGCTCCTTGCTTATTCTGCACGTAACCGTTCTGCATCTTGCCGTATTCCTCACGGCTCGAACCCGAAAACAAAACGCGTAGAAGTTCGCTTCCCGGATCCCGTTGCAAACCCATACTTGGCGTTCTCAGCCCTTCTAATGGCTGGCCTTGACGGTATTCGTAACAAAATCCACCCTGGTGATGCGATGGACAAAGATCTTTATGATCTACCAGCAGAAGAGCTGAAAGATATCCCAACAGTTTGCGGATCTCTGAGAGAAGCTCTGGAAGCTCTGGAAGCAGATAACGAGTTCCTGCTTGCGGGTGACGTCTTCTCCAAAGATCAGATCGAAGCATACATCAACCTGAAATGGGAAGAAGTACAGCGGTTTGAAATGACACCTCACCCTGTTGAGTTCGATATGTATTACAGCGCCTAAGACTGTTATCAGAAGTGACTATTCCGATGCCCCCCTTCACCGGGGGCGTCCCTGCAAACAGGAATAGCACCTCAAACTAAAAGAGCCCTCACTTTTGAGGGCTTTTCTTCTTTTATAGGTAGTTTTATCTACGTAAATCACTCAATTACAAGAGATCACGGATCATCTTATCTCTTAAAAGCTAGGTATACTCTTGCAGCACTGCTACTCTTGCACGGTCACTTCACATCCCCCGAAGTGACATCCCCTTGCGCAGGCGCAGGCGTATAAAGGGTATATCTAGCACCCCTTATGAGCAAAACGTGGAATATCCCTGCTTACGTTGCAGCCAGCGCGTTATCTTTTCCCTCAACCAACAGGCAGAGGCGTACCATTTCCGGCAAGCTCCTGACATCCAGCTTTTCCATAATTCTGGCTCTGTGAACCTCAACAGTTCGAGTACTGATACCCAATTCATAGGCAATAACCTTGTTCAGCAATCCGAGAACAAGTTTATCCAAGACCTCTTTCTCTCGCAGCGTCAGCTTTTCAATGGCGATAATTGCGTGTGCTCTGAGTTCCGCCTCTTCTTGCTGTGCTTCACTCTGCTGAAGAGCAGATGTCACCACCTCGGTAATCGCCGTATCAGAAAAGGGTTTTTCGACAAAACTAAAGGCCCCGGCCTTCATTGTCTCCACGGCTTTTGGAATATCCCCATGCCCCGAGATCATAACAACAACAAGATTACTCTCTGAGGCCGTAATTTTTTTAAGCGCCTCAACACCATCCATTCCCGGCATTCTGATATCAAGTAACACACAACCGGAATGCCCCAGAAGATCTTGATCGAAGAACTCTTCAGCTGAGGCGAAGGTTTCAATAGAAGCATCAAAAGAAGATGTGCTTAACAGCAATTCAGTAGATTCACGTACAGCATCGTCGTCATCAATAATGTATATATACATATAGTCTCTCAGTAAAACTCTTTGAACCCTGTGAACTCAACAGCGATCCACACAAAAGGCATCTAAATACTCCAAAGCTTCCGGCCATTATTTACAACAAATAGAAAGACAACAAGTTCTAGTTTGCTTTCGCCACCACAAGCAGAATAGATTTGGTCTTTGTAGACCGAATACAGTCACCAAAATTCCAATAACCGCTTATTGATCACACTAAATGCTAACATTTGCGACCAAAGCTTTTTCAAAAACCACCACAATCCTGGTGGCCGTTTTCCTTTGTGTGATCATTCTCAAAATTTCTGATCCCTGGGCGATAAGAATTTTACGCCATAATACCTTTGATATTTTCCAGAAGATAAGCCCAAATCAAAAAGAGACTCAACAGATTGTTCTGGTTGAGATTGATGAAAAAAGCCTCAAAGCCAGAGGACAATGGCCATGGCAGAGAAATATTCTCGCAGATCTTGCCGACAAAATTTTACAACAATCGCCACAGGTATTGGCTATAGATATCGTCTTCCCTGAACCGGACAGAACATCTCCAAGCCTTATCCTTGAAAACAATCCCGCGCTCGCTCAGCAGCTGAAATTTCATAGACACGATTTCCCTTCTTACGACAAAACTTTCGCAGATATTCTCAATGGGCATCCGGTTATTTTAGGTATGGCCACAGGCTATGGCACAGATCAACGTGCCCCGATTGAGACAACAACAAGCATAAAAATGTACGGGGGCGATATCAGGTCCACCTTACCTCGTTTTAACTACGTCCTCAGAAACATTGAGCAACTCGAAAAGGTGACAACACAGGGTGTCAATAATCTGGCACCAGAGCGGGATGGTATTATCCGTCAACTCCCCTTGTTGTATAATGTAAACGGCACAATCATTCCGTCTTTTGAGATAGAAACTCTGCGCATCGCAAATAATGCCAATGAAATTGAATTAACGACAGAGAACAATAAGCTCAAAAGCATCCGCCTAAATTCTTTCGACCTGACAATGAGTAATCGCGGTAAACCGTGGATCTATTTCAGTAAAAATTCTGATTACACAAAGGTATCGGCAAACGACACTCTGACAGGCGCAATTGACGATACTTTATTCAAAGATAAAATTGTCATTCTGGGGGTAACGGCCCTTGGTATAGCTGATTATTCACTAACACCGGTCGGATCAAACCTGTCAGGACTGGCAATCCATGCCCAAGCACTGGATAATATGCTGACAGACACCCTTTTAACGCGCCCCTCTTCTTTTTTCTGGATAGAATTAAGCTACCTGTTCCTCATCGGTATTCTTTTTCTTGTTATTCACAAGCGACACGGCGCTTTGGAAGTCACAGTTACATTTGCCGCTCTATGTTGGACAACAATCCTTTTAACATCTGGCATTTTCGCCTTTAGAACAGAACTTTTTGATCCCTCTCTGCCCTTAATCCTCACATTAATCATGTTTATGATTTCTGTCTCAACCGGCTTTGTCATGGAACAAACCCGCAGACGGGAAGAAGCAAGGATAGCTGCACAAAAAGAGCGGGAAAAAGAGGCCAGAATCAGAAAGTTACAAAACGAGTTGCTGCACACCATCGGTAAAAGTTCTGTACAAAAACTATCCTCATCCATCGCTCATGAGTTAAATCAACCACTTGCCGCCATATATAACTTTGCAAACGCCGCCAGGAGAATTTTAGATAGAGACAATATAGATCTGGAAACAGTCAAACCCGTTCTAGAGAAAATTCTAAAACAAGCTGATCGCGGCAATGAAATTCTACGCACGATCAGAGACGCAGCAGAAACTGGCAAGACCAATCTCTCCTCACTTAACATAAACAAGATTATTATCGAAGAAATTGAGTTGCTTAATGATTCAGGCTTTGGAAGAAAGGTTGCCATTAAGACAGATCTCTCCTCAGAGATCACAGATGGTACTGCAAACGAAATTCAACTCCATCAAGTACTCCTTAACCTTATTCGCAACGCCAAACAAGCGACGGAAGAGATCGACAGAGTTGATCATGAAATAATGATCTCAACCTGCGAAAACCCAAAAGGAATGATTGAAGTCGCTGTAAGTGACACAGGTCCGGGATTAACAGAAGATCAGAAGAAAGATCTCTTCAAACCTTTTTTTACCACAAAAGAACAGGGCACAGGACTGGGACTTGCTATCAGTCGCTCTATTATTGAAGCATGGGGTGGTAATTTATGGGTCGAAGATAACAACAAAGGGGGAGCAACCTTTAGGTTTACTCTCCCCCTTCATCACTAAAACCATATTTATTTTTACGCTTTTAGCGCAACACCATATCTACCCGACGATTAAAGGCATTTGTGCCCTGCCCCTCATCGCCGCCCAGAGGGTTTTCCTCGCCGAGGGATTTGATATCTATAGAGCTTGCATTAATCCCGCTTTCGATAAGCTTATCGCGCAAGTTTCCAGCTCTGCGAAGACCAAGCTCTTTGTTATAATCTGATGCGCCAATCGTGTCTGTGTGACCAATCAAGCTTATATCAACTGTCTCTCTGGTTTGAATCTCTGCCAAAACAGATTCAAAAATAACGTTTGATTCTTCTGTTAACTCAGCACTGTCAAAACCAAAGAAAAAGAAAAATGAAAGCGGTTTCGGCGGTTGAGCCGCTTCAGTTTCCGCCACTAGCTTTGCCACGAGATCACTGGAAAGTTCTCTTGGTTTTTTAGGCGCTTTATCGCTCGGAATTTCAACAACGGTATTAACCGATGAAATTGTCTGGACACCAGCATCATTTCGCACGCTAACTTCCCCAACGCTTCCGTCGTCTTCGGGCAAAAGAATAACATAGTTTCCACGAGGGGCCGAACAACCAGCCAAAACCAGGAAGAGTACTGAAAGTAGGATCTTAGACGTAAATTTAGGCATGAAACTATCCCCCTTGTTCACTGACATTATTCCGCACGCACAAACATCTTCGTGCCACGAACAGATATTGTTCCAGCGGGTGTTGTGATTTGCAGATCTTCATCAGGGTTCTTTGTCAGCTTTGCGATGATGCCCGAAATATATAAAAGCGTTCCTTCAAACAGCTGAACTGCAAATGCCAGCTTTTTATTATCAGGATCGAATTCAAAATTGTTCAGCTTCAGTGAAGAATTGCTTCCCAAAGAAACCAAGGTATTATCTCTAAATGATACGCCAAGGGAAGATTCACTACGTGTTTTCACAATATCATCTTTGTAAAGAGGGTCGCCGATTTGAAGAATTCGCTCCGCTCCGCCACTCTCGACGTAACAAGCACCATTCAGCACCTTAACATACGCGATTGCACTTTCATCTGCCTGCGTGACAGAACTAAATGCAAAAACAAGCGATAAAGAGGCCAACGTTAAAAAAGACGTGCGTAATTTCCTGACCAGAAACATAGTTTCACAACCTTTAATCTACAGAGAGTATACGTATGCGCTATCGCAATCTAATGATAACAAACATCAATCCAATAACTTTACGATAGCCATACTGCCTCGCCCAACTTACATCAGTAACAATTATCAATCTAGTAGTATAAAAACACACTGTTATTTTTTAACCTAAATGAAGACACAAAAATAAACATTAAATTACATTAATATCAAAACCATAGCACACATCATCACCAAACATCAGTGTTAGTACTAACACTATACTGTTAAAACTCTCTATATGCCCCGATTACACAGCAAAAAAAGTAAATTATGAACAACGAGTATCCACAAAAAATATCCGGTTTTAATGATTTATTATGAAAGAAGTTGGTACTTTTACAACAAAGAATGGCAAATCTGCAATTGAGTTCAGGTATGTATTTTAGTCATTTTTAATTTTTGACTGAATAAATACCTCTCGCAATCAGGCCTGTAAAACCTCATGAATATACTTAAAGAACTCTCAGATACTGAAATTGCCCCAGATGTAAAAGCTCCCCTTGATACAAGAGCCACCTCAGACACAGAAGTCGCTGCGGCTCAAATAACAGATACTTCCACATCAAATACAACAAATGAAGTTCCTTTCTCATTCGATGAACTGTTTTTTTCCAGAACGAATGACAAAGGCATCATTCTATCAGGGAACAGTGTCTTTCAGCGTGTCAGTATTTACCCATGGAACGAGATACTCAATAAACCACACAAGATTATCCGTCATCCCGATATGCCCCGAGCTGTTTTCTGGCTATTGTGGGATACGATTAAAAGCGGCCATCCTGTGGGAGCCTACGTAAAAAACAGAGCAAAAGATGGTCGCCACTATTGGGTTTTTGCAATAGTCACACCCATTGAAGGTGGCTTTCTTTCTGTTCGCCTTAAGCCCAGCAGTTCACTCTTCAAGACAGTAAAAAATGAATATAAAGCGCTCCGGAAAACAGAAAACAGCGATCATCCCACTCCCGAAGAAAGCGCTAACACTTTACTCTCACGCCTGCAAAAACTGGGCTACAGGGATTATAATGCCTTCATGGCATCCGCTCTCAGCCATGAAATTATTGCAAGAGAACAGCAGCTGAAGAAGCCTGAAGACCCTTCGATTACCAACTTTAATAAGCTGGTAGAATCAGCTCAACATCTTTTAGATCATACAAAACAGATATCCCAAGCCTACGAAGGGCATAGGCACGTCCCCCTTAACTTACGTGTCCATGCGGCGCAGCTCGGCGAAACAGGTGCTGCTATCGGCGTTATCTCAAGTAATTACACAACGATTGCCACAGAACTTCAGGAAAAAATGACAAGCTTCATGGCATCAGGGACTCATGTGGCAGAAACCATTGATAATGGATTGTTCCTGGCTGCCACGGCCAAAATACAAAGGGAAGTTGCTTCTGTTTTCAAGCAAGAGCCACCCAACGAAGGCGCTTCTCAAGAAAAAGAAATGATAAATCTAGAACAACAACAACAAGCTTATTCACATAAAGCAGCTCAGGGGCTAAAGGAGATTTCTGTAAAAATCTCTCAATTTAAAGAAGCCTGTCTAGAAATGCGCAAACTAACAGCGAGCTTGGAAGTTACCAGAGTTATGGGAAAGATACAGTGCGCATCTCTCGATGCTTCAAACTCCAGCTTACCAAATTTGATTAATGACTTAGGTCAATTTCAAGAAGCAATTTCTGATGGTTTGAAGCTGATCGACCAAGCCAATAAAGCAATCGAATACAACATCGACTACATACTTGAGCTTTCTTAAAGGCTTGGGTGCTCCTAAAGTTTGAATACAGGTAAGAGGTATCTTTACTGTCGAAAATAAGAGCTACACAACGATTTAATAGATTTAACAAGCACAAAAAACAACCATTAGTGTAAAAACATCGACTTTATTAAAGACATTAAAAAAATTACATGGTATTTTAATTAAAATTTAATAACTAGAATTGCATTCGCAGGTTTCAATGTACATTCCGCCTCTCTATACACGGACGGGAACAATCATTACCCCTGAACCTCAAGCTAACCGAGGCCCAGCCTTCAAACCTGCAACACAAACCGTTGTTGAAGTACAAACAATCAAAACCATAAATTCAGACAATACGACTGGCAAAAAACTACTTGCCCCTCCTACGGATGGAAGAGGAAGCCGTGTTGATATTTTAGTCTAAGGCAGGATCTTTGAATTAAAAAAGCTTTAATTTGAAAGAGGTTAAGGTTCTTAAGGCATCTTAAAAGATACTGGGAATAGTCACTGGGAATAGTCAGTACATAAACTCAACATTCAGACGGTCAAATAAAACGTTAACCCACATACAACAAAAGCGCGGTCAAACGATCCGCGCTTTTGTTGTATGTCATCTTATGCAACGACTTAAGCTGCAATACCTTCCCGCCAAGCGGTAGAAGATTTGCAAGTCTTGCAAATACGTTCGCCAGGCCATTCGCTTACGAATTTTTCCCGACACTTCAGACAATTACGTTTTTTCTTTTCATACACCCGGTCAGAAACCGGCTTTGTATTGGACTGATCGCTCATTAATCCCTCCGTAGGATCCGGCAACTTAATAACCTCAAGAACCGAAGTCCTAGGTAAATAGATAATTATTTAACTTCTTCCGCAGAAGAAAAAGGTCTCCAAAGCTCGTCAAGAGCCATCACAACCTGACACCCTTTGTGGGCAAATGCACAGGCAACAATACTATTTCCAATCATAAAATAGCGCTGTATCTATACATTTTTTAAAGCGTCTCAAATTGTGGCGATTCCGACAGTCGACTACATAGAGACTTATGCAGTAAGAAACGGAACGGAGACTCAACAAAGGCACTTTGTGCATTGCACAAGTATTAAATAATGTAAGTGAGAAAAAAAATCAACTACCGTCGTGTAAAATTTGACCATGTCAACGTATTTTTCCGTCGTTTTTCTGTAATATATTATTCCACAACGAAAGGTTTCACCTGCCCTCCATAGCCATGCACGCTATCATGAGCTCTGATGAAAACTTTTTTTACACCCTCGGGAATCTCGACGCCAGATAAAGATCTCGTAAAGGGTTGCTCATTTTCATGGGGGTGATGAAGGACACGTGTTGCCAAAATCTCCTCGTCTTCGGTAATCACCTCCCAACGATTAGCATAATGATCCCACCCTGTGTCATCATGACGCACTGTCACATTAAAGCGCCAGCCTCTCTCTCCGTCTTTATAGCCTTCTACCTTTATGACATCAGCTTCACCTGCAACCACTGGATTCAAAAATGAAAAAAGCAAAAGCAGCGGAAGTACCCCATACCAAATGACAGCACCAAATTTTTGCATAATTTACCCTCAAAGGATTCTTATCGTCCATAACAGCTAACTATCTATAACAGAGACATTATGACAATACCTCTCACAACCCAGTGAAGTGCCCAATAAATCCCAGTATGTAAAAGAATAGCTGATCTAGGTGATGACCTGCCGAAAACGAAAAAGAAGACAAGAATCCAAACGCAACGCTTCTGCACACTAGAACATGCAAATTCAACTCGCGTGACGAAGATCCGGCGGCAAAGACCGAGAAATATCCGTCAGGAATAAAAAACAGTCTTTAGGAAAACAAAACGTGAATTCCCCTTCATCTGGAACTTGCTTTAGCCCAATCATCAACACATAATGTCCTCATGTCAGATCTATTCCAGTCCGCTCCCACGAATGAAACCACGGTTGATTATTCAGCCAAGGATATTCAAGTTCTCGAAGGCTTAGAGCCTGTTCGACACCGCCCCGGAATGTATATCGGTGGTAATGATGAACGTGCCATGCATCACCTTGTTGCCGAGGTGCTGGATAATGCCATGGATGAAGCTGTTGCCGGCCATGCAACACGAATCGATATTGAACTCGGTCTGGATAACCAGATAACAATAAAAGACAACGGACGTGGCATTCCCGTCGATGCCCACCCAAAATATACGGACAAGTCTGCACTGGAAGTCATTCTGACCACCCTGCACTCTGGGGCGAAGTTTACACAAGATGCCTACGCAACATCCGGCGGTCTTCATGGTGTTGGTGTTTCCGTCGTAAATGCCCTGTCTGATGCTATGTATGTCGAAGTAGCAAGAGATAGACAGCTTTACCGGCAGGAGTACAGCAAAGGTCACCCGCAAACAAAACTGGAACTGATTGGTAAAACCAACAACAGGCGTGGAACAACGATTTCATTCCGCCCAGACGCCGAAATCTTTGAACCCGGCTGTAAATTCCAACCTGCTCGTCTTTATAAGATGACGCGCTCAAAGGCCTATCTTTACAAAGGCGTTCAGATCCGCTGGACATGTGAACCTTCTCTTGTTGAGGGCAGTAACATTCCCCCAAGCGAAGTCATCCACTTCCCAAACGGATTAAAGGATTTTATTGATTCGCAACTTGGTGAACGCCCAGCCTTAACATCAGAAGCCTTCGCTGGTGAAGCCGAATTTTCTGACGGTCAAGGGCGTGCCGAGTGGGCAATTTGTTGGCCTCGCGACGAACAGGGATTCGTCAATTCCTACTGTAATACAATCCCAACACCTGATGGTGGTAGTCATGAAAGTGGTATGCGCGCAGGCCTTTTGAAGGGCCTCAAAGCATACGGCGAGCTCACAGGCATCAAAAAAGCGACCCAGATTACCGGCGACGATCTTTTGAGTGGGAGTATATCTGTCCTCTCTGTCTTCATCAGAGACCCGCAATTCCAAGGGCAGACCAAAGATAGACTTGCCACGCCTCTTGCTGCAAAGCTAACCGAAGCGACCATTAAAGATCATTTTGATCTGTGGCTGGCTAGTAATCCTGAAAGTTCCAGACTTTTACTGGAACGTATTATCGAGCGCAGCGAAGATCGGTTAAGAAGAAGGCAAGATAAAGAAACCAGCCGGAAAACGGCGACACGTAAAGTACGTCTACCTGGAAAACTTGCCGACTGTAGCAGTAACAAATCAAACGATACTGAAATATTTCTGGTAGAGGGCGATTCAGCTGGTGGTTCTGCCAAACAGGCTCGAGACAGAAAAACACAGGCAATTCTCCCTTTACGGGGGAAAATTCTGAACGTTGCTTCTGCAACGGCTGATAAGATTAAAGCAAATCAAGAGATAGCAGATATCAGCTTGGCGCTAGGTTGTGGTACCAAAGGACAATTCGATAAAGACAAACTTCGTTATGAACGCGTCATTATCATGACAGATGCTGACGTCGACGGTGCTCATATCGCCTCCTTGCTCATGACCTTCTTTTATCAGGAAATGCCGGGTCTCATCGAAAGCGGTCATCTCTTTCTTGCCATGCCACCACTTTACCGCCTCACGCAGGGGAGCAAAACGGTCTATGCCATGGATGATGACCATCGCCTCGAACTGGAAAAGACCGAATTAACCGGACGCGCAAAAATTGAAGTAAGCCGATTTAAAGGTTTGGGTGAAATGCCACCTCGGCAGCTTAAAGAAACAACGATGGATCCGTCGAAAAGAGTCCTGCTGCGCGTTACCGTTCATCATAATGATGATTTTGATCCAGCCGAAAGCCAGAGAAACGCTGCTGACAGAGTTAATTGCCTGATGGGTAAGAAACCTGAACTCCGGTTTAATTTCATCCAGGACAATGCAAAGTTCGTCTCGGATATTGATATCTAAATAGAACAACTATTCTTTCGTAAAAGCACTGCTATTGGACCTGATAGCAGTGCTTTTTCATTTGAATTATGGTCAGCCCGACCTCCGACACCGCAACATTGCCCCTTTTTTGTCACAAAGCCTCTCCCTTTTGGCATAAAGCCGCGAGATAAGAATACAAAGAAACCAGCAACTCTATTCTTGGATGGCAGGGCAGCGGCATGCTGAAAAAACTCACACACGGACAATTCAACTTTTTTACCAAATCAACATTCATTACAGGTCTAATAACTGCCATTATGATTGTTGCAGGCGGGAATTCCTGGGCTGCAAATGGCCTGGTCACGCCAAACGATATGAAAAGAGGCTCGTTGTTATTAAAAACAACAAAAGCCGGTAAAATGGTAGAAGCCATACAGCTTGCCACAAATGTCGAAATTGACATCAACGGACCAATAGCCCGAACGAAAGTTACTCAACGCTTTAGAAATCCTTCGGATGGTTGGGTTGAAGGAACCTACGTTTTCCCCCTTCCCGAAACATCTGCTGTTGATACACTTAAAATGCAAATAGGTGATCGTTTCATCGAAGGCGTTATCAAACCCAAAGAAGAAGCCCGCAAAATTTATGATGATGCTAAAAGAGAGGGTAAAAAAGCCAGCCTTGTTGAACAGCTACGCCCCAATCTCTTTACTAATTCAGTGGCCAATATCGGTCCGCAAGAGATTGTCGTTGTCCAAATTGAATATCAAGAGACTGTCAGACAATCAAATGGCCTTTTCTCACTTCGCTTTCCGATGGTCGCAGCTCCCCGCTATAATCCCAAGCCCCGCATTGTCGAAAGTGTAAACTTTGAGAATGATGAGCAATGGGGAACCGTCAAAGACCCCATTCCAGATCGTGAAGAAATAACGTCACCAATTATAAATCCGGTAAAGCAGGCGAAAAGTAACCCGGTAACCCTGAATGTCAATCTGGCTTCCGGTTTTCCCATTGGTGAAATCAAAAGTCCTTTCCATGACATCACTGCAGATTACAAATCCAAAGATCAGGTGACCGTTTCTCTTAGCGATCATGTCGTACCTGCGGATCGTGATTTTGAACTCAATTGGAAAGCCGAACCAAAAAAATCTCCACGTGTAGCATTGTTCAGAGAAACCATTGGTCAGGACGATTACTTCCTCGCCTTCATTACACCGCCCAAACTGGTGCAATTTGAACAGGACGAAATAACAACGCCGGACAGAGAAGTTATCTTTGTTATTGATAATTCAGGTTCTATGGCCGGACCATCGATGAGACAGGCAAAAGAAAGCTTGCTTTTGGCACTGGCCAAATTGCGCAACAAAGATAGCTTTAATATCATCAGGTTCGATGATACCTACGAAATTCTTTTCCCCTCAGCGTTAAAAGCCAATACCGGAAATCTTGATGTCGCCAAAAGATTTGTATCTTCGCTCGAAGCAGATGGCGGAACAGAGATGCTGCCTGCGCTGGAAGCCGCATTGGAAGATCAGACACCACATGATAAATCTACCTTGCGACAGATTGTTTTTTTGACGGATGGCGCCATTGGCAACGAAAAACAGATGTTTGATACCATTGTTAAAAAACGTGGTCGTTCAAGAATTTTCACCGTCGGTATAGGTTCAGCCCCTAACAGTCACTTTATGAACCGCGCGTCCAGCTATGGTAAAGGCACCTTTACCCATATCGGATCAGAACAACAGGTCCGATCACGTATGAATGAGCTTTTTACAAAACTTGAAACCCCTGTATTAACTGATCTTCACGCAAATTGGACCGAAAGCAACAAATCTGAAAAAAACAATTTTGAAATGAGTCCGAGCCAGCTGCCCGATCTCTACAGTGGTGAACCCGTCGTTATTCTGGCCAAAGCGAAAAATACCATCAGGTCGGTCAAAGAAACCTTAGACGTTTCAGGACAATTCGCTAACCAACCCTGGACGATTAAATTACCTCTCCACAAAGCACAACAAGGTAATGGCATCAGTAAACTCTGGGGCAGAAAAAAAATTGCAGAAATAGAAGGACGGTATTTTCTAGCCGATAACTGGAATGTTCTTGATCAGGAAATACTCGATACTGCCACAAAATATGGTCTAGTCAGTAAAATGACCAGTTTGGTCGCCGTTGACATTACACCGACGCGACCAACTGGTACAGATTATAGCAGTCAGGAAATTGCTTTAAATCTTCCAGCCGGGTGGGACTTTGAGAAAGTCTTTGGACCTGATTATAACTCTGTACCAGAACCACTCGAAGACGCCAGTATTTCATCTCTGCATACTTTGGCATCACGTGATACCCCTCTTGGTGATCCATCCTCTGCAAAGGTCAAATCAATCCCCTTACCTGCAACAGCAACAACTGCAGAATTAAAGATAATTTTTGGCATTCTTATACTCCTCGCCACGGTGTTGTTTATGCTGGTTTCACGTAAAATGCTGCCAAATGGGCAACGTCCTTAATCATGAGGACACTTCACGACATGGAACCTGCCTTAACGGTTCGTCGATTGTTTGCTCAATTTCTAGCAAGGGGAGCCAGAAAGCTCCTCTTGCTAGCGATGTTTATGGCTGGCTTTGCATTACTCGGTGACGGGCTGTACATCAAATTAAAAGCGGTTCTGGCACAGCACTTGTTACAACAAGCCTGGCAAGAAACGCTTGTCACACAAGCACCACAAAAAGCATGGTCATGGGCGGATACTTATCCTGTTGCAGCAATAAGTTTCCCAGGGCTTGATTTAAAACCTGTGATCGCGTTGAAAGGCAGTAGCGGCGAAGCCTTGGCATTTGCACCAGGTCATTTGGAAAATACTGCCCTCCCCGGACAACAGGGAACAGCAGTCTATGCTGCACACAGAGATACTCATTTTGCTTTTCTCGAGAACATAAAAGCGACTGATATCGTCAAAGTGAAAGATATCAAAGGGCGAGATCACTTGTATAAAGTGGATAACATCCGTATTGCAAGATGGGATCAGTCAGGCATTACCAATGAAAACACTTCTCAACGCATAGCCCTGATAACATGCTGGCCCTTCTATGCCCAAACACCCGGCCCGCTTCGATATATCGTCGAAGGCCATTTGATTAAAAACTCCACACTTCACTAATTAAACGATAGCTGTGCAAGAGAGTAAAACAACTTCCAAAGACTTAGTTTCGCTCCAGCCACCCTTGCAGAGATTTATTCACCCTTTCCGGTAACTCAATATTAGATAAGTGCCCACAGTCTTCCAAAACCAACAGTTCTGCATTGGGCGTCAAAGTGACGATTTCCTCTGAACAGTCCAAAGGTGTAATCAAATCATCTCGACCACAGATAACCTGCACAGGACATTTGATATTAGATAAAATACTCAAATGACTTTCCCGATCAAGGATTGCCGTTTGCTGTCTAACAAAAGCTTCCTGTCCAACCTCTTCTGCCATTTTGTATATTTCAGATGTCAAAGAAGCATCTTCCATACGATCGGGATGAATAAGAAGCGGCATCAAGTGCGGAGTTACACCCTTAAACTTCCCGCGCCCCGCCAACGAAAGTAAACCACGTCTACGTCTTTTTTGCTCGGGGCTGTCCGCTCGGGCTTTTGTATCAATTAAAGCCAGGCGTTGAATCCTCTCCGGCGCAATCCGCATGATCTCAAGCGCAACGTACCCGCCCATAGACAACCCAACGAGATTGAATTTACCGCGAACCTGTTTCAGCGCCTGTAAAGCCAGTTCGTTTATAGAACTTGCCCTCGTAAGATCAGGCACTTCACAAAGATAATTCTCTTCAAAAAACGCCAACTGCGGTTTCCACAGTCGTTCGTTACACAACAGCCCCGGCAAGAAAACCAAACGTCCCTTTTCGTTCATAAAATTAATCGTTTTCTTTAAGTAAGTTCGATAGTTTTTTAAATTCCGGCGTTCCTGCTTTTTTCAACATTTCAAACATCACCATCTCGCTAGAAACCACCTCAGCACCTGATCTGATCATACGTTCCAACGCCAGTTTTCTGTTATCATCAACGCGCGAGCCAATAGCATCAGCCACCACAAAAACATCAAATCTGTCAGCCAACAGCTCTAATACAGTCTGTTGAACACAGACATGCGCTTCAATACCCGTCACAATAACCTGCCGTCGCCCCGTTTCTTTCAAGGCAGTCATGAAAGACGCACACCCTGCAGAACTGAAGGAAATCTTTTCGAACACATTTTTTTCAGCATAAAAATCACGCAATTGTTCGACAGTATGCCCAAGTCCCTTGGGGTATTGCTCGGTAACCAGAACAGGCACGGATAGCTCTGACGCCGTTTTCAGGATTAACTCATTGGCTTTCAAGATAGCTTGGAGTTCAGGGATTGCCGGTGCCAGTCTTTCTTGCACGTCTATGACAACAACAACCGAATCATCTACAGACATCAACATCTTCAAAGCGCCTCTATTATGTTATCTGACCAGTATTGACTTAAACATTCCAGCGTTAAAGTTAAACAATAATATCACTTTATACGGTTATTTGACGATTTTCAGCACCTAAAACATAGTACAAATTGACTTTTTCAAAGCTTTCCGTATTATGCGCACGTCGCTTCTGGAAAGCATGCGTAAGTTTTTACGTATTTCTGCTTTTTTTGACTAACGCTCAACCGTAACTAAGGAATACATGAGCTTTTCTGATCTTGGATTAAATCCAAAGCTCCTGCAGGCTGTCGAGGATGTTGGTTATACAACACCTACGCCCATTCAGGAACAAGCAATCCCCTACGTGTTAATGGGTCGTGATGTAATGGGCTGTGCTCAAACCGGGACAGGTAAAACTGCCTCGTTTACGCTGCCTATGATCGAAATGCTGTCCAGTGGTCGGGCGCGCGCAAGAATGCCGCGTTCTTTGATCCTGACACCAACACGTGAACTTGCCCATCAGATTTCGGAAAATTTCGAAAGCTATGGAAAATACAGCAAGCTTAGCAAAGCTCTCCTTATCGGAGGCTCTTCCTTTGCGGAACAAACTAAACTCCTTGAACGTGGCGTTGATGTTCTCATTGCAACACCTGGTCGCCTTCTCGATCTATTCGAGAGGGGCAAAATCATGCTGGTTGATACCAAGTTATTGGTTATCGACGAAGCGGACCGGATGTTGGATATGGGATTCATTCCCGATGTGGAAAAGATTGTCTCTTTGCTTCCACCACTGAGGCAGACACTCTTTTTCTCTGCGACGATGGCACCAGAAATCAGAAAGCTTTCTGACAAATTCCTCAGCAATCCAAAAGAAATCTCTGTGACGAAACAGGCATCTACTGCCGAAACAGTCGAACAGACGATTATCAAGATTGATGGCGGCCCAAAAGAAAAGCGTGAAGCTCTTCGCCAGATCATGACCAGTGAAGGTGAAATTCAATCCGCGATTTTGTTCTGCAACAGAAAAAAAGACGTCGACATTCTGAATAAATCTCTGAATGTACATGGCTTCTCTGCTGCGGCCCTCCACGGTGATATGGCTCAATCATCCCGAATGGAAACACTGAGCGACTTCAAAGAAGGCAAAGTTAAGCTTTTGGTCTGTTCAGATGTTGCCGCACGCGGTTTGGATATCCCGGCTGTATCACACGTCTTTAACTTTGATGTTCCAGTTAACCCCGAAGACTATGTTCACCGTATTGGCAGAACCGGTCGTGCAGGACGTGAAGGTAAAGCATTCACAATTGCGACAATCGAAGATTACAAGGGCTTACGCAACGTGCTCACGACAATCAATAGTGGTATCCCGGTTGTTTCTCTTGAAGGCTTTGATAGCTGGACGGACGAAGAAGCCGCATCTCTAAAAGGTCGCAGACGGCGTCGCCCAACAAAAACAGCTGCAAAAACAGCTGCAAAAAGCAGTGACCTCAAAGAAGCAAAACCAAGCCGTCGTCGCAAGAAATCCGATGACATAGCAGAGGACGCTTCAACAGACGCTGTAGCATCAACCGATGCAAGCAACGGTGCTGACGAAAAACGTAGCGTGAAAAAACCAGTGAGAACAACCCGTCGCAAAACCAAACCGACAGCAGTTATTGGTGAAAGAGAACCTTCATCAGAGCCAAGTAATCCAACCAGCTCTTTTGGTGATCACACGCCTGCTTTTATTCTTCGCGAAGCAAAAGTCGCTTAAGATATACTTACTCAAGTGGTATGAAGAAGGCGTTCATTTTGAACGCCTTTTTTGTTTTCAAATCATGTGATGAGATTTAAATCATCACACATCCGGCAAACATAGTGATTGATGCATAATCACAAAATGGTATTTATAAACCTGAATTCCTCCCTGCATCGCTCATAACCTTTGATGAAGCGATTCTAAGCTTAGAGCACCAATATGAACAAAGATTCCGCAACTCGTTTAGGCGTTCCCTATTCACTTTTCTATATCTTTGTCTTCATGACCATGGGCATCATCCTTGTCTTCTGGCCTCTTTGGCTTTCAGACAGAGGTCTTAGTAAGTCGGAGATTGGAAATATACTTTCAATTCCCCCGTTCCTGATGGTGTTGGTCTCCCCCGCTATAGCCCTTATCTCAGAGAAAAGCGGCTATAGCAGAGCGGTGCTTTTTACAACAGCACTGGTGTCCTGTACCTTCTTCTTCGCCTTTTATTTTGCAGAGGATTTTTATCTTTACCTGCTTCTCCAAGCTGGCGCATCCTGCTGTTTCCTATCCCTTATCCCACTCGGTGACACCCAGACACTCAAAGCCGTTCGACTGTACGATTTGAATTATGGAAGGATAAGGCTTTGGGGGTCGCTTTCCTTTATCGCAACCAGCTTTGGTGTCGGACACCTGCTTGATGTCATTGATATCAACTGGACATTGTGGCTCATTTTATGTGCACTTATCATTGTTGCTTTTTTCAGCCTGACCCTTCCCAAACTTCCAAAAGAACAGGAAAAAACAACAGATAATCCGAGAATATTCCTCAGGAAACCAAGCTTTCTATTTTTCATACTTGGCGCAGGTATGATTATAGGCAGCCATGCCGCTTACTATGCCTTTGGCTCGCTTTACCTCACCTCACTGGGGTACAGCAAAAGCCTGGTCGGGTTTATCTGGGCGTTTGGAGTTATGGCAGAGGTTCTCTTGTTTGCCTTCAGTAACAAGCTGTTCAAAAGCGCACGCTCATTACACTTAATCATCATAGGTAGCATCGCAGGCATCATCAGATGGGGAACGCTCGGCTTTAGTGACAGTATGGTTCTAATCATTGGCATCCAGGTATTGCATGCCCTGACATTCGGTCTAACTCATTTAGGCTCCATGTCATTTATTACCAAACATGCTCCCAAAGATGTCTCTGCTTCGGCACAAAGTCTCTATTCCAGTATCGCCAATGGCTTGATGATGGGACTATCCATTTTTGTGTCAGGAATACTGTTTGATATTGATCCATCTTATGCCTTTTTGGCCATGGTCGGGATGGCCGCAACAGGTGGCGCGATAATATGGACACTGACAAGAGTGGTGCCTCCAAGCAGTGCGCCCCCTGCCAAAGAATACATACATCAAGAATTACCATAGGTCGTAAAGAATTATTAGCATTTTGATAGTTTAAATAAGAAAACTTGATTGCCGTGTTTGGTTAACAAGTTTTATCTGTATTGGTAGTTCGTCATGTTAAGGACCATAAAATTTGAAAATGCGCCCTGAACATATCATAAGTATGTTGCCCCTCTTATTTAGTCTGCTTACAACAGAAAATGTTATCGCAGAGACTAGAAATGCTATTGCAGAGAATAGCAGAACAATCACAATGGCTTGTAGCTCCTTCCCCCCCTATAAGATAGCAAATCCGGGAACAGGCCCTAAAGGCATTGACGTTGACATCATGCTAGAAGTTTTTGCCCTCGCAGAACGAAATCTTGATTATAAGTTTTATCCTTGGAAAAGAGCTGTAAAATTAGTTGAGCAAGGAAAAGTCGATGGACTTTGTGGCTGTTCTTATCATCCAGACAGAGATCAGCATTTCGCTTTCTCAGATATACTTGGGCAATTGAGCCAAGGTGTATTTTTATCAGACAAGGCAAGTCTTAATGAGTTTAACACCGTCGCTGATTTAAAAGATCTCTCAGTTGCCAGTGTCAGAGGCTATGCCGTTCATAAAGAACTCATTGAAAATGGTATAAATGCATACGAAGCCACAAATGACGATGAGCTCCTAACTTTGCTCGAAAATGGTCGCGTTGATGCCGTTTATTCCTATCGGGACACTGTACTCTTTGCACTGGCCAATCGTGGGAAAAGTGGTCACGTCACTTACAAAGAACTTGTCAGTAATCCTTACTATTTTTGCTTTTCTAAAAAGTCAGATCAGGCACAGAGTATTTTGAGTGATGTAAATCGTGCCCTTCGTACAATCAGACATAACGGCGCCTACGAAAAAATCAGAAGAAAATACCAACAAAAAAGGCCCTGAAAACAGAGCCTTTCTTTTTCATACACCTAATAACTCAGGGATTATTTCGTACCGTAAATACGATCACCGGCATCACCCAAACCAGGTACGATATAACCGTGCTCGTTTAGTTTTTGATCAACAGATGCCGTGTATACCGGTACATCCGGATGGCCTTTTTGAAACTCTGCAATTCCTTCAGGCGCCGCAAGCAGACATAAGAACTTAATGTTTTTGGCGCCATCTTTCTTCAGACGATCAATTGCTGCCACAGCTGTGTGACCCGTTGCCAACATTGGGTCCACAACAATAACTTCACGATCGGACATATCTGTTGGCACTTTGTAATAATATTCAATTGCCTCTAGCGTTTCATGATCCCGGTACAATCCGACATGCCCAACACGTGCTGATGGCAATAGATCCATCATGCCGTCCAGAATACCGTTACCCGCGCGCAGGATTGAAATAAAGCAAGGCTCCAGATCCCGAAGAACAGGACACATCGCACGTTCAACCGGCGTCTCAACTTCACACTCTGTGAGCACTAGATCCCGTGTCACTTCATACGCAAGCAACAGAGATATTTCTCTCAGCAACCGACGAAAATCAGGGGTCGCAGTTTCTTTCGAACGCATTTGAGTAAGTTTTACCTGAACCAAAGGATGGTCAACCACGGTTACATTTGCGCTCATGTTCATAGCCTTTATTTCTGATATTTCATTTTCAACAAATTATCTCTGTTACTTACCCTTTTCAACAGTTCCTGTCGACCCCCAGTATTTATGGCATAGCCTGGCGCACAGAAAGACAAAATACGAAGAGTAATTCTTGATCATTTTTAAAAGATGCATTTAAAAGGTGACATTTGGTCGCGATCAAATAGGCATCCTTTTCCTAACAGATTGGCTTTATTATATTTTCCGGATAGCAAAACGTAAATTCATTGATTACTGAACCTTACATCACAGATTGGAACTATAAAAAACTGTTAAAAAGAGGTTGCAATTTCGTTTTTTTGAGCTATTTAAAAAATCGGACCTTTTTAGTCCGGTATGGAGAAAAGCTATGTTCCGCCTTACGAGGTTAACAGATTATGCAGTTGTTGTTCTAGGACAGATGTCTTCGCATAAAGAGGAGGTTATGACAGCCCCCCAGATTGCAGAAGAAACAGGCTTGCCCCTGCCAACTGTTGCCAAGATCCTTGGCCTGTTATCCCGGCAAAACCTGATCACATCCCTGCGTGGTGCTGGTGGTGGCTATATAAGCCATCAAGATGCATCCACTATTACTGTTGCAGATATCATTCAATCCATCGAAGGGCCGATTGCTTTAACGGCTTGTGTCGAAGGTGCCGTTGACAACTGTTCAGTCGAGACGATGTGCCCAATGCGCGGGAATTGGAACAAAGTAAATCAAGTCGTCGCAAATGCCCTGAAAACGGTAACACTCGCCGACATGATTGATTTTCAAGACAGTTTCATTATAGACAAACAAAAATCGGACACGAGCTCGGCAGAGTTCACCTGATCAATTGAATTAAAGTCCGATAGGAGAGTAAAAGAATGGCTGCCACACAAGAAACAGTCGAACAGGTCCAATCCCTTGAGATGGACAAATATAAATATGGTTTTGTTACAGAGATAGAATCTGAAAAAGCCCCAAAGGGTTTAAGTGAAGATACTGTCCGTTTCATCTCTGCCAAGAAAAACGAGCCAGAATGGCTTTTGGAATGGCGCCTGAAGGCCTATCGCCTTTGGCTGACAATGCCAGAGCCAAAATGGGGAAAACTGGAGATTCCTGAAATCGATTATCAGGATTCATACTATTACTCCTCTCCCAAAAGCATGGAAGACCGTCCACAAAGTCTGGATGAAGTCGATCCCGAGCTTCTTCGGACTTATGAAAAACTGGGCATTCCAATTAAAGAGCAAGAAGTGTTGGCGGGTGTGGCCGTTGATTACGTTTTTGACTCTGTATCTGTCGCCACTACTTTCCGTGAACAGCTCAAAGAAGTCGGTGTTATCTTCTGCCCGATTTCAGAAGCAATTCAGGACTATCCGGAACTGGTCAAAAAATACCTTGGCTCTGTTGTTCCCGCTGGCGATAACAAGCATGCCTGTCTGAACTCAGCCGTCTTTACCGATGGTTCATTTGTATACATCCCCAAGGGCGTTCGTTGCCCGATGGAGCTATCAACCTATTTCAGAATTAATGAACTGAACACAGGGCAGTTTGAGCGCACATTGATTGTTGCTGACGAAGGTTCTTACGTGAGCTATCTGGAAGGCTGTACAGCACCTCAACGCGACGAAAATCAGCTTCATGCTGCTGTTGTCGAGTTGGTGACAATGGACGATGCTGAAATCAAATACTCCACTGTTCAAAACTGGTATCCCGGTGATGAAGACGGTAAAGGCGGTATCTATAACTTTGTGACCAAGCGCGGTATCTGTAAGGGAAAGAATTCCAAAATCAGTTGGACGCAGGTTGAAACCGGTTCAGCAATTACCTGGAAATATCCAAGCTGTATATTGCAAGGTGACAACTCAGTTGGTGAATTCTACTCTGTTGCTATTACTAATGGCCGCCAACAAGCCGATACCGGAACCAAGATGATCCACTTGGGTAAAAATACGACCTCACGGATTATTTCTAAGGGTATCTCAGCTGGTAAATCCCAGAACACCTATCGTGGATTGGTTCGTGTCGCAGCAAAAGCCGAAGGTGCACGCAACTTCACACAGTGTGACTCACTTCTGGTTGGTGAGACCTGTGGGGCGCACACTGTTCCCTATATTGAGAGCAAGAACAGATCGGCAAGACTGGAACACGAAGCGACAACGTCCAAGATCAGTGAAGATCAGCTCTTCTACTGCCGTCAACGCGGTATATCCGAGGAAGATGCTGTCGGCCTTGTCGTGAATGGTTTCTGTCGCGAAGTGCTTCAGGAGCTACCAATGGAATTTGCTGTTGAAGCACAACAGCTTGTCAAAATAAGCCTGGAAGGCAGCGTCGGATAACGAAGCGCCCTAGTCCAATTAGACACATAGATTAAAGAGAACTGAGCAAAAAGATGTTAGAAATTAAAAACCTTCACGCAGAAGTCGATGGAAAATCTATCCTTCAAGGCATTGACCTCAACATCAACAAAGGTGAAGTGCACGCGATCATGGGACCAAACGGTTCTGGTAAATCTACACTTGCAAACGTCCTCGCCGGTCGAGATGACTATGAAGTTACCGAAGGTGGTATCTTTTTCGATGGCAAAGATATTTCCGAACTGGAGCCTGAAGAACGTGCGGGCGAAGGCATCTTCCTGGCATTTCAATACCCAGTAGAGATTCCTGGTGTCACCAACACGACATTCCTGAAAGAAGCGCTGAACGCCCAACGTCGTTATCGCGGCGAAGAAGAACTGGACGGTATGGAATTCGTGAAGATGATCCGCGGCAAAACCAAAGAGCTTGGTATTAAAGACGACATGTTGAAACGTGCCGTTAATGTCGGCTTCTCTGGTGGCGAGAAAAAACGTAATGACATCCTGCAAATGGCCGTTCTGAACCCTAAACTTGCAGTATTGGACGAGACGGATTCAGGTCTGGATATTGATGCTCTTAAAGTCGTTGCCGAAGGTGTGAACAAGCTCCGTGCTGAAAACAATGCCATTCTGGTGATCACACACTATCAGCGTCTTCTGAACTACATTGTTCCCGATCAAGTTCATGTTCTCGCTAACGGTAAAATTCGTCGTTCCGGCGGCAAAGAACTGGCACTTGAGCTGGAAGAAAAGGGTTATGCAGATTATTCTGGTGAGGCAGCCTAATGGTAACACTTCCATCAGATAAAGAGGCGTTCATCGCCCACTACGACCAAAGTAAAGACCGTTTACCCGGGAACAATCTCGCATGGCTCAATGAAATACGGGCGAAAAACATCGCTCTGTTCAATGACATCGGATTACCAACGGCAAAAACCGAACTTTGGAAGTTCACCAGCCTTAATCCGCTAAAGAAGCAAGCTTTCTCTGCGCCTGAAACATCCGAACCGGCAGCAAATGACGAGTTACCAAGACTTATGGACAGTGCATCTTCTGTTCGCCTCGTCTTCATCGACGGTAACTACTCCGACGCTCTATCCGATAGTACTCTGCCAACCGGCGTTACGATGGAAAGTCTGGCAGCGGTGCTCGACAACGGGAACAGTGATCTCAATCAAGAACGCTTGTCACGTCCACGTGCAGAAGAGCAACCACTTGTTGCCTTGAACACTGCGCTTATGGCTGATGGGTATATTCTATCCATTTCAAAGGATGTTTCGTTAGAGAAAACAATCGAGATTCTTCATCTCGGTAGTGGGAAAGCTGAAAGCACTCATCACACAAGAAACATCATTTCTGTTGGATCAAGTAGTAAAGCGACAATTATCGAACATAATGCAGACCACGGAGAAAACGCATATTTCTCTAACGCTGCCACAGATATCAGTGTTAATGAGAATGCCACATTGCACCACTACCGTGTTCAGGCAAGCAACAAATCGGCATTTTTGGTCTCCTCAACAGAAGTGGAAGTTGGTAAAGGTGCTACATACGACAGTTTCCTGCTGAACACCGGTGCGCGACTGGCACGTTCTGAGATTAATGTCAGTCTGGCAGCGGAAAATTCAGCCTGTCATTTAAATGGCACCTATATGGGTACTGACGATCAACATTGTGACATCACAACACGCGTTGACCACAAGACACCACATACAACTTGTGACGAAGTTATCAAAGGTGTCTTGGCGGGAAGAGCAAGAGGCGTTTTTCAGGGTAAAATCATTGTTCATGAACAAGCACAGAAGACAGTGGGCAATCAATCTCACCGTGCCATGTTGCTTTCTGATCGTGCCGAAGTGGATGTAAAACCTGAATTAGAAATCTTTGCTGACGACGTGATCTGTAGTCACGGTTGCACATCCGGCCAGATCGACGAAGACGCCCTGTTCTATTTACGCTCACGGGGTCTCTCTCAGGAACAGGCACAGTCACTACTTGTGAACGCTTTCCTGGCTGATGCTGTTGAAGCCGTTCAGAACGAAGACCTAAAGGATCTCTTCCTGGTTAGAATATCTGATTGGTTAGAAAACAATCCAAACAAACCAGCCTGATTTGAAGTAAGGGCATAAGGACAACACAATGAGCATAGGTACAGTAAAGAACGTTGATATGGGAACCATCAAAGCTGGTGACAATTCACTACAGGCATTTGATGTTCATCGCATTCGCGAAGATTTCCCTATTCTTCAACGTGAGATCTATGGCCGCCCCCTCGTCTATCTGGACAGTGCTGCATCTGCCCAAAAACCTCGTCAGGTCTTGGATCGGATGCAAGAGGCCTATGAAACTTACTATTCCAATGTTCATCGTGGCGTCCACAGCCTGAGCCAAACCTGTACCGAAGCCTTTGAATCCGGACGCAATGCTGCTGCACGTTTTATTAATGCAGAAAGCCCGGATCAGTGCATCTTGACCAAAGGCGCAACTGAAGCAATCAATCTGGTTGCGCAAAGCTATGGCCGGAATTTCCTGAAGGCGGGTGATGAAATCATCATTTCCCATATGGAACATCATTCCAACATTGTTCCCTGGCAAATTCTCAGAGATCAAATTGGTATCGAAATCAAAGTCGTGCCAATTGATGGTGATGCAAACTTCCTGTTTGAAGAATATGAAAGCCTTTTCAGTTCAAAAACAAAGCTGGTCGCTATTACGCATATTTCCAATGCTGTTGGTACTGTAACGCCGATTAAAGATATCATCCGCGCTGCCCATGCACATGGTGCAAAGGTTCTGGTTGATGGCTGTCAGGCAGCCCCGCATGCGCACATTGATGTACAGGATCTCAATCCGGATTTTTATTGCTTCTCTGGTCACAAAGTTTATGGACCAAGCGGCGTCGGTATCCTTTATGGTAAAGCGGATCTTCTCAATTCAATGCCCCCTTATCAAGGCGGTGGCGAAATGATTGACCTCGTTACCTTTGAGAAAACGACCTACAAAGAAATACCGCATCGCTTCGAAGCTGGAACGCCCGCAATTGTCGAGGCCATAGGTCTTGGTGCGGCCATTGAATATATAGAAGCACTTGGCAAAGATAATATCGCAGCCCACGAAAACGGCATTCTTGCTTATGCAACAGAACGCCTGAGCAGAATACCCGGATTGAATATTATCGGTCGGGCAAAAGAAAAAGCCAGTATTCTATCCTTCACCATGGAAGAAGCCCACGCCCATGATATCGGTACGATCCTTGATCGCAGGGGTGTTGCGGTCAGGGCTGGTCATCACTGTGCCCAGCCGTTGATGCAACGCTTTGATCTACCTGCGACAGCACGTGCTTCCTTTGGTATTTATAACACTCGTGAAGAAGTTGATGCGCTCGCTGACGCTCTTGAAAAGGTACGGGAACTCTTTAGCTAATGTTTGATGATGGAAAAAACTTAAGCGATTTTCTTCCAAAGGCAGAAGAAGGCTTTAAAGCTACAGCCGGAAAACCACTGGACGAGGGAACAGTCTTTGCAAGCAAAGATGACATAATCGATGCCTTTCAAAGTGTCCACGATCCTGAGATCCCGGTAAACATTTATGACTTAGGTCTCATCTACGGTCATGAAATGGATGAAAAGGGCAATGTTAATGTCAGCATGACACTAACAGCCCCGAATTGCCCGGTCGCGGGGGAACTCCCCATGCAGGTCGCAGAGGCTGTTGCCGCTGCGGAAGGTGTCGGGGAAGTGACCGTTATCCTGACCTGGTCGCCCCCCTGGAACCAGAATATGATGAGTGACGATGCACAACTGGCACTTGGCCTGTTTATGTAAATTTTATTTGTATATTGTTGTTTAACTTAATTTTAGCTCTAGGCGTATAAGAGAGAAATGTAGTTATTTCTACATGAACGATAATACAACCCATGAGATACTGGGAAGAAAGGGTTAAGCTAAACGACTATAACCTTTTTATTTGGGGTATTTCCCCCATATAGTGATATAGTACAATTAGAAACTGGAAATTAAGAGACATAATCCGATGATGCCAAAACTCATCACCCTTACAGATGCTGCCGCAGATCGCGTCAAAATGCTTATGGACCAAAGCCAGGACGAAGCTGTTCTTGGCCTGCGTGTTGGCATCAGCACCAAAGGTTGTTCCGGTCTCAGCTATGTCGTGGAATACGCCAAAGAACAAAAGAAGTTTGAAGATGTTGTCGAAGACAAAGGCGTCAAAATCTTTATTGAACCAACTGCCGTCATGTATTTGATCGGCAGCGAGATGGACTTTGTTCAGGATAAATTCCAGAGCTCTTTTGTTTTTAACAATCCAAATGAAGCAGGGCGTTGTGGTTGTGGTGAAAGTTTTCACGTTGCACCTGAAAGCAACAAAGCTGAATTAATCACCTAGATTTATCTCTATATCCTCTACACAAAGTTCATCAACTTCTATCAGAGCTTTAACAAGAAGCCCGTAACTAAAAATAATGCTTTATACATTTGATCCTGCTCCTACCGTAACTCTTCCTGTTGTAGGATCAGAGCTATTGTTTCCTATCCGACGTATATTTTGTGTCGGCAGAAACTATGCAGAACACACAAAAGAAATGGGCGGTGATCCCGAAGTTGAAACCCCGATGTTTTTTATGAAACCCGCTGTTGCTTTAGCCTCAGAAGGTGGACCAATCCCCTACCCAAACGCAACGACTGACCTTCATCATGAAGTAGAACTTGTCGTCGCACTAAAAAGCGGGGGCAGCAATATTTCGCCAGAGCAAGCTGGTGCTCATATTTTTGGTTATGCAACTGGCGTTGACCTAACCAGAAGAGACTTACAGAAGATTTGCAAAGACAAACGCCATCCATGGGATGTGGCCAAAGGCTTCGAGAATTCTGCCCCTTGTAGTGCAATCACCCCTCTCACTGAGGAGCTCGTGCTCTCTGGATCGTCCTCTATCTCTCTAAGTGTTAATAATGAGGTTCGGCAACACGCGACACTCGGGGATATGATCTGGTCTGTTGAAAACATTATTTATCACCTGAGCCGCCTGTTTGATCTTCGCGCAGGTGATATCATCATGACCGGGACACCCGCTGGTGTTAGCGCGATCAAATCTGGTGATAAAATCAAATGTTCAATAGACGGTCTCTCTGATCTCTCTTTCCAGCTGACCTAAAATCGATCAGAGACCAAAGGGCCTACCTAAAATTCTTATTGATACCCGGCAATTGACAGTAACCTATCAAGATCAATATTTTCTTCCATATGCTGTGCCAAAGCATCAAGGGTCATATCAACCTCTTTTTCAAACGACAAAGTACTAACTTCTCTTTTTTTAATGCGGTTTAAAAAGGCAGCCCTATAACTATCAGACACAAAAAGACCGTGAAGATAGCAACCGGATACCTGCCCAGAACCAAGCTGCACGCCTTCTTCTCTTTTTCCAATGGATAGCATTGGCAGAGTGCCATCTGTTTGGTGTTCATCAACTTCAGTTACGCCAACGTGCATCTCGTAACCCGTAATCGGCTCTCCACTAGTGATCTCATGACCGTGGACTTCCTTAAGCTTCTTATTCCCAGTTAAAACAGTTGTCACTGGTAACAGTCCCAAACCCGGAACGGAAGCAACTTCCCCTTCGATACCTTCAGGATCAGTAATCAAGGCCCCCAACATTTGATACCCACCACAAATCCCTAGAACCAGCCCACCACGTCTGACATGCGCGAGCAAATCAATATCCCAACCTTGCGCTCGCAAGAATTCCAAATCACCAATAGTCGCTTTTGACCCAGGTAATATAACCAAATTTGCCTCAACAGGAATAACATCCCCGGGATGAACAAAGGTCAGCTCTACGTCTTTTTCAGCAATGAGCGGATCAAAGTCATCAAAATTGGAAATGCGTGAAATCAAAGGAACTGCGATACGAATGGTGCCTTTTTTATCAGAGACATTATCTGTTGACGAGACACCAGACTGCACTGACACAGCATCTTCATCAGGTAATTTACGCGCGTCCTTAAAATAAGGCACAACACCAAGAGAAAAAAAGCTACTCTTTTCTTCTATAATACTTACACCGGACTTAAAAAGACTGAGATCACCACGGAACTTATTAATAATAACGCCCCGAACCAAATCTTTTTCTTCCTGCGGCAAAAGCACACCAGTTCCGACAATAGATGCAATTACTCCACCTCGATCAATATCACCAATTAGGATTACGGGGACCTGGGCAGCAATTGCAAAGCCCATATTAGCGATATCACCAGATCTCAAATTTACTTCTGCCGGGCTACCTGCCCCCTCAACCAGTACAATGTCCGCTTCAGCAGCCAATCGATAAAAACTTTCAAGGACAGTTGGCATCAATTCATGTCGGCGACCCCAATAGTTACCGGTATTCGTATTTCCCCATATCTTTCCCTGCACTATAACTTGAGATCCCATGTCAGTTTGCGGCTTAAGTAAAACAGGGTTCATATCAGTAGATGGTTCGATACGACAGGCCTTGGCCTGAAGCGCCTGGGCACGACCGATCTCTCCACCACATGGTGTCACAGCGGCATTGTTCGACATGTTTTGTGGCTTAAAGGGGCGAACTTTCAGGCCGCGATTAGACAAAGCCCTAGCAATTCCCGCAACCAAAAGGGACTTTCCAACATCAGATCCCGTGCCCTGAAACATGATTGCGACAGTCATAAAGCTTCCTGCTCGTCATAAGTAAATGTTGAAGATTTAATATTTTTTACAGAGAATCACAGCGACAACCAAGTTTAAAATAGCACAAAATGCGCACAGTAAAGATTACATAAAATTTTCTATAAATTAAAGTTAAATATGAATTTAATTCATAATTACTTTATAATTAAACAGTATAAATTAAATAAAAAAAATCTATTCTTATATTTTTAACAATTAATATTTTTATTTACTTTTTATTAAGAGATAAGTGACATCATTGCTACAAGTTTTCGAGGAATAGGAGCCCTGAACGATGACAAATTTTGTAAAAACTTTTCTAACTGACGAATCTGGTGCTACAGCTATTGAATATGGCCTTATCGCTGCCCTAGTATCAATTGCTGCATTGGGAACCCTAAAATCTTTGGGAACATCGCTTGATACCATTTTCGGTGTGGCTGAATCAGCCCTTAGCGATGCAGCTAAAAAATAATCTAAATCACTAGTCCAAAATATGACTAAAAAGCCGACAGTAGAAATGCAGTCGGCTTTTTATTATACACACAAATAAATTTAGTGATTTAATTTCGACCTAGTTTTTCCCACTATTACCCACCAAAATCAACCAAATATATTAAACATTCAGAAGCCAATATTTACAAAGCATTTACCATATAGCCCTATGATAACGCTATCATGGCACGTAAAATTATTCTTATACTCATAGCATTGATGCTAAGTGGTGGTACTGCTCTTCTCGCTAAATCATGGCTCGAAGCAAATAGGCGCCCACTACAATCGAACCAAACTGTGGCCGTAGCGCCCCAAGAGTCTATCCAAATTTTAACCGCAAAAATAGATATTCCTATTGGTAAATTTATCAGTGAAGATGACTTCATATGGCAAGATTGGCCTGAAGACTATGCATCTGAACATCATTTACTAAAAGACAACTTTAAACTTGAGGATCTGATTGGGCGCGTTGCCCGTAAAGAAATTTCTGCAGGCGAGCCTATTAATCTCAAAAAATTTGTCCGACCCGGTGAACGCGGTTTTCTTGCCGCAGTACTAAAACCAGGGCACAGAGCATTGTCTATTCCAATTTCAGGAACAACAGGTGTGAGTGGGTTGGTTTTTCCAGGAGACAGAGTTGACCTAATTGTCTCCCTATCAATAAAAAATGATGAAGATAACTCAGCAACCACACGAAAAGCCAGCGAAACAGTTATGACCAATGTACGTGTTTTAGCGCTTGGTTCTGCTCTCAACACTCCCGAAGGCAAGACAAATGCCGGAGCAAAAACAGTCACGGTCGAGCTAAAACCGAATCAAGTTGAAATTGTCTCCGTAGCTAAAATTATCGGCACAATATCTTTGGCATTACGTCCGCTTGCAAAAGACGAAGAAGAGTTACAGGAAATGATTGAAACTGGCAATATTGCTGCTGACGGTAGTCCAGAAAAAGGAGACAGCTATACTTGGGACTATGAAGCCACACAGGTTTTAACGGGTGGACAAGGACCAACTCAAAGCTCTCTTGTTATTTCAAGAGGAAATTCCTCTGTCAAAGCAGGAGGAAACTGATGAATTTAGCTTCCTTTTTTCTGTCCTGTGTAACTTTTATTGCATGTTTAAATTTTGCAAACGCACAATCATTTGAAACATTCGATACCAACTCTGAGGTTATGGAAATAGAGGTTAGGAAGGGAAAACTTCTTAAACTTCCGCGATCCGCATCTAATATTTTCATCGCAAACCCCGAAATTGCAGATTTGAACGTAAAGTCGGCAAAGCTTTTATATGTTTTTGGAAAAAAGGCCGGCGAAACAAGTATATTTGCTATTGATACAAACGATCAAGTAATTGCCAGCATCCCTATAAAAATCACTCATAATCTGGAACTACTTAAAGAAACTCTGGATACAGCGCTTCCTGGCAACAAAATACAGGCGAATACAATCAACAATGGTATTCTTCTCACGGGGGAGGTTAATAACGCAGTTGATTCAGATAGTGCAAAAAGAATAGCTGAACGTTTTATTGAAGCGGAAACCGAACAGGTTATTTCGCAAATGAGTGTTCTGGCTTCAGATCAGATCCACTTAAGAGTACGTATTGCAGAGGTAAGGAATGACGTGCTCGAACAATTCGGGTTTAACTGGACAGGATCGAGCTTCAATGACGGACAGACGAACGCACTCTTAGGCACAACAACTTCTTCAATCTTAGCAACCAGTCCACCAAATCTACTCGGGGTTACCTCTACCGTTGGAAAATACTTTAATCTTAATGTTTTAATCGATGCACTCGCACAAGATGAACTGGTCACTATATTAGCAGAACCCAACTTAACAGCCGTTTCTGGAGAAACAGCCACCTTCTTGGCCGGCGGGGAGTTTCCTGTTCCCGTGGGATCTAACGTGCAAGACGGTGTACGGACAATATCTATTGCCTTTAAATCATTTGGTGTCAGTCTTGCTTTTACCCCAACAATTGTCTCTGAAAATCGAATATCATTGCGAGTACGCCCAGAGGTCAGTCAACTATCCTCTGATGGTGCTGTCGTATTATCAGATCTTGAGATCCCTGCCCTATCTACACGACGTGTTGAAACAACAGTAGATTTGGGATCAGGCCAAAGCTTTGCGATTGCCGGGTTAATACTAAACAACCAGACACAAGTAGCGAACAAAGTTCCTGGACTGGGCGACATACCAGTTCTTGGACGATTATTTAAAAGCGAGCGCTTCCAAAATAGTGAGAGCGAACTGGTTATCGTTGTCACCCCATACCTGGTAAAACCTTCAAATAATCCAATCGCTCTTCCAACTGATCCATATGTTACACAAACAAACTCAATAACACCTTCGCAAAAAATTGAAACTGCAGATCCCAAATATTCCGCTCAAGAACAAAATACAACATCTTTACTTCCAAATACCGAGCCAACTTTTATTGTGGAATAAATAATGAAAAATATATTACTCAACAAAGCCGGCTTTTGGATAATTACTTCCCTTAGCGCCTCGGCACTTACAATGGGATGTACTTCGCAAAGAGATTTTGAAACGATCCCTCCTGAACAGCAAGTATCACAAGCTGTCGTCAATTTCATGAATATTGGAAGATGGCGCCCAATTTCCACAAGCAAACATACAAAAACATATAGCTACATAGCTACTGAAGGCTTTTATATTCCAGCTGACTTTGCAGACTCATTGACTCTGGAAAAAGAGCTAAGGAACTTCATTACAAGCTACAAAGTTAATAACCAAGATGTGATCATTTTGGATGGTTTAAGAAATGCTGAAGGGGACACAACAAAAGAGTCAAAAAAAGCGATAAACAGTATTCAGTTTTCTTTAAAAGATCTTGGATATTCAAGCAAAGTAGCAAAAAAACCCATAGCTATTTTTATCCAAGGAACTCATAACGCCGCAATATTAATTCATCGGAAAGTTATTGTTACCCCAGAATGTGAGATCAAAAAACATCCAATAGGGGGCAGACCTCCCTTAAGAACATTTGGTTGTGCACAGGAAATCAATCTAGCCAACATGGTCGTTACTCCCGAAGCTCTGGATGGAACGAAACCTACAACATCAGCTGATTCTACCGCAGTTGCTCTTGGTGTTGAAAGGTACAGAAAGGGCGAGATTACTCCTCTTTTGAGTAGCTTAAGCACAAGTGGCGTTTCACAATAAGGCGTTAAGTTAAAATGGTTTCAAACGATATAGATGATATTTTTGGCGACCTCACTGAAGAACTAGATACAACAGCTGAACTTGTTGCTTTTGTAAGCGATGGCCAGACTCATGATGTGGCTTTAGCTGTTTCCAAACAATTGGGATACGCAGCAGAAGTAAGGGATGGTCAGTGCCAAGATGCAATGTCATATCTCGGTGATAACCCTGCTCCACAGTATTTATTAGTAGATATAGGAAGTGACGAATTATCTGCAGCAACATCACTGTTTTCACTTATTACAGCCCTCCCCGAAGGAACAAAACTTATTGCTGTAGGGACGATCAACGACATCGGATTTTATCGTGAAATGATAGAGATTGGTGTATCAGATTATGTCTTAAAGCCATTAACAGAAAAAGCACTTCTTACATCGATCAATAATGCAGATAAATCCAACGTTGTATATATCTCCAAAGACGAAGAACTAACACAAAAAGAAAATAATAAAGTCATTATTTTAGGTGCACGTGGTGGAGTTGGCGCAAGCACAGTTGCTGTTAACCTTGCTTGGACATTAGCCGAAGAAGTAAACGTTAAGACAGCATTACTCGACATGGATATTGAGTTTGGAACGGTAGCACTTACTCTTGATGTTGAGCCAACTCAAGGCTTAAGAGAGGCTTTGGAAAATCCCGAGCGGCTGGACAGTCTGTTTATATCCAGCACAACTGCCAAGTTGACAGAAAACCTTGCCATTATGGCAACAGAAGAAAACCTAACAGAGGATCTCTCCTTTACCCACGACGGAATTGCAATCCTAATGGAAGCTTTATCTCGTGAACATCAACAACTTATTGTCGACACTCCGAAATCAGCTGTAAAATTAAGAAAAGATATCCTTACAGAAGCAGGAATAGTTATTCTTGTCACTGAATACAATTTACCTTGCCTACGTGATACCATTAGAACTCAAAATTCAATTAAAGCAGTGAACGAAGAATGTCGGATTATTATTGTTGCTAACAAAACAGGTAACAATTTTTCCGCCATACCAGCCTCTGAATTTGAAAAATCTCTTGGCATCGGTGTAGATCTGGAAATTCCCGAAGATATTAAATTATCAATTAAAGCCGCTAACAATGGAAAACCTGCTGTTGCCTTAGAGCCCAATTCAAAAATCTCAAAGGCATTTATAAAACTCGCAAAACAAATTGCTCCATTTGATGAATCCTTATCGAAGAAAGCTATTTGGCGCAAATTCATCGGCCTCAAGTAATGCAACAAAAACAGAACACAGAGCAAACTGGAAAATTAGAACAAATTGAGCCCCTTCAGGCGTTATTAAAATCTACGTTGCCTAGCGAATCTGCTTCAGGCATGTCACGTCCAGAATTGAGCCTTAAAATTGGGCAAATCATTACTGAAGAGTTAGAACAACAGAATAGTCATTTGAACCTTCTACAAAGACGTTCATTAATCACAAATTTAATTAACTGGTATGCAGAAGACATAGCCAAACAAAAAGCGAATAAGACAGAAGCCGAAGTTGTACCAGTAGCCTCACTTTCAAAGTTCGAAAGCAGACCTTATCCAATTAACAAACCCAAACAAACAACGATCAACACCGAACAACAAGCAAGCTCTGCTTCTAGTACAGTAGAAGAGGCTAAGTCCCTGATCCAACCCAAAGTAATGGACCGACTGGATATTTCAGCTGCATCAAAGCTTCCAAAAGAGGAACTTTCTAGCCAGTTAGGAGAAATCGTCGGTGAAATTCTATTTGAAGATAAACTAAGATTAAACTCCCCTGAAAAAGCAGCCGTAATTGAACTTATATTAGCAGATATGCTCGGCCTTGGACCGCTAGAGCCTTTACTAGCAGATGAAGCAGTTACAGATATTATGGTCAATGGTCCGAACCAAGTATACATAGAAAAGGGAGGAAAATTACAACTAACAGATGTGATATTTAGAGACAATGATCACGTCATGAACGTCGCCAGAAGAATTGTTGCGCATGTAGGCCGACGCGTTGACGAAACAACACCACTTTGTGATGCACGATTGGCAGATGGTAGCCGTGTTAACATTATCATCCCCCCTCTTGCGATTGATGGCTCATCTATTTCAATCAGAAAATTTGCCAAACAAAGCATCACGCTTGATATAATGAAAAAGCAAAAAAATATATCCCCTGAAATGGCAACCGTGATGAAAATCGCCTCACGAAGTAGGCTCAATATCTTGATATCAGGCGGAACAGGATCAGGGAAAACAACACTTCTAAATGCTCTTTCGCAAATGATTGACCATGGTGAACGCATTGTAACAATCGAAGATGCAGCCGAACTTCAGTTACAACAACCTCATGTCGTACGATTGGAAACACGCCCACCTAACCTTGAAGGCGAAGGCGCAATTACAATGCGAGACCTTGTAAAGAACTCACTTCGTATGCGCCCTGATCGTATCATATTAGGCGAGATCCGTGGTTCAGAAGCCGTTGATATGCTACAAGCCATGAACACAGGTCATGATGGCTCTCTCGGCACTGTTCACGCTAACCGTCCACGTGAGGCACTTACGCGCTTGGAAAACATGGTCGGCATGGCAGGAATTAACTTACCTGCCAAAGCTGTCAGAACACAAATAGCTGATGCTCTGGACATGATTATCCAAGTATCTCGTATGAGAGATGGCATGCGAAGGATTACTCATATAACAGAAATCATTGGAATGGAGGGAGATATTGTCACAACACAAGATCTATTTACATTCAATTTCAAAGGTGAAGATGATCAGGGAAATTTGACAGGAAGCTTTGAATCAAGCGGTTTACGACCCTATTTTTATCCAAAAGCAGAGTATTTCAGCTTAGCCAAACATTTAATGGATGCAATGGGATGATAGAGTTTTTGCAGAATATTACGAATGGTCAGGCAACTGATTTACAAATAATAACAATGCTTCTTTTAGTATTTTTTATCTTTCTATTGCTTTTGTTTATAGCTTTTGCTCCAAATAATAAAAACTTGAAAACTAGAATTAATAAGGTTGTAAATACCACTAAACACCAGAACAACTATAAATCTCTTGTAAATATTAGGCGTCAAACCGACAGTAGTGGCAACTTAAAGTTAGATGAAATTATTAACAAGTTAACTCCGCGCCCAGAATTACTCAGAGAAAAAATGCAGAAAGCGGGCCTCCAACCAAACCTTGGACGTTTTTTGATGGCTTCGATAACAATAACCGTCCTTTCGCTAGGTATTCTACAACTGACAACCGACCATTCTCTTCTTATTGCTACTTTGTTTGCATCGATGATCGGACTCACCTTTCCTCATATTATTCTTCACGTCTTAAAGGCCCGAAGACAAAAAAAATTTCTGGCTTTGTTCCCAGACGCAATAGACCTAATGGTCAGAGCGCTCAAATCCGGTCTCCCGATCACAGAAGCTATTAAAAATTCTGGAGAAGAAATTGTTGACCCCGTCGGAATAGAACTTACCACTGTAACCAATGGCGTTAAGATAGGAGGAAAACTGCCTGATGAATTAGTACAAGCGCAAGAAAGAATTGGCTTACAAGAGTTTAACTTTTTCACCGTTGCATTGTCTATTCAAACGGAAACTGGCGGAAACCTTGCAGAAACATTAGCCAACTTGTCGGACATCCTTCGAAAACGAAAACAAATGCAACTCAAAATAAAAGCAATGTCATCTGAAGCAAAGGCCTCTGCTTACATAATAGGCTCTCTCCCTTTTATCATGTTCTTCATGATTTATTTTCTCAATAGAGAATATGCAGTTGAACTGATTACAGATCCACGGGGGCAATTTGCTGTTGGATTTGGACTAGCCATGATCGCGGTCGGATGTGGTATCATGTATAAAATGGTTAAGTTTGAAATATGAACTTATCTGATTTTGTTCCAGCAGGGATGTCAGAAGAAAACTTTTTAATACTAAGCGCCAGCTTAACCGTTTTGGTTATCTGTTTTACGATCTGGTACTCTTTACTCGCAAAAGACCCTAGTAATAAAAAAACTGCAGAGATGACCAAGCTGCGACAAAACATGCGAAATAGTTACATCTTACCAACTCAAAGAAGAAGAATAACACCAAATTCAGCAACGTTTATGAAGCAGATTGTTGATTTTTTCAAACTTATGAAAAACGAACAAGCTGATAAATATGCGTTCAAGCTATCCCAAGCCGGAAAACGAACTTCAGATGCACTTTATCGATATCTTTTCTTTAAGTTGATAGCCCCTATCGCAGGAGCCAGCATTTCCTATATCTATATATACGAGCTAAATGCCATAGAGCTCTCATCCCTTGGCCAGGCACTAACCACAGTCATTTCAACAATAATCTGTGCTAAACTTCCAGATTTACTCCTCAAAAATTCGATAATGAAACGTCATGAGTTAATACAAAAATCATTACCGGATGGCTTAGATTTAATGGTCATATGTACAGAAGCAGGTCTAAGTTTAGATGCAGCTTTTTCAAGAGTATCAAAAGAAATGGCTTTCGTTGCTCCAGAGCTATCAGATGAACTAACGCTTACTTCACTTGAGCTTGGCTTTTTGCCTGAAAGGAAAAAAGCACTTCTCAATCTAGCAGACCGGGTAGATATTTCGATGATGAGAAGTTTGGTAAATGCGCTTATTCAATCGGAAAAATTTGGAACCCCATTAGCTCAATCGCTAAGAGTTATGAGTTCTGAATTAAGAAATGAGCGCCTTATGAAAGCTGAAGAAAAGGCAGCAAAACTTCCTGCTATTATGACAGTTCCAATGATTATTTTTATTCTCCCACCCCTGTTTATAGTGCTTTTGGGGCCGGCAATAATAAGAATCATTGATAATTTTATTAACAGATAACCCTATAATAAGCAGAAATCATTCCTAAGCATTATTGTATTGGTTCAGTAATCACTTTTTCTACAGGACTTCCTTCGATAGTAGAGACATCAGCCAATGACGATGAATTGAATTTTGTCGGCGTAAGAGAGCTAAAATATCTCATCCTTTTCGCAACATCCGCATCATCCATATCGATACGAGATGTCTGTTCGGCAGCATCAAGATCACCAGAAAGCGTATAGGCCATGGCCAGTATTTGACGGTGCTGAACCGTCGCTTTTGGATTTTTCGATAAAGGGTATAAAACAGCTAAAGCTTCGTCGTGGCGGCCTTCGTAAGACATTGAGAGACCATAATTGCTTTGAAGAGTTAGATTATCTTTATCAAGCTCAAGCCCTTCCTTGTAATACTGCTGAGCAGTTTGCCGTTCGTCTTTTTTATCATACGCAACTCCCATCGCGTTCAATAGCTTTGGGGTCTTCTCTATTGCCAGCCCTTCAGAGAATTGTTCAATAGCAAGATCCATTTGGCCTCTGGCCAGAAAAGAAAGCCCTAGACCGCGTTTTGCTTCAAGATTGGTTTGATCTACAGCCAAAACCTGTCGATAGGCTTGTCCTGCAGCCAAAGGTTCACCTGTTTTATTAAGGATTGCCCCAATTCGAAGCATAGCTTCAGGATTGTCAGGATTGAGTTCGAAGACACGTTGATACAACCCAATGGCTGTACGATAATCGCCCCTGTTGTAAGTTGCCTCAGCGATATCAAAAACCTGTTGGGTTTCTTCGTCAAACTCTTGGGTTTTACCTGGCTCAACACTACCTTGCGCCACTTCCTTCTTCGGATGTTTAATACCAACCGCAGATGAGATGTTATGCATGACAGAACAGCCAGACAATACGAAGGATATCCCCCCAAGGATCACAATCCTTTTGGCAAATAGTAAGGACATATCAATTCTCCGTTTAGCAACACAAACCCAGACTCGTGCTAAAATAGCGGAGATCTACTTAAACTTTCGTTAAGTATTCGTCTTGAAACCAATAATCAACGACATAATCCGAGATCAAAACAATAAAAATCTAATGAATTAATTCAGTACGTAATATCAAAAAACTCTTCGCGATTAAGATACACCGAACCAACAAGGTGCTTTAGGTTATAGTTCTTATCTATTTCCGGGCTTGGCGCAATATTCCAAATCCAGCTCTTATCAAGTTTATTGAATTTCAGACCATAAAGTGCGTTATCTCTGAGATCTTCTTTTCCTGGTTCGCTAACAGCACTTAGCTGACGATCCAGATCTGTAATCAGAAGCACCGGGGCTTCACAACCTTCCAGCCACGTCAAGTGATCGATAACGATATTACGGCAACAGATCTTTAGCTTATCGCTATCCTCATCAATTCCCGACTTGATCAACCAGTTTTGAATATTGATTGGTAACTGAGACAGAACATTACAGGAAATGACAAGATCAGCGTCTTTGAGCAAATCAGCAGGTGGATTTGATCGAACTTCTGATACATCAAAACCAGGTTTTAACTGTTCAACAGAAGTAACAAGACCCGTTAGATCTGCCTCGACCAAGAATATAGAGGAACTGCGCCGAGCCTTTTGGCGTATAGACTTTAAAAAGACGACATCGACAAGAACAACCATTTCAAATTGGCGTTCCAGATTATTAAGGGGAATGTCGTGCCCCGCCCCTGCCCCGAGAACGATTACTTTCTTATGTTTTGAAAGCTTACAAATAGCAGAAGAAATCTCAGAGCGGGTATTTTCAAGATGCGATGCCCACGCAGATTGACACCTCTGGAATCTTGCATCAATGGCTATGGCTTCATGCAAATATCCGAAGCGTCTGAATTTATTCTCGCACTTGGCAAAAAGAAAACTGAACGCTTCGGATAGCATCTATAAATTCTTATAACCGAGTAAATCAGGGGTAATCACAACGATCGCCAATGACCTGTACAAATCCCTTTGCCCCGGTCTTAAGGGTAAACTTATACTCAGAGCCATTTACAACAATGGATTTATGTAATGGCAACTTACCTGACAATTTAACCGACTTCCCGCCCAAAGTCGTAAAGACAAAGTCCAAGGGTTTTGCCGCGTCATACCATGCTTCAATTTTATTTTCGGCATTATAGGCAGATTCACCTTTTGCTGTAATCGTAACACCGCCGCGCGCAAAACTGACATTGTCATTAACGCCCGTATAAATCGGCGTATTGACATAAAAACGCTTCTCAACAGGATTATTATCACACGCGCGCTTATTTTCGGCACTCGCAATCAGGAACTTAAGACGATCAAGAGAAACACCGTTCGCTATTTTTTCCTGCAGATCTGTGACAATAAGCTTCAACTCACCAGTCGGGACATCCTTTTGATAACGATTTTCCCAACCCGCAGCAGTTTCTTTCGTTGCTTCCAGATTACTATTGAGTTCGTCTCTCAACTCCATAAGTTCCTGAACAGTTTGTTCCAGTTCTTTATTTTTATCATTCAGGGTTATGACCTTACGATTGGCCAGTTCAAGGCCTGCCCGATACGAATACCAGCCTGCAGCACCAATAAGAATTAACGCTATTGCCCATTTGAAAACCGCCCAACGAAAATTGTTTGAACGACGGCGACGGGTTTCACGAAGACCGAGAGACATCGAAATTTTTATCCATACTTAATTGTGTTAAGGTCAAGCTGCGCCTCTACCACGCGCCTAACCGTTGATATACAACAAACTTACTGAATGGCAACTCTAAATTACAGCTTTTGCCTTGTTGAGCAAAGTAAAAGACGACAATAAAGAGCACCAACAGAATAAGACTGTGATTTACCTACCATAATAGATATTTCGAAAAATATACCCTAGTTGTGTCCATTCCATGGCAAAATGGTATAGTATGACATTAAACTCATAACCGCAGTTTAAGGGAACCGCCAATGGCAGAAGATGATATCAAGGAAAAAGTCCTCAATGATTTAAGGTCTCTCCGTGGCAAACTTGACCCCGAAATTTTACGAGAAGTCGAGCTTCGCATGAACGGGCAAGTCCCCTACGACAAAGAATCTGCCCGGAAAACTGTAGAACTTTTTCTTCACGCCCGTCACGATCAGGGAGCTTTTGCAGAAAAGGTTCTCAAAGCTCTAAAAGTCAAAGATCAGGAAAAAGACGGTAAATAATTGAAGTTTACCAAGTTCGTTAACACTTTACTCAAATCCAATTTATCTAGAAACGGATGACAGGTCTTAACCAATTGCCTATATAACTCTTTCTTCAGGAGAGTTATGTGAACGATACATCAAAATTTATTGCTATTATTGGGGGCGGACCTGCTGGCCTTATGGCCGCGCATAAATTACTGGAAATGGGGCATAGAGTTCATCTCTATGATGCCAAACCCTCTGTTGCCAGAAAATTTCAACTTGCGGGTCGTGGCGGCCTTAATTTGACGCACACCGAGCCTCTCGATGTATTTGCTACACGTTACTACGAGAATGAAGCTCGTTTCATCCCCCTCTTAAAAAAATTCACACCAGATGACTTAAGAGATTTCTGCCATACTTTGGGCCAGGAAACTTTTATTGGTTCAAGCGGACGCATTTTCCCAACCAAGTTTAAAGCGACTGAACTCTTACGAGCCTGGTTATCCGATTTATCTCATAAAGGCTTAAAACTCTTTACCCGGCATAAATGGATCGGCTTTGATCAACAAAAAAACTTACTCGTCGAAGACAATAAAAACCAAGTCATCACTATAACCCCGCAAGCCACTGTTTTAGCCCTTGGTGGTGCCAGTTGGGGGAAACTTGGTTCTGATGCCGCATGGGTACCAATCCTGGCTAAAGAAAAAATTGAAATAGAACCTTTGGAAGCAGCAAATTGCGGGTACGAAACGCACTGGCCAAAAACGTTACAAGAGAGCTGTTTTGGACAACCACTTAAGAATATCTCCATTTCTCATACGGGCAAAAAAATAAAGGGAGAAATCATGCTTTCCTCCTATGGTCTGGAAGGCGGCGCGATATATGCCCTAAGCAAATCTATCCGTGAAGCAATTAATAGTAATCAGTCAACAGCTATTTTCATTGATCTGAAACCGAAACATAGCGAAGAAAAATTGGCAAAAACTCTTGAAGAAAGGAAAAACCGCCTTCCTCTTGGGAAATTCCTGAAACAAGAGTTACGACTATCATCAGTTAGCCTGAACCTTCTCAAAACCCTTACCAGTAAAGAAGAGTTTAACTGCCCGCAAACACTTGCAAAAAAAATAAAAAACCTGCCTGTTACTCTTCATAAAGCAAGACCAATTGACCGGGCGATTTCTACAGCAGGTGGCATTAAATTTGACGCATGCACGGACGATTTAATGCTGCAAAATTTACCTGGAATTTTTGTCGCCGGTGAAATGCTGGACTGGGAAGCACCAACTGGTGGCTACCTGCTTCAAGGATGCTTTTCTATGGCTGTGCATGTCGCTCAGGGTATTGACCAATATCTAAGCAAACAGTCTTAACAATTAAAACCCGTTTCTCCAGAAACAAAAAACCGGGAATGCATTACATCCCCGGTTTCCTATACCCCTAAATATTTGGGTATCTTTTCCTCTTAGGCCTTACCCAAGATCGCCCCGGATCGCCTTTAGAAGGATGGCAGAGTACTCTTCAGGTGTGAACTGAATAGGGTTCCCGCCAGCAGATGGATCCTGTGTCGCAAGAACACCGATTTCATCCACCTTGTCTTCATCAATACCAATCGCAGACAGAGCATTTGGAATATCAAGTGTTGTGCGAAGATCCATCACCCACTGTAGCAACCCATCAAAAGAAACCTCTTTCAGGTCGAGACAACGCGCCAGATAGGCAGCACGATCTTCGATTACAGATCGGTTTGCAATCAAGACATATGGCATCAGAATAGCATTCAGCATACCGTGATGGGCATCATAAATTCCCCCAAGCGGGTGAGCCAATGCGTGCATACCACCAAGACCTTTTTGGAAAGCTGTCGCCCCCATGCTTGATGCAATCATCATATCTGAACGAGCAACAAGATCAGTACCATCTTCAACAGTTTTCACCAAAGACTTCTGGATCAGGCGAATACCTTCAACAGCAATACCGTCTGCCATTGGGTGATAGCCCGGCGCACAGAAAGCTTCCAGATTATGTGAAAGAGCATCCATACCCGTTGCCGCAGTCAATTTTGCAGGAAGGCCAACGGTCAACTCTGGATCATCAATAACAACAGATGGCATCATCTTCGCGTGGAAGATGATTTTTTTAACGTGTGTTTCTTCGTGTGTAATTACAGAGGCACGACCAACTTCTGACCCTGTACCGGAAGTCGTTGGTACAGCAACGATTGGTGCAATTTTGTCTGCATTCGCACGTGTCCAGTTATCACCAACATCTTCAAAGTCCCAAAGCGGACGATCCTGTCCAACCATCAGGGCAACAGCTTTTGCAGCATCCAGGCCTGAACCACCACCAAAAGCAATAACACCATCGTGGTTGCCTGCGTGGTAGTAAGCAACACCGTCCATGATGTTCTGGCCAATCGGGTTCGGTTTAATGTCGCTAAAAACGTCACAGCCAAGACCGGCAGCTTTACAGGTTGCTACAACGTCGGCAACCATCGGCAATGCAGCAAGTCCTGCATCAGTAATAAGAAGAGGGTTACTCATTCCAAGGTCACTGCAGACATCTGCGATTTCCTTGATACGACCAACACCAAAACGAACAGTCGTCGGGTAATTCCAATTACCCTGCATATTTTCAATTTTATCGTTCACGGTTTTTCTCCGTATGAAGTGGAAGGCGTTACGTTTTTCACGTATTTGCTTATTTATCGAACCCTATGGCTCGAACGAAGATATCTAAGACAAAAATTGAAAAAATACCAACAAATAAATCTTCAAGCATTTCCTCTAACCTGACTGGCTGCGTCAAAAGCAAAGAAAACACTTGAAGATTAAACAGCAAAGCACAGTTATTGCTTCACTTTTTCCATTTTTGGATCAAAAAGCGCGCCGAAGTGTATTTCACATTTATGACGTACTGTGCCCACTTCCAGTTCGTACGAACCAGATTCTAGATAGGTCCGGTCCACCCCATCTTGATTTCGCACATACCCGTACCCAATATTCTTGCTTAGAGTGAAACCAAAGCCAGCTGATGTTAACCAACCAACCCGCTCACCATTGCGGTAAATTGTTTCCCGCCCCAAAAGAATGACATCCGCATCGTCAATTGTGAAACAGCACAAACTCTTTTTGACACCCTCTTCGAGTTGTGCTTCCAAAGCTTTTCGACCTTTGAAATCGATGTTCTTTTTAAGCTTACAGGCCCATGCCATGCCGGCATCCAGTGGCGTATGATCTGGTCCGATATCAGAAGACCAAGCACGATACCCCTTTTCAAGCCGCAGACTTTCGATCGCCCGATATCCTGCATTACCAATTGAATATTCTACCCCGGCATCCATCAAGGCTTGATAGACGTTAACCGCAAACTCAGTTGGGATGTGAAGCTCCCAGCCCAGTTCACCAACATACGTAACCCTGAGAGCCATAACTGGTGCGCCTGCAACACCAATGGTTTGCATTGTGCCAAAGGCAAAATTTTCATTAGAAAGATCATCAGATGAAATCTTCTGCAATACTTTTCGAGCATCAGGCCCCATCACTGAAAGGACGGAATAACCAGACGTCACATCAACAAGCTGAGCATTTAATCCAGCTGGTATATTTTTTCTGATCCAGTCAAAGTCATGTGTGGCATACCCTGTACCCGTCACAATATAAAACTCATTTTGAGAAACTCGCACCACGGTCAAATCGCATTCAATACCGCCGCGATCATTCAACATCTGCGTATAGATTAAAGCACCTGCTTTTTTGGAAACATCATTTGCACATATCCAACTCAGGGCTTCTTGTGCATCCGGACCAATCAATTTAAACTTGGCAAAGGAAGATTGATCAAAAACAGTTACATTAGAACGTGTTAATTCATGTTCTTTACCAACATTCTCAAACCAGTTCTGACGCTTAAATGAGTAAATATCTTTAGCTTCCTGCCCCTCTTTGGCAAACCAGTTTGGTCTTTCCCATCCCAACTTCTCGCCGAAACAGGCTCCTTGTTTTTTCAGAACCTCATAAAGCGGAGACTTCCGATTAGGGCGACCGGATGAATGTTCTTCAAAAGGCCATGCCATTGTATAGTGCTTGCCATAGGCTTCTAGTGTGCGCTTGCGTACCCAATCTGTATCAAAGTGCGCTCGCCCGAACCTTCTGATATCAACAGGCCATAAATCGTATGGCGGCTCGCCATTAATAACCCATTCAGCCAAAGCCATACCAGCCCCACCACCAGCAGCAATACCAAAGGCGTTAAAGCCAGCACCAACAAAGTAGTTCTTCAGTTCAGGTGCTTCACCCAAAATGAAATTTCCATCCGGCGTAAAGCTTTCAGGTCCATTGATAAGCTCGCGAACACCAGCGGTTTCCAAAGCAGGAACACGCCCCAAAGCAAGTTCCATAAGCTGCTCAAAATGATCCCAGTTTGAATCCAGTAATGAGAAATGGAATTTTTCTGGGAAGCCCTTTTTCGCCCATGGAATACCGTTGGGCTCATAACCGCCCATAACCAAGCCTCCAACATCTTCTTTGTAGTATGTCAGGCGATCCGGGTCCCGCAATGTCGGCAGATCCGGGGTAATTCCCTCGATTTTTTCGGTGATCATAAACTGATGCTCAACCGATACCAACGGAACATTAACGCCAACTTTCTTAGCCTCCTGACGCGCCCATTGTCCACAGCAGTTTACGACCTTGTCACAGGCAATGCGACCCTTTGACGTGACAACAGCAACAACCTTGCCATCTTCCACCTCAACATCAAGCACTTCGGTATCTTCGAAAATTGAAACGCCGTTCATCCGCGCGCCTTTAGCGAGGGAAAGCGTAATATCCGAAGGATTAGCCTGACCATCTGTCGGCAGGAAAGCAGCCCCAACGACATCATCAATTGTCATCATCGGCCACAGTTCCTGCGCCTCTTTCGGCGTAAGCAATTGCATGTCCAAGCCAAAGGAATGTGCCGTTGTTGCCTGTCGCTTTACTTCGGTCCAACGCTCTTGATTACAAGCCAGACGTAGCCCGCCATTCATCTTCCAGCCAGTTGCCTGTTCCGTTTCTTTTTCCAGATTTTTATAAAGATCAACAGAATAGCCTAACAGCTGGGTAATATTGGCGTTTGAACGTAGCTGTCCCACCAGCCCCGCAGCGTGAAAAGTGGTGCCAGATGTTAACTTTCCACGCTCAATCAGTATCGTGTCGCTATATCCCATCTTGCCAAGATGATAGGCTGTGGAGGTCCCGACTATACCACCACCAATGATCACGATCCGTGCATCTTTAGGCAGGGTATCAGAGTGTAAATCGGTCATTTTAGTATCTCACTTTTTTGGAAGGCCTGAAGCTGTGCTTTAAACTTTTCGAGGTTTTCCTCGGTGTATTTTTGATAATCAAAGTCAATATCGGAATGTATTTCCGATACCATGCTCCACATGGTTTCTCGCAAGAGAGAGGCACATTTCATGGCCTCGTATCTATAGAGAAGTTCATCCGTAACAGGGCTGTCAAAATAACTTTCGAGCACCCACTGTTCTGACGATTTATCTAGTGCTGAATTGGACACAAGTCCCCCGAGATCAAAGAGCGGGGAATTAAATCCGGCATAATCCCAATCGAAAAGCCAGACACGGTTACCATCATCGATAAAGTTAGCTGCCAAAAGATCATTGTGCCCGAATACCAAATCGACCTTACCAACGGCATTTTCCAATGCTTCTGCACTATTCAACAACCAAGGGATTTCACCAACCATACGGCTCTGTCCCTTTTTGAGAGTTGCTGCATAGTCCCGAATGACATGGAAAACCCAGAATACAAGGGAAGGTCCCCGCAAGTACTTTGGTATCTCGGTATGCGCCCGTCGGATCAGGGGAATAATCTTTTTTAAATTCTCAGGATCACGAACCATACTTTCATCGAAACAGATCCCTTCGATAAAACGTAAAACCATAATCCCGTTTTCTGCAAAAACAACTTCTGGGGAAACACCGGCCTGATAGGCCGCTTGACTCGCCGCGAGTTCGTTAAAGCGCATTACATGATGCACCGGAATGTCTTCCCCAAAACGAACGACGTATTTCCCTTTGTTATCCTTAACCGTGTAGTTGTGGTTAGTGATCCCTCCCCCCAATGGTTCAGGGTCAACAGATCCATCCCAACAGGGAAGCTGTCTGATGATATCTTCTTTATTTGTCATCGGGGTTCCTATCCCAATTCCTCGCCCAATCCTAGGCGCTGTTTTGCTTTACGAGAACCTGCGGCAATCATGCGATCCGCAATAATCGCGATAAAGGCAATAGAAAGACCAGCTACGAGACCGCGCCCGGTATCTGCCTTGGTTAGCGCAATATAAACTTCTTGCCCAAGGTCACGCGTTCCCACCAATGCGGTGATAACCAGCATGGAAAGGGCAAGCATTATTGTTTGATTAAGTCCCAGCAAGATCTCAGGCAAAGCAAGTGGTAACTTAACCTTCCAGAGCAGTTGGCGGCGTGTGCATCCTGATGTTATGCCCGCTTCTATCAAGGACGATGGGATTTGCTGTATTCCATGGGTCGTATAGCGGATGGCTGGCGCAATGGCATATAAAACAACCGCCACCATCGCCGAAAAATCACCAACACGGAAAAGCATGACAACAGGAATCAGATAAACAAAACTTGGTAATGTTTGAAGCGTATCAATCACGACTTGTACAATTCGTCCCAAGCGATCATTTTCCACCGCCAAAATACCAACAGGAATACCAATAAGACATGCAATTACGACCGATACACCACAGAGATATACAGTGATCATCGCTTTTTCCCACATCCCTGTGGCAACAATAAACAAGCTTAAAAGAAGCGTTAGAAGAAACAGCTTTTTGCCTCCTAACTGCCATGCGCCTACGCAGAGTAAAAGAATTGTCCAGGCCCAGGGCATTTTTAACAAGACAAGCTTCACTGGCACCATGAAATAAATTAAGACAAAGGTCTTATAAGTTTCCAGCACATCAAAAAAATTGACATTAATCCATGCTACAAACTCGGCAAGGGATGTTCCGACGCCTAACTCTAGAGACGCCGGATACCCCTGAATAGCCGGTATGTAGTGGCCTAGTACCAGAGTAAACAGGACAATGATTAATACAGTCAAAAACCAAGGATGTCGTTTGACGATATTAAGACGGCCATCCAGATGAGCGGATTCAGATCTGGTAGCGAAAGCCTGGCTTAAACGATCCAATGCTATGGCCAGTACGACAATACCAACCCCAGCTTCCAGTCCACCACCAATATCCAATCGACGCAACGATGCCAGCACGTCATATCCAAGACCACCAGCACCAATCATCGAAGCGATAATCACCATATTCAACGACAGCATGATCACCTGATTGACCCCGACCATAAGACCGGGAGCAGCAGAAGGAACAAGGACTTTCCACATCAATTGTCGTTTGGTACAGCCCGCCATGTTTCCGAAGTCAACAATCTCGCTCGGTACACTTTTTAGTGACATAATCGCAATACGTGTCATTGGTGGCATGGCATAAATGATAGTAGCAATCATTGCCGCGACAGGACCAAAACCGAACAAAAACAAAATCGGAACCAGATAAGCAAAAACGGGTATGGTCTGCATCAAGTCCAAAACTGGTGAAATGGTTTTCTCAAACCAGGGAGAACGATAGGCCCCTATTGCAAGCAACAGACCACCGACAACACCAAAAGGAACAGCAATGACAATTGATGCCAAAGTTACCATCGCACTGTCCCACTGACCAAAAATCGCCAGATAGAGAAAACACCCTCCGATAAACGCGGCAAGTTTCCAGTCACGAGCATAGTGTCCCATAGCCACTACGGCAGCTATCACGGCAATCCACGATAAGGGAGGAAGGATTTGAATAGCCTGAGATCCTTGCCCTTCTAAAAATCCGGTTGAAAAAAGACTTGTGGCAAAAGACAAGGGAATATCCAGTAAGCTCGACATTCCACGAGTTAGCTCTTTGAAAGTAAAGAAACCAAAGTTTGCCTCTTGGACTAACCAGTCCATAAAGTCAGATATGTATTTTTTAACAGGAAGCTGTGATTTACGTGGGACCTTAAACATCCATTTTGGAAACAATCCCTTACCTTCGAGGTACAGAAAGACCGTGACAAAAAGTGCCAATATCCAAAATAATTTGGCTGATTTAAGAGGCCCAATATCCAGAACTCTGTTCTTCATTGCGGTGATCACAACGATACCTCGCGCCCCACAAGAACGTCCATAACCCTTTTACGGTTCAAGAGTCCTACAGGAGTATCTTCATCTGATGTCACAACAAAAGGCTTATCAGACTGCTCTATATCGTCCGCAATATCAGCAATCACAGTATCTTGAGTGACTGTTCCTGCAGTTGCAATCGTAGAATCATAGGCATCTTTTAATAAGCCTGCCGTCAGAACCTTTGCCCTTGGGATGTGTTGTGTAAATTCAGCAACGTAGTCTGTTGCCGGATTCATCACCAGATCCTCTGGCGAGCCGATTTGTATAACCTTACCATCTTTCATGATCGCAATTCTGTCAGCAAGACGAATAGCTTCATCGAAATCATGGGTTATGAAAACAATGGTTTTCTTGAGGACATTTTGCAAACGAATGAACTCGTCTTGCATTTCTCGGCGAATAAGCGGATCCAACGCAGAAAAAGGTTCATCCAGAAACCAGATTTCAGGTTCCACAGCAAGTGAGCGAGCAATACCTACCCGTTGTTGCTGTCCACCAGAAAGCTCTCGTGGATAATAGTTTTCCCGCCCAGACAAGCCGACAAGTTCAATTATTTCCTGCGCTTTCTTTTCTCGCTTATCTTTACTAATTCCCTGTATTTCCAACGGGAATGCAACATTACCCAAAACAGTTAAGTGCGGTAACAAGGCAAAGTGCTGAAAGACCATCCCCATTTTATGGCGGCGGATCTCAATCATTTTATTATCACTGGCTTTTAGCAGATCCTGCCCATCAAACAAAATCTCCCCATCTGTTGGTTCAATCAGACGGGAAAGGCAACGTACCAATGTTGATTTACCAGATCCAGACAACCCCATAATGACAAAGATTTCACCAGAATGAATATCTATATTTACATCCCGGACCCCTCCCACAAGATTGGCCGCCTTCAAATCACGTGAATTCGGTTTGTGATTATGCTTTACGAGAAAGTTCTTTGCGTCAGGGCCGAAAATCTTCCAGACACCACGGCATGACAATTTAACTGATGAGTTCATACCCACAGGACCTATACTGAAATAGTTTTACATTTTGATATTAAAGCCGCTCATTTTAAAAATTACGGCATTTAAAGATTGCTCAGAGACAGAGAGATGCAGGAAAGAACCACCCTGCTACCTCTGAGCAATCGGCATCTTACTTAACCCAAGATGCCCAACGATCTTTATTTGCATCGACCCAGGTATTCACGACAGCATCCATATCTTTGCCATCAAGATCGACCTCAATAATCATCTGTGACATTTCATCATTAGAAATGTTAAAGCCTTCAATTGCTTTATGTGCACCAGGCCATTTATCTTTCACACCAGACCACGCAACTTTCCAAACAGGTCCGGTGGGTTTACCACAGTCATAAGCAGCGTCTTCGTTCGATCCCCATGAGGGATCATTGTAACATTCTGCAGTATATTTGGGGAATTCAACCCACTCGCCTTCGAACTTTGCAGGTGCCCAGTGAGGGGCGTAAACCCACAACAACACGGGTGCTTTTCTTTGGTAGGCAGATTCAAGTTCAGCAAAAAGCGCGGCATCCGTCCCAGCGTGAATAACCTCAAAATCCATTTCAAGTGCTTCAACCCGCTCATCGTCAAAGCCACCCCATGTCACTGGAGCACCTAGATAACGCCCCTTTGGTGCCGTCTCTGGCGTAGCGAAAGCCTCAGCACATTCATTGAGAGCTTCCCAATTCGGCAATCCGGGGCACACTTCTTTCATATATGAAGGGTACCACCACTCTTCGATGGCCTGCATACCAGTCTCACCCAGGTTTTCGACTTTACCAGTTCCGACTGCTTCGTCCATAGCCTCGCGACCTGTAGTTTCCCAAATCTCCATAGCCACATGAAGATCGCCTTCTTTAAGGCCTGCAAACTGAGCGATATAATCTGCTTGAACATATTCAATATTGTAACCGGCTTTTTGAAGAACAGACCCCATGATCTTGGTTGTTAAGAGTTGTCCCGTCCAATCATGCAATGTGAGTTTAATAGGATCATTTGACTCAACATCAGCAAAAGAAGCTGTTGTTGTCATATTTGACAGCGCAAGACTTCCCAATAAAGCCAACGCAAACCGTGATGTTTTAATCATAAACCTACTCCCTGTAAGGATTTCGAGTTTTTTTATTTTGATTTTTATATTTTAATATCCAAAAATATCAACATATATCATCAAAAGTCAACACAAAAACAACACCGCAAACAGGAGCATTCATCCTTGCAGGTTGTTTTGTGGATTTTAAATGGCTGAATCAACGGCATACGAAAAAGCAGCTTGAAATATTCCAAGCTGCCTAAGCTATAAAATAGCTAACTTTGATACTGATCGCTACAACACTCTGCCAAAAGCGAGACAAAGCCCAATTAGGAAGTTACAATGACTTCAACTTCAGCTTCTCGAAAACAAGCCGACAATTCCGGATCAGGTTCACTGTTAGTGATCAAGATATCAATTACTTTTAAAGGTGCGACCTTAACCAGACGAGATCGATTAAATTTACTTTGATCGACCACAACAATTGTTTTTTGTGCCTGCTCCATAACAGTACGCGAAAACTCTGCCTCTTCCAGATGATCAACCATCAACCCCTTAACAGGATCCAGTCCACCAAGAGAAAGGACAGCATACTTCACGTCAAACTGCTTGATAAAAGCAATAGCTGAAGGTCCAAAAGCTGCAGCATCGTCGGCACGTAATTCCCCACCGGCAATATAGACCCGGTTCCCATTTCGGGTTGCCAGTGCTCTAGCGGTTTCAACAGAGTTAGTCACCACAAGAAGGTTGGAATGTTCCTGCAGCGCATGCGCAGCAATAGCAGTCGTACTTCCGGTATCCAGGATTAACGAATCCCCGCTCTGAATTATTTTGGAAAGCTCATGACCAATGCGTTGTTTGGCCTCATGGTTTTCAACCATCCTGTACTGAAAGGGAGGTTCATGTCCTTCGTCAGGGACAATGATGCCGCCATGCACTTTTTCAACCAGCCCAGCACTAACCATCGGCTTCACATCCCGACGAATGGTCTCATCAGAGACCGAAAACTGATCAGCAAGCTCAAGAATTGTACACAACCCTTTGAGTCGAACAGCTTTCAAGATCTCTTTTTGTCTTGTTGTTGAATGCATGAAACTCGCTACCCTCTCTCAACTACCTAAGAGATAGGGTAATTCAAATCAAAAATCAAATTTTTGGATAGAAGGTATCCTACTCAACAGTAGAGCATTTCTTACTAGCGTCTCGCCTTGTTCATATTCTTTTTCGTTTTAGATGTGGGCTCAGCGATCAAAGGATCATCTGGCCAGTAATGACGGGGATATCGCCCCTTCATATCTTTTTTTACATCATGGTAGGTATTCGCCCAGAAACCAGCCAAATCGCTTGTAACTTGTAATGGTCGCCTTGCCGGAGATAACAAATGAAGACGCAAGGGAATACGCCCACCAAAAATTGAGGGTGTCACAGACAAACCAAAGAGTTCCTGAAGCCTGACTTCAAGAATAGGTAGCTTGGGGTCAATATAGTTAATTTTAGCTGTATTCCCAGTTGGAAGTTCAATTCGTTCTGGGAAATTTTCCTTCAAAAACTGGCGTTTATTCCAATCCAAAGACGAAAGTAAAATATTCTTGAGATCCAGCGCCTGCAAAGATTTGAGGGTCGTGACACCATCAAGATAAGGCAATAACCAAATTTCGAGACTTGAGATCAATCCTGCTTCAGAAAAATCAGGCCAGTCCGCCTCCTCTGACAGCACACCCGCAGAGATAACCCGACGATAGAAGTGCTCAAACCCAACATCTGGCTCAAGGACCGTCAAGCCCTTACCACGCACCAACTGTACGATTTCCTGTTTGATTGCTTCCTGATCCGGCTCTTTAACCCGTATCGCCTTTAGAATGACTTCGCCACAACGCTCAACCCTCTCCCCAAGAAAAAGGCCTTTGGCTTCATCCAATCGTACCTGATCTTCCAATACAATGGTTTTAGCATGAAACTTACGAACTTGACCTTCGGATACCTCAATAGCCTGGTAAACACGCGCAGAAGCACCTGCACCACCTATATTTGTCATAACCAGATAAGGTTTTGATGCCAAAGGATCCAGCTCATCCAATTCAGCTCCCTTGCCGCCAGATAGTTTAAAACGACCCGCTGTATTTTTACGCAGTTTTCCTATTCGGTCAGGATAGGCAAGGGACACGAGTCCTCCAGCATTCGTCGTATCAAATTCTTTATCCGGTGTGACGCCCAACGACCTGGCATACTGTTCTGCTGTGCGTTTGACTTGCTTCAAACGATAGGCATCAAATTCGAAGCCTTTATCTCTCGATTTCCTTGTAAAAGCGTCAATCCTGACCAAAAGATCGGCCCGTGTTCTATTTCCGCCTTGTTGCAAGATATCTCTTTCAGTTAGCAATCCCGCAATGAGACAGGCAAGCCACCCAGCGTCCTCTGCCTTTCCTGTAACAAGCATATGAGCAAGTCTTGGATGGACAGGAAGTCGAGACATTTTCTTCCCATGAGCCGTAATGTGATCACTATGATCGATAGCCCCTAAAGATCGAAGTAACTCCAACGCCTGTTTCCACGATGATTTCGGCGGAATTGTGCACCAGGATAATTCTTCAGGATCTGCCGCTCCCCAATTCAAAAGCTCTAGGACAAGCGAACATAAATCAGCCTCTTGAATTTCCGGCCTGTCCTGTAATGCCAGCGCTCCGTTCTGGGATTCTTGCCACAAACGATAACAAATACCAGGTTCTAATCGCCCAGCTCGACCAGCTCTTTGATCCGCTGACGCCCTTGAAACACGAATGGTTTCCAACCTTGTTAACCCCGATGAAGGATCAAATAGGGGACTACGTCGAAAGCCGCAGTCAACAATTATTCTGATGCCATCAATGGTTAAGCTTGTCTCTGCAATAGAGGTCGCCAAAACTACTTTACGCTGGCCACCTTTTACAGGCTCGATTGCTTTTCGTTGTTTCGCCATAGGCAAATCGCCGTAAAGAGGATAGATTTCAACGTTTGCCATCGTTTTTTTTGCCTTTAAGAGGCTCTCTACCCGCTTTATTTCTCCAACCCCAGGCAGGAAGGCAAGAATACTTCCTCTTTCTTCTGCAAGAACCTCCTCTATCTTATCAGCCATATCAAAAGGAATATTCCGACGTTCAGTTTCTCGCCCGTATTTTATCTCAACAGGAAAGCTGCGCCCTTCGCTTGTAATAACGGGTGCATCACCCATCAAACGGGAAACCGCCTGCCCATCCAAGGTCGCCGACATAACCAAAATTCGAAGATCATCTCGAAGTGCGGCCTGAACCTCTAAACAAAGAGCAAGTCCCAAGTCTGCCTGCAAACTACGTTCGTGAAACTCATCAAAAATAACTAATCCAACACCGGATAATTCAGGATCGTTTTGCAGCATTCGGGTTAAAATACCCTCAGTAACAACCTCAATCCTTGTTCTTGCGCTCACCTTTTTTTCCAGGCGGATACGATAACCGACGGTCTCACCAAGATCCTCGCCTAAAAGTTCGGCCATCCTTGTGGCTGCAGCTCGCGCAGCGAGACGCCTTGGTTCAAGCATGATTATTTTACTATCACTAAGCCAATCGGATTGGAGAAGATGCAAGGGAACGCCGGTTGTCTTACCCGCACCTGGAGGAGCCTGAAGCACAAGCGATGCGTTTTCTGCAAATTTCTGCGCGATTTGTGGAAGAACAGAATCTATAGGTAAGCCAGTCATAACAGGCTTATATCATCACTAACTCTGAGATATCTAGAACTTAGGCAAGAAAAGGACTAGGCTATTATTTTACCCAGAGCTCCCCAGGCAATTAGCAGTTCCATTTACCTTACAATTAAAAAGCTTGATTGCTTCATCACCTTTTAAGCGCGCTTCGTCGGCAACACATTTTGACCAGATATCCAAGCTTTCAAGGAAGTAAGTCACTTCCTTTTTACAGCTTTTAAAATCTTTGGCGTCCAAAAACTGAATTTCGATAAACTGATTTGTACATCGAGGCGGATCATAATTTGGCTTCTTGCATTCAGCCAGAACTGGTCCCGTCCATAATATCCCCCCAACAATCAGAGGAATAGAAGCTCTTCTTATAACACTCGACATATCAATTTTTCCGTGACTTCAAAATGACAGGGAACCCACACAGTTCGTATGGCTACCCTCTCCTTGATACCCGAGAATAGTAAAGGAAGCGATAATACCTTATGTCATCACAGTTTCTTATCTCTAGTCACAAGCAAAAAAGGCACCCAAATGGATGCCCCTTTAAAATCATCGGCGCTGACTTTATCCAACCTTTTTCTCGGCTTCCTGCCCACCAGGATTCGGACTGAAAAACTTTTCATACTTGCCAGTTACACCGTTGAATTCGTCGGCGTCAGCAGGAGGTTGCCCCTGCTCAGTGATATTCGGCCAGATCTCAGCGTATTTGGTGTTCATCTCCAGCCACTTCTCAGCTTCCGGATCGGTATCAGGCAAAATCGCTTCTGCAGGACATTCCGGCTCGCAAACGCCGCAATCAATACATTCATCAGGGTGAATAACTAGTGTATTTTCCCCTTCATAGAAACAATCTACGGGGCAAACTTCGACACAATCCATGTATTTGCATTTAATGCAATTATCCGCAACGACATAAGTCATAACGCACTCCAGTGATCAGCCAACAATTACTATGGCTGACAAATAAAATCAGGACGCCTTGTGATAGCCAAGTTCTTTATGGCTCTCAATCAAACGCTTACGTAAAGAAGAAGCCGTCGCTTCCCCATCACCTGTGGGTTGATAGAACACGTTCACATCAGCCGATTTATTCCGTTTTAAAGAACGAAGCGTGGCTTCACTTTCAATTTTGAGCGTATCAAAACCACAGCGCTCCATAAGCTGGATCTGATCATACAAAACATCACCGACTGCTCTGACTTCACCTTCAAACCCATAACGTTCTTTTAGAATGCGTGCATAGGAATAAGCTCTCCCATCACCAAAAGCCGGAAAGTTCAATGCAACTAATGAGAGTTTATTTAAGTCATCTTCGATCAATTCGGGAGATTCATTGCTTTCAAGCAAAACACCAAGCTCGAGATCAAGACCGAGTAAAGCTTCTTTCTCACTCTGCCAGCGATCAAGCGATACAATGATAGAAACCCCGGCAGGAACTTCGGCTTCACTATCCAGTTTGATCCATTTATCAGCAACATGGCGTCCATCTTTTATGAGCGGCATTTTACTCTCTTTTCTCTTCAATCTGTTTGTCATGCTAGCCCGCCCTAAGAAATTCTTTTGGACTTATGCTAGCTATGGCTAGGTTAAACTCTTATCTAACAAAAGCCTGCGGGCTTATGCCGTTTTATTTCTTGCAGCGCCTGTATCAAGGAAGTGAATACCGCACTCCGTCTTGTCCTGATTTTTCCAGCGCCCGCTTCGTGGATCTTCACCCGCTTCGACCTTGTCGGTACACGGCATACATCCCACCGATGGATAGCCATCAGCTTCCAGAGGATGACGTGGCAGGTTATGCTTATTGAAATAAGCTGTAATCTCGTCACGCTCCCAATAGGCAAGCGGATTGATTTTGATCCGGGAACCTTCAGCTTCGACGAGTTCCAGTTTGGCACGTGTCACAGACTGAAATCTCTTGCGCCCGGAAATCCAGGCATCAAGATCATCAAGCGCACGGTTCATCGGCTCAACCTTACGCACCCAACAGCACATATCCGTATCCTGATTCCAGAGAATACCTTTGGGATCTTTTTCAGAAAGCTTTGCTTCCTCTGGCAAGATTTGACGCACATCAGTTAACCCCAAAAACTCTGTCAACTGACGTCGATACCTATGCGTTTCACCAAACAATTTTCCCGTATCCATAAAGATTACGGGGGTGTTTGGATTAACCTGAGCAACGAGATGCAAAAGGATTGCTGACTCTGTCCCAAAAGAAGAGACAAGTGCAACACGGCCTTTAAATTCATCTTCAATTAGTCGGACAAGCGCATCATGGGTCGACAAATTCCGAACACTATCCAGCAATTCTGCTGCGCGGGATTTTGTCGTCTCCAGACGCTCTCGTGCGCTTCCTTCTTTTGGTAACAAGGTCGATGCCTTAAGCATAAAGTCTTTCCTTGAACGGAGCCATGCCAACCCGGTTGTAAGCATCAAGGAAGCTTTCCTCAGCACCGTCACGGATCTCGAGATAGGTGTTCACCACTGTTTCAACAGCATCAACAATTTTATCATAGGCAAATGACGGCCCGATAATCTTGCCTATCGCAGCATTTTCGTTGGCATTTCCACCCAAAGTAATCTGGTAATATTCTTCACCCTTACGATCAACACCCAGAATACCGATGTGCCCCACATGATGATGGCCACAGGCATTGATACACCCGGAAATCTTGAGCTTGAGCTCACCGATATCATATTGACGTTCGATATCTGCAAAGCGTTTGCTAATAGCCTGAGCAACTGGGATTGATCGTGCATTAGCAAGGGCACAATAATCCAGCCCCGGGCAGACGATCATATCTGAAATCAAGCCGAGATTACCTGTTGCCAATCCTGATTTCTGTAACCCTAGGAAGACATCATACAGATCATCGAGCTTCACATGCGGCAAAACTAGATTTTGCTCATGCGTTGCCCGAATTTCATCAAAACTATATTTCTCAGCCAGATCAGCCACAACTTCCATCTGATCATCTGTGATATCGCCCGGCGCTTCCCCTTCTGGTTTCAGAGAGATATTGGCAATGGCATAGCCAGGTCTTTTGTGTGCAACAACATTCGCACGCACCCAGGTGGCAAAGCCACGATCTTCGAAGCGTTTCACCTCAAACGAACGAGAAGTCGCATCAAGCGTCTCGAAAGTTGGAGGGGCGAAGTAATCGTTAATGCGATCAACTTCTTCCAATGGCAGATTCAACGCTGTATCTTTGATGCGGTTCCATTCTTCTTCGACCAGGCGACGAATTTCATCAATACCAGTTTCATGAACCAGAATTTTGATACGGGCTTTGTATTTGTTATCACGACGGCCAATCTGGTTATACACGCGCAAAATGGCTTCAAGATAAGACAACAAGTGTTCCTTGGGCAGGAATTCACGAACGACCTTACCAATCATTGGTGTGCGTCCCTGACCACCACCAACGTGGACTTCAAAGCCCACTTCACCATCATCATTCTTAACAATAGCCAAGCCAATGTCGTGAACGCGAATAGCTGCACGATCTGTTGTTGCACCCGTCACAGCAACCTTGAACTTGCGGGGCAAGAACGTGAATTCAGGATGCAAAGAAGACCATTGGCGAATGATTTCACAATATACACGCGGATCTTCGATCTCGTCGGCGGCGGCACCTGCATATTGATCAGACGTGGTATTTCTTATGCAGTTACCACTGGTCTGGATCGCGTGCATCTCTACTTCGGCAAGTTCCTTGAGAATAGCAGGAACATCCTTCAACACAGGCCAGTTGTATTGGATATTTTGACGTGTCGTAAAGTGACCATAGCCACGATCATACTTGCGGGCAATATGAGCCAGTTTGCGCATCTGAACGGAATTGAAAGTTCCGTAGGGAATAGCAACGCGAAGCATATAAGCATGGAGCTGTAGATAAAGACCGTTCATCAAACGCAATGGTTTGAATTGATCTTCGGTCAAATCACCTTCGATACGGCGTTCGACCTGATCCCCGAACTGTGCAACGCGTTGTTGAACAAAATCATAATCAAATTCGTCATAGCGATACATAACGTTATTCCTTAACTGGTCCGGATGAAACTGACTCCGATGAATTGGCCGGAGTACCGTGACCGTACAGTACGGTTGGGCCCTTCGCCCGAATACCTTCCTTGACTGAAAGTGGCTGAAGACCGGCTTCATTACGCTCGACTTTAATCAAGTAAGGACCAACAATAAGCTGGTTCGCTTCGGCCTTTTCGGCCTCAGTCAACAACGCTGCTGCGCCATCGTTATCTTCAACGGCTTTTGCTGAGGCAAAATGATCTGTCCATTCTTCATTTTCACCGAAATAGACAACACCACCGCCAAGCAATCTGTTTGCAGTCATAATTTGCAATGACATTTTCTTTACTCTCTCCTAAACGTGCCGTTTATTGAGCGGCAACGGCGACTTCATTCAAAAAGGAAGCCGTATTTTTATTTTCCAACGCAGCAGTTGTAATCTGCTGTAAATCCGATGTATCGGCATAGGCCGCGACTGATCCGATAACGATCAGTGAAGGACCTGTAACCTGATGTCGCTGGACCATCTCAGCAGCATCAAAAAGCTGTCCGGGAAGAACCCTTTGATCAACACGCGTACCATTTTCGATGATCGCGATTGGTGTCTTTGGATCCTGGCCGTGTTTAATCAACCGATCAGATATTTGCCCGGCATTTTTCAGCCCCATATAAAAGACCAATGTTTGGCGACTATTGATCAAACTCGACCAATCAGCCGCAGTCATATCATCACCCGTCTGCCCGGTAACAAAGGTAACCATTGATGCATGCTCGCGGTGGGTTAAGGGGATGCCCGATGCAGCCGCACAACCAACCGCAGCCGTAATGCCCGGAACAACATCAACTTCGATCCCGACAGATTTCAGTACATCCATTTCTTCACCACCACGCCCAAAAACAAACGGGTCACCACCTTTGAGGCGGACAACGCGCAGCCCCTTACGTGCTTCACGAACAAGAATGTCATTGATCTCGTCCTGAGTATGACTGTGATGTCCCGGTGCTTTACCCACATAAATACGATCGGCATCCCGGCGGACATAATCGAGGATCTCATCACTGATCAGTCGGTCATATACAACGACATCAGCCTGCTGCATAAATCTCATGGCGCGGAAGGTAAGAAGATCTGGATCACCAGGGCCAGCACCAACGATGGCAACATGACCAGTGGCATTTTCCTGTTTCCAGTTCCGATTAATCAGCCCAAGCATGCTCTCACGAGCAGAAACTTCGCGTCCGGAGAGAACAGATTCAGCGATGGGGCCATCAAAGAAATTTTCCCAAAATTTTCTACGTTCGTTTCCGCGAGAGATCGTTCCCTTCACCGCACCACGAAAGCTATCCGCAAAGGATGCGAGACGCCCAAGTGCTGGTGGTAGCATTCCTTCGATTTTCTCACGCAGATTACGCGCAAGAATTGGAGCAGAACCACCGCTGGAAATACCAATAACAATCGGTGAACGGTCAACAATTGCAGGCATGATGAAGTCTGACAGTTCAGGGCGATCTACGGCATTAACCTTAATACCCTTTGCCCGCGCAGCTTGTGCGACTGCCGCATCAATTTCTTCAATATCAGTTGCCGCAAAAACAAGGCTTGCGCCTGTGACGTCTTCATTCAGGAACTTGCGCCCCAGATGATCAACCTCAGTTTGCGCAACCAGTTCCTGAATCTCAGGACAGAGTGAAGGTGCTATCACAGTTACTGCTGCGTCAGCCTTACGAAGCAAACGCAGTTTCCTTGCAGCTAAGTCGCCGCCGCCAACCAAAACAACTTTCTGCCCCTTAAGAGACAGGAAAATCGGAAAGTGATCCATGACACCCTCACATCTATTTCACACATAATTTAGAGAAATTATTTTCTCAATTACATTAACTCACAGTGAATAGATGACATGTTTTGAAAAAATTACAAGTAAAAATGAAATTTTTTAATATTTAACACTAATAATTAGTTAAAAATAGTGCAGACGATGAAACACTCAATGAAACAGGAAATTATTTTTTATGTACAAAAGATTTTATTATAATAAAATCAACATATTAGTTACAATGCATAATATTACAAAAGAAGAATCTTACCCTATAAGGTAAAGATCTTATCATCCCTCCAATCGAGAAAAACATAAATCCAGGGGAAAAATAAATTTTATATTTACACTTTTTTTCGTGTGATTATATTACTTGCACTTATAATACACTTTTGATGTGTAATTATATCAAGTTCTCTTAAATCAGACGCAACTGTGTGCTTTATTATGGAATATACAGCATTCAAAGATAACTCAGCAGCATCCATCTCATTTTGCCCCAGAAGTATTCTGGCTATGAACATAGCTGTAAAAAGATCCCCCGTTCCCGAAGGGCCATTTTGTAAGAATGGCGTAGAGTACAACATTGCTCTATCTGGACGAACAACCAATGTATGTGTTGTTTCTTCGCCTGTAGAATCTGCTGCAAAATCTGCAGAAGTGACAACCACACAACGTAAAGTAAAATCTTTCATGAGCTTGCGGGCAACCGCAACCATATCACCATGGTTCAGACAACTCGTTGCAGTAAGGCTATCAAACTCAAATTTATTTGGCGTTATAATATCAGCCAGAGGCAACAGTTTATCTGTAATTAACTGCGGTATGCCCGCCTGAACAAAGAAACCTTTTCCAACATCCCCCATAACAGGATCAAGGCAATATAATCCCTGCGGATTGCAGACTTTAAAGCGCTTTACGGCTTTCTCAATAACATATCCATTCTCTAACGTCGCAAGGTAGCCACTCTGAAATCCTGCACTTCCATGAAAAGCGCCACGTTCTTCCAGTCCGGAGAACAGATCCTGCAAAAGGTCGCTCTCTATTGCCTGCCCATAAAAGCTAGAATGCGCAGGATGATTGGATAAAATTGTCGTTGGAACTAAATGTACAGAAACCCCGAGCTTCTGCATCGGAAATGCCGCCGCAGAATTCCCAACATGCCCATAACAAACATGGGATTGGGCAGAGATAATTGATGGCATAGCTTTTCCCCTACATGAACGCCACAGGCATGACATGCCTTACCAAAAGCTCCCCGCTCTCAAAGAGACAAAAATTGCCTAAGATAGCGAGACAGGAAACCCTTCCGTTAGAGCAGCTGACTTCATAACTTTTTCTTGGTCAATTGTTTCAGCTTTTAACTCAACAACAAAATCCGGAAAATATCTATCAAACCAGCTCTTTACGGGTTCTAGAATACTATTTTGCAAAGAGCTATCCATCAAACTGCTGACACGCGTTACATGTTTCAGATAGGCATCCTTCTGGTCTCGTGAATAAAGACGCGTAAATAATCCTAAGACTTTAGCATGACGCTGTGCAGAAAGAACATAATACCAGGACATAAAATCCTGTCCCGCTTCACTATCCCTGTCAATTTTCATTGCTTTGAGATAACGCTCAATCATCCTTGTTCGCAGTCCCTCATCAATATCACGGCGGGCATCTTCTACCAAAGACATCAGATCATAGGGCGCAGCACCGAGTACTGCGGTCTGAAAATCCAACAAACCGCACGATGCAACACCATCACGTCCGTCCAAAATCATAAGATTATCAATATGAAAATCTCGTAAAACCAAAGTAGTCGGAAGCAGAGGCAGAAATTTAAAAACCCGACACCAAGCCGACACATAGGCTTGCCGTACTTCGGCAGGCAAAGCTGCGCCCTTTACACTCGGCACATACCAATCCGCCATAATAAGCGCTTCTTTCACTAAAAAAGCCAAGTCATAGGGCGGCATATCAATTTGAGCCAGCCTTTCGGATGAATGCATTGTAACCAACACATCAATAGCAAGTTCATAGAGTTTTTCTTCGTTCCATCCCGCATGCAAAAGCTTTGCGTAGGTATTGTCGCCAAAATCTTCTAGTAATAAAAACCCATTTTCGATGTCTTCTTGATGGATAACAGGTGTTGAAACGCCACAGGATAATAAATGCCGCCCGACCTTTGCGAACACTGCCACAGGTTCCGCAATACCAGGCGGTGCGTCCATAACGATCCTTGTTTCGCTTCCTTTGGTCAGCCTGAAATAACACCGTGCAGAAGCATCAACAGGCAAAGCTTCAACAGCAGCACCTTCCCAACCTGTATTCTTTATAAAAGCGATTCTCTGCTGTTCTCTTTGATCGGGGGTAATGCTCACCAATAGCTCCACTTAACAAAACACACGTATTCTCAATAGCTTTTCACCTTATATCTGAAAGAGAAAAGGAAAAACAGCAGATGTACTATTCAGGATATTGACAAGATGTATAGACAAGTTATTTTGTATATACATATTCCTGAGTCGGAAAGTTGGACAAATGAAAAAGAACACACGCACAATCCGCGCCCCACACGGCCCAGAGCTTTCATGCGAAAGCTGGCTGAGTGAAGCACCGCTTAGAATGTTAATGAATAATTTGGATCCGGATGTTGCTGAACACCCTGAAGAACTGGTGGTTTATGGTGGGATTGGTCGCGCAGCCCGAAACTGGGAATGTTACGATAAAATTGTCGAAAGCCTGAAAAAACTGAAAGACGATCAAACGCTTCTCGTTCAATCCGGTAAACCCGTTGGCATTTTCCCAACGCATTCAGATGCCCCTCGTGTTCTTATTGCCAACTCTAACCTCGTACCGAACTGGGCAAACTGGGACCATTTCAACAAGCTCGATAAAGCTGGCTTGATGATGTACGGCCAGATGACCGCTGGATCATGGATCTATATCGGCAGCCAGGGTATTGTTCAGGGTACATACGAAACTTTTGTCGAAGCAGGACGCCAACACTATAACGGTGACCTTTCCGGCCGCTGGATCCTTACTGGTGGCCTTGGGGGGATGGGCGGAGCACAACCCCTTTCCGCCACAATGGCTGGTGCCTCTATGTTAGCTGTTGAATGTCAGGAAGACCGCATTGATATGCGTATCCGTACAGGATATCTGGATAAAAAATGCAGTGATCTTGATGAAGCACTTAACATTATCAATGATGCTGTCGCCAACAAAAAAGCAATCTCTGTTGGTTTACTTGGCAATGCTGCTGATATCTTCCCGGAGCTTGTTAAACGTGGCGTCCGCCCAGATATTGTCACCGACCAAACGTCTGCACATGATCCTCTTAATGGGTACCTTCCCCAAGGCTGGACCTGGGGTGAATATGTTGACCGATCAGAAAAAGACCCCAAAGGTACAACAACAGCCGCAAAGAAATCTATGGCCGTACAGGTTCAGGCCATGCTCGATTTCCATGCACAGGGTATCCCGACAGTTGACTACGGTAACAATATCCGTCAGATGGCCTTCGAGGAAGGCGTTGAAAATGCCTTTGATTTCCCTGGCTTTGTCCCAGCCTACATCCGCCCCCTCTTTTGTCGTGGTATAGGCCCATTCCGTTGGGCAGCCCTTTCCGGTGATCCTGAAGACATTTATAAAACAGATCAAAAAGTCAAAGAGCTTATTCCGGATGATCCGCATCTGCACAACTGGCTGGACATGGCACGCGAGCGCATTCACTTCCAGGGCCTCCCATCCCGTATTTGCTGGGTTGGTCTGGGACAACGACACAAACTAGGCCTTGCCTTTAACGAAATGGTGCGCAATGGCGAACTTAAAGCACCAGTTGTTATTGGTCGTGATCACCTGGATTCAGGATCAGTTGCCAGCCCGAACCGCGAAACAGAAAGCATGATGGATGGATCTGATGCCGTTTCAGACTGGCCTTTGCTTAACGCGCTTTTAAACACCGCTGGCGGTGCCACATGGGTATCTCTCCACCACGGTGGAGGTGTTGGCATGGGTTTCTCACAACACTCTGGTGTTGTTATCTGTGCTGATGGTACAGAAGCAGCAGACAAACGATTGGGGCGTGTTCTCTGGAATGATCCCGCAACAGGTGTTATGCGTCATGCAGATGCCGGATACGAAATTGCTAAAAAATGTGCTCGGGATAATAATCTCGACCTTCCTATGGAGTCAGATAAATGAAATCACTGATCCTGACACCCCGTCAACTGACACTCTCTACTCTTCGCGCTCTTACATTTGATGATGTAAAAATCGAACTGAATCCAGCTTGCAAAGCGCAAATTGCTGCATCGACAGAAACCGTTCGTGATGTACTGAGAGACGGCAGAACCGTTTACGGTATCAATACCGGTTTCGGGCGACTTGCTTCTACACGTATTGATGACGAACAGCTAGAAGAGTTACAAAGCAACCTTGTGTTGTCCCACGCAACAGGTATGGGGCCGCTGCTTGATGATGAAGTTGTTCGCCTCATTCTGGCACTCAAGGTAACCTCGCTTGCTCAGGGTTTTTCAGGCATCAGACAGGAAGTTCTCGATTATCTGATCACTTTTTATAATGAAGGTCTATACCCTTGCATCCCGTCAAAAGGATCTGTTGGCGCTTCTGGTGACCTCGCGCCCCTTGCGCACATGTCTGCTTTGATAATCGGTGCTGGAAAAGCCCGGTACAAAGGTGAAATTATGCCAGCCAAGGAAGGGCTGGAACGCATTGGGTTAAAGCCAATGGTTCTTGGTCCGAAAGAAGGCCTTGCCCTCTTGAACGGTACCCAGGTTTCAACAGCTCTGGCACTTGTAGGGCTTTTCAGAGCAGAAAACCTGATGAATGCCAGCACACTGGTTGGTGCCATGAGCGTAGAAGCCGCCAAAGGATCACATGTTCCCTTTGATCCCCGCATTCAAGAAGCCCGGGGACAAATTGGACAAGCAGACATCGCATCTGTATTCAGAACCGTTCTGGACGGCAGTCCGATCAATGACAGTCATACCGACTGTTCAAAAGTTCAAGACCCCTATTCCCTTCGTTGCCAACCCCAAGTTCTTGGTGCCTGTTTGGATCACATGCGGTTTGCCGCCGGTATCTTCGAACGTGAAGCCAACGCTGTATCAGACAATCCGCTGGTATTCACAAAAGAAGGCGACATCCTATCTGGGGGTAACTTCCATGCTGAGCCAGTGGCCATGGCATCTGATGTCCTCGCCCTTGCCATATCGGAAATGGGCGCTTTGTCCGAACGTCGTATTGCACTCTTGATGGACAGCTCCATGTCAGGTCTCCCACCCTTCCTCGTTGCGGGAAGTGGCCTCAACTCTGGCTTCATGATTGCACAGGTTACCGCTGCGGCCCTCGCATCAGAGAACAAATCTCTTGCCCATCCGGCTTGTGTTGACAGCCTGCCAACATCTGCAAATCAGGAAGATCATGTTTCCATGGCAACCTTTGCCGCAAGGCGTTTGTCAGATATGGCAAAAAATACAGCGGGTGTGTTAGCAGTAGAGCTTTTATCCGCAGCCCAAGGTATTGATTTCCTCAAACCGTTAAAGACATCACCAACACTTGAAACGGTTATGGAAAGATTGCGTAAAGATGTCGCCTTCTTCGAACAGGATCGTTATTTTGCCGACGATCTGGAAGCAGCAGAAGATTTGGTATGGCACGGAACATTTAACACAATTTCCAAACCTAATTTCCTGCCAAGTTTTGACTAGGCAATCAGGCCGATAATCTAGAGCTCTTTAATAAAAAGAGCTCGGTACTGGGTTCTGATTGACACAACAACAGTGTATTTCCAGTTTATTTAAAATTTTCCACTGGAAATACACTGTAAAACCATGCATCTATTAATTTATTACAATAATAACAAGAAACGATAAACGTCGCTTGGCGCGTGTGGGGATTTATAATGGATGCTGGGAGCTTCGACAAAAAAATACCTCTTTACCAAAAGGTGAAGGATCACATTATTAGTCATATTCAATCTGGCCAATGGAAACCCGGTTTTCAAATTCCGTCAGAAAACGAGCTAACACAAAGCCAGAATATGTCTAGGATGACCATCCACAGAGCCTTGCGGGAACTTACTGCAGATGGCTGGTTGATGCGCGTTCAAGGTGCCGGCACTTTTGTAGCCGAACCTCGCCCTCAGTCTGCTGTGCTCGCAATTAAAAGTATCGCCGAGGAAGTCAGATCCCGTAATGGGCAGTATGGCAACGAAGTCATGTTACTCGAACAAGAGCAGGCTTCAGCCTATATCGCAGGCGTTATGGAATTGGAATTAAATGCGCCTGTTTATCATTCTATTATTATTCACAAAGAAAACGGTACACCAATTCAACTTGAAGACCGTTTTATAAATCCCGCCTCTGCCCCCGATTATTTAGATCAGGATTTCAGGGATATCACTCCTTATGATTATCTGGTTCAAGTCGCCTCGCTAGATAACGCTGAACATACTATTTTTGCTATTGCGCCAGAAGAAAAGCAGGCTGAACTATTGCAAATCTCTACATCGACACCTTGCTTGTTACTGAAGAGGCGCACGTGGTCCGAAGGACAAACGGTTACCTATGCCAAGCTTATCCATCCCGGTGATCGATATAGCCTGGGCGGGACATTTCAGGGATAGAGATACTATAAAGTAACAGTTTCCACTGATTGCTGAGTCACAAACCTTTTTTGAGATCCCGCATCAAAAACCGGGCGGGATGTATTGCATCTCTGATTTCGTTCGGAATTGGCAAGGCGTCACAACCACATATTAATTTCATAAGGTAGTTTGCCATCAAAGGTGCCGTTAGAAACCCTCGGGACCCAAAGCCCACTGCGCAGAACAGGTTTTGATAATATTCTCCCTGTGGCCAGAAAGACTTGCTTTTTTGTCCGTTCTTCAGGCCAGCGTAATCATTACGATACTGATCTTCATCATAAACCGGGCCGACTAAAGGCAGACGATCAAACGTTGTTCCCCTAACTGATGTCCGGCCACCTAAAGCAGATAGATCTATCTGCGTAGAAATATTGGGAACAATTTCGTTTAGAAGTGACAGATTATGACCATGGTGTTCTGTTGTAACAGACTTGTTTTCAGCTTCATCATAGCAATAGAGCCGCTCAAAAGTAGCACCAAAAACGTGCTGTCCCTTGATTGCGGGTGTAATATACCCACTACCATTAACAATGGTTTTTAAATCTGTGCTGGATTTGTTAGGAAGACAAGTACTGACCTGTCCCCGGTTCATAATCACAGACAGGCTTTCAGATTGAGTAAAATTCCTGGCATTGAAGGCATTGGCAAGAACAACGCTATCAAATTCGAGATCTTCACTGCTTCCTGAAACAGAGAGTTTCCAATTACATTGTCCATGATTTGCATAGGGTTCAAGCGATGTCACCTCGCAATTAAGTCGGACATCAATCTCAGCTGTTAATGCCTTTGCAAGAGCAGTCGTATTAAGGCACCCAGCATACGGATACCAAACAGCAGAGGACGTTAGATCAATACCTGCTAACTCGGAAGCACCCCGGGCATCCACGATAGAAAAATGATCCTGTGGGAGAACATTCGAAGCGACAAAAGACTGTCGACGCTGAAGTTCTTTGTCATCACCGATAAGATCCAACGATCCGCACTGATGATGCCAAATTTTTTCACCTGTTTGCTCTTCCAGTTTTCGATAAAAGCTCAAAGCAAAGAGATAACAAGACGCCAAATACTGTCCCAGCACAGTACCATTACGCATCAGTTTTGGCTCAAATACTGCGGCTGGATTTCCTGATGCTCCTTCGGCAACAGAAGGCGCCTTATCAATCAAAGTAACATCAACACCTGCACGCGACAGGCTATAAGCCAGACAATTCCCGACAATCCCTGCGCCAATGATGGCTACCTTTTTAGGCTTATTTCTTACTTTCGGGATATCAAACCATGGCAGAGACCCTGAGTGCACCACTTTTTTATCTTCGTCGGCTTCAACAGAGGAAAACTCGCCAACAATGCGTTCGCGTTTAAAAGCATAGCCTTTATGTTTTTCGATCTTAAATCCCACACTTTCTAGCCCGCGACGAACATGCCCTGCCGCCGTAAAACTTGCCAACTTCGTGCCAGGTTTTGATTTTCTTGCCAGTAATTTATAAACATCAACATTCCACATCTCGGGATTTTTCTTAGGGGTAAAACCGTCCAGAAACCAGGCATCAACCTGCCCAGAAAACTGTGACAGAACATCCTGTACATCCCCAAAAAGAAGAATAAGCGTAACCCTGTCTTGCTCAAACTCAAGCGTATGAAAGCCAGGACTTAGATCTGGATAAGCCTTAATGAGCGCATCACGAATATCACTAAGCTCATCCCAAGGTTCCAAAGATTTTTGTAACTGAGCACGGCTAAGAGGAAAACCTTCGACGGAAACAAAGGTTAGACGTTGATCTGATTTTGCAGATCTTTTCCATTCTCTCCAGGTCGCTAAAAAATTTAACCCTGTACCGAACCCGGTTTCACCAATGATTGTATTTTGTTTGTTTTCCCAAAGATCTTTACCACCAACGCCGTTCAAAAATACCAAGGCGCTTTCCTCAAGACCATTGGTAAGGGAATAATAAACATCATCATATTTGGTTGATACCGGGACAAAGCCATCCCGCCATTCAAGTTCGGCTTTACTAAATTTAGTCATACAAAAACTCATCAAAGGAGATTATGACTTTTTACTTCCTGAGAGATTAAAGAAAAGCACTGTCATCAGGAAATAAAAAAGCCAGCTACCGTTAAGATAACTGGCTTTCATAGGAAGTGTGATCTTAGTTACCAAAAAGTTTTTTCAAAGCCTCTTTAGGCTTTTCGATAACTTCTTCTACCCCACCAGCATCATCACCACCGAGAGGCAGTTTTAATCCCTCTTCACCGCCAGTAACACCTTCGATGAGAGCTGAAGGATCTTTCAACTGATCAGTCAAGGCACCCGCAAGATCAGGCGTAATTTTAGGGTCATCCCAGGACCCCGTGATCATTAGCGGTACCGCAAGACCTTTGGCCCCACTATCACCGCCCTGACCTTCAAGATCACCAACGAGCTTTGGCTCTACTCGATAATTCAGTGTTTTAGGAGGCATAGGAACAGTCCCTTTGCCAGAAAGCCTGAACAAAGGAGCAATCATGCTCAAATCCTGATTATTCACAACACCTTGTTGAATTGTGTAGGTACCTGATAACTCAGCGAAGTCAGTAGATTGTGCCTCATCAAAGGAATTTTGCAACGCATCCAGTGATACATTACGGATCAGACCGGGAATGTTTATCCCCTTAACTGCACCGTCTTTGAAAACAAAATCTCCGTTGCCGTTCAGATTAGAGACCATCGCCTTTTGAGAAGCACCTTGTGTCGTCAAATTAGCCTTGGAATTCAAAGTCCCCAGAAGCTTTTCGAAATCCGCGCTATCAGACAACAATGGTTCAGCCTGAACCCCGGAAAGGTCAAAATTGATTGCCGTACTAGGTGTAGCCTTCGAACTGTCTAAAACTACTTTACCACGGGCTTGTCCATCATATAAAGCAAGCTGCTTCAAATCTGCAGTTAACTTTCCACCTTTGAGTAGAATACCAAGTTCGCTGACACCGATGGTGATTTTGCGGATTTTCACACCTTCAGATTTCAAGGCCAAGTCTGCATTCACAGATTTCAGTCCGGAGAAATCAATTTTCTCATCACTCCAACCTTGATCTGTCGCCGCACTTTGTGACGCAGTACCACCGGATGCCCCCCCAGAGGAGGTATCTTCAGAGCCAGATGTTTCTGGTGGTAAGTATGGAGTAATATCAAGAACACCAGTAGAAAGTGCCGCTACGATATTTGGCACAGTACCCGAGCTATCAATCTTCAAAGCACCTTGGGCAGTCAAAGCATCAAAGACAAGAGATACATCATCAAAAGCAACCACAGGGCCGTTCAGATCAAGCTGCCCTTTAACCGACAACTGGCCAAAAGTATCTTCGTTGTGACGCTCAATCGGTGCACCGACCCAATCAGTTAGCCCCTTCACAGATGGGACATCAAGATCAAGAGCGCCAGCAAGAGAAAAAGCACTGGCTTGTTGAGCTGAACCGCTGAAGCTAAAATTGACTGGTGTTGAATTAACAGACGCTTCAAGCGTTGTGCTCCCCCCGTTCATCAGGCTTTCAAGATTAGCAACATCCGCTTTAAGGTTAATTGTTTCTGCCTTCCAGTCCAATCGACCATCCAAAGACAGAGGCTCGTTCAGCGCTTGCAGAGATATTTCAAGGTTAAGTGCTTCGATGCCTTCTTTTGTACCAGAAGCTAAATCAATGAAATGAAGCTCTCCATTTTCAATGCGAACATCCCCTAGGGATAGTCCACTAAGACCAGCACCGCTTCCGCCATCAGAAGATTCAGAACTTTCAGCCGCAGCTGTATCACCGGTTGAGTCCTGAGTACCTTCAAGCTCCCAATTTGGCTTACCTGCTTTATCAACTTCAAGATTAATAACGGGCTTAACCAGCACAAACTTATCAATAACAACTTCACTCGATAACAACGGCATGATCTGTAACTCAAGCGCCATTTGCTCAAGAGTTACCATATCTTTACTTTGCCCCTGATCATAATTCGCCAAAGCAACATCGTTGACTTCAACCGCAACGGTCGGGAATAGGCTGAGAGAAATTTCTCCTCCAATTTTCAAATCGCGCCCCGTCGCCTCTTTTGCTTTTGCAGCAATTTCTGGCTTGTAGTCTTCGAGAGAAATAAAGAAGGGAGCAATCAATAGAACAGCAATGACCAAGAGAATTAAGCCGCCGATTGATAAGAGTATTTTTTTCATTTTTAGTCTCCATTACACGATTTGATAATAAATCATGCAAATGACACGATTATTGAAGGTTTAGACGAATAACAAGAAGGCGGTACCCGCTTTAAGCCAGTACCGCCTTTTCATTCTGGCATTGGTTAGCCAGACATGTGAATTACTTCACGAGTGTCACAATAACGCGACGGTTTCTGAACTCAGAAATGCCATCACCAGTGTCAACCGCAGGCGCATTCTCACCAACGCCCTGGCTTTGGACGATAGAAGCAGAAACACCGTGGCTTTCAAGTGCAGTTACAACAGCAGCTGCTCGTCTGTTTGCCAGGTTCTGGTTGTATGCAGATGAACCCGCTGTATCCGTATGGCCAGCAACGATCACTTTTGAAGGTGAATGCTTCTTCACAGCAGCAACAATCACAGAAACTTCGGCTTGTGCATCTACAGTCAGAACATCGGAATCGAAGTCAAAATAAATTGCATAAGGTGCTGGCGCAGCCGCAGGAGCTGGTGTAGGAGCTGGCGCTTTTGCTTTAGGCGCCATGGCCGCATCGACTTTGGCCATCGCAGCTAGAAAACCATCACGACATGCTGCGATGTCATCAGGTTGAATATTTTCTTCTTGTTCCTGGATCCAGCAGTCAAACATAACCTGTGCATTCGCAGCAGATGTTGGCGCAATGTCTGCCGCACCATTTGCAAGAGCAGCTGCTAAACGATCATGAGCAGAGGATAAATCATCAACAAATTCTGCACCCAGATCCCAATTTGCTACTTCTTCAGGCGCAACAACGTTGCCATCAGCAGAGGCCAGTGCTTTGTCCGCGAACAGATTAGAATCTGTCCAATCTTTTTCAGCTTTCTCTGCGCCAGAAAGACCGACGTAACCTTTGTAAAGTTCTCTTGTAAATGAAGAGCCTGATGGTTCTGCATCGCTGGCCATCTGATAACGATCAGCACAAGCAGACAGAGTTAGAGCCGCAACACCGGCTACCAAAGCAAATTTTAAACCCCGCATGATATTCTCCCTTGAAGGTTTAGATATTCATTGAAAACGAGACAAACAAACAAACAAATCCCGGTACTATTTAATTAAAGACCAATTCATACTCAGTTATAAAATATAACCACTAATGAGAATGAAAAGATTACTGGTTCTTTCACTAAAATACTAGGGACCACATTCCCAGCCCTATTATTTACACAGAGAAAATAACACAAAATCAGATAGATACCAAAAGGAATCAATACTTGTTGTTGCCAGATGTTCTCCCAAAGTTCGGTTGACACTAGAATAGAACAAACAAAATATCAACCTGAAGTAATTAAAGTTTTTGTTTGTTTAACGTCTTGTTAAGAAGAATATAGATTTGGTTTAAAAACACATCTTGGTAAAATTACGTACCAGTATAACCTTGTTTTAATTAAAACCTTCGGGGCAACTAAATCAAACGTACCGGAATCATCTTTAAGTAGAAAACTTGCTTGTATCCACAGATATAGGCGCACAGATTCCTTACCTTTTCTTCGAGTTACGCTAGCAACTAAACCAATAGGCGATAAATATGACAACAAAACAATCAAACATGATATTATAAAGAAAAAAGATCAGGAGAAGATAAATGGAAACCCCTGAAATTGCGGACATCACTCCGGCAACCATAGAACTCGAAGAAGGTAAAACATATTTTTGGTGCGCTTGTGGCAAATCAAAAAAACAGCCCTTTTGCGACGGCAGTCATAAGGGAACCAGCTTTCAACCGCTATCATTCACAGCAGAAAAGTCCAAGAAATATTTCCTGTGTCAATGTAAACACAGCTCAAAAAAACCCTTTTGTGACGGAAATCACAAACACTTGCTTTGAATACAGACACTCTAAAGATCAGAATTCCTATAGATTATAACATTCATACTTTTGCCAATCAGCCTTTTCAATGCCTGACAAAAGTTGGTCATGATTTAGCAGACCTGACTGCGTATCCATGACCGAAACGACAGATGCTGAATTTATAGAAGCAGCTTTTAGTGCTAACTCTTCCCCTTTACCAAGGCCGATAAAAGAAGCAAAGGTTGAAGCAAATGAATCTCCGGCACCTGCGGTTCCCATTACTTTTGCTTTTTGTGCCGGACAAAAGATAATTTGTTCATTTGTTCCCAAATAAGCACCTTCTTTGCCGTTGGTAACCAATAATCTCGCTGGTCCAAGACTGTTAATTATTTTGGTAAATTCCCGCAACCCCATCATCGTACCAGAGACGCCAACGCCTTTTTTCAATAACTCAGGAAGCTTTTTGTCATCTGAATAGGCACAAGGACGGTTTGCATCAATCTCCGATTTTGCAGAGACAAATGGTACCAATTGCCCGGCTTCAACTTCGTTCATTACCAAAACATCAATATATTGCAGCGAATTCCAAAATGATTGGGTTCGCGAAGATAATTGACGAATTCCAGGGTTAGCGACAACAAGACTTTCCGCAGCCTTCGCCAATTTTACAATTTTTGGAAAACAATCAGCAGAGGCACCACTCAAGCCTGTTACGTATGTAAGCTCGACATCCTTAAACATCTCGGGTTTAATTTCGTCCTGAGTAAGAAGCGTATTCGCTCCACGGGCAACAAAAATCGTTGGATTTCTAACATGTGAAGAAACCATAACCGCACAGCCAGTAGGTAGATCTGCATTTGATAAAACCCATTTCTTACCAATGGATTTTTCTTCCAAACGCTTCAAAACCATGTGGCCTTCGATATCATCAGCCAGCTTTACAACACAGGAAACATCTATGCCCAATTGAGCCATAGAAACGGATGCATTGATGGCACCGCCACCAGTGTGGGTTTCAATGTTTTCTGCTTCCACTTTCTTTCCTTCTTCTAAAAGCAGGAAATTTGTGATCGCATTATGCATTGTCATACGTTCGATTTCATCGTCAGATACCGAAGCGATAATATCGACAGTAGCCCCACCCAGTGTCAGTGCCTTCATCATATCGTCCTATTTTATTAATCTTGTGCGAGAGATTTGCCCACAGATCCCAAGACAGAGAAAATTCCATCCAGTTTTGAGCCTAATCCCTGTTCAGCCTGACGCACCCATTTACGTGGGTCGTATTTGCTCTTTAGCGGCTTACCTGTATCAGGATCGATTTGGGCAACAAATGCATTCTGATTTGCATTTACATAAGCACCAACAGGCTCTGAATATGCGTACTGAAGGTCCGTATCGACGTTCATCTTAAACACACCGTAAGACACAGCCTCTTTAATATCTGAATCAGACGAACCAGAGCCACCGTGGAAGACCAGATCAAGTGACTTTTCTTCCAGGCCATAACGTTCTGACATTAATTTCTGAGAATCTTTTAGAATTACAGGGCGAAGCTTTACATTGCCGGGCTTGTATACACCGTGAACATTACCGAATGACGCAGCAACAGAAAAATCACCCAGTGGATTTAGCTGCTCGTAAGCATAAGCCACATCTTCTGGCTGAGTATAAAGTTTCGGATTATCTGCACCAGTGTGCTCGGACCCGACACCATCTTCTTCGCCACCGGTCACTCCCAGCTCGATTTCAAGGCTCATATCAAGTGGTGCCATCTTCTTCAGATAGTCAGCACATGTGCCAACGTTATCTTCCAAAGACTCTTCGGAGAGATCGATCATATGTGATGTGTAGAGAGGTTTTCCGTTCTTTTCACGGAACTTTGCACCCTCTGCCAACAGACCATCAATCCAAGGCAGGAGGCCGCGATTGGCATGATCGGTGTGCAAAACAACGCAAACGCCATAACCTTCAGCCAGAAGATGAACGTGTTGTGCCAAAGCAACCGCGCCTTTTACTTTGCCCTGTAGGCCATCCGGGTAAGCCGCGCCAGCGTAAAAGCCTGCGCCACCGTTTGAAACCTGAACAATCACATCCGATTTGTTACGCGCTGCGGCTTCCAAAACGGCGTTAACTGTACTGCTGCTGGTAACGTTAACCGCTGGCAGCGCATAGTTTCCAGCCTTACATGCCTTTACGAGTTTCTCATAGTCCTTACCGGTAACAACACCCGGGCGAAGTTTTTCAGACACCGCCGATCCTCCCTGTTTTTCTATGTCACAAAACGCCTTTTAGCGCTTCAAATGTACAACCTGACCACTTCGAACCGATTCATCCGCAGCCAAAACAATTTTCATACTGTTCACAGCATCCTGCATGTGAGATGTCAAATCTAAATCGTCGATAATGGCTTTTAACAGGAACTCCTGTTCTCTTTGACAAAGAGCATCATGATCAGGTTCATCATCCATCCGAATTAAATTATCTTTATGTGCGAATGACTTAGCATCATTTAACTTTGATGAATGACATAATAACGCTGATGTTTTGGTATGTGCATCAATATCATCAGATTCCATTGCCTTGTCTTCTGCCTTGTTTTGATCTTCAGCAACAATAGACACACATCCGTTAGGCCCAATGACATCCTTAACAAAGAATGCCGTTTCACTCATCATCGGCCCCCACCCGGCTTCGTACCAACCTACAGAACCGTCATCATACGTGACCTGTAGCTGACCGTAGTTATACATATCAGGATCAATTTCATCACTTAAACGAACACCGATAGCATGTACCTTGATCGGTTGAGCCTGTGTCATCAGGCACATCATATCCACATAATGCACACCGCAATCTACGATCGGTGAAATGCTTTTCATAAGTTGCTTATGCACCTGCCAGGTTTCGCCACTGCTTTGCTGATTGAGGTTCATCCGCATCACCAAAGGCTTGCCCAATTTTTGTGCTTGGGAAACAAATTCCTGCCACGAAGGGTGATGGCGGAGAATATAGCCAATAACGAGCTTAAGTCCCTTCTTTTGCGCGACTTCGATTACCCGTTCGGCTCCCGCAACCGTATCTGCAATCGGTTTTTCGAGAAAAACATGAGCACCAGCGTCAAAAGCCTTTAAGGCGTAAGATTCATGAGTATTCGGCCAGGTATTGATAGAGACAACATCAGGTTTCAACAGATCAAGTGCTTCGTCATAATCTGAAAATCGATCATAACCGGAAATATCAGTAGGCAAAGGTGTCTTGTTATTCAAGCTGCGACTGCAAAGGCCAACAATCTCAAATCCATCCAGATGATGATAAGCCTTGGCGTGGGATTGCCCCATGTTTCCCAAACCAACGACAAGAACCTTCTGTTTATTGCCCATTGCTCATTCCCTCATAAGATACCGTTAGCTTAGATATAGTTAGCTTTTCAGGGCATCCATTTCCGTGTCTCGCCCATCAATCCAGGTATCAAGAACAAGCCCGGCATCATTCAATAGAACCATTGATGCCCTATACCCTTTTTCAATGCGTCCGAGTTCATTGCCCAAACCAAGAAATTCAGCCGGATACAAGGATGCCATACGCAAAGCTTCATCATGGGAAAGACCTAGCATATCAACAGTATTAAGAACCGCTGTTGCCATATCCAGATGAGCACCGGCCAAAACACCTTCAGCAGTTGTACAACGCCCCTCACGACTATAAATTTTTTGTCCGTAGAGTTCAAAAAAGTCCTGATCACTGCCCACCGTAGCCATAGCATCAGTGACCAACATCATTTTCCCGCGCTTCTTGGCTTTGATCGCGTTTCGTAGTGTTGCAGGATGAACATGATATCCATCCACAATCAACCCACACCAACTATCATCATGATCCAACGCTGCACCGACAGCACCGGGTTCACGGCTATCCATCGGCGTCATGGCATTAAACAAGTGGGTAAAGCAGCTAAGGCCCTCTGAAAAAGCGGCTTGATAATCATCATAACCACCGGCGGTATGCCCCGCAGCGACCAAAACACCATGTTCAACCAGCTGCCGAATAATTCCCGATGTATTTTTTTCCGGGGCAAGCGTAACCAACGTCTTCCCCCCTTTAAGACGAGATAAGAGACCCAAAGCATCAGCTTCCATAGACCTAATCTTATCTTCCTGATGCACCCCTTTTCTCACCTGATTAAGATAAGGACCCTCTAAATGAATACCAAGAATGCCAGGTTCATGATTATCAATAGCTTGCTGCATTGCCGAAACAGCAGCTTCCATCACAGGGCGATCATCAGTAATCAAGGTCGGCAGCATTCCCGTCGTGCCATAACGACGGTGAGCCCGGGCAATAGATCGTAGCCCGCGTGGTGATGTATTCTGATTAAACATGACACCACCGCCACCATTGACCTGTACATCAATAAATCCAGGGACCAACTTTGCACTGTTTAAATTTCTGACACAATCCACATTATCAGGAATGGCGATAGACGTTCCGACAGCCTCAATGATGGTGTCACTGATAATCACTGTAGCTGCATCTACCCACTCTTCCCCGGTAAAAACACATGCATTGGTCAAAGCAGTTTTCATCAAACTGTCTCCGTTACTTTTTTCAAATGACGAGGATTATCAGGATCAAGACCGCGCATCTGGGTGATTTTCTCTGCCATGACATAAAAGCTCTGGATCATTACGGGCAACTGACAAAAGGGATGAATATTGGTTTCAATTGGTAAGATACCTTTGCTCAAGCTCCCCTCTTGGGCGGTGAAGACAGCTCCGCCCTTTTCACGGAAATTCTCGGCAAGCTCTCCAACAGAATCCCAAGACTGATCTCGCTGCCTGAACAACAGAACAGGATAACCATCAGCCACGAGCGACATTGGTCCATGCTTTACCTCTGCGGCACTAAAAGCTTCAGCATGAATATAGGATGTTTCTTTGAACTTGAGTGCAGATTCCAATGCGATACCAAATCCGGGGCCCCGACCAACAGTAAAGAGATTGGACGATGTCGCCAGCAACTCAACAGGTTCAGACCAATCCGCAGACAAGCCCCGATCCAATTGATCCGGAAGCTTTTCCAAAGCGGGTAACAAACCACTGTCAAAATTCCAGATTGCACTAAGTTGAAGCAAAGCCGTCAAAGACGCGATATAACTCTTTGTCGCCGCAACGGAGTTTTCAGGTCCTGCATGAAGCGGCAGAAAACAATCGGCCAGAGCGACAAGCGGCGATGTTGCATCATTACAGATACAGAGAACAAAAGCGCCCTGGTCTTTCGCCTGTTGCGTTGCCTGCACCAAATCGGGACTACGCCCGGATTGCGATACAGCAATGAACAAACTGTCTTGCAACTTTAGCGCGCCCCCATAAAGCGTGGAGACTGACGGTGCAAAAGAAACCACAGGAAGACCAGTGCCAATTTCCAATACATATTTCGCAAAGGCACAGGCATGATCAGAGCTGCCTCGCGCACAGGTGGCTATAAAACGAAACTTCTTCTCACGTATCCGTCTAGACAAATCCTCGAGCACATCTCTGTTCGCTCTGAGTTGTCTTGAAATCACCGCCGGTGTTTCGGCTGTTTCTTTTGCCATAAGGCTCATTGTCTTAATCATTCTTCATTTCATTCGTATTAATCACGGCTATCCAAATAGAGTTCAGCAATGAAATCATAGCTGTCCCCACGATAATGAGAGCGGGTAAATTCAATAGGACGCATATCGGGCAGGAAAGAACGCCTCTCGATATAAAGAGTTGGCCCACCGACAGGAACACCCAACAGATCGGCTTGTGTTGGTTGCAGTAATTCTGCTCTCAACCTTTGCAGGGCTCTGAGAGGGCGCAACCCGGATTTATCCAGTACACTGTAGAGAGAATCTTCAACAACCAGAGGATCCGGCAAGAATTCCTGTGGGACAGTGGCAAGTTCAATCGCGAGCGCTTTACCATCGGCGCAACGTATTCGGTGCAAGCGTGACACGCCAACACCTGGTGATAAATTAAGCGCCATAGCTTCTTCAGGCGTCGCAAGCCCGGTTGCACGCTCAACCCAAACCACAGATGGCTGCATCCCCCGGGCCGTAATATCCTCGGTAAAGCTGGTCAATTTGGAAAGAGGTTGTTCCATTCGGGAAGCGACAAAGGTTCCCGCGCCATGACGTTGCACCAGCAAACCATCACGCACCAGCCCCTGAACTGCCTTGCGGACAGTCACACGAGACACCTCCAACTCAGAAGCGATATCACGCTCGCTGGGCAAAGCATCTTCAACCTTGAATGCCCCACTCTCTATCGCTTGCCTGATTAAGGTCTGCAATTGTTTATAAAGCGGTGTCGGGTTACTGCCATCCAGTCGGGATTTTACTTTTAGGGCGCGAAAGGTGCTTACTTTCATTTGGATGCCCCCTGATTTTCAGAGGCCGTTTTTCGAATCATTCTTATTGCACCATCCATCGCATCGCCATGCGGCTCACTTAAAATATTTTGGTATTCCTCTGGTAATCTATGGGCAATACGCTTGGAAACACCCCCCATCAGGCAAACACTTTCAACGCCCCTATCAAGCAAAGCCTGTATCATACTGCCAGCTTCATGCACAGACTTCGCAACAATGCGGCCCGCCAGTTCATCACCATCATCGGCATGATCAAATATAAGAGGCGCAAAAGAGCCATAGTGATGCGGCTCTGCTTCCTCTGCCCATTTAACCATCACTTGGCGATCATTTTTAAAGTGCGCCATAATTGCTTTTGTTAGCGGGGTTTCCGGTCGACATCCTTCGGCAGCAAAAAGCGAACTGCGAACGGCGGTTAACCCCAGAACAGCCCCACTGGCATGATCTGAAATTTCAAATCCCCAACCGCCAACATTGATAACGTCATCTTTAACGATACCCAGTCCACATGAACCTGTTCCTAAAATAAGAATGCCCCCGTCTTCACCGGCGTGAGCTCCCAAACATGCCGTATAGGCATCGGTAGCGCCGCAAACAGAGGCAAAAGAATGTGGGAAAGAAAGCATCGCCTGAAGCTCACTTTCCAAACCGAGCCCCGCCAGCCCCAACCCGACATGAAGGGAAGCAAAATCCTCCCGACCTCGACCGGATTGATGAAGAGCTTCAAGGCAAGCCTTTTCTATTTCATAGTAAACACGAACAGCCCCAAGTCTTGAATTTGATGGCCCAGCAAATCCTTCACCAAGAACGTTACGATTCGCATCCTCAACTCGAACGCGACAACTCGTTCCGCCGCCATCAACACCTGCAAAGAGCATCTCGTTTACCACTTACCACTCCAGAACCAATAAAAGACCAATGCACAAAACCAATTAAATACCAATTTAAGTTATTTTTGGAGAAAGGTAAATTCAAAAGATTTTATTTTTTTGAAAAAGAATAATTTCATCTAAAATTTACAAATAATTTCAATAGGATAAAAGAATTTAAAATAAACACTTCATTAATAAATCCATTTACTGATCACAAAAATAGAAAAAATTGATTTCAAATTGGTTTCTTTTTGGTATTATGAAATCAGTTATTCACAAATTAATGGATTCAAAAGCTTGTCGAAAGAGATGCAGGGCACAGAAAAACATAGCCCCCGGTACCATAGTCTGGACAGCTGGCCTGCCGAGGAGATCCTTGAGTCGCTATGGGCATCTCAACTGCGAGCTGTTTCCTGCCTACAACACGCCATTCCTGAAATTTCAGAAAGTGCAGAGGCAATTGCCAATCGCCTGTCGAATGGCGGACGTCTCTTCTACATCGGTGCAGGATCTTCCGGACACCTTGCCATTCAAGATTGTGTTGAGCTCAACCCGACATATGGCTGGCCGTTGGACAAAATGGTTCCATTGATCGCAGGGGGCAGAGACGCACTTCTTGCGCCTATGGGCGGCGCAGAAGATGATGAAACAATTGCTATCGACGCTCTTAAGAACCATAAAATAAATGCACAGGATGTGATTATCGCCGTCGCGGCAAGTGGATCTACACCCTACACTTTGGCAGCAGTCAAACACGCTCGTTCACAAAGTTCTCTGGTCGTTAGCATTGCCAACAACAAACATGCACCAACCTTTGATTGTGCCGATCATTCTATTTTTCTGGATAGCGGCAGCGAAGTTATCGCCGGATCGACCAGAATGGCAGCCGGCACCGCCCAAAAAGCAGCGTTGAACATGTTATCAACCCTGACCATGACAAAGCTTGGTCATGTTCATGACGGCCTGATGGTTTCCATGGTGATCAACAACGAAAAGCTGGAAAAACGCGGCGCGGCTATTGTTCAGGAAATTACCGGAACTGATAGCGTAACGGCAAAAAGATGCCTGAAAGCTGCTGGCAAGAACATAAAACTTGCTGTTCTACTGGCAATGAACCACCCCCAGGCCGATGCTGAAAAAGCCCTCACCGATAATCGTGGGCACCTGCGTCAGGCAATGGAACAACTGAAGTAACCTATTAATAATTTTAACAAAAACCGGGAAAAACCCGGACACTCTTTTAACTCGGAGGATAAGATGAAAAAAAGTAATCTAACACTAGGCACAAGTGTTGCTGCAATTGCTTTGGCAGCTGCGTCATTAACGCCAACAGTATCTGCCTTTGCAGATGAACTTGTTATTGAAAGCTGGCGTACGGATGATTTGGAAATTTGGGAAAGCCAAATTATTCCGGCATTCAACAAATCGCATCCAGACATCAAAGTCCGCTTTGCACCATCACCGCCCACAGAATACAACGCCAACATGAATGCCAAGCTAACAGCTGGTACAGCTGGTGATCTGATTACCTGTAAGCCATTTGACGCTTCACTTGACCTGTACAACAAAGGTCACCTGACAAAAGTTGACGACCTTCCCGGTATGGAGAACTTCTCAAGCGTTGCTAAATCAGCTTGGCAAACAGACGATGGCTCAACAACTTTCTGCCTGCCAATGGCATCAGTGATCCACGGATTCATTTACAACAAGGAAGCCTTTAAAGAACTGGGCCTGGAAATTCCAAAAACCATTCCTGAGTTCATGGCTGCTCTTGAAAAGATCAAAGAAGATGGCACTTATATTCCGATGTCAATGGGAACTGCTGACCAGTGGGAAGCAGCAACCATGGGCTTCCAGAATGTTGGCCCTAACTTCTGGGCTGGAGAAAAAGGGCGTAAAGGCCTGATTGACGGCACAGAAAAGCTGACTGACCCTCAGTATGTAAAAGTATATGAGCATCTTGCTGAATGGGGACCATATCTTGGCAAAGGCTACAAAGGACAGTCTTATCCTGATAGCCAAAACCTCTTTAGCCTGGGTCGTGCAGCAATCTACCCTGCTGGATCATGGGATATTTCAACATTTAATGGTCAGGCTGACTTCGAGTTCGGTGCTTTCCCACCACCCGTTCCAGCCGGACAGGAAACTTGCTACATTTCAGATCACACTGACATTGGCCTTGGCATCAATGCAGCATCTAAAAATGTAAAAGCCGCTGAAACTTTCCTTAGCTGGATGGCATCAGCAGAAGCTGGTTCCATTTTCTCAAATGCACTGCCAGGTTTCTACGCCCTGTCAAAGCACGAACTTACCATCAGCGATCCTGTTGCTCAGGAATTCGTAAGCTGGCGCGGCAAGTGTGAATCTTCTATTCGTAATTCCTATCAGATCCTTTCACGTGGCACACCAAACCTCGAAAACGATCTTTGGAATACTTCTGTTGGCGTAATTAACGGCAGCATGACAGCTGAAGAAGCGGCCAAGAAAGCACAGGACGGACTTGCTAGCTGGTACAAACCACAGCAATAAAATCTGGTATAATATAAACGCCGGTGCCTGATCGGTACCGGCGTTTTGCATATAAACTATGTCCCAATCGAAGTGAGTACCTATCCATATGGCTTTAAAAAACCAAAGGGGATCGTTCCTTCGAACACATGTCTTCGTGTTCCTTTTGCCTGCGGCCCTAATCTACACCCTGTTTATGATCATACCCTTGATCGATACAGTCAGATACAGCTTTTATGACGAAACAACCGAAGGTCTTACAGCTTTTGTCGGTTGGGATAATTACATACTCATTCTTACTGATGAACGTTGGTGGACCGACTTTAGCAATGCGCTGAAGAACAACTTTATCTTCTTTGTCATTCATATGTTTGTTCAAAACCCCATCGGCCTGCTTCTCGCTGCTTTATTAAGCCTACCGCGATTAAAGATGGCGAACAGCTATCGCACCCTGATCTTCATGCCGACAATGCTATCCGTTGTGATCATTGGCTTTATATGGAAGTTGATCCTTAGCCCGTTATGGGGTGTTGGCGATACTTTGGTTGGTTTTGTCGGAATGACAGACGGCCTACCCGCTCTTCTTGGCGAAGAGTCCACAGCCTTGATTACGCTGTCGTTTATATCTGTATGGCAATTTGTCGGTATCCCAATGATGCTGATCTATGCCGCCCTGCTAAACGTCCCGGACGATTTGGTCGACGCAGCCATTGTTGATGGCGCGAACCAATGGACAGCCTTTTGGCGCATAAAGCTTCCCTTGATTTTACCAACAATTGCAATGGTTTCTGTCCTGACTTTTGTTGCAAACTTTAATGCATTTGATCTGATTTATGCAGTAAAGGGCGCTCTTGCAGGACCTAACTTTGAAACAGATATCATGGGCACAATGTTCTACCGAACGTTCTTTGGATACCAACTTCAACCCGGCAGCGCCACCTTGGGTGCAACCGTTGCCAGTTTGATGTTCCTGGTCATTCTTTGCGGTGTCATGCTCTACCTTTTTGTTATTCAACGTCGCTTACAGCGCTATCAACTTTAGAAGGACGGACTAATGAGACTCTCAAAACGCGTTGGCCCGTTAGGCGTTCATGCCGTCCTAATGTGCTATACAGTTATCGCGCTGTTCCCCATCTACCTTGTGATCATGAATTCCTTCAAAAGCAAAAAAGGAATTTTCAGAGACCCGCTCGCCCTTCCAACAGGGACGACTTTTGATCTCGTCGGATTTGAAAAAGTCATCGCCAGGTCATCATTTGATGTCTATTTCACCAATTCTATATCGGTCACAGTTATCAGCCTGATATTTGTCCTGCTTCTTGGTGCAATGGCTGCATGGGCATTGGCCGAATACGATTTCCCCGGCAGTGATATGATGGCACTTTATCTTGCCATCGGCATCATGATCCCTATCCGCTTGGGCAGTGTTAGCCTCTTAAAAATGATTGTCGGCATGGGTCTTGTGAACACGCTCACTGCGCTTATCCTGGTTTATACGGCCCAGGGATTACCCCTAGCAATATTTATACTCAGGGAATTTATCGCGCAAATCCCCAATGATCTCAAGGAAGCGGCCCGTTGTGATGGTGTTTCTGAATACAGGATTTTCTGGTCTATTATACTGCCGCTTATTCGTCCAGCACTGGCAACTGTTGCCGTCTTTACCATGATACCGATCTGGAATGATCTCTGGTTTCCGCTCATCCTTGCACCAAGTCAGGAAACAGCAACCGTGACACTCGGCATCCAGCAATTCATCGGACAATACGTTACTGACTGGAATGCCGTATTAGCATCACTGACACTTGCGATCGTCCCTATTTTGATCCTGTACGTTATCTTCTCTCGCCAGTTGATACGTGGATTAACCTCGGGGGCCGTCAAATGAGCTTGCGCGAACAACATATAAAAAACTTAAAAATACTCATAACGACATGCACAGCTGTGCATCAGGAGAGATAGATTCATGGCTGATATCAAGCTTTCAGGTATTAAGAAATCCTATGGCAAAGCGGAAGTGCTGCACGGGATAGATATCGACATCAAAGATGGAGAGTTCGTGGTTTTTGTCGGCCCATCAGGCTGTGGAAAATCAACACTACTTCGGTTAATTGCCGGCTTGGAAACCATTTCTGACGGGGAACTCCAAATTGACGGAGAAACCGTCAACGACATGACGCCTTCGCAGCGAAAAATCGCCATGGTTTTTCAGTCCTATGCGCTTTACCCACACATGACTGTATACAAAAACATGGCCTTTGGTTTGACCCTCGGCGATAAAGGACCGTTGGGCGGTCTCCTTGGCGGCGGAGAAAACAAAAAGCTGATTGATGAGAAAGTTCAAAAGGCAGCAAAGAGCCTCAAACTTGAAGATTATCTCCATCGATATCCCCGCGAACTTTCCGGTGGACAACGCCAACGGGTTGCTATTGGGCGTGCGATTGTTCGTGACCCGAATGTATTCCTCTTTGATGAACCCTTAAGTAACCTTGACGCTGCTCTACGCGTGAACACACGTCTGGAAATAGCCAAGCTCCATCAAGATCTGGAAGCAACAATCATATACGTTACCCACGATCAGGTTGAAGCCATGACCTTGGCCGATAAAATCGTTGTGGTAAACGGCGGTCATGTCGCCCAATGCGGTTCTCCGCTAGAACTTTACCACCACCCGGCAAATAAGTTTGTCGCAGGCTTTATTGGCTCACCCTCCATGAACTTCCTAGAGGGAACTATTACTGCGGTTCATGCCGGAAGTCTTGATGTGCTCCTGGATTATAATAACAGCACGGCAAGTATCCCGATTCATCCCGACGAAACAAAAGTTGGTGACAAAGTCACTATTGGTATTCGCCCAGAGCACATGAAAGAAGGTAATGACCAATCCTTCAAGCTGTCGGCCAAAGTAAATGTCGTCGAGCGACTTGGCGAAGCCAGCTATCTCTATCTGGAAAATGGGGATAACGATCCACTTTGTGTGAAAACAGATGGGCACAGCACAACGAAGTCAGGTAATAAAGTTGAGCTTTGCGCTGACTTTTCTGCCGTCCACGTTTTTAATGCCGAGGGTAACGCTTTGGCACGCACAACCAGCGACGAGAAGTATATCGCCCCCCAATTAAGCGCATAAAACACACACCCATAAGCCACAAATACCACGCGCCCTGAAACTTATGCGAGTTTCAGGGCTTTTTTGTGTTATCCTCTCTAAATAACAAGCACGTCAGATACTGCTTTCTTTGATCCATATCAAAGATAAATTTTGTCGTCTCTATAAGATATATCAAAACAATATCTATAGAGACGACACGAGAGATGAGACAGTTAACTGAAAACAACCGAGCAACCGGAACAAACCCGGTAATAACCGCGACAGTTAACAACGGCTTTGGGAATTACGATAACATGACAGATGACACTCAGTTATTTATTTCAAGCCATATCGCACAGACACCACCAGAGCACCTTGAAGAAACTCTTCGTGCCATCATGGAACACCCCCATGCAGATGTTCCCATGGTCGACGACAAAGGAAAACTGGTTGTTCTAGTAGACGCCCCCACAAGCAAGGATGCCATCAGAACTATTGAAAGTATTCAATCTTTGGCAAACGTCTATTCTTTCACCCCCGTCTACCAACACGAAGAAGTTTGAAAATTAAATCTGAAATTCAACAGATTAACTGAGGAACCTATGTCATGAAGCTATCAAGACGTGACTATATCAAGGCTAACGCCGTTGCTGTCGCCGCAGGTGTTGCGGGAATGACCGCGCCAAGTGCCGCGAGCAATCTGCTTACCGAAAGTTCTAAAACAGCCCTAACCTGGTCCAAAGCCCCCTGCCGTTTTTGCGGTACAGGTTGTAGTGTGATGGTTGGCACAAAAGAAGGCAAAGTTGTCGCCACACACGGTGATGTTAAGGCTGAAGTCAACCGCGGCTTGAACTGTGTAAAAGGCTACTTCCTGTCTAAGATTATGTACGGGAAAGACCGCCTCAAAACACCGCTTCTGCGCATGAAAGACGGCAAATACCATAAAGAAGGTGAATTCACCCCAGTATCCTGGGATGTTGCTTTTGATACCATGGCTGATAAGTTCAAATCCGCCATTAAAGCAAAAGGCCCAACTTCTGTTGGTATGTTCGGATCTGGTCAGTGGACTGTTTGGGAAGGTTATGCCGCATCCAAACTGATGAAAGCTGGTTTTGCATCAAACAATATTGATCCAAACGCGCGTCACTGCATGGCCTCTGCCGTTGGCGGCTTTATGCGTACCTTTGGTATTGATGAACCAATGGGCTGTTATGACGATATCGAAGCAACAGATACCTTTGTTCTCTGGGGCTCTAACATGGCAGAGATGCACCCCATCCTTTGGACCAGGGTCACAGACCGTCGACTAAGTGCACCAGACACCACCAAGGTCGCGGTTCTTTCAACCTATGAACACCGTTGTTACGATCTTGCAGACATTCCAATGATTTTCACGCCACAGACCGATTTGGCAATTTTGAATTTCATTGCCAACTACATCATTCAGAACGACAAGGTAAATCAAAATTTTGTCTCAAAGCACGTAAACTTCCGTCGTGGTAATGATGACATTGGTTATGGTTTGCGCCCTGAACACGAACTTCAGAAGAAAGCGAAGAACGCGGATAAAGCTGGCGGTTCTTCCGAAATGTCTTTTGAAGAATTCAAAACCTTTGTTGCCGATTATACTGTTGAAAAAGTATCCAAGCTGTCAGGTGTTTCCGAAAAACACCTTGTCGAATTGGCTGAACTTTACGCCGATCCCGATCGTAAAGTGGTTTCTTTCTGGACGATGGGTGTAAACCAGCATACACGCGGTGTCTGGTGTAACAATCTGATTTACAACATCCACCTTCTTGTTGGTAAAATCTCTACACCCGGAAATTCCCCCTTCTCTCTTACTGGTCAGCCATCCGCTTGTGGTACAGCCCGTGAAGTAGGAACGTTCTCGCATCGTCTTCCTGCTGATATGGTTGTGAAAAACCCAAAACACCGGGCCATAGCAGAGAAGATTTGGAAAATTCCCGCTGGTGTTATTCCCCCAAAACCGGGTTTTCACGCTGTATTGCAAAACCGTATGCTCAAAGATGGCAAACTCAATGCCTATTGGGTGATGTGTAACAACAACATGCAAGCTGCACCAAATCTCAATGAAGAAGGTTATCCCGGCTATCGCAACCCGGAAAACTTCATTGTCGTTTCTGACCCATATCCAACCGTAACAGCCGAAGCAGCTGACCTTATTTTGCCAACAGCTATGTGGGTGGAAAAAGAAGGTGCCTATGGTAATGCAGAACGCAGAACACAGTTCTGGCACCAGCTTGTTGAGGCACCGGGCGAAGCACGGTCTGATTTGTGGCAGCTAATGGAATTCTCCAAACGCTTCACAACTGACGAAGTATGGCCTGCAGACGTTCTGAAAGAGAACCCAGAATACAAAGGCAAAACACTTTACGATGTTCTCTACAAAAATGGATCTGTAGATAAGTATCCATTGGAACAAACTCATAAAGATTATTCCAATCAGGAATCAAGTGACTTTGGTTTCTATGTGCAAAAAGGCCTTTTTGAAGAATACGCAGCCTTTGGCCGTGGTCATGCTCATGATCTCGCACCGTTTGATACATACCACAAAGAGCGTGGCCTGAGATGGCCTGTTGTTGATGGTAAAGAAACCAAATGGCGCTTCAAAGAAGGTTCCGACCCATACGCCAAACCGGGCAGTGATTATGACTTCTATGGTAAGCCGGATGGGCGCGCCATTATCTTTGCCCTTCCCTACGAGCCTGCCGCAGAAAGTCCGGATGAAGAATATGATCTATGGCTATCAACCGGCCGCGTTCTCGAACACTGGCATTCTGGATCAATGACACAACGTGTACCAGAGCTATACAAAGCCTTCCCGGACGCCGTTGTCTTTATGCACCCGGATGACGCAGGGAAACGAGGTTTGAGACGCGGACAGGAAGTAAAAATTATTTCCCGACGTGGCGAAATGGTTACTCGTGTAGAAACCCGCGGACGTAACAAGCCACCAAAAGGTCTGGTTTTTGTACCTTGGTTCGACGCAAGTCAATTGATCAATAAGGTCACATTGGATGCAACCGACCCACTTTCCAAGCAAACAGACTTTAAAAAATGTGCTGTTAAAATTGTTGCAACGGGGAGAGCATAAAATGAAACGCTTTCTTATACATATCACCACTACGATTGGCCTTCTAGCACTTGCAAGCACAGCAGCATTCTCTGACGGTGCAGCTACCTTGAGACAGGGTGAACCAATTGCCTCAGAACCTCAGGCACCGAAAATAACCAAGGTGGAAAACAATGATGTTAAGCGGGTTCGGAACTATCCTGAGCAACCGCCAACCATTCCGCACAAAACCCGGGACTATGAAATCTCGCTAAATGCAAACAAGTGTATGTCCTGCCATGCCAGAACACGGACGGGTGAATCACAGGCACCAATGGTAAGCGTGACCCACTATATGGACCGGGATAATCAGGTCCTCGCAACCGTTTCACCTCGCAGATATTTCTGTAATCAATGTCACGTCACTCAAGTCACAGCACCTCCGCTTGTAGAAAACGAGTTCACTGACGTTGAAAACATCATAAAGGGTGAATAGGCAAAACCATGTTGACACCTTTCAAAAAATTATGGGGATTTGTCTGCAGGATCTGGTCCAGCGCCAATCGCCCAGCTAAACATCTTTCTATTGGTTTCCTGACTATTGGTGGTTTTGTCGCCGGTGTCATGTTCTGGGGTGGTTTTAACACCGCCCTGGAATATACCAATACCGAAGAATTCTGTGTCAGCTGTCATGAAATGGGCGACAACGTTTTTGTTGAGTTAAAACCAACCATTCACTACAGCAACAGATCTGGTGTAAGAGCTACATGCCCGGACTGTCACGTTCCGCATAATTGGACGGACAAGATCTCTCGTAAAATGCAGGCATCCAAAGAAGTGTGGGGCAAACTGTTTGGCACGATTAACACCCGAGAAAAGTTCCAAGCAGAACGAAGACGTCTTGCCGGACATGAATGGGACCGTCTGAAAGCAAACAATTCATTGGAATGTCGGAACTGTCACTCTACTGAGTCAATGGACATCACCGTCCAGTCCACTCGGGCCGCCGAAGCACATCAAGCCTTCCTCTTTACAGGTGAAAAGACCTGTATTGATTGTCACAAAGGTATCGCACACGAGCTACCAGATATGACAGGCGTTGAAGGCTGGGAATAAGAAACCTGACTTGCAATAAGGATACTCTTTAAAAAAACGGACCTTTTAACGGTCCGTTTTTTTATTCCCTCATATAAATAAAATGAAAGTGAACAAATACTTCAACACAAAATAAAGGAAAGCTTACTTAATAGTAATTTCAACTCTAGCAAAACACAGCCATAAGAAGATGAATATAAATAAAGTATTCATACTCTCTCATTAAATTAATTATATAAATGAAATTTATGAAGAATGGATGCTTTAACAGCAGTGTTTTGCCGTAGGAAATCTCTAGATTATGGTTAATCATTCACAAAAATCTCCCCTTTGGATTTTACTATCCACATTAATTATGACGATTATGGGGCTCTGCTGGGTTACCTGGTCAATCTATTCAGTAAATTTCCGCGACGCATCGTTACAGAATGCCTGGACACTAGAAGTAACAAGTTTACGTGGTGACATTATTTTATTGGATGAAATTCTTTCATCATCAGCACGTCTTGCTGCTGAAACCGGGAAGCAGAATTGGGAAAGCAGATACCGAAAACATGAAGCTGAACTAGGGCAAAAAATTGAACGTGCTATTGAGCTTGTGCCTGAAGTACAGAATATAGAAAATATATCTAATGTTGATGCCGCCAATCTCGCTCTAGTTGAAATGGAAGAACAGGCTTTTTCTTTCATTAACAAAGGACAAATATCAAAGGCTAAAGAGCTCCTTTATTCAAAAAGATATGAAACACAAAAAGCAATTTACACAACAGGCATGATTGCTTTTGAAAGAAGCCTATATAATGCCATTACTAACGCAGAGAATCAGCGCCAACAAAATAGTCAAATCCAAATTATTGTCATCTCTGGCATAGCCATAATTCTCAGTGTTGGCTGGATCATGGTCTTTCGTTCATTTAGAAAATGGCAAACTAATATCAAACGCGCAAATGAAGCAAAAACCAATTTCCTTTCAACAATGAGTCACGAAATTCGTACTCCGTTAAATGGAATTTTAGGTGTAACGCAGCTATTAGCAGATACTAAATTGGACCAAGATCAAAAAAATAAAATACAAACCATACAGTCTTCCGGACAGACTTTACTCGCAATAATCAACGACATCCTTGATATGAGTAAAATTGAAGCCGGCGCGGTGGAACTGGAAAATACTATTTTCAGTTTATCTGATTTTACATCAACCACGATGACAGCCGTTGAAAGTCTTGCCACTGAAAAAGGATTAAAGTTTAGACTTAACAAATCAGATGATTGTCCAGATTATCTAATCGGTGATCCTGTAAGAATAAGGCAAATTCTCTGGAACCTGATCAGTAATGCAATTAAATTTACTGATAAAGGAAGTGTCACAGTAACACTTACGAACGAAAAAGTAGAAGATAAGCGTATCACACTAAAAGATACTATTTTACGTCTCCGTGTAGAAGACACCGGAAAAGGAATAGAGCCCGAACGCCTTCAAATAATTTTTGACCCTTTCACACAAGAAGATAATACAATCACCAGAACACATGGAGGAACAGGATTAGGTCTTTCTATCGTTCGGAATATGGTTGAATTAATGGGTGGTTATATTCAAGCAGAAAGTATTAAAGACGAGGGATCTTGTTTTGACGTTTATTTACCGTTTGAAATTGCTTCTGCTTCCCAACAGCACATATTTCTAAATCACAAAGACCATGATCAAATCATACATCATCACGGTCTTGATATCTTGGTTGCCGAAGACAACCCGGTAAATGCAATGATTGCTCGTGCTTTTTTGGAAAAATTTGGACATAAAGTACGCATTGCAGAAAATGGAAAATTAGCCATTGATGAAATAAAAAATTCCATACCAGACATGATTTTTATGGACATCCATATGCCAGAGATGAACGGCCTTGAGGCCACCAAACTCATACGACAGCTTGATTTCGGAAGTGATACACCCATCGTGGGATTAACAGCCGAAGCGTTTACTGAACGTCATTCGCAATTTATAGAAATGGGGATGGATGCTGTTTTATCAAAACCCTTTTCCGAACAAGAATTACGCTCGGCAATCAATCAATACAACAAAACAAAGGCAAAAAAAGCTTCTTAGTTTTGCATCGCAATAAATATTATCCTTATATTGTACTGGTTAATTACTGCGTTGGCGGGCCTGAGATGAAGATCTGATACATCCAGATTGAGAAGCCATAAGCACCAACCAAGCCAATCGTTAGCGCAGGAATGAGGCCTGCGGCCAAAAACATGAACAATGACACTTCTTGTGTCTTAGTTTGCTCATGTGTTGCAGTCGGGGTTTCTTGCACGTTACATCCCTCTGGTTAACATCGGTTGACAAAACGTCTTTGCAGACGCACGAAAACTTTAAATCAGGTCTCAATAATACACTCACTGGTAAAAACAGTTTTGATTCATATCAATTTTCATTCAATAAATTCGCCCAGCAATAAATTTGTCCGGCAATAAATAATCTATCTTGGTCGTAAATTTAAGATATCAGGATTCCAGTTTCATAATACGGCTCTATCAAGAGTGCTTACTGTAGATCATACACTCGTACATCAAATACCACCTAATAAAATTTATTGAGTCCAATCGTAACTTACTTGTCTCTTGAGACTCTATATTTTATAAACTTTAGTTTCCTAGGGGTGCCGTATGAATACGGCTGAGATTGTAATTATGAGTACAGGACCCTTCGAACCTGATCCGGGTAATGCCGGCGAAGGGATTGGAATACAGGCAAATATTACTCTCAATTCAGAGTAGTATCAATTTGTCAAAACCTCCCCAAGCTCCCCGGATCTCCATTGTGACTAAAACACAGGAGATCTAAGTATGTCGAAACAACACACTAAACACGAAATTACAGCTGGTGACGAGATAACAACTGGCCCCTTACCAGCTTCGCAAAAAGTATATACGGTGCCACAAGATGATGCTGGTTTACGTGTTCCCTTTCGCGAAATACTGACAAGTGATCTACAAGAACCTTCTGTGCGGGTATATGATGCTTCTGGCCCCTATACAGACTCCAAACAGATAACTGACCTAAACAAAGGCCTTCCTCGCCATAGAATTTCTTGGCTAAAAGAACGCTCTATTGAACAATATACGGGTCGAGATTTATTGCCCGAAGATAATGGCCAAGCACAGGGAGCATATCTTGCTGATGCTTTTCCCATCAAACATACACCCTATCGCCGTACCGGAGAACAACCGTTTACCCAATATGAAATGGCCCGCGCCGGTCTTATCAGTAAAGAGATGATTTATGTGGCCGAGCGCGAGAACCTTGGCAGACAAAAAGTACTACACACGGCGAAGCAATCTCTTGATCAAGGGGAATGTTATGGGGCTACTCTCCCCAATTTTGTCACGCCAGAATTTATCCGTAGTGAAATTGCAAAAGGCAGAGCAATAATCCCTGCCAATATCAATCATCCTGAATTGGAACCGATGATTATTGGGCGAAATTTTCTTGTCAAAATTAACGCCAATATCGGGAATTCTGCTGTCAGTTCTTCGATAGAAGAAGAAATAGAAAAGATGGTGTGGGCCACGCGTTGGGGTGCTGATACCGTTATGGATCTGTCCACAGGCAAGAACATTCATCACACCCGAGAATGGATCATCCGTAATAGTCCGGTGCCGATTGGGACCGTTCCAATGTATCAGGCATTGGAAAAAGTGAACGGTGTTGCCGAAAACCTTACCTGGGATGTGTTCAAAGATACCTTGATTGAACAATGCGAACAGGGCGTTGACTATTTCACCATTCACGCCGGCGTTCGACTTGCGTATATTCACCTAACAGTCGACCGGGTAACAGGCATTGTATCCCGTGGCGGGTCAATTATGGCCAAATGGTGTTTACATCATCACCAGGAAAGCTTCATTTATGAAAATTTTGAAGAAATTTGCGACATCATGCGACAGTACGATGTATCATTTTCTCTTGGTGATGGCTTTCGTCCCGGCTCTATTGCTGATGCCAATGACCGCGCTCAATTTGCCGAGCTTGAAACCCTTGGCGAACTCACCCAAGTAGCATGGGCAAAAGGATGTCAGGTAATCGTTGAAGGACCAGGACATGTGCCCATGCACAAAATCAAAGAAAACATGGATAAACAGCTCGAAGTATGCAAAGAAGCGCCATTTTATACCTTGGGGCCATTGACCACTGACATAGCCCCGGGGTACGACCACATAACCTCTGGCATTGGGGCTGCAATGATTGGTTGGTATGGAACATCAATGCTCTGCTATGTAACGCCAAAAGAACATTTGGGCCTGCCGAACAGAGATGATGTAAAAACAGGTGTAATAACTTATAAAATTGCAGCACATGCCGCGGATTTAGCAAAAGGACATCCGGCATCACAAATAAGGGATAATGCCTTATCAAAAGCACGATTTGATTTTCGTTGGGAAGATCAGTTTAACCTTTCTCTAGATCCAGATACGGCTCGCTCATTTCATGATGAAACCCTGCCCAAAGAGGCACACAAAGTTGCACATTTTTGTTCCATGTGTGGTCCCAAATTCTGTTCCATGAAAATTTCCCAAGAAGTCAGGGACTATGCCAATAAGCTCAACGACAAAACCCAGGGTATGGCACAAATGAGCCAAAAATATAAAGCAATGGGTGGCGAGCTCTACGTTGATATTAATCAACAAAAAGAAGATCCGAAGGAGCCTGTATAATAATGAAGATTGAAATTATTGGCTCTGGCATTGTTGGCCTTTCCTGCGCCGCCTTTTTCACTGAACAGGATTGTGATGTCACCGTTATTTCAACCAGTAACGGTCCCGATGAAAGCTGTTGTTCCTGGTGGGCTGGCGGCATGCTGGCTCCTTGGTGTGAGATGGAAAGTGCAGAACCATTGATCGGTGAACTCGGTCTAGAATCTATGAAATTCTGGGAGAAGTTCACGTCTTCTTACCAGAAAAAGGGAACACTGGTCGTTGCAACATCACGGGATTTACCAGATCTAAAGCGCTTTGGTCGCAGGACAGAAAACTGGCAACAAGTTAAACAAAATGAAATCGCCACACTGGAACCCGATCTTGCTGACCGCTTTACCACAGGTCTTTATTACCCGGAAGAAGCACACTTTGACCCCAGGCAAGTTTTACCCGAGTTGAAAAATTATCTCAAAAACAAGGGTGTTATATTCCAGTCAAATACCTCACTTTCAACACAAGACCTTCATGCTCCCCCAAAAGCTGACCATCGAATTGACTGTCGAGGGCTAGCTGCACAAGATCACCTAGATGAACTTCGTGGCGTAAAGGGCGAAATGATTCTTATCAAAAGTAGCGAGGTAAAACTCTCCCGGCCTATTCGCCTGCTACACCCCAGAATTCCCCTCTATATTGTCCCCAGAGAGAATAATCTCTTTATGGTCGGAGCAACAATGATCGAAAATGAAAACAGATCCGGCGCGACAGTACGTTCTGTTCTGGAACTTTTATCAGCGGCCTATGCCTTGCACCCTGCCTTTGGCGAAGCTGAAATTATAGAAATAGGTGTTGATGCGCGCCCTGCCTTTCCCGATAATCTGCCCAGAATTATCCGCAAAGGAAACACTACCTATCTGAACGGCATGTATCGACACGGATATCTTGCAGCACCCGCGATGGCAAAACGTTTGGTGGAACAAGTTCTGGGTTACAACACAACAACAACACCTTACGAACAAGCTAACAAACCTGCTCTCTCAACAGGAAGTATGTGATGAATATTGTAGTAAACGGGCAGCCAGTCACAACACAGGCCGCTTCACTCTCCGATCTTTTAGCAGAACATGGATATGGAACGGCAAAAGTGGCAACAGCCGTTAACGGAACTCTTGCCCCGGCAAGTATGCGTCATGAACAAGAAATTGTAGACGGAGATCAAATTGAGATCGTCGCCCCAATGCAAGGTGGTTAAGGATGACAATGAAGTTTTATGACGAAGAGATATCGTCACGGTTTCTTATCGGTACAGCCCTCTACCCTTCACCCGCAATTATGCTAGAAGCTATCAAAGCTTCCCGAGCAGAAATTGTCACGGTTTCATTGCGTAGAGAATCAGGTACCGAACAAGCAGGGCAAAATTTTTGGTCCTTTATCAAGGACACCGGGGCAAAGGTACTTCCTAATACGGCTGGCTGTAAAAGCGTCAAGGAAGCCATTACCACCGCGCACATGGCCCGTGAAATTTTTGAAACGCCCTGGGTGAAACTCGAGGTTATCGGCGAGGATGATAGCCTGCAACCAGATGTATTTGGTTTAGTAGAAGCGGCGCGAATTCTAACCGAAGACGGATTTCAGGTTTTCCCCTATACAACGGAAGATCTTGTCGTCGCTGAAAAGCTAATCGCTGCGGGATGTGAGATATTAATGCCCTGGGGTGCTCCTATCGGTAGTGGACGGGGCCTCAACAATATCTATGGCCTTCGATCTTTACGAGCACACTTTCCGAATATACCGCTGATTGTTGATGCCGGTATCGGTTTGCCATCCCATGCTGTCGCGGCAATGGAACTTGGCTATGATGCAGTCCTATTAAATACAGCCGTGGCGAAAGCGGGCGATCCGGTTCTTATGGCCACGGCCTTTGCCCTTGCAATTGAAAGTGGTCTGCAATGTTATCAGGCAGATCCTATTGAAAAACGTGATATGGCTGCTCCTTCGACCCCTGTTGCCGGACTACCTTTTTGGAATCAAGATCATGCTTAATCCCTTTTATCAAATTGTCGACGATGCCAAATGGTTGCCAAGGTTTTTGCCTCAGGGGCTTAAACTTGTCCAACTCCGTATAAAAGATGCGTCAGAGGATCAACTCAGAGAACAAATCAACTATGCACAGGAACAGTGTCATGAATATGGTGCACAATTGGTTGTCAACGACTATTGGGAATTGGCGATTGAGCTTGGGTGCGATTTCATTCACTTAGGTCAGGAAGATCTGGATGATGCAGATATCGGTGCTATTCGAGGTGCTGGGCTAAAACTGGGCATCAGTACCCATGACGAGGGTGAACTGGAACGCGCACTGGATCTGGAGCCTGAATATGTTGCATTAGGCCCTGTCTACCCAACAATCTTGAAAAAAATGCACTGGGCACCACAGGGAGCTGAAAACGTTAGCCGCTGGAAAGAAATGGTTGGTGATACGCCTCTTGTCGCGATCGGAGGACTATCCGTTGAACGTGCCCCGGACATCTATGCGGCAGGCGCTGATATTATCTGCGTTGTCACAGATGTTCTTTACAACGACAGTCCTGAAGAACGTCTTCAGGAATGGCTCGAGTTAAGCACAACTCAGCTCGAAATAGATTAGCATTAAAAACAGCCTCACTCACAAACGCGAGTGAGGCAATGCTTCTTTAGTCTTCAATAATTGCTAATAGATCTTTGGTTTCGACCTTTGATCCCGGTGTTACGAGGATCTTGCTGACCGTACCCGATTTTTCCGCAAGTACAGAGGTTTGCATCTTCATGGCCTCAATCGACATCAGGACATCCCCCTGCTCAACCAGATCGCCTTCACCAATCGATACTGTAACAATCAAACCTGGCATAGGGGCCCCCAAGTGATCAGCATTACCTGAATCAGCCTTTGGATGCGCCTCTTTTGCAGAAGCCCGACTGCGATCAAGAACCTTTACATTTCGTGGTTGGCCATTGAGCTCGAAGAAGACTGTACAAACACCTTCTTCATCGGGATCACTGATCGCGCGGAAGCGAATAATTAAAGTTTTCCCCTGATCAATATGAACAGAAAGCTCTTCACCAACATCCATACCATAGAAAAACACAGGCGTCGGCAGAACAGAAACCCGTCCGAAATTCCGTTGATGCATGGCGAAATCAATAAAAACCTGGGGATACATTAGATAGGACGCAAACTCATTGTCGCTAATAGCCCGCTCTACTTTTTTCTCGACCTCAGCCCGTTCTTCCTTGAGATTAGCTGCCGGCATCAAAGATCCGGGACGATCCGTAATCGCGATTTCGTCTTTAAGTACCTTCGCCTGTAATGAAGCAGGGAACCCGCCAACTGGCTGCCCCAAATCCCCTTTGAAGAAAGAAACAACAGATTCAGGAAAGGCAATTTCCTTATCCGGGTTCTCGACATCAGCACGGGAAAGGTCACTTGTCACCATCATCAAAGCCATATCCCCCACGACCTTCGAAGATGGTGTGACCTTTACAATATCACCAAACATATCATTGACATTGGCGTAAGCCTTGGACACTTCGGGCCACCGCTCTTCAATACCTAGTGACCTGGCTTGCTGACGAAGGTTTGTATACTGCCCCCCTGGCATTTCATGATGATAAACATCAGATGTGCCACTTTTGATGTCGCTTTCGAAACCAATATAGTTTGCTCTCACCTGTTCCCAATAGCTGGAAAGTTCCTGAAGGGATGTATCGTTTAAACCAGTATCCCGTTCTGTATTGCGAAGTGCCGCAGCAATAGACCCAAGGCTTGGCTGTGATGTCAGGCCACTCATAGAATCAATACAGGCATCAACCGCGTCCACACCCGCTTCAGCAGCAGCAATCACAGTGGCCGCAGAAATACCGCTGGTATCGTGTGTGTGGAAATGGATAGGTAAATCGACCTCGTCCTTAAGGGCTTTTATCAGCGTTTTAGCTGCTGCTGGCTTCAAAAGACCAGCCATATCCTTGATACACAGAATATGTGCACCAGCTGATTCCAGCTCCTTAGCCATATTTACATAATACTTAAGATCGTATTTCGGCCTTGAGGGGTCAAGAATATCGCCTGTATAGCAAATAGCCGCTTCACAGATCTTTCCTGTTTCACAAACGGCATCCATCGCAACCCGCATATTTTCAACCCAGTTAAGGCTGTCAAAGACACGAAATACATCCATTCCGGCGTCTGCAGATTGCTGTACGAAATATTTAACAACGTTATCTGGGTAGTTGGTATAACCAACGCCGTTGGAAGCCCGAAGCAACATTTGCGTCAGCAAGTTAGGCATTGTCGCCCTGAGTTTCTCCAGACGCTCCCAAGGGCATTCCTTCAAGAACCGCATGGATACATCAAAGGTCGCACCACCCCAGCATTCCATAGAAAAGAGATTACTGAGATTTTCCGCATAATAAGGTGCCACAGAGGTTAAATCACTGGTCCGAACCCTGGTCGCGAGCAGAGATTGATGCGCATCACGGAAGGTTGTATCCGTTACCAGTAAACGCTTTTCTTCTTTCATCCATTTCGCGACGGCTTCTGGCCCTTTTTGATCCAGGATCTGTTTTGCCCCATCGGGAACCTTGTTACCTGACGTTACCGGAAGGCGCGCGACATGCGGATTTTCCGGATGCACACGCCCGGCAACTTCATCGTTACCGTTGACCATTACATCACCGATGAAACGCAACAATCTTGATGCTCTGTCCCGCCTCTTGGGCATGTGGAAAAGTTCCGGAGTATCATCGATGAACTTAGTCGTATATTCCCCACCACGGAACTTCGGATGGGACAAGACGTTTTCAAGAAATGTCAGGTTGGTTGAAACACCTCTAATCCTGAATTCCCGAAGCGCACGATCCATACGTGCAATCGCCTCATCAGGAGTCCCGCCCCAGGCTGTAACTTTCTCGAGCAAAGAATCATAGTGACGGGTGACAACAGCGCCGGAAAAGGCCGTGCCGCCATCCAGACGAATACCAAACCCAGTCGCGCCTCTGTAAGCCAGAATCTTACCGTAATCAGGGATAAAGTTATTTTCTGGATCTTCTGTGGTCACACGACATTGAATAGCATTGCCATTCAATCTGATACTTTCCTGAACAGGAACACCGGAAGAAGCATCACCAATTTTGCCCCCAGCAGCAATCTTGATCTGTGATTGAACGATATCTATCCCGGTTACTGTTTCCGTAACTGTGTGTTCAACTTGAACTCTTGGATTAACTTCGATGAAATAGAAGTTATCAGTATCCATGTCCATCAGGAATTCAACGGTTCCTGCATTGCCATAATGTGCAGTTTTCGCAATGGCCAGAGCTGCGTCACAAAAAGCTTCGCGCTGTTCGTCGTTCAGATAAGGAGCAGGCGCGCGCTCGACAACTTTCTGATTTCGGCGTTGAACAGAACAATCACGCTCAAAAAGGTGAACCACATTTCCGTGGCTATCACCAATAATTTGTACTTCAACGTGCCGCGCACGACGCACCAACTTCTCGAGATATACTTCATCACTACCAAAAGCAGCTAAAGACTCTCTACGTGCAGCATCGACTTGTTCAAGCAATTCGTCAGCAGTTTCGATAACACGCATACCGCGACCACCGCCGCCCCAGCTTGCTTTGGTCATCAAGGGATATCCGACAGCAGCCGCCATTTTTGTTATTTCACCCTCATCTTGAGGGAGGGCATCTGTTGCCGGCATTACAGGTGCACCCGCTTTCACAGCAAGATTACGTGCCGAGACCTTATTTCCAAGGCTACGCATTGTATCCCCAGTCGGGCCTACAAAGATGATACCGGCTGCTTTGCAAGCATCAGCAAATTCTGGGTTTTCAGATAAAAAACCATATCCCGGGTGAATAGCATCAACGCCCGCTTCTTTGGCAACCCTAAGAATATCATCAATACCTAAATAAGCCTGAACAGGCCCCTGTCCTTCACCTACGAGATAACTTTCATCTGCTTTAAATCGATGCAGGGCAAAGCGGTCTTCATTAGAATAAATAGCAACGGTTTCAATACCAAGTTCAGTTGCCGCCCTGAATATTCGAATTGCAATCTCACTACGGTTAGCGACCAGTAATTTTTTGATTTTTTGATTTTCAAGATCACTCACAACTTTTCCCCTTGATCGGTTACTACTCATTCAGGCCATTTTTCTTAATTCTTGATGCCATAAATGATTTTCAGAAACAGTTCAGATTTGCTGTCTTGGATGCGACACAGATATAGATCGTTTTAAACACAACAGGCACGATCAAAATCAATCGCAAATATTTAACAGTGGAAATGCCCTGTTATTAATATTTACGATGTACATATCACAATAAAGGGGAGCTATCATTTAGAAATAACGAATTTTTGAATAACAAGAAGTTGTACCAATACAATACATATTGTACAGACAACCAACAAAAGCATACTTTATACAATATAAATAAATTAACCCTTAAAATAAGCGTTGAGTTAATAAGGGCCTTATACCCTCTCAGAGAATGTATTTTGCAAGTGGGGACGGCTCTATCAGTTGTTCAGTTTCGATAATAGACCCAAGGATCATATTTACATTCTGACCATCAGCAGCCAGCGGTAAAAGTAAACGCTTGTATAGCCGATAGTCTCTATCTTCTATTCCCCAAGTCACTTCACTAAAATGTGGGCTTCCTGTTTCGACCACAGCTTCAAATGCCTTTTGGACAATTTTCAGTTGTTCACCAGCGAATAGATCGTGAATAAATTTCCCTGTGCAATCTTTACCAATTATTTCAGTCATAATTGATCCCCATAACCGATACTGGAATTGCTTTTCAGTTCCTATGAAATGTACATCAACCAATGCAATTCGCCCCAACAGGTCCGTTATATCAACAGGGTTAATATGCTGACGGCCAGGGAGCATTCTGTTGCTGGGGGTAACAGAATGCCAATAATCATGAAGACGACAAAAACTTTCTTCTGCCGCCGCTTTTTTTGGGAGTTTTTTTCCCCTGATTATATCTATCAACTATCTCATCCAATAAGACAGAAGTAACCCCGCCACTTGTATAACATAATAAACCCTAAGAATTACTTACTTTTTAGATGTGCTTATCGAGCTACACAGATTTGTGATTTCAAATAGTGCATAAATCTATTCAAAATAAAAAAATGCGGATACAAAATTTATTATTATTGCTCTTTATGACTGCATTACCCCTCTCTTTTGGGAATAGCACTAAAGCTGATCAGAAAGATGGGCGATTACCAGTACTGTTTGATAATCTTCTTACCGCACCGCCCGGCCCCTATAGCATCATTATTGAAAGTAAAATTTGGGTAATTTGGCTGGAGAGCTCAGACAAAAAAATCACCGAACTGATGGCACAAGCATCAAGAGCAACACAAAACAAAAAATACACTGAAGCTCTGAATTATTACACTGAGGTCATACAACATAACCCGAACTATGCTGAAGGATGGAACAAACGTGCTCTTGTCAACTACCTGACCGGGAATTACGATAAATCCTTGTCAGATATCAACAGAACCCTAACTTTAGAACCAAGACATTTTGGCGCAATTTCAGGGCAAGGGTTGATATATTCAGCCCAAAAGAAATGGGTTCTTGCAAAAAAATCCTTCGAAAGCGCGTTACTCATACACCCCAATATGCAAGGCCCCAGATTAAACTTGAAAATATTAAATCGTCAAAATTTTGAAGAAGAGATTTAGCTTAATTACGTACCCCAGAATGGTAACTGATCAAAAACAATCAAAACGGCACCACCAATAGAAACGCCATAAGGCACCCCTCCGTTACGTTGCAACCACTCAGGCAAAATAATGTTAAATCTTGCCAAAAGAAATTCTATTTGCGGTGCCACTTTTCTTAACACCAAAATAAATACAACCTGTAACCCACCAACTAAAGACATGATCAAGACAAAAGCCGGTAACAGATCCAGCCCGGTCCAAAGAGCAAGGCTCGCCATGAATTTCACATCCCCGCCCCCTAAAATTCTAAAGGTAAAAAGAAGCATTCCAGTGATAAGAACCACCCCGAAAGAAATCAGATGATCAAAAAAAGGGGTCGGCATATTACTGCCGAGATAGGCGACAGGAAAAAGCAAAATGACAGCTAAAGACAAAACATTGGGGATCCGCATTTGAATGAGATCCATCAGCATAGCCAAAACAACGAATGCAACAAAAACAATCTTGGTTATAAACAATGGATCCATAAATGCCTCGAAAAGAAATACATGCAATTTGTTGGATCAATAAAAAATGTCCGCCAATAAGCCTTATATAATCAGCACAGGAGAGTAAATTCATAGTTAAAATAATATAATCTTTTGAATTTTTTTAAGCATATTTAATTTTAATTGAACGTCCAATTAAAATTAAATATGCTTAAGCTGGAATTTTCAACAAACGAGACCAAGAACAATGCCCAAAGTGGGAATGGAAGCCATACGAAGAAAGCAACTTATCGAAGCAACCATCTCCTCTATTCATGAGCGAGGGTATTCTGATACTACCATAAGATTGATTAGCCAAAAAGCTGGAGTTTCAACTGGCATTGTTCATCATTACTTCAAAGACAAAGACGATCTGCTTAGGGCGACAATGCAAAGCATGCTATCAGATCTAAGACTTTCCGTTTTAAAGTATTTGGAACCGGCAACAACGCCAAAAGAAAAGATAGAAGCACTGATATCAGCTTATCTTGATGCCTATTTATTCGAACCCGAGACGGTTTCAGCCTGGTTGGCATTTTGGGCTCATGTACCACACTCAAAAGATATGTCCCGCTTACAAAACATCTATGAAAAACGCCAAATCAGTACCTTCAAGCATATCTTCAAGAAACTGCTTCGCCCTGAAGATGTTGAAAGTGCATCCTTGGGACTGGTTGCATTAATTGATGGTCTGTGGGTCAGGACTTCTTTGCAGGATAATGCGAAGGGCCGGGAACGAGCACGAACAGTTGCGCTTAATTACCTGGAAATGCTGCTACAAAAAGAAAACAAAGAGTAATATTTTAGGGCATAGCCCTTTGAATTAAGAATAACAAATAAGAGGATATAAATCCTTTTGATGACTGGAGTTATTTACAATGTCGAACGATACCTTTGACTATATCATTGTCGGTGCCGGATCAGCGGGTTGTGTCCTTGCCAATCGCTTAAGCGCAGATCCCGACAACTCTGTGTTGCTGATTGAGGCTGGTGGAAGTGATAGCTCTATCTTCATTCAAATGCCCACCGCATTGTCCATCCCAATGAATATGCAACGGTATAACTGGGATTTTGAGTCCCAACCAGAACCCTATATGGACAACAGACGCCTACATTGCCCAAGGGGTAAAGTACTCGGTGGCTCATCCTCCATTAACGGCATGGTGTACGTTCGCGGCCATGCCTGTGATTTTGACGAGTGGGAAGAGCACGGCGCTACAGGTTGGGGGTATAAAAACTGTCTTCCCTATTTCCAACGGGCAGAAACCTGGAAGGGTAACAGGGATCAATATCGCGGCAACGATGGTCCTCTAGCCACCTGTAATGGCAACGAGATGAAAAACCCGCTTTACGAAGCTTTTATCAAAGCGGGTGAAGAAGCAGGTTATGGCCCAACGGAAGACTACAATGGCTACCGTCAGGAAGGTTTTGGGCCGATGCATATGACGGTAAAAGATGGTGTACGCTGGTCAACAGCAAACGCCTATCTCAAGCCCGTTATTAAGCGCCCAAACCTGAAAGTCATTTCAAACGCCCTCTCTAAACGCATTATTATGGATGGCAAAAAAGCAATCGGCATCGAAATAGAAGTCGGTGGTGTTAGCCAAACGATTAAAGCTTCGACCGAAGTCATCCTTTCATCAGGCTCGGTCGGCTCCCCTCAGCTTCTACAGCTTTCAGGCATTGGCCCATCGGATGTGCTGAAAAAAGCAGGTGTTGATGTTGTTCACGACCTTCCCGGCGTTGGTGAGAATCTGCAAGATCATCTGGAAGTGTATTTCCAGTTCCGCTGTAAAGAACCCATCACCCTGAACGGTAAACTGGATCTTTGGAACAAGTTTTTAATAGGCGCGCGCTGGATGCTGTTCAAAGATGGTCTCGGCGCAACAAACCACTTTGAATCCTGTGCCTTTATTCGATCAAAAGCAGGATTAAAATGGCCAGATATCCAATATCATTTCTTACCCGCAGCCATGCGATATGATGGTCAGGCTGCGTTTGACGGTCATGGCATCCAGGTACATGTTGGCCCGAACAAACCCAAGAGCCGCGGCCATATACGGATCAAGTCTGGTGATGTAAATGACAAACCGGAAATCCTGTTCAATTACAACGCGCATGAAGATGACCGGGAAGCTTTCAGAGCCTGTATCCGCCTGAGCCGTGAAATCATGGAACAGCCATCCATGGCCTCCTACTGTGAAGATGAAATTCAGCCCGGTGCTGCCCTGCAATCTGACGAAGAGCTCGACGCATGGATCAGACAGAACGCCGAGAGCGCCTATCATCCTTCCTGTACTTGTAAAATCGGAGCTGATAACGATCCGATGGCTGTCCTGGACAACGAGTGTAAAGTACGCGGTATTGAAAATTTACGCGTTGTGGATAGCTCTGTCTTCCCGACGATCACAAACGGGAACCTTAATGCTCCGACTATCATGGTAGCAGAAAAAGCAGCGGACATTATCTTGGGCAACAATCCTTTGCCTGCATCAAATGCACCGACTTGGATACATCCTGAATGGGAGACTAAGCAGAGATAAGCATCTTAAATACCAAAGAAAAAGGCGGCCTGATGTGCCGCCTTTTTCTTGTGTTATCTTTTTTTGGGCACGTTAAGCCTTAAACACAGCCACAATCGGGTGAACCACAGCCCCGTGGCGCTTCATGAAGATGCTCAACGACTGCGCCCTTTTGTTCTGTTTCCAAACCAAGACGAGCAAACAAAGCCATATCTTCATTTTCTTCCGGATTGGCAGTAGTCAAAAGCTTATCACCATAAAAGATTGAGTTAGCGCCCGCCATAAAGCACATGGCCTGCCCTTCATCCCCCAATGAACGACGCCCGGCAGACAGACGTACATAAGACTTTGGCATCATCAAACGAGCAACGGCAACCGTTCGGATCATCTCGAAACTATCAATGCGCTGCATATCGCCAAAGGGCGTGCCTTTAACAGGCACCAGCATGTTGATCGGTACAGACCCCGGGTGTTTCGGCAGGTTTGCAAGCGCCATCAACAAACCAACCCGATCTTTTCGTTCTTCCCCCATACCAATAATACCGCCGGAACAAACATTCAATCCGGCATCACGCACATTACCCAGAGTTTCAATACGATCTTCAAAAGATCGTGTCGTGATTACTTCGGGGTAATATTCGGGTGATGTATCAATATTATGATTGTAGTAATCCAGGCCTGCTTCTTTCAAACTGTCAGCCTGATCTTTATTTAACATGCCCAGCGTCATGCAGGTTTCCATGCCCAGATCTTTAACAGCAGACACAATTTCGGATATCTTATCAATATCCCGGTCTTTTACATTGCGCCATGCAGCGCCCATGCAAAAACGACCAGATCCGTTTGCCTTGGCTTTTTTTGCATATTCAACAACCGTATCTTTGTCCATCAACTTACTGGCGCCTACGTCAGTTTTATAGCGCGAGGATTGCGAACAATATTTACAGTCTTCAGCACAACCACCTTCTTTGATGTTCAAAAGTGTAGAAAGTTGTACTTTATTCGGATCGAAGTACTTTCGGTGCATCGTCTGAGCACGGAACAGCAAATCCATCATTGGCAAATCATAAAGCGCTTCAATTTCTTCGCGGGTCCAATTATATCGAACATCCGCAGATGGTGTATCAGCGCTATTATTTGTATTGGCTTCATCAGAAGATGTCTCAACTGAAGAGATCGTCACACTATGTGGCGTTGCTTCCGGGGCCATAATATCAACTTCGTTTTCCATGATGGATTTCACTTCCATATTTTTCTCTGCCGCTGTTCTAGCCTGAGCCCGTCGTCTCGGCAAGTATCCAAGTCTTTTGTCAGCTTATTTATCTTACAACCAGTTTCGAACTATTGCCAAAAAGCGCCAACAAGATCTGCGAAAATACCTGTAACACTTTTGGCTTTTTCAAATACGACTACGATAATGAGTTAAGCTCTTCCATTGCCAATGCCATGGCTTTCCACGCATCATCTATCTGCTGATCGGAAATGACATAAGGTGGCAAAAGATAAAGCACATTACCAAGTGGACGGATTAACATATTCCGATCCCAGAACCATTTCTTTAATTCACCGCCAAGTGACGATGTATAGCCCCCATCATCCACAATCGCATCAAAGGCCCCGATCGTGCCCAGTATGCGATGGTGACGTGTCTGAGGCAGCGCACGGATATAATCCATCCCCTTGTGATGTGCGGCTTCAATACGCATGAAATTGTTCTGGGTTTCTGAACTTTGCAAAAGCTCGATAGATGCCAAAGCAGCCGCACATCCCAGAGGATTAGCTGTAAAGGAATGCCCATGACAAAAAGCTTTATCAAAGGTTTCACCTAAAAAGGATTCATAAAGATGATCGGTAGCGACAGTCACTGACAAGGGCAAGAACCCGCCCGTTAGTCCTTTTGAGATACAAATAAGGTCTGGCGTCACACCAATCTTATCACAGGCAAAATTAGCCCCTGTACGGCCAAACCCGGTCATCACCTCATCAAAGATCACCAGAATTCCCTGTGACTGGAGTTTCTGAACCACAGTCTTAATGAACTCGGGGCGCACCATACGCATCCCCCCTGCCCCTTGTACCAAGGGTTCAAGGATCATTGCGCAAATTTGCTTGCCGTATTTTTCCAGATGAAGATCAATCGCTTCAATTGCAGCTGCTTCTTTTACCCCGATCTCATCATCATTTTCCCATGTATGCGGATAGGGCATAATATCAACAGAAAACAGTAGATCTTTCCAGGCATCAAACATCTGTGAAGAGATACCCGCCGACATAGCCCCCACTGTATCCCCATGGTAAGCGCCATCAAAGGTCATAAAGCGTGTACGCTGTTCCTGCCCTGTATTACGGCAATGCTGATAAGCGATTTTCATCGCTACTTCGACTGCTGTCGATCCATTATCAGAAAAGAAAACTCTGTTCAGATCCCCAGGTAAAAGCTTGCTAAGTTCTTTGGCTAATTTCACGGCAGGTTCATGTGTAAAACCAGCAAAAATTACTTGTTCCAGTTTGTTAGCCTGTTCGGCAATCGCATTGGCTACCTTGGGATTTGCATGTCCAAAAACATTCACCCACCAGGACGAAATGTAATCTACAATTTCCCGCCCATCTTTTGTTCTCAGCAAAACACCTTGGGCAGAATCAATAACCACAGGGTCAGGCGCAGTTTGAGCTTGCGTGAAAGGATGCCAGACGTGACGTTTATCCAGTTCAAGAAAGTTGTCAGTCATTATTTTTCCCTTCACACTTTTTATTATAATTTTTTATCACGATAACCGTAATTGCAGTGATCTTCATTACAGCGTTATTAATTACGGTTTAGGCTCTCTGAAAAGCGCTGTAATCGAGGCATAAGCCCAACGATGGATTCAGCTGTTACACTCTCACATCTTGGAAGTTCAGCAACTACGGGGACCGTGCCATATTCTTCAATAGCTTCCCGATTACCTCTATTTTCAGGCCCATTCATAATGACACCTGCCAAGGTTAATCCCCGACTTTTCAAGGCTTCAATTGTCAACAGTGTATGGTTGATTGTTCCCAACCCCGAACGTGCCACGATAACCACAGGCAAGTTAACTTTGACCATCAAATCAGTCATCATGAACTGATCATTCAGGGGAACCAAAGCCCCACCAGCCCCTTCGACAATTAAGAATTCATCCTCAGAAATCGAAGGCAAATTAATGTTACTCAGATCAATCGTCTGCCCGACACGCCTTGCCGCTTCATGGGGAGACAAAGGGTCAGGGAAACTGTAAGAACAGGGATAGATACTGCGTTCTGCAATCCCGGTTAAGCGTTGAATTTCAGGTGTATCGTGATCCTGATCCGGCCCTGTTTGTACAGGTTTCCAATAGGAAGCCGTTAAACTTTTAACCAACGCCGCAGACACAAAAGTTTTACCGACTTCAGTATCGGTACCAGTAACAAACAAACCATTTATACTGGATTTTACACTCGAACTATCTTGCATGCCTCACCGGGGATTAATCGTAATCTATCACAAAATGCTGTATCAACGTTGATAATCTCTGTTGCACAGCACAAAAAGCACATCATAATCAGCTTCTATGTGGTTGCCTGTAAAGTAATTTTCATATTTTTTTAATAGAGACCTTAGCTGCCCAACACTCAGGCGAGATCTGCCAACACGACTGGAGTGCGCCCCGATTTCTCGCAATGTTCCCAAGAAATCTAATCCATCTTTATGGCACTGCACAAATTTTTGCTGCGACGTCTCGATATCTAACCCATTCAAACAACGATGATAAAAGGCTGCATCCGGGAATTCAGGGGCAAGTCTTTCGATACCCAATTCTTTCTGACACCTATGCCACAATCCGAAAGTTCCATACGAAAGTGTGCTAAAAGCAAGTGTTCCATTCGCACTCAAAAGACCACTTAACTTTGCCAGTGTCCCTTCCAGATCATGAAACCACTGAAAAGCCATATTAGAACAAATCAGATCAAATGGGCCGTCCAGATCCACAGCCTCACCATCCATTGCGTGGAAATTAACTTTCGAGAGATCAAGCGTGGGGGTAAACTCGGTAGAACTAAAGCTTGATCTGCATTCAGGATTTATAATTTCATCAGATAAAGAACTTTGGCATTTCGCTAACATGTCGGCAGAAATATCTGTAACCCACCACTGTGCGTCTGGATAGAGCTTTAGCAACTCACGTGTTAGATACCCGGTTCCGCAGCCAATCTCTAAGATACGCAGCGTTTTTTTGTTCAGAACGCTAGCAGCGATACGATCCGCCAACGCTTTTGCCGACTTTTGCTGAACTTCAGATTGAGTTTCGTAACTTTGCGCAGCCTCACCAAAACGGCGCGCTAAATCTTTTTTCCAAGCAACTTCTATCATAGATCCGCAATTGCCCGCTTAATGATAGAATGACACGCTTCAGGATCAGTTAGGGGCAACAGATGCCCCTTACCTTCTGTCCATTCTGAATTGCCTTTAAACAATTTAACAGTCATCGCCTCTGTAACAACCTGATCATCTTTATCCGCCAAGATATATGAACTCTCTTCGGCAAAATTCAAGCGTTGATCCTGATCTCGCAAGAAATTCAAACCCCAGGTAAGTTTATATAGGTCTGGCGTTCCTATCGTCGGGTAATCTGCCTTGCCATCAGGATCGCACAATTGATGAAATGACTTCAAAACGTCCTGAGGCGCTTTTGGGAGTTTGCGTAACATTCGCTCAATAACTCTGGGATGCACGCCTTCTGGAAAATCATCACAGGCAGAAAAGCGGGTAAAACCATTTATAAAAACCGACTTTTCCCACGTAATATCATTCTGGGAAAGTAACCACTGACATCCCATAGAGTGCCCAACGACAATATCATAATGTCCCGCAGGGATATGTTCGGTTCCAGAAAAGCCCAAATCAACCAGATTACACGCTATATCGGCCCCCAATAACTCTACGACGGATTGCCATATTGTCGGGCCATAGCCCCACCCATGTACCAATACAATCCGCATTACATCTTGTCCTTTGCACCCGTAATCTGAGCAACACTTTCAATAACTGCTCTGCCCAAGCTTTCAACCTGCTCTTTTGTATGAACGGCACTTAATGTAACGCGTAATCGCCCGGAACCTTCCGGCACCGTCGGCGGACGAATAGCGCCCACCAGAAATCCTTTTTCTTCAAGCTCATGAGCAACAGTAAGGGTTTCTTTGTCACTGCCAATAATCACAGGAATAATTTGCGTTGATGACAGACCTGTATCTATCTCCTTGTCCTGGAGCATACTTCGAAAATTATCGCTACAATGCACCAAATGTTTGCGTTCAACGTCCATCTCTGGGACAAGATCAAGCGCCGCATCTATAGCCCCCAGCACCTGTGGCGGAAGGGCAGTCGCATAGATGAAGCCGCTACAGAAATTTACCAGATATTCTTTCATACTTTGTGAACAGGCGACATAGGCCCCATAACTTCCCAAAGCTTTGCCACAGGTACCCATAATCAACTCATTATTAGAAATACCACCGGCACAAAGCCCCATGCCTTTTGCCCCTAATACACCTGTAGCATGCGCTTCATCTATATAGAGAAAAGCGTCGTAACGTTTTGCAAGTGACCTTATTCCTGCAACATTCAACTGGTCACCATCCATGGAAAACACGCTTTCCGTAACAATGATTTTGGCCTTTTCACTGTCCTTATATTTTTCCAAAAGTTGAGCAAGGTGCCCTAGATCGTTGTGACGGAACCGTATTTGCTTTGCATTAGCAGCCTGAATGCCAAAATGAAGACTGGCATGGTTTAGTTTATCGCAAAAAAGTAATACTTCCGGTTTCCCTAACCCGCCATGCAATCGAGTGTTCAACAAAGCAGCCAGAACAGAGGAATTCGCCTGAAATCCGGAATTCAACAGCAAAGCTGTTTCTGATCCCTTAAGCTTCGCGAGTTTTTTTTCGATAAGATCATAGGTAAAATGATTACCTGTTATCAACCGCGATGCTCCGGTTCCAGATCCGTGAGCTTTTGCCCATTCTGCGGCACGCTCTTTAAGAGAATTGTTTAGAGATAATCCTAAATAATCGTTGGACGCAAAATTAAGAAGCTTGCGCCCGTTATGCATCACATACCCACTCTCCAGCAAGCTAGAGGATTTTAACTCCCGTAATCTCTGTCGAGGAACCGCTTGAAGATATGTGTCAATTCTTTTGGAAAGGTTTGTCACCTTGAGCTACCTCAACAGGGAATACTCTGCCTGGAGGACGGCTATCAATTTACAATCCAACCAGCAATGCTTTAGCGCTGGTTTTAATATTAAACGCCTTCAAGAGCAACTCTTGTCTTACTTGACCTTTTGGTTCTGTCTCAAGCTTATTTTATCGGGCTTTACCTTTTCTGATCCCGAAATCGCAACTGCTATCAATTGACAGCAACTAGATTCCGGGATCAGACAAAGGGTTACAAGAACTTATTAAATGCCCTTTTGTGGCTGCATATCATCTGCATTGATACCAGCAACTTCAACAGGTTTTGTCATGGCATCACGACGGAAAGGTTCACCAAGTTCCTGATTGAGAATAACCTCAACAAAGGTTGTTACTCCATCCTTCTGGGCTTCGGTTGCTTCTTTCAATGTCGCGGTAAGCTCGCTCTGCGTATGAACGGTGACACCTTTCAAGCCACAACCTTCAGCTACTTTCGCATAGCTTAGGTGCGGATCCAGTTCTGTACCAACGAAGTTGTTGTCGTACCAAAGAGTCGTATTACGCTTCTCGGCACCCCATTGGTAGTTACGGAAAATAACCATCGTAATCGCAGGCCATTCGTCACGACCAACAGAAGTCATTTCGTTCATACTGATGCCAAAGGCACCATCACCGGCAAAACCAACAACAGGTGTATCAGGGCAACCAATTTTGGCACCGATGATTGACGGAAAACCATAGCCACAAGGTCCAAAAAGGCCCGGTGCAAGATATTTACGCCCCTTTTCAAACGTTGGGTAAGCATTACCGATTGCGCAGTTATTTCCAATATCACTGGAAATAATCGCATCCTGAGGAAGTCCTTCCTGAATAGCACGCCACGCCATACGCGGAGACATCCGGTCAGCATCCCGACGACGAGAATCTTCGTTCCAAGTTGTTCCCGGATCATCATCTTCGTGATCCATACTGCTAAGAGCCTGTAGCCATGATGACTTTGTGTGATGGATAAGCGCTTTGCGTTCTTCACGTCCACTATCACCAGCAGTTGGACTCAATTGAGACAGAATTTGTTGGGCAACCTGTTTAGCATCACCACAAATACCAACGGTTACTTTCTTGGTCAGACCAATACGATCCGAATTGATATCAACCTGAATAATGCTTGCGTCTTTTGGCCAATAATCAATGCCATATCCCGGCAGGGTAGAAAACGGATTAAGACGCGTTCCCAATGCCAAGACCACATCCGCTTTTGCAATAAGTTCCATCGCAGCCTTCGAGCCATTATACCCAAGAGGCCCTGCGGCCAAAGGATGACTACCCGGGAAGCTATCATTGTGCTGATATCCACTACATACCGGCGCATCAAGGCGTTCAGCCAGAGCTTGACAATCTGAAATCGCATTACCAATAACAACGCCTGCACCTGACAAAATAACTGGAAATTTAGCACCAGATAAAAGCTCTGCAGCTTTTGAGATTGCAGTTGCACCACCGGATGGGAGTTCAATATCAACCATCTGTGGAAGCTCAATATCAATAACCTGAGTCCAGAGATCACGTGGTACATTGATCTGGGCAGGTGCGGAACCTCTTTTTGCTTTTTGGATAACACGGTTCAAAACTTCGGCCATACGAGATGCGTCGCGCACTTCTTCCTGATAACAAACCATGTCCTTGAAGAGCGCCATTTGCTCAACTTCCTGGAAACCACCCTGCCCGATTGTTTTATTCGCAGCCTGAGGCGTCACCAAAAGCATTGGAGTATGGTTCCAGTAAGCCGTTTTAATCGGTGTTACAAACCCAGTAATACCAGGACCGTTCTGCGCAATACACATACCGATTTTTCCGGTTGTCCGTGTGTAACCGTCACAGATCATGCCGCCATTCGTTTCATGAGCAACATCCCAGAACTTGATACCCGCTTTGGGGAACAAGTCAGAGATTGGCATAAAAGCAGAGCCGATGATTCCAAAACCATGTTCAATACCGTGCATTTGCAAAACTTTTACAAAGGCTTCTTCTGTCGTCATCTTCATTGTTATCTATTCCTTATTTCAAAAATTATTCTCGTCATTTAAGAGAAAATTCTCAAAGGTACTGACCAAAGTCTTGATCAATTCCAGCCGTTTATATTGTTTCGACTTTTGCTTTTAGAGTTTTGCTTTTTCTTCAAGTTTTACAAACTAAAGATTTGGGCAAAACGCAGGCTCGTCCTGACATCAGAAAAGCAACTATTTTCTGTTTCACATAGGTCCAGATTCACCCATCAATGATACCAGATTTTTGCGAATCTTTTTACAGCAAACTGAAGCTCAGAAAATATGGGGTAAACCCTCCATAAATGCGGTCTTCGTACTCATGATCCGAAGATGATTATTTCAAAAAATTCACAGGGCTTGAGACTCGGTTCTGAAACACTGCAAACAAAAAAAGGGGCTGATCCGAAGATCAGCCCCGATATAGTTTCATTTAGGAGACGTGTTAAATCTATCCACAGATTTTGGATAAAGCATTATCAATCGCTGTGACAATTTCATCCAGTTCTTCTGTTGTACAAATCAATGCAGGGCTGAGACAAAGCGTATTATTAAACTCCCTGAAACTGCGATTGGTTGCCCCAATGATAACTCCTTGGGCCATACATTCACCGACAACAGCCTGCGTAATGCTTTCATCAACCGGTTGTTTTGTCTCTCGGTCAACCACCAGTTCCAATCCACAGAAAAGTCCCTTACCGCGGACATCACCGATAACCTCATGCTTTTCCTTAAGCTCATGAAGTTTTCCAAGAAGGTAATCACCCATCTTGGTTACATTATCGAGGAGGTTTTCATCTTCGATAATCCGCATATTTTCCAGCGCCGCCGCAGGACCAGCAGTACAACCACCAAAGGTGGAGATATCTCTGAAGAAACTCATTGGATCAGAAGGGTTGTTCTTGAATTGATCAAAGACTTCTTCCGTTGTCACCGTACAGGAAATTGCAGCGTAGCCAGAAGCAACACCCTTTGCCATGGTAACGATATCCGGCTTGATCCCATAATGCTGATAGCCAAACCATTTACCAGTCCGTCCCAGACCACAGACAACTTCGTCAATGTGCAACAGGATATCGTATTTTTTACAAATTTCCTGTACTTTTTCCCAGTAACCTTCTGGTGGTGTGATCACGCCACCGCCGGCCGTAATTGGTTCAAGTACCAAAGCACCGACCGTGTCCGGCCCTTCGCGCAAGATTACTTCTTCAATGGCAAGAGCTGCCTTTACACCATAATCACCATCATCTCCATATTGCGAACGATACTCGCAACAATGGGGAACTTCTACAAACCCAGGAGTAAAGGGCCCGTACTGATCTTTACGTTGTAACTGGCCAGTAGAACTGAGGGCGGTGATCGTCGTGCCATGATAATCACGATCCCTGTACAGAATTTTATGTTTCTTTCCGCCATATTTATTGTGCGCAATCTGACGCACGATCTTATAAGCTTTTTCGTTTGCTTCAGACCCTGAGTTTGAGAAATAAACTCGGCTCATTCCCGGCATTTTATCTATAAGAGCCTTGGCGAAGTTAGCGCCAGGAATAGAACCAGCCGAATTTGCAAAATAATTGAGTTTCACAAGCTGTTCACGCACGGCATCTGCAATCGTTTCCCGACCATAACCAACGTTAACAGTCCAGACACCGCCGGATACTGCATCAAGATATTTTTTCCCCTTGGCGTCCCAAACGTTCATCCCCTTACCTTCGATGATAACAAGGGGGTCAACGGTTTCATAACGTTTGTGCTGGCTGATGTGATGCCATACATGAGCCCGGTCATTCTCAATGACCTCGCTAAAATCGTTCATTTGTTCGGTTAATGTCATGATTCACTTCCAACACTAAAGGGTCTTAGCTATTCCAACAAATAGAACCAGTCCGATAATCTGGTCTGGTAATCCAGTCGGATCACTAAATAGACGTTTTCGTTAATTGAAGTGTCACCGCGTTTTCATAACCGCGATAGTTCCAGTTGAACCAAATTGATAAAACCACCTGAACCAGAAGTCACAAATTGGTGAGTCCAGATTTTACCATCCATAGAGCCTTATGTGGTAACATGCTAGGATAAGATATAAATCGCTGTGATTCTTCCATGGCTTACCGTAGAATTTTAAGATAGTTCACGTACATAAAATTCTTGATATGAATGACTACAGGGGAAAGGCCTATGATGCCAACAACCGTACATAGCATTTCTAAATATACAGTGCAGATCTTGAACACCAAATCTACCGCTGATAAACCTAAATCACAGATAATCATCAGATTATTGAACGAAAAAGGTAAAGACTGCGGGCTTGCTGTATTCAAAGACTATGGCGATCAAAACGCCCAGAACCCTTATGGCGACCATAAAAAAGGAACAGCCACAGCCTATTTCGATATAAAGCATTATCAGGCATTTATTGAGATTCTTAGAATGGAAAAAGAGCTTTATTGGAAAATTGCATGGCAGCAAACCGGACCAACAAAATCCGTTTCTGATGTTTCACTCGACACAAAAGAAGAAATTATCGGCGAACACTTTGGGAATGGCGGCGCCTAAACCTATTCAAGGCCTAACAAGGTCAATAAAAATGGCGGTAAAGTTAAAACTTTACCGCCATTTTTTTTAACTGAAACGTTTTAACTCAAGCTAGCTACACAGGTGCCATACCTTTATCAGCAATATCAGCAGCTCTTTTTGCAGCTTCAGCAGCAAGTGCTTCCCGTTTCATTTCTCTACGCCGATAGATTTCATGGGTAACAGCCCCAACCAACGTAATGCAGACAATCACAACAGCCAGAGCACTTAACGATGGGTTGGTTCCCAGTCTAACTTTACCAGCCAAAACGGTTGTCAAAGTACTTTCCGCCTGAATGGTAAACAGGGTCGTATTGTAGTTTTCGAAACTGGTTAGAAAAGCCAGGAAGGCTGCTGATCCAATAGCAGGCCTAAGGAAGGGAATAAGGATCTTCCAAAACACCTGAACATTTGTTGCCCCGAGATCGAGCGCAGCTTCTTCCTGCGTGCGATCAAAGCGTTGCAACCTGGAAAGGAAAATCAACATGCAATAAGCAGAAATGAAAGTTGATTGTCCGATAACTGACAGGAAAATACCGCTGTAGAAAACAGAGTCATAATCCGCATCTACCCAAACACCTAATCGATCCCAGAAAACCAATGTTGAAATCCCCAAGATAACACCCGGTGTTAATAGCGGGGATACAACAATCATGTAATAGATTGATTGTGCTTTCTTATGAACCTGTGACATTAGCAAAGCCGCCGCCAAACCGATAGGAACAGCCAAGCAAACAACGCCTAACCCGATCCAGAGCGAGTTCTTGATGCCTTTTATCATATCCTTATCATTGGCGAGAACCGAGAACCACTTCATTGTTAATTCATCAATCGGTATCGCTGTCGGGAAAGTGGGGGAGTTAAAAGCAGTTACCCCCATCAAGATCAACGGACCAAAAAGATACAAGAAGAACATCGCGATATAAAATCGCACCATGTACTTCTGAATAAGATCAGAGGTCATTTCGCAAGCTCCCCTAAATTAACTTTGAAGAATTTCATCACTGCCAAAACAAAGATGATGCAGGAGAAGAGCAAAACAAATGCATAGGCAGACCCACGTGACCAGTCACCACCAGTAAAGAACCAATCATAGATAATCTGCGTAAACCAAAGACTGCTTGGTCCCCCCAGTATTTGGGGAACAGCCAGAGCACCCGCCGAGAGCATGAAAACCATGGTACAACCAGAAGCGATACCAGGTTTTGCATAGGGGATAACTACGCGATAGTGAATGCGCCACCACGGCGATCCCAAATCTCTGGCCGCCTCAATCTGATTGTGATCAAGACTTTCAATCGCATTATAAATCGGGAAGACCATCAACAGGATATAGGCATAACTTAGACCCGCGTACATCGCAATATCTGCTTTGATGAAGTCAATGGGTTCATCAAGAATACCCATTCCCATCAAAACAACATTTATCACACCACTGGAACCAAAAAGAATTCGGAAAGCAAAAGCCCTTAGAATTTCATTGACCCAAAACGGCAGGATCAAAGCAATCAAAAACAACCGTGTCGTGCCACCCTTGGTGCTTTGAGCAAGATAGTAAGCAATTGGATAACAGAGCAAAAATGCCAATAACGTTACACCAACAGATGCAAGTATGGTTTTAAGGAAAATTTGCAGATGGAGTAAATTAAAGAGATTTTCGTCACTATCACGCCCAAAAATAAGATAAGAATAATTTTTGAGTGTATAGGCTTCAGGGTCACCCCCAATAGCTCCATCCCTAAACGAGAAATCCACCATATAAAGCTGGGGGGCAACAATCATTAAGCCAACCCAGATAAATACGGCACCAAGTAGGTAGGTAGAAACCAGCACGCCATTCTTTTTGACGAAAGTGATCTGTCGCAAATTTGCCCATACTGTATCGGTATTCTTTTGCAGCATAGGCGCGACAAGAAGAGCCAGAACAACGGCGAGAAATACGGACAGGAAATCACTCATCAGCTAAATCTCCTTCTGGCAACACAATTGCCCGATTTACTTCAAAGCAAATCTTTGCCGTATCGCCGACTTTCAAATGCGTGCCTTTGCCCTCATTACTCACAGAGAAGGATATGCGTTTTTCTGTATCCCCTTCCATATGAATATGGATCGAAGGTCCCTCGAACTCTTCGGCAAGGATCGTACTTTCGATAACATTTTCAGCAGGTGTCGTATCGTTACCTTCAACAAGAGAAAGTGCCTCTGGTCGTACGAATAGAATGGCGGAATCACCCACGCTCATATCCTGTGTATTACGACCTCGGAGCAGACCAAACTTGTTTTGAATTTGAGCATACTCACCGTCGACCTTAACAACCTTGCCATAGAAGGGATTATTTTCGCCAACAAATGAAGCAACAAATGCTGTCTCTGGCTCATTATAAATTGTACTACCGTCACCCACCTGCTCAATAACACCCGCAGACATAACAGCAATTCGATCAGACATGGTCAGGGCTTCGCCTTGGTCATGTGTAATGTAAATAAAGGTAATACCCACGCGCTGTTGAATATTTCTCAACTCGCTACGCATATGCTGACGCAGTTTCAAATCCAAGGCAGATAAAGGCTCATCAAGAAGCAGAACTTCTGGCTCAACAGCTAACGCACGGGCAATTGCCACACGTTGCTTTTGCCCCCCGGACAGTTCCGAGACCATTTTATCTCCTTGTCCAGACAAGGCAATGAGATCGAGAAGTTCCTCGGCCCGGCGACGGCGTTCAATGTACTTGACCCCTTCGACTTCCAGGCCAAAGGCGATGTTATCAGCCACTGACATCAGTGGAAAAAGAGCCAAATTCTGAAAAATCAATGCCGTAGGACGTTTGTTCGGGCCAATGCCCCGCATATCACTTCCGTTGATACGGATCGTTCCTTCGGTCGGTTCGTTAAAGCCCGATACCGCACGTAGGATAGTTGTTTTTCCGCAACCGGACGGGCCAAGAAAACTGAAAAACTCACCCTTTCGAATTGCCAGATTTGCATCGTCAACGGCGGTAAAATCACCGAAACGAATTGTTACATGTTCTAAATCTACACCTGAGCTCATGAGGACCCCACGACCACTCTCTCGGGAAAGGTAACGTCCCGAAATTTATTATTTTAAAGATGAAGAGGAGCACAGAGAATTCTGTGCTCCCTTATCGAACTCAATTACAGATTAAGCTGCGACAAATTTATCGCGGAACTCTGTACGAAGCTGTGCATACCAAGTTGGCTCAGCAGGCCAAGCAAAGAGGTTGTCCAAGGAATCACCCGGATATGCTTCTGCAAAGTTCTTTTTGGATTGCTCAGTGAGATGGGCATCAGCACCAACCACGGCAGAATTATAACCAGTCAGGTTTGCTGTCAGTCCACCATTTTCAGGGCGGAATGAGAATTCAAGGAATGCATAGACTTGATCAATATTCTTCGCACCTTTCGGCATTGCAAGACCATCAACCCAAGCCAACGCACCTTCTTTCGGCGCCTGATACTGAACCGGGTTTCCTTCACCCTTCAGCGCAAGAATAGGACCATCCCAAGTTTGCCCCATGATAACATCTTCCTGCATCAAACCATTTTTCTGGCCATCAGCATCGTTCCAGAATTTTTTGACGTTTGCTTTCCGATCAATACAAAATTTGGTGATCTTGGACCACACGTCTTTCATGTCGTCTTCGCTATTATAGGCGCGTTTCACGTCGCCCGGCGCAAGCTCTCCGATGGTTTCCATGTAAAGACCCGCGCCCAACATCATCGAATGGGGACGACCCATCATTGTGTTTTCACCGCCATCTTTCCAAAGGTCACCATAGCTAGGAACACCGCCTTCTGGTGTCCATTTATCGGTACGCCATGCAACAGCTTCTGTTCCCCATAGCTGAGGAAGCCAATGAGATCCTTTCCCCGCAAAGTTCCAGTCAGTTTCACCAACTTTGGCCATTGCTGCATTAACGCGATCAATCTTAACTTTATTCATATCGAAAGGCTGCAGCAGATTGAGTGGCTCCCACTGTTGCGCACGCATATTTGTCGGCGAAATAACATCAAAACCACGGCCACGTGTCGCACGAAGTTTATTGATAATTTCTTCGTTAGATCCAATACCCGTGTGATTGATTGTAATTCCGGTTTCTTTCTTGAACGCTTCCTTAAATTCTTCAGGAAGGTAATCGGACCACATCATCACATTTAGCTCTCCTGAAGAGGAAAGCGCATTTTTGATGAATGCAGGTGCAGCCAATGTTGAAGCACCGGCAATCGCAGCACCCTTTAGAACTTTACGACGGCTTACTGTAGTTTTCTTAAGTATTGTCATTTTTTTCTCCCATACTCCTTCATTTTATCAACGAGGAGGGTCCCTGTTCACAGACCAGAACTTACGATATTAGGCAGTTCATGGCTGCTCTTAATATTTATGACTTTGACTTTAGTTAAGATTGATTTTAAAGGAAAAATTTTCCTTGGCACCTCCTGATGTAAAATTTACAAATGCGCTAAATAACTGGCTTTTCTCAAAACCATAAAATCGATTATACGTTGGGGAAGACAAGAGCCGCATAAGCGCTGAGAAGAAGCGGGCAAACCATAAAGCAGGATAAGTATTTTTCTTGATTAAAGCGCCTGCCTTCATCAAGAAAGTCCCCGAATGACATTTTGCTCCTGGGCAAAACCCATTTTTTGCTCCCCATACATAATCATTCACGTTAACCGGAACAACTTGTTGTACTTAATCAATCAGTTGAATTGATTTCAGAATTACCATCAAAATCAATTCGATCATTGATCATTATTATTATCATGTTAGGAACCAGCATTCTGCACTAAGGTATTGAGACTGGCACCAACAACGATAAAACGGTTTAAGTACTCATTCTATCTCAGTTCATTAAGAACCAAAAAGAGAACATAAAAGAAGTAATCTTATTAAGAGCTACGAAAACCAAAATACACCATTTCGGTGATTATTCCTAAATCTATTTACAAAAACGATGTATTTACATCTAAAAAGATTTGGAGAACCATTTGATAATTATGTCTAAAATTCTCTTTCAGATTTGACGACCTTACCAGTTCCATCTTATCTCGTTTCGTCGCTCTAATTAAAAATACTCCTCAATATTTCCTGATAATACGGTAAATGAATTAGCTGTGGATTATAGTACCAACAGGAAAAACTATATGAGTCCAACTTTATGATTTTCGTCATAAATTAGGCTAAGAACAAAGGCCTTGTATCTATTTACGTATCTCAAGCATAAAATCGTCAACTTCTTTGGATAAAGACAAAAGCTCTGCTGTCAATTGTTCAGAAGAATTAAGAACAACCCCGGCTGCCTGTCCTGTTTCTTCTGAAGCGCGCATAACATCACTGATGTTTTTAGAAACTTTGCTGGTTCCGTCCGCAGCCAATCTGACATTGCGAGACATTTCACTCGTCGCTGACGTTTGCTCTGTTACTGCCGCAGCAATACCAGCCGTAATTTCATCAACATTGCCAACCGCTTTGGTAACCTTTGTAATTGCATCCGCAGCAACACTTACCGTGTCTCTGATTGTGGTAACCTGAGAAGAAATATCGTCCGTCGCAGTTCCAGTTTGCGTGGCCAGATTTTTAACTTCGGATGCAACAACGGCAAACCCCTTACCTGCATCCCCTGCTCTTGCTGCTTCAATCGTTGCATTCAGCGCCAGTAAATTCGTCTGATCTGCAATTTCACTAATCAGATCAACAACTGCACCGATTTTTTCTGCAGCCTCAGAAAGACTATCCACAGCTCTGTTTGTCGCCTGGGCATCAGTGCTCACTTCTCTTGAAGCTGTTGCAGCCATTGCTGTCTGACGACTGATTTCTTCAATAGAAGCCGTTAATTCCTCAGATGCTGCAGCGACAGATTCTACATTTATAGAAACATCCGAAGAAGCTTCTGAGGCTTGCGATGATTGGTTTTGCGCCTGAGTTGCCGTTGCATTCATTTCCTGTGCAGTCTGCCCCAGTTGGGAAACTGACGTTTGAACACTGGAAACAATTCCTTTCACCCGAATATTAAACTGATCAGCAAGTGCATCCATATCTTCTTTGCGCTTTTGTTCTGCAACTGTCTTTGCTTCTTCTCGTTCTTTGCGCAAGCGTTCAACATGTTGCGCGTTCTCTTTGAAGACGTTCAACGCGCTAGCCATTTCACCTATTTCGTCCTGTTGACCTGTCGGCACTTCAACGGACAAATCCCCTTCGGAAATTTCTTTCATTGCCTCAGATAGCGAAACCAACCGGGAAATAATCATTTTGCTGATAACAAAATACATAACAGCAGCAGCAAGCGTAATTGAGATACCCAAAATAACTAAAAGCCATATCTTGCCTTCGGTAATTGCATTGTTAGACAGGGAAACAGAAGTAATCGCGCCTTCTTCAGCAGAGCTGGCAATTTTATCCACCAAATCTTTTAGTTTCTGAGAAAGCTCTGCGTTATTGGCTAAAAGTTGGCCTGAGTTCTTATTTTCCGAAATTTGGTCAATTCGTAGAGAGAAGACATTCTCTTCCCCTAACAAAAGAATATCCAGTTTCTTGGTCAGCTCTCTAATTTTAATCGCTTCTTGAGAAATATCATCATTGATAAGAGAGATGTTATCCTTGTTCCTTCTCGCAGCTTCTTTGATATTTTTCTGCGCCGCTTCAATGAGTTCTTGTTCCTGATATGTCGCGACTTCAGCTAACAGAGAAAAAATCTGATTGGTATCTACTTGCAACGAAGAAGACACCTGACTTCTCGTGACTGATATCAAAATTTCGATGAGCTGATTGGTTACATCAGTGCTTCCAAAAGAAGCATCAATTGTATCTTCAACGGTTTTACGAGCGGCGTCTTGATAGGGACCAACAATACCATCGAACTCATGCTTGGTTGACAGAAGTTCCGCCATCAATGCCTGGCTCCGAGTATTAATATCCAGCTGTTGAGCGACTGAAGAATTCAACCCGGACAAATTCGCTTTCAATTCTTCGGATGCGTTTTCAAGAAGCTTACTCGTTTCTTGATCAAAACCACTTTCATTTAAAGCCACTATTAAATTATCAAGCGATGCTTCTTTTGCCTGAAGGGAAGCATAGACATCATTCTTGTCCTTTTGTGATTTTACCGTCATGAGAACCGGCGCTGACGAGGCTATGTTGGTTGCAGTTTCCGATAGCTCCAGAGCAATCGACATTTGCGGAATACTTTTCTTAGATATTTGATCAAACGCGCTACTGACACCATTAAAAGACAACCACCCGACCAGGCTGGCTAACAAGGTTGTGGAAACAATGCAGCCAACAGCCAGCATCAATTTCGTTTTAACCTTTAAAACCGGCTTATCACCTAACTTTTCCTCATTATAACCTGACGTTTCTTCGACAATATCGTCCTCTTCGATCGGCGTATTAACATCCGTATCAGACACATCTCTCTCCTGTCAGGCTCTATAAACCACTAAAGGGCAACATTATTTGGGGATGGCCGCACTCTAAATAGGACCAATTCAATATATTAATGAGTCCAACCCATAAGCATGCTATGCTTTCAGGAAAGATAGCCTAGATTAGCACCCAATAATTTAAAGATATTTAATTCACGGTTTGACCACAGGCCTAGCTTCAAGGGGAATAAGAATTGGCGAGCGATATACTTTTCCATCTAGAAAAGAAGAGCAGAGAGTCTCTTCAAAGTCAGCTTCGCCGTGCTATTCTAAATGCTATCTTGAACAGCACCTTACCCGCCGGGTTCAAGTTACCATCCAGTAGAAAACTGGCCAATGATTTGGGGGTTTCGCGCAATACTGCTATTCTGGTTTATCAAGGACTGACGGATGATGGATACCTTGTCACACGGGAACGTAGTGGTATTTTTGTAAATGAAGAGTTTGTGGAAGGTTTAGAACAATCCAAACTCTCTCAAAAAGAAACCAGAGCAATAGAACATAATGATCTGGAAAAACCAGATTGGACCAATCGTTTTTTCCTGCGTCCGTCTGAGCGTCATTATCTCAACCTACCCAAAGATTGGCGAGATACACCCTTTCCCTTTGTATATGGACAGCCCGACAAACGTCTGTTCCCACTGACCGCATGGCGTGAGTGTAGCAGACTTGCCTTAAGTACTCGGGATATGGCGGACTGGATCCACGATGATAAAATTTACGATGATCCCCAACTCATTGAACAGATAAGAACCAGATTACTACCCGCCCGCGGTATACATGTTTCCAGTGACCAGATCCTGGTTACTTTGGGCGGTCAAAATGCACTTTACTTGCTTGCAGGGTTACTTGTTCGACAGAACACACGCGTTGGCATTGAAAATCCGGGTTATCCCGATGCAAAAAATATCATGCAGTTGTTCACAAATGACATCGCCCCAATTCCTGTGGATGAAAAAGGGTTGATTGTCGATGAACATTTGGATGACTGTAATTATGTTTTTGTAACACCAAGCCACCAATGCCCGACAACAATTACCATGCCCCTTTCCCGGCGAAATCGTCTTTTGGAAAAAGCCAGTGAACAAGATTTCCTCATTATCGAAGATGACTATGAGAACGAGATCAATTATTTCAAATCAGCAAGTCCCGCACTAAAAGCGTTAGATACAAGTGACCGGGTTATCTATACCAGTAGCCTCTCTAAAACGCTTTTTCCAGGCTTACGCATTGGATACATCGTCGCGGCCCCGGAACTCATAGAAGAACTGAAGTTTTACCGCAGACTTGTTGTTCGTTATACCCCAAGTAACAATCAACGTACTGTGGCACTTTTTCTTTCGCTGGGATATTACGATAGCCTTATCTATAGCTTGCGCCGCAAATGGCACAACAGATGGAATTCCGTTCACAAAGCATTAAAAACTTATATTCCGGAATGTAGCTATTCCCATTCTTCAGGGGGAACATCATACTGGATTAAAATCCCCGAAGGCATAAGTGCAAACCAACTCGTCAAAGAAGCTTACAAAGATGGTGTATTAATTGAATCTGGCATGCCTTTCTTTCTGGAATCTCCTGCTCCAGATACGCATATTCGTATCGGATTTACGTCTATTGAGAATGCAAAAATAGAACCTGGCATCAAGCGATTGGGCAAAACGATTGATCGAATGCTCAAAGAGAAAAATACTCCGGGAAAATAACGCTAACCGCCATATAACAATCAATAAATTCTTGGACTCCTGCTGGACTCATCGAATGGGTCCAAATGGAGCTATCCCCACTCCTTAAGACTAGAAAGAATTACCTCGGAACTTTTTCCAATCGATCAATGATCATATCTGCTCAAATTTCGTCAGAGTAAAATCAGTTAATCGACTGGAATTATTTAACAAACGAGGAATAATTCATGTTGAGTCAGCAGCCAATAGAATGCCCCAATGCATTGCTTCATAATGCTGCTCAATACGCACCAGCGCGAACAGCGATTGTTAATGCGACCAGTGCCATTGCCATCGAAAGTGCCTATCTGGCACAAAAAGCAGGATTGGTAGAACCCGTCCTTGTTGGTGATAAAGCAATAATTTCTCAATTATCCAAAGACATGGGATGGGACCTGTCAAAAATAGAAATTCATCACGCTGCGGATGAAGAAGATGCTGCTCAGAAATCTGTTCATCTCGCTCGAACAGGAAAAGTAAACGCGATTATGAAAGGCCAGATCCACACAGATATCTTTATGAAAGCTATTGTCAATCGTGATACCGGCCTTAGAACCGGAAGACGTCTATCGCACGCATTTTATATGTCTGTTCCGGGCTCAGACCGAACCATGATTATCACAGATGCAGCCGTTAACATTGCCCCGGACCTAAAAACCAAACAGGCAATCATTCAAAACTCAGTTGAAATGATGCACGCGCTTGGCAATAAAAAACCAAAAGTCGCAATCCTCTCGGCAACAGAAGAAGTAAATCCACAGATGCCGTCCAGTACAGACGCCGCAACTTTAACAGAATGGGCAAAAGATGAAATTCTGGATGCCTTTGTTTTTGGCCCTATGGCTTTGGATAATGCGATCTCTCCAGAGGCGGCGCGAATAAAAGGTATTGATAATCCGGTTGCCGGAAAGGCAGACATTTTGGTGGTTCCCAATATCGAAACCGGAAACGCCATGTTCAAGCAACTTGTATACTGTGACAGTGCCTGTGCCGCCGGAATTGTGCTGGGGGCAAGTGTTCCGATTGTTTTAACCAGCCGTGCCGATCCTCCTGCAGCACGCCTCGCGTCTATGGCACTCGCAGCAATTGTTGCACATATTACGTAAATTATTTGTAGATTTAATAAAATATAACAATCTATAGTAAACCCTAAACAATTAAAAAACAAAAATCACAACAGGATAGCGTCAAATTGGAGATGATTTATGGGCTTCTTTCCCACGTCCAAACAAGAGGAAGTTGACACTTCCCCGCATGTATCGGACGAAGTTAAGACCACGACATGTTACATGTGTGCGTGCCGCTGTGGCATCAAGGTACACTTGCGTGGTGATCAGATCCGCTATATAGAAGGCAACCCCGATCATCCAGTGAACAAAGGCGTTCTTTGCGCCAAAGGTTCAGCCGGGATTATGCAACACAATTCCCCTGCCCGTTTGCAAAAACCACTTCTTAGAACTGGTGAACGTGGCTCTGGTGAATTCAAGGAAATTGAATGGGATGAAGCTCTCGAGCTTGCGGGCGGCTGGCTTGGTGAAATCAGGGCAAAAGATCCATCAAAGCTTGCTTTCTTTACAGGTCGCGACCAATCACAGAGCTTCACTGGTTGGTGGGCCGGAAAATTTGGCACGAGAAATTTCGCCGCCCACGGTGGGTTCTGTTCCGTCAATATGGCTGCTGCTGGTTTATATAGCGCTGGCGGATCCTTCTGGGAATTTGGCGAACCTGACTGGGATCATACAAAATACCTCCTGATGTTCGGGGTTGCTGAAGATCATGACTCCAACCCGATTAAAATTGGACTGGGTAAGCTAAAAACCCGAAAAGGAACCAAGTTCGTTTCAGTAAATCCGGTTCGCACAGGCTACTCCGGTATTGCCGATGAATGGATTGGCATCCGCCCCGGGACAGATGGCCTCTTCGTCTTTGCGCTCATTCATGAGCTCCTCAAGGCCGAGAAAATCGACTGGACTTACATAACCCGTTACACAAATGCTCCTTGGCTTGTCATACAAGATCCCGGTGCGGCAGATGACGGTCTTTTTGCCCGCGATGCCGAGGGAAATCCGCTTTGTTATGATGCTGAGGTAAAAAAACTCGTTTCATCAACTAACGTCGAAGCCAAACCCGCATTGGCTGGAGAATACACCCTTCCGGATGGCCGCAAAGCTGTTCCGGCCTTTCACTTGATGGCTGATCGTTATCTGGATACTCAATATGCACCAGAAGCCGTAGCAGATCAGATTGGCTACAGCGCCGCAAATATTCGCCGTATTGCAGCAGAAATCGCTCATGTAGCTTTCGAAGAGACTATTGAGCTTGATGTATCCTGGACAGACTGGGCCGGACGTAAACAGGATAAAATGATTGGGCGTCCGGTTTCCATGCATGCCATGCGCGGGATATCAGCCCATTCGAACGGTTTTCATACCTGCCGGGCCATCCATGTTCTGCAAATGCTCTTGGGTTCTATTGATGTTCCCGGTGGTTTCAGGCACAAACCACCTTTCCCGCGCCCCTGCCCTCCGGGCCCAAAACCTGCTGGACACGAGTCCATAGCCAACACACCGTTACCCGGTATGCCGCTTGGTTTCCCAACTGGCCCTGAAGATTTGCTGGTTGAACCTGATGGCACACCGAAACGCATAGACAAAGCCTACAGCTGGGAATACCCACTGGCCTCTCATGGCATGATGCACATGGTCATTCATAACGCCTGGAAAGGTGATCCCTATCCTGTGGATTTGCTTTTCATGTATATGGCGAATATGAGCTGGAACAGCTCTATGAATGTTCCGGGGACAATTAAATATCTCACAGACAAAAACGAAGACGGTAGCTACAAGATTCCCAAGATCATCTATTCGGATGCCTATCATTCTGAAATGGTTCCCTATGCCGATCTTGTTCTGCCAGATACGACCTATCTTGAACGGTGGGATGCTATCTCTCTGTTAGACCGTCCAATCTGTAGCGCACATGGTCCCGCAGATTCCATCAGACAACCTGTTATAAAACCTGATCGCGATGTGCGCCCTTTCCAGGATGTACTGTTGGATCTTGGTTCACGACTTGGCTTGCCCGGCATGGCCAAAGAAGATGGTAGTGCCATGTACCCCGGGGGCTATTCTGATTACATCACAAACCACGAACGAACACCTGGCGTCGGGCCACTTGCAGGTTGGCGTGGAAAAGATGGTAACAGCCACGGCAAAGGAGAACCAAACCCCGATCAATTACAAAAATACATTGATAACGGGTGCTTCTGGTCAGATGAGTTCACTCCGGAACAGTCTTACTATAAATTTGCCAACCGCTCTTACCTTGATCGATCCCATGAAATGGGGTGGATCCCCAATGCAGAACGCATTGTGATGCACATCTATTCGGAACACATGCAAAAGTTCCGCCTCGCGGCGCAGGGACACGGCGACATCCAACCACCTGATGATCTGCGCAGTCGGATCGATGAAACCTTTGATCCCCTTCCGATCTGGTACATGCCTTTGGAAGAAAAAGCCGTGGATGGCAAAGAGTATCCTCTGCACGCGGTGACCCAACGGCCAATGCATATGTATCACAGCTGGGGGTCACAAAATGCGTGGTTAAGACAGATCACGGCCCAAAACCGTCTGTTCATTAACGAAGAGACCGCCCGACAGCATGGTATTGTCAATGAAGACTGGATTTGGGTTATATCGCCTCATGGGCGGGTAAAAACCCAAGTCAAGCTGATGAGCGGTGTTAACCCCCACACGATATGGACGTGGAATGCTATCGGCAAACGTAAAGGTGCCTGGGGTTTGGATGACAAAGCGCCGGAATCTAATCGTGGCTTCTTGTTAAATCACATCATTTCGGAACTGCTGCCGCCCAGAAAAGACGGCTATCGCTACTCTAACTCTGATCCCGTTACAGGTCAGGCGGCTTGGTATGATCTCAGAGTACGTATTGAAAAGTGCGATGCGAAGGAAGAAGGAGCAACAGAGCCAATGTTTGAAGCTTTTGCCCCTCTCCCCAATGCCCCTGAACAAATAGCCGTTCTTCGTTATGGAGCTGACTTTGGTGAGGAAAAACCGAAGTCACAGAACTCAACACGAGAAGAACCCAGAGCACTGGCGCCCGATGATACACTGGCAGGAGAAAAACCATGACCTGTCTTCCGCAAAACGGTAGCAAAAAGAAGCTCGGCCTAGTTATTGATCTTGATATCTGTGTTGGCTGCCATGCCTGCGCCGTAAACTGTAAAGAATGGAATACCGGCGGTCACTCAGCTCCCCTGACGGATATGGATCCTTACGGCGCAGATCCCAACGGTGTTTGGTTTAACCGTATTCACAGCTTCGAAGTTGTCGACGATGATAACGACAGTCGTACGGTTCACTTTCCCAAGAGTTGCCTTCATTGTGATGATGCCCCTTGCGTTACGGTTTGTCCGACAGGCGCTTCTTATAAACGCGAAGAAGACGGCATTGTCTTGGTAGATGCTGATAAATGCATTGGTTGTAAACTATGTTCATGGGCCTGTGCCTATGGCGCCAGAGAATACGATGAAGACGTCGGCATTATGAAAAAATGTACTCTATGTGTTGATCGTATTTACAACGAAAACCTCCCCGAAGCATCCAGAGTGCCAGCCTGTGTTTCAACTTGTCCGGTTGGTGCACGATCTTTTGGTGACCTAGGTGATCCAAACTCTGATGTCAGCAAGCTTGTGGCAGAACGCGAAGGTTTTGATTTGATGGCAGAGCTTGACTACAAACCAACCAATAAATATTTGCCTCCACGCCCCAAACAAAACGAGAATAGTTTTTCGGATAAACCTGTTAGCCTCTCCCCTGTTGAAACTGAAAAATCTGGCCTGTTAGCGCGATGGGCTGACAAAGTCTTATCGCTCTAGAAAGAAAGGAGTTTTCGAATGCATCCGGCAAAATCAGTTATTCTTTTTACCACCGCTTCAGGCGCAGGTTATGGGCTACTTTTTCTTCTTATCCTTGGACATATGCTTGGCGTTATTCCAACTGATCCAACGTTAGCTCTCAGCGGGTTTGGTACGGCCTTCATTCTTATTGTTTTGGGACTTCTGTCTTCAACATTTCATCTGGGTCGGCCAGAACGAGCCTGGCGTGCACTGACACAGTGGCGGTCATCCTGGTTAAGTCGCGAAGGTATTTTGGCAATCGTCACTTTCCTGCCCACAGGCATCTATGGTCTCTGGTGGGCATTTTTCTCAAGTAGCGAATTTGTCCTTCTGCCGCTTATCGGCATCGCTGCGTTATTACTGTGTGGTGCAACAGTTTACTGCACATCAATGATTTATGCCTGCCTAAAGCCAGTTGCCGCATGGCATAACAAGTTTGTACCCACTGGCTATCTGGTGCTGTCTCTTTCGACGGGTGCTTTGCTCTTAAACGCCATTTTGCATTTACAAGGCAAAAACGACCAGCTGTTTGATATGATCACCATCGCATTTATTATCATCGCTGTTGTGCACAAGTTCTATTACTGGCAGTACATCAATGAAAATGCAGGTCAAAGTACTGTTGGAAGTGCAACGGGGCTTGGATCAATGGGTAAAGTTCGCCTTCTGGAAGCTGCTCATACCGAAGCAAACTACCTAATGAAAGAAATGGGTTTTAAAATTGCCCGTAAACACAGACAAAAACTCAGAAATATTACCTTCATCTTTGGCTTCATTCTGCCAATATTTCTGATTTCACTTTCAGGTATGATTTCAAATAACGCTCTAAGTAACCTTGCAATCATAGTATCGATATTGTCTGGCGCACTGGGCATTGTCACCGAAAGATGGCTCTTTTTTGCAGAGGCCAAACATACTGTGAGCCTCTATTACGGTGCAGAGAAAGTTTAAACTGCATAAGCCCTGGATCATATCAAAGATCCAGGGCTTAATAGTTGGAATTTTCAGACTTAGTTGCTCAAATTTGATTTATTTAAGCAACGATATCTTTTTTTAAAACAGACCTTTCAGCTTTTGAGGTCTTAGCTATTTTCTCCGCAATTTTTTCTTGGGCAATCAGATCAGAGATCGTGCTTGTTGCGCCCTGTTCCTGATCAGCGCGTTCAAAAATATCCAATAGAACGTCGTAGATAGCAGCCACTTTCTTATCAACCCATTGACGATCGTATTTCCCGTCAATTTCCGCTGCGACGTTGATGATACCGCCAGCATTAATCACATAATCCGGTGCATAGAGAATATTATGATCTCGTAGCAACATACCATCTGTATCTTTGGCAAGTTGATTGTTCGCAGCACCCGCGACGATCTTCGTTTTCAACTTGGGAATAGACGTTTCATTCAAAACCGCACCCAATGCACAGGGTGCAACTACATCAACGTCAACAAAGAGTATTTCATCACAGGATACTGCTGTGGCACCGAATTCTTTAACGGCATGTTGAACAGCATCTTCATTGATATCTGCAACGATTAACTTGGCTCCAGCAGCGTGTAGCTCCCTACACAAATGCCATCCGACATGGCCAAGCCCCTGCATTGCGACAGTTAAACCAGCAACGCCGTCTTTACCCAGTTGATGCTTAACCGCAGCTCGTATGCCATTAAAAGTACCGCGAGCGGTGAAGGGAGAAGGATCACCACTCGCGGCAAGTCCAGAATTTAACCCCGCAACATGAGGGGTTTTCTGGGAGACAACTTCCATATCTGAAACAGATATTCCAACGTCTTCAGCGGTAATGTATTGACCACCGAGACCATTAACAAAACGCCCAAAGGAGCGAAAAAGCTCTTCGGATTTATCAGTCTTGGCATCCCCGATAATAACGGCTTTACCGCCACCCAAATTTAACCCGGCCATTGCGTTTTTATAGCTCATACCTTTGGAAAGCCTGAGAGCATCGTTTAAAGCCGAACCGTTGTCCCGATAATGCCACATACGACATCCACCAGCGGCTGGCCCCAATGCTGTCGAATGGATTGCGATAATCGCCTTTAGACCTGTGGTTTCATCCTGACAGAACACCACCTGCTCATGGCCGGAAAAGGCCTCATGATTAAAGACATCCATGTTAGATGTATCAGACATATTCAGTTCCCCAATTCATCTTTTCCGGTGCATTTTACCGCACCTAAAATCTGTAAGCTCAAGTAAAATGGGGCGGTAAATGCATATGAGGTAATCCCAAACATTTATTGGATTAAATCCAGAAAATGTCAGGCTGATAACCAAGTCATTAGTAAATGCCAATCACTACCTGAAATTCACGTAATCAGGTCAACGGTGATCAAAGACACTAGCCAATGTGCAGCTCTCTCCCAGAAAACATATGCTAAAGCATGTTCCTCAAGCTCTCTTTATTTGTGCCAATTATTATTATCTTTTCGGCTTCTATTATTTTGCTTCAAGTGGAAAGAAATGTTCTTTCTATTTTCACGATCAATTCGCTATAATAGCAATCTCATTTCGCTTACTTAAAAATATGAGAAATATTTATGCTGCCAAAGATCGATAATACGGATAAAAAAATCCTCAAAATTCTTCAAAAGGATTCTGATATCAGTAATGCAGAACTTGCGGATAAAGTCGGTCTTTCCCCCGCACCCTGTTGGCGACGGATAAAACGTCTGGAAGAAAAAGGGATTATAAAACGCCGTGTGGCCATTATTGATTCTGACAGTCTTGGTTTAGAGATCGTCGTCTTTACCACTGTAAAGATTTCTGCACAGGCACAGCACGGCCTTGAGGATTTTGAACGTCGGGTTAGCCGCTTTGACGAAATTACCGAATGCTACACCGTCAGCGGCGGTATGGATTATATTCTAAGGGTTGTGACAACCGATATGCGGGCTTACGAGCGCTTCCTTCGCGATCACCTGTTACAACTCCCTAACATAGCCGAAGTACATTCCAGATTTGCCGTCTCGCAAGTTAAATACTCCACAGGCCTCCCCCTTGATTTGGTTGAAACCAAAACACCATGAGCGTCAAAAGTCCCTTAATCAAGGCTATTGCCATATCGTTATTTTTATTCTAATGTCCGGCGCAAGGTACACAGGGGTGCCTCGCCGCCAAAAGTCACAACACCCTGTTATTATCGACGAAAACGATGAGTAATCACCCAAAGAATTCTCTGGATCGCGAGGAGCGGATAGATCCGGTACAAGGAGAAACTCTATGGCTGATATTATCCATGAGCTAAAACATAACGCCCGCATTCTTCACCGTAATATCACAACGGGAAAACAAGCGAGCCTTGCTTTCATTAAAAAGAACCCGGATTTAAAAAATCTGTCTGACCTCGTAATTATTGAGACAGTTAAGCGCAAACATTGTTTGTCTCAAATAGCAAAAGAGCTTGGGTTTAAGGGGTGGTCACATCTATCTCAAATTATCCAGATGGAAACGCCTCCCGTCCCGACGAGCGAAAGGTCAGAACTTGATTATGGCAAGATTCTGTGTTCATCCCGATGTATGCCCTATACAAATTTCTGGTCCGTGTTTTACCCTGAAGCCAAAGAACACCGGGACCAGACCAACGGGTACCTGCTAACCTATGGCACTCAGTTTCTGGTCACGGAACAAGATTTTATCAAGACTCTGGGACTGGATCCTAAAGATCCAGATTGGGATCTCATACAACGGGATTGGGGCAATCCTAAAAATATAGAAGCGAGAGAACGCCTCTATCAAAAGCTGATTGCCCATAACCTGAAAGGTCAGGTTTGGCTATAAGAAATAAAGTTGGGAGTAGCCTTTTTGGTTACTCCCTCTTCAGCAAATAATTACCCCAAATCTCTGAGTTCTCGTCTAATGATCTTACCTGTTGTGGTCATAGGCAGGGCGTCGACAAAAGCAACTTCGCGTGGGTATTCATGCGCGGCGAGCTGCTTTTTGACAAAGAGTTGAATTTCTGATGCCAGATTATCATCCCCAAGAAAATTATCATTGAGCACGATAAAGGCTTTTACGATTTCTGTTCGTTGAGGGTCCGGTTTACCAACCACCCCTGCCATGCGTACAGCCGGATGCCCCATCAAGCAATCTTCGATTTCACCAGGACCTATACGATAACCGGATGACGTAATCACGTCATCATCCCGACCAACAAACTGTATCCAGCCTTGCGTATCAAGAATGCCAGTATCCCCTGTCAGTAACCACTTGCCCGCAAATTTAGATTTTGTTGCATCCGGATTGTTCCAGTACTTGAGAAACATTACGGGATCAGGCGATTTAACAGCGATATTACCCAAGGTACCCTGTGGGAGAACCTCTCCCTTGTCATCAACAATTGCCAGATTGTGTCCGGGAACGGCACGCCCCATTACGCCCGGCCTTGCATCCATAATTTTGGCACAGGAGGACACAATCATATTGCATTCTGTTTGCCCATAGAATTCATTGATTGTTAGCCCGAAGGTTTTCTGCCCCCAATCCAGAAGCTCTGTCCCCAGAGACTCCCCGCCTGAAGCAATAGAGCGCATGTTTAAATCCCAGCGAATTTCAGGATCAGAAACTGAGCGCATCATCTTCAGGGCCGTCGGTGGAATAAAGGCATTCCTGATCCCCTGTTCCGCGAGCAGATCAAACGCTGCTTCGGCTGTAAATTTTTCAAACCGTCGGGCAACAACTGTCACGCCATGGTGTAGCGCAGGTAACAAGACATCCAGAAGCCCTCCGATCCAAGCCCAATCTGCGGGTGTCCAGATTTTATCACCCGGTTGTGGAAAGAAATCATGTGACATCTCAACACCCGGCAGATGCCCAAGCAGAACACGGTGCGCGTGGAGTGCGCCTTTAGGTTGCCCCGTTGTTCCAGAGGTATAGATAATCAAAGCCGGATCATCCGGTTTTGTGCGTACAGGCATGAAATCAGGAGGTTGGGATAACAGATCTCGATGTAGATCCTGTGCTCCAGCAGAAGCACCGTCAATGGAATAAACGTGTTTCAAATCAGGCAGGCGATCTCTGATTTCGCTAATTTTCTCGACGCCTGCCTGATTGGTAATAACGGCACGTGCACCAGAGTTTGACAGTCGATATTCCAGCGCCTCCACACCAAAGAGCATAAATAAAGGCACGGCAATGCAGCCCATTTTATAGGCTGCAATATGGGAAAATGCCGTTTCCAATGATTGCGGTAGTAAAATAGCAACCCTGTCGCCCTGATTAATGCCCGATGACGACAGACGATTAGCCATACGATTTGAGTAATCTTTCAGATCACCAAAGCTATAGTCAGTGACATTTCCATCTATATCAACAAAGCTAAGCGCCAAACGATCCGGTGCTCGTTCTGCCCATTTATCACAGACATCAACACCGATATTATAGCTATCCGGTATATCCCACTCAAAGGCCTCTTTAACCGCGTGATAATCAGACCCGTGACGTAACATGGCTACCTCTGTTTTGTGTCTCTGTCGATAAAAAATCAAAGAGACAAAATATTATTTATCACCCTTTAAATGGTTGATAATACCGGAAAAATCAACACCGCTACCACCTGCATCATTAAAGCTTTGATAAAGTTCTTCTGCATGAGATCCCAGCGGTGTTGACACACCCGCAGATTTTGCAGCGTCCTGTGAGAGTTTTAAATCTTTCAGCATCAAAGCCGCAGCAAAGCCCGGCGCATAGTCATTATTCGCCGGACTGGTCGGCACAGGTCCGGGAACAGGACAATAGGTATTGATTGACCAGCACTGGCCCGAAGATGTTGATGCAACATCAAACAACGCCTGATGATCAAGCCCCAATTTTTCAGCCAGATTAAAAGCTTCGGACGAAGCAATCATCGAAATGCCAAGGATCATGTTGTTACAGATCTTAGCAGCCTGTCCGTTACCTGCACCACCACAGTGAACAATCTTTCCGCCCATAACATCCAGAAGCTCATGCGCTTTATCAAAAGCTTCTTTCGTACCACCGGCCATAAAGGTCAAGGTGCCAGCCGTTGCTCCACCAACACCACCGGAAACCGGAGCATCGAGGGATAACATTCCTGCCTTTTCAGCAGCGTCATGGGCCGTGCGTGAGCTATCAACATCAACGGTTGAACAGTCAATGAAAAGTGACCCGGGTTTGGCAGCTTTTAGCGTAACTTCATAAACACTAAGAAGGTGCTTTCCCGCCGGAAGCATCGTAATAACAGCATCAGAAGCCGCAACGGCTTCGTCAACATTTTCAACGACTTCAACACCGTCTTTTTGGGCCTGATCTTTTGCGTCTTCGGACAGGTCGAAACCTTTAACCACATAATTGGCTTTCACCAGGTTAGCCGCCATCGGGCCGCCCATGTTACCCAGTCCAATAAATGCTACAGTTTTCATGCTCTTTTCCTTTTCCGATTTACCGGATTATGCCAGATGACAGACCAAGTTCATTTGACCCCAGACTTGCAAAACAATCGCTCACCATTGCCTCTGGCACAGCTTCCAATGTCGCGGGGGACCACTGGGGATTTCCGGTTTTATCGATAACAACCGCACGTACACCTTCGAAAAAATCTTTCTGTTTGAACATCCGACACGCAAGACGGTATTCCATATCCAGATCTTCTTCGATCCCGCCCAATGTGCTTGCTTTACGAATAGCTGCCAAAGTCACCTTCATTGAATGCGGTGCGCGCCCTGCAAGATCTTTGACTATTTTCTGTCCCAAATCGCTACCTGCTTTTTCAGCAGCAGTCACAATTTCCTCGACAGAATCAAAAGAGAAGATCTGGTCAATCTGGCCACGAATTTCAGCAAGATGAGATTGTCCGGAACTTATTGTGAAACTTCTCAGCAAACTATCAACATCTGCCCGTGCATCAGAACAGTAATCGGCCTGAGACAAGACTTCTATCAGGTTTGGCAGCTTATCACTCTGGATTTCAATATCTGCCAATCCCGCATAAATAGCATCTTGTGCGCCGATACGATGTCCGGTTAATCCCAGGAATGTACCAACTTCGCCCGGCGCATTTGCCAAAAGCCACGTACCGCCGACATCAGGGAAAAGACCGATAGCCGTTTCTGGCATAGCAATCATGGAACGTTCCGTCACCAGACGATTGCTGCCGTGTGCAGAAATACCAACGCCACCGCCCATGACAATGCCATCCATAATAGCAACATAAGGCTTGGGATAATTGGCAATAAGCGCATTGAGCTTGTACTCATCTGCCCAGAATTTTTGGGCAACACCGTCCTGTTCCTGTCCGGATTTATAAAGGGCGCGAATATCGCCCCCGGCACACAAACCACGTTCACCAGCGCCATCAACAATAACAACCCGAACAGTTTCATCAGTTTGCCAGCTTTCCAAAGCGGCCAGCATTCCATGAACCATGTCCAGCGACAAAGCGTTCAAGGCCTTTGGACGGTTAAGCGTAATACGTCCGGCACTACCTTCCTGCCGAACGATTAATTCATCTGTCATGCTCTGTCTCCTTTCAACAGATCACGAGATATAATCAATCGCATAATCTCGTTGGTCCCTTCCAAAATTTGATGAACTCTGAGGTCTCTGACAATCTTTTCGACGCCGTAATCCGCAAGATACCCATAGCCGCCATGAATTTGAAGGGCTTCGTTTGCCACGGTAAAACCGGTATCAGTAGCAAAACGCTTTGCCATTGCGCACCAACGCGTGGCATCGTGTGTTTTTGCATCCAACTTGGTTGCCGCTGTATATAATAGGGTACGAGCCGCGGTTAGTTCTGTTTCCATATCGGCAACCTTGAACTGCAATCCCTGAAACTGGGCAAGCGACTTCCCAAAGGCCTTGCGTTCGCTCATATAGCCAATGGCTTTATCCAGCGCAGATTGCGCGCCACCAAGGGAACAGGCACCGATATTTAAACGGCCACCATCAAGCCCCATCATGGCGATCTTGAACCCCTGCCCTTCTTCACCGATCATATTGGCGGCAGGAATACGCACGTCTTCCATCACGACCGTTCGTGTCGGTTGCGCTTTCCATCCCATTTTCTTTTCGTTGGCCCCAAAAGAAACGCCCTCGACATCTTTCGGTACTAGGAAACAGGAAACACCACCCGCGCCATCACCACCTGTTCGGGCCATCACCAGATAAAGATCAGATGTTCCTGCGCCAGAAATAAACTGTTTCGAACCATTGAGAATAAAGTCATCCCCATCTCGAACGGCTTTGGTTTTCAAAGCTGCAGCATCCGACCCCGCGGATGGTTCAGTCAAACAATAGCTGGCGATCAGATCCATGGTCATCATTTCAGGTAACCATTTTTGGCGCTGTTCTTCTGTGCCAAAGCGATCAATCATCCACGATGCCATATTGTGAATAGAAATAAAGGCAGATACAGCGGGACACCCGGCAGATAGCGCTTCAAAGATCAACGCAGCATCCAAACGCCCTAACCCTGAACCACCGACATCATCACGAACATAGATCCCCCCCATACCGAGGGCAGCAGCTTCACGCATTACATCGACAGGAAAGTGTTCTTTCTCGTCCCATTCCAGCGCAAAAGGAGCGATTTTGTCACGGGCGAAATCCTGCGCCATTTCTCGAATAGCACATTGTTCTTCATTCAGTTCAAATTGGCTCATCAGCTTATCTTTTATTCATAAAAAAAGAGAGCGGGATGCTTCCCCTAATTACCGTTACAGCGATTATCGGAACAGCAATCTAGAAACATCCCGTATTCTAAACTCAATCCATTGTTGGAATTGAGAACTCGGCACCTTCTTTTACACCAGAAGGCCAACGCTGGGTCACAGTTTTAGTCTTGGTATAGAAACGAATAGCATCCGGTCCATGCTGGTTCAGATCACCAAAGCCGGAACGCTTCCACCCGCCAAATGTGTAGTAGGCAAGCGGCACAGGAATAGGAACATTCACACCAACCATACCAACATTCACCTTGGTCATGAAGTCACGTGCTGTATCACCGTCACGGGTATAGATCGCGACACCATTACCATACTCATGCTCACTAGGAAGGCGTAGCGCTTCTTCATAATCCTTCGCACGTACAACCGAGAGAACCGGGCCAAAAATCTCTTCTTTGTAGATACGCATATCAGGTGTCACATTATCAAACAGACACCCACCCATGTAAAAACCTTCTTCATAGCCCTGCATCACAAAGTCACGACCATCGACGACCAGCGTTGCGCCCTCTTCGATCCCAAGATCAACATAGCCTTTGGTGCGTTCAACCGCTTCCGCGGTAACCATCGGACCGAAATCGGCATCCGGATCCGTCGATAGACCAATTTTCAACGCCTCAACACGTGGCGTCAATTTTTCAACCAGACGATCTGCTGTTTCTTCACCAACAGGAACAGCCACAGAAATTGCCATGCAGCGTTCCCCGGCAGATCCATAACCAGCGCCAATCAAGGCATCAGCAACCTGATCCAGATCCGCATCCGGCATAATGATCATGTGGTTCTTTGCACCGCCAAAACACTGTGCCCGTTTGCCCTGTGCCGTTGCCCGTGTATATACGTACTCAGCAATAGGTGTCGAGCCAACAAAACCAACAGCTTTGATATCCGGGTCATCCAGAATGGCATCCACAGAAACTTTGTCACCGTTCACCACATTCAAGATGCCAGCCGGAAGGCCAGCCTCTAGCATCAACTCACCCAGACGAAGTGGCAATGACGGATCACGCTCGGACGGTTTAAGGATAAAAGCATTTCCGGAAACGATTGCAGGGGCAAACTTCCACATCGGAATCATCGCCGGGAAGTTAAAAGGCGTAATACCTGCGACAACGCCCAAAGGCTGGCGCATAGAGAACATATCAATGCCCGGTCCAGCACCTTCGGTAAACTCACCCTTTTGCAAATGCGGGATACCACAGGCAAATTCAACAACCTCTAACCCGCGCTGGATATCACCTTTGGCATCGGGAATGGTTTTACCGTGTTCACGCGAAAGCATATCAGCCAATTCATCATAATTTTCCTGACAAAGATGCAGGAACTTGAGCATCACACGCGCACGCTTTTGCGGGTTGGTCGCCGCCCATGCCGGTTGAGCCGCCTTGGCATTTTCGACAGCAGCTCTCAATTCATCTTCAGAAGCCAGAGGCACCTTCGCGGCTATTTCTCCGGTCATTGGCCAGAAAACATCGCTAAAACGTCCGGAAGTACCTTTTACTTTTTCGCCACCAATCAGGTGATAGAGTTCAGCGGTCATACCGCATCTCCTTCAAATAGTGATCGTGCTTGACCCTATGTGAAAAACACAGGACCAGAACGCGGTAAATTGGTTAAAAGAGCATCTGCCAGTAAATTCAGAATTCAATTAGAATCGTCTGAACAAAAGATGCCAGCTTCTTGATCTTGTCACACAGACTTGCATTGTTTTTTTTGCACAGCTATAGGTAATAGTGACAAACCAGTGTGCGAAAATACATTATGAACCCTACTTTTGACTGGAATGACCTCCGCCCATTCCTCGCCGTTGCGCGAACAGGAAAACTGACGATAGCTGCCAAACGCCTGAAAGTGGATCATACCACAGTCAGCCGCCGCATTCAGGCCCTCGAAACCGCTTTGAACGCGACCTTGTTCGAACGTGGTCCCCAAGGCTATGCATTGACAGAAATCGGACAACGATTGCTTGGCGCAGCAGAGTCCATGGAAACCATGGCAATGGGCGTTCAAAACGAGATTGCCGGGGCCGATCTGGACTTGACCGGAGCCGTCAGAATTGGCGCACCAGATGGTTTTGGCAGCTATTTTCTTGCACCAAGAATTTGCGACCTTTGCCGATCACATCCCGGCTTGGAAATTGATCTGGTCGCCATGCCACGCATGTTCAGCCTATCAAAGCGTGAAGCAGACATCGCCATTGGCCTTAGCCGCCCGACCGAAGGACGCTTGCGATCCCGTAAACTCACCGACTATCGCCTGGGGCTTTATGCATCACCGGAATACCTGGAACGCCGGGGACCAATTACCCATAAAGATCAGTTGAAAGAACATCGTTTGGTGGGCTATATTGAAGACTTGATTTTTTCCCCAGAATTAAACTACGTGCCTCAAATCGGAAAAGAGCTGCGCCCTCAACTTCGCAGCACAAACCTGATCGCTCAGATGCACGCGACATCAACCGGGGCCGGGATTTGTATCCTTCCCTGTTTTATGGCGGACAATCAGGAAAACCTGGTCCCGGTACTGCGCGAAGAAGTCAATTTCATGCGCACTTTCTGGCTTATCTATCACGCCGACCTTCAGGGTTTTGCCCGCATAAGAGCCGCCGTCGATTTTATTGTTGAAAAAGTAACCCGTGAGCGAAAAGTATTTTTGCCAGAGGCTTAGGCCCTAGCCCTGGTTTGCAAAAGGAAAAGCCCCAATCACAAAGATCGGGGCTTTCCATGAAATCAGGTTATTAATACTACTGGCTTGCGAGAATCTTATCAATCGGTCCTAGGTTCAAGAACAGCGTTTCCCCGGTTGAATCATCAACACCGTCATTATCTGTCACCGCGTAAACAGTTCCATCTGCCGCAACAGTCAAGCCTTCCAGCTTGTCAGGTGCCCAGCCATTGGCACGGTTCAGATCAGCCAGAACATCTCTGATCAAGGTTTTACGTAAAACCGGAACTTCCTTTGCCCCCAGCTCTGCGGCGGCAGTGTGCATTACAGACACGCGGTAGATACGTTTGATCGCTGCGTCCGATCCACCTTTGTTATCACGCTCGACAATCGCCAGATCACCATTGCCAAGGCTTGTGATCTCGCTCAAGCCAACCCAACCGCCAGCTGGGCTTTCAGGTTCATCCAGACGATAGGCATTTACGCCCCAGGTTCCGGCTTTCAGATCATGAGAAATGATCTTCGTATAGCCCTTTGCATCATCCTTCCAGGCTCTTTGTACTGCGACATAGAGCGTATCATTGTAAAGCGTCACACCTTCGAGACCATGTTTTTTCATCTGGCTTTCAAGTGCTACTGGCAAAACAACTTCACGAGCAACTTGCCCGGTTGGCAATACATGTAAAAGTTTGCTCTCACGCTTTTCCGGCTTTCCTTCGGAAACAACCCAGAAACTACCATCAGGGGCCGCAACGATCCCCTCAAGGTCAAGATTCTCAACAGGCTTGCCTGCTTTGGTAATACGGCGAGAAGAAACGATACGGGCCGGGCGAGACGCCACATCAATTGTGAAAATATCCGCTGTGGAATAGAAGCTGTCATTCACAGCATAGAGGATTGATGGGTCGGTCGCATTCGCGGTCAAGCCTGATAGTGCTCCCCAACCAATCGGTGTATCATTCGGTCCATCAACAGACACAATCTGCGGTAGGCTTACGCCCTCATTATCTTGTTTATAGATCGTTAGGTTTGAACGATACCCGTCTTTAACAGCATCTTTTTCATTTGCGATAACAACAAGCCCGCGGGATGGGATGGTAACAATTCCCTCGGGACCAACGCCACCAGATGGCAGAGCTTGCACAAAATCAAAGCGATTGTTCAGGCCTTCGTCTGTTTTCACATCTTGATAAACACCGACAAGATTAGCACGTTCCAGCCCGACAAAAACAAGGCGGTCATCCCCATAGGTCCCAACCGCCACACCTTCGGGTTCGGTTCCTTTTTTATGCGAGCGTTTTTCCGGATAGTGTCCCATTGAAACGGCCAGACGTTCTGTCTGCGATCCACTGTCGAACAATACGGAACCTGATTTGGAAAAGACAGTAAAACCACGAGATCCACCTTCGTAATCACCTTCGTTAGCGGTTACAAAACGATTGTCATCAATCCAGGAAACAGCATCTGGCTCACGCTTAAGATCAGCCAAACTTTCCGTTAGTGATATTGCTTTATCTTTTGTGTTATCAACGCCCGTAATTGACGACGTTCCTGCAGAATAGTGATTAACGACTTTGTTATTTTTCAGATCAACAATAACGATATGATTGTTTTCCTGGAGCGTCACAACAGCTTGATTAAGCGTGTTAATAGAAACGAACTCGGGTTCGGGATCAGTTGGTGCAATATCTGCCAGCCCTGTTAAGTTAGTGACAGCAGCATTATCACAATTTGAAAGCAACCCGTTATCATTCAAACGGAATGTTGCAAGATGTCCAGCCGGATTTTGCGGAATGACTCCATCGTTCAAGTCTTCATCCCGCTCGTTCTCAATAGCAATTGCAAGATATTTTCCGTTCGGGCTAAGGGCAACGCTATCTGGCTGCCCGGACACATCACATTTTGCGATAGTCTTATCAGTTTTCAGATCAACAACCGCCATATAGCCGGAAGGCTTTATATAGCTTTTGGAAGTATTAACCCCGACATAAGCATAGTTACCTTTAACGGTGACAGATGTTGGCTCACCACCAACCTTTACAATACCGGCAGGTTTAGGACTAGCTGGGTCAAAGATATCAACCTTACCAATAGCTTCCAATTCAGAGTCCGTATAAATAAGCATCGTCCCCTTCATCGCCGACGCAACGATCTCTGCAACGGTTTCTGTCGCTTTTTCTTTGCCTTTGGGCAAATTTTCATAAATGGGAAAAGAAGACAGGCGACTAAAAGGTTCAACGGCAAACGCCGATGTTGCAAGACTCATAGCCACAACGGCCAGACTTGCGGATTTACCAAGGTTTTTCATTACGTGGACTCCCGATGGGTGGTATTTGTTCTCCCCCTGCTATGCAGTGTTCTGATTTCAAAGGCATGACAAATTCATGTCAGTTTTTGGAAGTTACAGTAATTTCTATTTAAACTTTCATCATGTCAGATCATGTTTCAGGCCATTCTGAATGACGCATGGCAAAGACGAGTTCGCTGGTCCATTCGCCCTTTGCCCATACATTTTCGATAAGATGCGCTTCCTGCTTCATGCCAAGTTTACATAATAATCCCGATGAAGCCTTATTTCTAGGATCACAGCGCCCGATGATGCGATGTAAGCCGATGCGTTCAAAACCAAACTGCAATAGCTCCCTTGATGCTTCATAGCCGTAGCCTTTGCCGTGGTGTTGGGGATTAAAAACAAAGCCTATTTCCCCCTGACAAGATGCTTTATCATTTAAAATAAGAACGAGATCCCCAACAAAAGATCCGGTTGCTTTTTCTTCAACCGCCAGAACAATTTTGTCACCATCTTGATCAAAGCTTTTCATGGACAAACGTCGATCAAGTTCAGCCCGTGTCACCTCAGGTGTGTGAGGTCCGCCATATAAATACCTCACGACCTCACTCTGACTGCGCATCTCATAAAGTGCTTGATAATCATTTGAGGTAAAGCGGCGTAACCTTAACCGTTCAGTCTCAAAGCTCGCTCTAAGAACATCTACCTCTGATAGTTTTGGTGCTACCCCTCCCAAGGAGGCGTTCTCGGTCTTAGATAAAGCCTTCTCCTTTGAAGCTACCATTTAAATTTCCCTGATATGTAAAATGAGAGTGCAATCTTACGACAAGCCTAAAGCATCTGGAGATAAACAGTACAGAAAAACCATTAGATTCTCACTTAATAAATATTATCTTATTGTTTTAATTAATTTAATTAAACAATATTGACGTTTACGTAAAATGCGTAAATACTATCACAATGACAAAAAGGCGCTACTATACCATTTCGGAACTCACCGCAGAATTTGGGATTACAACACGTACACTCAGATTTTATGAGGATGAGAAACTTCTCAATCCCGAACGGCAAGCTCGAAAGCGTTTGTACACGCCAAGAGACAGAACCCGATTAAAGCTTATTTTACGGGGGAAACGCTTGGGGTTTAGCCTGGCAGAAGTCAGAGAGATCATCGAAATGTATGATCATGCCCCCGGGGAACGTGGGCAGCTTGAAAAACTACAAGGTCGCATTGCTGAACGACAGGCAGAATTGGAACAAAAACAAAAAGATATTCTGGAAACGCTTGAAGAACTTAATCAGGTGAATGTTTCCGTTCAACAACGTCTGAATGAATTAAAGTAAAAACGAATTAGAATATAAAATACTGGGAACAACAGATGGCTAGAACACACTTTGAACCAAGAAACCCGAACTATGCGGACCTTATTCGCGACAGTTACAATAATACCGGTTTCGGGAAAACGCTGGGTGCTGAGTTAACTGTAATTGAACCCGGGTATGTAGAAATGGAACTGCCATTCCGCCCTGAACTATCCCAGCATCATGGTTTCTTTCAAGGTGGCGTTATTGGCGCCCTTGCGGATTACGTCGGGGGCTACGCCACCTATACCTTGATTGAAGAAAATGATTCAATTCTGACGGTTGAGTACAAAATCAACATGATGGCACCCGGCGCAGGAACAAAGCTAATCGGCAAGGGCACCGTCCTGAGAGCAGGTCGACGTATTACAATTGCCCGCATGGATGTCTATGCCCTGCAAAACGATAGTACAGAAGTCCATATTTCCGCAGCTCAAGGCACCTTTATGCGTATGGAAAACAAACCTGATGTCGCCGCGACAATCGCAAAAATTCAAAAAACAAAAAACTAAGTTTCCTTACTGGAGATAAGAATCATGAGTACAGGCCATAACTTCCCTAGTTTAAACTTCAACCTCGGTGAAGAGATCGACATGCTGCGAGACAGCGTCAAAGCCTTTGCTGATGCGGAGATTGCCCCGCGCGCTGCCAAGATTGATGAAACCAACGAATTCCCAATGGATCTGTGGCGTAAAATGGGGGACATGGGACTATTGGGGATCACTGCCGATGAAAGTTATGGCGGCAGTGGTATGGGATACCTCGCCCATATTGTCACAATGGAGGAGCTCAGTCGTGCTTCAGCATCTGTTGCCCTTTCCTACGGTGCCCATTCTAATCTCTGCGTTAACCAGATTAAACGTAACGGAACGGACGCGCAAAAGTCAAAGTACTTGCCAAAACTGATCACCGGAGAACATGTTGGTGCCTTGGCTATGTCAGAGCCCGGTGCTGGTTCCGATGTTGTTTCCATGCGCTTGAAAGCTGAAAAGAAAGGTGATCACTATGTTCTGAACGGAAACAAAATGTGGATCACTAACGGACCAGATGCCGATACTCTGGTTGTCTATGCCAAAACAGATCCTGAAGCTGGTCCCAAAGGAATTACTGCCTTTATCATCGAAAAGAATTTCCCCGGTTTCTCCGTCGCCCAAAAGCTGGACAAGCTTGGCATGCGTGGCTCAAACACCAGCGAACTCGTTTTTCAGGATTGTGAAGTGCCTGAAGAAAACATCCTTGGCGACTTAAATGGTGGTGTACGTGTTCTCATGTCTGGTCTGGATTATGAACGCGCAGTGTTATCTGGTGGCCCCTTGGGTATTATGTCGTCCTGTCTGGATGTTATCGTCCCCTACATTCACGAGCGTAAACAGTTCGGCAAAGCCATCGGTGAGTTTCAATTGATGCAAGGAAAAATGGCCGATATCTACGCAACATGGAACGCCTGTCGTTCTTATGTATATGCTGTGGGACAAGCCTGTGATCGTGGCGAAACTACCCGAAAAGATGCGGCCGGTGCGATCCTCTATTCCGCAGAAAAAGCCACATGGATGGCCGGTGAGTCAATTCAGGTTCTGGGTGGCAATGGATATATCAATGAATTCCCGACGGGTCGTTTATGGCGCGATGCCAAGCTCTATGAAATTGGCGCAGGCACCAGCGAAATCCGTAGATACCTGATTGGCCGTGAACTCTTTGGGGAGACAGCATAATGTCTGTCATCCGTTCCAAAATATCACCTAGATCTGATGAATTCAAAGCCAATGCAGCCCACATGCAGGGCTTGGTAGATAACCTGAACAACATTTTGGCAGAAACCGCAAAAGGTGGTCCGGAAAAGGCGCGTGAGAAACACCTTGCGCGCGGAAAGATGCTGCCAAGAGAGCGTGTTGAGGCCCTGCTTGATCCCGGCTCTCCTTTCCTCGAAATTTCTCCAATCGCTGCTCATAATATGTACGATGCCAATATAGCTGCCGCGGGTGTTATCGCTGGTATCGGCTTGGTATCCGGCGTCGAGTGTATGATTTTGGCGAACGATGCAACAGTCAAGGGCGGGACTTACTACCCCATGACGGTTAAGAAGCATCTTCGCGCACAAGAAATTGCTCAAGAAAACAGGATTCCCTGTATTTATCTGGTAGATTCAGGTGGCGCAAACCTTCCGAACCAAGATGAAGTTTTCCCTGATCGGGATCACTTTGGCCGGATATTCTACAATCAGGCCCAAATGTCTTCCATGGGGATTCCTCAAATCGCCGTCGTTATGGGTTCCTGTACAGCTGGCGGTGCTTATGTTCCAGCAATGTCTGACGAAACCATTATTGTCAAAGAACAAGGCACGATCTTTCTGGGTGGTCCGCCCCTTGTAAAGGCCGCCACTGGTGAAATTGTCTCAGCCGAAGAGCTGGGCGGCGCAGATGTTCATACCCGTCTATCCGGTGTCGCAGACCACATGGCAGAAAATGACGCCCATGCCCTAACCATCGCCCGTCATGTCGTTGGTAATCTGAACTGGCAAAAGCCAAACCAACTCAATCTATCAAAACCAGAAGACCCACTTTACGATCCCAAGGAAATTTATGGTGTTGTTCCAAGTGATCTGAAAACACCCTACGATGTGCGCGAGGTCATTGCCCGTATCGTTGACGGGTCTCGTTTCGACGAATTCAAAGCCCGTTACGGCACCAGTATTGTGTGTGGGTTCTCACGCATATGGGGCTATCCTGTCGGAATTGTTGCCAACAATGGTATTCTCTTTTCAGAAAGTGCCCAGAAAGCGGCCCACTTTATTGAACTCTGTGCGCAACGGGGGATTCCGCTTGTTTTCCTACAGAACATTTCAGGCTTTATGATTGGTCGTAAATACGAAACAGGCGGTATCGCAAAAGATGGTGCCAAGATGGTCACCGCTGTTGCAACGGCGAATGTCCCTAAGTTCACCGTTTTGATCGGGGGAAGTTTCGGGGCCGGTAACTACGGTATGTGCGGCAGAGCCTATCAACCCCGCTTCTTATGGATGTGGCCAAATTCACGCATTTCAGTTATGGGCGGCGAACAGGCTGCCTCGGTCATGTCCACACTGCGCCGGGATAATATCGAAGCAAAAGGCGGTAGCTGGTCAGCAGAGGAAGAAAAAGAATTTAAACAGCCAATGCTGGACATGTTCGAAGAACAAAGCTCACCTTACTACGCGTCAGCACGTTTGTGGGATGATGGTGTGTTTGATCCCGCACGGACGCGACGGGTGTTGGCTCTGGGCTTGTCTGCTTCTCTTAATGCACCAATAGAAGACACCAAGTTCGGTGTTTTCAGGATGTAATGATATGACCTATCAGACACTAGAAATAGAAATTAAATCACGCAATGCATGGGTTTGGATGAACCGTCCCGAAGTTCACAATGCCCTTGATGAGGTAATGATCGCAGAATTAACCCAGATCTTTAACGAACTGGGTGAAAATCCTGATATCAGAGCTATAGTTCTCGGCGGCAGGGGTAAAAGCTTTAGTGCAGGTGCGGATCTCGGTTGGATGAAACGCGCAGCAAGCTTTACCGAAGAAGAAAACCGGGTTGATGCGCTTAAACTCGCCAACATGCTCAATACCATAGCGGAATGCCCCAAACCTGTGATTGCACGGGTACAGGGTGCAGCTTTTGGCGGGGGTGTTGGTCTGACAGCCGTGGCTGACATTGCCATTGCTGGTGAATATGCCAAATTTTGTCTCTCCGAAGTAAAACTCGGGTTGGTTCCTGCAACCATCGCACCTTATGTGGTTGCCGCAATGGGAGAAAGGCAAGCGCGTCGATACTTCCTGACTGCTGAAATCTTTAGATCAGAGAAAGCAGCCGACATCGGCTTTGTTCATGAAAGCTGCTCAAACGAACAACTGGACCAAACTATAGAAGACCTTTTGTCTTCTTTCAGCCTTGCTGCCCCTGATGCCCTGCATGTGGCTAAAGATCTTATAAAATCGGTCAGCCATCGACAAATCGACAACAACTTGATGAATGAAACCGCTGAACTCATCGCTCAGCAACGGTTAAAGCCCGAAGGGCGTGAAGGTCTAAGCGCCTTTTTCGAAAAACGTAAAGCTAATTGGGTCGCCTAAATCGGACTTGGATCAGGAAGAATTGAATGTTTAATAAAATCCTTATTGCAAACCGTGGCGAAATCGCCAGACGCATTATCAAAACAGCGCACCTGATGGGGGTGAAAACTGTTGCCGTCTATTCAGACGCCGATCGGGATGCGCCTTTTGTGCAAGAAGCCGACGAAGCCGTCCATATAGGCCCTCCTCCCCCTTCAGAAAGCTATCTTCTCGCGGATCGAATACTTGATGTTGCAAAAGCAACAGGTGCTCAGGCTGTTCATCCCGGCTATGGTTTTCTATCTGAAAATGCCAGCTTTGCAGATAACTGCGCCAGAAATGATATTGTCTTCATCGGCCCACCTGCTTCGTCAATTATTGATATGGGGGATAAATCAGCTTCCAAACGCCTAATGCGAGAAGCTGGCGTGCCACTATCACCGGGATATGAGGAAAAAGATCAAGACACACTCCACCTTGTCGAGCAAGCAAAGAACATTGGTTATCCCGTGATGATCAAAGCCTCTGCTGGTGGGGGCGGTAAGGGGATGAGAATTGTGCACAAGGCTGAACAGTTCGAAGACGCACTTGCCTCCTGTCAGCGTGAATCAAAAGCTGCTTTTGGCGATGATCGTGTTCTGATTGAAAAGTTCATCGAAAACCCCCGCCATGTAGAAATACAGGTTTTTGCTGATAATCACGGCAATACAATACACCTGTTCGAACGCGATTGTTCTTCGCAACGCCGTCACCAGAAAGTTATCGAAGAAGCCCCTGCCCCCGGATTAAGTGATCAAACCCGCGATGCCATGCACAAAGCGGCAATCGCAGCTGCAGAGGCTGTTGGATATCGTGGTGCAGGTACCGTCGAATTCCTTCTCGCCCCCAATGGCGAATTCTATTTTATGGAAATGAATACACGCCTGCAGGTCGAACACCCGGTTACCGAGCTAATTACAGGTCTCGACCTTGTGGAATGGCAGCTACGTATCGCAGCCGGAGAACATCTTCCAGCAAAACAGAATGAGATATCACTCTCTGGTCATGCTTTTGAAGCCCGGATCTATGCAGAAGACCCGGATAATGGCTTCCTGCCCGCCACGGGAAAACTGGTTCGCCTGATATTTCCAACTGCTTCTGAACATATCCGCATTGATGCTGGCGTCGAGCAAGGCGGCGTTGTCTCGCCGCATTATGATCCCATGATCGCCAAGCTGATTACCTGGGATGAAACACGTGAAAAAGCATTGGAAAGACTATGTGCTGCTCTGAACGACACCCATATCGTAGGGCTTGAAACCAACGTTTCTTTCTTGAATCGACTTGCCAATGTTCCCCCCTTTAAGGCAGCACAACTGGATACAGGCTTGATAGAGAGAGAACAGGAAAGTCTGTTCCCCAAGAAATCAACAGCTTCAGATCTCGCCTTGATCCTCGCATCTCTCGTGGAATTACAAGGTCATACACCAAACCTTCCTCAGTCTGATCCACATTCGCCTTGGGGTTCCCAGGATGGATGGCGTTTAGGTGGCAGAGCACAAAAAAAATTACGCTTCACTGAAAATGATCAAGAACACAACGTCATTGCGACATATCACGCTGATGGATACAGCTTTTTGATCAATGAAAAGGAATACAATGTTTCCGGTCAGGTCCAAGAAGACCGTGTGACAGTCACGGTTGATGGAAAAATAACCAAGGCTTCCGTAATCTGCCATGAATTGGAACGCCATATATTCCTGGACAACCATCATTACCAAATTCATCTGTTTGATCCTTTGATTGCGGCCGAAAATTTGGAAGAAGATACAGGTGGCCTCCGCGCACCAATGCCCGGAAAAATTATCAAGGTATTTGCATTCATCGGCGACAAAGTTTCCGCTGGCGATCCCTTGATGGTTCTGGAAGCGATGAAAATGGAACACACCATTGTTGCCCCGACCGAAGGCACCGTGAAAGCTTTTCTGGGGCAGGTAAATGACCAAGTCAACGAAGGTGATGTGCTCGTCGAATTAGACAGTGAGGAATAAGATGCACCCCACACCTCCCCAGACAGTAAAACTCGTAGAAGTCGGTCCTCGCGATGGTCTCCAAAATGAAAAGACGCTTGTCCCAACCGAGGTAAAGATAGAGCTCATAAATCGCTTGTCAGAGACTGGTCTAACAGCGATTGAGGCATCTGCCTTTGTTTCTCCCAAATGGGTGCCGCAAATGGCAGATGCAAATGAAGTCCTTTCCGGGATTACACGAAAGCCCGGTATTGGCTATCCGGTATTAACCCCGAACCTCAAGGGGTTCGAGAGGGCAGTTGAAGCAGGTGTCACGGAAGTCGCTATATTTGGCGCAGCCTCAGAAAGTTTCTCTCAAAAGAACATCAACTGCTCTATTCAGAAAAGCCTTGAAAGGTTTCAACCTGTCGTTCTGGCAGCCCAGGAAGAAAATATCAAAGTACGCGGATATGTATCCTGTGTATTGGGCTGTCCTTATGAAGGTAAGATCGCGCCACAAAAAGTGGCCGAGGTTGCAAAAGCTCTTTTAGATATCGGCTGCTACGAAATCAGTTTGGGAGATACCATCGGCACAGGAACGCCCCTTGCCACCCAGCAGATGATTGAAACTGTTTCAAAGTCAGTTCCACTAACAAAGTTAGCCGGACATTTTCATGATACCTATGGGCAGGCTTTGGCGAATATTTTTGCAGCCTGGCAATGCGGTATCTCTGTTTTTGATACCTCTATCGCAGGTCTTGGCGGATGTCCTTATGCCCGTGGTGCTTCCGGGAATGTTGCAACCGAGGATGTGGTTTATATGTTCGATGGTATGTCTGTAAAAACAGGCGTCGATATCCATATGCTGGTCGAAACAGCTTGGTATATAGCGGATAAACTAGATCGTAACCCAAATTCGAAAATCTCTTTGGCGATGAGAAACCAATAACCTCATCCCTTTGCATTACATAATCAAATTTGATCTTTGATAAGAGGAAACACGTTATGAAATTATCTGGTCTTACAGCGCTGATCACAGGCGCAGGTTCCGGATTAGGCGAAGCCGTTGCAAGGCATTTGGCTTCTCAAGGTGTGCGGTGCGGCCTTGTGGACCTCAATGACGAAGGAGTAAACCGCGTTGCAGCTGATATTGATGCCCAAGACATTGATACAGCTGCCGTCACGGCCGATGTTACAGACCATGATGCTGTTAAATCAGCAGTTAAAGTTATCGAAGATACGCTCGGCCCCATCCGCATTGTTGTAAACTGTGCAGGTATTGCCCCCGGGGCAAAGCTTGTTGGCAGAGATGGTGCACATGATCTGGATCTCTTCCGTAAGACAATCGACATCAATCTCGTCGGCGCTTTCAATGTAATGCGTCTAGCCGCTGAACGTATGGTGCAATATGATGAAATTGACGGCGAGCGCGGGGTTATTATCAACACGGCGTCTATCGCGGCTTGGGAAGGTCAAATTGGTCAGGCAGCCTATGCCGCATCCAAAGGTGGTGTTGCCTCTCTGACCCTGCCGCTATCACGAGAACTTGCCAAAAGCGCGATCCGTGTCATGGCCATCGCACCCGGTATCATGGAAACGCCCATGATTGCAGGCATGTCTGACAAGGTAAAAGATGCTTTGGTAGAAAAAAGCCTTCACCCAAAAAGATTGGGACAACCAGAAGAATTTGCAGGCCTTGTTGCACACATTTGTGAAAATGCCTTTCTCAATGGTTCCACAATTCGCCTTGATGGTGCCGTTCGTCTTTCCTAAATCAAAAATACCAAAACCTTTATCTGGATGATATCCAGATCACAGTACTGGGAACAAAATCATGTCTGATCCAATCGTTATCGTTTCTGCCGCCCGGACCCCAATGGGTTCTTTTCAAGGAACTTTATCTCCGCTTTCAACCACTGATCTGGGTGCAGAAGCAATTAAGGCCGCCGTATCGAGATCTGGAATTTCTGCTGAAGACATTCAGGAAGTTATGATGGGTTGTGTCCTTCCCGCCGGTCTGGGGCAAGCTCCGGCAAGACAGGCCGCAATCAAGGGCGGCCTTCCTCTGTCTGCGGGCTGTACAACTGTCAACAAGGTCTGCGGATCTGGCATGAAGACTGTGATGCTGGCCCACGATACAATTGCATCTGGAAGTGTTGACATTGTCGTAGCAGGTGGGATGGAGAGCATGACAAATGCACCCTACATCCTCCCCAAAGCGCGTAACGGCATGAGAATGGGGCATGGTACAGTTGTTGACCATATGTTCATGGATGGCTTGGAAGATGCTTATTTTGACAAAGGCGGTCTGATGGGCACCTTTGCCGAAGCAACCGCCGATAAATACAAAGCCACCCGTGAAGAACAGGATTCCTTTGCCATCGAAAGCCTTAATCGTGCCAAACAGGCAACAGAAGCAGGTTATTTCAAAGAAGAAATCAAACCGCTTACGGTCAAAAATCGCAAAAGCGAAACGCTTGTTGAAAATGATGAGCAACCCTTTAAGGTTGATACCAACAAAATCCCAAACCTTCGTCCCGCATTCCGCCCTGATGGTACAGTTACCGCCGCGTCATCATCCTCTATTTCCGATGGTGCCGCAGCCTTGGTATTAATGCGAAAATCAGAGGCTGATAAACGAGGTTTAAAACCGCTGGCATCAATCAAAGCCCATGCCACCCACTCTCAGGAGCCTTGTTGGTTTACCACGGCACCTGTCGGTGCCATTGAAAAGGTTCAGGACAAAGCAGGTTGGTCTAGGGATGACGTAGATCTGTATGAAATTAATGAAGCATTTGCCATTGTAACACTGGCCGCCATTAAAGATCTTGATCTCGATCCCGCCAAAGTCAACGTTAACGGTGGTGCCTGTGCATTGGGGCATCCCATTGGCGCATCTGGAACCAGATTGATAGTCACCTTGTTACATGCCCTAAAGCGCACAGGTGGCTCAAAAGGGATTGCCAGCCTTTGTATTGGTGGTGGTGAAGCCACGGCTTTGGCTGTTGAACTTTATTAAGTCAATAAAAACTCAGATTGACTACTTTAAAACATTAGAAGCCTGACACTGGTTAATATACTTAACCAGTGTCAGGCTTCTTTCTATTGAAACAAAAGATCAGAGCAACGAATTCAGACGACTCTTGAACGCTTTACGAATAATTAAATTTTATCCACGACCATAGATAGCACCATGTCATAATTACTACCTCATGAGTTAATATGACCCATTGTCTAGAAATAAATAAATGCTCTGCTAGACTTTTAAAAAAGAAACTTGCAGGTGAAAATGTCTCCCCTCCCTTCGAAAGAAAGGGACAATAATGGGTAAAGCACTTCTTAAGACGATAGCCATCATATCTGGGTTAAGTCTCTGTACTATCTTAATTTTCACCTACCTAGAAACACAACGAGCACATCCTGTTCATATGCAACAGTTAAGCCTGATGCTGCAGGACCTAAAAACCAATGAAACCAATATTCATGAAGAAATTTTAAAACAACGACTTGGGACCAGACTCAATTACGAAATCTATGACAAAGCCGATGCTACAATCGACAAGATTCTACATGACTTAGAAACCAATCTTGATGCCAACGAAATCAGCCGTCCCGAGTTTCAAACGCTCTACAGAGCTTATAAACGTAATCACTTCAAACGAGAGAGACTGATCAAAATATTTAAAAACCAAAATGGCCTCTATAGAGACATTGAGATTTTTTTCCCCCAGGCATTAATAACTTTTTCTGAAAATTATCGAGGTAATGAGTCCTCACAGGCGATTCTCAAAAACCTTATAAACCTTATTGCTCTGGTTAATAATGACAAATCATATAACCCCATCGAGGTTCGCGTCGGTCTAACAAAACTAGTAAATAATTTAAAGAATTTATCAAACAATTCAGATAACGTTGAAAACAATGAGCTTAAAACGATTATAGATTATGCAGAACAGCTCATTTCGCTGGATAGAGAACTTTCTCTGCTCACCAAAGAACTCACAGATTCAGAAAACCTATCTATTTTAAATATACTCATCGAAACGCAGGACAATCAGTTTAAGGTTTACTACCAGAATGCTGAGAACAATACCCGTATCATGCTCGCAGGAACCTGTATCCTCGCCCTTATTATTGCAATTGCATTTATGGTTCTCGTTAAAACGACAAAGTCTCTTAACAAAACCAAAGAAACTCTTGAAGCTAGAGTAAAGGAACGCACAACAGAACTGGAAAATGCAAAGCACCAAGCCGAAGCTGCTAACTTGGCCAAGTCTAGATTCCTTGCGTCTATGAGCCATGAAATCCGCACACCAATGAACGGTGTTCTTGGCATGGTCAGCTCCTTGATGGGCAGTAATTTGACGAACGAACAGCACAGCAGTGTTTACACCATAAAGGAATCTGGTGAAGCTCTACTCTCACTCCTGAATGACATACTCGACCTGTCCAAAATTGAAGCTGAAAAAATTGAACTTGAGAACATCGACTTTTCACTCAAAAAGTTGCTCGAAACAACAGAAGCACTTTGGGAATCAAGAGCCCGAGCAAAGAACTTAAGATTTCAGGTTCTAAATTCTCCAAGAAATACAGACATTGTAAGAGGAGATCCCGGTCGGATCAGGCAAATTCTGTATAATCTTATCGGAAATGCCCTCAAGTTCACGCAAACAGGTAAAATCTCTATTATTATTGAGCAGCTTGAAAGCAAAGATAATAAAATCAAATTTAGATTTGAAATTGAAGATACTGGCGCAGGCATTTCACTGGAAAAACAAGACAATTTGTTCAAAGCGTTCTCACAAGCTGATTCCTCAACAACCCGCAAATATGGTGGTACAGGCTTAGGTCTTGTCATATGTAAACAGCTTACAAAGCTGATGGGGGGCGATATTGGCGTCGAGAGTGTAGATGGTATGGGGTCCACATTCTGGTTTACCATTCTGGTTGAAAAAGGGGACGAAAAGAAAGTTCGCGCCAAAGAGGAAGAAGAACGTACCAGAGATCAAATTCCTGATTATATTGGCAAAACCATCAAAATACTGGTGGCAGAAGATAACCACATAAATCAAAAAGTTATCCAGTCTCTACTAAGGCCGTTGAATTGCAAACTCCATATCGTGAACAATGGTGTCGAAGCCTACATGGTCGCCCAGAAGCAAGAGTTTGATATTATCCTAATGGATGTTCAGATGCCACAAATGGACGGTCCAACAGCAACAAAACGTATTAGAAGCTTACCGCCACCGACCTCTGACATCCCAATCATTGCCCTAACGGCCAATGCCATGAAAGGAGACCGGGAATTTTATCTCGCATCAGGGATGGATGACTATGTTTCGAAACCAATTGATCAAAAATTCCTGATTGGTGCAATATCCAGATGGATAAGTCCAGCACACATCGACAAACCAAATTCATCCGGTTCAGCAGACCTAAAAATCGTAGCCTCTCCCGACGAGCTCAATAAAAAAGCCGAAGATGAAATGAAAAAACTACAAAACGATCTGGATAATATTTTACCCTAAGGATTTCTAAGAACCAGCGATCGGACGAGTATCGTGAATAACCTTGCCATCGTTCGGTAAAGTGCCAATGTCTGCAAACACCACTTCCCCACGCAAACGGCATTCAGATCTTATTGTATCTTCCAAACTCTCCTTCAATTCATTCCGATTACAATTGGTCGTAACTTCACAGAGTAATGACATACTATCACGGCCAGCATTCTCGCGTACTTCCAGACGTGCCTTAACAACGTAGTCATGCTTGTTAACAATACGTGCGATCTGTTCCGGGTGTATAAACATACCACGTACTTTTGTTGTTTGATCTGCACGCCCCATCCACCCTTTAATACGACGGTTCGTTCTGCCACAAGAACTTTGTCCCGACAAAAATGCAGACAGGTCACCGGTTGCAAAACGTATCAACGGGTAATTGGGATTAAAGGAAGTCACCACAACTTCCCCAACCTCTCCATCGGCAACAAGATCCCCTGTGCCAGGGCGCACGATTTCAACAATAACATCTTCGTCCAGGATCATCCCCTCAAGACTCTCACTTTCATAGGCGATTAACCCAACATCAGCCGTTGCATAACATTGTCTGACATAAATATCACGATCCTCGTAATAACGCCTTAGATCCGGAAACAAAGGTCCACCGGTTACCAATGCACGATTAATTGACGTTATTGGTGTTTCCAAGGTATCGGCTTTTTCTAGTATGATTTTCAAAAAATCAGGCGTTCCCATATAGGTATCAGCTTGAAAACGATTTATCGCCTGAACCTGACTTTCAGTTTGCCCGACACCGCCTGGGAAAACGGCACATTCCAATGTACGTGCGGCAAAATCAAACATGATCCCTGCGGGGGTGAAATGATAGGCAAAACAGTTATGAGCAACGCCGCCTTTTCGTAACCCCACTGCATATAAAGCACGCGCAACACGCCAGATATCTCCATCGACCCCTTGCGGTTCGACAATAGGACCCGGAGAAAGAAACAGCCGTGCCATCTCTCCTGTTGAAACCTGCCCTAAACCACCAAAAGGAGACGTATCACTTTGCATATCAATCAAATCAGATTTTCTGACCACTGGTAGCAATGCAAGATCTGTTATTGCGGTAATTTTATCCAGGTCGATATGTGCAAGAGTTTCCCTATAAAAGGGTGCTTTTTCCTTGGCATTCAAAAGGCAGCTTTGAAGTTTTTGCAACTGATCATTTTCTCGTTCTTCCTGACTACGAGTTTCCTTATGATCAAAATAATCAGTCATAAAAGGCGATCCAATTCAAAAAATTCTGGTTAATCAAGTAGTGAAACAAGTGAAAACTCTAAAGCCAACGCTTACGTCTCTTAAATGACTTGATGTTCTTAAACGACTTCCGCTCATTGCCACCGCCACCGAGATAAAATTCTTTGACGTCTTCGTTATTCATTAACTCTTCTGCTGTTCCATCAAGAACAATTTTACCATTCTCCATAATATAACCGTAATCAGCAGCGCGAAGAGCCATATTGGCGTTCTGTTCAACAAGCAGAACACTAATGCCAAGCTCTTGGTTCATACGCTTGATAATGCCAAAAACTTCTTTGACGAGAAGTGGTGAAAGCCCCATTGAAGGCTCGTCCATCATAATAAGATCAGGTCGAGCCATAAGGGCACGCCCGATCGCCAGCATTTGTTGTTCCCCGCCCGAAAGATACCCAGCAAGCCCAGTTCTTTCTCTCAACCGGGGGAAATAATTGAAGACCTTATCCATATCTTCAGCGACATTTTTCTGCGGCTGGGTAAAGGCGCCAAGACGAAGATTTTCAATTACTGTCATATCCTGAACAATGCCACGACCTTCCATGACCAGAAAAGTGCCATTACGAACACGTTGTTCTGGCGGCATCTGCGTAATATTCATCCCATTATAGACAATATCACCACGACTGACCTCACCATCTTCTGATCCCAACAAACCTGCGATGGCCTTAAGCGTTGTTGATTTACCTGCACCATTTGCCCCCAAGAGCGCGGTAATCTTCCCGCGTTCTGCCGTCAGATTCAAACCTCTGAGGACAAGAATAACGTCATTAAAGACCACTTCAATATTATTGACGGCCAGAATTGTTTCATCCTGATTGGGGTTTTGAAGTTGAGATACAGAACTCATATTGGAGATCCTTAAATTAAGGCTAGATCTAAAATCCAGATTTTTAATAGCCAGATTTTTAATAGTATGTGTATTGAAAAGGTCAGGCCTGCCAATAGGCAGGCCTGACACATTGCACGATTAGTAACCGACCCAATCGTCACGGCGTGGAAGTGTCATTTCAGCGATACGCTCAATATTCACTGCGCCATCTTCGAAAGAACCTTTGTTAATAGAAACAACCGTGCTTCCGCGGTGATCTTCTGGTGACCAGCTCGACGGCAGACATACACCCTCGAGACCTTTAGGTGTCCAGTTCTGATTCACATACATCCCTTTTTTGATATTTTCCCCAGTCAGTCCACCATTGGCTTTTGCCCACTCCATAGCCTCTTTCATGTAATAGGCTGAACAGACACCACGAATGTAATGATGTGTTGGCTTTGCATCTTTTGAAAAACCGCTGTCATCCGCGATTTTATAAACAAGCGCCATACCATCCGCAGCCGCATCCCAGAAAGGTGTTGCTGTCGGGAAGACATAATCTTTTGCTTCTGCAGCCTGAATTGTCAGGTAATCACCAGCCCAGACATTGCCCATGTAGGTAACATCAGCACCAACAGTGTTACATGATTTAAGCAGTGAGATTACAGAACCACCCAGATTTCCAACATATGCATAGTTCGCACCTGACTCTTTAATGGTTAGGCACTGAGCTTTAAAATCACCAGGGCCAAGCGGCACAACAACCGGCGGCAAAACCTCTAGCCCGAGCTCTGTCGCATACTCTGCACAACCTTCTTTTGGCGCGTTTGGATAGGGATGGTTATCTCCCGTATGCACGAATTTAGGATTAGAAAGCCCTTTTTCTTTGGCATCACCCGCAGCCCACTGCACAAGCGCACGGCAAGCATCGGTATAGGATGGGCCATAAAAGAAATTGTATGGCGCAGGCTTTTTGGTTTTTGGGTTTTTACCTGTTGGATCAGTCAAATGCCCTGAATAAGATGCAGACCAGACCGGAACCTGATCTTTTGCTACGAATGAAATCAGGGCCTCGGTATCACCCGTTCCCCAGCCTTGTAGCGCAATCATGCCTTTTGATTTCCACTTTTTATAGTTCGCAATCGCTTGCGGTACTTTGTAAGCGTAATCAATCGTTTCCATTTCAATTTTAGTGCCATCAATTCCCCCAGTCGAATTGATGTAATCAACGGCATCGCGAACGCCAGGACCATAGAATTTACTAACAAACGATGTCGGGCCTGTGTAATCAACAAGATGACCGACAAATACAGAATCTTCTGCCAAGGCTGGGCTACTAGCTGCCGCCAGGGCAAGTGTTGCGGCGAGAATACGCTGCTTCATATCTTCCTCCCTTTTGGCGGCATCATTATTATACCTCCATCCCGGCCGCCACGGGATGGACTACACTCTCTTAATGAGAGAATGGATAAAGCTTCCAACTCGCCCGGATAAGGCGCCAACGATGAATAAGTCCTTCTGGTTCAAAAATAAGAAATAGAATAATCACGGCGCCAACAGACATTTCTTTAATATAGGCTTTGCTCTGCTCAATGCCCTCAAAAACCATCGCGGCACTACTCGCAACTTCTTCCATAAACTGAGGCAACAGCAGGATGAAAATCGCCCCTAGCAGGGAACCGGAAACGGATCCCAAGCCACCAATGATGATCATTGCCAGGAATTGGATGGAAAGCAAAATTGTAAAGCCTTCGACAGATACATATTGCAGATAGTGTGCGTAGAGAGCACCACCGAGACCAGCAAAGAAACTGGACACGCCAAAAGACATAATCCGGTAACGAGTTAGGTTGATACCCATAATTTCAGCCGAAAGATAATGGTCACGAACAGCAACCAATGCACGTCCATCTCTGGAACGGCGCAGGTTACTTACCGCTAGAAAAGAAACCACTACCCAAAATAGAACCAAATAGAAATATTTTGTATCGGTATCGAGGTCTATTCCCAAAAAGTTTACGACCTCAGCAGCAGAACCATAGGCCCCGCCAGAGAACCAGTCAGCGCGAGAAAAAAAGTCCTGTAGAATGAACTGCGATGCCAACGTAGCGATTGCAAGATAAAGCCCCTTGAGACGTGCAGCCGGAATACCAAAGATCATCCCAATCGCTGTAGTCATCAAGCCAGCAAGTGGGATGCAGATAAAGACAGGAATACCAGTCGTGTTATTTAACCAGGCGGATGCAAAAGCACCAAAACCAAAAAAGGCTGAATGCCCCAGTGAAATTTGCCCGGTAAAACCGACAAGAACATTCAAGCCAAGGGCAGCAATTGCATAAATCCCGATCAAGATCATCTGGCTGATATAAAAATCATTAAAGAACAAAGGCGTAAATAACAGTGCAAAAATACCTAGATATACAGTCCAGCCTTCAACTTTTGTACGAAATAGCGACGTATCTGCGCTATAACTGGTTCTGAAATCGCCACAAGGGCGCGGATGAGGAACATGTGACATAACTTAACCGCTCCCTTTCTTAGATGCGTTCAATATCTTTGGTGCCGAAAAGACCATAGGGTCTTATCATCAGAATAATGATCAATACATAAAACGGTGCAACAGTATACATGTTGCCAATGTGGAAGAATTGACCATCGAAAAATTCTGCCAAATTTTCCAGAAGACCAATGATGACACCACCGATAACAGCGCCAACAATTGAATCAAGCCCACCAACAATCACAGCGGGGAAAACCTTAATTCCGATAATCGCCAATGAGTTGGAAACAGCATTTACAAGACCCAGAACAACGCCTGCGATACAGGACACCAAGGCTGAAATAGCCCAAGCCATCGCAAAAACCTGCTTAACTGAAATACCAAGAGACTGCGCAACTTGCTGGTTAAAGGCTGTCGCCCGCATCGCAAGCCCATAGCGCGAGAATTTGAAGAAGTAATAGAAAAGCCCCATGACAAACAAAGAAAGCACCAGCGACATTAAGTAAGCAGTTTCGACCTGCAGTCCCCCGATAGATACTGTCTCATCGCCGAAAACAGACGGAAATCTCTCGGCTGAGTTTCCAAAAACCCAGTTCATCAGTGCTTGCATAAATATTGAAAGTCCGATGGTCACCATAATGACAGAAATAATGGGCTCGCCGATCAACGGCCTTAGAATAACCATCTGCACTAGAATGCCAAAAATCGTCATGAAGCCCATGGCAAATATAAAGGCGAGGACAAAAGGTAATTGCCACTTCATGACAAAAAACCAACACACCCAAGCGCCAAGGACGAGGAACTCACCCTGAGCAAAGTTAACCACTTGTGTTGATTTATAAATCAATACAAAACACATGGCGACAACACCATAAAGCAATCCCACAATGATGCCATTAATCATGAGTTGGAATAATAGATCCCAGTTCATCTTAACGCCCCCCAGCCAGCTGTTTTTCCGGGCGTGGGCTTGCACCATCAGACCCTAAATTTTCGATGTTAAGTGTGGTAACAATTCGTTGTTTTGAGCCATCTTGAAAATGAATAACAGTATCAATATCAACATGGTCATCATCGGAATAAAGTCGATCGATAATATCCCCGTACTTATCAGCAATCACGCCACGACGTACTTTTCTTGTCCGCGTTAACTCACCATCATCAGCATCCAGCTCTTTGTACAACAACAAAAACTTTTTGATCTGTTGTGCGGGTGGCAAGGTCGTATTTACGGTTTCAACTTCTTTACGAATCTGCTCATAAACAACGGATTGCGCTGATAAATCAGTGTAAGTCGTAAAACGAAGGCGACGCTTTTCCGCCCACTTGGACACGATAGGATAACGGATGCAAATCATTGCGGTCAGATAAGGTTTATCTGCCCCTAAAATGACGGCTTCTGCAACATAAGTCGAAAATTTCAATTTATTTTCAATATATTGCGGAGAAAACTTCACACCGGAAGTCGTGCTCGCCAAATCATTGATGCGGTCAATAACAACTAAATGTCCATCATCATTAAAATAACCAGCATCCCCTGTCAGGAACCAACCGTCACTTCCAAAAGTTTCTTTGCTGGCTTCTTCATTTTTATAATAGCCGCGCATCATGTTGCCGTGATTGACGCAAATTTCTCCCAGCCCTTCTTTATCCGGGTTATCAATTCGCAATTCAACACCCGGCATCGGAGAACCGACCGTTTCATGATTAACGTCATCGGCTTTGTGAATTGTATGCGCCCCGAGCGCTTCGGTTTGGCCATAAAGTTGGCGCAACGGAATACCCATGGAGAGGAAAAATTTGAAAGTATCCGGCCCCATAGCCGCCCCACCAGTGGCCGCAGATTTCAGATTTTTAAAGCCCAAGCGATCACGCAGGGCGCGCATCAACAACCACTCGGCGCTAGCGGACTCTTTTCCGTCATCTAACGCTTGAAGAGCTTTTTTCGCACCCCAATCGTACATCTTTTGCTTCCACGGACTTGAGTCCATCATTCGGGCTCTAACATCCGCGGCAATTGTCTCCCATACTCTAGGGGCTAACAGCACAAAGCTTGGGCCGATTTCTCGCAAATCAGCCATAACAGTTGATTGTTCTTCCGGGAAATTGACCTTCATACGAGATATCAAATTCCAAGCCACTGAATACATCTGTTCCATCACCCAACTCAGCGGAAGAACAGCAAGATACTCATCATCAGGTGTCTTCGGGTCTGCCCGCAGATAGGATGCGGCATGACCAAGAAATGCCCTGTGCGGCCACATTGACAACTTTGGATTTGAAGTGGTGCCCGATGTTGTACAAAGAACAGCAACATCATCAGTGTCTGTTGCGCTGATTAAAAGATCATAAGCATTACTATCTTTATCCAGAGAAGCTTGGCCAATCTTTTCCAGGTCCTCCAAAGACATCAATCGAGGATCATCATACTTACGCATCCCTCGTGGATCAGTATAAATGATGTATTTGATAGAGGGGATGCGATCTTCCAGATTAAGAAACTTATCAACCTGTTCTTCATCTTCAGCAATGACAATCTTCGGTTCAGTATAATCAGTCAAGTAAGCGATTTCATCTTCCAGAGCATCCCGATAAATACCCATACTCATTGCACGACAGGCATGAGCCGCCACTTCTCCCCAGACCCATTCTACCCTGTTATCACCAATCAGGATAACTGTGTCATCCTGACCAATTCCCAACTCGGCCATGCCAAGCGCCATACGACCAACATGATCGTTAAAATCTTTCCAGGTAAAACGATTCCAGATTCCGAACTCTTTTTCGCGTTGCGCCACAGCATCCGGAAAATGCGCTGCATTATAGGCAAGGATTTTTGGGAGCGTGTCATATAGCTCAACATCAACCTGATCAGTTGCTTTCGCATCCCAGGCAATATTATTCCCGGCAATGACGTGTGCATTTTCGACAACGCTTAGATTTGGTTTGTTATCTATATCATTCATAACGCAATCGCCTCGGCTTCTTCGTCGTGAAGCAATTCATCCTCTTCCCCAAGATAAGCATGCTTAACGTGTTCGTTCTCCATGACCTCGTCGGGTAAACCCTCGGCAATTTTTTTGCCAAAATCCAAAACCATGACCCGGTTAGAAATGTCCATAACAACCCCCATGTCATGTTCAATCATAACAACGGTGACACCTAACTCTTCGTTGAGATCAAGAATATAGCGCGCCATGTCCTCTTTCTCTTCGAGGTTCATACCCGCCATCGGTTCATCGAGTAAAATAAGATCTGGATTGATGGCAATGGCCCGTGCAAGTTCGACACGTTTACGCAGGCCATATGATAATGTCCCAGCAGGCTCATTCCGAACATGTTGAATTTCAAGGAAATCGATAATATCTTCGACATCACGCCGATGCTTAAGCTCTTCTTTCCGTGCCCCACCAATCCAGTAAAGCATTCCGGTAAAGAAGTTATTTTTGAGCAGATGATGACGCCCCACCATAATATTATCCAGAACGGACATATGGCTAAAAAGAGCCAGGTTCTGAAAGGTTCTTCCAATCCCCAATGCAGCACGATCATTGATTGATCGCCCGATCAGACTTTTGCCATTATAGACAATCTCACCTTCCTGAGGCTTGTACCTACCAGAAATGCAATTAAGCATAGAGGTTTTACCAGCCCCGTTGGGCCCAATAATAGAGAAAACCTCTCCCTTTCGGACAGAAAAACTCACATCCGTTAAGGCTCTAATTCCGCCAAAGCGAAGGTTAATACCTTTCGCTTCGAGCAACATGTCGCCCAATTGAACCAAACCACTTCTCCCTGTCCGTGACAAATTTTGCCACTATCCTGTTGGTGTTGAGCAATTTTTCTATCCGATTTATCGAATATTTATTTATCTACACCGCTAATTGATCTCAAAGATCATGTCTTTTCTTGTTGAACAGTTTTATCTTTTAGTTCGTCCAAACGTTGTGATGCTACAGATGTCACCCGCGCCATTTCAGAAAGGATTTCATCAATATCCTCTCTTTTCTCAACAAGTTTAGAACGATGCTTAGCAATACATTCAAGTAAACGTTGAATTTGACCACTCTCTCCCGGCTCCAAATCATACATTTCGATGATTTCTCGGATCTCTGCCAAAGAAAAACCAAGGCGCTTTCCACGCAAGATTAAAATTAATCTCGCCCGGTCACGCGATGAATACAATCTCTTACGGCCTTCCCGATGCGGGTTGAGTAGCTTTTCGCCCTCATAAAACCTCAAGGTCCGGGTTGTAATCCCAAACTCATGTGTAAGTTCTGTAATGCTATGCAAGCCCTGTCCATTCATACTTCATCTTTGTAGCATCTTACGTAAAGGTCAATTAAATTATTTACCCCTTAGACAATACCTGGTCGATAAAAACTTAAATGCCCATTTTCTTCTTTCTGATAAAATCAACATAATAAATTGATAATAAATAGTTTTTTTATTACCTACTTACGATTTTGCGCTACTTTAACAGAATAATGGCATCTGCTTATTTGCAGATAAACACATAATTTCGCATCTAAGATCTGCAAAATAACACACCAAAAAAGAATAGCTACGCCTAGAACAAGTATAAACCTATTAAACCCAACAAGAATTCACCCCTAATGCCTTCGTAAATTTAATCGTATTTGTAATATTATTACTTAACTTTGAATGCATCATAATTCACTTTTAGGCAAAACGGACGGAAGCCAGATTACAAATACAACCTGGCTTCTGCTCAATTTAAGCTCGAATATAATTCCAAGCAGCCTATCTTAACCTCTACCAAAAATGTTCTTGCCTAAATGGCCATTTAGGTGGATCGGGATCAGCTGGTAATCCGATGTCTTTACGAATTGATGCAGGCAGATCCTGAACATCTATAGCTGTAGCTTTCTCGTGCAAGTTTGAAAAAATACGGTTGAATAGCTTGATAACTCTAGCCATGACTTACTCCATAAAATGTAAGCACGACTGTCTGGAATTTCTAAATAGTTACTCGTATAGCACCCAGTATTTGACCGCAATCTCCCTGACAAATAGGCGTCGTAAAACCATTATCCCAAGATATCTCTCCCCAAAGGAGGGAAAGCTATTTCCGAACAGGCAAGTACCAGCACATAGATCATCGTTATGAGAACAAAGATCTTATGACCAGAAGCCAAAAAGTCAGTCAAAAAGTCGAATTATGAGTGAATAAGTGAAATACTATTTCAGACAGTCAGTGCCGAAAAGGTGAGGCACTTGGTGGAGTTCTATTTAGTTACATCCACGAAATGCTGATCCGAAAACACGAGTAACATAAGCTCGGCGAGAACGATTCCCGAATGCGCTCGTGCGGACGTATGCAGAGGCGAAATTACGGGTCATAAAACGTTCCTTGTTAAAGCTTAAAGTAGTTCACAAAAAACAAATACCCACCCTGACTTTATTTGCCAAGTACCAAAATAGCCTTCAAAAACAATTCTCTGACGCGCGTGACAAAAAAGCAACAGTTACTGTTACTACACACAAAGGGTTTCATTCTATACAGCTGATTAAGCACAAACCTTAAGGTTGATACCTTACATTTGGATAATTTAGTCGCCACTCTTTCGGACTTTGCCCTGTTACTCGCTTGAATTCTCGGTTAAAATTCGATTTTGTCTGAAACCCTGATTCCAGCATAATATTCGTAATAGACTCATTTGTTTCTGCAAGGCGGCGACAGGCCTCTGCAACCCTATACTCATTAATAAACTGAGATACATTTTGCCCCCTCAGTCGATTAATCGCACCTGATATACGCCGGGAAGTAACGCCGCTTTTTCGGGCGAGACGATCCAAGCTTAAATCATAGTCCTGATAGATTGATTTCTCTTCAAGTAACTCTTCTATTTTTATCAAAATACCCTGATCTTCCGGTTCGATATCACGACTGGGTTGCTTATCCCCAATGTCACCGCTTTGTACTGTCACCGTTTGCCCGACAACAGATGCAGCAACCCCCAAAAGGAACAAAGCAGGGACATTTGCAAACGAAACAACTACCCCCGAGAGTTGACCATCCATAAATCGAAAATCGTAAGAAATGAAAATATCGACGCCCGCAAAAGCAATCAGGATAATAGAGGTCACCCACAGGGCTAAATGGGTCCGCGGCGCTTCGGACAGCCGAACCGCATTCAGGCAATCAGGGCCAGATACCGCCAACCTTAAAAGGGTCAGGCCATAAAATAAGTAGATCACGATTAAAGCGATATCAATCGGGTCGGGCCACACTTGGATCAGTGCAATAACCAAAAGAGTTGGTAAAAGATGATACCAATCTTTTGAGAATGAAATTTCTCTGCCTTGACCTGCAAAACTCCTGAAGCTCAACCACGCTAAAGACGCCCAACTGGCAGCTAAAATTGATTGTAAAGGAAGAAATGTCAGTACGCCGTATCCCCACCGTATCCCAATCAACACAGAGAGAACAGCATAGAGAACAATCAAAGCTTGAAAGAGGCGACTTTTTTGCAAAGCCCCGCCACTCAGAATTCCTTGTACGAGGAAAATCAGTAGTAACAAAGCCACAACAAAAGAGAGAGGAATAAATAACATAAAGACCTAGTGAAAAGGATTTATCGGACAGGAGCTGCACACATAATCTAAGAGAAACATATCCAAGAATGTGAGGAAAGTCATACCGATTATGACTAAATCGCGATTAAGAACGACCTAAATCACGTTTTAGGTCTAAGTTTTAAGCCAAGTAAGTCAAAGACAAAGAGTAACTCATCATTTCCCTTCATCAAATTGATAAAAGGTATTGTAAATTGAAAGCTCTTATGTTCCTGACAAGCATTCTATTGGCGTTGATCACACAGTATGCCAACGCCACAGGGTTCCAACGAATATTCGTTACTGATCCTTATGACAAAACCATAGAGGTTGGTGTCTGGTATCCAAGTGACAGCGTCTCCCCCAATGCGGCAAATACCCCTTTTCGCCAGGCTCTTGCACTAGATAATCCCGTAAAGTCTGGTTCTTATCCTCTAATCCTGTTTTCCCACGGTTATGGTGGCTGGATGGGCGGGCATGCAAGCACAGCACTCGCCCTTGCTGAAGCAGGTTACATCGTTGCAGCACCAACCCATACCGGAAATAACTACGAGGACGAGAGCTATCCGCCACAACGCTGGATGCTCGATCGTCCGCGCCACATGAAACAGACAATTGATCACCTACTCAACAACTGGATTGGCATGGAAAATATTGACCCAACCAGAATTGGCATGTTCGGGTTTTCTGCCGGAGGATACACGGCATTGGTTTCAAGCGGAGCTGTGCCAAACATTCAGAAGCTCCTTACTCATTGCCAAAAACATCCATCGGAAATTGCCTGCAAACTTGGCGCAAATAACGAGATCGCAATAGCAGAGCTTGCAAAACAACCATCAAATGCCTGGAACCACGATCTCAGGATATCCGCAACTGTTGTCATTGCTCCGGGGTTTGGCTTTGCCTTTGACCAAGCTTCATTGGAAAAGGTCACCCTCCCCTTACAACTCTGGTCCGGGACAAAGGATTTGAATGTTCCGACAAAAACAAATGCCGATGTTATCTTCCAATCCCTTCCAAAACCAGCGGAGTATCACCTTATTAAAGATGCCGGACACTTTGCCTTTCTCTCCCCCTGCAATCCTGCTCTTCAACAGCAAAATCCAAGAGTTTGGAATATGGTATGTGTCGATGCCCCCACTTTTGACAGAGAAGAATTTCAAAAAGAGTTCAATAAAGAAGTGATCAATTTCTTCAACAAAAGCCTAACAGCTAAATAAAGACTTCATTGCATTTTACTATAAACACCCTTTATTTAGACAACCTTCCGTTCAGAGCGAACAAAGAGTGAGAGAAAATGCAGTCCAAAACCTTATCCGGGTTCACCCAATCCTTTGCACAAGTAAATAGTGTGAAATTAAGCGTTCACACCGCAGGTACAGGTAAACCTTTGCTCTTACTCCACGGCTATCCGCAAACTCATGCAACTTGGGGAAAGATCGCACCGGCCTTTGCACAAAAATTCCAGTGTATTATTCCCGATCTGCGGGGGTATGGGGAAAGTAGTACGCCTGTAACCGATAGCGAGCACACCCCCTACTCCAAACGTACCATGGCTCGGGACATGATCGAACTCATGAGCCATTTTGGTCACAAACGCTTTTCAGTCATCGGCCACGATAGAGGAGCAAGGGTTTCCTATCGCATGGCGTTGGATCATCCTGAACGAATTAAAAGGATTGCGATCATCGAGGTCGTTCCAACAGCCGAGATGTGGGATCGTTTTGGTGCTGAGATGGCTATTAAGGCTTATCATTGGACTTTCCTAGCGCAACCTGCCCCGTTACCAGAGAACATGATAAAAGCAAATCCGATCACCTACCTCGAGTGGACCCTTAAGAGCTGGACCCGGGACAATTCACTCGATGTGTTCACTCCAGAGGCTCTAGAAAGCTATAGGGAGCAATTCAGAGATCCCGCTCACATACATGCCCTCTGCGAAGATTACCGCGCAGGCGCTACACTCGATCGACAACACGACGAAGAAAACAGGAAAAAGGGCGATAAGATAAAAGCCCCCCTCTTCTTCCTTTGGGCACACAAGGGTTTTCCTGCCAAAACAGGTAATCCCCTTGGTTTGTGGCAAAGCTGGGCTGAAAATGTCCAAGGTCATGCTGTAGATTGCGGACATTTCGCCCAGGAAGAAAACCCTGAAGCAGTCACAGAACACCTTATTCCCTTTTTTGAGTAATTATTACCCGCCCCCTTAAATTCAAATAACCAATAGTAATTTTTAAAAATAAAAATTCATCTATCTATTGATAGGTAAATAAATAGATTGACAAATAATTCAATAATTCCATCTTATAGAAACACAACACCTACCTATAGATAGATTGGATAAATAAATGACTGATACTGCGGCACTAATTATTGGCGGCTCAAGTGGCATGGGGAAAGCAACTGCGCAATCTTTGAGAAACAAAGGTCAGAACCTAGTTCTTGTTGGTCGCGACCATACAAAACTTGAAACAGTCAAATCTGAATTACAGCAAAATGGATCAGGTCAGATCGACATACATGCCGTTGATCTTCAAAACCCAGGACAAGTTGAACAATTTATTTCAACAATCAAAGCTGAAAAGCGACATATATCACAACTCGTCAATGCTGCAGGAACCTTCAAACCCGTTGCTTTTCTGGATCATGGGCATAGCGATTTCGATAGCTATCACGATTTAAACAAAAGCCTGTTCTTCATAACACAAGTCGTAGCAAGCAATATGAAAGAGCATAACGGTGGTTCGATTGTAAACATAGGATCAATGTGGGCAAAACAGGCTATTAAAGCCACACCATCATCCGCTTATTCAATGGCAAAAGCGGGATTACACGCGTTAACACAACATCTGGCCATGGAGCTCGCCGAGTTTAACATTCGGGTTAATGCAGTTTCACCAGCTGTTGTTGTTACCCCAATCTTTGGCTCTTTTATCGAACCTGATCAAATTGAAGATACGCTCACAGGCGGCTTCAACGATTTTCATCCTATTGGTCGTGTGGGAAGACCAAATGATATTGCTGAAGTGATCAGCTTTTTACTATCAGATTCAGCATCATGGGTTACGGGTGCCATCTGGGATACTGACGGCGGCGTCATGGCAGGCCGCAATTAATCTTTGCCAATAATCTAGAAGTAATGTGCATGAACAGGTTTTTACCAGTGTTTCTTGATTGAAACATAAAGTCTGTTCCTCACATATGTTCTATATTTTCTAGTCGACATACATTCATGATTATCAGAACTCAATAGAGAAAGCTGCCTAATGAGTAAGACCCCACTCGTAATTGTTGGCGGAGGCTTAAGCGGATTATATCTTGCCTACCGATTGGCACAGCAAGGAAGAGATTTTCTGCTCATTGAAGCACGCAATCGCTTGGGAGGACGCATAAAAACATCCAGCTCACACGATCTTGGACCAACATGGTTCTGGCCGGGACAACGACATATGATGGAACTCGTCCAGGAATTGGACCTTCAGATATTCGAGCAACAAAATACTGGTGATATTCTCTATGAAGATCCCAATGTGTTTTCTGAACGCTTGTCGGGACATCAATACCAAACGACTTCCTATAGAATTCAGAACGGTATATCCAGTTTGATTGACAGGCTACAGGCTCTAACCCCTTCGCCAAATATTGCCTTAAATCACAAAGTAATCTCTGTTGAAAATCAAACTGACACGATAGAAATTACAGCACAATCAAACGGTGAGATCAGAAACCTAACTTGTGAAAATGTGGTTTTCGCACTCCCGCCCCGACTGATTGAAAATACTATACAATTTGTTCCTGATCTGAGTGCTGGCATCCGCAATGATATGCGCGCTATCCCAACATGGATGGCAGGGCATGCCAAAGCCCTCATTCGTTACCAGTGCCCATTTTGGAAGGATCACAACCTTTCTGGCCAGGCCTTTAGCCGCATTGGCCCCATGATGGAAATCCACGATGCTTCCTCTTATGATCATAACTACGCACTTTTTGGTTTTCTTGGAGGATCAGGAATACAAAGAAAAGAGCTGGGAGAGACACAGCTAAAAGGTTTGATAGAAGAACAAATTCAGCGCCTATTTGGCAACGAAACCCCACAGCCACTTGAAATCATTATCAAAGATTGGTCTCAAGATCCCTTGACCGCAACAGCAAAAGATATGGAACCGTTACAGACCCACCACCATTATCAGTTCCCGGAAAGTCTAAAGAATATTTGGGACGGAAGGATGAACTTCATCGGGACGGAAGTGGCCTCATCAGAAGGCGGATATCTGGAAGGTGCCTTGATTGCCACTGAAGATATTTTGGTAAAAATTTACAGGAAATGACGTAGCCAATAACAATTTAGGCGAGATGAATACTCACCTCGCCTAGACCATCAAAGCAGATAGTTCTGAACCACTAACTAAATCACTCTTGCGCTAGTGTAATCTTTTTCTGTTGTTCTCTGACCCGCTGTTTTTCTTCACGGCGTTTTTCTATAAGGGAAGCGACCTCACCGCCGATATGATCAATGCCACGTTGTTCTGAAAGTTCGATTTGCTTCTCCCGCTCTTCGAAACGCTTTAACTGCTCATCCGTCAAGCTTTCATAACAATGGTGACAAGAAACACCTTTGCGATAGTGTTCACTTTGTTTGTCATCTTCTGTAATTGGCATACGACAGGCAAAACACTGATCGTAGATACCCTTTTCAAGGTTATGTTTTACCGCAACGCGACTATCAAAGACAAAGCACTCACCTTCCCACAGCGACTCTTCTTCGGGTACTTCTTCCAGATACTTCAAGATACCGCCCTCGAGATGATAAACATCCTTGAAGCCCTGTTCTTTCAGGTAGGCAGTTGATTTTTCACAACGAATACCGCCAGTACAGAACATCGCAACTTTTTTATTCTTTGCATCAGCAAGGTTTTCTTCAACGTAGGCCGGAAACTCTCTGAAGGTTGCTGTATTGGGGTCAATGGCGTTTTTAAAAGTACCTATACCAACCTCGTAATCATTACGAGTATCGACCAAAACCACATCAGGATCTGAAATCAACGCATTCCAATCCTGTGGCTTGACATAGGTGCCAACGATCTGATTAGGATCAATGCCTTCGACACCCATGGTAACAATCTCTTTCTTGAGCTTTACTTTGGTGCGATGGAAAGGCATTTCATCGTGATAGGACTCTTTGGTCACCACATTTTTTAAGCGTTCATCTGCGCGAATATAAGCATGCAGTGCATCAATTCCTTCCTGGGATGAAGCAACAGTGCCGTTAATACCTTCGCGTGCCAACAACAATGTCCCTTTGACATCGTGTTGTACCATGAAATTATGAAGTGGTTCGCGAAGACTTTCAAAGTCTTCCAAAACGGCAAAGTGATACAGTGCCGAAACAACAATCTTTGACATTCTCTTTCCTTGTGCGGGCTGGAACGTAAAACCAGAGCTACAATATGTGGCGGCTATATATCAAAGCAGAGAAAAAACATCAAGAACATGAAACATCATAGCAGCGTTGCAATACCCTCTATAAAATAAGCTGGGAGATCTTTTGATCAGACGGTATCCAGTCTATATTTTTTAAAGACAGCACCTTCAAGTTCGACCTCTTTGATAAATTCTGCACCAAGCCTCTTAAGCCCCAATGTTTTTGTCCGAGATAGCGGCAGTAGGAACGTTACAAAGGGGATGCGACTGTCAGCCTTTGCAAACACAAGCGCTTTTTTGGTTATTTTTTGACCGAGACCAAAACACTCAGGCTTTAAAACCAGACCAAAATCCCATTCATTACCTTCTTTTTGAAACCCACCCCACCCAGCATAGGCTCCTTCGAACAGTATAGCCCAATGACCAAGTCCATCACGACGCCAACATTCTTCCTTGGCTGTAATAAATGCAGAAAGAGCATTCTTATCCCACTTGAATGTGAACAAAGGCATATGCTCTGCAACACGAGGATCAGACATGTGAGACATAATTTCATCTTCCGATACATCACGTAATTGCACAAAGCTGATTTGATCTTCAAATTGTTCTTTGGGTTTTTGGGACATTATGGCCTGAACCATTTTATTTATAAGGCCCCTTATTCAAACAGTTGGAAGAGAACCCATCAAGCAAGTAACAATGTCTTCTTCTCACAATTTAGTGAAAAATCTGACTTAGAAAAAGTACCTTTATTTAAGGAAACCACCGAAACTTTGATTTTTTTCAAAGACAACTGCAGTCCCTGAAGGCTGCGCGCAATTCACTGCTATCTGTGAAACACTATCAATCTGATAGTTGAACTGCCGTTTTGTTGAACTAAAAAACTGGGAAAGAACAAAGCTACGGCTTTGTCCCTTTTTAAAATCTACTCGTTCCGGTTCGTACCAAAAACCGCCAACACCGTTAATGAGAACAACACAGTCAGAAAGTAAGCCCTTGTTCGTACTTTTAATAACAACACTCGAACGATTAAGCGACACCAGTTCCATATCAAAATCACCTGCCATTTCATCGCAACCCACAAGAAATAAACTAGGCAAGAGCCAAATACAGAGTTGTCGTAACGGGGTCATCTTCATTCTTTCACACCACAAGCACACAAAGTCCTTATACTGTACGATAACAAAGCTAACCTTCGATTAATTACAAATCTGACTGCTGTAACTTACTTCAAAAAACCTAGGGTCCCTTGATTGGTTTCAAAAACCAATGCAGCCCCCCGAGGCTTTTTGCAATCCACCGAGATACGCGAAATTGTATCAACTTTATAATCAAATTGGCGTTTACTTACACTGTAAAACCGGGCAAGAGAAAAAGTACGACTTTCCCCTTTCTTAAACTCGGATCGCTCAGGCTCATGCCAAAACCCGCTTGCACCATTAAGAAGTACAACACACCCTTCAAGCTTTCGAGTATCCAGATTTTTCACCCCCACACTTGTTTTACTCAAACCCGTCATTTTCATATCAAAAGCATCGCTATTTTCCTCACATCCCCAGAGAAACAAAGAAACAAACAACGTTGCTCCCATTTTAATAATTGCCCCCAACTTACTCCCCTATCTACGCGACCAATACGCACGCAACCAATACTCAATAAACAAAACATAGGAAAAACCTAAAAATTGTTTATTCTAATAATATTAACAAGATGCAAACTCTCAGGAATTTTCTATAACTTTTTGAAATATATTGAATTGTGATGAATTTACGCCAAATGTTACCGTCCGATCATCCCGATCTCATAACCCTTTTCAAAGCCACCCCTGGCGTTGCTTTGCGCGATGCAGACACATATGATGCAACCACGCGATACCTTGAACGCAATCCCGGACTTAATTTTGTTATCGAAGAAGGAAAAGAGATTATAGCGTGCGTCATGTGTGGTCACGATGGGCGCAGGGGGTATCTTCAACACCTCATCGTAAAGCCGAATTATAGAAAAATGGGTTTGGGTGAAAAACTGTTTACCGCATGCCTTTCAAACCTTAGTAGAATAGGGATTAATAAAACCCATATTTTTGTCTTCAAGAATAATGGAATTGCCAACTCTTTCTGGCAATCAAAAGGTTGGCAATTAAGAGAGGATGTTCATCTCTACTCTTACACTTCTTCGGATAGTACCAATGCTTGACGTAAATGATAAAGGAGAGCTAGAGATTCTGCTCTCCTTTTTAAAATACTATCGTACTTAAATTTTCGAATAATCTATGGGTTGGTTCTTGTCCAATGTGCGGGAAATCGGCGGCATTGGATATTTTAATCCGGTTGCACAATTATAAAGGACGGCCTGATCTGTTTCTTTAATCCGGCCATCGACCAATGATTGCTTATAAGCCGCATAGGTTGCAGCCCCTTCAGGGCAAAGCAAGACACCTTCCTTTTGCGCAACTTCTGCTTGGGATTGCGTGATTGCCTCGTCTGTAACAGCAATAGCAAAGCCGCCGCTTTCGCGCACAGCTCTTAGTATCAAGAAGTCACCGACAGCCACAGGCACACGAATACCAGACGCATGGGTATAGGCATTTTCCCACAAAGGAGCATGCTCTTCACCGTCTTCATACGCCTTGACAATAGGCGCACAGCCGGTGGATTGTACAGCCACCATTTTGGGTCGTTTAGATCCAATCCAACCAATAGCTTCTAACTCATCAAAAGCTTTCCACATACCAATGAGGCCAGTGCCACCACCAGTCGGGTAAAAGATAACATCAGGAACATTCCAACCCAGTTGTTCAGCAAGCTCTAGCCCCATCGTCTTTTTGCCTTCAATACGATAAGGTTCTTTCAAGGTTGAACAATCAAACCATCCAGTCGCCTCTTTGCCTTCGCCAACGATTTTACCACAGTCATTGATCAACCCGTTAACGCGATAAACCTTACCACCCTGATACTCAATCTCCGATACATTAACTTCAGGAGTATCATCAGGGCAAAAAATTGTGGTTTCCATTCCTGCCCGGGTTGCATAAGCAGCCATCGCCGCCCCAGCATTACCATTTGTAGGCATAGCAAGGCGATTTACCCCAAGCTCTTTTGCCATAGAGACAGCCAGCGCCAATCCCCGTGCCTTGAAAGACCCGGTCGGAAGGCGCCCCTCATCCTTTACAATGAGTTCACCTCCTTTTCCTGCTAGGCTGGGTAAAGAGAGCAGTGGCGTCATAACCTCACCAAGGCTTACAACATTCTTCGCCTGACGCACTGGCAGAAATTCCCGATAGCGCCAAAATCCCCCAGGTCTTTGTCCCAGATCTTTTTTGGAAACGGATTTGCCTAAAGCTTCGAGATCATAGCGGACCAGAATAGGTTTTCCCACGGGTGAAAGCCCATGCAGCTGATCTGCTTCAAGCCTTTCACCCGTGTAAGAGCATTCAAGGTGCGTAACAAAGTTTGGAAATTCATTCATAATTGCGGGATCAAATGAAGACTTTTGCGGCATCGCTTTTCCTGACATCTAGCTAACTAATCAAAATTGTATTTATCGACGTTAATCATGCCAAGACATGACGAGAAAGCCTAACCCTTTCCGCTTTTGTAAATATAATTAATAGATAAATTCATTTTTTTTAAAAATAGAAATTCAGCCTATATGAAATTTTCAAAAATAATATTTAGAATCAATATCTAACATAATTTATCACTCCCGCTCACACCTCAACACGTAACTACATTATATTTAATAATTTTGAATTTTTTGCTATGAAAGCTTAACATTCAATGACAACGCAATGAGGGCTTGAAAAGATGGAAATCACCAAAGGATTAAACTTAAGAGCCCTGGAAATTTTTGTGACTGTGGTTGAAAAAGAAAGTATGTCAAAAGCTTCACAGCACCTTGGTATGACGCAATCCTCAATTTCCCAGCACATTACCCAACAAGAGAATTTATTTTCAACTGTCCTGTTTGACAGATCAATCCGACCAATAACACTCACCCCTGCTGGTCACGTATATTATCAACATGCTCTACGGGTACTCGAAGCTGTCACTAGTATGTGGGGTACCTTACATAATCTTGATACCGCCCCCCTAAAGAAAGTCAGAATTTCTGTTATTGATACACTTGCTGACACATTAATCCCTGAATTAACCCAATGCGTCGGGGAACTTTATCCAAAAGGCAGTGTTACAATCACCAGTGGCCAAACCGACGATCACAGAGAAGCCCTCCTTAATCGAAAAACGGATATTATCATCACAATGGATCCAATGGATGATATCGACAGGATGGAACGCTACCCGCTTTATAAAGAGCCTTTTGTCTTGGCTTATCCCAAGAACAAGCCCGTCACATTCACGAATAACCAAATTGAAACATCTGGATTGCCCTTTATTCGCTTCAGTCCAAGACTACCCGTCAGTCGGTTAATAGAACAGCATTTGAGAAGACTTAAAATAAGACCATCTTACCGCTATGAACTAGACACAACGCGATCTATCATGCCTATGATTGCCGCAGGGGCAGGATGGGCAATAACAACGCCCACCGGCTTACTTGAAAGCCGTCATTTCCTTCAAGGAGTATCTATTAGACCACTACCTTTTACACCGCTCTACCGTACGATTTCACTGGTTGCGCGAGAACACGAACTTGGGGACCTTCCCTCGGAATTGGCAAAGAAAGCCATTATGCATTTGCAACAATCAACAAAAGCTCTTTTAAAGCCCTCTCTTCCAGATACTATCGAAGATATAACGTTCTACGGGTAGTTTTATCTTGTGAATGATAATTCAAAAATAGAGTTTCCTTGCGAGAATTTTTTATTTAACACTTAAAATTAGTGAATATCAGATATTCACATTACGAAGTGTTAAATAGCTTGAAATACATATTTGCATAGTACATATCAGTTTCAACCAAACTTTATTAGTCAAAAACAAGCGAATCATCATGAGCTATATAAATTTCAAAAAAATTCTTTCTGCTGCAACTTTTGCCGCTGCGGCATTTGGCCTATCCTTTACTACTGCTAACGCAGAATCAGACGAAAAGCTGTTATCAACAATCAAAGGCCGAGGCACAATTTTAATTGGCCTAGAGGCCACTTATCCTCCTTTCAACTATCAGGATGAAAATGGCGAACTGGTTGGTTTTGAAGTTGATGTTGCCAAAGCAGTTGCAGAACGTATCGGCGTAAATGCAGAATTCGTTCCAACAAAATGGGGTGGCATGCTTGCCGGTCTGGAAACCAAGCGCTTTGATATCATCACCAATCAGGTAACAATCACCGAAGAGCGTCAAAAGAAATATGACTTCACGCAGCCCTATACTGTATCAGGTATCCAGGTTATCACCCGTGAAGACAAACAAGCCGATTTCAACAGCCCCGCGGATCTGTCAGGTAAAGATGTTGGTGTAGGATTGGGCAGTAACTACGAAGAGTGGTTAACCCAGAACGTACCAGAAGCAAATGTTTCTACCTATGACGATAATGCAACAAAGCTACAGGATCTTCTCGTGGGACGTCTTGATGCCTTTCTAAACGATCGTTTGGCAGCAACATATCTGCTTGAAAACTCTGGCGGTCGAATTGTTGCTGCAGGTGAGCCATTTGACAAGCAGCGCATGGGTATCGCACTGCGTAAAAGTAACGCGGATCTTCTTGATGCTTTGAATAAAGCATTAGATGAATTACGCGCAGATGGTACACTCGCAAAAATTTCCCAAAAATGGTTCAAGTTAGACGCAACCAAATAAACTCAGAAGCTACACCAGACTTAACTCGACACCACAACCCCGAAACTGAATAAACAATATTGGTAAATTCATGGATGTAATCGTCGACCTTATCCTGAAATCTGCTCCCTTCTTGATGAAGGGAGCAGCCTTTACCATTGGCCTCAGTGCAGGATCAATGATCCTCGGGTTAAGTCTGGGATTTCTTATCGCGTTTATGCACCTCTCGCCCACGAGATTAATTCGTTGGCCAGCAATGTTCTTCATTTCCTTTATCCGGGGAACACCACTTATCGTTCAACTTTTTCTTATTTATTACGGATTACCTGAATTTGGCATCAGACTGGACCCAATTCCAGCGGCTCTTCTTGGTCTTAGCTTGAACGTTGGCGGTTACACTGGGGAAATTTTACGAGGTGCAATCCAGTCAGTTGATAAAAGCCACTGGGAAGCAGCCTATTCCATTGGCATGACACCGGCACAGGCAATGAGGCGGTCCATCTTGCCACAAGCAATCCGTGTCGCTTTACCGGCCCTTGGCAACACATTCCTCAGCCTCATAAAAGATACGGCGATTGCAGCAACTATACAGGTGCCAGAGTTATTCCGTCAGGCACAACTCATTTCAGCCAGAACCTACGAAGTGTTCGCCATGTATCTCAGTGCAGCTGCCATCTACTGGATCCTCTGCATCATTCTGTCCCGACTGCAAAGCAAAATGGAACAAAGATCAAACCGTCATTTGAGAGCAAATTAAGATGGATAGTAATAACAAAGAGACAATGATCGCCGTCAAAGGCCTGAAAAAATCCTTTGATAACAACCATGTTCTCTCTGACATTGATTTGAATGTTCATAAGGGAGAAGTTCTGGCCATTATTGGACCTAGTGGTTCAGGCAAAACAACTTTGTTACGTTGCCTCAATTTTCTAGAGGCTCCAAATGATGGTAACATTCGGATAGCCAACACTACAGTTGATGCATCGCAGGATCTGAAGAAACAAAAAAAGGCCATCCGTGCCTTAAGAAAATCCGCTGGATTTGTCTTCCAGAACTTTAACCTTTTCCCGCACAGAACAGTTCTGGAAAATATTACCGAAGGCCCGGTCATTGTGAAGGGTGAAGAGCCAGCTTCTGCCGAGAAAAAAGCTCGTAAACTTTTGAAAAAAGTGGGTTTGGCAAACAAGGAAGACGCCTATCCTTCGGCCCTGTCTGGCGGGCAACAGCAAAGGGTCGCCATAGCTCGCGCTCTGGCTATGGAACCAGATGTAATCTTGTTTGACGAACCCACATCAGCTCTTGACCCGGAATTGGTTGGCGAAGTTCTTGGGGTAATGAAAGAGCTCGCGAGTGAAGAAAGAACAATGGTCATTGTTACTCACGAAATGGCCTTTGCCCGCGACGTAGCAGATCGCGTCATCTTCATGGCTGACGGTCAAATTGTAGAAGAAGCCTCGGCCGATGAGCTTTTCTCGGCCCCCAAACGCGAAAGAACCAAGAAGTTTCTGAAGAAAATACTTGAGAAGCAATAACTCAATTTTGCACTGAAGTGCTTTATCAGCACTTTATATTCACAGCTTAGAATTAAATAAGCGCCCCCTCTATTACGAACCATCAACCGTAGAGTGTCCGTAATCGGAAAGAACGGAAGCAAGCTGTTGCTCAGTAAAGGGTTTTGTGAGGATATCGTTCATACCAGAGCTTTTGAATTCCCGGTGACGATCAGCAAAGGCTTCTGCAGTCACACCGATGATTGGTAGCACATCAGAACCTTTTGACTTACGAATAATCACAGTTGCCTCCACCCCATCCATTTCTGGCATATGGATATCCATAAGAACCAAATCATATTCCTTCTTTTTTATTGCATTTACTGCAAGTTGCCCATTTTCAACGTGCTCAACATCATGGCCAAATTTTTTGAGAAAAGCCTTCGCAATAACGGCATTTACCATGTTATCTTCTGCCAGTAATATTTGCAGCTTTTCATCACGTACCTTCTCAACAGGTTTATTCTTTGCGTTATAGTTCTCCGCCTCTTTTATTGTAGGGGATTCAAAAGGTATCAAGAGTTGGAATTTGGTTCCTGTCCCTTCCTCACTAACAACAGATATGTTCCCCTCCATAAGGTCCAATAAATTCTTAACAATTGAGAGGCCAAGACCTGAACCTCCAAATTTCCGAGTAATAGAAGTATCCTCTTGAACAAAGGCATCAAAAATTGTTGCGACCCTATCCGCTGCAATACCTTTGCCCGTATCTTCAACAATTATTTTTAACGTACATGCCGCATTATCAACAGCCTCAGGATCATCTATCTTCAGTTGAGAAATGGAAAAACAAATCTTCCCTTGCAGAGTGAACTTGAAAGCATTGCTCATCAGGTTGAGTATAATCTGGTTCAATCGAGTTCGATCCCCTTTGATCAAGGTAGATTGATCCACTTCGATATTAACAATAACGTCAACCTCTTCCCCAGCTCCCATCGCCTCAAATGGCGCAGTAACAGTCAACGCTAATTCCCGTAAATTAAAAACAGTTGCCTCTAGTTCCAGGTTACCAGCTTCAATCTTGCTCATATCCAGAACATTATTAATTATCTCTTGCAACGATTGTCCAGAAGACAGAATTGTTTCTATTTTACTTTGCTGATCATGATCCAGTTGGCTGTTTTTTAATAACTGCGCCATCCCTAGAACACCATTTAGAGGCGTTCTGATTTCATGGCTCATTGTTGCCAAAAAATCTGATTTCGCTTTGTTTGCGGACTCAGCCTGATCCTTCAGCACACTTTCACGTTCTGCCACCGCCTGCATTTCATCTCGAGAAACTGTTATTTTGGACAGATTATCAGCCATTTTGTTAATCGATGTTGATAACTCTCCAATTTCATCCCTCCCTTCGTATTCAAACCTTTTAGAGAAATCACCACTCCCGATTAATTCAGCTACTCCAGACAACTCATTCAAGGGACGTGTTAGTTTGGAGGCGAAAACAAAAGCGGCAAAAACGCTTAAAATCAAAGCGGGTATAAGCACAATAACCTGGTTACGAAGTGATGTTTCCAAGGAAAGATTCAACTTGTTCTGACCAACACCAAAGATGACATACCCCAGATTTACTTTGTCAGTAAGGGTCACTGGCCCAGCGATCCACAAATATTCATCATCTTCAACCGAGATTTCCTTTTTTTCGGAAAGCAAGGCTGTAATCAGGGGGACATGTTCCGGGATTTTGTTCCGTAAATCATTCTGTCGCAACCCATTAGTCAGAACACGTCCCTCTTTGTCCAAAACAAGAATAATATCAATATGATCGTGTTGCAGGCTGGCTGATACACTGGAACGAATCTCGCGTATATTTAACGTGTATATTGAATTTTCAACGGTCAGTATTGTTCGCTGTAATATGTGCGAAAGCCTTGTCAGGCTTGCTTCCTTATTTGACACTTTTTCATTATAATAGGTAATGGAAAAAAGGGCGAACGCAATGGATACAACCAAAATGGACGCAAACAGGATTATTTTATTTTTAAGTCCAAACTTCATTCCCTGCTCTATTGTCCTATTTCCCCACCAATGGGAACATCCCCCAAATAAGGATCAAATCTTTTAATCTCCTGCAATAAATCATCCGGAATTTCGTCAAACTTTGTTGTTCTCTCAAAGTGTTTTAGAACGTCAGCTCCTTTCCTATCATCGTGAGCAGTCTTCAATACTTGCTTGATACGTTTAATCAAAATTGGATCAAGCCCTGCACGGTGAACGACAACATGATATGGAACATAAGATGTTGTATGCAGCACTCTCATAGGTATCATTGCACTCTGAGCATATTCCAGATAGTCATCTTCAGACATTGCAGCGGCAGCAACCAAATCACGTTCAAGCCACACTATTTGAGTTTCACTATCATAAGCCATAACAAACCCTATCTCGTCTGCGATGGGGGCAGAACTGAGGCGATCTAACTGATGAAGTACATTTTGAGATTGCAATATTGCCAAAGCTGGAAGGACATACCCCGACGTTGAAAAGGGCTCTTCAAAAGCAATAATCTTGCCCTGCAAATCATTGATCTGCTGAATATCACTATTCTCTGCTACAAAAACAACACTCCGATATTTAGCCCGTCCTTTTTTCCAGCGTCGAAGCATGAATTCGGAACCTGACAATTTGTTGACAATCGAAGCTGTTATAGAGCTATCAATAAAAAGATCGATTTCCTTTTGCTTCAACATTGCGACCATTTGATTAATATCAGGTGCGATCACGACCTTGATACCGTCAACGCCATCATCAATTAATTCTTCAGCAAGATAATTTGCAAAGGGTGTAAAAGTTTTAATATCACCCACAGGTTCTGAACTGATCGTTCCAATGCTGAGCGTGCCACTATTTGCTGAAAACGTGGGACCAGCGAACATTACCAACAAGATGAAAGTAAAACGGCAGCAAGCCTGTATCCGTGACGTCATCAAGTTAAATCTCCGCTCAGTAAACAATGACTCAACCATGAGGTAAAATCATTAATTTATGATTGAAAAAAACAGTTACAAATGAGCTTTATCCGTACTTTCCCAAAAATTACTGATGTTATAAAAAATTTATAAAACTAGAGAAATCACATTGACTATCATTCCCATCAATTGGCTTTTGCCCGTTATGTAGCAGACCGCATCATCTTCATGGCCGACGGTCAGATTGTAGAAGAAGCCCCGGCCGAAGAGCTTTTTCAGCCCCCAAACGTGAAAAAACCACGGAAAAACAATAGTCCCTGCACTTATTGATTTTTCGTTTGAGCTTTGTACTCACTGGCTAAAATGGCATAAGAAACCCCATCCCACCAGGTACTATCTGGCCTTGGGATGCTCTGCAAATAAGCGCCTTCTTTGCGCATACCAATTTTCTCCATCAAACGCCAGGATGCTGAGTTTTCAGGATGAGCCATTGCAACAATCCTGTGAAGTTCCATTTGTTCAAATCCAACTTTCAATAGCGACTTTGCAGCTTCACTCGCATATCCCTTCCCCTGAAATTCAGGCAAGATCAACCACCCCATCTCCCAGGTTCTCTGAACTTCCCAGCGATGAAAAGTCATTTCGCCCATAACCAACCCTGTAGCCTTCTCCTCAACGACAAAATCCTTGGTATCGCTGGTACTGCTAACTTTCACATACTCTTCATGCTCTTTATCGCTATACACACCAGACAGAAGCCATTTCCTCAACTCTGGATCCTGGCTCATCCGTCTTGTCGGTTCCAGATCTGTACCTTGATACTGACGAATACGTAATCTTGATGTCTCAAGCGGTAGAAAATTTAAAAATGAAATTGTCACGATTTATATATCTTTCAAGCAATCGGCGTAGCCATCGAAATTTAAAATTTTTGATAACAAATTATTTCTACCTGCTCTAGTCGTTTCATTTTGCCCTATGATTTATCAATCATCGAAATAAATATCGCTAATGGCTATCATCACAAATTTTCATTTAAAATATGCCCCTTCTTTCCTATATCATTGTATAATATGAATTCTGGATATATTCGCACTCTTTGAACTATCCAAGAAAAGGAAAAAGAATGGCCTATGTAGCTGAACAAGCCCAAACAACAGATCTAATCTGGTCTTATATTCGTAAAGAAGCGAGTGAAATGCTGACGAAAGAACCTGTTTTGGCTGGATTTCTTCAGGCTACAATGCTCAATCATAACAGCTTGGAAGAAGCAATCGGGTTTCTTCTGTCAGAAAAGCTTGGAAACAATTCTGTCTCAGCGCAACTCCTGGGTCAGGTTTTTGAAGACGCTTTTTCCGCAGATCCTACAATTTCCCAATCCATAAGAACCGATATTGTCGCTGTTTTTGAACGGGATCCCGCCTGTACATCACATCTTGAGCCTCTACTTTATTTCAAAGGTTTTCACGCTTTGCAGTGCTATAGATTAGGCCATTGGCTATGGAATAATAACCGTCAGGCCCTTGCTCTCTTTTTACAAAACCGTATTTCAGAAGTATTCGGACTGGATATCCATCCCGCAGCCAGAATTGGCAAGGGTATCATGATTGATCATGGTACCGGTGTCGTGATTGGTGAAACCACTGTCATTGAAGACAATGTCTCTCTACTCCAGAACGTAACACTTGGCGGAACGGGTAAAGATACAGGGGATCGGCACCCTAAAATTCGCGAAGGTGCCCTTATCTGCGCCGGTGCCAAAATTCTTGGCAATATCGAGATTGGTCGAGGTGCAAAGGTTGGTGCAACATCAGTTGTTCTGGAAGATGTGCCAGCACATTGCACCGCAGTAGGAGTTCCCGCAAAAATCGTTGGTAGCTGTTGTCCACAGCCTGCGCGTGAAATGGATCAGAGCCTGCCAAAGATTGACTGACCTCTAAGGAAATCACTATTGGTATGATTCAGAACCTGCACTTTAGGGATCAAATAAACTTTTTGAACATCTTGGTTTGATCAAAAAGCTCTTCCAGGGTTTTCATTCGGCTCTTTGTTTCGTCCCAAGTTTGCGCTTGCACGCCTGCGATAACAGCCTCCACCAGGAAAAGCGTGACAACTAGTGAATCCCAGGCGGATGGCACTTCAATACGTGAGTTCAAGCTATAGGTCGCCAGCTTCGCAGCCGGAGATCCCCATTGATCGGTAAAGAGCACCAGCGTCACGCCACGGGACTTGGCGACCTCAGCGAGACGAAGAATATCGTGTTCGTAACGTCTGATATCAAAGGCAACTAATATATCACCTTCGTTCATATTCAAAACATAATGCGCCCAAGTATTTGAATTTGGGGCAACAAGCGTAACACCCGAACGCATCACCTGCATGTGGGTGAAAAAATTGTCTGCCATAGAACGGGTAATCCGCCCCCCAACCACATGAATTTCACGTTTCTGATCTGACAGTAGATCAATTACGGCGTTAAATTCTTCCGGGTCGATCTGTTTTAACGTCTGTCGCATATTCTCGGAAACGGCATCTGCAAAACGGTTAAGGATATGTGTATCCGGCGCACTTTCGGACCACAGATCATGCTTGGCGATCGGACTGGAAATTGTAGCTTTAAGCTCGGTGTGCAATTGGGCCTGCATTTGAGGAAACCCACCAAAGCCAAGTTTCTTTGCCATCCGCGCCACTGTTGGTGTCGAAACGCCCGAACTTTCGGAAACAGCCGTAATACTTCCCAGACCTGAAACGGGGTAATCTTCTAATATAGCGTTAGCCAACTGTCTTTCTGCCCGGGTCAAACTGTCGAATTGTTTTCGAATTCGTTCCGCAACAGTCAGATTCTGATTTGTACCCATTTTCAGTTTCTATTCCACCTGTGACTTTATCGGCACCCTGTAATTATACCAATAGATTGATAATCAATACCTACTTTAAACACAAATGAAGAAAATTCTCCACCTATAATTTTTCTGAAAAAATATTTTCAGAAAATATCTTGACTTATTTCTTAATTCTGAAAATATAATTTCAAAAATAAGCAATAAAAAATACCTGGGGTAAGGTTCTTGTCGAACGAGTTATTAAATTCCGTTGATAATTCTTCACCTGAAAGTGTGGTTAAAACAACCAATCTTTCAGGCGATGGAGAGTACGTAATTATCTGCGAGCATGCCTCTAACCATATTCCTGCTGAATACAATAATCTTGGCCTCAGTGACGATGAGATAAACCAGCATATCGCATGGGACCCTGGCGCTCTGGCAGTTGCACAGCAACTTTCGAAGCAGCTGGACGCGCCACTTGTAGAACAATGCGTATCCAGATTGGTTTACGACTGTAATCGCCCACCTGAAGCCCGGAATGCTATGCCTTTTCAAAGCGAAATATTTGAAATTCCTGGCAACGCAAACCTTAGTCAAGAAGAGCGCAACAACAGAACGAGCAACATTTACAAGCCTTTTAAAGAGGCTGTAAGAACATGCCTTGATCACAAAACAACAGATATGCATAAACCCGTTGTCATAACGGTTCACTCTTTCACGCCAGTGTATAAAGGGCAAAAAAGAGATGTTGAAATTGGTTTTTTGCATGATAAAGACAGCCGTTTTGCAGATCAGCTTATTCAGTCTTTTGCGACAGAGACAACAAAGTATGACTTACGGCTGAACGAACCTTATGCCCCAGTTGATGGCGTTACACATACCTTGACTGAACATGCCCTCCCAAGGGGATTGATGAATGTTATGCTGGAAATTAGAAATGATCTGATTTCTGATCAGGATGCACAAAAAAATATGGCATCCCTTTTGGTCAAAGCCATTGGGAAAGCAAAAGAAGCTCTGGACAAACAACAAAACCAGTCTGCTTCGATAACCAAACAAACGAGCCTGGGAAACTGAAATGCCCAATATAATAAAATCCTACGTCAAAGGGGTCGATACATTGAACCGGTTTACAGGGCTGGTTACAATGCATCTCATCTTCGTCATGATCGGGTTACTTCTCTATTCCTCTATTTCTAGAACACTGTTTGATACACCCATCAATTCAGTGGTGACGATTTCTCAGTTCCTTATGTCTGCGTATTACCTTCTTGGCGGAGGATTTTCCATGCAGGAAGATGCCCACGTGCGAATGGATCTCTTCTACAGTAGCTGGTCTAAAAAAGGAAAAGCCCGGGCAGACGCCTTTACCTCTATTTTTCTGGTCTTTTACCTCGTTATTCTTTTGTACGGCGCAGTATCCAGCACGATGTACACAATAGAAGTTGGGCAAAAGACCCGAACACTGATTCAATACCCACTTGCGCCAATTAAAATCCTCATGACCTTGGGCGTCTTCCTTATGCTTTTACAAGCAACTGCAACTTTCTTTAAAGATCTGGCCAAAGCCAGAGGAGTTACACTGTAATGAGTTATGAAATGATCGCATTACTGATGTTCTCAACCATGATGGTCATGATGTTAACTGGCCAGCGTGTTTTTGGAGCTATCGGTTTTGTTGCCGCAGTTGCAGCGCTTTTCCTATGGGGCGAAGGCGGCGTAGAAATGCCGTTTACTGCTGCCTCAAAACTAATGAGTTGGTATCCTCTACTCACATTGCCACTTTTCGTTTTCATGGGCTATATGCTCTCGGAATCAGGGATTGCCAGCGACCTCTATAAAATGTTCCACGTCTGGATGGGCCCTCTTCATGGCGGCCTCGCTATTGGTACGATCTGCCTTATGGTTCTCATTTCTGCAATGAACGGCCTGTCAGTTGCCGGTATGGCAATCGGCGCAACCATTGCCCTGCCTGAAATGCTAAGGCGCGGTTATGACAAGGTAATGGTTACAGGTGTCATCCAAGCGGGAAGTTCGCTTGGTATTCTGGTACCACCAAGTGTTGTTCTTGTTCTCTACGGGATGATTGCTCGCCAACCGGTCAGTGATCTATGGCTTGCCGGCGCTATTCCCGGTTTAATGCTGGCAACTATGTTTGTTGTTTATATTGTTGTCAGATGCCGTTTGCAGCCCGAACTTGGTCCCGTTTTACCAAAAGAAGAACGTCAGATGCCGTTGGGCGAAAAGATCGCACTGCTGAAAGCAGGGATCCTCCCCTTGTTGATTTTTGTATTTATGACAGGATTTTTTGTTGCAGGCGTCACCAGTCTTGTTGAAAGCTCAGCAGTAGGCGCGACAGCAGCAATGCTTGCCGCTCTCTTTAGAAAACGACTGACTTTTAAAGTCCTGGAAACCACAATAAGACAAACACTGGGCATCAGTTGTATGTTTATGTGGATCATTCTCGCTGCTCTTGCTTTTGGTGCAGTCTTTGATGGTCTTGGTGCCGTAAAGGCAATCGAAAGTCTCTTTCTTGAAAAATGGGGCCTAAGCCCTTGGGAAATCCTTATCCTAATGCAACTTTCCTACATCGTTATGGGAATGTTCCTGGATGATACCGCCATGTTGGTGATTGTAGCGCCGCTTTATATTCCGCTCGTTATCAGCCTTGGCTTTAACCCTATTTGGTATGGCGTGCTCTATACCATCACAGTTCAGGTTGCCTATATGACACCGCCTTTCGGTTACAACCTCTTCTTGATGAAGGCCATGGCGCCACCTGAAATTTCACTAGTCGATATCTATCGCTCGGTGATCCCTTTTGTCCTGATCATGATTTTCGCATTAGTGATTGTTATGTCATTCCCTGAAATCGCTCTTTGGTTACCTCAGTACTTCAAAGGTTAACGATACGGGATGATGGAAGTATGATTTTTGACAGGAGGTTAAATAAGTAAAAAGTGAAGACTAAACTACACGAATAAAGTGAAAGAGCTTAAACCGCCCGGGCCTTTCTCGGGATATTAATAAGTTTAAACAGGGAGTATCTATACGATGACGAATAGACGCGATTTTCTTAAAAAAGCTGGTATGGCAACCGTTGGTGCCGCTGGCGCATCCGCTTTGGTAGCGCCTGCTGTCCACGCACAATCCACAATTAAATGGCGCCTGCAGACCTATGCGGGTCCTGCTTTGGGTGAGCACGTAATCAAACCAGCCATTGATGCTTTCAACAAAGCGGCAAATGGTGAAATGGTTATCGAACTGTTCTATGCAGACCAGTTGGTCCCAACAGGTGAGCTGTTCCGTGCCATGCAAAAAGGCACAATTGATGCCGTTCAGAGTGATGACGATTCAATTGCAGCACCAGTAGATGTATCTGTCTTTGGTGGATACTTCCCATTTGGTACACGTTACAGCCTTGATGTGCCAGTTCTCTTCAACCAGTACGGTTTGAATGAAATCTGGGAAGAAGCTTATGACGAAGTCGACGGCGTTAAATGGCTGTCTGCTGGTGCATGGGATCCATGTCACTTCGCAACCAAAGACCCGATCCGTAGCCTAGCAGATCTAAAAGGCAAGCGTGTCTTTACCTTCCCGACAGCTGGTCGCTTCCTTTCCCGTTTTGGTGTTGTTCCTGTAACATTGCCTTGGGAAGATATCGAAGTAGCGATGCAGACAGGTGAGCTTGATGGTATCGCATGGTCCGGTATTACCGAAGATTACACTGTTGGTTGGGCCGATGTGACAAACTACTTCCTCACCAACAACATCTCTGGTGCATGGTGCGGTTCTTTCTTTGCTAACGAAGACCGTTGGAATGAAGTACCTGAGCACCTCAAAACACTCTTCAAACTCTGCATGGATAGCTCACACTACTACCGTCAGCACTGGTATTGGGGTGGCGAAGCACAGCTACGTACCGAAGGCACGAAGCTTGAGCTTACAACAATTCCTGATGAAGAATGGGCAACGGTTGAAGCAGAAGCTTACAAGTTCTGGGATGAAATTGCAGAACAGAGCGATCGTTCAAAGCGTGTTGTTGATATTCTCAAGAAGTACGCGAAAACAATGGAAAAAGCTGGTAAACCTTACCGTTACGGCTAATTCTATATTTATTATGTCACAGCCCGACAATCGGGCTGTGACACCTTTATAAACATCTAAAAATAAGAGTGTAACTATGTCCGGCAATCTTTCCTTTGAAGATCTTAAAAAAGCCGTCTCCAGCGGCAAGATTGATACCGTCCTTGTCTGTCAAGCCGACATGCAGGGCCGCCTTATGGGCAAAAGGTTCCATGCTGATTACTTCGTCAATGGTGGTCACAAAGAAACCCACAGCTGTAACTATCTTCTCGCAACTGATATGGAGATGGAAACAGTAGAGGGTTATAAATCCACCAGCTGGGAATCAGGTTATGGCGACTACACCATGAAACCGGATCTGAGCACTCTGCGTCGTGTTCCATGGCTCGAAGGCACTGCCTTTGTCATGTGCGATATGCTAGATCATCACACTCATGAAGAAGTTCCACATTCTCCCCGCGCCGTTCTCAAGAAACAGGTCGCCCGCTTGGAAGCAATGGGGATGAAGGCCTACATGGCCTCTGAACTAGAATTTTTCCTTTTTGAAAACTCTTTCGAAGACGCACACAAAAACGGTTATCACTCTTTGGAAACGCTCGGAAAATACAATGAAGATTACCATATTTTCCAGACGACCAAAGAAGAAGACGTCATGCGCGCCATCCGGAACGGATTGCATGATGCCGGTATCGTCGTTGAATGTTCAAAAGGCGAAGCTTCTGCCGGACAGGAAGAGATCAACGTCAAGTATGACGACGCCCTGATTTCAGCAGATAACCATGTTTTCATCAAGAATGGCTGCAAGGAAATTGCCTGGCAAAAAGGCAAAGCCCTCACTTTCCTCGCCAAATGGCATAATGATGCAGCTGGTAGCTCTTCCCACGTCCACCAGTCACTTTGGTCTGCAGATGGAAAAGAAGCACTATTCCACGATCCAAACGGTGAATACGGTATGTCTGAGCTAATGCGCCAGTATGTTGCTGGCCTATTGCATAACGCCAGCGACCTGACCTATTTCCTCGCCCCTTACATCAACTCCTATAAACGCTTTGCCGAAGGCACCTTTGCCCCAACTAAAGCAATTTGGAGTAAAGATAATCGTACCGCAGGTTATCGCCTGTGTGGCGAAGCAACCAAAGCTATTCGTATTGAATGCCGTGTGGGTGGTTCCGATTTAAATCCATACCTCGCAATGGCAGCCCTTTTGGCCGCAGGTATTGATGGTATTGAAAATAAGCGTGAACTTGAAGCTGAATTCAAGGGCGATGCTTACGCATCCGAAAGCGCGCGGTCTATTCCAAACACCCTTCGTGGTGCCGCTGTCGCTTTGAAAGAATCAACTATGCTCCGCGCTGCGATGGGGGATGATGTGATTGATCACTACACCCGTGCCGCTGAATGGGAACAGGAAGAGTTTGATCGCCGCGTCACCGACTGGGAAGTCGCCCGTGGTTTCGAACGCGCATAAGAAAGTAAACACAAGCACCCTTTAAGCGTCTGAGTAAGCCGTCTTCCCAAAAAAAATAAGCAAACCAGACGCAAAGCCCTCACTTTTATTAGTGGGGGCTTTTTTTACGCAATTATATTCGCTCAGACTTAAGCGATATCAGCAAAGATATCTCTTTCTTCTCCGCTCATTGATTGATCTTCAGCATCTTTACGAAACCAGATGTAAAAACAGCTGCCAAAACCGGGGCGGGAACGAACTTCTATTTCAGCCTGAAAGCGTTGCAAAATACCATAGCTGACAGAAAGGCCGAGCCCTGTACCACTATTAGAACTCGTATAAAACGGATCAAAAATGCGGGGTAAAATATCAGGTGTTATTCCAGATCCAGTATCACGCACCACCAAGAGAACCCCTTTATCTTTCCAATCCCGGGTTCGAATTGTAATCACTCCGTTTTTTGCCGTCGCATTCGTCGCATTCACAATCAGATTAATCAACACTTGCTGAAACTGTTGATGATTGCCGCCAACTCTATGCTTTGCTTTCAAATCAAGCTTTAGAGAAATCTCCTTGCGGTCTAAATCATGTTGCACCAGTACCAGCGTGTCTTCAACAACCTGACTAATATCAACTGGCATCGGATGGTTTTGGAAATCAGACGGCCTAGAATACTGCAAAAGATTATTGATGATGGAACGGATACGATACACCTGCTGAATAATCAAACGCGTTTCCTGCTCGACACAGAAAGCATTCTCCCCAAGCTCTGCCGTCATTAAATCCATATTGCCAAGAATAACGGCAGTAGGATTGTTTATTTCATGCGCAATCCCTGCAGTTAATTCGCCTATTGCCGCTAACTTTTCTTTCGCGACAAGTTGTTCCCTAGTTCGCTCTAACAGTTTGATATTACGCTCTAATGCTTTTGTACGTTGCTGAAGTTGAGATGTTCTCTGATCAACCTTTCGTTCTAATTCATCAGCCCCTTCTTGAATTTGATCTCGCTGGTATTGCAATTGGTCCAACAAGGCATCAAATTGATTGGCAAGCGTTGCTACTTCATCTTTCGCTTTAATCCATCCAATACGAAGATCATCTCCTTTTTGCACGCGAGAGATCACGTTGGCCATCGCTTCTATCGGTTTGAAGATAGAACGCGCCACCAACATAGCTCCCACCACACAAAACAACGTCACGGCAACAAAAAGGAAAAGTAGCTTGAATAACCCCTCCAGATAAACATCAATGAAAGGTGCTTCCAGAAAACCAGCATAGAGCATGCCTACTCTTTGCCCATTCACATCGACAATAGGTTCATAAGCCGAAACGTACCATTCACTGACCACAAAAGCGCGATCAATCCAGCTCTCGCCCTGATCTAAAACCTTGTTCCGAACTTCTTCTGAAACTCTGGTTCCCAAGGCACGCTTTGTAGGGGATTGTAAAAGTCGGGGAACATTTGTGTTAATGCGAACATCTTCAAGAAAAACGGTAATCGTTCCCAAGCTATCATCCGCGAGACTTCCTTTGCTGTAAACGATATCTCGCAAACGATCAACAAAGGCAAAGTCCTTATTCACTAAAACACCGCCGACTAGAAAGGCTTCTACTTTTCCATCATCATCACGGATAGGGTAATAACTGTGTATCACCATACCACGGTTCTCAATCGTACGATCTGTCGGTTTGGCACGGGGTGTTGGTATCAAGGGTAAATACACTTCTTTAGGCAAATCCGGGTCAATGATTTCCAACTCCTCTACACTGAAAATCTCTATACCAGTTGAAGATCCGTCTTCTAACGACTTTTCAAGAAGCGTACTTTTTTTGAAATTACATTGGCTCACTTGCCAGTAATTACAGCCATCCTCATTAACCAAGTAAAGAAAATCAAATCCCTCTTTTCGCTTGTATTCTTTTAAAAGCGGATTGATAGCTAACGTTTGCTCATGGGGCGATACCTGATTTTCCAAAGCAACCCGGAAAGAGTGGGATTCAGCTATTAAGGCTAACTTAGCTAGATAGCCTTTTTGTGCACGCAAAAAAGATTCATGGGCGACAGACAAGTCACCCGTCACCTTCATAAGGAGCTGTCGATAACTGATCTCGTTACTCCAAATGTACGCCATGCCAATAACGGTGGGCATCACAATCAAGACCGGCATCAGTACAAGAAGTAACAGTTTATACCGCAGGCTTCGTGTTATAAGCACATAAAGTCGCTTAAACACCTTTAAGACCTTTATCTTCAAGTTCTTGCCAAAATTGAATTTTTCGCGTCAATGTCTTACGGGATACACCCAACTTCTCAGCGGCCTGTGTCTTGTTCCCCCCCATTAAAGCGAGCACTTTTTCGATGTGATCCCTCTCTATTGTTTCCAAATTCCAGTGTGTCGGATAACCAAGAGTGCTTTCTACCTGATCATTTCCTGTTTTCAACATATCTTTGGGGAACATGCCCAATAGCAAACATCGTTCGACCAGATTTTTTAGTTCTCTCACATTCCCAGGCCAACTATGTGCCTCCAACTCGAGCCAATCAGCCTGATCAAAAGGTATCGCCTGCATTCCCAGTTGCCGTGCCAACATTTGCGAGAAGTGATGGACCAACGGACTAATATCTTCCCTTCTATCTCGCAAAGGCGGTATCGCCAGTTTGACCACGTTTAAGCGATAGAACAGGTCTTCTCGGAACATTCCCTCTGCTTTTGCTTGTTCCAGACTACGATTTGTTGCCGCTACAATACGAACATCAACGGAAATCTCTCTCTCGCTTCCAACCGGACGAATAGATTTTTCTTCGAGAGCCCTTAAAAGCTTGGCCTGCATAAGCAGTGGCATTTCAGATATTTCATCTAAAAATAAAGTACCGCCATCCGCATAGGAAAACAGACCGTCCCGCGCCTTTTGCGCTCCTGTAAAGGCACCTTTTAAGTGTCCAAAAAGCTCAGATTCAATCAATTCAGGCGAAATCGCCCCACAATTTACCGGCACAAAAGGACCTTTTCTACCGCTTTCTTTGTGAATTGCACTGGCAACAAGCTCTTTTCCTGTTCCCGTTTCTCCTTCGACCAAAACAACAGAAGGTGTTGGCGCTATGCGGGAAATCATCTGACAAAGCTGAAGAAACAAAGCGCTCTGACCAATCATTCCTTCGGGAGAATAAAGATTATCTATGCGCCTTTGCAGAACAAAATTCTCTCGCACCAAGCGACGTTTTTCCACGCATCGCTTTACAGTTGATATCATTTGCTCCAAACGAAATGGCTTTAAAATAAAGTCTGACGCGCCAAGGCGTAGAGCATCTATTGCTTTATCAACATCCGCAAAGGCCGTCATGAAAATCACATCTGACTGCCAATCTTGCTCGACGAGGCTTTTGAGCCAATCAACACCAGAACACCCGGGAAGGCAAATATCGACAATAAAAAGATCAAAATGATGTTGTTGCCTCAATTCTTCGGCTTCTTCTGCGGAGGCTGCGACAACTACATGGCTATATGTTTTTTGAAGCGACCTCTCTAGAAAATCCCGAATACCAGCTTCATCATCGACAATAAGCACAGAATAAGTTGCTTTGTCTTCGTCTTTCGTGTCGGTATTCGTACGAAGGACAGATTGATCATCGCCTTCGCTATCATCAATGTTTTTCTCCCGAACTGAATACATCGCCACATAATTCCCTGTACAATTTTAGACGTTATTGAACGGTATTCATAAGTGTACCAAGCAGTCTAATTTCTTTATTTTTAGCGGTTTTACAGCCCCTTGTCATCTTCAGCCAAAGCAAGCTGAACTAAATGTTATCGTATTTGTGGAATTAGAGAAAATCGTTATTGGGACAAAATGTCTCTATTCGTAAATTTACCGCATCATAACGTCCCATTTTCCATTATCACGATCACTTCATAGATAAAACAAAAGTGGCTGAAATTAACCCTTTTACCCGACATCAAAGTCTTTGGCACAACACTTGCGCTTAGAGGCAAAGGTCTCGTGATTATCAAATCCAAATAATTCCATTATGAGGCCCGTAAACAGGGAAACTGCTTCGTCAAGAATCCAACATTAACCGAAGCAGGAAATAATAAATCAATAAGAGGAGATCTCTACCATGACCGGTTTTATGGCCATGTTAAATAAAGAGCATATTATAGCTAAGCCCGGTTTCAATCGCTGGCTCGTCCCCCCTGCATCTATCGCAATCCATCTGTGTATCGGGTCTGTTTATGCCTGGAGTATTTTTAATGCCCCCTTGGTTAAAGAATACGGCGTTGTAACAGGCGCCGCAGATGATTGGAGCCTGAGTTCCGTTGTCTGGATTTTTTCTACAGCTATTGTATTTCTAGGCTTAGCCGCTGCTATCGGTGGTAAATGGCTAGAACGCGTAGGTCCACGAGCTGTTGGCGTACTCGCAGCCTGTTGTTGGGGCGGCGGCTTCCTAATTGGTGGCCTGGGTATCTCTACACACCAACTCTGGTTGATTTATCTCGGCTATGGCGCCATTGGCGGCGTTGGCTTGGGTCTCGCTTATGTTTCACCAGTCAGCACTCTTATACGCTGGTTCCCGGACCGTCGCGGTATGGCCACAGGTATGGCAATTATGGGGTTTGGTGGTGGCGCCATGATTGGTGCCCCTCTCAAAACCTACCTATTGGAATTATTTTACCAAGCTCCTGAATATCTGGGTAAAGTGACCGATATTGATCTTATTACCCAAGGAGGGCGTCGGTTCGCCGAAGTTGCCGGTGGACAGGTAGAAGTCGTTGTTGCTTCTGTATCAGACATGGCCAAAGTACCTCTAGTTGGCCCGGAAGGTGTTTATGTAGTCGGAACAGGAGATACTGGCGTCACAGGTGTATTCCTGACACTCGGCATCGCTTATTTTATCGTCATGATGATAGCCGCCTTTTCATACCGTATTCCTGCCCCTGGCTGGAAGCCAGAAGGATGGGTGGCGCCCTCTGCCGACGAATCAAGCAAGCGTATGATTACAAACGATGATGTGCACATAGATCAGGCAATCAAGACACCACAATTTTATCGTTTGTGGATTGTACTTTGTTTTAATGTAACAGCTGGTATTGGTGTTATTGGTGTTGCTAAAACGATGATGACAGAAATATTCGGGTCAACACTTCCGGGTGTTGTTGATGCCAGCTTTGCAGCAACCTATGTCCTCATGATTTCAGTCTTTAACATGTGCGGCCGATTTATTTGGGCTTCAATGTCAGATTTTATCGGGCGTAAAAATACCTATCACTGCTTCTTTGTCCTTGGTACGCTTCTATATATTTCTATTCCCTTCGTTGCGAACCAAGTCAGCGTTAACCCAGCAATCATGTGGCTCGTACTGTTCTATGCTGCAACAATGGTGATCTTCACCATGTATGGCGGGGGATTTGCAACTATACCGGCCTATATTGCTGATGTATTTGGGACTCTTCACGTTGGTGGTATCCATGGTCGCTTATTAACAGCCTGGAGTACGGCTGGTGTCTTAGGGCCTTTTGCTATCACTTATCTACGCCAACTATCGCTCGATAGTGCTCTGATAGACTTAGCAGGCAAAGTTGACCCCGCAGTATTTCAAGCCAAGTTCGGGGCAAGCATGGATAAGCTGCAAGAACTGATTGCCGCAAAAACCGTTACAATCACAAAGCTAATGGAAATTGCACCCGAAGGCACAGTCGATCCGACACCAAGTCTTTACAATACAACCATGTACGCTATGGCTGCTCTATTGGTAATCGCATTTTTCGCAAACCTCGGGGTCAAGCATGTTGAAGGAAAACACCATGTTCACAACACGCACCCAGAATTATCAAAGGACATGCAAAAGGCAGCATAAAACGACTGAAAAATAAACCCAAAATAATTCACCGGTGAAGAAGAAGTCCCCTCTTCCCTGTCACACCGGACCTAGCCCTTGGAGTATTGTCTCCAAGGGTATTTTTTTCTTTTTATACTATCGGATGTTAATCAGAAAAAAATTCTGCCGGATACAAAGATTTGAATGTTAACTCCACGGCTTTTCTTGCGCGTTGTTCCCAGTCTTCACGTCTTGTCCACTGATCCTGAATGGTAATGCCAGGTTTTCTTTTATCTCCGTGTACAATTCGGTTCCTGAGCTTGTTCATCCAGGAAAGTTCTTTCGGATCAATCCAAGAAAGCTGAGTACCATGCTCTTTGACTTGAGCCTGAATAATAGAAGAACAGAGGATGATCGTCGCGGCCCAGGCTCCAACGCAGAAAGTCGCTTGCAAATCAATCATCAAGGCACAGGCCTGCTCACTCGGCGCTTGCGAGCCCGATTGACTGTATTCAGCTTCCAGATCTTCAAACCCAAACCGGCGCTCTGACCAAATCACATCCTTGGGAAGATCAAGTTGATCCATGTTTTATTCCAATCAACAAACCAGTAAAACCATTCTATGCAACAGTAACTTATCATTAATAGGCCTGCATCAACACAACAAGATAACGCTCAAGAAAAAGGACCGTATAAAACGGCCCTTTTTCAGTCAAAAGTCGAGCGTTAAATTTTACTCAAATTCAATAATCACCTGATCAACCACAAGGCTTTCGCCAGCTGAGGCGGACACTTTGCTGACGACGAGATCCTTTTCGGCGCGAAGGATGTTTTCCATCTTCATGGCTTCAATAACAGCAAGCTCTTCTCCTGCTTTCACACTTTGCCCTTCCTCTACAGCCACAGAGACCAACAGTCCTGGCATTGGTGACAGAAGGAACTTGGACATATCCGGCGGAAGTTTTTCTGGCATCAGTTCGTTATAACCAGCCAGGCGGCTTTCAATGACCAGCGCCTCAACAGTCAAACCAGAAAGAGTTAACTTGAGTGCAGGTCCTCTGCGATCAATCTGGATAACGGTCTCTTGCCCATTTACTTCCCCGAAGAAGACGGGTTCATGCGCGAGCCAATCGCCCCTGATCAAGGTTTCAAAGCCATCACCCGAAACTAGATATCCGTCATCCTGCAAATCAATAAGAACAGAGTGTGCTTTGCGATCAACAACAACAGTAAGTTCAACCGGAATATCTACGCCTGCAATACCGTTCAAATGCGCAGCAAGGGCTGTCTGTTCCGTCAAGTTAGTTTGTAGAACAGCCGCGACAGAAATCAGCGTTTTCAACTGTTCATCAGTTGCTTCCAAACCAAGGAAACCATCGGGAAATTCTTCGGCAATGTAATTTGTCGTCAATCGCCCTTCAACAAAGCGATCTTGAGACATCACAGCAGAGAGGAAGCCCATGTTATGATTGATACCACGGATATAGTATGAATCCAGTGCCGTTCGCATGGACTCAATAGCTGACAACCGATCTGGACCATAAGTACAAAGCTTGGCAATCATTGGATCATAGAACATAGAGATCTCTGATCCTTCCTCAACACCTGTATCCACACGAATAACAGGGCGCCCATTGTACTCTTCGTCTGATTCCGGTGCTTCATAACGCACAAGTCGTCCGATCGAAGGCAGGAAATTTCTCAGTGGATCTTCGGCATAGACACGAGATTCAACCGCCCAACCTTCCAGTTTGACTTCATCCTGTGTTAGCCCAAGCTTCTCACCAGCAGCAACCCGGATCATCCATTCGACTATATCAATCCCGGTAATCAATTCGGTAACAGGGTGTTCGACCTGAATACGAGTATTCATCTCAAGGAAGTAAAAATTCTTGTCTTTATCGACAATGAATTCCACCGTACCCGCAGAATGATAATTTACTGCATGGCCAAGGGCGACAGCTTCAGATCCCATCGCCGCACGTGTGGCTTCGTCCAAGAATGGGGATGGTGCCTCTTCAATCACCTTTTGATGACGACGTTGAATGGAACATTCCCGCTCTCCAAGATGAATGATATTACCGTGTTTATCACCGATAACCTGAATTTCAATATGCCGAGGTTCTTCAATAAACTTCTCGATGAAAATACGATCATCACCAAAGCTAGAACGCGCTTCATTCTGTGCAGAACGATATCCTTCACGCGCTTCTTCGTCATTATAAGCGACCCGCATTCCCTTACCACCACCACCGGCAGAGGCTTTGATCATAACGGGATAACCGATATCACTGGAAATCTTGACCGCTTCATCAGCATCTTCAATTAAATCCATATGCCCGGGAACGGTGCTCACATTTGATTTTTGCGCCAAATGCTTGGACTCAATTTTATCGCCCATAGCACCAATCGCATTGGTTGGTGGGCCGATAAAGACGATATCAGCATCATCCAATGCTTTCACAAAGGACGCATTTTCCGAGAGAAATCCAAAGCCGGGATGAACAGCCTGTGCGCCTGTTTCTTTACAGGCAGCAATGATTTTTTCAATAACAAGATAACTCTCGGCGGATGCTGCCGGACCAATGTGAACAGCTTCATCAGCCATTTCTACATGGAGCGACGCCGCATCAGCATCAGAATAGACTGCAACCGTTTTGATACCCATTTTTTGGGCTGTACGGATGACGCGGCAAGCAATCTCACCACGGTTTGCAATAAGTATTTTTTCAAACAAGGCCACGATTTTAAGCCCCCTGATTTATGATGACACTATAAAGTCGAGATCTGTTTTTCATTGGAAACAGCTCCATCATTTACAGCGGCAAATTGCTGTGTTTTTTCCAAGGATTCTGCTGCTGCTTGTTTTTAAGCATTCGCAGGGCTTTTGAAACGCGACGCCTTGTACCGTGTGGCATAATCACATCATCAATAAAACCACGAGAAGCAGCTACAAAGGGGTTCGCAAATTTTTGACGATACTCTTCTGTGCGTTCTTCGATTTTTTCTGCATCGCCAATATCCTGACGGAAGATAATCTCAACAGCCCCTTTCGGCCCCATCACAGCGATTTCAGAAGTCGGCCAGGCATAGTTTACATCACCTCGTAAATGCTTTGATGACATCACATCATAGGCACCGCCATAAGCTTTACGGGTAATAACCGTTACCTTTGGTACCGTCGCTTCTGCATAGGCGTAAAGAAGCTTCGCACCGTGTTTAATAATACCGTTGTATTCCTGTGATGTACCGGGCAAGAAACCGGGAACGTCAACCAAGGTCACAAGCGGAATATTAAAGCAATCACAGAAACGAACAAAACGTGCGGCCTTAATTGATGATGCGATATCCAAACATCCGGCAAGAACCATCGGTTGGTTCGCAACGACGCCGACTGTTTCGCCATCAACACGCGCCAAACCGACCAAAATATTTCCGGCATAGTCAGGTTGAATTTCAAAAAATTCGCCATCATCGACAATTTTGCTAATAAGCTCCTGCATATCATAGGGCTTATTAGGATTATCCGGGATCAATGTATCCAGAGAAAATTCATCGCGATCCGCAGGGTCTGCTGATGGTTTTGACGGTGCTTTTTCTCGGTTGGATGATGGCAGGAAACTCATAAATCGACGAAGCTCTAGCAAAGCTTCAACATCGTTTTCAAATGCGAGGTCTGCAACGCCAGATTTACTGCTATGGGTAATGGCACCGCCCAGTTCTTCCGCTGTGACCTCTTCGTGGGTCACCGTTTTAACTACGTCAGGCCCGGTCACGAACATATAAGAACTATCTTTGACCATAAAAATGAAGTCAGTCAGAGCCGGTGAATAAACCGCCCCACCCGCACAAGGTCCCATAATCATGGAAATTTGGGGAATGACACCTGATGCCATAGCATTACGTTGGAAAATTTCCGCATAGCCAGCAAGAGAATCAACACCTTCTTGAATACGTGCGCCACCTGAATCATTGAGCCCAATAACCGGGGCTCCAACCTCCATGGCTTTATCCATGATTTTTATGATTTTTTGCGCGTGAGAAGCAGAGAGCGACCCGCCAAAAACGGTAAAGTCCTGGCTATAGACAAAAACCAGTCGACCGTTAATTGTGCCACTTCCAGTGACAACACCGTCTCCTGGAACACTTTGCTGTTCCATACCGAAGTCGATACAACGGTGTTCTACAAACATGTCCCATTCTTCAAAGGACCCTTCGTCGAGTAAAACGTCAATACGCTCACGCGCGGCAAGTTTACCTTTACCATGCTGCGCATTTATTCGACGTTCTCCTCCACCGCTTCTGGCAGCCTGTCGCTTTGCTTCCAGCTTTTGTATGATATCCTGCACGTGTTCCCCCACGTTGTTATGTCATCAATTCCGAGGCGCAGTTTTGCACTGCGATATTTAACAGGACGTAATTGATAGCACGTAGGGTTAAACGATACTAGTACTCTGTAACTAGTCAGTCATGAATTAGACTCAAAAATTTCATTGCAGTGCGAAATTCAGTTAAAATATTTACATGACGCTGTTCGGCTTCTTCATCAGCACCCCAGCGTTCGATTTGAAATTTTTCATGTAAAAGTACGACTTCTATAGCCTTTTCAACATCTATATGCTTTTGAAGAAGCGCCAAACCGACGATCAAAGATCCACTCGTTCTGACGATAGCTGATAATGCTGCCAATTCCATATTGGGAAAACTGCACACAGCTTTTTTAAGTGCAGAGACCGCACTTTCTGATTGTTCAACACTCAAAAGGCCACTGGTTGTTGCTAAAGGTGCATCAAAGGTCAATGCAGCCCAATCCAGTAACGGTTGCCATACTTCTTTTTGTAAATCTTGAAGTTCAGGCGTACTGTCATCCCAATAGCACAACAGATCGTGCCCGGCATACTCACCAATCCCCTCTTCAGCTTGCAATCTTTCGTTTCCAACCCAATCAATCGCTGTACAGGTAAGGGTCATCATTGGCATTTTTGCCGCATCAATTTCCTTTTCCTGGGCTTGCCATTCCGCAGCAACAGCTTCGGCCAGTTTCAAGGTAGGAAAAGATAACGGGAGTTGTTCGGGTGTCTTCACAACACGTCCATCAAGGAGAACAACAAAACCATCATCCGAAGCTTCGGCTGTTGCCTGTTTATAAAATCGTTTTAAAGCAAGTGTAGAAGACATCAGTTCAGTCTATTCGTCAGTTAGGATTAAACAGCAGGTTTTCACAATTTCTATTATACCAAATCAGCAAAGCGTTCAGGAAGTTCTTCGCAAGAATTCACAACGATATGTGCACCTGCATCAAACAGAGACCGTGTTTCATGATATCCCCAGGAAACACCAACGGCTGAGACACCCGCTGCACGCGCCATTTCAATATCATAAGTGGTATCACCAATCATGACGGTATCTTGCGGATCAACACCATTTTCTGCCATTGCCTGATAAAGAATTTCTGGATGAGGTTTGCTTGGTCCGTCATCTGCAGTTTTCAACGTGATAAAATGATCATTAAAACCGTGATGATCGAGGCTCTTTTTTAGTCCCCTTAAATTTTTACCCGTCGCAATAGCCAACAGCGTTTCAGGTTGATCCAAGCGTAGCAGCATTTCCCGAACACCTGTAAAAACGGGTTCTTCAAAACAGGGTTTTTGTCGTGCTTTCACAAACGATTCCCGATAAGAATCAGAAACCTTACAAGCCAGTTCCCAGTCAGTATCCTTAGGCAGCATCTCTGCTACTGCATATTCCAACTTCAAACCAACAATACGACGAACATCTTCCAACGTCGGCTCTGGAAGATCATTGGCCACAAAAGCTTCGATCATATTTTTATGAATATTGAACTGGCTATCAACAAGTGTGCCGTCAAAATCAAAAATAACCAATTTAAAAGGCTGATCAGGCACCTTTACCTCACTTAAATTTATCCCTTAGAGAATATTCCGGGGATCAAAATTCTTTAGACTTGTAAAAATCTCTCAACTCACGCGGCGGGCAATGCGCAAGATCCCCCGCATAACCTTCGAGCAAGTCAACCGCATCATCACCATGCCCTTGCTTAAAGCCAAGCGCTTTCCATGCTTCGACCATATGAGGGGAAAGATCCGCTTTCACCCTAAGCGTTGTTCCATCTTCAGGGTGAGGAACAGCAATTTCCCGAGCATGCAACATCATGTCTTTTGAAACTTTGTTTCCCAATGGATAAGCATCTTTGCCACCGTACTTGCCATCCCCCAGGATCGGCGCCTCAAGTGCTCCGCAATGGGCACGGAGCTGGTGTGTACGGCCAGTTAAAGGCATCAAAGCGATCCAAGCCGCTTTACGCCCAACTTTATCAATCATATTATAAAGGGTCAGCGCTTCTTTTCCGGTATCATAATCGATCACCATCTTTTCGCCCTGCGCGCCAGCCTGTTTTTCCAACGGCAGGTATATCCAACCCTTTTTTTGCGGTGGGACAGCTGCAACAAGCGCCCAATATACTTTTTTAGCTGTTTTGCCTTTAAAAGATTTGGTCAGAATACGGGCAGAATTTGCATTTCGCGCAAGGAGTAAAACACCGCTTGTATCCTTATCCAACCGGTGTACCAAACGCGGTTTTTCCTGCTTGTCATAACAAAGAGCTTCCAGCATCCCATCCAAATGCCTGCTTTGCCCCGTTCCACCTTGTACGGCCAAACCTGCGGGCTTATTCAATGCAATGACAGAATCATCCCGGTAAATCACCATATCCCTGACATACTGAATTTCTTCAGGACTCATGGTTGGTTCATTTCTTTTTGGACGGTTTTCTGCAGAACGATCAGGAACCGGTGGAACCCGTATTTCCTGTCCCGGTTCTAAGCGGGACGAAGCTTTTGCACGTTTGCCATCAATACGGACCTGACCTTTGCGCAACATCTTCTCGACCTGGATATAACTAAAAGCCGGGTAATGCTTTTTGAACCAACGATCAAGACGTACGCCGCCATCATCTGTTCCAACTTTAACCATGGTAACGGCACTCATACGACAAAAGACCTCATTAGATAATATCCAGCAACAAAGGCTGCTATAGAGAGAAAGACAGATAAAGACAAGTACAAGGCTGCCAATCCAATGGCATCGCGCTGGAAAAGAACAACAACATCCATCGAAAAGGTCGAAAAGGTTGTAAATGCGCCCAACAAGCCAACACTCAGAAAAGCTCTCAGTTCCTGTGATAAAAGATCACCAACACCAATTAAAGGAACAAGTATGCCCATAGCAAACGAGCCAACGATATTCACGGTCAGCGTTCCAACAGGTATCATTGTACCGACCATGGAACCCATCATTATGATGACCAGATATCGTCCCATTGCCCCGATAGCACCACCAAGAGCAACCGCTGCCAACATCTTCATTACATACCTGCCAAGATGATCAAATCAGAATGACCCCTAGAAAGAATCTTTACAGAAGGTCACTACTTAACCAAGATAGTCCTTATGCATTCAGTTCTAACTAACAAATATGCGGCAGCTTGGCAAAATAAGAGAAAATGGCTTTTCTAATACCGCAACAGCCTAAGCTGCCTTTTCGCTTTCGCCATTTTCACGGGGATCACGCAACCAGGATAACAGTTCATCTGTTTCCATCATGTATACGCCCATACGCCCGAGTTCATGAAGGCCCTGTTCAGACGCATTGCACAATGCGTCTGGCACAACAATGACCCGGAAGTCACGTGCACTTGCTTCATAAATCGTTGCCCGTGTTGCCGTGGTGAAAGAGAACCCGCAAAGGACCAGTGTGTTTACACCACGGGATCTAAGTTCATCTTCCAAAGGTGTATCGTGAAACGCACCCCAGCGCGGGCGATAGAAAATTGATTCGTTCACACCAATTTCCTGAAACTTACCATCAAAAAGAAGATCCGGATTAATACGAACTTCTTTACCTTCGGGTTGGATTTCATCAACCAGCTCCGCGCCAAGGCTACCTGGCATAAAGATACGCAAACCCTCTTCCACAGCCGTCCGTCGACACAGATCAACATTTGACCCATCGGTTTTATAAAGACGGATTGAATGATAAACTGGGGCTAAACGATCACGAAACCCCTGAACCAACTTTTCCATTGCTGGAATGGCACGGGAAAGGCCGGATGCTCGAATAGGGGAACTTGGGAGGATATAATCTCGCTGCGCAGATAGAGAAATGAGTGCCACATGATCTTTTTGCGGACGAATATAATCTGGCATTGCTGGCTTTACCCTCTTGGAACGCTGTCTGTGTTTTTGAACACAAGAACTAGTTTTAGGATTTCTGCCTACAAATAACACCAAAATGTCGCACCTTTGCAATCATCAGATATACATGGCAGGCACGCAGTTTTTGCATTCCTTGGTTAATTCTCAGGTTTTCTGCCGCTCTTGGCGTAACTTATCCCAATAAAGAAGACGCTTTTTAACTTCTCGTTCAAAGCCTCTTTCCACAGGTTGGTAGAAATTATGTCGAAGCATATTATCCGGAAAGTAGTTTTGACCGGAAAAACCATCCTGTGCATCATGGTCATAGGCGTAATCTTTTCCGTAACCCAGATCTTTCATCATTTTAGTCGGCGCATTCAAAATATGCATCGGCGGAGAAAGAGATCCTGTTTCTTTTGCGGATCGTACGCTACTTTTATAAGCGGCATAAGCCGCATTTGATTTAGGTGCTGTGCCGAGGTATATAACAGCTTGGGCCAGAGCTAATTCGCCCTCGGGTGACCCCAAGCGTTCAAAGGATTGCCATGCATGCAGAGCCTGCGACATTGCATTGGGATCTGCCAGACCGATATCTTCGACAGCAAATCTCAAAAGTCTTCTTGCAATATAATTGGGATCTTCACCGCCGGCTAGCATTCGGGCAAGCCAATAAAGAGCTGCATCACAGTCAGACCCACGAAGAGATTTGTGCAGCGCGGATATTAAATTATAGTGCCCTTCCTGTCCTTTGTCGTAGATCGGGGCACGTTTTTGAATAACCGTTGCCAGATCAGCCGTATCCAGAGCCTCACCCGGCGGTAAAGTAAAGAGCTCTTCAGCCATATTCAGAAGATACCGTCCGTCACCATCAGCCATAGCAATTACCGACTGACGGGCTTCATCTGAAAGAGGCAACTCAAACCCCATTTCCTGTTCAGCTCTCACCAACAGATCATCCATCCCCTTTTCATCAATGCGCTTAAGCACCATAACCTGCGAGCGAGACAAAAGCGCTGCATTCAATTCAAAAGAAGGGTTTTCTGTCGTCGCCCCAACCAGAACAATTGTGCCGTCTTCCATATAGGGGAGAAAGCTGTCCTGCTGTGCCCTGTTAAAGCGATGGATCTCGTCAATAAAAAGAAGAGTCCCCTGCCCCATCGCCTTTCTTTCGCGCGCCTTCTCAAAGATTTTGCGAAGATCCGCGACGCCCGAAAAAATAGCTGATAACGGTTCAAAATGAAGATCAGTAACATCAGCCAACAAACGGGCAATTGTGGTTTTCCCGCACCCCGGTGTTCCCCACAAAATCATAGATGCCAGACGCTGTGCCCGAACCATACGTCCAATCGGGCCATTCTCACCGACAAGATGATCTTGCCCGACGACTTGATCCAGTGTTTGTGGACGCAAGCGATCCGCCAATGGCCTTGACGTTGGATCTTCAAATAAACCAACCACTTAATATATTCCTTGTGGCACTATATTCATTCCTAAAAAGCTTGGAATAAATATTAACGTTTTAATTTAAGCGTTCTCTTGTGCCCTTCACGACTAATAACCAACGTCCAGCTTTTCGTTTTTTTATCTAAAGCCTTTTTAACGTCGGCAACTCTATCGATCTGGACCCCATTTACATTTAGCAAAATATCTTGCGGTTGAAGACTTATTCTGTGTGCGGGACTTCGCCGGGCCACACTTTTCACAATCACGCCTTCCCACAAGCTCCCCAAATGTAACTCTTCTGCTACGGCAGGTGAGAGATTGGTAATAACAGAACCTGCCAAGGGGTTAGAACCTAGAATTTCCTGTTCATTTCTTTTGGGCGTCTCAGGGGCAGGACTTGCCAAATAAGTTACCGTTTTAGCTTTACGACCTCGCCATAGTTCTAATTCAGCCTTTTCACCAACAGGGATTGTTGCAATTCGAAACCGTAAGGATTCAACGTTAATCACCTCTTTCCCGGCAACGGACAAGATGACGTCGCCACCACGTATACCCGCCTTATCGGCAGGTCCACCCGGATAGACGTTACTCACAACAACGCCACCAGGACGGTTTAGACCAAAGCCTAGGGCTAAATCAGCATTCAGATCCTGCCCCGTAATACCAGGCCACGCACGAACCAACTCTGTCCCTTGTTCAGCAGAACGTATTACAGTACGAACCATATTCGCTGGAATGGCAAAACCGATACCAATAGACCCGCCATTTCTCGAAGATGAGAAAATCGCCGTGTTAATCCCCAAAAGCTTGCCATCCAATGTGACTAACGCTCCACCAGAGTTTCCAGGGTTAATGGCCGCATCCGTCTGAATAAAGAACTGGAAATCCGCAACACCGACCTGGGTTCGCGCCAAGGCAGAAACAATTCCGCTGGTGACGGTCTGCCCAACACCAAAAGGGTTACCAATCGCAAGGACAAGGTCGCCTACATCAATTGTATCAGAATCCATCAACTCAAGAGTTGGTAGTTTTTCACCCTGGGTATCGATTTTCAAAATCGCCAGATCCGTATCTTTATCGCTCAAGACCAGTTCAGCGGAAAATTCGCGCCGGTCCGCCAGAACAACCTGAATTTCAGTCGCAGAGTCGATGACATGGTGATTTGTAACAATCAATCCGTTTTCACGAACGATTACACCGGACCCCAAGGACTTCCCCATCCGTTTTCTTTCACGGCCTGGCAAGTTATTTCCAAAAAATTTACGAAAAAAAGGATCATTGAACAGCGATGGCACTGCACGTTCTTTGACCAAAGTTTTCGTGAAGATATTAACCACAGCCGGGGATGTCTGTTTCACAACAGGTGAGAAGCTTAGATTGATCTGCGCTTGACTTGTCGGGACTGTTTGAGCGGAAACAGAAGAGACAAACAAGTTACTCTGAACCAAAAATAGCGCCACGATTGACAAGAAAATTGGCAATAGCTTTGTGTGCAGAAAACGCATAGGTATTTGGTTCCTTCTGAAATAAACGGTTCGCAGTTTGTTCACCTTGAGATTTAACACAGTTATGGCCCTGCCAAAATATCTCTTTATCAAAATCTTTGCGTTCATGCACACCACAAAAACAAAAGGCAGTCCCGAGGACTGCCTTTTGATAGTACTTAAATGCGAAGAAAAAGAGACTTACTCTTCGCCTTCATCCTCATCACCAACTACTGGGCCTGAATCCTGGCCTTTGGCATCGAGATCACGATCAACGAATTCGATGAAAGCCATTGGAGCCATATCACCATGACGGAAGCCAGCTTTAAGAACGCGAGTGTAACCACCCTGACGATCTTTGTAACGCTCAGCAAGTACGTCAAAAAGTTTAGCAGTTAGTTTTGTATCACGAAGAACAGCTAAAGCCTGACGACGAGCGTGCAGGTCACCGCGCTTACCAAGTGTCACCAATTTCTCAACGATTGGACGAAGATCTTTGGCTTTTGGAAGCGTTGTTTTGATCTGTTCGTGTTTGATCAACGCGTGCGCCATGTTTGCAAACATGGCCTTACGGTGGCTGGAAGTACGATTTAGTTTACGACCACTCATTCCGTGACGCATATCTGTTCTCCTAATATCTAGTGTCTCGCGCACGAGACAGATTAAAATTCCCTACGCCGCCTGATTGATAAAATCAGATGAAATCGTCAGGGTTTGGGGATGAACTCCCCCTAGTAATTCTGAACCTTCTTAGAAAGGTTCGTCGAGACGCTTGGCCAACTCTTCGATGTTCTCTGGTGGCCATTCGGCAATTTCCATACCGAGGTGAAGGCCCATACCGGAAAGAACTTCTTTGATCTCGTTAAGAGATTTACGACCGAAGTTAGGTGTACGTAGCATCTCTGCTTCGGTTTTCTGAACCAGATCACCGATGTAAACGATGTTATCGTTTTTGAGGCAGTTAGCTGAACGAACTGACAGTTCAAGTTCGTCAACCTTGCGAAGAAGATTACGGTTGAACGGTGGTTCGCTTGGACGATCATCAACTTCTTCAACTTTTGGCTCATCGAAATTAACGAAGAGTGAAAGCTGATCCTGAAGAATACGTGACGCAACAGCGATCGCATCTTCTGGTGTGATAGAACCATCAGTTTCGATTTCAAGCGTCAGCTTGTCATAGTCAGTTACCTGACCAACACGTGTGTTGTCGACTTTATAAGACACTTTACGAACTGGTGAGAAGATTGAATCAACAGGTACAAGACCGATTGGCGCATCTTCAACACGGTTCTGAGAAGCAGCAACATAGCCTTTACCAGTATCAACGGTAAGTTCCATGTCCAAATGAGCACCATCATCCAGAGTACAGATCACAAGATCCGGGTTCATCACTTCGATGTCGCCAGTTGTCTCTATCTGACCCGCAGTAACAGAACCAGGGCCTTCTGCACGCAGACGCATGCGCTTGGGCTCTTCACCTTCCATACGCAGAGCGATGGTTTTGATGTTTAGAATAACGTCAGTAACGTCTTCGCGAACACCAGGAATAGATGAGAACTCGTGCAGTACACCATCAATATGGATAGATGTAACAGCAGCACCTTGCAAAGATGACAGAAGAACGCGACGTAGCGCGTTACCAAGTGTAAGACCGAAACCACGCTCTAGCGGCTCAGCAACAACTTTAGCAATACGGTTGCTATCAATGCCTGGCTCAACAACGAGACTTTCAGGCTTAATCAAAGCATTCCAGTTAGTCTGAATCACAGTAAAACCTCTTTTTGACGTGCAAGCTATCGATTACGAACGGGGACGTAACAATGGTTCTTGCAGTGTCATGTATATGCCAAAAGCCGGAAACAAAATCCGGCTTTAGACGAGTTAGATATAGACAGGCTACCCGTTAAACAGCCTGCCCTAAATCCACTTATACGCGACGGCGTTTAGGTGGACGACATCCGTTGTGCGGAATTGGTGTTACATCACGGATACCAGTGATGGTGAAACCAACTGCCTGTAAAGCACGAAGAGCGGACTCACGTCCTGAACCCGGGCCCTTAACGTTAACTTCGAGAGTCTTCATTCCATGATCCTGAGCTTTTTTGCCTGCATCTTCTGCAGCAAGCTGAGCAGCATATGGAGTGGACTTACGAGAACCTTTAAACCCTAGACCACCAGCTGATGCCCAGGAAATAGCATTTCCCTGTACGTCAGTAATCGTGATGATTGTGTTGTTAAAAGTTGCACTGATGTGAGCGATACCAGAAGAAATATTCTTCCGCTCGCGACGCTTAACGCGCCCCTGCTGAGCTTTAGCCATTTTCTACTGCCCTCTTATTTCTTCTTACCAGCGATAGCAACAGCAGGACCTTTACGCGTACGTGCGTTGGTCCGAGTACGCTGCCCGCGAACTGGAAGGCGTTTACGATGACGAAGGCCGCGCAGGCAACCTAGATCCATCAGACGTTTGATGTTCATAGCAACTTCACGGCGAAGGTCACCTTCAACAGTGCAGCTGTTATCGATTGTTTCACGAATGCGAAGTACTTCATCTTCTGTCAATTCGTTAACACGGCGTTCAGCCGGAATGCCAACTTCTTCACAGATTTTCTTAGAAATCGCAGGACCAATACCATGGATATAGGTCAATGCGATAAGTACCCGCTTTTGCGTCGGGATGTTGACGCCAGCAATACGAGCCACTACGCTCTCCTCACAAACACAGATCGGGTTCCAACTATTTGGAAACCCTGGTTAAATTAATCCGCGACATTCTCTAGAGGTGAAATGAGAGACGTCGTGTAGTTCTTGTTTCAGGTCGAAACCCGAAATTGTATTGGGTGGTAGATAAAGTCACCCGAAATACGATTTGTTCAAAATCAGCAAAAAAGCTTAGATTCCCAACAAAAATGCCCATTCGGCGGCGGATTATATGCCAATCCGTCCGCCTGTCAATGGGTAAGTCTTACTTAAGGAAATTAGCGATCTGACTCGCCACTTCCTCAATTGATTGCATACCGTCCACTTTGTGCAGATTGCCTTTCTCTTCATAGTAAGGCAGCACAGGCGCTGTTTGCTCGTGATAAACCGCTAGACGCTTCTTAAGCGTTTCTGCATTGTCATCCGCACGACGCTCTGCTTCAGGTGTCTCGCTGGCACGTTGTTCAATACGGCTGAAAAGAATCTGCTCATCAACAACGATCTCAATCGTGCTGTCTAGCTTAAGACCTTTTTCTTGCAACATAGCGTCCAGGCCTTCGGCTTGGGCAACTGTCCGTGGAAAACCGTCTAGAATGAAACCGTTCTTACAATCGGCTTCATCAATACGGTCAGAAATAATACCGATGATCAGATCATCAGCAACCAACTGACCAGCATCCATAACAGACTTGGCTTGTTTACCAAGCTCTGTGCCTGCAGCAACTGCTGCTCTTAACATGTCACCTGTTGAAAGCTGCACGATGTTGTGCTGCTCTACCAGGATTGTTGCCTGTGTACCCTTACCCGCGCCCGGAGGGCCAAACAATACTATGTTCATCCACGCCTACCCTTTAGTTTTGATTTTTTAATTAGGCCTTCATACTGATGAGCCACCAGGTGAGAATGGATCTGTCCGACCGTATCCATTGTTACGGAAACGACAATCAGAAGACTTGTCCCGCCAAAATAGAATGGTACAGCATATTGAGAGATCAAAATCTCAGGTAGCAAACATACAGCTACAAGATATGCAGCCCCAGCGATTGTTAGCCGATTGATGATATAGTCAAGATGTGCCGCTGTGTTTTTTCCGGGACGAATGCCTGGAACAAAACCGCCATTTTTCTTAAGATTGTCAGCTGTCTCTTCTGTATTAAAGACAATGGTCTTGTAGAAGAAGGCAAAGAAGGCGATCAGCGTACTGAAAAGAAGCATGTAACCAACTGTACCACGCCCTAGGTTCGCAGTAACCCAAGTCAGCCACTCGGAACTACCGGCAGAGAACTGAGCTGCTGTAATAGGCATTAGCAACAAAGAGGATGCAAAGATTGGCGGGATCACACCTGACACGTTCAGCTTGATTGGCAGATGCGAAGAATCACCACCGAACATTTTATTGCCAACCTGACGTTTTGGATACTGGACAATCACTTTACGATGCGCACGTTCAAAGCAAACAATACCAGCAATAACAAGCGGAACCAGCAAGATGATCAAAGCAACAAAACCATTACTTTGGCTCAGCTGGAATGTTTGCGCAAGCGCAGAAGGCAAGCCGGCAACGATACCAGAGAAGATAATAAGTGAGATACCGTTACCGATACCGCGCTGCGTAATCTGCTCGCCCAACCACATCAGGAAGATTGTACCACCTGTCAGCGTAATAACAGTTGTCAGCTCAAAGAAAACTCCCGGATTAATAACAGCGGCCCCAAAATCCTGAGCTCCTTGTAAACCACGGGCAATACCATAGGCCTGAACAGCGGCGAGTACCACTGTACCGTAACGTGTGTATTGATTGATTTTTTTACGACCGGCTTCACCTTCTTTTTTGAGGGCTTCAATCTGCGGAGAGATCGCGGTCATCAACTGCATAATAATCGATGCAGAAATATACGGCATGATGTTCAGTGCGAGAATTGTCATTCTCTCAAGAGCACCACCGGAAAAGAGGTTAAACATTCCAAGCACGCCGCCCGCCTGCGCGTTAAAGGCTTGTTGGAATACAATAGGATCAATTCCGGGAAGAGGAATATAAGTTCCTAGACGATACACAATAAGCGCACCCAGGGTGAACCAGATACGCTTTTTCAAATCTGTGGCTTTAGAAAACGCACTAAGATTAATATTCGCGGCTAATTGCTCAGCAGCAGATGCCATATGCCTATTCCCGGTAATATAAAAATTGACTAAAAAATACTAAAGGCAGAAACCCCCATCAAAAGAAAGGGATTTCTGCCTTTACAAAATTACTTGCTCGCAGGAACGGTGACAGAGCCACCTGATTTCTCTACGGCTGCAATAGCAGCGGCGGAAGCGCCAGCAACAGTGATTTCCACTTTTGCTTTCAGTTCGCCGTTCGCCAACAGGCGAATGCCGTCACGAGCATTGGTAATAATACCAGAAGTAACAAGAACTTCTTGATCGATCGGCTTTTTAGCATCGATTTTCTTAGCGTCAATCGCTGCCTGAAGACGACCAATGTTCAAAGGAACATAGTTCTTCCGGAAGATGTTGTTAAATCCACGTTTCGGCAGACGACGATGCAACGGCATCTGACCGCCTTCGAAGCCTTTAATGCTTACGCCGGAACGAGACTTCTGACCCTTGTGTCCGCCACCGGCATTCTTGCCGTAGCCGGAACCAGTACCACGACCGACGCGTTTGCGATCTTTCGTAGCACCTGGGTTATCGGAAAGCTGATTTAGCTTCATCGTAATGGTCCCAGTTTCTCCTTCTTGTCAAGATAGTGGGAGGCCCTTAGGCCTCCACCACCTTAACAAGATGGCTAACCTTGTTGATCATGCCACGTACGGAAGGTGTATCTTCCAATGTACGACGGCGGTTCATTTTATTGAGGCCCAGACCAACAAGTGTTGCGCGCTGATCTTTAGTCCGTCCGATTGGACTTCCTACCTGTACCACAGTAATTGTTTTTTTAGCTGCCATGGTATTTATCCTTGAGCTTCTGTGCCTGCAGCACGGTTGCCTAGAATATCAGAAACCTTCTTACCGCGACGCTGAGCAACCATACGAGGGCTACGCGAACGCGTCAGGCCATCAATAGCAGCTTTAATCAGGTTGTGCGGGTTCGAAGTACCTGTGGACTTAGAGACCACATCCTGAACACCAAGAGCTTCAAAAACGGCACGGAGAGGACCACCGGCAATAATACCGGTACCCACTGGTGCACTGCGCATTACAACATGGCCTGCACCGTAATGACCTTTGATGTCATGGTGCAAAGTACGGCCCTCACGAAGAGGAACACGAACCATGTTCTGTTTTGCAGCTTCCGTAGCCTTACGAATTGCTTCAGGAACTTCACGGGCTTTACCAGTGCCATGACCTACGCGTCCACGACCGTCACCAACGACGACAATAGCTGCGAAGCCAAAACGACGGCCACCTTTGACCACCTTAGCAACACGGTTAATACCAACCAGTTTTTCGATCAGTTCCGGTTCATCGCGGTTGCGATCGTCTCTACGACCGCGATTTTCTTTTTGAGAACGTGCCATAAAACTAGTCCCCTTAGAACTTTAAGCCAGCTTCACGGGCAGCATCAGCCAAGGCTTTAATACGACCGTGAAAAATGTATCCACCACGGTCGAAAACGACGTCCGTGATACCGGCGGCGACGGCACGCTCTGCTACGAGTTTTCCAACCTTGATGGCAGCATCTTTATCTGCCCCAGTTTTCAATTCGCTTTTCAGAGCTCCGTCCAGGGTTGACGCAGCGGCAACAGTGACACCCTGCTTGTCATCAATCACTTGAGCATAAATATTTTTGCTCGAACGAAATACTGACAGGCGAGGACGACCATTACCCGTGCGCCGTAGCTGTGTACGAACGCGACTTTTGCGGCGATCGTGCAATGAGATAAGCTTACGCATGGGTTACTTCTTCTTGCCTTCTTTGCGCAGAATGACTTCATCCGCGTACTTAACACCTTTGCCTTTGTAAGGCTCTGGTGGGCGGTACCCACGAATGACAGCAGCCACCTGGCCGACTTTCTGCTTGTCGATCCCCGAAACAGCAACAGCTGTTGGCTTTTCACATTTGATTGTAATGCCTTCCGGAATTGGGAAGAGTACATCATGTGAATAGCCAAGCTGCAGATTCAAGGTATTACCCTGAACAGCCGCGCGATAACCAACACCGTTAATCTCAAGGTTCTTGGTGTAACCTTCGGAAACACCAGTAACCAGATTCTGGACACGACTGCGAGCAGTACCCCACATAGAGCGAGCACGCTTGCTGTCATTAGCTGGAGTGACCGTAACTTTTCCCTCATCAAGAGAAAAAGTTACATCATCCGTAGCTGCGAAGCTGAGTTCACCCAGCTTCCCTTTTGCAGAGACGACATTGCCGTCAATCTTTAGTTCGACCCCACTTGGTACTTCTACGGGGTTCTTGCCTACACGAGACATATCAAACTCCCTTAGAATACCTGGCAGAGAACCTCACCACCAACATTGGCGGTACGGGCCTCTTGATCGGACATTACGCCGCTAGGCGTAGAAAGAATGGTGACACCAAGTCCGTTGTAGTAGCGTGGTAGCTCTTTAATTTTAGAGTACACACGACGACCAGGACGTGACACACGGCTGATTTCAGAAATCGCCGGATCACCATCTGCGTATTTCAGTTCGATTGCTAGTTCACTAATACCAGCACGAACGTCAACTTTACTAAATCCACGAATAAAACCTTCGCGTTTTAGAACTTCGAGTACATTGGCACGCAGCTTAGAAGCTGGCGCGCGAACGACGCTTTTACCAACCCGTTGTCCGTTACGGATGCGGGTTAGCATATCCCCTAAAGGATCGCTCATCGCCATATCGTCGGTCCTTCCTTACCAGCTCGATTTAACGACACCAGGTGCCTGGCCGACAGAGGCCAGATCACGAAGTGCGATACGAGAGAGCTTGAACTTACGATAAAATCCACGAGGACGTCCTGTGACGCCACAACGGTTACGTATGCGGATCTTTGCACCGTCACGAGGCAACTGAGCCAATTTCATGCTAGCCTGGAAGATTTCTTCCGGGGAAGCTGAACGGTCTGTTGCAATCGCCTTAAGCGCAGCACGCTTGTCAGCTTGCTTTGCTACCATACGGCGGCGTTTTTCGTTCTTAGCAATGGCACTTTTCTTAGCCATTTTACTATTCCTTTCTGCCCGTTCAGTTAGCGAACGGCATGTCGAACCTGGCAAGGAGAGCTTTCGCTTCCTCATCGGTTTTCGCCGTGGTGCAGATGGTAATATTCATCCCGCGGATTTCGTCTACGCGATCGTATTCGATTTCCGGGAAAACAATCTGCTCCTTGAGTCCCATGTTATAGTTTCCAAGGCCGTCAAATGCATTGCCTTTCACGCCGCGAAAATCACGAACACGTGGAAGAGCAATCGTCACAAGACGATCAAGGAATTCATACATGCGATCGCCGCGCAGTGTCACCTTACAGCCTAGTGGCATATCTTCACGAACCTTGAAACCCGCGATGGATTTCTTGGCACGTGTGATAACAGGTTTTTGCGCTGCAATTGCTTCTAGTTCAGAAGCTGCATGCTTAACCTTTTTGGTGTCCTGTACGGCTTTACCAACACCGATATTAAGCACGATTTTCTCAAGCTTAGGAATCTGCATTGGGTTAGTGTAGTTAAATTCGCCCTTAAGAGCGTCTCTAACTTCACTGTTGTAATGTGCCTTCAAGCGTGGCTGTGTCATGGTCAACCTCGCCCTATACATCAACTACTTCGCCAGATTTCTTGGCGAAGCGCACTTTGCGATCCCCTTCTGTACGGAGGCCAACGCGTGTGGCATCCCCAGATTTAGGGTCAACTAGTGCAATATTAGAGATATGAACGGAAGCTTCTTGCTCGATGATTCCGCCCTGTGATGTCTGGGAAGCAGACTGGTGCTTCTTCACGACGTTTACGCCTTGTACTACAACGCGGTCTTCGTCGCGAAGTACTCGAAGCACTTCGCCTTTTTTACCCTTGTCACGACCGGTTGTAAGAACAACCTGATCGCCTTTTTTGATCTTAAACTTTTTGCTCATTACAGCACCTCAGGCGCCAATGACACGATTTTCATGAAGCTGCGCGCACGCAATTCACGGGTAACCGGGCCGAAAATACGAGTACCAATAGGCTCATTTGATTTGTTAATCAAAACAGCCGCATTGGTGTCAAAGCGGATCGAGGTGCCGTCTTGACGACGGATTTCTTTTGCCGTGCGTACAATCACGGCACGATGTACATCACCTTTTTTGACTTTGCCACGTGGAATTGCTTCCTTGACAGAGACTTTGATGACGTCACCGATACTGGCGGTTTTACGTTTGGAACCACCAAGCACCTTGATGCACTGTACTCTACGAGCACCGGAGTTGTCAGCTACTTCAAGCTGAGACTGCATCTGGATCATGGCTATATCCTAAATACTATGCTTCGGTAGAAGCGTCACTGACCACTTCCCAAGACTTAGTCTTGGAAATTGGACTGCATTCACGAATCTTGACGACATCTCCCGCTTTTACTGCGTTGGTCTCGTCATGAGCGTGATACTTCTTCGAACGCTTAATGAACTTCTTGTAGATCGGGTGCATAACGCGACGTTCTACAAGAACAGTAATAGTCTTGTCGGTCTTATCGCTAACTACGACACCCTGCAACACACGCCGTGGCATTGTGTAAACTCCTTAAGAAGCTGCCTGCAGAGACTGCAGGACAGTTTTAACTCGTGCAATGTCGCGGCGAACCTGACGACAACGAGCCGTGTTTTCAAGCTGACCGCTGGCTTGTTGGAAGCGGAGGTTAAACTGCTCTTTACGCAACTTTACCATCTCTTCTTTAAGCTCATCAGCCGTTTTAGTACGGAGATCACTTGATTTCATTAGTTCACTCCTTCACCCGGACGAACAATAAATTTCGTCTGAATTGGTAGTTTAGCAGATGCCAACGAGAAAGCCTCGCGAGCAACGTCCAAAGGAACACCATCGAGTTCAAAGATGACACGACCAGGTTTAACCCTAGCTGCCCACCATTCGATGTTACCTTTACCTTTACCCTGACGAACTTCTGCTGGCTTCGATGAAACCGGCACGTCTGGGAAGATGCGGATCCATAACTTACCGACACGTTTCATATGACGTGTAACGGTACGACGGGCCGCTTCGATTTGTCGGGCAGATACACGACCAGGGGTTACGGCTTTAAGACCGTAGGCACCAAAATTCAATTGGGTACCACCCTTAGCATTACCGTGGATCCGGCCTTTATGTGCTTTGCGGAACTTAGTCCGCTTTGGCTGCAACATATTACTATTTCCTCAAGCTAAGCCCGTTACGAACGAGCGGCCTGTGAATCCTGAGATCGCTTATCCATGGCCATTGGGTCATGTTCCATGATCTCGCCCTTGAAGATCCATACCTTCACACCACAAATACCGAAAGTGGTGGATGCACGGGACTCAGCGTAATCAACTTCCGCACGAAGTGTGTGGAGTGGAACACGTCCTTCACGATACCATTCAGTACGAGCAATCTCAGCACCACCCAAACGGCCAGCACAGTTGATACGAATGCCCTGTGCGCCGAGACGCATAGCAGACTGAACAGATCGTTTCATAGCACGACGGAAAGCCACACGACGTTCTAACTGACTACAGATGTTGTCTGCAACCAATTTCGCATCAATTTCTGGTTTCCGGATTTCTACGATATTCAGATGTACTTCGCTAGAAGTAAGTTTCTGAAGCTCACGACGCAGTTTTTCAATATCCGATCCCTTTTTACCGATTACAACGCCCGGACGGGCAGTGTAAATGGTAACACGGGCTTTCTTAGCTGGACGCTCGATAATGATCCGAGAAACACCAGCTTGTTTCAAGCGCTCACGCAGAAACTCACGGATGCCAAGATCTTCATGAAGCAGATCAGCATAGTCACTATCTGCAAACCAACGAGAATCCCAGGTCCGGATGATACCGACACGAAGGCCGATAGGATTAATCTTCTGACCCATTACGCTGTCTCCTCGCGTTCACGGACAACAACTGTCAATTGGCTCCAAGGCTTGAGCAAACGGCCAACACGACCGCGAGCACGTGCCCGGAAACGCTTCATGACAAAGCTTTTACCGACGAAAGCCTCAGATACAAAGAGACGATCTACATCAAGCTGATGGTTGTTTTCAGCATTAGCAATTGCAGACTGAAGTGCTTTTTTCACTTCAATAGCAATACGACGCTTGGAGAAAGTCAGTTCTGCCAAAGCAGATTCTGCAGATTTCCCACGAATGCTTGCCGCAACCAGGTTTAATTTGCGTGGTGAAGTGCGAAGGTTAACAGCAATAGCACGAGCTTCATTGTCAGCTAACGCACGATCACGTTTTGACTTACTCATTTTCTGCCTTTCTTCGCTTTCTTATCCACTGCGTGACCCCAATAGGTACGCGATGGAGCGAATTCACCGAATTTATGGCCAACCATATTCTCAGTTACAAGAACTGGGATGTGCTTACGGCCGTTGTACACACCAAAAGTCAAACCAACAAACTGTGGCATGATGGTGGAACGACGGGACCATGTCTTAATAATTTCGTTACGACCCGCGCTACGCACGGTCTCAGCCTTCTTTAACAGACAGGCATCAACAAACGGGCCTTTCCAAACGGAACGAGCCATATGGCCATCCCCTCACTTAGCGTTTCTGATGACGACGACGGATAATTAGTCCATCGGTCTTCTTGTTGGAGCGAGTACGAGCACCCTTTGTAGGTTTCCCCCAAGGAGTGACCGGGTGACGACCACCCGATGTACGACCTTCACCACCACCGTGCGGGTGGTCCACCGGGTTCATAGCGACACCACGAACAGACGGACGCTTGCCAAGCCAACGATTACGGCCAGCTTTACCAAGCTTCTGGTTCGAATTGTCCGGGTTGGACACGGATCCAACCGTCGCCATGCATTCGGCGCGTACCATACGTAACTCGCCTGAGTTCAAGCGAATTTGGGCATATCCTGCATCGCGACCAACCAACTGTACATACGTACCGGCTGAACGAGCAATCTGCCCACCCTTGCCAGCCTTCAGCTCGACATTGTGGACAATAGTACCCACAGGAATCGCGCTAAGTGGCATAGCATTACCAGGCTTAACATCGGTTTTAGCACCAGAAATGACACTATCACCGACCTGCAGGCGCTGAGGAGCCAAGATATAAGCTTGCTCACCATCTGCATATTCGATTAAGGCGATAAACGCCGTACGGTTCGGATCGTACTCAATGCGCTGTACAGTAGCAGCAACATCAAACTTTGTACGTTTGAAGTCGATGATACGGTAAGAACGCTTATGTCCACCGCCGCGACGGCGCATGGTGATCCGACCATTATTATTACGTCCACCTGACTTTGTAAGACCTTCAGTTAATTTCTTAACTGGCTTGCCTTTGTAAAGATCAGAGCGATCAATCAACACCAGGTTTCTTTGACTTGGTGTGACTGGATTAAAAGTTTTCAACGCCATCGGATTAAATTCCCGTCGTCACGTCGATGCTTTCCCCGTCAGGCAGGGAAATAATAGCCTTTTTGACGTCTGAACGACGACCAGGGCGACCTTTGAAACGTTTTGTTTTGCCTTTAACGCGAAGGGTGTTAACCGCTTCGACCTTAACGCCAAACAAACCTTCAATAGCCAAACTGATTTCGGGCTTAGAAGCATCAAGCGGAACTTGGAAGGTAACCTGGTTGTTTTCTGAACCAAGAGTAGCCTTCTCGGTGATGACCGGACGACGGATGATTTCATACATCCGTTCTTTAGAAATGGTCACCGGCTTGGTGTTACGTGCGCGTGCTCTGCTCATTTTAGACGCGCCTCCAGCGCTTCAACAGCATCCTTGGTCAGAACCAATGTGTCGCGACGCAGAATATCAAACACGTTAGCGCCCTGCTGTGGCAGAACATCAACACATGGGATATTGCGAGAAGCACGAGCAAAACCTTCGTTCACTGACGCGCCGTCGATAACAAGAGCTGAAGACCAGCCCAGTGCTGCCAACTGCTTAACCAATGCAGAAGTTTTTGGTTCTTTGACTTCGGTGTTATCAAGAACAACCAACTTACCTTCAGCAGCTTTTGCTGAAAGTGCAGTTTTAAGAGCAAGAAGACGAACTTTCTTTGGAAGATCGTGAGAATGATCCTGAACGCGAGGTCCATGAACAACACCACCACCACGGAAGATGTTCGCACGAATAGAACCGTGACGAGCGCCGCCACCTTTCTGATTCTTGATCTTACGGGTTGAACCGCGAACTTCGCCGCGTTCTTTAACCTTGTGTGTGCCAGCACGACGCTTGGCAAGCTGATAGTTGACCATACGTGCAAGTAAATCAGCACGAACTGGAAGACCGAACACAGCTTCGTTCAGTTCAACTTCACCAGCTTTTTTATTTTCGAGGGATGTAACCGCGATCTTCATGGTTATTGACCCTTCTCTTCAGCAGCAGGAGCTTCAGCAGCAGCAGCTTTTAGACCAGCTGGGAACGGAACACCTTCAGGAAGTGCACGCTTCACAGCATCGCTAATGTAAACCCAACCGCCTTTTGAGCCAGGAATAGCACCCTTAACAAGGATCAAGCCATTGTCACCATCGGTAGCAACGATTTCCAAATTCTGGGTAGTCACACGACGATCACCCATGTGACCAGCCATTTTCTTACCCTTGAACACCTTACCAGGATCCTGACTGTTACCAGTAGAACCGTGACTACGGTGAGAAACGGAAACACCGTGCGTAGCACGTAGACCACCAAAATTATGACGCTTCATCGCACCAGCGAAACCTTTACCGATAGAAGTACCGGTAACGTCTACATACTGACCTGCAACAAAGTGACCCGCATCCAGCTCAACACCGACATCCAAAAGGGCGTCTGCTGATACGCGAAATTCTGCTGTATGTTTCTTTGGAGCAACCTTAGCTTTGGCATAATGACCACGCTCAGCTTTACTCACATTTTTCACCTTGGCTACACCAGAGCCAAGCTGAATCGCATTATAGCCGTCCGTCTCTTGATTACGGACCGCAACAACCTGACAGCTCTCTAGCTTCAAAACAGTTACTGGAACATGATTTCCAGCTTCTGTGAAGACGCGAGACATACCAAGTTTCTGCGCAATAAGACCCGTACGCATTGCTTAGCCTTTCAGTTTAATCTCAACATCAACACCAGCCGCAAGATCAAGCTTCATAAGCGCGTCTACGGTTTGCGGTGTTGGCTCAACGATGTCGATAAGACGCTTATGAGTTCTGATTTCGAACTGCTCACGACTCTTCTTATCGATGTGAGGACCACGAAGGACTGTAAATTTCTCAATGCGAGTCGGTAGTGGAATAGGACCTTGAACCTGCGCACCTGTGCGCTTGGCAGTCCCAACGATCTCAGATGTAGATTGGTCTAGGACCCTATGATCGTACGCCTTTAGGCGAATTCTAATATTCTGGCTGGACATTCTCAGCCACCCTTGATTAACCCGTTCGTACCATTCGCGGCATTGGAACGCAGTTAACCCCTTTCAGAGTTAATATAAACAATTTTGTCACAAAAAGAAGCGACGGTGCGTTCTTTACCAAAACGCACCGTCGCTATCAACAACTATTTTACTTTTTTTATTTTGAGATGCTTGAAACGACACCGGCACCAACGGTACGGCCGCCTTCACGGATCG
>NZ_LAQL01000050.1 GCF_001026905.1 Kiloniella spongiae
GTATTAACCGTACCAGATTTTTGTTTGCGAATATCCAGTCCAAGTTCTTCCAAGGTAAGAAAACCAATGCCCATAGGATGAACCCACGGTTTATCCGTGTGACCCTTTACCTCCAGATCAGTCTCCTGTCCGTTCTGCGAGCGGGCGACATCAACCTCGGTAAAAAAATCTATTTCTTCGTTGGCTATTTTTAACTGAGTATCCCCAGCCACAGTAAAGGAAAGCCCATACTTGCCATCCGGTAACTTCCCTTTGATCCCCAGATGTCCATTCCGAAAGCGTAAGAACTGATCCATAGCTGCGATGTGGGGTGTTGGAATGTCTATTTGCAGATCGAGACTATCAAGCACCGCATTTTTGATCTGACTGACATTGACGTTCTGAACAAGTGCTTTGGGGCTGAAACCACCGCTCAATGGCAAGCTGAGCGTCGTTACGCCGACATCCTTAAGCAAGCTTGCCATCTCACCCGTTGGATGTATCGCCAAGGTACCAAAAACATTGAAGCCCGGCTTAACGGACACATTCCCATGGAAATAGGGTCGAATAACCTCGGGGAAAGTGTTGAGCAAACCCGTTTTATTTGTCGGATTATAGAGCAGGACAACCTGTTCAAAGTCGGTATCTTTTAAAGGTGTTGTTTCTGTACCGGGTATCAGGCTTGTGATGGATAGTTTTGTTTCTGCGCCCCGCATTATGAAAAAGGGTTTTGCCTGGCCAGGAACTTTCTGCAACAGGCCATAGAATTTTTGACCTCGAACATCGATCCCCATACTAAGATAATCCTGCGATACACCTACCCCAGAAAAAGCAAGGTTATCAATTTCAGGCACCCCGATACTACTACCCATGAGATCTTTGAGAGTTAAATTACTGGCTGCAACGTAAAGACTAGGTTTCGGGCTATTACTATAGCCTATTTTGACCGGTTTATTCCGGAATGTTG
>NZ_LAQL01000051.1 GCF_001026905.1 Kiloniella spongiae
CTCAATCTTACGCGTACCACCGATACCATCACCACGCTCTACTGACTGAACAACAGACAAAGATGAGACATAATCCTGCTCGGGATAAACAGCATCACTCCCTTTGGAATACACAAGCTTATCTGTCAATGGTGTGTAGCTGATGGATGTCTGATGGCCGCGGGGGGTAGTTATCACACTTATGTACCGTCCCTGAGCATCACTGGCGGTCAAAAGATGTGTGTCTCTATTATCTTTCACACCTTGAAATAAAATATCTGACAGGCCATTCCCAGTATTGTCCAGCACAAACAAATTACGTCTCGAAGCATCCCAATGCGTCCTTGTCATTCCCCAACTGTTTGAAACAAGTGATTCTATATAACCATTTCCTGTATTCGTCAGAAGATGAGTATCCCTGCTGTCTGTTTTGCCCTGAAGCAATATGTCAGGCAAGCCATCACCATTGTAATCCAATACAAACAAGTTGCGCCGGGAAGCATCCCAATGTGTCCTCGTCATTCCCCAGCTGTTTGAAACAAGTGATTCTATATAACCATTTCCTGTACTTGTCAGAAGATGAGTATCCCTGCTGTCTGTTTTGCCCTGAAGCAATATGTCAGGCAAGCCATCACCATTGTAATCCAATACAAACAAGTTGCGCCGGGAAGCATCCCAATGTGTTCTCGTCATTCCCCAGCTGTTTGAAACAAGTGATTCTATATAACCATTTCCTGTACTTGTCAGAAGATGAGTATCCCTGCTGTCTGTTTTGCCCTGAAGCAATATGTCAGGCAAGCCATCACCATTGTAATCCAATACAAACAAGTTGCGCCGGGAAGCATCCCAATGTGTTCTCGTCATTCCCCAGCTGTTTGAAACAAGTGATTCTATATAACCATTTCCTGTACTTATCAGAAGATGAGTATCCCTGCTGTCTGTTTTGC
>NZ_LAQL01000052.1 GCF_001026905.1 Kiloniella spongiae
TACGTCTGTTGCGACGTTCACCACGTGCACTGACCTGCCCTTCTGGAACTGGTTCGCGGTATTTGGCGATCCATTTCAGGCAATCCTGATCTTTTGCAAGCAGAACGTCAGATGCGCGGATACCAGCCAGTTCTTCTTCGTGTAGCGGGTTCATGATCGCGGATGTCATACCAGCTGCGGCAGCCATGGCAAGGAAGTGCGCGTTCATGGCATGACGGTTCGGCAGGCCGAATGAAATGTTGGATGCACCACAGGTAGTGTTGACACCAAGCTCTGTTTTCAGACGGTGGAGCAGGGCAAAGACCTGTTTTCCGGCTGTTCCCATAGCGCCAATTGGCATTACGAGGGGATCAACAACGACGCGATCGTGGGAAATACCGTGATCCGCAGCACGCTCGACGATTTTCTTGGCAACTTCATAGCGGACATTTGGATCTTCAGAGATACCGGTCTCATCGTTGGAAATGGCTACGACAGCTGCATCGTATTTCTTAACAAGCGGAAGAACGCGTTCGAGAGACTCATCTTCACCCGTTACAGAGTTCACAAGTGCGCGGCCTTTATATACTTTCAGGCCAGATTCCAAAGCGTCGATGATGGAAGAATCAATGCAAAGAGGCAGATCAGTCAGGCCCTGAACCAGTTGAATGGTTTCGGCTAGGATCTTTGGCTCATCAGCCAGGGGAATACCTGCATTGACGTCCAGCATGTGCGCGCCCGCTGCAACCTGTGCCAGACAATCAGCTTCCACACGGCTGTAATCACCATTGGCCATTTCTTCCGCAAGCTTCTTACGGCCTGTCGGGTTAATACGCTCACCAATAATACAGAAAGGATCATCAAAACCAATTGCGATCTCTTTGGTCGCTGAACTAACGATCGTACGGGTCATATCGGTGCGTCTCCGGTAAAGT
>NZ_LAQL01000053.1 GCF_001026905.1 Kiloniella spongiae
TCTAGGGTGTGGACTCAATTGATCCATGATCTAATTGAAAATAGATATAGCATATTAAGAAAGTTTACGGCTTTTTTCTCAAATCTTGTTGCTAACCGCCTCATGTCTTTCATTTTACAGAAGAACCGCTCGACAATGTTTCTCATTGCATAGAGGTTTTTATCATGAGGAACAGGATTTTTGGCATTTCGTTTTGAGGGAATAACCGCCAAAGCACCTTCATCAGCGATACTTTGTCTGATTTTACCACTGCTGTAGGCTTTGTCAGCAACGATAGCCAGAGGCGGCACTTCCCAATCCAGAAATTCAGGTATTAATTTACTGTCGTGCACATGGCCTCCACTGATCGCAAGGCGGATCGGGCGACCTTTTTGATCTACAGCCGCATGAATTTTACTTGTGCGACCTCCGCGTGAGCGGCCAATACTTTCCGCCAGTTCCCCTTTTTTGACCCAGCCGCTGCGCGGTGAGCCTTTACAATAGAACCATCAATAAAAATCAGAGCGTCGTCACATTCTGTTACCAAAGCATCAAAGATGCCTTTCCAGATACCACGCTCCCCCCAACGAACATAGCGATTATAAACCGTTGTGTGAGGACCGTAGCGTTCGGGAAGATCACGCCATGGTGCGCCTGTACGCAAGATATAGAAGATACCATTCAGAATAACACGGTCATCCCGGCGAGCAGGACCTCGACCTTTCTTTGACAGTAAAGGCTCAATAACCAGCCACTCTGCATCACTTAAATCAAATCTTGCCATCTAAAACTCCCTAAGTTGGGAGCTATGAATCACAAAAAAATATACTCAGCAAGATCTTGAATTGGGTTCACACCCTA
>NZ_LAQL01000054.1 GCF_001026905.1 Kiloniella spongiae
CAGCGATATCCCGTGCAACCTCAAGGAAACCAATTTCAATACCCCATCGCGCCTTACAAACCCAACCAAACCAGCCACTACAACCGTGATAGTGACCCCAGTCACGATTGATTTCACTGTTAAGGCTATTAACTCTATCTTCCGCTGCCTGCAATTTTGCTTCCGCAGCGGCGCGTTCTTTACGAACCTTGGCACGCTCTGCATTGATCTGTTTGGTTAGTCCATCAACCTTCGCACGCGCGTCCTTGATATCTTGCTCCGCTTTGTCAAACGCAGCTTTTAACTCTTTAAACACCGCATCCAAAGCCGCCTTTGAAGGCTCTTCCACAAAGGTGCCGATATCCAGCTTCAGATCCCCTTCCATATAGAAGTCAGCATCGCTGAAGTTCGGGTTTGTTACAGACAGATCAACCCCGGATAGACGCAACAAATTGTGCATTGAGAAATCTTTACCAAACTGCGCCGTCGTTTCAAAACTCGCCCCCTTGTTATTAAAGATAACGTCATAGCGGTCATGGAGGCCCAGATACGCAATCTCAATATCAGCATTAAGGGAAATGCTTGGTACAATATTGGTCAGTCCTGCCTTCATTGAAAAATGATTATCTTTCAGGTGCAAGGGCCCCAGATTGATGTCGTCGATTTTTTCTTCCGCATAGATACCCCTGGTCGGATTGATTGATACATCTACCGCACCAAGTTCATGCCCCAGCCATGCCAGACCACCTTTCATGGCAAAGCCTTCGCCATTAA
>NZ_LAQL01000055.1 GCF_001026905.1 Kiloniella spongiae
GTTATTAGGGCTATCTTATTAGACGAACCCTCTATGCGTAATCGATTATCTGCATCAATATTAATATGTAAGCTACCCCCTTCTCCGGCTTGGAAAACCTCTTGTCGACGATCAAGTTCGCCTCGTTTGATCCAGGCCGAGAATGTCCAGGTTTGAGCATCACCATTTGATGTTGGAGTGTGTTGTAGGTAGCCATTCGTTCCATTAAATTCACCAGCAGAACCCGTCTCTGTTGTCGGCATGGAAACAGCAACAACAGCATCCTTGGAAAGCCCAGTGCTATCGGTCACACGCCAGGTAAAGCTGTCCTGACCACTATACCCCTGAGCATCATAGCTATAGGTGCCATCCGTATTGATCGTAACCAAAGCACCGCTTTGCAGGGTAAAGGTGTTATTCCCGTTATCTGTGGCATCAACAACTTTAAAGCTCAGGACTTCTGTACTATCGGCAACATCAAGATCTGCATCAGCAAAACTCAGTTTGTGAGAAACAGATGATCCACCATCAAAGACAATCTTGGCATCAACTGCCTCTGGGCCATTTACAGTCGTCAGATCAAAGTCACCATCTGCAAAGCGAAGGGTTTCAATGTCCGTCACAACATCACGACCATCAGCACCGCCAATAACCGTAAAGCTGCCATCCCCATTATCCTCAATCAGATAATCAGAACGGTTGCCAGAGAAAGCAGCAACGTC
>NZ_LAQL01000056.1 GCF_001026905.1 Kiloniella spongiae
GATGGCTAAGGAAAAGTTTGAGCGGACGAAACCGCACTGTAACGTAGGCACAATTGGTCACGTTGACCATGGTAAGACAACCCTTACTGCTGCGATCACAAAAGTATTGGCAGAAGCGAGTGGCGGTACTGCTACAGATTTTGCAGATATCGATAAAGCACCTGAAGAGCGTGCGCGTGGTATCACGATTTCAACAGCACACGTTGAGTATGAGACAGAAGGTCGTCACTATGCTCACGTTGATTGCCCGGGCCACGCGGATTATGTAAAAAACATGATCACGGGTGCAGCTCAGATGGATGGTGCTATCTTGGTTGTTAACGCAGCTGATGGCCCAATGCCACAGACACGTGAGCACATCCTTCTTGCACGTCAGGTTGGTGTTCCGGCTCTTGTTGTTTTCATGAACAAAGTTGACCAGGTTGACGATGAAGAGCTTCTAGAGCTCGTTGAAATGGAAATCCGTGAGCTTCTCTCTTCTTACGACTTCCCAGGCGATGATATTCCGATCGTATCCGGTTCTGCACTTGCAGCACTAGAAGGTCGTGACGCGAACATCGGTTCCGAGAAGATTCTTGAGCTGATGAAAGCTGTTGATGATTACATCCCACAGCCGGATCGTCCAGTTGATCAGCCTTTCTTGATGCCTATCGAAGACGTGTTCTCTATCTCAGGTCGTGGTACAGTTGTAAC
>NZ_LAQL01000057.1 GCF_001026905.1 Kiloniella spongiae
CATCTGCTGTTGAGCCTGTCGTAAAGGTGCCGTTTTGCCCGCCACTACCACCAGCACCAACAAGTGTTACACGAACAGAGGAAACACCCTCAGGCACTGTCCAGTTATGATTCCCTGATTCAGTTAAAAATACTTTTGTTGGGCCTGTATCAGCCGTTTGAATGTTCTGCCCCCATTCGACAAGAACGCATCCATCTAGTCCCGGATTACTTGGATTTTGCGTTTTATTGCCAATCTTTTTGGGGCCGGCACCACCTGACCCACAAGCTATGTCTCGTATCCCATAGCCAGTACCGCCTGATCCACCTTCCGCATAGAGATAGTTACCGCTCACGGTAGATGCTGACTCTCCTGAAGAACCATTGGTTCCGTTTAGACTAATGTAACTGCTCGGAACGCTGACACCGCCGCTCCCACCTGCACCACCTGCACCAGTCGATTGATGTTGAGAATAGGCGCCACCGCCGCCTTCACCGCCTGAGGCAGACACAAACGTACCAAACGCACTTTCAACACCGGCATTACCATCCGTGTTTTTACCATATACCGGGTGCGCATAAGTCGGAGCCGCTCCCCCAGCACCAACTGAAACAGAAATCGTTTCACCGGGCGTGACTGTAACTAGATTCTGAGAAAATGCGCCAGAACCACCACCGCCACCGCCACCGC
>NZ_LAQL01000058.1 GCF_001026905.1 Kiloniella spongiae
TGAAGCCATCAAGGCGGATGGCACGGCGCGCCCTGAAGCGCGGATCTGGGCCTTGAACAAACAGTCTGACCGATCAGACAACACCATTACCTACAGCTACACCGAAGATCAGACCAACGGCTCGTACCGCATCAATCGTATTGATTACGGCGGTAATGCGACTGCGGGCACCACAGCCACATCCTCTGTGCGTTTTGTTTATGAAGACCGCACGGATATCCGCACCTGGTATCAGGCTGGGGCAAAGATCACCCAGGATAAGCGTCTGAAGAATGTGCAGACATACGAAGCTGAAACGCTCGTCGCGGATTACAAGTTAGGCTATGTGAATGTAGGTAATTTGTATCCATCCAAACTGGTTGAAATCACCTATTGTGGTGTTAACGAAAATTGCTTAAAGCGATTAACAATCACCCAAGAGAATGTAGCAGAGGAATTCACAGAATCACTTGTTTCAAACAGTTGGGGAA
>NZ_LAQL01000059.1 GCF_001026905.1 Kiloniella spongiae
GATGTTGCTGCAAGGCGTTATTGGTGGAAGGCCTATCAAAACAAGCTTGATCCCAGCGCCTTGTTTTTCTGGATGAGACCTGGGTGAAGACCAATATGGCCCCCATAAGAGGATGGTGTGCGAAAGGAGAACGCCTGAAAGCTTATGCACCCCATGGGCACTGGAATACAATGACTTTCCTTGCCGCTCTCAGATGTAATGGTATAGAAGCACCTTGTGTGTTTGACGGCCCGATTAACGCCGAGCGCTTTACCTCATGGGTAAAAGAGATGTTATGCCCCACCCTCAAACAAGGGGATATTGTGATCATGGATAATCTCAGTTCCCACAAAAACTCTGCCGTACGTGAAGGCATCAGAGATAAGGGAGCCAAGCTTCTGTTCTTGCCTCCATACAGCCCCGATCTCAACCCGATAGAACAAACTTTCTCCAAAATCGAACACTGGATGCGCATCGCTCAGGCAAGGTAGGTTCATTCCGTCCACAATACACTCGCAGAAATCATCAACTCAATTACGCCAAACGAATGTAAAAATTACTTTAGAAACGCAGGATATGACCATTATTAACACTGATACGATCTAAA
>NZ_LAQL01000006.1 GCF_001026905.1 Kiloniella spongiae
CTACAACAACACTGTCAAAGACCTTTTTGCAAAAAACTCACATTTTTTTAATATTAGCGTAACAGAGCCGTTTTACGTAAGTTTATTACCCAAAACACCTCTGTTTAGGATGTTTTCTGAAAAAGGCAGATTCCCCGATAGCAAATTCATAAGATAATTACGGGATAATTAGAGCAAATCGATAAAGAATCCCCGAAACCAAGCAAAAAAATATGCGAAATTCTCTCGAATAATGCTTGAAAATAACTTTTACCCCAGATGATTCGCATTTAATTCCCCGAATCACCAAACTATAAGCAAGCACACAGTAAGATTCTTAATACAAATGCCTAAGATAACGATTTTACACTTGAAAGAATCCTTCCCAGCGACGTGGGGCTTTATAAAGAACTGAGATTGGAGGGGCTTCGAGAAACGCCCGAAGCCTTTGGAGCATCCTATAGAGATGAATCCACCGAAGTCTTTACTTACTATTGCGAACTCTTAAACGACAGCTATGTCTTTGGTGTTTATGGCAATACAGGAATACTTGCAGGTATTGCAGGTTTACGCATCTCCAAAAAAGAAAAGCTACGGCACAAAGGGACACTTTGGGGCATGTATATAAAATCGGAAGCGCGCGGTAACGGTTTGGCCAAGCAACTCGCATCACTAATCATCGAAACGGCCAAAGAAACCACCGAAGAACTTCTCTTAACCGTGGTTGCTTCCAATATTCCAGCAGTCAACTTATATAAAGCATTGGGTTTTATTGAATACGGCATCGAACCCAGAGCACTTAAAGTTCAAGGCACTTATTATGATGAATTACTCATGCTCTTACGGCTCGAGACATAAAGCAATATATAAAAAGGCACACACCATACTTCTGCCTCTAACATTACCGATTAAATCCTCTACAATGCCCCAACCCACTCAAACATGCTTTGAAAACATGTCAATTATATAAGCTTCCCCGATCAACGGCACGAAGATGCTCAGCAAAACCAGAAGAAGACATCAGCTTTTTACAGCGCTCAAAACGTGCAATGCTATACGCCCAAAAGTCTTCGGCAGGATTTTTATTGCCATGCTGTATCAACCCCCAAAGAGTCCAGAGAAGATCACACATCGCTTTGTAGATGATCATACGACCTAGGATTTCAGCTGGCGGCTCTTCGCCCCAATAGGCAACAAGTAATTCCCGATCCTGTTCCTCGGAAAATTCGGCCTCGACAGAAAGATCTCCAAGATCCCATAGAGGATCATTCATCCCGGAATATTCCCAGTCCACAATCCACATCTTCTGACCATCATCCAGGAAGTTTTCAGATAAAGGATCACAATGACACGGTGTTAATGGTAGCTTCGTCTTAGAGGCCAGAATATTTCGAATGTTTTGCGCCTCTTCAACAACCTCGCGATACCCATCTGGTAAAGTAACGTCCAAGCCTGAGAGAACCTTCAAATATTCATCAATCATGGCAAAGAGCTCAAACCGGAACAGAAATTCTTTTCCCGAGTTATGCAACAAAGCCAAGGCACGTCCAGCCCGACCAGCAGATCCGGATATCTCTTTAAAGGCAAGAGGGCTCATCGTTTTTGTACCCTCCAGGAACCGCGAGACCATCACGCCACTTGAGGGATCACTATAAAGAACTTCTGCAGAGACCTTTATATCCGCAGCAACTTGAGCATTATGAGATTCAACAGAACGATCAATATATTCCTCAGTCCCCTCTCCTGGAATTCGAACAATGTAACTCTCTTCTTTTCTCGACACTTTAAAAACAAGGTTTGTCAGCCCGCCGAGACGTTCAACGGAATAACTTCCAGGAGTCCAATCCTGTAGCTCCGGAACCAACACTATAATTGATGCAATTTGCTTCGCTTCCATTTCTATCACCCCTCACATTTTTAAACGTTTGTTCATAGGGTCATACAAAGCACCATCTATACGCACAGCAGGATAGCGTTTTCCAAAAGCTTCAATTTCAAACCCTTGCTGACCAGCAAGCGGAACAGGAAGGTACCCCATAGCAATTTGCGCCCCCATAGTATGACCGTAATTAGCTGATGTTGTCAGCCCAACCACATCGTCACCACGAAAAATCGTCTCTGCACCGTAAAGGGAGACATCAGCCTCAACAGTAAAGGTGGATAATTTTTCCGTTGGTCCACTTTCTTTAATCATCTGAAGGGCTTCGCGACCGATAAAATCGCCTTTTGATTTCAGCGCAACCTTAAATCCCAACCCGGCAGCATAAGGTGTGTAATCAGGGGTTACCTCTGAGCTCCAATAGACATACCCCTTTTCCATCCTCAGACTATCAATGGCACGGTAACCGACATTGGCAATATCATAAGGTTGCCCTGCCTCCCAAAGCTGTTCATAAACATGCGCCGCAAATTCAGTTGGAATGTGCAACTCCCAGCCCAGTTCTCCGACATACCCAATACGCAGAGCCCAGAGTGTTGCTGCGCCAATTTCAATCTGCTGGCAAGTCGAAAAAGGGAAAGCGACATTGGAAATATCTTGGCGCGTCACCGCTTGCAAAACAGCTCTCGAATTTGGCCCGCAGATATTGATCACAGCCTTGGCAGAAGTCACTTCGAACGCATGAACCGATCCATCCACTGGCAAATGCGACTTGATCCAATGGAAATCATGCGTAGAAAAACCACTGCCGGTAATGACATAAAAGCGCTCACGACCCAGACGACATATCGTCAAATCAGCTTCAATCCCGCCTTTTTCGTTACAAAGCTGTGTATAAACGACCGCCCCATCGAGCTTATCAAGGTTTGAAATCGCAAGCCCTTGCAAAGCTGCTAACGCACCCGGACCAACAACCTCCATCTTTGCAAAAGAAGATTGATCTATTAACCCTACATTTTCCCTCACAGCCTTACACTCTTTGGCAACAGGCGAGAACCAATTTGTTTTCCTGCGATCAAAATCCAGCTGATCAACAGGTTCCAACCCATTCAAAGCAAACCAATTCGGACGCTCCCACCCTGCCCGACTACCGTAACAAGCACCTTTTTCCTTCAGTATATTATAAAGCGGGCTACGCCTTATTCCTCTGGCTGCTTTTGCTTCTTCGCCAGGCTTGTGAAGAAGATAATGCCCGCCATAGTGTTCGACGGCCCGATTATACATAAAATAGTTCGTGTTATGGTGCTCGCTAAAACGGCGGATATCCAGAGGCCAGAGATCAAGACTTGGGGCTTCATCAATTATCCATTCCGCCATCATCTGTCCCGCACCACCGCCTGCAGCAATTCCATAGAGAAAACCACTGGCAACAAAATAGTTATCAAACTCAACGGCCTTTCCCATCACAAAGTCACCATCAGCAGAATAGGGAATGGGACCATTAATGAGCTCACGAATGCCCACAGTATTAATTACCGGCGTGATTTCCGAAGCAAGGCAGGCCAATTCCTCAAAGCGATCAAAATTTTCACCCAACAGTTCCCGACCAAATCCCTGCGGAATACCCTCATCTCCAAAAGGAAGCGTTCCCCTTTCGTACCCACCAACAACCATTCCCCGAACTTCTGGCTTGTAATAGATCAGTCGATCGGGATCCCGCATTGTTGGCATGTTTTTAGGCATATCGGGAATGGGATCAGTGATCATGTACTGATGCTCCAATGCACAAGCGGGTACCTTCACATTACTAAGAATCCCCAATTCCCGAGACCACATACCTCCAGCATTAACCAATATATCAAAAGTCCAAGTCCCCTCAGACGTAACGACTTCGGATGCTTGTCGGCCGTTTCGACGTACCTCCAGAACTTCAACGCCTTGATGAATTTTTGCACCCTTATCACGGGCTCCCTTTGCCAGCGCCTGACAAACAGAGCTTGGGTCAATATAACCATCACTTGGAATATAGGCTGCACCTTCGACACCGTCTGTTGTCATGATCGGAAAGAGTTCCTGTGCCTCTTGTGCAGTCAGGATTTGCATCTCAAGACCAAAACTTTTAGAGGTTGTTGCCAGACGCTTTATTTCGAGCATCCGGTCTTTAGAGCTTGCCAACCTGAGACTGCCAACCTTTTTCCAGTCCAGCGACTGTCCGGTTTCCGCTTCTAATTTGTCATATAACTCAACGGATTTCTGCAGCATACGGGTTGTATTTCGCGAGGACCTTAGCTGCCCCACCAACCCGGCGGCATGCCACGTCGCCCCGTGAGTTAACTGATTTTTCTCCAGAACAGCGACATCCTGCTTTCCCATACGAGTTAAATGATAGGCGATAGAGCACCCTATAATCCCGCCCCCAATTACAAGAACCTCTACATGACGCCGATCAGACATTAAACTCTCCTAGAAAGCAATCAATAACCACACAAATCCACAATAACCACATAAAATCACCGAAACTAGAGTCGCGTCAATCCAAAATATTTATATTTTGAGGAAATTTCGTGTTTATTTCGTGGTTTTGTTGCTATAAATACTGAAACAACAACAGCAAACACACGAAACAGAATCAGATGAACCCTTCCAAACGCCAGCTCGATATCCTTAAGAACGTTCGCTTTAATGGCTTTTGCACAACAGCGGCCCTTGCAGAGACCTTGCAAGTTTCGATGGAAACAATACGCCGTAATGTGAATAGCTTGGTCACTGAAGGCTTACTGGAGAAAGTACACGGCGGCGTCTCGCTTCCAGAAAGCATTCCTGAACCCTCATTTTCCCGTCGTCTTGCAGAAGACAAAGAAGCAAAGCAACAGATCGCCACCCTGGTAGCGGCACAAATTCGCAACGGGGAATCGCTTTTTCTCGATAACAGCTCGACCACAGCTTATGTTGCCATGGCGCTTAGCGAGCACAAAAATTTGTTTATCGTCACCAACTCGGCCTCAATCGCCAACATTCTGGTGAGCAGGAACGGAAACAGAGTATTTTTAGCCGGCGGCGAACTCAGGGAACATGATGCAGGGGCCTTTGGGCCTGAAGCTCTGGAATTTGTTGGCCGGTTTGAGTTGGACCACGCGATACTATCAGCATCAGCTGTACATTGCGAAAAGGGCTTTATGGTAAACCATCTTTGCGAAGCAGTGTTCTCGCAAACTTTAATCAGTCATTCCCAGCAATCCATCATGGTTCTGGACCATAGCAAGTTTGATAAAATGGCTCCGGTTAAACAATGCGATTTCTCTCAAATCAGCCAGTTCGTCTCGGATAGCACGCCTCTGAACCCTTTGCTCGAAGCCATTAAACTTGGCGGCTGTGATTTACTGACAGCAGAATCACAAACGTTTTCACAGTAGAGATTTGCAGATTATAACAGTCACCTACCATCAGATCTTGCCTAATATCAATTCCTCTGTGATCTTAGAGACTTAAGAGATAGAGGCACTATAGGTATGAATGTGAATGCAGAATCAACAAACGGGCAGGTCGTTATCGGACTGAATGCCGTTATTGTTGCTATAATTGAAGAGCAACCAAAGGTTCTTGTCGTCCAGCATACCTCTGAAACATTGACTGCCCAGCACGAAACATTGACCGAACGGACAGCGCTGCCCCACGACAATCGACACGAAGCACTTCCCTTCGGCCCTTTTTATCCACTGAAGCACCGCACACTTGAAGCTGGTCTCAGATCATGGGTAGAAGAACAGACCGATCACGATATTGGCTACGTTGAACAACTCTATACATTCGGTAACGAAGGACGCGACCCTCGCGAGGAAGCTGGTGGCGCCCGCTTGGTATCAGTCGGCTATCTCGCTCTGGTGCAAGATACCGGCCCGACAGCGATTGAAAATGCGGTTTGGCAGGATTGGTATCGCTTCTTCCCCTGGGAAGACTGGCGCGATGGCTCTCCCATTATATTAGAGAGTGATATCATCCCCGCCTTGCGGCAATGGATTGCTGATGCTGAAAATAACGATGAGCAAAAAGATCGCTACGAACGTGCCTGTATTACGTTTGGGTTGGATGACACCCCCTGGAACGATGAACTTGTTCTGGAACGATACGAACTACTCTATGAAGCAAGCCTGGTCACGGAACGCCAAGACAACCTGAATGGAGAAGAAATAAGTGATCATCGCGGAACAGCAATGGCATTGGATCACCGACGCATTTTAGCAACAGCCATCGGGCGCTTGCGGGGTAAAATAAAATATCGTCCTGTCGTGTTCGAACTGATGCCCCCGACCTTTACGCTATTACAGCTCCAAAAAGTCGTCGAGGCTCTCTCGGGATCTCTACTACATAAACAGAACTTTCGTCGACTCATCGAGAAAAAAGGCCTGGTTGAAGCAACCGGAAAGATCGAAAGCCAGACCGGCGGGCGTCCTGCCAGCCAATTCCGCTTTAGGCGCGAAGTCCTGATGGAACGCCAGGCACTGGGTGTCCGCCAGAACTAGCGCGCCTCCTCTTCAGCTAACCGAATCTTCCTTAGGCCAAAACTACTTATACTAATATTGAGCATAATACGCTTGACCCAAGTAATACTCACTTGTAGCATAAGGGTAACAGGGAGCTCCCGTCTTTTTTTTATAGCCCCCTTATACTCACATAGAGCAAAAGAGGTTACAATGTCTGCCAATACTGCAGTCGCAGAGACAGAAGAATACACATACACCCCGGAAGTGGCCGCACGCACGGCCTCTGTCTTTGAGCAGGTTTACCCCGCGATCAGTAAAGAAGAGTGGCCTGATTTTGCGCCCTATGTTGATGAGATCCTGCGTTTGAAAAAAGAACGCAACGCTGTTGTTCTCGCCCACAATTATCAGACGAGAGATATCTATCACTGCGTATCTGATATCGTTGGGGATTCACTCGCACTTGCACAAAAGGCTATTGATGTCGAAGCCGATGTCATTGTGATGGCCGGCGTTCACTTCATGGCAGAGACCACAAAACTTCTAAATCCATCGAAGACTGTACTGATCCCCGATCCCAAGGCCGGGTGCTCCTTGGCTGACTCCATCACAGGCGAAGACGTCCGTAATCTTCGCAAAAAATATCCCGGCGTTCCCATTGTCACTTATGTAAATACCTCCGTCGAAGTAAAGGCTGAATCAGATATCTGCTGCACATCCGGAAATGCTGTGAAAATCGTTGAATCATTGGGTGTGGATCGGGTGCTCTTAATCCCGGATCGTTTTCTTGCCGCCAATGTTGCCGCCGAAACCGACGTTGAAATTCTGACATGGGAAGGCGAATGTGAAGTGCACGAACGCTTTACTGCCCGACAGGTTAATCAACTGCGCAAGGCACATCCCAATGTCACGGTCCTTGCACACCCGGAATGTCCGCCGGAAGTTGTCGAAGCTGCGGACTATTCAGGATCAACTGCCGGTATGATCAACTTTGTATCTGAGCAAAAGCCAGCAGAAGTCGCCCTGATCACCGAATGCTCTATGGGTGATAACATCGCGTCAGAAAACCCGGATACCAGCTTTATTCGGTCCTGTAATCTTTGCCCTCACATGCAACGCATTAACTTGATGAACATCTGTGAATCATTAAAGACGATGACGCACGAAGTTACTGTTGATCCTGCGCTTGCTGATCGGGCACGCCTTGCAGTTCAACGCATGCTGGACGCAAGTTAAGGAGGCTTCCCGTGCCCAACCCTGCCGACACGATTGAAAGAACGACGACAGATGTTTTGGTAATTGGTGCGGGCCTCGCAGGCTTGATGGCGGCGGTGCACCTTGCACCAAAAGCTGTAACGCTTCTGTCAAAAGGGCCGCTTGGAGAAGAAGCATCGAGTACCTGGGCACAGGGCGGGATATCAGCTGCACTTGATCCCACCGATAGTCCTGCAAGTCATCTCGCGGATACCCTTGCCGTCGCCGGCGGTATTGCGGATCAGGACATTGCCACTTTGGTTACCGATCTTGGGCCAGAACGTATACACGATCTCATCGATCTTGGCGTGATCTTTGATCATGATGACAAAGGCCTGAGCCTCAGCAGAGAAGCTGCCCATAGCCACAGGCGCGTTGTCCATGCCAACGGAGATTCGACCGGACGAGAAGTCATGCGCGTTCTACAGTTACGGGTGAAAGAGGCCGCGCACATTACGGTCCTCGAAAATGCAGAAGCTCTAGATTTGCTATGCCAGAACAATCAGGTTTTTGGCGCAAGCCTTCTGCAAGATAATAAATTGCGAACAATCACTGCTAACGCCACAATTATTGCTACAGGCGGGATCGGGCAGATCTACAGCGCAACGACCAATCCATTCGCCGCGAGTGGAGATGGGCTTGCCATGGCCGCCCGCGCAGGTGCGAAACTGAAGGATCTCGAGTTCGTCCAGTTTCATCCAACAGCCATAGATGTGAAGGCCACACCACGCCCCTTGGCAACGGAAGCTTTGCGTGGGGAGGGAGCCTGGTTGGTGAATGAGGCGGGCGAACGTTTTATGTGCGATGAACATCCCCTCGCCGAACTGGCGCCACGGGATATTGTCGCCAGAGGCATATGGCGACAAATACAAAAGGGACATCGCTGTTATCTCGATTGCCGTAAATCGATCGGGGATACTTTTCCACAAAGCTTCCCCACGGTATATACGCACTGCAAAAATCACGACATCGATCCGACGAAAGACCTTATTCCTGTCGTTCCGGCAGCGCACTATCATATGGGGGGCATCGAAGCAGATAATCGTGGGCGAACCAGTCTCAATGGCCTCTGGGCCTGTGGCGAAGCTGCTTGCACCGGCTTGCACGGAGCCAACCGATTGGCCAGCAACTCTTTGCTCGAAGCCTTGGTTTTTGCTCCTCTTGTCAGTAAAGATATCTGTGATTTTCTCACGACACCCCCGGCAAGAAACATCCCTGAGATTGAAGTTTCCGAAAAAACCGATGCTCCTTACCCCGCTGCGAATAGAGATGAAGAAGCCATTTACGAGCTGCAAATCCAGAACTATCGCTACATCGGGCTTTGCCGGGATGAAAAGGGATTGAAAACACTGCTGAAAGAACTGGATCGTATCGAGTTAGATATTCCACATGCTTCAGCACGGTTAAAAAATATAACGACGATTAGTCGTTTGATAGCAACGACAGCACTTGAGCGAAAGGAAAGTCGAGGAGGTCACTATCGCCTCGATTACCCCGAGAGTAACCCTCAATATCAGCATCACAGCACCATAAAACTGGACAACGCTACAAAGCATGCAACCACAAATGCTGCAATGAAGCTCGCTTCCTAAACTGCCCCAAAGATATATCGACAATAAAAAGTGTAAATGATGAACATACCGCCTTTACCTTCCCCCCTTATCACACAGACCGTACAGGCCGCGCTTTTGGAAGATCTTGGATCGACCGGGGATCTCACCAGCCAATCAATGATCCCTGAAGATGCCCAGCTCACAGCATCTGTAGTAAGCAGACAAAGCGGTATTGTTTCCGGCTCCGCATTTCTAAAGGCGGCAATGGCTGAACTATCTGAGCAGGTGGTAGTTAAAATTTTACCGGAAGATGGCACACGTCTCTTTCCCGGGAGTATTGTTGCCACAATAACAGGTCCTGCGCGCGCAATCCTGAGTGGCGAACGTGTTGGCCTGAACTACATGGGGCATCTATCGGGAATTGCCACGGCAACCCGTAATATTGTTGATCTGGTTGACGATCTGCCTGTACGCGTCACCTGCACCAGAAAAACTACCCCCGGTCTGCGGGCTTTTGAAAAATACGCTGTCCGGTGCGGCGGCGGACACAATCATCGCTTTGGTCTTTATGACGGTGTGATGATCAAAGATAATCATATTGCTGCGGTTGGAGGCGATATCGGGAAAGCCATTGCAACCGCCCGATCACAAGTAGGGCACATGGTAAAAATTGAAGTCGAAGTTGATCGGCTTGACCAGCTGGAACAGGCACTCCATCATAACCCCGATATCATTCTGCTGGATAATATGGATTTACCAACCCTGCGCGAAGCCGTCGTGATGATAGATGGGAAGGCCATTGCAGAAGCATCTGGCGGTATCACCCATGAAACAGTACGTGCCATCGCAGAAACCGGGGTTGATGTTATCTCAATGGGATGGCTAACCCACAGCGCCCCTTGCCTGGATTTGGGGCTGGATATCCTCTAGCGACAACTCAAGCCTGATACTTAAGAAAGCCCAAGCCAGGCACGGATAGCATACCCAACGACACCCAAAGAAAAAACACCACCGAACCATAGCCCAACAAACCAAATCAACCGATGCTGGAGACTCTGTGCCTCTGGTTGAGTTGTTGTTTCTGATTGCTTCTTTACTGGAGACACGGCCAGCGTTTTATTCGCAGAGTTATTCATTACCATCAATGATACCCCTCGTCAGGATCCACTTTCCCACGGAATACCCAATAGGCGTAGGCTGTATAACCAAGAATTAACGGCACGAGTACAGCAGTACCAATAAGCAAGAATTCCAGACTTACATCAGGCGCCGCCGCTTGCCAGATTGTCAGGCTCGGGGGCACCATATAAGGGAAAAAGCTAATCCCCAAGCCTATGTAAGTCAGAACAAATAACCCCAAGCTGGCTAAGAAAGGCCAAGCGTCATTCTTTTCTCGAAGTCCTCGCAATAAAACCAGCGCCGAAACCAAAACAAGAAGCGGAACAGGTGCGGTATAGATTATCTGTGGCATGGTAAACCAACGCGCCAGAAACTCAGGATTAAGAAACGGTGTCCAAACACTGACAATCCCGATTAAACCCAAAAGCCCAAACAGTGCCGGCTTTGCATAGCGATGGGCTTTTTCCTGCACAGGCCCAACAGTCTTTAAAATCAACCATGTTGATCCCAACAGAATATAGCCAACGACAACAGATATTCCTGTGAGTAGTGAAAACGGCGTTAGCCAATTCCACCATCCACCTGCATAGGCACGATCAACGACGTCGATGCCCTGGACCAAAGCCCCTAGGGCAATCCCCTGGCAAAAGGCTGCGGCAAGTGAACCACCAAAAAAGGCGAGATCCCAAAGCCCTTGAGAGTTCTCACTTCGCCACCTGTATTCAAAAGCAACACCGCGAAAGATCAACCCCAACAACATAATGGTCAAAGGCGCATAAAGCGCAGGTAACACAACAGAATAAGCTAGGGGGAAAACGGCAAAAAGCCCGCCCCCACCAAGAACCAACCAAGTCTCGTTTCCATCCCACACCGGAGCAATGGTATTCATGGCATAGTCGCGTTCGCTCCCCTTGTTAAAGAGGGGAAACAAAATACCAATTCCCAAATCAAAGCCATCCAACAGAACGTAAGCAAGAACAGCAAAGGCAATCAGCAAAGACCAGATAAGTGCAAGATCAATTTCCATTTGTCTTACCTCCTGTTTCTTGTGTTAGCGCTTCAACCGGGAACATGCTCGTAGCACGTATTGGCCCCTCATCAGGTTTGTAATCATCGGGGATATCCGTATCAGGTGTACGCTTCATCAAACGAAGGATGTAAACCACACCGACACCGAACACAGCAAAATACACAATCACAAAAGCAAGCAAGGATATAGCCACCGCCGGCGCATCAATCGGAGAGATGGAATCAGATGTTCGCAGCAAGCCATAAACCGTGTAAGGCTGTCTTCCGACCTCTGTCGTTATCCATCCGGCTAAAAGAGCAATAAAACCGGATGGGGCCATCCAGGTCGCAAAGCGCAACATTAAAGGTGTTTCATACAGCTTTTTCTGCAAGCGCCGAAGAAAGCTCCACGCCCCCAACACAGCCATCAGAAATCCCAAACCAACCATGATACGAAATGACCAGAAAACAATGGGCACATTCGGCCTGTCTTCCGGTACCCATTCTTTCAAACCTTTGATTTCGCCATTGAGGTCATGCGTTAGAATCAAACTGCCCAGTTTAGGGATTTCCAGCGCAAAATGAACTGTCTCATCTTGCATTGACGGCAAGCCAAAAAGAATAAGCGGCGCCCCTTTCCTTGTTTCAAAATGCCCTTCCATTGCCGCAATTTTAGCAGGCTGATGTTCCAGCGTATTCAGCCCATGAAAGTCGCCCGCGATAATTTGGATCGGCGCAACAATAACCGCCATCCACATCGCCATTGAAAACATGATCCGTGCTGATCGGTTCGTTTTGTCACGCAATAGATGCCATGCCGCAACACCACCGACAACAAAGGCCGTCGTCAGATAGGCCGCCAAAACCATATGAACCAAACGGTAGGGGAATGAAGGGTTGAACACAGCTGCCCACCAGTCCACAGGGATAAACTGCCCAACTTCGTTGATACCGTAGCCTGCTGGTGTCTGCATCCAGGAGTTCACAGACAATATCCAAAAAGCAGAGAAAAGAGTGCCAATCGCCACCATAAGCGTCGCAAAGAAATGCAGCCTTTTGCCAACCTTGTTCATACCAAAAAGCATGACGCCCAAAAATCCGGCCTCGAGGAAAAAGGCAGACAGAACTTCATAGCCCATCAGCGGACCAAGTATCGGACCCGTTTTGTCAGAAAATACACTCCAGTTCGTCCCGAACTGATAGCTCATGACAATGCCGGAAACCACGCCCATCCCGAAGACAACGGCAAAGATCTTTATCCAGTATTTGAAAATACGCAAAAAAACATCACGCCCAGTCCAGAGCCAAAGACCTTCGAGAACAGCGAGGTAACTCGCTAACCCAATAGAAAAGGCCGGAAAGACAATGTGAAACGAAATCGTAAAGGCAAATTGCACACGCGCGAGAAACGCGGCATCCAGAAACTCAACCATATCCAATCGCACCCGGATCAGAGCGCCCTCAGTTGTTGATCTGAATCTATAGTCACGTCAAACGGATACAAGCGCAAGACGCTAGAAACGAGCGTTTTGTCTCACACAAAAAGTAGGGTTTTAGGGAAAAACAGTAAAGATAGAGGGCGGCATCTTTATCAAATGCCGCCCTCTTTAACAAACTGTGCATCCAAAATGCTTTAGTTGTTGGCAACCGCTGAATAGTCATTCCAGCTCGACACAGGCACAATGGCCTCACGCGGGGATACATTCGGTCGCGTGACCGGGCGATAGCCATCAGCTGCCTTTTTGCGCAACGCCGCATCAAGCTTCAAGGTTTCCCGAGGGGAACGACCACCATGAACAAGAATTTTCTGTCCGACCTGATGTACCGGGAAACCAGCTTTTATCGTATCACCATTTTCAACATAGCAAACACCATCCACAAGATCGCCAACGGTATCATCTGTAAAATCGTGATCTTCCGAATAATCCAAAAGCAATGGAACCGAAGAACCAAGCTCTAACAGAGCCTGTCTTGCAGATGCCAACTGTGCGCGTGCCTGTTCCAAATCAGCCACAGGCTTGAACGTCAGCGCATCGACGCCACCCGAAACGAGCCCCTGCACCTGAATGTAGGCACCATATCGCAATTCATTGTCCGCCCCTGTTGCATTGGATTGATCCGCTACACCCAGAACAAATCGACGACGATCACCACCCGGCAGCGAATCAACAGCCAAACAAGCTGCTTCAGCCGCAAAATGATTTATAATGAAGACTTCATCTTGCATATCGAATTTCGCCAAAGCATCAAAAGAAGCATCGCCTGTGTGCGTTCTGATGACATCTGCACCAGCTTCCAAAAAGTCTTTGTGAGCTGCCGTTACCAAATCCGGACGGGAAATATTCAAAGCGGCAAGGCACTCTTCATGCCCAAAGGTAGCGCGTTTGAGGTCAATTGCGGCCTCACGCAGGGCTGGTTTCAAATCACCATCAGTTAATAGAACACGGCTGTTTAGCGCATCAATAAAGTTTCTCATTATGCAGCTTCCTTCTCTTCAGCTTGAATAGATAGAAGCCGGCACACAGCTTCTGTTAAAGGCGAACGGTTGAGGGTATAAAAATGGAAAGCGTCAACACCGCCATCAATCAAATCACGGCACAGATCCAGACAAAGCGATACAGCAACAGCTGCCGCTGTTTCAGGATTGTCTTCCAATCCCTCAAAAGCATTACTGACCCAATCCGGGATTGTCGCGCCGCAACGATCGGCAAAACGCTGTAGTTGAGCGATATTATTGATTGGTAAAATCCCAGGAATAATCGGAATTGTAATACCTGCTTTCCTCGCTTTCTCAACAAAACGAAAATAGCTCTCCGCTTCAAAGAAAAATTGCGTGATCGCTGTTGTCGCACCGGCATCTTGTTTCCGCTTTAAGAAAGCCAGATCATCAGCCAGTGATTTACTATCCGGATGCGGATCAGGATAGGCAGCAACCGCAATTTCGAAATCGCCGAGTTCTCTCAGGCTTGCAATGAACTCAATAGAATCCTGAAAACCATCGGCATGAGGTTTAAAGGCGGTGCCGGGTTCCTCGGCATCGCCGCGAAGAGCAACCAAACGAGTTACACCCAAATCACGCCAGCTTTTGACTGTTTCCAGAATTTCAGCTTTCGATGCCCCAGCCATTGTAATGTGGGCTGCAAGCGTCAGATCTTTATCCTGCGAGAGTTCATTCAATAAATCTTTTGACTTCTGCTGCCCTGAACCACCAGCCCCATAGGTAATGGAGTAGTATTTCGGTTCAAAAGCTTTCAGCCGTGTAACCGTCTTGGTTAAGTTCTCAAGACCGTTTTCCGAAGCCGGCGGAAACAGTTCAAAACTGATATCAGGCCTTTTCATTCTTCTTTACTCCGTGTTGGGATCGCGACGTGCTGTCCAAATGCAGACCGTCAGCGGATCACCCGGAAGATGTTCTGGGTCGGAGAGGGTTAATCCCGCATCGTCGCAAAACTCTTCAATTTGTTTATCGTCAAAGCCCAGCCAATGATGTGCATGGTCATCACGGAGGCTATCCATACGATGGGGCGCGAAATCCACCAAAATCAAACGACCTCCGGGCTTGATCACCCTTGCAGCCTCGCGCAAACACATTCGCGGATCGAGGGCATAGTGCAGAACCATATTCAGGCAAACCGCATCAAAACGGGCGTTGCCGAAGGGAATTTGATACATATCGCCCTGACGCACCTGACAGTTTGTCAAACCGGCACGGTCAATATTGTTTCGGGCAATCGCCAGCATCTCGCGAGAAATATCCAACCCGACAATAGAGCCTACTTCGCCAGAAACCAGTTCCAGCACACGGCCGGTTCCGGTCCCAATATCCAGCAGTTCCTTTACTGGTTCTTGCAGCAATGTTTCCTGAAATGCTGCTTCAATAGAAGATGTGTCGATGTGCAGAGACCGAATCTCATGCCAATCCGACGCATTTTTACGGAAATACTCCTGCGCCTTGCGCGCACGTTCTTCTTTGATGTTTTCCAGACGTTGAAAGTCCAAAGCCAGTTTGGGGTCATCCGCCGGGATCAAATCGATCACCAGCCGTGCCAATTCAGAACAGGGCTGATTATCCGACAGCCTGAAATAAGCCCAGTTACCTTCCTGATGTCGCTCCAGAAGACCTGCTTCCATTAAGAGCTTCAAATGGCGAGAAACACGTGGTTGGCTCTGCCCAAGAATTTGAACGAGCTCACTCACAGTCAATTCCGCATGAGCGCAAAGCCCCAGAACACGCAACCGCGTTGGTTCGGCAATAGACTGTAATCCTTTTAATAGTACTTCCACGGTAACGTCTCCTCTAGGCGTGAGCTGTGCGCCAAAATCAATATAACAATATCTTTATATTGTGATTTATCAAGAAAAAAAATAACCTAATAGCGATCATTTTTTATTTTTATGCGACACAAACTAATTTATCTACTTGTTTTCGCTTCATTTTATATAGGGAGCCATCACACTTTACAAAAATACGAAGAATCCTTGGCCATGTGATAAATCACCATTTTGCCACATTTAGGGCTAAGTCCCTTCAAAATTGGATCCTACATTCAAAACCGTAGAGAGCTTCCCCTCTCTACTAGAGATCCTGAAGATCTCCACATTACCCCAAAGCTGGACTCTAGCGGCTGCCAGATACCCGACTGGCAGCCGCATCCTCTTTAAGACTCCCGATCCCCTTGCGTCATAAGGAAACACCTTATTGGCGAGAGGGGATTTTTTTTGCTATACGCTTTTTTGTTATACGCAAGACAGTCGATCAGGCATGATGGCTTTTTGCATCTCAGTTTGTATAAAAAACTAAGGGTTTAGATATTGGGCAGCAGCCTTTTTCAAGGGAAAGACCTTACCTGTATAAGAGGCGGACGCACTGTCTTTCTTGGATTGAACTTCAATCTTGCGAAGGGACAGGCCCTTGTTCTCGAGGGGCCAAATGGTAGCGGAAAATCAAGCCTGATACGCATGCTATCCGGTCTTGTCCGGCCAAGATTTGGGAAACTTGTCTGGCAAGAACAGGATGCCACAAAAGATCCAGAGATTTTTCAAAAACATATTCACTACATTGGACACCGAAACGCGATTAAACCTGTTTTGACGGTTTTGGAAAATCTGGCCTACTGGTCAGGAAAAACAAAAGACGATCCAGGTTTGGAAGACGCTTTAGATCATTTCAGAATGCTTCCACTCAAACACACCCCGGCGAATCTCCTCTCATCCGGGCAAAGCAGACGGTTAACCCTGTCACGCTTGCTGGCGTCAGAGCGATCAGTTTGGTTATTGGATGAACCCTCTGTCGGCTTAGACGTTGCGTCAGTAAGTTTATTAGAAGAAGTCATTAAAACCCATAGATTAAAAGGTGGGTCAGTTATTTTTGCAACACACAGCCCCATACAAGTTGAAAATCCAGACAGGCTAAATCTGCAAGATTACAGTCCGCTTTATAACAAGGAACTTCTGGAGATTGAAAATGACGAGGAATCCTGGATATGAAAGCTTTCCTCAATATTGTTTCCAGAGACTTGCGTCTGGCACTACGTCAAAAATCAGATTTAACCATGGCCGTTTTGTTTTTTATTCTCACCGCCATGTTATTTCCTTTTGGCCTGGGGCCAGAGCCGAACTTGCTCGCGCGCATTGCCCCCGGCATTATTTGGGTCACAGCTCTGCTGGCCGTCCTGCTGTCTCTTGAACGGTTGTTTCTTGCTGATTATGAAGACGGAAGTCTGGAACAGCTTATTCTGTCGTCAACATCACTGGAGATTGCCGTCCTCGCCAAAGTTCTTGCACACTGGCTAACAACAGGACTCCCATTGATTCTAGCCGCTCCGTTAATTGCACTGCTATTTAATATGGATTCTGACGCCATGACGATCCTCCTGATCGCCATGGTCTTGGGAACACCCAGTCTAAGCTTGATCGGGGCTATCGCAGCGACACTCACACTCGGCGCAAGGCGTGGGGGCGTATTGATTCCCCTACTCGTTCTCCCACTTTATATACCAACACTGATTTTTGGTGTCGGGGCTATTGATGCGGCCATGAACAGTCTGGAAGCTGGTGCGGTTATCGCAAATGCACGACCTCACCTTTTGTTGCTTGGTGCAATATTGCTTGTTTCGCTATTAATAACGCCATTAGCTGGAGCCGCCGCGTTAAGGCAGTCGGTAGAATAAAACACAAGGAAGTGAGTTGAAGCGGATTGATAAATATCTCAAATGTTTGATATCTGAAAATTGATTGATATCAAGGCAAGGTATATATCTTTGTCCTAGTGTCTGCTCACCGTTGAATGAACCTGTGCCTGATGCACAAGAATGTAAATTGAAGGGATAAGGACAATGTCGGTCTTTCACCGATTTGCCAATCCAAACAGATTTTTGAAGCTGACCAATCAGGTGCTTCCATGGGTTTCCGGCCTGACAGTAATTTCACTGGCCGTCGGTCTCTACATGTCTTTCTTTACCTCTCCCCCCGATTATCAACAGGGCGAAAGTGTAAGGATCATGTACATTCATGTGCCCTCTGCGTGGATGGCCATGTTTGTGTACACATCAATCGCCATTGCATCTGTCTGCTCTTTGATCTGGCGACATCCCCTTGCTGATCTCGCAGCCAAAGCGTCGGCTCCCATTGGGGCTGGCTTTACTTTTCTGGCCCTTGCGACTGGATCACTATGGGGCAAACCTATGTGGGGGGCATGGTGGGTATGGGATGCACGCCTGACATCAGTGCTGATTCTCTTCTTTCTTTATCTCGGTCACATGGCCTTGATGAACGCCTTTGAAGAACAGGAACGCGGCAACAAGGCCGCCGCTGTTCTTGCCATTGTCGGTTTTGTGAACATTCCGATTATCAAATTTTCCGTCGACTGGTGGAATACACTCCACCAACCAGCCTCTGTCATGCGTGCCGATGGTCCGACAATTGACCCATCAATGCTGTGGCCGCTTATGATTATGGGTATTGCCTTTAAATTATTCTATATCGTGGTTTTACTGATACGAATCAAAAGCGAGTTGATAGAAGCCAAACTGCGGAAATATCGACGCGCTGTTGTTGATAAGGCACATTAAGATTTTGGTAAAACCTTTAATTAAATCAGCTTGCGATCAACAAATATTGATCGTGATGTGAATCAAAATCTTAGGGTTTTAGTGTGACATAATGCGCTAGTGTTTAAACAACAGAATTATGTCTATCTACAAAAGTAAGAGAAGAAGCCGGGAAGTGATATAAATAATCCCGGCACAACTCAGGTTACGCAGGACAGTATGGAACAGATAACGAATTTTCTCTCTATGGGAAACTATGGCGCTTACATCTGGACGGCCTACGTTTTGACGGCTGCAGTGATGTTGGGATTGCTTGTCACGACCTTACAACGCCTGCGGAAAAACAAAGCTGAGCTGGAAGAATTCCAAAACATTCAGGATTCAACCAAACAATCTGGTCACAAGGAAGAGACAGCCCGCCCATGACGCGGAAAAGCCGTAGAATGTATGTACTCGTGGTCGCCATTGCTTTGCTGGCCTCTGCGACAGCGCTCGTATTAACTGCTCTGGATGATAACATCACCTATTTTTACAGCCCCTCGGATCTGAAAACGAAACAGGTCACGATTGGCCGGGCGATTAGACTGGGTGGTCTTGTCGAAGATGGTACATTCGAGAAGTTGGGTGATGGCCTCAAGGTTAAGTTTTCCATTACAGATGGCGCAGAAACTGTTGCCGTCACCTACCAAGGCATTCTTCCCGATCTCTTTCGCGAAGGACAAGGTGTGATCACCGAAGGTAGCCTGAACGAAAAGGGTGAGTTTATTGCCCACGAAGTTCTGGCAAAGCACGACGAGAATTACATGCCTACCGAAGTTATTGAAGCTTTGAAAGCATCCGGAGAATGGCGTGGAGATGAGGAGCAAGTAACAGAATGATTGCTGAACTTGGACAATTTGCCATCATTATGGCCCTGCTTGCCGCGATTGCTCAATCAATCCTGCCATTAATTGGCGCGGAACGACTTGATAGCCGCTTGATGGCTTTTGGTAGTCAAGCATCATTGGTTCAATTGCTTTTTGTTATTCTTGCTTTTGGGTGCCTAACTCAAGCTTACATTGTCTCTGACTTTACCCTCGTCAATGTCGCTGAGAACTCTCACTCCACAAAACCATTACTCTATAAAATCAGCGGTGTTTGGGGAAACCACGAGGGCTCTATGCTCTTATGGATCCTTATTTTGGCTGTGTTTGGCGCTGCAGTAGCTGCTTTTGGTCGAAACTTGCCAGTAACACTCAAAGCACGGGTTCTCGCAGTACAAGCCATGATTGGCGTTGGCTTTCTAACCTTCCTGATTTTTACATCCAATCCCTTCACCCGCCTTCTCGTGCCGCCAGAAAACGGCCGTGATCTCAATCCCCTTTTGCAAGATCCGGGTTTGGCCTTCCATCCGCCGATGCTTTACATCGGATATGTCGGTTTTTCCGTAGCCTTTTCCTTTGCCATCGCCGCCCTTATCGAAGGCAAGGTTGATGCAGCATGGGCGCGTTGGGTTCGCCCTTGGACACTGACAGCATGGACTTTCCTTACAGGTGGTATCGCGCTGGGTAGCTGGTGGGCCTATTACGAACTTGGCTGGGGTGGCTGGTGGTTTTGGGATCCCGTAGAGAATGTTTCCTTCATGCCATGGCTCATGGGAACTGCCTTGTTGCACTCCGCCATCGTGGTCGAAAAAAGGAACTCTCTCAAGGTCTGGACCATTTTACTGGCAATCCTGACCTTCTCCCTCTCTCTTATTGGCACCTTTATTGTACGTTCGGGCCTACTGACTTCAGTTCATGCCTTTGCTGTGAACCCAGAACGCGGTATTTTTATTCTCTTCCTTCTGGCTATTGCTATTGGCGGATCATTGGCTCTTTTTGCCTTTCGCGCACCATCACTAAAAGCGGGAGGTATTTTCTCACCGATCAGTCGCGAAGGTGGACTACTCTTAAATAATCTTTTGCTCAGCACAGCCTGTGCAACTGTCTTCCTTGGCACACTTTATCCACTCTTTATGGAAGCTTTGGGCGGTGGTCGCGTTTCGATCGGGCCGCCTTTCTATAACAATACCTTTGTCCCCGTTATGGTTCCCTTGCTTCTACTTGTATGCGTTGGCCCTCTGCTTCCTTGGAAGCGGGCCGATTTGATCGGCGTTCTTGGCCGTTTAAAATATGCCGGCCTGGCAACAATTCTGGCTATTCTAGCCGCCTGGTATATCACCGAAGGTGGACCACTCCTTGCAATTTTAGGCCTTGGAATGGCGGCTTGGCTTTTGTTAGGCACCCTTAGCGAGTGGGCAGATAAAATAAAACTTTTCCGCGCGCCCCTTGCCACAAGCTGGCAACGCATGGTGAAACTTCCCGGTTCTGCTTGGGGCATGACACTTGCTCATGGGGGGCTTGCGATTGCCGTAGCAGGCATGATTTCAACATCCGCGTGGAAAGTCGAAGATGTTGCTGTTCTCAAACCGGGCGAAACGATCTCCGTTGCCGGGACAGATTACCGTTTTGATGGTGTCCGTGAACTGACTGGCCCCAACTATCAGGCCGTGGAAGGTACCTTTACGGTTAGTCAAAACGGTGAATTTATGGCCATTTTGAAACCTGAAAAACGCCTTTATAACGTTCAGAAAATGCCAACGACAGAAGCTGCGATCTATTCAACTTTTGTTGGTGACTACTATGCCGTTATCGGTGATCAGGTTGAAGACGGCGGTTGGACGGTTCGCATATACCGCGAGCCTATGGTCACCTGGATCTGGTTCGGATGTACCTTGATGGTGTTAGCCGGATTACTTTCACTTGCGGATCGACGTCTCAGGGTGGGGGCACCTGCTGGAAAACGAAAACAAGGGAAGCGTAAACAGAAATCTCATCAGAATGCCGCAGCATGAATAAAAAAATACTCTTTACGCTTCCGCTTTTGATCACACTGGTTTTGTTCGGCTATTTCTTCTGGGCCCTGACAAAACCGGGAAGAGATCCCAAAATTCTGCCATCCGTATTAATCGACAAACCAGCACCGGAATTCAATCTGACTGCCTTGGAAAATCTCGGCGTGCCCGGCTTCTCCAGAGCTGATTTAACCTCCAATGGCAAAGTGTCTATTGTAAATATTTTTGCCTCCTGGTGTGTTCCCTGTCTTGCCGAGCATCCCGACATGGTCAAACTTGGCAAACGCAATGATATTAACCTCTATGGCATCAATTATCGCGACAAACCCAAAGATGCACTCAATTGGTTGAAACGAAATGGAAACCCCTATCACAGAGTTGGCAGAGATCCCAAAAGCAGAACCGGGATAGACTGGGGCGTTTATGGTGTTCCCGAAACCTTTATTGTCGATGCCACTGGCACCATACGTTACAAGCATGTCGGACCGTTGAACCCGGGTGATCTGGAAAACACGATTTTACCGATTATCAATAACCTTCAGGCTCAAAACTAGTCTGGCACAGCTTTTATATCAGGGAAATTATTTACCTATGCGTGGCTTATTTCTTTTTGCAGCCGTTCTTTTGATCTTCACAGCCAACAGTAATTCTGTGAAGGCTTTCGAGCCGGATGAAATCCTTGATGATCCAGCTCTTGAAGCACGTGCACGCGAGATCTCAAAAGAGGTCAGGTGTTTGGTTTGCCAGAATGAGCCTATCGATTCCTCAAATGCCGATCTCGCGAAAGAGCTACGGATTGTTGTTAGAGAAAGGCTTGTTGCCGGTGATAGTGACGATGACGTTAAAAGCTATCTCTCGGCCCGCTATGGCGATTTCGTCTTATTTCGCCCCCCCTTTAACACAGCCACCTTTTTGCTTTGGTTCGGCCCCCTTCTCGTTTTTGGTGTCGGCGGCATCGGCCTGATCTTTTTTTACAGAGGAAACAAAAACCTGAAAGTTGCCAAGCCACTTAGCCCAGAAGAAGAAGCGCGTTTCAATCAGTTTTTGGATGAAGACAAGAAGACAAAAAGCTCAAATTCAGGAGAAACCTCATGATTTTCTGGGCAATCATTGGAACACTGACAGCACTTTCTCTTCTGGTTCTCATCAAACCACTGGCAAGAAAGGCTGAGACTGCGCCTGCCGATACAGCTGAATCAGATCTTGCCGTTTATAAAGATCAGTTGAAAGAAATAGACAAGGATCTGAAAGCAGGAAACATTGCCGAAGCTCAGGCAGAAATCGCCCGCATAGAAATTCAACGGCGTATTCTAAACACAGACCAAGAACAGTCAGCCTCAACAATAGGCCACCCCTTATCACCAAACGCGATGAAAGGATTACTGGGAAGCTTGATTGTTATATTTCCAATAGCTGGATTAGTGCTTTACATGTATTTGGGGCAACCTGGTATTCCGGGCATGCCACTCGCCGAGCGCGACATTGCCTCAGAACGCATGGCAATTGCTCAACAGCAAAACAATCAGCGCAATACCGAAATGATGGCGCTTGCACAAAAGTTACAAACTCGCCTGGAAAACGATCCTCAAAATCTGGAAGGCTGGATGCTGCTGGGCAGTACCTATGCAGAGATCGGGCAATTCCCCCGCGCGGAAAAAGCTTTTCGTCAAGCAATGGAAAACAACCCACCTAACCCGATGATTTACAGTGCTGTTGCCGAAATGATGGTCGCTCAGGCAGAGGGCCAAGTCTCATCCGAGGCACTTGAACTCTTCAGAAAGACACTTGAACTCGACCCGCGAGATCCACGCGGACTGTTTTATAGCGGCCTAGCTTTAACGCAAGCTGGCGCAAACGAAGATGCCCTCAAACTTTGGTTAACCCTACGAACGTACACTTCCGCAGCAGACCCTTGGCTTCAGGTATTGGATGCTCAAATTGTCGGGCTTGCCAATCTGGAAAAGATGAACCCGGAAAAACTTATTGCATCTTATCCAGCACAGGAACCAACGGAAACTACAGAGCAACAGAACGAGGCTCAATCAGGACCTTCCCCTGAAGATATGGCCGCAGCCGCAGAACTAAGCGCAGAAGAAAGAACCGAAATGATCAACGGTATGGTCGAAAGACTAGCCGATCGATTATCAGAAACGCCAGACGATTTACAAGGTTGGATACAACTGGCACGTTCCTATCATACACTAGACAGGTCATCGGATGTACTTGAAGCCCTAAAAAATGCTGAACTGGCTGCAGAAAAACAACCTGATGCAGAAGAGGCGCGAGGCCAAATTCAAAAGTTAAAGCAAGAACTTGGGCTTTAAAAATTTGCCTTAAAAACATCTACGGAAGTTGTATATATTTTTTTTGCTTTTCATAATGAAAAAACCACACTAATTTCATTAGGAAGCAAAATAAGAAGATAATTCAACAATGGGGACATAACCTATGGCGTCAAACGCCGCGGCTATGGTGGATAAAACACCTGCACTTGTCTGTGAAGACATTCATAAATCATTCGGCAATATCGAAGTTTTAAAAGGTGTTTCCTTAACTGCTCATGAGGGTGATGTCATTTCTATGCTGGGATCCAGTGGTTCCGGCAAGAGTACGTTTCTACGTTGCATCAACCTTTTAGAAACCCCAAACTCCGGTAAGGTGACCGTTGGTGGTGAACTCATCAACATGAAAACCACCAAATCTGGTGAACCTGTCCCCGCAGATAACAGACAAATCGAGCGCATTCGTTCCAAACTGTCGATGGTGTTCCAGGGTTTTAACCTCTGGTCTCACATGACAACACTGGAAAACATTATAGAAGCCCCCATTCACGTTCTTGGTCTAAGCAAAGCCGAAGCCACTGAGCGTGCAAACGAAATGATGGAAAAGGTCGGCATTTACGAGCGCAAGGATTACTATCCTGCACACATGTCCGGCGGCCAGCAACAACGTGTAGCAATCGCGCGTGCACTGGCAATGAATCCATCCGTCATGCTTTTTGATGAACCGACATCAGCTTTGGACCCGGAATTGGTTGGTGAAGTCTTGAAAGTTATCCGTGATCTCGCCGAAGAAGGTCGCACAATGATCGTTGTCACGCATGAAATGGGCTTTGCACGGGAAGTATCAAACCAGACGCTCTTCTTACACAAAGGCCATATTCTGGAGCAAGGAAATCCGCAAGAGATTTTCACCAATCCACAATCAGAGCGTTTCAAACAGTTTATCGCTGGAAATCTAAAATAATAAAATAAACAACAGGTATAACAACTATATTTAGGGAGCCAATAAATGAAGAAATTTCTTGTAACTGCTGTAGCCGCAGCAATGACATTCACAGCTGGCGCTGTCGCAGCAAAAGACCTGCGTATCGGTGTTGAGGGCGCATACCCTCCATTCAGCAGCATCGACACCAATGGTAACGTTGTTGGTTTCGATATCGATATCGCCAACGCACTTTGCGAAGAAATGAAAGTAAAGTGCACACTGGTCGTTCAAGACTGGGATGGTATCATTCCTGCGCTTAACGCTAAAAAATATGACGCAATCATCGCGTCTATGTCCATTACCGAAGAGCGTAAAAAGAAAGTTGATTTTTCTGAGAAATATTACAATTCTCCTGCACGTTTCCTTCGTAAAAAAGGTTCTGGCATCGAAATCACAGCTGAAGGCATGAAGGGTAAATCTGTCGGCGTACAACGCGGCACAATCCACGATACGTTCATCACAGCTGAATTCCCTGACACAGAGATCAAACGTTATGGTACTCAGGACGAAGCATACCTTGATATCGCAGCGGGTCGCGTTGATCTTCTGATTGCTGACTCCATTGCAATGGATGATGGTTTCGTTAAAACCGATGCTGGCAAAGATTTCGAACTTTTCGGTCCATCTTACAGCGATCCTAAATACTTCGGTGATGGTGCCGGCATTGCCATTCGTAAATCAGATACCGACCTTCGTGATCGTTTCTCCGCTGCAATCAAAGCAATCCGTGCAAACGGTGTTTACAAGACGATCAATGACAAGTATTTCGACTTTGATATCTACTAAGAACAACGATGGAATAACCATCTTGTATCCTGGTTAAATAATAAAAGAGCACCCCCAGAACCCAAATTATCAATATCGGGATCTGGGGTGCTTTTTTAAAAAGCCTTAATTGAATAGGGTTAAAATCGGAAGATTTAAAATGATTAACCTTGATGGCTACGGATATAGCATCCTTGTGAGTGGCGGCATTATTACCGTCTCCATCTCTCTGGCATCCTTACTGGTTGCCTTTATTCTGGGGATATTCGCGGCTCTTGCGCGGCTTTCAAACAACAAAATAGCCAGCTCAATCGCCTTTAGCTACACCACAATCATTCGCGGTGTTCCCGACCTTGTTCTGATGCTATTGATTTTTTTCGGGGGTCAGGTTTTTGTTAACAATCTGCCGGAAAATCTACTGAATTTAACAGCATGGTTTAGTGAGCTAATCGGAGCAGGAGATTCCCTAAAAACAGCGGCTGAACCCTACCTTGACTGGGGGTATATAGATATCAATCCCTTTATTGCGGGTGTTCTGACCATTGGCTTTATCTTTGGTGCCTACATGGGCGAGACTTTTCGCGGGGCCATCATGGCTGTAGATCGTGGCATGCTGGAAGCTGGTACCGCTTATGGTATGACAAAATTCCAGATAAACCGACGCATTCTCTTTCCACAAATGGTTCGCCACGCTTTACCGGGAATTGGGAACAACTGGCTTGTTCTCATGAAAGCCAGTGCCATCACATCTATTATCGGCCTAGAAGATATGGTGCGTAAAGCAGGCCTTGCAGCAGGTGCAACGCGCGAGCCATTTAAGTTTTATCTAACAGCTGCTGTAGCCTTCTTAATCCTAACAACTCTATCAATCTGGGCCTTGAAGGTCATTGAAAAGCGTTATTCAGCTGGCGTAAGGAGTGCGCTCTAATGGATTTCCAAATCATACTGGACGAGCTTCCTTTATATTTTGAAGGCCTGCTCTTAACAGTCAAACTTGTTCCACTCTCTCTTTTGATCGGCTTTCTTCTTGCGATTCCGCTGGCCGTTATGCGCCTATCTAAAAACCCATTGATAAACTACCCTGTCTTTGCATTTACCTATGCGTTCCGGGGAACACCCCTCATCGTACAGCTATTTATTCTTTACTACGGTGTAGGACAGTTTGAAGGTTATAGCGACCTGACCAAAGAATTTAACTTCCTGAAAGGGGCTTATTTCTTTGCACTACTCGGCTTTACCTTAAACACAGCAGCTTACACGACGGAAATTTTTCGCGGGGCCATGGCACAGACATCCTTTGGCGAAGTCGAAGCAGCAAAAGCCTGTGGTATGTCCCAGTTCTTGATATTCAGGCGGATAATCATCCCCAGTGCATTAAGGCGTGCTCTGCCAGCCTATTCCAACGAAGTTATCTTTATGCTTCACGGCAGTGCATTGGCCAGTACCATAACGCTTGTTGACTTGACTGGTGCAGCACGTATCGTTCAGTCCCGTTACTACGCTCCGTACGAGGCGTTCATTACCGCAGGTGTCTTCTATTTCGTGCTGACCTTCGTGTTTATCTGGATCTTCCGTCTGGTTGAAAACCACTACAATAAGCATCTGAAACGCCAGGAAGAAACCATTCAGGTCGTGACTTGATATAAGCCAAAAAGATACGACACGACGAAGAATGGTTTCTTTGAGCACAACGACTTCATCTACTGATTCGTAAAATGGTCACCTGTTCAAATAAATCAGTAAAACGCCTTAACAAAAGGGAAAAACTGCTCTAGAAAGCGGAAACAAATTATGCGTAAAGAATGAAGTTTTACGTGGCGGATATTATTGTAACGCTATGACTTATAGCGCCTACGTCGAGGTTTTATGGAACAACTTTTTTCACTCGCGCAACAAAACTTACTGTCCCCCATAATACTCTTCTTTGTATTGGGATTTTCAGCAGCACTCGCCAAGTCTGATTTGAACTTTCCGGAAGCTATTGCCAAAGGCATGTCCCTTTATTTGCTGTTCGCAATTGGATTTAAGGGTGGCGCGAGTCTTTCTGGTTATGGTGTTGATTTACAGCTAATATTATCGTTACTCTCTGGTATCATCTTATCCGCTCTGTTGCCCTTTCTTGCTTTTGTTTTGCTGCGCATAATGACTAAGATGTCAACGATCGATGCAGCAGCAGTAGCAGCACATTATGGATCAATATCTATTGTAACATTTGTGGCAGCATCATCTATCTTAGAGATACAAGGCATTACCTATGATGGGTATATGGTCGCTGTCGCGGCGACGATGGAAGCACCTGCAATCATATCCGCGCTTTGGTTGATTTCAGGAAAGAATAAAGCGTCAAAAGGACTAGACAGCGCATTGATGCGTGAAATCCTGCTAAACGGATCAATTGTTTTGTTGATTGGCTCATTCTTTATAGGTTTAGTCACAGGCAAAGATGGCTTCACAGAAATATCGCCCTTTATAAGTGCTCCCTTTAAAGGCGTTTTATGCCTGTTCCTTCTCGATATGGGACTCGTTGCCGGACGAGGATTGATCAATGCTAAAGGAGCTGTTTCTGGTCGGGCGGTTTTGTTCGGGGTAATCATGCCATTAGCAGGGGCAACAATTGGCTTAATCTTTGCCATTACAATTGGTTTATCGCTTGGAAGCACCGTTTTAATGATGGTGCTCTCTGCGTCTGCTTCTTATATCGCTGTGCCAGCAGCAATGCGTGTTGCAGTACCGGAAGCAAACCCCGCGATTTATTTAACACTGTCTTTAGGGGTAACATTCCCATTCAATCTAACGGTGGGTATTCCACTTTATGTTACTATAGCAACTGCTGTGATCGGATCGTAAAATGGATATGCATGAAGCCAAGAGAGTCGAAATTATTATCGAAAAGATCATGGTAAATCGGTTAACAGATTTACTGATCCAGGCAGGCGTAAAGGGATTCAGCGTTTTACCTGTTTCTGGCGGTTCAGGAAGTTCCGGACATTGGAGTAGAGCAGGTCAAATCAGCCGTGCACAGGGTATGTCAGCCGTTGTATGCTTGATAAATCCTGAACGTTTGGAAAAGACACTGGACAGTATTTTCCCGTTGCTTGATCGCCATATTGGTGTGGTCAGTGTAACTGATACAAAAGTGATGCGGGCAGAATTGTTTTAAAAAGTCTCTGAAAATAAATGAATGGCATTGGCCTCTAAGACATTAGTACGCTCAACGTTCCACTAATTATTGATAATGACATCATCAATAATTAGTGATTACAGTATACGTAATATCGCCAATTAAGATATTCTTTACCGTGCCTTATGCTAAAATCAAATACTACTTTTCCCAAAGTGCAGATTATCAGCACCGGGTTAAGGGTAAATTTATATAGTTGGCAGAAAATAGATTAACGACACCGTATGATGGTAGCTAATCAGGAAACTGTAATTGATGAAGGTGAGAGCTACGTGGATCTTGAAAGTATTAAGGCACAATTACCTGGCTCAAACATTGATGAGACCAGCTTTCTAGCAACAGATTATTTAAATCATCTCAATGAAGCTGTGATGATGCTGGAAATGGTGCCTGACATGCCGGACCTTTTTGAAGAAGTTAAGGCTTGGGAACCTAAAAGCTATCAACAGCACTTTCTTGATAGTAGTTTTCAGGCAAAAGAACTGGCTGTTGCCGCTTACGAATCTGCTCCGACAGAATTTCGGATCCCTTTCGATAAAGCAGTTGAATTGGCAGACAAAGGTATCAAAGACAGTACAGATGCCATACAGCAAGCTTTGGCAGCAGGAGATCATGTCTCCATCGCCGCATTAGTACCTGATGCTTCTACACATATCCGCCACATGATCGACATTGCCAGTGCCGTCATTCATGGCAATCACAATGTCTTGCCTGCCGATAAAATCATGGAAATTGAAATGGACTGGCAAGCTACGCTTTCCGGTAACATGATGGCTGGTGGAATGTCTGAAGAAGAAAAAATCGATTTGGAAGCTATGGGGCAAGATGATATTGATGCATTATTTGATTAAAGAGGCCAAAGTTATTTTCTAAGGCTTAGACAGCACTGCTTTCACTCTTGACGACAAAGGCCTCCCTGAGCAAACTCCCCTCGCGCATAAACGGGGAGATATCATGGAAGATTTATCAACTTTCTGGGAAATAACACACGAAGTCTGGAATCAGGGTGTCTTTGGGCTCAGCATTGGCCACATTGTAACATCCATAGCAATTTTCTTTGCTTTTCTTGTTATCAGGGGATTGTTTTCCAAGTTGGTCATCAATCGCCTCAGAGCTCTAACGCGCAAAACCAAAAACTCTGTGGATGACCATGCGTTAGAAGCTTTGGAAGGCCCGATACGTATGATCCCGATTGCCCTTGGTGTATTCTTCGCGCTCGATCACTTAAACCTTGGCGGAGAAGCCGCCGTATTGGGCAATAATCTAGTGCGTTCACTGATTGCTTATACGCTTTTTTATGCCGTCTTTAAGCTGATAGATCCTCTGGATTTTCTGCTTCACCGATTCACGACAGTCCTCACCAGTATTATGGTCGACTGGATCATCAAAGCACTTAAAATTTGCGTCGTTCTGCTCGGTGCGGCCAGTATTCTCGAACTCTGGGGTATCAATGTTGGCGCTATCATCGCGGGCCTTGGTCTTTTTGGTGTTGCCGTCGCGCTTGGTGCCCAGGATCTATTCAAGAATCTGATTGCCGGAATCCTCATCATTGCAGAAAAGCGATTTAGCCGTGGCGATTGGGTACGGATCGAAGGCATAGTTGAAGGAACTGTCGAAGATATCGGGTTCCGTTCCACCCGTATCAGGCGCTTTGATAAAGCACCTGTCTATGTGCCAAATGCCAAGCTTGCCGACAATGCGGTGATCAATTTTTCCAAAATGACCAATCGACGTATCTACTGGAAAATCGGCCTCGAATACGACACGACAAGTGAACAGCTTCGCAAAATCGTGCAAGAGATCAAAGATCATCTGTATGGCACAGAAGCATTTGAGACCGATGATGCCCGTGCAACAACCCTCGTGAATGTTGATTCTTTCAACAGTTCATCCATTGATATTATGATCTATTGCTTCACCAAGACAACAAACTGGGGCGACTGGATGAACATAAAAGAAGATTTTGCCCTAAAACTAAAAGAAATTGTCGAAAACAATGACAGTGCCTTTGCTTTCCCGACATCAACTCTGCATGTGGCCAGCTTGCCCGAATCTCCAGCTCAAATTCGAAGCCTTCCCGGACTTGAGCCTGAAACACCCCTCAATAAGGGGTAACAGGAAAGGGCTCGCAATGAGCCCCTTTTCTGTTACATGTAAGGCCTAACCTTGATTACCCTTCGTTCCAAGGCATAATCGGTACAGAAGTAATCGAATTCTTTGGGCTACCTTCAATAACTCTGTCGCTGTAAACGAGATAAATCAAAACATTACGTTTCTCGTCAAAGAACCGAACCACTTGCATGGTTTTAAACACAAGCGATGTCCGTTTGGTGAAAACCTCTTCACCATCTTCGAGCTCTTCCCGGAATTTAATCGGACCTATCTGGCGACAGGCAATGGATGCATCGGTCGTATCTTCCGCTAATCCAACTGCGCCGGATATGCCTCCGGTCTTTGCGCGACTAAGGTGACAGGCGACGCCTTCGACCTTTGGATCATCAAAGGCTTCAATCACAATCTTATGGTTAGGGCCTAACCATTTAAAGACTGTATCAACTTCTCCTATTTCTTCGGCTTGAACAGCTGAAGAGAAAACAAGGAGACTGACGCCAAAACACAAAGATACCTTGTTGATAATATCACGTAATTGCAAATTCATTTTAAAGCTCACTAAATTCTAGGTGCATGTTTTTTATAACAGAAACAATCGACAGTATGGTCGTTGATCATGCCGCACGCTTGCATGAAGGCATAACAAATTGTCGGCCCCACAAACCGGAAACCATTTTTCTTCAATAGCTTGGAAAGTTTTTCAGATTCCTCTGTCGAAGCTGGTACCTGAGATAAATCAGTCCACGCATTCACACGTGTCTTGCCCCCAACAACAGACCAGACAAGATCTCGAAAAGCTCCTTCGCCCGCTTTCATAATCTCCAGCCAGGCCTGCGCATTACTAATCACCGAATTGATTTTCAAACGGTTGCGAACCAAACCTGCGTCCAACATTAGGCGTTCAACATCATCCTCAGTAAAACCTGCAATCTTATGCGGATCAAAACCAGCGAAAGCACATCTGTAATTTTCACGCTTTCGCAGCACGGTTATCCAGGATAATCCAGCCTGAGCACCTTCCAGGATAAGCATTTCAAAAAGCTCGCGATCATCCGTTATCGGAACGCCCCATTCTTCATCATGATAATCAAGATATAAGGGTTCATCACTAACCCAGCCACAACGTTGTTTTTCCTGATTGCTACTCAAGATTTTCCCCTAACTCAGTTTCAAACATATACGCTCTCTGATCAAAAAGCGTAAAGCAACTGCGAAAATATTTACAAAATATCGATAACCGGATACTCAATCCCTGTCTGGGAATACAACAACGACTATATAGGATGCCAAATGAGCGAAATCAATTCACTGATCAAAGGCTACCACGCTTATCACACGATAGATTACCGCAGAGATGAAGCACTATTACAATCTCTCGCCAAAAAAGGGCAATCACCAAAAGCGATGGTCATCAGTTGCTGTGATTCCCGTGTTGAACCGTCTTCGATACTGGGCACGCTGCCTGGTGATCTATTTATGGTCCGTAATGTCGCCAACCTTGTCCCCCCTTGTGCAGCAGATGATCGTCATCACGGTACATCAGCCGCGCTTGAGTATGCAATTACACAACTTCACATCCCCCATATCATTATTATGGGGCACGCGATGTGCGGCGGTATCAAAGCTCTTGTCGATGGTATCCTTGACGACTCCAATGACAGCTCGTTTATCGCCAACTGGATAAAAATTGCGAAAGACGCAAAAGAAGAAGCCGGTTGCTGTGATAAAGAGGGCGAAGAGTTACAGCGTGCTGTTGAGCAGGCATCTATCCTTAACTCACTGGAAAATTTAATGACTTTCCCTTTCATTCAAGAAAGAGTTGCAGACGGAAGAGTCCAGTTACATGGGTGGTATTTTGACTTTTCTACTGGTGAATTGTTTAGCTATGACAAAGAAAAAGGCGCCTTTATCAACCTCTAGAAGTTAACTGATTCAAATCGTTAACGTTTAATCAAATGAATCGAGTCACACTACCCTTAATAAAATAAATTATAGGGGGTAGTGCGCGTATGCGCATTACAGGGGACATGGCATTGGTTGAATTAGACGAGAGAACGCAAAATACAAACATTGAAGCAGATGTGGATAAACAATCCGGTTTTTCAGAAGACCCATTTATCAAACATTACTTCTGCCGCATTGATCCCGATATTGCCGCAAGCTTTACTCATGACCAAAAACACGCCATCAAACAAATGTTTGGGGCACGTGGCTATGCGAAACATCCTGTCGAAGTCAGAAAATCCATCCCCTTTGGTAGACACAGATTCTATTTGATCTTTTTACTTGGACGCGAAAGACGTGCTTACGAACGCTTGAAATCCGAAGGACAGGCTTCTGGGTATGTGGCTTATGCTCTTGCAAGCGCTTTCTGGTTAGCACCAGCTATCATGATCGCTGCACTCATCCATTTTTTTGGATAAAATAATTTCTGTGTAAACTATCAATTTACAGTCGACCTCAACGACGCAAAAGGCCTCTCTAAAGAGTATTTTCTTGAAACAAAGAACAAAGAAAATACTCTATTCCTTACCTTTATCAATTCTTGCAATGGTATTCGTTGTGGAGAATCCGTCTTTCAAATCAGCGAGAATGACTTGCCCGCCATTCTTGATTACGACGTCACCCCCAACAACTTGATCGAGCGTGTAGTCAGCCCCTTTGACCAAGACATCAGGCAAAATAGCTTCAATCAATTTTAAGGGCGTATCCTCGTCAAACAAAACAACCTGATCGACAATTTCCAAAGCAGCCAAAACCGTCGCCCGTGCATTCTCATCCTGAATGGGGCGACTTTCTCCTTTGTAACGCTTCACAGAAGCGTCTGTGTTCAATCCAACAATCAAACGATCACATGCTGATCTGGATTGTTGCAATGATGCAATATGACCGGGATGAAGAAGGTCGAAACTACCGTTGGTAAATCCGACTTTATAGCCAGCCTTACGCCATTGATCGACACGGTGAAGGACAGCATCTAACTCAGCAACTTTCGTTTGGCTGAAGTGCCCATTTCGAGCTAAAAGAGCTTGCCTGATTTCACTACCATAGGCAACAGCCGTACCAGTCTTGCCAACAACAATACCAGCTGCAATATTTGCGAGCCATGATGCTTCAAGAAGGTTCAATCCGGCAGCAAGTGCCGCGCCCAATACAGCAACAACCGTATCACCTGCGCCTGAAACATCAAAAACTTCCCGCGCTTCAGCCTCAAGATGTTCCACAGCACCGTCCGACGTTACCAGCGTCATCCCCTCTTCACTGCGCGTAGCCAGAACTCCTTTAATTCCACATGTATCAATAAGACGCCTACAGGCAGCAACGACCGCGGCATCTCCATCAACAGACATACCCGTTGCTTCATGCAGCTCTTTACGATTTGGCGTAACGATACTTACGCCTTTATAGATACTATAGTCCCGACCTTTTGGATCTGCGATTATTTGGCATCCGGCTTCCAGGGCTCCAGCAATAACTTTACCCAACGTTTCCTGATTCAAAACCCCTTTATCGTAATCAGACAGAATCAGAACAGGTACAGCATCAAGGTTCTCTTGAACGCGCTTTACAATTTCGGAACAAGTTTCCCGAGCCAGGGCGCGATCCATTTCTCTATCAGCTCGCAAGAGCTGTTGGTTGCTCGCTACAAAACGTTCCTTGATGGTTGTTTGACGCTTAGCTTCAATGACAAGGTTCAACGGCTCTTGGCCAATTTCCTTTCGAACAAGATCACTGACCTCTTGGCCAATAACATCATCCCCAATGACCGCAACAAAATTTGTGGACGCGCCAATTGCCGCCAAGTTACGAAGAACATTTCCCGATCCTCCCAACATAGAGACCTGACGATTGATTTTCAGGACAGGAATTGGCCCTTCGGGGGAGATTCGATCGACACTGCCATAGATAAAACGATCAAGCATAAGATCGCCAACGGTTCGTACTCGCGCACCAGCCAAATCATCAACACGAGCAACTAAATCTAATAAATTAATAGAAGGGCGAGTTTCCAAAGTCATCCGAATGCAAACCAATATCCATAAAATTTCTTGTCTATCTTTTGCTATCAATTCAGACAGCGGGCAAGTTTTTTAAAGGAAAGTCTTTTGATAGAGCTATATTTTGATTGAAAAAGTTACAGATTTAGGTCATTCCGGTAAGGTTAACGAACTTTGAAGACTCTCAAGGTTAATAATGTTACACACGATGGTGAAATCTGGATGTAATGTAGCCTACCCTTATGGATAACTCGACTTCAACAAAGCAACCCGAAGGCCAATTCAGTCAAGAAAAGGTCTTTTTGGATTATGTGAAGCGGATCGGCAAACAAACCGATAACCGTCGTGCGGTACATATTCACTTATCGCATTTACGCCCATACCATCAACGGGATCATCATTTACGTATCGCTCAAAATGCCTGTGAAGATCTAATTGCAAAATTTTCGGGCACTCTTTTCAGACTACACAACAATGACCTTGTTGTTGTCACAACAAACGCAACCGTTGCTCAGATTGATGAAACCATCCTGAGGCTTCGTTATCTTTTCAGTGATGACCCTATGCTTGCTGGTGATTATGATATACAAGCGGATCAGTTCTGTAGTTGGTTTGATCTAGAACACGAATATGCTGATTTAATTGCCCTTGCGGTCAAGATGAATGAAGATCTTGAAACACAAATCCGCAAAGAAAAAGCAGAGGCACTTGCCGCAATACATGGCAAACCAGCCGCTAAGCCCAAAATTCCGCTCATGCCTTCACACTTAGATGCGGTTTCCAAGGCAATTAATCAGGCTGATCTATCCAGCCTCATGAAACGACAATCGATATTTTTGGTTAACAAAGATCAAAAACCTGAAGCTCTATTCAAAGAACTCTTCTTTTCGATTGATCAGCTTCAACAAACACTACTGCCAACCCATGATTTACTTGCCAATCGTTGGCTCTTTCAGGATTTAACCCGATATCTCGACAAGCGTATGCTGGTCATCCTTCGCCAAAACGACGATTCAACGCTGACAAGATCCTATAGCCTGAACCTGAATGTTGCGACAGCACTGTCTGATGAATTTTTGAAACTGGACCATACCTTAGGGGAATCCGTTCGCCGTTCTATTGTGATAGAATTCCAACTTTTGGACGTTTTTGCTGATATCGGCAGCTTTACCTTTGCCCGCGACTTCTTAAGAGAACGCGGTTACAAAATTTGTCTCGACGGTATTACCCATCTGTCTTTGCCAATGATTGATCGCCGCACTATGGGCTTTGATCTCATTAAGCTGCAATGGAACCAGGACTTAACCAAGTTTTTGAAAACACCACGTGGTGATGATATAAGAAACACAATTAAAAAAGTTGACCCTAACAGGATGATTCTTTGCCATTGTGGCGCCGAAGAAGCTATCGCAACGTCGCATGAGCTTGGGATTAAGCTCATGCAAGGCTTCTTTATTGATAAGTTTGTAAAAAACTGGGCCGCATCTAAAAAAGAGCAATCCAAAAGTCTGGCCGATGCAATGGGGCGCCATAGGGCTGAAGCTGACCAAGAGGCAAAAACCTAGAGTAACCTGTCAAGAAAAGCACCTTTTAGGCCTCAAGCGTGCGGAGCATACTTTGCCAAAATACGCTGCAGTGTCCGGCGGTGCATCCTCAAACGACGTGCTGTTTCAGAAACATTACGATCACATTGTTCGTATACACGCTGAATATGCTCCCAACGCACACGATCTGCGGTCATAGGAAGCTCAGGCGGCGGAGGCATATCACCGTCGGTGCTAGATTGTAACAAGGTCGCAGCAACCTGATCGGGATCAGCAGGTTTCGGCAAATAATCCAAAGCACCAACTTTAACCGCAGCAACAGCTGTCGCAATGTTTCCATAACCTGTGAGAACAACAACACGGGCATCTTCGGATGTTTCGTGGATCGCTTTGACCACATCCAGACCAGATCCATCCTGCAGCCTCAAATCAACAACTGCATATTCCTGAGCTTCTGAATGCGCCAAACGGATGCCGTCTGCAACTGAGTTGGCAATAACAGGCTCAAATCCGCGACGATCCATGGCCCGAGACAAGCGTTCTGCAAAACGCTCATCATCATCAACAATCAGCAGCTTCTTTTTTTCCGCGTCCTGTGATTCTGACATTACTTGTTACCCCTAGACAATTCTATTCTTTGTTATTTCATCATATTCTATGCTTCCTGACACAGACGGTCAAAGATGCATTAAGCTCAGCTGTCTTGCAAAAAATTCATACACTTAAAATTAGCTAAAACTCAAATTCTATGCCATTCACACTGGCTGAGTTGCAACTTCGAGACGATGCCTGGGCCAAACAATATTAACAACGGCACCACCTACTTCATGGTTAGAGTATGTTACTTTCCCCCCCGTGTGAGAAAGAAGGGTTGTTGCGATGAAAACTCCCAACCCCATATGGTCCCCATCCTCTTCCTTACGGCGGTCCAAGTTTTTTTGAACCACAGCTTTTTGTGCATGCTCTCGATTGGAGAGCAAGGGATCGCCTAAACGGCCGAGAACCTGTGGATCAAAGCCAGGACCATCGTCATGTATAGTAAGAGTAATTGTTCTTTTATCCCAGACCAGTGATATATCGACTTTTTCTTTCGCAAACTGAATTGCATTTTGAGCGAAAAGCCCCAGCGAGTGTAAAATTTCTGGGCTTCGTTCGACCATGGGATGCTCAATGCTTGTACCCTCTCCGGAATCATCGCGCGATTTGGCCTCAATAACCGTCTGAATATCCAACTTTTCATAAGGAGCCACAGCAGCTTCAACAAGGCTTTGAATCGGCATAAAGTTATAGGGGTCCCCTCCATCTTCTTCCGGCCAAGCAGCAAGATTTTGCAAAATTTCCCGACACCTGATGATTTCACTAATAAGAAGTTCGACATCCGGCAGATAAATATCATCTGGCGGCAACTCCTCTTTCATTTCTTTTGCAACAACAAGCATTGTTCCCAAAGGGCTGCCTAGTTCATGAGCAGCGGCGGCGGCCAATCCCCCTAATGCTGATAACTTTTGCTCTCGGGCCAAGGCCATTTGCGACGCCACCAGCGCCATTCCCATTGATCGGGCCTCTTCTGTTAATGAAGAAACATAAACTGCCAAAAAAATTGCCGTAAAAACTAACGCGGCCCACAAACCGTAGAGATAAAGCGAATGAAGGAAAAAACTACCTTCAGGCCAAGGAAGCGGCAAATAGAAGAAAACATCGGCTGTCACCGCGACAATTGCCAAGATACTTAAGCAAATTGTACTGCGTCTGGTGAGAATGGAAGCCGAAACAGTTACCGGGCCAAGGATCAGGATAGAAAAAGGATTTGTCAGACCACCTGTTAAGGACAACAGCACCGAGATTTGAATCAAATCAAACGCTAATGCCATGGTTGCTTCTTTGTTACGCAGCCAAGACGACGCCGGTCGCGTCGCTACCTGTGCAATGTTTAAGACACCCGATGTCAAAACCACTAAAAATGCAGCAACCAGCGGCAGCTCCAACCCAAGGCCAAAATGAGCAATCAACAGCGCTGCTGTTTGTCCACAGATTGCCATCCACCTGATGAAAACCAGCGTTCTTAAACGGACACGTCCCTGGTCAGGATGTAATCCTACTTCAGGTTCCAGTCGGAATGTACTACTCACTGGTTTGCTTCCATCTTCTAGGCTCTATCCATCTACGGCTTTGTACTCTCAGGGGGTAAATCTTTATAATTTATAAGATTTTTGTGGCATCACAATTTAATAGATATCATTCTATAGCAAAACAGAACAAGATCACTTTTCCAACCATATTATATTAAGCCCATGACTCAGCACGCTATTCATGTCGAGAACCTCAGCAAAAGTTATGATGATGTTCTTGCCGTAAAATCAATTTCTTTTGCCGTGAAACCGGGCGAAACCGTCGCCTTGTTGGGCGGCAACGGCGCGGGTAAAACTACCACCATATCCATGCTTCTTGGTATTCTTTTACCAACATCAGGGACGATTCAGGTACTAGGTGAAGACATGGTCAAAGACCGTTTCAAAGTCATGCACCGTCTGAATTTTTCCTCACCCTACGTAGATCTACCCAGACGCTTGACTGTCAAACAAAATCTTATGTTTTTCAGTAAACTCTATGGCATTATCAACGCCAAAGAACGCTTGATGCTTTTGGCAGAAGAACTCAACCTTCTCGACTTATTAAACCGCCCAACCGGCAGCCTGTCCGCAGGACAAAAAACCCGTGTTTCTGTCGCCAAAGCCCTGATTAACGAACCTGAAATTCTTTTGCTGGACGAGCCAACGGCCTCACTCGATCCAGATACCGCTGACTGGGTTAGAAATTATATAAAAGAATATCAAAAACGAAACAGCGCAGCGATCTTACTCGCATCCCATAACATGACCGAGGTAGAGAGAATTTGTGACAACGTCCTAATGATGAAATACGGCAAGATTGTCGATCAGGGCGCACCAGATGATCTATTACATCGTTATAGCCGAACAAATCTGGAAGAAGTTTTTCTTGATATTGCCCGAAATCGGAAGGACTCTGCGAGTAAAGATGGCAATGATATATCGAGAAAACCACCTCATGATGATTTAGAGTATGGGGATATTTGAGATGTCAAATTCATCAAACCAAACCACAGCCACTATTCCCCAAATCAGGCGTAACCGTTCTGCATTGATCCGCATACAATCTGTTATGATGCGCCATCTATACCTGATGCGTGCTTCCTGGCCCCGTATTTTTGAACTTATGTATTGGCCATCAATTCAGATTGTGCTTTGGGGTTTCATTACACAGTTCCTGTTAACAAACAGCAGCTATATCGCCCAAGCCGCGGGCGTTTTGGTATCAGCTGTCCTTCTGTGGGATATTCTCTTTCGTGCACAACTTGGTTTCAGCCTCTCTTTTCTGGAAGAGCTCTGGTCCCGTAACATTGGCAATTTGGCTGTTAGCCCTTTGCGTCCTTATGAGTTTCTATTTGCTCTGATGGTCATGAGTATGATCAGAACGCTCATAGGTATTCTGCCGGCCACTTTCCTTGCAATCCTGTTTTATGAAGTATCCCTCTATGATCTAGGGCTACCACTGATATTATTTTTCAGTAACCTGATGATGATGGGATGGACCATTGGTCTTTTGGTCTGCGCTCTTATTCTTAGAGTTGGATTGGGGGCTGAATCCATGGCCTGGTTGACCATCTTTTTGATTGCGCCAATTTCAGCAGTCTACTACCCCGTAGACATCTTGCCGGAATGGCTGCAAGCACTTGCCTGGGGATTGCCAACTGCACCAGTATTTGAAGGTATGCGCGCCATTCTTTTTGATCAGGGCTTTCAACTTGACCTTTTTATCCATTCGTTACTCTTAAATATACTCTACTTCTCTATCGCAATCGGTGTGTTTTTATGGGCTTACCACGTCGCAAGGAAACGCGGCCTCTTATTACAAATGGGGGAATAGCAATGCTACTCCCCCAATAAACCTCTTCGTATTTCTCATAAAATTGGAATTAAGCCGGGCCACTAACCCCGGCTTCAGCAAAGGTCGCCATACCATTGTGACAAGCACATGCCGCCTTTAGAATCTGTATTGCAAGCACAGCCCCGGAACCTTCCCCCAGACGCATATTGAAATCCAACAAAGGTTCTTTACCAATATTAGTCATGAGAGCTTGATGACCAGGCTCTACGGACTGATGTCCGACAACGCAGTGATCGAGAAGCCTGTCATCAATCGCATGAAGAACAGCGGCAGCTGCAGTACAGGTATAGCCATCTAGAACGACAGGTGTTCGGGCGAGGCGTGCCGCAATAACAGTACCAACAATAGCCGCGAGTTCAAAACCGCCAACACAGCGTAAAATCTGAAGGGGATCATCAGTAAAAGTTGGTTGGTGTAATTCAACAGCCTGATTGATCAGCTTGGTCTTCAGGGCAAGTGTTTCATCATCCACCCCCGTACCACGCCCAACCCAATCACTAGCATCCCCGCCGTAAAGCGCCATACAAATCGCCGCGGCTGATGTGGTATTGCCAATACCCATCTCACCAACGGCCAAAACATCGATGCCTTCTTCCACTGCCATCATTCCATAGGCAATCGCACGGACAAAATCTTCTTCTTCCATCGCAGGCTGTTCACTGAAATCAGCCGTTGGCTCATCCAGAGCCAATTCATACACACGCAAGTCTGAATCAGCCAATCCGCAAAGCTGGTTCACTGCTGCACCACCATGGATGAAGTTGGCGACCATTTGCTTGGTAACTTCAGTCGGGTAAGCCGAAACGCCCTTCGCCGCAATACCATGGTTTCCGGCAAAAACAGCCGTAAATGGGCGATCCACCTGTGGCTTTTTCTTCCCCTGCCATGCAGCAAGCCAGATGGCCAATTCCTCTAGCCGACCCAATGCACCCAAGGGTTTCGTGAGCTGTGTCTGCCTTTCTTCTGCGGCTTTTGCAGCTTCTCGGCTTGGCCCCGGTAATTCCTTTAGCAGAACATGAATTTCATCCAGCGTCGAAATAGATGCCGCATCTGACATAGTTTGTTATCTCCCTTGCCCCTGATTTAACACAGGATTGCGATGTCTTCAGGTTATCAAATAGCTTTACAGAACCGCTTTGGGGCGGCATTTGTTTCTTTGTGCGTTGATAACCCGATTTAATCGGTTTTAAAGCTCTGGCCCAAGCCATAACATAGCAGCAGGCCGTTGTCTTTACCTCTGAACCACTCTCTTTGTCGCATATACACCGGATAAGGCAACATGACAGCTCAACAGAACGATAAATCACATCAATGGCTGAACATGATAAAGCAGTTTGAACAAGATATACGTATCGCCCTTGCTTTTATGACACGCATACCTGTGCCTTATCCAATGGATAAAGAAGGTAACCCAACAAGTCGCAGCCTTGCAGAAGCGTCTTGGTCTTTTCCACTTATCGGCATTTTGGTCGGTTTCATCAGTGCCACAGTACTGGTCTTGAGCTTCTATCTCTCATTGCCGCTCTATGTCTGTGCCCTTCTTGCAATTGTCGCCAGCATTCTTGTCACAGGCGCTCTGCACGAAGACGGCCTCGCCGATGTCGCTGATGGCTTTGGTGGCAGTCACGACCCGGAACGCAAGCTCGAGATCATGAAGGATAGTCGCGTTGGGAGTTATGGTGTCCTTGCTCTCGGCATCTCTGTTCTGGTCAGAACGCTCTTGTTGGGTAGCCTGCTATCTTTAGCACAACTAAGCCCCATAAGTGCCGCCCCCTATCAATGGGCAATCCTAATCCAGATATTCTCTATTTATATTTCCGCACATATGATTGGCAGAGGTTTGGCACCCTTGATGATGAGCCATCTTCCCTTGGCCAAGAAAAGCGGAATGGCCGCGACCGCCGCAAAACCCAAATTACGTAGCAGCTACGGCAGCCTACTGTTGACTGTGTTGTTACTTTTTATTTTTCTTCCCCCACTATCCGTCTTGATTGTTCTGGTTTCCAATGTCCTAATGATTTTGTTTTTATCATGGCTAACAATGCGGCAGGTTGGTGGGTATACGGGTGATGTTCTCGGCACAGCAGTACAACTGTGTGAAATCGTTACCTATCTCGTCCTGTTAAGCTATATCGCCTAGGAGGCACAAGTGACTCAAACCAGATGGTGGTGGATCAGGCACGCGCCTGTAACGGAAAACAACGGCACCATATATGGCAACCTGGATTTGAATTGCGATTGCCATGACAAAGAGAGTTTTCAGGCTCTCGCCGGCATTCTACCCAATGACGCCGTCTGGGTGACGACCCCCTTGAAACGTACCCATCAAACCGCCAACGCTATTCGCGCTGAAATGCTGACAGACGACTTTCCTGCTTATGATGCCATCGATGATTTTCAGGAACAGTCCTTTGGGGACTGGCATGGCATGACGCATCAGGAACTCGGCGAAATTCGAGGCGATGCATGGCATCGTTTTTGGCATGCGCCTGCATCAGAAGCCCCGCCAGGTGGCGAAAGTTTCGAAGATCTTATATCCCGAACAGCAAAATCAATTGATGTCCTTAATCAAAAGTACCGTGGTAAAGATATTATTGCGGTAACCCACGGCGGCACAATTCGGGCAGCGGTCGCCCATGCGCTGGATCTGAAATCGGAAAAAGCGCTTGGCCTGTCCATTGGTAATCTGTCCTTGACCAAGCTCAATTACTATCCAACCGAAGAAGGTGGCAACTCTAACCATTCTTCATGGGGGATAGACTGTATAAATACGGAACCATTAAGCTTCAAAAGCAAAAAAGCCCCGGAACCGGAGCTTTTTTCGCAATCAAGACAGGTTAATTAAAGCACAAACGTTATCACAAAGAAAATTGAAGCGGACAATAACGCAGCGGCAGGAACAGTAATCACCCAAGCAGCGATAATGGTCGTAAAGTGTGACCGACGAACCAGTTTTCGGCGACCAATTTCTTCACGATCAGAAACCACACCTTCGTGTTTACTTTCGGGGTGACGTTCATGTTGTCGTACGTATTGGCGACGACGCTTGCTTTTCTTCGTATAATATTCCCGAAAGAAACCAACACCAAACACCGCACCAACAGCAATATGGGTTGAGCTAACAGGTAATCCCAAGGCTGATGCCATGATCACAGTAATGGCCGCAGAAAGCGCCACACAGTAAGCCCGCATCGGGTTCATCTTGGTAATCTGTTCCCCAACCATACGAATGAGTTTGGGGCCATAGAGGAAAAGGCCAAGACTGATACCAATTGCCCCAATAATCATCACCCAGATCGGAATAGAAACCTTCGCGGCGATGTCACCAGATTCAACAGCGTGTAAAACAGCTGCCAAGGGACCAACCGCATTGGCAACATCGTTTGCACCGTGTGCAAATGACAACAAAGCTGCAGAGAAAATCAGGGGAAGATGAAACAGTTCCCTTAAAGACTGGTTTCTATTTTCCATTCCTTCGGACTGTTTACGAATAACAGGCTTTAGAAGTGCATAAGAAGCAACAAAGATACCTGCACCGATCATCGCAACAGTTGCATAATCCGGCTTCCAGATCTTCTTCAAACCCTTCATCATCAAATAACAAGAGAAAGCCGTGGCCATGATCGCGAGCAACATCGGCACCCAACGACGCGCAGCCGCGATTTTATCATCGCGATAAATAATATTACTTTTGATAAAGGCAAGAAAAAGCGCCGCAATAATACCACCCAACAAAGGTGAAATCACCCAACTGGCCGCAATTTTGCTCATGGTAAACCAGTTTACAGCACCAAAACCAACGGCTGCGATACCTGAGCCCATAACGCCCCCAACAACAGAGTGTGTTGTTGAAACCGGCGCTCCGATATATGTTGCTAGATTAACCCAAAGAGCAGATGACAAAAGTGCCGCCATCATTGCCCAGATAAAAGTCTGGCTATCAGGAACAAGTGATGGATCGATGATGCCCTTGGATATTGTTGAAACAACATCACCCCCCGCCAACAGCGCCCCCGCACTTTCAAAAACCGCCGCAATAATCAGCGCCCCGGTCATGGTCAAAGCCCGAGAACCAACAGCTGGACCTACATTGTTTGCCACATCATTGGCACCAATGTTCAGGGCCATATAGCCGCCAAGAGTTGCCGCTACAACAATATAAACCGCGTTTGGCTGTGCCCCAATCAGGATGCTGGCAAAGCCGCCAGCAACCGCCAGAAAGAGTATAGCAAGCCCCGGTGCAAAAAGATGTTGCGATATCGAGCGCGTGGCCTCTTCCATCGTAACGATTTTGCTTAAGTCTTTATCCAATGATGGTTTTGCTAATTTCATATCGTCAGAGGACGATGAATTCGTATTTCCTGACGGATCAGAAGATGTCATTTTTCAAACTTTCATACACCAAGATCGGGGTAATTTCCGATTTGTGATAGTTTCGTTGCAGTTAAATGACAAATTATCGTTTCGTGACTCTAATATGACAATTTAATGACAAGCTATATTTAACAATAAAAACAAATTGTTCTGAGGAAAATACACTACAGAACATAGAATATAAGTGGTCACTTCCCTTGGGAATTATTAACACTGGCTCACAATAGCCATCTCTTCAAAGAGCCAATTTTTGAACTTTTCGACCATACCGTCCTTACGCGCCCCCTCTTGCAAACAGTATCGTCCCAGTTCAACGGCTTCAAACCCCGGCAATTTGACCAGTGTTTTATTTTCAACCTCTGATTTGATCATAAAATCTGATGACAGGACCATTCCCAACCCAGCAACTGCGGCACGTAGTGCAGCATCGTCAATATCAAACTGATCAGCAAAATCGATCGTCGTTTGATCAATACCTACCTCGGTGCACCATGCCCCCCAGTCCCAATTATTTTCGGTACATTTCAAAGCCGGCAAATGGATAATGTCTTTGCTTTGCCTGTATCCGGATTGCGCCAATAAATCAGGTGAAAGAACCGGGCAACAATAATCTGTCAGCAGAGTGTCTTCTTTATCTTGATAATCTCCTTTTTGGCGATAGGTAATAGCGATATCCGAAAAGGGATCTAGTGAAACATCTGCAAAACCACTCGTTTCGAGTCTGATTTTGGCAGCAGGGTAACGTTGTTTAAACCTCTCGAGGGACGGAATAAGCCAGCGAACGGCAAAGGTGACGGAGACACGGACAACCACTTCATTACTATCGCGAAAGAGTTTTTCGGTTGCCTGATTCAAAATTACCAAGCCCGGAGAAACATCAGCCAGAAAGCTCAATCCTGTATCCGTTAATCTGATTGAATTATTTTTACGTACAAACAGGCTGACCCCTAAGTGTGTCTCTAGGTTTTTGATCTGATGACTCACGGCGCTTGCGGTAACACAAAACTCATCCGCAGCAAGTGAAATGCTGCCGTGTTTAGCGACTAAAGCAAAAACCCGGATTGCATTTAAAGATACTCTATCAAGCATCTGCATTAGATAATCTCACGCAAAATGAATTCTTCTCATTTGATTTTGCATCAGATTCAACTTCATTTACAGGAGAAAAATTAATTCAGGAAGTACCATGGAAGCGATAAGAAAATCAGATAATGGCCAGGCTGTACTTTGGGTTCTTGGTGGCACTGCGCTCTTTTCAATTGTTTTTGCATCCGGAAAATTTGCCGAAGGCGTTGCCTCCCCCTTACAGGTCATGCTCCTCCGTTACATCAGCGGTTTTATCCTTCTCTCAGTTCTGGCCTTTCGTCTTAGGGGCAAGCATATCACCTATCGAAGTAAAAAGGCCAAGACCCACTTTCTTAGGGCGATACTGGGGTGTTATGGCGGTGTTGCCATTGTTTATGCTTCAGCCAACATGCCAATACTCGATGCGACTGCAATCAGCTTATTATACGTCATTTTCATCATCGCGCTTGGAATCATATTTCTACAAGAACGTATCAGTAAATTACACTGGGGTGCGATCATCATTTCCAGCATTGGTGCATGCGTGGTTATGTTTTCCCGAGGTGCTTTTCAAAACTTCAATCTCTCATATCTTTGGCCCGCCGCAATTGCCATGGCCGGGGCCTTACTCATTGCTGCCGAGGCGATTTTGATCAGAACACTCAGTCAGGCCGAAAGCGCCATGACCGTTTTATTATACGTAAACTTTTTTGGTATTTGCCTTGTTGTACTACCAGCGTCATCCACATGGATCTCAACTGAAGTTATCGACAACCTGCCTTTCCTGCTTCTCGGTCCTGTCGCCATATCGGCCCAATACTGCATTATCCGAGGGTACCGGATTGCAAAGGTCTCAGTTCTTGGCCCCATCGACTACACTTGGCTTGGTTTTGCTGGCATAATCGGATTTATCTTCTTTGATGAAATTCCTACCTCCGGCGTCATTCTGGGGACTGCCCTGATCGCCATAGGTGGCATTGCCCTTACGTTTCTGAAAACAGAAGAATAATCTTTCCGATAAACACCTTCTTGAAAACAGGCATTTTCTTTAAAAGCGTCAGACGACAGAATTTAGTTTTTATACCTCCAGCCATAATTCGCTCAAAGAGACCTAGAAGCAGAAGGCATACCCGTACGCTTTGGTGTTCCACCAGAAATTACACTGATTGATTTAGCTTAAACGTCAGCCTTTTTAAATCCTCTAGATAAGGTAATCGCTTTTGAGCTGATTTAACGGCATTTAAATTTAACTCAGCTCGTAAAAATTCTGGTTCAATACCAGCCCGAGCAATATCTTGACCATCAGGAGCAATAATACAACTGCCACCCAAAAATTCTAAACCATTCTCATGGCCACATTGATTGGCATAACAAACATAAATTCCATTTTCAAAAGCACGGGTTGGTATAACTTTATGCGCAACAACATTCCACTGTTTCCCAAGTGCAGTTGGTATGAGTACCAAGTCGACCCCCATTTTTGCTATGTACCGAAAACTTTCTGGGAACTCAGCATCATAACAAATAAGCATTCCAATCTTAAAACCATTTACAGAGAAGGCTTCACAATGCCCTCCTCTTTGAAAGTAATCCCTCTCAAACCCTGGCGGCAGTACCAACTTACGGTGCTGACCTAAACGCTGCCCGTCACTTCCGAAGCATTGTGCAGAATTATATATTTGTCCTTCATGACTTTCAGAAAACCCATAATGAATAGCAATATTATGCGCCTTACATAAATCCGCTATATTTCTGGCAAAAAGGCCATCCCTTGCCTCCGACCATTTATGAACGTTGTCCCCTACGTTATATCCTGTCAAAAATAATTCAGGTAATAACAAAAGGTCAGCATCTTCAAATCGCGAATCAGCCAGGCTTTCTTTTAGCCAGCCAAAACGCTCACCCGGGCCATCTAACATCGCTGGATTTTGAGCGACGATAACAGTCAGTTCGTTCATACTCTACTCAACCTTTGCTCAAAAGAATCTCGCGAGGATAGTTCGTAATATACTCGTACCCCGTCTCGGTGACGACGATAGAATCCCCAATTCGACCGGCCGTCGTGCCATCAATTGAAATTCCACCATCTACCGCGAAAGTCATCCCAGGTTTTAAAACAGTTTTATCTCCTTCTTTTAATTCCGGTGCTTCCAAATAAGACATCCCGATAGAACGACCAGTACGATACCCCGTTTCATACCCTCGCTTTTGATAAATCTCATTAGCTGCAGCGGCAACGTCTTCAGCAAAAATTCCAGGACGAATTGTACCAATCGCAGCTTGCTGCGCTTCTATCGCCGCTTCTTGAACATCACGCGCCTTATCAGTAACATCACCGATGTGAAACATCCGATCAAAACCCAGTTTATATTGTTTGAATTGCGCCATATTACAAAAGCAGAAATACACGGGATCAAATTTTTGATAGGCTTTTACACTCGCACGGCGGTGCACCATAGAAGAATCTGCTCCGCTTTGGAGGATCTGCAAATTATGGATCATCGGGGAAACGAAGCTTTCCCAACCTGCATCAGTTAAAAATGACGCCGCTTTACGAGATCCTGCATCGATAACTGCCAGTGCTGACTCAAACTCCTGTTTTCCCACGGATAATGAATTATGTGCGGCAGCCATCATCGCACCAGCAATGGCCCCAGCTTGCTTCATTATTACAATTTCAAACGGGGTTTTAATCATGCGCATTTCACCAAGAATAGGTGAAATATCCTTTAAGATTGTTCCTCGATAAGCTTCATCCAGAAAATTGCGCACAATAGCCGGGATATGATTTCGTTCTATCCAGAGCTCGGATGGCGTTTCATCTACAACAGCATCTTTGAGAACACGGGACCAACTCCGTTGCCCAATATCTTCCCATACTCGAATATCCGCAACCCAAGTCATCGCTTCAACCATCTCAGATTCCATCAACGGAGTAATAACAATTGGCCCATTATCGGCATCGACAACAAGCATCGTTGGGCGGCCAAATTCAATGCCCAGATACCCCCAAAACCCCGCCAGATACGCAATCGAACTTTCATCGGTAAAGATGACTTTTTGAATGCCATTGTCCTTCATTTTAAGCTGAAGTTGTTCTGTTCTTGCCTTGCATTCCTGAAGCATTTTTAATGTCCCTTAATCAATAAACGATCTTAACGTTAATCAAATACTTCTTAAGCTGTATACAGCTATACTGATTTAAGCAATATATTAATGAAAATGAGGTCATATTTCGTACAGGTGTATAATGCTATTGCATTCAATGCTTTGAACTCATCACACAAACAAGTCATTCTCAGATAAATATCTGAGCAAATCAGGAAAAGTGGTATACACACTATTCAACAGGATCATGACAGGCTGAAAGATATCATTCCCAATGAACGCCAACTCACTTACCATTGAAGACGCACCCCATACAGTTCAATCAATTCATGATACAATATTAGAGCGGATCTGCCTTTTGGATTTCCACCCCGGTCAACAATTGAAAGAGGCTGATCTTGCAACCGAATTTGGTGTAAGCAGAACACCAGTTCGGGATGCATTAAGCAGAATCACCCACCTCAATTTAATAGAAACACGAAACGGTGTTGGAACTGTTGTAAAAGAATTACCGGATCAAAAAATTGCCGATGTATACACCACCCGATTAGAATTAGCGCCATTAATTGGTACACTATCGACAACAAAGATCACTCAGGTTCACTTAGATAAAATTCAAGATCTGATCCTTCGTGCTAAAAATCTTGACGACGAGAAAAGCTCACGAAGTTACGTGTTAATAAACCATGAGCTTCATCAATTACTCTGCGATTTAATTTCAAATTCCGTTTTACGTTCGTTTTGGCGGCAAACTTATTATCAGGCCGCCAGTGTTTGGTATCGTATTGCTGATATCGCTGGAGAAGCTTCAATTCTATCTTTGGTTAATGAGCTAACAGAGCTACAGACTGCACTAAAAAACCAAGACCTTATTGCGGTGGGCCATATTCAACGAATTTATATTGGATATGGCTATGCCCGAATTCAACAATATCTTTTTGACAGCAAAACTAAATAGAACGTTACCCAAACCATAGATAAATTCTAGCCTACACCAAGAATCAAATCGCTCGCCTTTTCGGCGATCATAATTGTTGGCGCATTGGTATTGCCTGAGGTTATCGTCGGCATGATTGAAGCATCGGCAACTCTTAATCTCGAAATCCCATGCACGCGCAATTGTTCATCCACCACAGCCATCGAATCAGATCCCATTTTACAGGTGCCAACAGGGTGGAAGATTGTTGTGCTGATATCTCCAACAGCTTTGAGGATATCTTCATCGGTAACAACATCAGAACCAGGTAAATACTCCCTCGGAGAATGATCAGACAATGCCGGGCTAACACAAATTTTGCGCGTCAGTTTAATCGCATCAATAGCAACCTGCCGATCCCCTTCAGTCGAGAGGTAATTCGGGGCAATTTTTGGCATTTCCTCACCGTTAGGATCACTCAGATGCACATACCCACGGGATTCAGGTCTCAAGTTACAGACCGAAGCCGTAAAGCCGGGAAACTTGTGTAGTGGGTCCCCAAGTTTATCCGTCGAAAGCGGTTGCACATGATATTCCAGATCAGGTGTTTCCAGCCCCGGATTGCTCTTTGCAAAGCAGCCCAACTGACTTGGTGCCATAGACAAAGGTCCTTTGCGAAAAAGAGCATAGTCCACCGCCATACCTGCTTTGGCGAAAAGGCTGTGGGACATTTCATTAAGCGTCTTCGTACCTGAGACCTGAAAAACGGTACGGATTTGCAAATGATCCTGCAGGTTTTCGCCGACACCAGTGAGTTCATGCTGCACCTCAACCCCATGGCGCCCCAAAAGCTCGCCCCCTCCAATACCAGAGCTTTGCAGCAATACAGGTGACGCCACGGCACCAGCAGATAGAATAAGCTCTTTCCTGGCCTTTACCTCGGAACGCACCCCTTGATAATCAAGCACCAATCCTCTCGCAGTTTTATTTTCCAGTATTATTTTTCGCGCCTGAGCCTGTGTCAGAACCGTCAGGTTTTTGCGATCTTTAACCGGATGAAGGAACGCGCGGGCAGCACTGAACCGTATACCCTTCTTTTGCGTTACTTCGAAATAGCCAACGCCTTCATTGTTTCCTTTATTAAAATCCGTTGTTTTTGGAATACCGACTTCTGCAGCAGCGTCTTGGAAACGGTCAAGGATGGGCCAGGAAAGGCGTTGTTCTTCAACCCTGAGTTCACCCGCTTCACTGTGAAACTCTGAATCTCCTTTATGGTAATTCTCTCCCCGCTTGAAAAGGGGAAGAACATCATCCCACGCCCAACCGGTATTTCCCATCTGCCGCCATTGATCGTAATCCCGGGCCTGACCACGCATATAGATCATACCGTTAATTGAAGAACAGCCCCCCAGGACTTTACCGCGAGGATAGCTTAAAGATCGGCCATTTAAACCCTTTTCTTTAACGGTAGAGAAACACCAATCGGTTCGGGGGTTATTAATCGTATAGAGATAACCAACGGGGATATGGATCCAGTGATAATTATCTTTTCCACCGGCTTCCAACAAAAGAACAGAGTTGTTTGGATCTTTGGATAGTCGGTTCGCCAGTACACAACCGGCCGTCCCCGCCCCGACAATCACATAATCATAAGTTCCTAAACTCTGCATAACCAGCCTCTCAAAGCCCAAACCTTGGAAACCAGGCTTGGTCTATTTTTGGGATTAAAGGAAATTACTGATTTGCGTCACAACCGATAGAAAATCAGTCTGTTTTATAGGTATTGAAGTAAAGTCCTTTGTATAGATGACAATAAATTATGCTAATTGACACAAATTGTCTCTGCCTTTTCCTGTATTTTCCTGCGATACTGTTTTGCAGAATTAACCATATCTGCCCTTAACAGCCGCTTGCGAGCGAGGAGAACGACATGATCAAAAGCCTCAGACAGGCTTTCACTTCTGCCATTTCACCCAAATTGATATTCCTGACCACCCTTTTCGCTGTATGTTTTTCCTTTCAGGTAAAGGCCGCAAGCGATGCTGAAGAGCTTGTTGCTGAATCCCGCTATACGCTGGAGAAAATGCTCAACAATCCTGACTATGCCAAACTGAAAGAATTCGCCCACCAATCCCAAGGCATCATCATCATTCCACAACTGGTCAAAGGCGGTTTCATTATTGGCGGTGAAGGTGGGTCAGGTGTCCTTCTTGTCAGAGGGACCGACGGTACATGGAGCAATCCATCCTTTTATACACTGGCCGCGGGGAGCATCGGTTTGCAAATCGGTGGAGAGGTTTCCGAAGTTGTCTTCACGCTTATGAACCAAGGTGCAGTTGATGCTATTTTGGATAATGAGATCAAATTTGGCGGCGATCTCTCGCTTGCTGTTGGACCCTTCGGGGCAGGGGTAGAAGCGTCAACAACAGCTAATCTTGATGTTGATGTCTATGCCTTTTCCAGCTCGGTCGGTCTTTTTGGTGGCGGTGCTTTTGAAGGAGCTAAACTTTTCACCCGGGAAAGCTATAACAGCAGTTATTACGGCGCAGGCGCAACTCCCCGGAAAATTACCATCGAACGCGCCTTTTCAAATCCGCATTCTGACAAACTAAGGGCTGCTCTCCCTCAGTAACTTTAGAATAGTTCTTACTCTTGTAAGATATCCCACAATAGAACCTGCCTAGACTGATTAACCTAATGGATAATCTGGGCAGGTTTCTTTATTTAAAAAGCAAAACGAGCCAGAATAGCGCTTGCGATAAGCCCAATAGCTATAATACCCGCAATCAACACAATCATGTTGCCCCGCTCCAATTCCTGTCGCCAGTTAGTCTCACTGGGACGAGACAAGTCCAGTTGCAAAGCACCACCAAGCGCAGCATCAGCCATATGCTTGCCTCTCCAGCACCTTAAAAATGCTTGCGAGAAGGATGTTTTCGGAATGAAGAGTGTAGAGAAAATAAACATCAGTGCCGCCAACGCATCCGGAACAACAACAAAAATTCGCTCGAGTATAAAATACATCTGACTGAAATGTTTTTCCTGAGGTGCCTGCAAATATCGCTGTTTATAAAATTGTGCACCTTGAAAAACTGCCTGCTGAGTCAAAAGCCCGGGAAGGCCCAGTAAGGCATACCAGAAAGCTGGCGTAATAAAGCCTTCTACAAAACCACGCGCCATTCCCCCGACACAAGCTGCCGCCAACTGACTTTCTGATAATTTTTCAAGATCTCTGGGGCGGAACAAGGATGAAACCAACGGATATAGCTCGCCCCGTACAGTGATATAACTTTTTAATGCCAAGGCTTTACGTATCTTTCGCATTCGAACCTGTTGGCTTCTGTAATCGAGACAAAACGCAATCACGAAAACCTCAATAAGCCAGAGAAAAGGCGCGTTTAAGCTGATCAAGGAAATGCCAAAACCAGCGATAACAGCTAAAGAGATCAACAGGATGCAACTCAGTCCGCCTGTAACCGCAGTTATTATAAGCGAAGATGAAGACTCATTTAGAAGACGGTCAAATCGTACGATTATTCCCGCCAACAAACGCCGAGGTTTGGGCGACCACTTTTCAAGGAAGAACACACCCCCGTACAAAGCCTCAATACCCAAAGCAAAAAGCAAAAGAAACAGCGGTTCTGCGGAACCATAGACACCCGGCACGAATAATTCCTCTTGGCGCGTTATAATTGATTTTGTTTGATACGATTGAGCACGGAAACAAGCTTATCTGCAAGCTCCTTTCGTTCAATAGGTGCTAAAAACCGACCAAGAGAAACCGAGCGACCGTGTGAGCTAACAATCAGGGAATTTTCCTCGTCCTGTTCTTCGAAAGACACCTGTAACCAATAGGGTTGAAAAGAAAAAGATCTTTTCTGGCCCCAAGGATTAACTGTCGTCACAAGCATCTCATCCGCAGTCATTTGTACCAATTCATATTGTCCACCAGATCGGTAACTGAAGCGAAAGGCAAAATAGACAAGAGCAACATCAAGTCCCAGAAAACCCAGAACTGGCCACGCACCAGCTAACAAGAAACCAAGACTGCTTATAAAGATGATACAAAGGATAAAGCCCATTAAAATCTTAAAGCCTTTTTTACTCAGGCTTCTGTTAGGGCGTAACACAGCATTAAAAAGAAGATTTTCAGTACTAGGAACTGAACCTTCCAAACTCAACATGAAACCTCATCCCGGACACAACCAAGCAATAATTATAGAGTTTACTGGTTTTGCCAAACATATCCCATCAAAATGTCCGACAAGAATATGTTACCGAGGAAATGAGTACCGTTTACTACTGCTTCGACAAAAGTAGCCTGCGTAGACATGTACGGTTATCCATTGGTCGAACTTGATCATCCCGCGCCTCAACATAAGATGTCACCGCATCATAAAGAACAAGATCTAAAACACAGTCTTTCGCATTATATTGCCAGATCTCGGCAGGGCTCTCTTTTCTTATGAACGACGGTGTGCCCAGTAAATCTTTCAAGGCGTCAGTATTGATCCCCAATAGTTGCTTGGGGTCATCGTTCACGTCAGGTTCTACAGGTGCAGCATCATAGGTCAATGCAGCCAACTCTTGAGTTTGCTCTTCATCACCTGCCTCGGCCTTGACGTTTGATGCTGAAGGAATTGCTTTTTCACTATCCGCTTTTTGCGAAACCTGTGGTTCCGAACCGACAATCACCACTTTCCGCTTCGCCGCATTACCGCAAGCGCTAAGTGTTATAGCCAACACAATCAGAGTCAGAAATCTTTTATAATTGATCATTCGTCTTCTTACTACATAGCGTCCCGACGAATTCGTTCAAAACGGTGAAGCATAAAAGCAGTTGCCCAGATTGGCATCGCAATATTCAGAATTGGGACTGTCAGCAAAAATGCAAGAAAGAAACCTGCTATAATGACGCGGCCACTGAACTGCTTACGAAGCAACTTTGCCTCTCCTAAAACCAAGCGCCGTTGTGCAACCATTTCAAAATATTCACGACCAAGCAAATAGCCGTTGATTAGATAGAAGGCAAAAAGATTTACGAGCGGAATGAAATACAATGGTAAAGCGATAATATTTACCAGCAACGTCACACCGACAAACTGTATTGATCCTAAAATCGTTTCGCCCACAGGTGGTTGGCGCCCTTCTCCAAGTTCAGGATAAAATTTCGCTTCGACGGCTTTTGCAATATCTTCCAGAAAAAAAGGAATGATAATCAACATCACTGAGGGAAAGAGCATAATACTCAAAAAGGCAACACCTATCCAGGAAATAGCTTCCGCTACTGTGACTAATACACTGGTTATCCAACCATCAGATTCAGCCCACCCCGCGATCATTCCGTCCAAAAAGCTGACACCGTATCCAGCCAAACCCCAAAGAAGTGCAAAAATCACCAGCGAAATAGCGGTAGAGATAAAAAACACTTTTCTAAAAGCCGGATCGCCTGTTTGACCAAATGCTTTTGAAAGATCGCTAAACATAAGTTTAAATTCCGTCGCTTAACTCAATGGAAGAAAGTCATAAGCAAGGCTTTGCTATAACCGGACAAAGCCTCACTCCTTGAAATAGATCTAATTCTTTAAGGGGGAAACGCGCCTTTTTCAAGGCGAGAAAGAATTTAGTCTGGTGAAAATACCATCGTTACCATAACGAAGGACACCACAAGTGGGCGATTATGCCGCAACCTTTCTCCTAATTGTGATCAGGTGAGGTTATTGTCATCCCACGCTATTCACATTAAACATAGAGGTGATTGTTAATTTTTTTCTCGCGAGCCGAACCCTATGCCGAAAAGTTTTATTGCACGTTCAATCTTTATCCTTTGCATTGCCTTAATCGTTGCAGCAGCAGCATTTATCGGAATGAAAGTTTTCGATCAAAAACCGACGTCTAATCAGTCTGGTGCTCTTATAGGCGGCCCTTTCAACTTGGTCGACCACACAGGTAAAGCCGTTACAGAAAAAGATTTCCTAGGTAAATACATGCTGATTTACTACGGCTATACCTATTGCCCTGATGTATGCCCGACATCCCTGACACTACTATCCGGTGCAATGGATATCGTCGAAGAAAAAGACCCTGAACTGGCCAAACAAATAACACCGGTATTTATTACAGTTGATCCGGAACGCGATACTGTTTCTGCAATGAACGATTATGTGGAAAACTTTTACCCCACAATGGTTGGCTTGACCGGAACGACAGAACAGGTTTCAGCCGCGGCAAAAGCGTATCGCGTTTTCTACCAAAAAGCAGAAAGCGAAGAGTCTAACGAATACCTTATGGATCATTCATCTATTACCTACCTGATCGGCCCTGATGGTCTCTATGCCAAGCATTACGGACATGGAACTGAGTCAGATAAAATGGCTGCTTCACTGATTGAGATTCTGTCTAACTAATTTTTCAAATCATGTTTCGGCTTCTAATGATGGGAATGGCACATTTCTTAATTAGAAGCCGAAGATAAAAGTCAAAAGATTGAAGAGAGCACGCCTACAGTTCAAGCTTAGTCCTAAAAGCTTTGAACCATCTCCAAAAGAGAAATGAACTATCTAGCCTGACAATTTTCTCGCTTGCGGGCCTTCGTACAGGCCGATAATCTGCCCCATGGTCCAGAAAAATGCACATTTAGATATTGGGGGGCAAAAACTTGAGGTGATTGTTCAACCTCACCCCACTTCCAGAAAACTGTCTCTCAGATTAGTCATGGGGAAAGCAGCCGTAAAAGTTGTTTGCCCACCCAATTACCCTATTCCCGATATATTGAATTTTGTTGAACGACAAAAAGATTGGATTACTGATCGCCTGGATAAGCAATCACCCCCTGTTTCCTATGAAGATGGCACAGACATCCCCATCCTTGGTCGCCTCCACAAGATCGTAAGGATAACACCAGGCACTAAAACACATTCTCAAAAAGGTGCTGCATGGTTGGAAACAAACCAGCTTTACATCAAATCCCATTCTGAACATGTCCCGCGAAGAGTTAGAGATTTTCTAAAGCAACAAGTTCGATTTGAAATTGATCTGAGGGCACAGGAAAAAGCCGCAAAAATTGACAAAAAAATTGCTGCCATACGCATCAAAGATACCACAAGCCGTTGGGGAAGTTGCTCAACAAAGGGTAATCTGAACTTTTCCTGGCGCCTGATATTTTCACCAGAGGAAGTCCTTGATTATGTCGTCGCCCACGAAGTCGCCCATTTAGAGCATATGAACCATAGTCCAGAATTTTGGGCACTGGTGGATCAACTAACAGATGCCCGAAAATCTTCTCAAAAATGGTTAAAATTAAACGGCAACCAACTTCTTGCCTATAGCTAGAGGTAGCTGTTCAGTCCGTTATTCCTCAGAGTACACCTCTACTTCATAGAGACGAAAATTACCCCCCTGATTTCCGACAATAAAACCGTCAAAATCACCTTTCAAAGAAGTATCCTCAGCGTCAAAAAGAAGCTTGTCGTCAAGGAGAATTTCCATTTTGCCCTGATTATCCCGACGCAGTTCAACATTGTGTATCTCTGCACTCAATGATTGTTCCAGATTAACCGTCTCCAGTATAGCTGTCCCATCAGATGATGTTCGCGTTAACTTAATCACGCTCTCCTTACCTGTAATGTAGGAAAGGGAATAACCATTGATCCGTGATGCTCCTTGATAGACACCAAAATTCAAACGCCCATTATCCAGAAGGCCATTTAGATTTACTCTTGCAGAAAAACTGTTTGTAATATCTGTAACACTGTAGAGTTCGGCATACCCCTTATATTGCTTTTCACGTTGAGCATCATCGCTGTTTTTAAGAAAAATATCCGAAAAAATACCAACGATTTCTTTGGCACCATTTTTGTCTTTTTCGGTGGTTTTGATTTCGGCAACCGGGACAGAGCTATAAAGATACTCTCTGTTTACGACATCAAAATCACCCGATTCAACAAACCAGCGAGGATTAAGCGTAAAATCACCATCCCGGAATGAGTCATATAAAACACGAGTTGACCAGGGACGGTCATAATCTGCTAACAGCGCCGATACTCGCTGTTTATACTGTTCGCCGGATAGTTCAGATCTTTGCCCATCTTGATCCAGCTCTCTCAACTGTCTGACAAGTACCTCTGAACGAGTATCCACAACTGTTTCAAGCTCTGAATCAGCAAAGTTTCGGGTTCTTAAATCATCCAGAGTTTCGCGACTAACCAAACCATCAACAACCAGTCCAAAATCAGATTGATAAGACCTGATCGCTCTCAAGGTGCGCTCACCGGGAAGACCATCAATTGGCCCGGGATCATAGCCAGCGTCCCGTAACCTTCTTTGCAATTCTCTCTTTTCATCACGTGTAAGATTTATCTGTGAGCTATTATCAGTCGGGCTTGGGTCAGACCACGTAATCAGTGGTTTATCTTTCGTCTCGACAGTTTCGAGTCCTTCAGTATTTATATCTGCTTCAACAGCTTTAGGTTTACCAATCCCAGGCTGCCAATTGGCGGCTTCTTCTTGCGCCTGTGAGATTTGTTGTGCAGACATAAACGGTGTCAATTTATCCCTTGCCCGACGGGCCTCTCTATCGCCTTGAGATGCGGCGATATTAAACCATTTATGAGCTTGAACGTAATCCTGTGTCGTTCCGTAACCTTTGGAATAAACATACCCTAACATGAATTGAGCATCTCGGTTGCCAGTCAACGCTACTTCGGAAAAATCACGAAAAGCAACGGCATAATCTCTGCGATCAAAAGCTACCATCGCATCATCAAAGGACGCTGACAAAGCCACTGAACTCAAATTCAAGCTTGCACCAACTATTCCAGCAAACACCAACCGCTGAAGTTTTTTCATACATTCTTTCCCGACTATACAGCTATTCAAGTTAGCTGTTGTTTACCCCCTGTTAGAGTATAAACACCTGAATTTGACGAAAATATGCATCAGCCCTTAGTTGTGTTGAATTAATTGAGTTTTAGGCAAAAAATCTCAGGAATGAATTACTTAAACTTCGCTGTTCCCTTGGGTTCATGAAAGTTATTTTTCTCTTCTTTTTTATCCTCTGATCCTTCCGAAGAACGACTGTCTGATTTTAAGCGTCCAAAAAGGCTTTCCAAAAACCCGGACGCTTCCTCCACAGTATCTTCCAGAAAGGTTGGAGGCTGTTTTGGTAGTTCAGCAATCGGCTTGTTTTGTTCAATTTCGCGAACAAGGTTGCCCCACACCTTCGCAGGGAGAGTACCACCTGTGACCGATTTCATTGGACTTCCATTATCATTCCCAAACCATACACCCGCAACTGTATAGGGTGTATAGCCCACAAAAAGAGCATCCCTTGAATCTTGGGTAGTTCCTGTCTTCCCCGCAGCTGAACGTCCTGTTTGCGCAGCTTTACCAGTTCCCCAGGCAACCGTCGCACTCATCATGTCATTTATCATGGCAACATTACGTGTCTTTACAACCCGGCCAAGGCCGCTGCCTGTTCTCTGGTAAAGTTTGTTACCGTTGCGGTCTTGAATCTCTTTAATGCCATAAGCGGAAACAGCATTCCCTCCATTAGAAAACACGGAATAAGCCGCTGTGAGTTCCAATAACGTAACCTCGGACGCGCCCAAGGCAATGGAAGGGGATGTATCCAGATCAGTCTCAATACCTAACCGGTGTGCGACTTCTGCGACCTGCTTGCGGCCAACTTTCTCTGATACTTGCACCGCAACCGAATTCATAGATCGGGCAAAAGCATCCCGCAACGTTACATCACCATAGTATTTACCTTTGTAATTTCCCGGTTTCCATTTCCCGACCTTGATGGGCTTATCAACAAATCGGCTATCCGGACGTAATCCGCTTTCAATGCCCGCAAGGAAAACAAACGGCTTAAAGGCTGAACCCGGTTGTCGTAAAGCCTGTGTCACACGATTGAATTGGCTGGTTCGATAATCACGCCCGCCAACCATCGCCGTGACAGCCCCATAGTTCGACATAACAACAAGGGCCGCTTGTTCGACATTATGTTTTTTTCGGTTGTCCTTCAGTATCTTGAGAAGGTTTTTTTCCGCCAAACGCTGATGTCGAGTATTCAATGTCGTATGAACGACAATATCGCCGCGATAACCACCGATGTACTCATCGACCTGGCGTAAAACCCAGTCTGTGAAATACTTCCCCTGTCCGTTTGTATTTCGTTTTAATGAGGGGCGATTTTTCTTTGCCTTTCCCGCTTCTTCACTGGTGATAAACCGGGCATCAACCATAGCCTGAAGTACCAGGCTTGTCCTTGTTTCGGCTTTAGCAGCACTGCTGGTAGGATTATAGCGTGAAGGTGCTTTGAGAAGACCAGCGATAAGAGCCGATTCATATAAACCAATTTTCCGGGCAGACAGGCCAAAATAAATTCGGGAAGCCGCATCAACACCATAAGTTCCAGCTCCGAAATATACTCTGTTCATATATAGGGTAAGAATTTGTTTTTTTGTGAACTTTTGCTCTAACCAAATTGCCAGTAAAGCTTCCTGAACTTTTCTCTTCAAGCTACGCTCAGAACTTAAAAAGAGGTTTTTTGCCAACTGCTGTGTGATTGTTGATCCGCCATGTGCCATACGGCCAGCACGTATGTTTACCAACATCGCCCGGGCAATACCCAGAACGTCGATGCCAAAATGATCATAAAAACGACGGTCTTCAATCGCAATAATAGCCTGTGGCAAGGTGGGCGACATCTCATCAACATCAAGAACATCACCATAAACATCACCATAACTTGCCAGGCGAATACCGTCATCTGACATCAGAGTTACAGACGGGCGTCTGGAAACTTGTTCCAGCCCGCCAACATCTGGCAAATCCCACGCATAATAGGCTACAAGCCCGCCCAGTAATATAGTTCCCCATATCGCCAGAACGGAACACCATAAAACCATCGTTTTAAGGAATCCGCGCTTAGCCGTTCTTTTCCGGCTCGCCGTTTTGGGCTTTCTCTTTCCCGCTGCAGTTTTGCGTGCCTTTGTCGATCTTTTGCTCGCGCTTGTAACTCTTTTACGCGAATCAGCTTTTAAAGTCTTTGATCCCCGACCAGACCCTTTTGCGCCAGATCCTTTTTTTCCAGATTCTTTTTTCGATGTCTTTTTTGTCGTCGCCATAATTTCACTGATAAACTATTCATATTTGGCAGGCTAGTGGCAGCTCAGTGTCAAGAAGATGACTTCTTAGAATAAAAGCCGGTTAAAATAAAAGGCCGGAGCTTAAAAAGCACCGGCCTTTTGTTACATCACAAAACGTACCTTAAACATCCAGGTTGGCAACTTCCAACGCGTTGCTTTGAATGAAGTCACGACGTGGTTCAACCACATCGCCCATAAGTGTTGAGAAAATATCAGACGCCTCGTCACTATGTCCGACTTTTACCTGTAGTAGGGTTCTTGCGTTTGAATCCAGTGTTGTTTCCCAAAGCTGATCCGGGTTCATTTCCCCGAGCCCTTTATAACGGGATACGTTAATGCCTTTGCGGCCAAGGTCGAACACAAGATTGGCTAAAGCATTCGGCCCTGTAATAGTTGTTTCCTTGTCCTTGACGCGATACGTCGAACTGGCCGCATAGAATTCCTGCATTTCATCAGCAAGACTGTTCAAACGACGCGCTTCACCTGTTCGGACAAGTGTCAGATCAATCACACGGCGTTCTGTCAGACCACGCAAAGTACGGGTCAGTGTGATTTCACCATCAACCGTATTCGTTTCAGCAGCCCATCCCCGTTGCAATTCAGGCAAGGTTTCATTCATTCGCTGCGCTATTTTTTCTGCAACCACAGGCGCGCGGCTCTCGTCCAGCAATAGAGGCTCACTTAATGCGCCCAGAATAGCCGCCTGCTCAACCAATTCCACAGATCCGACTTTGCGGATAAGGGGGATCATCAAATTCCGTGCAGACACTGCATTAGAAACGACCTCGATCAGATCTTCGCCAGCAACCTGCACGCCTTCTTTTGTCTCAAGAAGAGCATCTTTAACACCATTGCTAATCAGATAGGATTCCATCATGCGATCGTCTTTGAGATAGCGGATAGAATCACCTCTTTTGGCGCGATAAAGTGGTGGTTGGGCAATGTATAGATACCCGCGTTCAATAATTTCAGGCATCTGACGATAGAAAAACGTCAATAGCAATGTACGAATATGGCTACCATCCACATCCGCATCGGTCATGATGATGATTTTGTGATAGCGGAGTTTTTCGATATTAAACTCGTCTCGACCAATGCCTGTTCCCAACGCCGTAATCAGTGTTCCGATTTCTGTCGAGGAAAGCATCTTGTCAAAACGGGCACGTTCAACATTCAAAATTTTACCACGTAGCGGCAAAATTGCCTGTGTCGCACGATCACGACCCTGTTTGGCTGATCCTCCCGCAGAATCACCCTCCACAATGAAGATTTCTGAAAGGGCTGGATCGCGTTCCTGACAATCTGCCAGCTTTCCTGGCAAAGAAGAAATATCCAAGGCTCCTTTGCGGCGTGTCAACTCACGCGCTTTACGCGCTGCTTCACGTGCAGCGGCAGCTTCGACAACCTTCCCGACAATCCGCTTTGCTTCATTTGGATGTTCTTCAAAGAACTGACCAAGGCGATCATTAACAATGTTCTCAACAACAGGTCGAACTTCAGATGAAACCAGTTTGTCTTTTGTCTGACTGGAGAACTTGGGATCCGGCACTTTAACTGAAAGAACGCAGGTCAAACCTTCACGCGAATCATCCCCTGTCAGACTGACCTTTTCTTTCTTCATCAAACCTGAAGATGTTGCGTAGGAATTGATCTGACGCGTTAAGGCTGCTCTGAAACCTGCCATATGGGTTCCGCCATCGCGCTGCGGAATGTTATTGGTAAAACACAGAGTGTTTTCGTGATAGCTGTCTGTCCACTGCATCGCTACTTCGACAGTAATTCCATCCTTTTCAGATTCCATATGAACAACGTCTTCGAAAAGTGATGTCTTGGTCCGGTCAAGGTATTGTACATAGGCTTTTAACCCGCCTTCGTACATGAACACTGTTTCTTTTGGTTCAGCATGACGATCATCGCGAAGTGTAATACGAACACCTGAATTCAGGAATGCCAGCTCGCGCAGACGATGTTCCAGGGTGTTAAAATCAAATTCGACCATCGTAAAGGTTTCTTGCGACGGCAAGAATGTCACATGAGATCCTTTTTTACCATTCGCTGGCCCCTTTTCGATCAGACGGCCATCAGCTTCCCCATGGGTAAAAGAAATGTAGTGTTCGATATCATTACGATAGATATGAAGTTCCAGCTTCACCGACAAAGCATTCACAACGGAAACACCAACCCCGTGGAGACCACCGGATACTTTGTAAGAGTTTTGGTCAAACTTACCGCCAGCATGAAGCTGTGTCATAATAACTTCGGCAGCAGAAATACCCTCTTCCGTATGAATATCAACCGGAATGCCACGTCCATTATCGTGAACCGTCACGGATCCGTCGCCGTTTAGGATAACACCAACCGTATCACAATGCCCGGCAAGTGCTTCATCGATCGCATTATCAACGACCTCATAAACCATATGGTGAAGACCGGAACCATCATCGGTATCCCCGATATACATACCGGGACGCTTCCGAACAGCTTCAAGGCCACGCAGCACCTTAATAGAGTCAGCGCCGTATTCGTTGTTCTGGCCGCCGTTTTCTTGGTCTAGCATATCGCCGTTTTCGGTCATTTTTACCACTTTCTTCCAAGTTTGACGTTCACGAAGTTATTCCCCCGTGTGGGCCAATAATACGGCCCCGTCTTTAATCGTTAAATATTGCGCTTTTTCGCCCATGTCCGTGAAGACATTCGCATCAGTTCCTGTCATCCAGGCCTGACAACGCAAGTGTAGTATTTCATCAAAGAGGCTCTTGCGCCGTTTTTCATCAAGATGCGCAACAACTTCATCCAAGAGCATCAAGGGTGCTGCCCCGCGTTCCAACATCACCAATCGAGCATGGGCCAAAACAATAGACAACAGAAGTGCTTTTTGCTCGCCAGTCGAACACAGAGCAGTCGGCATATCTTTTTCCTGATGATGGACCATCAAATCGCTTCGATGTGGTCCCCACGATGCTCCGCCAGTAATCGCGTCTTTAGATCGACTATCGGCCAAACAGGATCTCAAATCTTCTTCGACCAGTAAGGCAGGTTTTTCGTCCAACCAACCCTCGACTGTTCCTTCCAAAGCCAAACCCGCGATGGGAAAATCGCCAACAGTTTGGGCGCAGGCGTCTATCAGCTTTTCAGTCATTTCACGCCGCGCTACGGCAATGGCAACACCATGCCTTGCCATTCGATCTTCTAACGTGGACAACCAAGCTGCATCGGAATTACCGGCTTTGAGTAAACGGGATCGCTCTCTCAAAGCATGGTCATAGGCACTTGTATTACCTGCGTGAGCAGGATCAAAACCAAGGACCAAGCGATCCAGAAACTTTCGACGCCCTGCGGCACCATCCCTGAGTAACCCATCCATTTGCGGGGTTAGCCAAATTGTCGAGAAAACCTCAGCCAAAGCTTGCTGGCTTTTGCAATTCTCTCCGTCCACCCGAACGATCCGACGCTCACGAGAAGTTCCGTTCATGTTCAAGGGATCACGCCCTGTCCCAATATCTCTCGGTCCATCCTCGGTCATCACCTCTGCTGCGACAGCCCAAGCCTCTGGTGTTTCAGGTGCTGACCGACGCGCAATTTCCGGCAAGGATGCGCTCCGCAATCCCCGCCCCGGCGTCATGAGTGATATCGCTTCAAGCAAGTTGGTTTTACCAACCCCGTTTGCCCCGGTTAAAATAACAGGTCGCGCATCAACCGTAATTTCCGCACGCTCATAACTACGAAACTGGGTCAGAACGACCCGACGCAACCAAAGGGTCTCTGACAAAATTTCGTCAGTCACAAATGATGATCCATTCTGGGCAGCAGCCTGCATACGACTGTTATATCCAGATTCGACTAAACACGCATCGGCATCAGCACATAAAGCGCAGATGTATCAGCAGAATCTCTGACAATCGTCGGGGAAGCAGCATCAGCCATCAAAAACTCAGCAGAATCACCTTCAATTTGTTGGGCAATATCCAGAAGGTATCTGGAATTAAAGCCAATATCGAGGGACGTTCCTTCGTAATTCACTTCCAAAACTTCAACCGCGCTACCATTTTCAGCAGATGTGGCAGACAGCGTCAGAGACGATCCGTCCAACGTAATTTTGACCGCACGGCTCTTTTCAGTGGAGATCGTGGAAACACGATCAACAGCGGCAGAGAAGGTCTTACAGTCAAGAACCAAACTCTTGTCATTACCACTTGGGATAACACGCTGGTAATCAGGGAATGTACCGTCGATCAACTTGGAACTTAGAACCGTTGAATCAAAACGGAACATAATTTTTGTTTCAGAAAGAGAAACTTCGATCGGATCATTGGTTTCATCAATCAGCTTACGAAGCTCATTGACCGTTTTACGCGGCACAATCACGCCCGGGAGATTTTCAGCACCCTGCGGCAATGGCATTTCAAACCGCGCAAGACGATGGCCATCTGTAGCAACCGCGCGCAAGACGGGGATACCTTCGGCTTCCGTCGCATGAACATAAATGCCGTTCAAGTAATACCTGGTTTCTTCAGTTGAAATTGCAAAACGGGTTCTATCAATCAAGTTTTTGAGCTCACCCGCCTGAATACCAAAAACCTGCGGCAGATCAGCAACGCCAGCAGCGGGAAAATCTTCGCGCGGCAATGTCTGAAGTGTAAAGGTAGAACGCCCAGCTTTAAGGGTCATTTGGGCCGTTTCGGCATTGGCAGTCAGTTCGACTTCGGAACCGTCAGGAAGTTTTCTGACGATATCATAAAATGTATGTGCAGGGGCTGTCGTCACACCCGCATCAACAATTGTAGCTTCAACCTGATCAACAATAGTCAGATCCATGTCAGTTGCTGTCAGGGATAACTTTCCGTCTTTGGCTTCCATCAAAACATTGGAAAGAATTGGAATAGTATTCCTGCGTTCGACGACACTTTGAACATGTGCCAGGGATTTCAACAATGCAGAGCGTTCGATTGTCAACTTCATGATGCTATGACTCAGTCCGTATCTTTCATCAGTACCATTAAAAACCCCCTCCTGTGCAACACCACAGAACAAGGTCACGATTACCCCCGTGCCTCACAATTGAGAGTACTAGGACTTTCTAGGTGGGACTCGGGCGGAAAGTATAGCGGGTTAGTTCACAGAAGGAAAACAATTATAACATCTTATCTGCTTATGACGTGAATTTCCAAAATCTTGGAATCACATCAAAGAGATATCAGGAAAGAGGGACGAAAAATTCCTCATTCAACAGCACAACTCGACATATAAATGAGTCAGAAAAATGAGCCGGGCAAACTAGCCTAAGATCAACCTAGTTTTCCAACATCCGGCTAAGAAGTTCTATATCCTCTGCAAACTCAAGGTCAGAGGACTTCAATTCGTCGACTTTTTTCACGGCATGCATAACTGTCGTATGATCACGTCCACCAAACTTGCGGCCAATTTCGGGCAACGAGCGCGATGTTAGCTGTTTTGAAAGGTACATTGCAATTTGTCGCGGTCGAGCAACGGCTCTGGCACGACGGGCAGAGTGCATATCTGACACGCGAACGTTAAAATGCTCTGCAACTTTCTTTTGGATTTCTTCAATCGTCACTCGGCGATCATTCGCCCTTAGAAGGTCGTGCAACACTTCCTGCGTGGTTTCCAGAGTAACCGAGCGGCCAACAAGGGTCGCGTGAGCAACAATACGATTAAGCGCGCCTTCCAGCTCACGGATATTAGATGTTATTTTATGGGCAAGGAACTCGACAACCTTCTGCGGAATTTCAACATCTAGCTGTTCAGCTTTTGATTCGAGAATACCCAATCTAAGTTCGTACGTTGTTGGATGGATATCCGCAACCAAGCCCCAGCCAAGGCGAGACTTCATGCGCTCTTCAACGCCCTCCAAATCAGAAGGGCTTTTGTCTGCTGAAATGATAACCTGGCGATTTTGGTCAACCAGCGCATTAAAGGTATGGAAAAACTCTTCCTGTGTTGCCTCCCGTCCACCGATGAACTGAACGTCATCAATCATCAACACATCAACGGAACGAAACTGCTCCTTAAATGACATGGTATCTTTTGTTCGCAAAGCACGCACGAACTGATACATAAACTTTTCAGCTGAAAGGTAGATAACTTTCTTTTCGGGATGGGCTTTACGGATCTGATGTGCAATCGCGTGCATCAGATGTGTTTTACCAAGCCCAACACCTCCATATAGGAAAAGAGGATTAAAAGGCACCGCTTCTGCATCAGCTACGCGCTGAGCAGCCGCATAAGCAAGCTCGTTTGGCTTTCCAACCACAAAATTTTCAAAGGTAAATCGCGGATCCAAAGATCCTGTTATCTGTTGAACGTCCTGTTCTTGCGCTACGGTCTCTACTGGTAAGGGAGAAGCTCTTTTCACAACAGGCGCTTCTTTTTCCTGAGTGCGCACAACCTCAGGCTCATCTTTCACATCGACCAAAGCAGGTTTTGGTACCGGACGAGACGGAGACAGAACAACAATCTCAACATCAGTAGGGGTACCGATCTCTTCAAGCCACAGAGCCTGAATCCGATCTTGGTAGTTACTGGCAACCCAATCACGCATAAAACGTGTCGGCACAGCCATACGAATAAAGGATTCATCGCCAGACAACAATGACAACGGCTTCAGCCAGCTACGATAAGCAGCTTCGCCAACTTCGGTGCGCAGTCTTCCGAGCACACGGTCCCATTGTTGCTGAAAAGATAAAATCACCTCACTCTGAGCCATATGCCTCCCCGCCTATACTTACAAACAAATAAAAATTATGCATTAACCGTCACGATCAAGTTCAAAAACATGTCTATTAAAATAAATCCAATAAACCTCGCGCAAGCACAAATAAAACCAATCCCAAAATCAGTAAAATTTTAGGTTTCACTTACACTCTTCAATATCAAGGACGGAATAACTTTAACTCGCAGAAATATTATGCAGAGCAAATCATACTATAATTATGAATTTCCCTTCCCGAGAGGATGTAATGTACTCGGCAATGGCATTTCATGCAACACGATCAGATCAAGAACATGATATTTTTCCGACAAAAATTCAGTCCTTGGGTATTGCCAAAAAGGTGACCCACTAAATCTAGTAGCCCCACCGATTCACCCAATAACGTTACAACTCGAATTTCCATGAATTTCAGAGAATCCAAGCGACTCCACATAAAAAAAAGTCGCACTCAAAAGAGCACGACTTTTTACCGACCCATCCTATGAAATGGGAAGGATAACTTAACCCAGAGCTTTAATGCGTCCGTTTAAACGGGACAGCTTACGAGCAACTGTGTTTTTGCGTAGAATACCGGCACGAACGCCACGGTGCATTTCAGGTTGAGCAGCTTTGAAAGCTTCCTGAGCAGCAGTTTTGTCGCCCTCGCCAATCGCAGCTTCAACACTCTTAACAAAAGTGCGAATGCGGCCGAGACGTGATGAGTTCAGTTCGTAACGGCGTTCGTTACGACGGATCCGGGTTTTCGCAGAAAGATGATTAGCCATCGATAGGCGCCTATTCTTCAGTAATAATGAATCTCGAAAGTTGCGGCGTTATAACGGTGCCTTGTGTGTTCGTCAAGCATGATGAGTCAGTTTTATGACCACACAACAAACGAATGCATCATTTAAACACCTTCATTCACCTATTGCCGACACCGCTCTCAACAGCATAACCAATAGGAGAATAGCGCTAAACCAGTCTTATTTCTGGTTTTATCACCGATGCTTCCAGTCAGGCTTACGTTTTTCAACAAAAGCTGTCATTCCTTCCCGCCTGTCTTCCAAAGCAAAGGTTGAGTGGAAAACACGTCTTTCAAAACGGAGTCCCTCGGAAAGAGTGGTTTCATAAGCTCTATCAACGGATTCTTTAGCGATCATCGTTACAGGAAGAGAGAATCCCGCAATCTTCTTCGCTGCGGCCAACACCTCATCCATCAACTCAGCTGCGGGAACAACCCGGCTCACTAGGCCGCTTCGCTCTGCTTCTTCCGCATCCATCATCCGCCCGGTTAAACACATGTCCATTGCCTTTGCCTTGCCAATCAAATGGGTAAGGCGTTGCGTACCACCCGCACCGGGAATCGTCCCAATGGTTATTTCTGGTTGCCCGAATTTTGCCGTATCTGCAGCGATGATAAAGTCACACATCATGGCAACTTCACAGCCACCACCCAATGCATAACCTGCTACAGCCGCGATCACAGGCTTTCTTGTTTTGGCAAGAACCTCCCAATCATCGGTAATGAAATCTTCCCGATAAGCTGCTTGAAAGTCTTTCCCCACCATTTCCTTAATATCGGCACCGGCAGCAAAGGCCTTTTCAGATCCAGTCACAACCATACACCCGATTGTGTCATCAGCTTCAAACTCTGAAACAGCCCGGCCAAGCTCATCGATTAGGCCGACGCAAAGCGCATTCAGAGCTTCAGGACGATCAAGCTTGATAAGACCAACACGGTCATGTCTTTCCACGGCGATATATTCATATGTCATTTTAGGTCGGCTCCTGATTCAATCTTTGCTCTGAGTAATATCGTATACTCTTTATAATTTTTTTCTTCACAAATTTCGGGGGAAGAGTGCCGTATGTTTATTGCGAGGGCGCGAGAATAATTCGCAGAATCGATCTGCTGTTTTCCACACCTTCCAGGATCTCTATCTTTAGAACCTCGCCTTCGCGGATAAACAATCCTTCGCCAACGACGTCCCACCCCAATTGCGGTAATGTCCGCCCATAGAACTCTCTCACATCAACTTGTGACAGATGGCCCGAGGCAAAGGCTTCGACAATGCGTCCTTCTGGCTTATCAAAAACAACCCCGAGCTCTTTCATTTCTTCCATACCGGGAACAATAGGCACACCACCGCTGCCCGTAAAAAAGCCCCCTTCGGATGCGAAAACGGAACTTGCTGCCATTAACGCACCACAAAAGAACAACAACCTTAAAGCTTTAGAAAAAATCAAAAATATTCGTACCATTAAATCAACCATCTTTATTGCGATCTTAGCGCTGACAGGTCGGACAGTAGAAAGTCGAGCGCCCGTTCTGCTGAATACGTTCTATAAGGAATTGAGTGTCGTCTTTACCATCAAATTCACGAGCGCACCTTCGACAGGCCTCACCTTCACGTCCATAAACGGACCAAGAGTGTTGAAAATAACCCAACTCTCCCGAAGCCTGCACATAGTCGCGCAAGCTGGACCCCCCGGCTTCAATCGCTTTGTTTAAAACATCACGAATGGTCACCACCAAAAAATCTGCCTCAGCCATTGTCAGGCTTTGCGCCTGTCTTTCCGGCGAAATTCCCGAGAGATGTAATGCTTCACAGGCATAGATATTCCCGATCCCCGCAACAACACGCTGATCAAGTATCGTTGCTTTAATATTGGTTTTCTTGCTCTTGATCCTCGCAAAAAAATCCGGCCCGTTAAAAGTATTCCCCAAAGGCTCCGGCCCTAGATCCTTAAAAGCTTTGTGACTTTCCAGATCATTGACGTGAACAAGATCCATCATACCAAAACGACGGGGATCGCAATATCTGATCTCATCACCACTGTCTGTCTCAAAGATAATATGATCGTGCGTTCCCAACGGCGGCCGCTTATCGCCTTGCAGAATTGTTACGCGCCCAGACATACCCAAGTGGAAAAACAACACCATCTCATCATCAAGATGCGCAAGAACGTATTTTGCCCGACGCTTTAACTGCTCGACTTTACGACCCGTTAACCTCGCCGCCATATTTTCTGGCAGAGGAAAGCGTAAATTATCTCTCCTTTGCGTGACTTTTTTGAGAATACTCCCTTCAAGACTAGGGCGTAAGCCGCGCATAACAGTCTCGACTTCGGGTAGTTCTGGCATAACCTTGTTTTCCTTTGCGTTCGACAAGCAGCAGTACTATATCATTCAAGCAGAAACACTAAAGTGCTTTACACAAGCCACAGCAATATAACTGCTCCAGAGCTTCGCAGTTGGAACTTTCTAATGGCAAATAGAACAGACAAACAGTCTTCAACAAATACAACCCACTTCGGGTTCGAAGAAGTATCCGTAAATGACAAGAAACACCTTGTACGTGGTGTTTTTGAGAGCGTCGCAAATAAGTACGATATCATGAATGACCTCATGAGCGGTGGTGTTCACCGTTTATGGAAAGCATCCCTGATCGATTGGGTTAATCCACAACCGGGCGAAGCTCATCTGGATGTTGCGGGTGGAACCGGTGACATTGCGATGCGGATTATTGACCGTGTTGGGCGTGACAAGGTCGGTCCCGTTACCGTTTGCGACCTGACACCCGACATGATGCTTGTCGGTAGAGACCGTGCCATTGACCACGGCATCCTAAAGGGATTGAGCTGGACCTGTGGCAACGCAGAGAGTCTTCCTTTTCCAAGCCGGAGTATGGATTCTTACACCATAGCTTTTGGCCTTAGAAACGTTACCCATATTGATCGCGCATTGGCCGAAGCCAAACGCGTCCTGAAGCCCGGCGGGCGGTTCTTCTGCCTTGAATTTAGTCAGGTTGTTCTGCCAATTCTCGATCAGATTTACGACCAATACTCCTTTAAAATTCTACCCAACATGGGCCAGTTGGTCGCGAACGACCGCGAATCATATCAATATCTGGCTGAATCAATTCGCCGCTTCCCACCGCAGGACGATTTGATTTCCATGATGCGATCCGCAGGTTTAGAGCAATGCAGCTATAGAAATCACACAGGTGGGGTCGCCGCTATACATTGCGGATGGCGTATCTAATATTTAAATGAAGCACATTTGATGTTCAAAAACATAGCGACCCTTCTACGTCTGTTACAAATTGCCCGTGTCTTTGCACGCCATGATGCCTTGGCCGTTCTTGAAGAAAGACGACTTGTACCAGGAAAGCTTGCTGCTGTTGCTGTCTGGCTTGCCCGTAAAGCGTCCAGAAAAAATACAGATCTTCGTCCTGGGCAAAAGCTAGCCGCTGCGTTAACTGAGCTTGGCCCTAGCCACATCAAACTTGGTCAATTTCTATCCACTCGCGCAGATATTCTTGGCGACCAATTTACCGAAGATCTTGCCCATCTACAGGATCAACTGCCCGCTTTTGATGGCAAGAGAGCAATTGCAATCATCGAAAAAGAGCTTCAAGGCAAGATCGATGACTTTTTTATCTCATTCGATGAAACACCGGTTTCTGCCGCATCAATTGCTCAGGTACACTTTGCAGAAACTCTGGATGGAGATCCTGTCGCCGTTAAAGTTTTAAGGCCCGGCGTCGAAGAAGATTTCAAAAAAGATTTAACGCTTTTCTATAACCTCGCCGGATTACTGGAAAAAGCACGCCCGAGTCTAAAGCGTTTCAAAATCACAGAAGTCGTTGAAACATTCCACGACACTGTGCGCCTTGAAATGGATCTACGAATGGAAGCTGCTGCAGCTTGTGAGCTCAGCGATAACTTTACCAACGACTATACCTATGACACACCAGAAATAGATTGGGATAGAACAGCCCGTCGCGTCCTGACAATGAGCCGAATAGAAGGGATTCCTCTCGATGATCGTCAGGCTCTTCTTGATGCCGGACACGATCTGGAAGAAGTTCTGACTACAGCAGCCGCAATATTCTTTAATCAGGTATTCCGTGATGGTTTTTTCCATGGTGATCAGCATCCTGGGAATATGTTTGTCGGTGATGATGGCAGAATCGTTGCTGTCGACTTCGGGATCATGGGCAGAATAGATGAATCGACGCGGCACTTTCTTGCTGACATGCTTATTGCCCTCTTGAAACAGGACTATCTACAGCTGGCAAAAGCACATGTCGCCGCTGGTATGATCCCTCCGAATCAGAAGATAGAAACCTTTGCTCAGGCTCTACGATCAGTTTGCCAACCAATTATGGGGAAAGATCTAAGCGATTTTTCTTTCGCCAGGCTACTCGGTCAAATGCTTCATCTTGCCGAATCCTTTGATATAACAATCCAACCGCACCTGCTGCTGTTACAAAAAAACATGGTCATGGCTGAGGGGGTCAGTAGAGGACTCGAAGAGAACCTTAATCTTTGGGCAATTTCTCAACCACTCGTCGAAGAATGGATTATTGAAAACAGAGGTCCGGAAGCAATTGTAAAAGAGAGTGTTACAACGCTATCCGATAGCATTAAAACTCTACCAAAATTGATCCATAACCTAGAGGCTGCATCGGGTATTTTCTCTCAACAAGGGTTACGATTACACAACAAAACCATTCAGGATTTTCACAATGAAAGCAGTGGAACTGCAAAGTGGGCTTTCATCATTGCGATAGCCAGTTTTGCATTCTCCGTTGGATTTGTTGTAAATTTTATATTTTTTAATAGTTAACATTTATTAACATCTACTGTTGACAACTGAGTGATTTATCCAAAAAATTAATATGTTAATTTACGCAATTTTACAGTGAAATAGTACGTTTAATAATGATATCTGGCAAAAGCATTCTACTGGTGATTACTGGTGGCATTGCAGCATACAAGTCTCTGGAGTTAATTCGCCGCCTTAAAGAGCGCGATGTATCTGTGCGTGCAATCCTGACCAAATCCGGATCAGAGTTTGTAACGCCACTCTCCGTTTCGGCACTAACGGGTGAAAAGACGTTTGTTGATCTCTTTTCCCTCACAGATGAAACCGAAATCGGACATATCCAACTGTCGCGTCAATCCGATCTTATTGTCGTTGTCCCCGCAAGTGCTGATTTTATGGCCAAGATGGCTCAGGGGCGCGCCGATGATTTAGCATCCACGGTTCTACTTGCAACCGATAAAGATACTCTCGTTGCGCCGGCAATGAATATCCGCATGTGGGAACACCCTGCGACACAGGAAAATCTAAAAACACTTGTCAGTCGCGGAGTAAAGGTAATTGGCCCCAACGAAGGTTCCATGGCCTGCGGAGAATTTGGCCCCGGACGAATGGCGGAACCAGCAGAGATTCTTGGTGCAATCGAAGATTATTTTTCTACCTCTTCTGAAAAACCACTCGCCGGAATCAAAACCCTTGTTACCGCAGGGCCAACACATGAAGCACTGGATCCTGTCAGATACATTGCCAATCACTCATCCGGGAAACAGGGTTATGCCATTGCGCAAACCATGCAGCAACTTGGTGCTGACGTCACGCTGGTATCGGGACCAACGCAACTGTCCCCTCCTCAAGGCGTAAATGTCATAAAAATCACAAGTGCCGAAGAAATGCTCGCAGCCTGTCAGAATGCCTTACCGGCAGATATCGCCATATGTGCCGCTGCTGTGGCTGATTGGCGTATCGCAGAACAAAGCGAACAAAAAATAAAAAAGAAAAACAACGAAGAAGCTCCGACGCTTAACTTTGTTCAAAATCCCGATATTCTGGCAATACTTTCAAAACCAGGACCCAAGCGCCCGGGCCTTGTGATCGGCTTTGCCGCCGAGACAGAACAAGTCACAGAAAATGCAATATCAAAACGGGAAAGAAAAGGCTGTGACTGGATTCTGGCAAATGACGTATCACCCGAAACAGGAACTTTTGGTGGAGATGAAAATACACTGTTTTTAATTGATAAAAGCGGCGTGGACCAATGGCACAAAATGACAAAAGACGCGGCAGCAAAAAAACTGTCTAAGCGGATCGCAGATCACTTAACTCTCAACGTTTAACAATTAACAAGTATGTCAGGAAGAACTGTATGAACGTAGAAATATCGATCGTTCAACTCTCTCACGGAGAAGGCTTACCTCTTCCCACCTATGCCACGCCACAATCAGCAGGCATGGATCTTCTTGCTGCCATCGAAAACCCTATTGAATTGGTACCCGGTGATCGCCTGTTGGTTCCCACCGGACTTAAGATTGCTCTGCCCAGCGGGTACGAAGCTCAAATCAGACCAAAATCAGGTCTTGCACTAAAACACGGGATAACCCTGGTAAACACGCCGGGGACAATCGATGCCGACTATCGCGGAGAAATCGGTGTTATAATGATTAACCTTGGCAAGGAAACCTTCATCATCGAAAGAGGCGCAAAAATAGCCCAGATGGTGATAGCCCCTTGTATTCAGGCTAGCTGGTCCACAACCACATCACTTGATAGCACATCACGTGGCGAAGGTGGTTTTGGATCAACAGGCGTCTTTGCTCAGGAATAAAAGGGACTGGGAAACAAAAAATGCTTCGGCTATCAAAAAAGCTACTCTTTGCAATAGAGGCGGTTGTAGATATCGCTTATCACGCAGGCTCGGCGCCTGTAAGATCAACTGAAATATCCCGGCGGGAAGGCATTCCCAGACGCTACCTTGAACAGGTCCTTCAGCAGCTGGTTCACAATGGCGTTCTTGCCGGACAACGTGGACCACGGGGCGGATACCGTTTGGCAAAAGAAAGACGACGTATAACTGTTGGCGAAATTATTCGTGTTGTCAGAGACCTGGAAGGCGCGTCAGATCCGGCAAAAGATAACGAGGGATCTGACATCGGTATCAATGTCGTTCGACCTATCTGGGTTGACATGCAAAGGGAAATAATGGAGCGTTTCGACAAAATAACCATTGAACAACTTTGCGACGAAGCAAGAAAACAAAACATTCCCAGCGAGGCCACAGCCGCAATGCCTGATTTCAGTATCTAATCAGGCGGTCTCGTGGGGGTCGTATAGCGAGAAACCATGAAGACCAAAAACAACACCTTATCTTCCTCTTTCCGAGGCAAAGTGTACGATTCTATCCTTGATACAATCGGTGCGACACCTCTTGTGCGCTTGCAAAAGCTTGCCGACGCCCATGGTTCAGGGGCCGAAATACTCGGAAAGTGTGAATTCTTTAATCCACTGGCATCCATCAAAGATCGTATTGGTTTTGCCATGATTGAAGCATTGGAAGAATCCGGTGAGCTGGACAAAGATACCGTTATCATCGAGCCAACCAGCGGCAACACAGGTATCGCCCTTGCCTTTGTGTGTGCGGCAAAAGGTTACAGGCTGATCCTGACAATGCCCAAAACCATGTCTGCCGAACGTCGCAAAATGCTGCGCTATCTCGGCGCGGAACTGGTTCTCACGGACGGCGCATTGGGGATTAGCGGCGCGGTTTCTCGTGCCGAAGCATTGGTCAAAGAATTGCCCAAAGCGGTAATGCCTCAACAATTTATGAACAAAGCCAATCCGGCAATCCACAGAATCACAACAGCCGAAGAGATATGGCATGATACTGCGGGTCAGGTTGATATGGTTGTTTGTGGTGTTGGTACTGGGGGTACCTTGACGGGTGTTGGCGCTATTCTCAAAGAACTAAATCCGGAAGTCAAAATGGTCGCAGTCGAGCCGGAAGACAGTCCGGTTCTTTCCGGTGGGCAACCCGGACCTCATAAAATTCAGGGTATCGGCGCAGGTTTCATTCCAAGTATTCTCGACACCGGGCTGATAGATGAAATCATTCGGATCGGAAATGATACGGCCTTCAGAACAGCCCGGGAGGCGGCGGCCCTCGAAGGCTTACCCATTGGAATCTCTTCCGGTGCTGCACTGGCCGCAACGCTTGAAATTGGCGGCAGACCGGAAATGATGGGCAAAAAAATTGTCACCATTCTGCCTTCCTTTGCTGAAAGATATCTCAGCACAGATCTTTTCGAAAACAACTAACGACCTGAAGGCTTAGGCCAGAGGAACAAGACGCACCTTGACAATAGTGCGTAAAAAGCGAACGGAAACCTGAAACGTGAGTGAACAGTTGGAAGACGAGCTAACCGATGATCAGATTAATCGTTATGCCCGACATCTTGTGCTTCCGGAAGTGGGCGAAGAAGGGCAGCTGAAACTTCTTCGCTCCAAAATTCTCGTGATCGGTGCCGGAGGGCTCGGCTCTCCTCTTTTGCTCTATCTTGCGGCTGCAGGCATCGGTACAATCGGAGTTGTCGACGATGACGTTGTTGATCTGTCAAACCTGCAACGCCAGATCCTGCACGATACAAATCAAATCGATCGCCCTAAAGTACAATCTGCAAAGATCCGTCTAACCGCCATCAATCCGGATATAGATATTCAACCTCACCACTTCCGTCTTAATTCAGACAACATTGATGATCTGGTGGGCCAGTATGATTTGGTGGCCGATGGCTGTGATAACTTCAACACCCGCTATCTCGTCAATGATGCCTGCTATCGGCAAAAGGTCCCTCTGGTCTCTGCCGCAATCATGCGCTTTGACGGACAGTTGACAACTTTCAGAGCTTTTGAAGACGGCGACAAGCCTTGTTATCGTTGCCTTTTTGGAGACGAACAGATCGCAGAAAAAGGCAGTTGTGCAGATGTCGGTGTCCTCGGTGCACTCGCCGGTACGATGGGTAGCCTGCAATCCGTCGAAGTCATCAAAGAATTACTGGGAATAGGTGAGAGCATGAGTAATAGTCTGTTACTCTATGATTCTCTGGGGACATCATTCCATAAAATGAAAACCAAACGCGACCCCGCCTGTAGCCTATGCGGATCACCATAAGAACATCTAGAGAAGCTTTTCAATCGGATAGCCGGAAAAATGCTTGGATGTGTTCAAAACGACGTGGCTACTAATATTCATCACCCCCGGCGTGTCAGTGGCGTCCAATAGATAATCGTTAATTTCATTGTATCGCCCCATATCGGGGGCTACGATCCGTAGGCAAAAGTCAAAAGATCCACTGACCATATAGCACTCGACCACTTCCGGGATTTTTTGCACATAGTCCTGAAACGCTTTGAATTGATCCCGGCTATGGTCCTTGAGGGTGACAGTCGCAATCACCATGACAGATCGGCAAACTCGTTCCAGATCAATCATCCCGAAATAGGGACCGATAAAGCCGCGCTCTTCCAATTTACGTACTCTGTTCAAGCAAGAACTTGGGGACAAGTTCACTCTATCCGACAAATCCTGATTGGTTATACGAGCTTCTTGCTGAAGAATCGAAAGAATCTTTTGATCTATTCGATCCAATTGCTGACTAAACGACATATACAGGCCTTATCTTTACCAATTCATACCTTATAAAATACAGTTTCATTTTAATTACACAGAAAACAATACTCTATAAATCCTTATTTTCTCTATATATCAGATATGAAGGCTAATCAAAATTCTAGAAAAACCTATAAATATTCATTGCGAATAACAAAACAAAATATAATTCGGTATAACTCATTTAAACCGCAGTATCTGCAGTTAAATAGATCGACTTCGATAAGACCTTCGGCAGATTCTGCGATAAGCTTATTTAACTGAGAGAAACAAAGGCGACAGAAAATCCATCACCAATAAAGTCGCCAAACAATGCGTAATACACAGGTAATACACTGGGACGCCTGATTAAATATCAGGCTAAGATCCACCAAAGGAGTACACAATGTCTAACGTTCTTCCTGGCCGCGAAGCCATGATGACCACCTATAACCCGCCAAACATCGCCTTTGAAAAAGGTGAAGGAACCTGGCTTTACGCAGAAGATGGTACAAAATATCTCGACTTTTACAGTGGGATTGCAGTTTGCGCCTTTGGCCACGCGCACCCTCACCTGGTTGCTGCGCTAAAAGATCAGGCTGATAAGTTCTGGCACTGCTCAAACATGTTCCGAGTTACACAATCCGAAACCTTGGCAAAACGCCTGACAGATAACTCTTTTGCATCAAAGGTTTTCTTTAGCAACTCAGGCGCGGAAGCCAATGAGTGTGGCCTGAAAATCCTACGAAAATATCAAGAGGCCAAAGGTCATCCGGAACGTAAGCGTATTATTGGTATGTCCAGCGCCTTCCACGGTCGTACACTCGGCACGATTGCTGCGGCAGGAAACCCTGCGCATACAGCTGGCTTCCTGATGGAAGATGAAGGTTACGATCAGGTTCCTTTTGGTGATCTGCAAGCGCTGGAAGCCGCAATCACTGACAAAACAGCTGGCGTCATCTTTGAACCTGTTCAGGGCGAAGGCGGTATTCGCCCGGGTACAGCCGAATACCTTCAAGGCATTCGCGCGCTTTGTGACAAGCACGACATTCTGATGATGGTTGACGAAGTTCAGTGTGGCATGGGCCGTACAGGCAAACTTTTTGCCTATGAATGGTCAGGAATTGAACCTGATGTTATGTCCCTTGCCAAAGGTATTGGCGGTGGCTTCCCGCTTGGCGCCTGTCTCGCAAATGACAAAGCGGCAGAAGCAATGATCTTCGGCACACACGGCAGCACCTATGGTGGCAACCCTCTTGCTGGTGCAGTCGGGAATGCTGTTATGGACCTATTGATGGAAGATGGCTTCCTCGCATCCGTTACAGAGAAGTCAAACAAAGTGCGCGCCCAGCTTGAAGAACTCATCGCAAAACATCCGAAAGCTCTGGTTTCCGTTCACGGTCTTGGCCTGATGATCGGTCTCAAATGTGCAATTCCAAATGGCGATGTACTGCTTGAGCTTAGAAACGAAGGTATGCTCTGCGCAAAATCTGGCGACAATCAGATCCGCTTCCTCCCTCCGCTCAACGTAACGAATGACGAGTTGGATACAGCGATCGAAATTCTTGATCGTGTTTGTACAAAACTGACAGCCTAAGGAAAACCGGTCGATGACTTATGTTCCTTTGCTCGAATGGATCGATGCGCAACAGGACAATATGCTTTCTGAAGTTTTGGCGCTAAGTGAGATCAATTCTGGAAGCGCGAATATTCCGGGAATTGAAAAGGTCATCGACCGACTTTCCGATTTTGCATCCTCATTAGGTGCAGAAGAAGAACGCCTTGAGTTGCCATCACGCACAGATGTTCTCGATAATGGTGAGGTTGTCGAGAGCGAAAGCGGTCCTCTGCTTCGCCTGACAAAATGGCCAAACGCCAATCGCCGCATTCTTCTGGTTGGTCACAGTGATACAGTCTATCCCAAAGACCATAGCTTTCAGCACTGCACCAAGCTTGATGAAAACACCATCAATGGTCCCGGCGTTGCTGACATGAAGGGCGGAATTGTTGTTATGCTCACGGCCTTACAGGCTCTTGAGCGCAGCCCCTATGCAGGCAATATCGGCTGGCAGGTTATTATTAATCCTGATGAAGAGATCGGTTCTTTTGCATCGGCAGAACATCTGGATCAAGCCGCCAGAGCCGCCGATGTCGGCATGATCTTTGAACCGGCACTGGCCGATGGCACATTGGCTGGCGCACGAAAAGGCAGCGGAAACTTTACCCTGATTGCCCGTGGTCGTGCAGCCCATGCCGGGCGAGAACATCACCTCGGCAGGAATGCGATCGCAGCCCTCGCCCGGGCAATCTCACTGCTGGATGGCCTAAACGGACAGATGGATGGTGTAACCATCAACGTTGCCAAGCTAACAGGCGGTGGCCCGAATAATGTGGTTCCCGACTTTGTGCTGTGTCGTTTTAACATTCGTGTCCCAAGCCCGGAAGGGCAAGCGTGGGCAGAAAAGCAACTACAACAAATCATAAGTGATATCAGCCAAGCCGATGGCATTTCACTTGAACTCCATGGTTCCTTTGGACGACAGCCAAAAGTCATGGACAAGGCCCACCAGCAACTCTTTTCCCTGCTAAAAAGCTGCGGAGATGATCTGGGCCTTTCAACAGAGGCAAAAGCGACAGGCGGGTGTTGCGATGGAAATAACCTCGCCGCTGCCGGTCTTGCAAATATAGATACCCTCGGTGTTCGTGGCGGCGCAATTCACAGTACAGATGAATTTCTGCTGATCGACAGCCTGAGTGAACGCGCCAAACTTTCTGCTCTCCTGCTCTTTAAACTGGCAGCGGGCGAAGCAACTTGGCCCGACCGTACAACCACAGCCTAATTCGGCTGACAGATCCGGGGAAAACGTCCCAATGTTAATTATCAGACCAGCTCGACAAAGTGATCTCGGCGATCTTATGGATTTGTCCCACGCTGTGGGAACAGGCATGACATCCATGCCAGCCAACGAAGGCGCCTGGCTTGAAAAGCTCACCCGTTCCGAGGCAAGCTTCAAGGCCCCGGCAATGGGACCTCAGGGTGAAATCTATTTTATGGTTCTTGAAGACACCAAAACTCAAAAAGCCGTTGGTACGACCGCTCTCTATGCCGGAGTCGGGTTAAAACATCCTTTTTATTCTTACAAAATATCAACGCTCGTCAACGCCTCATCCGAGTTGGAAACAACCCGCAAGATGAAGGTTATGCTATTGGTTAACGATTACACAGGCGCAACCGAAATCGGGTCGCTTTATCTTTCCAAAGAATACCGTCAGCCCGGTATCGGTCAGTTCCTTTCCAGATGTCGCTATCTCACCTTGGCAGACTTCCCCGATCGTTTTGGCGATATGGTGATGGCCGAAATGCGCGGCTGGCAGGACAAAGACGGTTCGTCCCCCTTCTGGAATCATCTCGGCGGTAAGTTCTTTGGCATAGCCTTTGAAAATGCAGACAAGATTTCTTCGGTCAAGGGAACTCAGATCATTTCAGATTTGATGCCCAAGTACCCAATCTATATCGACCTGTTACCGGACGAAGCTCAGGAAGTTATCGGCAAGCCTCATGAATCGTCCAGTCCGGCTTTGCGTTTGCTGGAAAAAGAAGGCTTTAACTTCAACGGTTATGTCGATGTTTTTGACGGCGGTCCATCTGTAGAGGTGCCAACCAGAAACATCAAAACGCTGCAATCAAGTCGAGTTGCCACCGTTAACGGTACAAAAGAACAGCCTGTAGCAGAAGATCAATCAAATCTCTTTATGATCAGTAATGCAAATATTGATGCCTATCGCATGTGTCTTCAACCCGCAGAGTTGGACGACACGCAATCCATCAAACTTACACAAGAAACCATCGACGCGCTCCGCCTGAAAGAGGGCGACGAAGTACGTTACGTAAAATTCCGGGAGAAAAAGTCATGAGCCTAGCACAGAAACTTTACATCAATGGCGAGTGGCGCGATGGCAAGGGGAGTGTCCTTTCCTCTACCAACCCTGCAAACAACGAAGTCATCTGGCAAGCGGCCTCAGCAACAGCAGAGGATGTAAACGATGCCATTATCGCGGCACATTCTGCGCTGCGTGGATGGGCGCTTGCCTCATTAGACAGTCGCATTGAAATCATCACAAAATACCGGGATCTCCTCAAAGAGCGTCAGGAAGATATCGCTGTTGCAATCGCAATGGAAACTGGCAAACCGCTTTGGGAAACCAAAACCGAAGCCGCCGCAATGATTGGCAAAGTTGCCCTCTCTCTCGACGCCTTTGAAAAGCGTACTGGCGACCATGAGAATCAAATGGGCGAAGGTCTGAAAGCAACTCTGCGTCACAAACCTCATGGCGTTGTCGCCGTATTCGGCCCCTATAATTTTCCAGGCCACCTTCCAAACGGTCACATCGTCCCGTCTTTGATTGCCGGGAATACCATCGTCTTCAAACCCAGTGACCTGACCCCGATGGTTGCCGAGGTTATGATGCAGGCATGGCATGATGCCGGATTACCTGCTGGTGTTCTCAATCTGGTGCAAGGTGCCAAGGAAACGGGTATCGCTCTTGCCGGACACGACGGCATTGATGGCCTGTTCTTTACTGGTAGCTCTGCAACAGGTGAACTCCTACACCGCCAATATGCAGGTAAGACAGGTAAAATTCTGGCTCTGGAAATGGGCGGAAACAATCCGCTGGTTGTTCTGGAAGCAAGCGATCACAAAGCGGCTGCGTATCACACTATACAGTCGGCCTATGTCACCTCGGGGCAACGTTGCACCTGTTCTCGCAGGTTGATCGTCCCAACGGGGACAGAAGGCGACCAGTTTATCGAAACACTGTCTTCACAAATCGATGGCATCAAAGTCGGACAGGATGATCAGGAAAATCCGCCCTTTATGGGATCTTTGATTTCCAACGCCGCAGCAGACGGCATTCTGGCCGCACAGGAAAATCTTGAGAAATTGGGTGGTAAAGTTATCAAGCGCCTGGAACGACTTTATGACGGCAAGCCATTTTTAACGCCCGGTCTTATCGATGTAACGTCCATTAAAGATCTTCCCGACGAAGAATACTTTGGGCCCCTCCTTCAGATCATCCGCGTTGCTGATTTTGACGAAGCCATTGCTGTCGCTAACAACACCCGCTTTGGCCTTTCGGCTGGTATTTTAACCGACAACAAAGACCTTTGGGAAAAATTCTGGGTCGAAAGTCGTGCCGGTATCGTCAACTGGAACCGTCCACTGACAGGCGCTAGCGGATCAGCACCTTTTGGGGGTGTCGGCGCCAGTGGCAATCATCGCCCAAGTGCTTTCTATGCCGCAGATTATGCCGCCTATCCTGTTGCTTCTCTCGAGGCCGATACGCTTAACGTGCCTGCGCAGCTAACACCCGGCATCACCCTAAAAGATCAAGGATAAGCCGATGACTTATTACGAGGTTAACTTTGACGGCCTTGTGGGCCCGACACATAACTTTGCGGGCCTTTCCTATGGCAACATAGCATCCGATAAGTCAGCCAAAGGAACTTCAAGTCCCAAAGGTGCTGCCTTGCAAGGGTTGGAGAAAATGAAGGCCTTGGCAGATATGGGCATGAAGCAGGGTGTTTTACCGCCGCAGGAACGCCCTCATCTGCCAACGCTTCGCGGCTTGGGTTACAGAGGCAACGAAAGCGATATCCTCACGAAAGCGGCAGAGGAAAACCCGGCTCTCTTTGCAGGCACCTGTTCTGCCTCTTCAATGTGGGTTGCAAATGCAGGTACGGTATCGCCACGCCCGGATACAAAGGACGGCAGAACACACTTCACCCCTGCAAATCTGATCTCGATGTTTCATCGTTCCATCGAGCACCCGACAACCGGGCGTACATTGCAGACCATCTTTGCCGATGAAAGCCGCTTTGCCCATCATCCTGCCCTGCACGGTAGCCATCACTTTGGGGACGAAGGCGCTGCAAACCATACTCGCTTTTGTGACAACTATGGTGATCCCGGTGTCGAGTTCTTTGTCTATGGTGTTGAAGCCCTACGTAAAGGCGCACCCGGTCCAAAAAAATTCCCGGCCCGGCAAACATTGGAAGCCTGTCAGGCTGTTGCCCGTCTCCACGGCCTATCCGAAGACCGGGTCGTCTATGCACAGCAAAATCCCGATGTGATTGATCAAGGTGTGTTCCATAACGATGTTATTTCGGTTGGCAATGGACGTGTTCTGTTCCACCACGAGAAAGCTTTCCTCAATACCGATACTGTGAAAGAAGAGCTCAACAGAAAACTGCCAAACGGCGATATGATTTTTGTCGAGGTACCCGATAATCAGGTCTCTGTTGAAGATGCTGTGCAAAGTTACCTCTTCAACAGCCAGCTAATTTTACCTTCAGGCAGTGGCAGTAACGCCATGACACTGATCGCGCCTATTGAGTGTCAGGAAAATCCACGGGTAAAAAAATATCTGGAGGATCTTGTTCAACAAGACGGTGCCATCAGCAATGTCGAATTCTTCAACCTTCGCCAGTCCATGAAAAATGGTGGCGGTCCTGCATGCCTTAGATTGCGTGTTGTCCTCAGTGATGATGATTTAAGCAATCTGGGCGCACGTGTCCTGCTTGATGACGCACTTTACGAAGATCTAAAGGCATGGGTTTCCAGACACTATCGAGATGAACTTTCACCCGATGATATCAAAGACCCTGCGCTTCTACATGAAGTGCGTACAGCACTTGAAGAATTGACCGACATTTTAAATCTCGGAAAACTTTACGATTTCCAGCGGGCTTAAGTCGGATTCCCGTCCTGGCTTAAGCTTCTTTTATCCCGAGTGATCACCGTATCACTCGGGATCTTTTTTGACGCTTCGCGCCATGTACAATTTCAAGGCTAGTCTTTTCCAAAGTAGGGTGATCCTAACCATGGCCTTTTTCGTAGAGATCAGATCGTGTTGGGGGCATCCCGGAAAGCCCTTTGGTTCTTTTGGTCGCAACGGTTTGGAAAATATTCAGTGTCCCCCGTGTGAAGGCTAAGGATACCCCGGTGAGATAAAGCACCCAGAGGCGGTAGCGTTCTTCACCAGCTTCTGCAATCGCTTCCTCTCTTCTCTCGATCAAACGACGTGCCCACAGCTCTGTTGTTCTGGCGTAATGCTCGCGCCATGCTTCGACGTCATGAACCTCGAAACCATGTGCTTCAAGATTTCTCGCGGTCATACCGATATGATCAACTTCCGCGCCCGGGAAAATGTATTTGAGCATAGAGTTATATTCAGGACGTTTTCGATTGAACTTCGCATCGCTGGTTTTTCCTCTGCGGGTAATCGCGTGATGCAAATAAATTCCGCGCAGTTCCAAAAGGCGGTTAACCGTCAGATAATATTCCCGGTGATTCTCTATCCCGACATGTTCAAACATGCCTATGGACGAAATTTTATCAAAGGTTCCCTCTAACAAGCGAAAATCCTTGAGCTCAACCGATACTTTGTCTTCAAGGCCCTTTTCTTTAATACGCTGTTTTGCCAGGGCCAACTGTTCTTCAGACAAAGTAACCCCGACAGCGGTAACGCCATAGTGTGTTGCCGCATGGCAGATCAATGCCCCCCACCCACAGCCAATATCCAGCAAGCGGTCCCCTGGTTTCAAACGTAACTTCCGACAGATCATATCCAGCTTGTCACGCTGTGCTTGCGCAAGATCATTGGACCAATCCGTAAAATACCCACAGGTGTAAACCATCTCAGGATCAAGAAAGAGTTCATAAAATTTGTTCGAAACATCATAGTGATAGGCAATATCGTTTTGCTTGCTTCCTCTACCAGACGTCTCGCCCTGTCCGTCCAGTTGGATGTTTTGTTGATCCGTTCGTGTAAAGAGAAGGGGAAAGAGGTTTCGCAGTAACAGGCTCTTATTCAGGCTTTTAAGGAGGTTCTTGGTTTTGCCCTTTGGGCGACGTTCAGCAAGGTCAAAAAGCGTGCCCCCGCGAATATCCAACCCACCTGAAAGATAGAGATCAATAACCGTCTTTAGCTTTGGCCGTCTGAGTAATTTTGTTAAAACTGTCCTATCTGTCAGCGCCAGACGCAGATTATTCTTGTCATCATCAGAGGGTGGAATAAGAGAGCCATCCCAAAGCTGAAAAGAGAAATCCAACCCAAGTTTTTCATGAAGGTGAGAAAGCGCTTTCCGAACACTTTCCAACGAGCGGTCCTGCCCCATAACAGACATCACTAATCCTTTGATAAATCAAACAAGATTGCACCGCACTCACCAGAAGCTTACTCAAGCCTATGACGAGACGCAAATACTCCGTCAGATATGAATCAAAATAGAACGAACCAATAACAAAAAGGCGATATCATCAGTACATGTTTAATCTCTAAGTGCATTCAATAAGCACAGATAAAGAGATACGGGGTCGACTTGTAATTTGCTTTACAACGTCCTATTTAGCTCCAAAGAAATGCCATTCTAAGGCAGGAAAGAACTTCGAGGTAATCGCTTGGCTTGAATCTACACAGGCAGATATGTAGTCTGTTCTTAATTCAATGTTGCTAGCAACCTCCCAACCGATTGAGATGTGTTTACGATGGATATTATTCTGGGGCCTTTGATCACTGTACTTGTTATTGCACTCGATCTCTTTAAATGGGCCGTTATTATCTCGGCTATTTTAAGCTGGCTCGTTGCTTTCAACGTGATCAATACCCAAAACCAGTTTGTCAGCATGGTCGGGGAATTCCTGTGGCGCCTGACCGAACCGGCACTTCGCCCGATCAGAAGCATAATCCCCAGTATCGGAGGCATGGACCTATCCCCGATCGTTCTTTTACTTATCATCATATTCCTACAGAATGTGCTGATTAACCTCCGCATCAGCTTTGCTTAGAACAGCTTAAATCTGACTTTTAAACAAAGAAGGTATCGCACAATGTCACATTCTCTCAATTTGAGTAGTCGCGATGCCCTCTTGATCATCGACCTACAAAACGATTTTTGCACTGGTGGCGCCTTGGCTGTGCCAGAAGGCGAGGCCATCGTGCCTGTTGTGAACAAGCTGATTGACCGCTTTCCCCACGCACTTGCAACACAGGATTGGCACCCGGAAGGACACTTGTCTTTTGCCTCATCTCACGAAGGGCAAGCCCCCTACGGAACAGTTGAACTCAGTTATGGTGAACAGGTTCTCTGGCCAGATCATTGCGTTCAGGGGGAAGACGGCTCAACACTGCACAGCGATCTGAATAAAAATACGCTGGAACTGATATTACGCAAAGGCTTTCGCAGAGAAATTGATTCCTATTCCGCCTTTTTCGAAAATGATAAAACAACCTCGACCGGCCTCACCGGGTATTTAAAAGAACGCCAGATAGAACGAGTCTTTCTCTGCGGTCTTGCAACTGACTTTTGTGTGTACTATTCAGCAATAGATGCCATCAAGCAGGGGTTCGAAACCTTTGTAATTGCCGATGCCTGTCGAGCAATTGATTTGGACGGATCATTGGCTAAGGCCATGACTCACATGCGAGAATCAGGTGTTGAAATCCTGAGTTCAGACGAGCTTTAACCGGATTATCCGATCAGTCAATTCGCGATTCAAAACAGAAAGCCTATCCTGCCTTGCGATAAGTCATTGCATCGCCAGACCTAAAGCCATAAAACCACGAAAACAGAAGTCAGAATTGCCTATGCTTTATCCTAGTTCAAACAGGATTTATTTGGCTTATGACCCCAATAAAATTGACATTGGGATAAAATTGACACTGGGATCAATCAAGGAGACCTATGATGTCCACTGCGACAATTATTGATGGTAGAAAATTTTCCGCTACCCTTCGTGGCCGTATTGCAGAAGAAGTAACTCGCCTGAAAAACGATCATGACCTAACACCTGGTCTTGCCGTTGTTCTGGTTGGTGAAGACCCTGCCAGTCAGGTTTATGTTCGTAGTAAAGGCAAACAGACCCTTGAAGCAGGTATGAATTCTTACGAGCACAAAATGTCCGCTGAAACAACTCAGGAAGAGCTTTTGGCGAAAGTTGAAGAGCTCAACAACGATCCTGCTGTTCATGGTATTCTTGTTCAGTTACCTGTTCCTGATCATATTGATGACCACGCAATCATTAATGCCATTGATCCAAACAAAGACGTTGATGGCTTCCACGTGATCAACTCTGGCCGTTTGGCAACTGGCGCACGTGGCGCAAGCGCCCCGATGATCCCTTGCACACCACTTGGTTCTATCATGCTGTTAAAAGACCATCTTGGTGATCTCTCTGGCAAAACAGCCGTAGTTGTTGGCCGTTCCAACATCGTTGGCAAGCCAATGGCTCAGCTTCTGCTTCAGGAAAGCTGTACTGTAACCATCGCGCACAGCCGCACCAAAGATCTTCCAGACGTTGTTCGTCAGGCTGATATTGTTGTTGCCGCTGTTGGACGTCCTGAAATGGTCAAAGGTGACTGGATCAAACCTGGCGCGACCGTTATCGACGTTGGAATTAACCGCATTGAAATTGATGGCAAAAACAAACTCGTAGGCGACGTTGCAACAGCAGAAGCAATGGAACACGCCGGTGCAATCACACCGGTTCCAGGTGGCGTTGGCCCGATGACAATTGCATGTCTGCTTGCCAACACACTGACCGCTGCCAGTCGTCAAAACGGGCTGAAAGAGCCTAATCTTCTCTAAGTTTCGCGCTATCAAATAGCCATTAAAAAGCCCGGGACTGAGTAATCAGCCCCGGGCTTTTAGTTTCTTATCTTCGTTGGCGCTAAAAAAGCTAAGCCAAACGCATCATTTAAATCTTTCGACTTAAGCAACCACAAGCTTGAACAACCCCTTAATCGGTGCCTTCGGGTCTGCCACTTCGCCTTTGCGAATAATGTTGATCCGACCTGTACGTGCCAAATGTAAAGCCTGCTGGCGTACAGCGGGGAGATACTTGCGCCAGGCATCCGGGCGATCTTCTTTTTTTGCACGAGGCTTGTAATAAGCGCGCGCAAGAGCATCCGGGCTAACGGCATTCTCAGCCCCGTAGAGTTCCCCAAGGATAAAAATCGCAATCGGGTCGTCAGTTTTTTTCTTCTCGTCGCTCATATCAATCTCTCTTCATAAGAATGGCGCCTTCACTAACGTGAATCTCACCCGGGGGCAATGACAATCTGCATAGCCCGCCGCCTAGCTGCTTTGCGATTAAGGCATAGTATATAGAGAGTTTATCAATATAGAGAGTTTATCAAAGTTTCTTTTGGGCAACGATAAATAATCGTGGAAAAGTCAAAAGAACACAGCCATCGTTCAAGGGTTTATAAGCCTGTTTGATCTTGCCAAGATACTGTTCCAAATAGGCCTGTCTTTCTTCATCATTCAGTGGTGCGAGAAAAGGCCTGAGACCAGTAGATTTAACCCAATCGACAATAGCATCTGCATTCGGCAGAACATGTTCATAACTGGTCCGCCAGATATCAACAATCTCGGATTGATCTGTGAGCCAATTATAATAGTCCGCACTACTGCCAATGGTTTCCCGCGATTTTACTGCTTCCGACAGCTTCGCTGACCATGATCCTTCTGTTGCAGTCTCCCGCATCAGGGCATGGGTTGATTCTGATAGGTTATCGGGCATCTGCACGGCAAAAATACCGCCATTGCTCAGGCATCTCATCAATCGTGGAAACAATTCGTGATGCCCGGTTACCCACTGAAGTGAGGCATTGGCAAAAATAACATCTACCTTTTCCAACGGATCCCAAGTCGCGATATCATCAAGAGAAAAAGCAAGATCAGGTAATCTCTTTTTCGCCTCATCCAGCATGTTTGGAGAAGAATCCACGCCAGAAATAACAGCAGACGGAAACCTTGCCTGCAAAAGCTCTGCTGAATTACCGGGACCACAGCCAAGATCAACAACCTTCTTTGGCTGATCAATGCTTACTCTGTTTAGTAACTCATAAGCTGGACGTGTCCTAAGATCTTCAAACTGAAGATACTGATCTGTGTTCCAGTCGGTTTTCAAAACATTTCTCCCAAAAACAAAAAGCCCCGCAATCGCAGGGCTTTTTTATCTGAAAATCTATCACGAAATTATCTTTGTTTATTCAACAGCTTCAACCGCAGGGCATTCAGCTTGATAAAGCCTTCTGCATCGCGCTGGTCATAAACAGTATCTTCTTCGAAGGTTACATGTTCAAGGCTATAGAGTGACTTCGCAGACTCACGTCCAGTAACAATCGCATTACCTTTATAGAGAGACAAACGCACATTACCTTCTACATGCTCCTGTGACTTATCAATCATAGCCTGTAGCATTTCACGCTCTGGACTGAACCAGAAACCGTTATAGATAAGCTCGGCATATTTCGGCATCAGTTCGTCTTTTAGATGCATTGCACCACGATCGAGCGTAATTGATTCGATCGCACGGTGTGCCGTCAGAAGAATTGTGCCGCCTGGTGTTTCATAAATACCACGAGATTTCATGCCAACAAAGCGGCCTTCAACAAGGTCAAGACGTCCGATACCATTTGCACCGCCAAGTTCATTCAACTTGGTAAGAATTTCGGCAGGGGACATTTTTTGACCATTGATTCCAACGGCATCACCTTTTTTGAATTCAATGGTGATTTCAGTGGCTTCGTCCGGCGCATCCATTGGTGAAACAATGCGCTGATAAACATGTTCACCCGGCGCGACCCATGGATCTTCCATTTCCTTACCTTCTGAAGAGGTATGCAGAAGGTTGGCATCAACAGAAAACGGTGCTTCACCACGCTTGTCTTTCGCGATCGGAATTTGGTGTTTTTCGGCAAAATCGATCAACTTTGTACGAGATGTCAGATCCCATTCGCGCCAAGGAGCGATAACCTTGATATCCGGGTTCAGCGCGTAGCAGCTTAGCTCGAAACGAACCTGGTCATTTCCTTTGCCCGTCGCACCGTGAGCAACAGCATCAGCACCTGTTTCTTCGGCAATCTCAATCAAACGCTTGGAAATCAGCGGACGAGCGATTGACGTTCCCAACAGATAAACGCCTTCGTAAACAGCATTGGCGCGGAACATCGGGAAGACAAAATCGCTGACAAACTCTTCACGAACATCTTCGATATAAATATCTTTAACGCCACAAGCTTCTGCTTTTTTGCGTGCTGGTTCCAGCTCTTCACCCTGACCAAGATCAGCAGTGAAAGTCACAACTTCACAGTTATAGGTTTCCTGAAGCCATTTCAGGATAACTGAAGTATCAAGTCCGCCTGAATAGGCAAGTACGACTTTTTTGATATCGCCCATAAGAGTTCACGCCTCTGCAAATAGTGGCTATGCCGCAAGAAGGCATAAGTGCCGTTTTTCGGTAAATCTGCCGGGAGTATAGGTAAATCCTGATCCAGAGCAAGTATTGTCAGCAGGAATTACAGTGAAAACTGCAATTATTTTACCTAATCAAATTAGTCTATTTACCTAGAGGTCCAATACGACTTCACTCTCATCATCAGAATAACCTGCTGGCTTTTGTGGCACGGCAGAACATAACAGAATCTCATCGTCTGTGATTCCTGCTGAGTACCCCTTCGGATAACAAATAGATCCGGCTTTCAACTTCGTTACGCAGGCACCGCAATTCCCGGATCGACAGGAAAAGTCCGGAAATATACCGTTTTCTTCAGCCAACTGTAACAAGCTCCCCTTTTCAGGACGCCATTCTACTGCTTGATCTGTCGACATGAAGCGGACCATAACAGGTTCTTGGGGAAGGTCGCCATGATCAGCCATTTCCAAGCTACCACTGTCTTCTGCAATACCCGTTTTTAACCCCTGAGAAGATTTGAGTACCATTGAAGGGCCAAAGGTTTCATAACGAATACGTTCCTCACGCACCCCTAATCCCCCCAAAGCTTTGTAGAGAGATTGCATGAATCCTTCAGGGCCACAGAGGTAAAAATCATAATCATCAAGAGGCAGATGCTCTCTCAAAAAACTTGAACCAATGCGCCCTTTGGCTTGAAGTCCGCTACCCAAAACATCGACAGATCCCGGCTGAGAATAAACATTGTATACTTCAAAGCAGTCAAACCATGTGGACAGAGCGTTTGTATATTTACCAAAAGCATGCCCATTCCCATTCTTCGTTCCATGAAGAAAATAGATTTTACGCCCACGAGGGAATTTTTTCTCTTGCTCCAATAAAGCTTCGGCCATGGCCATCATTGGCGTCACACCGACACCGCCAGAGAGAAAAACCACAGGACGCGTACTTTCTTTATCCAGATAAAAATCACCGCGCGGCGCTTGCGCTTCAATGATATCTCCCGGTTTTATACGATCATGGAAATGTCTCGAAACTAATCCAGCTTCTTCGCGTTTGATTGAAAGACGATAATAACGACCGTTAAAAGCATTCGAGATTGTATAGGTTCTTCTTACTTCTTTATCTTCTTCCTTCGATGAAGCTCTCGGCATACTAACCCGGATCGGTAAGTGTTGGCCGGGTTCATACCTCGCCAATGTCCTTTTATCTTCCGGTACAAGATAAAAGGATGAAATACTTTCACTTTCTTGCTCTATTTTAGCGACCACATAGCGCCGCCATGCATTCCGATCCTTTGAAGTCGAGAGCGCCTCTTCTGCTTCTTCCCAAGTACCTGTTAGATCAAGAGAAGGAGAATAGCTTTCGAAGTTCCAAGACATCGGCAGACTCTGTTCAACCAGTCGAACCTCTTCCACCTTGATTTGAACTATACGTTGAGCATCAGCAAAAACCTGAACTTCCGGACCATCCCAGATAACTTCAGCTAGCCCAGTGATATAGAGAAGATCGCCTGTTTCGAAATCGGGAACCAGCAAACCAGCCTTTGGATACAGTTCTATATTGCCAAAAGTATTAAAGTGGTTGTTCCCCGGAAAATCGGGAAACAATAACGTTTTGTCATCAACGACTTTCAAAAATCCGGGTTTACCGCCACGATGGGACACATCCACCCCAAAGCGATGATCACTGTTATCCGGGAAATAAGCAGACGCAATAAAGAAGGTATCCGCTTTGCCAATGATCCCTTTAGCCGTCTTATCCAAGACCTCAGAACGCTTTTCCGGGCTTATTCCTAAAGTTTGAAGAATTTTCTCGCTTGTTTTTTTTTGACTTAGCTTTTTTTGATTTGGGCTTTGATCATAAACAGGGGTTCGCGCTTGAATATATTGCGGACAGTTGCCAAAGCTTTGATCTACTTTAACTGAAAACCCCTTTTGATCTGTTCGGCCCCGGACCTTGCCTGCCAAGCGGTTTCTCCGCCGCGTCTGGAACTCAATTCCCAAAAAGCCCAGCGGAGATCCAACTTCCAGATTTTCAGACAGGGGATCACCCGATAAAGGTGCATTATTAATAACCAGAGTTTCTCGGTCAGGTGAACTGATAAAGCCAGCTTGACCAATAACCATTGACGCCCATGGACGTCCTTGCTCATCCAATGATCCCACAACAATTTGCGGCAATTGCCCATAAAATTCACGATGTTGATCCGGTAAAAAATTGCGCACAAATTTAGGGGCGTAGTGATGAACATTCTCCAAAACCCCCAGGCGTCGCTGTATCGCCAGTTCCCCTTTGTGAAAGGGCGTGGCTTTAGGATCAAAAAAGGATGTATCCATAACAGAACTCCCTATTCGCGCTTATTATTTTGTGAAGAGAAAAAAGGCTCTGAACATCAAATTTATTCAGAGCCCGCATTTAAACCTGTGATCAGGCCGCATCACTCAAAGGTGTTTTTTGCATGCCAACAAAATTTGGCAGGGCTTCAACTTTGGAAATCCAAGCCTGGATATTGGGGTAAGAATCAAGAGAAACATCGCCCTCAGGAGCGTGAGCGATATAAGTATAAGCAGCAACATCAGCGATGCTCACCTTCTCCCCAACCAAATAGCTCTGTCCATCAAGAATCTTGTTCATCGTATCAAAAAGTGCCGTTGCACGTGCTTTGGCAACATCGTGATCCAGATTTGCCCCAAACACTTTAACCAATCGCGCTGTCGCAGGACCAGATGCAATTGGCCCGGCTGCGATAGAAAGCCAGCCCTGAATTACAGCCTCTTCCTGTGCGGAACCCAAGCTCCAGGCATCACCACCGTATGTGCGGGCCAGATAGACAAGAATGCCATTGGAATCCCACAGAACAACACCGTTATCATCAAGAACAGGGACCTGCCCAAAGGGATGCATTTTCAAAAATTCAGTATCCTTATGGGCGCCAGCCATCAGATCGACATCAACCAGTTCATACTCAAGGTCCAGCAAAGAGAGAAACAGCTCAACACGATGTGCATGACCGGAAAGTGCATGACGATATAATTTAATCATTCTTCTAATCCTTAGAGGCTTAAATCAAAATATGAGTGAATTATTTGAAAAACGGAAAGTTACCCGTCCATCTGAAGATAAGATAATTAGCTAGATATTTACTTACTACCCATGCATATTGGACATAATTATAAACAAAATAGATATAATAATGGATACACTTAAGAGTATGCGTGTTTTCGCCGCAGTCGTAGAACATGGCAGTTTCACAGCAGCTTCAAAGAGCTTGGGCATTTCAACAATGCTCACCAGCAAGCACGTCAAAAACCTTGAAGAAAAAATTCAAGCTCGCCTACTGAACCGCACAACACGCAAAGTAAGCGTCACAGAACTCGGACAAGCCTTTTACGATCGATCCCTGTTAATTATTGAACAAAGCGATGAATTACTCGATCTCGTAAGCGAACAAACAGATACGATAAAAGGGCATCTTCGCGTCACAGCCCCCAGAGTTTTGGGCGAAGAAATTGTCGTCGATTGCGCCAATGACTTTATGAAGCGTCATCCCGAAGTCACTCTGGATTTAAGGCTGGAAGAAAGAACCGTGGATATTATTCAAGAGGGGATTGATGTCGCGATAAGATTGGGAGCGCTCAACGATAGCAGTCTCATCGCGAGACACCTCGCGAAATACAAATACCTGCTTTGTGCTACCCCTGATTATCTGAAAGAACGGGGCACGCCAACACATCCGAATCAACTTATCGACCACGATTGTATTCTTGGATCAACCATCAGCCCGACCAATCAACTGGATTTTATCATCGATGGAAAAAAGACAGCACTGACCATCAAGCCCCGGGCACGTGTAAACGCCGCACAACCCATAAGAAAAATGACTTTAGAAGGCCACGGTATCGGTATGTGTCTCATTTCTACCGTCAAAGAAGATCTTGCCACAGGCCACCTTGTACGTCTCCTTGAGGGATTTGAAGCTTATGACAGAAGTGCCTATGTGATTTATCCGCATAGACGTCATTTAGCCCCCAGGGTTAAGGCCTTTGTTGACCATGTTGCTCTGTACTTCAAAAGATCAGACAAGGTAGAACATTAATCAGCAAAAGCCCCGGATTGACTATAGTTGTTCCAGGCAAACCAGTAGGAAACATGTCCCGGCAAGCGTTTCAGTTTACGGCCATCTTCAGCAACTAACGCATCTTCCGTAATCCCCCAACTACCGCTATCACTCTCAAGATAACCCGCTTTTTCAGCGAGAGAAAACACTTCATCATTACCGGTGTAGGCTCGAACCGTTCTTGTCTTCTCATTCCCAATCAAGATAACTTTTTGTTCCCCAACCTTATCCTGAATAATGTGGTCATCGCGAAATTTCGAGAGAGGCCAAGCCTGTTCTTTGCTTTGTAAACGTAAAACAAAAACATAGGATTTTGCCGCATTTTCACTTTGATCCACCAAAGCCGGAAACATGAGTTCCGATGAAGCAAAATACTCTCTGTAAGCAACACCGGATCCATAGTCTCTTCGATATCCTGTATCTATATCCAGAACTGTTGTTTTTGGATGATGAACCTTCCACTGTTCCCAACTTGTAATAGTCACGGGTCGAGTTTTAAGTTCCAGATCTGTGCCCGTTAAAGTCCCCACGACAGGGCGTCCTGTAAACTGGTTCCACAGCGAATGTGTTCGTCTGTCAAACATAAGCTTGTTTGAGCGATAGAGAAAACCAGATGATCCGAATACCATCGGCTCTTTTCCGTCACCCAAATCAGTTTCGTACAGAATACCCGACCCGCAAAGCGTACAATAAGCCAAGGCAACCGGAACTCCCCCAATGACATCATTGAACATTTCATGCCAGTTCATAATGCGTAACGGGTAAGCCCTGGTATCGCCATTAATGGAAATGCCAAATACCAGATCATCATCGCGCATGTAGTCAGCTTTTTTCGCGGGGATCATTTCTGGATTATCCAGTGAGGGAATACCGTCCTTATGTACGCCACCCCATGCTATTTCTTCTAAGCGGATTGAATGACGAACGCCCGGATAAAGAAAATCAGCAAAATTTGGATCGATAAGTTGTGTTACACGCGCTTTGAATACATCAAAACCGTCAAAGGGTTTAATCTCGGGGTGGTCTTCCTGCCAAAGCATCCAATCGCCCCAATTCTGATCCGGCTGCCCCGTCAAGGAAACCAGTGTCGATCTGAGCTGGGTACTGTTAGGCTGAAAACGAAGCACCTGTATCAAAGCCGGAACCACATCTGTCTTCCCGCGTTGTTCGAAAATCGCGAGGACTTTATTACGATCTTCACGACTGCCCACTAAAACCTGCAAGCTCTGTTCAACAAGAAGAGAGGAATGTTGAACGTCTTGAGCCTGAAGGTGCAGTGGTAACACACAGAGGAACATAGACAACAGTAGGGCAAAAGCCCTTCGTGCAGAAATAAAGACCATAATATCCTCGCGACCTTCGAACACCCTCAAGGTAAGCAGAGATCATTACGGGGTAAAAACACAGCACGTCACAGTTCTGTGACGTCAGCTTGATCAACAAGGACTAATTTCTATTCGGCCAGAGTTCATGATGGCTATCAATCACAAAGGCATGCTTGTGTACCTGTTTGGGGTGGTAATGTGGATGACGATGTGGTTCCGGCCCTTCCCAGCCTTCATGTTTGTGTTGGTGATGTTCATCATGTGTATGCAGATGTAAATGAGATACTTCGGGATGCATATGGGTTAACACAGCACTATCATTTGCCGGCCAAAGGATCATCGCAACGACAAGCCCACCAAACACACCACCAGCACTTACAAGAAACGTTTCTGATAAACCAAGATACAAACCCAACCAGCCAGCGACCGGATAGGCTATAAGCCAACAGGCATGAGACAAAGCAAAGTGACTAGCAAATAAGGCTGGTAGATCTTGCTTGTGCGCGGAACGCTTTAAGAGCAAACCACCCGGTGTTTGGATCAAGGAAGTCCCAACCCCAATCAGACACCAGACCACCAAAGCAAGACTATAAGTCAGTTCTAACGAGCCTGCGATAAGAGTCAGGAGTAAAATTACCGCCCCTAGAAGCATAATGGATCTGGGCTCGAACGCATCAAGTATTTTTCGTAAACTTAAAGCGACGCACATAGAGCCAAACCCCGCAGCACCCAGAAAAACGGCAACATCCCCCTCGCTCCCGCCAAGGACTTCACGCACATAAACAATGGTGTTTACAATAACCATGACACCTGCTGCAGACACAGCAAAACTCAGCGCAAGCAAACCCCGCAATCGAGGAGTCGCAAGATAAATTCTTGTTCCCCGTGATACTTTTTTGAAGAAGTTTTGTTCTTCTTCCGTTGGTTCGATTTTTGGTAAGGTTACTGAAACGACAAATAAAGCTGAAGCCAGAAAGCCAATAATTGTACCTAAAAACAACCAGTGAAAACTCATAACAGATAGTAACAATCCAGCCAGAAGCGGGCTCAATAAAGCTTCGAAATCATAAGCCAGACGTGAAAGGGAAAGAGCCTTTGTAAAATCGCCCTCCTCCGGCAAGACATCAGGGATGGTCGCCTGAAAGGTCGGGGTAAAGGCCGCAGAAAAAGACTGGAATAAAAACACCAGTAGATAGATTTGCCAGACCTCTGTCACAAACGGCAAAAATAAAACCATCCCTGCGCGACACAAATCCAGAGTAACTAAAAAGCTTTTGCGTGGAAATCTATCAGCAAACGCCCCCACAACAGGGGCAATCCCGACATAAGCAACCATCTTAAGTGCTAACGCAGTTCCCAAAACAGCACCCCCATTTGCCCCCGCTAAATCATAAGCAAGAAGGCCAAGTGCCACCGTCGTCAATCCACTGCCCATTAGTGACAAAACCTGAGCTGCAAACAAATTTCGATAGGTTTTGTTTTTTAGAACATTGAGCATAACAAAAGGTCTTACAAAGAGATAAATTTGTTATCTCATAGATTATCCCCCTAGGGGGGATTGATCAAGTGCGATATCCGAAGAAAGTCATAACCAACAAGAGACTCTAATTACTTCACTTAACTATTTTTTTGCATTTAACGCATTGTTTTGCATTAATTTATTTCATCATTACACAAGGGGAACAAAAAATTTAACCATCATGACAAATTATTTACCTTTTGCCCTTTAAGCTTCTGATCAAATTTTAGTAAATGTGATGATTGTGCGGTTAAGGAGTTACAGGTATGGATGCCCCTAATGTTAAGAATTCCCATGAAGAGGAAACAAGGGAAAATCAAATAGATAATCTATCTGAAACAGATCCAACTTTGCCTCCCCCTAAGGATACCTCTGCAAGCATCGCACAGATAAATGATGCACTTGAGGAAAACACTCCAATACAACAAACAACAGAAGAAGCACCACAAATAAAATTTGGTATTGGTAAACGTCTTATCCTCTCCTTTGGTGTTGTCGCGGCCATGACTATACTGGTTAGCTTCATCAGTTGGTACAACCTCACCAAACTGACAGAAACACAGGAAGCCCTGACAGAAGAAACCGTTCCTGCCATTACTTCTGCGCTTAAACTGTCAGAAGAGATATCAAGGTTAGCCGCCACGGCTCCTTTACTTGAATCTGCTGCAAATACTGCTCAAAGAGATCAACGTTTTCTGGAATTACAAAGCTCTATTTTATCTGCCCAAAGCCACCTTTCCAGCTTAGGTGAGTTGAATTTCAGCCAGGAAACAGTCAATAACATCCAGAAAAGTCTGGGGGATATTGGCCCAAAGATTAACGAACTCCGCGAGCTCGGTAACGAAAAACAGACCTATGCTTTGCGAAGGGAAGAATTAGGTAAAGAACTTTCATCTTATAGAGAACTGGTCGCCAAAGAAATATCACCTCACCTGATCAAGGTGCGGCTTGGCGTTATTGACGGCGAAGGTGAACCTCTCCAACTTTTCCAACTTCAACAGGGCCTTCTTGATTTTAAAGGTTCAACCAACCTTCTAATTGGCCTTCTTGCCGAAGGTGGACAAACCAATACTCTGGAAGATATTGAGAAAATTGAGCAACTGTTCCTCGTATCTTTGGGGTCAATGGCAACACCGCTTTCTAAACTGGCCCAAACCCAAAAGGTAGATAAGCTTTCGGATCTCTTTCAAAATCTTTTAACTCTCGGCAGTAAAGGCGATCTCCAAGACAACATTTTCTCTCTTCGCAAAGCCGAATTGACCGCACAAAACAAAAGCAACGCGATTATGGCAGAAACCAGAACAATCGCCGAAAATCTATCCGGCCAAATCAGCGAGTTGGTTAACATCACCGAGGCAGACATTGCCTCTACAGCACAGGACAATAAAGCATCATCCGAACAGACCGAAATCATCATGATTGTCATTGCCGCGGCCTCTTTGATTATCTCTGTTCTAATCGGGTGGCTTTACGTCGTCCGGTCTCTCCTAAGCCGATTAATGGGACTTGTTCTTTCTATGGAACAAATTGCCAATGGTGATCTCACCACCAGTATCATGCGCAATGGAAATGACGAGATCAGCAAAATGGGCTTTGCCTTGGCGCAGCTTCGGAATGTGTCCCGTGAAGCAGAAGCATTGAAAGCGGAACAAGAGCTTAGTGAAGCACGCTTGGAAGATGAAAAGCGTCTGAATGCGGAAAATATGGCCAATGATTTTGATGCTTCTGTCGGTTCATCTATCAATATCCTCTCTAGCAATGTAACTGTTATGCGGGATCAGGCCAAAGAAATGCAAAATCTTGCTGCCGGATCTCAAAAAGAAGCACAGGAAATCAGTGGTGCAAGTGAAGCCATGTCCAATGATATATCCACTGTTGCCGCAGCCACCGAAGAACTTTCAGCATCAATTTCCGAAATTTCCAATCTTGTGAATAAATCGACGGACTGTTCAAACAATGCTGTTGAACGTGCAGCGACAATGAACGGTAATATTTCCCGGCTTAATGAGGGATCACAAGAGATCGAAAATGTCATCAGCATGATCAGCGGTATAGCTGAACAAACCAATCTGCTTGCCCTGAACGCAACCATCGAAGCGGCTCGTGCTGGTGAAGCAGGTAAAGGCTTTGCCGTTGTTGCCGCCGAGGTCAAAAACCTCTCAAATCAAACGACATCGGCAACGGAAGATATTCGCTCGCTCATCGGTAGCATTCAAAACGAAATTAGCAGCGCGGTTGATGCCGCTGAACAGATTGATAATGTCATCAAGGAAATCAACGATATTGCAGGTGGAATATCAACAGCGGTTGAAGAACAAGGCGGCGCAACGCGAGAAATCAGCCAGACTGTTAACCAATCCGCAAATAACTGTTCCGTTATTGCTGAACGAGTGCAAGAAGTTTCAACTGCTTTGAGTCAAACAAATCAATCAATGGGACAGGTCATTGACGGTGTCCAAAAAATTGACCAAGAAAGCTCTCTACTAACTGAAAATGTGGATCAGTTCCTCAATTCTGTTCGCGGGCATTAACATAAAGATGAGACCATGCCCTGAGTTATTTACAGTGCTCGGGGCTTTTTCATGGCTTATGATAAAGCTTGCATCACCAGCGACACTGCTATTGTCCACATGACAATGCCGATAAAGCTGTCCAGAATACACCACGCAATCGGACGCTTGAACAGAGGGGCCAACCATTGCGCCCCTAAACTGAGTGAGAAAAACCAGACAAAAGAAGAAACAACGGCACCCAGGCCGAACCATATTCTGGTTTCGGCAGGATATTGGCCACCGATAGATCCCAATAGAATCACTGTATCCAGATAGATATGCGGATTAAGCAAACTAACGGCCAAAGTCGTTAACACCGCCTTGACAAGAGTATCAGGCCCACGATCCTGTTGTGCTGTCAGAACATCAGGTGTTAAAGCAGCTTTGAATGCTTTTATTCCATATACAAAAAGAAAAAGAGCACCACTCCAAACAGCTAAATCAAGAAGCAAGGGGTTAGATGTGATCAGCACCCCCATACCAGCAACACCAATGGTTATCAGTAACGCATCAATAAGGCTACAAAGAGAAGCAATAAGGTACTGATTATTACGACGAAGCCCTTGAGTAAGAACAAAAGCATTCTGCGCTCCGATTGCAATAATCAACCCGGCGCCAATACCCATTCCCTTTAAAAAGGGTGCGGCAATCCCTAACATGATTTCATTCCTATTAAACCAATTGAAGCCACTGAGTTCTAATCTCAGTGGCTTCAATTTAAGCAATCATAACGAACAAGTAATGCTAATAATATTTATACTGCATAAGAATATTTAATTATGCTTCGTCTTCCTGAACAATCCAGGGTTCTGCCTTTCCGGCCTCTTCCCATTCCTGCCAAGCGGGAAGCTCTGTCATTGCAGAGGAATAACGTTTAACGACGGGATCGTCACTTAACTGATACTTGGCAATGCGGTTTACGACCGGAGCAAACATGGCATCAGCATTACAAAATTCACCAAATAAAAAAGGACCACCGGACTTTTTCAGACAATCACGCCAGATCGCGATAATTCGTCGCACATCTTTGTGAACGCCCTCTGAAACACGGATGGATTCTTCCTTGCGGCGCATATTCATGGGGCACTCTGCTCTCAGAGACATAAAGCCGCCATGCATCTCATTGGAAATACATCGGGCCATAGCCCGGTCAGATTGCTCAGCAGGCCAGAACCCCGCATCAGGAAACTTTTCTGCGAGATATTCAAGTATCGCCAGCGATTCCCAAACTGTCATCTCCCCATCTTTTAAAACAGGCACTTTCTTGGTTGGAGAGAACTCAGCAAAGTGCTTGTGTCTTGTCGCTTCATCAAATTGGGAAAAAACCTCTTCAAACTCAATCCCTTTCACTTTTAGAGCAATCCAGGGACGCAAAGACCAGGATGAATAGTTTTTATTGGCAATAATCAACTTTAGATCTGGCATAACAACCTCTTTAGATCAGCTTTCAGAGAAATGTAATCAGGTATGCGGGACATACTATGCCCAATAAACAATTTCTCCGCCACCTGCGGTCTCCCATTTGGCAGAACTTGTCGGAACTTTGTCACTATTCGATACATCTTTTCAGTCCACAAAAAGCTCTCTACAATAAAATTTATATAACAAAATAAACATTAGCAGCATTAATCCATGTATGATTACCGACAACTCGCTACGCTGAACGCCATTCTCGAAGAAGGCAGTTTTGAAAAGGCAGCCCAGAAGCTCTTTATTACCCAATCTGCAGTCTCACAGAGATTGCGACAACTCGAAGACAGCCTTGGGCAAACACTGGTTATTCGGAGCACGCCGTTAACTGCAACGACATCCGGTCAACGTTTGCTTAAACACTATAAACAGGTAAGCCTTTTAGAAAACGAGTTGGATGAGGATCTCAAAAACCAGAATAACGAAGGCTTTACCAACCTCACCATCGGCCTGAACGCAGATTCCATTGGCACCTGGTTTTTCGGCGCGGTCAAAGAGTTCACAGAAACCAGTAAAGTATTGCTGGAACTCAAAGTTGATGATCAGGAACAAACCCATCATCTTTTACGAACCGGTGAAGTCCTTGGCTGCATCAGTGGTAGCCCCCTCGCCGTTCAAGGATGTCGTTGCATTCCTTTGGGACAGATGATTTATCAACCCCTGGCCTCGCCCGAGTTTGTAAAACACTATGCTCCAATAGGTCTAAACAAAGACAATGCTGCAAATATTCCCGTTGCTGTCTTTAATCGCAAAGACCCGCTCCAGCACCGCTATCTGGAACAAAAATTTGGCATCGCAGACTTTCCACACCACCTTATCCCGGCCTGTGATGGTTTTGTTGATGCCTTACTCAAAGGTTTTGCCTATGGGCTTATCCCCAATCAACAGGGCCAACCTTATATAGATAGCGGCGATTTGGTTTCGATAGATCCCGGTCATAAAATTCCGGTGCCGCTTTATTGGCATATCTGGAATTTACATACCGATACGATGAAGGGACTAACAAAAGCACTGGTGTCGGAAGCAAAACGAGTACTGACGCCACTTCCGGATTGTTAGGTTATTTAGTCTTGCAACCTGTCATCATGTGGCAGCATTATCACGGCAATATATTTAAATATCGCCTAAAAAATAAAGAAACAAACCAATGCAAGATCGAAAATTCTATACCGAAGCCAACCGTGTTTCATGGAACGAAGCCGCACCACGGCATGAAGAGAAAAATCAACAACGATTATTACAAGACGTTACGCGAACTGATTTCAATGCTTTGGAACCTGAGCTCGCAGAAACATTGAACCGTCTGGATATTCAGGGAAAACGGGTCGCTCAAATATGCTGTAACAATGCAAAAGATCTACTGTCTGTTATAAAAATGGGCGCAGGTTCTGGATTGGGTATTGATGCCGCTTCAGCCTTTATCGATCAAGGTAACGAACTAATCAAAGCCACAGATTATCAAGACAAAATGGAATTGCTCGTTAGTGATGTCTACGACATTCCCAATGAACATTCAGAACAGTTTGATATTGTTCTGACCACCGTCGGCGTTATGAGCTGGATGCCTGATCTCTCTGCGTTTTTCAAAGTCATTCACAACTTGATCAAACCCGGTGGGTACTACATTGCCGAAGAAATGCATCCGGTCCTCTTGATGTATGAAACTGATGACCACGGCGTTTCAAGGCCGCTTTACTCCTATTTCAAACAAGATCCTTGGAAGGATACTGTCGGTTTGGATTATTTCGGACATGTCGAATACGAATCAAGTCCAAGCTATAGCTTTCAACACAAGATGGATGACATTCTTATGGCGGGAATCAATCTGAATATGAATTTGAAATATATTCGGGAAATTGACCGGGACATTTCAAATTTCTGCATGGATCTGGAAAATCAAGAAGCAAAACCGCCCCTTGGCTTTAATATGATCATGCAAAAACAAGGATAATTTTTGTTCTATGAGTTTTTTGATTCTGCCATAATCGAGATTAATCTTAAAAATCAAGTGTGCTGCAAGGTCAAATGCGTCACCTCCATCAGCCAATCGCGAAATGTTCCTAAAATTTTACGATCTAATTTTGTCGTAGTTGATAGGAAATACCAAGAATGGCTTGAGCGCCGTGATACATCTAGAGGTCGTACCAAACGTCCTTGTTTAATTAATTCTGCCACCAAAATACTACGACCTAATGCAACGCCAACACCTTCGCAAGCAGCCTCATACATAACATTGCTATCAGAGAAACCATGACCTTTTGGTCTGATAAGTTGTGGCATCCCAACCTCCGAAAACCAACTTGCCCAATCACATGAAACAACACCAGATTCACCCAAAACATCGTTCAGAAGTGTGTGGTGTCTCAAATCATCAAGAGAATTAAGTGGTATATTACCTTTTGCCAACGAAGGAGCACAGACAGGAAAAACGTCTTCTGTCATTAAAATATCGCCCACATGATTTTCCGGAACTGAAGCACAATAACGCAAAGAACAATCGAAATCCGCTTCATTCAGATCAACAATCTCTCGTCTGCAATGAAGTTCTACGTCGATTTCCGGATGACTTTCAACAAAATTACGAAGTCTTGGAGCGAACCAAATTGAAGCCAATGACGGACAAATGACAACTTTCAGCCGACCCGTTGGTGGTTCAGTAAGACGGCTTGCGGCAGTTCGAAGCTGTTCAAAGGCTGGTCGGACCAGATCAAAAAAAATTCTCCCAGCATCGTTAAGCAACAGGTCTCTACCTTGCCTGTCAAAAAGAGGCCTATCAAACCAAGTTTCTAGAGTTTTGATCTGATGACTGACCGCAGATGGCGATACCGACAGCTCTTCTGACGCTCGAACCATATTTCCAGTCCGAACAACAGATTCAAATGCTTTAATAGCATTCATAGGCGGAAATTTTACCAATCCAACACCTTACATGAGAATATTTCATTGATTCACTGAGTTTTACTCACTTTTTTGTATCAGAATAAATGTGTTAATGAGAAATATCAAACAATACTGAGATTAAAAATCATCGTGATAATCAAAATATGAGAAAATGAATGAGAACATCAAATTTAGCCCAATGGCCCAGTGGGATCACTCAGAAGAATTTCTCGATCTATAAACCACGTAGCATGAAATCAATGGGCATCTTGGAAAAAGATGGTTGGGCTATCAAAACCTATGGCATCCAAGCTCACGAACGAGCAGAAGGCGCTGATATGTTTTCCCCTGATCTTTTACAAACTGCAAAAGATCACATATTCAACCTTTTACCAATAACTCGTGAAGAAGGTTCTTTTTACAAAACGGGATTTACCGTTTTACACGAAGGCGTACAAGCTAACTGGCTTCTCTTCCAGTGGTGGACACACAACGATGTTTGGTGCCAGTTACTCTCATATTCCCACGCGAATGAACCGCTGCTTTTCAAGTTTTCAACACGCCCCATTGTTGCATGTGTCTATGAGACAGCAATCATTTGGCATGAACAAAAAGCATGGATTGAAAATGTTCTGAACGGCAAAGCAGACCGCCAAGCTTATCTTGACAATATTATGACAGCAAAAACTTGCTAGCTCATCATGTCAATTACATCCCCTCATCATAACCTCAAATGCGATCTATTAATTGTTGGCAGTGGTGCAGCTAGGTTAATTGCTACAATAACGGCAGCAGCCTCAGGCCTTGATGTCATTATCGCAGAAAAATCAGAATTGATCGACGGAGCAACTGCTTGATCAGGAGGTTGGGTTTGGTTACCAAAGTCTCAAGCACCAAATGAGACCAATAATATAACTGAAATCACCAACGATCTTTATAGAGGTGTTAAACGGTTGGAAACAAAACCACCTTTTGGGATATCAGAAAATATCTTCCTTTTATCTATTCTGCAGCACAGGGCTTCTTCGTCTTGCGCTTTCTTTCAGATTCGGACTTTAGCTGACCACAGGCGGCAAGAATATCTTCGCCTCGTGTAGTGCGAATCGGTGCTGATATGCCTTTTTCAAAAAGGTAATTCGAGAAGCGGCGGATCTGATTGTTTGAAGAACACTCAAAAAACGATCCTGGCCATGGGTTGAAAGGAATCAAATTAACTTTGGCAGGAATACCTTTTAGAATTTGAAGAAGTTTCTTCGCATCTTCCATGGAATCATTCACATCCTTGAGCATGACATACTCAAAAGTAATGCGTCGAGAATTGCTAACCCCCGGGTATTCGCGACAGGCATCCAACAATTCTTTTAGCGGATACTTGTTGTTAATAGGCATAATTTTACCTCTTGTCTCATCATCAACAGCATGAAGAGACACAGCCAAATTCACCCCCAGATCAACACCACAGCGCCGTATTTCAGGCACAACACCAGATGTCGAAAGTGTAATACGACGTCTTGAGATGGTTAAACCTTCCCCATCCATGACGATTTTCAAAGCCGCTTTCACGTTTTCATAATTATAAAGCGGTTCGCCCATGCCCATCATCACAATGTTTGTCACACGGCGTCCTGGTGCGGAGCTTGGCCATTCTTCCATGGCGTCTCTGGCGTGAATAATCTGGGAAACAATTTCATTAGGGGACAGGTTACGAACGAGTGGTTGCGTACCCGTATGACAGAATTTACACGTCAGGGTACAGCCAACCTGTGATGAAACACAAAGCGTCCCCCGATCTTCTTCGGGAATGAAAACCGTCTCAACTTCATTTCCATCTGGAAAACGAAGGAGCCATTTACGCGTTCCATCAACCGAGATCAAATCTTCCACAATCTCCGGACGTCCGACAACATAACCGGCTTCCAGCTTTTCGCGAAATGGTTTACCCAAAGACGTCATTTCATCAAAGGATGCAGCGCCTCGATTATAAATCCACTGCCACAGCTGTTTGGCCCGAAACTTCGCTTCGCCAAGGTTGAGAACTTCGGCTTCCAACTCGTCACGAGACAGTCCGACCAAAATTTTCCGACCATCAGCCGCATGTGAAGAAGGCGGTGCAAAAGCCTTCGCATGCCCCCGAGAGCTCGCATTACTATCCTGCGCACTCTGATTTGGCGCTTGAGCAGTATTCTCGATCTCTTTGGCTTTGTCTGTTTTGTCTGTGATTTTAGGTGCCGTGGTCATAGCTCATCAATCCTTAAGGCAGATATTTTATCTGCGATTGAGGCTTAAATAAAGCGAGTCACTGCCGGGTTCAAGCGGATTCGCCCTGCAGAGACTGCATAACAGCCGTTTGCATTGGTTTTAGAATACACCAATGGGCTTAATAACAATGAAAGTACTTAGTAAATTTATCAGCCTATAAGTGACTGTTTTATCCAGATTAAAACAGTCACACAACATGTATCACGAGTTCTATTTTTTACCACAAGCCTGATTAATAGCCCGATAAGCCGCTGAAAAACCACTTAAAGAATAGGTATCTTTAGTTTTTGTACCACGCCCGGAAACACCACGGACAATAAGATTTGAACCCTTGATCATCGCTTTGATAACCTTCTGGTCGTCTTCTTGGGTATAGGCCCAGGCGCTGTCACCGGCGGTAAAGAATTTATAACTGCTTTTACCAACACTAAGGGTTGCTTGAGAATCCGGACGATAGCTGTAACCAGTCTGAATAGAGATCTCATCCCAGCGTTTCTCGCCAGTTCTATGGGATACAACCAGATAGATATCGCCGCGTTTTTTATACTTCCCTTCAGCTTTTTTAGGAACCGAATTCATAAAGCAAACCTTATGACCATTTTCGGTATAGCTGTAAGAAGTCCAATCTTTGTGCTGCCCGATAGCTTTAATTCCCTGAGCAAAACTTGTCGTCGCAGACAGACCAAAGGAAACAGATACCATAAGGGCCATAGGAATGGCGGATTTCATCGACAATAGCTTACTCATTATCTTCCCAGTTATACTAATACTCTGCGCGGTAAATTTCTTAGTTTTCACCACTAAACCATAAAGTAGGTAATTCTAAGGCAGGTCTTTTAGTTTCGTCCAGACGGTTAATCTTTTTTTGTTCGAATAATCTGATTACCCTGAACATGCTTGGGTAAAGGAACCGCTTCGGCCCGAGGATTAACGGGACGCCCGGGGAATCTACCCATAGAGATCAATCTGTCATAAAGCACAATTGCACCAGCAACACCAACATTCACACAGAACTTCATCGGAATTTTCACAATAAAGTCACAGCGTTCTTGCATTTCCGGTGACAAAGATCCCTTTTCAGGCCCCAAAACATACGCCGCTTGCGTCGGATGACGGAAGCTTGGGAGTTCGATTGACTCATCAGTAAGTTCGACCCCAACCAACTGCACACCTTTTGGCAGTACCATTTCCTCGACAGAGTCAAAATTATAGAGCGGTAAAGTCTTTGCCGCATCTGAAGTATCAGATTGTTTGACCTGTTTTGCATCATAATGGGGTGCAACGGTAAAAAAGAAACTTGCCCCAAAGCTATGTGCCGACCGAAGCAGATTCCCCAGATTCATGGGTTTACTGCCGCCCTCGACCCCCATGCCAAAAAATCCTCTCATGGTTCTCTCTGCCATAGTCTTAATTCAGGTCCTTCTTAAGCCTGTTAATCTTCATTACTTTACGCCTATAATGCCAGCGCAAAAATCAGTGGGTGGTTGAGCCCCTCGGTTCAGAGTAGATCTGAATTGAGCCTCGTGTTCTTAACATAAGAGTTTTCTAGTGTCGGATTTAACAAAAAACAACAACTCATCCTCAAATGAGGGTCAAAATAACCCGATTATGGTCGAAGTGACCCGGGGAAATATGGTCGAAAGCATTCATCGTGCGTCTTATGCGGTTGTCGATACAGATGGAAAGGTTGTTTTATCTGGCGGCGATTATGAAAAAGTTACCTATGGGCGTTCGGCTATAAAATGCATGCAGGCCTTACCTCTTATTGAAAGTGGGGCGGCAGATGCTTTCAATCTAACCGATGCCGAGATATCCATTGCCTGTGCCAGTCACGACGGACAACCAGAACACGTTGAGACAGTAAAAAAGTGGTTGGAGAAAATTGGCTGCACTGAAGAAGATCTCGAATGCGGATCTCACCTTCCCTATCACATCCCTTCAATGGTTGATCTCTTGAAAAGTGGTGGTTCCGAATCAACCCTCCACAACAACTGTTCTGGCAAGCACACAGGCTTTCTGACAGTTTGTAAGCAGCTTGGATATGACCTCAAAGGGTATGTGAAATATGAACATCCGCTGCAACAAAATATCCTTGGCGCGATGGAAACCATGTGCGGCATGGATCTTGGTGATGCCCCCCGTGGTGTAGATGGTTGCGGTATACCGGTTATCGGCGTCCCCCTTGCGAACATTGCCTTGGCAATGGCCCGTTTTGCAGATCCTTCGGATCAGCCCGAAACCCGTCAGGAAGCATGCCAACGTATCAACAAAGCAATCGCAGCTGAACCTTTCATGATCGCCGGCTCAGATAGATTTTGCACAAAGATTGTTGAAGCGACTAAGGGTCGTGCTTTGATCAAAACTGGGGCCGAAGGTGTTTACACCGGTATTATTCCGGAACTCGGCTTAGGTATCGCCTTGAAAGCCGATGATGGTGTTACCCGCTCAGCCGAAACTGTTATCGGGATGATTTTAAAACACCTGAAGATCATCGACGACGCAACGGCGCAGGAAATGAAAGATGTTCTGGAGCCTCCCCTGTTTAACCGTGCTGGTATACAGGTTGGACAAGTTCGCGCTGCACAAAACGTTCGCTTCTAAAGAAACAGGCTCTCCTCTTTTCAATCATATCTTTTGAGGGAGGAGAATTTTCTTCCAATGAATTACATACAAACACTGCCATATAGTAATCTGCACCCGTAAACTTTTCAGAGAAATCTGCTTAACCAAGATGACCGTTCAACCAGAAGTACAAGATCAATACGAAGCCTACCCTTATCCATCCAGAAACCCTGCGGATGAACATAAAAGATTGATCACAGGGTCACCGAGTAATCTCGTAGAACTCAATCACTATCTTTTTGCCGGTAAACGAGATTTCTCGCAATCTTTTCGGGCTCTGGTTGCCGGCGGCGGCACAGGTGATGCAACCATCATGCTCGCCCAACAACTTGCGGATGCATCAGGTGATGGAAAAGGCCAAGTGGGACAAGTTACCTATCTTGATCTCTCTTCAGCATCACGAGCGATTGTAGAAGCCAGAGCAAAAGCGCGCGGGCTGAATAATATAACTTTCCTGAGCGGATCACTGCTTGATTTACCAAACCTCGGCTTGGAGCCGTTTGATTACATAGATTGTTGCGGCGTTTTGCACCATCTCACCTCTCCTGAACAGGGATTAAAAGCGCTGACTTCTGTTCTCAAAGAAGATGGTGGTATGGGGATAATGGTTTACGGGGAATATGGCCGTGAAGGCGTATACCCCATGCAGGATCTTCTTCGTAGTCTGGGCAAAGATTGTTCAAATCTGGCTGAAAAGGTAAAACTGACTCGTCGCCTTTTGGAAAAACTGCCCCCAACAAACAGCTTTAACCGCAATCCTTTCGTCATTGATCATAAAGCGAGCGATGCAGAGCTTGTCGATCTTCTTTTACATAGCTGTGACAGAGCATACACCGTTCCACAGATTGCCGATCTCGTTGCTTCATCAGGGTTGGAATTCACAGCTTTTGTTGAACCAATACGCTACAAAGTCGATACCTATATAAAAGACGCAAAGCTTCTTCAACATGCCCATGCATTATGCCCGTTAGAACAGGCTGCGATAGCTGAACAACTTGCCAGCAACATGAAACTCCACGTGTTCTATCTGTCTCGCCAAAAGGAAACCATTGCCGATCTATCTCAGGCGGACAAGGCAATCCCGATCTTCCGCGAAATGCAGCCCGACATTATTGCTGAAAGCTTGAAAAAAACATCCGCGCTTAAAAGTAACCTGGATGGTATTCCGCTCAATCTTCCTTTGCCACGACTGTCTGCAGCAATTGCAAAAAGATGCGACGGGACGAATAACCTATCCGAAATTTTTGCAGAGTTAAAAGAACTGGACACACGATTGGAATGGACTAAGTTCCTGCAACAGTTCAAAGAGTTTTATACTGTGTTCAATGATTTGAACCATCTACTTCTCAAGTACGAAGATAATTGAGATTATTTACTTAAAACATGACAAGCTCTTTTGGGTGCAGTAGGCTTTAGTTCCTCTCCAGCCGCCAAGGCATCTGAATTCATGTTCCGCTACAAAAATATACCAGCACCTTTACAAGGTGCTCTTTTAGTCGTTCTTGCGACTTTTGGCTTTTCAGTCATGAATTTGCTTGTCCGCATTGCCGCGGAAGAGTTGCCTCTGTTCGAAGTTACATTTTTCCGCAACTTCTTTGCCTTTGTTTTTATGCTTCCCTGGATGCATAAAATTGGGTTTAAAGAACTCAAAACTACGCGCCTTAAATTACATTTTTTACGTTCTGTTGTCGGTATTTCAGCGATGCTTGTCTGGTTTGCCTCTGTAAGCTGGCTTCCAATGGCTCAGGCCGTCGCTTTGAACTTTACAGTTCCCCTTTTCGCAACAATTGGTGCGGCCCTTATTCTTAAAGAAGATGTAAAACTTCGTCGTTGGGGCGCCACCATTATGGGCTTTGTTGGTGTACTTGTTATTGTACGGCCGGGGTTTGGAGATTTTAGCCCCCTCTTATTTTTACCGGTTCTAGCCGCACTATTAATGGCGGGGTCGGTCATGCTGGTTAAAACCCTTACCAAAACAGACTCATCCAGCGTCACCGTTTTCTACACAACTATTTTTATGACTCTGCTGTCACTCCTGCCTGCTATTTTTGTCTGGGAATGGCCAAGCGCCAATATCTGGTATGCTGTTATTGGATTAGGCATTCTGGGTGCCCTTAGCAATTTATTGATCACCAAAGCACTCTCTATTGCAGATGCATCCGCTGTTATGCCATTTGATTATGCTCGTCTTCCCTTTATGGCGCTTATGGCGTTTCTGGTCTTTGGAGAAATTCCGGATATCTGGACCTGGATCGGCGGTGGTATTATCGCAACTTCAGCAATCTATATTGCACAGCGGGAAGCAAGCATTCGCAAAAAAGCTGACGCGCAATTATCAAGCCGAAATACAGTTAAACCCGCAAGTAACGCCCCACAAGGCACGCTATAAAGGTATATTATAAATCGATAAACACAGCCTTCTATCAGCTTGGATTTTTGGCTGCCTGCCTTTTGTGTATCCGATCCAAAGCATCTTGCCATTTCTGCACAGTCGCAACGGGCGTGCTTTTAGAAAAAGCCAGATACATATCATATTGCCCAATAAAAGCTGCTTCACTCACCACCTCAACGGAAACACCTTCTTCCTTCGCCATATAAGCCATGTAAGTATCCGATGTTTCCAACAAATCGTAACGCCCCTTTAATAACAAAAACAAAGCTTTGTTAATATTCACAATCTTGTTCAGATTCTGAAATTTTAAGGTCGTCAATAGCTCTTCACCTGCACCACCTAATTGGACAGCAATGTCACCGACCTTTCGCGCCTTTTCCAGGTTCTCATCATTTGTCCCCTGATAAAGATGCTTGTTTTCTGTAATTGTATAAAGACCAATACGAACGGTATAGATCGGACCCACCCATTGAAAAACATCTTCTCTCTTGGGCGTTTTGACGATCGAAAAAATACCTACATCAGGCTTTTCCTGCGCATATTTATACGCTCTGGCCCAAGGAAGAACTGTTATCTTGGGGTCTTCCCCAGCCTCCTGCGCCAGTCCTTTGATAATTTTCGGCCCAATTCCCCTTAATTCATCATTTTCCAAATAATTGTATGGGGGAAAGTCTTCTGTATAGAACTCAGTCGCGGTCACATTCCCAATCGCAACAAAGGAAAAAAAACAACAGAGCAACAACCTTTTAATCATACCTATTTCCCTGAGTATTCTCAGCTTGTAATACCATTGTATGCTAAAAGGTTTAGAAAATATCTAAAATTACACAAAAACAGGATAGAAATTTCAGCTAAAGGGATAAAACATCAACTAAACAAGAAGTTAATCATTCACATCAAGCCAAACCTGTGCTTTTCCCACATGCTCTTCGGTTATATGTTTTTTCACTGAATTTATGGCTGCGATCAGAACCGAGATATCATCTGTAAAACCGAAAGCAATAATAAAATCAGGAATTAAGTCGGCAGGCACCACAAAATAAGCCAAGGCTGCCATCAAGATCGCCTTGGCTTTCAAAGGGGTCTTCCGATCAGTTGCACAGAAATATGCGGCCAAAAGCTTTTCTGTGAAGGTTATTTTTAAAGCGACTTTTTTTAACTTCCTCAAAAAGCCCTTTTTAACAACCTTCTCATCCGCGGCCAACAATGCTGGCTCAGCGTCTTCCGGGTCTGGTTTACGAAGTTGAATAAATCTCATTTATCAAAGATGAGAGACTAAGTCACTCATTACAAGCCCCATAGATCTCCACCAGCCAATTAAACTTTAGCGGCAAAAAGGGTCATTTTTTTGGCAAGCTCAACATCCAAAGTCGACAAACCATCACAATCATGTGTCGTCAGAACGACATCCACTTTGTTATAAACATTGAACCATTCCGGGTGATGCCCCATTTTTTCAGCAACAAGGGCAACTCTGCTCATAAAACCCCAAGCCTGATTAAAGGTTTTAAAGGTAAAAACCTTGCGAATAGCATCCCGGTCAGGTTCCAGAGTCCATCCTTCCAATTCCTGAAGAAGGTTCGCTCGCTCGCTGTCAGATAGCTTTGTGGGAATTTTACGTTCCGGCATAATGAAAATCCTGTTTTACTGAAATTTGTTCTTTTTTTAACAATAGCATAGAATGATTTCATTGATGAGCGGTGATTATGAAAAAAGGATCTTCAATTTTCCCAAGGTCCGCTGACAGGACTTAAAGATTGACAGCGCCTTTGAATCTATGCCTATTGCCGTCCTTGGTTAACTGGATAGAGAAAATGGGCCAGCTTCATAACATAGAACGTTTTACGACTCCCCCAGAGATCAGTGATATAGAATCTCTGGCGCGTGAAGCCTATGCGCATATGCCTGATGAGCTCAGAGATGTCGCCAGTCAACTAAGAATAGAGGTTCAGGACTTCCCATCAGAATACATGATGGAAGCAATGGATTGTGAAACACCTTTCGAAATTTTAGGCCTCTATCAAGGTGTCGATCGTCGGTCCATGACACAACAAAGTAGAGAACTGAACGAAGAAAAGGATACTGTTTTCCTTTTCCGTCGCCCTATTCTCGATTTTTGGTGTGAAAATGGCGAGGATCTCAATCAGGTTGTCCGCCATGTCCTAATCCATGAGATCGGACACTATTTTGGCATGTCTGAAGATGATATGGACAAGATGGAAAGCAGAACGGTTAGTCTTTCTTAGAGAAAATTACCTTGGAAAAATCTCTCATAGAAGCTCTTGCACGCGATTGCGAAGTACGGGCAGCACAACATCTTCAAACCACTGATTTTTCTTGAGCCATATGGCTGAACGCCAACTCGGGTGCGGCGTAACAAAATAATCCGGTTGATATTCATCCCATGCTTTAACCGTTTCCGTCAGCGTTTTTTTCTTTTTCTTACTCAGATAATATTTTTGCGCGTATTGACCAACGAGTAAGGTCACGGTCAAGTCAGGTAATACGCCAAGCAACTTATCATGCCACAAAGGGGCACATTCCGGGCGCGGGGGTGCGTCCCCCCCCTTATCAAGTCGTCCGGGATAACAAAAGCCCATTGGCATAATCGCAATTTTTTCTGGATTATAGAAAACGTCCTTTTCAATCCCCATCCATTCTCGTAAACGGTCGCCAGAAGGATCATTCCAGGGGATACCTGTGTCATGCACTTTTGTTCCCGGTGCCTGTCCAACAATAAGAATTTTCGCCCTTGGTGAAACCTGAATAACCGGGCGGGGACCTAAAGGGAGGTTCTTGTCACAATGGCGGCATTCCCGCACTTCCTTTAACAGGCTTTCCAAACCATCCATAATAAAAGCCACCCCTTAATAATAGAAGAGTCTTCAGCATACGTTTTTTATGACCAAAAGGAAGACAACAGGGATCAACTTCATGTGATTTTTTTAGGAGGAGTGGTTTATTCAGGGTCCTTTATTTTTGGCGGCTTTTTCTATTTTATTAATTTCATTTTACAGGCACGAAAAGTTGAAATCAGTTTTCCCCGTACACATAAGCACCCATCAAAAAATCAACCAAATTACCATCAGTTGAAAGCGGAACTAAGACGGACTGAAAATTGACATAGGGGCGTCCCACTGCAGCCATAGAACGATTGATTTCACACAAGGGTTCACGACTAGAAATGACGAACCGAAATGCGTCCATGTCCGCGACAACAATTCCCTGTTTTTCCAAATCGCTTAGAAGTTCTCCCTTAACAGGAAGCGATAAAATTTCTCTGACTTCCTGACCGCAAATTCGAATTTTGAAATCTTCCCCGCCATCAAGAACTTCAAAGAGCATCACTTTATTCAGCAACCCTCTAAAATCCACGGGATCCATGTCCTCTTTACTCGGAAGTCTCTGGGGTAATTTACCTAAAACATCTCCTGCCCCCCTTTTCTCTTCCCAGTATTTCAGGAAATTCTTAAGTGGGGTTTTCAGCCTACTGATATCAACAGGCACACGATGTAAAGGTGGAGACACCAACTCTTTCAATATCACTTTACTTATCGGGTTAAACTTTCCCCGGGTATATTCACTCGGGACAGTACAGCCTTGAGATCCAAAACTGTTAATCAGTAAATCATGCACAAAGCAACAAAATATTCAAGGCTAATCACATGAAATATATAAGATATTTACTTTCGTTACACATTCGAAACGAAAGTAAATTCACCCGTTTTTCTTCTCCATAAACTCCAGACGATTACCTACAGCATCATCCGCATAAAACCGATTATAGCCCTCCAAGTTATCATCCCATTCAACTGGCACATCATGGGCAGACATTTTTTCAGCCAAGGCATTCAAATCCTCGAGAAGAAAGGCCGGATGTGCCTTTTTCGCGGGGCGAAAATCCTTTTCAACCCCAAGGTGAATGCGAAAAGAATCTGTACAAAACCATACCCCACCCCGTCCAGTCAGGCTTTCAGGCTTTGGAACCTCGTCCCATCCAAGGACTGTGCCATAGAAAGTGCGGCACAGATCCTCACTCCCGACAGGAATAGCCAACTGCACATGATCAAGACTTAACCAGTTCAAAATGTGTCCTCCCAAACGATCAAAAACAATGAAACAAAATTTCTAAACTCCTGTTCGTTCAAGTACTGACAACCAGTTTTCATGAGCAATTTTTTTCACCAGCTTATCGCCAAATCCCGAGCGGCGAAGGGCCTCAAGAAGCTTGGGCAATCCCGCTGCATCCTTTATGGCATCCGGCACCAGACAACCGTCAAAGTCGGACCCAAGCGCTACACCGTCTTCACCTAATTTCTCGACAAGGTAAGCAGCATGTCGGACAAGCACATCCATTGGTGTATTCACATCATGCGCCCCGTCTTCGCGCAGAAAAGCAACATGATAATTGATACCCACAAGCCCCTGACTTTCTCTGATCGCATCCAGTTGCTTATCTGTCAGATTTCGTGCGGAGGGGCTCAAGGCATGCACGTTGGAATGTGAAGCGACCAACGGTTTGGACGATAGTCCCGCAACATCCCAGAACCCTTTTTCCGTTATGTGCGAAAGATCAATCATAACTCCCATACGATTACAGTTCACAATCAACTCGCGTCCCATCCCCGTCAAACCAGTCCCCGTATCAGGAGAGCTTGGAAAGGCCATAGGTACACCATCGGCAAAGATGTTTTTCCGGCTCCAGACAGGACCAATAGATCTCAGTCCTGCTGCATAAAGAACCTCCAAAGCGCAGAAGTCTTTATCAATAGCCTCTGCCCCTTCGATATGCATAATCATCGCCAGCTTGCCTTCAGACATCGCTAATCTAGCTTCTGCAACACTTCTCGCAATAACAACCTGACCGTCGCTTTCTCTCTCCCAACGGCGGGCCATTGCAAACATACGATTGGTAAAGTTAAGTGCGCCGGGCTGATCAATAGGCGCAAAATTGGTAGGATCTTCCGGATCAAATGGAACACCGGATTTATCGTCATATTTTGAAGGCACAAACATGGCAAAAAGCCCGCCTTGTAACCCGCCTTTGCGTGCCTTTGGCAGATCAATGTGTCCTTTTTGGTTTTCCGTAAAAAAGGATACTTCCTTTGCAGTTCCTGCGTTCATCACGTGCCGAAGCAGTGTATCATTATGACCATCAAATACCGGAATGATTGAACCTGACATTAAATTATCCTGTTACATAAAAAACATCTGCCCTTAAGGCCTTGGCATTAAAAATTTACGTCACCGAAATTTTACTCCCGGCAGATTACGCTTCCGGTTGATAGCCCTCACTGGCTTCAAGAAGCTCACGGGTATATTCATGCTGAGGTTTGGAATCCCGCATTGTTTCTACATCCATAACCTCAACGATTTCGCCATGGCTCATAACCGCTATCTCGTCACACATATGGGCAACTACCGCGAGATCATGTGTCACCAGAATATAGGTTAATTGTCGCGTTTTTCGAATATCCGATAGCAGATTGAGAATTTCAGCCTGCACTGAAACATCCAGCGCAGATGTCGGCTCATCCAAAAGCAAAATATCAGGTTCTAGCATCAAGGCACGAGCAATCGCGACACGTTGACGTTGCCCACCTGATAATTGGTGAGGATAACGAAAACGGAAAGACCTTCCCAGCCCCACATCAACCAGCGCCTGATTCACCCGATCATCAATATTATCAAACTTGTGAAGTCTTAGAGGCTCAGACAATGTTCGGTCAATACTGTGCCTGGGGTGCAAAGATGCATAGGGATCCTGAAAGACCATCTGTATCGTCCGGCAATAGGACATTTCGCGTTTTTTGCTAATCGGTTCACCGTTAACGGCAACTGTTCCGTCCCAACTCGGCACCAAACCGCTTACCGCACGAAGGACAGTGGATTTACCGGACCCGGATTCCCCCACAAGACCATAAGACCCACCGGCCGCGACCGAGATGGAGACATCTTTAACAGCGCGAAATTTTTCATGTCCCTCACCGAAATAAACATTCAGGTGCTGGATATCCAGAGCAATAGGCTCTTGCTTTAACATCGTATTATTAGAGGAAGGCATCGACACTGGGGTCCTCTATCCATTTTGGGTCACGTTCAAGAACCGATAGCTGATCTTTTGGCTTATGAATATCCGGCAAGGCGTTCAACAAGCCACGTGTATAGGGATGCTTCGCATTCTGGAGCTCGTCGGCCCGACAAGTTTCAACGATTCTACCACCATACATAATGATGACACGATCACAAAAAGATGCGACGAGGTTCAAATCATGACTGATAAAAATCAATCCCATGCCACGCTCTTGCACCAACTTGTCCATAATCTGTAAAACGCGACGTTGAACAGTTACATCCAAAGCTGATGTTGGTTCGTCTGCAATCAACAAATCCGGCTCCGGAATCAACATCATAGCAATCATGATACGTTGCCCCATGCCGCCGGAAACCTCGTGCGGATAGCTATCATAAACCCGTTCGGGGTTACGAATCTGCACCGCGTTTAGCATCTCAATAGATCGTTCTTTGGCTTCGGTCTTTGATGCATTTGTATGAACGCGATAAGCCTCGGATATCTGATCGCCAACCTTCATCACAGGGTTCAGTGAAAACTTGGGATCCTGCATAACCAGAGAGATCTTGTGTCCTCTGACATCCCGCATTTCCTTTTCACTCAGCGCCTGTAAATCCTGTCCATCAAAGTGAATTTTCTTGGCTTCAACCTGGCCGGGATGACGGATAAGGCGCAAGATAGACCGTCCCGTCATGGATTTACCGGAACCTGATTCACCAACAATTCCAACGCGCTCACGACCAACAGAAAACGAAATCCCTCGCACAGCCTCAACAACGCGCTTTTTGGATGCAAAACGCACCCAAAGATCTTCAACTTCCAAAAGTGCTTTACTCATGACTGTGCCTTCTTTGGATCGAGAATATCGCGCAGACCATCACCAAGCAGGTTGAATCCAAGAGAAACAATAAAGATAGCCAGTCCCGGCATTGTCGCGATCCACCAGTGATCGTGAATAAACTGTCGCCCGGATGAAATCATTGCCCCCCATTCCGGACTTGGCGGCTGCGCCCCAAGGCCGAGGAAACCAAGTCCGGCAGCTGTCAGGATAATTCCCGCCATATCCAGTGTTACTCGAACGATTAGTGAAGACATACACATGGGCCATATATGCCCCAGAATAATGCGCAATCGTCCCGCGCCCTGAAGCTGAATAGCGGCAATATAATCACTGTTACGAATTGTCAGTGTTTCTGCCCGCGCAATACGCGCATATGGTGGCCAAGCCGTTAAGGATATGGCGAGGATTGCATTCTCAATCCCTGCCCCCAATGCTGAAACAAAAGCAAGCGCAAGGACCAATCTCGGAAACGCCAGAAAAATATCCGTAATACGCATCAACACGGTATCGACCCAACCACCGAGATAACCAGAAACTGTGCCGACCAAAAGTCCGAAAACAGGGGCTGTAAAAGCAACCAGCGCAACGATAAACAGTGTGATCCGTGATCCGTATATAATCCGGCTCCAGATATCACGCCCAGAATCATCCGTTCCAAGGATATGTCCACCTGTAAACGGTGGGAGCAGTGTTGTTTTTAAATTCTGAATGGATGGATCATGTGTTGCGAGTAAAGGAGCAAAAATAGCCACCAAAACCAACAGAACAATGATCATAAAGCCAAGAAAAGCCAGACGGTTTGCCACAAGAGACTGCCAGCCGGCGTAAAGTTGCACCATCTGGGCATGAAAACGTGATTCAGGGGACTCGCTGGTTAACCAGCCTTTGAATCCCTGATCGTGCGATGTTGTATCTATGCTCATACCTAACGCGCCCTCGGATCAACAACTTTATACAAGAAATCAGACAGAAGATTGAGCCCCACGAAAATCAGGCCAACAACAACCGTCCCCCCGATAACCGCATTCATATCAGCAGAAAGTAACGCAGTCGTCAGATAGGAACCAAGTCCCGGCCAGGCAAAAATAATCTCTGTTAGAACAGAGCCTTCCAAAAGGTTTGCATAGGAAAGCGCGATCACAGTTATCAGGGGAATCATCACATTCCCCAAAGCGTGTCGCCAGATAACTGTTCGCTCGGAAAGGCCCTTGACCCGGGCAGTTGTAATGTATTCTTGTGAAAGTTGCTCAAGCATAAAGGATCTTGTCATCCGGCTGATATAAGCAAGCGAATAATAACCAAGAATGGAAGCAGGGAGAATAATGTGAGAGAAAGCATTCCAGAAAATATCAAGGTCACCTTCAATCAAACTATCGATCAAAATTAACCCCGTCACAACTGGGATTACATCTTCGTAATATACATCAAGACGCCCCGGACCACCGACCCAATCCAGCAATCCATAGAAAATAATCAAGCCCACTAGACCGATCCAGAAAATCGGCATGGAATAACCAAAAAGACCAACAAAACGTACAACCTGATCCTGCCATTTCCCTTCGTTAACAGCCGCCATAACCCCCATGGGAACCCCAAAGAGCACGCCAAAGATCGTACCAACCGTTGCTAATTCCAAAGTCGCAGGAAAGACGCGCACAATATCTTCGGACACAGGTCTTGCGGTCAGGTTGGAAATACCAAAATCCCCTTGGGCAATTTGTTTTAAGAAAATCCCAAACTGAACCAATAGTGGTTTGTCTAGACCCAAAGATATGTAAGCCGCATCATAAATTTCTTGCGATGCACGTTCGCCGACAATCGCCAAAACAGGGTCGACTGGCATGACACGGCCAATAATAAAAGTAACAAACAAAAGGCCAACTAAGGTGAGCAGCACAGTTAAAAGCACTGTGATCAAACTCTTGAGACGCTTTAGAAGCGGCACGGAAGACCCGCGCCGCTTCGGCGTCGCTGTATCAACAGCATCACTCATCAGAAACTACTTTGTCACAGTCCAGTAAAAAACGCCTGTAACAGCAGATCCGGTGTAAAATCCTTTAACATTAGCACCACGACCAGTCTGTTCATTTTTCTGGAACATTTCCACGAACGGTGAATTCATCTGATGCTCTTTTTGCATATCAACATACATTTGGGCACGTTTCACACTATCTGTTTCCTGAGACGCAGCTTTGGTCAAAGCCGTCATTTCAGGAATATCCCATGAATTACGCCAAGCCAGTTTACCGGCGTGCGTCCCATTGTTATCAGGGTTTGACGCAAAGGTATCCGCATTCGTATGTGGATCAGGATAATCCGGGCCCCACGCACCGACATAAATCTGGAAGTCGCGTGCGCGATATTTACCGAGAATTTGCTTACCAGTCCCCTGAGTCAGGCTGACATTAATACCTGCTTGTTTGAAAGTATTTTGAATGGACTGTGCAATCTGAATACGTTCTTGCGCATTACGCACGATAATTTCCACATCAAAACCATCGCCATGGCCAGCTTCAGCAAGAAGTTTTTTGCCTTTTTCAATGTCCAGATTGAACGGTTTGTCTTTAAGTTCACCCATATAGGTCAACGGCAGGAATGCCTGATGAACAACATATTGACCTTTAAGGAAAGAGTTTACCATTCCTTCATAATCAATCAGATATCGCAGAGCTTGACGAACTTTAGGTTTGGAAAGAATAGGATCTTTCTGACTCATGGAGATATACATGATACGACCACGAAGATCGTTATCTACTGCCAAATCAGAATTGCCGGAAATACCGTCAACATCAGTCGGGTTAAGATTTCGAGCTACATCAACGTCACCCTTTTCCAGAAGAAGCCGTTGTGTCGCAGATTCAGGTATATGACGTACGATAATACTTTTCATCGCAGGCTTCGTAGCCCAGTAATCAGCGTTCACTTTCAAACGGTAGGACTCGTTTGGCTTCCAGTTAACCAAAGAATAGGCACCGGAACCTGCAGAGTTTGTTTGTAGCCACTTATTGCCCCAGTCACCATCAACTTCATTGGACTGGACCAGTTTTGAATCAACGACAGAAGCAACTGCCGCTGCAAAACAGTTTAATACAAAAGATGGAGCATACTTTTCATCTGTTGTCACAACCAGAGTACGATCATCTGTTGCCTTGATTGCTGCTTCAACATTTTCTTCATTAAATCCGAACTGAGTCAGAATAAAAGACGGTGTCTTCTTCAACATAACTACTCGGCGTAATGAATATGCTGCATCGTGTGCTGTAATATCATTACCCGAATGGAACTTTCGACCCTCGGCAATTTTAAATGTAAAGGTTTTACCATCATCACTAACCGTCCAGCTATCAGCCAACCCCGGTTGGTAACCTTTAGACAGGTTTTTAGGATCAAAACTTACGAGTTTATCATAAACGTTATTAACATAATCCGTACCTGCAAACTCAAACAGATCATGTGGATCAAGAGATGTCATATCGTCAATACGATTGGCAATGACGAGAACGTTATCTGGTGTTCCAGCATAAGTAGCAGTCGCCGATAATGCAGAAACAGAAACAGCCGTGGCAAAAGCCAGACCTTTCAGTAAATTCTTTATCTTCACTTTGGACTCCCTGTATTAGATGCGCCGCTTCTTGGAAAACCTGATTCTTGATTTCTCAGTTGTTTTTATGCGTCGCTATCAATAGCGTTGCCGTAATCGAGACTTTTGTCAACGCTGCGAAAATAAATTAACGGGATGAAAACTATAGAAAATCATTAAAAATCAATTTTCAAAGCTCAACTAAAAATTGAGAAACAAAATTGAAAATCTTCCTAAAAACGACTTATATTATCTAATACCTACCAACAAGATTTCGCTAAATATTCAATAGAATCCGAAAGTTTAGAATTTTTTTAAAATTACGCGCATGAAGTGTTTTGAAAAAATTCTTCACCACAAAACACTGATTCTCATATCTTAAAAATTAGCTGAACCAAATAATGACCATTATTTTTTGCTTTACCCAAAAATTGTATACAATCATACCTAGACAGTTGATCAAACTTACGATCTAGTAAAGATAGCCTGATCCAGAATTAGACTGAGTTTTCATTATGAGGTCGAGGTCTCCTATCAAGAACCTCTACAAACCCTATAAGTTCAAAATGTAATCTAAAGCCCTTAAACAGGAACAGTTCAGAGATGGAAAAGTACAAAGTTCTCTTTGTCTGCACGGGCAACATTTGTCGTTCTCCAGCCGCCGATGGCATCTTGCGCCACAAACTGCAAGAAAGCGGCTTAAGTGCTTTTATTACAACAGATTCAGTTGGTACCCACAGCTATCACATCGGGGAACCACCAACTACGACAGGACTTAAGCTCGCAGCCAAGAGAGGCTATGATTATTCTGACCTCAGAGCACGCCAGATTTCAGCAAAAGACTTTGAAACTTTTGATATGATTCTGGCAATGGATTTTGGTCATCGGGAAATTGCTTGCAGAAAATGCCACCCTAAGCACCAAAATAAAATAAGCATGTTTTTGGATCACAGCCCTCTTGAAGATAAAGAAGTCAAAGACCCCTATTATGGTGGACCTCAGGATTACGAAGAAATGCTTGATGTCATTGAAACGGGTGTTTCCAACCTCGTAAAGCACTTAAAAGCACAAATCAAAGATCGTTAAAATGGACGTATCCACAAAATGAGTACATCGGCAGGAACTTCGCAACACACACACGAAGATCGAATTATCCTTGGGATCATCCTGGCAATTCTAATGGTGTTTTGCACGTCCGTTATGGATGGTATCGCCAAATGGCTAACAGCATCCTATAGTATCATCAGCATCATACTGGTTCGAAATCTGTTCAGCTTGCCCCTCGCCATTACGCTTGTAGCAAAAACCGGTGGCCTTGCCACCTTGAAGTCAGATCGCCCGCTTCTTTTATTGGCTCGGTCATCATTGATTATTTTTGCAGCTGGTTCATTTTATGCCGCATTACCCTTTATGCCTCTGGCAGAAGTCTTTGCTATCGCTTTTGTTGCCCCCTTGTTCACAACTGTACTTTCCGTGATTTTCCTGAAAGAGAAAGTAGGTTTTCATCGCTGGGCCGTCGTTTTTGTCGGATTTGGCGGTGTCCTCGTCATCTTGCAACCCGGAACAGATACCTTTCAACTCGCTGCAATTCTGCCGGTTATCGCTGCGTTTTTTTATGCCCTGTTAATGATCATGACTCGACAACTTCGTCATCATTGCAGCTCATCCGGGATGACTTTCTGGGGGACTGTTACAACGGTTTTTCTGGCAGCCACATCTCTTGTTTTACCTTGGGAAGCCTTTGCCTGGACCCTGCCCAGTAATACAGATCTGCTGATGTTAATGGGCATGGCAGCTGTCGCAACTACCGCACACTTTTTGACAGGACAAGCCTATCGCTATGCCCCCGCTGCTGTTATCGCGCCCTTTGATTACACGATGTTGATATGGGGAATTATTTTCGGCTGGGTATTTTGGGACGAAACCCCGGAATCACACGTCTTACTCGGCGCAGGTATAATAATAGCAAGCGGTCTCTACATCATATATCGAGAGTCTCGGTCCAGGAATAAAACGGTTCTGGATAGTCAGCCTCCAGAAAATAGCACGCCCCCGACGGTGTAAGCTTACTGGAATAAAGACCAAAGCTTTCGACCATAAACTCCGGGTGAGAAAAGAGATTATTTTCCCGGAGATACGCACCAAATGCTGGACCTGGGTTATTTTTAAACCGACAAAGCGTCACATGCGGTGTAAATTTTTCACGTTCAAGTTTGATCCCGGTGGATTGGGCTGCATATTCTACCTTGCGACGAAGATCCGTGATCTCAGGTGTTTTCTCTACCCCGGCCCATAACATCCTCGGGCCGCTCTCTTTCCCAAAAAAACCAATACCGCTCAAGCGGACGGGAAAGGGATTAAAATGTAATCTGCTAAAAGCATCATCCAAATCCCGAGCCTGCGCCCCATCCAAGTCACCAAAAAATCGCAACGTAATATGAAAGTTTTCAGGAGCAACCCAGCGCTGTCCTGGTAATCCATGGCAAAGCCCTAAAAGCCGCAATCTTGCTTCTTCGGGAAGAGCAATCGCGCTAAACAGCCGCATGGGTACCTCCTGTAAACAAATGACAAAGCCAAATACTCAATCAAAATAAACTTGCTATTAGCTTCATAAGAACAAGAAACCTGAAGAGTATAATACCTTATTTTTCCAATTTATATTTCAAAATCAAAATCTTAAAATACTCCGAAAACCAAAGGCACAAGTTACGGACAAGGTATTGTATGTTTGCGCCCCAGTTCTTCAATTTCTTTTAAAACCTCTTCTGAAAGATCAAGTTCAGCTGATTCAATATTTACCTTCAATTGTGCCATCTTTGTGGCTCCGATAATTGGTGCCGTTACAAAGGGGCGTGAACGTACAAAAGCCAATGCCATCTGTGCAGGATCAAGCCTGTATTTTTCAGCCAAATCGACGTAATCAGCAATCGCTGCCTGACCTCTTTCGCCCATGTAACGGGTATTATCGGGGAAAAGCGTCATTCGTGCACCTTCTGGCCGTGCCCCGCCAAGATATTTACCCGTCAAGCTACCTGCCCCCAATGGCGCATAGGGGAGCAACCCAATATCCTCACGCATGGAAATTTCGGCAAGACCAACTTCAAAGCTTCTATTCAAAAGGCTATAGGGATTTTGAATAGAAGCCATACGTGGTCCTCGCCCCTGTTCTGTAAGTTTCAGAAACTGCATCACTCCCCATGGATTTTCATTGGAAAGCCCTACATGTCGGATCTTGCCAACCTTGACCAGATCATCGAGTACACTCAATGTTTCTTCAGGTTGGGTGATTTGTTCCTGATCCTGGTATTCAAAACCAAGCTGACCAAAGATATTCGTATTCCGATCCGGCCAATGAAGCTGATACAGGTCGATATAATCCGTCTGAAGACGTCTGAGCGAGTTATCAAGTGCCTCTACAATGTGCTTTCGGTTAAATCGTGAAATTTCACCGCGAATATAGGTTTGTGCCGCACTGGGTCCCGCCACTTTGGACGCGAGAATGACTCTGTCGCGATTTGCCCGTTCCCGAAACCAGTTCCCTATTATTTCTTCTGTACGACCATAGGTCTCGGCCTTTGGCGGCACTGCGTAGATTTCAGCGGTGTCGAAAAAATTAACGCCTTTCTCCAGCGCGTAATCCATCTGCTCAAAGGCTTCGGCTTGCGTATTCTGTTCTCCCCAGGTCATCGTCCCCAAGCAAATTTCACTGACCTTGGTATCAGTGCGGCCAAGTTTGGTATATTTCATAACATCCTCAATAGCTTTAATAAAAAAGCGTCAAAACCCCTGTATAGCCATACAATCGGTCATGAGATACTTCTCCATTGGCATAAAATCCAACCAACGGCATATCCCCGAATTCCTGGCGAAGGATATTGAGCTCTTCAGAATTTGGTCCAAATAGGGCCTGCCCTCTCCCCAGACATGAGTAATACAGCCCGGCTTTTGGAGAACGCGGCAAACGTGCGCGCATATCATCCAGCAAACGATTGAGGTCTTTTCGTGCTGCCTCATTATCCCGCCGGCAAAAAAAGATCGGCTGCCCAGTCATGACTTCTTCGGTAATGTTCAGGGAACCATCACTGGTATCAATACTCATCAGGTTTCGTACCAGATAGTCATCACTATCACTGCCTTCAACCGGAAAGCCGACAAAAATATAGCCCCCGATTTTACTCAAATCCCGGGATAAAAGTTCTCCGATATCTTCTTTGAGTATGTCCAGCGCCGGGCGACCGTCAATCGTGTAGATCTGCTGTTCATCGGCTGATGTAATGGTTCGCTTGGGGCCAATCGGTGTGCATCCTTGCGTCAGCCCGGTAATCGCGTGAATAGAATTATTAAAGAAAACGCCCGATAAGGGACAATCCGTTACGTGATTGGCTATTTGTGGCAATTCACCACGTGACGAAGTCAGACCTCCCACAAGATATGTCTCTAACCCCGCAGAGAGTGATGAGATCTGCAAAGGAAGATCATAGTGACGCGGATCACCGTGAATTAGCCCTAGATAAGGATCATTTGTCTCAAGCCATTTTTCAACACCTTCACCTGTAACAGCAAGCTTGATACCTTCGTCTGTTTCCATTTGCCCTGATTCAAAAACTTGAAACGAGCCAGATGGAAACGAACCGATCATTACGCTCACCCCCGGTTCATCATAAAGTTCCACAGCAGAGAAACGACCAAGTTGGTTTGCAGCATTTGCTCCAATCCCGATCCCGACTGTTCCTGTCCAATTATCAAGACCTGTTTTTGTCTTCAAAAAAGTCAAGATGCTCGACAAATCATCAGCAAAGACATCCGTTACATAGATACACCCCAAATTCGCTTCAGGCGGCAGATCACCCAAGCCATTCAGAATCTCTGCACAGGCCTTGGACCAATCCGGCGATGAAGAAAAAGCTGCCTTAAATCTCGGAACGTCCTGAATCATGTTCCTTCTTTCCCTTCCTTAAGCAGCGGCTCAAGGTAAGGTAAAATGCTCTGAACAATCAAATCCACACCCTGTCGATTTGGATGGATACCATCTGCCTGATTCAACGAAGGATCGAGAGCGACGCCCTCCAGAAAAAAGGGATAAAAAGCTATGTTATATTTCTCTGCCAATTCCGGATAAATCCGATCAAACTCAGCGACATATTCAGTACCCAGGTTCCTCGGGGCTTGCATCCCCGTTAAAAGTACTTTGGCTCCTGAATCTTTGAATCCGGCAATAATCTGACTGAGATTTTCACGAGTTTGCGATGGCTCTAACCCTCTCAACCCATCATTTGCGCCAAGCTCGACAATAACAACCTGCGCCTCATCCAACAGAGCCCAATCCAGACGGGATCGACCAGATGTCGAGGTATCGCCAGAGTTTCCTCCGTTGATCACCGTGACATGGTATCCAGCTTCGCGCAAAGCAGCTTGTAATCTTTCGGGAAAGGTATCTCCAGCCTCCAGACCATAGCCGTGTGTCAGGCTATCCCCAAAAGCCAAAAGCTTAACGGGCGTTTCTGCATAGGATAAATTTGCAGTTAGAAGAGTAATAAAGAAATACGGAATGAGACGGGATAAACGTTTGCAAAGAAATTTAATCATCATCTATAGGATCAACCATTTCCAATAAAAGCAACAAACATTACATACTATACCTTGAAATATGTTCGATACCTTAAAGGAACAAGCCTTGTTTCACGATATCCTAACTATTTCTTTTGCAATTTTGCTTTTAAAGATGATTTTTAAATCCAGTCAAAATGATAGGGGCGGGACAGATTTTACAAATACCTTTTAATATCCATTGAACTTTTCAAAGACCAGGTTTTGACGGGGAACACCTATCGAATCAAGTATCTCCTTAGTAGATAAAACCATAGAAGTTGGACCAACACAGTAGTAAATTGGTTCCTTTAGATTTGATATATATCGAGCAAGCATCTCGTGATTTATGAGATCAGTTTCTCCATCCCATTGATTATTTTCCGCTTGAAAATCTGTCATAATCTTGACCAGTCGGAAATTCGGATTGGCCCTCTCCAGATCTTCTAACTCACTTAGAAAAGCAGCAGCATTTGGATTACGGTTAGAGTAGAACACTATAATATTATGCGGCAAACCCGCATATGTGATATGACGAATTATCGACATAAACGGGGTAATGCCAATGCCCCCGACAATGAACACAGCCTGCCGCGCCGGATCTTCATCTAACGTGAAACTGCCATTAGGACCAGCAATAGCCAGTTCTGTACCCTCGGGCAATCCTTTCAAGTATTGCTTAAAGGCACTATCACTAACCCGGGTAGCCAGGGTTATGTGGGGTTCTTGGGGGGCGCTAACGATAGAAAGTTCACGGGATCCACCTTTATCATCTGTTACGACAGGATCAACCAGGCTTAGACGGATCCATTGCCCTGCCTTATGTTCAAAACCTTCAGGCTTTGATATGTTAAATGCCATAGTGTTATCTGCTATCATTTCCCGGCTTAACAACTTGATTTTGCTAGCTGACTTTCCCCTTCCCGAAACGCGGATACCGTCACGCATGTTTAATCCCATTAAACTCAGATTTACTGCACCAGCAAGTAGCTCCAGCCCCTGGAATAAATAAAACGTCGTATCGAACTCACCTGCAGCAGCTCTCGCCTCAAGAACAAAAGCCATTGGAACCAATATTAATAGTCCGTTAGCTGCAATAAAGGGCATACGTTTTTTCTTGGACAAAACAAGCGCATCTGTCCGCCCAGCACTAAGCGAAGTGCCAGAAGCCCCAACAATTATCATCGCAGGGATTAAGATGAACATTCCTTTTAGGATCATTCCTTTCACCGCGGCGATTGTTGCATAAGAGCCGAATAATTCAGAGACAACGGTCGAAGACCAAAAGGCTAAAATTGTCAAAAGTCCAACTACGCCGGCAATAGCATGAATACGTGTTTTCATGATTGAGCTCCAGTGCTTGTTTATTTACATAGCACACTATACAATTAAACAGCTCGCTATGCAAATAAACAATAACACCCTACTGACGACTTGTTAATGAATGCCTTTTTGTGTAATAGCTACGAGATTATGACCTTTGATCACATGACTTCCGCTGGATATTTAGTACACCATATGGCTCGCCTGTTTTTTGAAGGCTTGCGTAAACGTATAGAACCACTTGGAATAGTGCCCGGACAATTTCCAGCATTACTCGCTCTCTGGCAGCAAGATGGGCAGACCCAAAGTGAACTCGTGGAAAAGCTTGATGTTGAACAAGCAACAATGGCCAACACTTTGAATCGTATGGAACGAGACGGCCTCATTATACGGTGTAAACACCCTGAAGACGGGCGCGCCAAAATAATATATTTAACACCAAAGGCAAAAGCCATCCGCGATGACGCATATACTGCAGCAACAGAAGTTAATGACCACGCACTTGCTGATTTTTCAAATGAAGAACGTTCTCAGTTCATCGAATTTATGCAACGAACAATTATGACGCTTCGGAAATAACAAGGCTCTTTGACAGAACAATGTTTAGCTCTATGTCTCAACTATCAGTCTGAAACCAGTTAATAGCTGAAAGGAGTTCAGGAAAAATCATTACTTCAAGCTGAACTTTAAAATTTTCACTGATAGCTAATGCCAAGTTTTTACGATATTCATCAGCCTCATCAACAGAAATAATTGCTAGTCGATATCGCAATACACCCGACTTTTCCATCTCGTCCATGATTTGCCAAAAGCCAGTGTGTCCCACATCATCTATACAATTCGAGCAATCCATGATCACAAATAGTTCGTCACTTTTCCGGGATAACAGTAAATCGCGTGTAAGCTCCAACCAATTCTGATCAGTAAACTCTCCTGATAACTTTATTAAAAATAGTTCTGTTGAATCTATTTTTTCGATGATCCAGCTAGCTGATTTTTCTGTTGAATTTTGCTTTGCCATTCTTAATCCAATTTTACATAAGAACTCACACAAATTACTGCGCTGAAAACAATATAACAAATATTCTAACACCAATTATGAAGTTCATTTCAGATTAATTTCATAATTAAGATTTAGAACCCTTAATTAAACTTGTTTCATCATCGGCGCTCAAAATTGAAATGACAGAGCAGCTTTTTCACAAATAGAAGCCAGAAGTAAATTATCTGGATGATTGAAATTCTGATATCCACTACCATATAGGTTTCTGATCAACGCTTTATGACAATGCAGAGAAAGTCTTTCTTATCATGACCCTGGGCTCAAAAAATCTTGTTTGTCTTTCAAATGTCAATCTGACCTTGAGCTCATTGGCCGGAAAAGTTGATATCCTCAAAGACATTAATCTGAACATAGACAAGGGCGAGACCGTCTCTGTGGTCGGGCCATCAGGTGCCGGAAAATCATCGATGATGATGTTAATGGCAGGTCTTGAAGCAGCAACATCCGGACAGGTTGAAATTGACGGACACGATTTAGGCAAGATGGACGAAGACGCGCTTGCGCGTTTTCGTAGAGACGCCGTTGGCATTGTATTTCAAGATTTCCATCTCATTCCAACAATGACGGCCTTGGAAAACGTTGCTGTCCCCTTGGAATTTGCACGTAAACCGGATGCCTTGAAACGCGCACAGGAAAGGCTCGAAGCTGTAGGACTAGGACACAGACTAGATCATTTCCCCGGCCAACTTTCCGGCGGTGAACAGCAAAGGGTCGCTCTTGCCCGGGCTTTTGCTGCAGAACCCAAAATTTTGCTCGCAGATGAGCCCACCGGTAACCTTGATAGTACAACAGGGGAAATGGTCATTGAGCTTCTTTTCAAACTACAAAAAGATCATGACACCACGCTAATTCTCATCACTCATGATCCGCGGCTGGCAGCAATGTGCAATCGCACCATCACCCTTCAGGATGGACAGTTGAAAGAAGAAACCACCAGCTCAACTGCCAAGGTTCCCACCCCCGCTGTGGCGTCGCAAGGCTGATTGTTATGTCAAAACGCTTACCTTTTTCTTTGGCTGCCAGCTATGCCTTTCGCGAACTCAGGGGCGGCATAAAAGGCTTCCGCATATTTCTGGCCTGTTTGTTTTTGGGTGTAGCTGCCATTGCAGCCGTTGGTTCAATTTCAGCTGCCATCGAACAAGGGCTGCGCAATGATGGCAGAAATCTTCTAGGCGGCGATATTGCCCTTAATCTGGTCCACCGCAAAGCTTCAGACGAACAACTGCGCTGGCTTCAGGACCAAGGAGAGATTTCCCTTGTTCGCGAAATGCGTACAATGGGGAAACAAGCTGTCGAAGGCGGCAAAAGAACCTTGATAGAATTGCGCGCCGTTGATGACGTCTATCCTCTCTACGGTGATGTGATCCTTGAGCCTAACATCCCACTTTCAGACGCGCTGGCAAAAACAGATAACGGCTGGGGCACGGTTCTCGCTCCTAACCTTTTGCGAAAGCTCAATCTAAAGGTTGGCGATCAAATTATCGTTGGGAATGGACACTATGAAATACGGGCGTCTCTTATAAAAGAACCAGATCTCTCAACCCGTGCTTTCACCTATGGCCCAACGGTTATGATATCAGGGGAAAGTCTCGAAGGCACAGGCCTTATTCAACCCGGTAGTATGGTTCGATATGATTATCGCTTGGCCTTACCGATAGAAACAGACCTCAAAGCTTTTCAGGAAACAATTGCCACAACCTTCCCCGAAGCAGGTTGGCGGATAAGAAGTTCAGAAAAAGCTGCGCCACGCATCAGCCAGTTTATTGATGTGCTCGGCATGTATCTGACACTTATCGGGCTGGCAACATTGCTCGTGGGCGGTGTTGGTATCGCAAACGCGGTGAAAAGCTTTATGGACAGTAAAGTAGGTGTGGTTGCAACACTGAAATGTCTTGGAGCACCCTCCAGATTAATTTTCCAGATTTACCTGATTCAAATACTTTTCCTCACCCTGATCGGCACCATCACAGGTTTGATTGCAGGAGCTTCCGCGCCTTACATTGCCAGTGCCTTCGCCAAAGATATTCTCGGATGGGAGATCGCCGCACAATTTTATGCAGAACCTCTACTACTGGCAGCGGCTTTCGGCTTCCTCACCGCTTTCACCTTTTCAATTTGGTCACTGTCCAAGGCTGGAAAAACGTCTCCTGCCCGCCTTTTCAGAGATCTAACATCCCCCATTACCGGTCGTCCGACACCGAAGGCAATGCTGGCCTTAACTCTTAGTGCCATTCTTCTCGCACTGACGGCGATTACCTTTGCAAGTAATCCTAAAATTGCCGGATTCTTTATTGTGGGGGCAATCAGTACCTTTGCCATTTATAACGCTGTTGGCTGGCTCATAACCAAGCTCACCAAATTTTTGCCGCGGGCAACCCATCCCCCCTTGCGAACAGCAATTGCTAACCTTCATCGGCCAGGTGCCCCGACCACAAGTGTCATCCTGTCAATGGGGCTAGGGCTTACCGTCCTTGTTATCGTTGCCTTATTGGAAGGAAATGTTCGCCAGGCCGTAACACAAAGTCTACCTGAAGAAGCTCCGGGTTTTTACTTCATTGATATTCAGCCACAACAGGTCGAGGACTTTGACGCGCTTGTAAAAAGTACTTCTGGCGTCAACGAATTACGGCGCGTTCCCATGATGCGTGGCCGGATTACAGCCGTAAATGGCACCCCCCCTTCCGAGTTGGAGATTCCAAGCGAAATCAAATGGGTATTCCGCAGTGATCGCGGCCTGACATGGTCCGCCGAAATGCCAGAGAACACCAAACTGGTCGAGGGAAGCTGGTGGCCCGAAGACTATAACGGCAAACCCTTGGTTTCTCTTGATCAAGCCGTTGCAAAAGGACTGGGGCTTACCCTTGGTGACAGTCTTACAATCAATCTGCTCGGGCGACCCATTGACGTCGAAATTGCTAACTTGCGAAAAATCGACTGGGGTGGGTTGGAAATCAATTTTGTTATGGTTTTCTCACCCGGACTGATGTCCAAAGCACCGCAAACACATATAGCAACGGTGAAGGCTCTGCCTGAAATAGAAGACGCGCTGGAAATCAAAGTCACAGATCAATTTTCCAACGTCTCATCCATTCGTGTCAAAGAAGCACTGGAAGCAGCTACCGAATTGCTCAGCCACGTCGCACTTGCGCTTTCCGTTATCGCTGTCGTTGCATTATTAGCTGGCACCCTTGTCTTGGGGGGCGCCGTCGCCGCAGGACACCGCCGCCGGGTATACGATTCGATTGTCCTGAAAGTATTGGGTGCCAGCAGACGATCGCTCGCGGCAACCTTCTTTTTGGAATTTGGTATGTTGGGTCTGATTTCTGCTTTGGTTGCTGTTGTCATTGGCGCTGTGGCTTCCTGGGCAATAACGGTCTATATCTTACGCCTTGAATTCACCTTACTGACCGAAGTTGTCCTCTTCACTCCCTTGCTGGCTCTGCTTGCAACACTGATTTGTGGCTATGCCGGAACGTGGAGTGCACTGCGACAACGCCCCGCTGCATTGTTACGAAATGAATAAATTTTCGATTGAGATGATAATATCCGACTAAAAACCCGATTATTGTTGATTTTTAAACAACAAGACCCAATATTAGGATCAACTTTTACGTAAATACGAAACGAGGTTTCTTATGATCGACCGTTCCACACAACGCAGTGTTGGATATGGCCAAGCAACAGCGGCCGACATTGATGCTGGTCTGCGCAAATACATGCTTGGCGTATACAACTATATGTCAATTGCCCTGCTTATTACCGGACTTGCAGCTTTCGGGGTATCCCAAAGCCCAGAACTCCTACAGCTTGTTTATGGCACCCCGCTTAAATGGGTTGTAATGTTGGCCCCATTGGGAATGGTATTCTTCCTAAGCGCCCGTATTCATGCTCTGGCGGCCTCCACAGCCCAACTTCTTTTCTGGGTCTTTTCGGTGTTGATGGGGGTCTCGATCTCCTACATCTTTATCGCTTACACAGGTGAGTCCATCGTCCGTGTGTTCTTTATCACGGCGGCATCTTTTGCTGGGCTGAGCCTTGTTGGTTATACCACCAAGAAAAACCTTTCAGCTTTTGGCTCTTTCCTGACTATCGGTCTGATTGGTATTGTCATAGCCAGTATCGTTAACATCTTCCTGGCTTCCTCAGGTCTGAGTTTTGTAATTTCCATTCTTGGTGTTCTGATTTTTGCAGGTCTTACTGCTTACGATACCCAGCGCATCAAACTGATGTATATGGAAAGTGACCATTCGGAAGTTGCCCAGAAAAAATCTATTATGGGTGCCCTTTCACTGTACCTGAACTTCCTGAACATGTTCTTGTTCCTGCTACAGCTTTTTGGTAACCGCGAATAAGCGTTGATGACATTAAGTCATAGCAAAAGCCCGGCGATTTAATCGCCGGGCTTTTTTTGATATCTGCTAAATCACAAACAACTTAATAAACGATTTGAGCAACTTTCTCTTTTAAAGAGACCGCTACTTCTTGGAAAATTTCGGGGCCATCACCAGAAATTTCATTGGTAATAATAGACCTCAATGCCTTGAGGTGTGCCTCATAAAGCTGCGATGTCGATACATGAAGCGAACCCTGTTCAACCTGATGCTTTAGCAACTCATAAAAGCTGTCACTAACACGTGTTATCAATGGAAAACCAAAGCTGGCTCCCTGCCCTTTCATATTATGAATAATACTACGAGCTTGATCCATCGCTTCGAATGCTCCGTCCGGATTATTTTTTATTTCTTCGAGTATACCAGCCAAAGTAGAGAAATCATCCTCCACACTAGCCCGATAGAGCTCGATAAGCTCGGCATCCACATAAATTTCCTGGCCTGTTCCAGACACGTCAACATCCTTTACATGTTATCGTTGGCAGGCAAAAGAACGTATTTATATTGTATATCGGCAACAAACGAACTAAGAACTGACTTCAACGATCGCGTGAAATTCAAAGTACTTTACTAAAATACTCGACAATCTCTTAACAAACTCTTTTTGACCGACCACGAAAGACTTGGCTATAAGCCAAGCATGGATGCGCTCGCCCCTCAAATACCTTCTGCACAGGATATTCTTAGCCGTATTTTTGGCTACGACAGCTTTCGTGGAGACCAGGAAGCTGTCATTGATCATGTAATCGATGGTGGCGATGCACTTGTTTTGATGCCAACCGGTGGCGGTAAGTCTCTTTGCTATCAGATCCCCGCGCTTTGTCGTCCCGGCCTTGCGATAGTTGTATCTCCTCTGATTGCCCTGATGCAAGACCAGGTCACCGCGCTTCAACAACTCGGCGTAAAAGCTGCGGCCCTGAACTCTTCACTTCCCTATGGTGAAATACTGGCCACGGAAAGAGGCATGCGATCTGGCGATCTGGATATGGTCTATGTCGCACCGGAAAAGCTTCTTACTGACGGTTTTCTCAACCTGCTGGAACAGTGTGACCTATCACTCTTTGCCATTGATGAAGCCCATTGCGTTTCACAGTGGGGGCACGATTTCAGACCGGAATACCTACAGCTCAGCCTCTTAAAAGAACGCTTTCCCTGGGTTCCCAGAATTGCCCTAACGGCAACAGCTGATGGACCAACCAGACAAGATATTAAAGAACGTCTTCATTTAAGTGAAGCTCGTGCCTTTGTCGCCGGATTTGATCGACCAAATATTCGATACAAAATTGGTTTAAAAGCCGCCCCGAAAAAACAGCTAACTGATTTATTAGAGCGCGAACATTCAGGACAGTCAGGCATTATCTATTGCATGTCCAGAAACAAGGTAGAAGAAATCGCTCAATCATTGAGTGAAAAGGGTTTCAACGCCTTACCATATCACGCGGGTCTTCCCAAAGATATTAGATCAGGTAATCAGGATCGCTTCCTCAAAGAAGATGCCGTCATCATGGTTGCCACTGTTGCTTTTGGCATGGGCATCGACAAACCTGATGTCCGCTTTGTCATTCATCTCGACCTACCTAAAAGCCTGGAAGCTTATTATCAGGAAACAGGGCGCGCCGGGCGCGATGGTCTTCCGGCAGAGGCCTGGATGATCTACAGCATGAACGATGTCGCGCGGCTCTATCATATGGCGTCACAATCCGATGCTCCGGAAGCCCAAAAACGAATCGAGAATAGAAAACTCGAAGCCTTATTGGGCTTTTGCGAAACAACACGCTGTCGCCGACAGGTTTTGCTTGAATACTTTGATGACAATCCGATTAAACCCTGTGGTAACTGCGACACTTGCCTGACGCCTGTTGAAAGTTTCGATGGTACAGAAGCCGCGCAAAAAGCACTCTCAACAGTCTATCGGACAGGTCAGATTTTTGGTTCGGCACATGTCATTGACGTTCTTTTGGGGGCAAAGACGGAACGGATTGAAAAACTTGGCCACAACCAATTAAGCACCTTTGGTATCGGCACAGAATTCCTCAAACAGGAATGGCGATCCATTTTCCGTCAACTGGTTGCTCTGGGGTATCTCAAGGTGGATATGGAAGGACATGGATCTTTCCAGCTTGGCGAAGATTGTCGACCCGTTCTACGAGGCGAAAAAACAGTTCATTTCCGCCGTGATCCAACAAAGAAAACCCGTGCTTCTCTTCGCAGTCATTATAAAAAATCTTTTGGTCCGGCAGCAACAATCGATGATCCAAAAGACGAAGCGCTCTTCCAGACCTTAAGAGCAAAACGCCTTGAACTGGCTAAGGATCAGGGTGTACCCCCTTATGTAATCTTTAACGACAAGACCCTTTTGGAAATGGTCATGGCACGTCCGGTCGATCTGGGCGATATGGCGAATGTTCCCGGTGTAGGCAAACGAAAGCTCGAACGCTATGCCGATATCTTCCTGGAAATCATTAACGAAAATCGCTAATACAATTTCTGGTGGCTGTTAAGCAAAACTAGCCGTTTTTAACTACGCTATCTGCCTGGGCACTTTCTTCTTCAGCCATCTCATCTTCAGAGGAAAACTCTTCCTCCCAAAATGCGGGGCCATCTTCTAGAATATCTGGCTCTATGTCTTCATCACTAGATGCAGATTCAGTAGCTTCATTCTCAGCCTCAGCGACCACTTCTTCATACCATTCCTCACCCTCTGGCGTCATTGCAACCACCATCGTAGAGGATTCGGCAGGCACCCCAATATAATCACCCTGCTCTTCAATTGGCACAGAGCGACGCTGTGTCATGCGGAATACACCAAAAGCAGTGATCATTAACAATGTAACGGACATACTATATACAAAAGCATTTGGTCCTAATTGCCCCATCAAAAATGTACTGATGATCGGTCCGACGATTGCACCTATTCCACCAATAACAATCAAGGCACTCGTGGCACCAACAATTTCAGATGCATCCAGATAATCATTGGTGTGGGCAATCGCCAATGAGTACAAAGGCAGGCACAGCGCACCGAATAAAAAGGCACTCCCCAGAAACCATACCGTCGCTTCAGGGCCAGAGAAAAAGCCCATTGAAATACCAATCAACCCCGCAAGTAGTGCTACGACAATCAGAACCTTGCGTCGGTCAAAGTGATCCGAAACCTTACCAATCGGCCATTGTAGGGCAACACCACCGATAGACATCGTTGCCATAAAAACTGAGATATCGACAGTATCCATTTCCAGTTCTTTGGCATAGATAGCACCAGCACCAAAAATTTGAGCTTGAACAACACCCACGCCAAATGCACAGACAAATCCAAGCGGCGAGATTTTAAAAAGCCGCTTGAGGCCAACTGGCGTCGGAGATTCGAATGTAGGGACCTGCGCAACCGTCAGGGTTGTTGGAATCAGAGCCAAGGAAACCAACACAGACATCAAAATGAACGGCAAGAAACTACCGGGATCAGAAATATTAATCAGAAGCTGCCCTAGTCCCATGGCTCCGTAAACCACAACCATATAAACTGCTAGGAGCTGTCCACGTGTTTCATTGGTCGAACTATCGTTTAGCCAACTTTCTGCAACGATATATAATCCCGCAAAACAAAACCCGGTGATAAGACGCATTGCCCCCCAGGTGTAGGGATCGATAAAAACGGCATGCAATAAAGCTGAAGCGGAAGACAGAGAAGCCAAGGCCGCGAACACACGTACATGGCCAACATTCGCAAGAACCTTAGGTGTTACAAATGATCCAGCAAGATACCCGACAAAATAACAGGTCATCACAACACCGATTGCCTCGGTGGAAAAGCCTTCTATAGAGCCTCGCACACTCAACACGGTACTCTGTAGGCCATTACCTAACATCAAGAAGGCAATACCGATCAAAAGCGCCCAAGAATTAGTGATCGCTGATAACATTTATTATTCCCCTAGGTACAAGGCACCAAAGCCTGACCAAATTCCATTCTTACCACTAGAGAATATTTATTAAGATAATTCTACCTTAGTTGCGACTTTTCACTTCTCTATTCACAACGAGCGCAGAAAAAGAGTAACAAGCATAAATTTTATGAATCAAACAATTGAAATTTAACCATAAACATAACGGGTAATAATTTATCATTACCCGTTATATAAAGATCAAGAACCTCAAACAGCTTTCTTATGCGAAAGGCGCTTCCAGCCCTTCTTGCTCAAAAGTTCTCAACACAGCCGGATGCTTGCTCATTAATTTGACGTGCTTGCCTAAATGCTTCATCTCATTTGGTTTTGTTGGCAGGAAACGCCCCCAGCGACAAAGCATCAAAAGATAAAAATCCAAAAATGAGACTGCTTTCCCCATCATATAGGGGCCTTTTTTCGCAAGCTGGGCTTCAACGATATCAAAATAACTCATAAGACGTTGCTCTGCCGCTTCTTTAATAGCAGGCGCATCCGATGCGTCACTGCTGTAGCGGTCAGAGTAATAATAAACTAGAAATTCGGTCTGGATTGTGTTGGTCAAAAACATGAGCCACTGATAAAATTTAGCACGTTCCGGCGTTGTAATATCGGGTATCATACGGCCTTCTGGATGCCGATCGGCAATGTGTAAGCAAATTGCCGCGGTCTCTGAAATCACCATCGCACCATCTTCAAGCACTGGAATACGGCCAGAGGGATTCAAAGCAAGGTATTCCGGGCTTTTATGCGCTTGCTTATTGCGATCCACATAGACCAGTTCATAGTCAACACCCAGCTCTTCCATCAACATATGTGGGGCCAGACTTGCGTTGCCGGGATAGTAGTACAGTTTATACATTTGACGCTATTCCTGTGCTGAAACAAATCACCTGTAGCAGTTTTAATTTACTTTTCCCAAGACCCGAAGAGAGATGTGTGATTATACCGATCAAGTCATAACCAACACAAAAACTGAAAAAACGCGAAGGAAAGAGTGACATAAAATTGCTACATAACACATCGACCATCACAGCTTTTTGGTCAAGACATTACTGTTTCAAAAAAGCGGATAAACCGACACAACAATGTGATCATAGATCGAAAATACACTCACAAGATTCAAAGTTCACAAAAATCACACAAGTTCCAGAGTAATTAACCGCAATTAGAAAGGAATTGGTAAGGATTAGTACATAGAATCATCCGAAGTAACTAGATTGGGTACACGTATAGTAGATGATAGAAAATCGCCAATATAAAAGGTATGCCGCAGGGGATAACGCCTCTTTAGGCATTGATGGTTCTTGGCACGCCTGTTCCATTCAAAACCTCTCCGGAAATGGTCTTTTTCTGGAAACCTTTTGTCGTCCACCGATTGGCACAGTCGTTGAACTGGATTTAAGCAGCTTGGGCAGATATTCCGGTACTGTTGTTCGACATGCCTGGGATGGCGTCGGCGTACAATTCAGAGACAGGCATCCACACACAGTATCTCTTCACGATCACCGTCAGGGTGCTCTCTTTGGCAACATCTAAAAGATTTTAATTCTCAAAATTATGATCACAAATGGTCAGTCTATGATCACACACCTTAAGCAGCGGGCTTTCTGTTCTTAAGCTTCATTGCTGTGATCTTGTATACATCCAACCCCGTAATACTCGCAATCTCACGAATAGTTAGCTCTGTCTCTCTCAACAAAACAGCTGCATGAATTTTCGGTGGCATGCCGCGTGGTTTTTTATTTCTGACTTTCACAGGACTTGCCAATGATTTCTGAGGCTTATCATCTTTCGCCAAGCCTCGTTCATAAGCGGCTTTTAACGCTGCCTCGTGACGTGCTTTTTCCTGTTCAAGATGGGAATCCATCAGGTGAAGTGAGTTGGCAAAAACACGTTCGGTCGCCGACATGCTATAAGAAGCCGGACGTGCCTTTTGCTTTGGCTCCTCTCTCGGACCACCTTCAGCAGCTTCTTCCAAAGACATATTATGCTTTGCTGCCATACGTTTAGCCGCAGCAAGTGCATTCTCTCTCTCTCCGTCATAGGGACTTAGTGCCGCAACCTGTAATAGATTATGGAACCTGATCCGCTCTGCCTCTGAAAATCCCTCACTAATGGTCTTAATTCCCTTGCTTAATTTCCAAGTTGCCCATTATACGCCAACTCTGGTTTATGGGCAGTAAACTTTATTAATTTTTTTCAGTTTTTTGCTTTGGCTTACTCTTCAAGCTTTCCGTCTTTGCGTTCTTACGACAATCTGCCTGTTTTACCGGATAATTACTTTTTCCCTCAATCACATTTAACAACAGAATAAAGGGGATAAAGAATATCCACATCAGATAGTAAAACACTTTAGTCAAAAGAAGTGTTCTCCGGCTTGTTTCCTGAGAAAATCACACTGAAACCTTACTCATTCTAAACGCTGTTAGCTGAATCAGTTTCAGTCTCTGCTTCTATCGAATATTGTCCGGCTGTTGTCTCATCGGCCAATCCCGCATGCAGGGTTAACAAAACAATTTCCGCATCAATACCATCTTCGAAAATCTTCACCATCTCTAATCGGCGCAACATTTCCTTTGCCTCTTCAGATCCGTTAAAATCCTCAAAGTCTTCCTGTCCCAAGATACAGTAGCTCAAAAACCCGGCCAAATCATGTAAAGCAGCCTCTGGGTTATCTTTAAGTAATCCCCGGTCTTTTGCCAAACGCCATAAAGTCAGCTTTACAGCGTCGGGAACAACCGCCGTGAACGTACCTGTGCGCTTCAATCCATCATCGATCATATGGATTTCTTTTTTTCGGCCAAAAAATCCAAAAATCATTACTTCGATCTCGCATCAAGGTTCATTAGAAGGGGAATCGCGCTTCTTGGGCGTTCCGCTATAAACCAAGGGTATAGATCAAGAATCGTAAAAATGAAACTCCGGGATTACTTAGCGTTAAAAAACATCACTGAATCACATCGCAAGAGATGGTTTCCTCAAGACAGAAAGCTGGTAAGTTAGACGTAAATTTTCAAGGATTAATATTTCAGAATCATGTGCGGACGCTTTGCTTTAACCACACCTATCGCAGATTTAAGCGATCTTATGGGCTTTCCCGAACGCCCGAACCTGGAAGAACGATACAACATTTGCCCGACCCAACCCGTTGCAGTTGTTATTCTAGGCTCAGATAAAAAGAAACACTTTACCCTACATCGTTGGGGATTGATTCCAAACTGGGTTAAAGAGCCGAATCTCAACAATCCGATGCACAACGCCCGCAGCGAAACCGTCAACGAAAAGCCTTCTTTCAAAGGTCCCTTTCGCGGAAGACGCTGCCTGATTCCGGCAGATGGATTTTACGAATGGCAAAGCGGAAAATCCGGTAGTCCGACTAAATCCGGCGCTTTAGGAAAACAAGGATACTATATCGCACAAAAAAACAACGCGCCCTTTGCGTTTGCCGGCATCTGGGATGATTGGCTGGGCGCAGATGGAAGTGAAGTCCAATCCTGTGCCATTTTGACGACCGACGCCAATCATGACATTTGCCATATTCACCACCGCATGCCCGTAATCGTGCAAAGAAAAGATTACAATACATGGCTTTTCAAAGGTGGCCATGACCTGTTGAAACCCCTCCCGATCAACACCCTCAAGGCAACACCCGTTACCAACTATGTCAACAACGCCCGTAACGAGGGTCCATCTTGTCATGAACCTCAAATTCAACAAGCACAGCTGTTTTAATCCCTTTAAGACTGTAACTTTAAATTGCTATAACAATACCGGCCACACCATGAAACACCTACGGTAGGTATTGTCTGCAGGTACTGTGCGATTGTAAATCGCTGGCTCTCTTCTAATCGTCGTGGACAGGCATAAATTTTCGCTCATACAGAAAATTTTTCCATCAAATATATTTTTAAACGATATCTACCATCTAGCCCTGTTCTCCTTAGGAGCAGATCAGTATGATTAATTGTCCTTACTAATTCCCACCCCCAATAAGGCTCTTATAATGTCTAAAGCAGTTGTCAGCGATCTCTTGATTTATCCCGTTAAATCTGTTGCAGGGATCTCAATGCCCAAGGCATCTGTGTTAACAGCAGGCCTGGCGGGGGATCGTCGATATCTGATCACAAAACCTGACGGCACCTTTGTCACCGGGCGAACACATCCCAAAATCACAGCGATTATCAGTATCTATCAGGGTGCGCATTTAACCCTGTCCCACGAAGACACAGAATCAATGACGCTCAATCCGGAAAGCTTCGCCGATAAATATCAAAACAGTAATATTTGGGGCACGGATCTGATCGGACAGGAATGTGGATCCCAAGCCGATAGATGGATAAGTGATCTGCTCGGTGAACCGATGAAGCTGCTTTACTTTGGGAACAAATCGGAACGCTTTATCAAACAGCATCCGGAAAATGATGTTGGGTTTGCTGATGGCTTCCCGCTACTCATCACCGCAGAGAGTTCACTGGGTGAATTAAACAGAAGATTGCTCGCCCCTGTTTCAATGGCTAATTTTCGCCCCAACATAACAGTTAGTGGCACTCTACCTTTCGAAGAGGATGGCTGGTCCTTGATTAGAATTGGCGATGTCAGATTCGAGTTACCAAAACCCTGCGCGCGCTGTGTCTTTACAACGGTTGATCCTTTTGCACATGCCGCAGATAAAATTCTTGAACCCTTGAAAACATTGACTGAATTCCGGCAAGTTCCAGATGGGAAAGACGTCATTTTTGGGGAAAATATGATTCCCTTGAATACAGGAACTATTCAAGTTGGTGATCCTATTGAAATACTAAAAACAAAATCCAAACCGCATTACATTGATAATTGGGCACCCAAATCAGCACGAATGACTGCCCATTTACAGCCTAAGGCGGCGGAAACCTTTGACCAGAATCCCATATTATTAAGATGTGTGCAGGTTATTGATGAAACCAAGGATGTGAAAACCTTTAAATTCACAGCTGACCCTGTGAAGCGTTTTTCCTATCAGCCCGGACAATTCTTAACCCTTCTCATCCCAATTAACGGCGAAGTCATTAGCCGTTGCTATACTATTTCATCCACACCTTCACGCCCGGATACCATTACAATTACGGTCAAACGGGTTAAAAATGGACGTGTTTCCAATTGGCTGCACCATCATGTAGCCGTTGGCTCTAGTGTAGAAGCGATGGGTCCGGCAGGCGTTTTTCACCTAAAAGAAAACCAGAAGAAAAAAATTCTGATGATTTCTGGTGGGTCAGGTATAACACCAATGCTTTCGATGACCCGGTTCATTACCGATACAGGGTTGGATTATGATATTCATTTTCACCACTCCAGCCACACCATTGATGATCTTATTGCCTGGTCAGAGCTATCATTACTATCAAAGCAGTTTCCCGGGTTAGAGCTTTCCTACAACACCACACAGGGCGTTCCTTCCTCCAGTTTGGCGGAACATGGTATCAAGGGACGGATCTCGCTCAAAATACTCAAAGAAGTTTGCCCGGATTATCTTGAACGCGATGTATTTGTCTGCGGTCCTGACCAGTTTATGGCCACTGTACAAACACACCTGATGGACAGCGGCCTTCCAGAAAATCAGTACAATCAAGAAAGCTTTACTATAGAGCCAACCCTGCCTCCGGAAGATGGATCAACCGCAAGCTATTCAATCCATTTCTCCAAATCCGGTGTAACCGCAGAAATCAAGGGAAATCAAGCTGTTCTTGATGCCGCTGAAGCTGCAGGAATTGATATTCCCTATAGCTGTCGTGGTGGTCTGTGCGGTACTTGCAAAAGCGAGCTAAAACAGGGCGAAATTACAGCGCCAAACGCTATGGCATTAAGTGAGGAAGACACAAAAAATAATCTATTCCTCGCCTGCTGTAGCTTTGCCAAGAGCGATATCGAAGTTGATCTCTGAGTACATAAATCAAGATACTGATAAATTCTTTAGGAAATGCTCTACAGCTTGCCAATATTCCTGATGATCAGGAAATTTTGACCAAAGGGTTCGGGCGCCGTGTTGTCCCGCACCTTTTGGTACAAAACCAGCCTTATCAGCCACTGGAATCACCTTAAATATATCATCCCAGACCCTGATTTCCGATCTTGCTGATGTGATAAAGACTGGGATATCAATTTTCTGCGCAGATTGTTTCACCCAGTCGCCGGGCTTTCCAGATCCGGTAAAATATTCACCTGGTGAAAAACTTAAAACTGCATCAATTTTGCGTAATTTTTCGCCAGCAATATGTAAAACAAGAGCAGCAGAATAAGAACTGCCCCAAACGATGAGCTTTCTAGGTTTGTAGATCTGGTCTACATACTCAATCGCTGACAACATATCTGGCAAAGCATCAATATAATCCACCTTGGCGTTCTTTTTTAAAGCCGCAGCATATGTTTCATTATCGATCCCATTAACCTTACCACCGGAACGTTGATCAACAGCGACAACACCAAACCCAAGACTTATAAGTTTTGGGGCAATTTCCCGATATTCTCCCCTACTCCATCCCGCTTGATGGAAAAGCACAACATAGGATGCATTTTGTACGGCAGGCGCATAGTGATCAGCAGTCACCATCAACCCGTCTTCGGATGAAAAATTAATTTTTTCCTGTGCATGCAACGATACAATCGGCCATAGAAGACACACAAGAGACGTTGCTAATACTTTGATAAATATCGCCTTCATTAAGATCTCAACTCTGAATTAATTGGACGTTTAATTCCTTCATTAATACAGCAATAATAATGAGATCAGAGATCAGAAAACATCACTTATCAGTGATCTCTCTTAGATAACAATTCAGACGACATATAATACTCTTCACCAAGGCTGTACTTAAAATACAAACTTGGCGAGAATCCCTCTAATCTTCCTGTAATGTCGAAATATTTCGGTAGAGATCCAAAGCTTCGGGGTTAGCCAGCGCTTCTTTGTTACCCACTTCGCGCCCATTGATAATATCGCGTACGGCAAGCTCAGTGATTTTACCCGATCGAGTTCGCGGGATATCTGAAACCGCAACAACCTTTGCCGGAACATGACGCGGTGTACAGCCAGTCCTGATTCTAGTTTTTATCTTCTTGATCAGCTCTTTATCAAGACTTTTTACTCCATCCTGCAAAATAACGCAAAGAACCACGCGCACATCGCCGTCCCAGTTTTGACCAACGACAATCGCCTCACGGATTTCTTCCAGTGTTTCGACCTGACGATAGATCTCAGCCGTACCGATACGAACGCCACCAGGATTGAGTGTCGCATCAGAACGGCCATGGATAATCAGGCCGCCATTTTCTGTGATTTCCAGAAAATCACCATGGGTCCAGATATTATCAAAGCGCTCAAAATAAGCTTTGTTATAACGGGATCCGTCTTCATCGCCCCAAAAACAGAGTGGCATGGATGGGAAGGGTTCAGTACAGACCAACTCGCCACGTTCGTTAGACCCGTCATCCGACTTGGCATCAGACACAGGCTTGCCCTCATCACTAAAGGCTGAAACAGCGCAACCCAGTGCAGGTGTTTGTATTTCGCCGCGATAGACAGCTCCGATAGGATTTCCGAGCATGAAACAGCCCAAAATATCTGTTCCGCCAGCAATGGATGCCAACTGGACATCCTTTTTCACATGTTCATAAACGAAATCAAAGCCTTCGGGTAACAGAGGAGAACCAGTTGAAAAGATCGCCCGAAGTGCTGGTAACTTATATTTATCAATCGGGCTTTCGCCTGCTTTTTTCAAGGTATCCAAATACTTTGGCGACGTCCCAAAATGGGTGATTTTTTCCTGCTCTGCCAAATCGAAAAGAATTGTCGGACTACCCGCAAATGGCGATCCATCATAACAAATCAGGGTTGCGCCACAGCCCAACCCAGCAGCGAACCAGTTCCACATCATCCACCCGCAGGTGGTAAAGTAAAACAGGCGATCATTTTCTTTCAAATCACCGTGGAACTTGTGCTCAACCAACTGTTTCATTAGCGCGCCACCTGCACGGTGAACAATACACTTGGGCGCCCCTGTGGTTCCGGAAGAGAACATAATATACAGGGGATGATCAAAACCCTGTCTGGAAAAGGCTATTTCAGCTGGCTCGAAAGGATTGACAAAATCCCGCATATCCACGGCATTGTCCAATCCCGATAAATCCAGATTCTCGCCCGACCAGGAAATCACAACGACCTTTTCAAGCGCAGGGATTTCTTTCACCACATCGGTCACTTTGCCAAGAACGTCGTGATTTTTTAGGTTATAATCATAACTATCGGGCGCAATCAAAACTTTCGGAGCAATCTGACCAAAGCGATCTAAAATCCCTTGAGCACCAAAATCCGGTGAGGCCGAGGACCAAACACCACCGATAGCAGTCGTCGCAAGCATGGCAACGATGGCTTCGGGCATATTCGGCATTAGTCCAGCAACACGATCGCCCGGCTCCACACCCTGCGCTTTCAACGCTTGTGCAAGGCGGGAAACTTCATTGTACACCTCATCCCGGCTCAGTGATCTCTGCCGTCCTTTTTCTCCCCAGAAAACAAGGGCTTCCTGATCGCCACGATACCGTAACAGGTTCTCTGCAAAGTTAATTTTCGATTGCGAGAACCACGCGCTCGCCTTGATATCCTGATCATTGCGCGTGTAGATATGCCTGCCTTTTTCCCCGGGGAGATCAAAATAATCCCACGCTGCGGACCAAAAATCAGCGATATGCGATACAGACCATTGATGCAGACCAGCAAAATCATTCACCTTTGCTCTGTCCTGTTGATCCAGCCAGGTCATAAAATCAGTGACGATCGCATTTTGCACACGATCTTCGCTTGGTACCCATTGAGGTTTGGTCACAGAAGTCATATCGCCTGTCGCTCCCTGAATTTTTTTATTTGTCGATTTTGACTAGCGATCATTTATGCTGCACCGCACACCGACCGTCAAGGGATGGGATATAAATGCGCATTTGGGGAGTATAATAATTAGAAACACAGTACGAGAGATGCGGCATGTAAAAGACGAGCAAATTTAATCAACGCCTGGCTTCTTATTCCTGATGAATTTCATCCATTGATGCCGTGATATAGTTGACTAACCGTAATCCAGCCTCGGTTAAATCTCCCTGACGATAAAACAGGCCAACTTCCACATCTGCCAACCCCGGATAGCCGCTTTCCATTGGCACAACTTCCAGACTGTCGGGCACCGTTTTTTCGGACAAGACCGTCAATCCCAAACCAGCCTTTACCGCTGCTTCAATGCCAGATTGGCTGGGGCTGGAATAGGATATACGCCATTTTTTCCCCGCTCTGTTCAAGGCATCAACTGATCGTTGCCGATAGATGCACCCTTGCGGGTAAACAATTAAAGGCAAAGTATCTTGAGTTAACAAGGCAGTATCACCATTCCCAACCCATGCCAGGCGATCAGACCACGTTTTTGCCAGGGATGGTGACGGTGTATCCGAACAAAGCGCAATAACAACGTCATAATCATTCTTATCCACGGCTTGAATGAGGTCACGGCTGATCCCACAATCGACTTCCAACGTGATCCCGTCGTGAGCACTGGTAAATCCACCAAGAATTGTCGGCAGCAAAGAAACCGCAAAATCATTTGGCAACCCAACCCGAACCACGCCCCCGACTTTCGGTGTTTTCAATCTGGAAATGACCTCATCATTTTGCGCGAGAATTTGCTTGGCATACCCACGCAAAATTTCCCCCTCTTCAGTGAGTGTAATCTTTCGCCCGCTCCGATTAAAAAGTGATATTTGCAACAGATCTTCCAACCGTTGCAGCTGAAGACTAATCGCAGGTTGAGAGCGCCCCAATGTCTCTGCAGCACGGGTTATACTTCCCAAATCATTCACAGTCGAAAAGGTACGCAGAAGATCTGTGGGAATATTAATCATGGTGTGAAAAACACATTATCAGACTCTCTCGATCAAACTCGCAAAAATTAAGATCCTGAACTCGTTTTACAGGTAAGACAAAGCTTATCAATATTTCATGAAAGGGACAAAGCCTGTTAACAGTACGGGCGTTTTTCATACCCAAGAACAATATCGAGAACCGGGATATCATCCCCAGGATATAGCGCCTGATGTTGACAAGACTCCTCTGGCCGAAGTCATCTGCTGTAGCTTCTCTGGATGTCGCATAATGTATATCTGGCTTATCTTGTCTTTTGCGTCATACCCAAATGATAGGGCAGCGTGAACATTACCTTCATCCACGATTAACAATGCCAAAGTACCATTCAGCACTTGAGTCCTAATCGTCATTTCACTCCATGCATGAGATAAAATATCTTGAACAAATCGACAGATCGCATCATCGCCAACAATTACATCCCGAACAGCCTGCACCTTGCCACCACTATCCGCGCGTAAGTCGCTATCTGCCCGTAACATCGTTCCTAGAATCTCAACATCCCCGGTTTTGATCGCTCCTTGAAAAGCTTTTAACAGTTTTTCCTGATGCTGTTTTTCCGGAACATGCCGCACATTGTTTTTCGCTACATACTCACGGGCGCGTGCAGCCAACTTCCGACAATTCGCCGATTGCATATCCAGAATGCGTGCAACCTCGTCAAATGACACCGAAAACACGTCGTGTAACAGATATGCAGCCCGCTCCTTGGGTGTCAGCCTTTCAAGCAAGAGAAGAAAGGCTGTTGTCAAAGACGAGGCAATTTCCAACTGTTCTTCTGCGCTGGCTTCAAATTCCGTTTGAATTTGATCTGGTATCCACGACCCAATGTAATCTAGTTTTTGGCGATTGGCAGACTTCAGTTGGTCCAAACAACGGTTTGTACAAACACGAGACAACCAACCGGCAGAATTCTCTATTTCCGGGCCAGAATAAGAAACCCATTTCAGATAGGTATCTTGCACAATATCCTGTGCATCACTGACGGAACCTAACAAGCGATACGCGAGCCCCGTAAGCCGGGGTCGTGATTGCTCAAATATATCTGTTTTGTTTTCAAGCGTCATATGGACATTCTCATATCAATGCTTGGATATCTGTATACGGTTCCACAGATTAATCATCCCGATATCTGTCGTAATTAATGTAATTTCCTTGTCAGAAAAATGTTGTCGCAAATCAGAACGAAGTTTCGCATAATTTGTTTTCGGATCAAATATTGTCAACGCTTCGGTCCAAGCCAACGCAACCCTTTCGGCTACTGAAAATACGTCCACATGGCGCCAGACAATCACTTTATCCAGCTTGTCCTGGCTAACTCCGGCTTTCCGAGCGTCAGATGTATGCATGTCTACACAATAGGCGCATTGATTTATTTGAGACGCCCGTAACTCAATAAGTGCAGAAAGAGAATGCTCTAAACCACGTTCAGCCATCATCACATGAACCTGACCTAAATACCCGATCAGCTTGGGGTCATTTTTTTCATGTATAACAGGTTTTTCAGATGTCAGAGATACAGAAGAAGTTGCCATCGTCATATTTCCTTTGTTCTTTTTGATGTTGCTTTCAGGAATATGACGCTTAAAGAGCTCTTAATGTGACATCGATTATTAAAATATCTATGCAAAAGAAAACCCGGCACAAATATGCCGGGCTTAAAGTTTGAGATATCAAAACCTCCAAAATGGAGTGTTTCAATCAGGGGAAGATCTTTATTTTCTGATAATGTTATGTTCCGGGCCATACGGGAATTTGGTTATATTTTCAGCGCCATCTTCGCCGACGACCAGAATATCATGTTCGCGGTAACCGCCTGCACCCGGATTACCTTCTTCAACCATGATCATTGGCTCCATAGAAACAACCATACCCGGTTCCAGAACTGTTTCGACATCTTCACGCAGTTCCAAACCAGCTTCACGACCATAGTAATGGCTCAGCGTTCCAAACGAGTGACCATATCCAAAAGTCCGATACTGAAGCATATCGTGCTTTTTGAAGATTTCATTAAGCTCGAGCGCAATATCACAGCAACGTACACCGGGTTTGATCAATTCGAGGCCAGCTTCGTGAACTTCGACATTTGCCTTCCAGTATTTCATGTGCGCATCAGATGCATACTCGGCAAAAAGCGTTCTCTCTAGAGCAGTGTAGTATCCAGCAATCATCGGGAAACAGTTCAAGCTCAGGATATCACCAGATTCAATCTTACGGCTTGTCACAGGGTTATGTGCACCGTCTGTATTGATCCCGGACTGAAACCAGGTCCAGGTATCCATAAGTTCAGCATCAGGGAAGGTCTTAGCGATATGGCGAATCATTGCCTGAGTCGAATGAAGCGCAACTTCGTGCTCAGGAACACCAACAGCAATGGCTTCCGCACAAGCTGCACCACCAATATCAGCCGTTGCTGCACCATGTTTGATAATTTCAATTTCTTCCGCAGATTTCAGCATCCGCATCCGCATGGTCGGCGATCCGATATCTACAAATTCCGGACTTCCGAGGGCCACAGCCATCTTGTTTTTGTTATCAATGTTAATGTGATCGAATTCCAGACCGACACGCCCCAGATTTTGTCCGGATAATTCATCTTTGATTGCAAAGAAATAATTATCTTTTTGCCAATCCGTATAGATGACATTGTCATCAAAACTGCGCCTCCAAGGCTGAGCACCATCGATATTGGCAGTTACAGAGATATGTTTGTCCTGGGTAACAATTAGGCCATAAGGGCGACCAAAAGCACAGTACACAAAATCATTGAAATAATTGATGTTATGATACGAGGTCAAAACCACGGCATCAATATCATTATCAGCCATATGGCGACGTAGCTTGCCAATACGGCGTTCCATTTCTGCTCTGGAAAATGTGCCTTGTACTTTTTCTCCGTTACGGATGCGCAGTGTGCGTTCCATTGCTGACTCCAATAGTAAGGGAATTAATTTTCACCCTATTGGTATCAAAAAAATATTCATAAAAATAATTTATAATATCAATTTGAATATAAAAATTTTAAATGAATGAGGATCACCTTCGGGGGAAGATGATCCTCGACACGCAAACCAGCAATCTTTTAAGGGAAAAGTTGTGGCTCAACGCAAAAGAATTGCATGCCAAGCTATCTTGATTTAGCCGCACACAATCACTGTGATATCCCCTGCTTAGGCCAAATGATAACATCCGTGCAACAAGAATTTATTAGGCTAATTTTGTGTAAATTTTTATATATTTTAAGGACTTAAGATTATCTCCCCTAATAACAAAGGAAAACAATGCCTTATAATATGCCGATCTATTCTACAAAAGAATATCAGTTCGAAAGCTTATCAAAACAGTGAGGAAAATTATTCAAAATCTTTTTGACTTGATATTAGTCAAGCACGTGAATCTCTTTTAGATTCCAGATCCAACTTGCTGTCGACATTTCCGTATAATTCGTCTCGCCATCCTCTTCCTTGATCATACAAGGCAAAAGCAGACGGATCGGCCCCTTCATCTTAACTCTGATTTCATGCATCTGATGCCGGGTTGCCACAAACAAACAATTTGCAGGCCACATGGACAGAGCCAAATCAATGGCATATCCACCTAAAGCAACCAACTTGACCTTATCCACATCGGCCATCTCTGAGGCTTTTAAAATATCAGATAAAAGTACTCCCTGATATTTACCAGCCTCATTTTCCCAGACTGGTGGAAGAAAAACTTCATAGAGAGGTAATTTCTCGAGATCCACAATTCTGAATTTCGAAATTTTCTCTCCGTTCTTAACCATAAGTACGCGTTTATTGCTAATGGAGCTCTCTAATTTGTCGTCGAAAAGACTAACATGACTTATCTGTGCACCGACTTTTGAAATCACGGCAAAAATCACGCAGCCAAGAATTAGCATTGATAAAAAAGAGTCCTTTTTCAAAACAAACACCTCTTTTCTTACAATAAATATGCCTGCGAATTAAACAGAATTACGAATAGCTGTATTCGAGGAAGAACATACTACCAGTTCTAACCGACCTTATATTCTGGTCGATCAGAAGCAAATCTGCCGGAGGCGTTTGATTTCCTCATGATAAAATCAAGCGCCTGTTTCTCTTGCTGCCCCTTCAATCTCTGTTGGTTTAGCAATCACAATTTCATTACTGTCCGTATTCTCTAGCACAAGCGATGCGCCGGTTGCCATTTCAATGCCCTTTGGCTCAGTTCCTTTTGGTCCAATGACCTTTTCTTCCGTCAGAATTGTCGGACGTTTCCAGGTCAGCGAATCAAATGAGCCACAATCACCACAATGAGCTTGCCAGTTTTCGGCAATTGCACCACAGGACTCACAAACCCAATTATGAGCGATAAGCGCGGTTTCCGATTTTTCAAACCATTCAGCCGCAGCACGACTGTTACCATGCTCTTCTTGCTCTAGCCGTCCCATCAAACGACACACCAGACGGCTTGGGCCACCTTGCTCGGATGCCTGTTTCAAATGACGTCGAGCTTCACCCCATAGTTTTGCTGATAAATTAGCTTCCGCCAGGGCAATATGGCTTTCATAGTGATCTTTATTCTGCGCGACCATCTGTCCCAAACGCTTGGCCCGTTCGACATTACTTTCAGAAGGCCAAAGTGTTAAAAACACCCGCGCAAGATCACGGTGAGGCTGTTTAGTCCATGTCTTTTTTAAGGTTTTCTCAGCATCTTTAATACGCCCAGCGCGATGATAAGCTTCGGCAAGAAAAGCCACCGCAGGTACCAAATCAGGCGCCAATTTGTGCGCCTCTTTGGCAAAAGCGAGTGAGGCTTGAACTTCACCCTGATCATTTGCTTTCAAAGCTTGCTGCAATTTAACAACAGCTCGTTTTCGTGCAGCTTCAGCAGGAGTAAGATTTTTTGTCTTAGCCCCTTCTTTCAAAGCCTGATCTGCAATTGCAAACTGTCCTGTTGCTTCCGAAAGTTCAAACAGACTTTCCTGAACCCAAGGTGTTTTGGGACTTAGGGTATGTGCCTGCTTTGCAAGTTCCAGCGCTTCGGTAAAATCACCGCGACGTTGTGCTTGCATTAAAAGTCCGCGCAGTCCAAGGAAACGAGTTTCCTTGTCTTCCAACATGGCATTGAAATAATTGGTCGCGGCCTCTTCATTTCCCTGCAACTGTGCCGCCTGAGCAGATAAAAGCATGGTCAACGGTGGTTCATCAGACAGTAAATTTTCCGCTTTACGGGCCATCGCAAGGGCCGTCTGCGCTTCACCAGCAGCCACAGCAACCATACCATGGGTCAAGGCTTTGTATCCGCGTTTTTTGCGATTATCTTGACGGGCTTGGCCGAAAAGTGCTGGCGCGTTGATGAGGCTACGCCAAAACCGGTACAAGAACGCAGCAGATATTGCCAAGGCCACGGCAGCAAGAAAGAGAACCCCAACCGTTGTTTCCAGACGATACCCAATCCAGTCAACAGAAACCAGACCCGGACGGTTCGCAATCCATATAACAATTGTTAGAACAATCGCCAGTTTAAGAAAATAAATCAGTGTCCGTTTCATTATTCAATACCTCCGGCACCGCTACCTTGTGCCGTGACACCAATTAGAAGCAAAGCCAATTTTTGACTGATTTGTTCACCTTCCTCGCGCTGATTGGCCAGTTCAAGCCAATCTTGCATTCCCGAACTTGCAGCCGAGGTAAGATTTTCAAGCTCCTGCAAAGCACCCGATAAATCACCGTCTTTCAGATAGTTTTCTGCCCGAGCCAAGACACTGGATGTTCCCTGTCCATCCAGAACATCAATTGGACGTATTGAAACCACATCCGTAACCCGACCGATCGCTTTATCGACCCAGCTCTGCCCACCGGCAATTTTATCAGCCGTAAGCGCATCGCGCGCCGCAGCAGGAAAGCGCGCCCGTAAATCAGTCAAACTAGGCAATCCAACAGCTGCGAAAGAAGACAGCGGAGACACCATTTCACCAACAGTACTGTTTTTTGGTGCAACGGCACGGACAAGATCAAGCTCTTTCACAAAAGGGCCAGATCCACGCAACGCATCACGAAGCTGTAAAACACCAAGAGCAAGATAAACATCACCAGTTGCTGGACCAGAAAGCAATGCTGGGGAAGAAACCGGTGCGTTGATCTTCAGGCCTTCTACTTCGGATACAAGCGCGTTTATTTGCGTGCGGATAGATGCCAGTTGCTGAACAGAGGCCGCGTTGAGACTGTCGCCAACAGATGAAGAAGCAAGCCCTGAGCTCTCAATAACATTGATGCGTTGACGCGTTTGCTCTAACTCGGTCCTCAGGGCATCTACAACGTTCTTATCCGCATCACTTGACGTTACAACCACACCGCCGCTCGTCAGACCGTTTAATTGTCTTTCAAGTTCAGACTGTTCCAGTTTAAGTGTACGCACTGTTTCTGAAAGCGACAGAAAGCGATTTTCATCAACACCTTTGCTTTGCGAATTCAAAACGTCTCGTTCTAATCCCGCAATTCGATCTTCTAAAGAACTGACGCTCGGCGTATTACTCTCAACCCCAAATGTGGGGATCTTCTCAACAAGAGGTAACCATTCACTGCGGAAGAAAACAGCTGCAGCCATCGACAGCGCACAAAACCCCACACCATAAAAGAAACTGTTCAGGGTTCCACCCTTTTTAACAACGGTAACAGTGTCCGTGTTTAACCGCTCGTTATCATCATTGAATTGACGAGGATTTGTATCGTTGCTTTTAAGCGTATCACCATTTTTCTTTGCTGCAGCCGCTTTTGATCCCGATGCAGGTATTGAACTCGTGGCTTTAAGGGTAGATTTTATCTCGGATTTTTCATCCGCTATACCTGAAGTATCCAGATCAGGTTCATCTGACTGCAAAAGATCACTTTCACGAACCCTTGCCACATTAAGTGTAATCTTCGATTTAGCTGCGGCCTGAAGAATATCTTCATGGCGGGCAGAGGGAATGGAATCACGCTCTTTCCACCCCTGCACGGTGCTAACAGCAATGCCCAGTTTACTGGCCAGAGGCCTCAAACCACCAAAAGCATTGATAATTTCCTGCGTTGGACTTTCGCTAACCGCTTTCTTATCAAGCGATTTGTTGTCGTCTTTTACAGAAGAACCTGTTGTTGATTTGTTTGATTTGTCGCCCTGTTTGCTGGCCATAGTATCCTCTGTCATCCAGATTGTGTTCAATCCATACGATCAAAACACGTCATTAAGGAAACTATGCGCCAGAGTTAAGGTAAAATCCAGTACGTACGTACACTTATTTGTTTGATGCAATTAACTTTATCATATCAGCCCTGTTCGGCTTCGCAGGAACCAAAAGCTTGCACACAGGTATTTGATCAAAGCAATCCGCAACCGCCTGGCTTAAACAATAGATGGTCAAACCTTCTAGACTGGCTAATAAATCCTCTTGAGATAATAGTGCTAAAAATACTTTAGAAGAACGCGGTGAAAAAAAGCTTATTTCATTGATTTTATTTTCTTTTAACAAGTTTTCTGTTTGTCGAAGCAGTGTTTTGGACGACATCGCCTCATACAAAACTTCACGACGATAAGAATAGCCCGCCTGACAGAGATTTACGTGTAAATCTCCTGCTATTTTCGAAGCTGCAGGATGCAACAAAACTCCTGTTTCTGGCTTTAGTTTTACCTGTACAAGCTTAGCTAAATCACTCACATCACCATTTGCGGAATAGGCGGTTTCGAATCCGCATTTGCGCGCGGCTTCAGCAGAGCTTTCCCCCACACAAAAAGCCGGCAAGGAATAGTCTTTACTATTTAACTGATAAGCACGTACACCATTTGCAGAGGTAAAAAGAACGGCCTGCACGTCAGAGAGGTCAAGTTTGATCGAATCCCCATACACGATATCAAAAACCGCATCAAAAAACACCTCGCGCCCCAATTGGCGAAGCTCTGAAGCAAAAGGCTCCTGATCCGCTTGTGGACGCGTGACAAGGTGAGTGATCATTAATGACCTCTATGATTAAATCAGGATTGCTGCTCTTCAAGGGTTTTGAAAAATTCTTCGCCGGCCTGTTCTTTCAGTTCCCGGCCTGCAGACCGCCCCATTTCTTCAGCTGACGATATAGGACCACGCCGCTCTGTTGTGAAGATTTCACTACCATCTGTTGCCGCCAGCATTGTCCGGAGATAAAGCTCATCGCCTTCTATTTCTGCAAGTGCAGCGATTGGTGTTCGACAAGATCCATCCAGTTCCGCAAGACAAGCGCGTTCTGCAGTGATGCGCTGCATCGTCGGTTCATGGTGAATAGCATCAACATATCTACGGATACGATCATCACCGGTTCGGACTTCCAGTCCCACAGCCCCTTGTGCAGGAGCTGGTAACATCTCTTCGATTGATAGAGCAGCCGTAATCAAATCGGATTGTTTCAGTCTGTTCAAACCCGCAACAGCAAGCAGGGTCGCATCAACCTGTCCCTCTTCCAGTTTACGCAGTCTGGTCTGGACCGATCCGCGAAAAGTAATAACTTCAAGGTCCGGGCGTTTTGCCTTGATCTGGGCTTGCCTGCGCAACGACGCAGAACCAACAACAGCCCCTTTGGGAAGCTCTGCCAGCGAGTTTGCTTTGGATGAGAAAAGCGCATCACGAGGATCTTCCCGTTCCAAAACGGTAGAGATTTCCAATCCATCAGGTAACCATGTCGGAACATCTTTCATAGAATGTACAGCTATATCAATGCTACCATCCTGAAGACCATCTTCAATTTCCTTGGTAAAAAGCCCTTTGCCACCAATCGCGGACAAGGCCCGATCCTGAATCATATCACCAGTGGTTTTGATCACAACAATCTCAACAGACTCTTCATCTCTTAGATCTGAATGTGTCTCTTGCAACAGACGTTTAACTTCAAAAGCTTGTGCCAGAGCGAGGGGACTTCCCCGGGTACCAAGACGAAGAATCGGATTATCAGTCATCAATTATTGCCATATATTCCTGTAAGTCCGGATGGAGAGATTCATCCAGAGAAAATTCAATCAAGCGCACCTTACTCTTTCAGTCACGTTTCGACAATTCTTATGGTGCCTGTAAATCGCGCGGCGAACCGACGCAGATTTAATCTGTATTAACCACTAAATATAATTAAATCAGGAAAAGTAAGAAAATGCTTACAGGCTTTCTTTGCCCACTCTTGCATTTTTTAAATTCTCAGCCCAATCCATGCCTTGAGCCAACCATTTCATTTTAATGTTGTGTCCACCTTTGTGGAGACATAGTTCCATCTCTTTGCCTGTCGAACATCCTCGCCAAATTTCACAAGACATATCTTCAAGAGAAACTTTTTTAGAGTTTGCATCACATCGATTGGTTTCTTGCCAGATACGCACGCCTGTTTTCACATCACCTTGATGCCACCGCGCCCCGATGGGTCGCCCCGTCATTGGAACGACACGATCCGACAGTCCGTGAATGTGTCGGATATTTACCGGAGCTTCACAGGACACAGGATGGGGCCGCCAAAACGATCCTGCGATTGGAAAAAAGGCTGAAAACTCTTCACCCATATAACACGCAACATCCCAGGCCATCGATCCACCTTGGGAAAAACCGGAAACCCATAAGCGAGTGTTATCAATTTTATGCCGAGATTTAACATCTTTAAGAATATCTTTGGTAAAGGCGATTTCATCTCGTCGTTCGCTCGGTGCCCCGACATTGGACCAACTACGATTGAGGCCATCAGGAATAACCAGCATCACACCCCTTGAAGAAGCCAGCTCCTGTAAAGCATTATTCTTCAGGACAAGATCTGCACTCTGCCCATAACCGTGATAATAAAATAATGTTGGATAAGGCTCTGCGCTATTTTCAGCTTCGTTTCTTATTTCAGTTTCAGCTTCTGGCATGACTATGACATAGCGCCCTGAATCCAGAACGATTTCTTCAATCTCTAGACTTGCCTTTACTTGCTGACCCGCAGCTTGAGACAGCGAGGCGAGAAATAATCCGCCAAGTAACAGTCCAATAACAACAAAAGCTTCAATTTGTTTCATAAAATCTCCAACTAAGAGCATGACCCTGTCAAATGCCACAAACAGTAACTTATTATTAATAAGACGACCTTGGCGACTTTTCCACCTCACAGAAAAACAACTTTTAGTTATATGTTCTCAAAAGATAGAAACTTGTTAACTTATAAAACGCCTAATCGCTGTTATTTCAGCAGTGAAACCTTGCCGAAATGTTGGGAATAGTATTTTCTACAAAAAGATTTTGAAATATGAAGCTAAGCTGAAAAATGAGATACAGTCTCTCTAATAACTCAGTTCAGATAACTCTGCTAATTTGAAAAGCATGGCCGGATTAAAAAACATGAAGGTACTAGGTATCGAAACCAGCTGCGACGAAACCGCAGCGGCCATCGTTGATAGTAACCATAACATTCTCGCCAACAAAGTTCTTACCCAGTTGGAAGAACACAAACCCTATGGTGGTGTTGTTCCCGAAATTGCAGCGCGCAGCCACATGAACCATCTTGATCGCCTGATAAGATCTGCGTTGGAAGAAGCTAATCTGGACTTTGATCAACTGGACGGCGTTGCAGCGACCGCAGGTCCTGGCCTGATCGGCGGTGTTTTTGTGGGCGTTATGACAGCCAAGGCAATTGCCGCTGCACGCAAGCTGCCTTTCCTTGCTGTGAATCATCTTGAAGGACATGCTTTAACCGCGCGCCTGACAGAAAAAGACGCTGCCGATTTTCCCTATCTTCTCCTGCTTGTATCCGGCGGGCACTGCCAGCTTCTCGCCGTTGAGGATGTCGGACGTTATAGCCGATTGGGCGGCACCATTGATGATGCCGTGGGTGAAGCTTTTGATAAAACCGCCAAGATGATGGGACTGCCTTATCCCGGCGGACCAATGATCGAACAGATTGCCAAAAATGGTGATCCCAAACGTTTTGACCTGCCACGTCCCATGAAAGGGCGACCGGGCTGTGATTTCTCTTTTTCAGGCTTGAAAACAGCCATACGTAAACAAATCCTTGAATGTGCCAGCAAGGGAAGAAGCGAAGAAGCTGATATTGCAAACCTGAGCGCACAGGATAAAGCCGATCTCGCAGCCTCATTCCAGTTGGCTGTCGGCGATGTTCTTGTTGATCGCTGCAAAAAAGCCATGGAAGTATTTCAGAATACCTATGGACAACCGGGACCATTGGTCGTCGCGGGCGGTGTTGCGGCGAACTTGGCATTACGCGCCCGCCTTACAGAACTCACAGATACCTATAACACCAGCCTGCTGGCTCCACCCGTGAAGCTCTGTACCGATAACGGTGTTATGATTGCCTGGGCCGGATTGGAGCGCCTGCGCCTCGGCCTTACAGACTCGTTGGATTTTGCTCCGCGCCCTCGTTGGCCACTCGATCAACTTACAGGCGCTGAAGCATGACAGACAAGCCCGTAAAAACTATTGGTGTTCTTGGGTCTGGTGCCTGGGGCACAGCCCTTGCTGCCGTTGCTGCAGAAGCTGGAAATGATGTTATTCTATGGTCGCGCAATAAGGACGTTGTTTCTGATATCAACAAGAATCACGAAAACAAGCTCTACCTGAAAGGCGCAAGCCTTAGCCCTAAAATCACTGCAACAACAGAAACATCAGCCCTACAAAATTGTGACATACTCTTACTCGTCGTTCCTTCTCAGCATTTAGGTGCTGTCTTGGAAGCCAGCAAAGATCAAATCAATTCGAAAACACCGCTTGTTCTCTGTACCAAAGGCGTCGAAATCAAAAGCGGGCTTATGATGACAGAAATGATTACCGAAATACTCCCGGAAAATCCACTTGCTGTTCTCTCAGGCCCAACCTTTGCTATTGAGGTTGCCAACAAATTGCCCACTGCGGTTACTCTTGCCTGTGCAGACGAGAGTCTAGGCAAAGCCTTGTCAAAAACATTAAACAATCGCTCCTTTAGGATTTACCAATCTCTTGATCCTATCGGGGCCGAAATTGGCGGGGCTGTAAAAAATGTAATCGCGATCGCCTGTGGCATCGTTGCGGGTAAAAAACTTGGTGACAATGCCCGTGCCGCGCTGATCACCCGTGGTCTTTCTGAAATTGTAAAGCTGGGTCTTGCTAAAGGCGGACGACGGGAAACACTTATGGGCCTGTCGGGGATGGGGGACCTCACTCTCACCTGTACGGCCACACAATCCAGGAACTATGCCCTCGGCAAAGCCTTGGGCGAAGGAATCAAAATTCAGGATTACCTCAAGGGCCGCATTACGGTCGCTGAGGGATTAAGCTCTAGCAAATCAGTGACAGAGCTTGCCCAGAATCTCTCTATCGATATGCCCATCTGTGATGCCGTGTGCAGTATATTGCACAACAATGCAGATATTGACAAAACAATCGCCCAGCTTCTCGCCCGCCCTCAAAAGGCAGAAGTGTAAACGAGCCAAGACTTTGACCCTCAAACATTAGGAAACATTCAATGAAGTTCATCTTTTCATGTGTCGATAAAAAAGATCACACCCACGTACGCGCCGAAAACCGTCCGGCCCACCTGGAATATCTTGGCCAGTTCATGGATCACATTGTGGTTGCAGGCCCAACACTGGGGACCGACCATGAAAGCATGACGGGCAGCCTTCTTATTCTCGAATTTGATGATGTCGCTGCCGCCCAAGAATTTGCCCTCAACGATCCTTACAACAAAGCCGGCCTCTTCGAGCAGGTAACAATCACTCCCTGGAAACAGGCTCTACCAAAATAAGGTTCAGACCAAGGTAAACTTTTGCCGAAATGAATGTACCGTTCTGAATCTCAATAGCACTGCTTGTTTACCTAGCAAGCAGTGCTACTCTCTTTATGAGCACGTTATAGCAAGGCCTTAAAAGGAGATTACTGTGGCATATTGGTTGATGAAGACAGAACCCGGTAGTTGGTCTTGGGAAGACCAGGTAGCCAAAGATGTCGAGCATTGGGACGGTGTTCGCAATTACCAGGCATCGAACAATATGAAGGCTATGAAGGTAGGTGATCGCGTTTTTTTCTATCATTCCGTCAAAGAAAAGAAGATCGTCGGCATTGTCGAGGTTTGCAAAGAATATTACCCCGATCATACGGATAAATCTGGACGTTTTGGAATGGTCGATGTCAAAACGCTTTATCCCATGATCAAACCTGTCAGCCTGGAAGAAATCAAAGCACATCCTGAATTACAAGACATGGCCCTTATCAAACAATCACGACTTTCGGTTATGTCCGTCAATGATGGCGAATGGGAAATTATCTGCGCAATGGGCGATACAAAACCAGCTTAAAGAATTTTATCGGTATAGAGTTTCTATGTCGATTATAAGCCTCGTTTTAGAATGTAAGCTTTAATCTTTCGCCAAAATTTTGCCAACGGCTTCTTCCAGAGCCGTAATCAATCCCTGGCCTTCTTTGCCGCCATCACCTTTGGTTTTTTGCGAAATAATAATCCGCATTGTATTCACATGTGCTTCAATCAGGTCCAGACGTTCCTCTGCCACAGCCGCATTTTCCTGGATAAAATGACACAGTGATTTTGCAGCCAATGACAAAAGCGGATAACTGAATGTTGCTGCCTGCCCCTTGATATTATGGCCAATAGTGTGAATCTCTTTTATACAGTGCGCACCTTCAGATGGATCGTTTTTAGCGGTCTGAAGAAATTCACTTATCTGCGTAACCTCATCGCCGACCAAAACCTCATAATCACCTTCCATCTCTGAAAGTGCATGCTCTGCTTTTGCAACAATATCCTCAAGTTCAGGGCCGCCTTCGGATGGCACCTTGGGCTTCAGATTGTTGGTTGGCATATGCAATTTCACTTCCACTTTTACGTCCTGTATATTTCTGAAACGGCCAATATTCGATCTCAATATCTAATCTGGATCCGATCTGGGTCTCAGGCATATTATCACCTAGTCTACAGGATGAAACCTTAATCAAGTGCAAAGAAAATTATCCCCAACGAGAATTCAACCAACAGTCGTTTTACCTTTAAAAACCCCGAGTTAATTGACGTAATCTTTTAGGTCGCTTGTGGAAGTCGCCGTAGAGGTTCATCGGTAATCGGCCAATGAACGATGGCAGCAAAAACACCGAGGAAAATCGAAATCCACCACACCAAATCATAGGATTGCGTCGAATCGTATAACACACCCCCCAACCATACGCCGATGAAGCTGCCAACCTGATGGCTAAAGAAAACAAAGCCAAACAAAGTCCCCATATATTTCGGACCAAAAATCTGGGCAACCAGACCTGATGTCAAAGGCACTGTACTCAACCACAAAAGCCCCATGGCAAAACCAAAGACAAGAAAGGAAACCGTCGAAGCGGGAATGAGAATGAAAGCGAGAATTGCGACAGAGCGCGCAATATAGATCCCAGATAACAGATATTTTTTTCGGTAAGTACCGCCCAACGCCCCCGCAGTGTAAGATCCGAAAATATTTGCCAATCCAACCAGCGCCAATGTCCAGGCACCAACTTCCGGAGCCAGGCCTTTATCAATGGCATAGGATGGAAAGTGAACAGTAATAAAAGCTAAATGAAAGCCACAGACAAAGAAACCGGCAATCAGCAACCAGTAACCTCTATGCCCTGCAGCTTCCTTTAAAGCTTCAGACATTGACCCCTCAGGCAACATCACAGCATCAGGCTCAACAGAATTGTTCGATGTCGACGAAACTCCCCGCAAAAAATAAGATGCGGGAACAATCAGCATCAAAAGTCCCGCAAGGATTAACAGAGCATCTTGCCAACCAAAACTTTGCAACAAGCTACTTCCCAAAGGAATAATCAAAAACTGTCCCAAAGAAGCTGACGCCGTTGCAATACCCAGCGCCAAAGAGCGCTTGTCTTCCGTAACAGATCGCCCGATAACAGCCAGAACAACACCAAAAGTTGTGCCGCTCAAACCAATACCGACAAAGAAGCCCGGTCCCATATGGGATGCAATTGGCGAGTAGTCCATCACCCCCAGAATAATGCCACCAGCATAGACCAGCACACTCAATGCCAGAACGCGCCCGGCACCGTAGCGATCCGCAATCATTCCAGCAAAAGGTTGAGCAGCGCCCCAAAGCAAATTCTGAATGGCAAGCGAAAAGGCAAGAACTTCTCGCCCCCAGTTCAGTTCATCTGTAATGGGTTTGACAAACAGGCCATAACTGGACCTGACACCAAAAGCCAAACAAAGCACCAGACACCCTGACAACAAAACGACCCAAATTGGTCGGGAGGAGGAAATGGTTTTGTCAGCACACGTCATAGAATTTACTCACACAGGGGGCAATACAGTTCGGGAGGATGCAACCTTAACCGTCAAGAAAAACAACTACCAATCCATAAGGCAGCATCCCAGAACTTAGCGCCAAAGGCCTCTATAGATCCGGGGAAAAACAAAATCGCCGCCAGGCACACAACCAGGATGATTAAAATAACCAAAAGATGTTTCAGAACAGGTTTCATAATATTGATCATACGCGCTGTCATAAAAATCACCAATTGAATCAATCTAATCATTAACTCAAGATTTTATAATCCGAAATCAAAATCATCATAGGTTAAGATAATCACAACTTCACACTCATAGGTATTTTCACGTTGCTTTAACTTCTTGGGCTTAGTCTGTGCAATTACTGACGCTTTCAACTATAAGAAAGCAGGAAAACCTGGGGACCAAATGGGCAACGAAAGTTTGATAAGTTCCTTACGCCAGGAGCGTGATCGTTTTCTCGCGTTTGCTTTTTGCCGGGCAGACCTTTTGCTAGAGCTCTCGGAAAAGCATGAAATTGTTTTCGTTAGTGGCGCAACCCAATCCATATTTGGGCGTTCTGTAAAAGATCTCATCGGTATGCCCATAGGTGATTTGGTTTTGCCTCACGAAGAACCGGTTTTAAAGCACCTTTTATCCGGCATGGTTGGTGGCGTCAGGCCCGACCCGATGAATATCGACTTTAAAAACAAATCTGGAAAGGCCCAGCCACTTTCACTGACCGGATACTACGTTGAGGATCTGGAAAAACATTATTTTCTGTCCTGCAAACTTCCTTCTACTATTGCAGCCACATCACCAAAAACAAATCGCCAAGCAGGTGGTGCTGTTGTTCATGATCGCGTTAGCTTCGGAAAAACAGCAACTGAACATCTCAAAACCAATCCAGATGATAAACTCACCTTTATCGAGCTTGAAAACTATGACGAGTTTGCAAAAAAGCTGGATAACGATACCCGGGAAGAACTATCGGAGACAATCAACAGTTATCTGCGTGCCAGTTCATCAGAAGCAAATTCAGCAGCATCGTTCGGAAACGGTAAATACGGCCTGATCAGCCGTCCAGATCTGAATATAGACAAGCTAACTGACGAAATTTCAAAGCAGGTAAAAGCTGCTGATCCCAAAGGCGTTGGACTAAAGGTTGAACAAGCAAGCATTGCTCTTGCAGACAGCGGTATTTCGGGGGGAAATGCAGCCCAGGCCTTAAGCTTTATGATTCAGCAATTTGCCCACGACCAAAGCGAAAATTTCAGCCTGGAAGATCTGGCACATTCACTTCCAGAAATTTTGGCTCGTATAAAAAAAACAGCAGAAAGAATTATCAGGGTCACCGAAGGCGGCGACTTTATGATTGTCTTCCAGCCCATTGTGGATTTGAAAACACGCGCAATACATCACTATGAAATTCTCGCACGTATAAACGATGAAACAGGATCACCACAAGAATTTATAAGATCCGCAGAAGACTTGAATCTTATCAAGGGCTTTGACCTCGCCATCTGCCGAAAAGCAATCAAGTGGATACAAAATAATCCCAGCAAACAGTTCAACCGCTCAATCGCCATAAACCTGTCCGCAGCATCCATCGGGGATCCCAATTTCATCAAACAACTGGTCCCATTATTAGATCCACTGAAGGAAACACCAGAAGCTCTGTTGTTTGAAATTACCGAATCAACCAGAATTCCAGACCCCGTTATTGCCAATGAAGCAATGCAGACTCTTCGTAAACTCGGCCACAAGGTATGTCTGGACGATTTTGGAGTCGGCGAGGCTTCACTCCAATACCTACGCCTGTTCCAAGTTGATGTTCTCAAAATTGACGGAAGTTATGTTCGCGATGCTTTGGAAGACGAAACATCGGCACATATTCTCAAGGCCATTGCCGATCTTTGTCGAAAACTGAACACACAGACAGTTGCTGAAATGGTTGAGGATGAAGAGACAACTCAATTATTGATCAACTGCAATGTGGATTTTGGACAAGGTTATTATTTTGGACGTCCCTGCAATGACATCAGCCTTTTCGAAGAGCCAGACAAACCTCGCACAGTTATTCGACGCGGAGAAACAACCGAAACCTGGTCCTAGATTGATAGTATTACACTCATGGGTAACCTCGCTTTAACTTCTCGGCTTTAACCTGACTAATTCCTTTCGCGCTTTCATGTATTAAGTAATGAAGAAAATTTTGGGAACAAAATGGATAATGAAAGTTTAATAAGTTCCTTACGCCAGGAACGTGATCGTTTCCTCGCTTTTGCATTTTGCAGAGCCGATCTTTTACTCGAACTCTCTGAAAATCATAAGATTGTCTTTGTCAGCGGAGCGACACAGGCAATCTTTGGGCGGTCAGTCAAGGAACTTATCGGCACGGCGATTAGTGACCTCGTTTTATCGCACGAAGGGCCTGTTCTCAAACATCTTTTGTCCGGTATGGTTGGGGGCGTACGACCAAACCCAATGAATATTGATTTTAAAAGCAAATCGGGAAAAATTCAGCCTCTTTCCCTGACAGGTTACTATGTAGAAGATTTAGAAAAGCATTATTTTATTTCTTGCAAAATCCCTGCTTCTATTGCTGCTACATCTCCTAAAACAATGCGACAAGCTGGCGGGGACATTGTTCATGATCGTGTTAGTTTTGGACAAACCGTCACGGAACATCTGAAAAGTAACCCTGAGGACAAATTAACTTTCATTGAGCTGGAAGATTACGAAGATTTCGCCAAGAAACTGGATAAAGATGCGCAATCAGAGCTTTCAGAAACAATCAACAGCTATTTGCGCGCCAGCTCATCAGAAGCCAATTCTGCCGCTTCATTCGGAAATGGCAAATATGGTCTGATTAGCCGTCCAGATCTGGATATTGATAAACTAACCGACGAAATTTCACGTCAAGTTAAAGACGCAGATCCCGATGGAGTCGGTCTCAAGGTTGAACAGGCCAGCATCGCCCTTGCAGACAGCGGCATTTCTGGTGGCAATGCAGCTCAGGCACTAAGTTTTATGATTCAACAGTTTGCGCATGATCAAAGCGAGAATTTCAGCCTCGCTGATCTGGCACACTCACTTCCGGAAATTCTGGCGCGGATCAAAAAAACCGCAGAGCGTATCATCAAAGTAACAGAAGGAGGCGATTTTGTAATTGTCTTCCAACCTATTATCGACCTGAAAACACGCGAAATACATCATTACGAGGTTTTAGCCCGCATCAACGATGAAACCGGATCACCACAAGATTTCATTCGCTCTGCCGAAGACCTTAACCTTATCAAAGGCTTTGATTTGGCTATCTGCCGTAAAGCAATTAAATGGATTCAGAATAATCCAAGCGACGAGTATACCAGATCAATAGCTATAAATCTTTCCGCTGCCTCTATTGGTGATGCAGATTTCATCAAGCAATTGACGCCCCTTTTAACCCCGCTCAAAGACGATCCGGATTCCCTCCTTTTTGAAATAACAGAATCGACAAGGATTCCCGATCCAGTCGTTGCAAATGAAGCAATGCAGACATTGCGTAATCTGGGGCACAAGGTTTGTCTTGATGACTTTGGTGTCGGTGAAGCTTCATTACAGTACCTTCGCCAGTTTCAGGTTGATGTTCTGAAGATTGACGGCAGTTACGTACGCGATGCTTTGGAAGACGAAACATCTGCACATATTCTCAAGGCCATTGCCGATCTTTGCCGCAAACTCAATACCAAGACTGTTGCAGAAATGGTCGAAGATGAAGCAACTACTCAACTACTGATTAACTGTAATGTTGATTATGGACAGGGATATTATTTTGGTCGTCCCTGTAATGACATCAGTATTTTTGAAGAACCGGATAAACCCCAGACAACGGGTCAGCGTTCTGGCTCCAAAGAAACTTGGGTATAAACTAACAAGTCAAACCTCTCTGTATAAAACTTTTCTCTCATCACACCTTTGTGGCCCCTAATCATGCGCAAAGTACAATAGTGGTGCGAAAATTAATCAAAGCACAATGCTGCATCGCAACATAATTTTCATTAACAGGACAATAGCTTATCGATTATTTCCAAATTACCCTTGAGAAATCAGGAAATTCCGTAAATAATCCCTGCGAATAAAAAACCGCTGATAAAAATAAAGCAGCGCAACAATAAATAATAATATAGGGAGACCGAAACATGTCGGACGCCACTGTTTTTCCCGTACCGGAAGATCTCGCCCAAAAAGCATGGGTAGATGAACCCCGTTACCTTGAAATGTACCAGCAATCCATCGAAGACCCCGAAGCATTTTGGGCCGAACATGGAAAACGCATTCACTGGTTTAAACCCTTTACCAAAGTAAAAGACGTAAATTACGGCCCAGGCGATGTTCATATCCGTTGGTACGAAGACGGCACAACAAACGTCTGCTATAACGCGATTGATCGCCACTTGCCGACCAAAAAAGATGACACCGCAATCATCTGGGAAGGTGATGACCCCAGCGAACATGAATATATCACCTATGGGCAGCTCCACGATAACGTAAGCCGTTTCGCCAATGCCATGAAAGCCCGTGGTGTGAAAAAAGGTGATCGCGTCACCATTTACATGCCAATGATTCCCGAAGCCACCTATGCAATGCTGGCTTGTGCCCGTATTGGTGCCGTTCACTCCGTTGTTTTTGGTGGTTTCTCACCCGATGCACTGGCTGGCCGAATTCAAGGCTGTGAATCCAACTGTGTGATTACCGCTGACGAAGGTTTACGTGGCGGACGCAAAGTACCGCTCAAGGCCAATACAGACAAAGCACTGAAATCTTGCCCTGATGTGGATACCGTTTTTGTTGTCAAACGCACTGGTGGTGATATCAACTGGGACGACAAGCGCGATGTCTGGTGGGATGAAGCCTGCGCCGCAGCAGACAAAGAGTGCCCCGCTGAAGAAATGAAGGCCGAAGATCCGCTTTTCATTCTTTTCACATCTGGTTCTACTGGCAACCCAAAAGGTGTTCTCCATACAACAGGTGGCTACCTCGTTTATGCTTCCATGACGCATAAATACGTCTTTGATTATCATGATGGCGATATTTACTGGTGTACTGCTGACGTAGGCTGGATTACGGGACATAGTTATATTGTTTACGGTCCGCTTACCAATGGCGCAACGACGCTTGTTTTTGAAGGTGTTCCAAACTATCCGACAGCATCCCGTTTTTGGGAAGTATGCGATAAACACAAGGTAAATATTTTCTACACCGCCCCAACCGCAATCCGCGCCTTGATGCGCGAAGGCCTTGAAGCAGTCAAAAGAACATCTCGTTCTAGCATTCGTCTTCTTGGAACGGTTGGTGAGCCAATCAACCCTGAAGCGTGGATGTGGTACCATCAGGTTGTTGGTGAAGGCCGTTGCCAGATTGTCGATACATGGTGGCAGACTGAAACTGGTGGTATTCTTATAACCCCATTGCCGGGTGCAACACCGCTTAAACCTGGCTCTGCGACAAGACCATTTTTTGGCGTAAAACCTTTGCTCGTCGATAATGAAGGTAAAGTAATCGAAGGGGCTGGCGAGGGAAATCTTTGTATCTCTGACTCATGGCCTGGGCAGATGCGGACGCTTTATGGTGATCACGAGCGGTTTGTACAAACCTATTTCTCTACTTACGATGGCCTTTATTTCACAGGCGACGGTTGCCGCCGTGATGAAGATGGTTATTACTGGATCACAGGACGCGTTGATGATGTCATCAACGTTTCAGGGCACCGCATGGGGACCGCCGAAGTGGAATCAGCCCTTGTAGCCCATGCCAAGGTCGCTGAATCTGCCGTGGTTGGCTATCCGCACGACATTAAAGGACAGGGCATCTACGCTTACGTCACGTTGAATGCAGGCGAAGAACCAAGCGATGAACTTCGCAAAGAACTTGTCGTTTGGGTCAGAAAAGAAATTGGTCCGATTGCAACACCGGATATGCTGCAATGGGCACCGGGATTGCCGAAGACCCGTTCAGGTAAAATCATGCGCCGTATTTTGCGTAAAATTGCCGAAAATGACTATGGCAGCCTAGGGGATACCTCCACTCTGGCCGATCCATCTGTTGTTGATGATCTTATTGAAAACAGAATGAACAAATAAAGAGTTCTTCGCTTTATCAAAAAGGCAGCTTCTCTGGAGCTGCCTTTTTTTGTTTCAACCATCTCAATCAAGCTGGTTCTTTCCATTGCTGCTTCAAGAAATCAAGTAACACACGTAGTTTCAAAGGCACAAAATCAAGCTTTTGATAGTAGAACCACATTTCAAAGGTTTTGCTTTTTAAATGCGGCAGCACCGGAACCAGATCACCTCTTTCAATCTCGTCTTGAATAATCAACTCCGGGACATAAGCAATACCCTGCCCCTGACAAGCCGCCGCAATCAAAGCTTCTGTATTGTTACTGGAAAGCCGCCCAGAAACATCAACACTAGCCTCACTGGTGACATCTGTATTATCCCCACAATAAAAATGCCAAGTGGTCGCCTTTGTGTTTTCACCATATAACAAACATGCGTTTGATCTCAGGTCATCGCTATCAGACAAGGGTTTGCGCTGAGCCAGATAATTCGGGCTGGCAAAAAGTTGATTATAATAGCGACAAAGCCGTTGCCCCACATAGGCCATGGAATCAAAATCATCAATCTGCCGCGCCAGTGAGAGATCAACGCCGGCTAAAGGCAAGGTCTCGTAGGCGGCAGATTTAAACTCAATATCTATATCAGGGTTTTCACTTAAAAAAGGCCCCAGCCTGGGCAACAAAACCCTATTTAATAAAGGGGACGGTGCTGCAAGGGTGAGACGCCCACGCGGATTTTTCCCTAAATCCTGCGTTTCATCCAACAGGGTCTGCCACTGACCATGCAAAGAAACCATACGATGATAAAAATTACTTCCGGCCTCGGTTAAGGTAATACGTCGGGTAGTTCGTCTTAATAACTGTACCCCCATCGCAGCTTCCAGTTCGGTGATCCGCTTGCTGATAACAGATGGGCTAACGCTCATAATACGTGCCGCCGCTGCCATCGTCTGATTTTCCACAACCGTTTTAAAAATCAAAGCGCGCTGAAATGAATCCATATTCGTTCCAAAATGAGAATAAACAGTTATCAATTATGCTAATTGTTCTCACTTATTTAAGCAATATGATGCCTCGTCATTTATATGAACCAAAAGGACAAGACGATGTATGTTGTTGAGATTGTGAGCTGGAAAGCGGCACCAAATGTAACCGATCAACAGATGATTGATGCCGTTCAGGCAATGGTTCCCGACCTCGAAAAATTACCCGGATTTAGGTATCAGTCCCTCTCAAAAGATGATGACGGTCTATGGATGGATATTTACTATTGGGACACCAAAGAAGATGCCCATAAATCAAACGATTTGATGGCAAACAAACAGTCTTTGCAAGACCTCATCCCCCTTATTGATATGAGCAGTCTGAAGATAGATGTTTTGACACCTCATCAAGAGTCAGGCTTAGTAAATTTTTCCTGACAAATACTATGCCACCCCGATAAATGCCCCAAATGCTGATTGAAAAACCCTTCTATTTTCTAAGACACGGTCTAACGGACTGGAACAAAGAAAAACGTTATCAGGGACAACGTGACATCCCACTTAACGACGAAGGCATTCAACAGGCATATCAGGCACAGGCCCTTCTAAAGAACGAAGATATTACAGCGATCTATACCAGCACGTTAAGCAGAGCAAAAAAGACCGCTGAAATCATCAATGAAATCCGCAACGTGCCTTTGGTTGAATCATTGGCCCTACAGGAATGCCATTATGGTTCTTTAGAAGGCCAACTGAAAACAGATCCAGAAGTCGACGCCAATTGGCGTAAGGGAATAACACCCCAAGGTGCTGAAGATTATCTTAGTTTCTCAGCGCGGGTACTCGAAGCCATAAATACAGCTCTAAACAACGACGGTGTACCTCTGATCGTGGCGCACCGTGCTGTTTTTTGGCCCATCGCAGAGGCAATAAATATCCCTTATAATATCGACTTGGGAAATGCCTGCCCGGTTCTCATGCATCCTCCAAGATCAGGTAACGACATTTGGAATGCCGAGTTCATATAAATAGAATCTCTCAGTCTGGTTTGTTTACTCTGTCTCTAGACCAGGCCTTCATATATCTTCTTATCCGGGTCGATTGCCGCGCGTTCTTTTTGACGCATGATTTTCCAAACCTGAAATAGAGCATCTGATAGCTTGCTTTCCCCGGCAATTGGAGTTGCCTTTGGATCGCTTGTGATATTTCCCAGATTCATCTGCTTATAATAATCACGCCACAACACAGCAGCACTTTCGTCCAATCCCTGATCAATCATGATCTGGAGCCAGTCATCTTCGGGCAGCGATAGAGATGCAATATGCTTATTGAGAACGTTCCGTCCGGCCTCAACAATTTCATCCAGATTGTAGGCTTCCGGCCCATGAAGCTCTAGCAGGCTATAGCCGTCAAGCGGATCAAGGGCGGCTGAAACCAGAACAGAGACAAGATCATTTCGTGCCACCATTGCATAGCTCTGCTTTTCAATGAAAAAACTGGGGAGTACCGAATGGTGTTTGGCCATCGCCATACCGGACGCCAGATTCTCCATGATAAAGGCAGTCCGGATGATCGTCAGGTTTTCACAAATGCCTTTGAGATCGCTTTCCAACTGCCCAAGCGTATCCGCCCAACCAAGTTTTTTTTCTGCCCCCATAGCTGATAACAGCACAATTTTTATCTCTCGCGCATGATCCGTCGGAAAATCAGAAACACTTGAAGAAAGCGCATCCATCAAAGCAGATCGATAGTCATCCACAGCGCCCAACAAACCTTCTTCACTTAAAAAGGGTGGCAAGATAACAATGAGTGTCTGCACACCGGAAAGTGCCTTTGTCCAACTGGCTGCATGCTTGGGGTCACCTTCATTTACCTCAACCCCACGACCACGCCATAAATCGCGACAAGCTGCATCCGCAGTTAAAACCCGAGCCAATTGCCCTTGTCCAACCAACTGCTCTGTTACCGCGCGTCCAATGGGGCCACCTGCATCTGCCACAAGGTACATCTTAAACTCCCTTTAGATTAGGCTTTCCTTATCTCTCTCCTGATCCGGGCAATCAAGAAACAAAAAGACGCACGGAAGTTTTCTTGTAGAACTGTCAGCAAGGATATTGTTTTTATTTTGAACCCAATAAAATGATAGACTATCTATGAGATGATTTTTCTCTCTTAACAGCGATTAAAATTTCCATCTTACTCTAGTCAGAAAGCGACCGATGCGATCAACTTGTCCTATTTCCCAAACACTGGAAATTCTGGGTGATCGCTGGACCCTTCTCATCATTCGTGATCTGATGTTTTTTGGTAAAAGCCAGTACAAAGAGCTTTTGAGTTCTCCAGAAAAGATATCGACAAATATTCTTGCAGATCGTCTCAAACGCCTTGAGCAATCAGGCATTATTGAAAAAACATCCTATCAGGATAATCCACCACGTTATGAATATCACCTCACTCAAAAGGGACAGGGTCTCCGCCCGCTCATGCGCGAAGTGACAACCTGGGGGATGGAGCATATTGAGAATACCGAGATACCATTGGATGCACTGAACAAAGAGACTTCCAAGAACGAACCTCCCGCTTGATCAACCTGGCTTTAACGAACTGCAATCATCAGAGCTTCAAACTGCACTTATCGGGCTTTTGAAACTACTACAGCGTCAAGAAAACATCCGATTAATTTACAACCACAATAACACCAAAGGTTGTGCATCAATTAATTTTATATAATGTTTGAATTGTTACCGTACTTCCGCTTTCGACCCAAAGCGGACATTGTAAGAATTTTAAATTCATGACTGTCTGGGCAATTAGCTCGTTAACTAAAACATTTAGGCGTTTGAAGATGATTGAAGTGCAAAAAGGAGTGGCTGAAGCTGAAAATACCTTAGAAGAGTTAGGAATTGACCAATTACCAATAGTTCCTTCAGAAGTCGTCGATATTATTAGCTCCAATGATTTCAGAGTAGTTATGGAAGTGCATGATTTTTCTTCTAAGAAAATACTTGGCAAGGCTCAAGGCAATAAGAACGCTGCACTAATTTATATAAACAAAAATATTCCTGACATAGGACGTTTTAATTTTACGGCAGCGCATGAAGTTGGTCATGTTTGCATGCACATAATGCCACAAAAAAAAATGTTCTTTGAATGCGGTAACAAAGAATTGTCTAACGCATTTAATGATCCAATTGAGCGACAGGCAAATGGCTTTGCATCTGGTCTTCTTATGCCTAAGCAACTAATTAAGAAGCTTACAGATGGAGAGATTAATTGGGAAAATATATCTAGAATATCGTCTGTTTGCGCCAGTTCATTGGAGGCGACGTTAAGGCGTATGTTGCTTCTAAGTAAAGACCCGACTGCCCTTGTGATCCATCAAAATGGAGAATTCAAACGATTTGTTGTGTCAGACAATTTTGAATTTTATGTCGAAAATTATCCATTATCATCCAATCAAAGAGAGTTATTAGTTGATGTAAAAGAGCAATCATACCCTTCCTGTTTTGATGAAGTTGATGCTTCAGATTGGGTTAACCCTCAGTATAGAGGCGATAAATTAGAACGTTTGTACGTAAGTTCAATTTTATTGAACGATGGGTTTTCATACTCCTTAATTACTTATGATGACGACTGCTTTTCTGATCAATGAATCTCAATACCATCTATCATTCCTTTGGGGTTATTTCCTTTAGACGTACAGCCATATCTCTTAACCTATCCTGATCTTCTACAGAAAGATCATCAAGTACGTCCCACTTGCGATAAAACTCCCTACTGCGTACATCGGTCTCAGAAGTTTCCGCAAAATCTTCTCCAGTTATTTCATGTAGTGGTACTTTTAGTGCTGCTGATAGCTTACGTAATACTACTATTGTTGGAATTCTTTCCCCGCCTTTTTCTATCTTACTTAGAGCTGCACCACTAATACCCGCCTCTTGAGCTAACCGGGCTTGATTCCAATCGACTTCACTCCTTAGTTTTTTAATAGCGTTACTAATTTTTTGAGCTTGTTCTGTTTTACTGATCATAAATTAACTCCTGTTAAAAAAAATATTAACACCTGTTGACATCCTTGAAAAGAGTCCCAATATTATTAACTAGAGTTAATATTGATATTAACCAAAGTTAATGACAAAAGATGAGGTTTAGTAATGGCTACAAATCCACCAAAAGGTGATGGTCATCGTAACGGGGCCGTTCGAGGAAGATCACAAACAAAGACCCCGTCGGGACACTACGTTAAGCGTGATTCTGATACGGGACGCTTCATGGATGTTAAAACATCAGATAAAAAACCATTTAAAGGCGTTAGGAAGGAGAAATAATAATGATGAAAGGAGCGACATACCTAGTTGTAGGTGAACTGCCTATTCTGGGTGTGCGCTGCGATCAAAAAAGATACGAAGAACTTACAGATAAAATTTTTTGGTCATAATGTTAGTCTACGGTATGAAGAAAACCTATGGGCCGAAGCTGAACGGTAGCAATGACGAGGTTTGGAGAGCCGCGGCACTGTATACTAGAGTCGATAACTTCCTTCACTTACTGCTTGATGATTTTTTTTCATGCTCGCCTCCTTTAATCGGAAGGCTATAGAAAACATGGTTGTGGAAGTTACTAGGCACATTAAAATCACAGTGGAACGAGAACTATGGGCTCGTTCAGCGGGTCGATGCCAGTTTAATGGCTGCAATAAATTTCTCTATAAATCATCAGTCACACAAGAACCAGTAAATATTTCTCAAAAAGCCCATATCTATTCGTTTTCAAAAATAGGACCTCGTGGCTGGGGCATGCTCAGCCAAAAACAAAATAAGCTTAATGATATTAGTAACTTGATGTTAATTTGCCATAGTTGTCATCAGAAAATTGATCAGGATAAAGACGGTATTCGATATACCGCAGCATTATTGATCAATTGGAAGGCACAACATGAGCAGCGAGTAGAGATTGTTACAGGCATTGCACCGGATAAGAAATCTCACGTTGTACTTTACGGAGCGAATATCGGCTCTGAAAAAACGTCGATTGAATATTATGCTTGTGTCCAGGCTATGTTTCCCCATTGGTATCCTTCCGATGAACGACCAATACAGATTTCTACCAAATCAGAGTTAGAAGACAGTTCACCGGAGTATTGGCAGGCTGAAAAGTTGCATCTTTTAAAAGCCTTCAAAAGAAAAATTTTACCGGTCATCGAAGATGATCCCTGTAAACACCTCTCCCTTTTTACGCTTGCACCTCAACCACTCCTAATAGAACTTGGAGCTTTACTGACCGATAAAATATCGGTGGAAAGCTATCAGCTTCATAGAGAACCCAAAAGTTGGCAGTGGCAAGACTGCCAAGATGATTTTGATTACATCGTCCGTAAACCTGAATGCACAAAAGGGGCAGTTGCACTGGTTGTATCCCTAAGTGATAACGTATCGAAAAACCGTATCACGAGAGTGCTTGGTGATGATGCGGCTATCTGGGAAATTACTATCGAAAATCCACACAACGATTTTATGCAGTCAAGGCAGCAACTTTCTCTGTTTCGACAGCGCTTGAGAGGTTTGATCGTGGACATTAAACAACAGCACGGCGAAGTAACTCCTTTGCATATATTTCCCGTGATGCCTGTTTCCTGTGCAATTGAATTCGGGCGGGCGAGAACGCCCAAGGCCGATATGCCATGGTTCGTGTATGACCACGATCTAAAAACTCAGGAATTTATTAATGCTATTGAACTGAAAGGTGATTTACATGCTCGGCAATCGAAGTAATGAAGTGCTGAAGAGCATTTTGGGAAAAATTGAACTGCAGGACGAGGCTTATGAGAAGGCGGAAAAGCGGTATAAAGATATTGGTGAATGGTTGCATCGGCCTAGTTCAAGCTGCGTCGAATACGACCCGCACGTATTCTCGCAAGGGTCTTTCAGATTGGGCACGGCGATCAAACCGGATTCTGATGAAGAATATGATCTTGATATGGGGTGTAACCTGCGCCAAGGCCTGAGTAAGAACCAGATCACACAGGAACAGCTCAAAAATAATGTTGGTGATGAGTTGGAACTATATCGCAAGGCGCGCGGTATCAAAGAAGATCTTGCAGAGAAAAAACGTTGCTGGCGGCTTGAATATGCTGATGGGTTGAGCTTTCACATGGATATCGTACCGTGTATCCCTGAGAGTGAAACCGACAGGGGCATTTTGAAGAAGCGCATGATCGAAAATTCACGCTTCGATGATGCGCTTGCTCAAAATGTATCCGAGCATGCGGTATCTATCACGGACAACACCGATCATAGATATAAGGTTACGACTAACAACTGGCGCATTAGTAACCCTGAAGGCTATGCACGCTGGTTTGAAACGCGTATGAAAACTGCGAAATCGATCATCAACGAGCGTGAAATAAGCTTTAAGGCCAGCATTGACAGCTTGCCATACTACCAATGGAAAACGCCTTTGCAGCAAGCCATTCAGCTATTGAAACGTCACCGCGATACCATGTTCAAGGACAACGAAGACTGCAAGCCTATTTCAGTAATTATCACCACTTTGGCCGCAAAAGCCTATAATGGTGAAGCTGATCTTGCATCGGCCTTAACCAAGATCCTGTCCCGTATGGGGGAATATATTAATGCTGCCGTGCCAGTAGTACCCAACCCTGTAAACCCTGCCGAGGATTTTGCAGATAAGTGGTATGACGAAAGCTCAGCTGAGTACAAATTGGAACAGAATTTTTACAAATGGCTCTATCAGGCTAGAGTCGATTTTAAGACATTATGCGCCAAGGATAACAGCCAGCATGTGGTTGAGGCGGCTGATCGTGGCCTGAATGTTCATCTGGATGCCACTTCGGTTGCACTGGCTTTAGGGCTATCTGCGACTGTGATCACACCAACTAAAGAGATTCATGCCTCTGATCCGAAGCCATGGTTTGCTCAATAAATGTGGTTTTGGGACGGTATACAACTGGATGATTTTCTTGTCTGTCATCCAAGAATCAGGATTGCCGAGATCAATGATGATAAGGTTGAACTGGTAGGTGAGTATCATTTAAAAGCACAGCTTGTGGGTAGTCAGCTTATTGATAAAACTTTTCGACTTAGGGTTGTTTGTCCCCGAGAATATCCCAGTAAACTGCCTACGGTATTGGATGAGTCAAATTACTTTCCACGAAGCCAAGAGTATCACACCTATACTAACGGATCGTTTTGTCTAGGCTCAGAGCTTAAAATAAAGTCTCTATTACATTCGGATAAATCTATTACAGCATTCTTTGGGAACGTCGTTGATCCTTTTTTATATGCAGTATCTCACCGCATAGAGTTTGGTAATTACCCTTTTGGTGAGTTGGCGCATGGAGAAAAAGGGCTTGTTGATGAGTATGAAGATATACTCAGACTTCAAGGAAAAGAGGCTGTTGTACTAGCGTTAAAAGCACTAGGTAAACGTAAACGGGAAGCTAACAAACTATCTTGTCCTTGTAGATGCAAGAAACGTTTGGGGTGCTGTGAATATCGTTTCAAATTAAACAGCTTTCGAATGATCGAGCGTCGACGTTGGTTTAGAGAACACCTGAAACAGTCCTTTACCCCGATTGAACGTCCTCCTAAGAAAAAACGTATCTTAAAGTCCAAGTCAAAAATCACTTGACTTTTTAATAGTCAATTCATGATGTCTCATAACTTTTAATATCGCTCTATTTCCGCTAATGGCACTAAGCAGCTATAAATCATGGTCTGATTTATTAGGCGCAATTATTGTGGATTGGGGTGGATGATTACAGTTCGTTACACATAGCATTCTGATTGATAAATCTAAAAAGGAACGTCAACGGCCTTACACAGAAATCTCATCAAAGGTGCTGCCGTTTTAAATCCTTCGACAACTTCGTTCAAAAACACCGGACTCTGAGCTGCTTCTGGCTTTGTCCGATGCATGAGGAAAAAGGTTTTTCGCTTGAGGTCTTTGATATGTGGTTCATCTGCTGAAAAACCTTTTGGTGGACGCTTGAGCCCATCGCCACCGATTTCACCGAAAACATCACGTATTTTGGGGTCCGATAAAACCTTCTCCCACTCTTTCGGGCGATCAGCGATTGCCCGCCTGATCATATAAAGCGCATCGCTTGGCGGCATCCAGATCCCGCCGCCAGATGGCACGGTATCTTTGCCGTGAAGGTGAAAAATCGGACGCCACCGAATACGTCGACTGATGAAATTGATAGGTCTGGAAGCTATTTACCAGGCGCCAAATACCAGTCGCCCGCACCCTGAGCACAAGATCTATCCATATCTTTTGAGAAAGATGGTGATTAATAGGCCCAATCAAGTTTGGTGCAGCGACATCACCTACATCCCTATGCAACACGGCGTCCTGTATCTTGTTGCGATCATGGACTGGGCTACCCGTAAAGTATTGACATGGAGGCTTTCCAATACGATGGATGCAAGTTTCTGCGTTGAAGCTCTCAAGGAAGCAATCGACCAATACGGCAAACCTGAAATATTCAATACAGACCAAGGAAGTCAGTTCACAAGTATAGATTTCGAGGTATCTTGGAAGGTGCCGAAATTAAAATATCCATGGACGGTCGCGGTCGTTGCATGGACAATATTTTTATTGAGCGACTATGGCGAAGCCTCAAATACGAAGCTGTTCATTTACATGAGTTAACCAATGGTTTTGTTGCGAAGCAGGTGATCGATGAATGGATCACATTTTACAATACTGAGCACCCGCACTCCAGTTTCAACGGCAAAACACCAAATGAAGTATACCGCTTGAAGCGCTATCAAAAAAATATACAATTAGCAGCGTGAGCAGATAACCCAATACACCTTAGCCAAACTGCTAGGCTGTCCAACAAGATGGGACCACCTCACTTATAAAGTGTAGGTACGAATGAAAAATTAACTTAGATGGGCAGCTTGGATATTTATGTGTTGTAGATAACCCACTGCCTATAATTAGCCAATTTCATGTCACACTTTACATACAATTGATAAAAAATTGCGAAGAAAAGGATCATCGTGAAAATAACTAAAATCACCTCGAGTATTTTTGCCATTACCTTTGTTGCAGGTCTTGCTACGGTTAACTTTTTTAATCATTTTTATGCCGAAAAAGCATTACAAAAAGATGCAGAACAACTCCTTTATCAATTTCATGATGCCCTACTAGAAGCCTATAAAATATTAGATACACTGCCTGAGCCAGAGGACTTTCAATGTACTAAAAGCAACATTGAACAATTGGCATTGCTGACCTATGAACACCCAGCAGTTCGACTTATCGGGGTTTTGCATGGCAATAAACAAGCTTGTGCAAGTGAAGATATTCATATTGATATTGAAGATTACCATGAACGTATACTTAACCCGACTAGACATCAACTTAGTGACAAATTTTCCTTGGCAACGGTATCTCATGGTGACAAACACATAGATTTGTTGTTGGTTCGCTCGCATGCCAACAGTCGATATTTTGCTAGCATTAATCCTTTTATGATTAATTATTTAGCAGAATTTGCCTGTACCAACTGCCTAGAATACGAATTTATTATAGGCAGTTTGCCTAAATTGACATTCAGTGGTCGTGCTATGGCCCAAGAAAGTTACATTGAGTACAACACATCAAGATTCGAAGAAAAGGTACAGGTGGAATTACACGTCCGCGGTACCGAAGAATTTTATAATTATTACAAAGAATTAAGTTGGTTTAGCACCACCTTATTTTCGTTCCTTTTTGCAAGTATGATTACGCTTTTGTCATATAAGTTATTAACGATCCGCCAATCATTTGAGCGAGTTATCAAAGATGCCCTTAAATATCAAGAATTCACGCCATTTTACCAACCCATAGTACACAGCAAAACGGGTCACATCGTTGGGGTTGAAATGCTAGCACGTTGGGTACGTCAAGACGGCTCCGTGGTGCCTCCTTATCAGTTCATTCCATTTGCTGAAGATAGCGGGATGATTGTGGCCATAACCGAACAGTTAATTCAAAAAACTATACAAGATATAAAAGTTTTAGGCTGGGATAAAACACAACAATTTGTCAGCATCAATATTGTTCCCGAACATTTGCTAAATGATAGACTTTTCCAACTTATCTCCCGGCTAATTACCGAAAATCAGTTGCCGTCATCGGCCATATCACTAGAAATCACTGAGCGAATAAAAATTGAAAACCTTGAAGATGCCCGTCAACATATAGAAAAATTTTATAGCCTAGGAGTAGAATTAAAACTTGATGATGCAGGCACGGGGTACGGCGGTTTTTCTTATATTCAAGAACTCGGCATAAGTACATTAAAAATCGACAAAATGTTTGTTGATACTATAGACAAAGACGATTTTAAAGGCTCAGTACTAGAGTCTATTATCTCATTTGCCAAATCATCTCAGTTAGGCATGATTGCTGAAGGTGTTGAAGAGGCGCATCAGGTGGCTTATTTACAAGAACGTGAAGTCTATTTGATCCAAGGTTATTTTTACGCAAAACCTATGCCTTTAGATCAACTTCAACAATGGATTAAGGATAAAACCCCTTAAAGTATTGAGATTTTTTACACGAGTTTTTTTAACGCATGTGTTTGCGTATAAATTGAGTTGAATGAATCTTGATGTCCGCTTTTAGCACGAAGCAACTATAAATCATTGTCTGATTTATTAGTCGCAATTTATTGTGGTTTGAGATGGGTGATTGCAGGCCCTTACACTTAGCATTCTGATTGATGCCCCTAAAAAGGAACATCAACCGCTTTACACAGAAATCTCATCAGTGGCGCTGCCGTTTTAAACCCTTCGACAACTTCGTTCAAAAATGCCGGACTCTGGGCTGCTTTTGGTGTTGTCCGATGCATAAGGAAAAAGGTTTTTCGCTTAAGGTCTTTGATATGTGGCTCATCTGCTGAAAAACCTTTTGGTGGGCGCTTGAGCCCATCGCCACCAATTTCACCAAAGATATCACGTATTGCCTGATCCGATAAAACCTTTTCCCACTCTTTTGGGCGATCAGCGATTGCGCGCCTGATCATATAAAGCGCATCACTGGGCGGCATCCAGATCCCACCGCCATACAACACTTCGTCCGTTGCCAGATGAACATAAAAACCCGGTGCATGGGCATCCCGGCCCAACGAATGACGGAAATGACATGCCGCATGTTCTTTATAGGGCCGCTTGTCTTTCGAGAATCTGACATCGCGGTGGATTCTGAACATTGACCCGCCATTGCGACGGGCATCGGCCACAAAATGAGGGGTAATTTCAGCAAGGGGCTCGACCATTGCCTGAATAAAATCCAGCAAATGATCCTGTAACGTTTCCCGGTATCGCGCTTTGTTTTCCGCGAACCAATCCCGGGTATTGTTTTCTTTTAGATCGTCGAGAAACTCAAACCCTGCTTTGGGAAAACCGGGAAAGTCAGTGCTCATTTTTATCCTCCTCGTCGAAACATGCTGCCATCAAACTTTGGAATGTCACTGTTCATCATATCCCAAGATACAGCCTGTTTAACAAACATATCTGCATCAGCTGAATAAAATTCAGGATTATCCAGACTCATTGCTACAATCAAAACCATCCCTTTGGCAATTTCCGGCGTCCCATAGATTCGGCTGTTACATTTCGAACAACAATAGCTTTTCATCGCACCACCACTTCCGCCCTGATGCTCAAAGCAATTCAAATCGCCGGTGACAGAAAAGCTGGTTTCCGGCACGCCCATCACAGCAACATAAGGGCTCCCACTCAATTTTTGGCAATCGCGACAATGGCAATTCACCTTAAAAAGCGGTTTTATACAATTGGTCTGATAGCGAACCTGCCCACACAAACATCCGCCTTCGATTATTTCGGTCATTTCTATCTCCCTTGGTTGTGTTTTTGATCAAATCAAAAGTAACTTGCAAAATAAAAGTGACTTAATTAAGGCAACCTATAAACGAAATGTCACCCCCTTGCCTTCTTTTATAAGAGAACATGACCGTAACATCTGATAATTGCCATATTTCAGACACTTACCTTTTTTCTGACACAGGAATGCTCGAAAGATGCACCCAACTTTGTCCTCTTCTTGTTCCTTCTCAAATGCCCGGTGAGAACTTAACTTTTGCTTATCGACACACTCAATTTGTCAACAAAGGAACAGACAATGAAAAAATTAATTACAAGTGTTATCGCTCTTGGTCTTATCGCATCTGCATCAATCGCAAGTGCCGCTGAAATGACAGGTCGCGTTATGACTGCGGACCCGGCAACAAACACAATTATCCTTGAAAACGGCACTGTGATGGAGCTTGTTAACGGTCTGACAGTAGAAGGCCTGGAGCCCGGTACAGAAGTTGTTCTGACTTATGATGAAAAAGAAGGTAAAAATCTGGTTACCAACATTGCGCCAGCTTCTTAATCAACCAGCTTGTTAAACAAGCACACATAGTTACTTGAATAAGCCGATAAGTCAGCGAAACTAAACCCCATTCGCCCTTATCGGTTTATTCATTTCTGGGTACATGTTTTAGGAAGTTTAGTTTTCTAAATCAGGATTCTTAAGTTTATCTCGCGATCCTGCAAGCCGTTTCTTGCGGGCAACAGCATAGCGTGTGGCCAATTTAAAAGACAACCAGTACCCCAAGGCACCAAGACCGACACTGTAAGGTATAAACCCAACCAGAATTGAGGTCCCAACCTGCTCCAGCATAAAATGGGATACTTCCACGATCGTTTCCCAAATACCGCCGTCCAGCGTCAGATGCTCGCTCATCATCTGTGAGAAATCTTTAAAGCTCTGCTCGCCATCAAAATCCAGCAACATTAAACGACCCGTAATATAGTACAGATAATAAAGCGGGATCATCGTGATAGGATTAGAAAGCCAGGACCACGCCATGGCAATAATCAGGCTAAACTGCCATTTGATGACATATCGGCAAAGCCACCAGACAATAAAAACACTATAAAGCTGAATACCTACTGTCGGTGTCATTCCGAGGGCCAAGCCCATCATGACACCACGGGCAACAATTTCAGGCTGATCAACCGACCTTAAAACAGGAATAACAAGACGGAAATAGAGAAGACGAAGCAAACCAGCGATGGTTTCCTTCTTATTACGGGCGTGAATTTTCTTCTTAAACCAGAATCTCATTTAGCCTTTTACAAACGCCCTCTGTTACCACTTTTGGTATCGTTTTTAGCGATCTTTTTTTTATCGTCCTTGTGACCGCTCTTAGCGACTGTTATAAACCAAAATTATCTATAGTCCACGGACAAAAATCCGCCTTTCACGAGATAGCGGAAACCAGAGGACCTTGAAACTATCTCATGCAAAGGGCAGCGACGGCATGAATCTTCCCAATTGGCTTAGTGTGTTTAGAAGTGGCGCAGGCTTTGTCGTCATTTATCTTCTCCTACAGGGAACACAATCATATTTACTTGCGGCTATCGTCGTCATGATGATTGCAGAGATTTCCGACATGGCCGACGGCCATATCGCCCGTCGTTATGGACAGGTCACCAAACTGGGCATGATCATTGATCCCATGAGCGACAGCCTCTATCGCGCCATGGTCTTTATCGGCTTCTTGGGAATCGGTTGGATTCCTGTCTGGTTCGTTGCCATCATCATCACCCGTGACATCGTTGTTTCTTACCTGCGAATCTTTGCCCAGCAACAGGGCTTTACCATGGCCGCGAGATCCAGCGGCAAGATCAAAGCTATCGTTCAGGCCTGTGCACAGGTTTGGACAGTCGGCCTCTATGCTCTTAGCGGATTTTTCAGCCAGTATATGGATACGGTGCAGGTATCATTCTGGCTATTGGCAATCGCAACAGCTGTGACAGCATGGTCCGGTATTGATTACGCACTGGGCTATATCAAATCCATGCGGGAAACCAGCTAGGGACTTTCCAGTTCTAGGTATAGTCGTTTAGCTTAACTCTTGTCCTCATCGTTTTATGAGGCATCTGATCATTGGTGAAGGTTATTCGACGCTTCTTTCTTCACGTCTTACGAAAAGCTGGACTAAACAATTATATTTGCTTAATCAGCCAGATATCGATTTGATAATTCTGGCCTAATTACTTTTCCCCAATTTCAATCATGTCTGTGACCCACGGCGCGAATGCTGCGATTTCCGGCATACATTTTTGCGTCAGCGTATCCCGAGATATATCGCTTATCATCTTTTGCAGCGATTCAAGTTCATGTCGGCGCGTGGCCAGCATTAAACTTCTGGAAAAAGCAGGACCGGGCAATGGCTCACACCGGATACTCTGCAGATGTGTTCTGGCCTGTAACAAGCACAGTGGCGTTGTGATCGCCCAGCCAATCCCTACTGCAACCATCGCCAAAGTCGTATCTGCCGTATCAAATTCAAACCGACGTCGCGCGATAATATCAAGAGATCTCAAATGGTTCTCGATATTCATTCCCGTCAAAGAACGAGAACTGTATCGTACCAACGGTAAATCCTGATTCAATTGATTCAGACTTTGAACCGGCTTCCGATAATCAGCAGGCAAAGCCAAAACAAAAGGTTCCTGTAGTAAACGGTGCGAAATAATCCGTTCATCCGTCGGAATACTGCCTTCGGTTATCACCACATCAACTTCGCGGGTAAAGAGGCGTTTGAAGTGAAGCTTTGTCAGGCCGGACCATACGGACCATTCTACAGCTTCATCCATCAACCCGCTTACCAAATGAGGGCCAACTGTCGTCCCATAGGAATCAACCATTCCCACGTTCAATCTTGGCAGTGATCTCTGCTGATAGGCCCTAACCAGAAAGGAAGTCTCCCTCGCCGTATCCAGCAGCGATTTCGCCCGTTCAAACAGGGTTCGACCTGCCGGAGTCAAAGCCGGGGGACGTACAGAGCGATCCATCAGTTGTACAGCCATCTTTTTCTCTAACGCACCCACAGCCTGAGAAACCGCAGATTGAGAGATTTCCTTGTGCTGGGCAGCCGCTGTCATACCCCCCGTTTCAACAACGGTGACAAAGATATCCAGCGCGCGCAGATCAAGATCAAAATCGGACATCAGCTCAATAGCATCTTCGCAAGTTCAACGAATCCCCTGCCGCTTCGCTTTTCAGTAACCCATGTCGGCTCATGCGGTATCCTGCCAATAAAGTCCTTCACATTCGCAACACCAACAGAGTGTGGGAACCGTGCGAACATCGGTGCATCATTTGGCGAATCGCCGGAAAAGACAACCTGATCCAGAACCTGATCCAGCTCCAGATTATATGCTTCGCGGAACAGAACCTCGGTCATGGATAGCTTATCATAATCCCCAAACCAGCCATTAACGTGAATCGAGCTCACCTTTGCCTTGGCTCCTGCCTCTTCAAACAACGAGACAATCCTGTCGATTGATTCCTGATCAAGAGGATCAACATCCTCACAAAAATCCACAGCAAGATCAGCGACGCGATAGTCTTGATCAGATGCGATTCCCGATCCCGGAACGTTCAGAGGAATCGACTGACGCAACCGATTGATACGCTTGCGATCTTCCGCCCGCTCACCTGCTTCCTTCCAGAAGCGGCAGGTCATTTTTTTGGCATGATGTTCATACCGAAAGTAAAATGCGCCATTCTCCCCAACAACAGCATCAACCGGCCACATACGCGCAAAGTGATCACACCATCCCGCCGGACGGCCTGTAATAGGGATAACTTTAAACCCGGCCTTCGTCAGATTTTCCAGCGCCATATAACTCTCGGCACTAAGCTGACCATCAGTTGTTACCGTGTCATCAATATCTGTCAGCACATAGCGAATCTGGCTTTTAACAGCTCGTGGAAAATCGCTTAAGGGTTTCATCTCTGCTCCACCATCATTAGGGCCAAAATTGATAAACCAAGATCCATAAATATCACCTGCGTACAATTAACCCCCTGTGTACAAGGGGAGCCGGGAAAAGAAAAGAAGCGTCCTTGGTTATTCCTCATCTTACTGCTAATCCAGAATCACGCCCCATATCACGCCTTGGACACCAACTTTTCAAACACAGACGCCAACCTTTTACAGCCGGATTCAATCTGATCCTGATGGCAAGCACCATACCCCATCAACAACCCTTGCCTAGCACTCGTTTTATCGTCGTAAAAAAGAGAAAGAGGTGACGCTGAAATATTCACTTTGTCTGCTTCGGCCACAACTTTGCGATCTGTTGTTTTCCGACATGCCCTATCTGTAAAGTATGCCGTAATATGTAATCCTGCGACATTCGGATTTATGACAAGATAATCAGACAAGTGACGCTCTATCCCTTGAACAAGCATCTCTTGACGCTGTGCATAAACTTTGCGCATCCGCCTGATATGAGACGAGAAATGACCTTCGGCCATAAAATCAGCAAGTGCAGGTTGCGCAAGCAGGGAAGAACGTTCATCCATAAGCATCCGCGCCGAACTCACGGCATCAACCAGATGCTCTGGCACGACGAGATACCCCAGACGTAAAACGTGGAACAGAACTTTGGAAAACGAGCCGAGATAAACTACTCGGGAAGCTTCTTGCAAATGCCCCCGCCTTTCAGCTTCCAGTCCCTGTAGAGAAGATATAGGCTTACCGGAAAACCTGAACTCGCTCTCATAGTCATCTTCTAATATCCACGCATTATTTTCTTCGGCCCAGTCAAGCAGTTCAAGGCGGCGCCTCAAAGACATCACGACACCCAAAGGGTATTGATGTGATGGCGAAACTACCGCCATTCGCGCATTTTTTGCCATTACACGACCAGCTTCAACTGACAGTCCTTCTTCATCTACAGGTACGTATGCCATCTCAATGCCCGCCGAATGTAATGGCCCTTTTAATCCCGGATATCCCGGTTCTTCAAACCAGGCTGTTTCCCCTGAATCCAAAAGGATTCGCGCCATAAAATCGGTTGCCTGACGTGCACCAGAGGTAATCATAACCTGTCGCCAGTCACACTTTATGCCCCGGGCAACACGTAAATAATCAGCAATTTCTTTGCGAAGCGGAATATAACCGCAAGGGTCAGGATTCCTCAGTAGATCAGCTTTTGGATAACGCCAGGTGCGGGAAAGAGATCGCGCCCAGAGTGGAAAAGGAAAAGATTCCACATCTGTCATGCCCGGCGAAAATGCCGTATGATTTTTATGCGCACGTTTTTCCTTTTGCATTATTGCCAGTTGCTCTCCCCTCCGGGAAAGGCCACGCGGATTTATTTCCGGTGTTGATTGTGAATAAGCAGAGGGTCTAGCCAAAGCAACACCGATATCATCCGGCAACTCTTTCGAAATATAGGTACCAGAACCACTGACACCTTCCAGATATCCCTCCGCAAGCAGCTGATCAAAAGCCCCTAGGACAGTATTGCGTGAGCATGCCAGCTCTTTTCCGAGCGCGCGAGTAGATGGCAATCTTTCCCCCGGTTGCAGTCGACCACCCAACACCATCTCCCTCAACTGAGTAAAAAGCTGCTGCTGCAAGGAATGTTCACTGGTTTTATCCAGAACTACATCTAACAAAGGGGTATTTGTTGGCTTTCCAACCATCCTTAACCTCAAAAATTGGCCCTCGTAACTATCAAGGAAACCTTACATTCTTAGAGCCAATTAACAATATACCTTCTAACAAATCTCAGGCTTGCCCCCTGACAAATTGCACCCTGACAATATCGCTACTGCGTACAACAACGAACTTTGCTAAGAAAATGTAATCTATCCGCATAAAAACCAGAGTCTCATGACAAACACATCGCAAGAAAATTCAAATCCCGGAAATTCGAATAACGGAAATTCAAACCTCCTGGCCATACTTGCGCCTTGTACCTTTGTCTTGATTTGGTCCACTGGATTTGTCTTTGCCAAAATGGCCTTGCCTTATGCGGAAACCATGACACTCCTCGCCACCAGATTCCTTCTCGCCGTGGGCTTACTGTTGCTTATCTCCCTTATCTGGAAAGCAAAATGGCCCAGAGATCCAATGCAAATACTGCACATCGCTGTCGCAGGCATTCTTTTGCATGCGATTTATCTTGGGGGTGTTTTTGCATCAATTGAACTGGGTCTTCAAGCTGGTGTTGCCGCACTGATTGTCGGCATTCAACCGCTCTTGGTGGCTTTTGCTGCTGGCGTATTCCTAAAAGAAAAGATAACGACCAGACAATGGATCGGTCTTATTCTCGGCGTTAGCGGTGTTATTCTGGTCGTCTGGGCAAAGCTTGAAAATGGTCTGGGGACACCATTGGGTGTCAGCATCGCCGTTGTGGCTCTTTTTGGTATTTCTATCGGCACCGTTTATCAAAAACGTTTTTGTGGCGAAATGGATTTGCGCACTGGTGCCGTAATACAATATGCGGCCGCTTCAATCCCCACAGGCATACTGGCTTATTTTACCGAAAGCATGATCATCAACTGGGCCGAGGAAATGATTTTTGCCATGTTCTGGCTGGTTGTCGTGCTCTCTGTCGGGGCCATAAGTCTGCTCTACATCTTGATCCGCAAAGGCGCGGCTTCGAAGGTATCAAGTATGTTCTTCCTCGTGCCCCCAACTGCCGCCCTTATGGCATGGGTACTGTATGATGAAACTTTCAGATCCACAGCCTTGGTCGGTATGGCGATGACTGTAATCGGCGTTGCCCTAGTGAATCTACGGCCGATCAAAAAGCTTGGCTTGAGAACCAGACCAAGCTAACGGCCATTACTCTTTATTCCCCATTAAACGATCTTCAAGTTCACAGGCTTCATCAATGATCAGTGTATAGAGCTTGCGAATAAAATCTGCATCAAGACCTTTTTGCGCACCCGTCTCGGCGTTTCGTTCACGCACTTCATCGACCCGATCTTGTAGGATCGCCGGAATATTATGCTTGTTTTTCAGTTCGGCCACTTCTCGAATGACTTCAAATCGTTGAGAAAAAAGCTCCATAATCTGATCATCAAGATCATCAATGCGCCGACGATAAGGGCTGAGAAGCTCCATAACTTTTGGTTACTCCGACTAAAGGGATTAGAAACTATGCAAATACAACGAACTTAGAAATCAACACAAATACCTTTACGCTCCCAGTCACCATAACGTGTCGGCTCTGGACCACTGGGGCCACCGATTTCTGGCTTCTTATCCAAGCCTTCCATCAATTGTTTTTCACGTTCAAGTCGAGCCGCCATTGCTTTATCAAGATCACCAGGCGTAACTTTTTTACGCTTCGCACCAGAAACGATATCCCCCGGTGCCGGGAAATGATTCTTTCTGGCTTTTTGATTAGGTGTATGTGTCGTAAAAGATCTTGTCATAACTATTCATATGGCATGTCATGGGGGTAATGCCAAGCCTCCAAACCAAAAGATATAACGCATCTTGTCGCGCCTCTTTCGGGGAACAGCTTACCAATAGACTTATCAATATTTCATCAAGAACATAGCACCTGCGCAAAAATAGCTCTTTCTTCACGCTACATTCATGGTAAACCCTAGCCCATGACTGAAAAACACAACAAACATACAAACGCTTCCGGATCCAGAAACAAAGCAGGCAATAAGTCTCATAGTGGCCGCCCAGCTAATCCGAGAAAGCTCGTTCTGAATCTTTTGAAAGACATCATGCGGGAACAAAAAACCCTTGATGAAGCCCTGAACAATAACAAGGCAGATTTTGAAAGCATGGAACGACGCGACAGAGCTTTTGCCCGTTTGTTGATTTCAACACTTATGCGTCGTCTTGGCCAAATTGATAAAGCCATCAATGCCTGCATGAAACGACGTTTACCTGCCAAAATGGCAGACGTGCGTGACATTATTCGCCTGGGTGCTGTTCAGTTGCTTTATCTCGACACACCACCTCATGCTGCGGTTAGCACCAGCCTTGACCTAGCTAGAAGCCCAAAACTCAGTGGGAATAAACCAGTTATGAATGCCGTTTTGCGCCGCCTCTCACGCGAAGGCCAAGACATGCTGGCGAAGATGGACGAAAGCCAGGACAACTTGCCAAACTGGCTTTGGAAAAAATGGGCGGAAACCTATGGCGGAGCAACAGCCAAGGCAATTTCGCTCAGCCACCTTGCCGAAGCGCCTCTGGATTTGACTGTAAAAGAAGCTCCGGCTGAATGGGCCGAAAAGCTCGGTGGTAACGTTACTTCTGGCAATTCTATTCGCTTACCCGCTGGTACAGGAGACCCCGTATTCCTAGAAGGTTATGAAGAAGGTCATTGGTGGGTTCAGGATTTTGCCGCAAGCCTTCCCGTTCTTCTGCTCGGATCAGTAAAGGGCAAAAAAGTCGGAGACATCTGTGCAGCTCCCGGCGGCAAAACAGCAGAACTCGTCACAGGAGGCGCGGATGTTACCGCTGTAGATTCCTCCGCAAAACGACTGACACGGGTTCACGAAAATCTCGAACGACTTCAGCTAGATGCAGAAGTCATTCAAGCCGATGCCACAACCTGGCAGCCGAACGAAGAGTTTGATGCTCTGCTTCTTGATGCGCCCTGTTCTGCAACAGGCACTTTGCGTAAGCACCCTGAATTAGGCAGAATTAAACGTCCTGAAGACATCGAAATCTTAGCTGATTTGCAACGTGAGTTGCTTGAAAATTGCGCCAAAATGGTCAAACCTGGCGGCACAATAGTTTATGCCACCTGCTCACTTGAACCCGAAGAAGGTCAATACCAGATTCAGCATTTTCTCAAGAAAAATGGAACGAACTTTGAACGCGTTCCGGTTAAAGCTGAAGAGCTTGGAAGTGCTAACTGGCTAGGAATGCTATTGACAAAAGAGGGCGATCTCCGCTGCCTGCCATGTCACAGACATGACGAAGGCGGCATGGACGGGTTTTACGCCTGCCGCCTTCGAAAAATTGCCTAAGGATTTATCCTTAAGCCGCGCGGATTCCCTGGATAAATTCCTCCACGCTTTTACGCATCTCACTAGCCTGTCGCGAAAGGCCTTCAGAAGCTTCCAACACTTGCTGAGAAGACGTTCCAGTTTGCGTCGAAGCTTCACTTACACCTTGCATGTTCGATGTTACTTCGGCCGTTCCTGCAGATGCTTCCTGAACATTACGAGAGATTTCCTGTGTCGCAGAACCTTGCTCTTCAATCGCCGTAGAAATTGAAACAGAAATCTCGTTCATTGATTCAATTGTTTTACCAATTGCCTCAATTGCCGTAACAGCCGATTTGGTAACATCCTGCATCTCATCAACCTGACTGCTGATTTCTTCAGTGGCCTTGGCTGTTTGATTAGCCAGATTTTTCACTTCACTGGCAACAACGGCAAAACCTTTACCTGCTTCACCAGCTCTGGCAGCTTCAATTGTCGCGTTCAAAGCGAGAAGATTCGTTTGCTCTGCAATATCGGAAATCAAGCCAACAACTTCCCCAATCCGGTTCGATGCTTCTTCCAAACCCTTAATTGTTGCGATATTTGCATCGGCTTTGGAAACAGCATCGCTGGCAATCTGGCTTGATTCACCAACCTGGCGATTGATTTCTTCGATAGAACAGCTCAGTTCTTCCGCAGCTGCAGCAACTGTCTGTACATTTACCGAGGCCTCTTCTGCCGCAGCAGCAACCGTGTTGGAACGAAGTGCCGTATCCTGAGCCACTGAAGACATTTCGCCCGATGTTGTATTCATCTGAGAAGCAGCCGTACTTACACTCGTCAAAATCTGATTACTATCTGCTTCAAACTGTGCAACTAGCTCCTCAATGCGCTTCGTTCGTTGTTCACGAAGGGCAACCAACTCCTTCTCTTTTTCTGCCATTTCACCTTGTTTAATGGCGTTTTCTTTGAAGGTTTGAAGAGCTGAAGCCATATCGCCAATTTCATCCGCACGCCCAAGCCCAGATACATCAAAAGATTTATCACCATTGGCCAACATCAACATTTCTGATGTGGATTGACGGATAGGATTACTGATAGTACGGGCAAAATACCAACCAAGAATCGCTACGAAAAACAATACAACTGCGCTAATTATCAAAATATATACAACAGTAGAATCTGAAAGGTGCAGAACTTCTTCTTCATCAATCTCTGCCATCAACGCCCAATGTACACCGTGAATATCAAGCGGTTGATAAGCAGATAAAACATTTATGCCACGATAATCGGGAACAATGGCAATGCCCGCCTCACCAGCAAGAGCCCTTTTCACTGTTTCGGTTTCAACTTTGGTTTTAAGAATGGTTGATTCTTCTGAAAAGCGTGAATCACTCCGCATTAAATAGTCTGTACCAACAATGTAAGTTTCCCCACTTTCTCCCATGCCCGCGCTCTGTTGCATAACGCTATTAATTCGATCAATGGGCATTTGGAAAATAAGCACTCCTTGAAAGCCATTTTGCGAAATAATTGGCGTGGACATGAAACTAGCCGGAGCGCCATAGCTTGGTGCATAAGGTGCAAAATCAATAAAATTAACAGATCCAGCTTTTTGATTATCTAAGGCTGCATTGTATACTTCAGCGATACCAGTATCTTTATATTTTCCACTCTTAAGATTTGTCGCGTAATCCAGCTCTTTAAAAACACTGTAAACAACATTGCCATCAACATCGACCAGAAAGACATCATAATACCCTCTGCTTTCCAACATTTGACGGAACCATGGGTGAAAACGACGATGGTCTGAGTGATAAGAACCCTCTATTTGGGGACCATCATAGAGATGTTTATCACCAAGCTTTTCAGGATTCCCCTCTGTATTGGTTGCTTCAGCAGAGGGATCATTAATGTAAATTCCTTGTAAAGACTTTAAGGGATCTGAATGTCTGCGTTTTTCGTCTCGAAAACCGAGTGTGAAATTGGACATCGCATTTTGAACATACCCATTAGCCGCTGAAACAGTGATATCTTCTTCAATAGAGTTGAGATAGCTTTGTAGCGCTGATTTCCGAGCTTCACCTAGTGCAACAAGAGTTTTCTCCTCGAGATGAACCAGACTTGAAGTTGCGTTCTTAACACTGAAGATTCCAATTGAAACGACAGATAATGCAGAAATAATCACAAACAAAATCGGAAGTTTTCTTGATATTCTCATATCAAGCAGTTTAGAGATTTTCATCACCTTGTAAGGCCCTCCTATCGCCCTATGCTGAATAGCCCGCCTTCCCCCTCAGCCTTTATTATGTTTCTGAGTGCGTGTAATTCAACGACCACCATGCATACCATGATATGCAGAAATTCTTAAAAAGAACTTAACCGAATAATCTAATACAATAAAGCTTGGTAAAAACGCTAAACTTATTAATTAGTTACGCACATTATATCTTTGATATTATTTACATTTCATTAAAGCGACAACACCATAAATAGGATATGATATGAAAACCAAATCCTCCAAAATAGAAGCATAAGATTACTTAAAGCAAAAACTTAATGATTAATTTTGATTAGTAAGTATAGGAATAGACATTCCAACTTTTACTGAATCCATTACTATATTAGTCTTAAATTTACTTACCTCAGCATTCCCAAAAAAATACTCCCGGGTGAATTGTTCGTAATGCTGAATATCTCGTACTAATAAGACAATAATAAAATCCGCCTCACCAGTTGTGTAATAGCATTGCTGGACCTCTTGTGCCTGTCTCATACGCTTCTTAAAACCATCAAGGACGTTCAAGTTTTCACGCTCAAGACTAACTTCTGTGATAACAGTCATTGGATGCCCCATTTTCTTGGGATCCAGCAACGCCACCTCTGCTCTGATAACCCCACTATCTTTTAGGCGTTTCAAACGCTTCTGAACTGCCGCAGGTGATAAGCCAATTTCAGCACTGATCTTTTCTGCTGTCATACGACTATCTTTTTGCACGTGAAACAGAATTTTATAATCAAAGGCGTCCATTATTATTCTCATCTTCAAAAAGTTATATTATTATAAAATTAGTATTCAAAAATTTAGAATTCAATAAATTTAATAAAAATCCCCCTGTATCCTTATGCGCTAGAATTAGAGGAGTTGATTATGGCTAATGTCACACCAGACGCATTTCAGCATCAAAAACAAAAACTGATCGACATACGTCATGATCTGCACCGTAACCCCGAATTGGGATTTGAAGAACATAGAACAGCACAGAAAGTTGCTTCGGAACTCAAATCCTATGGTCTGGAAGTTCATGAGGGTATTGGTGGCACTGGTGTTGTTGGCATTCTAAAAAAAGGCGGTGGAAATCAGGCAATCGCCTTAAGAGCCGACATGGATGCACTCCCCATTGAAGAAACCAGTTCCCATCAATATTGCTCTACGGTTAGCGGGAAAATGCATGCCTGTGGACACGATGGACATACCGCAATGCTTCTTGGCGCGGCTCAATTTTTGTCAGAAAAACAAAATTTCAACGGCACTGTTGTTTTCATCTTCCAACCCAATGAAGAAAATGGTCTAGGCGCGGCCGCCATGGTCAATGACGAGCTCCTTGAAAAATTTCCAGTCGATGAAATCTATGGCCTACATAATTTACCCGGCGCGCCTCTCGGTGAATTCTCAACAAGAGTCGGCACAATTTGCTCTAGCGAAAGCTTGTTTGAAATCACAATTAAAGCGCGTGGTGGTCATTCTGCAATGCCACAAAAAGGGGTCGATGCAATTCTTGTCGGTTCTGAAATAGTGCAGGCATTCCAGTCCATCGTTGCACGGAAAATGGATCCAGGTTGTGGTGCTGTCGTATCCATTACAGAATTCACCACCGATGGACGTCGAAATGTGCTTCCCGGCTCAGCAACACTCAAAGGTGATGTTCGCGCCCGGACACCAGATGACCGTGAGCAGATCAAAACCCATATGCAACGCCTCTTGAATGGCATAACACACGGTCACGATGTCGAAGCAGATTTTAGTTTCAACACAGAATTTATCGAGACGATTAATTCTGCCGACCCAACCCAAATCGCGATACAGGCAGCCAAAAAAATAAGTGACAATGTCGAGGGAGATCGTGAACCCATGTCATTTTCAGAAGATTTCGCTCTGTTTTCCCAGAAAAAGCCGGGTTGCTTTATATTAATGGGCAACGGAACGGAAGGTGCCCATGGAAAACCCCTTCATGCTTCTGATTATGACTTCAATGATGATGCTCTTACAATTGGCGCTGCTTTTTGGGCACAGCTTGTTGCAAATCGCCTTCCTGAATAATTTTTGATATTACCTTAGCTAGGACAAATTTTATGCTTGATACTTTTTCAGCTAATACCATTAAACACGTTTCTTATAACCCTCACACAGGGAACGCTTTCAAGAACGTTATAAAACCACAAAATTTTGCCGATGCGTCCAACGAAATCACGTCATGGGATGGTTATACAGCAACCCCTCTCCATCGTTTGGAAAACTTAGCCCAGAAGCTCAAAATTCAAAATATCTTTTACAAAGATGAAGGACCCAGATTTGGTCTCGGATCTTTCAAAGCCCTTGGCGGTGCCTATGCTGCCGCAAAGGTACTACAAAGAGAAATCAAAAATAAATTCAATGAAAAAGTAACCCTGTCAAATCTTCGCACAGGCAAATACGCTTCGCTGACAAATACAATCACTCTTGTCTCTGCAACAGATGGAAATCACGGGCGTTCCCTAGCCTGGGGTGCACAACAATTTGGCGCCGCTTGTAAAATATACATCCATACAGAAGTAAGTGAAGAACGCGCCAAAGCGATGAGAAGTTACGGCGCAGATGTCATTCGCATAGATGGCGATTACGATGATTCTGTTCGAATTGCGAAAACCAATGCCGAAGCAAACGGTTGGTTTATTGTCTCGGACACATCCTGGGAAAACTACACACAACCACCAACAAATGTCATGGCAGGTTATGGTGTTATGACCAATGAAATCATTCAGGAACTGCCTTTTCCACCAAGCCATGTACTACTTCAAGGAGGCGTTGGTGGCCTCGCAGCTTCTGTTTGCGCTGCTCTACGGCAAAAATGGGGGAAAGACTCTCCACGTGTTATCATTGTAGAACCGGACTTAGCCAATTGCCTCTATACAAGTGCGATCAAAGATGCACCCACATCAGTTCAAATTACAGACGAAACGATCATGGCCGGCTTATCGTGCGGAGACCCTTCTCCTTTGGCCTGGGATATTTTACGCGAAGAAGCTTCCGATTTTATCTCCATACCCGATACACTTATTGCGCCTGCAATGAAGCTACTCGCAAAACCAATCGGCAATGATCCAACTATCGTGGCCGGAGAATCTGCTGTGGCCGGGCTTGCAGCAATCATTGCTGTTGCACAAGATGAGACACTTCGTAAGGATCTAGATATCAATACTTCCTCACAGATATTACTGATCGGATCAGAAGGCGCGACTGACAAAGCCCTCTACCACAAAATCATATCTAGCTAATTCATAACAAGACATTATCTGGCAATTGCTTGCGAAGATGAGGCTATACTGCTACCAAAGTGGAGAAAATTATCTCTATTAGCAGAGCCTCGCTTCCTCGGATAAAAGAACCGGATAAATGCAAAAAGCTACACGTATCGCCCCCTCTATCCTTGCCGCTGATTTTTCTCAATTAGGACAAGAGATTCAACGTCTGGATCAGGCCGGTGCAGATTACATACACATCGACATTATGGACGGACACTTTGTCCCCAATATTTCCTTTGGCCCGTCCATAACAAAAGCCGTTCGCCCGGCAACCCAAAAGCCATTTGATGTTCATTTGATGATTTCCCCCATTGATCTCTATATCGAAGCTTTTGTTGATGCAGGTGCTGATATCATCACTATTCACCCAGAAGCAGGCCCTCACTTTCATCGTACAATCCAGCTCATTAAGTCTTTGGGGGTAAAAGCCGGCCTTGCAATAAATCCAGGCACACCTGTCGATATAGTAGATCATGTAATTGAAGACTTGGATCTTCTGTTGGTTATGTCCGTAAACCCTGGCTTTGGTGGCCAGTCATTCATTCCCGGTGCTCTTGGGAAAATTTCAGCCCTGAGAAATAAAATCGATGCCCTTGGCAAAGACATTGATCTGGAAGTTGACGGCGGCATTAACTTTGAAACGGCACCACTGGCTGTAGAAGCTGGCGCCGATCTTCTGGTTGCAGGCACCGCGACTTTCCGTGGGGGGCCTGACAACTATGCGAATAATATTAAAAAATTAAAAGGGCAATAAGAGCATCCGCCTATGGAAGGCCAAAGCCAAACTCATAAACCGGATACAAAAAAAAGCTCTGGCCGTTGGATAAATGGCCAGAGCAATATGTCCGAACGTATGGCTTCGTTCTTTAGGCTTCCAACCCCGGTTATTCTTGAAAAAACTGGGTATAAACTTAAATACCCACTGCTTATCAGTCCCTTTTATGATTGGATGATAAGTGGCAAATCCATTCCCAATTTGGTTTTTACACCCACAGATCCATGGTTGGGCGACGCCAATAAAGGCAGGGCAATTCTGACCGGAAAAATTGAACTGGCGGGTCACGTCATTAACAATCCTGCACCCCTTTGGAATCCCATCGGCGCAGAGCCGGATTGGGTTAAAGAATTTCATTCTTTTAGCTGGTTAAGATCTTTACGTGCCGCAGCGGGTGACCAGGCGCGTCGGACAGCCCGTGAAATGCTTAATCTTTGGATTAAAGATAACAATCAATGGCGCCCTTTAACCTGGGAGCCATCAATAACAGGATGTCGCCTCTATAACTGGCTTGGCCACTATGAATTTATCGGCAGCTCTGCTGACATAGACCTACGTCAGCGTATTCATGATAGCCTTGCCAAACAGGCACGATATCTTTCTGCCTGCCTGCCTGGTGGTCTAACTGGCGTGGAGCTTATTCGAGCCATTAAAGGCCTTCTATACGCAGGTGTCTGTCTGCCCGAGGGAAGCACATGGCTAAAACGTGCGTTAAGCTTATTGAGCAAAGAGCTCTCCCTACAAATTTTACCGGATGGTGGCCACATACAAAGAAGCCCTCACATCCATCTTGAAGCTTTAAGACATCTAATTGATATAAGAGCAACATTGCACGCGGGGAAAAAGGAAGTTCCCGGATCAATAATTTCGGCAATTGAATCTATGTCCCCGGTTTTGAGAATGTTCCTTCATGGTGATGGCGGCTTATGCCTTTTCAATGATTCAAATGAAGATCATGGTTGGCAGATTGATATGGTCTTGCGTCGCGCAGAAGGCAGAAAACAACCTTTATTAGCTGCCCCGCAAAGTGGGTTTCAAAGACTTCAATCCGGGCGCATCATGGTAATTGTTGATGCCGGTGCCCCACCACCACCAGGTTATGATATTACAGCTCACGCTGGTACCCTCAGCTTTGAAATGTCTGTTGGACGAGAACGGCTTATTACCAACTGTGGCGTCCACAGAAATCATCCTCAATGGCGCTGGATACCACGCGCAACAGCAGCGCACACAACCCTGACCCTCGCAGAAACAAATTCAGCACACCTGACACCAAATGGTGGACTTGCCAAGCGTCCCGATAATGTAACCTGTCGCAGAGAAGAAGATAATAATGGTCAAACACGTTTAGAAATGTCTCATGATGGCTATCTAAATAAACTGGACCTTATCCATAACCGTACCTTGGTTGTCCTTGCAAAAGGCGAAGGGCTAGAGGGGCATGACAATTTAATCTTCGCTGACGAACTTGATGAAAGAATTCGACAAGATTTTGCAATCCGGTTCCATCTACATTCTGACGTCAAAGCCTCTCTAATTAACGGTGGCGATGCAGTGTTACTAAGCTTACAAAAGGGGGGTGGTTGGCAGTTTTCCTGCGAAGGCGCAACCTTAACCTTAGAGCCAAGTGTTTACCTTGGAAAAGCAGGTGAAATACGCCGCAGCCAACAAATTGTCTTGTCAGGAATTACAACAAGTACCAGTAATACAGAGATCAACTGGTCGCTTGTCAGAGTAAACACAAAAAAATCAGCACAAAAAAACAATCAATCAAACTTATGGGATCAATGACAGAGTTACTCCATATCCTGACGATATTAGCTATTTTTACGCTCGCTTCATGCATCGCTACGGCCATGCTTCGCAAGATACTTATTAAAAAAAGTATCTTAGATAATCCAAATGAACGAAGCAGCCATACAATCCCCACCCCCCGTGGTGGTGGACTCGCCCTAATGAGTATTTTGCTTCTTGGCTGGGCGGGATATGGCGCATCATCAACAACGCCTCTCCCCGGATTTTGGTATATCTTTGCAGGTTCTATCGCTTTGATGTCAATTTCTTGGTTAGACGATCTAAAGAACCTTTCCCCCAAATCTCGTTTGTTGATTCAGGTTATTGTGGTTTGTGCAAGTTTATGGGCCATTACTCATGACGGGCAGACAATTAAACTATTTCCAGAAATAATCCCGCAATGGCTTGATTACCTCTTTATTGCCCTATCATGGATCTGGTTTATCAATCTCTATAACTTCATGGATGGTATTGATGGTATTACCGGGGTAGAAACATCAACAATAACATTAGGCCTCATTCTCATAGCATTTTACTATTCTTGGCAACCTGATGCGCTATATTTACCCCTATTTGTATTGGCTGCTACTTTAGGTTTTCTAATCTGGAACTGGGAACCTGCGGCCATATTTTTGGGAGATGTCGGGTCTGTTCCACTGGGATATATTCTCGGATGGTTTATGATTTTCCTCATCACAAAAGGCATGTGGGCGGCGGCTTTTATATTGCCACTCTATTACCTTTGCGATGCAACTCTTACGCTTATAAAACGCGCTATACGAAAACAACGAATTTGGGAAGCTCACAAAGAACATTACTACCAAATTGGTGCACAAAATGGCTTGAGTCATAAATCTGTTTCTCTGGTTATTCTTGCCTGTAACACACTTCTTGTCGCTTTAGCGTTATTTCTGAGTGCTGATTACCCTTGGTACAGTCTGATGATTTCTCTGATTATCGTTTCCAGTACAATAAAACTATTGAAAACGAACAATACCGGGAAAAAAAACCAAAATTGACTTAAGCTTTGAATTGAATGTCTTCTGGTCATTTTTGGACATTGCCAGTAAAGTAAAACACAATTAAATAAGCCCTTTCACTCACAAACATTGCTGTCAGGAAAATTATCATATGAAGTTTGGTATAACTTCACGCAACAAATCGTTAATTGCATTTTCGCATGATCTTTTCATGCTTGCGATTTCTTTTGCGATTTCCCTGACACTACGCATGGATATTACTGATGCTGCTGGGATTCCTCCATTCAGTTTGTTCCCTGCGTGGGGAATCTTTATTCTGATTGGGATCGCTAATTTCTGGATGCTTGATTTCTACAGAGGAACCTGGCGCTACGCATCTATGAATGATCTCCTCAACATCATAAAAACTTCAACACTGATTATGCTGTTGTTCTTGCCTGTACTTTTTTTCTGGAATCGTTTGGAAGATATCCCCAGAAGCTCACTGATCATTAACTGGTTTGTATTGATCTTTCTTCTTGGTGGACCCCGTATGATCTATCGCATCTGGAAAGATCAGGGGATACGAAGAATAATGGAAAAAGACAGCCATCTTAGAGTACCCGTTTTCCTGATCGGTTTTGATGATATAGCCGAAGCTTTTCTTCGACACATTACACGTGACCCAGCAAGCGCTTATGAGGTCGTTGGCATATTAGATCCAACCGGCCAAGAAGCGGGTCGACGCATGCACAATCTCCCGATCATGGGGCCTTTAGATAAACTTCAAAAGGCCTTGGACAAAGTATCTCTAAGCAATCGAAAGCCACAGCGAATTGTTATTTCAAAAGTAATCGACAGAGATAGCATGCAACTCATCAATGAGATCGCTGCAAACAACAATTTATCAATCGAGCGCCTCCCCAACCCCACCGAGTTTAAAAGTAATTTGGGGAATGAAATAGAAGTTCAACCAATTGCAATTGAAGATTTACTCGGCCGACAACAAGCTAAACTTGATCGACCAGCTATGGAGCGTCTTATTTCAGGAAAACGTGTCCTCATTACAGGGTGTGGCGGCTCAATTGGATCAGAGCTTTCAAGACAAGTTTCCTCTTTTAAACCATCGCATATTATTCTTTTGGATAGTTCAGAATTCAATCTTTATTCCATCGATATGGAAATATCTGAAAATTATCCCTCCCTAAAGCGTGATGCCGTTCTTGGCGATGTCAGAGATACATCCCGCCTCAATCAGATTTTTGATCGTTTCAAACCCGAGCTTGTCTTCCATGCCGCAGCCCTAAAACATGTACCACTTGTTGAAGCAAATCCAATAGAAGGCATACATACTAATGTATTAGGCACAAAGAATACTGCCGATGCCTGTCGGCGGGTTGGCGTAAAAACAATGGTTCTCATTTCAACCGACAAAGCCATTAACCCGCCTAATATTATGGGTGCCAGCAAAAGGTTGGCTGAAATCTATTGCCAAATGATGGATCTCGTTGGAAAGAAAGAGAACAATACTCGCTTTGTTACTGTTAGATTTGGTAATGTTCTCGGCTCAACAGGCTCAGTTGTGCCACTCTTTGAGCGGCAACTCAAAGCCGGGGGGCCTCTTACGGTCACCCATCCTGATATCACCCGTTATTTCATGACCATAAAAGAAGCCGTGGAACTGGTGTTACAAACCATGACTATGGGTGCTGCATTAGCCAGCGAAGATGCTGGCAAAATTTATGTGCTTGATATGGGCGAACCAGTCAAAATTACCGACCTAGCCAAACAAGTTATTCGGCTTGGCGGGTTTGAACCAGACAAAGATATCAAAATCGAATACACAGGCCTTCGTCCAGGTGAAAAGCTTTATGAAGAACTATTCCATGAAACGGAACCTCTGGTGCCAACAACACACAACAGCCTCAAACTTGCTACGCCCAGAATTGTGAACCAAGAATTCCTTACACACAGCTTAGAAAAAATGACACAACTGGTTCATAACAAAAAACGCGATGAAATTATAAATTTACTGGCACAGCTTGTTCCAGAATACGACGGGGTTCATAAAAGCAATAGTGGCACCAAAACTGAGTTACAAGAACAAGCTCAGGCAATCGTGTGATATGTCAGCAAAAACACGTTGTATTATTTTTGGTGCATCTGGCAAAACAGGCCAAATTCTATGTAATCGCCTCCCCCAAGATAAATATGAAATTATCAATGTATCACGCAAAGCTAACGCAACAATCCACCTCCCCGGTCGGGGATATGTTGCTGATCTAAACAATACTGATAGCTTTAAAGATCTGATTCAGGCCAATGATATCGTCATTAATCTAGCCCATGCCAGATATACAACACCTATACTTGAATGCTGCCCACCATCAATAAAGCAATTAATCGTGATTGGTTCAACAAGACATCTTACTTCCTTCCCAGATTTAGCAGCAAAAGAAGTAAACCATGCACAACAACAACTTGAGGCTTGGGAAGGTCCCTGGACGATGTTGCACCCAACCATGATTTATGGGGCTGTTGGCGAAAATAACATTCAAAGGATGGCCTTATTTATTAAAAAATTCAAAATGATTCCATTACCCAACAAAGGAAGGAGTCTAATACAACCAATACATGTTGAAGACGTTGTTATGGCAATCCTTCTTGCAATGGGAAAACAGCCGTGTATGCAAAAAAGTATTCTGATTGCCGGTCCCAAAGCTTTTACATATAAAGATTTTATCACTAAAATTGCTGCAGCCTCAGGTTCAAATTGTATCGTAATATCAATGAGCGAATCACTTGTGCAGATACTCGCATTCTTAACGCGATGGCTCCCTTTCCTTCCTTCTATTACATCAGAAGAAGTCCAAAGACTTATGGAAGATAAAAATATTGATACGCATCAAATGACACAATTGTTAAGTCTTATCCCTCGTGATTTTGACAAAGGGCTGGAAGAGCTGTTTACATCAAAGAAATAATATCTTTCGTGAATTCTACACACCAAATCGTTGCATCCTTAAGCTCTTCGGTTTATTAGTGCCTTCGCCTAAGAAAATTTCGGCCAACACTGATCATCCCTGATGGAAAAATCATCCAGATGATCTTTACTTCCCGCCCTGGCGGGCAACCGGGGTGGAAGACAGCTGCAAGGAACTGCTATGTCTGACGTCATCCGTCGCGCCCTCGTTTCCGTATCCGACAAGACTGGTCTTGTCGAGTTTGGTAAATTTCTCGCAGACCAAGGAATTGAAATCCTCTCAACAGGAGGTTCTGCACGAGCACTTAGCGATGCCGGTGTGCCTGTAAAGGAAGTGTCCAGTCACACAGGTTTTCCTGAAATTATGGACGGTAGAGTAAAAACGCTACATCCAAAAATTCATGGCGGCATTCTGGCCAGACGCGATCTCAAAACGCATACAGACGCAATGGTAGAGCATAACATAGCACCGATAGATCTGGTTGTGGTGAACCTTTATCCCTTCGAAGCGACTCTCAAATCTGGCGCAGACTACGACACCTGTGTTGAAAACATCGATATTGGTGGCCCAGGCATGGTACGTGCGGCGGCTAAAAACCATGGGTTTGTAACCATCGTCACAAACCCGGATGACTATGCCCTGGTGCAAGATGAGATAAAATCCAATGACGGGGCAACCACCAAAGAAACCCGTCGTAAACTTGCTGCCACAGCCTATAGCCATACGGCGAAATATGATTCCATGATTTCAGGTTGGCTCCAGGGGGAATGTGGTGTTGACTTCCCACGCGAAACAACCATCGGCGGTGAGCTTAAACAATCTCTGCGCTATGGCGAGAACCCGCATCAGGTCGCCGCGGTCTACAAGTCCATTGATGCACGTCCCGGCGTTGTCACTGCACAGCAACTACAGGGAAAAGAACTCAGCTATAATAACCTGAACGATACCGACGCAGCCTTTGAGCTGGTCTCGGAATTCAACGCCCCGACAATTGCCATTATTAAACACGCCAACCCTTGTGGTGTGGCAACGGCAGATAATCTGAGTGACGCCTACAAAGCCGCCCTCGCCTGTGATCCGACAAGTGCTTTTGGCGGTATTATCGCGACCAACAAGACCATGGATGCCGCGACAGCCGCACAGGTTGCTGATCTTTTTGCGGAAGTGGTTATCGCTCCCGCAATTGATGACGACGCCAAAGCAATTTTCGCGACCAAGAAAAACCTGCGCGTTCTTGTTACCGGTGAAATGCCAAACCCCGCAGACACAGGCATGACCATGAAAACAATCTCTGGCGGGTTCCTGCTACAGGGCCGCGACAATGGTCGGGTTACTGCTGCGGATCTCAAGGTCGTGACGAAACGCCAGCCAACAGAGCAAGAAATTGCCGATATGATTTTTGCTTTCAGGGTTGGCAAGCACATCAAATCCAACGCTATCGTCTACGCAAAAAACGGTGCAATCGTAGGCATTGGTGCCGGACAGATGAGCCGGGTTGATTCTTCCCGAATAGCGGCATGGAAAAGTAACGAAGCTGCCGAGACAGCAGGCTTGAGCGAGGCAGGAACTATCGGCTCTGTCGTCTCTTCCGATGCTTTCTTCCCCTTTGCAGATGGTTTGCTAGCCGCTGCCGAAGCCGGCGCAACTGCTGTTATCCAGCCAGGCGGGTCCATGCGCGACGACGAAGTTATTGCCGCTGCTGATGAAGCTGGACTTGCCATGGTTTACACGGGCATGCGCCACTTCCGCCACTAAGGTAAATCGCCCCAAAACTTTCAAAAGGCTGTCCTGGGATTACCTTCCCTGGACAGCCTTTTTTGTTGTAGTTATCGATTGTAAGTATAGATATGGATACAACATACAAACGGCTCTAAAGATATCTATTGCACGTCTTAAACTTCTTTGTTCATAACTCAGCGATCAAGAAGTTGTTTGTTATCCCTAAAGACCATAATTCTGGGGTTACTTATCGTTAAAATCCCTCAGAATCAGACCTTCTTGGAGTGCTCGGATTATCAACCACGGGAGATAGGAATATTCTCTACAAGATGAAAGATTTTACTGACCTAAGAAAGACCAGTTCTATGCAAATACTCTTAATAATTATCATCGTGTTTATAGTATGTTCTCAGCCGAAGGTAATTCAGAAAACACACAGTTTTCCATCCAAACAGATACGTTATTTACTAAATAATCATTACCTACAATTGATATCTCTTTATTTTTACTTGCTTTGCGATAGGTGCTTTTACCCATCCAGACATCTGTCATAATTGGAACTGTTGTAGAAAAATAAACATCAACATCTTTGCCTGGGTCTTTATCGCAAATATCTACCTCCCCTTCATTCGAAATGATCCACCAATTCCCCTTCTCTGTCATATCTGTAAAGCTAAATCGAATAATCGTCTCTGTATCGGGAAGGTTTTCAGGACGAATACTCCGCTGCAGATAAAGCATCAAAAGCTCTACATCATATTCTTCCGTTCGCAAGTTTGATCGTGCCCATTTCATACCCCAATCACCAATAGTTAATAGAATTGGCAAAAGCTCTTTGCAAGATTCTGTTGGGTAGTATTCGTGAGTTCGTTGGCCAGTTATACTTTTTTTATAAATTATGCCGTGATTTTCAAGTTCATTAAGACGCCGAGATAGTAAGGTAGGGGAAATACTTCCCAATCCTCTCTGTAATTCTGAAAATCGACGGCTACCCATAAGAACTTCACGGATTATTAAGGCTGTCCACTTTTCACCAACAACTTCAAACGCCTTAGCAATCGGACAGAATTGACCATATTCCATTCGTTAACTCCACTAACTAAGAACATTCGTCTTAAGCATCTTATATTAATACAGGCAATGGATTACATAAAGTGAAAAGCAATTACTATAGAGAAAGGTATCTTAAGCCCGTATAAGAACGGCAACAGAGCATAATCACGCTCAAAAGGTAGTCGCCTTTTAAATTAGAAATTATTTCGAGTAGCTAAGGAGTAAGAGATGATTTTCAGAATCATTAATTATACTTTGTTACCCTTCCTTAACAAGATTACCCAAAGTTTGTATGGCTTTTTCCAATGCAGGTGTCCATTCGTGTCCGCAGCATATACGCATACAATTATTATAATTATCAGTTGTTGTGAATAAACTACCTGGGGCAAAGCTAATCCCCTGCTCTATCGCTTTTTCAAACAATTCAGCGCTATTAATTTTTTTATCCAGTTCGAGCCACAACACAAAACCTCCTGCCGGGTTAGAAACTTTTGTTTGCTTTGGAAAAAACTTTGAAATGGCATACCGCGTTTTCTCAACATTTATCTGCAAAGCTAGTTTAATTTTTTGGATATGACGATCATAGTTTCCAGAATTCAGATAAGTTGCAAGGCTGGCTTGTAAAAGAGTCGGGCAACATATTGATAATCCAAACTTGGTTTCAGTAATTTTTTCGATATGACAAAATGAAATAATCCAACCAATTCGATAGCCAGGAGCAATGGACTTGGAAAATGAATTACAATAAATAATATTGGCATCTGGCGCGAGAGATAAGAATGATTTTGGGCGAACCTTGCCAAAATACATATCTCCGTAAATATCATTTTCTATAAGCGGAATATTGTACTCTTTCAATAAATCAATAATTGATAGTTTTTGATTTATTGAAAGAGTACATCCTAAAGGATTGCTAAAGCTGGATATGAAGAGACAAGCTTTGATTTTGTTTGAAGTTACAGCGTCATATAAAGCATCTATGTTAATACCATGTTTCGAAGTGGGTAATTCAAAAGCTTTTAATCCCAGAGCATCCAAAATTTGAAGAATACCAAAATAGATAGGAGATTCTAAAGCGACTGCATCTCCCGGTTTAGTAACAACCTTCAACGCTAATGTAAGAGCTTCGGTACATCCGTTTGTAATTGTAATATTATCTTTCGTTAATTTTAATCCAAGCCGGGTAGATCGATTGGCAATTTCGTTTCTGAGATCTACATTGCCTTGAGCTGGGCTGTAATTGTTGTGATCTTTTCCATTATGGCGGGCTTTTTTTGCAAGAATAAGATCCAACTTTCCTGCTGCTAATATTTCTGGGCTTGGAATTGCACACCCAAAGGGATGTAAAGATGGATCAGACGCATAGTATTCTAAAAGTTTGAGAATTGGTTTAGCTATTTTAACTGATTCTGGTGCCTGATAGGGCGTTGTTTCCGCTGGTTCTTGCAATCTAGAAGTATAACGGTGAGAAACATAAAATCCGGATTGAGGCCTGGCTTCAATATACCCTCGATCCTCAAGGTTTTTGTAGGCCTGTGTAGCTGTTGCCAAACTGATATGCTGACTTTGCATTAACAATCGCAATGAAGGAGCTTTTTCACCAGGTTTAAGTGTACCTTCATCAATCATATCCGCGACATAAGATGCTACTTTTTCATATAGAAAAGGCTGCTGCTTGCCCATTATATAATCTCTCTTTCGGATAGTGCCGTTTACAAATGAATATTACGCTACGCGTGTTGAATAATCCATTTTCGGATTGAGTACAGTTCTGATTCGATAATATCCATGAGTTCGTTAGTTGATTATTTTTGGTTAGTTATATTCTTCAAGATTAATAAATTATAGAAATAATAAAATTGAATGAAGTCTCCTACAACGATCTCAATAACCTTAATGAATCAGGCAGAATGTCCATATTCAACTTGTTAACTACACAAACTAAAGCGCGTTAGTCCATAATGTGTAGTACATTAGTACAGTGAGTGAACTATATAAAATAAGAAGCACGTCTATTCTCTAACAATCGGCTGGTTATTCATACCCAGCGACAATCGTTAAGGGAATGACTTTATGACTAATTATAAACTTCATAATAGAGAAAGTGTTTCAACTGAAACAGCTAATACTTTTTTAGTTCTAGAGAACCAACTTGGTTTTGTGCCAAATGTTTTTGCCGTTTTAGGGCAAAACACTCACACTCTCGAAGCATTTCTCACAATGAATGAGAAATTCAATTTTAGTAGCCTGACAGCAGTAGAAAGAGAAATCGTTCAAATCGCCGTTAGCGTAGAGAACGAATGTCCGTATTGTGTTGCCGGACATAGTGCATTTGCCAAAGTGCAAGAACTTGATGATAAAATAATTCACGCTGTTCGTACTGAAGCAATTATCGACAATCCTAAACTAGAATCTCTCCGTCGCTTCACCATTGCACTTGTTAACAGTGCTGGACGTGATGTTGATGACGAATTAAAGAATTTTATCAATTCTGGCTATAGCGAATTACAAGCTATTGATGTGATTCTTGGTGTTTGTATAAAAACGTTTAGTAATCTTGTTAGCGGGCTAACAAAGCTTCCTTTGGACAAGCCCTTTACACCATTTACATGGTCCTCCAAGTATCTAAACAAATCAGCTGCATAACTGAATGATGAACATTCTAGTTATTTAAAACCCTGACTTTTCTTTGAGATGAACTGGATTACAGCAAAACTGTATTGGTTAAATATTCCATATCTGTAACTGTTATGGAAAAGAACATTATGCCATGATGCTCTTTATCAGATTAATTTTTCATCAGCTATAATGCTAGCAGGTGCGAAGAGAAGTTTGGCCAAAAATGGCTCTATAAAAGTGTGAATTTCAATGGAAACGATCTGATGATCGCGATCACCAAATCTCACACTTTTTTAATACTTTATCATCTGAAGAAATCAGAAATTTAAATTCGACGGAGGCCATTAAGCCTCTAAATATAAAATAATTAAGAGAAATTACAATGAAATCACTAACAACAGAAGAGTTTGCGGGACAAGTTGTATCCGATGTCAGCGCTACATTATCCGGCGTAATGACCAACATAGGTCATAAACTTGGTCTCTATCGAGCAATGGCAAATGCTGGTGAGATGAGTTCATCAGCATTGGCTGGAAAATGTAATTTATCAGAACGATACGTGCGTGAGTGGCTCAACAATCAGGTCGCGGGGGGGTATTTGCTATATAACAAGTCAACTCAATCATATCTTCTTCCCGATGCTTATGTTCCCGTTCTCGCAGATCAAGAAAGTCCTGTGTTTTTGGTGCCTGCGCTAGAAGTAGCTGCATCACTATGGCTCGATGAAGCAAAAATCACGGATGTTTTCCGAACAGGTGAAGGTATTCCCTGGGGGGATCATCACCACAGGCTATTTTGTGGTAGCGAATCATTATTTCGCCCAGGCTATAAAACCTTTTTGGTGAATGACTGGATTTCAACTTTAGACGGTATCACCGAAAAATTATCTGATGGCGCTCGTGTTGCAGATGTTGGATGTGGACACGGAGCTTCAACAATTGTTATGGCCGAAGCTTTTCCAAAATCACATTTTATCGGGTTTGATAATCACGACAAGTCAATTCAAACAGCACAAAATCGAGCTACCGAAGCAGGCATAACAGCTAATATTGATTTCCAAATTGCTGATGCCCAATCTTATTCAACAGATCAATTTGATCTCATATGCTTTATGGATTGCCTTCATGATATGGGCGACCCAATTGGTGCGGCTCGACATGCTGCAAAATCTCTGAAATCTGGCGGATCTGTCATGATAGTAGAACCTGCAGCAGGGAACAGTGTCGAAGAAAACATAAACCCCGTAAGCAGATTGTATTACGCCGCCTCAACGGCGGTTTGTACACCATGTTCACTCTCACAAGACGTCGGATTAGCATTAGGTGCACAAGCGGGCGAGTTAAAACTTTCAGAAGTTTTGGCTGATGCAGGATTCAAACATGTTCATCGTGTAGCTGAGACGCCTTTTAACATAATTCTCGAAGCAAAATTGGATTAATAATTTTCCGATCCAATGAGCTTGAAATTATCTCGTTTATTGGATCGGCCCCAACACACGTTGTTCAAGCCAATCAGGAAATAATACTATGGCGTTACCAAATAAAATAGCATCCCTTTTTGATATCGAACTTCCCATTATTCAAGCCCCCATGGCTGGATCAAGTGGAATTGAGATGGCACTTTCCGTATCAAAAATCGGCGGGCTTGGATCCTTGGCTTGCGCCACAATGGATGTTGAACAATTAGAAACTCATCTTCTTGAAATGAAAGGCAAAACAACCAAACCTTTTAACGTTAACTTCTTCGCACACGAAGAATTTAACGTTGACCATGAGCATAATGATAAATGGCTTTCTTTGCTGAAACCCTACTACAACGAATTACACCAAGAAGCACCACAAGAACTAACCGCTGGGTTTATCAAATCCTTTGATGAAGATCGCTGTTCAGTATTGGAAAAAATTTGCCCTAGAGTTGTGAGCTTCCACTTCGGTTTACCGCATCAAAGACTAATCAAGCGCTTAAAAGATGCAGGTATGAAAATTATCAGTACTGCAACAACAGTAGAGGAAGCCTGTTGGTTAGAAAGCCGTGGATGCGATGCAATCATTGCCCAAGGGTATGAGGCTGGTGGACATAGAGGCATGTTCCTCAGTAAAAACACTCACACGCAGATTGGAACCATGTCACTTGTTCCTCAAATTGTCGATGCTGTTGATATACCTGTTATTGCAGCAGGAGGTATTGCAGACCCACGTGGTGTTGCTGCTGCATTTATACTTGGGGCATCTGCAGTACAAGTAGGCACAGCTTATCTTCATACAAAAGAATCAACGATTAGTCCGATTTACCGCGCGTCATTAAAATCAGCGACCGCGCATGACACTTGCTTGAGCAATGTTTTTTCTGGACGCCCCACGCGTTGCCGTATGAATCGATTCATACGAGAGCATGGACCTATTTCGGATAAATCTCCACAATTCCCTCTCGGTTTTTCGGCTATGTCAGCCTTACGAATAGAAGGGGAACAACAAGGTAAAAGAGATTTTAGTCCACATTATTGCGGCCAATCAGTTGCAATGAAATCTTCAGAATCAGCAACACAGCTCACACGTGATCTAGCATTAAAAGCAAGATCTCTACTGAAGGGATTTGCAACAGATCATGATTAAACTGCAGGCACTCTAATACACCTTTAACGCTAGTTAATAAGTTAACGCAAATACAAGACACGTATTCTGCGCACGCTCCAGCTACGTCAAAATTTATACCAAAAATAGTAAAGTGAGAAAAATTATGAGCAACCTTGCAAACAGAATTAACACATCAGATCGCTTCGATCTGTCACCGATCAAGGTTCTAAAACCAATTGAGAGTGAAACAATAAATGTTTCTATTACAAATGGTTATTCTGCCAATCTGGATTTTGATGCTTCAACAGCTATTCCTTCCGTAGAGGGAAAAGATTTTGTTTTAACATTTCCTGGAAATAGTCCCGAAGAAGATGGTGGCCGTATTGTTTTCAAAAATCTTGTCGAAGGATCTCAAGGTCCAAATACAACGGTCCTTATTATCAACGGAACTGAGATTCCAGCAAAGCTGCTAATTACACAAACCTTATCGTTAACAGACGCCGACACGCTTGAAACTGCAGCAGGGGCCGTTGTCATCTCCGCGAGTGGCGGCGGCAGTATCTACAATGAAAATCTTGGTAGCATTATTGACCTCCTACAAGCTCAGGGCGGTATCTTAGGTACTGACCTCAGTTTTGGCTTACTTGGCAATACTCGAGATGCCTTGCCCGATATTGAGCAAAGTGCAACCCCAAGTCCTTTTCAACTTACCCCTCATTTTGAAACTGTAATTACATCAATTGAATCAGAAGAACCTTTCAATGTTGGTTTGGAAGATTGGGATGACGGTAATCGTTTATCGCCTATGGAGATCAAGATATCTTTTACTGGAGGAGATCTTACATCCTTGAAAATCAGTGATATTCCGGAAGGAAATGGTGCTGCTTTTTTCATTGGTAACCCAATAGCTTCTGATGGGACAATTGATTATGCCTATGAAGTACCAACACCAGGTGGTTCTGTTACGCTTACCCCAACACAACTAGCTGCAGGTATCTATCTGCTACCGCCTGCTCACAGTGACAAAGATATTCCTCTCACTTTTCAAGCAGGAACAACAAATACCGAAGGCGATTCCGTAACTGTAACGACAGTTGCGACGGCGATCATTGATGCAGTTGCTGACGTGCCAATCATCGCCGAAGGACAGGAATCCAGTTATTCTGAGAGAGACGAATATGTAAGAGTTCCTGTCGGAGTTCAGTTCCTGGACCATGACGGTTCAGAAGATCATTTGATAGTTTTTAGTAATATTCCATCCGATTGGATACCTGCCGAAACTCCACCTCTTACATATACAGTTACAGGCCTGGAGCCTGGACAAAATCCTGGCGATGAAGGATTAAATACGACCTATGAACTTACCGTTGATGTTAACCTTGTCAGTGATTTCAATGGGCAGGTTAATTATGCACAATTTTTTAGACCACAGGGTTGGACTTCCGAACGCTGGAGTGATGGAACGCCACATGATCAAGCTCCCCTAGATGCTGAAATTGGTATCAAGGCAATCACGAAAGAAACAGCTACAGATCTTGAAATTTTCAACCACAATGATACAGCCGAGGCTGAAACAACGCATCTCGTTTTCAGATCCGAAGATGTTCCAAGTGTTTTCGGGACAAATATCACTCATGACGAAACCCCTCACATACAGATAGATAGCGATGATACTGAATTGTTGCTTTCTGATGTCAGGACTGCTCTGGAAACAAGTGTGAATGCAATTTTTAGCGACCCCCTTCCAGAACCTATTGGGCAAGCGCAAGTTAGTAATCTGTTATCTGAATTCGGGCAAGATGGTGCACACGGTGCAACATTAAGCTTTAATCGATATATAGGCGACCTGATATATGACGCGGACGGGAATCCAATAGAATACAGAGGGCAAGCAGTCCTGTTAACTCGGGACGAGGATTCACCTAATATTGTTTGGGGATATCTTGCGAGAGATCAAGATCCGTACTTTGCAGTACATCTGTCAACACCAGAGGATCTAAACGACGGCAGCAATTTTTCTGTCGCACAAGTAACCTTTGTTCAATTCCTGCCTTTTGACCATGTATACACTAGCAATCACAACGATGAAATCGATTTTGATCTCTCTTATTTTGCAACAGATAACGACGGCGATCTAAGTGATACCACAGCAGGCAGCACAATTAAGATAAAGATAAGGGACGATGGTCCTGATGCTAATGAGATCCAAACGCAAATACGCCCGGATGAACTATTTGAAGGTAATCTCAATACTGATAACGGTAATGATCTCGGAGCTGATGGCGGAAAAGTATCTTTGGTAATATACAATTCACTTGAGTATACGCCCAATTATGGAGCTGGCCCTGGTGATCCTGCATTCTTAATATCTGCAGACAGAGGTGTGTTAAAAATATTTTTTGATGGTTCATATGTATACACGCCTAATGGTGAATCTGGTACTGATGAATTTACCTATACTCTAAGAGATAGAGATGGAGATACTGATACAGATACATTATCTATCAACGTCCTGACAGATGTGGACGCACAAGGCCCATCAGAACAACCACAGGCAAGGCTTCAAATAGTAGAAATTAACCAAGAGTTTAAAGAAAACAATACGTTAGATAATTTTCCTGAAACCGAGAATGATGACACCAATCTTATTATTTTTTCAGGATCTATCGAAGAGCTCGAAAAACAAACTATTATGAATTATGATGCAGAGAACGGCGACATAATTGATATTAGTGACATCGTTACCTTTGATGACGAAACAAATCTTGCAGAAGATATTTCCAGCTATTTAAAAGTTGTTTCAACAGCCGAAAATAATGTCGAGTTGCTCGTTGATGAAGACGGGGATGGTAAAGATTTTCAAACTGTGGCCCTATTAAATGATTTTAGAGCAGGTAATGATATTAGAGTAATTCTTGATCATGATGAATATACGGTGAGTATTCCTGATATTCCTATGTGATGTTTCATTTACCAAACCGGGAATGGGTAATCATTTCCATTCCCGGTTTTAAAATAAAGTCACGCCATAGGAGGCAAAGTTTATGACAACCTTTGATGAGAAAAAAGCCGTTGAAATTCATCAGGCTTTACATAGCCATCTCCCCTCAGAACCAGCTTTACGTGTCAAAGCCCTCGAAAGTTTATTGATCGAAAAAGGTTTAACAACTTCAGAAACTATCGATGCCTGGATTGAAGCCTATTCCGAAGAAATTGGTCCAAAACGGGGCGCACTTATTATAGCAAGATCCTGGGTTGACCCTGAATTCAAAAAGCGACTAATGGCTGATGCAGCAAAAGCAATTGAAGAATTTGGCTTTGAAGGAAAAGCAACCGGGCATCTAAAGGCTGTAGAAAATACAGATAAGATTCACAATCTGGTCGTTTGTACTTTGTGCTCTTGCTATCCCTTTTCAATTCTTGGCATTGCCCCAACCTGGTATAAAACCGCTGCTTACAGATCACGGGCTGTACGGGATCCACGCGGTGTTTTAAATGAATTCGGTGTTATGCTGAATGATGATATCAAAGTTTGTGTCTGGGACAGCACAGCAGAATTACGGTATCTTGTAGTGCCTCAACGTCCATCTGGTACAGATAATTTAAATGAGAAAGAATTAGCTGAACTGGTCACTCGAAATTCCATGATAGGTACTGATCGAGATTTAAATTCTCAAGCGAAGGTGAAAAGCTGATGGATGGTATTCATGATTTAGGAGGCAAGCAGGGTTTCGGTCCAATTAATGTAACCGAGCCAACCGAACCCTTTCACGAAGAATGGGAGGCACGGGTATGGGGGATCTCTTGCAGTACAGGCGCACCAGGGATAACCATTGACTGGTGGCGTTACATACGCGAAATGACAATTCCAGAAGATTACTTAACCCGCCCCTATCTGGACAGTTGGTCAGAATCAGACATGGTAACCTTGGTTGATTCCAACATTTGTACTGTGGAAGAATTAGCCACGGGTAAATCCAATACACCGCGTTTGGAAGATGCGAATAATATAACCGTTGACCAAGCATTAGAAGCCAACAGGATGAGTTCAAGACGTTTTGACCGTCCATCTAACGCAGATCCAAAATACATTGTCGGAAACGATGTTGTTACATGTCAATTCACTTCAACCGGGCATACTCGTCTGCCAGCATATGTTCGCGGAAAACCTGGAAAAGTTTATGCCTATCATGGCGCGCATCTGTTACCTGATGCTGGTGCAAAAGGTGAAGAAATAGCCGAGCATTTATACACAATCGCTTTTAATGCATGTGATCTATGGCCAGAAGCTCATGACAGCAACGATATAATTTTTGTTGATTTGTGGGAGAGTTATTTTGACAATTAATAATCCTAAACCATTAAGCCACCTCGATGGGAACCCTGCGTTTGACGAACTTTGGCAAGCCCAAGTCTTATCAATGGTCGATGCACTGATTACTGAAAATGTTATCACCCCTGTCAACTGGTCAGAGAGTTTCGGCAAAAATTTGAACGCCGCTTATCAAAAAGGTGATCCTGATAATTTAGATACTTATTTTTCTGCCGCACTGACAACTCTTGAAAAACTGATAACCGATCAATGTGAAATAACCAAAACTGACGTAACAAAAAAACATGAAGACTGGAGACAGGCTTACCTATCTACCCCCCATGGCAAACCTGTACAACTATCCTAACCAAAGATGTCATCACTCCTAGGATCAGGCCTTCCTGCTGCTTGGATTCTCAACCACGGGAGATCAACATTGGTTTGGCTCTGTTTCTGGGGGAAAGTTAGAACCAGAGCCACTGGTTGACCAAGACATAAATGCTGTTCGGGTTGGCACAGCATTTCCCAAGAAGGCCTGAAGAGATAATGAAGTTCTAGCCAACAACGTTGTGGCCACGTCCCTTCATACAGTTCTTGACGATTTGCTTACGCTCATCCTGTGTGTCCCAGGCTTGTGCCCCGGCACCACCTGCAGCGCCAAGACCTGTCCCCAGAAGGGCAGCATTCTGAACATCACCATTAAGATAATCGCGTTGATCTGCAACTTTGGCACAAGCGGTTAGGTCACTTTCATAGGCCGCGGTATCAGCCCCTCCATCAACAATCGGTCTATAATCCGCGCCGGTGTTACTGCACCCTCCCAAGAGGATAACAACAAACCCCAAAGAAATCAGACCAGCCCAACAAGCAATACGTCTCATCATTCAATGCTTTCTGCTTTACTCATAAATCAGAAAAACATTATCAACCTAGTCTGACGGAGAACTGACGAATAAATAAAAAATTTACGCCTACCCCTTGTATTACGCTTTCTTACTTATAAATAAGTACCGTTTGGTACTTATTTATATATGTGGAGAATAAAATGAAATCCCTTTTACTGGCGAGCTCAGCACTGGTTACCGCTGTTGCTCTAGCCCCAACCGCACAAGCCGAAGACGGTAAAATCAACCTGTCTGTATTCACACAATTCCACGCCTCATCAACTGATGCTGATAACGAAACGTTGGGAACAAATAACGGGCATGATTTTAACACCAACTCTGAAATCAAGCTGACAGCCTCAAATACCGCTGATAACGGCCTAAGATACGGTCTCGAGATTCAGTTGGAAACAGATCAGGACTCAACTGAAAATACTGATGAAAACTACATCTGGCTCGAAGGCGATTTCGGTCGCGTAGAACTCGGCGATCAAGATGGTGCTGACGACGGTCTGCTCGTAAGTGGTAAAGACGTTGGTTTGATCTATGGCATGATTGATAACGCAACAGGTTCATCACTTGATACAGGCAGTGCATCAGTTGCAGCAACTGCTGCTGATATCAGCGATTCTTCTGATGCAACCAAAATCACTTATTACACACCTAGTTTTAATGGTTTCAAAGCTGGTGTTTCCTATGCACCGGATTCAAGTGATGGTGCAGAAGTTGCCAATCGCGTTGTCGACACTCGTGCTGAACAAACTGTAGAAGCCGGGCTTAATTATTCTGGTTCTTTCAATGATGTTTCACTTGAAATCGGAGCCAGTAGTGTTTGGTCTGATCACAGCGGAGATACAGGCACTGCTCAGAATGATGCTCAGTTCTTCGGTGCAGGTGTCGGTTTTAATGTCGGTTATGCAGGCTTTACAGTAGGTGCGGGTTACACCTATCAAGATGGTGATGACGTTTATGACGACCAGAATACTGTTGATGCCGGCATCAACTACACAACAGGTCCATGGCAATTTGCCGTTGCTGGTGTTTGGTCAGAAACAACAAACGTAACTGCTTCATCAGGTGATGATTTTGAAAGCACAGCTGTTTCTGCGGGTATCCAATACGAAGTTGCCCCTGGTCTCGCTGTATACGGTTCCGCAATCGCAGGTGATTACGAAGGCGGTGCCGAAGAATTCACCTCTGTTCAAAGTGGTGTACTTGTTAGCTTCTAATAGTAATTTCTGAAGCTTTAAAAGCTTAATGTCGTATTATTGAAGAGTTACAACTTTTCAGTAGTACGACATTAATAAATTTGATTAAAATTCACTTAGTCCAGAATAATCACGTCATCATAGCCGTCGTCTACGATATAAACTTCTTCGTCACTGTAGTCGTCGATAAAGACGTAAGTTTCAGGTTCGTCGTAATAGAAGATTTCCGGTTCATCATACCAGTACTCATCGACAACAATCAGTGCATCATCGTAGTACATCATCTCTACTTCAGAAGCTGGCATAACAATAACGCGAGTGTCTTGTGTTCTTTGACGTGCATAGCCGGTTTTCAGTTGCGCATTTCCCTTTGCGTCTTTTTGAATTTGCCAAGAGCCATCCGGCTTTAGACAGGCCGTTCCATAGGCATTTTCCTTCTTACCGCCAACAAGAACCTTAGTTTGATATTCGCGACATTGTACTTGTTTTGCGTTAGCTTTTGTGACCATCAAAGTCATCGACAGAGTAATTGCTACTATCCCGATCAAAAAGATCGAATGATTACTGATACTTGATTTCATTTCTATATTTCCTTCTATTCATATTCTCGCTGTTTTCAGCGTTATTCCGTATCGTCGCTGTTTTCTCCAAAGGCGAGAATATCGCCGGGCTGACAATCCAGTGCCTCGCAAATAGCATCCAGTGTAGAAAAGCGGATTGCCTTTGCCCGACCAGACTTGAGCACTGAGAGGTTGGGAACGGTAATACCAATCTGTTCCGCAAGCTGGCTTAGTTGCATTTTCCGCTGAGCCAACACGACATCTAAATTAACAATGATCATTTGCTTTTCCTCGCGTTCGCTTTAGATCAAATGATCCATTTCATCCTGTAACAAGGCACCCTTTTCCATGACCCGAGCGATAAGAATGATTGCCAAACCACCAAGCAGGAAAGGAATAGGCAGATGTACTTCGCTGACGATTTCCCAACCATCTTCGAAACCTTCGTCAGCCGACATCCCCATGATTTCTTGCATCAGATAAAGCTGATTCAAACTATCCAAAAACCCGATCAAAGCCGCACTACAAAACAATAGCCCGACATTACGAATGCGCCTTGCGTTCATCGGCGTAAAAAGCTCTCCTTTTTGATACGCAGCAAACAACCTTTCCAACTGGAAAATCAGCAGACCGTAAAACAACACGGTCACAGCAAGTAAAACCATATCACCGTAGAAAAGATAATCGGGCAATTCTGGCAAATCCATTTCTTCATCAAGCACAATCTCTTCGCCCGAAACAAAGCCAAGATTGATGCCCTCTATGCCGACCCAAAGTGCCCCTTTATCCAAAGTGAGACCAAGTACCGTAGCAATTACGATCACACCCAGAAGCGCAAAAAGGCACATACGAATGCGATAACTGAAAAGGCTGATCTGTTTCTCTAAACCATCCATTTTTATCTCCATAAATGTCGGTATCTGAGAGAATAAGTACTGTGACAAATTTTGAAAATCAATATTTTTTTATCGATAAACAATAATTATTATTCGATAAAAGGAAATATTTTCTCCAAAAACAAAACATATCAATGAGATAACTATTTATGATTTTTTTTAAGAATCGACCGCAAAAGCATTGATTTTATCAGCTATAAATGCGGGAAAATCTAATCCCAAGGCAACACTCAGCACACAAGAGAAATCGAAATAACAAGAAAAAGCTTGCCTGTTTGCTCTTATATCCTGTTAGCTGAACCTTATTAATTCGCAGACGACTTTCCAACAGGCTCCATTTATGGACTTCCATCTCTTTCTTCTCTTTGCCACCACGACGGCTATCGTAATTTCCTCTCCGGGACCGTCTGCTATACTGGTTGTCTCTCAAGGGGCAAGTTACGGGTTGGCACGCGCGATATTTGGCATTATGGGAATTGCCGTTGGTGGCATGATTTATTTCACCCTGTCAGCAACCGGTATTGCGTCGCTTATACTTACATCCACGTTTGTCTTTTCGACCATTAAATGGATTGGTGTCGCTTTTCTGCTCTATCTCGGCCTCAAAGCGTTATTCAGCAAGTCGGCGCTTATAAACATCACCCCAGAAAAGGGACAGAAAACGCGCTCTGCTTTATTTCTGCAGGGCCTGTTCATCATGGTATCAAACCCCAAAGCCATGCTGTTCTTCACAGCAATTCTACCGCAATTTATTGATCTTGAGCGTCCAATCGCACCGCAAATCCTGATCATGGGGGCAACAACCTATGCCCTTCAAATACCAATATATAGCGCCTATGCCTATATGGGTGAACGGATTACCCGCAGCGGCATTAAAGGTGGAATTAAAGCATGGTTTGCCAGCGCTCTGAATAAATTTGCCGGGGCAGCCCTGATCTTTGCCGGGTTAAAGATGATTGGTGTCACGATCAGCAAGTAAACAGAACAAAAAAAGAGGCCCGGATAACAAAATATCCGAACCCCTTTTCTTATTTATCACATCATCTGAAAATCAACTTTAGTTTTGCAGTCTTAGATATTCAAAAGCAAAAAGACTGTTACCGGATTTTTTGTTGTAATATTGGCAGTAAAGCTTTTCACCCTGTGCCGGGGCCAATGTACTGGTGTTTGCCAAGACACTCAGCATGGTTTTACCGCGTGCATCCAGATTTTTCTTCCAGGCAGAACTACGACTGCTGTTACTGCCTTCAGCACATTCCGCAACATTTTCAGAGTTGCCACAATGTAGCATCATGTCTTTGCCGCTTAGCACGTTCACTGTGTAGGGGTATTCGGTTTTTGGCTCGCTCGCCCCGACAACACCTGCGCCCGGATTGCCGGATTTAATGCACTGCATTTCCCAATCATTGGAACTGCCCAAGGCATCAAGCTTTTTTTCGTCAACTTCCATATAGGCAATCTCGCGAGAATTAAGCGACGGTAGAATACACCCATTGCTCAAAGCCTCTGTGCGGCGATTGATCAAGCCCGACCGCTTTTCATTGCTAAAGCCCTGTTGAAACGTATAGTCCCCCAATGTTCCAATCGTAATCTTTTCCGGCTTTAAAGCAGCGCATTTGGTCATAGCGACCAAATCTGAAGATGGTGTACCTAACTTTGGTGTTTGCCCTGCCGCCGCGACCTCTGTCGAAGATGACGTGGTTGTCTGAGCTCCGCTTTTTTTAGGTGCCCCAGTTTGGGTTACACCCGTTATCACTTCTTTTTTCCCCGCCTCAAGTACTTTGGTAGCTTCTTCAGTGGCTTCATTTTCCAGATTGTTCTTTAACTTCTGGAAAAGACTGCCCCCTGCCTGCGCTGTTCCTGAAATTCCAAGGGCGCCAACCAAAAGCAATGTGCTTAAAACCGTGCCTTTTGACAGGCCGTTTTTCGCAAGTGATGATGCCTTGAAAGTGTGACGGTAATACATAACCCGACTATTCCTTTTACGGTAAAAATAAATAACCCTGACAGGACATTGGAAATCCTTGTCCTGTCAGGGTTACAACGCAGAGCGCGTTTTATTCCCGCCATTAGAAAATAATTTAGATTTATTACCGCCCCTCAAGAGGATGTATTGCGCTCAAACGCCGCGCATGCTTGTCCTCGTATTAACTCGGGCGTCCACTTGGACTTGCCAAATTGCGGAAAACAATTTGGTGTTGGCTCTAACCAGATCATAAAAAGGATCTGGCAAGTGCGACCGCACGCCCGGAACGAAGTGAGGACCAGCCTCAGTGACGCTTGAACGAAATAAAGTTCTAAGCGTTAATTTTTAGGCAAAAGGTGATTTGCAAAGGGATTGTCTATCACCATCAACCACCTACCATCAGGTTGTTTACGCAGCACCACAACAGAAAATCCGCTTTGTTCAATGGGCGAGCCATCTGGTGCCAGTCCTGACATCTTCCAGGTTGAGGAGTGAATAGCAATATCATCAGCCTGAATAATCTCATGACCGGTAATCGTAATCTTGGGATTTATGGCTATGAACTGCTTGAAAGCTTCTCGTAACGCTGGTGTGCCCTTGGCGGTGATTCCGGGCTCCCCAACCAAAACACCGTCTGGCTCAAAGGTAGCGAGCACACCTTCTATATCACCTGCAGCAACAGCCGCGTTATTTGTTTCGATTACGGTGTGAATCTGATTCTGTTCCATAATTTTATTTTCCTGACTATCTTGCGATTGAGCGTGGGTTGACTGTGTGCCGAGCAGAAAAACTGCAAGGCAAAATAATCTTTGAAAGGCTATTGGTTTCATGTGTGTTCCTCTGGTTATGGAAGAACACTAACCCGCACACATGTCAGAAAATGGCAGTAGTCACTTTGGGGAATTTTCACACGATTCAGCTTCACGCCAAAGCTTTATAAGATCGTGACGACGACGAGGATATCGTGTTGGTATTTCACAAAGGCTTTCAATGCGATCTGTGCGAAAATGCCGTATATCGTCCCTTAACTCGCACCACGCCGAAATAAGGCGTCCCCCATTAAAGTAAATCAAAAAGAACGGCCATATAACGCGCTCGGAACTTTTACCCGCGCCATCGCGATAGTGAACAAGCAGCTTCCGTTCGTTTTGGATTGTCTGCCTCACCACCGTCATATCAATTGTCTCTTGATGAGGTGGTTCGCCTTGCCCCACAACGGCATATTGAGCTTCAACGCGATCAACAAGTTCGATCGGCATAACCGCTGTCAATCTTGCCATCGCTTTTCGGGCTGCTTCAGCCAACGGCGCTTCGGCCTTATCCGCCACCCAGAGTGACCCGAGAACCAATGCATCCACTTCTTCTGCCGTGAACATCACCGGCGGCAAAAGGAAACCCGGACGCAGAACATAGCCAACACCGGGTTCCCCTTCGATGCCTGCCCCCAGCGCCCGCAGGGACGCGATATCCCGATAGAGCGTCCGGATTGATATGCCCAATGCTTGCGCCAGATCATTCCCCGAAACGGGACGGCGATGGCGTCTGAATTCCTCTATCAAGCTCAAAAGTCGTTCTGCGCGTGAAATACTAACCTCCCCTGAAGTAATGTTACCGTCCCTCAAGAGGACGTATTGCGCTCAACCGCCGCGCATGCTTGTCCTCGTATTAACTCGGGCGTCCGGTCGGACTTGCCAGATCCTAAATAGGATCTGGTTAGAGCTAACACCAAATTGCTTTCCACAATTTGGTAAGTTCAAGTGGACGCCCGGAACGAAGTGAGGACCAGCATTAGTGGCACTTGAACGAGAATACGTCTTCTTCAAGAGACGGTAAAAATAAAATCTTTATTTTTTACCGACAGAGCCAGTGGGGGTTTCGATGTTTTCTTTGTCCACCAGCTGCCATGGTTTGCCGTCTTCCCGGAAAATCCGTTTATCCTTGTGCGGATAATCAGCCATGTCAAAGGCAAGCCGTTGGCCCACAACGATGCATTTCAGGGTTTCAGTGCCTGTATTCGTGATCCCGTGGGCCTCACCACCAGCACGGTAGCCGATAAAATCACCTTCATTAATCTGATATTCTTCATCACCAATATAGGCCGTAGCTGTGCCGGACAGAACATAGACACATTCATCTTCGTGGTAGTGTACGTGGTATTCCGTTGTCTCCCGGCCCGGTTCGACCGCTATGATATGAAAGCCAAGACCCGTCAGGCCTGTCAGATCACCAAGGGATTTGTTGGTGCGTATCGCATTGGGGTTGAGAAAATGCTCTTTCTCCGTGCCCTGCATCTGTTCGATTTCATGTTTTTTAATCAGATAGTTTTTCATAGCTCCCCCATATTATTGTCTTTTTACAGCAAAGATCTGTGTCTAAGCGTCCAATACCTGTGCTGCCTTGATGACCTGACAGTACTCACCATCCATGTTGGCAAGTGACATATCATGGACCTCCTGCGCTGATCGCAGGGTGCCGCTGTAGTCGGGAAAGGCAAAGGTAAAACAGGCGTCTTCTATCAGATAAGTGCTAAAACCGAGATTACCAGCATGACGCACCGTTGCTTCCACAGAATTGTTGGTAATCACGCCCATCATCACAAGGGTATCAACCCCCTGATCCCGGAGCATTTGCTCCAACCCTGTGCCGATAAAAGCAGAATTAGCAGCTTTACCAATCACTGTTTCATCAGATCGGGGCATAACCTCGAGCTTAAAACCATGAGTTTCTACCCCCGGCGCGTAAGTAGAATCAGCGTGCACACTATCGTGCCGGATATGAAAAACAGGGCGCTTGGTATCGCGCCAGTGCTTCAACACAGCCGCCATGTTTTCTTCCGCACCCGGATTGTTTCTCGGCCCATGCTGAGACCAGAAAGCTTCATCAATAGCCCGCTGCACATCAATAATAACAAGTGCCGTGTTTGTGGGAAATTTCATTAAAAGACCTTTTAAAATCGTTCAAACGCCACTAAGGGATTTGTACCGCTTCTCAAGAAAGCGTATTGCGCTCAAGCGCCGCGCATGCTGGTCCTCGCTCCGCTGCGGGCGTCCGGCCGGACTTGCCAAATCAAGAATTTGATTTGGTTGGTGCCTATTCCATTCTCATATGAGTTTCATTAAAACCGCCTTATCGCATCGTAGGCTGCGCCAACGCCGAGCAAGGTAAAGGTTGCGCCAAAGACACCTGTAATCTGTCGCCGCGCAGCCACAAATTTCTGAACAACAAAATCCGTAGAAAAAACTGTCGCGGTAATCGTATGGCCCGACACACCAAAAACAAGACAAACAGCAAGGATTTCTATCAATAATTCATTCGAAGCATCGGCGGGTACAAAAGCCGTTAAAACAGAGCCAAAGAATAATGCCGCCTTGGGGTTTGTCGCGCAGATTATAAAGCCGGACCGGAAGGCTTTAAAACCAGAGTCATCAGAATGATACAAAGACATATCCCCATTGGACATAGTGAAAACGCTTCTAAAAGCCTTGAAACCCAACCAGAGCAAATACCCCGCCCCCATCAGCCGGAGACCAAGCACCACTTGGGGGAAGAGGTCAAACAGGGCAATCACACCCAGAACAGCCAGGATTGCCCAGATAAAACTCGCCAGCGAAATGCCCAACCCCGTTAACACACCATTCCGCCGCCCCTGACTGAGCGATGCACTCATCACGGCAAACATGTTTGGCCCCGGCGATAGCCAGCCCATGATATTCACAAGAGCAATGGTGGAAAGAACACTGAAAGTATCCATCGGGCTGAGAATTCCTTTTGTTTTTTTGTACCGCTTCTCAAGAAAGCGTATTGCGCTCAGACACCGCGCATGCTGGTCCTCGCTTTGCTGCGGGCGTCCGGTCGGACTTGCCAGATTGAGGGGGGTCAATCTGGTTTTGTACCGTCCTTTAAGAGACGTATTGCGCTCAGACGCCGCGCATGCTTGTCCTCGCATAAGCTCGGGCGCCCACTTATAGTTTCTGTCACGCTTGCCAAATCAAAGGTTTGATTTGGAGGTAACCAGTTTGTTACCTAAACACTGTAATTTCAACCCACTCAAGCAAAAAAGGAGACAATGTCTCCTAGATAAAATGGTTTTCGGGTAGGTTGAATTTTTCCACCATGAAGTCCACAAAGACGCGGACTTTAGGAGACAGGTGGCGGCCCGGGGGGTAGATGGCGTAGATGGCGCTGTCGGGGACGTGGTAGTCGGGCAGGACTTCGACGATATGGGCTTTGCGGATGGCCGGGCCAACCAGCCAGAGGGGGAGCAAGCTAATGCCCATGTTCTTACAGGTCAGATCCATAATGACTTCGGGGTTGTTGGTTTCCACTGCGCCACTGACATGGACCAGCTCTTCCCCGTCCGGCCCTTCAAAACGCCAGTCATTGCGAAAGGCGCGCGAAGCATAGATCAGACAATCATGACTTTCCAGATCTTTCGGGTGCTTTGGCGCACCGTGTTTTTTGAGGTAATCCGGCGAGGCACAGACCACACGACGGTTTGCCGCCAGCTTGCGCGCGATCAGACTGGAATCTTCCAGATCCCCGATACGCACAGCTAGGTCATAGCCCTCGCTAAGCAGATCCACAAAGCGATCTTGCAAATTCAGATCCAGTTTCATTTCCGGATAGAGGGTCATAAATTCGGGAATAAGTTCAGTAATCCACAGACGCCCGAAAGCCACGGGCACATTGATTTTCAAGGTTCCACGCGGCGCGGCATGCAGGTTTGCCACCGCATCTTCGGCCTCTTCCACGTCGACCAAAATCTGACAGCAACGCTCATAAAAGCCTTTACCAACCTCGGTCAGAGAAAGGTGGCGGGTCGTGCGATTAAAAAGCCGCGCCCCAAGGCGATCTTCCAACCGCCCGACCTGCTTGCTCACAGCAGAAGGCGTCAAAGAAGCCGCCCGCGCAGCCGCCGAAAAGCTGCCCTCGTTCACCACCTTCACAAAGATGCCCATCGCCGAAAGATTATCCATATGCCTGCCCTGAGTCAGAATTTATTTGTGACATAGGGGAATAGATAACAGGTATTTTATAATCTGTAATGATGATTTTGGAATATAAATATAGATAAATCAGTTTAAACATACATTATTACTCGCAATAATGGTATGAGAACACTAAACTAAACCTAATGAGTTCCCTATCGAAATAAATATGCTCTAAGGCAATACCGACTTGAAAACATTCATATCTTATTCTCACAAGGACGCTTCTGTTCTTGAGAGATTACATACTCACCTAGCTCCTCTTAAAAGAGATAAAATTATTGAAACTTGGTATGATAGAGATATTCTTGCAGGTAGTGACTTAGACAATGAAATCTCTAATAAGCTAAATAATAGTGAACTATTTTTATTACTCATAAGCCCAGATTTTCTTGCATCTGATTACTGTTATAATAAAGAAATGCATGTCGCTTTAGAGAAACATCAAACAGGGAAAGCAAGAGTAATTCCAATAATTATAGAGCCATGTGACTGGCTTACTTCTCCTTTAAGAGCTCTTAAGGCTCTTCCTCGCGATGGCATCCCTGTAAGTGATTGGATAAACCCAAATACGGCCTTTTTGGACATTACAAAAGAGTTAAGATCTCTAGCTCAAGAGCCTATAAAGAAAACACAAACTCCAGAAATAAATCGGAATACCATCACCAATAACTCTCAAACACGTAAATATAGAGTTACTCGTAGCTTTGATGAAATAGATAAAACAAAATTTAGAGATCATTCTTTTATCGTTATTAAAAATTACTTTGAAAAAGCCATTGCTGAAATTGATCACGTCGAAGGTATCCGAGGCCATTTTTCTATGGCAAGTTCTTCTAGTTTTGGGTGTACAGTTATTAACAAAGAACGAAACGGTCTAGCCTCTCATTTGACCGTGCATCAAGGAGGGACTTTTTTAGCAGTTGGTGACATTTATTTTTCCTACACAGAAAATGCACCAGAGGGTTCAGCCAATGGTTATTTCAGTATAGATACCACTGAATATGACTTATTCCTCAAGCCATCAATATTTGATCACCAAATAACAAACACTGAACTATCGCCAGAATCAGCCGCAGAATTATTATGGACGAGTTTTATAAAAAAAGCAGGAATAGATTATGACTGAGAACGTTCGATTTCGTTGCTTGAATTGCGGAGCACGATTTGAAGCAGAAGCAATGGATCAGGACGAACAATATGAAGCTAGAAGACGAAACTAGCCTACATCTCCAATACAATGCCCCAAATGTAAAAGAACAGACATACGAAGAGGTTGGGACTAAATAACACCTATAACAACCGCACTAACATATGCCGGATATGATCCTGTCCACCGTAGAATACCGCGAATATCCTTACAATTTTTTGCACTTCATCTGGATTGAACCAGAAAATTGCCTGATTGATGGTGACATGTCGTAAGCCGGGTAAAAGGTCATTATGAAGTGTTCCACGATAGGGTGCATCGCACAAGCTTTCGGCTGTTGTCATAATTTCAGCCAACCTTTTTTCCGCGTAGTCGAAGGCACTCTTGGGCTCTGATCCGAGGTTTTTATAGCTTTCAAAAAGATGATCGAAGATCAGAGAGAAATCCTGCTCGGCGTCAGCCGAAAATTCAATCCGCCACGTCATGAGAGCGACGCTTTTCATCCAGCAATGTTGAGAGGCGAGATTTCATTTCTGTAGATGAAATAAAACTCCCTTCCTGTCGCTGACGCAGCAACAAACGCAGCGCTTCCTGATCGCTTTCTTCTGCTTCGGTTTTTTGCTGTAGCAAGTCCAAACCTTGCTGAACCACCGCGCTTACACTGCTATGACGCCCCTTATCAACCAACGACCGAGCGAAAGCTGCCTGTTGATCCGTCAGGGAGATTGAAGATTTAACCGTCATGATATCCTCCTTCATCAGCCTCAACACGCGCGCTGAAACTGTGGAATGAAAATGGTACTACTTGGTAGCACTAACATCAAGTATGTCGTGTCTGAGCTTCAAAAAGCCAAACCCTCAACCCTCCCCCCAATCCAGTATCACCTTACCGGAATTGCGGGAACGCATGATGTCGAAGCCTTGTTGGAAGTCGTCGATGCCAAAGTGGCGGGTAATGATCGGGGTCAGGTCGAGGCCGCCTTGGATCAGGGCGGCCATTTTGTAGCAGGCTTCGAACATTTCACGGCCATAGATGCTCATCGCCGAAAGATTATTTATTTGCTCCAACCATTAAGTAGAGTCTCGACTGCTGCTTCTGAAATCATCTGGGTTTCTTTTTTTGTTGGAACTCGTCCATTAAAAACAGCATGAAAATGCACGTTTCCTCTTACAGCGCCCATAAACTGGGCTGCACAAAGATCCGGATCGGTAATTCTCAATCTATTATTTTTTGCATGTGAACGAAGATATTCTGCGAGATGCTGGCTGGCACGGCATGGTCCGTTCTGAAGGAAGTTATCCGCTAGATCCGGGAAATGAGGGGCTTCTGCAACCATTGCACGGTATAGTGAAATACATTCCGCAGAAGTCATCACTTGCAGATAACGCGCCCCCATGCCTATGAGAGTTTCCCTAAAGATACCTTCGCAAAGTGGCGGCGTAAATGCAGACAATACACGATCCGAAACCTGCTCTATAATCGCTGTAAAAAGTGCCTCTTTATTAGGAAAGTACTTATAAAGTGTACGTTTCGATCCCCCGACTAAAGCGAGCACATTATCCATTGTGGTGCGCCCATACCCTTCATTGAGAAATAACTTCGTGGCACTTCCTAGTATCTCGCCACGCCTTAATATTTGTTTCTCGGTAAGATCTATTTCATCTTGAACCACAAATTTTCTCCTAGCTGCCTCTTGTTAGGATACGAATTCGTATCATATATGTATTTATGGATACGATATCGTATCTTACCCTATAGGAGAAGCCCTTATGACATCAAATTCAATAATTAATCAGCCAATAGTTAAACCTATTGATAAAATGCCATCGCCCATATCGTTTGAAATACAGCCTGCAAAGAAAACAAAAGACGGGTTAAATCTTGAACTCCACGTTATTGCAGAACTCATTAATGGTCCTGGCCTCGTCAAACGCGGTTACGTAAAGCCCAATATCCCAACATTTGGTGCTTTTGAGCTTCTATGTGATGAAGGGGAAATGATTGGTGGATCCGATAGCGCACCGGCACCGCTTTCTTATTTAGCCGCAGGAATAGCTTTTTGCCTGCTAACCCACCTAAAGGGATATGCTGATAATTTAAAGCTGGATATTTCTTCAATCAAAATTGAACAAAAAATGAAATTCCAATCCCGTATCCCGGGGATGACTTCTGAAATGGGCGGCCAAATGGAAGGTTTATCCAATGGGATTGAGACTTTTGTTCTTATAGAAGCTAAGGAAAATGACGATACGATCAAGAAAATGATCAATGTGGCTGAACAAGCTTGTATGGCTGCTCAAACAGTTATTAATGCTGTTCCAGCTTCAACAGAGATTCTTCTAAATGGCAGAAAACTCTAGGCTTCAAAACCAAGGCATTATCTATGCTGCCGTTAAGCCTAATCAGCTGCATAGATAATTGTCTAAGGTACAATGGCTGCGCAAACTGCAAATGCTTAATCCACACCCCAATCCAGAATCACTTTACCAGAATTGCCGGAACGCATGATATCGAAGCCTTGCTGGAAGTCGTCGATGCTGTAGTGGTGGGTGATGATCGGGGTCAGGTCGAGGCCGCCTTGGATAAGGGCGGCCATTTTGTACCAGGTTTCGAACATTTCGCGGCCATAGATGCCCTTGATCACAAGGCCTTTGAAGATCACTTCGTTCCAGTCAATGCCCATGCGTCCGGGGGGAATACCCAGCATGGCGATGCGCCCGCCGTGATTCATGGCGCCAAGCATCCCATTAAAGGCGGGTTCGCTACCGGACATTTCGAGACCGACGTCAAAACCCTCTGTCATGCCGAGCTCAGCCATGACTTCTTCGATTGAGCTTTCCGTGACATTGACGGCATGCTTGATGCCCATCTTTTTAGCCAGCTCAAGGCGGTAAGGATTGATATCGGTAATCACCACATGGCGGGCGCCGACATGGCGACAGATTGCCGCCGCCATAATGCCGATGGGGCCAGCGCCTGTGATCAGCACGTCTTCGCCAACCACATCAAAGGACAGCGCGGTATGGGCTGCATTGCCAAAGGGATCGAGGATTGCCGCGATATCGTCAGAAATATCATCGGGCAGGATAAAGACGTTACTGGCAGGCAGGCAGAGATACTCGGCAAACGAGCCTGTGCGATTCACCCCGACGCCCTCTGTATTGCGACAGAGATGGCGACGACCCGCACGACAGTTGCGGCAATGCCCACAGGTCAGGTGGCCTTCGCCCGAGACTCGCTGTCCGATTTCCAGATGTGAAACCTGACTGCCGACCTCTTCGATGGTGCCCACGTATTCATGCCCCACGGTCATGCCCACTGGGATCGTTGCCTTGGCCCAGTCATCCCAGTTGTAGATATGTACATCGGTGCCACAGATCGACGACTTGCGGATCTTGATCAGAACATCATTGGGGCCGATTTCCGGTTTGGCTTCATCGCGCATCCAGATACCGGGTTCTGCCTTTAACTTTGCCAAGGTTTTCATGTTTTAACTCCAACCAGCCAGAGGCTGGTATATTATATTTTGTTTTGTAGTTTTGTACCGCTTCTCAAGAAAGCGTATTGCGCTCAGTCGCCGCGCATGCTTGTCCTCGTATTAACTCGGGCGCCCGGTCGGGCTTGCCAAATTGCGGTAAGCAATTTGGTGTTAACTCCTACTCTCAAAATTTAACTCCAACCAGATCCTATAAAGGATCTGGCAAGTGCGACCGCACGCCCGAGCTTATGCGAGGTAAGCCTCAGCGGCGTTTGAGCGTACAATATTTATATTATCCCCAGTTCTTTTCCGGCTTCACCGAAGGCTTTTATCGCGCGGTCGATCTGTTCTTTTGTGTGGGCGGCCGACATTTGGGTGCGGATGCGCGCCTGGCCTTTTGGCACCACGGGGAACGAGAAGCCGATGACATAAATGCCACGTTGTAACAGCGCGTCTGCCAACTTGGTTGCAAGGGCCGCGTCGCCGATCATTACTGGAATAATCGGATGCTCGCCGGGGAGCAAATCAAAGCCCAGCTCGGCCATGCCTTTGCGGAAGTGGTTGCTGTTTTCAACCAGTTTGGCACGCAGGTCCTGCCCGTTTTCCACCAGATCAAGCACCGCAAGGGTCGTCGCTGTGATCACAGGGGCCAGAGAGTTAGAGAAGAGATAGGGGCGTGAACGCTGGCGAAGCCAGTCAACGATCTCTTTTTGCGCAGAAGTATAACCACCGGATGCCCCGCCCAAGGCCTTACCCAATGTGCCTGTGATAATATCAACACGATCACGCAGGCCCCAGTAATCCGGCGTTCCGGCACCGTTTGGTCCCATAAAACCGACGGAATGGCTGTCATCCACCATCACCAGTGCGTCATATTTATCAGCGAGATCACAGATTGCTGGCAGGTTCGCGATATAACCGTCCATCGAGAAAACGCCATCTGTCACAATCAAACGGAAACGCTGGTCCTGTGCCTCTTTCAAGCAGCGTTCCAGCTCGTCCATATCACTGTTGGCGTAGCGGTAGCGCTTGGCTTTGCAGAGGCGGACCCCGTCGATGATACTGGCGTGATTCAAAGCATCACTGATCACGGCATCTTCAGCCCCGAGGATCGTCTCGAACAAACCGGCGTTTGCATCAAAACAAGAGGAATAGAGAATGGTGTCTTCCTGTCCCAAAAAGGTGGAAAGGCGACCTTCAAGCTCCTTGTGGATATCCTGCGTGCCACAGATAAAACGCACGGAGGAAAGCCCGAAACCATAAGCATCCAGCGCCTTTTGCGCCACCGTGACCAAGCCGGGATCATTGGACAGGCCAAGGTAGTTATTGGCGCAGAAGTTCAGAACTTCACCAGAAGACTGAACCTTGATCGCCGATGACTGGGATGATTCAATCACCCGCTCTGCCTTGTAGAGACCTGATTCCTTCAAGGTGGCGATTTCACCCGTAAGATGTTTGATAATGGACTTGCTCATAACCCGACGCGATCCCGTTTCAATGGAAGTTCAATATAATAGATATATTATCTAGTATAAGGGATTCGTCAAGCCACTTACTGCCTGGAATTTGATGAGTACGATGACAATGGCAGCAAGACTCCAGTTTCCCCTATAGCGGATATAGGGAATACTATCATATCAGACCGGTACACGAATCAGACCGTGGTTTTACCGCGATATATCACCCGCAGTATGCGCGTAGGTTATATGATCAGAAGACTAAAAAGAAGAAGGACACAAGGTGACATCAGCTCCAATACTCCAGCCTTTTGATGCTCTGCAAAAGACGGTTGAGGTCCGTGAAATTCCCCACATCAGTGATCGGGAAGACGGCATGCTTTGCTATACGCAGGAAAACGGTGTGATCCAGCATATTGCTGCCGAAAGCTGCGGGCTTGATGTCGTGCCAGAAGATATGCTGTCATTCGAGCATTTGGAAAAGCTCTTTATCGGACGTAATAACCTCACCCGGTGCCCTGAGAGCCTTGAGCAACTACACCAGCTAAAAGAGCTGTATATCTATGGTAATAAATTGAAGGCGTTGCCTGATTCACTCGGCGCTCTGACAGAGCTGGAAATACTGGACCTGAGTCATCAACCGCTGGAGAGTTTGCCTGAAACCATAGGACGGCTTCAAAAGCTAAAGATCCTCTATGCCAGCAATAGCCAGATCAGTGATTTGCCTGAAGCGCTCTGGTCTTTGCCTGCGCTGCAATATCTCAACCTAACGGATAACAAACTGGGTCACGTACCCGATGGTGTGAAAAATCTCAGGTCCCTACGAGAATTAAGGCTGTATAATAATCAGCTGGCATCTCTCCCCGATGAACTCTGCACTCTCGTTACTCTCCGCGAGCTTTATCTTCAGGGAAACCAACTTACGCGCCTACCGGATGCAATCGGGAATCTAAAAAGTCTGGAAGTCCTCGATCTGCGGAACAACGGGATTGAAGAAATTCCTGTTTCACTGGGTGAAGCACACAATCTGATTCATCTTGATCTCAGAGCCAACAGGTTTACGGAACTCCCCAACAGCTTGCGCGATCTTCCCAAGCTCAGAAAGCTTGACCTTCGCTGGACGCGCCTGCGCAACCTACCGCACTGGCTGGGCGAGCTGGAAGAGAACGGCTGCGCCGTGTATCTTTAGTTGCAAGTGATAACATAAACTTTCAACACTTGATTCTGATCAGAGTATTTGATTCAAGCTCCGATACTTAATCCAAACTAAGTCTCGGAAAATCCACGGCTAGCTCAATTTCAAAGGAGACGCAGCATGGAACAGTTCACCGGTGGATGCCTCTGCGGCAAGGTTCGGCTAGTCGCGTCGGGGCAGCCCTATCGGGTGGGGGTCTGTCACTGCCTGAATTGCCGCAAACATCATGGCGCGCTTTTTTATGCCGCTGCTGTGTTTCCGCAGGATGCAGTTACAATTAAAGGCGACACACGCGATTATCAGGGACGGCATTTTTGCCCTGACTGCGGGTCATCGGTTTTTGCACAGACTGACGATGAAATTGAAGTGCATTTGGGAACGCTGGATGCCCCTTATCAACTGATTCCCAGCTATGAAAGCTGGACAATTCGTCGCGAAGCCTCGCTGCCAGCCTTTCCCCATGCAAAACAATATGCGCGTGACCGTGATGACACAGGTCGCTCAGAGGAATAGGGGCTAGGCCGCTTCTGTTCTTTTGTTCGCTCTTTAGGGCAAAGCCTTGAGTAAGTGCTATCAGGATTCAGGCTCTACTTATTTTGATAGCGATACATCTGAATTGAAATACTGCCGTAAAGCACCTTCATTTAATGCGTTTCAAGCACACCTCAATCAATGAATCTGGATCAGCTTTGATTCACTCCTGATGCAAAAGGACTGAATCAATAACCCTCCAACCCAGAGCGTGAATCATAAGAAGAGCTTCAATGACAAGCGTATGAACTTCACCATATGAATCACACACCCCAGATTCAAGCTCCAGACTAATGCCCGTGGCGCTGTCATAAACAAGCCTGAATCAGGCTAGATAATCTGATAGTTCTGGCGGTATCGGGTCGGGCTGATTCCCATCTGGTCACGGAAATGGTGGCGCAGGGTGTCGGCGAGACCAAAGCCACAGTGCGAGGCAATTTCTTCCACAGACATCGCTGTTTCTTCCAGACAGGTACAGGCCAGCGCCAGACGTTCTTGAATCATCCACTTGGCCGGGGGCAAACCTGTTGCTTCCTTGAATCGCCGGATAAAGGTCCGCAAGCTCATATGCGCGCGTTTGGCCAACTCTTCCACCCGCAGCGGGGTGTGCAGATGCTTTCTGATCCACGCCAATAAATCATCCATTGCCAATTCCCGACGCACCTGTGGGCGGTCAATAAATTGAGCTTGTCCGCCGTCGCGCTGTGCCGGAAGCACCAAACGCTTGGCGACTTTGTTGGCCACAGCAGGGCCAAAGTCATTGCGGATAATATTAAGACAGAGGTCGAGACCCGCCGCTGACCCCGCGGAGGTCATGATTCGCCCCTCATCAATAAAGAGGACATTGGGATCAACGTGCAAATCGGGATAGGTCTCTGCCAACAGATCCGCATAGCGCCAGTGAGTGGTCACCTTTTGATTGCGCAGGATTCCCGCCGCCGCCAAGACAAAAACACCGGAACAGATCGACACGATTCTGGCGCCACGATAATAGGCCGCCCAGATGGCTTCCAACAAAGCCTCGGGCGGGCGTTCGTGCACAGAGCGCCAGCCCGGCACCACAATGGTGTCCGCCTTTTCCAATACTTCCAGCCCCTTTTCCGCGGTGACCTGTAGCCCACCAATGGCGCGACAAGGCCCGCTATCTGCTGAACAGGTCGTGAAATCGTACCAGTGATCAAACTCGGGACGATCCAGACCAAAAGCCTCAACAACCATGCCGTACTCAAAGGTACAGAGACCATCATAGACCACCGCAGCAACAAGGTGATTTTGCTTTTTCACGGCTGTGTCTTGCGGCGTGTGTTCACTCACCTCTGGGATCGATTTCTGGACTGACTTCAGGCGCGATTTTTGTGACTTTTCATTCATGGCAGATTTTTCACTATCTGAATTAATTGGCATTATTTATATGAATATAGTCATTTATGCCAATAGGCAAGCATAAAAAGCGGCTCTATGATCATTTTCACCCTTACCTGAGCACAAAGATTTTGGAGAAAAGAAATGCCTTCTAATGTCGCCCTTGTTCCCGCCGCATCCCCTGACGAAGCCCTGGCTCATTTTGAACGTCGCCTGCGTCTGGAAACTGACTGCTGGGATACCCACTATGCTCTGACCGAACAGGAACAGGACTTTGTTTTGCTGGATGTGCGATCACCGGATCTCTACGCAGCCGGACACATCCCCAAGGCCATCAACCTGCCCCACGGCAAGATCATTGCCCGTAAAATGCGCGACTATCCCGACGACACCCTGTTCATCGTCTATTGCGCAGGACCGCACTGTAACGGCGCCAACAAAGCCGCCATCCGCCTCGCCAAACTGGGCTATCAGGTCAAAGAACTGATCGGGGGTATCGAAGGCTGGAAAGACGAAGGCTTTGACCTCGTCACAGGCGTCATTTGATTTTTTGGGGCCTGATTTTGGGGGATCAGTTAAAAGTCATCTACGACAGGATAAAAGCCCGACAGACGATCATTGCGTGGGTGATTGACTGACCAGAATCACAAGATAGAAATTTACGAACTTACATACAGAAAAGGCATCTACCCGAACAAATAGGTCGAAGTAGATGCCTTTTATACAAATAGCGTACGCGTTAACGTACAGCCCGAATACTAAAGCCCCTGTAGCCGCTCCACAACCAACAGAGCAACGGCGTTGCCATCGCCCACGTTGATCAGGGCATGGTCGCAATCGGCAGGGTAGCGGGCGGTGCCGCCTGCTTCTACCGTTTCTGTATCGCCCGCGGATTCAACCTCTATCCGGCCCGACAGCACGGTCAGGTGTTCGCGGGTTCCCTCGGCATGGGGGGCAGAGCGCAAGGCCCCGGCGGCTTCGAAGCTCAGTTCGTACCACTCGCACAGCGCGGCGTTTTCAACAGGGGAGAGAATGCGCATCACACAGCTACCATCCGGGCTGGACATTGTGGGCGTCAGGTTCGCGGGCACGGCCTCTATCTTGACCACTTCCGGCTCGCGCGGTGCGCCCTCTAACAGTTCATAGATATCCATGCCAAAGCTTTGCGTCAGGCTCCAAAGCGTCGCAAAGGTCGGGTTGGCCTGTCCGCGCTCTATCTGCGAAAGCATGGATTTCGACACTCCGGAAAGCTTCGCCAACTGATCCAGCGTCAGCTTCTTTTCCTTGCGCGCATCCCGCACCTTATCCCCGATCTGCGGAACACCCTTGCGTTTTGTACTCATACCTAATCTAAAACCCCTTTAGTGGAATTTCCACCATAGTGGATTTTTAATTGAGGTGCCAGATGGAAGAAGTTTTGAAGTTGGGTTGTATTGTTTGATAGAGAAGCATTATTTATTATATGGTTATTTTTAATACTAAAGGTTGTGCAAAAAATATTACACGATAATGTTTCTATTGAAGCTTCTGCTTTCGACCCAAAGCGGAATATGGAATTTAAGAATAGGAACTCGCGAGCTATTGCTGAAATGAGTTATCTGGCGTTACTAATAAAATTACATGAAGAGGGGATGTCTTCATATGTCCAGCATACCGATCTGACCACCAGACACCTACATGGGATCAGGGAGACGACCGTAGACAGGGCTCTAGGATCTTATTGGTAACCTCACATGCCTCATCAAACCAGATCAGAAAAAGATATTTTAAACGAATTGGAAGCTTTAAGCTCCTCAGCAGGATACCAGCATCTGATTGCAAACCTTAGTGTCGAGAATAACTTCATCTCTTTTGGAGAAAAAGTCACTGGCGACACCATGATGCAAGTCAAGAGAGATGACCGACTGATTCGTAACGAAATTCAACTACTAATCAGTCTGATGGTAAAATCCAAAATTCACAATGTCATACCTTCTCCCGAAGAGATGGCACGAATGCATCATGAAACACAAAGTCTGCTTCTAGAATTGCATAAAGTATTGAGCCCACAATTGATCGTAGGTGATCAGGTTAATCCAAGCATAATGGATGACATTGGCACTGGGCAGTTTCTGCGTGAACCATTTTTCTATTCTGGCGAAAGCGCTTTTATGATCCAGTATTTGGATTTAGCTAAAATCCGATACGACAAAGACGCCGATTGGTTTAAGGAGAATAAAGGATTTTCAGTCACTGAATGTTGTGATTTATGTTATGCCCTTATGGATTTACTGAATGAGAAACTACATGAGTTTCGACAGCAAAATCATAACTTTGACCAGTTCACTTGCCTCCCTATCTTCGAATTTTGTGCCGATGAATTAACGAAACGTACCGAAGTTAAAAAACAATCTGTGGAAGCGTTCATTAAGACATTTTCCATCCCATCAACACCGTGTAATACCGGATATGTTTCCATTAATGACTTTAGTTTGACTAATGCTCAGCCATTCATTCCTTTACCAAATGGAAGATATGTTCTGTATGATATGTTCACTTTAGCTGAGTCGTTTTATGTGTCTCCTATTTTCTGGATGCGGGATAATAAAGAATATAGACCCTTAGCCGAAAAACATCGTGGAGACTTTACTGAGGAATTCTCAGCAGAACGCTTGAGATCTGTGTTTGGCGAGAAGCGAGTTTTTACCAATATCAATATACTTGGCGAAACAGATGACATAGCTGGTGAAATCGATGTGCTGGTTGTGTTTGCGGACAGAGCGATAATTCTGCAAGCAAAGTCAAAACCACTAACTTTGAAGGCACGTAGCGGTGATAACAAAGCCATTAAATCGGATTTTGAAAAGGCTGTGCAGCATGCGTACAAACAGGGTTATAACTGTGCAAAACTTATACAAGATAATAACTACAGACTAGAAACATCTGATAAAAAAATCATCTCAATTCGTCGAAGCTTTGCAGAAATTTTCATTGGCTGTGTAGTGGCTGAAAGCTACCCCGCGCTTGGATTTCAAGTTCGGAAATTTTTAAAATATGATAGCACAGAAATAATACGTGATCCTTACGTTTTTGACGTATTTTATCTGGATGCTCTTTGCGAATTCCTCGACACACCACTTCACTTCATAAATTTTCTTTATCGACGGTCTCTTTATAATGAAAAGATCGCCTCAATGTTGGAATATGAAGTCCTTGCCTACCATATGAAATACAATCTGTTTTTCGATGATGAAAAAGTTGATTTCATAGATCTTGGTGAAGATTTCTCTGCCGATCTGGACGCTTCATTTTACGTCCGTCGTCTTGGCTGGCCTGGCGAAAGGACCCCAGATGGTTTGCTCACACGGTATGCGAATAAACCTATTGGAAATTTGCTGGATGCCATCGGCCAGTGTGACCAAGATGGTATGATTGATCTTGGCTATCATCTGTTGGAAAAAAGTGAAGAAGCTCTTGGAGAGGTAAATGATAGCTTAGAATATGCCGCTCACAAGATTAATCAAACAAAGAAAACATTCACGCTGTCATTCGGGTCAAAGCAAGGAGGTCTGACAATATTATTTAGCTTTATACCCCATGAGCTCAGACAAGATCATTTAATGGCCCATTGTGAAATGTATAGATATAAAGAGCGTGCAGATACTTGGTTCGGTCTCGCCATCGCACTGACATCAGGTAAGCCTTTTGAATTTGGCGGATACTTAAAATGTCCTTGGAAGTATGACCGGGAAAAGGACGAAATTGTCCGCAATCATGTAACAAAACAGAAAGTACGCAAAATCAGTATGCTTAACCAATCCTTACACAAGGTTGGGCGTAATGAGCCCTGCCCGTGTGGCAGCGGAAAGAAATTCAAGAAATGCTGTTTAATATAAAATGGGCGTGACGTGCTCGGGTTTAATCGGACCATTTAGAACTGGAATTTTCCAATTAATGTCCTGACGATGTGACAATTTATGAAGACAACTTAATGTCTGCTTATGGCACAAAGCCGGCTTATTGAAGTTAGAGCTCCCCCTCACAGCCGCACTTCATGTATTACTTCACCCTGACCGAAATCATATAATTCCACGAACTCAAGTACCTCTTCGTAGCTTTCATCAGGATGAGATGTCGTAGCTATAAATCGATGCTCTTCATACTGAGCATCTCCAACGATAATTTCATCGATGATATCTTCAATCCTTTCGCACCCCATACCAACAACTGCTATCAGAGATCCATTTTCTCTAAGGGTCGCTTCAACAAATTCTTCTAAGAGATTTTCATCTGATAAAGGGCAATGCAGAATATATTTTGGTGCTGCTGTCATGCTCTCTCACTCAAAACTTCCCGTTTTTGTTTTTCCACTCACTTTTCGGGGCGATGTGCTCTGTCGTGTCCCAGTGCTCTACCAGCTTTCCTTCTGACACGCGGAAGAGATCATAAAAGGCGGTATGTTTGTCTTCAAAACTGCCTTCGCTGATGGACAGTACGAAGTTGCCTTCGGCCAGAATGCGGTGGCTACGTTGATAGTTGATGCGTCTTTGTCCTTCGTGGGTGCTTGCCAATTCCTGTTGTAACGCATCGATCCCTTCGCCTAGGCGGGGGTTGTGATCAGTAAAATCCCGAGGGTTAAGGAAATCTGTCAGGCGGTCAAGATCGCCGTTAATCAGCACAGATTCAACAAAGGTTTGTACCAGCTTTCGGTTGTTTTCTGTATGGGTGTGGTCGGCTGCTTCTGTAGGACCATCGACCATGGAATGGCCCGCCGGATTGGGACCTAAACGCGGTTGGATGTTATCCCAGTGTTCGACCGCCCTCTCATCTTCGAAGCGAAAGACTTCGAAACCGATATTGCGGCGTGAGAAATCGTATTCCGTGTGAGCAAAAACGAAGTCGCCATCTTCAAAGGCACGGACGATATTTACCCTCGGCCCCGTTTTGGAGAGGCGCTTGAACAGTGCGGCAAGACCCTCACTGCCTTCATGGGTTTGCGGGTTGTGCTGGATGTATTTTGCTTCATTGACCACCGCAATGGGTTCGGGATCTCCGGTCTCTATGCTTTTTAGCAACGCATGGATTTGATCTTTCTTTGACTTTTTCTGGTCCATAGCCTGCTGCCCTTTGTTTTGGATTACACGGATTTCACAACCCAAGCGAAAGATAACATATTTTCTAATTGGGAATACAAGTCTGGCCAATAGCTAATACCAGTCTGGAATTATCATATCTGATCGCCTATAATTCGAAATCAATTTATCAATCAGGTCAGTTTATCAACAAGACTGGAAGCCAGAGCCAATGGAGAAATTGCACCGTAGCCAGTTGCTTGCAGAGCTCAAGGAGAGCTTTCCCGATTTAACGGAAGCACTCAATGCTGAATCAGGATTACTCAGTTTTGAATTGAATGCCTTTTGTCGTTTCACCATGGCAAAGATTAAACAAGATGACCATGAAGCCGTTGCAGCCTGCTATGCAATCGCCCTTAAGTACTATGAAAAGGGTTCCGCGAAGATGCGTGATGCAATTGATACCTGCTACGTTGAGGATTTGGAATTTCCTCCGCACAAAAAAAGAGATCAAACCTGGGCATGGGAAATTTTACCCAAGCAATTGAAAGAGCTATATAATAACTTTCACAACCCTGCTATCTAACAGGGAAAGTTAACTGTCGCGAAAGTGCTTGAAATCGCACTGTTCTCATTTTATCAGCTTGTTAATTTGACTAATTCTTCCACTTAATCGGCGTCACGTGCAACGTGCTGTCATCAATAGCGACCATGACATCGCCGTCCTGAATGGTCACAGATAACCGCATAGAACGGTTGGCGAGGTCGGCCAGGGCGCGGGTGTCTTCTCGCGAGAAGTTTATCACTTCGAGATTGTCAAAGCGGGTAGTGCTGTTTTTGATCTTCTCCCACCACATTTCTGCTGTGTTGCCACCGTAACAATAGATTATTACCTTGCTAGCCTTGCCGCAGGACTGGCGCACGATCTTTTCCCCCGGCATGCCCAGCGCGATCCACAGATCGATCTCGCCACTCAGGCTTTTTTGCCAGAGGTCCGGTTCGTCCTCGGTAGACAGACCACGGGTAAATTCCAGCTGTTCGTGGGCGTTCAGGGCAAAGCTCAACACACGCACCATCAAACGCTCATCGGTTTCCGAAGGGTGTTTGGCAACAGTCAGGTTATGAGTCTCGTAATAGTGACGATCCATATCGGCAACGGAAAGTTCGACTTTATAAATGGTGGCATTCTTTGCCATGAGGTGCGCCTGTTCTGCTTTTTGGGGAGTTGGGATTGTACTGGATTTGTTTGCTGGTTCTGTTTAATGGCATTAGCGACTTTGGGAAAGCGGAAAAGGCAGTAAGCTGCTCAATCACCTTTGCATGACGCCACAGTAGGATATTACGAGAACCGTTTGACTATGGAGCTAACGAACAAAGGCCGATCGGATCAAACCGAACCCCGCCAGAGTAAATAACCCGGCGATCGCGCCATTGATCCAGCGACGACCGCGTTTATAGCCACGCATGATGCCGCCAAAAGAAAAGATAACGGCATAAAACACATAAACCAGCACACCGATAGCCATACACATCAGGGTCGCAGCAATTAACGCATAGACGCAGACACCCTCATTGGCATTGGCATCTAGCCCAACGGAAAGGGCCGCCATCCACGCCACAACAGCTTTGGGATTGGAGAGATTCAGAATGAGGCCCTGAATAAACCAGTTTTGCATAGACCATTTTTTGGTGCCTGATTGAGTAGCTGGCGATTGTTGAGTAGAAGGCTGAGTTTGCTGTTTGGTATCGGATTTCATCGCCGCACGGACGGATTGAAAGGCCAACCACAACAGATACAGCCCACCAAAAACCTTGAGGATCATCAACAAATACATCGAGCTTTGCAGCACCGCGCCCAAACCACTGGCTGCGACAATCCCCCAAAAACCGAGACCACAGGAAAGACCTGCGCCGTAGATCAGGCCCGCTTTACGCCCCTTGCTCATGGACACCGTAGCATTCGCCAGCGTTGCCGGGCCGGGAGAGACCGCAACAATAAAAAACGCAAGCCCTATGGATGCTAACGAAATTAGATCAATCATATTCTCCTGCCCTATCCTTCGTGCTCTTCCTTCTTCAAGGACAAAAGCATTATGTTACGAGGGTAATTTGATAGCTTCAACAAATGATCTGGGCGACATCAGGGAAACTTTAATCTATAGTTGATAATCTTATTATAAGATACACGAAAAGAAAAACTGATCTTGGGAGGAAAAGCTTGCCCAAACTCTATGATCTATTGATGGTTGGTCTTTTCTCTTTTGGCCTGTTTCCAAACTTGCTTACAAGTGGGGCCTATGCGCAAGAAACAGGGCGAGAAATCAAAATAGTCGCGACAGATTATCCACCACATATTATTGCCGCTGAAGAAGGGGGCATGGACCTCGATATATTGCGCGCTGTTTTCGATGACATGGGGTATAAATCAACCGTAAGCTTTGTGCCGACAAAGCGTGCTTTAGCCATGGTCAACCAAGGAGAAGCCGACGTAGCTGTGCCCGTTTTTTACCAAGACGACAGAGATGGATATTATACATCAGATGCCATTATTGACTACAAACCCACGGTTTTTACCCTCAACCGATATGATTATGTTCTGGACGACCTAAGCTCGCTCAGCGAGCACAGGGTCGTCACCTTTGTCGGTGCAGGCGGTTATTTTGGTTCCAAATTTACTAAGGCCGTAAACAACGCCGTTTCCTACAACGAAATCAATAACGTCAACGCCATGCCCGAGCTGTTGTTGATGGAGCGATATTCCGCCGCCGTTCTGGACGAAAACATCTTTTACTACTTTTACAGGAAAGAAAATAAAAACAGAGATTTAAGTATCTTTGACGCCCACGCTATCTTTCCCAAAGTCGCGGCCTCGGTTGGTTTTAATAACCAGCAACTTCGGGATTCATTTAACCAACAGCTTGCAAAATTCTGCGCTGCTGGGAAAGATCAAGCTATCATCGAAAAGTATGTTGGTGCTACGCATTAACAAAACACCCGTACCTTCAATATCTCTCTGATAGCGTCAACCAAGCCATAGTACAGTAAGTTTGGTGAAACACGGGCTTCAGGATGAGAATAAGAAAGCACAAATTTTCCGCGTTTCCGTTCAAAATACTCAATCCCTCTTTGTGAAATTTTCCATTCTTTCACGCCAAATACAAACTCATGATAAAACCAACCTGTCCCACAACAAATCGTCAAATCTGGGTCATAGAAAGATAGTTGCTGATTAAAGTAATCTTTGCCCTTGTCCATGAACGCTTTTAAATCATTTGAGTTCGCAGTATGTCCGCCTGAAGTTTTTTTACATTGATTACAGCGATATTCTGAAGAATAGCTTTCCTTTTCTCGTCACTAATTCACCTGTACACATCAAACCAGACAAACGGAAAACCCATGACAAACCTCACCATCGTTGCCAATATCTATGCCAAATCTGATAAAATTGATCTGGTACGGGCCGAGTTGGAAAAGCTGATCCCCATTACACGTGCCGAGGAAGGTTGCCTGCAATACGATCTGCATCAGGATAATGACAACCCTGCTCATTTCATGTTTTTTGAAAGCTGGGGAAACCGCGAACTGTGGCAAACCCACATGTCCGCTCCGCACTTAGCCGCCTATCTGGCCGCAACCGACGGCGCCGTTGAAAACTTTACTCTCCATGAAATGAGCCAGATCGGGAAATGAGCCAGATCAGGTAAGACAAACAGATTCAGAGGCAGGGAAAAGCTATTCCCAAACCCCTCTCTTTCAAGGTTTATTTCACCCAAATTATTGCCATGCCCTTGTAGAAAAGTGTAGAAAAGGCATGAATAGACAAGCAGTTAAATTCAATAAATCACTATAAAAACGGGGAACTTTCATGCAAATCGTCACAACTGATTCCATCGAGGGAAAACGTATCGTTGCCTACAAAGGTATCGTCAGCGGTGATGCCATCGTCGGCGCTAACTTCGTAAAGGATTTCTTTGCCAAGGTCACCGATGTGCTTGGCGGACGTGCTGGCGGCTATGAAAAAGCCCTGCGTGGTGCCAAGGATCACGCCATGAATGACATGATCGAACAGGCACAGGAAACAGGCGCCAATGCCATTATCGGTGTGGACCTCGATTACGAATCAATCGGTGGTTCTATGCTGATGGTCAGCGCAAACGGTACTGCTGTGGTTCTAGAAGACGCCTAGGCATACATCCTATGCACTCACTGTGTATATGATTTTAGATAAAGGTCGGTGCGGTTTGTACCGACCTTCTTCTTTTTAAGGGCTTTTTCAACTTCCCGGAACATAACCCACTTGAACCTAAATCATTGGCGCAGTAATCTTCATTTTATAGGCTGTTGCTCCTGCCTCCCCCCTCCGAAGGGAAAGTATTCTACATACAGGGTAACCAATTCATCGAACCAACTGTTCGAGCATTATGCATAAGGAGGGATTGTATCAGCCGCTCGTCACAGGAGGTTTCCGAATGAAATTATCTGCCCCAATATACCAGTTAAAACACAAAGCGAAGCTGCTGGCGCGTCATCAAGAAATTCCGCTCCACAAAGCCTTGAACAAAATCGCAACACAAGAAGGCTTTTCTAACTGGAGTTTACTTTCAGCCAAAGCATCAACACACCTTCATCCCGCCACGCTGCTTTCAAAGCTGAATCCGGGTGAATTGATCCTGCTCGGCGCCCGGCCAGGGCACGGAAAAACCCTTATGGGGCTACAGTTGGTCGCTGAAACAGTTAAATCAGGCCACCGAAGCATTTTCTTTACCTTGGATTATAACAAAAAAGATGCGCTCGAGCGCATTGAAGCATTTGGCGAAAACGATCTAATTACAGATAACAATCTAGAGATTGATACATCAGACGAAATCAGTGCTGATTACATTATCGAGAAAATAAAATCCGGTACTGCACCCAAGCTTGTCGTTATTGATTACCTACAGCTATTGGATCAAAAGCGAACTAACCCCGATCTGTTGACACAGATTCAATCCCTAAAGGATTATGCCAAAGAAACTGGCGCGATATTTGTACTTATCTCACAGATCGACCGGTCATTTGAACTTTCTCAAAAGCAGCTTCCCGAGCTTTCAGATATTCGACTTCCTAATCCACTAGACCTGACACTTTTCGACAAAAGTTGCTTTCTGAATAAGGATGTCGTTCAGGTAAATAGCATAAACTGAGGGATGGTATCTAAATCAACTTTCTTTTTTGTAATTCCATCTATCAAAGATACATATCAATCATAAAACAAAGGCCAGCTTCTAAAGCGAAGCTGGCCTTAACTTTAACCCCTAAATGGATGTAACAAAGTTACCTTAGGAGGAGACCATGTTTTTGAGCTGTCGGTTCGCGACGGCCAGCATGGCGTAGTCTGGCTTACCAGCGGCATTCAGCTCCGCGAGAATCTGTTCCGTCCGGTTCACCAGCGGACGTTTGGATTCAGCCCATTCTTTGATTGCCGCTTCAACACGGTCGGTTTTTCCCGCCGCCTCGAGTACTCGGGATGTCAATTCACCTTGATGACCATAGAGATCATCAACAATCGCCGTCACAGCCAGTTTATCCCATGCAGATTCACTTGGCAGACGACCGGCGGCACTGCGCAACCAATCAAAGCCATAGCGTTCTCCGATAGAGAAATAGGTGCTGCCAACGGTATCCACTGGCATTTTAAGCGTATGGGCAAGACGAACGATATCACAGGCTGGTGTCAGAAGACGTAAACCCGCTATCCGCTTGGCAATATCAGCCGGAACACCCTGTGCCTTCAAGCCTGCAATATTTGCTTTTAGCAAATCTTTGTTCTCGGTTGAGAGCAGTTTTTCCAGCTGAGCAGCGATGGTGCCAACTTCCTTGGCATAGGAATCAACCTCTTTACGGATATCCAGCGGATGAGCCCCATGACGCAAGAACCAAACAGTTCCCTGTTCTATCAAACGACCACATTCCGCCAAAAGCGTTGCCTGAAGCGAGGCAGGTGCTTTGTTATCCAACCCTTCAATCATATCGAACAGCGTATTCATATCGAACACTTCACGGGCAATAGTATAGGCCCGGGCAATGTCGCATGACGCCATGCCGGTTTTTTCCTTTACCTCATAAACAAAGGTAATCCCGACGCGGTTGATCATGTCATTGGTCACGGCTGTGGCAATAATTTCACGACGCAGGCGATGTTCGCCAATCTGCTTGGCAAACTTTTTCCGTAAAGCAGTCGGGAAATAGTCAATCAGCGTATCTTCCATATAGGAATCATCAGGAAGATTTGATCCTAACAATTCGTCATACAAAGAAATTTTGCTGTAGGACATCAGGGTTGCCAGCTCTGGTCGCTCAAAACCAAGTCCTTGTTTCATACGCTCGAGCACCATTTCATCATCGGGAAGGAACTCGATAGCACGGTTCAGGAGATCCTGCTTTTCCAAAGACCGCATATAACGGGCAATACGGTCAAGCAGACGTCCACCAATATTCGCCGTAACCGAGATGGCCTGACTTTGTAAATAGTTGTCACGCAAGACCAGATCACCCACTTCATCGGTCATGGATTCCAACAGTTTATCACGCTGTTTACGGGTCATATCACCATCCTGTTCAACAGCGCCGAGCAGAATTTTGATATTTACCTCGTGGTCAGAGCAGTCAACACCCGCAGAGTTATCCAGGAAGTCAGCGTTCACACGCCCACCATTTTGCGCATACTCGATACGTGCACGATGGGTCATACCCAGATTAGCGCCCTCACCCACAACCTTGCAGCGCAGCTCCTTACCATTGAGACGCAAGGCATCATTGGCACGATCACCAGCATCCCCGTTGGTTTCGCTGGAATGTTTCACGTAGGTGCCAATTCCTCCGAACCAGAGTAATTCAGCTGTTGATTTCAGCATTGCGCGCAGCAAATCGTTGGGCGCCAACTCGTCCTCGGTAATATCAAAAAGATCTTTCATCTCTTTGCTAATTTTCAAGGATTTGGCATTGCGATCAAAGATCCCACCACCCTTGGAGATCAGTTTCTCGTTATAATCCGTCCAGGATGAACGCGGCAGATCAAAGAGGCGTTGACGTTCCGCAAAAGATTTCGCCACATCGGGATTAGGATCAACGAAGATATGCAGATGGTTAAAGGCCCCCACAAGCTTGGTCTGATCAGACAGCAACATGCCGTTCCCGAACACATCACCCGACATATCGCCAACACCAATCGCCGTGAAGGGTTCGGTCTGAATATCCTTACCCAATTCGCGGAAGTGACGTTTAACGGATTCCCAAGCCCCTTTGGCCGTAATACCCATTTTCTTGTGGTCATAGCCAGCTGAACCACCAGAAGCAAAGGCATCATCCAGCCAGAAACCATAGTCGGCAGAAACGCCGTTTGCGATATCAGAGAAAGTTGCCGTCCCTTTATCAGCTGCCACAACCAGATAAGGATCATCCGCATCGCGACGTATCAATCTTTCAGGCGGTACAACTTCGCCAGCAACCAAATTATCTGTAAGGTCCAGCAAACCACGGATAAAGGTTTTATAACACTCGATACCTGCATCGATAAAAGCTTCGCGCCCATCGCTAGCTGGCGGCGGATTCTTGACCACAAAACCACCTTTGGAACCTACAGGCACAATAACCGAGTTTTTGACCTGCTGTGCTTTGACGAGACCAAGAATTTCAGTTCTGAAATCTTCACGCCGATCCGACCAACGCAACCCACCGCGGGCAACGGGGCCAAACCGAAGGTGCACACCCTCAACATCCGGGCTATAAACAAAGATCTCGCGATAAGGTCTTGGTAACGGTAGATCAGTGATTTTTTCCGAGTTCAGCTTGAACGACAGATAGGTTTTAAAATCGCCTTCGTCCGTTTTCTGCAAGAAGTTTGTGCGCAACGTGCATTCTATGACATTCCGGAAACGACGAATGATTCTATCTTCATCAAGGTTACTGACATTATCCAGTGTTTCGTTAATCTTGCTATTAAGATCATCCGCTAGCTGTTCATCTCTTTCTGTGCCTTTGCCCATAAAGCGCACCAGAAAGAGATCAACGAGCAGCCTTGTGATATCTGGATTACTAGCCAGAGTTTGTTCCATATAGCTCTGTGAGAAAGGAATACGTGCCTGAAGGAGATATTTGCAATAGGCCCTTAGAACAGTAACTTCACGAACTTTAAGCCCGGCAACCAGAACCAGTCTATTGAAACCGTCGTTTTCCATCTGACCATGCCAGACAGAGGCAAATGCCTCATGAAAACCTTCGCGCAGGTGAGAGATAGAAATTTCGTGATCCCCTGAAATCACCATATTGAAATCGTGCATCCACACGCTTTCGCCGGTTTCAAGAGAATTAAAGTGATACGGAATCTCGCTGAGAACCTTCAACCCCATATTCTCTAACATCGGCAAGACGTCAGATAATGGAACCGGATTATCCCTCAGATAGATCTTAAATCTAACCTGTTCAGGATCTGCCCCAAGTGGACGGTAGAGATTCATGGACAGCCCATCACCCTCAAGCGCTTCTTCGGCTCGGGTGATATCAAAAACCGCATCGTTTTCGTTAAAGTGTTCCTGATAATTCACCGGAAAAGCAGCACCAAGACGACGCATCGCCCGGATACCCTGTTCCTCACCACGATCTTCGATCAAAACCTGTTCAAGACGATCCTGCCAGGAACGACCAGCTTCCGCGATACGGGCTTCTAATTCACCAACATCCACATCCGGCACCTGACCGCGTGTGGTTTTAATGATGAAATGAACCCGTGCAAGGACAGTATCGGACAAGTGTGTGAAGAATGCACTAACCTGCCCATTGTAGGCTTCGCAAAGGATCTTTCCAATCTTGCGGCGCAGTGCTGTATCAAAACGGTCACGCGGAATATAGGTCAGACAGGAAGCAAAGCGTTCAAAAGGATCTTTACGAACAAAAAGCGCAATCCGGCGACGTTCCTGAAGATGAAGAATACCGTGAGAGATTGTGGAAAGCTCGGCACTTGAAATCTGAAACAGTTCATCCCGAGGGTAGGTATCAAGAATATGTGCCAGTCCTTTGCTATCATGGCTACCGGACTTGAAACCGGACTTATCCAACACTTTCTTCACTTTATGGCGTAGAAGTGGAATATCACTCGGTGAGCGAGCATAAGCCGTTGAGGTCAAAAGACCCGCGAAAAGGATCTCACCGATCACCTTGCCCTTATCATCAAAGCGCTTCACACCGATCGTATCCAGATGCACCGCGCGATGTACTGTTGAGCGGCGGTTCGCCTTTGTGATGCGCAATAGAACAGGCTTGGTCATAAAGTCCCGCACTTCTGCAGGCAGAGATCCAAAATCCCTCAGGCCATCAAAAACATGAACATCAATATCGCGCAAAACACCCAATGAATTCGGCAACACCTTCAAAATTGAATTGGTACCTTCGCCTTCAAACTTGTATTCGCGATAACCAAGAAAGGTAAAGTTATCCTGGGTCATCCATTCCAGGAAAGAAATTGACTCGCTGATCTCGGTTTTGGACAGAGAAGGCGGTGATTTCTTTAACTCGCTAATCACGTTGTTCATCTTGCCAAGCATTGGCTGCCAGTCTTCAACAGACGCTTTGACGTCTTCAAAAACCTTGGTCAGTTCGTGCGCAATCTGGGTATGACTTTCGGCAACCTGTTCACTGATCTGTATATGCATCACAGATTCAGTCAGGATACCTTCACCGCCGCCGTTTGAATTTATGGCGCTGAGTTTGCCCTTTGCATCACGAATGCAACTAAGGACTGGATGCACGACCAGGTGCACTTCAACATCCAGACGCTCCAGCGCTGCCGTGACCGAATCAACCAGAAATGGCATATCGTCATTCACGACTTCAATAATGGTATGGGACGATTTCCATCCGTGCTCTTCAGGCCGCGGGTTATAAACCTTTATTTTGGTTTCCCCGGTTTTGCGCTGTTGTAGTTGCCCCCAAAGAGCCAGAGAAGCCCCAAAAAGATTATCTGCTGTCTCTCCACGCAAATCATCCGGCGGGACGTTTTCATAAAAAGTGCGCACAAATTGTTCAATCATCTGGGCTTTATCAGCACTTATTTTTTTGTGAACCAGTTCGACTACTTTATCAATACATTCAGATGTACTGTTATTGCCATGAATGGCCATTATTCTTTCCTCGGACCGCTGTCGCTTTTTAATTATTAGGTTATTGCTCTATTCGACGTCCCCACCCCAGGTCCGCCCTTAAAGGTGGAGGACAAACCACGTTAACCTATTTCAGAACCATTGTTAGTAAAAAATGCGTCGCCTACAGGATATTTTTTCAATACTTACAAAAGAGTAAAGTTATCCACATTTTTTTCGCCCATAAGTTTAAGAAATAAGTTATAAAACCACCAAATAAAAGAGAACAAAAGTAGCCCATTGGCATCATCTATTGCTGGCATGGGTCAAAGTTATTTAAGTATTTCATTTAATGAAACAGATTCGCCCAGAGTCATCACAACCCAAGTCCCCATGATCACACAATCATTTACTCAAACACGAAAGCTGATAGTAGAAAGAGAACCAATAAACAAACAAGACGTATATATTTGGAAATCTTTTATAGAGACATTTTCAGATCGCAAAATATCCACAATTACCCCTTCTTATAAAAACGGAAAAGATAACCAGGGCAAAGAGCACCCAATAGTTCAACAGAAGTACTCTTGGAAATGCTCTATATCCCCGTCAGTCAAGATGACACCTTTGTGACTTGTTCATCTGCGACTTGCATTAAAACATGAGACGAGGTAACTCTATGAGCATGTATCGGATAAACATAGCAATATCTGCGCGAATGTATACGAGCACGCGAATGACCGGTGGCATGAAAATGTCAACGCCCATCACGACGCCTGCTTGTTTAAATCTTCGCCATACGAGATCCGATCATGAATACTTCAGCTCAGGCCCAGCAATACAGCACATCTAATTTCGATGAATTATCTAGCCCCTATCGATTTATCAGACTGAGTTTTTCAGCCAAATCACTATCAATCGACACGGTTAAAAAAAAATTGAACCTCAATGAGTACACTGTGCTCGCTGACTTATCAGCCTCTGCAGAAAAAGACCAATACTGTCTTCTAATAGAGGCAGAGGTGCATACCCTTGAGCTCACGGCTTTTAGCAAATGGTTTATGAAAAAAATCAAACCTGACTCTTTGCACAGCAAACTGGAAAATAAAGCCGGTGAAGTTATCGCCGAATGCAAGCTTTATTGTGATGGCAATAAAAGTTTTTGAAGCTGTGGATCACTCAAAATTTTGGGGCAATGACTGTCGAGCATTGCAATGTAAAGAAAAAGATTACCTGATTCAGCCTTGAGTGCTGCTCGATCTTCGGGCCTTAAACCCTGATGGCGCACTAACCGCGCCAGAGGCGTTTTCAAAGAATCAGGTGTTCTTTTCAAAGCAAGATCCGCAGCACATCCACAGTGATCTTCCATCTTGAGGGCATTTTCAGCTCCTATGCGTTTCCCTAGTTCTCTCACACAAAAATCAAGGGTTTCTTCACGGCCGAGATTATCGAAGGATCTGGCACTATATGGGACCACAATAATTACAGCAGTAAAAAACCATACTGAAATCCATGAGAATTTGTTCAAATACATTAACTCTCTTGCCTTTCACGCCGTCGCTTTATCCAGAACATCACCTTGATCACTGGATATATCCAGATAAGCCCAACAAAGGGATAATATAAAAGATGTACAACTGGATGATCCGGTAACCAGTCTGTCCCGATAGAAATAACCATTGCAGAATAGAGCCCGAGAAAAAGAAAAAATAAAAGATACCCAAGAAGGTTTTTAACCAAGGCTGTAACTCTTTGAACAGTTAATACAAGCAAAACAGAATGGATGATTTTATATCCCGCTCCCCAAAAAAGGGCCAGCACAAAAAAAGAAACACACTGTAGGTTACACCCCTATGTATCCTAATCAAAATTCACCTGAATTGCCCAGTTCATCAGAACCAGACAACTAAAAACATTTTAAACTATCTTTAACACCAAACATACTATAGTAGTCATTCGATTGATCATCGGGAGGGGGTAGGAACTGAGGATATAATGGTACTGTTACGCTCTTTAATCGTCTTATTACTGTTTTTAAGCATTTTCCCAGCAAACATTTCTCCCGCAAAGGCCTCAGAATTACAACTTCTCACAGAAAATTATCCGCCCTTTAACTATCTTGAGCAAAACCAGCTCAAGGGTGTTGGTGCTGATATTGTCCGTGCCTTGCAGGAAAAAACAGATACAGTTAGCGAACCAAAGGTTCTTCCTTGGAAAAGAGCGTATCGAACCACCCTGTCCACCCCCAATACCGGTATATTTTCAATCACACGTACAAAACAAAGAGAAAGCCTATTCAACTGGGTCGGCCCTTTATACAGTGTTCGTGATTATATATTCATAAGAAAAACATCTGATTTTTCAGGGCAAAATATTTCAGACCTAAAAGCTCTACACAGTATCGGATTACAAGCCGAAGGTGCCGTACATAAAGCGCTGGAAAAATTATCCTTTAACAATCTGGTCCCCATTCACCAGGTCGACAAACAATTAGATCTTTTGATTAGTGGTCGAATCTCTGCTCTTCAGGTCTCTGACCTCACGATGTCTTTTGACCTGCAAAAAAATAATCTGCGCTTTACCGAGGTAAAGCCCATCGCGGTTCTTAATGAAGCAGATATGTATCTTGCCTTCTCAAAGAATACACCTTTGGCGGAAGTCAACAAATGGCAAAAAGCTTTAAACGAGCTTATCAAAGAAGGTCAACACGCGGCAATCCTCAGTAAACATATGCCTAATCTGTCTCTTTGGAGCTTGGAAACAGGTATTCAGGTAAAGGTCAATTAATCAGATAGAATGAAGGAATTACCAAGCGCTGTTGAAATTTCTACGGCAGCGAGCTGAATATCTTCTGAGCGTGAAATAGAGCGTAGAACAATCAAAATATAAGCCGTTATACTGATAGATCTATTTCAACTTGGCTTGCATAAATATTTACTTTCAAACGAAAAAACCCGACCAAAGCCGGGTTTTTTTCATTCAACACTGGAGCGGGCGATGAGATTCGAACTCACGACATTCTCGTTGGCAACGAGATGCTCTACCACTGAGCTACGCCCGCGTCTCTGTGTTGATGGAGGGGTATTTACGCCACGAAGTTTGACTTTGCAAGGGCTTTTTTCGCAAAAAAATAATCCTTGTTGGTTCTTTCTGGTTTCAAAGACAAAAAAAACGAGGCATACCCTTAATTCTAAACAAAATTTGCATAAAGACGCAGGCGAAAAATATGACCAACAACACCCCTTGCACCCCTGATGATCTCTTTAAAAAACTTGATACACTTGGAATCGAAACCACAACGATTACCCATCCCGCCGTTTATACCGTAGAAGAATCCAAAGAACATTGCAGCAACATCCCTGGCGCTCACACAAAGAACCTCTTCCTACGTAATAAAAAGGGGCAGATGTGGCTTCTTGTCTGTCTTGAAGACAGAAAAATCGACATGAAATTACTCGGGAAGGCCCTAACCGCAGGGAAGCTTTCTTTTGGCAGTGCAGATCGTCTAATGGAATTTCTTGGCATCACCCCCGGATCTGTTTCTCCCTTTACCGCGATCAACGATAAAGATAATGCCGTAAAAGTGATTCTCGATTCACAAATGATGAAACAATCACCAATTAATTCCCACCCCCTAACAAATACGATGACCACATCAATTACACCAACAGATCTGGTGCAGTTTCTAACAGCAATTAACCACCCACCAGAAGAGCTGGATATGGATAATTTAACACAACTCGTGCAGGACCTGACTTGACCCCTTGCAGTTGAGGTTATTCAGCATCATCTTGTCAGGTAGAAAACAAATTTTCCTGGATTGAGGCCCCTGATTAAAGCCCAAGTCTAGGATCGTAAATCTTAAAAGCTCGGATATTGAACTATGGAAGAACTCATCGGCAACACACCAGCACCACAAGCTGATCTGATCAAAGATACTAATCAGCAAGATTTTGCCAAAGACGTCATTGAAGCTTCTATGAACCAGCCTGTTCTTGTTGATTTCTGGGCGCCATGGTGTGGGCCATGTAAACAAATGATGCCTGCCATCGAACAGGCTATTATGGCTGCTAAAGGCGCTGTAAAGCTCGTTAAAGTCAACATCGATGAAAATCAAATGTTGGCGTCACAACTACGCGTGCAATCCGTACCAATGGTTTATGCTTTTTTTCAAGGCCAGCCTGTTGACGGTTTTAACGGTGCTCTTCCCCCCAGTGAAATCACCAAGTTCATTGATACTGTGATCCAGAAAACCGGCGGCGTTAAGGGCGATCCTATTGCAGATGCGCTTGAACAAGCCGCAATGGCACGGGAAAACCAAGACGATATGGCAGCCATGTCTATCTATAGCCAAATCCTGGAACACGTACCTGACAACGAACCTGCGCTTATTGGTATGCTTGAATGCCAGATTAGTGCTAACATGGCAGAAGAAGCGCAGGCGCTGTTTGATCAATTACCAGATGACGTTAAAACAAAGCCCGAATTTTCAGCTATCGTGACTAAACTCGAGCTCGCTGGCCAAAGCCTTGATAACGAAGAAGTTGTTGCGCTCAAAAACAAAGTTGAGAACGATCAGACCGATAATCAATCAAGATTTGATCTAGCATTAGCACTGCAGGCAGAAGGCAACCACGAAGAGGCTGCTGACCACCTGTTATACATAATCAAGCACGATCGTGAGTGGAATGATGATGCCGCGCGTATTCAACTTTTGAAATTTTTTGAAGCCTGGGGCATGATGGACCCCATGACAATGAAAGCACGTGGTAAATTATCATCGCTGCTCTTTAGCTAAAAACCGCCATTGTGTGATTACAAACCAAGCAAAAAGATTACGGTGAGTTACCCTACAAATACAGTCTTCATAAATACAGTCTTCAAAGGCATGCTATGACCGGTGGTATCTTCGATCCAAAGTTTAACGAACTCCCGAACGAACTTCCAGTTTTCCCATTGGAAGGCGCACTATTACTTCCCGGGGGAACGCTTCCGCTTAATATTTTTGAACCACGTTATCTCACGATGATTGATCATGCATTGGGACAAAGTCGCTGTATCGGGATGATTCAACCAAACAACAAATCAGCCCACGGTATTCTAGATAAAGGTGCCATAGATCAGGATACTCTGGATGATGACGATGTATCGCTCTACAAAATCGGGTGCCTTGGCAGAATCACATCTTTCATGGAGACCGATGACGGACGCTACCTCATCTCTCTTCAAGGTTTGATCCGCTATAACGTTGCCGAGGAGACACCCGCAGAATTTGGTTATAGACGTGTTATTCCAGACTATAATCCTTACCGACCCGATCTGGAAAATACCGAGTCAGAAGATTTGGATCGTACCCGACTTTTGTCGTGTTTGCGGAACTACTTTGACCTCAACAATATTGATGCCGACTGGAAAGCAATAGAGCACACAAACAATCATCGTCTGGTAAATACTCTTGCAATGATTTGCCCCTTTTCATCCGCAGAAAAGCAAGCAATATTAGAAGCTTCAACTTTGGTACAACGTGCCGATATCATGGAAACAATCATGGATATGGCCGTTCACCAAAGTAACCAGAACTTTGCCAAACAATAAACCGTACTGATTACACGATAGATCAGCGCACAATGGATAAGATTATGAGCAGCGAACCACGCGTCGACAGAAAATTACTCGAAATACTTGTATGCCCAGAAACCAAAGGACCACTGGAGTATGACGCACAGAAGCAAGAGCTAATTTCACATCAGGCAAAGCTCGCTTACCCTATTCGTGATGGTATTCCTGTTATGCTTACCGACGAAGCCAGACAAATCGATTAAGCCAACAGGTTCTGGATAGATCATCAATGACCGAGTCAATTGAAGAAGATAACGCGCAAGATTTTCACACTGAACACTGGCCGACCGATCTGAAATACAAGTCAGAAGAACGCGCACTCCATATAACGTTTGAAAATAAAAAAACCTTTGCCCTACCAGCGGAATACCTTCGGATAGAAAGCCCCTCAGCAGAAGTACAAGGTCATCATCCAAGCCAGAAGCAGGTCCTTTCCGGGCGACGTATGGTCGGCATTATTGCAATTGAGCCCGTTGGAAACTATGCCGTCAAACTAACCTTTGATGATTTACACGATACGGGAATCTACTCGTGGCAATACCTCTATAAGCTGGCAACAGAGCAAGAAACAATCTGGCAAGCATACTTGGACGAAATGGAAAAACGGGGCCTTTCCAGAGATCCTTAAAAGTATGAAAATTACTTTTCTGCCAACAGTTTAACCGCTATTTTTTTAGCTCGTCTGGCAGCCTTCTTGTCACCGCTCACCTGCGCTGTCACGATAGCACCTTCTTTCAGAAGCATGAGTTCTGCAGCGAGTTCATCTGGGTTGGCAAAACCAGCCTTTGCAACAAATCCTGTTATCTCTTTGGTTAAGATAGCCTTATGGCGAGCTGCAGCCTCATGGACCTTATGCCTGAAATCAGAAAACTCAGCGACTGCATTAATAAACATGCATCCCGAAAAACGGTGCTTGGGGAAAGCCTGATCGTTAAACCATAATTCCAAAGCATCATACATAGCCAGCAGCTGGTTCTTTGGCTCACCTTGTGCCTCCATGTACTCTAATAACCATTGCCTGATCTGTTCATCGCGTCGTTCGAGAGCGGCAAGAATCAGATCATCTTTGGAAGGGAAGTGTTTGTAGAGCGTCATGCGGGCCACACCAGCTTCGGAAACAATCTGTTCAACACCAGTCGCATGAAATCCTTGGGTATAAAAAAGCCCGAGTGCCACATCAACAAGGTGATCACGTTTTTTAGATCGGCGCATCACGTTCAATTCGTTTTATTTGTTTTGTTAGTTTTGGGCCTTGATCACAACAACGGACGGTTTCCCATCCAGTTTGGATAAAGAGCTTTGCCAACTTGGTGGACAAGGGTGTTTCTTAGAATTTTTATTACATGCCCAACCCGTCCGGATTCCTTCGAAAGCCTGCTTCATTGCCTCATTTGTGACAGGTTGTGCCCCGATTTCAAATTCAGGCACGCGAAAAACATGCTGAATTAAATACAAAGCATTCTGGCCAACCGTCGCCCGAAAGAGAGCCACTTCTCCTGTATTACGAGTTAAATCACGGGTACAGTTGATCAGCCGGAAGCCTGTCGGAAAGCCGTTAACCTGATCTTTCAGGGGCGGTGTTGCACCACTAACCTCGCAATTTTGTTTATAAATTGCCGCCAGTTCATCCAGAAAACTGGTAACATCACCATCAGCCCAACCCGGGAAAACCTGAACCGTAATCATATCCTTCCAGTTATTGACGTCCTGCCCGGGCGGCAGCCATTCTGCGGTTGTTGATTGGGCTTGGGTATTTCTGGGCAAAGCCTGCCATTGATCGGGTAAAGCCGCAAAAAAAACCTCCCCATTTCCGCCTTGGGCAATAACGGAATCCCCCGCCGCCTGAACTTTGCTTATAGGCATCAAGCCAACGGCAAATAAAAACAGGCCAGCAAAGACACTTTTGGGCCATTTAATTTCGTCTTTCATGAAAGACACTGATATCTCTCCAACGCAAAACAACTTCTACTCATCCCATCCCAAGCTAGGCCAGTCTATGCCAAGATATATACTCAACATTTTTGTGAGATATCACATTATATTCTCAAATATTAGCATAAAGATAACAACCAACTCTGGCGATTTTATGTCATTAGTCCAGAGAGTTCTTCTTGTCAGTTTTCTGGTTCGACTGATTTGCCTTATGACCGAATATCTTGATCTAGACCCTCAAGGATTTATAGTTTCTCACCCTGCATCAACCGGGGGAGATCCCCGACAATTCCCATGGCATGTTTCATGAAAAAACGTTTTACGGGTGGAATTTTGTCAACGGTCGCCAAGCCAAGATCACGTGCCACCCTTACTGGCGCCAGATCATTGGAAAACAGTTTTACAAGACCATCCATGGCACCCAGCAAGAGCACGTTATCAAAACGGCGCCACTTGGCATAATCTTCCAGAACCTGGACTGATCCAACATCAAGCCCTACTCTTCGGGCATCGACAACAACCTGTGCCAATGCAGCAACATCCCGCAAACCAAGATTCAATCCCTGCCCTGCAATCGGGTGCATACCATGAGCAGCATCCCCCACAAGGGCAAGGCGGGTATCTGTGTAGCGTTCGGCATGTAATGAGCTCAAAGGATAGGACCAGCGCATATCTGTCACGGTAAAGGCCCCGAGACTTTCGCCAAATCGACGATGAAGCTCATTGGCAAAATCTTCATTGCTCATGGCCATATAACCATCAACAAGGTCTCTTTTTTCTGACCAAACCAATGAAGAGCGATGTACACCCTCTTCGCTATCAGGTAACGGTAAAAGCGCAAAGGGACCGGAAGGCAAGAAATGTTCAAAAGCAACGCCGTTATGGGGCTTTTCATGTACCACGGTGCAAACGATACCGTTTTGATGATAATCCGTCCCTGATACCTTAATCCCGGCATTTTTACGTAGCTGAGAACCACGTCCGTCTGCGCCAATTACCAAGCGCGCTTTGATCTTTGTGCCATCATCCAGAAAGGCAACAACGCCACGTTTATCTCTTTCCAGTTCCTGCAAGCTATGCGGCGCCAGATGATACAGGTTTTCAAGTTCAGCAGCCTTGGCATGTGTCGAAAGTCTGATGGCCCGATTTTCCACAATCCATCCCATCGGCATATCACCGACTTCACTAAAATCATAAGACATGGAAAGCGGCGACGGCCCCCGGTCAATCTGACCATCGGTAATCTCGATATAGCGAATAGCTTCCGCCGCCCATGTCATACCATCCCACAGACCAACCTGATCAAAAACCCGCTGAGACCCCAACGCAATGGCAGATGAACGTCCATCAAAAGGTGTAGCTTTTTGAGCAGAAGGTTCTTCACGATCAACAACGGCAACATCCATTCCTGCGCCAGCAAGAGCAACACCCAACGTCAGGCCAACCAGGCCACCACCAACGACAAGAACTTCAACGGTTAGATCTTTTTGAGCCATATTATTTTGAGCCATTTATATTCAGGATCTTTTTTTAAGATAAGTACAATCAGAACAAAGATAATCCAGATAGCACCAGACTTGCTCATTCTTATATAAGAGGGATTAAAGCCTTTGCCAAAAGATAACCGACAACGAGCAGTTATTTGCGGCAATTTGACCTGTGAGTTTCAAATACTGATTTTGATAAATATTCAGAGAATGAAAATTAATCAGTAATCCCACTTCCAGAAGACGCCGACCTTGCTATCTGCCGTCTGTCCGGTCTCACTCTCAAGTGTGATGTTGGGTGTCAGATCAATTTGAACCTTTGCTTTAGTGCTATCCGCTGAAGCCCCCTGATCAACACCGATATAGATATTATCGGTGATATATTTTCCGGCACTGACTTCTGGCGATCCCGTATCGGAATTGGTTCCTGCGGTAAGAACATCTACCCCCAAGGTATCCCGTGCGAAGCCAAGAACACCGCCGCCAGAATCTATTTTGCCCGACAAAGACGCTATGGCCGATGCAAGTTGAAGAGCCTCCACCGCAGAAAGTTTACCCGAAGCCTTACCAAACAATACCTGAGAAAGGACCTCATCCTCGGGCAGGCCATCAGGTGAAGAGAAACTGATCTTCGGGTTGGATGCTGTTCCTTGGATAGATACAATAGCCGTCACGTTATCCGCTTCGTAGATTGCAGACAGGTTAAGTTCTGGATCAATCTGCGTACCACCCAACAATGCTATCTTACCCTGTCGCAATTTGAAGTTTTTACCTGCAAAGGAAAACTGCCCTCTTACTGGACTCAGATACCCCTCAATCACTGGTGCATTGGCAAGTCCCTTGATGGTGAATCTACCTTCCCATTCCGAATCAAGTCCCCGTCCGCGAATGAAAACCTTACGCGGCATGTCGAGCAACAAATCCAGTGAAATTTTTGAAGGTGGTTTTTCCTTCTCAGCCATCACATCCCCCGAAGTCGGCTGGCCCGGGCGATGGGGACGATTTATTTCAGTTACCTCCAGCTCTACGACGCTAGGGGCAACAGCACTGCCGATATTAATATTGGTTTCCCGGGTCGTGATATCACCCGACACCATCATGCTAACCGGTGATCCCTTGATGGCGATATTACCATCGGTCTGTACGGCTATTTGATCCTGATCGAGGGCGGCAAGATTATCGAGTTGAATAGCCAAATCAACCAGTGGGTTGCTTAAATTTTCAAAGCGAACAGTACCTTCAGATTTCAAAGTTCCCTGTTTATTATCATTTGCCTGAAGATTTAATCGCAGCAACTGACTATTTTCCAACCCGGCATCAAGTGTGATGTTTTTAAGCAGTGTGCCCAATTCGATATTTTCATAGCGACCTTCGCGCAGAGTTGCTGTGCCAACCAACTGCGGGTTCACGACAGTCCCGGAAACCTGAAAATCACTGTGGAGTTTTCCACGCATTTCCTGTGTGTCCAACGCCAAAATTGCCCACAAACTCTCAATCTCACTGTCGATTAAAAGATCCCCCGTCAAAGCTTGATTCTCAGGCACCGGGACAGACAAAGGTGAAAAGCCAACCTGAAAAGGCACCGAGCCTTTGGCCTGAATTGTCGATTGCTCTAGCCCTGTTACATCGCTTTGAAAATCAAACCGATTATTGCGTAACGTTCCAGATAATGTCGTTTGCAAAGGAGGTATTGTTGTATTCGGATCGTTTGAAAACCTAATGTTTTCAGCCTTTAACAAAAGGTTTCCCTCTGCCTTTTCAGGACGAAGAGACAAGTTTGCTTTTCCTGCCAACATCCCTTTGATTTCCAGATCAGGAGCAACCAAATTGATCAAATCAACGGGAAAGGTTTTGATCTCTACTTTTGCATCAGCACCGGAGTTTGTCAGCTCCCCAGAGCCGGAAATCACCCCCCGATCAAATGCAAGTTCAAAGGGATTAACACTGGTTTTGTCCTGTCCCTGAAGCACCACAAGAGCTTGGTGCAAAACAAGAGCCTTTTCTGCAACCGTTCCATCCAGTTGAGATAACTCAAAACGCGTCTGTGTTGTTTTTCCCGCCACAGGAAGCGCTAAATTTCCAGCACCCCCTAGGGTAACAGCCGGTGCTGTTGAACTGTTCAGGGCAAAGGTAAAATCAGCATTAGATAAACCACCTTGCAGGTCTAAACGTACCTGTTCAATAAGACGGTCCTGCACTGAAATGTCGGATAGATTGGCGGTCATTGCCAACACGGGATCACTGAAATCACCCTGTGATGTGGCCGCTATGTCCAGATCTCTGATAACCGTGTTCCCTGAATCTGGTGAAAGATTCCTTGCCTTCAAATCCAGAGCAAGATGTTGTGCCCCATCTTTTTTGCTTAGGACTGCATTGCTAGATACGGCACCAGCGACATCAACCCCAAAGGCGGCCCCAAGAGGAGCAATATCGCGTAAATCCCCCCGGATATCAGCGATAAGCGGTGTACCATCAAAGGGTACTGTTGCTGTGCCCGAAATATTATTCTGCCCCGTCTGTAACAGAATATCGGCGACTTCCAGCTGCCCATAATCTGGTAGGGAAAATCCAAATACCAAATCAAGAGGCAGAATTCCACCGCGAAGCTCAGACTCAACAACACCACTTGCTCCACTCGCCAACGTCTTCGCACTAAAGGTTGTCGCCAAATTACCGATTGTATTCTGATTTAGATTTAAAGCAGATAGCGTCACCTTTCCTTCTGCCTCTGGGTCTGCCACCTCGCCGCTAAGTGTTGTTTCAAAGTTTGCAGATCCCGATAGAGCAAGCCCGGCAACTTTACTGAAACGCGAAAGGTCCGGAGCCTCAACATTTATATCAGCCACAAGGCTTTCAAAGGTGGCAGGAAGTTTAGCTGACCCTGCGATTTGTGCCACCGGAAGAGAAAGAGCGATGTTCGATATATTAAGTATCGCATTGTCCAAATTGATGTTGGCATGCAAGGCTGGATCAGTACTTATTAACTCTTGAAGGTCAGGATTGCCCACATCAAGGTCATGAACTGTAACCCCAATGTCACCGCTCAACTGCTTGGCAATATCCAGACTCTGCACGCTTAACTCAGTGACAAGCTTGCCCTTTATTGGGGCGATTTGGGAAAGATCATCCAGAATGATTGCAATCTTTGAACTTGCCGTATTCTCACGGGTTGCCATGGCCGCCCTGACATCAGCGCTAAAAAACGCCCCGCGTGCACGCAACATCGGGATATTTAACAACCCGCTTTCAACGACGTAGTGACTCTCAAGCTCAAGGCGCAAGTTACGCCCCAGCACCTTCTCTGCCTCTGGAGGAAGTCCGCTAACTTCTGTGAGAGCTGCAGAGGCATTAACGGGAATCATTTCCAGCGTCGCCAAATTGAGATCAGAACTGATACTCCCGATGATATCCCCGATACTTAAAGCATTCTGCGCTAGCGCATCAGACTTCTCGTCCTGATTAAGCTTTATGCCTCCTGCCTGGAATGTTGTCGTGATATTCATCGACTGAAAATCACCAGCGACATCAAGATCAACAGTCCCACGCCCTAGCAAGGCCGGTGCAATCAACTGATTTAAAGCATCAACCTGCAATAAGGAGGTACTGGCTGAGATATCAACTGTCTCGTTGTCCAGATCCACCTTACCGCCAACAGAAACACTCAGGTTTGTATTGGTAATATCCAATGATGACAGCGTGATCAGATCATCTTCTCTGTTCCAGAAAACCGTCGATGCCAGGTCAATCGGCTTGTTATCCAACAAAGGCAGGGAAGTCGTCAGTTTATCTGAAAACTCTGTTGCACCAGAAAGATCAAAGGTGATCGTATCCTGACCCTGACTAGAAAGGGTCAGATCTGTTTCAAACAATTCCCCTGCGTTAGCTTTGAGTTGCCCCTGCCAGTCAACCAAGGGTCCTCGCCCTGTAACAGTTAGACTAACTTCAGGATAACCGGGGAGATCCAATGCCCGTGCAATCAACCCGCCCTGTGGTTCTGTAAGCTGTGCATCAATTGACAGAGTATCTGCAACAGGTTGGTAATTGACCCTGGCGCTGACAGATCCCTGATGAGCATCCAACTGGTCAATATTGAAGGTGCTGAGAATGCCTGATTCATCCCGCGCAGAAAACTTCATCGACAGTGCCAACAAAGCCTCTCGCCCCAATATACTCTCGGCAAGCTCAATCTTTGCAACATCAAGCTGACCAAGACTTATATCTATAGGTAAAGGTAGGGGGGATATTGTGCTTTGTGTCTCTTCCGACGAGGGAGGCAAGTCTGGGTTACGCTTCACAACCAGAGAAGCAAGAGAGATTTGGTTTATTTTTAACTGACCAAACAATAAATCCTGTGGTGACCAATCCAGAGCCAGATCCGTTGCTTCAAGCCAGTCCCCTTTAGCATCACTTAGGATAATTTTACCAAGTCGAGCACTGGAAAAGACATTACCTTCAAGCTGTTGCAGATTAATGCTCAAATCATCGGGGGCATTAACAGCGGCTTCAACCTGTGCCAATAGCGTCGTCTGTCCACTATCGGTTTGTAGATAAATATAACTACCGAGAAGCAAAAGCAGAATGAGAGCCAGTGGCGCACAAATGATCCCGGCGAGAATTTTACCTTTGCCTACTTTCATTTTAGGCCCATTTACAGTTTGGACTGATCTTCATCTTAGAAGGCCTGCCCTATACTGACGTAGAACTGCCAGGCATCATCAATCTCTTCGCGTCGGTTCAACGGAACAGCCACATCAAGTCGGATCGGGCCAATGGCTGTGTAATACCGAAGCCCAAGGCCCGCACCCCATTGAAAGTTCTCAGAGAAATCAGGAACCGCACTGTCATAAACATTGCCACCCTCAATAAAAGGAACCAGGCCAATGTCTTCAGTTACACGCACCCGGGCTTCTGCACCAAATTCGACAAGAGACCGTCCACCTATGGGGTCATCGCTTGAATTAAGCGGGCCAACAGTTTGATGCTCATACCCCCGAATTGACCCGCCACCCCCGGCATAAAATCGCTTGGTCGCAGGTATGTCCCTGGCACTATCCCCAGCCAAGAGACCGATTTTACCACGGGTCGCAAAAACCAACCTGTCATCATCAAGAATTGAATAATAGGTCGATCCATCAATTTCGGTCTTGAAGAATTCCGGAGAAGCAGCCGTTAATCCATAATAGGGCGTTGCTGTCACGCCAAAGCGAAAACCTGTTGTTGGATCCAGCAGATCATTTGTTGAATCGTATCGCGCACTAAGAGGAATACTCGCAAAGGCAAAGGATTCTGTATCGTCTTCATCTTCAATTTCGGATAATTCGAGCTCAAGACCACCACCAACAGTCCAATTCTTACCCCACTTACGATCTATACCAACAAAAGCACTAACAGAATTTTCTTCGTAGGCATCTGTATCTTCATGCTTGATATTTGTATTGGCATTAAAGCTCTGGTTATTTCTGAGATAATTTGGCTTGTTAAACCCCAGTTTTAGTTGCTGACGGATCTCGGCAACGGTTAAATCTGCCCTCAGCTTTTCGCCTTGCCCAAAGGTATTTCTGTTTTCCCAGAAAAACTGCGTTCCAGCCCCTTCACTTGTTGAGAAGCTGGCCCCAAGGCCAACCGATTTATGCTCTCGCTCGACAAATACAAAGGTTATGGGAGTCACATAGGTGCCATCACGGGCCGCATTACTTGTATCCAGAGGCTTCATCCGGACAGCTTCGAACAAACCAGTCCGCAGGTATTTACGCCGCAGTTCATCTATGATTTTGGCGTTGTAAAGAATACCAGCTTTCCACTGTCCCAGTTTCTGCAAATAGTTTGCATCAACTTCATTCAAACCTTCGAATTCCAAATTCCCCACAACCAGTCTCGGACCTTCGTCAAGAACAAGCGTGACATCCATTTTTTGTGTCGCAAAATCAACGATGGCTTCCTGATCAGCCAGTTTCGCATCCGGATACCCATGATCAGCCAGAATTACAATTGCCTGGTTTTTCGCTTCGACAATAGCTTCCGAGCGGGCAACAACACCCACTGAGATTCCAATGTTAGCATTGTTTAATGCCGGGGGAATCTGCTTTCCGGATTTGAATACAATACTGAATGTATTGAGGTGGAATTGAGGACCTGTCTTAATGTCAAAAGCGACGCTGATGGGCCTTTGACTATCATCAACCTCATAAGAGATGTTGTTATCGTAGTAACCTTCAGAGCGCAGAACCTTATCAAACCCCTCACTGTCTTCCGCTACCCTGCGCTTGAGTGCCGCCAAACTGGAAGGGAGCTTGTCCTTAAGCTGTTCCAAGCGGGAAGATTCCTCAGTAAGACTTAACAGATCACCTTGTATATCGCCTGATATAAAAACCTCGTATTTATATCCCTCAGAATTATCGATAGATAATAAGTTCTGAGCATTCGCATGACCAAACATCCCGACAAACAACAGGACAAAGACAACAAAAGGTATGTTAATTCCTAGGAATTTCGTGATCTTCCCAAGAAAGTTAAATCGTCTCATAAAGGGCGTACTCAATTGTATCTACGTTATTACTCCATTCTTGGCTCTATTCGGGATCAACCTGTCCAGTCAAATAAGCTTACCCCGTGCCTTAATATAGAAAAACAACGCTCCACTAAACTCTACCTATCAATGACTATAGCTTTATCGGCAACTATTCAATCGTGGCTTATACCTATTTATAAATAAGCACATCAGGTATGTCTAAATTTTAATCAACTGATATTCTGTGATTAAAATTTAGACATAAATTATTTTGCATTGCACAATTTGAATCCACTCTAAAGTGCCATATACAACATATATCTATTTGAAATTAAACAATATTATTTTTTTTAAAAGTTGGCACGTTTCTTGGAACTAGAAGATCAGTCCCAGAACGCTAATAATGGAAGAAACAATGTCCAGCTTTCTCAGCTCCCTACAAAAAGCCCGCAAAAGTACTATCGCACTTTTTGCGATCGCTGCTTCATCACTTACACTCACCGCACCTGCACATGCTGCGGTGACAGAAGAAACTGCCTTTGTCTTCAATACATTTTCTTTTTTGGTAAATGGTGTCCTCGTCATGTGGATGGCAGCAGGCTTTGCCATGCTTGAAGCAGGTTTGGTTCGCAGTAAAAACACCGCCGCAATCTGTCTGAAGAACATTGCCCTTTATTCTATTGCAGGGCTTATGTTTTATCTCGTTGGCTATAATCTTTTATATGTTGGCGTAGACGAAGGCGGCTTCATAGGAACCTTCAGCTTTTTCTACGATTCAGGCGACACAGAAGTCGCTCTGCTTTCCGCAGAAACCAGCACCGAAGAGTTGATAACCGCTGTCACATCAAACGGCTATTCCGTTATGTCTGACTGGTTCTTTCAGATGGTCTTCGTCGCCGCAACCGCGTCTATTGTTTCTGGCACACTGGCCGAACGCATAAAATTCTGGCCATTTATGTTATTCATTGCGGTTCTAACCGCCATTATCTACCCAATACAGGCTTCCTGGAGCTGGGGTGGTGGCTGGTTGACCGAGCTTGGCTTTAGTGACTTTGCCGGATCAAGCATCGTTCACTCAGTCGGCGGATGGGCAGCCCTTTCTGGTGCAATTGTGCTAGGCCCACGCAAAGGTAAATTCTCAGCAGATGGTCGAGTCAAACCAATCCCCGGATCCAATCTACCACTCGCAACACTCGGAACATTCATTCTGTGGATGGGATGGTTTGGATTTAACGGTGGATCACAGCTTGCGCTTGGATCTGCAGCAGATGCCGTTGCCATGGCTATTGTTTTTGTGAACACAAACATCGCAGCCTCTGCTGGTGTTGTGGTCGCCATGATCCTGACGCAACTTCTCTACAAAAAAATCGATCTCACAATGGCTCTCAACGGTGCTTTAGCCGGTTTAGTCGCGATCACGGCAGGACCCGATGTTTCCCATGCATATATGGCCATTATCATTGGCGGTATAGGCGGTGCGATTGTTGTCTTTGCCGTTCCGTTACTTGATAGCTTGCAGATTGACGATGTTGTCGGTGCAATTCCTGTGCATCTTTGCGCAGGAATATGGGGAACGCTGGCTGTTGGAATTTTTGGCTCTGGAACTTTTGTTTCACAACTAACAGGCATTATTGCCATTGGCGCCTTCACCATTATCTGCAGCACCGGCCTTTGGCTTCTGCTCAAAATGACCGTTGGCATTCGGGTTTCCGAAGAAGAGGAATACAACGGCCTTGATGTCAGCGAATTAGGTTTGGAAGCCTATCCAGAATTTGGACGAGGTTCACAGAAACTCGTCTAACGTTTTCAGTCTCTCCACTGAAGCTGGTGATTTCGCAACCTATCGCGAAATCACCTGAGGCGCGGCATCCGGTTAATCCCTTTTCCGGTACGTCTCATCCTCCTTAGGCCCTACAGACCGCTATCCGAGCTCTTTCCTAGTAGGGCCTTAACTTGCCGCCTATCACACCCTCGTGATAGGCGGTCTTTTTATTAAACGGCAAAAAAATTTCTTTTCTCTAGCCACGCTCTTGCCCGAATTGGTATTTAGTTACATTAATTAAAATCAATTTACTGCTGATTAAAACATTAAAGAGTCTGAGGTTAAGAGTTCACGTGATTACCCGCCAGTTTGTTGACCGCCAAAAATTACAGGAATTTCATCCCTTTACCCGTCTTCGCGCCCTGCTAGAAGACCTTCCTGTCGGGCGCTCTTGCCTGGAAGATGGACAGGTGATCAACCTTTCAATTGGTGAACCGCAGACACAACCACCCGATTTTGTTACCGAAGAAATAGAAAAAGCAGCTAAAGGCTGGTCAAAATACCCTCTCTCAAAAGGGACACCAGCATATCTTTCTACCAGCGCTAATTGGCTGGAAAAACGATACAATCTACCAACAAATTTTATCGATCCAACCAGACATATCTTAGCTGTACCCGGCACGCGCGAGGGGCTTTTTATGACAGCCCTCACAGTGCTCTCAACACCCAAAAAAGGTGAAGAAGCTCCTGTATTCCTGACCCCCAACCCCTGCTATCATGTTTACACGGGGGCCGCAGCCGCAGCCGCAGCAGAAGTTGTAACCGTCAGTGCAACCAAAGAAAGCGGTTACCTGCCCGATTACACAACAGTTCCCGAAGATATTTTAAAGCGAACCGAGCTTTGCGTGCTCTGCAGTCCCTCAAATCCCGAAGGGGCTGTCGCAGATCCACAACGTATAAAAGACCTGATCTCACTGGCTTGTAAGTACAATTTCGTCGTCGTTTTTGATGAGTGTTACGCCGAAATTTATACCGATACTGCACCACATTCAGCTTTAGAAATAGCTGGAGAAATAGCAGCAGAACTGGAAACAAATTTTCCAGGCAGCTCTCAACCTGATCCCTTGGCCAATATTCTGGTTTTTCATTCTCTTTCCAAACGATCCAGTGCAGCTGGCCTTCGTTGCGGCTTTATTGCCGGCGATGAAAAATGGATTTCCATGATTAACACCACCTGTCAGGTTGGCGGCGCAGGCGTTCCTATTCCCGTTCAGGCCGCAGGAACACGGCTATGGCAAGACGAAGAACACGTTGAGGTTAACCGAGCACTCTATAAGAAAAATTTCGACCTTGCGCAGACAATCCTCGGGAAAAGTGTTCCTGTGGAGATTCCCGCAGGCGGCTTTTGTTTATGGCTGGAAGTTGGTGATGGTATAGAAGTTACCAAAAGACTTTGGCAGGAAGCTGGTATCCGTGTCATGCCCGGCGCCTATATGAGTCATGCCAACAGTACGGGTTCATCACCTGGGGATCGCTATATTCGCCTTGCCCTTGTGTATAATTCTGATTTTATGGAAAAGGCTCTCGAAAGTATTCGTAACCTGCTCGAAACAATGAAGAACTCAGAAACCAAAGATTTGGGAGCTAGTAGTTAATGGCACGATCAGCCAAATCGGATAAAGTTCAACTGCTTCCACAGGGCACTGGCGTTTTTTTTCAAAAACGACTTATAGAATGCCTAGGCGTTATACTGTTGCTTACAGGAATCGCGCTATTCCTGTCTTTCGTGACCTATAGCCCTACAGATCCGGGCTTTAACAGAGCCACAGATAGCATTGTTGAGAATCTGTTAGGTATCTACGGCGCTCAAATCGCGAGCTTTATGCTGCCGTTTGTCGGCTTATCCGTATATTGCTTACCCCTTATACTCGCGGCCTGGTGCTGGAGATGCTTTAAAGATCACAGCCTCAGCCACCCCTGGCTCAGAACCTTAACACTCCCCCTATTGATCATCGCGCTCTTCGTTACGTCTGCAGGGCTCCCACAGGCAGAGGGCTGGCTAGGCCAAGGCCAAACATCCAATCTAGGTGGCGCATTTGGTCAATTAGCCCTTAACGAGTCTCAACCTTATCTAGGTGATTTATCCTGGGTCATTTCTCTCGTTTCATTCCTTATTGCCATTCCTCTTTTCCTTTATGCTGTCGCCCTCAGAAAAGAAGAATGGCTAACAATCGGACGTGGATTAAAGTTTGGCTTTTCCGCAACAAGTCAAATCAAACATATCTTCAGCGCGCCCAACCCCTTTAAAAGAAACCGCGATGAAGAAGATGAAATGCCTGATATTCGTGGCAAACGAGATCAGGCAATCCGCAGACGCGCAAAGAAAGATCGGATTGAACCGACTCTTGAAGAAGAAAAAATCACCAATGCACGCGTTGAAACATCTGCCAAAGCGACTAAACCAAGTAAACGTATCAAGGCAGAAGAGCAAGGGCGTCTCAATCTGGAAACCGTTGACGGTGAATATGAACTACCGCCGATTTCCATACTCAATGATACCCCAAGCGATTCAGGTAAAAACAGCTTAAGTAAAGACGCGTTAGAAAAAACGGCACGCTTGCTAGAGACCGTTCTTGATGATTTTGGCGTCAAAGGAGAGATCGTTACAATACGACCTGGCCCAGTTGTCACACGATATGAACTAGAACCAGCCCCAGGCACAAAAACAAGCCGGGTTGTTGGTCTTGCCGACGATGTTGCCCGATCAATGTCAGCAATTTCCGTACGTGTCGCCGTTGTTCCTGGTTCAACAACGATTGGTATTGAGCTACCAAACAGCAAAAGGCAAACCGTCTATTTGCAAGAGCTAATGGGATCCAGCGACTACGATAAAGACAAAGGCAAGCTCCCCATCATACTTGGTAAAGATATCGGTGGCATTCCATCCATCGTAGATCTTGCCCGGATGCCCCATTTGCTGATTGCAGGTACAACAGGCTCTGGTAAATCAGTGGCCGTAAATGCCATGATTCTTTCCTTGTTATATCGCTTTACGCCAGATGAATGTAAATTCATCATGATTGATCCTAAAATGTTGGAACTCTCTGTCTACGACAATATCCCCCATCTATTGGCACCTGTGGTCACTGAACCTAAAAAGGCTGTGGTTGCTCTGAAATGGACCGTACGTGAAATGGAAGACCGTTATCGCGCTATGTCCAAGCTAGGTGTAAGGAATATCGACGGGTACAACGCCCGAATGGAAGAAGCACGCAAGAATGGTGAAATTCTAACAAGAAAGGTTCAGACGGGATTTGACCCAGAAACCGGGCAGCCTATCCACGAAGAACAACCGTTCGATATGAATGCCCTGCCCTACATCGTCGTTGTTGTCGATGAAATGGCCGATCTTATGCTTGTGGCTGGCAAGGACATTGAGGCTGCGATTCAACGACTTGCACAAATGGCCCGTGCCGCCGGCATCCATATTATGATGGCCACACAGCGTCCGTCTGTTGATGTTATCACCGGTACAATCAAAGCAAACTTCCCGACCCGCATCAGCTTCCATGTCACGTCAAAAATTGACAGCCGTACGATCCTTGGCGAACAGGGCGCAGAACAGCTTCTCGGGCAAGGTGACATGCTTTATATGGGACAGGGTGGCAGAATTCAGCGTGTCCACGGCCCATTGGTCACCGATGAAGAAGTCGAAGAAGTTGTAAACTGGTTGAAAAAGCAGGCCATGCCGAATTATATCGAATCAGTAACCACTGAAGATTCCGAAGGCCCCGATTTTGACGCCACAGCTCCATCTAGTAGCGGCGGGAACAGCAGTAAAGCAGACGAGCTTTATGACAGAGCTGTTGCAGAAGTTATCAAGAGTCGAAAAGCCTCTACCAGCTACGTTCAACGACGCCTTCAAATCGGGTATAACAGAGCCGCAACAATCATCGAACGAATGGAAGATGAAGGCGTTATTTCATCAGCTAATCACGTTGGGAAACGTGAAGTTCTGGTGCCAGACCGAGATGAATAAAAAACAAAAGTGAATTGAGGACAGGGGAGTTCAGAATACGTAGAGATACGGCCTTGTTTTCAATCGCAACATAACGCACAAACATATTATTGAATTATTGATTTATAAGGATCAAATCTTGGTCAAGATTACCCAAATATTTTCAGCAAAAACCTTGCTAATACTTACCTTAACATTATCTGTGTTCGCAGGATCGCCTTGGTTCACAAAGTCACTAGCTTATGCAGATTCAAATATTTCAAATGAACCCAACGGTCTAACAGGCCTCTCCCCTGACGAAGTATCTATCGTTCGTCGCGTAGAAGGCTATTTAAATGATCTGAAATCAGTTTCAGCACGCTTTATACAAATATCCAGTAATGGCAGCCTGTCTGAAGGAAAAGTAAGCATCCAGCGGCCAGGACAAATGCGTTTTGAATATGATCCTCCGGTTCCAATTATCATGATTGCCAATGGCGCAACCCTGCTTTATTTCGATAAAAAACTAAAACAATCAACTTATCTTCCCCTTTGGAAAACACCGCTGTGGTTTTTAATTCGCGAAAAAGTCGAGCTGCACAAAGATATTCAAATTCTTAGTGCCCAGGAATCCGACAGCACAATTCAACTTGAATTAAAAGCAGAAGGCGAGTCAGACGGCACACAGATGACATTGCTATTCAGTGATAATCCTATTTCTTTGAGAAAATGGGAAGTCGTGGATGCTCAAGGAATCACAACTCAGGTATCACTGATAAACCCTGTCTATGATACCACAATTGATGAAGACATTTTTAAAACTGATGATCTCGATTTAAAAAGACAAAATCCAGAAAAATAAGCTGTTTAAAATAAGCTGTTTAGAGATTCCTCTTTTTAAAAGGCCTTATTAATAACTGAAGGAGTGCTTTGTCTTGTGCTCCTTCAACGCCAATCGCCATACCAACCGTTCTTTGCGTCTTGCTTTTGGAGCGAAAAATCTTGTCCCAAAAACTGAAGACCGTTCCATAGTTACTATCCGTGTCATCACGAAGTGCATGATGGTGTACCCAATGAATAGCTGGCGTAACAATGACCAGCGATAAAGCCTTCTCAAACGGACCTGGCAAGCGCACATTAGAATGATGGAAGAGCGTTGAAATCAATAAAATAATTTCGAATATAATGATCGATATCAAAGGAATATCAAAAATTACAACAATAAATACTCTCATTAATGCAGACAACAAAACCTCACCAAAGTGAAAACGAAGCGCTGAAGTCGTATCCAAATTTGTATCCAAATGATGTATTTCATGAAAGCGCCAGAGAAAGGGTATTTCATGATTGAGACGATGCCACCAATAAATCAAAACATCCAAAAGAATAAGATCAAATATAATCCCCGCATTACCAGACAAAAATTCCGGTCGCCAACCAATGATGTGTGACGTTGCCCAAGCAGTCAGCGGAATAACAACAAATGGGGACAGGAATAGATTACAAAACCATAAGCCTATATTTCGCCGAACCCTGATGGGGAAATACTTCTCTAGCCATTCACCGCGCGAACTCAAAGGCACCGCAGGAAAAGCTCTCTCAAATACAAAAAGAAATAAGAGCCATAAAAAAACAAGCCCTCCTTTATAAGCCAACAAAGTTGTTACTAAATTTTCCATCTATATATCACACATCACTAAACTCATACCCTGATCCTCGTTCTCATTATTGTCTTTTTGTTTATTTTCCCAATTACTTTCTGGAAGTCAGAACAAGCTTGCACTCAATAGCGTAAACAGTACCATCACAAATCAAGTTTTCATGAACATATTTGATCTATAAGTCCAATGACCAATTCAGTATTACCAATTGTCGGTGTATCAGCCTGCCTGTACAAAGCAGATACACCCAAACCTTACCACGCTGTTGATGATAAGTATTTACGCGCGGTTGCTGTATCATCACGTATAATGCCTGTAATCGTTCCAGCTCTTGGTGACTTATTGGATATACCAAAGCTAGTCTCAAGATTGGATGGCATCATGCTAACCGGTAGTGCCAGCAATGTTCACCCTGATCGTTATAATACACCACCTTCCCCCGAAGCAGAGCCGTATGACCCCATGCGGGATCAGACAACCTTTGCTTTGATAAAAGAAGCCCTTAAACAAGAAATACCTATTTTAGCAATTTGTAGAGGTTTCCAAGAATTAAATGTTGCTTTGGGCGGCAGTTTGTATCCACAGGTCAGTGATATCCCCGGACGCATGGATCATAGCAGCCCCGATACTAAGGACATGGAAATTGATTATGGTCCAAACCATTCTATCTCCATCGCAGAGCATGGGTGTTTGTTTAATATACTTAAGAGCAACGAAACAAAGGTAAACTCACTCCATTATCAAGCGATAAACCAACTTGGTGAGGGACTGATCGCTGACGCCGTTGCAAAGGACGGTACTGTGGAAGCTATCTCTATGCCAGAACAACAGTCTTTTGTTCTCGGCGTTCAATGGCATCCGGAATACAGAGCGAATGATAACAATACATCAAAAGCTATATTCAAAGCCTTCGGGGATGCTGTAAGAGAGCGAGAAAGAGAATTTTCTTAAGGGCTGGATGTCTTTAAGGATCAAGCCTTCTAGCTTAGATTGCTTTTGTAGGGATCCTTTTCTAGGATATACGTCGAGAGCATTGTTTTATAATTCTTTGTTTTCTGTGGAGTCCCGACAAATACTTTCAATTTAAACGACAAATTATCTTCATAATTAGGGTTATATTCCAAAAATACCTCTTATTTTATGAATAAAGTCCTGTAACTTAAATTTTATCCACAGGTTCATTGAAATCCCCACTAGATGGCTTATCTTAGAATCACGTCGCCTCCTACCTCACTCCTGGCGACGTTAAAGGAACTGGAATCCCCCCTCTGGTTCCTTGAAACTCTGCGAAGAAGCGGGAACACCTGGTTATCCCCCCAATCAGGTGTTCCTTTCTTTTATTTTTGAAATCTATGTGATAGAATCTTTAATGTTCTTCACCTGAGGTTTTAATTTAATAATAGTTTGATCTCATTTCGCATCAGAAATAAAACCAATCATTTATTCCATATACGAAACAAATTCATATCGAATACGGAATAAACTTGTTTCGTATATGGAATAAATTAATGACGCTTCGTATTGCTACCTGGAACATTAACTCCGTCAGACAACGTTTAGGCCATCTTAAAGATTTTACAGATAGTCACAAACCCGATGTTCTCTGTTTACAAGAAACTAAAGTTCAAGATAGCGAATTCCCATTACATGATATAAAATCAATGGGTTACGAAGAAGTATTTTTCCATGGACAAAAAAGTTATAACGGCGTCGCGATTCTTTGCAAAAACACCGTTAAAAATCATGAAAAGATAATCTGGTGTGGGAAAGATGACCGTAGACATATCGCCATTGCGTTAAATAATGGCCTCGAAGTTCATAATTTTTATGTTCCTTCAGGCGGCCCCATTCCGGACCCGGAACAAAATGACAAATTTGCTCATAAGCTCCAGTTCCTCAAAGAAATGTCCAAATGGGCCAAAAAACCAGACGTTAAAGAGAAAAAACTGATCCTTGTTGGTGACCTAAATGTCGCTCCGTTGGAAAAGGATGTTTGGAACCACAAAAAGCTCCTTAAATCTGTTGGACACACGCCATTAGAAAGTGAGCTGATGGCAAAACTTAGAAAATCAGGCGACTTAATTGACGTTGGTCGTCATTTTATTCCTGAAGACCAGCCTCTCTACAGCTGGTGGGGCTATCGCTATAAACCTTCCTTTGAGAAAGACTATGGATGGCGTTTGGATCACATACTTGCCACCCAAAGTCTGAAATCTGCTTTGAAAAACTTTGAAGTTGTTAGGCACACACGTGGTTGGGAAAAGCCATCTGATCATGTTCCAAATATCGTCGATATCGACATCTGATTTCCACATGTCGTTTATAGCTTTTCTCATGTCGGTTACAAAATCCTAAGTCTTAAACCAAAGAACTGATCACACAGCTCTCTCTAGCTTAAAAAATAGAGATCGAGCTGAAAATTCAGCTACTCCGACACTGTATTTAAGTGAAGGATAATAGGTTAGCGATAGAAGAGCCAAGTTGAAATTAAGCTGTGCATAAATATCAAGATTAAAGGCGATTTAAGAGTAAAAGAAATATCATCTTAAACTTCTAAATATAGTCAAAGTTCTAGCCTGCTTTTTCAGCCAAGACGTTTCGGGCCTCTGTTAATTGACTGGTCGTATGATCAATGCGGTGCGCAAGCACCCGCATAACTTCCACACCCATTTCCGGGAAATCCATCACCATATTAAAGAAAAGCTCTTTGGTAATTTTTAATGTAATGAGTTCCGACGTGGCTTTAACAGTCGCCGTCCTTGGTACATCACAAAGAATAGCAATTTCACCAACAAAGTCATTTTTCCCAAAAGAAGCAACAACAAGAGGACCATCATCCGTATCAACAATGACATCGGCTTCACCTTCGATAAAGATATAAGCCGCATCCCCCGCATCTCCCTGATGGAAAAGCTCTTTTCCCTCTTTGAAAATCAGGCGTTCACTTGCAAAGGCCATAAGCTTTAATCTGGAAGGATCAATATTTGCGAAGAGCGGAATATTCTTTAGCACTTCAACTTCTTGTTCGATAGACATTTACCCTGCTTCCCCACTTACTCTGTTTCTCGTGGTAGTTTTTGCGTTAGTTTTTTTGGTTAGTTTTGTACCTCTATTCGTCATCAATAAGGCTTTTTAAAACTTTACCCTCTTTGTTCAGTTCGTCGAAACTGCCACTTTCGACAACTTTTCCATTCTGCATAACTATAACATATTCAAAGTGTTGCGACAGGCTTGCCCTCTGCAATGTCCAGCAAACGCCACGATCTTCCTGGGCTTCCATGATAGATGACACCAATCTGATCTGGCTTTGTGAATCCATAATTGCCGCTGCTTCGTTTAAAATGAGAAGATCTGGGCGTTTAATGAGCGAGCGTGCCAGGGCCAGCTTTTGCCGCTGAACACTGCTCAAACGATTTCCAGCAATGCCGACATTAAATTCAAGCCCCACCTCTATAACCTCTGACCGCAATCCCAATTCATCCAGAAGTTCTGTCATCACCCGCCCGATAGTCGCACCTGCTTCAGCTCGGCCATAAGCCAAGCGGCCAAAGAGGATATTATCCTGAATACTTGCCGCTGAGTTATAGTTATCCGGATCGTAAAACTCGACGGCATCCGGATCACGACTTTCCAGTTTTTCGGCAAATATCTTACGGGCCTTCAAAATTTTTGCTTCAACGTCTTCCGTCACGAGCCCAAGACGATGACGGGCCTCAACATAATCGAAAGGTAGGTACATCAAAGCTTCACGGTCAGAATCCGAAATATCAGAGAAGTTACTTTTGTCGGCTCGTTTTACAATCTTATCGAATTCCGGCAGATCGTCAGCAGAGATAAAGCTGAATTGTTCAAAGAACTGATGAGACGGAGGAAGGCCCATAAACAGTTCAACCATGGTTCGGGCAATAGAAAGACCCATATTATAGATACTGTCTCTTAAATCAGCCTCTTTGACAGCCTCACGCAAGATAGGCATCGCTAAAAGATTATTTCCTGCGTACTGTTTTTTACGTGGTGTTCCGAATAATAAATTTTCACGTAAAGTCGCATTATTGTTATATTTCTCAGGATCAAATGCGATAACAAGATCTTCGTCACCAGTCGTTTTCAAATGCTCTTTCAATGCAATCCTGGCTCCCAGAATACTCTCTGCAATATCCGGGCGATTTTCACTATCTACGATGCCGCTCAAACCAAAGAGATAAACATCTTCTGCAAAATCAACGGCGCGCAATACTTCTGTTACGCGAGGGACCAATTCAGCCGGATCATTTATCCCTGCAGAGGTAAAATCAATCCACTCACCATCCGGGTTTAAGGCGATATTTCCTGTCCTAAGAGCTTCTTGTTTTTCCCTAAGAAGTTCAGCCTCAGAATTAGAAAGGCAGGCTGGATCTTTGATCATCCAGTTCCGTAACCCATAAAAAAGATTATCCATAACAGACATGGGAAAGAGATAAGCTTCTGAGCTAACGTAAGAAATTCGACGTCCGGTAATAGCAGAAGGCAGATGTGCTATCGGCTTGCCCCCTATTTTCATCGATCCAGAAGACGACTTAACCAGATTGGCCAGAAGCAACCCTAAATATTCTTTCCCACTGCTGGCATTTCCAACAACGGCAATTTTCTTATCAACACCAACTGTGAAAGTGATGCCTTCCAGGAGCCTGTTTTCATTTTCATCTACAAGACCAAGATTACTGACAACAATATCACCTGTCAGCGGCGGGCTATGCTTCTCTTCAAGCTGTTGCATTTCAGCCTCGATCATACCGCTTGGCTGGAACTGATCAGCAACCTGCTCGTATTTGATTTGGACATCATTCCGTTGTTGATCCCAGTTAATGAGATCTTTTATAGGAGGCGGCAAATCTTTGTAGGCAGCAAGAACGGCTACAAGCGTACCAATTTCAAACTGCCCGGTAATGACCAAATACCCACCGCCAAGATAGAAGATAAAGGGTGTTATTTGTGCCAGTAAATTATTCAAAAATTTAACAAAAAACTTTCGCTGATAGATTTCATACCGAATTTTGAAAATCTTGCCGAGCCGATTTGATATCTCGGCACGTTCATAGTTACTGGTATCGTGAGACTGGATTTCTACGGCACCTTCGACCAATTCACTGACTCGCCCGGCCAAAGCCCGCGCAGTCATTTGGCGTTGACGGCCAAGATCCAGAATACGTTTGCGTAGTTTGGGAATGACAAAAGCTTGTACGAGAACAATACTCATCGCCACAACGCCCAGCCAAACATTCTGAACCATGATAAAGATCAACGCCGTTAAGGCCTGACCGCCCAAAAAGAACGGGGTAACAATCGCATCGCCAATAAAACCACCAAGAGGTTCAACTTCATCTTTGAGCATGGTTGCAATTTCAGCCTGTTTAACACGGCGCGTATGCATAACAGGAAAACGCAGAATGCGATCGGTCAACTCGAAACGTAATCTCCGGAGCATCCGCTCGCCCAGTTGGCCTTTCAACGTATTAATAACAAACTTAAAGAGCCCATTAACCAGCACAAGTCCCAGAAAAGAAAAACACAATGCAAACAACAACGCAATTTGTGTTAAATCAAAACCTTCAAATAAAACAACTTTCTCACCAAAGATTGCTTCTCCAAAAGGAAGTTCAAACCGCATGAAAGATAAAGTAGAGTTGATGTCTGCGAAATTCTGAGAGTCAACAGCACGATTTATGATGCTTTTTGGTAAATCCAATGAAAGGAAATAAAAGGGCATGGATGCCAGCACCAGGAAAAGAATTTTAATTTGATCTTTTCTACTGTGCTTCCAAATATACTTGAAAAGTCTTTGTTCCATTGCGCCCCAAATCCCCCGCACCCGGCCTTAATAAAACTAAAACCGCGGCCAATACATCTGTATTTCAAACAGGTTACAAGATAAATCCTAAATTCTATTGAGTAAACTACCCACAAATTTTTAACGCCTGAGAAAACCAGCCTATCCGAAGTGCGAACAGAGGTAAACTCACGGTAATAAACACATTGTTATTCGTTGTGTAATACTCGAATAGAGAGACTATGTTAGCTTAATAATATTGGATATATTATGTTATTAAACATATCTATCTGACAAAAATATTTTTAATAACATATAGTTACATTAATCTGAATTTAACTACCCAAGAAAAATTATACCAAAAAGCTCTATTGGCATTATTCTTTCTTGGGTCCTGGGAATGAAATGTGGCATAGTCGCCAGCATTACCGAGGGGAGCAAAACCATTACACAAGACAGTACACACATCGTTGATGATCATAAAAGCACCCGTGTTCTGATCTATAGTCACGATAGCTTTGGCTTGGGCCATTTACGCCGCTGTCGGGAAATTGCCCATACACTGGTAGAAGAACATAAAAACTTATCCGTTTTGATTTTATCCGGCTCGCCAATCATTGGGTCATTCGGGTTTAAAGCCCGCGTGGATTTTGTCCGCATACCCGGAGTCATCAAACTGAGAAATGGCGATTACACATCGCTCAACCTACACATTGATATTGAACAAACCCTGAGCATCCGATCATCCATTATCAAGCATACAGCAGAGTTTTATGATCCGGATCTGTTCATTGTGGATAAAGAACCTCTGGGACTAAGAGGCGAAGTGGAAGATACATTACGCTTGCTCAAAAACCGTGGCACTCCTTGTGTACTAGGCCTGAGAGATGTCATGGATGATCCAGATCTTCTCTCTACTGAGTGGGAGCGCAAAAACACCGCACCTGCCTTATCCGAATACTATGACGACATCTGGATCTATGGTCTTCCACAAATTTGTGACCCCCTAGACGGCATTGATCTTCCTCCGTCAGTCCAACGGAAAATGACCTACACTGGCTATCTACGTCGGACCGGTGGCAGCGATGTACCAATGCCTGTACTTGAAAAAATTGGTGAAGAAACACCTTACTTACTCGTGACTGTCGGCGGCGGTGGTGATGGCGAAGAAATTATTGATTGGGTGATCTCCGCCTATGAAAACGATCCAGATCTTCCTTATCCAGCGCTGATTGCCCTTGGGCCTTTTATGAATAGTGATCTTCAGCATGATTTTCAGGTCCGTGCCAGCAAATTACCTAATGTTGAAGCCATAACCTTTAATGCCCAATTCGAAAGTCTGGTCGATCGAGCCATCGGCATTGTTGGTATGGGGGGATACAATACTTTTTGTGAGATTCTTTCCTATGATAAGCGCGCACTCATCGTTCCAAGAACTGTCCCCAGGATGGAACAATACATCCGGGCCAGTCGCGCACAGGAACTCGGTTTGGTTCGTATGTTGGAAAATGACGACAAACGCGATCCGCAAAAAATGGCAACAGCCTTAAGGAACTTACCTCAGCAACATCTACCATCTGATGTCGTCGTACCAGGTTTGCTTGACGGTCAGAAAAACGTCATCAAACTTGCTGATAACTGTTTCAAGGCAAAGCTGTCAAAACTGGGATTGATCGACAAACTATCAAATACAAATTAACCTCACCTGCTTAATCGTGTTCTTCATCAGAAACACCTCTTCGAAAACCATGCAGAAGCACAAGAGATATAGTCCGACGGTATGAAAAAAATAACCGTAATCCTAAAGGGTTACCCGCGCCTTTCCGAAACCTTTATCGCACAGGAACTTCTTGCGCTGGAACAACGCGGACTGGATCTTTCACTGGTCTCTCTCCGCCACCCCACGGACACATCCACGCATCCCATTCATCAAGAAATCAAGGCTCCCGTTAGCTACCTGCCTGAATATGCTTATCAAGAACCTTTGCGAGTCTTAAAAAGCTGGTGGAAAGTCCGAAAACTGGCTGGCTACCAAAGGGCCTTTTCCCTTTTCATCAAAGATCTAAAACGCGACCGAACCCCAAATCGGATCAGACGCTTTGCCCAAGCTTGCGTTCTCGCTTCTGAGTTACCAGAAGACATCGATTGGCTCTATGCGCATTTTTTGCATACACCATCTTCAGTGACACGCTATGCATCCTTTATGAGGGATATTCCCTGGTGCGGATCAGCCCATGCCAAGGATATATGGACATCTCCGGAATGGGAACTGCGGGAAAAGCTATCCGACATTAAATGGTTGGCGACCTGCACGAAATTCAACGTGGATTATTTAAGAGGCTTAACCGAAAATAAAAGCCGTGTAGATCTAGTCTACCACGGTCTTGATTTTGATCGTTTTAATAAAACTGCTCATGACCATTCCCGGAATGACGGAAGCTCAGAAGATAAAAGCGTAACTCTGATATCCGTTGGACGTGCCGTTGCAAAAAAAGGATATGACGATCTCTTAAAAGCTCTTTCCTCTTTACCACAAACATTACATTGGCACTTCATTCATATCGGTGGAGGAACATTAAGCAAGGACCTGAAAAATCAGGCCCAATTATTTGGCATCGCAGATAAAATCACCTGGATGGGCGCGCAACCTCAGGAAGTGGTTCTGGAGCAATATCGAAAAGCAGATCTTTTTGTTTTAGCATCAAGAATCACAGAAGATGGAGATCGCGACGGGATGCCAAATGTGCTTATGGAAGCACAAAGTCAGGCTCTGGCCTGCCTTTCAACCGATATATCTGCTATACCTGAACTTATCATCAACAATGAAACAGGTTTATTAGTTTCACAAGAAAACCCGGATGCTTTAGGCGCTGCACTCAAAAAGCTCATCGAAAATCCCTCACTCAGGGAAAAACTGGGGCAAGCCGGAGCAAAACGCGTAAGAGGTGAGTTTTCCATGAAACAAGGTATCGATCAGCTTTTTGACCGGTTCACGGCAAAATAGTCAGGCGACAGAAATGCGGATTTCTTTTTACGCCCCCTTAAAATCACCCCGCCACCCTACGCCATCAGGCGATCGTCACGTTGCCAGATTACTGATCCAAGCTCTCGAAACTCAGGGACATGACGTTGAAATTGCTTCCCATCTGCGCAGTAGAGACTCAACAGGCGACAAAGACCGCCAAGCCCGGTTGAAGAATATTGGCGAAAAGCTTGCCGCAAGATATGTAAAAAAAATCCGGGGAAAACCAAAAAACCAGCGTCCAGATATTTGGGTCACCTATCATCTCTATTATAAAGCGCCTGACTGGATAGGTCCCCTTGTCTGTGAAGCGCTCAATATTCCCTACATCCCTATAGAAGCCTCCATTGCCAACAAACGGGCCAATGGCCCTTGGGATTTAAGTCACCGAGCTGTGGTTTCAGCCGTAAATCAGGCTGAATGTGTCATCAGCCTTAATCCGCATGACACGCACTGCCTACCAGAAACTGTCAGAAACTGGTCCCTGCCACCCTTTATTGTTCCCGATCCAATTATAGCAAAACGAGAAAACTGGTCACAGTGTCGTAAGGTTGCTGCTGAACAATATGGGCTAGATCCACACAAGCAATGGTTACTGGCAATTGCCATGATGCGCCCCGGAGACAAGCTGGAATCATACAAAGTCCTGTCAAAAGCTTTGCGCGGTCTGCCGGATTTACCTTGGCAGTTAATCATCGTTGGGGATGGACAAGCCAGATCTGAGGTTGAAGCAACCTTTGTATGGGTGCCAAAAAACAAAATTACCTACACAGGCCAGCTTGCTGCAGAAGAACTAGCAACAATCATTCCCGCGTGTGATATCTATACCTGGCCTGCGGTTAACGAAGCTTATGGTCTGGCATTTCTAGAAGCCCAGGCTGGTGGATTACCTGTCATCGCAGGAAAAACAGGGGGGGTCCCTGCAGTAGTCTCAGATGGCGAAACGGGTATTCTGACAACACCAGGAGATCCTGTGGCCTTTGCCGCTGCGCTCAGAAGTTTACTTACAGCCCCGGTGCGTCGCAGAGATATGGGAAAATCTGCCGCAGAAAAGGTCGAAGCCATGCATAGTTTAACTACAGCCGGACACCGCCTGGATGCAATCCTTGCAACATCCAGAAAAGACTATATTGAACCTGGGTTACCCCTGTTAGATTATGCCAAAAGAAACAAGACGCTATAACAATGACATCTGAAACCACGAGATCTGATAACCGCATTGACGTTCTCTTTTATGTTCAACATCTTCTGGGTATTGGACATCAAAAACGAGCCGCAACCCTGACCCGAGCTATGAATAAGGCTGGCCTTTCGGCTGCTTTTGTTTCCGGCGGTATGGATGTACCCGGGCTGGACACCGGCGATGCACAGTTTTATCAACTCGATCCCGTTCGTTCTGATGGTATCCTGTTCAAAGAATTACTGGATCAACACGATCAGCCAATTGATAAAGTTTTTAAGGCCAAAAGGGCCAGAGATCTTGTCGATATTTATCGTGCCACAAGGCCCCGACTTTTGTTGTTGGAAATGTTTCCCTTTGGCCGTCGACAAATGCGTTTTGAGCTTATTCCTTTGCTCGAAGCCGCTAAAATGTCTGGTTTTTCCAGTAAAATAGTCTCATCCGTTCGGGATATTCTCGTCAAAGCACCAAAACCGGAACGTATTACCGAAATGCTTGCTTGGGTAGATATCCATTTTGATCACGTTTTGATTCACGGCGATCAAAACCTGATCCCCTTTGACAAAACCTTTCATCCCGCGCGTGATATCGCCGATAAAATTCTCTATAGCGGTTATGTTGTTGATGAAAAGGTCGATGGTACTCCTCACCCTACGGATGGTATTGATGAGGTTCTGGTTTCAACTGGTGGCGGTGCTGTAAGCGAGCGTCTGATAGAAGCAGCTTTAGAAGCAAGAAAACAAAGTGTTTTGAAAGAAAAACGATGGCGTATTCTCATCGGACACAGCCTGCCTGAAAAACTGTTCGAAAAATACAAAGCGCAATCAGATAACCACTTGATTGTTGAACGCTCAAGGCCAGATTTTACATCACTTTTGGCAAATTGCGCCTTGTCAATAAGTCAGGGTGGATACAACACTGTTATGGAAGTCCTGCGCGCCGGGTGCCCTCGCGTCATTGTTCCCTATTCGGGTGGTCTGGAAACTGAACAGACACTCAGGGCCAAACTGTTATCGGAACAAAACGCCCTCACCTACGTGGACGAAGAAACCCTGACAGCAGAAAAACTCGCCACAGACATAGAAAAAACATTACAAAACAAACAAAAGCCACCCTCCAGCCTAAATACAAATGGCGCTGAAAACACGGCAACAATTATTTCAAATATTCTTAATGATAAACCATTACAAAAGTTTCTGAAGAATGTCTGAAATATTAATCTTCAGACATGGGCCAACTGTTTGGAATGCAGAGAAACGAATGCAGGGAAGATCTGATATTTCCCTCTCTGGGCAAGGCATAGAGACTGTTAAAAAGTGGCAACTTCCAAAGGAATGGATGGACGTGTCTTGGTATGTCAGCCCTTTGCAACGTGCTCAAGAAACCGCCAAACTGCTAGGACGAAAGAAGTTTAAAACTGATCCTTTGTTGATCGAAATGTCTTGGGGAAATTGGGAAGGGCAAAGGTTACCCGAATTGAGAGAAAAGCTAGGGCCAGAAATGGAAAAAATGGAGGCGCTTGGGCTGGATCTGTGCCCCCCTGACGGTGAAAGCCCCAGAGATGTTCAAGAACGCCTGAAACCTTTTCTAGGTAGAATTGCAAAATCAAATCAGTCAATTGTCTCTGTGTCTCACAAAGGAGTCCTACGAGCGCTTTATGCCGCCGCAACAAACTGGGACATGCGCGGCAAACCAAAAGAAAAAATAAGAGATAACTGCGCTCATCTTTTTCAGATTTCCTCAGCAGGTAAAATCAGCGTAAAAACAATGAATATCAGTTTGTTATCGTCTATTGATTTTTTCCCAAGACCCACAAAATTATCAAACCCCTCCGAAGAAGCCCTCTAATGAAGATCCCAAAAGATACCGTTAATGTTTTTATCTATGTTCAACATCTTCTGGGTATCGGACACCTCAGACGCGCTTCTTTACTTGCCAAAACCATGGACAAAGCAGGCATGTCGGTACTTTTTGCATCGGGAGGGCGCCCCGTATCCTACCTTGATATTGGTAAAGCCCAACTTTTTCAGCTTCCTGCACTTCATGCAGCCGATAACAGTTTTAAGGTTCTAAAGGATATTAATGGATCAATCGTTGATGATGAGTGGAAAGAACATCGAAAAGAGATGCTTTTATCAGCTTTTCGCAAGGCTTCTCCAGACGTACTTTTGATAGAAATGTTTCCTTTTGGCAGACGCCAGATGCGTTTCGAGTTGGATCCTCTGATCGCGTTAGCGAAATCAATGAACATCCCCGTCATCAGTTCTATCCGAGACATCCTAACAACCCATAAAACCCCGGGTAAAAGTGAGTGGATTATTGATCGGGTCAAAAAAGATATTGATCATGTTCTGGTTCATGGAGATCCTGATTTTATCCCCCTTGAAGATAGCTTTCCGCTTGCCGAAAAAATTAAAGATAAAATCATCTATACAGGCTACGTCGTTGAACATGACCAAAATCGAGACCCCAGTTATAGAACCAGTTCACCAGAGGATAGAAAAGGTGTACTCGTTTCTGCAGGTGGAGGGGCCGTAGCTCTGCCCTTGGCTGAAGCGGTCATAAAAGCCAAAAATCTCTCCACTTTGAACAATGTGCCCTGGCTATTGCTTCTGGGAACCAATCTGCCTGATCAAGAATTCAACGACATCGTCAAGCGGGCACCTGAGGGTATGATTGTTGAACGAAACCGCCCGGATTTTTGCGCACTTCTCTCCAAATCTCAACTTTCCATCAGTCAGGCCGGCTATAACACTGTTATGGAAACGCTTATGACTGAGACGCCAGCGATTGTCGTTCCCTTTTCAGCCGACAGTCAGAGCGAGCAAACAGATCGAGCACAGAAACTCGAAAAAGCGGGTGCACTCTCACTTTTGTCAGAAGCAGGCCTAACACCGGAAAATCTAGCGAGAAAAATAGACGATGTTGTCCAAAAATCAATTTCAACTATAAAAATAGATGTTCACGGCACACACAAAACAACACTTTTTATCAAAAGTTTAATTGAGAAAAAAACTAACCAGAGAGCCATACAGTGCCCCAAATAGCCCCACAGAGCTTCAAATACCCCCTTTTTGATATTTATCTTGATTACCTGAAAACTGTTTTTGGCTTAACAATAGGTCTTGGCGGATTGATTTACGGTCTGAACAACACTTTTTCTCAGATCTGTTTTGGCGCCATCCTTGTTATCTTTATTGTCTTTGGATTTCATTCATTCCGACGTCACAGAACACACGTAAATCTGGACAGCGAACAAGTTGAAATTACAGATTTCAGAAAACGTAAAGTTCAATTTAAAGATATAGAAAACATAGAGTTACGATATTATGGGCGTCCGGTAAAAGACAAAGATAGTGATCAAAAACCCAAAGGTGTCCTACATCTAACTTTAAAAAGCAGAGAACAAAAACTCACTTTTGATTCCAACCTGTATGGCTTCAGATACCTGGTCTGGTCAGTCATACTATTTGCGAAAGAGTCCAACCTGCCGCTTGACCCTGGTACCATTGGCAATATGCTAGATATCGGACTTGATCCAGAAGGCAGCAGTGAAATGCCGGATCCAAAAATGTCGGGAATTTAAAAAAAGATAGAAGAAGATCAAGCCAACAGGGTTTAACAACGGGGCCAGAGTATCATCGTGAACGATCTGTTACAGGTCAAAGACCTCCGTGTCGCATTTAAGCTTCCAGAAGGAACTTTGAACGCCGTCAAAGGTGTATCCTTTCGCATCCCTAGAGGGAAAACTGTTTCTCTAGTTGGTGAATCAGGATCAGGAAAGTCCGTTGTCAGTCAGGCAATCATGGGCATTTTACCAAAAGTTGCCGAAATTGCAGGTGGTGAAATTCTTTTTTCTGATCCAGTAAAGCACGGCGAAGTCCTTGACCTCGCCAGAATACACCCCGACAGCAAGCAGATGCGACAAATACGCGGCGGTAGAATCTCCATGGTTTTTCAGGAGCCAATGACCTCGCTTTCACCAGTACATACGGTTGGAAACCAGATCTGTGAAGCTCTGGAGTTACACCGCGCCATTTCCGCTGCTCAAGCACTGGAACTTGCAACCGACATGTTACGTATGGTGGGGTTCCCCGACCCAATCAGAGCCATGCGTACCTATCCATTTGAACTCTCAGGTGGGTTGCGACAGCGCGCTGTTATAGCCATGGCCTTGGTGTGTCACCCTGCGCTACTCATAGCCGATGAACCCACCACTGCGCTGGATGTCACCATTCAGGCGCAAATTCTGAAACTAATCAAAGACTTGCAGAGCGAACTGGACATGTCCGTTCTGATGATCACACACGACCTTGGCGTTGTAGCCAACATGGCTGATGAAGTTGTGGTTATGTATCACGGAGAGGTAATGGAGAGCGGTACACTGGAGGATATTTTCAGAAGAGCCGAACACCCCTACCTCAAGGCCTTACTTCATGCGGTTCCCCGTTTTGATATGAAACCGGATGAACGGCTCAAGCCAATTCGGGAAATTGAGCATCATCCGGACAACCCTATTCTCAAAGCAAAGAGACAACGACGAATAATCTGTGAAGATGATCCCCCTTTGCTTGAGGTAAATAATATCTCAAAATCTTTTACGATCAGAAAAGGTGGGTTTTTCTCTCAAAAATCAACGGAAAAGGCATTGGCCGTTGATGATATCAGCTTTTTTGTCAATCGCGGGGAATGCCTAGGCCTTGTCGGAGAAAGTGGCTGCGGTAAAACCACACTGTCAAAGATCATCATGCGCGCCCTGAAGCCCGATCAAGGGTCAATTATTTTCAGGGATCAAGAGAATAATCCGACAGATGTTTTAGCGTTGGAGAAAAAGAATCTCTTTGATTTTCGTGAACGTGTACAGTTCATGTTCCAGGATCCCTATAGTTCGCTCAACCCACGTATGACTGTGCAGGAGTTAATTGGTGAACCACTGCTCATACATGGCATGAAAGACCCTAAAGAGCGGCGAAGGTACGTTGAAAGCCTGATGGATGTCGTTGGATTGGCACCAATGCATATAAATCGTTACCCACATTCATTTTCAGGAGGGCAGCGTCAACGTATCGGCATTGCGAGGGCATTGGCCCTGCAGCCGGACCTTTTGATCTGTGACGAGCCTGTATCAGCATTAGATGTCTCTATTCAGGCTCAGGTTCTTAATCTTCTGAAAGATTTGAAAGCAGCTTTGGGTCTGACCTATATCTTCATCAGTCACAATCTGGCGGTTATTGATTATATTGCAGATCGGATTATCGTCATGTGCAGAGGACGACTGGTTGAATCTGCCCCGAAAGAATTACTCTTTAAAAACCCCGTTCATCCCTATACCCGCGCACTAGTATCTGCAGTCCCAGACCCCGACCTTGACCATCCACTTGACTTAAAGGATCTACTGGAAGGCAAAGCCTCTGTGCCGGAAAACTGGCCAGCGCCTTTCACCGTAAATGATCAGCACGAGATGACCATGGTTGCTTTAGGTGGCGGACACTATGTACGCGTCCATAAAGGCACTGATAGCACTGCAATCCCTCAACCAGACATGAGGGAGAACGCATAATGTTGGGCTATATCGTCAATCGTATTTTGGCCATGGTGCCGACGTTGCTTATCATTTCAGCAATTATCTTTACTCTGATTCAGTTACCGCCCGGCGATTACCTTGAAACACAGATTGCCGAAATGCAGGCACAGGGCGAAAACGTCGATCAGGAAAAAATTGATTATCTCCGTACCGAATATGGTTTGGACAAGCCCATGTACGTACAATATTTTGACTGGGTTTTGGGGCTTTTACAGGGTGATCTTGGTTACTCATTCGAACATGAGTTACCAGTAACCGAAGTTATTGGTGATCGCATCACACTGACCATCATACTCGCCCTTGCAGCAACACTTTTTACTTATGTTCTCTCCTTTCCAATAGGTATCTATACCGCCGTCAAACAATACTCTGTCGGTGACTATGTTTTCAGTTTTGTCGGCTTTATTGGTCTCGCGACCCCTAACTTTTTGCTGGCTCTGGTTTTGCTTTATTTTGCCAACGTCTGGTTCGGCACTTCTATTGGCGGCTTGATGGATGACGAGTTTATCGGCAAGCCCTGGAGTATGGATAAAGCACTCTCTGTACTTGAGCACCTATGGGTGCCTGTCGTTGTAATTGGTACGTCTGGTACCGCTGGTATGATCAGACGACTACGTGCGAACATGCTGGATGAACTATCAAAGCAATACGTCATTACAGCCAAAGCAAAAGGTCAGACACCACTTAAAATCCTATTGAAATACCCACTTCGTTTGGCAATAAATCCATTTATCGCGGATATTGGATCTATTCTGCCTGATTTGCTTTCCGGCTCTGTACTGGTCGCTGTCGTCATGGGACTGGAAACAACAGGGCCGATGTTGGTCGATTCTCTGTTGAGTCAGGACATGTATCTCGCGGGATCATTCCTTATCATCGAAGCATCACTGGTTGTTATCGGCGTCTTTATTTCAGATCTGATTCTTGCCTCGATAGATCCAAGAATTCGCCTCGGCGGGGGAGCTGAAAAATGAGTAAAAACACAACAGATCACCAACCCCCAAATCAGCCAATGAAGCATTACGTCAACCCTGCCTCTTTTGATCCACAGTCAGTAACGAAACTGACGCCACAGCAAGAACGCTATTTCACTGCATCGCAATGGCAGATCATGTGGTGGAAGTTCAAAAAGCACAAACTTGCGGTTTATTCCGGCATTATCCTGCTCTGCATGTATATTGTTGCTATTCTGGCGGAACTAGTTGCCCCCTATAATTTACACAATCGGGAAACAAAATTTATCTACGCCCCGCCACAGGCCATTCATTTTTTCCATCAAGACGAGTTCGTAGGCCCCTTCGTCTATGGCTTTGATTACAATCTCAATATGGACAACCTCAAGCGGGAATACACCCCTAATACCGCAGATGTTCAAAAGCTGAGCTTTTTTTGCCGAAGTGATCAGGAATATGATTACCTCGGTCTGATCAGTGGAGACTTCCATTTTGTCTGCCCCGCAGAAAACGGAACCCTCTTTATCTGGGGGACTGATCGTTTGGGGCGTGATGTCTTTAGTCGTATTATTTACGGTTCAAGGATCTCTCTGACCATTGGTTTAATAGGTGTTGCCATTAGCTTTGTACTCGGTACCTTCTTTGGTGGCCTTGCAGGATATTTTGGTGGTCTGGTCGATAATTTCATTCTGCGAGCCATCGAAATACTCAAATCTTTCCCAAGCCTGCCACTTTTTATGACTCTTTCCGCTCTCTTGCCCGTTACCTGGAGTCCCCTGGGCGTCTTTTTTGGTATATCGATAATTCAAGGCTTCTTGGATTGGCCGGGATTAGCTCGTGCTGTCAGGTCGAAACTATTAAGCCTTCGCGAAGAAGATTTCACCACAGCAGCACAGTTAATGGGTGCTTCGCACGCAAGGATTATTGGCAAGCACCTTTTACCTTCGTTCAGTAGTCATCTTATTGCCTCTGCAACCTTGGCCATACCTATGATGATACTGGGCGAGACCAGCTTGTCTTTCCTTGGTCTAGGGCTAAGAGCACCAATCACATCATGGGGTGTACTACTCAACGAAGCTCAGAATATTAGCGCCGTGGTTCTATACCCATGGCTGCTCTTACCCGTTCAACCCGTGATACTGGTTGTACTTTGCTATAACTTCTTGGGTGACGGGCTGCGTGATGCCGCAGACCCCTATAAATAAATTCGCTGAGATGAGAAGACTGTTTCTTCTCATCTTAAATTAATCTGCAATCACGACAAGATCCATGGCGTCAGAAACACCCGTGACCTGACTCTGGACAAGCACTTTTCGCTCCAACAAGGGATGATACCCTTGTTCAACGGCTCTTTTGTATGTCGTTTGATCAGCAAGAGCACGCACACCAACATCTTTATTATGCTTTTCAAGCTTCGCCGAGAGATTAACCGCGTCACCAATTACGGTGTATTCCAGACGCGTATCATCACCAACAGCCCCAAAGAGAACAGGCCCAACAGCAACTGATCCATTAACCAGTGGCGCTTCTTCACCATTATCCCTTTGCCATGCCGCTGTTACCTTCATTAGCTCATCCATGGCCCTTAAAGCATCTGCAGCATAGGTTTCCGAAGGGACAGAAGCCCCAAAGGTTGCCATGATGCCATCCCCCATAAACTTATCAATTGATCCGCCATGCTTTTGGATAATCGGAACACAAAGTTGCTGATATTCTGCCAAAGTGCCCATCACAATCTCTGCTGATTCTACCGCGGCTAACTTTGTGAACCCGCGCATATCCAAATTCATAATTGCGGCTTCACGCCTTTCAGCACTTCCCACCGTTATTTTATCTTTTGAATCAGCAATCTTTTTAGCTACTTCAGGCGAAAAGAAGCGCGAAAGTTCTTGCGCCGCCTGTCGTTCCGAAACTGAATTGATCAATAAAGCCCGAGCACGCACCAATGCAACAGCCAAAATAAGTGTCACAACCAAAATAGAGATTATCTTGTCAAACTCTGCCCCGAGAAGAATAGAATTTGAGGTCATGTAGTGCACATAATCCCTGGTAATCATGCTGTCCATGGAATCAAAGGAAACGACATACATAATCATCACTCCCCACCCGAGGGCAGCAAATAATCCGGCAATGACAACGAACTTGGCTTCAAATCTCAAAGCTCTGATAGCTATGAAGATAAAAACATACAGAAGGGTTGGAACTTTCAGATAAAAACTTGGGGGTTGATTATATTGCACATGAAAGCTCCAGATCAGAACCATCAAAAGCGTCATATCAAAAAGCGCAGAAAAGGCGAGCGACCAGTCCGGCATATGGAAATTATAAGCCCAGACGATACGTATCAGTGTCAGCACCAAATAAATGCTCAAAGCCCAGGGAACTGGCGCAAAAGTCACATCTTCGTTAAAAGTTTTTGGCGATATAAGATAGAGAGAACCGAAAATAGAAACAACAGCGAGCTGAATCCAGCCGATTAGCCGTTCCGTTTTATCTTCCTGTTCATGAATGGCGTTAAGTACCCGCTCTGGCAAAGCTGTTTCATTAACCGAGCTAAACCATTTCATTTTTATAATCCCGAGATGCCTCTAAATCACACTGCGATCTACCCGCGTGTTACAGCCTAAATAAGCTTTTGCAGGCTTTAATTCTACAGATACTTTGATCAAGCCGTGGTCAGAATTCCGTGATCAGAGCAGAATCGATTATAAATCTAGAACAAGACCTTCTTTTGCAAACAGCGTACCCGGACGAGCTTTATCAGCCTTTTCAGCCTCAATATCCAGGAAATCATCGTTATGACAAGGGTCATGATGGAAAGCAATTAACTGTTTCACATCTGCCAAATCACACAACCGTACCCCTTCTTGCCAGGTTGAATGTCCCCAGTCCTTGAATTTAGGAAATTCTTCATCCGTATAACTACTGTCATAGACCATGCAGTCAGCGTCTTGAACAAGTTCAATTATTTGGCGGTCCGGGACACCGGGGGTATGTTCCGTATCAGTTATGTAACAAAAGGACTTGCCTTTGTATTCAAGGCGGTATCCCGTCGCGCCATTAGGATGATTCAAAGGAGTCGTACGTATTTTGAGGCCGGGATAGGGCTCTAACGTTTCGCCGCTATGAAAATCATGAAATGTCACGTTCGCAGAAAATATTTTTGGGGGTACCGGAAACAAAGGTTCAGCCATGTAACGGCACAAAATTTCGTGCAAATTACTTTGCTGTTCCAACAAATGCCCTGCCCACAAACGCACTTTGTTTTTAGGGTAAAAGTTTGGACCAAAAAACGGCATTCCCATAATGTGGTCGTGATGGGTATGGGAGAAAAGAATATCAATCTGCTGTTTATCACTCGCAGAACAGATATTTTGTCCCAAAGATCTAATACCCGTTCCTGCATCGAAAATAAAATGGTGATCTCCACAGCGAACCTCTACGCATGACGTATTCCCGCCATAACGTCTGTGGCTATTTTCCGGGCAAGGTATTGATCCTCTTACTCCCCAGAATTTTACTGTAAAATCACTCGTTGCCGACACGTTTCATAATCTCCCGGCCACTAGATAGCCAAATGCAAAATTCACAGATCCTTACTGAAGCACCTCTAAGGTACCAAACGATAACCACCAGTCTCTGTTACTAATAACTTTGCATTCGATGGGTCGATTTCAATCTTTTGTCGCAATCTATAGACATGAGTTTCCAGTGTATGGGTGGTTACACCGGCGTTATATCCCCAAACTTCATTGAGTAAAGTATCTCGTCCAACAACCTGAGATCCCTTACGATACAAATACTTAAGGATAGATGTTTCTTTTTCTGTCAGGCGAATTTTCTTTTGTGTTTCGCCTTCGATAAGAATTTTACCACTGGGCTGAAAAGTATAGGGCCCAATGGTGAAAACAGCATCTTCGCTCTGTTCATGTTGGCGGAGCTGGGCACGTAATCGCGCCAGAAGTACCCCCAAACGAAACGGCTTGGTGATATAATCGTTAGCACCAGCATCCAGACCGAGAATGGTATCGGCATCTGATTCAGCCGCCGTTAACATGATAATCGGGCTTTTAACACCTGCCCGTCTCATCAGACGACAAACTTCACGCCCGTCCATATCAGGAAGACCAACATCCAGCAAAATTGCATCATAGTAATCGTCTTTGGCCTTATCCAGGCCTTCCATACCATTTACAGCTTCTGTTGTTTCAAACTCTTCGTGTAGATGTAGTTGCTCTCTTAGTGATGAACGCAGTGCATCATCATCATCAACAAGCAATATTCTACGGCCGTTTGAAGTCGTCATCCCATAGGCCCCTTATCTGTTTCCCTGTTTTATTTCACAGCTTTTATATCGCTGCCGGATTTTCTGATCCGATTGTATTATTCCCACAGCTATTAAGTAATCAGCTTTTATCGAAAAATAACACCTATTTAGATAACACTCGCACTATCGACATTCAAGCTCACCCAAAAAATCAGTAAAACAGAACTTCGTAGCAGAAGCTATAAACAAAGAAAGTTACACTTTATCTATCCGCTTTAATCTCGTTCATACATATATCGGGAAATTTTTTGTATATTTCAAATGGTGGTTGGTAAATAATCCGTGTAGGTCTTTAATAAAAGCTAAACCAATGTGATTTATGGATATTTTTGAATTACCCAAAAACTAAAATAAATAATAAAAAAGGAATTAGCGCTCCATCACCATTAAAACCAAATACAAGATTCTCTTTTTTGTCGCAAACCCTTCTTCGCGCTTCGTATTTTCACTCTTTCCAACCACAGTACTTTGCTATAATTGAGCAATGGTTTTTAGACATTTATCTGGAATGTCAGAACAGTGATTCCTAAATAAGGGGCGGATCATTGTTTTTAAGATGATATACATTACCAGTAGCTACGATTATCGAATGCAACCAAGCCGGACGAAAGAGCAGATCAGTGCCAGCGCTAGAAGAAAATGCCGCAAGGATCCTCCCTGCAGTTGAGCGAGCTATTGCAGAATTGCGCCGTGGAGCAGCCGTTATTGTACAGCGCCCGGGCGGACAGTCTGCACTAATTCAAGCTTCTGAAACCTCATCGGATGAAAGTCTTGATAAACTGCGGGATATCAGTTGTGCGGAACCCTGTCTTCTCTTAACTGCACGGCGTGCAGCAGCAATTGGTATCAACGAAGCAGAACCCCTTATTAATACAACAGAAGTTATCGCTTTTGCGTTGGATGGAATGTCTCCAGAGGCCGCTGCGTACCTTGCTGACCCAGTGCACGATCCCTTGGGTATTAATCTCCGGCATGACAACTTTCTGACCACAGAAGTACCGGAAATACTCGCACGTAACGCTGTCCTTTTGACAAAATTGGCTTGTCTGCTTCCTGCGGCTCTATTCGTGAATCTGCCTGACGGTACGGACACAGAACTCGCAGAAAAACATAATCTTCTCGTTGTTTCAGCTGATGACATTTCCAGCTACCGCAGTACAGCAGCCTATAGCCTGAAAAAAGTTGCCTCAGCACAAGTTCCACTTGAGGTGGCCGAAAAAACAACCGTTGTAGCCTTCCGGCCTAAAGACGGTGGTACGGAACATCTTGCACTCATTATCGGAGATCCTGATCCCAATCAACCAACACTGATACGCTTGCATTCAGAATGCTTTACCGGCGATCTTCTTGGTAGTTTGCGGTGTGATTGTGGCGATCAACTTCGTGGAGCCATAAGTTTGATGGAAAAACAGGGTGGTGGTATTCTTCTTTATCTTTCGCAAGAAGGGCGTGGCATAGGCCTGATGAACAAGCTTCGAGCTTATGAGTTGCAGGATAGAGGCGCAGATACGTCCGATGCCAATGAACTCGTGGGTTTTGACCCTGATGAGAGAGTGTATATTCCTGCCGCAGAAATGCTCCGTCAGTTGGGGTATGATGAAGTCAGACTTTTGACAAACAACCCGGAAAAAGCCAGTTCCCTCATAGAATGTGGTATAGAAGTCATTGAAATGGTTCCACATTATTTCCCTTCCAACGGGCACAATGAGTTTTATCTGAAAACCAAGGCCACGCGCTTTGGGCATAAGCTCTGAGAAAAATAAGTACCAAGAGAAATCCAAATCCCTGAAACCCAGATCCACAAAATATTAATCTTGGGAAATATTAGAGTTTAGAGAACATAAATTCAGATATGGGCAAGCTTTTCCCTATTCCAGGAAAAGTATTCCCCTCAATCTTTAGTTATGAAGAAAAACCATCCGAATCAGCCCTAAAAAAATTGGCACAATCATTGCATTGGTTCACCTGCATTAACGATCAGGTATTATCAGGCTTATGTTGGATCAGCTCTATTCGCAACAAATTACCTCAAAAGGACAAACCCGTCCTGCTATTCATAATGGTTCCAATTCCACGGATTTGGACTCAAATAAAGTTGCGCTTACAAAAACGGCAATAACTCCCGAGTCTTCCCAAAAAGAAAACAATACCAGGATCAAGACCCCTTCTGCCGCTAAACCAGCCCAAAAAAGCCAATTCGGAAATGAACTGTCAAAAACTAATTCAGCCTCTACAAATTTAAGAGAACCAACAGACTGGTCTGTTAAAGAGAAAACACCCGAACAGCCCTCACCCGAACAAAAAGAACAAACATTCGGTTTCTTTGATTTTCTGGATGTCATCAATCCTCTTCAGCACATCCCTGTTATTTCAACCCTGTATAGGGAAATCACTGGTGACGAAATTCAACCTGCTGCACGGGTTGCTGGCGGTATGATTTTTGGTGGTCCAACTGGCTTTATTACTGCTATTGCAAATTCAGTTTCAAAAGAAACCACCGGTAAAGATATTGGCGAAAACATATTAGAAGCTTTTCTTGGTTCTGATGAAGATGATCAAAGTCCTATTCAAACTGCTGCATTAGAGGTTTCATCTGAAAAAGCAACACCCCCCCTATTCTCACAATTATCCCCCATCATTCCACCTGCGCCAGTTCAGCAGCCAAAGTTTGAAAATGCTGTAGCATCTAATACCCCCGGTTCAGCATCACCGCTAGAGGGAAAAGCTGCCCTCGCAGCCCTTTATAATGACTTAGCAAAACCAGCAGCAACAGAATCTGTTTCACAGGAAACTAAGGCATCAAACGCAAGTTTGAATGTTCAGCAAGGATCTCCAGCGCCGCTGCCCGTATCAAGACCCGGTAAATGGTTTCCCCTTTCGGGCAGCAATGTGTTGATTGCACAAACATCAAATATTCCCCCAACCACATCACCCAAACCAGCAACATCTACAGTAACAACTTCTGCCCCTAACAACACACCATCAGCTGAGGAAACCATTGCCTCTATCGAAAGTGATTTTGCACAAAATCTGTTAAACGGACTTGATAAATACCAACAGCTAAAAACCAATAATTGAAGCCTCGACAATTTAGATTGAATATGTATGTTTGGCCCAGCTTATCTTTAAGGACTGATTTCGGGTACAGACATGGATATCATCGTTCAATCTATTAATGGCAAGTGGCAGGCTTCTTTCGGCGACAGGATTTGGCCCTGTGCCATTGGTAAAAATGGCGTTGTAGCCGCCAAAGAAAAGGTTGAAGGCGATGGGAAGACACCGATAGGAAGCTGGGATTTAGCCAAAATCCTATACCGAGCAGATCGCATATCTCTTGAGCAAAGAAAAGAAATCGGCAAGGCCATTGAAATAGCGCCCCTATGCCAGAGAGATGGCTGGTGCGATGAACCAGAAGACCCATACTACAATCAAGCCGTTATTGTCCCCTATACATCGCGTTATGAAACACTATGGAAAGATCAAGAAAACACCTATGATCTCATCGGACTGCTGAGCCATAATTCTGATCCAGTAATTCCAGGACGGGGCTCTGCAATATTTCTTCATGTCGCAAAGCCTGATTTATTACCAACAGAAGGGTGTGTTGCCCTTGAACTCGATAACCTCTTAGAGCTACTATCACTTATGAAGCAACAAACAAAAATCACCATACAGGGTTAATTCTGTAGATGTTAAAGAGATTCATATCGCCACTTGTATTTGCACTTTTTACTGCTTCTTGCATAAGTTCCGGTGATCTTACCCTGGTCAGAACAGCGACTTATGGGGCCTATACATCTGGTGATGCCGTTCTTGCTGCTAATCACTCCCCCATAAAGATCGTCCTGCAAGAAAGTGTTTCTTCTCCAGAACCTGGTGCAGCAATTACGTCCGCAATGGAACAATATGGTCCAAAATGGTTCAGAGCTACATACAGCTCGACAGTCGCGGATCATAATACGCAAGGGTATGAATTGCGCTGGATTTATAATGCGCCGATCAATGCAAACGAAGATCGCCTTTGCGATGATGATTATGGCAACTCATTGGAAATATCCAAAGAACCAACACATACTTTGCTAGCTGCATTTTGCCGAAAATCAACATTTCTTTCCAGTATTCGCGCAACCATCATTGAAGATCTAAATACGGATAAATTCAGAAAAACAGTCGGCTATATGGGGCGTAAGTTGATGCCGATCAGGAATCCGGATCGTATTGAAAACTGTAGAACAATAGAAGAATGCCTATAAAGTTCTTATAACGTGAGAATAAAATCAAATTTTATTCCGTTGCCCAAAAATACTGGACCCAACACGAACATCCGTCGCGCCAAATCGAATTGCTTTTTCAAAATCAGCACTCATTCCCATAGAAACGCACGATAGATTGTGTTTTTTAGCCAATTCGTAAAGGAAGGAGAAGTGTGTTGCCGCTTCTTCATCAACAGGTGGAATACACATTAATCCGATAACGGGCAGCCCCTGTTCTTTTGAAAAATCAATCAAACTCTCCAACTCTTTTGGTAAGACGCCGGCTTTTTGATCTTCCTCTCCGGTATTCACCTGAATAAAACAGTCCGGCCAGCGGTCCTGTTTTTTCATTTCCTTGATAAGCGCGGTCACAAGCTTGGGTCTATCTACAGACTCGATAACATCGAACAGAGAAACAGCTTCCTTGGCCTTATTGGTTTGCAAGGGACCAATAAGATGTACTTCAATATCACTGTGTTGATCTTTCAGATCACGAAACTTGGTTAGGGCTTCCTGGACCTTATTTTCACCAAAAACTTTCTGCCCTGCCGCATAAGCTTCTTCTACAGCCTCTAACGGTTTTGTTTTACTAACAGCAATCAAATTAACATCACCCTGATTCATAAGGGATGTTTTAGCAGCAGTTTCGATCTTCTCTCTTATAGAGAGTAAATTTTCAGCAATAAGAGACACGCCCAATTCCCCTAAAGATAGCCAAAACGTTTCATCTGTTGACCGTGATCTTTTTCAATCTGTTTGATCTGTTTATTCGTCAACACCGTTTTCCATTGTTCAGATTTCCCCGACCGGAAAAAGCGCTCACTGTTCTTTGATTTTTCAGTAAAACCTTGCTTCTGTTCGAGTTCCTGAAGTGTTTTAAAGGAAGAATGCTTTATAGCCCGCTGGATTCTGTCGTCATCTTTAGTGATACCCAGTTTCTTGGTAATCGACCCAAAAATTTCCGTAGGCTTTTCCAACATATCTTCATATTTATGAACCAAAAGCGTTTTATGCGGAATCTGAGTCCATGATTTCACATGGTTAGACCAACTATTATAAACTTCATACAATACTTTATCGGATTTCGATGTTTCTTTCGCCATAATTTCAATAGATTCATCTATAGAAACGCCAAAATGATCCGCTGCAGAAATCACCACATCCCTAGGATCTCTTACTATATAGATAGCCGCACCAGTTGCATCCATAGCAACAAGAGGCTTCCCAAGGTATTCACCAAGAAAGTTATGGGTTTTAAGAATTAAAATATTTTTACTACGCCTGGATATTTCTCGTTGCACGTCTGCACGAATATTAGCTAGATCACTTTCACTGGCCTCTTCCAATGGTTTGTTAAAAGCATTTTTGTACCAAAGGACATTAGCTTCGCCTGAGCATATCTCGCTAATTTTATTAACAGGTAACGGTTCTTTTGAATCAGAAATTAAATTCGCTAAAAAAGTACGCATCCACGTATTTCCAGATTTTGGATAAGACGCGAGCCACAAAATTCCGGGCATCGTAAAATATTACTCCATAAGACATAGCATAACATCGTGACATCAGAAATATGATGCTTCAGTCATAACTTGGTAAAACAAGATACATCTAACAGTTTCACCCTATGTATAGCAATAAGTGATGGAGTCCTCATTTTCTTTAAGCCCTCTATTATGTTAGGGGCTTAATAACTTAATTATGGTGAATAAGTAGCCTCCGATTTTATTGATTCACAGCTTTGAAGTACCTAATTCATTAACGAAACGCCTATTTTCATTAACAAATACGCCTTATCCAAAGGTTATTGTTGCATCAATGCCACAGTGATACTTAAAAACAATGCATATCCGTCAACAAGGCTTGAGTTCCTGAAAAAAAGGGTGTTATCTGAGCACACTTAATTTGAGGGGGGTGTCCTCTTCATGAGTTTTCTTTTGGAGATCGAAAAATGAAAAAATTCCTGCTTGCTAGCTCTGCAATGGTTGCAGCTACTGCAGTTTCCGCTCCGGCATTTGCTGAAGATGGAAAAATCAACCTGTCAGTATTCACACAGTTCCACGCTTCTTCTACAGATGCTGATAACAATGCAGATGATACAAATAACGGTCACGATTTCAACACAAACTCTGAAATCAAACTGACTGCTTCTAATACTGCTGACAACGGCCTAAAATACGGTCTCGTTATTGAGCTAGAAGCTGATCAAGATTCCACAAACAATGCTGATGAAAATTACATCTGGCTTGAAGGTGATTTTGGTCGTATCGAACTTGGTGATCAAGATGGTGCAAAAGACGGCCTTCTTGTAACTGGTGCTGACGTTGGCCTAATGTACGGTATGATTGATAACCCAACAGGTTCCTCTGTTAGCGGTGGTTCAGTTACTGCTGGTACTGGTGCTGATACAGCTGCTGATGTTGCTGATTCTTCAGATGCAACAAAAATCACATACTACACACCAAACTTTAATGGCTTTAAAGCAGGTGTTACATATGCAGCTGATGGTTCTCAAGGTAATGCTGTAAGTGAAAGAGAAGTAGATCAGTTTGGTGAGCAAATCATTGAAGCAGCTGTAGCGTATAGTGGCAGTGTGAATGATTTCAGCATTGAAGCTGGTTTTGGTGGTACTTATCTTGATAACACAAACCTTCCTTCAGCTGTTGATGAAAACACAGTATGGGGTGTTCAAACTGGTATCAACGTTGGTTACGCTGGTTTCACTGTAGGTGTTGGTTACTCCTATGAAGATGGTGATGAGTTCTTTGATGATCAGCACTCTTTCGATGCAGGTATCAACTACACAACTGGTCCATGGCAGTTTGCTGTAGCTGGTGTTTGGTCAGAAACTGATTACGAAGCAACTGACGAAATCACAAATACAGCTATCTCTGCTGGTGTACAGTACGAAGTTGCTCCAGGACTTTCTGTATACGGTTCTGCAATCACTGGTGATTACGAAGGTGGTTCTGACGAATTCACATCAGTACAGTCTGGTGTTCTTGTTAGCTTCTAATTCAAGCTTTCAATTTGAACAAAATGTACTGCCAGTGCTAAAATTAGCACTGGCAGTATTTTTTTGTGCTTTTTTTTGTGTTAGCAATAGAGCCAGTTTTAATAAACTTCGAAAGAAACCTTCATGTCACCCAAGAGCTTTGCTTCCCGATATCTGATTATTTTATTTTCATTTATTTTACTCACAGCCTGTGGTTTACAAGGGCAAGATAAAAAAATAGAAAATCAAAGTGATAAATATTACAAGCAAACTGGTGGCTCTCTACTTGGTGGAAAAGACGGTGGTATAAACCTTCTTGGTGGTGATGATGACTCCAAACCACAAGACGGTGGTACAGGAATTGGTGTAAATTCATTCCTCTGGCGCGCTTCACTTGATACTATCGCCTTTATGCCTCTTACTTCTGCCGATCCCTTTGGTGGCGTAATTATTACGGACTGGTATAGTCCGGATGCAAACAAGCCCGAGCGCTTTAAGGTTAACGTATTCATTCTAGGCCGCGATCTACGCGCCGATGGTGTACGGGCTTCTATTTTCAAGCAACAACGTGATGTGACAGGAAGTTGGATTGACGCAAAGGTTGATCCTAAAACCGGCACAGAGTTGGAAGATGCTATCCTTACACGCGCACGTCAGTTACGTATTGCATCAAGTGAATAGATCCGAATATAGCCCTTTATAAGGGAATTGGAACAATCCGTAATCAAGGCCACAGAAGCTGAACGTCATTCATCTGTGGCCTTTTATCCTTGTTAATCACCAGCTTTTTATAAAAGCCCATTATTATATTAGTAAGTCTGAACATTATGAGCCGTTACAACGTCAAGGAAACCGAAACCAAGTGGCAAAAAGCCTGGGTTGAGAACAATTGTTTTTCTGTCGAAACAGATACAAGCAAACCCAAGTACTATGTCTTGGAAATGTTCCCCTATCCTTCTGGTCGGATCCATATGGGACACGTCCGGAACTACACAATCGGCGATGTAATATCACGCTATAAGAAAGCTAAAGGTTTTAACGTTCTTCATCCCATGGGGTGGGATGCTTTTGGTCTACCAGCTGAAAATGCAGCAATGGCCCGTGGCGTCCACCCAGGCAAATGGACTTACGAAAACATTGCTGCCATGCGCGAGCAGCTAAAATCCATGGGTCTTTCCATCGATTGGGACCGAGAAATAGCGACCTGCCATCCCCAGTACTATAAACATGAACAAAAGATGTTCCTGGACTTCCTTAAAGAGGGTCTGGTTGAGCGTAAAGAGTCCTGGGTGAACTGGGACCCCGTAGACCACACAGTGCTCGCCAACGAGCAGGTAATCGATGGTAAAGGATGGCGTTCTGGTGCTGAAGTAGAAAAGCGCAAGTTGAGCCAATGGTTCTTTAAAATTACTGATTTTGCAGACGAGCTGTTAGAAGGCCTGGAAACACTGGATCGTTGGCCCGATAAAGTCCGTACCATGCAACACAACTGGATAGGTAAATCCGAAGGGGCCAGAGTCTTTTTCAAAATAAAAGACTCTGACCAGGAAATTGAAGTTTATACCACACGCCCTGATACCCTGTTCGGGGCATCATTCTGCGCTATTTCTGCAAACCATCCGCTCGCTGATCAACTTTCAGCTGATAATTCAGAGCTCAAAACCTTTGTTGCCGAATGCAACAAGATGGGTACATCCGAAGAAGCGATAGAAAAGGCAGAGAAAAAAGGCTTTGATACAGGCTTAAAAGTCATTCATCCCCTAGATTCTTCTATTGAGCTTCCTGTTTATATCGCGAATTTCGTTCTTATGGATTATGGAACAGGTGCAGTCTTTGGTTGTCCTGCACATGATCAGCGAGATCTCGATTTTGCCCGGAAATACGATCTCAGTGTTACACCTGTTGTTTTGCCAAAAGACGAAGATCCGAACATTTTCTCCGTCGAAAACGAAGCCTATACTGGTGAAGGAAAGTTATTTAACTCTCAATTCTTAGACGGTTTGGATATTACTGCTGGCAAGAAAAAAGTCATCAGTCATCTCGAAGATCTAGGCCATGGCAAGGGAACAACTCAATTCCGCCTGAGAGATTGGGGTGTATCACGTCAACGCTATTGGGGCTGTCCAATTCCCATTATCTATTGTGATGATTGTGGCCCTGTCCCTGAAAAAGAAGAAAACCTTCCCGTTGAGTTGCCTGAAGACGTTACTTTCGACAAACCGGGTAACCCCATTGCGCACCATCCAACATGGAAACATACCGCGTGTCCTTCTTGCGGAAAAGCCGCCGTGAGGGAAACAGATACCTTCGATACATTTATGGAATCTTCCTGGTATTTTGCCCGTTTTTGTAGCCCTAGAGATGACAACGCTTTTGATCGCAAGGATGTCGATTACTGGCTTCCCGTTGATCAGTATATCGGTGGTATTGAACACGCTGTTCTTCATCTTCTCTATTCAAGGTTCTTTACCCGTGGTCTTGAAAAATGCGGGTATGTAACTGCGAAAGAACCCTTTAAAGGGCTTTTCACCCAAGGCATGATTTGCCATGAAACCTATCAAAATGGGAAAGGTGAATGGCTTTCTCCGGAAGAGATAGAGAAGAATGATAGCGGTAACTTCGTTACTTTGGACGGCGACACAGTAAACGTCGGTCCATCTATCAAAATGAGTAAATCAAAGAAAAATACTATTGATCCAGCTGATATTATTGGAAGTTATGGCTCTGATACAGCAAGATTTTTCATGCTTTCTGACAGCCCACCTGACCGTGATATGGAATGGACAGAATCCGGGATTGACGGGTCTTGGCGATTTACCCAACGTATGTGGCGTCTAATCACAACACAATTAGATAACCTGCCAGCTGTAAATACGGCACAGCCAGATGTATTTAATGATCAAGCGCTTGAACTAAGAAGAACAGTTCATAAATCAATTTCCTCTATTAGCGAAAATATTGAAAGTTTTCGCTTTAACGCAGCAGTCGCAAAGATATATGAATTGACCAATAGTATTGGCCAGTTCAAAGCGACAAAAGATGGCGATTTTTGGGTTTTGCGAGAAGCGTTTGAAATACTCGTACGCCTTGTTTCGCCAATGATGCCGCATATTTCGGAAGAACTTTGGAATCAACTTGGCCATAACGACCTTATTGTCAATGTTTCCTGGCCTGTTTCAGATGAAAACCTGACAGTAGACGAAACAGTAAAACTACCTGTCCAGGTTAACGGTAAGCTGCGCGCGACAATTTCCTTGTCTCTTGAAGCTACTGAAGATGAAATTAAACAAACTGCCTTGTCTGAGACCGGCGTTCAAAGAGCCATTGACGGCAAAGATATTCGTAAAATCATTATTGTCAAAAACCGTATCGTAAATATTGTTGTATAACTCAGCTTTTAAGGCCTTGATGATGTCAATTATTACCAAAAGACTTTGTCTATCTGTTACTTTTGTCCTCGGTCTTATCAGCCTGTCTGCCTGTGGATTTCAGCCGGTTTATAAAAAAGATGCCGAGACTGGTTATTCTTCACATCAGGCTTTACAAACAATTAGAATTAGTCCCCTTCCCGATCGCCCCGGACAAATTCTTCATAATCTGTTGCGGGACAGAATGAACCCGCTTGGGCAACCAAGAAAACCACTTTATGTATTAAAAGCAATTATTACAGAGACAGAGAAAGATCTTGCCGTACGTTTGGATAACACAACGTCACGAACAAATTTGACTATTTTGGTTGAATATTCACTTGTAAGCCTATCCAGCAATAATGTTGTTTTTTCTTCCAATGCAAGATCAACCAATAGCTTTGACAAACTAGATGACCCCTACGCTAATCTCGTAGCTGAGGACACTGCACGTAGTCGCGTTTTGCGACTGGTAGCAGATGATATGGCTTTACAGTTAGGTGCTTACTTCAATAAGTTACAGTAAGTAACTATGGATGGTTTTTCTGTATAAGGCTCTATGAAAGTGAAGATACCTGCTGCCAAAGCTGATAGTTTCTCAAAATCTCCTGACAGCAGCATAAAAGCTATACTGGTTTATGGCCCCGATGAAGGATTGGTAATGGAGCGAAGCCAGAATTTGCTTCATACAGTTGTCGAGGATGCACAAGATCCATTTCGCGTGGTTAACCTTGATAACGACGCCTTAAAAAAAGAACTTTCGTTACTCAGTGATGAAGCAGCTGCAATATCCATGATGGGTGGTCGACGCGTTATCAGAATACGATCTGCTAGTGATGCTTTAACCCAAGTTATTTCAGATTACTTTTCTAACCCCGTCGGTGATGCCCTTATAATCTTGGAGGGTGGTGATTTACCCGGAAGATCCAAACTCAGGAAAGTTTTTGAAACGGAGATTATGGCTGCAGCGATCGCCTGCTACAAAGACGATGAAAAAAGCCTTCCTGGTTTAATTCGCCAAACCATTGAAAACGAAGGATTTTCCCTTTCAAATGACGCTCTCGGCTTCCTCGTTGCAAATCTTGGTACTGATCGACGATTAACCCGCCGAGAATTACAGAAATTATGCCTATATAAAGGAATAAATTCCTCCCCAATTTCACTTGAAGATGCACAGGCCTGTATCGGTGATACTGCGACATTAACATTGGATGATTTAGCAATTGCTGTCGGAACAGGAAATATTCAGAAACTTGAAAAAAATCTGTTACGTGCTCAACAAGAAAATCAAAACGCAATCACCATTCTAAGAGCCGTCACCAGACATTTTCAAAGATTGCATCTAACAGCAGGCTTGGTTGCTCAAGGCGTCCCCATGGACAAAGCTGTATCAACACTTCGCCCCCCCTTATTTTGGAAAGTCGCTGACCCTTTTAAAGTCCAAGCAAGAAAATGGACGCCAAGAGCTCTCGCCAAATCACTCAGTATGCTTTTAGAAACAGAAGCTAACTGTAAAAAAACGGGAGCACCGGCAGAAACACTTTGTGCGCGAACTTTGCTAGAAATCACAGCAAACGCCCCAACCCGTCGCCGGTCATAAACTGTCGTTTAGAGCGCTCCTAATCAGCTGATTGGGTTAAGCGGTGCAAAACATTATCAAGCTGTTCCAAGGTATCATAAGAAATTTTAAGGGCGCCACCCTGGCCATGAAAATCGATACTTACTTTTAGGCCCAACATATTTGATAGATCACGTTCCAATGCTAGTGTATCAGCATCCTTTTGTGGTCCGGAACTTGGTTTAATCTTAGAGGAAGAAATTGGCTTTTGTAGCTGTGCTTTGTCTTTTTCTAGCTCTTTCAGTTCATTTTTTATCGCTCTAGCCAAACGTTCTGTTTCCCGCACAGAAAGGCCTTTAGATGAAATTTCCTGTGCAAGATCAACCGCATCTTCTGCGCCAACAAGAGCACGCGCATGACCAGCGCTCAAATCACCCTTTTCAACAAGCTCCTGTACCTCTTCCGGCAAGGATAACAAACGCAGCATGTTTGCTATATGACTTCGGCTTTTCCCGATGATTTTGGCAACATCGTCCTGCTTATGGCCAAATTCATCCATAAGCCGACGGTAACTTGTTGCTTCTTCGATCGGTGTTAGATCCTGACGCTGAACATTTTCAATAATAGCAACCTGGAGAACTTCAGCATCGTTCAGTTCACGGATAACCACAGGAATCTCATGTAATTGTGCGCGTTGGGAAGCACGCCAACGCCTTTCCCCCGCTACAATTTCATATTCAGATGACAATTCCGGATGACGACGAACTAAAATAGGCTGTAACAATCCAGACTGTTCAATTGAATCAGCAAGCGTTGCAAGGGCTTCTTCTTCAAAATGACGACGGGGCTGTTTTGAATTAGGGTGAATATGCTCAATCGGTACCTGTTTTGTAGATCGTACCTTATCCAAAGAAGCATAATCTTCAGTCTCATCCCCAAAAAGAGCAGCAAGACCGCGGCCTAAATTTTTCCGTTTATCCTGAGCTTCAGCCACCAATCGACCCTCTCAACTAACCCTGTTATCTATTCTCTCCGGGTTTAAACCCGATTAATTATTACGCGACAGCAGGTTCTGTAACACGAACCTGTTCATTTCTAAGAATTTCCCCAGCTAACTTGATATAAGCTTGAGAACCCGCACAGGCGACATCATACAAAAGAACTGGTTTCCCGTGCGAAGGCGCTTCAGATACTCTGACATTTCGCGGAATAACTGTGTTAAACACTTTATCACCCAGGAAATCTCGCACATCAGCTGCGACCATTTCACAGAGATTGTTTCTTCTGTCATACATGGTAAGGACAATACCCTGAATTTGAAGACGACGATTAAGTCCCCTCTTCACACGATCAATGGTACGTAGAAGGTGAGATAATCCTTCAAGGGCGTAAAACTCTGTCTGCAGAGGCACAAGAACGGCATCAGAGGCAACCAGAGCATTCAAGGTCAACAGACCAAGTGCTGGCGGGCAATCAATTAAAATGTAATCAAATTGATCCAGAAGCGGCCCGATAGCATTCACAAGTTTAAATTCACGCTCTGCAAGATTAACAAGCTCAAGCTCTGCGCCCGAAAGCTCCACACCAGACGAAATGACATGCATCCGGGGAACATCAGTTGACCTAACAGCACGTGTAATAGGTAACCCCTCGATCATAACCTGGTAAATACTTTGCTGACGGGCATCAGGTTCAACACCTAATCCTGTACTGGCATTTCCCTGAGGGTCCAGATCAATAATCAAAACCTTCTTTTTGCAAGCTGCCAAAGCTGTTGCCAGATTGACAGTAGTTGTTGTTTTACCAACCCCGCCCTTCTGATTTGCAATGGACCAGACTTTTGCTTCGCGTTTCTTTTTACTTGAAATTGAATCCATATCTTGTACTGACATGATCAATCCCCCCAAGTTATAGAAGTTTGAGGTTCAATATTGCTGCGTCATCATCAGACAAAGAATTGTACCTCGACACTTTCATAGTCCACTTTTTCTCTGCTTCGGTCAATTCCTCATCTACATTTCGACCCTTTAAAAGCAAAAATTCCGGATCCTTTTCAGACTTGGAAACTTCGAGGAAGGCTTGTGAAAAATCTAAAATTTTAGTGAGTGGGGCAAAAGCACGTGCTGTAAAGACATCAACAGCAAAAGGTTTGATCTTTTCAATACGGTTATTATGAACAGTCAATCCTGCATCTGTTTCACGTGAAACTTCACGCAGGAACATAGATTTTTTTAGGTCAGATTCCATTGCATGAATATCCCCTGCCCCGAGTATAGCAAGAATAAGAGCCGGAAAACCTGCGCCACTACCAAAATCAACAATCGTTTTTTTATGCTCGGTCTCAGGAAGGTATTTTATAAGTTGAGCAGAATCTAAAAAATGACGGATCCATAGGTCTGGTAAAGTATTTTTACTCACCAAGTTTATTGCTTTATTCCACTTAACAAGAAGATCCGCATAACATTTTAACTTATCCTCTGTTTCACGTGAAACAGGAATGTGCTTTTTGAAAAGATCAAATCCAGTAGTATCAGGCAACATAGTTTTTATCTAATTTTCTTACATATCTTAAAAGTGCCACCAATGCAGCAGGTGTTACACCAGAAATACGAGATGCAGCACCCAATGTTTCCGGCTTTGATTGATTTAATTTTTGAACTATTTCATTAGACAAGCTTGGTACAGACGCATAATTAAAGTTTTCAGGCAGCTTTAGTGCCTCATCTTTTCTAAAGGCTCTAATATCTGCATCCTGTCGCTCGATATAGCCAGCATAGCTAGCATCAATTTCAAGCTGTTCCACAATAACCTGATCAAACTGTGAAAGCTCTGGCCATACTTTGGTTAGAACCTCTATCGTTACCTCTGGATATCGAAGTAAATCAAAAATGGATCTTCTTTGCCCGTCTTTATTCACATTGATATTATAAGAAATCAACTCATTTGGTGTTGCAGAGTGTTCCTTTGCAAAAGCTCTTGCTTTTGAAAGTTCAGTCATTTTTTTGTTAAATACAGAAGCTCTATCTTCTTTAATACACCCGATATTAAGGCCGATTGGTGTCAGGCGTTGATCTGCATTATCTGCCCGAAGTTTTAAACGATACTCTGCGCGACTGGTAAACATTCTATAAGGCTCTGTAACACCCAAACTAACGAGATCATCAATCATGACCCCCATGTAAGCATCAGCTCGGTCCAATACAAAATCACGTTCAGAACCTTTAGATTTTAAAGCAGCGTTTACACCGGCAATAAGACCTTGAGCCCCCGCCTCTTCATAGCCTGTTGTCCCATTGATTTGACCAGCAAAATAAAGTCCCTGTACTTTCAAGGTTTCCAATGTTGGACGCAGTTCACGTGGATCAACATAGTCATACTCAATCGCATAACCATGCTGAAGGATCTTTGCCTTCTCAAGTCCAGGAATTGTTTTTAGAAAATCCTCTTGAACATCTTCAGGAAGAGATGTTGATATGCCATTTGGATAGACATTTACATCATCCAGACCTTCAGGCTCTATAAAAATTTGATGACGATCTTTTTCTTTAAACCGCACAACCTTGTCTTCAATTGATGGGCAATAGCGCGGTCCTTTACTTTCAATCTGGCCGGAATACATCGGTGATTGATCGATATTTTCAGCAATAATGCCGTGCGTATCGACATTCGTGTAAGTGATATGACAGGCAACCTGTTCCTGGCTAATTTCCTTTGTCATATAAGAAAAAGGTTCAGGCGGCGTATCCCCGGGTTGAACAACCAGGTTACTATAGTCAATTGTACGCGTGTCCAACCGGGCCGGTGTACCGGTCTTTAAACGACCCAGTTCAAAACCAAATCGCGAAAGTGTCTTGGATAAGCCAATGGCAGGTTCATCCCCTACGCGCCCCGCAGGAATTTGCTTTTTACCAAGGTGTATTAAACCGTTTAAAAAGGTTCCCGTTGTCAAAACAACACCGGAAGAAAAGATTTTTTCCCCGGAAGCCGTGATTACGCCACAGCAAACATCATTTTCATCGAGAATAAGATCTTCAACAGGCGCTTCAAGAATTGTTAGATTTTCCTGATCATCTAAAAGATTCTGAATCGCTTCTTTATAGAGTTTGCGATCAGCTTGTGCTCTTGGTCCACGAACGGCGGGACCTTTACTTCTGTTTAAAACACGAAACTGAATCCCCCCACGGTCTATGGCTTTTCCCATCAAACCATCAAGCGCATCAATTTCTCTTACCAGATGCCCTTTACCCAGACCGCCTATAGCGGGGTTACACGACATAACCCCGATAGTTGACTTTTTATGGGTAACGAGAAGCGTTGCAGCACCCATTCTGGCAGCAGCAGCAGCAGCTTCTGTTCCAGCGTGTCCGCCCCCAACAACAATAACATCATAGTTTTTCATAGCTGATCGCTTTGCTATATTTTTAGACTATTAAAAGATACTCTGGATAAATTTTTAGGTTATTTACCTAGAGCATCCTTAATCTTTTGATCTGTTTTATATTGGCTCAAAGCATAAACAGACCAAATAGCAGCCACAGGCCAACCAATTAAAGTGATCTGTAAAATAAGGCAAATGATTCCGGCAAAAGGTCTTCCAATTGTAAAAAATTGAAGCCATGGAATAAGCAAAGCCAATAGTAAACGCATTCTCTTTCCCCTAAGAAGTCTCTTTAAACTTTTCTATGAGATAATAATAAGCGAGATTACATAAGTAGATTCATTCTCAACTTATTTTACAGTCATATTTATCAAAACATGATCTGTTTCACGTGAAACATCTTCACAAAACACTTCACTTATGTAAGCTAAATCAGCCTACTTTCCAATGCAAAAATCACGGAAAATAACATCTAATAGTTCTTCCACGTCCACTTTTCCTGTAATTCGTCCCAGATAACGTGTGGCAAGACGAAGATCTTCAGCACAAAGTTCTGGCAAATCAGTCTCAAGCGATCGTCCAAGTGAGTCCAGGCATTCCTGTAGCGCCAACCTGTGGCGTTGCCGCGTAATACCGGAAGAGCTACCTGACAGTCCCATATTCGCAACAACCCAAGTATTCAGCTTTTCTAACAAACTATCTATCCCCTCGCCGGACTTGGTGGATATTTTACTTATATCAAAGCCAGAAAGAGATTCAGGGATTGGTTGATCCTCTTCTCTTTTGTCACATTTATTTATGGCAACAAAAGAGTTTGCTGAATTCAATAGTCTTAATGTTTCCTGATCCAAGTTATCGCTATCTTCGATATCAAAAATTGCCAGACATAGATCAGCAGATTCAGCATGTAACTTGGCACGCCTTATTCCTTCAAACTCAATACCGTCTGTTGTGTTTTCTTCTATTTCTCTTAGACCTGCCGTATCAGAGACGATAACGGGATAACCAGATAGATCGAGATGAACTTCAATAATATCTCTCGTTGTGCCAGCTACATCAGAAACAATAGCTACTTCGCGACGCGCCAAAACATTTAAGAGGGAAGATTTCCCCGCATTAGGCGGGCCGACAATTGCTATCTTAATGCCGTTTCGTAATCGTTCACCCCGATGACTATCATCCAGATGATGTTTAATATCTGCTTTAAGTTGCTCTATATTGTGTTTTACCTGATCAGAAATTCCCTCTTCCAATTCTTCGTCGGGAAAGTCAATTTCAGCTTCCATATAGGCCAGCATTCGAACAAGACGATCTCTCCACGCTTCGACAAGTTTGGAAAGTTCCCCATCCATTTGGCGAATGGCCTGTTTCCTTTGCGCTTCAGTTTCAGCAGCAATGAGATCAGATAAACCCTCTACTTCTGTTAAATCTAGTTTATCATTGTCAAAGGCACGTCGGGTAAATTCACCTGCTTCAGCCGGTCGAAAATCAAATAGTTTAGCCAAAGCTTCAATCGTGCCATCAACAACCGCGCGCCCACCATGAAGATGTAGTTCAACAACATCTTCCCCCGTAAAACTGCCAGGGCCTGGAAACCAAAGCGCCAAACACCGATCAAGTTCAGCCTTATCTTTGGGATCAAACAATTTTACTAGTGCTGCAACTCGTGGTTCTGGAAATGAAGATGACATTTCTTGCAAAACAACTCTGGCTTTGCTGCCAGATATTCTGATCACAGCGACCCCCGCCTGTCCTGGCGCGGTAGATAGGGCAAAAATTGTTTCGGAAGTCATCTTGTCTAAACCAATAAGAGTTTTGTGCTCAATTCATCAGAATTCACATACCAGTGGAATTTGCACATTAGCCACAGGAAAACAGCAGGTCAAAAGCCTTTATAACATAGCAGAATTGCGGAAGTTTTATGATACAAGGGAATCAAATCAACATGAATACTCTATAAATAATAAAGAGAATTACTTGGTTGTTTTTGATGAATCATCTTTGGAAAACTGAGACCAAAACATCTTTTGCATTTGATCAAACCCCTGCATGGAAGCTGGCATCCAGGTTTTCATCAAAGCCTCAGGATCACTTGATTGAATACTCTCCAACATTCTTTTTCTAACTTCTTCCATAGCTTCTTTCTGAAGCTCAGAAACATCAGGAAGCCCCAAAAACTGTCGTGCTTCTTCAGGTGTACAATCTATATCAAAAGTGATTTTCATCGTTGTTTCCTGCATTTAGATCAGACTGGTTAACACACCATACCTTACTTACAGAAAAAAATTACAAATTTTTATATTATCTTTTGTTTCACGGGAAACATTACTCAAGCGAAATAATTTATTTCCAAGTTTGGCTAAAACTGGCCAACGGTTCTTTTGAAAAAATCCAATTCACAGTCCAACGTGTAATATTGAGCATTGGTGTATAAATCATCCATATTGTCACCAGAACAGCCAGGAAAACACCACCGACAGCAACATCGCCAAACCAGTGTCCTCCCCCAACAAGTCTTGGGCTGGCATTTATAAGTGCAAAAAAGCTTACGAGAATTCCATAGGAAGTTCCAAAATATCGCCACATGAAAATAACTGAAATAAAAGAAATAGCGGCATGATCACTAGGGAATGATTTCCTTGTTCCTGTTTTAACCTCTATCCAGGAAACAAGGTCATTTATATTTACAAAAGGCGTAAGGACCTGTGATGGACTCTGATGATAATAAAGCTCAAAACCCCGGGAAATTATTATCATCGTTATAACAACGGAAATGATTAAAAGACAAACTCTCGCAAAGCGTTCTTGAAAAGAAGTTTGCCTGTTCAGTAAAACATACCAAAGACAGATAGACGCTAAAAATAACCCACTTAAACTATCAAAAATTTTACTATTGGTGAAAGCCCAGTAGTTATTCCAAAGGCTACGCCCTTCTTGCAAGGAACCATTCAAATAGAAAAATATCTGCTCGTCCCAAGGTGTTTTAAAACCCTGGTCTATAGAAAAATAAACAACCAACCCAATAATCACATTTCCCAGAAATAATTTCTTTATGTTCCATGATGATAGGTTTTGATCAGAATTATTCACACTTGAGCCCTTAATTATTTTAGTGGTTGGTATTCCCTACCAAACATCACCACATATGCTGTTATAATATCGTAAAACAATAAAAAACGTTATCATGCAGTACGCACGTTTTTTCCTAATCCTATTATAAGCCTCTGACAACCGGGAACTTCTATGTATCATTTAACCTTTTCTTCGCCACAAGGCTATTTGGATATCGCGGAAGAAGATAACAAAATAGTTCGATTGCAATGGATTAGTGACAAAAATCTCTATGAACAATCCTCTACACCTTTGCTTCTAAAATGTAAAAAACAGCTAAAAGAATACTTTGCCGGAGAACGGAATAATTTTGATGACATTCCTTTGGCACCAAAAGGAACAGATTTTCAAAAAAATGTATGGCAAGCCTTATACAGAATTCCTTATGGAAAGGTAAAAACCTATGGTGATATTGCCCATGAGATTGAATCTGTCGCAAGAGCGGTCGGTGGTGCCTGTGGTGCAAACCCTATACCTATTATCATCCCTTGCCATCGCGTCATTGCAGGAAATCAGGCACTCGGTGGTTTTTCCGGTGGTGAAGGCGGAAAATCAAAAAAAGAACTCTTATTTCTAGAAGGTTATAAACACTTTGAAGAAAACCAGCCAAATCTTCCCGGACTTTGAGTAACGGTTACTAATACCGAAAACAGGTTTTAATAATTATACAAACACAGGTGAAACATGAACAAGGGCATTAAATTTTACGAATATGGCGGACCGGAAGTTCTTCATTACGAAGACATTGAAACTGGTAAACCTGGAAAAGGGGAAATAAGACTAAAACAAACAGCTATCGGGCTTAACTTTATAGATGTATACCATAGGACTGGCCTCTACCCACAGCCATCACTTCCTTCGGGTATAGGTTTAGAAGCTGCTGGCATTATTGAAGATATTGGTCCCGGCGTCACAGATCTCCATGTCGGAGACCGAGTTGCCTATGGCACTGGACCAATAGGCTCTTACGCAGAACATAGAATAATCCCGGCAGATAAAGTCATTCTTATTCCTGAAAGAATTTCAGATGAAGAAGCGGCCTCTGTAATGCTGCAAGGAATGACCACTGAGTATCTCATAAGACGCACCTATTGTGTTCAACCGGGCGACCTTGTTCTTTTCCATGCTGCTGCAGGTGGTGTCGGATCTCTTGCGATCCAATGGCTCAACGCATTGGGCGCAACTGTTATTGGTACGGTCGGCTCTGAAGAAAAAGCAGAAATAGCCAAAGCAAAAGGCTGTCACCACATCATCAATTACAAAACCGAGAATTTTGTCGAACGGGTGACAGATATTACAGACGGCAAAGGCGTAAACGTTGTTTATGACTCAGTTGGTAAAGACACTTTTGAAGGGTCTCTTGATTGCCTGAAGGTCCGCGGTACCATGGTTACTTTTGGCAATGCATCCGGCCCTGTTCCTGCTATAGAGCCTCTTATACTCAATGCAAAAGGTGGCATCTATCTGACCCGTCCAAGTTTAGCCCATTATTGTGGAACTCATGATGAAATGACTGCTTCGGCAAATGCTTTATTCCAGGCAATCTCTTCTGGCGCAATCCAAATTGACGTCAATCAAAGCTATGCATTGTATGACGCCCGTAAAGCACATGAAGATCTGGAAGCAAGAAAAACCACAGGATCAACCATTCTTGTTCCTGAGCACTAGGACTAAGCTTGATCAGAGCTGAATAGTTAAAGAGTTAATTAGTTCTGACCAACAATTTAATAATCGTATATCTAAAAATAAAAAAGGGCCGCCAGTTTTCTTTGGCAACCCTTTTTCTTGTCTGGATTAAACCAATTACTGGTTCATCGAATCAAAGAATTCGTCATTGTTTTTGGATGTTTTCAGTTTATCAACCAAAAACTCTACAGAATCTGTCACACCCATTGGTGTAAGAATACGGCGAAGAACCCACATTTTACTCAGTGTTGCCTTGTCGACCAGCAGCTCTTCTTTACGTGTACCGGATTTACTGATGTCAATCGCAGGATAGGTACGTTTATCAGAAAGTTTGCGATCAAGGACAATTTCAGAGTTACCTGTACCTTTAAACTCTTCAAAGATCACTTCGTCCATGCGGCTACCAGTATCGATAAGAGCCGTGGAGATGATCGTCAGGCTGCCGCCCTCTTCAATGTTACGTGCAGCACCAAAGAAGCGCTTAGGACGCTGTAGCGCGTTCGCATCCACACCACCGGTCAAAACTTTACCGGAACTCGGCACAACTGTGTTGTAAGCACGGGCAAGACGCGTGATGGAATCAAGAAGGATAACGACATCCTTTTTGTGTTCAACAAGACGTTTTGCTTTTTCGAGAACCATTTCAGTTACCTGAACATGGCGATGAGCTGGTTCATCAAAGGTAGAGCTAACCACTTCTCCTTTAACAGAACGTGCCATATCAGTTACTTCTTCCGGACGTTCATCAATAAGAAGAACAATCAGGAAAACTTCTGGATGATTTGCCACAATTGATTGGGCAATATTCTGCATCAAGACGGTTTTACCGGTTCTTGGCGGCGCTACAATCAATGCACGCTGACCTTTACCCAGTGGTGTCACCAGGTCGATCACACGGGTCGTCATGTCTTTTTTGGTTGGATCATCAAGCTCAAGCTTGAGTTTTTCGTCCGGATAAAGCGGCGTCAGGTTATCAAAATTGATTCTGTGACGTGAAGATTCCGGTTGATCAAAGTTAATTTGGTTAACTTTCAGAAGGGCAAAATAGCGTTCACCATCTTTTGGCGCGCGAATTTGACCTTCGACAGTATCACCCGTTCTTAAACCGAAACGCCTTACCTGACTTGGACTGACATAAATGTCGTCAGGTCCTGGCAGATAGTTTGATTCCGGTGCACGGAGAAAACCAAACCCATCTTGTAAAATTTCCAAAACGCCCGAGCCAAAAATAGGCACATCGTTCTCAGCCATTTGTTTGAGGATGGCGAACATCATGTCCTGCTTACGCAGGGTGCTGGCGTTCTCTACTTCAAGTTCCTCTGCAAGCTTTAGAAGCTCTGCCGGACTTTTTACTTTGAGATCTTGTAAGTTCATATGATGGAAAAGTTTGGTTCAGTTAATAATGAACGAGATGATAAGGATGCAACAAACAAGTTAAGATTTATAAAAGGCTTCGTCTTTTTTGCGACGATCCTCAAAGACCTGATATCCTGTTGCAATGTAAATCGGAGTAACGGGCTGTTGAAGTTGGCCCACGTTTGCTAGCGGGGTGAATTATAGTACCTCAAAAAGGAAGTCAAGTAAAAGAATTCTCTTTTAAACTAAATTTTAGACTTAAAATGGCTTCACGACTGCAAAAATAACGATAACAATCATTAAAACGGTCGGAATTTCATTAGCATAGCGATAAAAACGTTCACTTCGCGTGTTTTTGTCCACTTGGAAAGCTTTCATCCACTTTCCGGCGATTTCATGAAAAACAGTTAAAGCAATCAAAAGGGTTAATTTGCCGTGAAACCAGCCATCGCTATAGGCTTCAATATTTAAAACCAAAAGAATCCCAAAAAGCCAGCTGGCCATCATTGCCGGGTTCATTATGAAGCGAAAAAGCTTCCGCTCCATAACTTTAAAAATCTCTGACCGTTCGGAACCGACAGGAACCTGTGTATGATAAACAAAAATGCGCGGAAGATAGAGCAATCCTGCCATCCATGAGATAACAGAGATAATATGCAGAGCTTTTATCCAGAGATAGCCCTCACCTAAAAATCCACCCATTAGCTAGAAATTCCTGTCTTAAATTCAGCCCCTGACGAGCCTTAGCATTTTTTCAACATTCTCGATTGGTGTTTGTGGCACAATGCCATGACCAAGATTGAAGATAAAGGGCCCATCACTGAGATCGTTCATAATTGTTTCAATGGATTTTTCGAGGATTTCACCACCTGCTACGAGCACGAGCGGATCCAAATTACCCTGGACAGTAACATGAGTTTGAATGTTATCTCTGGCCCAGGATGTAGATAAAGTCGTGTCCAGACCCAAGGCATCAGCTCCGCTTTCTTTAGCAAAAACTGGATAGCTGTCCCCTACTCCCCTTGGAAAGAGAATAACCGGGACGTCTGGATAAACTGATTTGATTCCAGCTATAATCTGTTTACAGGGTTCCAAACACCAACGATGAAGAGCAAATTCGGGCCATACACCTGCCCAGGAATCAAAAATCTGTACAGTTTCTGCACCGCTTTCAATCTGTTTGATTAGATATCTCGTTGTTGCTTCAACGACCAGATTGATAATTTGATCAAACTCTTCTGGTTTTGAGTAGGCCCAGGTTTTTGCCTTCGCATAATCTTTGGAAGAACCGCCTTCTATCATATAGCTGGCGACTGTCCAGGGAGCCCCGGCAAAGCCGATTAAGGTAGTTTCTTTTGGAAGTTCTTCTTTCAAGCGACCAAGGGTTTCATACATTGGAGCTAAAATTTCATGAAGATTATCCATATTTAGCTTTGATAGATCTTCTATGGAATTAAGGGGTTCCAGTTTAGGGCCTACGCCTTCTTCAAACCATACCTTTTGACCAAGTGCATGGGGAATAACCAAAATATCACTGAACATGATTGAAGCATCAAACCCAAATCTGCGAATGGGCTGAAGCGTTACTTCTACTGCGAGATCCGGTGTGTAACAAAGATCGAGGAAGCCGTTCGCAGATGCTCTTGTTTTTCTATATTCTGGTAAAAATCGGCCTGCTTGTCTCATAAGCCAGATCGGTGTGCGTTCTGTTTTTTCGCCTTTTAGGGCGCGTATCATGAGTTTGTTTTCGGTTTTCACGATCTCTTTGAACCTCGCGTTAAGAGTTATCTCTATTAATATACTATGTAATAGTAATTATTTGTTGTTGTTGTAGATCCCTGTGAATCACGAGGATTAGTCAGTTATTCATAACTTGTCCTCAAGCTTCAAGTCTTCAATTTAAATTTTTCGTGATTCCTGATTGTTCTGTGAATTTCATCGTGGATTGAAAATGGGGACTCGTTAATGAATCTCGGAGTCCTATTTTTTCCTTAATAACCTTAATTACGGGGATAACTTTTTTATGTTTCGGAGTCCTTTTACAAGTTTTGCACAGATGTGAATATTGCAGCGAATTGTCGCATAAGGTGAGGGAGAGACTTGGGGACAGCGTGTGTAGAAAAAGGGCATGTGGACAAATAGCTATAGTTATCCACAAAGTTTTACGCACTACCCCCAACTTTGTTCACATTTGAGAGCACGATCCGGATAGTCGTGTTGTTTGAAGAATAAGGTATTGTTTTTCTTTGGCTTGGTGTTTGTTCTGGCGTTTAAAAAGGGGGGGAATATTACCGATCCAAAGTTAGCTATTCCTTGTCGAAAATATGAAAATAGACCGCTTTCCTCTTAGACACGGTTTCGTGTTTTATACTTAATGTGTATGTATGAAGCACAATAATGTGCCGGGAAGCCGAAAGGCAGAGCCAAGAGTTCGGAAGTAGATATGTCGCAAACCCATTTACACCTTGTTTCAGATTCCACAGGTGAAACGATCAATTCTGTCGCTCGTGCCTGTATGGTGCAGTTCAAAGTGGAAGAACCTATTGAACATGTCTGGAGCTTGATAAGAACCAAGGTTCAAATGGAAAAGGTTCTTCTTCAGATCCGACAAAAACCTGGACCTGTTCTATTTACAGTTGTTAATCAAGAGCTTAGAGAAATTTTAATCCGCGAATGCCGGCGATTGGGATTACCTTCTATTCCGGTTCTTGATCCGGTTATTCATGCGCTGGCCAGCTATTTCAATCTTGAAATGTCGGGTAAACCGGGGCTGCAGCACACGCTGGATTCAGAATATTTCAATCGAATTGAAGCGATGAATTTTGCTTTGAATCACGATGACGGCCAGCTTCCACAAAATTTGAATGATGCCGAGATTGTATTGTTGGGCGTTTCCAGAACATCAAAAACGCCAACCTGTATCTATTTGGCCAACCGGGGATACAAGGCAGCGAATGTTCCTATTGTTCCGGGGTGTCCTTTGCCAAAAGAACTGGAAAGCCTTAGTAATCCTTTGGTTGTTGGCCTAACAAAAGATCCGGCAAGCTTGATGCAGATCCGCCGCAGTCGTTTGAAAATGATCTCTAATGAAGAAGAAACAGATTATGTTCACCTGGAATCCATCAAGGAAGAGGTGAAAATGGCGCGGAAGTTTTGTAACGAACATCGTTGGCCAATTATTGATGTGACCCGTCGTTCTATCGAAGAAACAGCGGCAACAATCATTAAACACTATCATCGTCATATGGGTATTGCCGATGAATAGGGTTATTGAGCAAGAAAATCTGGACCAAACCCCTGTTATTTTAGCATCTGCAAGCAAAGCGCGTGGACTACTTTTAAAAAATGCCGGCGTTCTGCTCGCAGATCTGTTGCCCGCCGCGATTGACGAGGATGAAGTTAAACAGTCTTTAAAAGCCGAAGGTGCAACAGCTTTACAAGTTGCGGAAACCCTTGCTGAGCTTAAGGCACGCAAAATCTCTATGACAAATCAGAACTCTTTTGTTATTGGCGCAGACCAGATGCTGAACTGCAACGGGGTCTGGTTTGATAAACCAGGCGATCTGGATCATGCCGGGGCTCACTTAAAGGCTTTGTCCGGGAAAACCCATCAGTTGGAATGCTCGGTCTGTGTGGTAAAAAATGGCGAGAGACTCTGGCACCATAATGAAACGGCTTCTTTGGCCATGCGTCCTTTGGATGATGATTTTATCGCCGCCTATCTGAATAAATTGGGGGATGATGCGCTTTCTTCTGTTGGCGCGTATCAACTGGAAGGCATAGGCGCACAGCTTTTCCACAGGATTCAGGGGGATTATTTCACAATCCTGGGGCTTCCGCTTCTCCCTCTTCTCACATTTTTACGACATAACAGGATTCTGGCTTAGATGATTCTTTCAGGGAAAGCCCGCTTGGCCGGGGTAATTGGTTGGCCTATATCCCATTCAAAATCCCCACGGTTGCATGGTTACTGGCTTGAAAACATGGGAATAGACGGTGCCTATTTACCCCTTGCCATTGAGCCTGATAACTTTGAAGACGCTTTGCGTGGGTTGATGTACTCAGGATTTAGCGGTGTAAATGTTACTGTTCCGCACAAAGAAGCTGCATTGAACTTTTGCGATGAAGTTGATCCGCTTGCGAAACGAATTGGAGCTGTGAATACCATCGTTTTCAAAGACGGACGTTCTTATGGCTCTAATACCGATGCATTCGGATTTATTGAAAATTTGAAACAAGGTACTGAAAATATTGATTTTTCCCTTGATTTCTCTGGGGCAAAAACAATTGTTCTGGGTGCTGGCGGTGCATCCCGTGGTGTGATTGTCGCTTTGCAGGATGCAGGGGTTCAAAACATTATCCTCGTGAACCGAACCAGAGAGCGCGCGGAAGTCCTCGCCGCTGATTTATCATCAGGTGCTGATGGTATGATTACAGTTGCTGATTGGGATGATCGCAATGATGTGCTTAACGACTGTGATTTACTGGTAAACACGACAAGCCTTGGCATGGCAGGCCAGCCACCTTTGGAACTATCACTGGATAAATTACCAAAATCCTGTGTCGTAACGGATATTGTTTATGCGCCTTTGATTACGCCCCTTCTTGGTATGGCCGAGGAAAATGGAAATAAAACCGTGGATGGCCTCGGTATGTTATTGCATCAGGCAAGACCTGGGTTTGAGGCCTGGTTTGGCGGAAAACCAAAGGTAACAGAGGATTTGCGCACATTTGTTCTCGGCAAGAGGGATAATTCCTGATCGTTGCTTTGGGGGCGTTGCTTATGTTTTGCTGTATCGGGAACGGATTGTTTTAAATGCATGTTCTTGGACTTACGGGTTCTATTGGAATGGGAAAGTCGACCGCTGCCAAGATGTTTCAGCGATTGAAAGTTCCTGTGCATGATGCAGATGCTGTTGTTCATCAACTGATGAGTAAGAATGGAGCCGCAGTTCAGGAGATTTCTGCTCTTTTTCCTGAAACCAAGACAGCAACCGGGATTAACCGTAAAAAGCTTGGCGATGCGGTTTTTGGACAGCCGGGAAAATTAAAACAGCTGGAAGCCATTTTACATCCCCTCGTTCGACAAAAAATGCATCGTTTTATCGATCGCTATGCGAGACAAAGAAGAGAGCTGGTTGTTTTGGATATCCCGCTACTTTTTGAAACAGGCGGAGACAAGTTTTGTGACAGTGTCCTTGTTGTTTCCTGTCCCAAATATATACAAGATCAGCGGGTGTTATCGCGCACAGGAATGACGGTGGAAAAATATCAAGGAATACTGAAAAAACAGATGCCGGATATGGGAAAAAGGGCGCGGGCTGACTTTGTCATCAGATCAAATCAGGGACGACGATATTCTTTTCAACAGGTACAACAGATTGTTGAAAAGCTGGGATCAAGTGATAAAAGAGCAAGTGGTAAACAAGATAGAAGGTTTTCTCCACATCTGTCGCTGGTATGCAAACAGTAAGTTTATACAAACAGTAATCTAGGATTTAGATAATCAATATGCGTGAAATTATTCTGGATACAGAAACGACTGGTTTTAAACCTGAAGAAGGCCACCGTATTGTTGAGATTGGGTGTCTGGAAGTTTATCAGAACTTGCCAACAGGTAAGTCATTACAGCTTTATATAAATCCTGAACGTGATATGCCGGAAGGTGCCTTTAAAGTTCACGGCATTAGCGAAGAATTCTTGGCAGATAAACCACTTTTTGCCAATGTTGTTGATGAATTTCTGGAATTTATCGGCGAAGATCCTCTGGTGATCCATAATGCACCTTTTGATATGAAGTTCCTCAATTCGGAACTCAAATGGGCAGGTCGCCCAAAGCTGAAAAACAAGCCCATTGATACGGTAGTGATTGCACGAGAACTTTTTCCGGGGTCCCCTGTTAATCTGGATGCTTTGTGCCGTCGATTTGAAATTGATAACTCGTCGCGTACCTACCACGGCGCTCTACTGGATTGTGAACTTCTTGCAGAGGTGTATCTGGAACTTCGGGGCGGTCGCCAACATGGATTTGATCTCGGTGCAAAAAAAGCAGCTTCTTCTGCAAATAGTAGCAGCCAGAGACAAGGTATAAATCGTACCAAAACTGGCAAGAAAGTACGTGAAGCAAGACCTCATATCGTTCCAGAAGAAGAGTTAGCGGCACATAGTGCAATGCTTGAACTTCTAAGCGATCCAATCTGGAAAAAATAGCCAATCTGGAAAATAGAAGACCTCATAAATTTTTGCGAAACTAAAAAAGGGCAGCCGCAGCCACCCTTTTAAAAAAACCGATGTCAGAAGACTTTAAGCGTCTGCTGTTTTTTCGTCTTTTGCCATTTCAGCATTTGCTTCGGCAGCAGCAGCTTCGCTTTTACGCTGCATGAACATCTGATGGAAATCAATCGGGTTCATGATCAATGGCGGGAAACCACCGTCTCTTGTTATGTCTGCAACGATGTTGCGCGCAAATGGGAAGAGATAACGAGGTGATTCGACCATCAACAATAGCTCAACGATCTGTGATTCAAGACCTTCGGCAAGGGTAACAACCCCACCGTAATCAAGTTCGATCATGAAAGCAGTTTTGTCGTCGATTGTTGCAGAACCGCGGATGTTCAAAACAACTTCGTACGCTGTGTCGGAAAGTTGTGTCGGTGTGACATCAACATTGATATCCAGCTGTGGTGCCTTTTCTGACATCATTGGGTAGATCATCGGTGAATGTGGATTTTCGAATGACAAATCCTTGATGAACTGCATTTTGATAACCAGCGGCTGTTGCTGGGCGGTTGTTTCTTCAGCCATAAAAAGCTCCCTAAATGTTTGCCTGATTGGCTAGCATGCTTTGAAGGGCTGAACAACCAACGATTAGGTTAGATACCAAAAATTCATATTTGATTTTGTTCTAAAATCGCGAGCAGAGTGGCATGTCACATGGGTAGGGATGCGGGCAGTGACTTTGTTTTATCTTTGAAATCATTAGTGTTTAGTCTGAGATAGATTTCGGCGATACCAAAATTTATAAGCCAGCTTGCCCAGGAAAGAGCAATGTAACCTGTATCAAATTGGTATCCGAGGGCGGGGGCGATGGGCAAACCCAATCTAAGAGTGACCGCGGCCGCTGTTAGAGCAAAGGATCTGAGCATCCATCTGCTGTGCGCCTGAAATTGTCGGTTTCTTGCACAGATATATCCTTTCCCGGTAACGTAGAGCCAAACGACTGAAAGCAGCGCAAAACCAGCTACAGCAATCGGGCCGTATTCCGAAGACCACGCAATGATGAAGCCACCGATACCGCCGATGAGGACAGCAATTATGTAAATACGTCCTGTCCAGCGATGTAATTTTGGAATTTTTGTTCTGAATCTGCTAACAAATTGCCAGGGGCCAATTAGAAGCGCGGTCAAACTACCGGTCACGTGGGCAAGAAAGGCTGTTTTATGGTTGATATAATTTTCAAGAATTTCCGGCGCGACATGGGGTGGATTTGGTAGAAGAAACCGCAGGGATAAAAGAGATATTGCAGTTGCTGATAGCATGATAAACAACCAAAATCCTTTTTTGGCAATGGATGGTAAGGTCATTATTTTTATCCAGTCTCTTCAAATTATTCTAATGGCATCTGTTTTGCGCACACCAAAAGAAGGTGCTGCTTGATAGTATTGATGACAATTATTTTGAATAGGCCTGGATATTATTCCACTGCATATTTATTATAATTAACATGCATAAAATTCATAATACTAATATTGATCTAAATTTATTGAAAATTTTCAATGCGATCTATTCAGAAAGAAGTATTTCGCGCGCAGCTGAACATCTGGGAATGTCACAATCAGCAGTCAGCCATGCGCTGCAAAGATTAAGACACGCGTTGGACGATCCGCTTTTTATCCGCTCTAAAAATGGTGTTGATCCAACAACACGTTCTGACGAAATTGCGGGACCGATTTTTCAGGCTATTTTGCAGATCAACGGCGTTATAACGCAACCATCAAGCTTTAGCCCTCGGACGTCTGATCGCGTTTTTCACTTTGGCCTGCCAGATCATGCTGTTGCGCGTTATGCACCGCTTATTCTCGAGCGGTTCGCAAAAGAGGCCCCTAATTTGTCGATCAGTCTGTATCCTCATCCTGTTCACCAACTTATAGAGATGATGGAAAATAATCGTTTGGATATGGCGGCCACGGTTTGTCATAGCCCCCCTGCACGATTTCGGACGCTAAAATTATTTAAAAGCCACCATGTTGTGATTGCTGCAAAAGACCACCCCTTTATTCAGGGAATGCTTAGTTTGGCTGATTATAAAAAGGCACGTCATCTTGTCTATTCCAGTGATGGCAACAGGCACTCATACCTGGATGATATACTTCTGCCGCTTGGTGTAGAGCGTGATGTCGCCGTTACTATTGCATCACATATGGCTAGTCCGATTATCGTATCAAACAGTGATTTGATTGCGACGACAACGATGGAACTGGTGCAGCCTTTTCTTAAACGTTATGGGCTACAGGTTTTTGAGCCGCCGTTTCCCGTCGGTGATGTGGATATCAAGCTGATTTGGCACCAACGCCACGATAGAGATCCGGCACATCAATGGATGCGTGAACTTACGCAGGATATAACCCGTAATGTTTGATCGAGAAGTTACTTTGTTGTGGAGACAGCAGTTTCAATTGAGAGAGAACTCAGATCGATGTTAAGGATGGCACCGTTGTCTATTTCTTCGCCAGTTAAACCGCGAATAAAGGCCCAATGACTAACAACAAGTGTTTTTGACCAATCCCCAAATGACAGCATTTTTTGTTGAAATGCCTGACATCTCAATTTCACTTGATGTTCGGTTTCATCTAAGTCCGGCCACCAGCATTCCGATAGGTGTTGAAAATCCAGATGCGGCCATTCCCGGGATAGCTTTGAAGATGGGGATCCAATATCGCAGGAAAAAAAGGCGTGCTCGCGGACCAACTCTTCAATTTGAATCGGTAAGTTTAGAATATCACTGACAATTTCGGCAGTTTGAAGAGCACGTGTATAGGGGCTTGCCAAGATTCTGTTAATGTCTTTATCTTTTAGATGCTGGGCAGTGGTATGAATTTGTGATCGACCTTCATCAGTTAATTCCGGATCCGGAATGTTAGGATCAATACGTGTTTTTGCATAGGTCACGTTAAACTCGGATTGTCCGTGTCTGAGAAGGTACATTTTTTATCTCGTTTGTTTGATCTGACTCTTTACTGCATCTGGTAAAAGGCCAATGTGATAGCCAGTTATAAGGGATAAGAATATACAGAGATTGGAATCTTGAAAACCAAATAGCGTTTTTAGGGTTCAGGATTCTATAAATTACAGATCATATCAAAGGATACATACATGCTTATAAAAACGCCTATTTGTGATTTTGGATGGTCTGCGCCTGACTTTAAGTTGCCTAACCTCGATGGACAATTCATGAGTCTTGATGATGTAAGAGGTCCAAATGGCACGTTAATCGCGTTTATCTGTAACCATTGCCCTTATGTAAAGGCGATCATTGGTGATTGGTGACTGATGCCAAAAAACTTCAAGACGCGGGCATTGGTGTTGCTATGATTATGTCCAATGATTATCTGAACTACCCCGACGATTCCCCAGAAAACATGAAGAAATTCAGTAGATATAACAGTTTTAGCTTTCCCTATCTACTGGATGAAAATCAGGATGTTGCACGGGCCTATGATGCGGTATGCACTCCGGATTTTTTCGGTTTTGACGCCAAAGATGGTTTGCAATACCGTGGACGTTTGAATGTATCAACTGCTCAGATTGTTCCAGATGCAAGACCTGAACTTCTGGAAGCTATGCTTGGTGTCGCTAAAAATGGTCAAGGACCTGCTGAGCAGATTGCTTCTATGGGATGTTCCATAAAGTGGCGGTAAAGGTTATTTCAAACGATCTTTATCGCTTTCTGTAACGTCCTGATAATCACCATCAATGACGGTATCATCATTCTTATTCCAGGATCCGGCTTTGCCAAATGGTGATTGCCCATCTGAGTGTTGATGGTTAGAAAACCCTTGGCTTTGAAATTTGGAATTTTGCAAACCATGAGAAATTCGTTTTCCCAATGTATTTCGCATTAGTTCTCTTACAGGGGGGATAAGAAGGGCAAAACCAATGCTGTCTGTAACAAATCCAGGGGTGAGCAAAAGAGCACCGGCAGCAAGAAGACATAGACCATCAAACAGTTCTCTGGCCGGCACAGCGCCCTGATTAAGCTGTTTTTGGGCATTCGTAAGTGTTGCAATGCCTTGATGGCGCAACATTCCGGTACCGATAACAGCAGTTAAAATGATTAACCCAATCGTGCTCCAGAGACCGATTTGATCGCCAACTTGAATCAAAACTGCGATTTCCAACAGTGGAATACCGATAAAAAGAATAAGGAAAATAATTCCCATACTTGCTCTTTCTTAAGCACTTGCCTATTTAATCTATATTAAGTGATTATGAATATAGTGATTAATGTCGTTTCTCACTAGTAGCTGATCGATATTTATTGAATCAAATCATATATGGGTAACAACTTGCCTTTCTTCGATATCATTCTTCTTGCTGCAGTAGCAGTTTTCCTCGTCCTCAGACTTCGCAGTACGCTTGGTAAGCGCACAGGTTTTGATGAAAAGCCTGATCATGATTCCTTTCATGGTCGTGGCGAAAACGACAATGTCGTTAATTTACCAAATCGTGAAGATAGACACAGTGATGATTCACAGTTTCTGGATTCTACCGAAACACCAAATAAGGAAATTCGTACAGGTTCCTTGCATGGTGGAAAAGTCGCTGTAGATGTTCTGCCTTCTGATTCTGCTTTAGCCGAAGGACTTTCTGCTATTCAGATGTCTGATCGCACTTTTGATCCTGCAGAATTTGTCCAAGGTGCCGGATCTGCGTTTGAAATGATCATTGGATCTTTTGCTGACGGAGATAAAGGAACCCTTCGTAACCTTCTGGATGACGAAGTTTATCACGATTTCCAATCAGCTATTGATGAGCGTGAATCTCTGAAACAAACACATGAAACCGTTATGGTTGGTATTAATGATGTGGATATCATTGAAGCCGAGATGTCTGGGCGCCATGCTGTTGTTACTGTCAAGTTTGTATCAGAACAGGTGAATGTGACCCGTGACGCGGATGGTAATACAGTTTCCGGTGACGCAAATCATGTTACCAAGGTTACTGATATCTGGACCTTTACCCGTGACACGCGAAGCAAAGACCCAAATTGGTTACTGGTGGAAACGCGTAGTCCCAATTAAACTTTTACGCAGGTTTAAATTTTTGATGAAAGGCTACTAAAATTACTTAGTAGCCATGGGGGTGGCTTTGCAAGTTTCTTCGCGGTTTGATTCAAGTTGGAGACACGGTTTTTTCAGAAAATTATTTCTGATATCTCTGCCCATTACAGCGTTTTCATTAGCGAGTTGTGATCAGGCCGCCAAACCCCCTGCCCCCAGTGTAACAGCCGAAGAAACCCTGACTTTGAGCCCTGTCGGATACGAAGCTCTCCCTGGGTGGCATGATGATGAACTATTCAAAGCTTATCCGGCGTTGGAAAGAAGCTGTGCTCGCTATCAAAAATGGCCGGATACTAAAAAGGTAGGGCCAGAAGGCATTGCTGGCACAGCGGCAGACTGGAAAGCTTTGTGCGATGACCTACAGCTTTTTATGTCCAGCCCGGATAATCACAGCGATTTTGGTGTTTGGCTGCAAGAAAATCTGACACCCTATCATGTAAAGAATAATGCAGAGCCGGAAGGCCTCTTTACTGGTTACTACGAAGCTGAATTAAAAGGATCTTTCTCCAAAGACGAGACCTATAAATACCCTCTTTATGATGTCCCGTCTGATCTGGTCTCTGTTCGTTTGAGCGACTTTGATAAAGAGCTCAAAGGAACGACCATAGTTGGAAAGGTCAAAGGCAATCGACTGGTGCCTTATCATAACCGCACCGAGATTGATGACGGCGCCCTTGAGAACAAAAATCTGGAAGTGATCTGGTCTGATGATCCAGTGGATGTATTTTTCCTTCATGTACAGGGATCTGGCCGGGTGAAAATGCCTGATGGGCAGGTTGTTCGTGTTGGCTATGCAGGGAACAACGGGCATAAATTCTATGCCATTGGTCGGGCGCTGATCGACGAAAAGATTATCCCTCGCGATCAGATGTCCATGCAGTCGATCAGAACGTGGCTTAGGGAAAACCCTGAAAAAGCCAATGAGCTTATGCAGCGAAATCATAGATTTATTTTTTTCCGGAAAATAGAAGGTGATGGCCCTATTGGCGCAATGGGGGTTGCCTTGACGCCTGAGCGTTCCCTCGCGGTTGATCCCCGCCATATGCCCCTTGGTGTCCCTCTGTGGCTGGATACCACATGGCCTGGGACACAGAAGCCTCTGCAGAGGTTAATGGTTGCTCAGGATACTGGCAGTGCTATTCGCGGACCTGTCAGAGGGGATTTCTTTTGGGGACCTGGGGAACCTGCTCTGGCTCAGGCAGGTAAAATGAAACAAAAGGGACAATATTACCTCTTGCTTCCAAAGACTGTTTTACCAAAAACTGTTTCGTAAACGGAACAAGTAAGTGGCTAAGGTTAAGCACCTTACTTTTGAACGGAATAACAGAGAAGATACTTGCAATCTTGAGGTAACTTGATTACCTCCGCATCAGTTGCGCGTAACTGACAGTATAATTGGCGCAAGAAGAGACGGCAAAAAGAGACGATTTAGTCTCCCTATTATTCCGGTGATACTGCGTGGCCAAAAAAGATAAAAATATATCTTCGAAAACGAAGGATTCTGATCTCTGGCGTTCTGTTGCTACGACAGTTAAGCCATTAGAGAACAGAGATTACTTTGTCTTTGGTCGTGCGTTGCCCCAGCCAGAGTTTGATCCAGACCATCTGGAAGCTGATATTCCCAATCTGAAAGAAGACCAACCGTTCAAGTCCTATCGCAGTGCTCCAACTGCCCCGAGACCAAGCAAGAAAAAACAAAACCCAGGCCCCCTGAGCCATGGACAGGTTGAAAACATGGATCGGCGTCAAGCCGAGCGGTTTATCAAGGGAAAACTTCCTATGGAGGCGGTGCTTGATCTGCACGGGCAGACGCAAGCACAGGCGCAGACTTCTCTGGAACGCTTTATCAGGGATTGTCGTGCGCGAGATCTACGGAATGTGATTGTGATCACCGGCAAGGGATCGGGCCCACAGTCACAGGGGGTTTTGAAATCCATGGTACCCTATTGGTTGAATGAAGAGCCAAATCGAAGGGCTATTCTGGCCTTTAGTCATGCCAAACATTATCATGGTGGCAGTGGAGCTTTATATGTTCTCTTGAAAAGGCGGCGAGAAAGTTAGAGACTGTTCGCTCGATACATCGCTGTAATTATTATATAATGTTTACATGACACCCTTTGGACACAAGCTGCGCGAAATTCGTGCAGAGCGTAATATTACCCTCAAGGATATGGCAAAGGGCCTAAGCGTTTCGTCTGCCTATCTATCATCTATTGAGCATGGTCATCGGGGGCAGCCAAGCCGTCGTTTTGTGCATCGAGTGTGTCAGTATCTCAACATTATCTGGGATGACGCAGAAGAGTTGGAAGAGTTGGCGATAAGATCTGACCCCAAAGTGTCGGTGAACACGGCAGGGTTATCCCCAAAAGCCACTTACTTTGCGAACTGCCTTGCCGAAAAAATATCGACGCTGGATGATGAACAAATCGAAGCCATGATGAAAGTTATGGACGAAGAGTTTGATGGCAACCTGGACTCTTCTTCTGAATAGCGGACTTCTAGATTTAACCTTACCCAAATTTACTATGTGCAATAATTGCGTATTTTCACCCTCGAGGTTAAAAAAGGCGCTCAAAAGCGCCTTTTTATGCGATGAAATCTTTTTTAAATTCTAAGTATTAAGAAGTTATTCAGCGACTTCCCGTTTGGGGAGTTTCCAATTTGGGCGTGGGAAATGGCAGGTATAACCGTTTGGTACACGTTCCAGATAATCCTGATGCTCAACCTCTGCCTCCCAGAAGTCACTGACGGGTTCAATTTCCGTAACGACCTTGCCTGGCCATAAACCACTGGCATCTACATCGGCAATGGTATCAATGGCGATTTGTCGTTGGTCTTCATTGGTGTAATAAATGGCTGAACGATAGGACTCGCCGCGATCATTTCCCTGCCGATTGGGTGTGGAAGGATCATGGATCTGGAAAAAGAATTCCAGAAGCTGACGATAAGAAATCAGTGCTGGATTATACTCGATCTCGATGCCTTCGGCATGGGTGCCGTGATTGCGGTAGGTTGCATTCTCAACATCGCCGCCTGTATAACCGACCCGGGTTTCTTCCACACCGGGAAGCTTTCTGATCAAATCCTGCATGCCCCAAAAACAGCCGCCGGCCAATATAGCTTTTTCAGTCATCTATACGTCCTCTACTTGATCTGTATATTCACCATAACCTTCTGCTTCCATTTCGTTTTTGGCAATGAATTTCAGTGAAGCAGAATTGATACAGTATCTCAGGCCACCTTTATCGGCTGGTCCGTCGGTGAAAACATGGCCCAAGTGGCTATCGCCGTGTTTGGATCTTACCTCCACACGCTCCATTCCATGGGTACTATCCCTCAGTTCAGCAACGTGCGCAGGCACAATTGGTTTGGTAAAGCTTGGCCATCCACAATGGCTTTCATATTTGTCTGAAGAGGCAAATAATGGTTCTCCAGAGACAATATCCACATAGATACCAACTTCCTTATTTTCCAGATACTCGCCTGTATAAGGGCGTTCCGTACCATTTTCCTGCGTCACCCGGTATTGTTCGGGGGTTAGCTGTGCGATTGCCTCTTGATTTTTTTTATAGGTCTTCATGGCAACAAGATCCTTTTATCATCATTTCTTATTGGAATATGGGGCGCGTGGGCCGTAAATGCCAAGTGCTTGAGCATAAAATTTACGTGAAGATAGAGCTACGAAGAACTATCTACGAAGGTTTTGTACTCTGGGTGGTTTTTAAAGGGCAGGATTCATTGAATGAAAAAGAAAAATGCAGGTGAAATATCCACCTGCATTTTGCCGTGTCATTGAGACAGCTTGGGTAATCAATATAATTTCAATTGGCCTTTAAGCTCAGTCTTTCTCTTTGCCCTCTGGCCAAATAACAGCTTGTCCGCAGATGACATCTTCGCCGTTGAATGTCAGAGAAGGAGAGCCATAGAGTTGATATCCGTCTTCCAATGCTTGCGAAATGCGTTTGCAAAAGATGTCGTCATCTTTACCTGTGATAAAACGGTAGCCTAGCTTCATCGTCTTTCCTTCATCCCTAGCCGTTAGAGAATAAATTTCGACAGATCAGTATCCTTGGCAAGCCCAGATACCTGCTCTGTTACATCATCAGCAGTAATTGTTACGCTTTCGCCGCTTCTGTCTGTTGCGGTGAAAGAGATTTCTTCCAACAGTTTTTCAAGCACCGTATGAAGACGACGGGCACCGATGTTTTCAACTGAAGTATTGATTTCGGCTGCAAGATCTGCAAGCGCATCAATAGCAGAATCTTCAAAGGAAAGCGTTAGCTCTTCGGTTCCCATCAAGGCAATGTATTGTTTAATCAGGCTGTTTTCCGGCTCCATGAGGATGCGTTTCATATCATCCCGGGTCAGGGCGTTCAGCTCGACGCGAATAGGTAGGCGTCCCTGAAGTTCAGGCAGCATATCCGACGGTTTCGACAGATGGAATGCACCGGAAGCGATAAAGAGAATGTGGTCGGTTTTAACGGCACCGTGTTTTGTGCTGACAGTTGTTCCCTCAATCAGTGGAAGAAGATCGCGTTGAACCCCTTCTCGGCTGACATCGCCACCGGAACGTTTTGAACGAATGGTGATTTTGTCAATCTCGTCCAGAAAGACGATGCCGTTCTGTTCAACATTGCGAATAGCATCCTGAACAAGGCTTTCTTCATCCAGCAGCTTGTCGCTTTCTTCCGTCATGAGAAGCTCGTAGGACTCTTCGACTTTCAGACGGCGTTTTTTGGTTTTTTGACCAAAGCCTTTGCCAAAGATATCACCCAGATTGAGCATACCCATGCTTGCGCCCGGCATACCGGGAATATCCATCGTTGGCATTTGCATGCCGCCGTGGTCAGTCACCTCGACTTCGATCTCTTTGTCGTTTAGTTGGCCTTCGCGCAGCATTTTCCGGAACTTTTGCCGGGTTTCTTCGCTGGCCCCTTCGCCAACCAAGGCATCAAGAACACGATTTTCTGCATTCTGTTCTGCCTGTGCCTTAACAGATTTACGCTGGCTTTCTTTTGTTAAAAGAATGGAAGCATCAACCAGATCGCGAATGATTTGCTCAACATCGCGGCCCACATAACCGACCTCGGTGAACTTTGTTGCTTCTACTTTCAGGAAAGGCGCATTGGCAAGTTTTGCCAAACGACGAGCAATTTCGGTTTTACCAACACCGGTCGGGCCGATCATGAGAATGTTTTTTGGCAGAACTTCGTCGCGCATATCGTCGCTGAGCTGTTGGCGTCTCCAACGGTTGCGCAGGGCAATGGCAACAGCACGTTTGGCTTCATTCTGGCCAACGATGTAGCGGTCCAACTCTGATACAATTTCACGTGGGCTAAAAGAGCTGGCGTGTTGGATGTTATTTTCGGTCATTATTTGGCGTCCATACTTTCGACGATCAAATTGGAGTTAGTGAAAACGCAAATATCAGCGGCAATGCCAAGAGATTTTCGAGCGATCTCTTCGGCTTCCATGCCATCTATATCAATAAGTGCTTTTGCTGCAGACAGGGCAAAAGATCCACCGGATCCAATACCCATCAAGCCATCTTCCGGTTCAAGAACATCGCCGTTACCTGTCAGAATCAAGGATGTTGTGGCATCTGCAACAACCATCATTGCTTCGAGTCGGCGAAGATAGCGATCGGTCCGCCAATCCTTTGCCATTTCGACACAAGCCCGTGTGAGCTGGCTTGGATAGCTTTCCAGCTTGGCTTCCAGACGTTCGAAGAGAGTGAAAGCATCGGCAGTCGCCCCGGCAAAACCAGCGATAACATCGCCTTTGCCCAGTCGACGTACTTTTCGTGCATTTGCTTTGATAACGGTGTTGCCCAGGCTCACTTGGCCATCGCCGGCTATAACAACCTTGTTACCTTTGCGGACAGACAAGATTGTCGTGCCGCGCCATTTAATTGGATCGTGTTCAGACATTGTTTTGAAATGGTCCATTCACTGCTTCACGTCAAGGGATGATCGTACGAGAAAAACATCTTTCTGCTGAGGAAAAGGAAATTGTGTTCTTTTCGGCAACCTGTTTTCGTACTCATTTTATGGGCATAGGTAATACAAGTTATGATAAGGGATGACAACCACACGAGGTGGTCATTTATTTGATCTATTAAAGAATGTTTTTGGTCAAAAAGAGACCTTTGCAGTTTTAATCTGTGTGAAGGGTTAAATCTCTCTGGCATGAAGGGGATTGACCTGCTACAAAAGCCGCGGCTTTACTAGAGAAAAAGCTGTTTAGTCGTCTATACAATTTTGGACAATTTAGACAATTTTCGGACTAGACTCTTGGGTCATTGCATCCGATCAGTCATTGGGAAGGATACCCCCGTGCGGCAAGCAAGTATCGAGCGGAACACCAACGAAACGCAAATTACGACAACCATCAATCTGGATGGTTCCGGTAAATATGATGTGGAAACGGGTGTTGGATTTCTCGATCATATGATCGAGCAACTTTCTCGACATTCCCTGATGGATATAACGCTGCGTGCCAAGGGCGACTTGCATATTGACTTCCATCACACTGCCGAAGATGTGGGTATTGCATTGGGCCAGGCCTTTAAAGGGGCTTTGGGGGATCGCAAGGGTATTCGCCGTTATGGATCTTGCCTTTTGCCTATGGATGAAGCTCTGAGCCGGGTTGCACTGGATCTGTCCAATCGTCCTTATCTGGTCTGGAACGTGACTTTTGACCGAGATAAAATTGGCGACATGGATACTGAACTTTTCCGGGAGTGGTTTCAGGCCTTTGCCTTTAATGCGGGTATGACGTTGCACGTGGATCAGATTCACGGGTTTAACAACCACCATATCATCGAAGCCTGCTTCAAAGCTTTGGCACGATCCATTCGTGAAGCAATCGAGATTGATCCGCGTAAGGCGGATGAAATTCCCTCGACCAAAGGTGTGCTCTGATCAATCTGAGCTGATAGCAAACTTTTCAAAGTAAACATGAAGAGGCATTGAAAATGACGCTCGCGATCATTGACTATGGATCTGGAAATTTACGCTCGGCTGCCAAAGCCTTTGAGCGTGCGGCTGCTGAATCTGGTTTGGGGACACCTGTTGTTGTGACAAGCGATCCGGAACAGGTGCGAAAAGCGGATCGTATTGTACTGCCCGGTGTTGGGGCCTTTGCTGATTGTTGGCGCGGTCTGAACGCGGCCGATGGCATGATTGATGTCCTGCAGGAACAGGTTATTCAAGGCGGCAAGCCCTTTATGGGTGTTTGTGTCGGTATGCAGCTAATGGCATCTGTCGGTCGTGAATACAAAGACTGCGAAGGTCTGGGATGGATTCCTGGCGAAGTCGTCAAAATGGACCCGGAAGACCAAAGCCTGAAGATTCCGCATATGGGTTGGAATGAGCTGTGTGTTCAGCAAAAGAACCCTGTTTTGGATGGACTTGAAGACGGCACACATATTTACTTTGTCCACAGCTATCACTATATCCCTGAAAGCCGGGATCATATCTTTGCCGAAGTTGAGTATGGTCATAAAGTTGTTGCTGTTATTGGACGCGATAATTTGATTGGTACTCAATTTCATCCAGAAAAATCTCAAGCTGCTGGCTTGAGCTTATTTGCCAATTTCCTAAAGTGGAAACCATGAACGCAACGCCAACTATGCCCGATCGTGAGCCGACAGTCGGGGTGAACGAACTTACAGAATTTCGCGGCCCGGATCTTTATGATCTTTGTGATGCAACTGAAGCTGCCATTGAAGATGGCGGCGGATTTGGATGGCTGCGTGTTCCCGAACGCGATACCATGGAAAATCACTGGCGCGGGGCGCTGTTGATACCGGGTCGGCAAATCTTTGTGGCGCGACTGGATGGTACAATCTGCGGGTCAGCTCAATTACACTGCCAGCCACGGAACAATGAAGCACAGGCACACTCCGGCCAGTTGTCCTCATTTTTTCTAGCACCATGGGCCCGTGGTCACGGACTGGCAGCCCAAATGGTCAAGGCAGTTGAGCTTGCGGCGAAAGAACGCCAATTGAGTGTTCTAAACCTTGATGTGCGAGAAACACAGAAGCAGGCTATTCGTGTCTATGAGCAACTGGGCTTTACACGTTGGGGAACGCAACACAGCTACGCCAAAGTAGATGACCAGTGGGTTGCCGGACACTATTACAGCAAGCTTTTGAATAACTCCCGAGGATAAAGAACCATGATCGTATTTCCGGCAATTGATCTGAAGGATGGGGAAGCCGTTCGCTTGTTGAAGGGTGAAATGGATACGGCAACTGTTTTCAATTCTAATCCTGCAGCGCAGGCAAAAGAGTTTGAAGACGCTGGATTTGAATTTCTGCATATGGTTGATCTGAATGGTGCCTTTGAAGGGCGTCCGGTGAACCGGGTAGCCGTCGAAAATATCGTTAAAACAGTTTCCATGCCGACTCAACTTGGCGGTGGTATTCGCGACATCAAGACCATTGAACAGTGGCTGGATGCCGGGGTTACGCGGGTTATTTTGGGAACTGTTGCAGTTAAAAATCCAGAATTGGTTATGGAAGCCTGTAAAAAGTTTCCGGGTAAAATCGTTGTGGGAATTGATGCGCGGGGTGGCATGGTTGCGACCGAGGGCTGGGCTGAAACCAGTGACCTCAAAGCAACAGATCTGGCTCGTAAATTTGAAGATGTTGGCGTTAGTGCCATTGTCTATACCGACATTGACCGTGATGGTCTGCTTCAGGGCTGTAATGTCGAATCAACGGCCAATCTGGCAAGAGCGATTTCAATTCCTGTGATTGCATCCGGTGGTGTTGCATCGGTTGAGGACATCAAACAGCTAAAGCTGGTTGAGGACGCCGGAATTGAAGGGGTGATCTGCGGGCGTTCCATTTATGATGGGCGTATTGATGCGAAAGAAGCACTTTCTATTGCTTCTGGTGCAATTGCCACGCGTTAATCTGTTTGAGATATAACCAAACTGTCATTTGTCATCGACAGCAAGTCGCTTGATATTATGGGTGATATTACGGGGTGAAAACCTCAGAAGTTCCGGAGTTGTTAAATGCTTAAGGCAAGAATTATTCCCTGTCTTGATGTGAAAGACGGACGTGTTGTGAAGGGTGTGAACTTTGTTGGATTGCGTGATGCTGGCGATCCGGTTGAGCAGGCACGTCTTTATGACAAGGCCGGCGCTGACGAACTCTGTTTTCTAGACATTACCGCAAGCCATGAAAAGCGGGACATTATGCTGGATGTGGTTTCCCAAACGGCAGAAGAGTGTTTTATGCCTCTTACGGTTGGCGGCGGCATTCGGACACTAGAAGATATCAGAAGTTTGTTGCTTGCAGGCGCAGACAAGGTTTCCATTAATACAACGGCTGTTACCAATCCTGAATTTGTCAAAGAAGCCAGTGAAAAATTTGGTTCTCAGTGCATTGTTGTCGCGATTGATGCGAAACAGGTTGCGCCGGGTAAGTATGAAATTTTCACTCATGGTGGCCGCAAGGAAACCGGCCTGGATGCGGTTGAATGGGCTCAAAAGATGGAACACTATGGGGCCGGTGAACTGCTTCTCACTTCTATGGATCGCGACGGCACGAAACAGGGATATAATTTACCCCTAACCCGGGCGATTGCTGATGCTGTGCGTATCCCTGTTATTGCATCCGGGGGCGTAGGTAACCTTGATCATCTGGTTGATGGTGTCAAAGAAGGTCATGCAACGGCTGTTCTTGCAGCATCGATTTTCCATTTCGGCACGTACAGCATTGCAGAAGCAAAAGAGCACATGGCACAGGCAGGTGTTCCTGTCAGAACTGTCTAGACGGATATTGGATCGGGCAAATGGCGAAAAAGAAACTATCGGCAGATATTCTGGATGAACTTCACCACGTGATTGTCAGCCGTAAGGGTGACAATCCGGAAGAATCCCATACGGCGCGCCTGTTTTCAAAGGGTGTAAACAAAATCGCCCAGAAGGTTGGGGAAGAAGCGGTTGAAACCGTTATTGAAGCTGTGGGGGGATCAAAAGAAGAGCTTGCGGCTGAATCTGCTGATTTGCTTTATCATCTCTTGGTGCTTTGGGAAGCGCGTGGCGTAAAGCCAAGTGATGTGTGGGAAGCACTGGAAGGCCGTAAAGGTATTTCTGGCATTGCCGAGAAAGCGTCTCGTATAAAATATTGATATCATATTGCGGCAGGATCTACAGGTAATCTTGACGGATGATACAGGCTGCTATTTTATGGGATAATTATATTTTAAAGGAATAATAACAATGGCCTATGATCAAAATAATATCTTTGCAAAAATTCTCAGAGGCGAAATTCCTTGCGAGAAAGTTTTTGAAAATGAGCATGTTTTGGCTTTTAATGATATTGCTCGTAAAGCCCCGGTTCATATTTTGATCATTCCAAAAGGGTCTTATGTTTCTTTTGCTGATTTCTCGGAAAAAGCATCTGCTGATGAGATTGTTGCTCTGAATCGTGCAATTGGTGAGATTGCGAAAGAAAAGGACATTGTTGAATCCGGCTATCGTGTTATTTCAAACCACGCCGCCCATGCGCATCAGGAAGTACCACATTATCATGTGCATTTGCTTGGCGGTGCTGATCTTGGTGGATGCTTTAAGTAAGATATACCTTAGCGGGTATAGTTCAGTTTTAAACGGAGGCTCTCTAGCCTCCGTTTTTTGTATCTACTTTATTATGATTTCAATTTTATATAGCCATATCAGCAGGGAAATGAAGCAGAGCAATCGTTCCTGTTCCCTTAGTGCTTGTTAGCTTGAGGCTGCCGCCATTGATAACCGCCAGGGATCTTGATAGAGGGAGCCCCAGGCCAGTACCTTCGTATTTTCGCTCTATGCTATTATCCACCTGGGTAAAGGGGCGCAAAGCGAGTTTAATTTCAGTTTTGCTCATGCCAATCCCGGTGTCTTCAATTTGGATCTGAAAGCCGTCTTGCTCTGAATAGTTGACGGTCATCGTAACAACGCCTTGGTCATCTGTAAATTTGAGCGCGTTAGAGAGCAAGTTGAGCAGAATTTGTTTCAAGCTTCTTTCATCGATGTGAATCCGAGGAAGATCTTTGGGAACATTTGTCTGTAGTGAAATGCCTGTATTGATCGCTTTTCGCTGTACGATCTGAATGGTGTGTGCAATTGCGGTTCGCAAACAAACGTTTGTTTTAACAAGATTTAACTCACCTGCTTCAATCATGGAAAGATCAAGAATATCATTGATGATTCCCAAGAGATGGCTGCCGCTATGGTGAATATCACTGACATATTCCTGATACCTCGGGTGACCCAAATCTCCAAAGATTTTTTGCTCCATAACTTCAGAAAAACCAATAATGGCGTTCAGAGGTGTCCGTAGTTCATGAGTCATTGCCGAGAGAAAAGCTGTCTTTGCCATGCTGGCCCGTTCTGCATGATCTTTTGCAAGTCGTAAGGCACGCTCGACTTTTTTGATTTCGGTTAACTCGACATCTATGCAGTACATTTCGTGCTCGTTATAAGAATTCAAGAGCATGATATGGCTGGAATAGACGGGTATTTTATGCCCATTTTTGTTTTTGAGGATAGTTTCGCCAGAGGGAATTGGTTGATTTTGCTCTAGCCATTGCCGATGGACAGTGATGACATGGTCGCGCATATCTTCCGGAATAATCAAATCTTCCAGCTTTTGCCCCAGTGTTTCAGTTTGTGAGTATCCATACAGCTTGGCACTGGCATTATTCCAGTAAATAACTTGTCTATTTTGGTCGTAGCCCTGAACGGCAATGTTTTCAATCTGATCAAAAATGGCTCTGAATCTGGCTTCGGGAAGTAAGCTGGTTTCAACTGAATTATCGTGCTTTTCCAGAGGTTCTACATAACCTTCAAAAGCGATAATCGAGCCATATCGATCTCGGACAGCGACACAGTGTTCTTTAACCCATTGGGTTGTGCCATCCACCTTGAATATCTGGTATACAATCTGGCTTAACTGGTTCTGTTTTTTCAGGCGATCATAGATATCTCTACGTAGATCAAGATCGGTGTAGAGTTGACAGTTGGGGGATCTGGTATATTCAAAAAACTCTTCGACTGTGTTCAGGCCAAAAAGACGGGCATAGGCTGGATTTACAGCAGAAAAATAGCCTTCAAAGTCTGTACGGTACATACCAAAAGGACAGTTATTTACCAGACTCTCACACGAACCAACTTCACTTATTTTTGAGGGACGCAGTGACTTGATTTCATTTATTGCGAGCATTGCGAGTCCTGTTAAAATTAAAAGGAACAAACGCACAAGTTGTGAGTAATTATAGACTCATATTGAAATTGTTTTTAGTAAAATTTTAGTGAAAATAATTATTTATTGAAAATCAAATAGTTATAGGGTTATTTTACGTATTTAATATTTTAAACTGTTAAACTAAAAGTTGTTATTTTCATGATTTTAAATGCAAGCAAAACATTGGTTTTTGCGGAGTCTCTGTTCGAGAAGGACTTTTTTAACAGGCCAAGTTGCTCTGAAAGTTATTTCCAATAAAGCAAATGATTATTAAACTATCCAGATCGATTGGGTTGGGAGGAAAAAAGTGCTGAAGGTTCATACGCTAAACATAGACGAGATTTATGTACCAGCAGGCCGCCGGAAAGAGTTTGACCCTGAAAAGTTAAAAATTACCGCAGACAAGATCATGGAAGAGACAGAACAGAACCCCATAAGTGTTCGTCAGGGAAAAGACCGTTACGTGTTGTTGCGAGGAATACATAGGCTTGAAGCTCGTAAGGCTTTAGGTGAAACGACGATCAAAGGGCATATATTACATGCCAAACAAAGATAGACTTTAGTTTAGTGTAGTATCTCAGGCCGATGTTTCTAAAAGTTTTTATAAACTGGATCTTGTTATTAACGCGTTCTATTTTTTAGGCTTTCTATAGCGCAGGGCTTCGGCGATATGTTTTGTCTGGATTGTATCTTGTTTGTCCAGATCGGCGATGGTACGTGAAACTTTGAGGATGCGATGATAAGCCCGGGCAGAGAGCTTGAATTTTTCTGATGCGCGTTGCATCAACTCTTTCTCCTTAGGACCTAGAGAAGCAACTTTATCCAGAATTTCCCCTTCTGCCTCTGCATTGCAATGGGGACGATTTTGCTTTGGATAGGCCGCATACCTATGCGTTTGGATATCACGTGCAGCTTGCACTCTGAGGGCAACGTCGTGACTGCCTTCTTCAGGGGGCGGTAGGGATAAATCGGATGCTCTGACAGGCGGAACATCTAGATAGAGATCAATACGGTCGTAAAGTGGCGCTGAAATGCGGGCTTGGTATTGCGTGCTACACCTTGGCCCTCTGGCACAAACCTGAGTAACAGGATCAACTTCTCCACAGCGACAGGGGTTCATCGCAGCAACCATTTGAACGCGCGCAGGATAAGTAATATGAGCTTCTGCTCTGGCAATAGATATTTTGCCTGTTTCTAACGGTTGGCGTAAAGTTTCGAGCACATTACGGTTAAATTCGGGCAGCTCATCTAGAAAGAGAACACCCCTGTGGGCCAATGATATTTCCCCGGGTTTGGCTTTTGGTCCTCCGCCAGCTATGGCGGGAGCTGAGGCAGAATGGTGAGGGTCTCTGTAGGGGCGTAAACTTTCCAAGGTGCCATTTTTCAGCAGGCCAGCAAGCGAATGAATCATGCTGACTTCAAGAATTTCTTCGGGTAGAAGTTCGGGTAAAATTGAAGGTAATCGAGATGCAAGCATTGATTTTCCAGACCCTGGTGGACCATTGAAAAGCAAGTGGTGTCCACCAGCCGCAGCGATTTCAAGCACACGTTTAGCGGTTTCTTGCCCCTTTACATCCCTTAAATCCGGAAGATGGCGGCGGTCGTTCGTCGGTTGAGGTAGAGCTGTTTTCGGAGGGCAGAGTATTTGACGCCCATTAATATGATTTATAAGCGCTAAAAGGTTCGAAGGTGCTATGATTTCCAATCCCTTAACCCATGCAGCTTCTGCACCCTGACTTTCAGGGCAAATAATACCTTTATCATTTGCCAGCGCCTGCAAGGCAGCAGGTAGAATGCCGTTTACAGCCCGGATGGTTCCATCTAGCGCCAACTCACCAAGAACGAGGTAGGTTATTAACTCACTGGTTGGCACAATTTCCATCGCAGCAAGAATACCAAGGGCTATGGGAAGGTCGTAATGACTGCCTTCTTTCTGTAAATCGGCGGGGGCCAGGTTTACTGTGATCCTCTTGGGGGGAAGAGCCAGCCCGATTGCCGTTAAGGCAGCGCGTACTCTTTCACGGCTTTCGGCGACTGCTTTATCTGGTAAACCAACAATGTTAAAGGCGGGTAAGCCGCTTGATAACTGGACCTGAACTTCGATGTCCCGAACTTCTATACCTTGAAAAGAAACGGTATTGATCTGTGCAGTCATCTATCTTTACCACGGTGGAACAAAAAGAGAACTTAGTGTAACACTCTTTGATGCACGTAAAAGAAGAAATTTATATTCTACGTGTAATTTATTACGCTGATCTATCTGTTTGCGAGATCAAGAGCATATTTGATGCTGTGTTCGCTGAAAACAGAAACACCGTTCGCACGCAGTAAATCTGTGACAATACCTGACCCGTTGATTTTTGTTCCGGTAAAGGAACCATCGTAAATAAAGTCACTACCGCAGGAGGGGCTGCCCTCTTTGAGGATGGCGATTTTTATATTGTGATCCTGGCACATAGTGAGTGCTTTTTCCGCACCGCGGATAAAGGCATCGGTGAAATCTTTGCCTGTCTGGTCTTGTATGCGGTCGGATATTCGTTCAGCTGGCGATCTGGGTGTTGGCAACCCACCAGCTACTTCAGGGCAAAGTAAAACCATACGTCCCTGCTTTTGTAAGAGATGTAGTTTTTCAGTACCTTGTGATGCATATCGACCATCATATCGCACAGGTTTTCCCATTAAACAGGCGCTTACAAGGATTTTGGAATCAGGCATTTTAATATTCGATGTTTTTGCGTTAGACATCTCAAGATCTGTTTTAATACTGGTTTTTATATTGGGGTTATTGTTCATACGTTGTTATGTTGATTTTCGCTGTTCAAAGAAACTTGGACATTAAATGACGGGGATGAAGCTGGAACCCCAATCGTTCGTACAGAGCTTTTGCACGAGGATTGGCTTGTTCAACTTCCAAAACAACGCGTCTCGCCCCAAGTATTTTTGATTGTTTGCAAGCATATTTAAGCGCTTTTGTACCTATACCTTGATTTCTGTACGCCTTTTCTACAAAAAGCTCATCGATAAAAAAATCACGCCCCCTGTTTCCAGAGAGAAACCCAGTGATACACAGAGATAGCCGATAGAAGTTTTCTGCTTTTCGATTATCCAGAATTTTGCCAAGGATTCACCTGATAGAATAGAGGTAATTGCGTTTTCTATTCTGGTTTCTCCATAGCTATTTCCATCTTCGAGGTAATAGCTCTTCGCCATTGCGATGACTATTTCTTTATCTGAGTGTTGAACTTCTCTAAACATTTATGTGACCTATATTTGCCGGTAACCTAAGTGTCTTGTCTGATTAAACTCCTTAATTATCAGGTTTCTTCTTGGGGGATATTATCTTCCAAAGTATAATAATCACCTTTGTAGCGACAGAAGATATGACGTTTCGTTTTTAGCAGGGATGTATCATCCAGTGATCCTGCTGAAACAGCATAGTAGTCCCCAACTTCACCATCTTTAGTTAGTTTCCAGAATAGGGAAGATCCGCAAGTCGCGCAAAACCCACGTTTGGCATGATCGGAAGATTTATACCATGTAAGACTTGAGAGAGAAGATGTGAAAATGAGTTGATCTGTAAGGCAATCTGTCGAGGCCCAAAAGTGGCCGGACCACTGCCGACATTGTTGACAGTGGCATGCCGAAATATCGTTGAGATCTGATTTTATTTCAAAGCAAATATTACCACAGAGGCATCTGCCAGTGTGTTTGTTGTTTTCTTTTTTGGTATCAGGCATACGATCAAGTTTCCGGTTATTATACAAGTAACTTTGGGGACAGAAAATTAAGAAGACGAAAGGAATTAACGCAAGAACAAAAAAAGAACTAGTTGATAAAAATCTTCTGTTTTCATCACTTTGTCAATCTTACTGATTGAGAGATCTAAGGAGATATTTTTTCGAGCTCAAGTAATCCAAAGTATATCAGAAGAGGAACTGGGAGGGTCGCAAGGCTCAAAGTCATAAAGAATTTTATAAAAATAAGCTTCTTGCTGGCGCCACTGATAAAGGCAATTCCACCACCTCCGCCAAAAATAGCATTTCCGGGAAGATTTATAAGAAGAGCAAGTGTCAAGTATCGATACTTTATGACCCAGGGCAATAATGTGAATAAAAAAACAAGGGGTCTGGGCATTTCCGTCAATGAATTGAGGGCGGTTTTCTGGTTGGTCAGTGTGGTGAGTTTTTGCAGTTTCTCTGTGGACCAGAATTGAGGAAAATAATGACCAACAAGAAATGACAGGCTTAGTCCGCCCAATGTGGCCAGATAAACGACAAGGACTCCCTCTTTGCCAAAAGCGGCCATAATAAGTAGGCCGATTTCAACCCCTGGAACAAAAGGAATGGATAACACAAGGAGGTAGAGTAAGGCGCAAATCAATAAAGCCTGAAGGCCAAAATAGGCCTGAATATTTGCGAACAGGGAAATGACTTCTGGCCTATCCATATAGATAAAATGAATGACTAATATGACAAACCAGCTCCAGAATATGATGAGCAGAGTGCTTTTAAAGCCCGGATTATCAAAAAGCGGCAACAACCTGAAAACAAGAATAAGCAATGTACTGAGAGATAAACATTGTAATAGGTATCGTGTTAACCAGGGGGAGCTGTTTACATTACTTTTAAGTGTCAAATAGGTCAGAATGAAAAAGAGAACTGTGAGACCCGCCGTAACCAGCTTGGAGAATTTTAAAATGTCATCTGTATTATCTGGTGACATATCTTTCCTGATAGAGTTTCTATCGATTTTCGCATTTTTAGAGAGATAGTTTTTTAAAGATTATGAATAATATTCTGACAATTAATTCTCAAACACGAAAGTATAAAAAAAGAGGGCCGAAGCCCTCTTTGCTAGTAGTCAGATCATAGTAATCTAAGTTTAAGCTTTTTGAGGCTTATCAGCGATTTCATCGTCTTCATGGTACATTTTGTTGTAATCGACAAAAACTCCGTAATGTGGATCGCCCTCTTTATCTTCTTCGACCATGCTGACTGATTTTTCAAGGAGATGACGACAGTCAGGGCTCAGGTGACGAAGGTGCAGTGTTTTTCCTCTGCGGGTATAGCGTTCAGCCAAGCCATCGATTGCTTCCAAACCAGAATGATCCCAAACTCGGGCGTTGCGGAAATCTACAACTACATCATCAGCATCATCGGCCGGGTTAAAGAGATCTCTGAAAGAGCTGATTGATCCAAAGAACAGCGGACCAGAAACCTCATAGACAGTTGTTTTGCCGTCTTCTGTTGTACCAACACGTGCATAGATGTGTTTGGCAGAGTTCCAGGCAAAAACAAGTGAGGAGACGAGCACGCCGACCACAACGGCAATGGCAAGGTCGCTGTATACTGTGACACCGGAAACCAAAATCAGGACAAAGGCATCTGTTTTGGGAATGCGGTGCAGAATGCGGAAGCTTGACCATTCAAATGTGCCGATCACGACCATAAACATCACACCGACCAGCGCGGCAAGCGGGATAAGTTCGATAAGATCTGAGGCAAAGAGGATGAAAATCAAGAGAAAGATCGCAGCTGCAACACCAGAAAGCCGTGCTTTACCGCCTGATTTAATGTTGATCATGGATTGGCCGATCATAGCACAGCCGCCCATACCACCAAAGAAACCGGTCACAAGGTTTGCAATGCCCTGCCCCATACATTCTTGCGATGTACGGCCTTTGGTTTCGGTGATTTCATCAATCAGGGTCAGGGTCAGTAATGATTCAATCAGGCCAATAGCCGCGAGGATAAGCGAGTATGGGAAAATGATATAGAGTGTCTCAAGTGTGAAAGGAACGCTTGGAATATGAAACTCTGGTAGACCACCCGCAATAGAAGCCATATTACCAACAGTTGGAATATCAAGCCCGAAGCCAATAACTACGGCCGTGACAACAGCAATGGCAGCCAAGGGCGCAGGGATCAGATTTGTAACCTTCGGCAAGAGATAACTAATCGCCATTGTCAGGGCAACAAGACCTAGCATGATATAAAGCGTTGCACCGCTTAGCCATTCGCTATTTGGGTCTGTTGGGTTAATTTTGAACTGAGACAGTTGTGCGAGAAAAATAACAATCGCCAAACCGTTTACAAAACCAAGCATGACGGGATGAGGAACCAGACGTATGAACTTTCCAAGTCTAAAAACACCGGCAAGGATCTGCAAAATTCCCATCAGAACCACAGTGGCAAAGAGGTACTCTACCCCATGTGCGACAACAAGGGCGACCATGACAACGGCCAAAGCACCTGTTGCGCCGGAAATCATACCGGGGCGTCCGCCGATTAATGAGGTAATCAAGCCAACAATAAAGGCGGCATAGAGACCAACCAAAGGGTCAACCTGGGCCACGAAGGCAAAGGCGACAGCTTCTGGTACAAGGGCAAGAGCAACGGTTAGTCCCGAGAGAACATCAGCTTTGATATTTTTCGGGTCGCAAAAATTGTAGGCTTTCATCTGGTATCCGATCGGATCTCTCTATGGCCACAGGAATTATTCCCAGGAATTATCCTCAGAAATTATCCTATGCCAAATTAAGGCGATCTTTGCCCCATGGGAAAGCCGCCATTGTCTATTGATGTATTAATTCTGGCGCGCTTCTAACAAATTTATTTACTTTAGAAAATATCTAATCTGTGTCGTGCCTGTTCTGTGGGGTATGTGTGGAACACATATCGAGAGCAAGTATACTATTGGGCCTAGGGCATAATTGCATCTCTAGTCGTCTTCCACAACCACGTGATCAGCTTTCCAGGCACCTGGCCATACTTCTGCAGAGCCGTTTCGCAGTCGGCGAATTTCTTCAAAGGGGATATCTTTGGCAACAATCAAAGGTCCTTGCCCGACAGTGGTATCTGTTGGTGAAATTTCTGTCGCGACCCCAATATGTCCAAGGCTTTCTTCACAGGGAATGTATACTGCTGCGGCAGAGGTTTGATTTTGACGTTTTTTGCCAAAAAAGTCTGTTGCGCCGATTGGGCCGACAGCGGCAACTGCGGCCTGTAGTTCTATAGCCCTGGCTTTGGCACAACCAAAAACGCGATTATAGCCCGCCAGTTTTGATGTCATTGATGGAACAAGAATCAAATCAATATCGTGATCGGCGATTAAAGATGATAAAGCGGGCATTTCCACATCCAGACAAATCAGTATCGCAATCCGCAGGCTCCGCCATGTAAAGATTTTGACCTTATTGCCAGGTGTTAGACACCAAGCCTGTGGGTCTTGTTCGTTGGGTGTCAGACAAAGCTTATCCTGAGTGATATATCGACCATCAGGCAAAAACAGGTGCGCCCTGTTGTAATAACCGCTGTTATCATTGACGGGAGAATCAGAAACTTCATCTTTGGTATCAATACCGACAGGGAAGGTTCCGGCCAGTAACCCGATATCATGATTTATCGCCAAAACTTTTAGCTGGTCAATAGCTTCCGCGGCTTGCGTTGCCATCCAGGGAATTTCTTCGTCGGGGCCGATACCTGCAGGAGCAAAAGACATCCATTGTTCCGAGACATATTCTGGCATGAGCAACAGTTCTGCCCCCTGCTCTTTGGCTTGTTCCATCCTGTAACTGGTCATTTCAATCCAATCAGATAATGACTTCAGAGATGTTTCCAGATTAATAGCCCAGAGAGCAATATTTAACGGGGATAGAGTCACGCGTGGTCTCCTGTATTGCTTTTTCTATGATATATAAATCGTCTTCAAAGAAAGTGCTTAACCTTTACAGGATATCTGACAACAGCCACTTTCGCTAATTGCGAAGGGTTTGATACCTTGTTTAATGGCTTTTTAGTTCCCACAATCTTTTGTTGATGCCGTCAACAATCTTTCTCCGTTTTCGCCGAAGTTTGTGTATTGTTTTTTGAGGTGCTTCAATTGGGGGACTATCGGTTCTAATATCCGATTGAACATTATTGTCATGCACAATTGGGAAGGGAAAAACGGCTCGTATTTGTAACTTGTTTTCCCAAATCCGATCCATTGCAATATCTATTGGGTGAATAATAGTTTTACAATAATTACAGAGTTTTTCTGCACCAGAGCGATTTAAAACATACCCAACGGCTCCGCAGGCATTGCCTTTGAGGTTGACCAAGTTGGTTATCTCGGTAATTGGTTCTAAAATTTCAAACTTGCGGTCACGGGAAGTTGCTAGGCGTATCATGTCCCAGGGTGTTTTGACGGTCTTTAGATTATTCAAAATATCCGGTAGTTCTGATGTAATATTGACATCATCTTCAATAATTAAGGCCATTTCATGCCCTTCATTTAAGATGCGTTCAAACAGTGTGAAATGGCTTAGATAGCACCCAATCTCATTAGGAGTCATATCTTTGCCAAATTCTTTTAACCGATAGGCATGTGCATAGTTTGGTATATTTTTTGAATCAAGTTCTCTTCCGTCAATAGCTTTGTAGAACTCATAATTCAATTCGATTGAATTAAATTGCTCTTTGATTTTTTTTCTTCTCTCGGCAGATCTTTCAAGATTTATAATGAAAATCGGAATTTGCTGAGACATGAAGAATCCTATGATGAATTTGTGACTAAATAGAGCTTATAATATTGACCTTATGGGTTCGCAAGAACGATAGAGTGTCGCCTCCTTGTCAAATTTTTGCAGATTGTTAAATGCTGTCGCTGCAGATCGGAAGTAAACTGTAAAGTTCAATAACATACCCATAACATTTTTAGGGTTGCTATGGGTATGTTTGATTGATTTTGGTTTAATCCTTCAATTTTTTTTCAATTGAATCCCAGATGTCAGATTCGAGCGACACGCCGTTAAAGCGATTGATTTCCTGAATACCTGTTGGGGATGTGACGTTGATTTCTGTCATGTAATCACCGATGACATCAATGCCAACAAAGATAAGGCCACGTTCTTTTAGCGTTGGTCTAATCGCGGCACAGATTTCATGATCCCGTTCTGTCAGGCCGATTGGGTCCGGGCGTCCGCCGACGTGCATATTGGATCTTGCTTCGCCTTCTGCCGGCACACGGTTAATGGCACCTGCGGGTTCTCCGTCGATTAGGATGATGCGTTTGTCCCCTTTGCGGACATCCGGCAGGTAGAGCTGTGCGATTATGGGTTCGCGATAGTGTTGTTCAAATAATTCAAAAACGGAATTCAGGTTTTCATCATCTGGCTTGATATGGAAAACCCCTGCGCCGCCGTTTCCGTAGAGCGGCTTTACAATGATGTCCTTGTGCTCAGCACGGAAGGATTTGATTTCGTCCAGATCATTTGTGATCAAAGTTGGGGGCATGAGTTCTGGAAATTCAGCGATGAAGAGTTTTTCCGGGCAATTTCTAACCCAGCTTGGATCGTTCACAACGAGTGTCTGGGGGTGGACATGATCCAACAAATGCGTTGCTGTAATATAGGACATGTCAAAAGGCGGATCCTGTCGCATGAGAATGACATCAATCGTTTTGAGATCGATGGTTTGCGCTTCTCCTAGGGTTGCATGATTTCCCTGTTCATGTCGAAACTCTACAGGGCGGCACTTGGCATATACCTGTGATCCTTTCATTGAAAGATCTTTGGGCAGATAATGGTATAGTTTGTAGCCGCGGTTTTGAGCCTCGAGACCTAATATGAAAGAGCTGTCGCCATTGATATCAATGGTTGATACTGGATCCATCTGGATGGCAACGGAGAGTGTCATGAGATCATATTCCCTAGTAGATCAGTTCAATTGTGCTTTCAGTTTTTGGAGCATTTGAGATGCTTCCATAAGACCTCTATGGTCTTGTTCGATTAGTAGATAGTGTTCCAGAGTTTCAATTGCAGCAAGAATGTTATTTAAATAGGCTTGAAGCGTGCCAGCTTCGAACCATATCGCAGGTTCATTGGGGGCGATGAGAAGCATTTTTTCCAAGACTTCTAGTGCTTTTTCTGGCTCTTCAGATTCAATCAATCGTACTTTAATATTATTCTGGAGCCGTAAGAGGATATTTCGGTTGCTGACGGATTGCGTAAATTCTGTCCGCAGCTCAGCCTGGTCGCTCATGAAGCCTTTCAGGATAGCGCGAAGCCAGGGAGTTTCGCGCACTTGTCCGCGATCAAAGGGATCAACAATGACGTGCTCTTTTCCATATGAAATACGGATAAGGAAATGCCCGGGGAAATTTAATCCGGCAGCAAAAAGAGATTGTTCAGAGCTTAGTGATTGAATGATGTGAAGGTAAAGAATGCCTAAGACAATTGGCAGACCTTTGCGTCTTTCAATTACGGCAATAAGGTTTGCATTCTCAAGATTGTCGTAAGTTTCTGTATCACCTTCGTAACCATGGACATCATAAAGAACAGTTTCAATTGCGCTAAGAATATCGTTTAACTCAAGTATTTTTCTATTATGTGTAATTGGTTTTAAAAGGTTTTTTGTATCTTGAACTAAACGATCCAAGTGATCCTTGTAGCGATCAATAGAACTGGTTTTCTGATCTTGCGCTGCAATTAAAAGAGCGGTTTCAGACAAGGAAATATCATCGTCATTTGCGTGGCCAACACCTTTTAAATGATGGTTTATATCAGTGTGTGATAGCGATGTTCGATGTAACATTGGGCTTTATAATTTAATTGCGGCGATAAAGATTAATATTACCGCCGCTTATGGTCATTTGAACAGGGTTATTGCGTTCTTGCGGGATCGTCTTTTAGCGTGACATAGCTGACAACGCGTTTGACGTAATCAATGTCTTTTGCATGGGCAATGACACGATTAATTTCCTGCTGGTTTTGGGCAATACCAAGTAAATAAACACTCTGATTAACAGTATCGATATTGTAGTTGATTGAGGTAATTTCTTTGTCGAACAAAATGACGGCTTTAAGCTGGGTATTAATCCAGACATCTCTCGCATAGTCAGTAATCCCGCTGTCATTGTTGACTTCGATTTCATTAATGACTTCGCGAACACCTGTTGCTTTCCAGGCCTCACGGACAGCGATGATACGGTGTTCGGGCAATTCGACATTACCGCTGAGCAAAACTTTACCTTCGTTGACCTGAATGTTCACTTTCCGGAAAATAGAAATATTTTCTCTTAAAAAAAGATCATTAATTTCGAGCTTAATCTGAACATCGGTTACCGCCTTTTGAAAAGGTCTCTCTTGGGCAGCTGTGTTCGCAGCAACAGCACCGGCACCAATAGCCGCGCCAGTTGCGCTACACCCGCTGAGGATAGCCATACCGGCTAAGATAGCAACTATTCTGAGCGTTGATAGGGCACCATCTTGATTTCTTGTGATGTTTTTAAATACCATCCCCACCTTGGTCATGGTGAAATTACTCCTGTTTATAACCTGATCTTAAACTCTGAGATCTGTAATTATTGTCTATGTCATTATTACGATTTGATTAGTTAACTTGCCACGCATTTTTAATGTGATAGGGGAAAACTGTGGCGCCAATAAGAACAGCATCAAATCTTTGATCAAATTCCAGATATTGGGGGTTTTGCTTCAAAAAATATTCTGCAGCATGAATGATACGCTTTTGTTGTGCAAAATTAATTGCCTGTGAAGCAGCCTCTATATTCTGTCTTTTCTTAACTTCGATGAAACAAATCAGGCTCTTTCTCTTCGCGATTAGATCGATTTCGCCAACTCTCGTTTTGTAATTTTTATCAAGAATTTTATAGCCCTTGCACCGTAAATACAAAGCAGACAATGCTTCTGCATAACGACCTGTGGTATAGCTGTTTCTTTTTGATTTCTTAGGAGAAGAGGCAAGCATTCAGGTGTCTTTTGAAAGTTCCAGTGCGCGTTGATAGACCTTCTTTTTGGGTAGGCCTGTGGCTGTGCTGACCAGTGCGGCAGCATCTCTCAAGGAATTATCTTCCAATGCGCTTCTGATCTGGTCATCGAGATCCTGTTCAGTAAGTTCATCATCGTTTTTGCTCGCCTGTCCGACAACAATGACAATCTCACCTTTGGGATTACCGGCTTCCGCATAGTGTTCTGTCAGCTCTTTGAGATTTCCTCGGCGTACTTCTTCAAATTTTTTCGTTAACTCCCGGGTTACAGCAGCCGGGCGATTGCCAAGGACGCTGTACATGTCTGCCAAAGATCCTGCCAGTCGGTGGGTAGATTCGAAAAAAATCAAAGTGGAAGGAATGGTTGTAAGCTCTTTCAGTGCTTTAGATCGGGCGCCAGTTTTATTGGGTAGAAAGCCATTAAAAAAGAAGCGATCAGTGGGTAAACCGGATAAAATAAGAGCATTTATAGGAGCTGAAGCGCCGGGGATAGAGGTTAAGGCAATACCTTCTTCGTAGGCACTGTTCGCGAGCTTGTATCCGGGATCAGATATGAGCGGTGTTCCTGCATCGGAAACCAAGGCCACGACATTGCCTTTTTTTACCTTTTCAATAAGCTTGGGTCTTACTTTATCTGCGTTGTGTTCGTGGTAGGCCACCAGAGGGGCTGTAAAACCAAAAGCCTGAGCAAGCTTTTTGGTGACACGTGTGTCTTCACAGGCGATAAGATCAGCGGCGGCCAGAATTTTTTTTGCGCGGTCCGTAATATCCCCCATGTTGCCGATTGGGGTGGCAACGAGGTAAAGTGCTGGTTCAGGTTTATCGCTACTCAGGGCAGGTCGACTGTTGGCTTGTTCCTCGGTTAGTGTTTTATTGGTCCCGTCTGATTTTGTGGCAGGATGATTTTGAGAGGATGACTGTTTTGAGCTCAACGTTGGCGACTTTCTTTGTTGTAAAAGGCATTGGCATTAGCCGAAGGCTTGTATCCCTGCCCGCGATCATCTTGCTTTCTATTCTAATCTCTGGATGTCAGACAACCATGAAAAAGGGGCCTGACGCAACGGCAGAAACCCCTGAATTGCAAGAAAATCAGTCAGAATCTACACAAAATGCGACAGATTTGGAAATTACGGAGCCTGAATTAATTGAAGAGGTAGAACCTTTCGCAGATCTAGAGACGACAGAAACTGTTGTGATTAGCGAAAGAAGAACGAAAGTCGGATTTTTGTTACCTCTGAGCGGCCGCCACAAAGCCATTGGAGAATCCCTGTTGAATGCGGCACAGCTTGCCTTGTTTGATGTATCTGGTGAAAAATTCGACCTTGTGGTGCGCGATACGGCAGGAACACCAACAGGTGCCCGCACAGCGATGGAATCACTAGTTACTGAACAGGTTGATCTGGTGATCGGACCGTTATTTGCAACATCTGTCTCAGCAATAACACCCCTCGCCCGCCAAGCTGGTATCAATGTAATTTCTTTTTCGAACGATCAGGCCGTTGCTGGTGATGGTATCTATGTTCTGGGACTGACACCGGAAGAGCAGATCAGGCGTGTTGTTGACTATGCAGCGGCCCAGGGAATTCGCCGTGTTGCTGTTTTTGCCCCTGATAACGACTATGGGCGTCGTATTGTCAGCGCACTGCAAATCCAATCTTATGGATCTGGTGTCGAATTGACTCGACTAGGGTTTTTCAATCCGTCAGATCCTGATTTGGAAGATAAAGTAAAAACCATTGCCAATTACAATGCGCGTCATCAGTCTCTTTTAGCTCATCGGGCGACCTTAAAGTCTCGGGGCGATGCGGCTTCACGAAGAGCGTTAGCCCGATTGCGGGGGCGAGATACCCTTAACCCACCTAATTATGAGGCTATTATTATTCCGACGGGTGGCAAACAGTTGCTAACGATTGCGCCGTTGCTCAACTACTACGATGTTGATCCCAATCAGGTAAAGTATCTTGGTACGGCGCTTTGGGATAATCCAAAACTTGGTCGTGAGCCAGCCTTGGTTGGTAGTTGGTATGCGGCACCTTCGCCAGTGCATTGGGAGAACTTTAAAGATCGTTACAAGGTACTTTATGGTAAGACGCCACCACGTATTGTGACGCTTGCTTATGATTCTGTTGCTCTGGCTGCTGTTATAGCCCGTCAGGCGGAAAGCCAGTCTACGGCTGTGAATTATTCCAAGAGTCTCTTAACCAATTCACAAGGTTTTGCTGGTCTTGATGGTGTTTTCCGTCTCCATGCGGATGGACGGAGTGAACGCGGTTTGGCGATCTTGTCGCTGGAACGTGATCTGATCAATGTTGTTGATCCGGCCCCGGCGAGTTTTACGCCTTTGGTAAACTGATACATAAGTCGTGCTGTTGTCTAAAGATCATTGAAAGTAGAGCTTTGGCTATTGAAGATCACCAAAATTGTCAGCCTGTAGGGTCCTCGGCGTCAGAAAAAGACGGTTGCTGTCAGGGGCTCCCTGAACTTGAGCACAAGGGCGTTGAAAGCCTGAGTAATATCTTCAAGACATTGGGTGATGAAGGTCGCTTGCGGCTTTGCTTGTGCTGTTTTCAGAACCCTTGTTCCGTGAGTGAACTTTCAGAGGCGACGGGGCAATCCCAGTCCTTGACCAGCCATAATCTACGTCATCTCAGAGATGCGCGTATACTGGTGTCTAAAAAGGTAGGACGTCAGGTTCACTATGAACTAGCCGATGATCATATTCGCCATGTCATTGCTGATATGGCGCATCATGTTTTGGAAGTTCACGATTAAAACCAGACGACAGAAACTATTCTGCAACAATTGATACAAAATACTCGCTAGCAGCTTTTCGCACGCACTGTATAGTAGGGCAGATTTAATTCTATTACGGATTGTATATGCCCTCTTCAGTTCTTTTTTCCGTTCTTGTAATTGGCATTCCTGCCCTCGTAATTCTGTGGGGTATTTTTGCCTATAACCGCCTGGTGAAATACCGTCAGCAAGTTTCTGAAGGTTGGAGCGGTATTGATGTGCAGTTGAAGAAACGGAGCAATTTGATTCCCAATCTAGTTAAGGTGGTAAAGGGGTATGCTGCGCACGAAAAATCGACACTGACCGAAGTCACGGAATTAAGAGCGCAGTGTGTAAGTTCTACTGGAAGTGGTGTTGATCAACGAGGAAAGGTCGAAGGAGGTCTTACCTCTGCTCTGACAAGGTTGCTTCTGGTAGCAGAGAACTATCCGGATTTAAAAGCGGACGGTAGCTTTCGCGATCTTCAGTCCACGCTGACAGAAGTTGAAAATGATATCGAGATGGCGCGCCGCTATTATAACGGCGCAGTACGTTTGATGAATGTTTCTGTCGAGAGTTTTCCAAGTAATTTAATCGCAAAACAGTTTCATTTTACCCGCGCAGAATACTTTCAACTGGAAAATCCAGATGATCGGCAGGCACCAGGAGTACAACTATGAACTATCAGATCTTTCGTAAGTGGAATTTCATTAATCTTCTATTTGGTGTTCTGATTACCTTTGCGCCTTCTTTTGTGTTTGCGGATGAGAGAATAAAGCTGTTTGTTTCTGACATTGTTGTTCGCGAAGACAGTAGCTTAAAGGTGACCGAAACGATCACTGTTCGTGCGGAAGGGCAGAATATCAGACGGGGTATCTATAGAGAGTTTCCCACAAAATACGAGATTCAGGGAAGACGCTATGCCGTTGGTTTTAACCTTCTATCTGTCAAACGGGATGGTCAGAATGAATCCTATCATACCGAAGATTTAAGTAATGGTGTGCGTATTTATATGGGGCGATCCGATTATTTTCTGCCTGTTGGTGAATACACCTATGAAATCACCTATATAACGGACCGTCAGCTTACACATCTGGACACAATGGATGAGCTTTATTGGAGCGTAACTGGTAATGGTTGGGATTTCCCAATTGATAAGGTTGTTGCCAATGTTTATCTGCCTAACGGTGCGGAAGTTTTACAATCAATTGGGTATACAGGCTATTTCGGGGATGATGGTGAAGATTATCAATCGACCAATGGAGTGTCATTTGCAACAACCCGCACTTTATCTGCCAGTGAAGGTTTAACAATTGCGATTGGGTGGCCAACCGGGTTTGTTTCTGTGCCCGATAGTTACGAACAGATGCAATATTATCTGGAAATTAACGCTAGTTTTTTGATCGGCCTAGTGACGCTTGTCATTATTACAGTGTATTATTCTGTTGTCTGGTTTTATGCAGGTCGTGACCCTGCTGCAGGTATTGTCATTCCGCTTTTTGACGGTCCAAAAAATCTTTCTCCTGCAGCTGCTGGCTATCTGAGTAATTTGGGTTTTCGAAAGGGGTATAGTGAAAATACAGCCTTTGTCGTTGCCTTAACAAGTCTTGCTACAAAGGGGTACATTACGATTGACCAAAGCAAAAGTGACTATTCCCTGAAGAGAACAGCTAAAAGAGATCTGGATAGTTTGCCCCGTGGTGAGTGGACGATTATTGATCGATTACTACCAGATCCTGAAGATGAATATAAACTGAAACAAAAATATGACTCGAGATTTGCTTCTGTAGTGGATTTTTTTAAAGAAGCGGTAAGCGATGAATATGGATCGGGCTATTTTGCGGCAAACACGGGGAAATGGCTTATTGGATTTTTGCTCGGGCTTAGTGGTATTATTTTGTCACTGGCTTATGCCGGAGGAGATCTTATTGTCCCTGCGCTCTTTTTTATGGCATTTTTTGGTATTTTTTCCGGCGTTATTTTACCACCTCTTTGCAGGGTTTTGTCCTATAAAATGATGAAATCAGGATTGCCAAAAAATCTTGCTGCGCTATTGCCACTTACAATTTTTTTGGTGATTCCCTACTGTTCCTTGTCTGTAGGTGAATTAATTACAGAACAGGCTTTTTCCGCTGAAAACTATAGCGTTATTCTTCTGATCGTTACTGTCACCCTGGTTTTTAGCTATTTGATGGAGGCTCCAAGTATAAAGGGGCGGAAAATCCTCGATCAATTGGAAGGTTATAAACTGTATTTGTCTGTAGCCGAAGGCGAACGATTAGAAGCAATTGGTCCTGAACCTGATTTTAACGAGCATGTGTTTGAACAACATCTGCCTTTTGCAATGGCTCTCGGGGTCGAAGATCAATGGTCGCAAAGATTACAAAGTTATCTCACAGTCATGAATCAAGTTCCGATGGACTATAAGCCGCGTTGGTATAGCGGAGACTCTTTTTCACGGAGTTCAAGTTCTATCGCCAGCAGTTTGACAAGCGGTATCGGGCATACGATTTCATCTGCTTCAAGTCCGCCGAGTTCTTCGTCCAGTAGTTCATCAAGTGGTGGTGGGTCCTCTGGCGGCGGCGGCGGTGGTGGCGGTGGCGGTGGTTGGTAAAATAGGCCTCTACAGCGTTTGAATTAAAATTTTCCCTCCACTCTTGACTTAATCCACACATGAATATATTTTCATATGAATTATTATTCATGTGTGGATTTGTTATGACACAAACAATTCTGTTTATCGATCATATGCCTGAAGCGGAAAGCTGCGGGGATTGTCGGGATCGTATTGGTAAAAAGCTTGAAGCTTTACCCGGCCTGTCTTCTTATGAAGTTTCTCGTAAAGCGGTATCTTGGGTTGGTCGTGATGATATTAGGGATGCGATTATCGCAATCATAGCGGACATTAAAGGTCTGCATCATCATATGTCTTGGACAATTAGTGGTATGGATTGCCCAAGTTGCGCAAAATCTATTGAAAAAGCTGTCGACAGATTGCCCGGAATTCATGCCGCGCGAATTTCTTTTGCGCGTGAGCGCCTAAACACGGATTATAATCCAAGTGAAGTTACGCAAGATGACATACAGAAGGTTGTCACAGGCTTGGGCTTTGGCCTGAATGAAGTCATAGATGGTGGTGTGGGTAAGGTCAAAAGAAGCTCAAATTGCTGTTCCTCTTCACAGGCTCAGAGCCAAGCATCGACAGCAACTCCTGCCCGTGATGTTGATGCCGGCGATATTGGTAGTCATCTTAATAATAAGCTAAAGGTATTCTTAAGCGGAAGTACTGGTAAGATGCTTATGGCGGGCGCTGCTCTTTTAATTGCGGTGGTGTTGGCTCAGTTTAACCCGACAAATGCACGCGTTTATTATAGCGCCGCGGCTTTGGTCGGTTTAGTTCCAATTTTTTTCAATACGTTAAGATCTATCCGTTTTGGTCAGTATTTTGGTATTCAGACCTTAATGACAGTTGCCGCGGTTGGCGCTTTGTTTTTGGGTGAGGCCCTTGAGGCCTCTATGGTTCTGTTCCTTTTTTTGATCGGTGAAGCTCTGGAACAGCGGGCAGCAAATAAAGCGCGCGAAGGTGTGACCCTGCTTCTTGATTTACAGCCTAAAGTCGCCCGTCTGGTTCAGGGCAGCCATAGTCAGGAAGTCCGTGTTGAGGACTTATCCGTTGGTGATGTGATTGAAGTCCGTCCGGGTGAGAGATTACCTGCCGACGGAATTGTTCTCAATAATATGGCTATATTGGATGAGTCTGCTTTGACAGGTGAATCTATCCCCCGGAATAGAGACATTAATGATGCTGCTCAGGCAGGGTCCCTTGTTCTTGAAAAGCTTACAACCTTTCGTGTGACATCGGAAGCTGGTGATAACACGTTGGACCGTATTATCAGATTGATCGAAGAATCAGAAGAACACAAAGCCCCGGTTGCGCGCTTTATTGATCGTTTTTCAGCTTGGTACACGCCAGCAATGATGATTGTTGCGCTATTGGTGGCTGTGATTCCTCCACTCTTTTTCAACGGGGCTTGGGAAGCCTGGATTTATAAAGCGCTGACGTTGCTCATTATCTCCTGCCCTTGTGCCTTGGTTATTTCTGTCCCGGCGGCGGTGACTTCATCCCTAGCCGCTTCGGCGCGGTGTGGGTTGTTGATTAAGGGCGGCGCAGCGTTGGAGCTATTGTCCCGGGCCAAGACCATGGCTTTTGATAAAACGGGTACCTTGACCAAAGGCAAACCACAGGTAACTGATGTTATGGCACAGGGTGATGTCCTAGAGATGGTTCGTCTAGCAGCGGCAGTGGAGAGAGGGTCTGGCCACCCCTTGGCAGAAGCGGTTGTTCGTTATGCTGAAGACCAAGAGGTTAATATTCCCGCTGTGTCTGATGCCCAGTCCATCACTGGAAAGGCTGCATTGGGTAGTGTTGGGGGACGTAGAGTCGCTGTTGGATCTACAGATTATTTTGCTGATGAACTCTCAGATGATGCAAATCTTTATAATCAGGTTCAGGGTCTTCTGGAACAGGGTAAAACGGTTGTTGTTGTTACAATTGATAATGCTCTTGCTGGGGTTCTGGCATTACGTGATGAGCCGCGTGAAGAGGCCAAAGATACTCTGAACCAGTTGCAGGAATTGGGTATTGAAACGGTTATGCTCACCGGGGATAACCCGAAAACAGGCAAGGCTTTAGGCCGTGAGTTGGGACTTGCTGTGAAGGCAGGTCTTATGCCTCAGGATAAGCTCAGGGAAATTGATGCGTTAGGGGGTAAAGGTACCGTTGTGATGGTTGGCGATGGTATCAACGATGCGCCTGCCCTCAAAGTTGCTGATGTTGGTATCGCAATGGGTGGTGGTACTGACGTTGCCTTGGAGGCTGCTGATATTGCCTTGATGCAAAACAGACTACAGGACTTACCAGCATTGATTCGTCGCGGACGCCAGACCATGTTGAACATTCACCAAAATGTCGCGCTGGCGCTAGGTCTCAAGGGCATCTTTTTGATGACGACGTTATTTGGGATGACAGGACTGTGGATGGCTGTGCTGGCTGATACAGGAGCAACGGTATTGGTGACCTTGAATGCTTTGCGGTTGTTGCGAAGTTCTTCAGATTAGGTCGGCAGGGGCGTATTATAGGTTTTAGAAGCTCTCGGGAAGATCAGCAATGTGTTTGTATTTTTCGAATTGCTCAAAAATGAGATTCAGGCGCTCTTCTGGAATTGGTGGGTGTTTAGGATCTAGCAAGGGGTTACAGAGAGGATCCAGAGCCGCATTTTGAAATTCGAGAGAAAGACTTAATCTCGGTGTTTTGGCGCTTAGGTGGCTTCGGCCACCCCAGTGATATAGATCCTGTCGCCATCCCAACACTGAACCAGCTTTGGCTGGCAGGCAGAGAATATCCTGTAAAGCGATTTGTGATGGATCGCTAATCGGAGTGTCGTAATCTTGCTCGCAACTAAGCGGAAGAACGGACATGCAACCATTTTCTGGTGTTGCATCTGTCAAAGGTATCCAAAGACTCAGCGAGACCAGCATTTCCTGACCATACAGCTTGATCACTGATTGGTCAGCGCTGTCTCTATGTGGAGGCCAGCCTTTTGCTTTCCCTGGCTCGATGTACCAGGCCCAAAAATGGGGGAGCACATTATAGTTTTCCCCCAGAAAGTTCTGTAAAAGCGATCGCAGACGGAAAAACAATTCCCAGGTTTCGTCATAGAGATAAATGAATGCCTGTGGCAGGTCATTGCTATGGAGTCTTTCCATTGCCTGGCGAAGGAGGTGGATGTCCTGTTCAGCAAAAATGCCTTGGCAATTCAGGTATCCGTCTTGCCATAGAGAATCAGATACATTGGATAGTAGAGTACCATTGATTGTTTGCAGAGGAATTGCGTTAAGAGGATCTGAGCTGATCGTGAGTTGCGGATTGAGATCGCGCCAAAAAGAAATGCTTTTAAGTTGATCTTTTGTGATGTGGTCCACAGCTCTGTCCTGTATTAAAAGCGTGGGTTATTTATGTATATGCTGAGCCAGCGCAGCATCAAGAACGGCAGCGACCATAGCGCGTGCAGTATCTTCCAACAATTTTCCGTCGTCAGCTTTTGGCCCTTCAAGCTTCTCAAGCCTGTAATTTTCCGGAAGATCCGTAATTCCTGCTGCGGTGACGTCAGGGTGTTCTTTCAGCTCTGCGATCAGAGAAATACAGCCCTTCCACTTATGAGTCAGGGTTTTGATAACGCGGTCTTTATCAACAGCAATTTCGTGCCATTTTTCATCTGCGTTCAGGTCTTCAAAACCCGGTCTTTTAGCCGCTTGTTGATAAATAACGGCGGCGGCTTTTTCTAAGTGTAGCATAAATAAATCCTCTATTTAACGCCTTGTCTCATCTGTTTGATGATCAGGCAAGTGATAGATAGATCTAGAAGTTCGATGTTGAGCGACGTGATGGTTCGAAATGCCCCTCGGGTGAAAGAAGAGAATAGCAGTAAGTCATGAAATATGATGGTGAAGCTTCGGCTGTTGCATCGTTTTGCGCATAGGGGAGAATCAGGCGTAAATAGTGACAGATTTCTTCTTCCCGATAGAAAACTTCCCATATTTGCGGGGCTGATGCTTCGAAGGTTATTTTAAACTCTTCAAAATGGTTCTGATAGATTTCATTTGGTGTGCCATCAAGAACACTTTTACCGCGGAGATCTTCATTCGAAGAGGATGAAATCTCTGTGCCATCAAGGCGATATATGAAGTCCAGTGGATCTTTCTGAATCTCAACAACACAAAATCGACCAAGGTGCTTACGGTACCTTAGCGGATCCATCTCACTTTTATAGGGATTACCCTGAACAGGTTTATGATCTTGCCATATCTTCAAAATGCGAAGAATTTCGTCGGGAGCATCCGAAAAATCTGTAAGCGAAGAGGAATAATCATAATTGGCCATAGTTATTTCTGAAATGATTTAGAGCGATTGTCAACGAGGATAAAATGATATTTGCGTTCAAAAGATTAGCTTTGCATTTTGTCGCAATCACTAATGCGTCCCCTTGATTATGCCAAAAGGTAAGAGAGGACACTATTTAGTCGGGTTCTACCTTCGTCTGTGGCTCTAATCCTTCTTTTATCGAGCGACAACAGGCCTTCTTGTTCAAGCTGTTCAACCTTTGTTAGTTGAATGAAATCACTCAGATTCAGGCCAGTTTCGTTCTGGATATCTTTTAGTTTGATTCCATCGCTCAGGCGTAATCCCATCATGAGCATTTCTTCAAACCGTTCCGTATCCGAAATAGAACTGTGGGTTCGTGTTGCATGGCCTGCCTGTTCGACTGTACTAAGCCAAATTTCGGGTGCCCTGTGCTGTCTTGTTGCGATTTTGCTTCCCAAAAGTGTATTGTCTGCCAAAGTCAATCGTCCGTGAGCGCCGGGTCCAATGCCAATATAATCGCCGTATCTCCAGTAGGTTAGGTTGTGGCGGCTTTCTTCTCCGGGGTTGGCATAGTTCGATATTTCGTAATTGGGCATACCGTGTTGGGCCATAACATCGTTGGTAATATCGTAAAGTTCAGCAGCTGTATCAGGGTTGAGTTCTTTAAGTTCTCCCCGGCGACGCGCACCGTGGAACGGCGTATTCTCTTCGATTGTTAATTGATACAGGGAAAGGTGCCTGGTGCCTTCTGCTAGGGCCTGTTCCAGCTCGTCTTTCCAGCTTTGTTTATTTTGTGTAGGCCGTGCGTAGATCAAATCAAAAGAAAAACGTTCAAAGTTTTGTCGGGCGACATCAATTGCCTTAAGGGCTTCCGCAGCCGAATGTTCGCGCCCCAGGAACCGGAGATCCTGATCATTTAAAGACTGAATCCCGAGGGATACCCGGTTTATCCCTGCTTGGGCGAAAGCAGCAAATTTGTCAGATTCAACAGATGTCGGGTTGGCTTCGAGGGTAATTTCAAGATCGTTATGGCTGGGCCAGTGTTTACGAATTCGTTGAATCAGAACTTTGGCAGTTTCCGGAGCCATAAGGGACGGCGTACCACCCCCAAAAAAAACGGAGCTGACAATTCGACCTTCACCACCAGAGGTCTTTAATAATTCTGCATAATGATCAAGTTCTTGTAAAAGGGCAGTCCGCCAACGTTTTTGAGAGACTTCTTCGCGGACGTGGCTGTTAAAATCGCAATAGGGGCATTTCTTCAGGCAAAAAGGCCAGTGAATATAAATGCCAAATCCGCGCCGGGCGGCAGCAGGTAGATATGAGGCGGAACCTGGGGTATTGATCAAAATGCAGACCTTTTACAAATCAGCCACAATTCAGTTGATAACAAGTTCTGGAACAAGCTTTGGCCAGTTTCGCAGGCCAATCTAGCACAGTTTGGTCGTACGATCTGTGCTTAGGCCTTTGGGGTGAATTTTTCGGCAACTAGCAAAGCAAATGCCCGAGCACGGTGGCTCATAGAATGCTTACGTGCCGGTTCCATTTCCCCGAAGGTTATTGTTTCTCCGTCGGCCTGAAAAATAGGGTCATAACCAAACCCTTGCAATCCACGGGCGGGATGAACAATGGTGCCATCAACACGCCCTTCAAAGACTTCTGTCTTACCATCAGGCCAGGCGAGACAAAGGGCACAAACAAAATAGGCCGCGCGATTATCACTGCCTGTCTTGGCGACTTTCTGAAGTTCTTCTTCGACTTTTTCCATGGCCAGAGAGAAATCTTTCTCTGCGCCAGCCCAGCGGGCAGAATAGATACCAGGGTCGCCATTCAAAGCAATAACAGCCAAACCACTATCATCTGACAAAGCCGGTAGGCCAGATCCCTTTGCAGCGGCAAGCGCTTTTATTTCCGCATTCGCTGCAAAGGTTAGCCCATCTTCGACAGGTTCAGGTAAGCCGAGATCTCCGGCTGAAATAACATCAACGCCATAGGGAGCCAAAAGCTCTGCTATTTCGCGCAATTTTCCCGGATTATGACTGGCGAGAACAAGTTTACCATCTCGTAGAGTCTTTTCAGAGAGTGCTTTTTCAGCTTGAGGCATGAGCTTATTTCCTGCTTGTATTTCTGGTCGTATCTTTTTCTAACGGTAGGTTTACGCGCCAGAAATTGCCTGCTTCTGTAATTCTACAAGCTCAGATACACCTTTTTCTGCAAGGTCTAGCAATGCATTGAACTCGTCACGAGAAAAAGGTTTTTCTTCGGCAGTGCCCTGGATTTCAACAACGCCGAGATCGCCTGTCAGGACAAAATTTGAATCAGCCTGAGCATTGGAATCTTCGGGATAATCAAGATCCAAAACGGGTGTGCCTTCGAAAATACCGCAAGAAATAGCTGCAACATGGTCTGTCAGTGGAATATCTTCGATCATGCCGAGTTTCTTCATGTGTTGAAAGGCAAGATGAAGAGTAACAAAACCACCCGTGATAGAAGCTGTTCGTGTGCCTCCGTCGGCCTGTAGGACATCACAGTCGATTTTGATCTGACGCTCACCAAAACCAGACATATCGGCGACGGCACGAAGGGATCGGCCGATCAGGCGCTGGATTTCCTGTGTACGGCCGGATTGCTTGCCACGTGCAGCTTCACGGCTTGAACGGCTGTGTGTTGCTCGGGGAAGCATGCCGTATTCGGCAGTGATCCACCCTTTTCCTGAGTTGCGAAGCCAGGGTGGTGTACTGTCTTCGACTGATGCGGTGCAGAGCACATGTGTATCACCGAATTTAATCAGACAAGATCCTTCGGCATGTTTGCTGAAGTTAGTTTCAATAGTGACCTGACGCATTTGGTCAGGAGTACGGCCTGATGGACGCATGATATGCCCTCGATATTAAAATAGATGTTGGGCGGAAGCTACCTTATGGTTCCTGCTACGTCCAGTAGGATCAGGTGTCCAGATTGATCAGACTTTTGAAAGGTTCTAATTGTTTATGCCGATTATCATGTGAAAGATTATAGGGTTTGAAATTTATAATCTTTCGGGTGATGTTTCTGGCGCAGGGTTTAAAATTCTCTTGGCGTTGTCTCTATTTTTTAATTTGACGAGATAGATAGCCAAGAGACTGGCGATAAAGAGAACAGGCAAGAATATTGCGTGAACCCAATAGGCTGTTTGTTCTACAATTTGTAGGCTTGCCCCATCTTGGAAACCAATCATTGCGGCGGGAATACCTGCGACAGCAGGGCCAAGGGCGCCGCCACACATTTGAAGGGTTGGAATTGCACCGGATCGCTTATCCTGTTCATGGCTTGGGCCTGATTCGATAATGATAGATGACAGGTCAGCCCAAAAGATGCCAAAGCCAGCTCCTGCTAAAAATATCGAAACCGTCAAAGACCAAAGCGGGCCGCCGTAAAGGAATTGAGCGATGCCAAATAGTCCCAAGAATGCAGTAAAGACGCCTGCGGGAATAAGGTATAGGCGCCATCGGTTATTTTGCGGAAGTTTTGCGCAAATCAGGGCGGCAACTGTCCAGGATATTGATTCCAAAGCAACCATAAATCCGGCGGCAAGGGGGGAGAAGCCATGGACTTTTTGTAAGATATAAGGGCCGTAAACCATAAATGATATAGAGGAGACCATCGCGAGAAAGATGATCGTTACGCCTGTCCCAGCGATAGTGAAAAGGCTGAGGCCGTGTTTTGGTAATAGGGATGAGATGGATTTTTTATCTCTATGAAGAAGGTATCCTAGTAAAACCAGGCCGATAATGAGAAAAGCCAAGGCATAGTCGGGTTCCCGGTTGCCCATCGCGATAATAAGAACTGCAGATCCCAACAGTCCTAGTCTGAAAAACGGTAGGGGTGTTTTTGATTCTGTTTCTTTGGAAGAAGTCGCATTTTCTTTCTTGGGAAAATTGCTGCGTACAAGAAGTACAAACAAAATTGCACAAATTGTTATGATATAAAAACCAGTCCGCCAGCCTACGGTTTGTGCAAAGATTCCACCTGCAAGGGGACCGCCGACAGAGGCAATACCCCAGACAGCTGATTCCATCGCGAAAACCGTCGGCCACAGATGACGAGGAAAGAGATCTGCAATTACGGTATAGCAGCTGGCGAGAACTAAGCCCCCACCCACGCCCTGAACAATGCGGGAAAGCAGAAACATTTCCATGGATGGGGACAAGCTTACCAGAAGAGAGCCAACAGCAAAGATGGCTCCACCGATAGAAAGAATCGCTCTGCCGCCAATTTTGGTTTTTGTGGTGCCTGCTGCAAGTGAGGCAATCATAGCGGCCGTGGTATAGAGCAGAGCGGACCAGTTGATAAATTCCAGCCCATTGAGGTCATCAACAGCGGAAGGTAACAGTGTCGATGTAATTAAACTGTTCAAGGCATAAAGCGCCACACCCATACAAACGATGACAAGATGTAGGATATTCTGTGGTGTCATCTTTGCATTATTATTGGAAGCTTCTGGGGTGAGTGCTTCTGTTTGTGTATGAGTGGACATGGCGGGAACCTTAAATAAAAAAGTATTTTCTTTTCTTATTGATTTTCTACGTCAAATAATTAAAAAAGCAAATACTTTTTTTAATTGAATTAATTGAGTATACTCAATCTCTATGAAAAAGAATGCAAAGACAGAAGATGCTATCATGGCGTTCCTAAAGGCACGTGGTGCAATGCAAGCGATTGATTTGGCAAAAGAATTGTCAATGACAGCAATCGGTATGCGGCAACATCTAAAGCGTATGTCTATGGAAGGTATGATCCAAAAGGCAGTCGTAGATGTTTCTACATCCGGTGCAGGTCGACCAGCTGTAAGTTGGGAATTAACAGCGGAGTCCCATAATACTTTTGGTGATTCTCATGCCCTTTTAACAAAGGATTTAATTGAAAGTGCCCGTGCCGTATTCGGTGATCAAGGTGTTGATCAACTGGTGAGCTATCGCGAGCAACAGACTCTTAAAAGCTATGCTACTGCTCTTTCAGAAGCATCATCGCTTGAAGATAGAGTGCAGAAGTTAGTTGAATTGCGAGATCAGGAAGGATATATGGCATCAGCTGAATCTGATAATGATGGTGGCTATCTTTTTATTGAAAATCACTGTCCTATCTGTACGGCGGCGGCGATCTGTCAGGGGTTTTGCCGAGCTGAGTTATCAGTTTTCAGGTCAGTTCTTGGGCCTGATGTTGATGTGGAGCGTGCAGAATATTTGTTAGAAGGGGGACGCCGTTGTAGCTATCGTATTCGCCCTAATAATTCGGGTCGCTCGCAGACAACAGGAAAGCTGATAGATCAAGGTGCGAGTAACCTTGTGAAAGAAACGCTGGATAAAGATTCCGAACATTCATCGCACCAAGCACGCTATTTGATTATCGAAGAATAGAGTTGTCTTAGTTTATATGCAGCTGCAGCTTAAGGGCGGAAAGCCGTTGAATCCGACAGAAGAATAAGTTGTTGTGTAGGCACCTGTCGCATGAATACGGATTTTGTCACCGGATTTTAGGTCGAGCGGCAGCTGATAGTTAAATTTCTCATAGAGCACATCGACGCTATCGCAACTTGGTCCGGCGAGAATGACAGGCCCAAGGTTGGTATCAGCTTCTTTTCCAACCACAGTAATGGGATATTTGATGGCTTCATCAAGACATTCAGCCAAGCCCGAGAAGATGCCAATATCCAGATACACCCAACGCTTTTCTTCTTCAGCATTCTTGCGTGAGACTAAAACAACCTCTGCTTCGATAACACCCGCATCACCGACAATATAACGACCTGGTTCGATAATGATCTTAGGACAGTTGTCACCGAAATGCTTTTCCAACGCAGCGGAGAGAGAACCCCCGTATTGTGCGATGGAAGGTACATGCGCATTGTAGGCTGTTGGAAAGCCACCACCTAGATTGAGTGTGGATAGCTCAATACCTTGTTCTTTTAGATCTTTATAAATATCGTGAATCTGTTCAAGGGCGTTATCCCATTGGCTTATCTGTGTTTGCTGTGATCCCACATGGAATGAAAGCCCTATTGGTTGTAAACCAAGATTGATTGATTTCAACAATAGCCCTCTGGCCATTGTTGTGGAGCACCCAAACTTGTGACTGAGAGGCCAGTCAGCACCGGCACAGTCGACAAGAACACGACAATAAACATCAGAGCCAGGGGCAAGAGAGGCTATCTTTTGTAATTCTTCTTCGCTATCAAAGGCATAACTTCGAATGCCGAGTGTAAAAGCCTGACTTATATCACCCTGTTTTTTTATCGTATTCCCAAAAGAGATAGATTTGGCGGGAATGCCGAGCGAGAGACAAAGCTTGATTTCTGTTATACTTGCTGCATCAAAACAGGAGCCGATGTCTTTGAGGCAAGATAGAATTTGGGGTTCAGGATTGGCTTTTACGGCGTAATAAATTGAGGCTTCTGGTAACGCTGAGGCCAGATTCTTGAAATTGCTTGCTACTTTATCAAGATCAATGGCCAGATGAGGTTCGTCAAAGGAGTTCTGTGCGAAAAATGCGTCCAGTTTTGTCGTTAGAGTGCCAATACTCATATGATTAATCACTATTCCTAATAGGATTATCGGACCTATGCCGAAATAAATACTCAGGCTTGGCCTAACTAAACGAAAGCTTTGCCCAACCCATCTACAGACCTCTCTTAATTTGAAAGGGTCTTTAAGAGGTATCGGGTTTTGATGCAAGCGCTAGTTTTCGTGAGCCCAGCCTTGACCGGAACATTGACCAGAGCATTCATCGGATCATTTACTGGGGCATTGACCGGGGCTTTGCGGCTAACTAGATTAGTAGCATGCAAATAGGTGGATAAGGATCGCTTATTTAACGGTAATGGAATTTAAAAGGTAATTCTGTGAAATTTAATGAGACATCCCTGATATCCGGCGCAATTGCTGGTATGAATGATCGGTCCCGCGAGATTTTCCGCCTTGTGGTCGATGCTTATGTGGAAACGGGGGAACCCATCGGGTCCCGGACACTATCACGCAAGCTGGGTATGGATCTGTCGGCGGCAACTATTCGCAATGTGATGGCAGATTTAGAGGATATGGGACTTTTATTTGCCAAACATACCTCTGCAGGACGCCTGCCAACCGATGTTGGACTACGGCTTTATGTGAACGGCTTGCTGGAACACGGGAATCTCAGCAAGGATGAGCGCAGCCAGATAAAAGCACAGTGTGCCGCCGGGGGTAAATCTATGCCCCAATTATTGGAAGAAGCTACCGGTATGCTATCGGGGCTTTCCCAGTGTGCAGGATTGGTTGTCGCGCCTAAATTATCTGAACCTCTAAAGCATATTGAGTTTGTTTCTCTTGCACCTGGACGGGCCTTGGTTGTGTTGGTCTCTGATTCGGGATCTGTAGAAAACAGGGTTGTTGATATTCCTTTGGGGTTGCCGCCTTCTGCCCTTGTGGAAGCGTCAAATTTTTTGGCCGCGCGGTTGATCGGACGGACGCTGGAAGAGGCGATACAGGAGATTCAAACCGAACTCAAAGAACATCAGGCCATGTTGGATCAGGTTTCGCAGAAAGTTGTCGAACTGGGATTGGCAACATGGGCAGAGGATATCAATGGCAGTTCTAATGGCGCGTTGATTGTAAGAGGGCAGGCGCAGTTGCTTGAAGATATAAATGCCCTTGAAGATCTGGAAAGGGTACGCCATCTATTCTCTGCGTTGGAAAAACGTGAGTCTCTCGTCCGGCTGTTAGAAATGACAAAAACGGCAGAGGGTGTTCAGATCTTTATCGGATCTGAAAATGAATTGTTTGCCCAAGCGGGGTGTTCTGTAGTAATGGCACCTTATAAAAATACTCGGCAACAAGTTGTCGGGGCGATCGGTGTCATTGGTCCAACGCGAATTGACTATGCCCGAATCATTCCGATGGTGGATTATACCGCCAAAATACTTGGTCGAATGGTTGGATGAAAGTAGCTGGATAAACAGGGCTGAAATCTTGTGATATCCCAAAGCTGGTAACTTAAAAGAGAAGATTGGTTAGCGGAAAATGTCCGAAACGGAAAAACAAAATTCGGAAGAGAATGTTGTTGCTGAAGATCAGATTCCAGATGATCTTGTAAACGAAGAAGCAGCCGATGAAGCAACCGTTGATACCGGGTCTGCCGCTGAAGAAGCAAAGTCAGATGCCGTAAGAGTTGCTGAACTGGATGCACAGAATGCACAGTTGACTGACAAGTTGTTGCGTACAATGGCGGATATGGAAAACCTTCGTAATCGCACACGTCGTGATAAAGAAGATGCCATCAAGTACGCACCGCAAAAGTTGGTGACTGATCTGATTGGTGTGATGGATAACCTTCAGCGTGCACTTTCTGCTGTTTCCGAAGAAGCGGCTGAAGGGAACGAAGATCTAAAAACGCTTCGCGATGGTGTTGAAATGACCAATCGTGAAATGTTGAAAGTCTTTGAAAGGTATAACATTACTGAAGTCGAGGCGTTGGGTGTCCGCATGGACCCGCACAGCCACGAAGCGCTGTTTGAAATTCCTGATCCTTCCCAACCGGAAGGCACAATTGTACAGGTTATTCAACCAGGTTTCCGTCTGCACGAGCGTCTACTGAGACCAGCACGTGTTGGCGTTGCCAAAGGTGGCCCGGTTGCAGGTGCAGAAAAAGTGGATACAACAGCTTAAATTTTTTTGTTGTTTAAAGTCAGAAAGCCGGTGCATTTTTGTGCCGGCTTTTTTTATGGGGGTATTTAAAAAAACAGCGTCATGGGTGGGATGATCTATTGCACCGCCCTAGGAGAGAGATGGCTAGGCTTTGTTTACTCTGCGGAGTGTGAGGTTAATACGTCCGCCATTTTTCAGCAGCTGACTTGAGCCGTATAAAATGCGGTCAATGCCATGATAGGCATTTCGTGCTTCGCCACCAAGTATAACGATGTCGCCAGAATTTAGTTTGGTTGATGTTGTCGGTCCCTGCCGTTTGAGGCCCCCAAGACGAAAGAGGGCACTATCACCTAGTGATACAGAAAGGACTGGTGCGTTAAAATCCTGTTCGTCCTGATCCCGGTGAAGGCCCATTTTGGCTTTTTCGTTTTGATAGTAATTTAGCAGACAGCATTCTGGGGGCTCAGTATAACCAGTCAAATCGGACCAGATTGAAAGTAACTTGTCCGGAATGGGGAGCCATGGGCGTTTTGTGACGGGATGAAAGCTTTGATAGCGGTAGCCCCCCGCCTTGTCCGATACCCAGCCAAGAGATCCAAAAGATGTCATGGCGACAGAAAAGGGTTTGTCGGTTTTGGGCATTGAAGGTTGGAAGAGATGATTTGATTTAATCATCTCTCTAATTTCAGTTAAGAGATTTTCCTGTTCTTCTCTGGTGAGATATTCCGGATGGTATTCAAAACCGGCAATCATTTATTGGCTACTTTATGTTTATGGCTAAAGTTTATTTGCTGAGGTTTTATCTAGGATTCATTTCTGTGAGGTATCTTGAGGATTAATGATTCGCGTTTGTCGCTTTTCTAGCAAGCGCATTGTAAAAAAGAGTAGTCCGCCAATGAGAGTCACGGCGAGGCCGAACCACTGTACAATTTCGTTTTTCAGAACATAGTGCGCTGTGAGCATAACAACGATTCCAAACAGTACGTCTCCAATCGCAATCCACTTTATTAGTGTCCGGATATTGGGGCTGATTTTGGCTTTCTTTGTGTTCATGACGGCTAAATTCCCGGAATATTCGCGCAATGATTTACCTGAAAAATATCATAATAAAGGTGAGCGCGAAATTATTATATCACTAATCTATTGATTCATAATGTAATTTAACTTTCCTGAAAAACCTTATTTTTTTAGGCATATTGTTCCTTGCAGTCCAAGCTCTGGCTGCATATATACTCCGTGAGCCCAAAAGAAGGGTTCACCCCTCAAAAGGGACCAGCCGGCAGTGCTTGGCATTAAGGCTGCCAAATCGGTTTGCTATATATAAGTGTGAGGAATAAACATGAGCAAAGTTATCGGTATTGATCTAGGAACCACAAACTCCTGTATCGCTATTATGGACGGTAAAGATGTCCGCGTTGTTGAAAATGCCGAAGGTGCACGTACGACACCTTCTATGGTTGGTTTTACAGCTGAAGAGCGCCTTGTTGGGCTGCCCGCTAAACGCCAGTCAGTTACGAACCCTGAAAGTACTCTTTTTGCGATCAAGCGTTTGATCGGTCGTCGCTTTAATGATCCGCTGACGAAAAAAGATATGGACCTTGTTCCTTATAAGATTGTTAAAGCTGATAATGGTGATGCGTGGGTAGAAGCCAACGGCGAAAAATACAGCCCATCACAGATTTCAGCCTTCATCCTGCAAAAGATGAAAGAAACTGCTGAAAGCTATCTTGGTGAACCTGTAACAAAAGCTGTTATTACTGTTCCTGCTTACTTCAACGATTCTCAGCGTCAGGCAACAAAAGATGCCGGTAAGATTGCTGGTCTTGAAGTTCTCCGTATTATCAACGAGCCAACTGCTGCGGCTCTTGCATATGGCATGGACAAAAAAGGTTCTGGTACCGTTGTTGTGTATGACCTTGGTGGTGGTACGTTCGATGTGTCCGTTCTTGAAATCGGCGATGGTGTTTTCGAAGTGAAGTCAACTAACGGGGATACATTCCTTGGTGGTGAAGATTTCGACAGCCGTATCATTGATTACTTGGCAGACGAGTTTAACAAAGAACAGGGTATCGATCTTCGTAAAGACACACTTGCTCTACAGCGCTTGAAAGAAGCTGCTGAGAAAGCAAAGATCGAACTTTCTTCTTCTACTCAAACTGAAGTAAACCTTCCGTTTATTACGGCTGATGCATCTGGTCCTAAACACCTTAACGTCAAGTTGACACGTGCGAAACTGGAAGCACTGGTTGATGATTTGATTCAACGTACAATGGGTCCTGTTCAATCTGCGTTGAAAGATGCTGGTGTGAAAGCTGGTGACATCGATGAGATCATCATGGTTGGTGGTATGATTCGTATGCCAAAAGTCCATGACACTGTTAAGGACTTCTTTGGCAAAGAACCACACCGTGGTGTGAACCCTGATGAAGTTGTGGCAACTGGTGCTGCTATTCAGGCGGGTGTTCTTCAGGGTGAAGTGAAAGATGTTCTTCTTCTGGATGTGACACCATTGTCTCTTGGTATTGAGACATTGGGCGGTGTTATGACAAAGCTGATTGATCGTAACACAACAATCCCAACGAAGAAGAGCCAGACTTTCTCTACCGCCGAAGACAACCAGAGCGCGGTGACAATTCGTGTGTTCCAGGGTGAGCGCGAAATGGCTGCGGATAACAAAATCCTTGGTCAGTTCAATCTGGAAGGTATTCCGGGTGCGCCACGTGGTGTTCCACAGATTGAAGTTACTTTTGATATCGATGCTAACGGTATTGTTAATGTTGGCGCGAAAGATAAGGCAACTGGTAAAGAACAGTCTGTTCGTATTGAAGCTTCTGGTGGTTTGAGCGACGCCGACATTGATCAGATGGTTCGTGATGCCGAAGAAAATGCGGATGCAGATAAAGCACGTCGTGAATCTGTCGAAGTTAAAAATCAGGCTGAAGGTCTGATCCATCAGACAGAAAAAACACTTAGTGAAGTTGGCGATAAAGTTTCTGACGAAGAAAAAGCGACGATCGAAGCTGCTGTTGCCGAGTTGAAAACAGCGCTTGAAGGTGATGATGTTGAAGATATCAAAGCCAAGATGGAAGCATTGGGTCAGGCGTCAATGAAACTGGGTGAGGCACTTTATGCTGATGCCGGTGCTGAAGGCGCAGAAGGTGCTACGGAAGCGGCTTCTGAAGCAGAAGCTGACGACGGTGTTGTCGATGCAGACTTCGAAGAAGTTGACGACGAGAAGAACAGCAAAAGCGCTTAAGGCGGTTTTGGATTTCAGGGGGCTGGCAATTGCCAGCCCCTTTTCACCTTCTGATGAGGGAAAATTACACTGATGTCCAAAAAGGATTTCTATGAGGTCTTAGGGGTTTCACGTTCGGCAGATGCCAAAGAGTTGAAATCGGCCTACCGCAAATTGGCGATGAAATACCACCCGGATCGCAATCCGGATGATGCCGAAGCGGAAAAAAAATTCAAAGAAATTAACGAAGCCTATGGCATTCTCAAAGATGACCAGCAACGTGCGGCCTATGATAACTATGGTCATGCTGCTTTTGAAAACGGCGGCCCAGGCGCCGGCGGTGGCTTTGGCGGCGGCGGTTTCGGCGGCGGTGGTTTTGCTGATATCTTCGAAGAGATGTTTGGTGGCTTTGGTGGCGGCGGTGGCCGGTCTGCTGGTGGGTCCCAGCGTGGTGGCGATCTTCGCTACAACATGGAAATTTCTCTGGAAGACGCATACACAGGTAAAGAAGCAGAGATTCGTATTCCAAGTGCTGTTTCTTGTGATTCCTGCGACGGAAGCGGCGCTGCAAAGGGATCTTCCCCGGTAACCTGTGGCACCTGTAAGGGTAATGGCCGTGTGCGTATGCAACAGGGTTTCTTTACTGTTGAGCGAACATGTCACAGTTGTCAGGGTGTCGGTAAAGTTATCGAAAATCCTTGCGGAAACTGTCACGGTTCTGGCCGTGTGGAAAAAGAAAAAACCCTTCAGGTAAACATTCCTGCAGGTGTGGAAGAAGGCAATCGTATTCGTCTGGCTGGCGAAGGCGAAATGGGCGCCCGTGGCGGAACGCCGGGGGATCTTTACATATTCCTTTCCATCGAGCCGCATAGGATTTTCCAGCGTGAGGGCGCAGATATTTATTGTCGTGTTCCTATTTCGATGACACAGGCCGCTTTGGGTGGTTCTGTCGAAGTGCCGACAATTGATGGTGGCCGGGCGAAAGTTTCTATTCCCGATGGTACACAGAGCAGGCAGCAGTTCCGTTTACGGAATAAGGGCATGTCTGTCCTCAGATCCAGTTCTCGTGGGGATATGTACGTTGAGGTAACGGTGGAGACACCGGTTAATCTGACAAAACGCCAGAAAGAACTGTTGCGTGAATTTGAAGAAGAGAGTGGGGATAATTCACCTCTAAGCTCTGGCTTCTTTAAGCGTGTAAAAGAGTTCTGGGAAGATCTTACAGAATAAAGATCAGACCTTAATTACAAGAAAAAGCCTGTCAGCGATATTACTGACAGGCTTTTTTTATGGCTTTCGTTTGATTTTTTGATCGAAGAATGCTCCACTTTTTGAACTTCTTGTTTCTCTGTTTTACCCCGTAGATTTCGGGTTATCCTTTTCAGAGGTTTTGCTTATGTCACTTCCTTCGCTTGAATATTTTCTGGCTTATTGGCTTGCGAGTACCTTACTAGCCGCAACACCGGGACCAACGTGGCTTTATACCTTGACGATCAATATATCCGATGGTTGGCAAAAATCGCTTTGGATACCGATTGGCAATGGTTTGGGATTGTTGGTGCATCTACTTGCGGCTTTGGTAGGGTTATCGCTTCTCATTCAACAATCGGCAGTGGCTTATGAAATCCTTCGCTGGATTGGTGCAGGATATTTGTGTTTCTTGGCGTGGAAAATACTAACAGGAAAGGCAGATCTTGAGGTTGAAGCCAAAACTGTGCGGAAAAGGACCTCTGCATTTAAGATCGTGATGCAGTCGGCCTTGATCAATATTACCAACCCGAAAGTGATCATTTTCATGATTTCCTTTTTGCCGCAATTTGTGCGCCCTGAACTGGGGAATTTTAAGGGACAAATCATGCTTTACGGACTGATTCATATTATCAACGCGGGTTTAATCATAAGCCTTGTCGTTTTGTTTTCAGAGCGTATGAAATCGCTCTTTTCTGGTGTTGGCAAAGCGGCCAAAACCTTTCGGTTATTCGCTTCTATGTCGATGGTAGGGATTGCGCTTCGGGTTGCCTTTTCTGAAAAGTGATCATCATTACCTATAGCTAATCACGAAGAACGAGGACTCCCGTTTCGGAAAAGAATGAGAGTTCGCTTGGACTGATCAGACTTAGCTGCTATCTCTTTTTGAAACAACTATACTATAGATAAACGCTGGTCTTTGACGGGAAAATAAGATGAGTAACAAAATTGGAATTGTTGGTTGTGCTGGTCGCATGGGACGCATGCTGACGGAGGTTATTGGTCGGACGGATAGCTGTGAAGTTTATGGCGGAACCGAACTTCCGGGAAGCCCGAACCTTGGCAAAGACCTGGGTGAGTTAGCGGGTATTGGCGCGATTGGTGTGAACGTGGGGGATGATCCCCTTGCCTTGTTCGAAGCCTGTGATGTCGTCATTGATTTCTCTGTACCAGAGGCAACACTTAATCACGCAAAACTGGCAGCAAAAACCGGATGTTCATTGGTTGTTGGGACCACGGGAATGACTCATGAACAGGTTGCTGAACTGGAAGCAGCAACAATAACAACCTCAATCGTTTTTGCCCGCAATATGAGTTTAGGCGTCAATCTCCTGATGTCTATTGTGGAACAGGTTGCGGCTTCTTTGAACGAAGACTACGACATTGAAGTTGTGGAAATGCACCACCGTCACAAAGTTGATTCGCCTTCAGGCACAGCACTCGCACTTGGTGAAGCTGCGGCGTCGGGTCGAGGTGTTGATCTGGATAAGGTTGCCGACAAGGTCCGCGATGGTATCATTGGCGCCAGAAAACGCGGCGATATTGGTTTCGCAACACTGCGCGGTGGTGATGTCGTGGGGGATCACAGTGTGATTTTTGCTGCTGATGGTGAACGTATAGAGTTGGGACATCGGGCCAGTAACCGCGAAGTCTTTGCCCGTGGTGCTGTTAAAGCTGCTAACTGGTTGCAGGGCAAGGAAAACGGTTTCTACGATATGCGGAATGTCCTCGGATTGAAATAGACTGATAATCCGGCTAATCGATCAGATGTTGCAAGGGAGCTTAGGCTCCCTTTTTTTATGACGACCTAGCTTCGTTTACGCTCACGATAGAGCGTATACAGCCCGCTAGAGACAACGACTAAAGCCCCGACAATGGTCCATTGATCAGGGAACTCATCATAGAAAAGCCAGCCGAATAGCGTTGCCCAGACTAATAGTGTGTAATTAAAGGGCTGGATCGCAGACGGCGTTGCGTATTGAAAAGCGAAGATCAGAAAAAAATGTCCGAGACTGATAAAAATGCCCCCGGCGATAAGCGCTAGCCAGCCATATAGATCTGGCGTTACCCAGAAAAAGGGAATCATGAAAGTCACGCAGATCAGAGGGACAACCCCTGTATAAAATTGTGATGTTTCCCCGTCATCATAACGGCTGCTTATACGTAACAAAATCTGATAGACAGCAAAGGCAGATGCAGCAAGAAGGGGTAGAAGAAAGAGTTCGTTAAAGCCTTCGAAACCGGGGCGTAGAATAATCATTACGCCCGCGAAACCAACAAGCACAGCGGACCAACGGCGAATACCGACCTGTTCCTTTAGCCACAACGCAGACAGAGCCGTAACAACAATAGGGGCTACCGCCACAATTGCGTGGACGTCGGCAATCGGGAGTAGTTTGAAGCTTAGGGTAAAGAGAAAGGCTTCGCCCAACAAAAAGACGGATCGAAAGACCTGTAGTGGTAAATTGTTGGATCGGGCGACTCTTTTTAACCCTTCTGGTCCTGCGCGGTAGAGTGCCATGCCGATGACAAAGACAGACAGGATAATATAGCGTACCCAAAGAAGCTGTGGCAGGGGATAAGTCTGTGCAACATGCTTCACAACAGCATCACCCGAAGAAAAGGCTGCCATGGCGATAATGGCCAGGACAATTCCCTGTCGTGTTGTATCTAAAACAGATGCCTGACTTTCCTGTGTGCTCACAATGTGTCTTTCTTATCGATATTCTGCATTTTCATGCGACTTTACACGACAGTTTTGACCGCCGTTTGAGTAGGGCCGGGTAAAATTGTATGAAAATGAGATTTTGTAATCTTTCCTGACTTTGGCTTTTATTTATCGCATGGGCAAGGGGCAAGATAGTCAGTCGTTATTTCAATCACTTAAAGCAAAGCCTTTGAGGGGGGGCTATAGATAGAGAGCAAGCCGTGTGAGCAACGCATAGGTGCCCTGTGGCTTTGTGCTTGCCCAGAAAATGGAACTGGCTATACTCCGCGCAAATTGTAACCGACCCGTGAGCAAACTCTGCGGGCCTATAATACGGAATTCTTATGAGCGAAAACGCCAAACTTGATGTTGTCGGCATTGGTAATGCCATCGTTGATATTGTTGCCACTGCGGATGATGCGCTGCTTGAAGAGCAAGGCATTATAAAAGGGGCGATGAATCTGATTGATCAGGATCGCGCCGATGCGCTCTATGATGTAATGGGTCCTGCGATTGAACGATCTGGTGGATCTGCAGGTAACACCATGGCTGGTATTGCGTCGCTTGGTGGCAAGGGTGGTTATTTCGGTAAAGTACGTGATGATCAGTTCGGTCAGGTTTTCCGTCACGACATTCGCGCCGAAGGTGTTGAGTTTAATACCGAAGCTGCGACTGATGGTCCGTCTACGGCGCGTTGCTTGATTTTTGTAACGCCGGATGCTGAACGTTCAATGAATACTTATCTCGGCGCCTGTGTTAACCTTACAGTTACTGATATCGACGAAGAAATGATTAAGTCTGCCAAAGTTACCTATATGGAAGGGTACCTTTGGGATCCGGAAGAAGCGAAGAAAGCTTTTATCCATGCGTCTAAAACAGCCCATGCTGCCGGACGTAAAGTGTCACTGACGCTGTCAGATTCTTTCTGTGTTGGTCGTCACCGCGAATCTTTCCTGAATCTGGTGAATAACTACGTGGATATTCTTTTTGCAAATGAAGAAGAAGCCATGGCGCTTTTCGAAGTTGATAACTTTGATGCTGTTCTGCAAGAGGTACGAGGCTGTTGTTCTGTCGCGGCAATTACCCGTGGCGAGAAGGGTTCAGTCGTATGTGCCGGTGATGAAGTTCACGTTGTTGATGCCATTCCTGTTGAACAGGTGGTTGACACAACAGGGGCAGGCGACCTATATGCAGCAGGATTTCTTTACGGATACACGAACGGCTACAATCTTTATGACAGTGGTCGGATCGGTTCAATCGCCGCCGCCGAAGTAATTTCCCACTTTGGTGCCCGCCCAGAAACATCACTGGCGGAACTGGTAGAGGAAAAACTTAAGTAGGTCATCGCTCTGTCACACGACTGCGCTACAGACCTTAGAGGTTACGTAGTACAGAAAGACAAGAGCACATTGATAACGCCCAGGATGATCCGGCGTATTTGATGACCGAAGATAATGCGGGGCGCAGAAGCCCCTCTTTGATACATGAGAGTATAAGGCAATGACTACAGCGCTTCGCAACGTGGCGATTATCGCACACGTTGACCACGGTAAAACCACTTTGGTGGATGAGCTACTAAAACAGTCCGGAACATTTAGCGACCACCAAAAGGTCAATGAACGTGCAATGGACAGCAACGATCTGGAAAAGGAACGTGGTATCACGATCCTTGCGAAATGTACGTCTGTTACGTGGAAAGAAACGCGTATCAATATCGTTGATACACCTGGTCACGCTGACTTCGGTGGTGAGGTTGAGCGTATCCTGTCCATGGTTGATGGTGTTGTTTTGCTGGTCGATGCAGCAGAAGGCCCAATGCCACAGACCAAATTTGTGACATCAAAAGCTCTTGCTTGTGGCCTGAAACCAATTGTTGTTATTAACAAAGCTGATAAAGCAGATGCGCGCCCTGACTGGGTTGTAGATCAGGTTTTTGATATGCTTGTTAACCTTGATGCAACCGAAGATCAGCTTGATTTCCCGGTTCTTTACGCATCTGCAAAACAAGGCTGGGCAATTACAAATCTTGAAGATCCGCAAGAAAACATGGAACCACTCTTCAAGTTGATGATTGATATTCTACCTGCACCAACCGAAGAAGTTGATGCACCGTTTTCCATGCTGGCAACCACACTTGAAGCAGACAACTTTCTTGGACGTATCCTGACGGGTCGTATTCATTCTGGGGTTGCCAAGGTGAATATGCCTGTGAAAGTAATCACTGCTGACGGTAAAACGATCAACAATTGTCGCTTGTCAAAACTATTGGCGTTTGATGGTCTTAAACGTGTTCCAGTTGATGAAGCCCGAGCGGGTGACATTGTGGCGATTGCTGGTATTCCTGATGCAACTGTTGCTGATACGATTTGCGATACATCTGTTGAAGAAGGTATTGCGGCACAGCCGATTGATCCGCCAACCTTGGCGATGACTTTCACTGTGAACGATTCTCCGCTTGCGGGCCGCGAAGGTGACAAGGTTACCAGCCGTATGATTCGTGATCGCCTGAACCGCGAAGCTGAAGGTAACGTTGCGATACGCATTAAAGAGAGCGATGCAAAGGATTCTTTTGAAGTTGCCGGTCGTGGTGAACTTCAGTTGGGTGTTTTGATTGAAAACATGCGTCGCGAAGGCTTTGAGCTTTCCATTTCACGTCCGCGCGTTCTGATGCACAAAGATGAAACGGATACCTTGGTTGAGCCAATGGAAGAAGTTGTTGTCGATGTGGACGAAGAATATTCCGGCGTTGTTGTTGAGAAAATGGCAGAGCGTAAAGCCGAGCTAACTGACATGCGCCCATCCGGTGCGGGTAAAACTCGTGTGACCTTCCTGGCACCTTCACGTGGTTTGATCGGTTATCACGGTGAGTTCCTGACAGATACACGTGGTACTGGCATCATGAACCGTCTGTTCCACAGCTTTGGTCCCTACCGTGGTGCGATCCAGGGTCGTCGTCAGGGCGTCTTGATCTCGAATGGTATCGGTTCTGCTGTTGCTTACGCCCTTTGGAACCTTGAAGAGCGTGGAGAGATCTTTGTGAACCCGGGTGATGCACTTTATGAAGGCATGATCATCGGCGAGCACAGCCGCCCCAACGACCTTGAAGTGAACCCGTTGAAAGCAAAACAGCTGACCAACGTGCGTGCTTCTGGTAAAGATGATGCGATCAAGCTGACACCACCGCGTATTCGTTCTCTTGAACAGTCACTTGCATATATTCAGGATGATGAGTTGGTGGAAGTAACACCAAAATCAATTCGTCTGCGTAAGCAGTACCTGATCGGTCACGAGCGTAAACGTCACGCACGTACCAAAGAAGCTATCGGCTAAACGATCTTCGCTATCTTCGATAGATATGCTAGGGGCTGCTTTTTAGCAGCCCCTTTTTCGTGGCACTAAACACTTTCTGATGATGTAAGTGTCTTTGGGAATGGACTAGTTCACTGGCCAACTTTAAAGTCAAAGCTCTGATATGGTTTTGAAAAAACACTTACACGAGCTCATGTATTGCAGCGAAGGGGTCCCAATTAGAGTCTTCGTGCCAATCATATTCGCTCCATTTAGCGACTTGTTTCGCACGTTCTTTCCCATGCATTTTTGAGATTGCGCCTAAGCTCATATCCATTCCGGCGGATACTCCGGAAGATGTCAGGAATCGATCATCTTCAACCCATCGTGCTTGGCGTACCCAGTGAACGTTAGGGCCTTGAGTTTCCACCCACTTGAATGCGGCCTTATTTGTTGTGGCACGTTTATTATCGAGCAAACCAGTTTTGGCAAGAAGCGCACTCCCTGTACAAACACTAAGAACAAATTCAGAATGACGGGCTGTTTTTTCTATCCATTTGAGTAAATCTAAATTCTTAACTTCTCGCCTTGTTCCCACACCTCCAGGAACAAAGATAATATCAAAATCGGATCTTTCAGTTATTGAAAAATCAGCGACTGCGGATAGCTTTTGCCCACTAGGAATTGCCCCTTTGTGTTCAGCTATCAGATTAAGCTCATAGTCTTTTGATAAGAGCCCAAACATCTCCATTGGACCAAAGACATCTAACAATTCGAATCCAGGGAAAATTAAAGCGCCTATAGTTCGCATTTATTACTCCAAGACTTGTTCTGTTCGATGTGGGTGAAGGCACATTTAGTTAGGTGTTTGCCGTAGGTTCGACGTTAGCGGTGTTCTTTTCCTCAGGTAATTTGGGATCATTATCCTTATCTGGTTCTGATCCAATTGGATAGACAAAGCGTTGGTAGAGGAAGCCGATGCCGATCAGGCAGAGGCCAAGGCCGATAAAGGAAGCCACGCGGTAAAGGCCGCTGAGCGCGGACATGTCCCATAGGAAGACCTTGGTGGTTACGAGAAGAACCAGTCCGAGGGAGAGATGGCGTATTTTGGAAATATCCCGGATAATTCCGACGGCTAGAAGTATCCCTGCAAAGATTAGCCATGCGGCTGAGTAGCTGTAACCCTCGGCATTAAGAATGTCACCTGATGCCATGGCAAGGGGATGGAATGCGCGACGAACTTCAAGGGTCAGGTCAAGGAAGACAAGCCAGACAGCAATGCCACCAATCCATGGCATGAATTTCTTATGCTCCTGATTACGGGCTTCGCGGTAAATAATAATGCTGATCAATCCGGGAATCAGATAGGCGAGGGACAGCTGGTTGAATAGTGGCCAGTCTCCGACAAATTCGTTGGTAAAGACAGGATTGAAGACAAGCGATTGAAACAGCACAATCTGCAATCCTGCCATAGATAACAGGATCTTGGAGCCCCAGTTGCTGACAATGCGCGGTACAAGTCGATTGCGATAATAGAGGAACGCACCCGTAATCAACCAGGACAGCGATTGCAGGCTTTGTTCAAGTGGCATGTAGTATTGGGCATAAAGGTTATTGTCGTTAACCAGATATCTTATTTCCAGATTGACCAGTGACACCCCGATGGCAAGCGCCCCGGATTCAAGAATGGTCACAAGCTGGTCATCTTTTTCCCGTTTGAAATAGTAGGCTGCTCCGGCAAAAGCGAGTGCGGGGATGCCAAAGCTATAGAGAAGCCAGAGAGCGTCAACCTCTTCCCTTGGCACAACGGGATCGAAATGATTCAAAGCCACAAGGCGTATAACAACGAGTACTGCGATGAAAAGAATACTTGGCCTGATAAAGGGAATGCGGACCTGAGACGCAACCCATCCGGCAGAAGGGAGTAGCAGCGCGAGGGCAATTGTAAGACCGCTTTTCTCAAAGGCGATGGCAAAGGCAATACCCAATGCCGCGAGAACCGCGAGGGCATAGACGCCCAATGCCGGTTCCATGCCCGCTTCTGATCTTTTGGGAAGGACTTGTTTGGCGGCCATAAAGCTGAGGCCGGCGAGGACCAACGCGAGCAAGCTCCATGCGAGATCAGCGCCAAGAGCAGATACTCTGAGATAGACAAACAAGAAGGCCAACAGAGGAACTGTAACAGACAGAGTTGCCAAATATACGGGTGTGCGGGTTTTTGTCAGGCCTTTGAATCCGACTGCTGCGGCAATAATGGCTATAAAGCCAGAAAGCAGCAGGTAGAAATTAAGCTCTGGCGGGATGATGGGGTTAATAAGCGTTCCCGCCTCTTGCCCGGAAACGTAGAAAGTCTCTGGAAGTTCGATTGAACCGGGGAAGGGATAACGGGCGACAATGTAAAGCGCGACCAACGAAATGGCAGCCAGAAGAGCTTCACAGTGTCTGAGTTTGAAGGCGCTATAACCAAGCCCGCCAGCGATGATAAAGAAGAAGATAAGCGAGGCGGAAGAGAAGTTATCCATGGACAAGAGGATAATCTGCAAGGCCAGTACAGCCGTCATGGCAGAAAGCCCAAGGATCTTTTCCGGCGAGAGTTTACCGACAAAATCAAACGGATGTTTTAAGCTGTTTTTTGCATCTGTAACAGAACTGAAAAAGTCTTCATAGCGTGGCGCGATAAAGAGGCCGATTATCAGGATTTGATGCAACGCAAGCGGATAGACGTCACCATTTTCCCACACAGCGGCCATCCACATGAGCTGCCAGAGGACTGAACCTGCGAGAGACATCCAGCCGAGCCACCACCAACTTTGATAACGCACGACAGCCAGCGCAGATGCGGTGATAAAGCTCAGATAGCTAAAAAGAGCCCAGGCGGATGAATTACCCGTACTGACGAGCATTGGAATAACAAAGGCACCAGCCATGCCCATGGCGGCAATCAATGGCCCCTGAAGTAGGGAAAGCCCCAACCCGGCAATTGCGACGATGGTTAACAGGATAAAAGCAAAGAGCGGCGAAATCAGATCGTAAAGACCATAGGCCGCATAGATGCTGCCATAAGTGATGGCCAGACCTGCGGCGGTCAGGGCCGGGGGAACGTGATTGGGTTTGAGCGCAGCAATTGCTTGTTCAATGGGTCGTCTGCGTAACCATTCCCCACCAAACATCAGGGCCAAACCAAAAAGAACGCCACAGGTGATTCTAAAGCCGGGGGAGAGCAGGTTGTTCTCAATGGAATATTTTATCAGGAAGACGCCCCCGATAATGACGGTCAAACTGCCAAGCCAGACCAACCACTGACGGGTGAAAGCCTCTTCAAAAGATTTCCAGGGACTTTTATCACTGGAATAGCTTTCCATCGCTTCGGCAATAGATCGGGCAGCGACAGGTTGTTTGTCTTGTTGCTCCATTTGCTGGTCGGTCTGTTGTTTGTCTGATGGTTTTTGCGCCTCGGTTTCTGGCTGAGAAGCTGTGGTTTCTTCTGACAGCGAACAGTGTTCGTTTGTTTCTACAGGTTTTGGCAAAGACTCGCTTTGGATGTCTTTAGCTGTATCAAGTGCGCTTTCCTGTGGCGTTTCCACTGGTTTTGATTCTTGTGACGGTGTCACTGGCTTTTCAGCAGCTGTGTCTGGCACAGCCTTTTTCTCAAGGTTTTGTAACTTGAGTTTTAGAGCAAAGATCTCACTGCGTAGTCCGCCGATTTTATACAGGGCCACAAAGGCCAATATCGGGCCACCAAAAAGAATGAGAATTCCCAGAAGAACCAGTAAGACTTCGTCCACAATACCCCCTAAACCAGTATGCTCCGTCAATAGAATGGGACACGCAAAACTGGTTGATTTTATAAAAACCTCACGGGATCATAGCGTTATCCCTAAGGGAGAGACAACAGGAAGCTGTGACTTATTTTAAAGAGCAGGGAAGAAGCTGTTTGATCTTTTGGTCCGAGAGGTCCTCTAAACTCAAAAGATTGATATAGGGATCACCTGTGATACCAAGCAACTTGGCAAAGGCAGGTTCCGTTTTCATGCCTTGCTGTTTGAGGCGAATAAGTTGTTGGATGAACTTTGATCCAAGAAGAGATAATAGACGCCTTTCCAGCAGGAAATGTCTGACGCCGAACTGATCTTTCAAGGAACGATCTTGAATGAAAAATTCGATGAGCCATTCCATAAAGGTGAAGGATAGCAGCTCGGTTTTATATGGCGGAAAAGAAAGGGTTCTCTGCGACAGATCTTTATGATCGGTGAGCGCCGTTGACAACTTCTGTGCCAGTGCATCAGGAACAGAGCTGAAACAGGAAATATCAATATCGCTGTCCGCAATATCAATACCCAGAGGTGGCGTCCCTATTACTTCATAATCAACATCAGCGAGAAGTTCTGATATACTCAAGCAATTCAGAACTTGTTCATAGCTGTGTCTTTTCTTTGCGGTGTTACCCGTCAATCTCAAACCCTCTGAAGGGCATATTCGGGCTTCTGCTGAGCCAGTTTGTATCGGGATAGTCACAGGCCCCGTCTATCAGATGAAGTGTATAGGCCTGTCGTGATTTATCCGATGTGTTTGCGCCACTCAGGTGCGGGAGTTGTCCGTGGAGAACGATCAATGATCCCTGTTTCACTTCCAGCGGGACACGATCTTCTTCGGGCCATGCTGTATCGTTTAGCTTTTCGGTGACAAGCTTTCCCTCTGCATTGCGATAGTGGCGCTTTTTCAAGGGAGATTTGTGGTGCCCTGGCAGCCCCCACATGCAACCGTTCTCAAGGGTGGCATCTTCCATGGCAAACCACATGCCGATACAGGAATGGGGCTCTGTATAGAGAAAGGTTGAATCCTGATGGCAAATAACCTCACCGCCGATGCGGGGTTGTTTGAAAATATACATGGACTGGCTCAACAAGGGCTGTGCCATGCCCAAATCTTTGGCGACTTGTGCCAGATCAGGATTGCGAGAAAAGTCTGAAAAGACGGGATCAAGATCGTGTTGGGCATGCCCGATCTTGTTGATGGACAGGGCCTTGTCCTGTTTCAGGCTGCCATCGGCATCAAAGGCGCCTTCTTCGAAGAAACAACGGATTTTATCGCCTGATTTTTCGAAATACTCATTACCTTCATGACTTTTATTGGTTGTCGAAAAGACAGCACGAAATTCGTCGGGATCAAAAGCATCCACAATGGCTCCAGCCTGTGCCATCAATTTTTCGCAAGCCACTTTGGAAACAAAATCTTCCAATACCAATACACCATTATCATCAAAAAATTGCTTCATTTCAGCACTAAGTATACCCCCTGCAGGAGCGGAAAATTTTTGAATAGAAGGCGTGGTGTTGTTTGTCATGAAAGGCAGATCCTGCTGTCTCGGGTGTTCGTCAGTGACTTATGAGTTCGTCATCTGGTTAAAAGTCTAGAGATAACAACGGGCTTTGAGTAGAGAAAATTATTGGTTATCTAAAAATAACCCACAGACAATCTTTGATCCGTGACATATGATCGAAAAGCTAACAGTTAACTATAAAAGTAATAAAGACCTTTTGGTCGATTGATACAGGGAAAACAGGTGTATGAAAAACCGGGCATTTGAGAAAACACGTCTTCATAATTGGAAAGAATCCTTTCTTGTTTTCTTACAGCCACGCGTTATTGGAATGATGTTTTTAGGTTTCTCTGCAGGATTACCCTATCTTTTGATTTTTTCCACATTAAATACTTGGTTACGCATAGAAGATGTATCTTCTACTGAGATTGGTTTTTTTGCATGGGTTGGGTTAGCCTTTTCTGTTAAATTATTATGGGCACCTTTTGCTGATCATTTCCGGTTTCCAATATTTGGTTTCTTGGGCCGGAGAAGGTCCTGGATGCTTATAGGGCAGATAGGCTGTATAATTGGCTTACTTGGCATCTCTTATAGCAACCCAAGTGATGGTTTAATCCAAATTGCTTTGTTTTCACTTCTTGTAGCCTTTTCATCCGCAACTCAGGACATTGCATTAGATGCTTACCGCATAGAAGCTATGGATGTGGAGTATCAAGGAGCTATGTCTAGCGTATACATTTGGGGATATAGAATAGGGCTTCTTTTTGCCGGTGCAGGTGCTCTTAAACTTTCTGTAGATTATGGCTGGTCTTTTACATATCAAATTATGGCGATGCTGATGTGTATTGGAATTTTGACGGTTTTATTATGCAAAGAACCAGAAAACAAAGACGCAGATAATGACATTGTTAATCGTAAAGAGCTTCCGACAAACCTTACTATGATTAAAAAAATGTATGTAAATCCTTTCGTAGAGTTCTTTGAAAGATCTGGGTGGAAAGCTATTTATCTCTTGGTTTTTATTTGTATCTATAAGCTAAGTGATATCGTTATGGGCAATATGGCTAATCCATTCTATATTGATATGGGTTTTAGTCCTGATGAAATAGCTGATATTGCAAAGTTATTTGGCTTTGTTATGACTATTTTTGGCGCCTATATTGGCGGTGTGCTAATTATGAAAATTGGCCTGACCCGAGTTCTTTTGTTAGGTGCAATTTTAGTATGTTCAACAAACCTGCTTTTTGCCCTTTTGGCGCAAGTTGGTCATTCGCTGACATTTTTAAAAATTACTATCGCAGCAGATAATTTTTCCGTCGGAATCGCTGCTACTGCATTTGTTGCCTATTTATCCAGCTTAGTGAATATGAACTATACTGCTTCTCAGTACGCAATTTTTAGCTCTTTTATGACTTTGCCGGGCAAATTTGCCTCCGGGTTTTCGGGGATAATAATTGATAATTATGATTATACGATCTTTTTTATATATTCTGCAGCGATGGGGATACCGGCCATTGTAATGGTTCTTATTCTAATGCGGTTCCAAGCTAAAGAGGCTAAAGAAACAGATCCGGTAGTTGAAATTATTTAGTATAGTGTGTGATGATTTTTGATGGAATCGCAGGGTATTAACTTGCTTCCTGAAAAGCATCGGGTAGCAGCATACGATCAATAATCTCAGGGTCTTTGATTCCGCGCACTTGGGTAAAGAGTTCTTGAGCTTCCGGATATTGCAGCTTAAGGAAATTCAGCCACTGTTTGAGGCGTCCGGGGCCGTGTTTGTCTGGAACTTCCAGCCATATTTCCCGGTAGAAATCGCGTAAAACGGGCAAGAATTCCTGCCAGGAAAGGACGGGAGCGTTCTGAAGGGTATTGTGTTCGTTCGACTGATTGTCATGTTGGATCAAACGGGCAAGGTCCGGTTTGGCGATAAGGCCACGTCCGATCATGACATCATCACAACTACTGACCTCGCGACAGCGTTTATAATCATCCACTGTGCAGACGTCGCCGTTGGCAACCACGTTGATCTCAACGGCTTCGCGGATGCGGGCAATCCATTCCCAGTGGACCGGGGGGCGATAGCCTTCTACCTTTGTCCGGGCATGGACACAGACTTCCGAGGCACCGCCTTCTTCGATTGCATGCGCATTTTCCAGAGCTTGTGATTTATCTTCATAGCCCAAGCGCATCTTCGCAGTGACGGGAACCTCTTTCGGAACGGCCGTGCGTACAGCTTTAACCACGTCATGGACAATGTTGGGCTCTTTGAGCAGGACGGAACCGCCTTTGTGAGAATTAACGCGCTTGGACGGGCAGCCAAAGTTAAGATCAATTGCCGGAGCACCGAGTTTCACCGCGAGTTTTGCATTCTCACCCATAACATCGGGGTTCGAGCCAAGCAGTTGAATTGAGATAGGCGTGCCAGCAAGAGTCTTGCCGGCGTTTTTAAGTTCGGGAGCGATCTTGTAGAAGGATTTTGACGGCAGAACGAGGTCATTGACCCGGATAAACTCGGTCACACCCTGATCAATTCCTCCTATTGTAGTGAGTATCTGGCGCATTTGTGCATCGACCAGACCCTCCATAGGAGCAAGGATCAGCTTCATGGCCAGACCTTTCTGTATCTATCGCTTCTCAATCTCTCTCGCCTTGGCATAAGCAACTGTGAGCATAAACAATAGCAAACTTCGCATAATTGTATGGTGCTCGTATATTTGGGTGCTGTGTACATTGCAGAGGTCTGGGAGTCAAAGATCGCCTATGACCAAGGGGCATCTCATGACCCATTCCAATTAAAATTTCAGGTCAAAATTTCAGGAAACGGGTTTGCCATTATAAAGAGCGTTTAGTCGCTTGAGCAGATGATACAGCGTAACGCTGTCGGCTTGTCCTGTCTGCGTAATGCCAAGGCCCTGTTGAGCCTGCAAAAGAGCTTTCCCTGCACCTGGCATATTTTTCTCTAGATACTTAAGATCTACCAACAGACGCTGGACGCTGTTTTGGGCGTATGGGGAAACGTAGTGTGTTTTTTGCGGCGCAACAGGCTGAGGGCTGAGGTTCCAACTTTGATAGGTTTGATCTGCAATAACATTGCTTGGTGCCAGCACAAGACCTTGGGGTGTCAGTAAAAAACGATTGATAGGTCCTGCGTGACGTGCGGGGCACAAGGTTGTTCTGTTGGCATAGTAATTACAAAAGGGAAATAGGGCCTGTACGTGTTCCCGACCTCTGCGGTAGCCAGCTTCGATCAGCAAATCATCTTGGCCTGTCTGATTTGTAACTCCAGCCCAACCGGTATAGTCACCAAGCGGATTGGTGAGCCGGATCAAAGCCCAGTTGTTTAACAAGGATTTCAGGCTTTTCTTTTCCGGCGTAAAGCCCTGTGCGATTTGGTAACTCTCTATAGCAGAGGCGATTGTTGAATCATCCCGTTGGTATCCCGCGACAAAGACCAGTTCCCTGGGTTGGAACCAACGACCTTCCACAAGATCGTACAAGCAGGATGCTGGGGCGAGAAGTTTGCGTGCGCCAACCATTGTCCCGTTGCAAAAGTGGCGTCCGGCAACGTTAAGGCGTCCAAGCGTGCTCCAGGGGTATTCACGGGCCTCAAGCAGGGCAAACTTTTTGCCTGCCAAAAAGCTAGGATTTTCTTGTCGTGTTGTTTCGGGCGATGCCGTTGACGAAGAGGGTTGGGTTGTTGCTGGTTTTTGTTGCGCACTGCACCCGGTGAGCAAGACAACTGTTGCGATCAAGAGAGCGTAGATTTTGCTGGATATCATTAGTGTTTCCCTTGTGTCACTTGAGACCGCTTTCTCAGCGTACCGCAAGCGGTTGTCTTATGCCCATGAAAATATGTAACGATCAGGATGCTGGTGTCTTGGCGGCATGTATAGCATTCAGGCTTTTGATTAATTCATAAAAAGTTTCAATGCCAATGCTATCGGTCTGTGAGATCACGCCTTCCTCCTCAGCTTTAACCAAAGCCTGTTTCAGGTTTTCTTGTGACAGCTTTGAACTGCTCAGATAATCATGAGATTTTAATAGGCGTCCAATAGTGTCGACCGGAATGGCTGTAATCGTTGTTTCTGAAGGACCTTGCCCGTCCGAGGATAAAGACCAATTGTCTTGAATGCCATCAATACCTGAGGGTGGGGAGAGGACGAGCTGGTTTTTGTTAAGGGCAAACCAGTTGAGCAAGCCATCTATGGCAATATTGGGACAGTAATTGTTAGCTGATCCAATAGAACAGTAAGGATAGGTGACAAGAGCGTGCTCCCATCCACGTCTGTAACCTGCAGTAAGAATCTGGTGGTTGTGTTTTGCGTTACTCAGCCCCAACCAACCCGTTTTATTGCCAATTGGTGTAGAGAGAGTAACCAGAGCCCAGTCTTTTGTAATTGATGCCAGAGTTTTGTTATTGGGGTCATAGCCTTCGGCAATGTCAAAGCTACTGATCTTTGCGTTTAAGTCAGCATTGTCCTGCTGATAGGCCCCTACATATGACATCTCACTGTTGTTGAACCACTTACCCTCTACCTTATTGTAAAGGCAAGATGCCGGGGTGAGGATTTTGTCGGCACTCACAGCAACGGCATTACAAAAGTGACGTCCGGCAATATTAAGGCGACCCAAAGCACTCCACGGATATTCACGTGCTTCAACAACCATAACATCGGGAGTATCAAAGAGGCTTCGTAACGGTTTCTCGGGAACAGCGAGCTCGCTGAGGGGGATACTTTTACCTGTATCCTGTCGTGTAAAAAAGTACCCGGCAATTGCAACAATCATCAGAAAACCAATGGCCAAGATAGCTGTCTGTTTTGACTTCATGTGAGTTTCCTTAACCTTTATGGGCAGAGATTAGTGAAACATTTCAAATTCTAAAAAACTATTGGTAATACCCACAGTCAAAACAAAGAGTAATTGAACTAAAAAAGGCCGCGGAAACCGTGGCCTTCAGTAGCAAAATTTTGTATATAAATTCAGATATTTATGCGGCTTTGGCGCGATCCAAAGCATACCCCGCAGAACGGACAGTACGTATCAAATCCTGTTCTGTGCCTTCGTTAAGAACTTTGCGCAGGCGTCTGATATGAACATCTACTGTACGAGGTTCAACGTACACGTCATGCCCCCAGACTGAATCAAGTAACTGTTCGCGACTAAAGACACGACCAGGGTTTTGCATCAGATGACGTAGCAGTTTGAATTCGGTTGGGCCCAAGTGAACTTCGCGATCACCGCGATAGACCTTGTAGGCAGCCAGATCCATATTGATGTCTTCAAAGGTAAGTGCTTCGGTCACGGTTTCCGGTTTGCTTCGGCGCATGATGGCACGGATACGGGCGACCAATTCAGCAGGTGAAAACGGCTTCGTCATGTAATCATCAGCGCCTGAATCCAGGCCTCTGATTTTATCTGTTTCTTCACCGCGTGCCGTTAACATGATGATAGGAACATCTTTGGTTTCCGGCAGACGACGTAGCTGACGGCAAACCTCGATGCCTGAGAGAAGCGGGAGCATCCAATCCAGGAGAATTAGATCCGGGGCTTCTTCTTTTGCACGCAGAAGGGCTTCTTCGCCATCATGTGCTTCATTGACGCGAAATCCTTCCTTTTCAAGGTTGTAGCGTAACAACGTTGTCAGTGCGATTTCGTCTTCAATGACCAATGCCAAAGGTTTCATGGAAAGATCCTTTTTTTCCATTACATTAAATTTCTACTTCGCCTTCCCCGTCATCGGGGGTAAGGATTTGAAAAGCGGTACGGTCCCCTTTGGGGCGTTTACCTTCTAAACGTTCGCCGGTTGCCAAATAATAGATAGTTTCGGCGATATTTGTTGCATGATCACCCATGCGTTCGATGTTTTTTGCGATAAAAAGCATATGTGTGCACGCACCGATGTTTCGTGGATCTTCCATCATGTAGGTCAGAAGTTCACGAAACAAAGAAGTGTACATCTCATCAACTTCTTCATCCCGGTGCCACACATCTATGGCACGATCCTTGTCGCTGTTGGAAAAGGCGTCGAGAGTATCCTTGACGATTTCCTGTACCAGACGGGACATGCGCATAATGCTGGTAACCGATTTTTGCGGCGGCATCTGGTTGATTGCGATACTGCGCTTTGCAATGTTTTTTGCGTAATCACCGATGCGTTCAAGATCAGATGAAATTTTAAAGGCAGCAATAACAGCACGCAGATCGTTAGCGACGGGTTGGCGCAAAGCAATCAACTGAATGACAGCAGCTTCCAATTCTTCTTCCAGTGCGTCGATCTTGGCGTCTTCTTTACGAACAAGTTCAGCTTTTGCACTGTCTCGTTGAACCAGCGCATCGACAGCATCGGAAAGCTGGTTTTCTGCCATACCGCCCATACGGATTATAATCTCGTGGATGGTACGGAGTTCTTTGTCAAACGAGCTGACAATATGATCTTTGGTATCTGGCATATTCATCTTCCTTACCCGAATCTTCCCGTAATGTAACCCTGAGTACGGTCATCTTGCGGGCTGGTGAAGAGACGATCTGTTTCTCCAACCTCAACCAGTTCTCCCAGATGGAAGAATGCTGTTCTTTGTGAGACACGGGCGGCTTGTTGCATAGAGTGGGTGACGATAACGATTGTAAAGCGTTCTCTTAACTCATCAATTAATTCTTCAATCTTTGCCGTGGCAATCGGATCCAAAGCTGAGCAGGGTTCATCCATCAGGATAACTTCCGGATTGATCGCAATGGCGCGGGCGATGCAAAGACGTTGTTGTTGTCCACCGGAAAGGCCTGTTCCCGGCTTGTCCAAACGGTCTTTGACTTCCTCCCACAAGCCCGCGCGGCGCAGGCTTTTTTCCACACGTTCATCCAGCTCATCCTTGTTGCTTACAGTTCCGTGAAGACGGGGGCCATAGGCAATGTTGTCAAAAATGGACTTGGGGAAAGGATTTGGTTTTTGGAAAACCATCCCGACGCGTGCACGAAGGAGCACAGGATCCAGACCGGAATTGTAAAGATCAACACCGTCCAGGCTTATCCGTCCTTCGACGGTGCAATTTTCGATCACATCATTCATGCGATTGAGACAGCGCAAGAAGGTTGATTTACCACACCCGGACGGGCCGATCAGGGATGTAACCTCGTTGGCACCTATATCCAGCTGTATAGATTTCAGCGCTTGGCTTGCGCCGTAGAAAACATTTACATCGCGCGCCGTAATTTTTGGCTCGGAGGTAGCGGTTTCAGATTGGGTTGTATAATTTTGCATATCCATAGCGTAGGACATTCCTATTATTCCTTGCTTACCAACGACGCTCAAAGCGTTTCCGCAGAATAACTGCGATTGCGTTCATGACGACGAGAAAGGCCAGCAGTATCATGATGGCTGCTGATGTTTTTTCGACAAATCCACGTTCTGGGCTATCTGCCCAAAGGTAAATCTGTACAGGAAGGACAGTAGCCGCATCGCTCATTGATCCTGGAATGTCTGCGATAAAAGCAACCATACCAATCATCAAAAGCGGGGCGGTTTCACCAAGTGCTTGTGCCATGCCCAGAATAGTTCCAGTTAGGATACCTGGCATGGCAAGGGGAAGCACATGATGGAAAACAGTTTGCATTCTAGAGGCACCGATGCCCAAGGCTGCCTCGCGAATGGAGGGTGGGACAGCTTTAAGGGCAGCCCGGGATGCAATAATAATTGTTGGCAAGGTCATCAGGGCGAGAACCATACCGCCAACAATCGGTGCAGATCTCGGTAACCCCATGAAGTTCAGGAAGATCGCGAGACCGAGCAGTCCAAAGACGATGGAAGGAACAGCAGCTAAGTTGTTGATGTTTACCTCGATCAAGTCTGTCCACTTGTTTGTTGGGGCGAATTCTTCAAGATAGATCGCGGTCAGAACACCAATAGGGAAACACAGTGCCAGCGTGATAGCCAGCGTATACAAAGACCCGACTACAGCACCCAGGATACCGGCTTCTTCTGGCTCTCTTGAATCGCCATTTGTGAAAAAATCAACATTGAACTTTTTCACGATGCGATCATCCGCGGCAAGGGTATCAAGCCATGCGAGTTCGCGGTCTTTGATTTTGCGATTACTTTCCGGAACATCACGCGGAATATAACCTTTGTAAAAGCTATCCACGTCATCAGACGACTTAACGGCAATCGTCGCTGTCGTACCAACCAGTTTCGGATTGTCTAGTACGGCATCACGGACATCGAAGTCGGCAGCGGACCCGACAAGTCCATAGAGGGATCGTTTGGCTTTGCGCCCTTCAATCCCGGGAAACTGTTCTCTCAAGGCATTACGCAGTAGCCCTTTGTAACTGGCTGCAGCAAGATCTTCGACCCGTTTGGTGCCTTTTGGATCAATGCTTTCTGCATCAAGACGAATATCGACCAGAATATAGGTTTGCTGAAAAGCTGTATAACCTTTGGAAATAATAGAGGTCAGCAGAAGACAAAGCACCAGCACCGCCGTCATGACAGCAGCCAACCCATAAAAACGGAAACGTTTCTCAGCTGCGTTACGCCGCTTGAGCAAGGTGGGATTTATTTTGAGAGGTGGCGTGTTATCAGTCATATTTTTCACGATATTTACGGACCACTTTTAGGGCCACTACGTTCATAACAAGGGTGACAACAAAGAGCAGTAATCCAAGAGCAAAGGCGGCAAGTGTCTTCGCCGAATCAAATTCCTGATCACCTACGAGAAGAGTCACAATTTGTACGGTAACGGTGGTAACAGCTTCCAGAGGATTGGCAGTCAGATTAGCTGCAAGGCCAGCAGCCATCACGACAATCATTGTCTCGCCGATGGCGCGGCTCATTGCCAGTAATACAGCACCGACAATACCTGGAAGAGCAGCCGGGATAATCACCTTTGTAATGGTTTCGGATTTTGTTGCGCCCATTGCATAGGATGCATCCCTGAGAGACTGGGGAACGGAATTCATGACATCATCTGAAAGTGACGAGATGAAAGGAATAATCATAATGCCCATAACCATACCGGCGGCCAAGGCAGATTCAGAGGAAACACTTAACCCAAGAAGTGTCCCGCTTTCGCGGAAGAAAGGAGCTACGGTCAAAGCAGCGAAGAAACCATAGACAACTGTTGGGATACCGGCCAAAACTTCGAGGACAGGTTTTGCAAATGCTCTGAATTTTTTTCCGGCATATTCAGACATGTAAATCGCCGATAATAGGCCAACCGGAATAGCGACAACCATACAAATGAAGGTAATCAGCATGGTTCCGGCAAAAAGCGGGATAGCCCCGAATGATCCGGATCCACCAACTTGATCACTACGGAGCGCTGTTTGCGGACTCCAGTGTGTACCGAAAAGAAAATCAAAGAAGGGAACTTTGTCGAAAAAGCGAAGTGTTTCGAAGATCAGAGAGAAGACAATGCCAACTGTCGTCAGAATGGCAATCAGAGATGAAATCATCATAATGATTGAGACGACTTTTTCTACCTGATTTCTTGCTCTAAGAGCGGGGTTGATTTTTTTAAGGCTTGTAAACAAAGCAAGTAAAGAAAAAGCAATGGCAACCACTGCCATGGCAAAATAGCTGATTTGTCTAAAGAGTGAATAATTATCTGCTGCTGATAACAAAGCTGCATCGGGTTCGCGGCTCAAAATACCGCCAGAGGCCAGATTGACAACATCATTAATGTAAAGTGTTAGCTGATCCGGTGTTATCGAGGCATCGCTGTCTCTTAACTGTGAGGCGACAAGCATTTCTGCTATTTGTGGCTCAAAGATCATCCAGCCAGCCATAATGAGAAGGCTGGGAAGGCCACACCACAAAGCGGTGTAAAGGCCATAGTAGGGTAGTCTAGAATGCAGAGGCTGATCTGAATGACCAGATAACGCTACTGCCCGCCCTTTTCCCAGGATGAAACCCAGTACTGTGAGGAAAAGCAAAGCGAAGAAAAGAGCCAACTGTTCCATTTGATTATATACCCGAAAGGGAACCCACTTTTATTTTAAACTGAACTTACCAGAAACTGGCGACTTGATCATAAGTCGCCAGTTTTCCAGGTTAGTCTTTATAAGCTTACATGCTCAAAGATTGAAGACCACGCGCAGAGTTTTTAACCTGCTCACGATCAGCCGCAGGAAGCGGGATCAGACCTTTGTCAGCAAGGTAACCTTCGTCACCCCAAGCATCTTCGTTTGTGAAAGCGTTCACGAATTCTTGGATGCCAGGTACAGAACCTACATGCTCTTTTTTCACGTAGAAGTACAGGGAACGGGACACGCCGTAATCACCAGCAGCGATGTTCTCGAATGTTGGCTCAGCACCTTCAACAATTGATCCCTGGATCTTGTCAGCATTCTGGTCAAGGAAACTGAAACCAAAAATACCAAGAGCCTGTGGGTTTGCTTCAAGTTTTTGAATGATCAGATTGTCATTCTCGCCAGCTTCAACATAGGCACCGTCTTCACGGAGTGTGTGAGCAATTGCTTTAAAGGCTTTTTTGTCACTTTTACGAAGGGCTTTCAGTTGGTCAAATTTCTTTGCGCCGCCTTCCATAGCCAACTCAACAAAAGCATCACGTGTACCGGATGTTGGTGGTGGGCCAAGAACTTCGATTTTACTGTTTGGCAGACTTGAATCAATATCGCTCCATTTCTGATATGGATTGTCAATCAGCTTACCGTCTACTGGAACTTGCTTGGCAAGCGCCATGAAGATTTGTTTTTTGGTAAGGGTCAGGCGGTCACTCTGTTTAGAGTTTGCAAGTACGATACCGTCAAAGCCAATTTTAACTTCAGTGATGGAAACACCATTTTTGGTGCATTTTTCATACTCAGAGGCCTTGATACGACGAGAAGCGTTTGTGATATCAGGGTGTTCAACGCCAACACCAGCACAGAAAAGCTTCATGCCACCGCCAGAACCGGTGCTTTCGACAACAGGTGTTTTGAAACCGGTTGTTTTACCGAATGTTTCAGCAACTGTTGTTGAGAATGGGAAAACTGTAGAAGAGCCGACGATGCGGATCTGGTCGCGTGCTTGAGCAGCGCCAGCTACTGCCATCATCATTCCAGCTAGTGCTGTCGCAGTGAGAACTTTTTTAATCACGTTCATGTCTCCGCTATATAGCGTTAATAAATCTCAAGATACGCATATCCCGGTTTTCCAGGATCCCCTCGGTGTGAACTGTTTTTACTGTCACTGGGATAATATGCGTTGCCGATCATTCGGCGAGGCAAAACATATCGGGCTAGAGCTATAGTTCTGTGACTCTACTGTGACAGTTTTATTACTTAGGCAGAAGAAAAAAAGTTTGATAAATTTCGAGATAATTTTATTAACTATCTGATTTTTATTAATAAAAATCGTAGTGTAAAAAAGAAATTTCGCGAAAATGCTGAGATCTCTTTTTTGAAGGTTTTGTTAAATAGCTCGAAATTTACAAAAAGCTAACAACGTCTAGAAATTGACTTCAGTCACATCAATTCGTTTGGACTGATCATCTGTAATTGCGGCCTGTGGTAAGTAAACTGTGAAGGTTGAACCTCGTCCGACTTCACTGTCGATTGTCAGAACGCCACGGTGCCGATTGACGATATGCTTGACGATGGCAAGGCCAAGACCCGTGCCACCGAGTTCACGAGATCTTGCCGCGTCGACACGGTAAAAGCGTTCCGTCAGACGCGGAATATGTTCGCGTGGAATGCCGTCGCCTTGGTCAATGATGGATATGGCCACGGATGGGCGGCCAAGGCGTCTCATCCCCTGGCTACCGGGACCATAAGATTTGCAACGAATTGTTACTGTTGTGCCTTGGTGTCCGTATTTAACAGCGTTTTCAAGAAGGTTCTGGAATACCTGTGTCAGTGCTTCTGTATCACCAAGAACAGGGATAACATCGTCCATATCCCGTCGTATGGTAATATTTTTACTTTCAATCTGTGTGTGCAGACCCTCGATAATTGTGGTCATGGCCTCACTTAGATCAGTCACACTTGTTGGTGGTGTGTGCTCAAGCAACTCGATTTTAGACAGGGATAGCAGATCAGATACGAGGCGTGACATACGTTCTGATTGATCCTGCATGATCTTGAGGAATTTTTGCTGTGCGTCAGGGTCGTCTTTGGCCGGACCTTTGAGGGTTTCAATAAAGCCCATCAAGCTGGCCAGCGGCGTTTTGAGTTCGTGACTGACATTGGCAACAAAATCCCCTCGCATTTGTTCAACGCGTTTAGCTGATGTCAAATCGTGAAGGCTGATAATGATCTTTGTACCGTCCCATGTCTGTTCCGGCATCCGCGCAATACGGGCCTGAAGATAGCGTTCTACCCGGCCGTGGATTTTAAAGTCCACAAACTTGGAAAGATCTTTTTGACTCTTTTCCAGCTCGTCAATCGTATTGAGGATGGAAGGATTACGTAGAACAGTAGAGAGCTCTTTGTCTGCGAGTTTGTCTTCAAAGATTGTTTCAGCCGCGGGGTTGCCGCGGATAATTTTTCTTTTGTTGCCCAACATGATCAGGGGATCTGGCAAAGAACGAAGAATGGCTTCATTGCCATCAGTTACGTCTTCTAATTGACGCCTATACTGCTGCCTTTCCTGAGCCATACGAGACAAGGTCAGGTTAAGTTCCGGATAGAGGAAACTACCGACCGCTGAGGGAGCTTCAGGTAAAGAATCCCGTCCTTTGAGTTGGCGCAGAGCAGTAATGTATTCCTTTAACCGTTCGACATGATTGTAGTGACTACTGAGGATATAGCCTGTTCCGATCAGAATGACCAAGCCGGAGATCAGCGCGGCCTGCCATACAATTAAATGGAGGATGACGAGTGCAAACAGAACGGCAATAGCCGGTGACGATAAAATGAGAGACGACGTAAATAGTCGATTATATTTGTCCTGACGAACTGGCATGTTGACCCGATTGTGTTAGCAAGTAAGGCGTAAAAATACGCAATTATTTCCGCTATACTTAGCTTGCCTTCATGACAGTTTGAAGACGGTTATGAAAATCGTTGTAAAACAGTGACTTCTGTATGTACAAATCCAGAAGTCACTGTGTATTTCACAAAACCGTAACAAATATGTTCAGTTTTTCAAATCAGAGAAAAGGTTCTTCCATCTCATTTGTAATTGATTCATAAGCGCCAAGCGCTGCCATGGTCACCAGGTCGGTTACCGTTGCGCCCATGGGAACAATCTGTACCGGTTTTTCCAACCCTACCAACATCGGACCAATAACCGCCGTACTGCCACCAGCTTTTTGAATCAGCTTGGTTGTAATATTTGCGGAATGAAGCGCGGGCATGATCAAAATATTTGCGGGTCCTGTCAGGCGTGAAAAAGGGAACAGTCTTTGTTGAAGGTCAAAATCCAATGCGAGGTTGGCTTGCATTTCGCCTTCGTATTCAAAACTGACATTCATCGTATCAAGAACAGAAACCGCACGTCTGATCCGTGTAGTTGTTTCACGGGTTGGATTACCAAAGTTTGAGAAGCTCAAAAAGGCAACACGTGGTTCGTAGCCCATTGCCTGAACGTGAGAAGCTGCCTGAACGGCAATGTCAGCCAGCTGTTCAGATGTCGGAACTTCGTTCACAGATGTATCGGCGACGAAGATCGCTTTGCCATTAATGATCATCATCGACATACCCATGGCACGTTTGCCCGGTTTGCAATTGATAGCCCGCATTGCATCATCAAGAGAGACAGCAAAGCTACGGGTCAGACCTGTGACCATGGCATCTGCGATACCGTCTGTAACAAGACAGGAGGCAAAGATATTTCTGTTTTGATTAACCATACGTTGGCAATCGCGATAGAGTTTTCCTTTGCGTTGCAAACGGTTGTACACGTAATCAGTATAGCGTTCCCGGTGTTCGGAAATACTGGCATTGTGAATTTCAATAAAATCTCCACTGATGCCCAGTCGCTGCATCGTATTTTTGATGGTTTCTTCGCGTCCAACCAATAACGGTGTCCCATATCCTGAATTATAATAGGTCACTGCAGCGCGAATGGCTGATTCTTCCTCGCCTTCGGCAAAAACAACGCGTTTGGGATTACTGCGTACCTTTTGTGCTATGCGCATAAAGGTTGTTGCTGCCGGGTCTAAACGAGCAGAGAGTTCACGCTCATAGGCATCAAGATCTTCGATATTTTTACCGGCAACACCACTTTCCATTGCGGCTTCTGCAACGGCCCGCGGGATAACTGCAACAAGGCGTGGATCAAACGGAGCCGGAATAATATAATCTCGTCCGTATTTTAGCTGTCTGCCGGCATAAGCCTTGCCGACTTCATCTGGCACATCTTCCCGTGCTAATTCAGCCAATGCTTTTGCTGCAGCCACTTTCATTTCCATGTTGATACTGGATGCGCGGACATCAAGTGCTCCGCGGAAGATATATGGAAAGCCAAGAACGTTGTTAACCTGATTTGGATAGTCGGAACGACCAGTCGCAACAATCGCATCATCTCGGACTTGGGCAACATCTTCGGGGGTGATTTCAGGATCCGGGTTTGCCATTGCAAAGATGATTGGGTTTGGTGCCATGCTTTTAATCATTTCAGGGGAAAAGGCACCTTTGACTGAAAGACCAAAAACCACATCTGCGTTGCTCATGGCATCTTCGAGCGTGCGATCATCTGTTGGCACAGCGTGGGCGGATTTCCACTGATTCATCCCCGCTTCACGTCCTTGGTAAATTACGCCTTTTGTATCACAAAGCAGGATATTTTCGTGGGGAACGCCGAGCGCTTTGACGAGCTCGGTACAGGCAATACCTGCGGATCCGGCACCATTCACCACCATTTTGATTTTCTTCAGATCTTTCCCGGTGATATCAATAGCACTTAGCAAACCTGCAGCGGCAATGATAGCTGTGCCGTGCTGATCGTCATGGAAAACGGGGATGTCCAAGAGTTCCTGAAGCCGTTGTTCAATGATAAAACATTCCGGGGCTTTGATATCTTCTAAATTAATCCCGCCAAAAGTTTTTCCTAAAAAACGAACGCAGTTGACGAATTCGTCAACGTTTTCTGTATCAACTTCCAGATCAATACCATCAACATCTGCGAAACGTTTGAAGAGAACCGCCTTCCCTTCCATCACTGGCTTTGAGCCAAGTGCACCGAGGTTACCAAGGCCTAAAACGGCTGTACCGTTTGATATAACCGCAACAAGGTTTCCTTTGGCTGTGTAGTCGTAGGCCGCGGCAGGATCTTTCGCAATTTCCAGGCAGGGCACAGCAACACCAGGAGAATAAGCGAGGGACAGATCTCGTTGTGTTGTCAGGGGTTTCGTTGCTTTGATTTCTAGTTTTCCGGGACGTCCCGAGGCATGAAAGTCCAGCGCATCTGCGTCGGTGGTTCGGGAATTGTGCTTAGGCACGAGTCTGCTCTCCGCTATTAAAATAAATAAGTGTCGTCGTCAGGGTGATTTTGGTCTTCTTTTGATATGAAACAAACCTGTTTGGCAGTTCTTGAGGTTATACTGCATTGCAAAAAAGCCAATGGGAAGAGGAATTGTTCAAAAATGTCCAAAAATATCACCTTTGAACTAATTAAATTAGCGATATGCAGGTTAATTACGCAACATGCAGGGGAATTGTTTTCTCTGACGCGAATTAAGGGTAAAAGAACTAATGAAATCGCTTATTCGATAAGAGAGAGTTAAGTAATTCTGTCTTATGGTTAAGAAGATCTTCTGTTGAGTGTGTGTAGAAGAATGTTTTTAATCTTTGTTGATATATTACTTAGCGTTGGCGCGGGATATCTATGCAGACTCTGACACGGCGGCATAAAGCCCCAGTAATAGAAATAACAGAAGTAACAGAATATGTTACATTAAATCTATGTGATCGTTTATCTGGAAATTTAACCGGAAAACGGGGTTGTTTGGCGGGTTTTGTCTATGTTTAAATCTGCGAAATCAATTAATGCTAAATTACTCTATTTTATTGTACCTGCTGTCTTTATAGCTTCGATGGTTGAATCCTTTGTGGATAGCTATCTGGATTTTGAAGAAGAACAGACTATGGTCTCCGCACAATGGGAGAATCTGGCTAAAACACAAGCAAACGTTGTTTCAGGGTATCTTTGGAACTTTGATCTGGAAGCAATTGAATCCCACCTTGGTAGCCTTGTCGAGTTTTCTGAAGTTTACAGTGCCGAAGTTTACGATGAAAAAGACAACCTGATTGCGAAGAAAGAAGTCGCGGATAAAATTCTTCAATCTCACAGAAGTTATACGTTGGATATTGTCTACGAGGATCCTTTCGTTAATCGTAAAATTGGCAAATTTATCCTTGTTGTTGCCTACACGGATATATCCACCAAACTTTGGGATAGTTTCGTAGAAGAAATTCCCGAAGGTATCTTGCTGGTTTTTGGCCTTTCCGGTGTTCTTTTCTTTGCAACCCGACGCTACCTGATCAAACCAATTCAGGATTTGGGACAGGGTTTTTCTTCCTTTGATAAAAAAGAGCTTCGCCACAAAATTCCGGTTAAATCCGAAGATGAGGTTGGTGATCTCATCGAAGGGTATAACCGAATGATTGATAAGCTGGAACAGCATGAAAAACAGCAGCTTATTTATGTGCAGGGTCTGGAAGCTGCAAACCGGGCAAAGACATATTTCTTGGCGAACATGAGCCATGAACTTCGGACGCCTTTGAATGCGATTATCGGTTTTTCGGAAATGATCAAGTACGAGATGCTGGGAAAGATTCATGAGCCCCGCTATAAGGCTTACGCAGAAGATATCTACAGTAGTGGTTCGCTATTATTGGAAATTATCAATGACATTCTCGACATGTCAAAAATCGAAGCGGGTGAATTAAACCTGGTAGAAGAGGTTGTCGATATCAACGAAGCGGCATCGGCTTGTCTGAAGATCGTAAATAATCGTGCAGAGCGAAACCATATAACGCTTAAATCCGATATTAGTCCTGATTGCCCCTATCTGCTTGGGGATAATACCCGATTACGCCAGTTGTTATTGAATCTACTTAGTAATGCAGTGAAATTTACCCCTGAGGGCGGGGAGATTTTGCTTTCGGCTTGGTTGAATGAGAAAACACAAATTGTCATTTCTGTCGAAGATAACGGTATTGGTATTCCAGAAGAAAAAGTTCAGGAAGTTCTTAAGCCGTTTATCCAGGTGGACAGTCATCTGACAAGGCAACATGAAGGTACAGGGCTGGGACTTCCTCTCTCTAAAACCTTGATGGAATTGCACGAAGGCGAGCTTATTCTGGAAAGTAAGTTTGATAAGGGGACAAAAGTAACCTTGATCTTCCCTCCAAAGCGCACTGATCTAAGTATTAAGAAGCAAGCAAACTAACGTATTAACGGCTCTGAAATTTTAAACGTTAAAATAAGGTAAGCATTCTTTGCTCTGCAAGGTGAGTGTGCTACTTTCCCCACCCTGTTTCACTTTTTTAGAGTATTGCTTTTCTGTGACTGAAATAACAACGACCACACATTGCGACCAAAACGAAGAAACTTCAAACTCTGTGCCCACTGGTCGTGCAGAAAGCAAAAAAACGGATCAATCGACACCGGATCAACCAATATCATCAGGAAAAGTTGCATCAAAAGCCAAACCTGCTGACAAAGTGACGCCAATGATGGCGCAATATCTTGAGATTAAAGAAGATCATCCGGATTCTTTGTTGTTTTACCGTATGGGTGATTTTTACGAACTTTTCTTTGACGATGCAGTACAAGCTTCAGAAGCTCTGGATATTACTCTGACCAAGAGAGGTCACCACAAGGGAGATGATATCCCCATGTGTGGTGTTCCTTTTCATGCGGCAGAGGGTTATTTATCACGTTTGATTCGCAAGGGCTTTAAGGTTGCGATTTGCGAGCAAATGGAAAATCCGGCTGAAGCAAAAAAGCGCGGTGCAAAATCTGTTGTGAAACGGGGTGTTGTCCGCTTGGTCACACCGGGAACGATTACGGAAGATGAACTGCTTGATGCGCGGAGTCATAACTATCTAGCAGCTCTAACCGATGCAGCTGGCGATTATGGTCTTTCCTGGTTGGATATGTCCACTGGCGATTTCTATACTCAACCGTTGGAAGTTTCTGAAAAGAACATAAACGGTGTTCTTCTAGCGGCTTTGGCACGGCTTAATCCCGGTGAACTTTTATTGCCAGAGCGGTTGTTCTTGCGAGAAGAGCTTGCTGATGTGGTTAGTGAATGGCGGTCTGTTTTATCACCGCTGCCATCATCGAGATTTGACAGTGAAAATGCGCGCCGTCGTTTGGAAAATGTATTCTCGATCAAGGCACTTGATGCTTTTGGAGAGTTTTCTCGTGCTGAAGTAGCTGCTTCAGGCTCTTTGCTTGATTATGTAGAACTCACTCAAAAGGGAAAACTTCCCCGTTTGTCGTCTCCGAAGCGGGTTCGCAGCGATGCGGTTATGGAAATTGATGCGGCAACCCGACGTAATCTGGAATTAACCCAGGCTTTGACGGGGGGACGCAAGGGCAGTCTGCTTGCAACTATTGATCGAACGGTCACAGGTGCTGGTGCTAGATTGCTGGGATCCCGAATTGCGGCACCTTTAACGCAGCCCGAAGCTATTTATCATCGCCTGAACATGGTGTCATGGTTTGTTGAGGAAGACGGACTTCGCCAAGATTTGCGCGCAAGCTTGCGCCAGTGTCCGGATATTGAACGCGGTTTGTCCCGCCTAACCGTTGGACGTGGGGGTCCACGTGATGTCGCCGGTATCCGGGATGCGTTGTATGAAGCCAGAAAATTAAAGGCAATGCTGGGGGGCATACAACGGGATAGCCTTCCAGAAGGTATTAAAAATTGTATTGAGAATTTGGGCGATCACCAAGAACTTTGTGATGTGCTCCAACGTGCTTTGTTGGACGATTTACCTTTGCTCGCACGAGATGGCGGCTTTATCGCTTCAGGTTTTTCGCCTGATTTGGATGAGTACAAGCAACTGCGTGATGACAGTCGTAAACTTATTGCCGGTCTTCAGGCACGGTATGCTGAGGTTACCGGTGTTAATAGCCTGAAGGTCAAACACAACAACGTTCTTGGTTATTTCATCGAAGTCAGTCCGACAAACGCATCTAAAGTTAATACCGATGTTGAATCAGAATTTATTCATCGTCAGACCCTTGCTTCTGCCATGCGCTTTACGACAGTCGAACTTTCTGATCTTGAGCAAAAAATTTCAGGGGCAGCGGGCAAGGCTTTGGCTATAGAGTTGGAACTCTATGGTGATCTGGTTGCCAAGGTTGTACAACAAGCTGATGAGATTGCTTTGGCGGCGCGCACCCTTGCGGAATTGGACGTCAACGCGGCCTTGGCAGAACTGGCGGTTAGCGAACGCTGGAACCGTCCCAAAGTTGACGGAAGCTTGGCGTTTGACGTTATTGGCGGACGCCATCCTGTTGTGGAAGCTGCCTTGTCTAAAACATCCGAAGGCCCCTTTGTCGCGAATAACTGTACGCTGGAAGATCAACAACGTTTGTGGTTAATTACCGGACCTAACATGGCTGGTAAATCCACCTTCCTTCGGCAGAATGCCTTGATTGCCGTTTTGGCTCAGATGGGATCTTTTGTACCGGCGGAAGCTGCACATATAGGATCTATCGATAGGTTGTTCAGTCGCGTTGGAGCTGCGGATGATCTGGCTCGTGGGCGATCTACCTTTATGGTCGAGATGGTGGAAACAGCCGTCATTCTCAATCAATCGACGGAACGGTCGCTGGTTATTCTGGATGAGATCGGGCGCGGTACAGCGACATATGATGGCCTTTCTATTGCGTGGGCCTGTGTTGAACATCTTCACGAGACCAATAAATCCCGTGCCTTGTTTGCAACCCATTACCACGAACTGACCAGCTTAACATCGAAGCTGAAATCGCTTTCCTGCCATTCCATGAGGGTTAAGGAATGGAAGGGCGAAGTGGTTTTTCTGCACGAAGTTACAAATGGGACTGCTGATCGTTCCTATGGTATTCATGTGGCAAAATTGGCGGGTCTTCCTGTTGCAGCGGTAACCCGTGCCGAGCAAGTTCTGGAGACTTTGGAAAAAGATGGACAAGCAGGGAATCTGACTCACCTTGCCGAAGATCTTCCATTATTTGCGAGTTTACCAACAACAACTGCAGAAGTTGAAATCAATCAAGGTGGTTCTGTGGTTGATCAACGCTTAAGTGAAGTGAATGTGGATGATCTAACACCGCGGCAAGCTCTGGACTTGCTGTATGAACTCAAAGCTACCAGTGAAGACTAAGCCTTTACGAGTCTAGAAAATCGATACACGTTTTAAGAAGCAGGACGGCATGCCGATAACATCTCTCGACTATGCATATCATCAGGACGTAAAGAACAAGGTCGCTATTTTTCCTGCTTCGAAGATTGAAGCTGCGATTGCTGAAATTTGTGCCGCAGATGATAAGGGGCAGATTAAACGCAACAAGGTGCTCGCGCTTTTACGTGACGCTTTGCAAGAGGGACATGCGGAAGTTCGCCGGCGGTTTGATAAAAAATCTTCTGGAACAATGGTTGTGCGCGCGAACTGTTTTCTGGTCGATCAAATTCTGAAACTCGTTTTCAAATTTGTTGATGAAGAACTGTATCCTATTGGGTCGCGCTCTAAAGGTGAGACCTTTACTGTTGTTGCTGTGGGCGGCTATGGCAGGGGAGAACTGGCACCCCAATCTGATGTCGATTTATTGTTTCTGCTGCCATACAAAAGTGTGCCGAGAACAGAGCAAGTGGTTGAGGCCATGCTCTATTTTCTATGGGATCTCAATTTCAAGGTCGGTCATTCGGTTCGAAGTGTGAAAGAATGCATTCGGAGTTCACTCTCTGATCTAACGATTAATACAGCCATTCTTGAGGCTCGCTATCTCTGTGGGGATGATGCACTTTATACCAAACTGAGAAAAACTTATGACCGTGTTGTCCGTTCTGGCCACGGGGCAGAATTTATTGAACAAAAGCTCAACGAACGGAGTGAGCGCCACAAAAAGGTAGGCGGATCTCGTTATACGCTGGAGCCAAATATCAAAGAAGGTAAAGGCGGGTTGAGAGATCTGCACACCCTGTTCTGGATTGCCAAATTTATCTATCAGGTTGATGATATCTCTAGCTTGGTTGAACGGGGGATTTTCACGCGGCAGGAGGTTCGGCAATTTGCTAAGGCACAGGCATTCTTATGGTCTTTGCGTTGCGCACTACATTATCTGACCAATAGACCTGAAGAGCGTTTGACATTTGATGTGCAGCGCGATTTGGCAGACTGGATGCACTATACTGATCACGCTGGAACCAAAGGCGTTGAGAGGATGATGAAGCATTACTTTATCGTCGCAAAAGAGGTTGGAGGTCTAACACGTATTTTCTGTGCAACTCTGGAAGCTGAACACAATCGTAGATCGGGTTTCCGTCTTCCTCTTCCTTTCCTTAAGCGTAAACGTTCTATCGAAAAGTTTCGTTTGGAGGGTGATCGCCTGACTTTTCACAAGGATGATTCTATCGCAGTGAATCCTGTGGAAATGTTACGCATATTCCATGTGGCACAAAAGCACGATTTAGATATACATCCCGCAGCACTACGCAAAATTACCCAATCCTTGCGATTTATTAAAAGAGGAGTCCGTCAGGACGAAGCTGCCAGCCGTTTGTTTCTGAATATTCTGACCTCGCCCAAAGATCCGGAAAAAGCATTGCGTCGATTAAATGAGTCCGGTGTTTTAGGTCGCTTTGTGCCTGATTTTGGACGTGTCGTCGCCTTGATGCAGTTCAATATGTACCATCACTATACCGTAGATGAACATACTTTGTTTGCCGTGGGTATTTTGCATCAGATTGAAAAGGGAACACTCAAAAAAGAAGCACCAATTGCCAGTGAGGTCGTTCACAAAATTCTGTCACGCAAGGTGCTGTATGTTGCCGTGTTCCTGCACGATATAGCCAAGGGACGACCCGGGGATCATTCCATTGAAGGGGCTAAAATAGCACAGAGAATTTGCCCTCGTATGGGACTAACACCCGAAGAAACCGAGACGGTTTCATGGCTGATTCGCTATCACCTGACCATGAGTGAGACAGCTTTCTCTAGGGATATTGATGATCCCAAAACTATTCAGGATTTTTCCGAAATTGTTCAATCTCCTGAACGTTTGAGACTGTTGCTGGTCTTGACTGTCGCAGATATTCGGGCGGTTGGACCTAATGTCTGGAATGCATGGAAAGCTGCTTTGCTGCGTGATCTCTATTGGCGTACGGAAGAGCTTCTTTCTGGGGGGCTGGCTGCCGAAGGTCAAGAGCGCAGAATTCAGGTTGCCTGGGAAGTTCTGACAAAAGAATTGTCACACTGGCCCGCACAGGATGTTGCAAAACATCTAGAACTTGGAACTGTTTCCTATTGGATTTCAACAGATACAGAAACGCAAAAGCGTCGTGCAGAGCTAATTCGCAAGGCCGAGACTGATAAATCGTATTACACATCCGAAGTACGGGTTGATACTTATCGTCAGATCACTGAAGTCACGATTTATGCGGCTGATCACCCCGGTCTATTTAGCCGGGTTGCGGGCGCGTTGGCTGTATCGGGAGCATCGATTGAAGGGGCAACCATTCATACCCTGAAAAACGGGATGGCTTTGGATAGCTTTTATATTGCCGATGCACAGACCAAGGCGGTGATTAATGATCCTGAGCGACTTGCAAAACTGGAAACAGCCATTGAAAAATCTTTGACGGGTGAATTAAAGGTCGCAAAGTTGCTTAAAAACCTGCCGACCAGATTGCCGAGCAGAGTACACAAGGCACTGAAGGTTAAACCGCGTGTTCTGGTTGATAACAAAGCGAGTGAAAGCTACACGGTTTTGGAGATCAATGGGCAGGACCGCCCGGGACTTCTTTACTTTCTGACACAAGCACTTACCAAGCTGGGGTTATTGGTCCATTCGGCCAGAATTGCGACGTATGGCGTTCGCGCTGTTGATGTTTTCTATGTCCAATCTGCGTTAGGTGATAAGGTTTCCTCTGAGCAAAAGGTTAAAAATATCCAGAAGAAGTTGCTGGAAGTGCTCAATGCTTGATTAACTCTCTGTAGGGTAAACTCTGTTACAGAAGTTAGTTTTTCTGTGGATTATGTTTATGAAGTCTGTTTCATCACTGAGTTTTACCAGCCCTCGTTGTCAGCGCTTGCATGATTACTGGTGGGAGCTGAAATATTCCAATGGTCAAACAGTGCCAAGGAAAAGTGATTTCAATCCAGCGGCGATTAAAAATATTTTATCACACATTTTAATGCATGATTTGAGTACTCCAGGAAAATCGATCCTCAGGCTTGCTGGTACGGGGATTGCGGATCGGCTGGGGTTTGACCCGACAGGACGCGATTATGTCGAGTTTGTTGGGAAAGATCGAAAATCGGATGCCTATAATGAATTGTACAAAGTCGCTTCTTTTCCCTGTGGTATGAGGGTAATTTTAGAAGGGTACTACGAATCAGGTTTGGTCCATGTTTCTGAATCTGTCGGATATCCGCTTTCGTCTGATAAGGGTGATTATCATTTCCTAGTCTTTATTGATGATGTTATTGAAAAGATTGAATGGCATCAAAGAGATGACAAACAACTGTATTATAATAAGGTCAGACAGCGAGATTATATTGATATTGGCTTTGGAACGCCGCTTCTGGATTAACGTTCAATTAAAACGAAGTTTGCGCTTACCCCCTTTTCACAGTTGTTACAGGACAAAGGTTCATTTCCTTGTTAAATCATTTTCTTCCAAAACACATAGGCATCCTCTACAAAGGGTGCTGACTTGGGGGGAAGTTTTGGTAAAGACGAGAAACTCCCTTTGTGAGTTTTAAGCGGAGTATCTGAATGTCTTTGGTTCGTAATCTAGCAACAGTAAGCGGTTTTACCGGGTTGAGCCGTATCCTTGGGTTTGTGCGCGATATTCTTGTCGCCGCGTTCTTGGGTGCTGGACCGATTGCTGATGCCTTCTTTGTTGCCTTTAGGCTCCCGAATTTATTCCGTCGCTTGTTTGCAGAAGGGGCTTTTAATGCTGCTTTTGTCCCTTTGTATGCCGGAAAGGTCGAGGCCGAAGGTCAGGGTGCTGCCCAGACATTCGCTGAACAAACGCACGCTGTAATGTTTACATTTATGTTGTTGTTGACCTTTGGGGCTATGGTATCAATGCCCTGGGTTACCTATGCGCTTGCACCAGGTTTTGAAGACTGGGCACTAAAAATTTCAACACAAGAAGCTATCAATCTTAAGCCAGAGGGACTTGATCAAGCGCTTGCAATCCCCGGTGAGTTTATCTCAAAGCTGACCTACGCTGAACAGCTTAATATGATCACCTTTCCTTATCTGTTTTTTATGGTCATTGTTGCACTGTTCTCAGGTATGTTGAACTCGTTAGGTCGTTTTGCTGCTGCTGCTGCTGCACCTATTCTACTCAATGTATTTTTTATTATTACTTTGGTTCTTATTGTTCCGCGGGTACCTGATCCGGGCCAAGCTATGGCTTGGACCGTGGCAACTGCAGGGTTTGGTCAGATGCTTTTGTTATATATTGCACTGAAGCGGGCTGGTTTGAATATGAGAATGCGGTTGCCGAGGATGTCGAGCGATGTAAAGACATTGACGCGACGTATGGTTCCCGGTGTTCTTTCTGCCGGTGCAATGCAGATTAACGTTGTTATCGGTACGATGATTTCGACCTTTCAGGAAGCTGGCGTTTCTTTTCTTTATTACGCCGAGCGTGTTTACCAACTGCCATTGGGGATGATTGGCATTGCCTTTGGTGTCGTTCTTTTGCCGGAATTGGCGCGAAAATTAAAAGCCGATGATCAGCAAGGGGCTATGAATAGTATGAACCGGGGGATGGAAATGGCTTTGTTGCTAACGCTCCCTGCAACCATTGCCTTGATTATCATACCTTGGCCTATTGTTGTGACGTTGTTCGAACGTGGATTGTTTAGCCGTGAAACAAGCGATGCAACGGCGATTGCTCTTATGGCTTATGCGGCGGGGCTTCCGGCTTATGTGCTTGTAAAAATCTTGCAACCTGCTTTTTATGCGCGAGAAGACACCGTAACACCGTTCCGTTTGGCGCTGGTATCTATTATTATAAATATAGCCCTTAGCTTGATACTTTTTCAGTTCATTCAATATGTTGGAATTGCTTTGGCGACGGCTATTTCATCCTGGGTGAATGTTTTGATGCTCTGGATTGTGCTGGTGCGTAAGGACCATTTGACCCTTGATGGGCGGTTTATTTCCAGGCTGCCAAAGATACTGGCCTCATCGGTGGTCATGGGCGGTGTTTTATGGTCGGGAATGCGTTGGTTGCGTCCGTGGTTCGATGGTGAGCTTTATGAGAAAGTAGCCGCGCTTTCAGCGCTGATTGGCGCCGGACTGATTGTCTATGGGTTGTTATCACTGTTACTAGGGGCGGTACGTCCTGCTGATTTTTCAGCAATGTTCCGGCGTGGCAAAGCTTGAAGCGTGAGAGGTGTATAGTGGAATGGTGAAAGACATTATACTTATCTTTCACCATTAATGCGTTATGCCTGTAATTAGTTCGTCTGCAAGGTTGTTATTCTGACAGGGCCTTATCCAAAAAATCTATACGATCCTGACCCCAGAAATTTTCACCGTTATAGATATAGGTCGGAGACCCAAAGACATCTCTCTCATGGGCTTCTTGAGTCGTTTTGCTATAAGTCTGAGCCATAGCATCACTTTTTGCTTGGGCCATGAGGGTGTCGGAAGCAAACCCACATTCACGGGCAATATCTGCCAACGTGTTTTCATCAGCGATATTTCTATCCTGTGCCCATACGGCTGTTAGAATTGCGTCACTGAAAGGTCCGGCATTTCCACCAGCTTCCTGAATTGCGTAAACCATTTGTGCGGCAAGGGTTTGATCAGCGGGCCAAAAGGCGGGTTCAAAATTCATGGGGATATCCAAATGTTTGGACCAGCGTTTTAATTCGATCATTCTGTGCTTTATGCGTGATGGATGCCGTTTGCTCGGGTGCGTGCCACCCATATTATCAAAGGTGTCCATAACAGATATGGGTTTGTAATTCACGATGGCACCGTGTTTGGCAACGACGCTGTTGAAATGTTTTATGCCGAGATAACTCCAGGGTGAGAGGAGAAAATGATAGTAATCGATAACTTTGGTCATTGTTCTATCCTGTTAAGTGAAATGATCGGAGTATGTTGGCGCTACAGATAAGAAGTTTAAAAACTCTTTTCGTCCAATCATCTTTCTGTGAAACGGGAAGTTATAGGTTCAATTAAGGAGGATTTTAAATAAAATAGTTTCGGTTTTCGAAAAACGAAGCCTTTCTGCTTTCGTTTTTTGCAGAGTCATTTTAAACTGTTCTCAACATAAAATAAGAATATGAGTTCAGGGGAATTTAAAATGGACACTCTCAATCCCAGACAGCGCGAAATTGTTGGTCTTGCACGGGAAGAAGGGCGTGTTTTAGTCGAAGAACTTGCTACCCGTTTCGAGGTATCGCTTCAGACCATACGCAAAGATCTTAATGAAATATGTGCGCGGGCCATCCTTAAAAGAATCCATGGTGGGGCTGTCTTTGCGGCAGGTGTCGAAAATTTGCGATATGACGCTCGACGTATGATCGCGAAGGATGAAAAGAGAGGTATTGGTGCAGCAGCGGCTGATTTGGTGCCAGATAATTGTTCTCTTTTTATTAATATCGGCACAACGACAGAAGAAGTCGCTCAGTGCTTGTTAAGCAAGAAGGATTTGCTTGTTATTACCAACAATATCAATGTTGCCAATATATTACGTCCGGCGCCTTCTATTGATGTTATTATTGCCGGTGGAATGGTTCGTCGTTCAGACGGAGGTGTTGTGGGAGAAACCGCAGTTGATTTTATTAAACAATTCAAGGTGGATTTTGCCATTATCGGGACTTCGGCGGTAGATGAAGACGGATCTTTGTTGGACTTCGATCTACGTGAAGCGAAAGTCGCGCAGGCCATAATTGACAATGCTCACCACGTCATTTTGTGTGCGGATAAAATGAAACTAAAACGAACCGCCCCTGTTCGTGTGGCAGAATTTGATCAAATCAATACTTTTGTAACAGACAACCTTGAATCCGAAAACCTGAGAAAAATCTGTAGGGATAGCGGTGTTCGTCTCATTGAATCTGAGTTGTCATAAAAATGTAATAAAAATTTTCGCTTGCGAACCTTGAAATCTTCGAATAGCGTGCAAAACGAAACCAAAAGGAAACTCATTTCGAAAGATTCGAAATAATACAGTGCAGCTTATCGGCTAACGCTGTGTCGGGGAGGTATTGTGAGCGGTCAGACTTATGATCTGGTCATCGTTGGTGGTGGCGTTAATGGATGCGGTATTGCAAGAGATGCTGCAGGTCGTGGGCTCTCGGTATGCGTCGTAGAGCAAAGCGATTTGGCGCAGGCAACCAGTTCTGCGAGTACCAAGCTTATCCATGGCGGATTACGATATCTCGAACATTATGAGTTTCGTCTTGTTCGGGAAGCTTTGATCGAACGCGAAACTCTTTGGGCGATGGCGCCGCACATTATCTGGCCGCTTCGTTTTGTTTTACCGCACAATAAGTCTCAGCGTCCTGGTTGGCTTATTCGTATTGGTCTTTTCCTGTATGACAACCTTGGTGGACGTAAAAAACTGCCTGCCAGTCACGGATTAAATTTGAAGACAGATGAAGCTGGTTCTCCGTTGAAAGAGGGCTTTGCCAAGGGCTTTGAATACTCAGACTGTTGGGTTGATGATGCGCGTTTGGTTGCTCTTAACGCGATTGATGCTCGAGATAAAGGTGCAGACATTCATTGTCGTACCCGCTGTGTTGATGCCAAAGTCAAAGATGGGATCTGGAATCTTACCTGTGAAAACACTAGTGATGGTAAGGAACATGTGATCAAGGGTAAGGTTCTGGTAAATGCCTCTGGTCCATGGGTATCCAAGTTCCTGAATGAAGGAATGGAAAGTTCTTCTCATCATTCAATCAGAATGGTCAAGGGCAGCCATATTGTGGTTCCGAAGCTGTTTGACCATGATCGTTGCTATATTTTCCAGAACGATGACAAGCGTATTGTTTTCGCTATTCCTTATGAAAAAGATTTCACGCTGATTGGAACCACTGATGAAGATTTTCAGGGTGATCCTGCCGACGTTAAAATTTCTCAGGACGAGATTGAATATCTTTGTCGCCTGTCCAACAGCTATTTTAAAACGTCAATTTCTTCAAATCAGGTTGTTCATACCTATTCTGGTGTTCGTCCGCTTTATGATGACGGCGCAAGCCAGGCTCAGGAAGCAACGCGCGATTATGTCCTGAAGGTTGATGAGCTTGATGGCGCCCCTGCGTTGAATATTTTTGGTGGTAAAATTACCACCTATCGCCGTCTTGCAGAACACGCAATTGAAAAACTTGCTGGATTTTTTCCTGAAATTGGAGGAGCTTGGACTCAGGGCGCTACCCTTCCCGGGGGCGACTTCCCTTGTGAGCAGGCAACTGAACAAGTTTCTAAACTACTAAAAAAATATCCGTTTATAACAAAAAGCCATGCGGAGCGTTTGATACGGAGTTACGGAACTCGCTATTCGCTTTTACTTGGCAATGCAACGTCGCTAGAGGATTTAGGTCAGAATTTCGGAGCTGACCTTTATGAAGCGGAAGTACGCTATCTGATGATCCACGAATGGGCGCAGAAAGCGGACGATGTACTGTGGCGTCGAAGCAAACTAGGACTGAGAATCAAGGGAGCAGATAAGGAAGCACTATCTGAATGGATGGCGCTGAATATTAAAAAACTGGCAAAAGCCAGCTAAACAAAAATAGAAAAACAAAACCAACTTTTAAGTTGAGTTTCGTGGGGTTGAAATGACGTTATCTCTAGAGAATATCTGGAGGACGGTCGGAGACGAAGTACACATAGCTGGGGCAAACCTTAGCTTGGAACGTGGTACGCTTAACACTCTTCTTGGACCGACTCTTTCGGGTAAAACCAGTTTGATGCGGCTTATGGCCGGCTTGGACAAGCCGACCAAGGGACGTATTTCCTTTGATGGTATCGATGTAACAGGCGTTCGGGTTCAAGATCGCAATGTTGCTATGGTTTATCAGCAGTTCATTAACTATCCGGCATTGACCGTATACGAGAACATTGCATCTCCGTTACGCATTGCCCGCGCTCCGGCTGACGAGATTGATCGTAAAGTTCGTGAAGCAGCAGCGATGATGAAGCTGGAGCCGATGTTGGATCGAACACCGCTTGAGCTTTCTGGTGGTCAGCAACAACGTACAGCCTTGGCGCGTGCCATGGTTAAAGGCGCTGATCTTGTACTGTTGGATGAGCCACTGGCAAACCTGGATTATAAGTTGCGTGAAGAGCTTCGCGAAGAGTTGCCACGGGTTTTTGCGGAAACAGGGGCAATCTTTGTCTATGCGACAACCGAGCCGACAGAGGCGCTGTTATTGGGGGGTAATACGGCGACGCTGCACGAAGGTCGGATTACACAGTTCGGATCTACTATTGATATCTATCGCAATCCGGGCGACCTGTTAACGGCTGATGTCTTCTCTGACCCTCCGATTAACACCTTGCCTGTCACTGTTAAGGGCGGGGTGGTGAGCCACGGTGAGAAATTCTCAGCGCAAGCAACTGGTGTGTTGTCTCAAGTTGGGGATGGTGATTACACGCTGGGTTTTCGTCCAAATCACCTGCATATCAATAGTGATCCAAGCATGATCTCGTTTAAGACCAAGGTTGCAGTTACAGAGATCACTGGGTCTGAGAGTTTTGTACATGTGGATTTCGCAGACCAGCGTTGGGTGAGCCTTACACACGGGGTACAGGAAATTGAAATCGATAGTGATATCGACGTTTATCTGGAACCGTCCAAGTGTTTTGTTTTTGATACCAATGGCAAGCTGGTTGCGGGCCCCTGGGGTACAGCTGGGGAGCAAGCATAATGGCGAAGATTGAACTGAATGGCTTGGCGCATTCCTATATGCCGCATATCCAAGAGCCACAGGATTTTGCGCTTAAAGAGCTTAATCATGTGTGGGAAGATGGCGGGGCCTATGCGCTGCTTGGCCCATCTGGCTGTGGTAAAACAACACTTCTGAATATTATTTCTGGCTTGTTAAAGCCGACGCATGGTGAAATTCTCTTTGACGGAGAAGCTGTTACCAATAAAGCAACTGAAGGCCGTAATATTGCACAGGTTTTCCAGTTCCCTGTGGTTTATGACACCATGACTGTCTATGACAATCTGGCTTTCCCGCTTCGCAATCGCGGTGTCGGCGCCAGTGAAGTTGACGGTCGCGTTCGTGAAATCGCTGAACTTCTGGAAATGAGCGATAGCCTGAAGCGTAAAGCCAGCGGTCTTACGGCAGATGCCAAACAAAAAATTTCTCTGGGGCGTGGCCTGGTTCGCGCTGATGTATCAGCGATCCTGTTTGATGAGCCATTAACCGTTATTGATCCTCATTTAAAGTGGCAATTGCGCTCTCAGCTTAAACATCTACACAAACGCTTTAACTACACAATGGTGTACGTAACACATGACCAGACGGAAGCTCTGACCTTCGCTGACAAAGTGGTTGTTATGTACGATGGTGCTGTTGTTCAGATGGGAACGCCGGAAGAGTTATTCGAGCGTCCAAAGCACACATTTGTGGGTTACTTTATTGGTTCACCGGGCATGAACGTAGTGCCGTGCCATATTGATGGCAAGCAGGCAATGGTCGCTGGCCATGCTTTTGCCATGGAACAGGGCCTGAGTAATATTCCTGCGGGTGCTTCATTGGAAGTTGGCATTCGTCCTGAATTCCTGTCGCTAACGCGTGAAGGATCTGGGCCGACGGTTTCTATTCAAAAGGTCGAAGACCTTGGCCGATTTAAGGTCGCAAGTGTTCGCCTCGAAGATCACGAGTTTAAAGTGATGGTCAACGAAGAAGATGACGTTCCTACTGATGGTGCGCGTCTAGTTGTCGATCCAACGCATGTGAATCTTTATGCCAACAGTCATTTGGTAGAGGAGGCTTGATCATGAATAAATGGTCCGATAACCGTGCTTGGTGGCTTGTTCTTCCCGTTGTTTTAATCGTGGCATTTTCTGCGGTTATTCCTTTGATGACCGTAGTGAACTATGCCTTTCAGGATACCTTTGGGAATAATGAATTTTACTGGGCAGGTATCGAATGGTTCCAGGAAGTTCTTCGTTCCGATCGTTTCCACGGGGCGTTAGGACGTCAGTTCCTGTTTTCCTTTATTATTCTTTCTATCGAGATTCCGCTTGGTATTGCCATTGCGTTGGCGATGCCGAAAAAAGGTCTCTGGGTTCCATTCTGTTTGATCCTTATGGCCCTGCCACTCCTGATTCCCTGGAATGTGGTTGGTACGATCTGGCAGATCTTTGGTCGCATTGATATTGGCCTTCTAGGCGCTACTCTGGATGGATTGGGTATTGAATACAATTATACGCAAAATGCGCTAGATGCCTGGGTGACGTTGATTGTCATGGATGTATGGCACTGGACGTCACTTGTTGTGTTGCTTTGTTATGCTGGTTTGCAGTCAATTCCGGATGCTTACTATCAGGCGGCGAGAATTGACGGTGCCAGCAAATGGGCGACATTCCGCTTTATCCAATTGCCAAAGATGAACCGCGTACTTTTGATCGCTGTGCTGCTGCGCTTTATGGATAGCTTCATGATCTATACCGAGCCATTTGTGGTGACAGGTGGTGGACCGGGTAATGCAACAACGTTCCTTTCCATTGATTTGGTTCAAATGGCGATTGGTCAGTTCGATCTGGGTCCTGCCGCGGCGATGTCGTTGGTTTATTTCTTAATCATTCTGCTCTTCAGCTGGGTATTCTTTACAGTGATGAGCTATTTAGACAGAGCGGAGTCTTAAGCCATGAAAACCAAAGCTCTCGTCACTATTCTTTATATTGTTTTCTTGCTGTTGCCGATTTATTGGTTGCTGAATATGTCCTTGAAAACGAATGAGGAAATTCTCAGTACCTTCAGCCTTTGGCCTCAGGACCTGACTTTTGCCAACTATATGGTGATCTTTACAGACCCCAGTTGGTACAACGGTTACATAAATTCGACAATCTATGTGGTGTTAAACACAATCATTACCCTGTTGGTCGCTTTGCCTGCGGCTTATGCCTTCTCGCGCTATAACTTTATGGGTGACAAACATCTGTTCTTCTGGCTTTTGACCAACAGAATGGCACCACCAGCGGTTTTTGCCTTGCCGTTCTTCCAGCTCTATTCTGCAGTGGGACTGTTTGATACGCATATTGCAGTGGCCTTGGCGCACTGTCTGTTTAACATTCCGTTGGCTGTCTGGATCCTCGAAGGATTTATGTCTGGTGTCCCGCGAGAGATTGATGAAACCGCCTATATTGACGGTTATTCTTTCCCGCGTTTCTTCACCCGTATTTTCACGCCGATGATTTCTTCGGGTATCGGTGTGGCTGCATTCTTCTGCTTCATGTTCTCATGGGTTGAATTACTGTTGGCCAGAACGTTGACGTCTGTTGATGCTAAATCAATTTCCGCGACCATGACACGTACAGTGTCTGCATCCGGTCTTGATTGGGGCGTGCTGGCAGCGGCGGGGATCTTGACCATTATCCCAGGTATTCTGGTGATCTATTTTGTTCGTAACTACATCGCCAAGGGTTTTGCCCTGGGCCGGGTTTAAGAGGGAGTCCGTATCATGGAATTGAACTGGATGGCCTGGACTTGGCCAACGGCTACTTTCTTTATCATCATTGCAACAACGCTTGTTGTTATGACGGTATTGGCAATCAAATTTCCAGAAAGGGAAAAGGTTGGAATTCTTAATATTCCAACCACTCGTGGGGATCGATTGTTTATCACACTACTGGGCAGTGCTTTTATTCACCTCGGTTGGCTTCTGATGTCAGATATCCAATTGTGGGGAGCCCTCGTTGTAAGCGCTGTCTACGCATTCATCGTTTTTAGATGGGTGTAAACACCTAGAGGGCAAATGTGGGGTGACGAGGCAAACTCGTTTACTGAATGAAGCAACAGGGAGATATAATAATGAAGTCCCGTTATATTGGTGGCGCTCTTACAGCCGTCGCTTTGGTTCTCTCAGCTGGCGCAGCTCATGCGGATGCAGCTGCTGCTAAGAACTGGGTAGAAAATGAATTTCAGCCTTCGACTTTGTCCAAAGCTGATCAAATGAAAGAAATGGAGTGGTTTACAAAAGCCGCTGAGCCTTTCAAAGGCATGGAAATCAATGTGGTTTCCGAAACCATTACAACGCACGAGTACGAATCAAAAACTCTTGCCAAAGCTTTCTATGAAATCACAGGTATCAAGGTTAATCACGACCTGATCGGTGAAGGTGATGTTGTTGAAAAGCTGCAGACACAGATGCAGTCCGGTAAAAACATCTATGATGCTTACATCAACGATTCAGATCTAATTGGTACGCACTATCGTTATCAACAGGTTGTGCCGCTCTCTGATTGGATTGCTGGCGAAGGTGCTGATGTAAGTAACCCGGATCTTGATCTTGGTGATTTCATTGGTACATCTTTCACAACAGGTCCTGATGGCAAACTTTATCAGCTTCCTGACCAGCAGTTCGCGAACCTTTACTGGTTCCGTTATGACTGGTTCTCTGATCCGGATATCAAAGCTAAATTTAAAGCAAAATACGGCTATGATCTTGGTGTGCCGGTAAACTGGTCTGCCTATGAAGATATCGCTGACTTCTTCACAAATGACGTGAAAGAAATCGACGGCAAGCCGGTATACGGCCATATGGATTATGGTAAAAAAGATCCATCACTTGGCTGGCGTTTCACTGATGCATGGCTGTCCATGGCTGGTGCTGGCGACAAAAACATTCCAAACGGTATTCCTGTTGATGAATGGGGCATCCGTATGGAAGGCTGTAGCCCGGTTGGTTCTTCTGTAGCACGTGGTGGCGCGACAAACGGCCCGGCTGCTGTTTATTCCGTCGCCAAGTATGTTGACTGGCTCAAAGCTTATGCACCACCATCAGCACCAGGTATGACCTTTGGTGAAGCTGGTCCGGTTCCTGCGCAGGGTGCTGTTGCACAACAGATCTTCTGGTACACTGCCTTTACTGCCGACATGGTGAAAGACGGTCTTCCGGTTGTGAACGAAGACGGTACACCGAAATGGCGTATGGCACCTTCCCCGCACGGTCCTTACTGGGAAGAAGGTCAGAAGCTTGGTTATCAGGATGCTGGTTCTTGGACTCTTATGAAATCCACACCAGTTGATCGTCGTAAAGCTGCATGGCTCTACGCACAGTTCACTGTTGCCAAAACTGTTTCCCTGAAGAAAAGTCACGTTGGTCTAACTTTCGTACGTGAAAGTGACATCCAGCATGAATCCTTCACAGAGCGTGCTCCAAAACTTGGTGGTTTGATTGAATTCTATCGTTCACCTGCACGTCTTCAGTGGACACCTACAGGCATCAACGTTCCTGATTATCCAAAACTTGCACAGCTATGGTGGCAGAACATTGGTGATGCCAGCTCTGGTGCAAAAACACCTCAGGAAGCAATGGATTCACTTGCAGCAGCTCAGGATAAAGTTCTTGGTCGTCTGGAACGCGCAGGCGTTCAGGGCGAATGCGGACCTAAGCTGAACGAAGAAAAAGAAGCCAGCTACTGGCTGAACCAGCCTGGTTCTCCAAAAGCCAAATTGGCCAACGAGAAACCACAGGGTGAAACAGTTGATTATGACGAGCTTGTTAAAAGCTGGAACTAATTAACGCATTTCCTTGCGAAAAAAAGGGGCCGGAGGAGAAATCCTCCGGCCCCTTTTTTGTTTTTGGTGGTATGTTTAGCTTGGAATAACGGCTCGCAAAGTTTTGACAGAAGGTGTTAACAAGCTGATGAAACAAACGAAAACAACACTATCAGAAATCATCTCGGCAGTTAAAACTGTTGGCATCGGCATGGGTTTGATCAGTGCATTTTTAACACAAAGTCATGCATCATCTGGTCGCTACCTAGTTGTAAACGCGCAGATTTACACTGTTGATAAAAAAATGCCGTGGGCCGAAGCCGTTTTGGTTGAGGATGGTGTTATTTCTGCTGTAGGCGCGGAAAAACAACTTCTTGATATGGTGCAGGTTGGTGTTGAGGTTATAGATCTCGGTGGACGGATGCTCTTACCGGGGTTTCAGGACCCTCATCTACATGCCCTGGAAGCTGGTATCAATGAAACAGTTTGTTTTCTATCGGCTGAAGGATCGGAAGAAATCTATCGTGAGGAAATAGCCTATTGCCTTGATGAGCAGCATGATAAGCCTTGGTTTATGGGGGCTGGTGTTTCCATGCCAGCTTTGCTGGAAACAATCGAAACTCCCATGGCGTTTCTTGATCGACTAATTCCAGATCGACCCGCAGTTATCCTTGATAATCTTGGGCATGGTGCCTGGGCCAACACCAAGGCGATGCAGGCCGTGGGATATATGGCCTTTCAAGCGGCTCCCGGAATTAATCCTCCGGGTGGATTGATCGATAGAGACCCATTTACGGGCCGTCTGACCGGCGTTGTTTTTGAAAACGCGCAACAGAAACTCCGTAATGCAGCCCTTCCGCCAACCAAAGCGAATGTTGATTTTGCTTATGAAGGCTTGCTTCAAGCACTGAATCTTTTAGCTGAAAATGGCATTACAAGCATTAGTGACGCAGGTGGCTATTGGCCCAGAGGGCATCAGGAAGTCTGGATCCGTGCAGAAGAAGAAAATCTACTCACGGTGCGGGCCAGTAATGCGCTTTATCTATACCCTGATTTACCCTTTGAGGAACAGATTGCCGAATTTCAAAAGCGGTACAGTAATGACCCTGAAAAGCTTTTGCGGTTTAATCAGGCCAAAATTTACGTGGACGGGATCTTATCTCAGGCAACAGGGGCGCTTTATCAACCCTATGAAGCCAGTCTTGAGCTTCCAAAAGATTTGCAGAGGGGCTTTCTGTATTTTGAGGAAGAGACCCTTTTTGACTATGTCAGTGCTCTGGAGAAGTTAGGATTTCAGGTTCATTTTCATGCCACAGGTGATCGTGGTGTCGGGCTTGCTCTGGATGCTGTAACGCATGCAGAAAAAGAAAATATATCCAGGGATATTCAACATCGGATAACGCATCTGTACCTTGTTGATAAAAAAGATGTATCCCGATTTAAAGAGCTAGATGTTATTACCGATTTTCAGCTCGCACCAAGCTCAACCAATTCGGATACGAAACGATACCTTGCCGGGTTTATTGGGAAGCGGGCTGAAGACTTAATGCCTGCCCGTAAACTTTACGAGGCGGGGGTTGAGATGGTTCTGAGCAGTGATTGGGATGCGGAAGAACTATCCCCCTTGATGAAGGTTGAAGCTGTGCTTACCCAAAAAGATGGTGCCTTTGATCACGTGGAGACCGTTATCGAAATGATGACGCTCAATGTTGCAAAACTATTGCAGCATGAGGATAAAACGGGATCGATTGAACAAGGCAAGCTCGCGGACTTTGTTGTGCTGGACCGAAATATTCTGGACATACCCGTAAATGAAATCGGGGCTGTGAATGTAGAGGCGACACTTCTGGGCGGAGAGTCGATTTATGATCCAAAAGGTTTGTTCAAGTAATTGCTTATCTTGCCTCTAGGTTCAAGCTCTTGACCCCAGGGTTTTGAACGGCGATAAAGCCTTTTCTTAAATCTTTTATCAACCGCTATTGGAATGGATCTTTTCCCATGAAGCGTATCTTCTCGGGCGTACAGCCCACAGGGAACCTACATCTTGGCAATTATCTCGGCGCTATTCGCAATTTTGTGCGCCTACAGGACGACTATGAGTGCATTTTCTGTGTCGTTGATATGCATGCCATCACTGTCTGGCAAGATCCTAAGCAGTTGGTTGATAATACACGTGAAGTTGCGGCGTCATATCTGGCGGCAGGGGTTAATCCCGAGAAGCACATTATTTTTAATCAGTCGCAAGTATCAGCCCATGCAGAGCTTGGCTGGGTCTTTAACTGTGTGTCCCGGATTGGTTGGTTGAACCGGATGACACAATTTAAGGATAAAGCCGGGAAGAACCGTGAGAAAGCGTCTACGGGTCTGTACGTCTATCCAAACCTGATGGCGGCGGATATTCTTGCCTATAAAGCAACCCATGTGCCGGTTGGCGAAGATCAGAAACAGCACCTTGAATTAACACGTGATATTGCTATCAAGTTCAACAATGATTTTAATGTTGATCTTTTTCCTGTACCTGAGCCACTGATTTTTGGGGCGGCGACACGTATCATGTCTTTGCGTGATGGTAGCAAGAAGATGAGTAAGTCTGACCCGTCTGATTACAGTCGTATCACGATGATGGACGATGCGGATACCGTTGCCAAAAAAATTAAGAAGGCAACTAGCGATCCGCATTTGATCCCCGGTGCTGATGTTTTGGATGAAAATGGTAAGTTACTTGACGATGCCCGCAAAGAACGCCCGGAAGCTTTTAACCTGCTATCTATCTATGCTGCATTGAACGACAAAGAGCTTTCTGATGTTTTGGGTGAGTTCGAAGGTAAAGGTTTTGCCGATTTTAAAAAATCCCTGACAGACGTTGCGGTTACCAAGTTGGGACCAATGGGATCCGAAATGAAACGATTGATGGATGATAAATCATACGTTGATTCTGTTCTCAAGCAGGGAGCTGATCGGGCAGCTAAATTGGCCGAGCCTGTGATGAAGGAAGTTTTTGATGCAGTTGGGTTTTTGCGTCCATGAGCAGGTAAACGACTAAATTATATGGCACCAGTATAAAAAATAACTGGCACCAAATTTTTTGATAAAAGGGCATCTGATCAACCTCGGGTGCCCTTTTCCTGTTGGGAAGCTTTTGAAAAGAAAAGCAACGTTGGGTTTTTGGAATTGGTCAAATTAAAAAAATGTTAAGCAAAAAGTTGAAAAATAAAGAAAATATTCAATGGACCCCTTTTCCTTTTTTCTGAAGCAGGATAGATTCTTTTAGGGATGCTCCCTTGAAAGCCTAATGAATGAAAATTTTCTGTCTGAAATGGCAGAACAGGGTAGAGCTAAATGAAAACCTGTGAAAAAGGCGTCTGACGGCAATGCAAATCTATCTGCCGATCGCAGAGATATCTGTCGACATAATCCTCTTATTGGCAATGGGGGGCGGTGTCGGACTGCTTTCGGGGATATTTGGTGTTGGAGGAGGCTTCTTAATGACGCCAATTCTGATTTTTGTGGGTGTTCCCCCGGCTGTCGCCGTTGCTACACAAGCAAATAATGTGATCGCGTCATCGGTTTCTGGTGTTTTTGCCCATTGGAAGCGAGGAAATGTTGATTTCCTAATGGGTTGGATACTGCTGGTTGGTGGCTTTATAGGGTCAACACTTGGCGTCGGTCTGTTTACTTTTCTCAAGAGTCTGGGGCAGATTGATCTGGTTATTAATCTATCCTATGTGATTTTTTTGGGAACCATCGGGTTGCTGATGATGCTTGAAGGCATCAAAGCAGTGTTCCGGCGTCGAAAAGCAGGTGGTGCTTCCCGTGGTAAGTTACATGAGCACAATTGGTTCCACGGCTTGCCGCTTAAAATGCGCTTCCGGAAATCGCGTCTTTATATCTCTGCTCTTCTACCCCTTGGCATCGGTTTTTTTGTTGGTGTTCTCTCTGCGATTATGGGCGTTGGCGGTGGGTTTATTCTTGTGCCAGCGATGATCTATATGCTGGGCATGCCGACAGCGATGGTTATCGGAACATCGCTTTTCCAGATTATCTTTGTTGCTGCGAACGTCACTTTTTTACAAGCAGCTCAGAATCAGACTGTTGATGTTGTTCTCGCGCTCTTGCTTTTGGTTGGCTCTGTATTGGGGGCACAGGTTGGTACGCGGATCGGTGCCAAGATGCAGGGCGATTGGCTGCGCCTTTTGCTTGGTATTTTAGTTGTTATGGTTTGTGGCAAGCTGTTCCTTGATCTTTTGATTCAGCCTGCGGATCTCTATTCACTGGAGATGACGCAATGATATCTTTGATGGTTTCTTTGGTTCATCGGCTTTTTTCTGTGAGCGGCATCGATTTTCTAAAAGTACTTGCTACTGTCGGTTTTTCATCCCTCTTTGTTTTATCGGCAAAAGAGACCAAGGCAATCGAAGCTGATCTGTCCAGCCACCTTGTCGCGATTACGGCGGGGTTTTCAGGGGATCGTATTCTTTTGTTTGGCAGTATAAATTCTCCGGGCGAAGTTATTGTTGTTGTCAGGGGTCCAGATACGGACTTTAAGGTACAACGAAAAGGACAGGTTGCAGGGATCTGGATGAATACGGCGTCCATGAGTTTTGAAAGTGTTCCCAGTTTTTATTCTATCGCTTCGACTGGTCCTATTGAAGAAATATCATCTTCTGCAACACGCGCCCTGAATGCCATTGGGTTTAATAATATCGGTCTAGAGCTTCCGGTGACAAAAGCTGCTGGTAAATTGGCGGATTCATGGAAAGAAGCCTTACTTCGGAATCTTTTACGTAGCGGGAATTATCAGCTGGAAAATGCTGAAATTGTTTTTTTGGGCGAACATCTTTTCCGAACAGAGTTTGAATTGCCTGCGAATGTCCCCACGGGAACATACTCTGTGAGTGTCTATCACCTGCGCGATGGTCAAATCATAGATGCGCGAACGACTCCCCTTACGGTATCAAAGATTGGGGTCGAAGCTGAAATTTATGACTATGCACATCTTCATGGTGCGATGTATGGTATTATTGCTATTGTGATTGCTTTGGTATCCGGCTGGATCGGTCATTTAATTTTCCGCAAGGGATAAGGTATGAGTGAAACAGAATCGACAGAACTGAAAATTGATCAAGAAACTGATGGCAAGAAATGCCGTAATCATGGATCTACAGATCGAATCTTTCTTGTCGTCGTCGATGATAGTGATGAGATGCTGCAGGCAATGCGTTTTGCTTGCCGACGTGCACTGCATACAGGTGGACGGGTTGCGCTTTTGTATGTCATTGAACCTGCCGAGTTTAATCACTGGGCGGCAGTCGGGGATTTGATGCAGGAAGAAGCTCGTGAAGAAGCCGAAGCGCGCCTGAATAAACTGGGTGAAGAAGTGCTTGAGTATTCAGGGCAAATTCCTGTTCTATATATGCGCGAAGGTGATCGTCGTGATGAGCTGGTCAAGCTTGTGAATGAAGATGATCAGGTTTCTATCTTGGTGCTGGGCGCAAGCTCGGGATCTGGCGGACCGGGACCACTTTTGACGGCTCTAATGGGGAAGCATATCGGTAAATTACGTGTGCCGATTACTGTTGTCCCTGATAATCTGGAGCCTGCTGAAATCGACGAGATCAGCTAAAGAAATATTCTATATGAATATTCATTATGGATAGGGGCTTGAATAGCCTCTATAAGATTACATATAAGAACAACAATCATGGACCGATTTTAAACGAGCAAGATATGTTTATCCAAACAGAACAAACGCCAAATCCAGCTACTTTAAAGTTTTTACCGGGATGTCCGGTGCTTGAAGGTGGTACGGCTTTCTTTGAAGCAAAAGAAGCTGCTTCAAATTCTCCTCTTGCTCTCAGATTATTTGAGATCGAAGGCGTGACCGGAGTGTTTTTTGGTGGTGATTTCATTACCATCACCAAAGCAGAAGACAAAGAGTGGTATATCCTGAAGCCATCCATTCTCGGTACAATTATGGAGCATTTTACAGCAGGACGCCCCGTTATCACTGATGCATCCGAGGCAATGTCTTCCCACGCTGAAGCAAGCGATGAAGATGATGATGAGATTGTGTCCCAGATTAAAGAGCTTCTGGATACACGTGTTCGCCCGGCTGTTGCACAGGACGGTGGTGATATCGTTTTTCATGGTTTTGAGAACGGTATTGTTTATCTGCATATGCAAGGTGCATGTGCGGGATGCCCAAGTTCTACCGCAACACTGAAAATGGGTATTGAAAACATGCTGCGTCACTACATTCCCGAAGTATCTGAAGTCCGCGCCAGTGCGTAGATAGGCCAGTTGCGGCTTTGACTGTTTGAAGCTGGTAGGGCAAATAGATAAGCCCTCAAAATAGCCTCCAAGAAATAATTAAAAGCCCGGATCTGGTTAATTTAGCTCCGGGCTTTTTGTATGGGTACGAGATTCCCAACATTCAGGGAATATAATATTGTTGCCCAAACCAACGCCAACGTCCCTTTGGACCAAGCATCGTGCAGTTAATACGGGCTCTGCCTTGTTTAAAAGGCTCTGTTAACCGGACCTCGATACGTCCGCCGCCAAGCTCCTGTAATGTTAGCTCTCCTTGCGAACTGTAACAGTTTAGTCCGCGATAGGATCCGTCTTCACGAGGTTTGATTTCTGGGCCAATTGTAAAGCCGAAAAGTGGCGGGTTCGTTGCAGCGCTAAGTATTAGGTCTTCAGGTAAAACAGCAGTGACTGGTAACGGAAGACTGTTGACAGCTAATTTGAAACGTTCCGTTGTTCCAAAACGATCATTGAATGGGTAGCGAGGTAAGGACATGAAATTAGCACTGCGAGCTATGGCACCGGAATGTTGCCCAAAGGCTGCTTTGAAACCAGTGGCTTTCAAGGCGCTTTGCAGATTGTTGCTGATTTCGCCGTAAGGGTACGCAAACAGGTTGGGCTGTTTTCCTAGAGCACGTCTGAAAGTCTGATTTGACTTCTCGATTGTCTGCTTTTGTTCTTCTAGGGATAAATGGGCAATGTGTCGGAGCTCGTTGGCGTGACTACCAATTGTTACAAGGGGATCTGCCGCAAGCTCTCTTATCTGGGACCAGGTCATATAGCCGGGTCGATTTTGATCAATAGCAGAGGTTGTTACAAAAACCGTGACCGCAAGCTGTGCCTTCTTAAACTCAGGCCATGCCTTTTCGTAGAAAGAAATGTAGGCGTCGTCGATTGTGATTGCTATTACACGATCTGGCAGGGGCAAATCCTGTGCGAGGGCATCGACGATATTAGAGAGAGGCAGGATATTGTAGCGGCTGTCTTGAAGCTCTTGGATGTGATTTGCTAATATTGATGCCGAAGTGCTGGTTGTCGGATATCGGCTTTCACCGAAACGCTGGTACATAAGAACAACGGCACCATTTGTTAGGTTGCTCTCAACAACTGTGTCAATGCTCTGTGCCGAAGTTGTTTTCTGAAAGCTGATGATGCCTATGATAACGGTAAGCATATGGAAAAATAAATGAAAGCGTTTCAATTTAAACATAGCGCGCTATTTCTAATTCTTTGTCTGTCAGTGTTGCGTCAATACTGGCCTCTGGTTTGGCGCAATATCATTAAGGCATCATTAACGATTGTCTTTAATTGTAACAAAGCTGGATCGCGGATATAAGCCATAATGTTGTTTTGCCTAAGCTATGGGCTAAGTTAACCTGGGTGTCAAAGGGATGATTTCGCGATAATGCGTGCTGATAATTCACTGTTACTTGGTTTGGATACAGCCGGATCTTCTTGCTCCGTTGCGATTATGAGCAAGGGGCAAGTGCTTGCTTCCCGAGTGGAGATCATGCGACGTGGTCAGTCTGAACGTCTTTTGCCGATTGTGCAGGATCTTTTGGATGAAACCGGAAAAGACCTGATGGATATGGATGGATTTGCCGTCACAACAGGTCCGGGCGGTTTTACGGGGGTTCGAATTGGTCTCGCAACGGCTCAGGGTTTTGCCCTTGCTTGTAACAAGCCACTTGTGGGGGTAAATAATTTTGAAGTACTGGCACGTGGTGTACCTGCGGCTGAAAAGACCGATGAGCCACAAGTTGTTGTTATAATTGATGCCAAGCGTGCGGATTTATTTGTACAAGCCTTTGATTCAAATTTGATGCCTTTGACGGAACCCTTTGCTGTACTTCCTGAAAATCTGAGCGATAAACTGTCTGGTGATAATTTGCTGTTGGTTGGGGATGGTGCTGATCAGGTATCTGAAGATTTGAAGGTTACGGGGCGTTCAATCAGCTTCTCTAAAGCTTCTGCAAACGCAGATGCTGGGAATTTATTATCGTGCGCTTTGGAGCAGCAACTTTTTGATAGAGAAAATCAACCTGTTGAGCCGTTGTATCTGCGGGCGCCAGATGTTTCCTTGCCTAAAGATAAGACAACATTCTAGATAATGTGATGAGCAGTTCTGAAGACATAATTCAGTGCGGTATTGAGCATGCGGACCTGCTGGCTGAAATGCATTCGAGGTCATTTCCTGCTTCTGCGTGGAAGGCGAAAGATATTTCAGCAATACTTGTTCAGAAAACGAATAGTGGTTTTATCTATTGTCGAGATGAAAATCCGGTCGGTTTTATTCTTTGGCAAGAAGTTGTTGGTGAAGCTGAAGTATTGACTTTTTGTGTTGATCCAAGTTTTCGAGGCCTAGGGTTTTCAAAAGAAATAATTTTCAAGATGTTTGAATATTTTCATCAAGCATTTGTAAAAAAGGTATTTTTAGAAGTTTCCGAGGAAAATATTATTGCGATTTCACTTTATCGAGTGATGGGTTTTAATGAAATTGCGCGGAGATCCAAATACTACCACAAATCTGATGGAACAGCTGTTGATGCAGTTGTTATGTCTGTGGATATTTAAAGCATCTTATAAAATCTTAGCATAGATATGGTATTCATAAATATTTTATGCGAACTAACTTGAAAGTTACATAAAATAACTTTAATTCACTTACTGGTATGTTATGAGTTAAATAATATTTTGATGATTATAAGATAACTTTGTATTGGGAAAGAACAGTCATACTATGTCTGAAGATAACTCCTCATTAGAATTAGTAGAGCTTACAACTAGTCTTGTTTCTGCACATGTTTCCAACAATTCTGTTGCAATGTCAGATTTGCCTCAATTAATTCGCGAGGTATATGGCACCCTGTCTACCCTGGGGCATGAAGAGAAAAAAGAGCCTGAACGGCCAACACCAGCTGTATCCATTAAAAAATCTATTACGCCGGAATTTATCGTCTGCCTTGAAGATGGTAAAAAACTCAAGATGCTTAAACGTCATTTGAAAACAGCTTACAACATGACACCCGAAGAATACCGTGAGCGTTGGGGCCTGCCACAAGATTATCCAATGGTTGCGCCAAACTATGCGAAACAACGTAGTTCTTTGGCGAAGCAGATTGGTCTGGGGACAAAAGCAAACAGAACAAAGTAATCAAATTTCTTTGAACTGATATGTCTTAAAAAATGCGCTATCGGGCTTTTCTCGGTAGCGCATTTTGTGTAAATTAGAATTATTCAAAAAAGTAACCGTATCCATTAACGACGATTTCAGGGTAATTATGGCATCAAAACTGGAAGTTCTTTGTGCTGAAAAAGGTCTGAAGATGACCGAACAGCGAAGAGTTATTGCAAGGGTTCTTTCTGATTCTACAGATCACCCTGATGTGGAGCAGGTCTACCACCGTGCTTCCAAATTGGACTCGAAGATTTCTATCGCGACAGTTTATCGAACAGTAAAACTGTTTGAAGAAGCGAATATTCTGGAACGCCATGATTTTGGCGATGGACGCGCCCGTTACGAAGAGGCGACGGAGCAGGTTCATGATCATTTGATTGATGTGAATTCTGGTGAGGTTCTTGAATTTACGGATGCTGAGATTCATGAAATGCTGAGCAAAATGGCGCAAAATCTTGGTTATCGCCTGATTGATCACCGTCTTGAACTTTATGCTGTTCGTGAAGGCTGTAGTGCAATAAAATAGACACAATTTTCTGGCACAGTCCTCGCCATGTTTAAATTCGCCATGTTTATTTCCAGGGAACACGCTGAGCATGAATGAGGGTACTTCACGACCCGTCGATGTAACTGCGGGACAACTGACGATCCGCTTAGCCGAGAGCGAGCGGGAAGTTTTGGCCGCGCAAAATCTGCGATATAATATTTTTTATCGCGAGAACTCTGCTCAACCAACACCAGAGATGGAAGCTGAGAGTCGGGACTTTGACAGCTTTGATCCCTTCTGTGATCACTTGCTTGTTTTCGATAATGATCGGGGAACGGGACCTGAGGCTGTTGTTGGCACCTATCGCGTGATGCGCCGTGAAGGTGCGAAAAAACGTGGACAGTTCTATTCTGTTGATGAATTCAATCTGGAAAAATTACTGAATTTTGATGGTGAAATCCTCGAGCTAGGGCGGTCCTGTATTGACCAGGAATACCGACGAGGTTCGACAATGCAGCTTTTGTGGCGCGGTATTGCCCAGTATGTCTTTACCTATGACATTCGCTATATGTTTGGTTGCGCAAGTTTGCACGGAATTGATCCAGAGCAGATGAAGCTGCCTTTGTCGTATCTCTATCACAATCATTTGGCTGATACCGACATTCGCCCCAAAGCGCTGCCGGAAAGATTTAGTTCGATGAATCTTATGCCGGCGGATCAGATTGATCCTAAGGCAGCGATTAAAGAGTTACCGCCTTTGATTAAAGGGTATCTCAGGCTTGGTGGTGTTATCGGGGATGGTGCCGTGATTGATGAACAATTTGGCACCACGGATGTTTGTGTGATTGTTGAAACAAGCCGAGTAACAGACAAATATTATAAACACTATCGTCGTGAAACGGACAATACAGCACAACAGGTAGCGTGATATGTCGGACATCGCTGTAGCTTCTGGTTTGGGATCTGATTTAAGGGCCTCTTGCCGATTGGTTGTGTATGTCCTTTTCACCTTGGCTTTGATGCCTTTGCAGCTTTTGCTTTTGCTTTTGCGTTTGCCTGGGCGTTATAAGTTGCCTTTGTGGTATCATAATGCGACTTGTTTTTTGAATGGTATCAAGGTCGTTACGCGGGGGCAGCAAAGTACGCGTCAGCCGACGCTCTATGTATCCAATCATGTGTCTTATCTGGATATTTCTGTCCTAGGTGGTTTGATTGACGGGCATTTTGTTGCAAAGTCGGAGGTTGGTAACTGGCCGTTTTTTGGGTGGCTTGCCAAGTTATCTGGCACTGTTTTTATTCAGCGTCGTCAGCATAAATCCAGCGAAAGCCGTGATAACATGGCAAAACGGCTTGGAAACGGGCGTGATTTGATTTTATTTCCCGAGGGAACATCAAGCGACGGTACGCGAGTATTGCCTTTTAAATCGGCTCTCTTTTCAGTTGCTCAAATCTCAGAAAACGATAGCCCCTTGCTGGTTCAGCCAATCTCTATTACATACACCCGGTTGGATGGTATGCCGATGGGCCGATTATGGCGCCCTTTTTATGCTTGGTATGGTGATATGGAATTGCCCGGGCATTTATGGCATGCGCTGGCGATGGGGATTTTGACTGTAGAGGTTGAATTTCTGGAGCCAGTAGAGGCGAGTTCCTTCGCTAATCGGAAAGACATGGCCAGTCATTGTCATAAGGCAGTGTCCGGTGGTGTTTCTGATGCTCTGGGCGGGCGGCGATTAGAGATAGCTTCAAATCCCAACACATGGTAATTTAACAAGGTATCAGAACGGTTTGCTTATGAATGTAACCGAAAATGATGCTAGGCTGAATTGGTAATTACGTTGGCGAAAAAGCTTTATATTAAGACCTATGGCTGTCAAATGAACGTCTATGATACGGTTCGTATGACGGATGTTCTGGCTCCACTGGGATATAAAACTGTGGATAGCCCGGATGTGGCGGACATGGTTATCCTCAATACTTGTCATATTCGTGAAAAAGCTTCTGAGAAGGTTTTTTCTGAACTTGGACAGCTAAAACGACTCAAAGAAAAGCGCGAATCCAATGGCGATCGCATGCTCATTGGGGTTGCTGGCTGTGTGGCGCAGGCTGAAGGTGAAGAGATTTTACGCCGTGCGAAACAGGTCGATATGGTGTTTGGTCCGCAAACTTATCACCGTTTGCCGGAAATGGTCACCAAGGCGCTGGGTAATACCTCTGGCCGGGGAATTTCCGATACAGATTTCCCCGTAGAATCCAAATTTGATTTTCTGCCTGAAGAAAGCCAGACGCATGGTCCTTCTGCTTTCCTTTCTGTTCAGGAAGGTTGTGACAAATTCTGTACTTTCTGCGTTGTTCCCTACACCCGTGGTGCAGAATTTTCGCGTCCGGTAACTGCGATTATTGATGAAGCCAAGCGTTTGGTTGCCAATGGAACCCGTGAGATTACCCTTCTTGGACAAAATGTGAACGGCTTTCACGGCGAAGCAGCAGACGGCAAAACGTGGCGTTTGGGAAGGTTACTTAGAGAACTCGCAGAAGTCGATGGTATTGAACGTCTTCGGTATATAACATCTCATCCGAACGATATGGATGACGAGCTTATCGCAACCCATCGCGATCTTTCAGAATTAATGCCGTATCTTCATTTGCCAATCCAAAGTGGTTCTGACCGCATCTTGGAGATGATGAATCGCAAACACACAGGTGATGAATATCGCCGGGTGATTGATAAGCTTCGCGATGTTTGTCCTGAACTGGCTCTGTCTTCTGACTTTATTGTTGGCTTCCCCGGCGAAAGTGATCAGGACTTTGCAGATACGCTACGTCTGGTTACGGATATTAATTATGCCCAGGCCTATTCTTTCAAATACAGCCCGCGTCCAGGAACGCCTGCTGCTGGGATTGATGCCCAGGTTCCAGAGGACATTAAGTCAAAACGTCTGGCTATGCTGCAGGAACTTTTGAATGCACAACAAATGGCATTTAACCAGAGCATGATCGGGAAGACACTTTCTGTTCTGGTTGAGCGTAAAGGCCGTGAAGTTGGTCAGTTGGGCGGACGTAGTCCTTATATGCAATCTGTTTTTGTGCAAGCACCAGAACGCTTAATGGGGCAAATTGTTGATGTCAAAATTGAAACAGCAAAACCAAATTCTTTAACAGGTTCAGTAGTAACAGGTGACTTTGGCGTTTTTGACGCGCATAATATAGAACATGCACAAGCCGGAATGGAGGGACGCATTTGACAGCCAGAGCTCGTAACGGACAAGCCGCCCGTGGTGCACGGCAGAATAAATTAATTGAGTTTGATGATAATAGCCTTCTTCCCATGCTTTATGGGGAACATGATCAGCATCTTGTTCGATTGGAACAGCACCTTGATGTGGATCTCGCATCGCGCGGAAATCAAGTATCAATAAGCGGTAATAAAGATTCTGTAGCGACAGCAAAGGTTGTTTTAAAAGCATTGTACGAACGATTGCAAAAAGGTCTGGATGTCGGGGATGGCGAAGTTGATGCCGTTGTTCGCATGGCGCAAATCACACCGGATGTTGAAGAAACCGAAAAGGCGGTTGAATCAACGCACGGTGATGAGTTAGCAATTGTTACGCGTAAAAGACGGCTGAACCCACGGTCTCCCGGACAGGCTGCTTATATTAAAGCAATGCAACGTCACGAGTTGGTGTTCGGTGTTGGACCCGCTGGGACGGGGAAAACTTATATGGCGGTCGCCTATGGGGTTTCTCTTCTACTAAATGGGGATGTTGAACGGATTATCCTCTCTCGCCCTGCTGTTGAGGCCGGGGAGCGTCTGGGTTTTTTGCCGGGTGATATGAAAGATAAGGTCGATCCCTATCTTCGTCCGCTTTATGACGCTTTGCACGATATGCTGCCGTCTGATCAGGTGATGAGCCGGTTGGAAAATGGTGAGATTGAGATTGCTCCCCTTGCCTTTATGCGGGGGCGAACACTATCGAATGCCTTTGTTATTCTTGATGAGGCGCAAAATACGACCCCTGTGCAGATGAAGATGTTTCTGACTCGACTTGGGGAGCGTTCCCGTATGGTGGTGACTGGTGATATGTCGCAGGTGGATTTGCCAAAAGGGCAATTATCCGGACTTCGGGATGCATCTTACACACTAGCGAAGTTGGATGAGGTTGGCTTCGTTCAGTTTGCGCATGCAGATATCGTTCGTCATGAACTGGTGACGAAAATTGTACGTGCCTATGATAATCGTCATAACAAGGGCGATGCAGAAGAAAGAGATTTCTTTGATGGCTAATAAGCCAACGAACAACTTGATTTCAAAGGTTCGGAGAAGTGTCTGATCTCATCATGACCGAAGCTATGGAGCGCTCTTTGAGCAATGAAGGCGCTTCCTTTATGTCTTCGGGATTCGAGGTTGCTGTCGAGCTTAGAGAACCTCTGTGGGATGATAGGCTTCCTCACCATCAGGCGCTTATTCATCGGGCCGTGATTGCCTCTTATGTTCTTGCAGGATTTTCTGCTGAACCTTCTTCCTCAGATGTGACGTTAATTTCGGAAGCGGAATTATCTGTTGTCTTGGCAAATGATCCTTCCGTTCAGGCTTTAAACAAAGAATATCGTGGTAAGGACAAGCCAACAAATGTGCTGTCTTTCTCGACTTTAGACGACCCGGATGAAGCGGATCTTGCCTCTCAACGCGGTGTTTTGCCTCTTGGAGACATCGTTTTATCTTTGGAAACCTTGATTTTAGAGGCGAATGAGCAATCTAAAAGACTGGAAGATCATTTTACACATCTTTTGGTGCATGGTGTTTTACACTTACTGGGGTATGATCATATTGAAGACGATGATGCGCTTGAGATGGAAGGGCTTGAGGTAGAGATTTTGAATAGGCTAGGCGTTGAAAACCCTTATGAACTCGGTGACGAGCGACGTGTTGAGGGTGCGATAGATGAGTGAAATATCAGGTAATAGTAAATCGCTGCGTGACCAGGATGCAGAGGCATCGTCGCGCGGCGGAATATGGAACTGGTTAACACGTAGCTTTGGGTTCAAGAATGGCGATTCTAGTCTTCGCGAGACGATGGAAGAGATCATTGAGGAAATCGAAGGCAGTGAAGACGAAGCGGCGTCGTCTACGCCGATCGGTGAGGACGAGCGTATTATGCTCGGTAATATCCTCAAGCTCCGCCATCTGACGTGTTCTGATGTCATGGTGCCCCGCGCTGATATTATCGCTGTGGATCTGGATACATCTATTGGTGATCTCATTGATATGATGAGCCGCGCAGGCCATTCTCGGCTACCGGTCTTCCGTGAAACATTGGACGACGTCATTGGCATGGTTCATATCAAGGACGTTTTGGAATATTCAAAAGGTGCCCGTAACCCCAATCTTGCGAGTATTGTCCGCCGAGTCTTGATCATTGCCCCTTCTATGCGGGCCATTGACTTGCTTTTGGAGATGCGCATGTCGCGCGTCCATATGGCTTTGATTGTTGATGAGTTCGGTGGAATTGATGGCCTCGTAACCATCGAAGATTTGGTCGAAGAAATCGTAGGTGAAATTGAGGACGAGCATGATACGGACGAAGGACCGCGGTTGTATCCACGTCCGGATGGTTCGTTTATTGCAGATGCGCGCTGTCCAATTGGTGAGTTGGAAGAGAAAATTGGTCCCATTTTGACAGATGAAGAACGCGACGAAGACATTGATACGCTCGGGGGCGTTATTTTCTGGCTCGCAGATCGTGTGCCGGCAAGGGGCGAGTTGATCGAACACGAGGAAACCGGGGTTATGTTCGAAGTGCTGGAGGCAGATCCTCGTAGAATCAAGCGCCTGAAAGTGTGGAAGAACACGGTAACAGATAGCGAAGAACAAAAAGAAGGCTAGCTGGTATGTTAATCGGGCGGGGACTAGCAGGTATCTATAGCCTGAGCGCTAAGCTGCAATCAATCCGTGGGTGGCAACGGTATGCGATTGCTGTCGGTTTAGGTGGATTGTCTGCGACAGCTTTTGCACCCTTATTTCTTATTCCTCTTTTGATTCCAGCTTTTGTCGGGTTGCTTTGGTTATGGCAGGGGGCTGAGACTCCGAAAAAGGCTGCTTTTATCGGATGGGCCTTTGGGACAGGATATTTTGCTGTTGGCCTCTATTGGGTTGGTGCCGCTTTTTTGGTGAACACGGCCCGCCACGCTTGGTTAATGCCTTTTGCTATTCTTGCTTTAGCCGCAGGAATGGGGCTTTTCCACCTTCTCGTTGGCTATGCTATGGGAAGGTTAAGGTTGCAAGGAATTGAGCGTATCCTTGCCTTTACGGCAATTTGGCTCTTTATCGAATGGCTTAGATCCTGGATTTTTACAGGATTCCCTTGGAACCTCATTGGCTCTGTCTGGACCTTCTCTGATCAGATACTTCAATTTGCAAGTTTGGCTGGTGTATGGGGGTTAAGCGTTCTTTCTCTTCTTGTTGCTAGTGCGCCTTCGATATTGTTCGAAGGTAAAAGTTTAGCGTTTCCTGAGATGAAACGCCGTGTTGCTTTTGTGTTTTTCATTTTGTGCATGCCGGTTCTGGTTTGGGGGTATGGTGCTTTTCGATTAAGTGCGGCATCAACTGGTGATGAAGCCTTTGTCGACAATATAAAATTGCGTTTGGTTCAGCCAAATATTCGACAAGCAGATAAGTGGAAGCCTGAATTGCGCGGTGAGCATATTGTTACGCAAATGCAGTTGAGTGCGGTTGAGGGTTTTAAGGACATAACTCATGTGATTTGGGCCGAAACAGCGGTGCCGTTTTTGTTGTCTGGTGACAAAGAGCTGCGGTCTGTTGTCTCTAGGGTTGTACCTCCTTCAGGGTATTTGATTACAGGTGCGCCAAGAGTTGAAGAGCTGTCTGTAGATGGCGATATCGAACGTAGTTTTCGCAATTCCATGCATGTTTTGGATCGTCGCGGAGATATTATTGATACTTACGACAAATTTCACCTTGTGCCCTTTGGTGAGTATGTGCCCTTGAAGGATTGGATACCCTTTCTCAAGAAAATGACAGCGGGTAGTTCTGATTTTACCCCGGGGGAAGGTGTCAGGACAATGAGTGTTCCGGGCCTTCCAGCGATGAGTATGTTAATTTGCTATGAAATTATTTTCCCAGGTGCTGTTGCTAATTCCTCTGAAAGGCCGGATTGGATACTCAATTCAACCAACGATGGCTGGTTTGGGATAACCAGTGGCCCTTATCAGCACTTCGGCATGACACAACTCAGGGCTGTTGAAGAGGGGCTTCCTGTGATTCGTGTCGCGAATACAGGTATATCGGCTTCTATTGATGCGTATGGGCGTGTGGTCAAAAGCCTTGGGTTAGGGGAAAAGGGTGTTGTTGATACGGGGTTACCTAAAAAAGTATCAAGAAGAACGTTATTTTCTATCCTTGGAAATTTTTCTGTTTTGATACTTATGGTTCTTTTGTTGCTACCACTAGTAATCAGGCGAAAAAGAGAGGCTGGATCCTAAAAAAATACACTCGTTTGTAAGAAATAAGTTGACTACATACGATAGTATGCATAAATATACTCGTATAGATGGTTGCTTGTGTGCAGTTTAGAAAGAGTGGAATTATGGGTCGAGTACAAGAAAACGAACCAGTTCGTGGTAAAGGCAAACCAAATCCAGTTGATGTTCATGTTGGTAGCAGAGTTCGATTGCGTCGGACACTTCTTGGTATGAGCCAGGAGAAGCTTGGCGAAGCTATTGGTCTGACTTTCCAACAAGTTCAAAAGTACGAACGTGGAGCAAACCGTGTCGGCGCCAGTCGTTTATATGACTTGGCTCGTGTTCTCGAAGTACCAGTCGGGTATTTCTTTGCAGACATGCCTGATGAAGTTGCTTCACAGTCACCTGTTCGCTTACGTGAAATGAGCGAAGAAAAGGTTGAAGCTTTTGTTCACGAAGCGGATCCAATGGCGAAACGAGAAACGCTTGAGTTGGTCAGAGCCTATTACAAGATTGTTGATCCGCATGTGCGCAAGCGTCTTTTTGAAATGACAAAAGCATTGGGTACTGCTGCTGAAACCGCTTCTGAGGAAGCCGCAAATTCTTAAGTTTTGTTAAGACATTGCAGAAAACATCTGTTTAATAGTTGATTTTTGTATGAATCGATAATTAAGCATTGCATTATAGAGCGCGATCAGGCATTCCTGATCGCGTTTTTGCATTATATGCATTTTGCGTTATATAGTGTATTTGATCGGGCATGGGTCGCATTATCGTTATTTTCCGGTGCAACGATCAATTTTTTTATAATCATATAGAAAGGGGTTGTCGTGCGACTTGGCAGCTATCTTTTCACAAGCGAGTCCGTGTCTGAAGGGCACCCTGACAAAGTTTGTGATCGCGTATCAGATTCTATCGTAGATCTATACCTATCTCACGACCCGCAGTCCCGTATTGCGGTTGAAACACTTGCAACAACTAACCGGATTGTTTTGGCCGGTGAAGTTCGTGGTCCTGCCTCGGTAACGCCTGATGTTATCGAAGAAGTGGCTCGTCAGGCTGTTCGTGATATTGGCTATGAACAAGACGGTTTCCACTGGAAAAACATGGATGTGCAAAATTTCATCCATGAGCAATCTGTGGATATCGCCCAGGGCGTTGATGCTGCTGGAAATAAAGACGAAGGTGCTGGTGACCAGGGTATTATGTTCGGTTATGCCTGTAAGGAAACCGAAGGTTATATGCCTGCGCCAATTTTTTATTCGCACAATATTTTACGTTCCTTGGCTGATGTCCGTCATTCCGGTGAAGAGCCAGGCTTGGGGCCAGATGCAAAAAGCCAGGTAACACTGGAATATGTCGATGGCAAACCTGTTCGTGCGACGTCTGTCGTTGTGTCCACTCAACATGCTGAGGGTATGGATAATGATCAGATTCGTGAAATCGTGCGTCGACATGTCGAAAAAGAACTCCCACAAGGCTGGATGTGTTCTGATGATGAGTTTTACGTAAACCCGACAGGTCGCTTCGTTATTGGTGGACCTGATGGTGACGCCGGTCTAACCGGTCGTAAGATTATCGTTGATACATACGGTGGTGCAGCACCGCATGGTGGTGGTGCGTTCTCTGGTAAAGATCCGACCAAAGTTGATCGTTCAGCTGCTTATGCTGCACGCTATCTTGCGAAAAACGTTGTTGGTGCTGGCCTTGCCGAGCGCTGCACAATTCAGGTTTCGTATGCGATTGGTGTGTCTAAACCGCTTTCACTTTATGTGAACACCCATGGCACAGGCCAGGTTGATGAGCAGAAGCTTCCAGCTATCCTTATGGATATCATGGATCTTTCTCCACGCGGTATTCGTGAGCATCTGGCTTTGAACAAGCCTGTTTATGCACGTACAGCTGCTTATGGCCACTTTGGCCGTCGTCCGGAAGATGATGGAGGCTTCTCGTGGGAGCGTCTTGATCTTGTGGATAACCTTAAGTCAGCTTTTAATCTATAAGAGCTGAAGAAGACGTAGAGTAAAGAAGATGAGCGATCCTGTTAAGCGTAGTACTTTTTATGGCCGACGACAGGGTCGCCCTCTGCGGAAAAAGGCGACTGAGCTTGTCGAAACAGTTCTGCCAAAAATCCAGATAACGTTGGATGATCCAGAAAACATAACTCCTTATAATCTGGATGATATGTTCGGACGATCCGACCATGAAACATGGCTTGAAATTGGTTTTGGCGGTGGCGAGCATTTGGCTTGGCAAGCAGAACGCAACCCTGATGTTAATTTGATTGGGGCTGAGTACTTTATTAATGGCGTGGCCAGTTTACTTGGTCATCTTGATGATAATGGTGCCGGGAACGTCCGTATCTATCGGGGCGATGTGCGCGATATGATGCCGTTCTTGCCCAAGAATTCCCTGAGTAAGGTTTTCATTCTTTTTCCGGATCCCTGGCATAAAGCCCGCCATAACAAGCGTCGCATTGTCCAGATCGAAACGCTGGATCTTTTTGCAGACTTGCTTGTAGATGGTGGTGAACTTCGTATGGCAACGGATGATATGGGGTATCTGCAGTGGATGCTCGAGAGAACGGTTCCTCACCCTTTGTTTGATTGGCAAGCTGAATCAAAAGACGACTGGAGCCAGCGTACAGATGATTGGCCTAAAACCCGGTACGAAGAAAAGGCTCTGAAAAAAGGCCTCAAGCCAGGGTATTTACGTTTCAAAAGAGTACCGCGTACATAAGGTCCTTGATATACTGTTGATCGCTAAGCATATGGTAAACAGTGCTTTTCTTGTGGTTTTACAAAAGCGCTTGCACTGTAATGGGGCTGGGGGTACAGTGCGCGCGGGACACACTTTGTTGTAGCCCGCTACATCGAAGTTTTGAAAGCGGGCCTTAAGGCCCATTTTTTGTATCTAAATTCAGCGCCTTCAATTGTTTTTATTTTTTTTATCAAAGACATAGGTCTGGCGCACATGCAAACGGAGATGAGTTATTGTTGGACGCTAAAGGAGGTACGATACCTCTTCTTGCCAAAACGAGTGACGGTAAAGCTGCCCAGATAGAGCAGATTATAGCCCCGACTCTAGCGTCTATGGGCTTTGATATCGTTCGTGTTATGATTACAGGTGGTGATGAGCGCAAAACGCTGCAAGTGATGGCTGAACATAGTGATCTTACTGAGATCATGACAGTTGAGAACTGTTCAGATATCAGTCGCGCGATTGAGGCTCTTTTGGATGTGGAAGATCCTATTTCCGGTGCTTTTCGTCTAGAAGTAAGCTCCGCTGGTATAGATCGTCCATTAACACGCTTATCAGATTTTCAGCGCTTTGCCGGCTTTGATGCCAGGGTTGAAATGTTGATTAACGTTGATGGTCGCAGACGTTTTAAAGGGCGTCTTCTTGGTGTCGAAGGTGAAGCTATTCATCTCGACTTGGAAGAGGAAGAAGCCGAAGTATATCTGGCTTTTCAGGACATGTCGCGCGCAAAGCTTATTTTGACCGATGAACTGATTGCTGCAGCACAAGCGGGTGGATAACGCGCGCTTGTGAATAATGCGTTGTAGAGCGGCATAGATACGTCGCGCTATAGGATAAACAAGTGAAGTGATAGTACGGAATTTAAATTCGGGCTGTCATGATAGATTGAGGATTTGAGGGCAAATGGAAACGACTGCTCTTTATAGAACTGAACTTCTTCAGGTTGCTGAAGCTGTTGCTCGTGAAAAAAGTATTGAGCGCGATGAAGTGCTTGATGCCATGGAGCAGGCTATTTCCAAAGCTGGACGCGCTAAATATGGTCATGAGCGCGATATTCGTGCTGAGATTGATCGTAAAACCGGCGAAGTTAGATTGCGTCGTTATACAGAGGTTGTTGAGGAAGTTGAAAATGAACTGACTCAAACAACGCTCAAAGATGCAAGAGTTCGTCAGGCTGATATTGAAATTGGTGAATTTTTCTTTGATGAACTGCCACCAATTGATCTTGGCCGTATTGCTGCGCAGACTGCGAAGCAGGTTATTGTCCAAAAAGTTCGCGATGCCGAGCGTGCCAGACAATTCCGTGAATATAAAGACCGTGTTGGTGAAGTTATCAATGGTGTCGTTAAGCGGAATGAGTTTGGTAACGTTACTGTTGATTTGGGTAAAGCCGAAGCGATTATGCGTCGTGACGAAACACTCCCGCGTGAGAATTTCCGCAATGGTGATCGTGTTCGCGCATACATTTATGATGTACGCGAAGAACCTCGTGGGCCTCAAATTTTTGTTTCCCGCTCACACCCACAGTTCATGGCGAAACTTTTCTCGCAAGAAGTGCCTGAAATTTATGATGGTGTGATCGAAATTAAAGCTGTAGCCCGTGACCCGGGAAGCCGTGCCAAGATCTCTGTTCTTTCTGAAGATGCATCAATTGATCCTGTCGGCGCTTGTGTTGGTTTGCGTGGTAGCCGTGTTCAGGCAATCGTGACTGAACTTCAGGGCGAGAAGATTGATATCATTCCATGGTCTCCGGATGTCGCGACATTCGTTGTGAATGCTCTGGCTCCAGCCGAAGTTTCCAAAGTTGTTTTGGATGAAGACTCAAAGCGTATCGAAGTTGTTGTCCCAGATGATCAGCTTTCTCTTGCGATCGGTCGACGTGGTCAGAACGTTCGTTTGGCCTCCATCCTGACTGGTTGGGATATTGATATTATGACCGACGAAGAAGAATCTCGTCGCCGTCAGGAAGAAATCAAGCAGCGGTCACAAAACTTCATAGATGCACTTGATGTTGATGATGTAATTTCTCACCTTCTTGTTGCAGAGGGCTTTGAAAGTGTTGAGCAAGTGGGATACGTTCCTGTTGATGAGCTTGCTGCAATCGAGGGCTTTGACGAAGATATCGCTGAAGAACTTCGTAATCGCGCCCGTACGCATCTTGAAGCACATGAGAAAGAGTTGGAAGAGTCTCGTAAAAACCTGGGCGTTCAAGATGACTTGATGTCTGTTGACGGTTTGTCTTCTGAGCAGGTGGTTCATTTGGGTGAGCAGGGTATTAAAACGCTGGATGATCTCGCTGACTTGGCTGGTGATGAGCTTGTTGAGATGCTTGGCGAAGAGCTTGCGATTTCAGAAGATAAAGCGAACGAAATTATCATGGCATCACGCGCGCACTGGTTTGCAGATGAAGAGACAACTGCTGCTGAACCTGCTGAGGCGAGTGAATAGATAAAGCCAGAGGATTAGATACTTTGGTTAAGTCTGTAACGACGAAAAAAGCTGAGGGAAAAAAGAAGGTCAGAAAAAAGCGAAAGAGCGAACCTGAAAGACGCTGCATCGCTTCTGGTGATCTTTTTCCTCAGTCGGCCCTGTTGAAATTTGTGATCGGGCCGGAGGGAAATGTGGTTCCGGATTTATTCGGAAAACTGCCGGGACGCGGAATCTGGTTGTCTCCAAGCCGGGATATGGTAGAGAAAGCGTGTCATAAGCAATTATTCGCTCGTTCGGCAAAAGCGAAAGTCAAAGTACCCGATGATTTGATCGGGCAACTTGACGCGCAGCTAACGAAACGTTGCCTTGATGCTCTAGGTCTGGCAAAACGTGCAGGACATTTAGTAGCAGGGTTTGAGAAAACGAAAGCTTGGCTTTCTTCAGGGAACGTCAAGATACTTGTACAAGCCGCAGACGCGGCAGAAGATGGGCGCGGTAAAATTCGTGCATTGGCCAGGGCGATTGATCCTGATTTGCCGATAAACGAAATTTTTACCGGGCATGAGCTAGGGCAAGCGCTAGGCCGAGATACTTGGGTACATGTAGCGCTTAGACCGAGTGGAATCGCTGATAGGTTCGCCGCTGATGTGGCGCGGTTGTTAGCTGTAAGAGGAATTGCGGGACATCCCGCCAAAAAAGTAAGTGGACGCCTGAAAGAATGACCTCGAGCAAGGACACCAGTAAGAGCAAAAAGCCGCTGACATTAAGCCGGCCGAATACGCTTGAGTTGAAGAAAACTGTAGAAACCGGCCAGGTTAAGCAGAGTTTTAGCCATGGGCGGTCTAAATCCGTTACTGTGGAAGTCAAACGTAGCCGGACATTTGAACGCGGTGAGAGTGGACGCATGGCAGAAGTCACTGCGCCAGAACCTAGTCTGACCGAAGCGCCGAAGCCAGAGAAGAAAGCACCTGCTGCACCTAAAAAAGTGGCAAAGCCTGTGGCGCCGCATGATGATCTGACGAATGCTGAAAAAGCAAAACGTATGCAGGTCCTTGCGGCCGCACGTGAAGCTGAAGAGAGCAAAAAGCAGGCTGCAGAAGAAGAGCAAAAGCGTTTGGACGAAGAAAACAAACGCAAAGCCGCAATTCAGGCTGAAGAAGACGCCCGTTATGCTGCGGAAGAAGCTGAGCGCGTAAAAGCTGAACAGGCTGTTGCTCGGGCTGAAAACACTAAAAGCTCTATGGAAAAAGCAGAAGAAGAAGCCAAGGCTGCTGCACGTGTAACGACAGAAGCACGTAAGAAGCGTGAAGCTGCTGAGCGTGCGCCTGATCCTCGTTCGGCCAAGCCAAAGCCAAGACCAAAGAAAAAGCCTAATGTTGCACCGGCATCTGTTGGGGAAGCTATCGCAAATGAGCTTGGTGGTCGTGTCAAGCAAGGTAACAAACCTACCTTTGTTCCAAAGCAGGCTACTGATAAAAAAGAGGCTACTGGTGATCGTCGTAATAAAGGCAAGCTAACGATATCCAGTGCAACTTCGGATAATGATGGTCGTCAACGTTCGTTGGCATCGGTTAAACGTCGTCGTCAGAAGAAACTTCAGCAAGAGCGTGGTGGAAATCGTGCTGCTCCGATGAAGGTCTTACGCGAAGTTATCCTGCCTGAAACAATTACCGTCCAAGAACTCGCCAACCGTATGGCAGAGCGGGCCACAGAAGTTATCAAGCAGCTGATGAAACTTGGTGTAATGGCAACGATCAATCAGACGATTGATGCGGATACAGCAGAGTTGGTTATTCAGGAACTGGGTCATACAATTAAACGTGTTACAGCAGCTGATGTTGAAGAGGGTATCCTTGGTAACCAGGATGAAACCGATGATGAACAGCAGCCGCGTTCACCTGTGGTTACGATCATGGGCCACGTGGATCATGGTAAAACATCGTTGTTGGATGCTATTCGCTCTGCGGATGTTGTCCGTGGTGAAGCTGGTGGTATTACACAGCACATTGGTGCTTATCAGGTGAACCTGGCCTCTGGTAATAAAATCACTTTCCTGGATACACCGGGTCACGCTGCTTTTACTGAAATGCGCCTACGTGGTGCAACTGTAACAGATATCGTTGTTCTGGTTGTTGCTGGTGATGACGGTATCATGGAGCAGACAGTTGAGGCGATTAACCACGCTAAAGCTTCCGATGCGCCGATCATTGTCGCGATCAACAAAATGGATAAGCCTGAAGCAAATGCTGATCGTGTGAAGCAGGAACTGCTTCAACATGAGCTTATTGTCGAAGACATGGGTGGTGAGATCCAGACTGTTGAAGTTTCAGCAAAAACAAAAATGGGTATTGATAAGCTTGAAGAAGCGATCATGCTCCAGGCTGAATTACTTGAATTGAAAGCAAATGCGGATCGTGCAGCTATCGGCGCTGTAATTGAAGCTAAGCTCGATAAAGGCCGTGGTTCTGTCGCGACTGTACTTGTACAAAAAGGAACGCTGAATGTTGGCGATATCTTTGTAACAGGTAGCGAGTGGGGTCGTGTTCGTGCCATGACAAACGAACGTGGTCAAAAGGTGAATTCTGCTGGACCGTCACTTCCTGTTGAGGTGCTGGGTCTAAACGGTACACCGAGTGCTGGTGATGACTTTGTTGTTGTTGAAAATGATGCCAAAGCTCGTGAAATCGCGGAATATCGTGAACAGAAGAAAAAAGATCTTGCTGCTGCAGCGGCCGGTCGTGGTTCTCTGGAACAGATGCTTGCCAAGCTTAAAGAGGGTAAAGCAGAAGAACTTCCGGTTATTGTCAAAGCTGATGTACACGGTTCTATGGAAGCTATTGCTACAAGCTTGCAGAAAATGAACACTGACGAAGTTAAGGTGAACATTCTTCATACCGGGGTTGGTGCAATCAACGAATCTGATATTACTTTGGCTCAGTCTACGGGTGCATTCGTTATTGCTTTTAACGTTCGTGCGAACCCGCAGGCACGTGAAATGTCACGTCGCGAAAACGTGGACATTCGTTATTACTCCATCATCTACAATGTTGTTGATGATGTGAAAGCAGCGATGAGCGGCCTTCTTGAGCCTGAACAGCGCGAGAAATTCACCGGGTATGCCCAAATCCGTGAAGTCTTTAATATTACCAAGGTTGGTAAAATTGCTGGTTGCATGATCACCGAAGGTTCAGTTCAACGCGGATCTAAAGTTCGCTTGCTACGCGATAATGTGGTTATCCATGACGGTTCTCTGAAGACTTTGCGTCGCTTCAAAGATGAAGTGAAGGAAGTCAAAGAAGGCTACGAGTGTGGTATGGCCTTTGAAAACTATTCAGACATTCAAGTGGGCGACCAGATTGAGTGTTACGTCATCGAAGAAATCGCACGAGAGCTATAATAGCTCTCGTCAGCGATAAAGGGATGATATGAGTTCCAATAATAAAAACCGCAGTGGTACACCTAGAAGCCAAAGACAGTTACGCGTGGGCGAAGAAATTCGCCACGCGATGTCTGAAGTTCTGAACCGGACAAGTTTTAATGATCCAAATCTGGAAGGCGTGATTATCACAATTTCAGAGGTCCGTATTAGTCCTGATCTGAAGAATGCGACGGCTTTTGTTGTGCCTTTGGGTGGCGCTGATCTTGATGCAGTTACTAAATCGTTGAACAAGGCGAATGGTTTTTTTCGACGTGAATTAAGTCATATGCTGCGACTGAGAAGCTGTCCTCGGATCGGTTTTGAGCCTGATACATCATTTGATGAAGCTGCTAAAATTAATACTTTGCTGCAAAGCGATAGTGTTCAACAGGACCTGCTCCACAACGACGACGAATCTTTAGCCGAGTCGCAACATGGGAATGACGAAGCGGACAGCTAATGGCCCGTAAGAAAAAAGGTCTTCCTATTCATGGATGGCTTGTTTTGGACAAGCCTCTTGGATTTTCTTCGACACAATTGGTTGGCAAGGCGAGACGCATTCTTAATGCTCAGAAAGTCGGGCATGGCGGAACGCTTGATCCCTTGGCGAGTGGTTTGCTTCCCTTGGCATTTGGAGAGGCAACCAAAACAGTATCCTATGCGATGGATGGGCGTAAAACCTATCGCTTTGCGGTCAAGTGGGGAGAAGCTACCACTACAGAAGATCGCGAGGGCGATGTTATTGAAACCAGTCCTGTTCGCCCCTTAAAAAAAGATGTACTTCAGATGCTTACACGTTTTGTTGGCGACGTGGAGCAAGTTCCCCCGCGTTACTCGGCAATTAAGGTTGATGGCAAAAGAGCTTACGATCTTGCCCGTGATGGCGATGAAGAGTTTGAGTTGAAATCTCGAATTGTACGTGTTGACCGATTTGATTTAATCGAAATGCGCAGCGACGATGTGGCCGAGTTTGAGGTGGATTGCGGCAAGGGAACTTATATCCGTTCTCTGGGACGTGACCTTGCCAAGGCATTGGGGACCTGTGCTCATGTTATTGAGCTACGACGTACACGCGTAGGACCCTTTACTCTAGAACATGCGATTTCACTGGAATCTCTTGAAGAGATCGGGCATAGTCCGGCTGCCGATGAGCTTTTGCTCCCGGTAGAGACCGCGCTGGACGACATCTCGGCGTTGGCCTTATCAGAAACTGAAGCAACCCGTCTTCGTCAGGGTCAGGTGTTATCTATGATAACACGACACGATCTTGACCGTATTGGTGACTTAGTTAACGGCGCTGTTTTTCTGGCAACAGAAAATGGAACACCCGTTGCTCTGGCCCGATTTGAAAAAGGTGAGGTTAGATCAGTACGTGTTTTAAATCTCTAGGATTTTCCTAGATAGCTTTTAAAGAAGGAAAAAGCGATGTCGATTACGGCTGAGCGTAAGCAGGAGCTCGTCAAAGAGTTCGCAACTGTTGAAGGTGATACTGGTTCTCCAGAAGTACAGGTAGCTATTCTATCTGAGCGTATCAACAACCTGACTGAACACCTGAAAGATCATAAAAAGGATTTCCATTCCCGTCGTGGTCTTCTTGGGATGGTTGGTCAGCGTCGTCGTCTGCTGGACTACACCAAAAAGAAAAATCAGGGCCGTTATGATGCTTTGATTAAACGTCTCGGCCTTCGCCGCTAAGGCAAAGGAAGTTTCATGTAACACCCGGTCCACAGCGAATATCATTCCTGTTGACCGGGTGTACGTCTATTCGAGGACTGGCCAAGTGTAGGAATGTGAGAATTTTTCTCGCTATGCCGTGAATTGGGCATGAACTGAATAGTTATTTGATATTGTTTCGGGGGGCGGGGCAATGTCAGGTCTGCGCCGGTCCTGCGTAAGCTGTTCGAATATACGGACAGTTTACGTAGGCCCGGCAAAATAAAAGAAACCGGCCCGTCATAATAAGGAAAACTGATGTTTAACATCTACACTAAAGAAATTGAATGGGGTGGTCGTACCCTTAAGCTGGAAACTGGTCAGATTGCACGTCAGGCCGACGGTGCAGTATTGGCAACTTACGGTGACACTGTTGTACTTTGTACAGCTGTTGGTGCACGTAGCGTAAAACCTGGTCAGGATTTTTTCCCGCTGACAGTAAACTATCAGGAAAAAACCTATGCTGCAGGTAAGATACCTGGTGGTTTCTTCAAACGTGAAGCGCGCCCATCTGAAAAGGAAACTTTGGTTTCTCGTCTGATTGACCGTCCACTTCGTCCGCTTTTTGCTGATGGATATCTAAACGAAACTCAGGTTATCTGTACTGTTGTCAGTCACGATCTTGAAAATGATCCTGACATCATTGCTATGATTGGTGCTTCTGCGGCACTGACAATCTCTGGTCTTCCCTTCCTCGGCCCAATTGGTGGCTGTCGCGTTGGTTATGAGAATGATGAATACGTTCTTAACCCGTTGATGCAAGATTACGAGAACATGGATCTTGATCTTGTTCTGGCCGGTACGCACGAAGGTGTGTTGATGGTTGAATCAGAAGCAAAAGAGCTGTCCGAAGAAGTTATGCTCGGCGCTGTTGCTTTTGGTCATGAACAGATGATGCCTGTGATCAATGCAATTATTGAATTGGCTGAAGAGTGTGCAAAAGATCCTCGTGAACTAGCACCTGTTGATCCCGCTGTTGCTGCCGTGAAAGAAAAACTGATCGCTGGTAGCATTCTTGATAAATTTGCGGAAGCCTACGGCGAGCAGGAAAAACTGCAACGTCAGGCGAATATTGCTGCGGTTAAACAAGCCGCTTTGGAAGGTTTGGAAGAAGACGAAACTGCGATTGCCGGTGGTCTATTCAAAAAGCTGGAAGCTGAAGTTGTTCGTGGCAGTATCCTGAAAACAAGCATGCGTATCGATGGTCGTAACACCAAACAGATTCGCCCGATTGTTGCTGAAGTTGGTAAACTTCCGCTAACACACGGTTCTGCGCTCTTTACGCGTGGCGAAACACAGGCTCTTGTTACTTCTACATTGGGTACTGGCCAAGACGAGCAGATTATTGATCAGCTTGATGGCAGCTATCGTGAGCACTTCTTGCTTCACTATAACTTCCCACCATACTCTGTTGGTGAAGCTGGCTTCCTACGTGGCCCAGGCCGTCGTGAAATCGGTCATGGTAAACTTGCTTGGCGTGCGATTCGCCCATTGCTTCCAACAAAAGAAGATTTCCCATACACAATGCGTGTTGTTTCTGAGATCACAGAATCTAACGGTTCATCTTCAATGGCAACAGTTTGTGGTTCTTCGCTTGCCTTGATGGATGCTGGTGTTCCTCTTGGGTCGCCTGTTGCGGGTATCGCTATGGGACTGATTAAAGAAGGCGATGATTTTGCTGTTCTTTCTGACATTCTCGGTGATGAAGATCATCTTGGTGACATGGACTTTAAAGTTGCAGGTACTGAAAACGGTGTGACTGCGCTGCAGATGGATATCAAAATTACATCCATCACACAGGAAATCATGAAGGTTGCTCTGGAGCAGGCTCATGATGGTCGTATTCACATTCTGGGTGAAATGGCAAAAGCCCTGACATCTGGTCGTGAAGGTGTTTCCGAGCACGCACCACGCATCACAACATTCAGCATTCCAAAAGATAAAATCCGCGAAGTTATTGGTACTGGCGGTAAAGTTATCCGTGAAATCACTGAAGAAACAGGTGCCAAGATTGATATCGAAGATGACGGTACAATCAAGGTTGCTGCTGTTGATAAAGAAGCAGGCGATGCGGCTGTTGATTGGATCAAGTCAATTGTTGCTGAGCCAGAAGTTGGTGTTGTTTACGATGGTAAAGTCGTTCGCTGCGTTGATTTTGGTGCTTTCGTTAACTTTATGGGTGCCCGTGACGGTCTTGTTCATATCTCTGAGTTGGAAAACCGTCGTGTTGGCAAAGTGACCGATGTTGTAAACGAAGGTGACATGGTTAAGGTTAAATGTATCGGTATTGAGCGCGGTGGTAAGGTTAAACTTTCCATGAAACGCGTTGATCAAGAAACCGGTGAAGATCTTGAAGGCCAGGAAGACGAAGAATAAATCTCCTGCCTGGTTAGGAAGTTCGGGGATAAACTGGACCTACTATGCCATGTAAACTGGTAATTGACCTGTCATAAAAAGCAGGTATTAAGAAACGGACGATCTTGTAAAAAGATTGTCCGTTTTCTATTTCAAGTAAGCATGATTAAGTAATGGGAGATGGAGCATGGCAAACGCCACTCCGCTGGTAAAACTGCCTAAAGTACAGGCCCACAGAGGGGCAAAAGGCATTCGACCGGAAAACACAATGGCAAGTCTGCGTGAAGCTCTTGATCAAGGCGTCCGCTGGACTGAATTTGATGTGAAGCTGTCAAAGGATGGTGTTCCCATTATCTATCATGATCAGGATCTTAAACGGACGTCCGGTATCGACGAACTGGTCAAAGATTATAGCTTTGACGAGTTACAAGAGTTTGAAGCAGGTGCCTGGTTTGATGAACAATACCGGGGAGAGAAAATACCGTCCTTGGAAGAGTTTTTGCTGTTCCATATCGAACACGATCTTCACCCAAACATCGAGCTGAAGCCTTCTGATGGTGAGGAAGAAGAAACGTCACGCAGAGTGGTTGAACTTCTGAACAAAATATGGCCGAAGCACCTTGAGAAACCGCTGTTTAGCTCTTTTAAACTGAAGTCACTGGAAGTTGTCAGAGATCTTGCACCGGATCATCCCAGAGGTCTGCTGCTCTATGATGATATGACGGGCTGGCAAGAAAATGCAAAACGTCTGGAATGTTCAGCAATTCACTTGTGGCATAAGATGTATACGCCTGAACTGGTTAAAGAAATTAAACAGGCGGGTTACGTAACGGCGACCTATACAGTCAATGAAGTTGAACGCGGTGTTGAGCTTGTGGCTATGGGCGTAGAAAGCATCATTACCGATTTTCCTGGTGATATGATTAAGGCGTTGAAATAGCCGTTTTGATCTGAGATATAGGTAACAGAGCTTTGAAATCTCTACGCGGCAGTTAAGCGTTCCCAGATGAACTGAGCGACGATGCCAGTGTCTCGATTGCGGGCGCGCATTTGAAAGAGATGAGATTGTCGTGGTGGATAGCCTTCGACATTGAGAGGAACGAGTTTACCTGCATCAATTTCATTTTGAATCAGGTGTTCGGGTAGCCCTCCCCATCCCATCCCTTCCAGAATAATGTCTTTTTTTGCGGCGAAATCTGAAACAGTCCAGCGAAGACCGCCGGGAAGAAGGTCACGGCTTTGTGGTTGTTTTCCGCTTCCACTATCAGCAACGACAACCTGTATATAACTTTGCATCTCGCTAATAGAATTCATCTCGGTATTTTGTGCTGGCGCATAGTCTGGATGGGCAACGGGGATAATTTTTACCGATGCAAAGGGAATTGCTTCGACTTGATCCATCGGTGCGCCATCCGTTGTTGCAACGATGATATCCGCATTGCCCTGCAGTAACCGCTCAATAGGCCCACTCATGCTTTCGCGTGATAAATGAATATGTGTTGCCGGGTAGGCTTCGGTTGCTTCACGGATCACGTCTAATAGAGGTTTTAAAGGATATGTTGCTGTGACAGCTAAAAAAACTTCTGCTTCCTGCTTGGCTTTGAGATTTTTAGCTACGCTTCCCAGTTGTTGCATCTGCTGAAGTACGCGGGTGGCATGACGATAAAACACCTTGCCTTGAGCTGTGAGCTTGGGGCGGTATTCTTCTCGAGATAAAAGAACAATATCGATTTCTTCTTCCAGTTTTTTGAGCATGTGACTGATGGCGGATTGGGACTTGTTCAATCGCTCTGCAGCGGCTCGAAACGTTCCTGTTGTTACGATTGCCTGTAAAACGATCAACTGCTCGTGTGTCATGTTTAAATCTTCTGCGTCATAAATAATGATTAGAATAATAGATCATTATTTTGAATAAACAATATTATCTTTTGATTGTGTATGGTCTTATCTTTCTTTCAGTTAATTCATTATTGATTGAGAAAAGGAAAGACTATGAAATTATTCTATAAGCCCGGCGCCTGCCCTCTTGCCTCGCACATTATTTTACATGAAGTCGGTGCAACGTTTGAGATAGAAGAAGTCGATACGGATGCAGGTTTAACGAAGTCGGGCCAAAACTATAAGGCAATCAACAGCAAAGGCTATGTGCCTGCCTTACAATTAGAGACCGGTGAAATTCTGACCGAAGGGGCATCTATTCTTCAATACATTGCTGGTCAATATCCGGAAAAGGGTCTTGTTCCCAAAGCCGGAACAGTTGCGACAGCTCGGATGCAGGAATATTTGAACTATACCAGTGCTGAACTTCATAAGGCTTTTAGTCCTTTGTTTTTAGCTTCTTCCACTGATGGGGAAAAGCAGGCGGCTATTGTGAATGTTGGGACCAAGTTCGATTACCTGAATAATCTCTTTAGTGATGGCAGAACCTATCTTCTCGGCGATCAGTTTTCTGTTGCGGATGCTTACATGTTTGTTGTGAGTAACTGGTCAAACTTTGTTGGTGTTGAGCTTGCGAAATGGCCAAATGTTGCGGCCTTTGTTGAGCGTGTTGCAAAACGACCATCATCACAAGCTGCGATGCGTGCAGAGGGGTTACTTGGCTGATGATCAGAGAGAAAGACATCAGCAGCATTATTGGAGTGCTGGAGAATTACTTTGAGGGGTTGTACCAAGCTGATAGCAAAATTCTGACAAAAGCATTTCATCCTGATGCCCGTTATGTGAATGCTAAAGACGGGGATTATATGAACTACTCGATGTTAGATTATTTTGCCAAAGTGGATCAACGCACGCCACCCGCGAATACAGGGCAAATTCGTGAAGATGTTATTAATTCAATCGAATTTGGTGGTGATCGCATGGCCTTTGTGAAGGCAACCATGACTATGATGGGGCGTGATTACCTGGATTTTTTAACGCTGGTTTATGACGACGGTCGTTGGCAGATCATGTCAAAAATTTTCTCTTACATTCCAAAACATCAGCCGAAATCCGAGGAGGCTTAAATGCCGTATGTAAATATCAAAGTGACAAAAGAAGGTGGCCCAGAGGGGGCAGGACCAAGCTCTGAACAAAAGGCAGAACTGATCAAGGGAGTGACAGAATTGTTGGAAAAAGTTCTCCACAAAAATCCCGCAACGACCTTTGTTGTTATTGATGAAGTTGCTCTTGAGGATTGGGGAATTGGGGGGCTTTCTGTTCCTGAGTTTCGCAAACTGAAATCATAAGATTTTGATCTGAATGCCTGCGGTAACGTGTGATTGCATTTTGCCGCAGGTTGTTTTTTAGTCGTTGATTTTTCAATGAAATATGGTGATTGAAAGCTTCTGTAAATAAGATAGTATCTATCAACCTGAAATATGGTTAGCAGAGTTGCGTTGAGTGCGAGCGGGTTTTGCTGATCTATTGTTCTCTTCTTAGCGTCCTGCAGTTTAAATTAGGTTTTGGATATTTATGTCACACATTATTACCAGTGTAGATGATTTAAAGAAAATTTACGGTGAACGGAGCCCGCGTGCAGACAAAAAAGTTTTGTCCCGTTTGGATAAACACTGCCGTACCTTTATTGCAAATTGCCCTTTTTTGACGATGGCGACCAGTAGTCCAAAAACGGGGGCAGACTGTTCCCCCAAGGGTGATACACCGGGGTTTGTTAAGGTATTAAGTGATACTCAACTGGCGATACCGGATCGCCCTGGCAACAACCGCATTGATAGTTTGCTTAATCTTATTGATAATCCCCAAGTTGGTCTTCTTTTTATGATACCGGGCGTAAAAGAAACTTTGCGAATTAATGGTGAGGTACAAATTTCTGTAGATCCGGAATTGTTAAAGGATTTATCGGTGGATGGAAAAGAGCCCCACTGTGCTTTTGTGGTGACGGTTCACGAGGCGTATATCCACTGTGCAAAGTCAATTATGCGTTCGGAAATTTGGAACCCTGAAAAATTGGTTGATCGTCAAAGTCTGCCATCGATGGGCAGAATTCTCGCGGATCATATTGCTGGTGGACTGGATGCAGATGAATACGATGCGGGGATGGAAGAACGCTATCGGAAAAGTCTGTATTAGAAAAAATGCAATAGGATAAAATGGGTATGGATAAAAAAACGGGTTCATGTCTTTGCGGGGATGTGCAATTTGAAATGACGGGTGAATTACGTGATTCTATTGCTTGCCACTGTACCCAGTGTCGTAAAACCAGTGGTCATTTTGTCTCTGCCACAGCAGTTTCCAAAGATGACTTCAACATCACTGCCGATAAAGGTTTGAAGTGGTACCAATCATCCCAGAGTGCCCGGCGGGGGTTTTGCGGTAACTGTGGATCGAGTCTGTTTTGGGATCAGGACGGTCGGGATAAAATGGGCATCATGAGTGGAACAATTGATGGAGATACGGGTATCAAGACATCCAATCATATCTATGTTTCTAAAAAGGGTGATTACTACGATTTGGATGACAAGCTTCCCAAGCACAACACTTATCCGAAAGCCTAGAGAATAGATGATAAATCGGGGGGAGCTTTGTGCTTAAAGCTTATGTGAGCCTTGTTTTGGCAATGGCATTAGTTGGCGGAAATATTGCAGTAGGTAAATGTGTCTGAAAGCGCGTAAAGTGGCACCGGATAGCATGATTACTCTTAATTGAATGCCATCCACACCGCGACGATAAATAGCATTAAACCTAAAATGAAATTTAGAATATAAGCCTTTGCCTCATTCCGAAAAAGTTCGGCTATCTTATCCCCTATTGCAGCCCAAAAGAAGAATGCGAGCATATTATTTAGTGTAAAAACGGTGCTTATCCAGCCGATAGTGAAATAGAATTGAGCTCCAATAGTATTTGGTAGAAACTGTGAAAACATCAGCGCAATAATTATGTAAGCTTTGGGATTAAAAATAAGAAGTACAACGCCATCAATGAAGCTGGCGTGTTTTGCTAACGCCTTATTTTTTGTGATACCTGCGCGAATTAAACCCCAAGCGAGATAAGCTACATATAATACACCCAGATAACGAATTATTAGCATGAAGGTCGGAGCGTATGATGCACCCAACCCAAATCCGATACCTAACAGATAAGTTATTATAAAAGTCGCAATGTGATATCCCATGTTGGCTTTAAGGGTGCTTCTAAATCCAAAGCGTGCTCCATTAGCTGCGAAGAACATATTACCGGGACCGGGGCTATAGGCTAAGGGGAAGAGAAATAGGATGAGGGGTATTGTCATCAATAACATGTTTTATCTCCTGATTTGGAGTATCATCATGATGGCCAAAGAAACCCCGTTCTATCCGTTTCTTGCTTTGTACTAAGAGAAATTCTTGTCTAAAGTTTAGGCCATAGTTCTATTACTTTCTCCATTGAATATGCCTTTAAAATAGCCACCCAATAAAGATGTACCGCAATCCTTTACCAAGGAAGACTAAGGGTAAAAAGAGGATAAACCGAACCTTGAGTACACCTGCGGCAAAAGTTAGAGGATCACCTATCACAGGGATCCAGGTGAGCAATAGTGATAATGTTCCGTATTTACGGAACCATTCTGAAGCTTGATCTAACTGCTTTACCGAAAAGGGAAACCACCGGTGATCAGACCAGCGTAATAGATAACTTCCTAGCCACCAGTTCACAATGGCGCCAAGTGTGTTTCCCGTAGTTGCAATGAGTACAAGAAGCCATTTAGGATACTCTCCGGAATTCAAAGCTGCAGCCAACATGATCTCGGAGGAAAAGGGAAGTATTGTTGCGGCTAAAAAAGCGCCTAAAAAAAGACTAAGTAGGGTGAACATATTAAGTACGTCTTAAATCGAAAAGCAGCCTGTAAAAAAGGCTGCCTTTTGGCAGCCTTTTTTACAATTCTATCGAAAGAATGACCTTAGTCTTTTTTCGGGCTTGGGATCGCAATGACATTGAAGCCTGCATCAACGAAATGGACTTCACCTGTGACGCCAGCTGAAAGATCAGAGGCAAGGTAAAGGCCTGCGTTACCAACTTCTTCCAAGAGTACATTGCGCTCAAGCGGTGAGTTATCACGTGTAAAACCATAGGTGTATTTGGCATCTGCGATAGCTGAACCCGCAAGGGTGCGCATGGGGCCTGCTGAGATCGCATTAACACGTGTTCCTGTCGGGCCAAGATCTGTTGCCAGATAGCGTACAGACGATTCCAAGGCAGCTTTGGCAACACCCATAACATTGTAGTTAGGTGTTACGCGCTCTGATCCCAGATACGTGAGCGTAATCAAACTACTGTTTTCGCTGAGGAACGGTGCAGCCTTTTGGGCAACAGCCGTAAAAGAGTAACAGGATATAGACATTGTATTACGGAAATTCTCCCGCGTTGTATCTACATAACGCCCCTTAAGCTCTTCTTTGTCCGAGTAAGCGATCGCATGAACAACAAAGTCCAGGCTTCCCCATTGTTCTTTGAGTGTTACAAATACATTTTCCAATGCATCGCCGTCCTCAACATCACAAGGAAGAACCAGATCTGATCCCAATGATTCTGCCAGAGGCTCAACACGCTTTTTAAAAGCGTCACCCTGGTAGGTGAAAGCGAGTTCTGCCCCTTGGTTATGTAACGCTTGAGCAATCCCCCAGGCGATGGAGTGGTTGTTCGCGACGCCCATTATTAAGCCGCGCTTCCCGTCCATCAATGCCGTTGTCATCGTCACGTTTCTACCTTTCGTCTAATACTGCTATTCGAAGCTTTGTTATTCTTCTGAGACCCTGATTTTTATTATTAGGGATTATTCACTCAGGCGTTTGAAGATTACCGATGCATTTGTTCCGCCAAAGCCAAAGCTGTTGGACATAACGCAGTCGACTTCCTCGTTGTCTCTTCTTTCAAGGAGAATTGGCATACCTTGAGCTTCGGGATCGAGGTTTTCGATATTTGCAGATGCACACAAGAAATTGTTGTCCATCATAAGCAGTGAGTAAATGATTTCTTGAACGCCGGTCGCTCCTTGAGAGTGTCCGGTCAGGGACTTTGTTGACGAAATCCAAGGCGTATCCTGTCCCTGGAAGGTTTCCTTGATTGCATTTAGCTCGGTGCCGTCACCTACAGGTGTAGAAGTACCGTGCGCATTGATATAATTGACTTTTGTATTACCTGCTTCGGCAAGAGCAAGTTGCATACAACGGACAGCACCTTCGCCAGATGGTGCAACCATATCTGCACCATCAGATGTTGCGCCATAGCCAACGAGCTCACCATAAATTTTCGCGCCACGCGCTTTGGCATGTTCGTATTCTTCAAGCACAACGACGCCGGCACCACCGGAAATGACAAAGCCATCGCGATCCGCATCGTAGGCCCGGGATGCTTTGGTTGGATTGTCATTATATTTACTGGAAAGGGCACCCATAGCATCAAACAGAACGGTTAGTGTCCAATGCAGTTCTTCGCCACCACCGGCAAAAACGATATCCTGCTTGCCCATTTGAATAAGTTCTGCACCATTTCCAACACAGTGTGCTGATGTGGAACATGCTGATGTAATGGAATAGCTGTGGCCTTTGATTTTAAAGGCAGTACCCATATTTGCTGAGTTAGTAGAGCCCATACATCTTGGCACCATATAGGGACCAACGCGTTTGGGGCTTTTCTCTCGTGTAATATCTGCTGCTGCAACTTGGTTGGATGTCGAAGATCCACCAGAGCCCATCACAAGACCGGTTCTTATGTTAGAAACCAGATCATCGCCAAGGCCTGCGTCTTCAATGGCTTCTTTCATGGCAACATAGTTATAGGCAGAACCATCACCCATAAAACGGCGGAGCTTGCGATCAACCAAAGAATCCAGATCAATGTTGATTGATCCATGAATATGACTGCGGAAACCCAGTTCGGCATAGGTTTCGCAATACTCAATACCTGATCGTCCTTCTTTCAAAGAATCGATCACTTCTTCTTTGTTATTGCCAATGCTGGAAACAATTCCAAGTCCGGTGACGACTACGCGACGCATCTGTCGTATCCCTTCTTTACAAGCCAACCTAGATTGATAAACGGCGGCAAAAATTAATGTACTGGTTTAAGAGTCAGATTGAAACAAACCAACTTTCATATCTTTGATCTCAAACGCAACATCATCGTCAGCCATGATGATACCGTCAGAGACACCCATAACCAGTCGGCGATTTATGACTCGCTTCATATCAACTTTATAGGTCACTTTTTTTACGGACGGCGTGATCATGCTTTTCAGCTTAACTTCACCAACACCCAATGCACGACCTCTACCAAGAGCGCCTGTCCATCCAAGGAAGAAGCCGGTCATCTGCCACACGGCATCAAGACCAAGGCAACCTGGCATAACCGGATCGCCTTCGAAATGGCAGTCAAAAAACCAGAGATCAGGTTTAATGTCGTATTCTGCAATTATCTGGCCTTTGCCATGTTCGCCACCATCGTCGTTAATGGTTGTTATACGATCAAACATCAGCATTGGGGGTAAAGGTAACTGGGCATTTCCAGGACCAAAGAGTTCACCACGTCCACAAGATAGAATCTCTTCATAGGAGTAGCTGTTCTGGCGTTCGCTCAAAGGTTTATCCACCGTCTTTTATGTTGTTATCCGAACATCAGCTCTAATCGGCCGAATCCGGCGTGACTATAGCACAGGCACACCATGTCCTGGCAATGTTCTTCAAGTTGTAACAGCTCGTTTATTAAGGAATTTTATATTCTTTGTCACGAGAAGTAATCTATTGCCCTGACATGTGCGGTTTCTATGGGAAAAGATCAATCAAAAATTGAAACAATTTGAAACATTTGGCTTGCAGTACCTAAAATTTTCTATTTTTTTAATCCGAAAATAAAAATTAAAACTAAATATTCGAAAAATAATTTTGCTCTGACGCAACTTTAAGTGTGGGAAACAGGGCGTTATATGGATTTTTTCCTTTAATAGCGCAAAAACTACCTTATATTGATAAGCATGGAAAAAATACGACCTTATACAGAATTGATTGATACGCTCAAAGGTGCAGGCCTGCGACCAACGCGGCAACGTTTGGCTTTGGCCAAGTTATTGTACTCACGCGGGGATCGTCATATTTCTGCTGAGCAGCTTCATGTAGAAGCGATGGATGCCAAAGTATCAGTTTCTCTGGCAACCGTATACAACACGCTTCATCAGTTTCATGACGCCGGACTTCTCAGAGAAGTTTTGGTTGAAGCCGGGCGTTCCTATTTTGATACCAATATTAGTGATCATCATCACATTTTCTATGAAGAGACCGGTGAGCTAATTGATATCGACAAAGAGACCGTGCAGTTCAAAAACTTACCCAAGCTGCCAGAAGGTAAAGCTATTTCAAGGGTTGAGGTCGTTGTTCATGTCGTTGATCTTGATGAGAAGAGTAAGTCAGTTTAACGGACAACTCTTTCGGGATTAACCAAATTCTTCGGGATTAAATTGTCTTTTATCAGTTTATAGGCCTATCGGTGTCGGCTATTTCATACGCTTGTGCCGAGCCTTTTGTCAGGCCTTTCCTAAATTTTGGACTCATTAATTAGTCTGAGTCAGTCGAAAACTTCGCCTTGGTATGAACCATAGAGGGAGCTTCGCTGAAGCCAGCCTGAAATATCGTTGATTTCGACCTGACACCAGTCGTCCATATTACAGGAGTCAAGTTCACCAATGACACCTGCTTCAGCTTGGACAACGGGACGGCTATTGGCCTCGGGATCATCGTAGATTGTTCGAACAGTGCCGGTAATCATCATACTCCGTTGACCTTTGAGCATCGATTGATGCACCCAACCTATTGTTCCCTGCCAATCACGAATTTGTCGCCAAGTGTCAAATTCATCGATAATCTCCACGGGCAATCTACGCCGCTGGTAAATCCACTGAATCGGGTATCGGGACCCTGGACCCGCGCGCATATTGACCTTACTGGATCGAAAGCTCACAAACCGGGGAAGGGGTAATCCGCTCGGTCCGATTTTTCTTTGTAACTGATCGTCCGTGCTGGTGCCGACGGTTTGTGCTTTGACATTCGGGGCGATCAATAGAAAACAGCATACCATCGCCATCAGACCTAAAGTGCTAAAGATACGTGCCTTTAAGAAAGACTGTACAAGCCAGAGCGTCATTTTTTTGTCCCCCGAAAAAGGTAGACGCAGCAAACTTTTTTCATATCAAATTTCAATAATATCCAAATAACTCGCGAATTGTTTGAGAGATTACCTTCCTAATTCTGTGCTGGCTAGAATTTATCGAAACAACTGTTTCTCTCTCTTGGCAAAGACCTTGTTCGCAGCATAGACTAGGGTAAAGAAACAAGACCGTTAAATTAATAATAACGGATTGTGGTAAGGACCAGCGACGGGGATCCCAGAGGCACATGACACAGAAAAAACCTCTTGTAATTGTTACGCGGCGACTTCCGGACGCGATCGAAACACGGATGATGGAACTATTTGATTGTCGTCTTAATCTTGATGACAAGCCTTTCTCTCAAAAGGAATTGATTGCAGCTGTTAAAGAAGCCGATGTTCTGGTGCCGACAGTTACAGATCGGGTTGATGCTGGGGTTCTTGCCCAGGCTGGACCGAATCTACGACTGATAGCTTCTTTTGGAACTGGTGTGGATCACATTGATCTCAAAACATGTCGCCAACGGGGCATTACCGTCACAAATACGCCGGGTGTTTTGACCGAAGATACTGCTGATATGACAATGGCACTTATTTTGGCTGTGTCCCGCCGTATCACCGAGGGTGTTAAACTAATCAAATCTGGCGAATGGAATGGATGGAGCCCGACAGGGATGCTTGGGCATCGTATGTGGGGAAAGCGGCTTGGCATCATAGGTATGGGACGTATTGGCCAGGCCGTTGCCCGTCGTGCAAAGGGGTTTGGTCTTTCCATTCATTACCATAATAGACGAAAGGTGCATCCGGATATTGAAAACGAACTGGAAGCAACCTACTGGGAAAGTCTGGATCAGATGCTCTCTCGTATGGATGTGATTTCTGTGAACTGTCCCCACACGCCTGCCACGTTTCACCTGTTATCCAGTCGACGTCTTAAGCTTTTGAATGATCGCGCGATTATTGTGAATACCAGTCGCGGCGAGGTCATTGATGAAAATGCGCTTGCCCGTCTGATCAAATCAGGGGATATCGCGGGTGCGGGGCTTGATGTATTTGAACAAGAACCTGCTGTTAATCCGAAATTGCAGGCCAGCGAGAACGTCGTTCTGTTGCCTCATATGGGGTCGGCTACAATTGAAGGCCGACATGATATGGGCGAAAAAGTCATCATCAACATCAAAACTTTTGTCGATGGACACACACCGCCCGACCGTGTTGTTGAGGCCATGTTCTAAACATAAAAGGAGCTCTCGGGCTCCTTTTATGTATGATCTTGTATAGGATGAATGCGCAAATAGATCATAAAATTTAAAGACGTGTGCTTTTTGCATGACTGAATTGAGTGAAATGGGCTTGTCCGATTCGCTTTCCTGATTTAAGATTCAGTTAACTAATTTAATGTCTCGAAAAATACATTAGTAATCTTGCTTATTTGCAGGGGACTCCGAGTTCATAGTAGAGTCAAAGTCTGGGTTAAATCGTTCGATCTCCAAATCAGACGCACCTGGAACAGAAGGCAGAGTTGATTTTTCAACTCTGCCTTTTTCTTTATTGGATTTAATTTCAGTAACAAACTTATGCGAGGACGTCGATCTATTGCGTTCTTTTAAGGTCTATCCACTGATCTACAGCGTGACCGTATTTTTTTAAAACAGGACCAACTTTGCCGTGCTTATTTAGCCTGTTTTGCCAAGTGATAAATTCGTCTGGCAAAAGGAAACTCACATTGCTTTCATGGAACATCTTTTGTGCCAATAGCAGACTGGGTGCATAGCCACAATCAGCCAGGGTTATGTCTTCTCCGGCGATATAGGGATTGAAATTGCCAAGCTGGATCAAAAGTTCTAGCCGCTGGGAAAGAGATTCTTTTACTGTTTCAATGAATTCCATATCCCTTTGTGTTGGCGCCATGTGTTTAAAAAGGGATCTTATCAGTGGTTCGACCTTCAAGTCGTGCAGGCGCGCCAGCATACGTACTTTGGCACGGTTTTCTATTGTGCTGGGTAGCAATTTTTGCTGTGTGTGTTTTTCTTCCAGATACTCACAGATGCTGTCTGATTCACTTAGAACAAGGTCATTATGAATCAAGGCAGGAACGGTACCAGCGGGAACAATGGATTTGTATTCAGCCGAACCATATCCTGATGGCGGTAGACGAACTTCGGCAGAAAGGTCTTTCAGGGCCAGTACAATTTCAACTTTTGCGCAGAAATTACTGACCGGAACAGCATAAAAAATCATGACGAATTTTACTTTTTGGGCTGATCGTAAAAATAACGGGCCATGAACAGCCCGTTATTCGATAGATATAGGGAAATAGGATTATTCAGCCAATTTCCATTTCACAGCAAGCTTGTTGAAAAAACCTTGAGTCTTTTTAAGCTCGATCCAGTGGTTGAGATAGTTAATCCACACTTGATCGTCTTGGGCAATTAGCATTGCAAGCGGCGTCGGTGAGCGTGCTTCTTTCACAGGAACAATGGCCATTTGCTCATATTTCTGAACAAGGGTGGCAGCTTCTACGTTAGAAGTAATATGCACCATCGCGCGGCCAGAGAGAACTTCCTGAAAGTCCCGTGCCGGGGCTTCGACTGATTTTAGCTGGGCCAAGGGGAAATACTCTTTGGCTTGTTGCTCTTGAACAGTTCCAAGCGTTGTTGCTACGGATACATCTGCCTTGTTGATGTCATTCCAGGAATTGAACTTATCAAGGTGCTTTTTCAGTGTTAGCGGCACGGTTCCGACGTTGTAATAACTTTGAGTATAGCCGGCAACGGCCATGCGTTTGGGGTTGAGTGATGCGGACGTTGTCATATCGTATTTATTCGCAACAACTCCGTTGATCAGGGTTTTCCAGTCGGTTGGAACAAATGTCAGTTTTACACCCATGTCCTTGGCCAATTCCGTGACCACGTCGATATCAAAGCCTTCGTAGTTACCTGTTGTCGTGTTTTTGACGGTCATGGGGTTCCAATCCCCGGTGGTACCAACTCTTAGCTCTCCAGAGCTGAGAATTTTGTTCAGGCGCGATTCATCGGCGGCATGCGCAGATGTAAAAAGTCCAACAGTTAAAAGTGTAACTGTGGCGAGTAGTGTCTGAATTTTAAGCATGAGAATTCCGGTTTTACGGCTATTTCAAAGATGGGCTCAGAAGCAAGTGTAGAACAGTTGAATATTTTGTACCAGTTCAAAGACTAAAGAGGGATACAGGCTTGCTTCAAAGTTTTGTGAACAGAACTCCAGTTAAGGACCGCTATTTTTGATCAGGTAAGGTGGACAATCCGATCCGCGATAGCATCGGCATCTTCTTTCAGGTGCGTCACCATTAATGTTAGGAGCCCGTGATTCTGATGCAGATCTTTTACAAGTTTCAACATTTCTTTGCGCAAATCCTGATCAAGAGCGCTGAAAGGTTCATCAAGTAATAAGATGGGACGCCGCCGGACTAAGCACCTGGCAAGCGCTACGCGTTGCCGTTGGCCGCCTGAGAGCTCGGCGGGAAGACGCTTTTCCAGTCCCGTGAGGCCGACATCATTAAGGGCTTGTGTTATTTGCGCCTTGTCTTGGCTTGTCAGGCGTAAACCGGGATGAATACCCAGACCTATGTTTTCTTCTGCGCTCAGGTGGGCAAAAAGATTATGTTCCTGAAAGAGACTTGTGATGGGACGTTCCGATGGTGACAAGTTGTTAAGCTCTTTACCTTCAAACTTGATCGCCCCGGAAATCGAATTTTCAAACCCCGCGATTAAGCTCAGAAGCGTTGATTTTCCAATCCCGGAAGGACCAAGGATGGCGACGAGCTCATTTGGCTCTACCCTTAAATCGAAATCCAGAACCTCTTCACTACCGTGATGTTGATAGGACAGTTTCTCAATACTTAGCCCCTGGAATGATGCTTGGTGATTTTCTTTTGGGGTCGGTGCTTCTTGATCGTCAGGCACTGGTTGAAACCCTCTTATTGGCTTTTGTGGTTGAGAAAGAGAAACGTTTTCCCGCTATTGTACGCTCTATTAGAATAAAAAGGATCAAGCTCTGAAGGCAGAGAAATAGAGCCGTGATTGCGGCGTCATCCAGACGGTAACTGCCCATTTTCTGGAACATTAAAAGCGGTAAGGTTGTAAAGTCTTGCGTTCCGAAGAGGGCGATCACACTTAAATCTCCCGTTGATAGGGCGACGGACAGCCCCAGGGCCAGTCCGAGGGCCTTCCTGTTTTGTGGCCAGTCAATAATACGTATGCGATTTAATCCTTTGATACCAAGGTTATCACATAGATGATCGCTTTTTTGTGCAGAGGTTTCAAAAGCGGGAACAAGAATTCTCAGGATAAACGGTAATGTCATCAAGGCGTTAACAATGACTACAAGAAAGGGTGCCAATACTGTCAGACTGGCAGCCGTTCTGAAGGTAATAAATAACCCGGTCGCAAGGACAAAAGGGGGAAGAAGCAGAATAATACTTCCCGATAAATCGGTCATTGTCGCGAAAGACGAGGCAAAGCTGTGCCTGCCCAACCGGTATGGTGATTGTAGGCTCCGTAGCATTAGCGCAATGCCGATGGCAAGTATCAGTGCAATGCACCCCGCAGCTAATGAAATGAGTAGGCTGTTAAACGAAGCAGTCCATAATTTTTCATCTGTTAAGACGGCTATCAGACGAGGAGAAACAGCTTTCCAGACGGTGGCAATCAAAGGGGGGATAACCAAAAACACCATGGCCAGTAGGGCTAACCCATCGGTTATTTTCGCGATGGTATGCCGCGCATCAAACCGTTGAACAGAACGCTCCTCTGTTTTTTGCAGTACGACGTGACGGGCAAACTTGCTGCCAATGATGAGTAGGATAAGACAAAGGCTTAACTGGGCAAGAGACAGGATGACAGCTTTGGGAATATCAAAGTCAAAACGTATGGCTTGATAAATAGCAACTTCCAGAGTGTTTGTTGAGGGGCCGCCGCCAAGGGCAAGAACAACGGCAAAAGACGTAAAACAAAGTAAAAAGACAAGTCCACACGATGCCGGAATTATGCGTCGAAGAAGCGGCCATTCAACAAGCCGGAAAATATCTTTTCCTGTCATGCCAAGTTGCGCTGTTGTCCGCCAGTATTCCGGCGGTAAAGCTTCGAGGCTTTGTAAAAAGATCCGCGAGAGAAGCGGCGCGTTAAAGAATACGTGGGCGATCAGAATGCCTGTGAGGCCGTAGAGATAGTTTCCGGCACTGATATCGAACAGGGAAAGGAACTGATTAAGCCATCCGTTACGACCATGCATGGCGACGATGCCAAAGACGCCAACAATTGTTGGAATGATAAGTGAGAGTGAGGCGAGTTGCAGGAAGATTTGTCGCCCTGGTAAAGTCGGTCGTCTGGCAAGGGCGCGGGCAACAGGAATAGCCACAAGTGTTGCCAAAAGTGTGCTCAAACCAGCTTGAAAGAAGGTAAAGCCAATAACCCGAAATAGATAGTTATTTTGAAATATACGAGCGAGATCTATGTTTCTGATCTCAGAGAAAAGGCCGCTAAAGGCAAAGCCCAATATCAAAGCGATAAAGCTGAGGCTCAAAAAGCCTGGCCACAAATACATCAGCCATTTTTGTACAGATTGTAATGGCCTTTGCATTATAAAATGCCTTGATATCGGGACTTTAACATCACGGGGTACTTTTCGACTTAGTGATTGATGGAATTTAACCAGTTATCAACCCATGCCTGCCGATTGTTTTTTGCTTCTTCAGGTGCAAAAAGCAGTGATTTATCTGGACGTGGTAACTCGGCAAATGTCCCTGGAAGGTCTTTCCCCAGATCAATAACCGGATACATCCAGTTGCCAGTAGGAATCTCACTCTGGAAGCCTGATGTCGCAATGAAATTTAGAAATTCCTGAGCTAATTCAGGTTCTTTTGCTGTCTTTAGCTGAGCAGCAACTTCGACCTGCATGTAGTGACCTTCCGAGAAAATAGCAGCTTTATACTGCTTCTTTTCTTCGGCGATGATGTGATAGGCGGGGGACGTTGTATAGCTCAACACCATATCTGCTTCGCCGTCGAGGAAGAGGCCGTAAGCTTCGCTCCACCCTTTGGTCACGGTAACAATTTTCGGAGAAAGCTTTTTCCACGCATCTGCCGATTTATCGCCGTATACATTTTGCATCCACATCATCAAACCAAGGCCTGGCGTTGAACTACGCGGATCCTGAATGATGATTTTTAGATCCGGATTGCCGTTAATGAGGTTATCAAGGCTTGAAGGGGGATTGGCCAGCTTTTCACTGTCATAAACAAAGGCAAAATAGCCATAGTCAAAAGGAATAAACTGCTCGTCTTTCCAATCAATGGGCAGGTCGACGTTAGATAAATCGACATTGCTTTTAGCAAAGAGGCCTGTGGCAGCGGCCTCAGCGATCAAATTGGTATCAAGACCCAATACAACATCTGCCGTGCTGTCTTTGCCCTCTAACTTCAGGCGGCTGAGAATACCAACGGAAGAATCAAGGGCGACAAACTTCAGATCACAATTACAACTGGCTTCAAAAGCTTTTTCTACCTTTGGGCCAGCTCCCCAGTCAGCAGCAAAGGAATCATAGGTGTATACAGTCAGGATTTTTTTATCCTGTTCTTGAGCTTGAGCGTTAAGGCTCAAACCAAGGGCGAGTGTTGTAGCTGTCAGGGCAGCCATTGTTGTGCGCAGGATCATGCGACGCTCCATAAAAGAGTGGGGCGGGCAAGGACCTGAAAAATCTGGAAATAACTATGTGTTTCTGATTCAAAGACTCATGTCTGCTAAGGCGGGAGTTTTTGCATCATAAACAGCATCCAGTCTTCAATTCCCTCCGCCGGTATTAACCGGTTCAGGTTCCACGGGTCTATTTCACTACTGAAAATTCTCAGCCCGAAAAGGGCACCCCGTTGAGACCGATATCGACCTTAGACACTTCCCCTAAAGCCAGCAAGGGTTATCCCATCAATGAGTTTAAGTTCTATAAAAAAAGCCCAGAAAATAAAAGGATCCCGGAAATAGTCCAGATTTCCGGGATCTTTGTCGTGCGTTAATCTTTGTATGCTTAGGTTTTTTCTGATGCCAAGATGTTTTCAGGTGCAGGTGAGAATTTCAGCAACAGATAGCCAATGATTGCGGATAGAATTGATCCACTTAGAACACCAATTCTTACCTGACTAGCTATTTCCGGGTCGTCAAAGGCCAAGCCACCAATAAACAGACTCATTGTAAAACCAATACCGGTTAAGAGTGACAAGGCGTAAATTTGGACCCAATTGATTCCTTGAGGAAGGCGACAAACTTTTGTTTTTACCGCTACCCAGGTAAAGCTAAACACACCGATTTGTTTCCCGATAAACAAACCACCAGCAATACCAAGGGTAAGCGGGGCAAGAACTGTTTCCATCGTAATGCCGACCAGTGAAACACCTGCATTGGCAAAGGCAAAAACAGGCAGGATCATATAGGCAACCCAAGGATGGAGATTGTGTTCCAGATTTTTTAGCGGGCTGGCGCTGTCTTTTGTTTTTCCTTGCAGGGGAATGGCAAAGCCGAGTGCAACACCTGCCAGTGTGGCGTGAACGCCGGATTTGAGCACACAAACCCAAAGCACAATGCCAACAAGGATATAAGGTGTTTTTGCCGTGACGCCGGACCTGTTGAGAATTAGGAGACCGATCAGAGCAACTGCAGCCAGAGCCAGTGAGATCAGAGAGAGTTCAGCTGTGTAAAAAAGGGCGATGATAATAATCGCACCGAGATCGTCAAAAATAGCAATAGCAGTCAAAAGAACTTTGAGAGCCAGGGGAACTCGGTTGCCTAAAAGAGCCATGATACCAAGAGCGAAGGCAATATCTGTTGCGGTTGGAATTGCCCAACCGTTCATATTCGACCCGACACCCCAGTTAATGCTGGTGAAAACCAGCGCTGGAATGAGCATGCCACCAACAGCAGCGATCGCAGGTAAAACAATTTGATCGGCAGAAGACAATTGTCCTTCCAGGATCTCTCTTTTTAACTCCAGACCAATCAATAGGAAAAAGATCGCCATCATGCCATCGTTAATCCAAAGCAGAATAGCCTTCGAAATTGCAAAATCACCCAACGCAATGGTGAAGGGAACGTCCAGTGCACTTGTATAAAATGATGCCAGTGGAGAATTTGATACAACCAACGCCAGAAGGGCCGCGATCATCAAGATGATGCCCCCTGATGATTCCAGCTGCAGGAAGTTCGTGATCATTCTTTTTGGCATTGCAAGGATCTCCAGGTTGCCGATTACATAGTTACCCGTGAGAGAAATGGGGACTATTGCCTGATAAGTGTAATCGTTTTATGTTCGATTTGTAATAGAAAAAAACTATTAATGGCTTTTCAATATAATGAAACCAACTATCAGGCAACTGGAATACTTTAGCGTCGTTGCGGAAACCCTGCACTTTCGCAAGGCAGCAGAGCAGCTTCACGTTTCACAGCCGACGCTCAGTGATCAGATCAAAGAGTTGGAATACCGTCTCGGCATCGTTCTTCTGGATCGTACTCGTCATACTGTCGAATTGACACCTGTAGGGCGGGAAATTCTTGATCGAACGAAATTTCTACTTCGTGATCTTAATGATCTCTGTGATCATGCGAAAACGGCAAAATCAATGTTGGGTGGTACTCTGCGTTTAGGGGTCGCGCCAACTGTTGGTCCTTATTTGTTGCCCTATGTTTTGCCTGATTTACATCGCGCCTATCCTGACTTGAAGCTTTATATACGAGAAGACAGATCATCGTCTTTAGAGCAGGCCCTCAGGACAGGCCAACACGATCTTATTTTAACGGCTTTGCCGTTGGAAGATGAAAGCTTGCGAACGGAAATACTTTTCAATGAACCGCTCATGGTTGGTCTTCCCAAAGACCATCGTTTGACGGTGACTGACAAAATTGCCCCACAGAGTTTAAAAGGAGAAGCCGTACTCTCTTTGGGGGCAGGGCATCGTTTATACGAGCAGGCACAGGATCTATGCCGGGAATTTGGGGCTGATCTTCAAGATGATTATGAAGGCACAAGCCTTGATACCCTAAGACAAATGGTGGGTATGGGCATGGGGGTCTCGTTTTTTCCCAGCCTCTATGTCCGATCTGAAATCACCAAAGATCCAGAAGTTTGTGCCAAGCCAATAGCATCGAAGGCTGTGAAAAGGCAGGTTGGGTTGGCCTGGCGTGGAAATTCTCCCCGGATTAAAGAGTTTCTGCAGTTCAAAGAAGATATTCTGGTAGCGCTTAAACAGAAAATTTCTCACGAGGTAATGTTAAGCGGATAGAGTTTGCTTGATCACGGGGATCCAGATATCGACTTCACCCGTCGCACTATTACCGTCAAAGCGATTATCATATAACTCAAAATCCGGCGTGTTTGCATATTCGTAGTCCGAGTTCGGCAACCAATTGCCCCATATAGCCTGATAAATTTTTGAGAACTGATCACCAATGGGGGATTGGTTGTCAATTGTGAAAGTGAAAACGGCATACTCTGCTTCATCAATAACAAGGCCTTCCATGCCAGAAGGAATATTGTATAGGTCGTCAACTTCGAAGGCTGCCATATAGGTAAAACTTTCGGGAGATCCTTTTAGGCAGAGACCGTATGCGCGGCCATTTTTACTATGATTGATTTCTGGATAACGGCAGCTAATTTTTTTCCAAAGACCGGGGACACTTTTGTCATTATCAGAACCAAAATTATCGCTGATACCAATAATATGAAAAGCTTCTTTTTTAAGAATACTAGGTTCCATAGGAAGAACTCCTGAACTTGATGTGGTCGAATGCAGTAGAGAAAGCTGGTACTTGGCAGGTATCGAAAATCCATTGGATCGATATTGACCTGGCGGTAAGCCGAAACATTTTTTAAATGCACGCGTAAAAGCTTCCTGACTGTCAAATCCATAATCTAATGCCAGATGAATCAGCGATGTATCTCGACCTGTTTCAAGGATTTTTGCAACTTCTGTCAAGCGGCGGTGACGGAGATATCCCATTGCCGTTTTTCCGGTGGCAGAGCGAAATAATCGGGCAAAATAATAGGGAGAAAGGCCTGATTCATCGGCTATTTCTCTGAAGGTAATTTGTTGGTCAAGATTTTGTTCTATAAAGGAAATAGCTTTTTTTATAGGCATAGTTTCTCCTGCGTGAGAGAGAATAGACACAATCTTGCTGTCTATCTTGATCAAGATTGCTTTTTTTCATGAATAAGCTCGTTTTGTTATTTCTCAACCCATCCGCTTATCTTTTGGCGTTCTGTAAAAGAGGATCGTGGAAATAATTGATACTTTAATATGCATGAGAAGGGTGTAATAAGAACCTTATAACATCTATTTTTCTTTTGCCCTCAGGATGTCGCAATGACCAGCCCGCTTATTGTTCTTGATCAAATGCCTTCGGCCCATGAGTTCTACGGTGAATTCTGGAATCGAAAACCTTTCCTGGTTCGTAACGCAATTCCCAAAGATACGTTGGATCTGTTGATCAAGTCAGATGAACTTGCCGGACTTTCTATGGAAGAAACCGCAAGATCACGGATGGTCAAGACTGCTGGTGAAGAAAGAAACTGGACCTGTGCTTTTGGTCCGTTTGATGAATCAGCATTTGATAAGGCTGGTGACAAAGAATGGAGTCTTCTCGTCCAGAACGTTGAGCAGTTCCACCCTGATACGGCAACCCTCCTCCCTTGTTTTGATTTTGCACCTCGTTGGTTGATGGACGATGTCATGGTTAGCTTTTCTGCTGTGGGTGGGTCTGTTGGCCCGCATATTGACAGTTATCATGTCTTTTTGGTGCAGGGAGAGGGAAAGCGGCGTTGGAAAATCGGGCGGGAAGCCATTGAGGAAGAAGTATATATCGAAGGTATTGATCTAAAGGTTCTTGCTGATGGTTTTGAGGGAGACGACGTAGAGGTCACAAGTGGCGATGTTCTCTACGTGCCGCCGCGCTTCGGTCATGAAGGAACAACGCTTGAGGCTGCATTAACATATTCTGTGGGTTTCCTCGGGCCTAAAACATCTGAACTTTTCAGTGGTTATGCGCAATACATTTCCGAATTTGAGGAGCTGGATCAACGTTACATCGGCCAAAATCTCTCGGAAGCGTCGTCTGGGTTTACGCTAGGCGAACAGGCAGTTGTTGATATCAAAGCCTGTTTTGAGCAGCAACTCTCTTCTACAAACTTTACACAGTGGCTCGTTGAATTTTTTACTGAATCCTCGCACGAAGATTTTGGCATCTACAATGAACGTGAAGAAATGCTGTACGATGATGAATTCGAGAACGAGTTACAGGAAGGTGCGAGCCTGATTAAACCGGAATATGTGAAGTTCGCCATTACGGCATCACCAACTGGTGGGTTTTGCCTTGGCTTTGACAGCCAGAGTTTCACATTGGACGAACGTATGTTCCCTCTTGTTCTGATCTTTATGAAAGAAGAAGTTGTTAATTCGAAAACCTATCCGGACCTCTTTGCAGAACCAGCCTATCTGGAGTTCCTTTTAGAGCTATATAACCACCAAGCGCTTGAGTTTCTTGATTAGGACTCTTTCCTATCCTCAGACTCTTCTTTTGGTGACCATTTAAAGGCTTGAACACGTCCGACGTTTTTAAGTTTCAAGCCTCTTTGGTTATCTTCATCTGATAGGCTGGTACAGTCTTTTTGCAAGGCAAAGGGAAGCAAGTTTTCAAAACGGTTCGTCATAAAAACAGTACCGGGATCAGCCCGAGCTTCGAGCCGAGCAGCCAAATTAACAATCTCACTCAACAGACTAAAACCGGGATAGGCCGAGGGCAGGGAAAGCAGCGTAACAGGACCATAAGACAGACCAATGCGCGCCCCTTGAGTTTCAATAACACGGTCAATAGAGTCTTGCCAGATCTTGGCGGTTTCCTTGGCAAGTTTGTGAATTTTTGCTGCAACGTTGAGCACATTGGCTGCATCTACCTTTTCATGCACGCCCCAAACCGCAAGTAGGCCGTCACCCTGAACGCGATCAACCAGTGCACCGCTTTCTATCAAGATATCCCGGGCGCCATCACAAAAAGCACTCAGCATTCTGTGGGCGAGGGAAATGTTACTAGTCTCGCGTACAAAGGCACTGTAGGAACAAAAGTCCATTGCCATAACGCAGCAGTTTTCAATGGGTTGATCCAACTTTTCATCAAAGTTTTCCCACCCTTTAAGAGAGCCAAAATGGAACTCGTAGAGCTCCTTATCAACGGCCATTATATTCCCCTAATCGACGTTACTTGTAATCGCGTTCTTTGCGCGATAATTATGCGCGTCATAATAGAGAGAAAGAGACCAGAAGAAACAAGGTAAAAACCTGTGGTCACAAAATTCTGATCAAAAAAAGAAAGGACAGGGTCGTAAGCCTGCCCTTTCCGTTAAATACTGTGGTTTAGAATTTACTTATCATAAAGAGTAGAGCAATCCTTTTCGATCATCGCCATCGCCGCCCTGAAGGGACCGGGGCCGTGGCTGATGCGAGCAACCCCGAGATCAGCCAGTTCACTGACTGATGGGCAACCAGGCATCATCATGATATTTACGGGTAGGGAGCATTTTTCACAGAGTTCTTTGATAAGGACGGCATCTGTCAGGGCTGGAACAAAAAAGCCGTCTGCGCCAGCGTCGGCATAGGCCTGGCCGCGTGCGATGGCTTCTTCCAAGAGTTTCTTTTTATCATCCGATGGGGTTGCTTTCAGAAAGATATCTGTCCGTGCATTAATGAAAAGAGGCACATCCAGCGCGTCCGAAGCTTTTCTGCCTGCCGCAACTCGTGCAGCCTGATCTTCGATACTATAAAGTCCATCGCCATCAATCATTTGGTCTTCAAAGTTAACCCCGACGGCACCGTTTTGTCCGGCGAGTGTTATAGATTGTGCAACCTGTTCAGGTGTTGTGCCATAGCCGGCTTCGAGGTCGAGCGAGACAGGAACGTCAACGCTTTTACTAATACGATTAATGTTTTCCATGGCCAGATCACGGGGAAGCTTTTCACCATCAGGAAAGCCAAAGGCCTCTGCAACTGACCAACTGCCTGTGGCAATGGCCGGGGCACCAGCGCTCGCGGCGACTTTGGCCGTTCCGGGATCCCAGATATTATAGAGAACCAGTGGGTCCCCTTTTTTGTGCAGATTGCGAAAGGTTGTAGCTTTTTCTTGAAGCGAAGACATGGGAAGAACTCCTGTAAAAAATATGCTTTAAAAATATAAGGTCTGTTGGATTTCTCCCCAAGCTATAGCTTTATCTTTTTAGTAAAGCTGGTCGAAATCGGACCTGATCATATTTTCTCTTATTGCAAAGTACTTTGAAGCTTATTGAAGACAGGGTATAGGATTGCGTCAACTAAAACGCCTCTTTAAGAAACGCTTCGGCGCTTCTTCGTAACAGATCGTTGAAATCTGTCACGTGCAACGGGTAAACGTCTAATGAATGATAGTAATGTGTCTATTATGGAAATCGCTTTTACTGCCAGCTTTAACAGTTAGCGATATTTTAGTCCTGTGTTTTTCTATTCTATGGACACTCACCAACATCCATATGGAAAGAACAGTTTGTCTTTCCATAAACCTTTTGAAGATACTCCAGTAGAAATTTGAATTTTACTGAGGTACCTTTAAAAGGAACTCTTTTTAGGACTCGTTATTTTGACTTCGCTTCTTTTTCAGCAGCCAATCTCAACGCTCTGAGCCGATCGGTTTTGTCTTGAATTTTCTTCTCTCGGGCTTCTTTTTCTTTGATGAGCTTGGTGTCGATATTTTTACCTGGGCTTCGATCTCTAAACTCACTGTTATCACCGCGCCCGATAGCAGCGATCATCTTGTCATCAGCAGTGTTTGGTCGTGTTGATCCTGATCCCATTGCACCATCTTCTCTGTTATATGTTTTATACTATATTGAAGAGCATTTTCTTGCTTGTTTGTAAACTAAACTTTAGGAGATCCAATTGAGCTGGGTCGCTTAAACGAAGGCATATATATCACGAATATTGCACCGGGAAGGCTTTTTCTTTTGGAATGTTAGCCTCGTTTATGTCGCTTCACCACGCGCAATAGCTTTTGAAATTTAGGGCATTCCATGTGAGATGGCGCGGAACAGTTGGCAACATGACGCAGAGCTTTACTGAGAATCGTGAGATCATGGATCTGTTTGTCCAAGTCATCAGCGCGTGCCTGTAAGTCTTCTCTCGGCAGATCGGGTTGCCCATCTTCGCCAAACATACCTGCGATTTCATCAAGTGTGAAACCTGCTGATTTTCCAAGTGTAATTAAAGATATTTGCATCAACGTTTGTGGGGCAAACTGTCGTCGAAGCCCGTGTCTGCCAATGGATTTTATTAACCCGATTTCTTCGTAATATCGCAAGGTCGAAGGGCGTAAACCTGTTTGCTCGACAACTTCGGAAATATCTAAAACACGCATACTTTTCTCTGATCAGGAATGGTGAATTTTGAGGTTGGATTTTGGACTCAAATTTTCTGACTTGACCTCAAGTTAACTTGAATTTTTATGATGCTCTCAACAGACGATTCATACAAGAGGAAAGAACCTATGACACAGTCTCTCAAGACGAAAGATGGCCCCGTTTGGCAGGATGGTAGAGCCATTGCCTTGATGATGGCTGCCACCCTTATGGTGATGGCAAATGCGACGATCAGCCCTGCACTGGCTGGGTTAGAACGTGCCTTTATGGGGCAGACCAACGCAGATTTTTTAATCAGGTTGTTGGTGCCGGCACCTTCGTTGACAGTTGTAATTTTTGCCCCGCTTGCTGGTTATTTTGTGGACCGTTATGGCAGGCGTGTGATGTTGTTATTTGGTGTTGTTTTGTTTGTGATTACGGGCAGTGCTGGTTTTTATCTACCCAATCTCGAAATGATCTTTACCAGTCGTTTGGCACTGGGCATTGCTGTGGCGATGATTATGACGTCACAAACAGCCTTGATCGGGGATTATTTTACAGGCGAGAAACGAAGTGCTTTGACAGGGTTGCAGATCTCTGCGCGAAATTTTGGAGGCTTTGTATTTTTGACGCTCGCGGGCTGGTTTGCCGTTAGTTCGCCGCGCTTGCCCTTTGTGATCTATGGACTGGCTGTTCTTTACCTCCCCTTTATGTGGATGGTTATCCGTGAGACATCTGGCACGCCCGCTAAAGAAACCATCAAAAACACAGCAAAAAATAGAGTTATTGAATCCGTTATAAAAACAGAGGCAAGCGAAGCTGATGGACATCTATCATGGAAGGGGTGGATAGCCGCCTTGGCGGTGCTGCAGTTAATGACCAACATGATCTTTTTCCTGATGCCAACGCAACTACCCTTTTTCCTCGATAGTTTGGGATATGACAGTGCCGTGATGACCGGGGCGGCACTTGGGGCTTTATCCCTCGCCGGAGGCTGCGCCGCGTTATTCTATAGCCGGATCAAACGGGTGCTAAACTACGCCGGAACTTACGCGTTGGGGTATGGCTTTATGGCATTGGGTTTTGCCATTCTTCCTCTTGGCACAGATGTCATTGCGATCTTTGCTGGTTCTGTTGCCGTGGGCATTGGTTTTGCGCTTGCGGTTCCAAACTTTGTAGGTATTGCCTTGCAAATTGCCCCCTCAAGCCGACGTGGCATGGCGGGCGGTGTTCTGACAACCGCCGTTTTTCTCGGCCAGTTCTGTTCTCCTTTCCTGAGCATCCCGTCGATTACGTCGTTCGGCTATAACATAACTTATCAGGGGGCAGCACTATTGCTGGGAACTGTCGCGCTTATGGCTGCCCTGAAACGGGGGGTGGAAGTTTTGAAACTACGCATGAAAGAGATTTAGTCTTTATTGATCGAAGGCATATACTGATTGAAAGATTACGGCCAGATAAAATCAACAGATGTTAATGCCGCCACAGATGTGTTTGGCCGTCTTTTTCTTCCAGATCAAGTTTGGTATAACTGTTTAGACAAGGACGCATTTTATCCAGTGTAATGGGCTTGTTGAGATAATCCAGCACATCAAAACTTTTTGCCTTACGAATATCACGATCATCATTTGATGTTGTGCACATAATAATCGGCAATGATTTGATTTGCTCATCTTTGCGTAGGTTCTGTAAAAACTCAAAGCCATCCATAATTGGCATGTTGATATCAAGAAGAATGAGATCAATCGCGGGGTTTTCTGATGACTTTAAAAACGTTAGAGCTTCTGCTCCATTTCTGGCCAAATGGAGTTGACAGCTAAGGCCATCGCGCTCAAAGAGAAGTGCCTGCGTTAACCTGATATCAAGATCATCATCTTCAACAAGCAGGACGTTTGCCAGTGCAGTTTCATCCAGATTTTTTTCAGTTGATATAAGTTTATTATGTTTATTTACCAACGTTTTATCTTTTGAACGGCCGTTCATTTGCAATGTGAATTTGAATACACTACCGCCCTTGTCAGATTGCTCGTACCACAATAGCCCACCGTGGCGTTCTATGGTCTTTTTACAAATAGCAAGACCGAGACCTGTTCCTTTTTTTTCTTCACTAAACCGTGCAAACGGTTCAAAAATACGTTCGGCATATTCTAGTGGAATTCCAGGACCATTATCGGTTACAAAAACGGTAGCAAACTCAAATTCTTCTTTTATCGAAATTGTAATTTTTGGGCTTTTTTTATCATTATGAACGATGGCATTCATCAGCAGGTTTTGAAACAATTGCATTAATTGTGTTTCGTTACCATTTACTGAAAGATTCTCTTCGTTCACAATGGTAATTGTATCATCCTTGAGAATGCGCTTAAGGTTGCTTTGTGCACGTTTGATAACATTGGCCAGAGAAATTGGCTCTTTTTCGTAATAATCATCAGGTGCATCCAATTTTGTATAACAGCGCACCATATCGATCAGGTGATCCATATTGTTTGTCGCTGTAATAACGTGCGAGAAATACTCCTGATTTTGACTGGTTAAATCTTGCGTTGTATCAATAAGCTGAAGGAATGAACGGATCATTCGAACAGGTTCTTTCAAATCGTGCGCAAGCGCATGGCTAAAAGTCGTCAGGGAATCACGTTGCAGGGCAACTTCTTTGGCCAGAGAAGCGCGTTCGATCGCATGTTTGATTACCCGATTAAGAACTTCTGCGTTGATTGTATCTTTGGTTAGGTAATCCTGAGCTCCATTTTTCATGACCTCAACAGCGACGATTTCATCCCCCTGACCCGTTAACATAATAACAGGTAGGTGCGGATGTTTATCATGAATAATTTTTAGAATTTCAAGGCCATTTCTTTTTGGCATTGAATAGTCAAGAAGGACACAATCCGGCGGAAATTGATTTATAAATTCAATACCTTCATCCCCATCCGAAGATTCAACCGTGCGGTAGTTCGTATCAGTAATTCGCTTTAATGATCGTAAGCAAAGCTCCCGATCATCCATGCTGTCATCAATAACCAATACTGTCGTTGTTTCTACCACACTTACCACACTTATCTCCTCTGGGGTAACAAGGCCAAGCCAAACCAGTAATCTTTAATCTGTTCAGCCGCCTTTAATAATCCATCAAAGCCGACGGGCTTTTGTATGTAGGTCGCGGCACCAAGCTCGTAACACTTATTCACATCAATTTCATCAGATGATGTGGTCAAAACAATTACCGGAATATCAAGTGTCTTTTTATCCGATTTCATTTGCTTTAGAACTTTCCGGCCATCCAGTCCCGGCATATTCAAATCCAATAGTATCAGACAGGGCGTTACTACACTATCGTCATTTTCATAAGGCCCTGTTTTCGTAAGGTAATGAATTGCATCTTGTCCATTCTGACACCACTGAACAGGGTTTTCCAATCGCGATTTCTTAAAACTCCGCCGCGTTGCTTCGTAATCGTCAATGTTGTCTTCGACAATTAAAATGGTTTCCAGTCCAATTTTTTCATTAACCATTATACTTCCCCGTTTAATGTGAAATAAAAGGTCGTTCCGGCATTTGGTATTGATTCCAGCCAGATTTCGCCCCCATGCCGTTCAATGATTTTTTGAACAAAAGTCAAGCCAACACCGGTACCACGAACATTGTCGTCTTCGATATTAAGCCGCTTAAAGATTTTGAAAATGTCCTGATGAAATTCTTCGGCAATACCGATACCATTATCGCTGATCGAAAAAACATCATGACGTCCATCCTTGACCTTATAAAAATCCAATTCAACTGTTTTCGTATCTTTATCATTGTATTTAATCGCATTTGTTATCAAATTTCTGAAAACTTCAGAAACTCTGTGCTTATCACAAACGATATTAGGCAGAGGCTTGAGAACGTTAATTGTCACATGCTCTTCTTCAATCAAAGTATCAATCATTGCTGTAATTTCGTGAACAACATCGTTGATATTAGTGGATTGAATAGCAAGATCCTGTCGACCAAGCCTTGAAAAATACAACAGATTGTCAATCAGCTTTTCCATACGCTTTGTCAGCGTGCACATCCGATCAATGCGTTTAGTGCCACCTTCATCCAGACTATCGCTATAATCTTCGGCAAAGAACATGGCATTATTTGCCAAACCTCTTAAGGGTTCTTTCAAATCATGAGAGGCAATATAGGCAAAATCATCCAAAGCCTGATTGCTTTTGGTTAGGTCACGGATGTTTTTGTCTCGAACTCTCTCTAACTCTACACGTTGTGTAATATCACGCACAATTCCGACAAAAAGATTATCATTATCGCCTTCCACTTTACCGACACTCAAGTCCATTGGAAATTCACTGCCGTCTTTACGCCTACCTATGACTTGACGGCCAATTCCAATGATTTTTGCTTTTCCGGTTGTCTTATAATCGTGCAGATACTGGTCGTGTTCTCTCGCGTAGCTGTCCGGCATCAGCATTTTTACATTTTTGCCAATGACTTCAGATACCTCATAACCGAACAGTTTGACTGATGCTGGATTGAATTCCTGTATTAAGCCTTTCGAGTCAATCAGGATCATACTATCAACGGCGTTATTAATAATTGCTTTCGAGCGTGTCTCGGCATTCTTTGTTGCCAAATGGCTATTGCTGAGTTCTGCAATCATTTTGTCACGAATTTTTTCAGATTCTACACGCTCGCTGATATCACGCACAATTCCGATAAAATGAATTCCGCTTTCAGTTTCCACTTTACCGACACTCAACTCCATTGGGAATTCACTGTCGTCTTTACGTTTACCTATGACTTGGCGACCAATTCCAATGATTTTTGCTGTTCCGGTTGTCTGATAATTTTCGAGATACTGGTCGTGTTCTCTAGCATAGTTGTCTGGCATCAGCATTTTTACATTTTTGTTAATGACTTCAGACACCTCATAACCAAACAGTTTGACTGATGCTGGATTAAATTCCTGTATCAGGCCTTTCCCATCAATCAAGATCATACTGTCAACGGCGTTATCAATAACTGCTTTCGTTCTTGCTTCTGCAATTTTTGCGGCTAGGTTGCTTTGAGTTAATTCGCCAATCATTTGACTTCGGGCTTTTTCCATCTCGACCCGCTCGCTGATATCGCGCACAACGCCGATAAAATGATTACCACCCTCTGTTTCCATTTTACCAACGCTTAAATCCATCGGAAATTTGCTGCCGTCTTTACGTTTACCAGTAACCTGACGCCCCGTTCCAATTATTTTGGCTTTGCCTGTTGTTTGGTAGTTTTCAAGATATTGATCGTGTTCTTTGGCATAGCTCTCCGGCATCAGCATTTTTACATTTTTGCCAATGACTTCGGAGACCTCATAACCAAACAATTTGACTGATGCTGGATTAAATTCCTGTATCAGGCCTTTCCCGTCAATCAGGATCATACTGTCAACAGCGTTATCAATAACAGCTCTTGACTGGTTTTCTGCGACCTTGGCTTGATACAAAGAACGTTGCATCAAATGCGCAAGAAAAGCCACAACCCACAAAACCAGAATAGACATAACGCGGTTTAAAATAATGATAAGCTGGCTCTCTACAGAGCTCGAAGTAATGAAAAAATACCCAAAAATTATCAACCCTGTGGAAATACCCGCAAACAGGAAAATTATTCTACTGGATTTAAGTTGAATACCGCTCAACACAAAGATTATATAAATCAAACCACCTGCAATACCCAGTGGTGTATACCAATCATACAAAAAGCTTGAAATTCCAAGAAAGCCGGAAATTATCCAGGTGAAAAATGTTTCATGATTATATCCTTGTCCCACATTTGATTTGATCATATTTCTCTTTAATCTTACAATTTAAGGGGGATAATTAAACTACCATAAACAACTTTCTCTTTAAGCGCTAGCCGCATATTGATGAACCCAATTCTCCAGAGAAGACAGATCAAGCGGCTTCCCGAAAAGATATCCCTGAATATGATCACATCCGCATTCCAGAATTGCAGAATGTTCTTCTGCCTTCTCAACACCTTCGGCGGTTACTGAAACACCCAGTTCTTTGGCCATTTGCGTTATATTTTTAACAATAATTCTATTTCGGGTATTAGTATGAATATCCTTCACAAATGAGCGATCAATTTTCAGAATATCGACAGAGAGTTCTTTTAGTAATGAAAGCGATGAATGCCCGGTTCCAAAATCGTCCAGTGCTATTTTAATACCCAATTCTCGCAATTCATTAATAACCTTTTGTGCTGTCATCAAATCTTTCAGCACAATATTTTCAGTCAACTCCAGAACAAGCCCTTCCGGATCGCAACCGGTTTGCGCAACCGTCCTCTTGACACTATCGATGATATCTTCCTGAAAAAGTTGTATCGCTGACAGGTTGATAGCAAGGGATGTAATTGGGTGTTTGGCAAGCTGCCACTTCCTCAATTGTTTACAGCCCTGATCAAAAATCCAGTTGCCAATGGGTAGAATAAGACCTGTTTGCTCTGCGACTTCAAGGAAGTCTTTCGGCAATAAAAGACCACGTTCAGGATGATTCCATCGTAAGAGTGCTTCTACACCGTAACATCGCCCGTCAGGGGCGCAAACTTGCGGTTGATAGTGGGTTTCAAATTGTACAAAAGAAAGCGTAGCCGCACGAAGACTATGTTCAACATCCCGACGATTAGAAATCTTTTTAAGCATCTCGGGATCAAAAAAACCATAGCTCGATCCAGATATTTTCTTGGCTCGATAGAGTGCCAAGTCAGCATTACGAATTAAGATCTCGGCTTCTTTTCCATTAAGAGGATAGAGTGAAATACCTAAACTGATATCAACAAGAATGGTCTGTTGATCAATGATAAAAGTATTTTCAAACCCTTCAAGAATATTAAGCGCGACCTGAGCCGCATCATTTTCACTATGAAGATTATTTAAAATAATGCCAAATTCATCTCCGCTCAAACGTGCCGTTATATCAGAGGTCCGAGTGTGAAATTCTAGTTTTTCTGCTGTTTGTTGTAAGATCTGATCCCCAACCTGATGACCATAGGTATCATTTATTTTTTTAAAATCATTAATATCCAGATAGAGCACACCCACCATGTAATCATTCCGATCAGCATTGGCGATGGCTGTCGGCAAAAACTCGTTAAAGGCAAGGCGATTATAGAGACCTGTTAAATCGTCCCTGTGTAACAACTCCTGCATACTTCGTTCGATAACACGCCGCTTCGTAATATCGACCATGGTTACCAAGAGGGTTTCTTCCATATTTTCCTGAGAGGCCGTTGTTGCTGCAGAAACAATTACATGCCTGTCTTGGGAAATCAGTTTTGTTGAGCTTTTGTCTTTCAGCCTGAGTGTTGCTTCGAAACTTGTCACTTGCCCCAGTTGCCATTTGGCCAGTTCTTGCATGACCAGATCTCTGTCTTCCTTGATAAAATATTGAGAAAAGGAAGCAAATGAGATGTTGTTAAAGTCACTGAGAGTTGAAAAGTTTCTGCCTGAAATTGCACCGCCGGCGAAGGGATAAAACCACTTGGTCATGGCATTATTCATAAAGAGGGTTTGGCCAGTCAGTGACACTTGCCAAATGGCCAGTCGATCTTCTTTTTGCAGATCGTGTAAATCGCTACAGGACAGAGACGTATGTTCGTGGAGTTTGTCAATTTTTTCAAGAGCAGTTTCTGTTAAATGCTCTGCAAGCTTCGCAATGCTTAGGTTTTGTGCTTCCAGCCGCATTTGGGCACGTTTCAATTCGGTATTTTTTTGCCGGAGCACTTGGCGTATCTGATCCTGCTCAATGGCATAGCGGATGGTGCGTTCCAGCAACACGCCGGTCATTTCATTCTTGGGAAGAAAATCAGCAGCCCCTGCTTCCATGGCTGCAAGATCGATTTCTGTGCTTTCCAGCCCCGTCATAACGATACAGGGGCATTGGTCGTTTTGATTGGATTGATGCTGTAAAAGCTCGATCCCTTTTCCATCATTAAGGTTGTAATCAACCAGCGCAGCCTGAATGACAGTATTACCTTCTAATGCTATCTTTGCTTCGGCAACGGATCTAGTCCATTGAAAATCAAATTGATTAGTGGAATGTGATAGTAATGCTTCTATAAGCAGTCTATCACCTTCGTTATCATCAACAATTAGGATTTTTGTTTTTGAATCCTGTGGTGTCTGCTCCATCTTGATGTCCCTTGGGGAAATGTCTGATATACTCGTAAAAACCACCCTCAAGCTTAAATAAATTCCGACAATCAATTATTACGTGAATTTATGAATAAGAAATGAACAATCATGGGTTGTGCAGTATTTTTCGCGTTTTGAACTGTGAAATTATTGTATGGGAATATTAATTACAGTGTTGATTATCTCAACCCAAAGTGATGTTTGGTAATTTATTCAATCAATAAGTGTTAGTCATGGCAAAGGGCGTTTTTATCCGTCGTGCAGGATTAAAATACGTTGATTTTACGGAAGAAAAATATCAGTTCCCCAAACGCTATTTGTAACGTGCGAAGTGTTTTGAAAATAATTAGGTTCTTTATTATGAACCCCGCGGAGGTGGTGGCAGGTTTGGTTACAACGCGATAGCCAAGATTGAGGCAGTTGAACCTGATCCTTTGAACGAAGGCATGTAAACGATCCCACACAAATTGAACATCTGTTGAATTCCAGCGGAAGAGCATTTCCATCTGAGAACCCTTCATGATGCCCGCACCCAAAGTTCTTGGGATGGCAACAGGATAATTGTTTCAAGGCTTAAGAAATCATTTTGTCTGAGAATTGGCGCACCCGACAGGATTCGAACCTGTGACCTTCGCCTTCGGAGGGCTTTATTAACCTATTGATAATAGTATTGAATATATATAACTTATTGATATTCAATGTAATCCTGTTTTGTGAAATTTAGTTGAATTCACTCGAATCTAAATTCACTGTCCCAGAATTGTCCCAAATGAATAATTCCTATAGAGAAAATAAAATAGTTAAAAAGAGCTGCAAAAAAAGGAAACAAGTCCTCATATCGCCAGGGGAAAAGTTGCTCAAGAAAATTCGCCCCTATAGTGCGTCAATATTAAGCTTCCATCATGGAAGCCTACCTCGCACAAAAGAAATGGAAGAAATAATCTCTTCTATTCAATCTTTGATTGAGGAAATTCAAAAAAACAAAATATATTCAAAATTACAAAATGATATATTAAATAGAAGTTTAGTGCTTGAAATTTTCTACATTATTGGTTTTGCAAAAACATATAATGAGCCTCCTTTCTTAAAAGAATTCACGGATGATGTTTACATCTTTTTAAAAATTTCTGAAAAACATCCTCAATTAATATCCAAAACTGCTGAAGTTCTTAATTATAAATATTCAGATTTGTGGAACGTTTCTGAAGATTTTTATAGTTGGAATTGTTGGCTTTTGTCTTATTTGCGTCCTAAGAGGGTTCTGAATTCTCTTTGGGGGGATTTTGAGAGTGATCAAAACTTCACACAATTAGAAGCTATTGATTTTGCAAATGCGGTATTAGACGCGATCCCATCAGATCCCGGACTCCGTTACGGAAGACCAAAAAACTTTGGGCTGAGAAAAATTATTGAACAAGTAGATCTTCATTGGTTGGGTGCTGGAATTAAACCAATGGAAAATAGGACGATATTTTATAGCTATTTAGAGCAACTCAATGCTGCTCTTTATGCAAATTTCTATTCAAAGATAGATGAAACGCAACCACTTATGCTCAAGCCAAGTCTTGAGAGCGAGAGAAAGATAATTCGGGAAATTATTGAGAAAAAGGTGCCTGTAAAGAAGTGGGAAGGAGGGGCGAAGACAACCATATATTGTATCGGGAATGCTCGGTTTGGCTCACTAGAATGGTTTAAAAGGAAGATAATGATAACTCTAACTCAAGCTAGGAGGCTGCCTAATAGTAGGGAGAGGAAGAATAGAATGTATCAATTTTATAAAAAGCAATTTCTTTCAAATATATTTGATATCAAATGGTTACTTAAGTTTATGTACCTATTTTTCTCAGCTAAGTAACTTCCATATCAATTCAAGTCAGTTCATATCAACTCAACTAACGAGATTTGGAGAGTTATATGAAAAAATTTCTTACTAGAAGTGAAGTCCCTAACCAGTATCCCGTAAAATTTACTACTCTTGCGCAGCTCGCTTGTCGGGGAGCGGGGCCTGCTTATGCCATTATTGGGAAGAGCGCGGTTTATCGTGTGGACGATATTGAGGCTTGGCTGGAAGATCAAGTAATTGATCCTGGGAAAGGCAAACGAGGTCGCCCGCGAAAAAGAGGACGTTGTCGGAAGGCTTCTGGGGGAGCAAACGACAATGAGGAGTAGGAATGTCAGGATCTTTCTTGAGGGTAAGACCGTGCCGAAGAGCTTCTTGATCCTCGGCTACGCAGAGTGGCTCAAGCCGCCAATGATTTACAGGCTGGTCCAAGTGAAAATATTGGCTTTTTACATACTACTCTGTGCCAAAACTTTTTGCCTACACGCCGGGTGCCTGAAGAGACGCGTGTTTGGGAAACTACCAATGGAAGTACAGCCCTACAGATCGAGGCCGGAAGGACCTTTGATACCAAAGCTGAGCAGTGGCGAGAGATGCCTTTACCTTGTGGTAGCCGAGCAAGATTGGCATTAATCCATTTGAGTACAGAGGCTATCAGGCAACAATCCCCTGTCATAAAACCCAATCGGTCTATGACAGCCTTTTTGAAAAAAGTATTGAGTAGAGAGCCAAATGGCCAAGATGTTTCCGAGTTCAAATATCAACTATCCGCTTTGGGAACCGCAACTATTCGTATGGCCTCAAACGGGCGGCAAAGCCAGGGCCATATTGTTTCTGATTTTGATCTGATGTGGTTATCACTGGCAAGAACGCGGGTACTTTGGCCGAAAGAGTTTGTGCTTTCCCGTGAGTTCTGGGCCACACTGCAAAATCAGGCTATTCCGATAGATCTCAAGGCCATAACGGCCGTGTCTCATTCCGCCTTGGCCATGGATATTTATCTTTGGCTGACACAGCGTCTGCACCGGCTTAAGAAACCATACACAGTCTATTGGCCTTTGTTATGGAAGCAATTTGGACGTGGATATGCTCGGCTAAGGGATTTTCGCCGGAAATTCATGATAACCCTCTCTACCGTGAAGCTGATTTACCCCAATGCAAGGGTGAGTGAGAGCCTTGATGCCAAAGGGAAGAGCCGTGGGATTATCTTGAAACATAGTCCTCCACCAATTCCCTATAACACGAAACTATCCACAGACGTTAAGTCGCGCTTTTACGGTCAAATGGTCGCGTTATTACATCATTTTCACGGTCATTTGGTCGCGCAAACCTATATCACCTATATTTAAAATAACCTGTAGTTGGAGAATAATTATGGGGACAACTCATTTTTTCCTAAATGGCAAAGGGGGTGTTGGTACCTCCTATGCTGCGTCTATTTTGGCTCAACATTATATTGCCAGAAATAAAAGGGTTCTTTGCGTGAGTACAGAGCCTTGCGGAGGGAACTTACGACGATATGAAGCTTTCAACACGAAATGGTTTGATATTTATTGTGAGGATTCTTCTAATCCTAAATCTATCGATAACCTCTTTAAGCAGATTTTACAGATGGATGATGACGCTGAAGTTATCGTGGATTGTGGGAGTACATCTTATTTAAGCATATGCCAGGCATTAAAAGCGAAAGGCTTTCTGGATGAGGCGCAGTCCTTTGGAAAAAGGATCTTGCTACATTCAATAATAATTGGCGGGCCGTCTTGTGTTGAGACGCTTAATAGTTACAAATCGCTTTTCCTGACAGTCGGACGATTGTTTGGCTAAACAAGTATTTCGGAGAGGTACGAATTGATGGGCAAAAGTTCGAAGATACAAAGTTTTATGCTCATTATATGGATCACATAGATGGCATCATTCCTTTGGGACCAGAGAAAGATGGCCCGATGGCCTATGATATCAATCGAATGCTGTGTGATTACCTAACCTACCAAGAAGCTATCACCACATCGGATTACTATATTCTAACCAAGAGCAGGCTAAATATGGCTTGGCGTGATTTGAATACAAAGCTTGATCAAGTGAACCTGTAAAGCTGTATTACTTATTGATTTTATGTTGGGCTCAAAGGCGTGGCTTTTGAGCTCAATCTTTTTCCCGAGTGAATTCTGTCAAATCACTAACTGAGCTTAGTACAAACTTTCTACTTGAAGGGATTGGCTTACTTTCCGTTTCTATTTTTGATTGAGACTTTGTCAGTTTTGGTTGGTGTCTGGCAGAAGGAGCATTTGGAGTACTTTCATTTGCTATTGCGGTAATCTCTTGTTTGATAGCACGTGCCCTTAAACGAAAGCTGTTATAGCTAACGGTTATCCACTTCCTAGTATAAAGATCGTCGTAAAGCTGTTGCATGGGAACGCCACGTCTTAGCTCATCCGTAATGTACGGCTTGCTGGCAAGGACTTCTATATTCGCTAGACCCCATCGTGACATTATAAATCCCCTCTTCAAATAGATCTTAAGATTTTATCTTTGAATCCATTAGGTTAGAAGGAAAATCGACATCAAAGTACGTATAATTTTTCATGGGAGTTGTCGGGAAAACGATAAATGAAAATAAACGATTTTCACATTTTTATACGGGGGCAGGACATGGAAAGTGGGACCACTTTCCTCCATGCTACCCTTGGACAGAGTTTTTATTCGCATTTCTTGCTCAACGATTTTTCTTGGATGTGCGTATAGATGATATGTTGAAAGCAACTTCCCTTAAATTGATAGCTTTACTTTTTTGCAGAGCTTTCCTATTTCACCGTTCACTATTTACCCCACGATAATCGGGCCATAGAGCCAGGTGATCCAGAGGCCGAGAGCGAGGAAGGGGCCAAAGGGCAGGAGGCTGCTATCAAGTTCTTTGCTGGTTTCCAGATTGGACTCTTTTCCTGCCTGTTCCTCTGATGATAATTCGATTTTATCGATAAGGAGGGGCGATCTCTTCTTGAACCTCTTACGGATCAAGTAAAACAGAAGTGCAGAAACAGCTGCGATCAGGATCACACTGGCAAGCCCCATCCAGCCAACCCAGGCGCCAATAGCACAGGCAAATTTGACATCGCCAAGCCCCAGCCCTTCGCATCCACGAAGCCGGGTATAACTCCATCTAATAAGGAAAAAACTTAAACCACCAATAACCGCACCGATGATGTGATGAATGAACGCTTCAGGCTGCCACCACCAGACAAAGCCAAGACCGCCTAGAGTCAGGGGGTAAAGCAGAACATCCGGTAGATACATATGCTCTATATCTATCGCGGATAGCACCAGCAGAACAGATCCCAGTATGAAACCAACAAAAACAACAGGCACGGGTAAAACGAGAACGCACCAGATTGCGATCCCCAAACATAATAATTCAACAAGACTGTCCCGCTTGCCAAATGCCGCGCCGCAGGTTCGGCATCGCCACTTCAGCACTAACGCAGAGATCAAGGGAACCATATCCGCTGGCCCCAAAGCGCGCTCACAACTTTTACAATAAGACCGTCCAAAGAAGACCGATTTATCCAGAGGTAAACGCTCGGCAACCAGGGCAAGGAAGCTTCCGACAAAAGGACTGGCAATCAGCAAAAAAATCAAAGAACCGGCTTCAAAGTCAGGTTGCAAAATCTGCACACTCCCTCATCACAACACGTGAATATGTCATTACTGAACCAAGCCCTCTAAAACAGTCCGGGATAATAAAGATTGATACAACCATTGGCAGGTTCCTGTGTCTTTGCGTACAGAATGTTCCGCGCCCGTCGCATAACCTGATGCAACGTAAACGGAATAATTCTTTACTTCATGAACAGAGCTTCTACAACTAACCTTATCCGTCTTGCCTTTTGACCACACAAAATCTGCCGCCTATGCCCAATCGATTTTTACACCTTCAATTTTTGCGTCACGCAAAAAGTTCCAAGGCCAACCGCAATCAGCAACGCGGGTACGCGCTGTTGATGGTATTGTTTGGTCTGGTTCTTCTGGGTCTTGTTGCGGCGCGTTTTGGCACCCTGGCCAGCACCGATGTCAAGGTCGTTCGTAATATGGGCGAAACAGCGAAGATTGACGCCATGGTTGATAGTGCCTTGCTTCGCGTGATTGACGGTCTGATGCAGGATAAAGCGTCGGGTTTCTGGCGGGCGGATGGCTCTCGCTATCAATGGCGGGAACAACAGTTCGAGATCATAGCAATCATTAGTGATCAGGCGCTTCGCCCTGATGAAACTGAAAATACTCCTCCCGCTGATACCAGTAAACAGTTCAACAAAAGACTGTCCGAACCAGAGAGCAATATCTGGCAGGCGACAAAAGATCTTCGCATCGAACGCCTGAGTATCGGAAACGGCCTCAAACTATCCCAGCGTGCCATCGCACGCATAGAACTTTCGGTTGAAAATATTGATGAAAGCAATATGAGACGCAAAACAATAAAGGTCAGACTCACCGGCCCAAGGCAAAAGCCGTTTCAGATACTTGGGGAAGAAGTGCCAGAGAAATAGAACTTGGTGTTGATCTCGCTCTTTTAATGTCTCATGAAATTAATTGACGGGGGGACGTTCCTGTTCAATTTGTCAAATGGCCTCGTAATAACCCCACAATCCAAGTCGGGATCAGTCGGGGCCACAAACAGGCGATCAATTGCTGCTTCCAATTCCGTCGGAACGGTAATGGAAACCCTGGCAGCTTTTCCCGTCGCAAGCTGCAGGGCATTGATCACAAAATCCTGTGTCGGATCACAAAGGGCAACAAAGATACTGTCGGCATCTTCACCGAGAATAAGCGCCCCCGCGCCTTTGAGGAAACTGGGGTTAAAACGTTCGGGATAGAGTGCCTCGGTGAGGAAGTCCTCTTTTCCCACCAGCGGGCAATCCAACAAATGAGCCAGAACCTCCGCCAGATCGCGCTCAGCCACAAGGCCCAATTTTGAAACCAGCGTGTTCAGACACTCTCCGGTCTCAAGTTGTACCGTCTTTGCCCGCTGTAAACTGGCGAGATCCAGCTTACCCGCAGCAACCAACTGGTCACCCAAGGCATTCTCAAAAGCAGCGATATCTGAAATCGGTAAAGACGACACAAAAAATCTACTCCCCGTGAAGCTAATCGGATTATAATGAGATATGAAACAATTTATAAAGGCTAATAATTCAAGTTGTTTGAATTACTGGTATTTTCATTTAAAACTCCCATTCACAATCATATTCATAGGTTTCAAGGTTCAGGGTAAATGGTACCCAATCAAAGAAATTAAAAACTTGACCGTATAAAATATTATTGGCTACTTCTCTTAAATTTATTCCGTCTGAAGATATTCTTTTGCTAATCCAAGATTCTTCATTTTGATATACTATAAGTTCTGTAAATGTACTAGCTACAAAGACATTGGGCGTATTTCCAGAAAGAACATCAGTAAGATAGCTATGTTCTGTGTGGTATATTATTGCTCTTTTATTGACATCAAATATATAACCTTTTCCTTTAGCTAGTACGAATGCGATTCCTTCATTAACTACTACCTTTGATTCCTGTATATCTCCTCCTGAAAAGATTCCACAATATTCTTCATAATTATTATCTTCGAAAAGAACAGTGGTTGTTTCTCCTTTTGGAGAATTAAAGAAATGTTCTCTGTATTCTCCTGACATTGGCTTATTTTTTAATATAGTCGCGTCCATTCGTTTACTTCTCAACTTTGGGATGTATTAACTACCATTGGGTCTGAATACCCTATGATTTATCACCCCGTCAATTCTAACTCCTAATTCATATACTCCTTTATTGAGTTTATTGTCACCCAATGCGTAGCCTGGATATTGATACAATCGATATCCTTTGGGCTTCATTATTGGTGTTGTTTTTAGAATCAAATTGTCGAATGAATATGGAAAGCCATGATATCTGGGGTCATCAAGTTGCCTTTTTAGGACACGTTTAGTATAAAGGCCAAGTGGCTCTGGAAGAGAACGGACAGTAAAAGTACGATCAATGAGGCGTTTACTGGCTTGATCAGTTAAATTAACAACCAAAGATCCAAATTTATCCAAACCTTGCTTCACCAAAGGTTGAGCAGCTTGCACTCCTTTACTGAAGCCATCTAAAACAGGCTTTGCTATAGGTTTCAGAGCTCTACCTGCCCACATGACTGGCCTAGAAACAGGTATGATTATAGATTCTAAAAGATATACATTGCCTAAAGGCAAGTCCGGTTCGCCTTGGTAAACTAAATATCCATCTTGAAGATTTTGGCCTTCTCCGCCATCACGACTATTCCTCTGACTATCGAAACCTCCTCCAAAGCGGTCTCGATACCCAAAATCTTCTCTAGGATTTGGCGACGGAGAAGGCCGATCATCATTGCTATCGGGGTTACCACCAGGATTACCAAGATTATCCCCGGGCGGATCGTTATCATTATCAGGGTCCCCTCCAAAACCAGGATCACCTCTGGGATTGCGTCCTGGTTTTGGAGGGTCAGAACGAGGATTAGAAGTATCTTCTTGCCCATCACCATCAGAAAAACCTGATGGATCGGTATAGGAAAGTGGATTATTTCGGACGTAGGAATAACGATTAAAACTCTGCGTAGATAATGGATAAGGTATTGTCGGATCCGCTGATAAAAACCTTCCGAGTTC
>NZ_LAQL01000060.1 GCF_001026905.1 Kiloniella spongiae
TGCCTTTCGAATAAACAAGCTTATCCGTTAAAGGAGTATAACTGATAGATGTTTCATGACCACGGGAGGTGGTAATTACGTCGAGATGATAAGGAGATTTTGTCAATTTAAGAAGAAATGGTTCATAGTTCACATTACTGCCGCTATGAACCATAGCGAGATCAGCCAAACCATCGCCGTTAAGATCTTGAAAATGAGGTTGGTAAGATGCCCAACCCGTTCCCGGATCAAGGATTGCACCGGCGATCTTTTCAAACGTTCCGTCACCCTTGGATAAAAATGCTCCATAGTTCACATTACTGTCGCTATAAAGCATTATCAGATCAGCCAAACCATCACCGTTAAGATCTTGAAAATGAGGTTGATAAGGTGCCCAACCAGCTCCAGAATCAAGGATTGCACTAACGGAAGGGCTGTATTCAGGAGAGATCTCAGTCTGATAATCTATCGTGATTGGTACGAGACAGTTTTCACCAATATCACAAATAGTTACATGTTTAATGCGAGAAATTTTTGTAACAGTGCTATAATTATACTTCGTCCTATAATCCGCAACGAGCGTTTCAGCTTCGTAGG
>NZ_LAQL01000061.1 GCF_001026905.1 Kiloniella spongiae
GGGGGGATCATCATAAATGTTGTTGCTATCGTGTTTACGTGTGGCAGGCTTACGCCTGACGGACCTGAGTTTGACTGGCCTATGTGTTGCTGGAAGTCTCAGTGCCTCTTTTGTTAGTGGCGCCTATGCCCAGACGAGTAATACAACAACGGTAGCAGGTTCTCTTGAGGGCGAGTTTGCGGTTGATGACAGTGGAGCAGCAACCTATTCCCTGCCGATTTCAGTTCCTCCGGGGATTGCTGGTAATGAACCGCGTCTGGCTTTGTCCTATTCCTCTCAGGCGGGTAATGGTCCCTTGGGCGTCGGCTGGGGATTATCAGGTCTTTCTGCCATAACCCGCTGTGGTCAACGTCTGGTTCCCCATGGCAAGATCCACGGTGTTGATTTCTCAGCAGAGGATCGTTTTTGTCTTGATGGTCAGCGTCTGGTTGCTGTCTCTGGAGACTATGGGGCAGACGGGACGGAATACCGCACCGAGATTGAAAGCTATGCCAAGGTTATCTCGAACGGAACCGCTGGCACGGGCCCGGCAAGCTTTACGGTCTGGAGCAAGGGCGGTC
>NZ_LAQL01000062.1 GCF_001026905.1 Kiloniella spongiae
TCTGCGTTCAAGTCTTGGTAAGCGACTGAGAGATCCGAACCCAAGCGATGAGCTTCGACAGAATTATCTGTTACCCAGGTAACAGCTTCCTGAACACCGGAAGCATTGGTCAGCTTTACATCATTTAAAGTTGATCCGTTTTCATACAGCGATACATCAACCAAAAGAGGATTATCCGTCGAAGAGATAACTGTACTCGTATAGATCGTCTCTCCATTTTTGATATAGCTGACAACACCATCTGATGAACGTTCAATCTCAAAAATATCTCCAGACGAATAAGTACCAAAAGATCCACGGTTTACACCGGACTCACGAATGTAAAGAGCACCGCTCGCCAAGAGATAAAAAGTATATTCAATGGTCTCATAGCTGGAATTGCCAGTCGTTGAAGAAAGACCAACCATACGATGCGTATTCGCTTCCGTAACCTCAAAATCAAGCGAACCTGCACCAATCAGCTTTTCTAATGAATAAGCTCCTGCATTCCACGCACTACCACCGGAAAGCTTCTTGATAATACCACCAACAACTCCATTATTCTG
>NZ_LAQL01000063.1 GCF_001026905.1 Kiloniella spongiae
ATTTCCTGTTGTCGAGTTCTCGATTTTGAAAAACTTCGTTTTTTCATTCATGGTTTTTGAAAGTTTTCAGGTTTGATCTGGGGGGATCATCATAAATGTTGTTGGTATCGCGTCTGCGTGTTGCTGGACCACGTCTGAGGAAGTTAAGCCTGACGGGAATATGCTTGGCTGGAAGTCTCAGTGCCTCTTTTGTTGGGTATGCTTACGCCCAGACGAGTAATACAACAACGGTAGCAGGTTCTCTTGAGGGAGAGTTTGCAGTTGATGACAGTGGAGCAGCAACCTATTCCCTGCGGATCTCTGTCCCGCCCGGAATTGCAGGTAATGAACCGCGTCTGGCCCTGTCCTATTCCTCTCAGGCGGGTAATGGTCC
>NZ_LAQL01000064.1 GCF_001026905.1 Kiloniella spongiae
TGACGGACCTGCGGGCGGAACTGAGGCAGATACGTCGATATCTTTATTATTCAGCTTTGATTGCGCATCCAAAGAAACAGACCAACCATTACCACTCTTCTCGGCAATCAGATTTAGACCATTCAAGGTAAAAGCCCTGAAGGAAGCAAAATTCAGACTTGATTTCGTATCCCCTCTGAGGGTGATTGGTTTTGGTTCCGATCCAGGCTTTTCCGCTAAAATATAAAAATTAAAATCAAGAGGCTGATTGGATATCTTGGCCTCAAGCGTGCCAGTGATACCTGCATAGATTTCACGTGTTGACTGACCTTGTAGCTTTGGTGCTGTCACTTTAAAGCTTGCGTTTTTTAAAGCTATCGCAGATGGCATCCCGGTAAAACGCAAAGTCGGCAGGTTTAAATTCAAATGCAGGTTTGCCAGAAGCTGATCTTTAATATTCGCAGCAGCTGATTTCAGGTCATATTGAAACAAGTTTGGCGGAAAGATCGCATTTAGGGGTAAAATGGCACTCTTAACACCCACGGC
>NZ_LAQL01000065.1 GCF_001026905.1 Kiloniella spongiae
CCTCCACAAAATAGTGATCTTTGGGTTAATGATGGTCATCAGCAACAAATTGGGGCGGCAGCACCCAACAATACTCGCGGTTGGTATTATAACGGTGCCATTGACAATGTCCGTTTGATTGATGGGACAGCGCATGATGCAGCTGCCTTTGGTATGGAAGATCCGAACTCTCCTGGTACATGGATCCCTTCTGAACCGACGGGCATAAACTATGGCGTAACGGGATACTTCCTCGGTGATCCATCAACGGGTCAAGATCTATCAGGAAATGGAAATCATTTCTCTGTTAATGGTGGTGTTACCTCAACCGAAGGAGCCACAGTTGATATTGCTGTTGAGTTAAGCCAAGGAACATCTGGTAATGATGTTCTCATCGGTGGTGATACTAACGATGTCATCAAAGGTAATGCTGGTGATGACATTCTTTCTGGCGGTGCTGGAGATGACACTCTTGATGGTGGATCTGGGAACGACGTTGCTGCTTTCTCTGGCAACCGTTCTG
>NZ_LAQL01000066.1 GCF_001026905.1 Kiloniella spongiae
TTACGATTGTTGTTGATGCGGTGTTGGATCAACAGGTTGAAGTTGGTGCTGACAGTTCGGAGAGTGTTTCTGAGAGTGCAAGTTCACAGAGCATTGGTCTTGGCCTTGACAGCAGTATTGTTTCTGCAGGCTTTACAGGTTCACTTGATGGTGGAGCTGATACAGATAACTCAGAAGTTACAACGATCACGATTACTCTTGATGCAGCTTTGCCAAATGGTGCGAGCCTGAGTTCTTCTGCAGGTACGATTAGTGGTACGGGTCCATCCTATACACTGACAGTTGCGAATGGTAGCACAGCGGAGGATGCGATTGATGGTCTGAGTGTTTCCGTACCTGGTGGTTATGACGGAACGATTTCAGGTACAGTGAGTGTTACTTCGCAGGAGGCGAATACGCCAGCTGGTGGTGATGCCTCCGAGCCTGATATTACTGATAACACGCGTACCGACAGTGCAACCTTCTCCGTGA
>NZ_LAQL01000067.1 GCF_001026905.1 Kiloniella spongiae
ATATCAGTGACAATACTTATACAGATACAGACAGCTTTACGATTACAGTTAAGCCGGGTGATGTTAATCCTACAGTTGCTCTTGCGCTTGGCGGAGGAGCGAGTGCGATAAAAGAGGATAGTGTTGATAATGAAGTTTCTATCAAGGCGTCTTCTGGTAATGCGACGGATGAGCTGACAACAGTTGTTGTAACCTTCCCAGGTTCTACAGGAGTTGATGTTGGTGAGCTTGATCTGGGTGCTTTGACATCTGATGCGTCTGTTGCGAGTGCTGTTGCGGTTCTTGATAATGGTAATGTTGTGATTACGGTAACTCTTAAGCCAGGAGTTACAAGTCTGGACAGCAGCTTTAAGCTTGATGCGCCAGTTGGAGACAGTGATGTTGATCTCAGCGGTATCACAGT
>NZ_LAQL01000068.1 GCF_001026905.1 Kiloniella spongiae
ATATTTGCGGCCTGTATTTCTGTTGCAAATGCACAGTCGGTATCAGATAGCTTCGAGCTATTTTCCGATGTCCCTGGAATTTCGCAACTTTCCGTCAGTAATGTTACTAAAACAGCGACATCAACGTCTGCGCAAGTAACTTTGCGTGGGCAGCCAATGACGATCATCGCCTTCAAAACGAACGGTGGATCTCTTGGGGCACTAATCCCGGGCACGTTAAAATTAACTGATATTATGCCTATCCCCCAAGGCACATCAGTTGATGGTGCCTTGATAAAAAACAGTGCGTTCCTTTATATGCCAAAGGGACCAGACCATCTTAATGTAAACACATCGACATTTCCCTCTGGAATTAAACAGGTGCTGGGGCAAGCAACAGCTCTGACACTCAAACCCGGATTTAACCTGTTTGGCCAAGCTGATCTTTC
>NZ_LAQL01000069.1 GCF_001026905.1 Kiloniella spongiae
TATATTCAGGCACAAGGCAAGATCAAGGATATGGAGGTAGATGTCGCTACCTTCAAACATAATGGTCAATCCCTCATTGCTGTGGCAACACCCAAACCAATTCACATTTCCGACCTGATCCCGGAAATTGGCAAGACGTCACTGGATGATGTGTCTTTCGACAATATGACCTATGTGTGGGCACCAAAGGGTATAGCCAAAAGTCAGCTTAATACGGCGACCAATGTACCGCCGATGATTGCTGCTGTGGCGCAAAAAGCAGGGCAGGTCATCGATGTCAAAGAAGGATTGAATGTTCTGGGGCAGTTGGGGATCGCACAAAGTGGTGAGCTTGGCAAGTTACTGAGCATGGCAAACCTTTACAAGAACAGCTTGCCACTATCCGGAAGTTTGAACCCGGCTGTTTTTCAAAAGGGTAATACTGCGCA
>NZ_LAQL01000007.1 GCF_001026905.1 Kiloniella spongiae
ATGACCATTATTAACACTGATACGATCTAAATCGCTTGGGGTAGAAAATACTAAGTTAAAGAAGTTACTTGCAGAACAAATGCTTGATGTCGCGACCTTGAAGGAAATGCTGGGAAAAAATTTCTATGGCCTAGTTCTAGAAGAAAAGCTGCGAGTTGGCCAATGAAAGTGAAAGATTATTCTTAATGCAAAGTGTGTGACCTGGAGGGCATTGCTCCACGTGTTTATCGCGATTAACCTTGGCGATCGGCTGACACTCATCTGCGCAAGTGGTTGGTAGAACTCTCATCCGAACGCAGACGCTTTGGGTATCGTCGCCTCCATTTTCTTCTGAAACGTGAAGGTTGTGAGTTGAATTGGACGAAACTTTACCGTTTATACAAGGAGGGGAAGTTGACCGTATGCAAGTGTGGCGGCAGGAAGATAGAAAAAGTAGAGTGGCATTATATTGCACCAGACATGCCCATGCAAAACGGATTTGTCGAGAGTTTTAACGGTCGCCTACTCACAAACTATCGTCATGCAAGAGAATTGATCGGGGAGTGGGAAATCGATTACAATATAAAAAGGCCCTACACTAGCTTGATGGGTCTAACACCAAATGAATATGCAATCAGACCAAAAATAGATTAAATGATGAACACTGCTAACTTATTAACGAGTAGAACCTGGGGAGCAGGTCAGTGCACGTCACTCATCACTCTTCGGGTCAACACTGATCTCTTTTGTTTCTTATAAAGAATCACAAATTAGCACTCTGGAAAAGCCTAAATGTCAACAAACTCTAATGTCTTCTAGCTCTATTTCAAATTTACCAAGAGTGCAAGCAAGTTATAATTTGGATACCTACACTATCTTATTTACGCAATTTCTTGGGTAGCTCTGAATTGCTCGGGAGTTAAGTTAAATTTCTTATGGAATGCTCGGTAAAAACTGGGAGGGTGTTCATAACCTGTCAAATAGGCAATTTCATTGATGGTTAATTCTGTACCCAATAAATATTGTCGTGCTAATGTCATTCGTGATTCATAGAGAACCTTTCTGAATGAAGTTCCGTTTTTTGATAAACGTCGTTGAAAAGTATGAATTGAAAGTCCAAAATGTTCCGCGGTTTCTTCTATATTTGAAAAAGCAATGTTTGCAGTTTGAAGAAGATATAATCGGACATCATCAACCAAATGATTGGCTTCATGCATAAATGGTAAAGTTGCAATACTATGCTCAAAGCACAGTTTTGAAACAGAGCTACTGGCAGATGAAAAAGGGTGTGCGTTGAATTCAATCGGGAAAGAGAATGATGTGCGCAGTTGATTAAATAAAATTTTTCCAGGGAAAATATTTTCATAAAATTCAGTATGATCAGGCTTCGCATAAGATAAGCGAATTTCAACGTCTTGACAATTTTGAATTTGAGGAAGTCTTTGGCATGTCCATTTCCAAGTACTGGTTAGCCATTCTTCTGATAATCCTTTTGATTGAAACTCATTGAGTTTCAGTGACTGCAAGATGATCTCAACTCTGTCATTGAGTATTTTCCTTTCTGTTTTGATGGGGTGAAAGAGAAGAGCAGAAGAAAGCTCCCAGGATCTTTGTAAATTAGTCGTGCTAACAAGTGCATACCCTAATAACCCTAAATCAAAAATATTGTAGCTGTGTCCAAGATGTAGAAAAAAGCCACGGTTCCAGCAAGATGGGGCAACAAGTAATAAAGTTTTATAATATGTATCAATATTAACCTTTTGCTTTTCTTTGACGATGGCGTTTTTGTTGTAGCCCATAGGTGCCAGTATTTTATCAATAGAAATATCTGGACAGCTTTTGTCCCACTGGCTGAAGAATCGCATAAAAAACTGATACGCCATTGTCTGATTTTCAACAAATTGGGTTTTCATCGTTATTCCTTATAAAATCTTGACGAGTATATTATACACAAATTGTCGTATAATGCTAGCAATATGCTGTGTAATGCTATTGTTCGTGTGGTTTTTCATAACTATGGTGTTTGAAGAAATAATGTAGCGTGAACGAACCCTCGGAATAGCATCTGTTCTTTTTTTGGTGTTTGCTCGTGATTACGTTTAACAAAAACATATGGGGTTTGCTAAATGTCTGAGGAAGTAAAGTTGTTTGCTAAATGGGCTAAGAAATTATCTTGTGTTGTAATTGGTGCAAGTGTGTTTGCCTCGGCACTAACGATAGGTGCTGATACATTTGCGGCAGACGAAAAAATCTATCGCTGGAAAATGCAACGTTATACTGGAACAGAAAGTCAAAAAATTTTCAGGAATTTTGCCAAAGACGTGAAAGAGGCGAGCAATGGTCGTTTGAGAATTACGACATTTGGCGGCGGTGAATTGGTTCCTAATGATCAGTTATTGAAAGCAACGGGTTCTGGCGTTCTCCAAATGTCATATGGGTATGGTGCTTATTGGAGTGGGAGTGTCGATCTTGCTCGTATCGAATCTGGCCTTCCACTTGCTTGGACAACGCTGGATGAAGCAAAAGACCTTTGGTTCAATAAAGGCATGAACAACCTTCTTGTCGAAGCTTATGGCGAGCATGGCGTGCGCTACATGTCTCCATCTTTTGGTGGTGATTATGATCTATTGTCAAAAGAGCCAATTGAATCACTTGATCATATGAAGAAAATTAAAATTCGGGCCACATCAAACGTAGCGGTAATTCTTGAAAAATTTGATGTACCGACAGTGTATTTGCCGCCTGAAGAGTTCTATACATCAATGAGTACAAACTCTATTAGTGGTATTATTTATGGTAGTGCTTATGACTATGAGCAGCTTAAGCTGCAAGAAACAGCCAAGCATTATACAAAGCTTTCCCTTTTGACACCTGGATTTGTCGACAACATTCTGGTCAATCAGGAAGCTTGGGATGAATTACCAAAAGATCTACAGGAAATTTTGGACACCAGCGTTAAGAAATTGGCGGAAGATCACCATAATTGGCTGATTGACGGAGCTAAAAAAACACTGAGTGATAATGTTTTTGAAGTTCATACTTTGCAAACAAGTGATGTTACCAAGCTTACTGATGCTGCCCAGGACCTATGGAATGAAGAAGCAAAGCGTTCTGTACGTAATGAAGCTGCAATCAATATGATCAAAGATTTAGCAGGTTCTAACGGACGCCTAAAATGACTTGGATGAAAATCCTTCTGCAACGACAATTGGAATTAGGCGATCGATTTGGTCGCCTAATTTCCTGGGTCAATTTATTGATTATTGCCGTTCTTCTGTATGAGGTCTGCATGCGCTATTTGTTCAGCGCTCCGACAAATTGGGCTCATGAAATGTCAACAATGTTGTTTGGCGGGTATTGCCTAGCTGCAGGGGTTTATACGCAAGCATATGATAAACATGTAAAAATTGACGTGATTTATCATCTGTTTGGCGAAAGAAGCCGTGCCTTTTTAGATGTTATCTCAGGCCTGTTTATCCTTGCCGGTTTTGCCTTTTTATTTATGATTTCGTATCAGTATGCGCTGGACTCCTGGATACTTTCTGAAGTGTCATCAAAAAGTTCTTGGCGTCCTATACTGTTTCCTATCAAAGCTGTTATTCCTTTAACAGTTTTTCTATTGATACTTAACCAGCTTATTTACTTTCTGCGTGACGTTATGATCGCTCTCAGAATGATTGATCGTGAAGGGGAGATTCTTCATGATTGATATGGATCCTCTTCTCGTTACCGCTATCATGTTTGGCTCAATGCTGTTTCTCATGATTATTGGTACTCCGCTTGCTTGGGCGTTACTCATAGTTGGTACCGGTTCAGCCATTAATCTTTGGGGCTGGGACTCTTTGGATATGGTGGTGATTAGCACCTTCGGGGTGATGAATACCTTTATCCTGGTTGCTTTACCCATGTTCATTTTTATGGGGCTTGTTTTACAGCGTTCTGGAATTACCGATGATTTATTCGGTATGGTTTATAAGGTGATGGGGGGTGTCAAAGGGGGGCTTGGCGCCGGTACAATTCTTATTTGTGCTGTAATTGCTGCGATGGCAGGTGTAACTGCAGCTGCAACGGTCAGTCTTGGCCTTATTGCATTACCTGCAATGTTAAAACGGGGATATGATAAGAGACTTGTTACGGGTGCTATCATGGCTGGTGGAGCGTTAGGATTTCTGATCCCACCAAGTATTACGATGATCCTCTACGCTTTTTTAACACGAGAATCAATTGGTAAGCTCTTTGCCGCCGGTGTAATGCCAGGTCTTATGCTGGCTGCAATATATATCATATATATTCTTGTCGTTTGCCGGGTTAAGCCATCTCTCGGTCCTGCAATCGCGGAAGAAGAGCGTGTGGATTGGCGTGGCAAGATTGCCTCTCTTCGTTCTTTAATTCTGCCGGGCATTATTATTACGACTGTTCTTGTTTTCACAATGAAGGGTGTTACGTCCCCAACAGAAGCCTCTGTAATTGGAGCGGTGGGGGCGGTTCTTAGTGCTGCGGTTAATCGGACACTTAGTTTGCAAGTGTTGAGAGGGGCGTTGCAGGAAACAGCGCGTATCATGGGGATGTTGATGTGGATCATGATCGGTGCTGTTATCTTTAGCAAAATCTATATTGGCTTGGGAGCAGGCCAAATTATTGCTGAAAGCATTATTGATGGTGATTTAAGTCCGAATCTTGTGCTTCTGATGATTATTTTGACCTATTTCCTGCTTGGAATGTTTCTGGATGATTCAGCCATCTTGTTCATTACAGTTCCATTATTTGTTCCGATTATCAATGAACTTGGCTATGACCCTGTCTGGTTTGGGATTGTCTTTATTCTGGCAATGCAAACGGCTTATCTGACCCCACCCTTTGGTTATAATCTGTTCTATATGAGATCAGTGGCTCCACCTGAAATTAGAACGGTTGATATCTATCATTCAGTTACACCATTTATCCTTTTGCAGATGGTTGGACTGGCTCTGGTTGTGTTCTTTCCTCAGATCGCATTATGGCTACCTCAAGTGCTGTTTAACTAGAATGGAGGAGGTGATCTCCTCCTTCAGCAACAAACGACAAAATAAGTGGCCTTAAATAGTACTCTCGCCAGACCTTACAAAGGAGAAGTAGATGAAGAGTATGCAAGACTTTGAGTCTTCAAACTGCACATTGACAGCAGGAAAAGCAGACCTTTTTTTAAAAAACGGACGCATTTACACCGTAAATTCAATGCAACCATGGGCTGATTGTGTTGCTATTCGAAATGGGCGATTTATCGGCGTCGGCAGTTTTGAAAAACTCTGTGAACTGATTACTTCAAACACGCATATTATCGACCTTCATGGTCAATTTGTTATGCCTGGAATTTATGACATGCATACACATCCAGATTTGGCATTGGCACCATCTTATGCTGGATATCTGGATATAGGTTGCGAAGATCCTTCACCGGATAATGTTAAAGATGCGATCCTAAATTATTCGAAGAAAAATACTGAAACCCCTTGGGTCTATGGGCAATCATTTGTCCGCTATACTTTCAAAAAAGAAGGGCTTGTGCCAGATCGATATTGGCTTGATAGTTTTATAAGTGACCGTCCCGTTGCCATTCATGATCGTTCATGGGGGTGCATGTTGGTAAATAGTAAAGCCCTAGAGCTTGCTGGGATTACATCAAAAACGAAAGACCCCGGTAATGGCTACATCGAACGAGACCCGCTAAGCGGAGAGCCCACGGGCATTTTGGTCGATGGTGCCTATTCTCTGATTTATCACGTAATGCCCCCGACACCGGCACCTGCATTAGAACGTGCATATCGTGATGGCTTGAATTATCAGGCAAGTCGCGGTGTCGTCGGGACAAAATATCTTCATGTTTGTGAATATCGATTGAATGCTTTGAAGGCCGTTGATGATGAAGGTCAAATGACGGCTCGCGTCGAAGCGGCGATTAGTTGGCAGGATGATATTTTTCCAGTTAAAAGGCGTTGGGAGCTGCTTGCTGGGGAGCGTCATTATTACAGAAGCAATCGCTTAAATGCGAATGCTGTTAAGTTCCACTTTGATGGGACACATGAGTCACGTTCGTCGTATCTTTCAACATCCTGGCCAGGTGAAAGCAAGTGGCGCGGCGGATTGAACCTTACGCCAGAACATATAACGGATATGGTTGTGGATATGGACCGCAAAGGCATCCGTGTTATCGCGCATTGTACAGGTGATGGTGCCTCAGATATCTTTTTGGATGCGGTTGCAGAAGCGCGCCGTAAAAATGGCAATAACGATGTGCGTCATCAATGTGCCCACTCAACCAATTTACTTGATGAAAACTTGCCTCGATTTGAAAATTTGAATGTGACGGCTGAGTTTTCACCAGTCGGATGGTATCCATCAGCATTTGCAACCGCGCGGCAAAATGTGGGTGAGGAACGTTGGCCTCGGATGTATAATTTTAAAGGCGTACTTGACGCTGGTGGTATTGCTGTAATGGGAACAGATTGGCCTGTTTCACATATCAATCCATGGGTTGGCTTTGAGGCCATGATCACACGACAAAATCCGATAACTGATTCTGTTGAAAATTTTCCAGGGCAACCCGTCAGTTTGGAAGAAGCGATTCAGGTTATGACCTTGAATGGTGCGTGTGCCATGGATTTAGAAGATCAAGCGGGATCAATTGTACTTGGAAAATCAGCAGACTTTATTGTTCTGGAAAACAATCCTTTTGAAATGGACGTCAGAGGCAGTCTCCACAAGATGAATGTCGAGATGACCTTTGTTGAAGGTCAATGTGCGTGGGATGTATTGGGGCGTATGGACGGGACGGACAATGAAGCGGTTTGGAAAGAAAGACCAAATTTCTAGTCACTCAAAAATAGAAATGCGGATAAAGCGAAGTCAAGGATGATGCAGAAAATTAACAAAATTCCTGTTTGTGTTATTTCCGGTTTTTTAGGAGCAGGAAAGACAACTCTATTAAATAATATTCTTAATGGGGAGCACGGTCTTAACATAACTGTGCTTGTAAATGATTTCGGCGCTATTGATATTGATAGTCAGCTTTTGTCTAAGCAGGATGGCAATAGCATCAGTCTGAAGAATGGATGTATTTGCTGTAGTCTTCAAAATGATTTGGTTAATGAATTAACGCAGTTGCTTAACCAACCTGATGGGCCACCAGAGTATATCATTATTGAATGTAGTGGTGTCTCAGACCCTGGCAAAATCATCAATTCATTGCGCTACCCTCAGCTACGTGAATATTTTCAAATTGACACGGTTCTTACTCTGATTGATGCCAAAATGATTAACTCTCTCGAAGGAGAGGTGAAGTACTTGGCAACCGCACAGTTGGATGTGGCTGACATTATCATTTTGAATAAAACAGATATTGTCTCACAAGATGAAATTGAAAAGATATATCACGACTGGCTGTATCCAGCTGCTCGGGTACTTGAGACGACGTATGCAAAAGTTCCAATGGATATTCTCTTCTCACGAGACCATGTTGAAAATGCGTCCATAGAGACAGAAAAAATGTTGGAAACAAAGCATATTCACACGCATTTGTTTCAATCGTGGAACTGGAGCAGCACAGCGCCTGTTTCTATTGAAAAGCTACGTTTGGCAATTACGGATTTGCCCAGAGAAACTTACCGAGCGAAAGGTATTTTCTATTCCGATCAATATCCACGCAAGCGCATTATTCTACAAATGGTCGGCAGCCGGCAGGAATGGTCTGTTGAAGAAAGTAATACTGATAAATGCGTTAGTGAATTGGTGATGATTTCTACAGATGGTGAGATTAACCAATTGCAGGTAGAACGAACTCTGAATAATTGCGTTCTATCTCCTACATTTTAAAAGGAATAATACTGTGAAAGATGCAAAAAGAGATGCATTGTCATGGGTAGAGGAAAACTTGCCTCGTCTTTCAGATTGGAATCAAACAATCTTTGATTACGGCGAAACAGCATGGCGGGAATATAAATCCTGCGCTTGGTATGTCGAACGCTTAAAAGCAGAAGGTTTTGATGTAGAGGAAGGTAGCGGAGGTATGCCGACCGCATTCTGTGCTGTTTGGAGAAATGGTGATGGTCCGACAATTGGAAGTTACGCAGAATATGATGCGGTACCTGGTAATTGTCAGGCTGCGGACACTGTTCAACGTCCTCGTGACAATTTAAGCGAACATGCTGGCGGGCATACAGATCCTCATTCAGCATTGGGTATTAGTGCTCTTGGTGGCCTGCTTGCTGCAAAAGAGACTATGCAACGTCATAACATACAAGGAACTTTGAAGTTTTTTGGCGAGCCTGCTGAAAAAGTACGTGGATCAAAACCGATCCATGCGGCAAAGGGGTATTATGATGATCTGGATGCGGCCATCAGCTTCCATCCTTTTTATATGTTGCCTCTCTCCAATACGACGCGTTGGAATACCCATTGTGGTGCGGCTTATGCGGTTATTTATACCTTTGAATGTAATGACCCGGAAAACTGGCTATTCCAAAGTGGTGAAGCAGCCTCTCCAATCCCTGCATCTCACGCTTCAGCACGTGCACCCGGAGCGAATGACGCCTTGATGCAAATGTATATGACATCAAAGATGCTTAAAGCGTCCATGGTATCGGCAGGTACTGGTTGGTCCATGAATGAGTGCATTCTGACGGCGGGTCAAGCAACTGCAGATAACCTTCCAGCTCAGATCGCACAAATTCAATATATGATGCGGGTGCCGGATCTTGAAATGGCTGAAACGATTATGCGTGTCTTGGATAAAAACGCAGAGTCCGCAGTCAATAATTCTCATTGCAGTTTCAAAAAAGATTGGGTTTGTAAATCTCGCCCCGGGCTGCCTAACCATGTCATGGCACAATTGACGTATGACAATTTGGAACGTGTTGGCGCGCCAATCTTTAACAAAGGTGAAGCCGTTACAAAGGCACAGGAAATTCAACGCAATCTTGGCATTGAAGTGATGGAACAGCCTTTTCTGTCTGAATGCGAGAAACTGATTTCCCCTCAAGATGCTGAACATGAGTTACGCAAACAGCTTCCCGAATGGCAGAAACATTTTACTTCGGATGACTATACGGAATTCTGTTGGCATGCACCGACCGTGCGCTTGTATGTTGCTCGTCCTATGTTACGAGCACCTGATAATGGTTTCAAATATCCTGCATGGGTAATGAATGCATTGGGGGGAATTCGTGAAACCATTGATCCAATGATTGAATGCGCGAGCAAGACGATTGGCGCAACTATTGTTGACCTGTTTTGCCGACCTGAAATGTTGGAAAAAGCACAAAAGGAATTCAATGAGCGCACGGGTGGTATCGGTGGTGAAAACTGGATACCTCCTCAATGTGACTATGACTCTCCCCATCATTTTCGCTGGCCTGAATATGTGGAGACAGACCGGGGGTATGAATGGTGGATACCAACGTTAGAAAAAGCAAGCTTGCGAAACTAAGGTAAAAATAAAATGGCTAAAATTGAAAAAGAACGTTTGGAAAAATACCGCAAGCTTTCTGAGAAAGGCTTGTGGGATATTAATGATGACGGTTTTCGAGATTTTTATGCTCGTGCAATAGGCGAAGGTGTAGAGCTTGTTAGCAACAATTTCAATATATTAGGAATGTTCCGGGCTCCACATAGAAAAAACCTCATAGACGTGGATATGGCGTTTGTTGGAATTCCCTTGGATCTTGGTGTGCCCAATCCTCGTCCCGGTACCCGAAAAGGCCCCGAAGCCGTTCGCTACTGGTCACTTGATCGAAACCTTGTTCATTATGCAACTAAAGTATGCCCATTTGATCTGTGTTCAGTGATTGACTGGGGAGACATAGAGTTTACGCAAGATGCCTATAATTTGGAGGCCTGCCTCAATGAAATCTATTGCGTATATAGAGAATTCAAGGAAAAAGATATTGTCCCCCTGACAATAGGGGGAGAGCACACATGCACATATCCTGTTCTCAAAGCTTTATCAAAAGACGGTGAGGAACCATTAGGTCTTATTCATCTCGATGCTCATGGAGACACCAGCTGCAATTTCGGGGGAACGCGTATTAGCGACGCAACATTGTTTCAAGTTGCAACTGTTGATGGCTTGATTGATCCGGAACGAACCATTCAAATCGGGTTAAGGGGACGTGGCGTACCACGCTGTGATTTCTCACATGATAGTGGTATGCGTGTCGTTCTTGCCGATGAATTGCAGGAAAAAGGTGTTTCGTATGTGTTGGAAGAAATTCGCAGGGTCGTCGGTGATAAACCTTGTTATCTTTCAGTTGATACGGATGTTTTAGATTGCTCTGTCATGCCGGGAACAACACTACCAGAACCTTTTGGTCTAACTGGTCGTGAAGTTCGTGATGTGATTAGAGGCACGCGAGGACTTGACGTGGTTGGGGCTGATTTAATGGAGCTAAGCCCGACCTATGATCCAACGGGTATGTCGGCATGTTTAGCCTCTGGTCTCGCGTTTGAATTGTTCTGCTTGCTTGCTGAAGCGCGAAGTAAAAGCAAGTCAAAAAATGAACTGACGCGTTGGAAAATTGCCTAATTCACATTGCTTTACAACGTTCTTTTCAAGAACGAATTAAATTTTTAAAAGGAAAACCCTAATGGCAACTAATTCAAACCTTTTGAAGCGCCGCGTTGACGCCATTTCTCGTGGCGTAGGTTTTTTGACAGATTTTTTTGCAGAATATGCGGAAAATTCAGAGATTTGGGATGTCGAGGGGCGTCGTTTTATCGACTTTGGTTCTGGGATTGGCGTGTGTAATACGGGGCACCGCCACCCTAAAGTCATGGCAGCCATTGAAAAACAATTGTCAGCCTTTACTCATACCTGCCATCAGGTCACACCTTATGAGAACTATATTGAGCTGGCAGAAAAACTGAATGCAGCAATGCCGGGTTCTTCGAAAAAGAAAACGGCTTTTGTGTCAACAGGTGCAGAAGCCGTTGAAAACGCAATTAAAATTGCACGCGCCCATACCGGGCGCCCTGCGGTGATTTCCTGTGCAGGTGGGTTTCACGGTCGCACCTTCATGGGCATGAGCCTTACTGGCAAAGTCGTTCCTTACAAAGTGGATTTCGGTTCGATGATGAATGATGTTTTCCATTTTCCGTTCCCCAATGACGTTCATGGCATTTCCATTGACGAGTCAATTGCGGGTTTGGAACGTTTGTTTAAAGCTGACGTCAGTGCCAACCGTGTGGCTGCGATTATTTTTGAACCAACCCAAGGTGAGGGTGGTTTCTACGTGGCGCCGAAAGAATGGGTTAAGCGCATTCGCGCCATCTGTGATGAGCATGGCATTGTGATGATTGCTGATGAAGTTCAATCCGGTTTCGGTCGTACAGGTAAATTCTTTGCCATGGAACATTACGGCGTCGAAGTCGACCTGATGACATCGGCAAAAGGTCTTGGCGGTGGTATGCCGATCTCAGCTGTGATCGGTAAAGCGGATATTATGGATGCGCCGAACCCGGGTGGTCTTGGTGGCACTTACGCAGGGAATGCGGTTGCTGTGGCTGCAGCCAATGCGGTGTGTGACATCATGTCTGAAGAGGCGTTCCACACGCGCACAACTGAATTGGGTGTGAAACTTAAAGACATGCTCAATGGTTTGAAATCTGATGTACCTCAAATTGCTGATGTACGCGGTCAAGGTCTTATGGTTGCCGTTGAGTTTATCGATGGCAAAACACCACGTGCAGATATGGTTGCCTCTGTCGTGAGTTATGCCAAAGAAAACGGCTTAATTTTGTTGTCTTGCGGTATTTACGGAAACTGTGTGCGTTTCTTGCCGCCGTTAACCATTCAGGATGATATTTTTGATGAAGCACTCGGCATTATTTCCAATGGCATCAAACAAGCTTCAAATACTGTGCAAGCAGCAGAATAAGAGAGAGTGTGTGATGCTTAAACTTACAAATGAAAACCTGCTGAAAAGCCAATGCTACATTGATGGTGAATGGATTGATGCTGACAATGCAGAAACCATGGATGTGCTTAACCCGGCCACAGGTGAGGTTATCACCAGTGTACCCAAAATGGGCCAAGCTGAAACAGAACGCGCCATCACTGCGGCAAACGCTGTGCAAAAAAACTGGGCGAAACGTCCGGCCAAGGAACGTGCAAATATTCTGCGCAACTGGTTCAACCTGATTATGGCGAATCAGGAAGATCTTGCGCAAATCATCACCGCTGAAATGGGAAAGCCTTTGGCGGAATCCCGGGGCGAGGTCGCTTATGGTGCGAGTTATATTGAATGGTATGCTGAAGAAGCAAAACGCGTGTATGGCGATACCATCCCCGCACCGGGTGATGATAAACGCATCATCGTGATGAAACAGCCCATCGGGGTTATTGCGTCGATCACGCCATGGAATTTCCCCAATGCGATGATTACACGTAAAATTGCTCCTGCCTTGGCGGTCGGCTGTGCCACGGTAATGAAACCTGCCGAACAAACGCCTTTGTCTGCCCTTGCTTTATGTGTCCTGGCTGAAGAAGCCGGCCTCCCCAAAGGCTTGGTCAACTGTGTCGTGGGTGACCCGGTGGCGATTGGTGGTGAGATGACATCAAACGATATTATCCGCAAACTGACCTTTACAGGCTCCACCGAAGTCGGACGCCTGTTGATGCGTCAATCGGCACAGCATATCAAGAAACTCGGTTTGGAATTGGGCGGAAACGCACCGTTTATCGTCTTTGATGATGCCGATATTGATGCTGCGGTTGAAGGTGCAATGATTTCAAAATATCGAAATTCCGGCCAAACCTGTGTCTGTGCCAATCGCATCTATGTTCAAGAAGGCGTTTATGACCAATTTGCTGAAAAACTCGCTGCCAAAGTCGCCGATCTTAAAATCGGTAACGGTGCTGAAGACGATGTTGTTCAAGGTCCGCTGATCGATGACAAGGCGGTTGCTAAGGTTGAAGCTCACCTCACAGATGCGGTTTCCAAAGGTGCTGAAATTGTTTGTGGCGGACAACGTCATGAATTGGGGCGTACGTTCTTTGAACCAACCATCGTTAAGAACGTCACCAAAGAAATGAAAGTGGCACGAGAAGAAACTTTTGGCCCCATCGCGCCTCTGTTCCGATTTAAAGATGATGCCGATGTGATCGCTCAAGCCAATGATACTGAATACGGTTTGGCTTCTTATTTTTATGCCAAAGACATGAGCCGTGTCTTCCGTGTGGCAGAAGAGTTGGAATACGGAATGGTTGGCGTGAATACAGGTATTCTGTCCAATGAGGTCGCGCCCTTTGGTGGTATCAAGCAATCGGGACTGGGCCGCGAAGGCTCTAAGTTCGGTCTCGATGACTACCTTGAGATCAAATACGTTTTGCTCTCTGAGATTTAAGTTTTTCCTTGGCCTGCTTTCTTTCTGTTGGGGGAGAAAGAGCGGCTCACAATATGAGATAAAAAGTGCTTGAGCGTTTTTCGGTGGTGAAGGAGGTTGCTATAAAAGCATTGAGTTTTTTCAATGTCTCTGTTGGCTTGCCTAAGTTGTGTACCGATATTATCTTTCCAATGCATGCTGCTCGGACAGCAACGAGTAGCCGGCAATATGCGCAATTGAAACTAGTTACTAATTTGAGTCTTCAAAAAGTCTGTCTAAAGTGTTGCGTGCCCCCGCAACCAACGAAATCAAAACACCCCTTACCAGAAATGGTAAGGGGTGTTTTGCGTCCGGGATAAAATATATGAAAAGGATCGAAAAGAGTGGTACTTGGAAATTGAGGGTTATTTAGTTTGGTTCCTTGAGAAAACAATGGGAAATTTGGAACGGTTTACTGATAAAGTAAAATCAACTAGAAATAATTAAACTGAGTTACTAAATATCCTTAAGTTTTTGAAATTGGGCAATGAACAAGAATTTTGCAAAAAATCTAAAATACTTATGCGCAGAGAAGGGACCTGTCGCCCAGGTTTGCCGGGAAATTGGTATTGTGCAACAGCAGTTCAGTAAATATCTACGCGGCCCGACAATGCCCTCAGCGCACACATTGCACAAAATTTGTGTGTATTTTGGCGTGACAGAAACGGAAATACTCGCACCTCATGATGATTTCCTGCGGGAGAATAAGGTGTTAAAGAGCAGAGGCGGAGAATTATCCAACCACCCCTTGTTTCGCGCTTTTCCAGGTGAGTTAGCCAAGCTCCGCCCGCTGTTGGGAATACATCATATTTTCTTTAAGCCACCTGCCTGGCCGAAATCGATTGTTGTTGGTGCCACGTTCCTACACGAAGAAAATGGCCAGATCCAGTCACGTACCATAGAGGGCGGGATCGCACCTGATGGTAGTAATATGGAAAGTACGCGGTTTGAGGGGTTACTTTGTTATCAGGGGGGGCGAATATTTGTGTGTGAGCGAGAGCGGCATAACGAAGGTGGTGTTATCGAAACCATACTGCTTCCGGCACACAGGCAGAATAAGAGATATCATATGGGGGTTTTCCTTGGGATGACATGGCAACCGCGCCGCTTTCCCTTTGCTGCTAATATTGTCTGGCGGAAAGCATCGTCTATTTCGACGGCCAGAGAAGTGCTCTCTGAATGTGGTGTTTATCCTGAAAATAGTCCCAAAATTGATGCTATTGTACGCAAACATTTGGATCAGGGAATGTAATTTCTGATCTACGAATGTACTTAAATAGGGGGAGAGCCGTTCTTATTAAAGCTATTTCCCTCTTAGTAATTTAGTCCAATTTAAAAAACCGTCTTTGATTGATAACTGCCAATAAACCTCATCATTACTCACATCGTCTGGACCTCTTCCTTGAGAGGCCCAGCTTGAAGTAACGTTTAATCTCGCTGTTGTCTTTAAGACATCAAGTACGCAGGCGTTCGTTTGCCGGATCCCAAAGTGGTTCGTCTTTCTGAATCACGGCAGGATATTTCTTACCGTAAATTTCGACTTCAAGTTCGGTGCCTGGTGCCGCGAAGTTGGAGCGCACGATGCCCAGTGCAATTGATGCGTTTACACGATACCCCCAACCACCTGAGGTGGTTTCTCCAATGATTTCGCCATCTTTCCAAATACAGGACATGTAGGGTGCATCTGCCTCACCTGCGTCGATAATCAAAGTGACAAAGGATTTTTTAACTCCTTGCTGCTTTTCGTTTTGGATTGCTGCTTTGCCTGGGAAATTCTGTGATTTGTCGAGTTTGACAAAACGTTCTAGCCCACCTTCAAGTAAGGAGTAGTCAGTTGACAGATCTCCTTTCCATGCACGATAGCCTTTTTCCAAACGCATGGAATTCAGCGCATACATGCCAAAAGGCTTCGCTCCACCATCCAGAATGGCCTCGTATATTTCAGGCATATCTTCGTTCAGGGCGTGGATTTCCCAGCCCAGTTCACCAGCGAAGGAAACGCGGATTAAGTGTACTGGTTTGCCTGTGATAGCCGCAAACTGATGAGTTAACCACCCCAGAGAAAGATCAGCATCGCTCAGATTTGACAGGATCTGGCGTGAGTTTGGACCTGTTACGATGAGGGTATCGCGTGTGGTGGTCACGTCTTCAACGGTGACGCTTGCTGGCATTGCCTGGATGAGAATATCACGATCATGCCACTGTGCTGTCGCGGCGGTGATCATAATGAATTCATTCTCATCCAGACGGATGCATGACATTTCAGTCAGTATCCGGCCTTGAGTATTCGGGATATAGACCAAGTTGATCCTGCCGATTTTTGGGAGGCCACCGGCTATTAGGCCTCGTAGGGCCTCAGCTGCTCCTTCGCCCCTAACCTCGAACCTGGAGAAACCAGGTAAATCCAATACACCGCAGTTATCACGCACGTTTTCTACTTCTTCCCTGATGCGTTGCTGCCAGGGTCCTGAACGGTTCCAGGTATGGGTACTCTCTTCAGAGGTATCGTCACCCGGTTTGGCAAACCAGTTGGCTCGTTCCCAACCGTTATAAGCACCCATCTGTCCGCCTAGTTCCTTAACTCTACTGTGTACGGGGGAGAGTTTCTTATCACGTGCTGCGGGCCATTCGTGGTGGGGGAAGTGCATGGCATATTCATTGCCATAGACCTCAAGCCCTTTCTTGTTGCAATAATCCTGATCGGTGTAGTCGGTGTAACGACGCGGATCGACAGCCCACATGTCCCATTCTGTTGCACCGTCGATAATCCATTCGGCCATAACTTTGCCTGCGCCGCCGCCCTGAGCAATGCCGAAAGTAAAGACACAGGCTTCGAAGGCATTTTCGACACCAGGCATAGGGCCTATCAGGGGCAATCCGTCTGGGGCATAGGGGATCGGGCCGTTAATGACACTTTGGATGCCTGAGGATGCCATGAGGGGAACGCGTTCCATAGCATCAGTTACGATGTCTTCAATGCGGTCCAAATCATCGGACCACAGTTGGAAAGAAAAGTCATCGGGCATCGGGTCGTCTTTGGTTGTCCAGTGTGCTTTGCAGTTCGGTTCGTATGGACCTAAGTTATAGCCGTTCTTTTCCTGCCTCAGGTAATAAGATACATCTACATCACGGATCAGTGGTAATTTGCCTCCATGCTCGTTTGACCATGCTTCAATTTCGGGAATTTGTTCTGTCAGTAAATACTGATGGGACATGACCATCATCGGAACGGTACGTCCCCCGTACGGTTTGAACCACTCACCAACTCGTTGTGCGTAATAACCAGCAGCATTGACCACGTAATCGCACTCTATATCGCCTTTTTCGGTGTGAACGATCCAGGTTTTGTCTTCCTTTTGGGTTACATCAGTAGCAGGACAGAAGCGAATGATTTTCTGCCCCATATCGCGTGCGCCCTTTGCCAGAGCCTGAGTGACCTGCGCCGGGTCAATATCGCCATCAGAGGGATCCCAAAGAACCCCTTCGAGGCCGTGGGTTTCCAAGAAAGGATAGCGTTCCTTGGCTTGTTCTGGAGTCCATATCTCCATTTCGATCCCCTGGTAGTGACCCATGGACATCGCGCGTTGGAATTCTTCCATTCGCTCCTTACTGTGTGCCAGACGGATCGAACCAGTCTGATGGTAGTTCATAGGGTAGTCGACTTCTTCGCCAAGACAGGAATACAGCTCAGTCGAATAGCGTTGCATGTTCATGATCGCCCAAGATGTGGAGAAAGTTGGTACATTGCCCGCTGCGTGCCATGTTGACCCTGCAGTTAGTTCATTTTTTTCGAGCAGAACACAATCGTTCCAGCCTTTCTTGCCCAGATGATAGAGAGTAGAGGCGCCTATGATGCCACCGCCAATAATGACCACTTGAGCTTTGGTTGGAAAATTAGACATGTTTTCTCCGTAAATCAGTTCTGTTGCCGCACACAGTTCGCGGTGCAAGTTCTTCTGTTCAATATGTTTTCAAAATGAACGTTTAAAATGGTTTTTCAAGAAAGCTAACTACAGCAAAATTAAGCTAATTAGATCTAATTAGCTTAAAAAAGCTTAAGTTAATCAAATGTAATCGTGCTGATATATGTGGATTAGGTGGGATTTAATATCCTGTTCAATAGACGCCGACGAAAGCCCGTCAGTTTACAATGATAAATTTTATTATGCAGTTGCATAAATTTATGCAATTGCATAAAGTGTGCTTTAGTTAATTTGTACGTACAAGCCGATTGCATGAATTGTGGCTAAAAAAATTAATAGTTGAGAGTGTTCCAATGTTGAAATACGGATGTCAAAATATGGTTGCTCCCATGACGCGGGTTCTGATGCGCAGACCGGGAGAGAGTTTGCGTAATGCCGATCCCGTAAAGTGGCATTACAATGAGTTGTTTGATGCTGAAAAAGCTATTATTCAATATCAAGGGCTTGTTGAAATGGTCGGAGAGACAGGTGCCGAGATTGTCTGGATTGAAGACAACAGTGATGGATTGTCGGACGCGATGTTCACCCGGGATGCTTCGCTCATTGTTAAGGCTGGTGCCGTGCTGTTACGCATGGGGAAGTCTTTGCGTGCAGAGGAGCCTGCGTTACATGGCAAGATTTATGAGGCGGCAGGTATCCCGGTTCTCGGGGCTTTATCCGGCGACGCGCTGGTGGAAGGTGGCGATACGATCTGGCTCGATGAAAAGACGCTTGTGGTCGGTCTAGGATTTCGATCAAATCGTGAAGGGGTGCGTCAGTTAAATGAATTGCTGAACCCGCATGGGATCGATGTGTTGAGTTTTGATTTGCCTACATGGCATGGGGAAGAAGCCTGTCTTCATCTGATGTCTGTGATTTCGCCGCTGGACGAAGATCTTTACTTGGTCTTTTCGCCATTGATCCCCGCATCTCTATATTCTCTGATAAAACAGCGTGGTATTCAGATGATTGAAGCACCGTCGAAAGAGTTTACGGCGAGTTATGGTTTGAACCTGAATATCATGCCTCTTTCACCACGAGACTGCATCATGATCGATGGGTTCCCCGAGACAAAAGCGATAATGGAAGCGCATAATGTCAAGGTGCGGACTTTTGATGGGGATGCCCTGTGCATGGCATGCGAAGGTGGACCAACCTGTTTAACGAACCCTATCCTGCGGGAAGTTTGAGGCGTTTTCCCATGCCTAAACTACAAAAGTTGAAACAACAGAGACCAAAGCAATTAAAGCCCAAAAGGGAAAAAAGCGAGATCCGCAAAGACGAGTTGATTGAGGCGACACTGGAGTGTATCGCCTGTGAGGGATTGCAAGGCGCGACAGTACGTAAAGTAGCTGAATATGCTGGCGTTACCAATGGTTTGATCCGGTTTCATTTTGGTAGCAAAGACGAGATGATCCAGGTAGCCTACCAACGGTTATTAGAGGGAATTTTTCAATCTTCCCTTACCGCTGTCGCGGATGATAAATCTCCCCCACGTCAACGCTTGAGACAATTCCTGAAAGCCAATCTGTCTCCGCCGATTGTGACGGCAAAGACAGTGGTCCTCTGGGCGAATTTCCTTCCTCTGACATACAAAGATAAACAGATGGCGTTTATCCGCCGTGCGGCTAATGCCAAAACAACAGCTTTGTTTGAAGACTTGATAGAAGCTGCATTGAGCAGTGAAAGGAAGATTCGTTCTGATAAAGGCTTTTCTGAGCAGGAGTACCGCCATTTAGCCGTCAAACTCAATTCACTGATTGATGGTCTGTGGTTGGAGGGTAGTATGGCAGAGAATAGCAGCTATAAAAAAGAATTGGTTGAAATTGGCTTGGATGCTGCATCTGACTTGATGGCGATGAACTTGAGGGAATAATGTTGCATTAATAAGAAATAAAAGCGGCTTGCAGGTATCAATGCGAGAGGTCAGTGCGGCATAGAAAAGCTACGTGTGAAGTTTCTTGTTCCTTTTGCATAGATTGTTACACTCGCTGGAATCAACTTCAGTGAAGTGAATGTTTCATGAATACTAATGAGATTAATCTTTGATAAATCGTATAAGCACTCTCCCCAAGGACAGCTGTAAATAGATGAAAATTTTTCTCCGTCGATTTATTTGGACCAGCGTGTTTGTCGGGCTAGTCTTTCCTGTCGGGGTGATCTTGTTGTATCGGGTTGTGCCGCCTTTGGTAACACCACTTATGTTGCTCAGGGATACGCCGATGCAGTATGATTTTGTCGCATTGGAGGATATCTCTCCAAATCTGGTGAAAGCCGTTTTGGTTTCAGAAGACCAACGCTTTTGTGACCACACAGGTTTTGACTGGAAGCAGATGGAGATCGTTTGGGAAGAGTTGCTTTATACAGGAACTGCTTCGCGTGGTGCCAGCACGATTTCCATGCAGACAGCAAAGAACCTGTTTCTTTGGCCATCGCGTAGTAAAGTTCGAAAGCTTCTTGAGATCCCGCTTACTCTGATGTTGGAAACATTATTGCCCAAGCGTCGAATTCTGGAACTCTATTTGAATATTGCTGAATTTGGTGATGGCGTTTATGGCGCAGAGACTGCTGCACAAAATCATTTTAAAAAGACAGCAAAAGGTTTAACACGAGGGCAGTCAGCCCGCCTTGCCGCGGTGTTGCCTAATCCGCTGACTAGAAATGCAGCGCGACCTAGTCAAAATGTGCAGAAAAGAGCAGATAAAATTCAGAGAGATATCAGGATTGCGCCTGCGTTCCTCTGGTCTTGTCTTTAGGTAGTGATTCGCTTTAAATTGCAGTTGATATTGTCGGTTAGTTCGTTCTTCATTTTTGCGATGTTGTAATTAATGATTCTTATGAATTTTAATCAAATAACGTCCCTGGTTAAATAAAGCTAACTTAAAGTTCTCCTGCTTCTTCAAGAACTTTGCGCGCGCTTCGAAAACATTCCACACCTTGAGGGACGCCTGCGTAAATAGCGATGACGTGACACGCTGCACGGATCTGTTCTTTTGTTACGCCATTTCTCAGTGCGCCTTTGCAGTGAAGTTCCCATTCATGCATTTTTCCAAGCGCGCCGATCATGGCTAAATTCATCAAACTGCGTGTTTTTGGGTCAATGGCTTCATCACCCCAGCCAAATCCCCAGCACCATTCGGTCATAGCTTCTTGAAAGGGGAGTGTGAAATCATCCGCTTTTGCCAAGTTGTTTTCGACATATTCCGCGCCAAGGGTGGCTTTGCGTTGTTTGAGGCCTTCTTCAAAGCGTTTGCTTTTCATTTCGTGATATCTCTTCAGCTTATGATGGTTTTAACTGATTAATTTTCTTTGGTTGTAGCTTAACGCATAACAAAGGGATCGGGGATCGGATCATCCGATGTACGCAACCATACTGTTTTCACTTTTGTATAGTCCAGCGCGGCTTCAATGCCCCCTTCACGGCCATGACCGGAAAGCCCATGACCACCAAAGGGAGCAATAGGGGATACAACGCGATAGGTGTTTACCCAGACAATGCCAGCCTTGATCCGTTTGATCATCCGATGTGCTCGGGCAAGATTTTGAGTGAAGACACCCGAGGCCAATCCAAAAGGCGTATCATTGGCAAGTTCAATGGCCTCTTCTTCACTGTCGAAGGTTAGAATGGATAGGACGGGGCCAAAAAACTCATTTTGAATAGCTGCAGCATCTTTCACATCGCTACAATCCAGAATAGTTGGAGGGTAGTAGAAACCTTCCTTTTCTATAGGACGCCCGCCAGTAAGAACCTTCGCGCCTTGCTCCTGTGATTTATCAACAAGTGCTTGAATATGTTCTACTTGTTGAGAGCTACAGAGAGGACCAACTTCGGTATTCATTTCCAAAGGTGAGCCAATAGTAATTGTTTTAGCTTTGTTGGTTAAGAGCTCAAGAAAGCGATCTTTCACTTTTCGTGAAATAAGTAATCGGGATCCTGCCACACAGCTTTGCCCTGTTGCGGCAAAAATGCCGGCAATTTGCGCGTTTACTGCACTTTCAATGTCGGCATCTTCAAAAACAATAAAGGGTGATTTCCCACCGAGTTCCAAAGATGTACTGGCAAGATTTTCAGCCGAGTTACGCACGATATGTCTGGCTGTTTCCGGCCCGCCTGTGAAGGCAACGTGAGCAACAGATGGATGCGACGTTAGAACGGCACCACACTCGGATCCAAAACCAGTAATAATATTGACGACACCTGCTGGGAAACCTGCTTTGTGGACAAGGCGTGCAAATTCAAGCAAAGGCCCCGGACCTTCTTCAGAAGCTTTTACAACTATGGTACAACCAGCGGCCAAAGCCGGGCCAATTTTCACTGCTGCAAGAAACAACTGGCTGTTCCAGGGAACAATCGCTGCGACAACCCCAACAGGTTCACGACGTAACCAGACTTCCATATCTGGCTTGTCGATAGGTAAATGTGCTCCCTCAATTTTATCTGCCAGACCTGCATAGTAGCGATAATATTCAGCTACATAAGAGATTTGTGCGGATGTCTCGCGGATGATTTTTCCTGTATCTCGGGTTTCAATCTCTGCGAGTTCTTGAACATGTTCTTCGATCAGATCTGCCAGTTTTAGAAGTAATTTCCCACGCTGTGTCGCTGTCAGATTACACCATTCTGGCGCATCAAATGCTTTTGATGCCGCTTTGACCGCACGATTTACATCGTCACTTTTTGCTTCAGGCATTTGTGCCCATGGCTGACCTGATGATGGATCAAGGCTCTCAAACGAGACTGACCCATCTTCAAAATTCCCATTCACATACTGCTGAAATCTTCGCATTATTTTGTCTCTGTAAAGGCGGGCATGACTTCGTTGATGAAACGTTCCAATGATGCTTTTTTACGGTCAAAGCTCATGCCGGAATCAATCCAGAAAGAATATTCATCATAACCTAATTCTTCATAAGCTTTAAGACGCTTGATGACGTCATCAGGTTGCCCGATAACATTGTTCTCTCGCATGCTTTGGGCGCTGTACATCGGATTATTAGCAATGTCTTCTGCGCTCAAACGTTCAATAAGTCCCTGTTTTACGGGGCGTTCGTTTTTAAACCATGCTCCAAAGTAATTGTAGAAGGTATTTATTTCTTCAGCACCTAGTTGAACGTCTGCTTCGCTATCACCAACATAGGTATGGCGTAACAGCATGATCTTGGGGCGTGGAACTTCGGCGTTATTTTTACAGGCCTCTTCGAAGCGTTCCATCAGGCTGATGACTTCTTCATCGCCAAGCCATAGCGGAGTTACTTGAACATTACAGCCATTAGCAACGGCAAAATCATGACTGTTAGGGTCTCGGGCGGCGACCCAGATTGGTGGATGGGGATCTTGTAGAGGTTGAGGTGTCGATGTGGTGCTTGGGAAGGACCAATGTTCTCCTTCGTGGGCATAATCCCCCTCCCACAATTTTTTTACGGCGGGGATAAGTTCGCGCATTCTTTGCCCGGCTGTCCAGGCATCCAGTCCAGGTGATAACCTTTCGTATTCGTAGCTATAGGCTCCTCTGGCGATACCAATATCAAGGCGGCCATCCATAATAATATCAGCCATGGCTGCTTCGCCTGCGAGCTTTATTGGATGCCAAAATGGGGCAACAATTGTACCTGTTCCCAACCGGACATTCTTTGTTCTTCGAGCAAGGTCAACCAGATTAAGGAAAGGATTAGGGGCCATGGTGAAATTCATACCATGATGTTCACCTGTCCAGATTGCATGCATGCCGCCTTTATCAGCAATTTCGCATAGCTCCAGAAATTCGTCATAGAGTTGCTGTTGGCTTTCTTCGGCTGAAATACGCTCTAAATGTGCAAAGAGTGAAAATTTCATTGCTTAAGCTCCTGATACAATCTGGCGGACTTCACCAGAATTCTGATTTCCAAAATATATACCATAATTTCCCATCCAGCTTTCGGCCTGCAGGCGTTTAAGCATGTCGATGGTTGCGCTGTCTTTTATTCGGGCAAATGTTTCATCATTGAGAGGGTAGAATGCACCTGATGAGGTTGTAGTATCTGCGGCAGCACAGTGATAAATAATGTTCTGCTGATTTTGGTTCATATCTTCATACACTGAGTAGATAAAGCCAACAGACGCTTGTAGCTTGGTTTCGGCGAGTATGGTGTTTATTTGTTCACTCGCCCCATGTGTTGGAGTAACAGATTTGTGAGGAAGTTCTAGGTTTCCCTCTTCACTTTCTGTGAATAGAACTTCGCCCTGATGATCAATTATGGCGCTTACAACAACATCCGTGCCTGTTGAGGCTACAGATGTGGCTTTATCTTCCAATGCCGGGGTAAAATAAGCGCCACGGGCATAGCCCAACCCATTGGCAAGACCGTTTTCAAAAGCCTCAACTTTGCCAATCAGGATCGCGTGGTCACCTGCTTCAACAATTTGATGTGTTGAACAGTCAAACCATGCCGCGACGTTATCAATAACTGGGGAGCCGTGAGGGCCCTTCTGCCATGTAACGGTTGCGAAACGATCGTCTACCGGAGTTGCAAAGGTTTGTGATACGTCCTTTTGATCTTCAGTCAGGATATTTACAGCAAAACCGGTGGCAGTAGTGAAGGCATCATAGTTCCGGGATGTTTTTGCCAGACTAATAAGCAGTAAGGGCGGGTCGAGCGATACACTGGAGAAGGAGTTGGCTGTAAATCCAAGTGGAGTACTTTGGCTATCATGTGTTGTCACAACCGTTACGCCTGTTAGAAATGCCCCGAAAGCATCTCGTAATTGTCTGGGGTCAATTGTGCTCATTTTAGCTACTCCTGTGATGACAGACAGGTTGGTTCAACCAGTCGGTGAGGGCATCATTTACGGTATCTGCTGCGGTCAGGTTTGCCATATGCTTGTGCCCTTTGATAATGCATAGATGTCCCCGGGGGGCTTGTTCTGCCATTGTACGTGACATCTCGGGGGTAGAGTTTGGATCGCCGTCGCCAGTCAGAAAAAGCGCCGGGCACTTAACTTTTTCCCATGAATCGGTATAGGTTGCATCACCGCGGGCAAAAGCACGGTAGGTGATTGCGTAGCTTTGTTGGTTCATTTGAGAAAGCCAGCGTTCAGTTTTCTCTTTCGCTATTAAATCTGTTGGACTTTCTGTAAACCATCTAGCTAAAGGCCCTTTTAGGTCAATGCCGCCATTGGCAATTTCGTCGGCTCTCGTAAGAACGGCTTTTTGGGCTGTTTCTGTACGTTTGTAAACTCCGTTTAGCAGAGCAACACGATTAACGCTCTCTGGGTGTTCTGATACATATCCGCCTGCAATTAAGGCTCCCATTGAATGGCCTGCGATATTTGCTGGCCCGCAATTGAGGGCAATGATGAAATCATGCAGCCATTGAACAAAATCAGGAAGCTCTGAGCCTTTTTCAAGGGGCGTGCTCTCGCCATGTCCGGGTAAATCAATTGCGATAACGCGGTGTGTCTGGCTAAAGGCCTCAATCTGAGGAGACCACGCCTGATGTTGCATGCCGACACCATGGATAAGTATCAGGGGTGAGCCTGTTCCTTGGTCGAGATAGGAAACTATTTGATCAGTTCTTAACCGCAGCCGGGTTGTCAACGTCATGACCCAAGTCCTTTAAATCCTGATATCGGTCACCAATCCGGTGATGAGGTCGTCCGCCAAGTGAAGCGCCCAAGGCGATGACAATTTCATCATCAGCGGGAGCATCTGGTACGGAGAGCTGGATTGTTAAGTAATGTGAGCGGCGCCCACCATCATTTTTATCCATCAGAGGAATCATGATCGGGGCGTTCGCACCACCGCGCGTGTTACAAAAAGCGAGATAGGATTTTGCGCCTACAGCCTCTCGATAATGATTGCCAAATCTAAGCGTGTGTATCAGGGCTGAAGCATGTTCGACTTCGCCATTTAAGCCCACTACGGCTGATTTTCCATATCCTTCAACTGAGTCACCGCTTCCGGCTTCTTCAATGATCATTTTGGTGAGAAGCTCGCCAAGTTCTGGAGCAACGCTGTGTATTCCGGGTTTTAGATCTTCAACAAAACCTTGGCCTGCCCATGGATTTTTTATGATAGCCACAGCTGCAATCATTTTTAACGGTTCGTCTGCTTTCTTTCCACCTTCGATAAAGGTGTTTTCTACATGGAGGAGGGTTTTTCTAATTTCAGCAGGCATTGGCGGTTTCCATAAATACGTAATAATAATGATAATATGGTATACCATAATACGGAATGTCAACAAATTGTTGCTCTGATCATATTTGCTGTGTAAATTCCCTGTATGAGTAATAGCTTAAGCCAAAGTCTTAAAATTGAACGCCCTCCCGTAACATTGCGAGAAATGGCGCTGGAACGTATGCGTGCAGCTATCATTGCTGGCCAATTTCCATCGGGGACTCGATTGGTAGAACGCCCCCTTTGCGAGCAACTGGGGGTTAGCCGTTCAGTTGTACGAGAGACAATCCGTTATCTGGAAGCAGAAGGGTTGGTCGAAATTATCCCCAACAAAGGGCCTATAGTTGCCTTGATGGATTGGGATCAAGCAAAGCAGATTTATGATGTACGTTTGCTGCTTGAAGCCAAGGCTGCAGAGACCTGTGCTAGTGTTGCAACTAAAAAAGATAAGGCTCGGTTGAAAAAAGCACTAGATGCTTTAGAGGCGGCTTATCATGCTGGTGAGGTAATACAGCTGTTTGAGACAACAACTGATTTTTACAAGGTAATCTTTGAGATCAGTGGTCATCGTGTCGCTTGGGAAATCGTGCAGCGGTTAAATGGTCGTATAAGTCGATTGAGAGCGATGACTTTGGGGACGTTTGATCGCCATCAAACCGGGTTTTCGCGTATTACAGAAATCTATCAAGCGATTGCGGATAATGATCCGGATACAGCTTCAAAATCTGTTCAGGTGCATTTGAATGAGGCGTCAGAAATCGCAAGAAAATTATTAACCAACGAGAATGACGGTAAGGGCAATTCGTAATGACAAAAGCCTATTGGATTGCGCATGTTACTGTTACAGATCCGAATAAATACAAGAGCTATATGGCGATGGCCCCAGAAGCTTTTCGCCGACACGGAGCACGTTTTCTGGCGCGTGGTGGTATGGTAACAACTTTTGAAGGTCAGGAATTTGACCGCCATGTCGTGATTGAATTTGATTCAATAGACCAAGCAAGAGCCTGTTATAATTCACCAGAATATCAGATGGCAAAAAAAGAGCGCGATGGTGCTTGTATTGCGAGTGTCACAATTGTTGAAGGTATTGGTGATATCAACTCAATTTGATTTAGTGGCAGATAAGCTTGAATTGGTAATGTCGAATGAGGTTCTTTTATTTACTCGTACAAATCGGAAGGCATAACAATATTATGTTTGGCGTATATATTTGCCAAGGTGCCATCTTTTTTGATTTGTGCAAGTGAAGCATTAAAATCTTGAATGATTCTATCTGCATCCTTACGTTTTTTGCTAATGATGAAATGTAAAGCTTTGCGGCCAAGCACTGGGCTAGCAAAATCGAAGATCTCATTCCATTTTGGATAAATCTTTTGGAGCAAATGACGCGCCACGTTTTCGTCTTCTGGTAATAGGTCAATACGGCCACGTCGCAGGAGTTCCAGACCTTGGTAAAAGTCATTTACTGTTGTGGTGTTCAAATCTTCATGGGCAACAGGTAATTCGTAAGCATAATTTCGCAGCAGACCGATTGAGTAGGTGGGGAGCGCATTAGGATTATCTATAGAGACGTTCTTTTTTGTCAGCTTGATCATACGTAAGCCACTTTTCACAAAAGGCATGCTATAGATATATTTTTTACGACGTTCTTCTGTATACCAGGCCCCTAAAACACCATCCGCTCTTCCCGTTTCAGCGTATTTCAATGCTCTTGACCATGGCAAGAATTCTATTCTTGTGTCGTAACCTGCACGGTTGAGCGTTGTTGTGACTATTTCGGTAACAAGCCCACCGTTTTGAAGTGATGCACTGTTATAAGGTGGGAATTCATCATTAACTAAATAGAGGGTTTCAGCCGAGGTTATTCGGGAGAAAAAAATTAGGATAAAATAAGCACAGATAGCTGGTTTGCAGAAAAGAAGCCTCTCCATTTGTGCATGCCTTTTTAGTCATGGGTTACATGCTATTGTATGAATGGAGAGGTTTCAAAAATGTTAAGCGCAGTGCTGCAACACTTTGTAGTTTTTTTTAATAAAACAGGATTAAATCTTTATGACTTCAGCATCCATTCATGATCGGGGTCGTTATGGAATTTCCAGACACGTTTGGGGCCGGCCATTACATTGAGATAATAGAGATCGTAACCATGAGGTGCGCCACAAGGGTGGTAGCCTTCCGGCACTAAAACGACATTACCATCTTCTATGGCAAAGGTTTCATCCAATGATCTATCATCCGTATAGACACGTTGAAAGGCAAAGCCCTGGGATGGATTGAGACGATGGTAATAGGTCTCTTCCAGCAATGATTCATTTGGTAAGGCATCCTGATCGTGTTTGTGAGGGGGATAGGAAGACCAGTGCCCACCGGGTGTTATAACCTCAACGACAAGCAAGCTGTCTGCAGGTTCGGTCTCTGGTAAAATGTTGGCTACATGGCGAACGTTTGTACCTTGTCCGCGTGTTTCCCTGCTTGCTTGCTTTGGTGAAATTACGCGGGGCTTCAAACGCTTGTCAGGTGCCGATGTTACTGGTGCTGAGCAAACGGCCAATTCTACATCAGTCTCTGCAGTTAAAGACCATGTGCATCCCCCTGGGATATAAACTGACCAGGGATCTCCTTCGAAGGGGGACATGCGTTCACCTAAAGAGCCAAAGTCCTGATCGTCCACACTGACTGTACCTTTGCCGGATACAAAAACGAGGCAAATTTCACGATCAGTGGTTTGTTCTGATATGGCTTGGTCTTTTGAAAGCTTGTGCACGTTAAAGCCAACATATTTCCAGCCGGCGTTTGCGGGGGTGACTTCTATCACCTTCCCGTTTTGATCCGGTGTTGATGGTTTTACAAGTAAGTGGCTCATTATTAATTTCTCGTGCTATTCAATTTGGTCGTTTAAATTTGTTCGATGGTGTAGCAGGTTTTACGCTGCTTTTTCAAGAAGACCTGCTTGTTGCAAATAACTAACCAAATTAGCATAGCCCAGTTTGGCAAAGGAAAGGGCTGAAATTTCATCCGAATACTGTTCTGCCTCAACAACAACCCAGCCTTGATATCCCTGAAGCTCTTTTAAGGTACTCACAAAATCAATCATACCATCGCCTGGGACGGTGTAGACACCAGCAATGACAGCCTCCAGAAAACTCATCTTCTCGTCGGTAGCTTTTTCCATAATTTCTGGACGGACATCTTTTGTGTGGACGTGACTGATCCGGTTTTTGTAGCGTGCAGCAAGGGCCGCAGGATCTGCGCCAGCCCAAGTGGCATGTCCTGTATCCAGCAGTAAATGAACGGATTGACCTGTGACACGCATAAAGTTGTGAATGTCTTCTTCAGACTGTACTACCGTGCCCATGTGATGGTGATATACAAGGCGAACGCCTTCGGCCAAGGTTGCATTGCCAATCTCGGTAACGCGTTTTCCAAATTCGACCCAATCTTCATCTTTTAGAACAGGACGTTTGGAGAGAGGTGTGTCGATATCACCATGAACAGCGTTTGATGTTTCGGCAAAAACCAGAACATCTGCGCCACAGTCTTTAAGAAGATCTAGGTGAGGGCGCAGGTGTACAAGTTCATCTTCAACTCTGCGGATTAACAATTCAGAAGAATACCAGCCGGATACAAGGCTATGTCCGTATTCGGCAAGTGTTGCTTTTAGCGTTTCACTTTTGCGCGGGAATTTATTGCCAAGTTCCATACCAACAAAACCGGCTTCCTGTGCTTCTCGAAGACATTGTTCCAGCGGAATGTGTCCGCCCAGTTCAGTCATATCATCATTTGACCAGCCAATAGGATTGGCACCAATACGAATGGTCATAAATTTAGTCTCCGATACGTTGTTGCTTGAGCGCGGTTTCATAGTTTTTACGCGCAGAATTTACATTTTTGTCTGCCGATACTTCTGGGACGGCGACATCCCACCAGTGCCCACCGGCTTCTGTTGATTCCAGAGGATCAGTGTCGATCACAATAACGGTTGTTTTATCGTTGCTTTGAGCTTGTTCTAAAGCTGCTTCCAGTTCGTCAATCGTACCGACCTTTGAGGCAATGGCCCCTAGGCTTTCGGCGTGGGTTTTAAAATTAATGGTCGGCAAAGACTGATGATTTGTGTGTTCGAGCAAGTTGTTGAAAGAGTGATTACCTGTACCGCGCTGCAGGCGATTGATACATCCGTAGCCACGGTTATCAAGTACGACAATTGTGAGCTTTTGTCCTAGAAGAACAGAGGTCGCGATTTCCGAATTCATCATCAAGTAGGAGCCATCGCCGACCATGATCACGACTTCCTTTTCAGGATTGGCAATCTTGACACCAAGGCCCCCCGCAATCTCATAGCCCATACAGGAGTAACCGTATTCTACATGATAACTGCCGGGCATTGAAGCTTGCCAGAGTTTATGCAATTCACCGGGCAGTCCGCCTGCAGCACAGACAACGATACTGTTCTCGGTTGATTGGCGTTGAACTGCGCCGATGACCTGGGCATCAGAGGGATAAAGGTCTAGTGTCGGGGCTGTAACTTTGTTGGCGGCATCTAACCAGCTTTGATAGGCATTTTGCCCTAAGGTTGCCCACTCATCCGGTGCTTTCCAGTCTTCTAGTTTAGCACTTAACTGCCTTAAGGTGCTTTTTGCATCGCCAACAAGAGGTAAGGAGCGATGTTTTGTTGCATCAAAGTTTTGTACGTTGATACCAATAAACTGTCGGTCGGGATTTTTGAAAAGTGCCCAGGATCCGGTTGTAAAGTCCTGAAGTCTTGTGCCGACAGCCAGGATGAGGTCGGTTTCTTCGGCTAGTTTGTTTGCTGCAAAGGTTCCCGTTACACCGATTGCTCCCATGTTCAAAGGATGATCGTGAGGCAAAGCTGATTTGCCGCCCTGTGTTTCTGTAACCGGGATATTGTGCTGCTTTGCAAAGAATTGAAGTGTGTCACACGCTTGTGAATAGTGAACACCACCCCCTGCAATAATGAGAGGTTTCTTGGCTTCTTTTAAAGCAGCAATCGCAATCTCAAGTTCTTTGGGGTCGGATGCGGGGCGGCGGATGTGCCAGATTTTCTCGTCAAAGAAACTCTCTGGATAATCGTAGGCTTCTGCCTGAGTATCTTGGCAAAGGGATAGGGTTACCGGGCCACAATCTGCCGGATCTGTGAGAACGTTCATTGCTCTGTTAAGGGCCGGGATAATTTGTTCTGGGCGTGTAATGCGATCAAAGTATCTGGATACAGGCTTGAAGCAGTCATTCGCCGAAATCGTGCCATCGCTAAAATCTTCGATTTGCTGAAGCACGGGATCAGGGTTTCGGTTGGCAAAGACATCACCGGGCAGTAGTAAAAGCGGCAGGCGATTGACGTGAGCCAATGCTGCAGCGGTGACCATATTCGTGGCACCGGGGCCGATGGATGTCGTGCAAGCCATCATGCGGTGACGCTGGGATGATTTGGCATAGGCGATTGCTGCGTGTGCCATGCCCTGTTCGTTGTGCGCGCGATAGGTCGGCAGCTTATCCCGAACCTGATAGAGGGCTTCCCCCATGCCGGCGACATTACCGTGCCCAAAGATAGCCCATACACCACTAAAGATTGGTTCTACCTTGTTATCAATTTCAATTTTTTGAGCGCTTAAAAAGCGAGCGACAGCTTGCGCCATTGTTAATCGTATTGTTTTCATCTATTTTAATCCGGTTCACGCAGATTTTTGTTTGCCTGATAGAAAACTAAGTATGACACATTTCGTCTTCATCGGCTTTGTTGGTATGGGATTTTTTGTTTACGAAGCGCGTGTTGATTTCTCGACTTCTATCCATGCATCTGTCAAACGACGGAATTTATTTTCCATGTCTGCAATAGCCGCGTTGTCATCAATCTCGCCCTTTAGCCATGCATTAGCTGCTGTGGCAAAGATTGTCCGCCCGACAGCAAATCCCTTGACCCAAGGGGAAGATATCGCCGACGCAAAGGCTTCTTTTAACTCGTCTTCAGGGGCTTCCAATCCCAATAGGACGATACCCCGGCAATAGAGATCATTTTCTTCAATGGCGTGGCTGATGTTTTGCCATGCAATCGTGCTGGTTTGTGGTTCCAGTTTCCACCAATCCGGTTTTATGCCTAAACAATAAAGTCTGTTCATGACCGTTGAAATTGTTTCATCATCGAGAGGGCCATTTTTCCCTGCAATGATTTCAATAAGGAGTTCACGACCAACTTTACGGGCAGCTTCGTGAAGCCTTAATAGCGATTTTTCTTGCTGTTCCCTGAGGCTTTCTTCGTCATCAGGATGGTAAAAGCACAGGCATTTAACAACATGTTCCACGGGCCACTCGTTCAAATGTGATCCCAGATCTTTGATTTGGTCAAAATCCAGAGGGCGAGAACCCGGCAACTCCACAGGTCGTCCAATCCATAAAGGTTCTTTTGCAGCATCAAACATGGCTTTTACACCATAGGTACTGTCCAGGAGCATGCCGTAGTTCGGGCGTCCTTGAGCAACGTTGCTGGCAGCTTTTACCGCGAGTTGTTTGAGCTCTGAAATACGATCGCGAGATACGCCAGCGCGGTCTGCCATGTCCTCTAGCTGAGATCTGTGGTCAATGGCAAAAGCCATCAGGCTTGTGTCCGCAGGGCGTCTTGTTGTGGCCCAGTGGATGTGATTGATATCCTGATCCTTGCGTAGGGCACGGTGTTTACTGCCAGCCTTCAGGAAGTATTGTAACTCGTCCCATGTGGGGATCTCCGGGGAACAAAGCAGGCGTGATACGGCAAAAGCGCCACAGGCATTGGCCCATTTAGCACAGGTCTCAAAGTTTTCATCTTTGAGCCAGCCTCGTAAAAATCCGGACATAAATGCGTCGCCAGCCCCCAACACATTGTAAACCTCAACAGGGAAACCTGGACCAGTAATACCGTCTTCCAGGTTTGACGGTATCGCGTCGGGATAGACAACGCAGCCCATGGGACCCCGCTTGAGAACAATAACGGCCTTGGAAAGAGAGCGAATTATCTTGAGGGCGTTGAGTGTATTTTCAGTGCCGCTAGCAATGTGAACTTCTTCTTCGGTGCCAACGATAAGATCACAGTCCGCTAAAGCAGATTGAAGGTGCTTTGTCACCAAATCCGATTTGATAAAGCGTTCTTCCCCTGCTTCATGGCCAGCCAGTCCCCAAAGATTGGGGCGGTAATCGATATCCAGAATAACTCTACGGCCTGCGGATTTCGCTATGGATACAGCCTTTTGGCTTGCTGCAAGAACATTGGGTTTTGACAGGTGCGTGCCGCTGATAAGAACTGATTGTGATCTCTGAATAAACGCAGGATCAATGTCTTCTTCACACAGGGCCATATCGGCACAGTTTTCGCGATAGAAAATCAAAGGAAAGGTGTCATCATCCTTTACACCCAAAAGAACCAATGCAGTCAATCGATCCTTGTCGGTGATAATGCCATCAGTAGCAACGTCTTCACGGGCCATTTGTTCTCTAATATAGCGTCCCATCTGTTCATCGCCGACCCGTGTGATGAAGCCGGATTGCAATCCCAATCTAGACGTACCAATTGCGATATTCGCTGGACATCCGCCGACTGACTTCGCAAAACTTGCCATATCTTCCAGGCGACCGCCAATTTGCTGACCGTAAAGATCCACGGAAGCCCGTCCAATGGTGATAACATCAAGATCGTGTTGCTTTGTCATGATTTTTGTCGTTTCTACTTACTGCTCTATGACTTGTTAGGCCGTTTGTAACGCGGGGCTCTGTTTGTCGTTGCGTTGCTTACGTAAAAGAGATCAATGTTCAAATCTTAAGTTTGAGGTACTGAATCTTTCGTATCTTCTTCTTGTGGTAATGAAACACATATTCTATATTTAAGTCAATTCAGAATATGTATTCCTTTGGAGGTTCTTTTGGTTGGGTTTGGATTAATTGGTGCTGGCCGGATTGGGCAGCTCCATGCAGATAATATTGTGGCAAACAGTCGGGCAAAATTGGTTACCGTTTCAGATGCCTTTGCTGAGGCTGCAGAATCTTTGGCAGCAAAAACAGGAGCTGTTGTTTCTTCTGTTGAAGATATGCTGGCTCGAGATGATGTTCAGGCGGTTTTTGTTGCGTCTTCGACGGATACGCATGCGGACTTTATTGAAGCTGGCGCACGTGCAGGTAAGGCTGTTTTTTGCGAGAAACCTGTGGATATGGATGCGAGTAGAATTCGTTCCTGCCTTGAAGTTGTTGAGAGTTGCAATCAATCCCTGATGATCGGCTTTAATCGTCGTTTTGATCCCAATTTTGCGTCATTGCAACGACGATTGTCTGAGGGTGAAATCGGGGATGTCGAAATCGTCACCATTCAATCCAGAGACCCTTCACCTCCTCCGGTTTCCTATATTGAGCGTTCCGGCGGTTTGTTCAGGGATATGATGATTCACGATCTGGACATGGCACGCTTCCTTTTGGGCGAAGAACCCGTTTCTATCTATGCCACAGGGTCGGCATTGGTTGATCCGGCTATCGGTGATGCCGGGGATGTGGATACCGCGCTTGCTGTCCTCAAAACCGCAAGTGGCAAGGTGTGTCAGATATCCAATTCGCGTCGCGCGACCTACGGCTATGACCAGCGCGTAGAGGTACATGGATCAAAGGGCATGCTCCGCGCAGGAAATGTTCATGAAACAACTGTGGAAGTCGCGACCTCTGCTGGTTTTAAGGCCGATCCCGTTCAGCATTTCTTCCTGGAACGCTATATGGCTGCGTACCGTGATGAGCTTAATGCCTTTATCGATGTCGTCGAGCAGGGTGCAAAGCCGTCGCCAAGTGGTTATGACGGACTCATGGCACAAGCCTTGGCCGATGCGGCAACCGAATCTCTAAAAACGGACGTGCCTGTTTCACTTGCCTAGTCTTGCTTAAAAGGCCGAATGCTCAAAAAAGAGAGGACGTAAAATGCGTCCTCTCTTTTGGTGCAGGTGTGAAAAGATATAGGTGGCAGCTTTAGGCTAGGCCTGTCATCTTTTGTAGATCAGATGCAATGCCGCTTGCTGATGAAAGAATAGGATTACCCTTGTTCAAACCATCATTAGCAAGGAAGGGTGATGACCATCCGCCAGCCTCATTGATCAGAATAATACCTGCCAGACAGTCCCAAGGGTTGATATGGGGTTCGTAGTAACCGATCAAACGGCCAGAAGCCACATATGACATCATTAAAGCGCAGGAACCATTCCGGATAAACATGCCGCCTGCTGAAAGTAGCTGGTCGAGAAAAGGCAAGAGCTCTGACGGTGGGATACGATGGGATGTTCCCACCCCCATGACCCCTTGTGTAACAGAGGTAATATCCTGTGTTTGAATGACCTGATTATTCAGGTGAGTGCCATTCCCTGTCAGGGCAGAAAATAACTCATCTTTATTGGGGTCATAAACAAAACCGGCAACGATTTTATTCCCTTTCATCAGGGCGATTGAAATACACCAGGCATACATACCTGTTAGAAAACAGGCCGTACCATCTATGGGGTCAATAACCCAAAGATAATCATTGGTGCCTTTTTCCTGTCCGTGCTCTTCGCCGAGATAGCCATCATTCGGAAATTTGTCCCGTGTTAAATTCCGAATAATTTTTTCGACATTTTGGTCTGCGATACTGACGACGTCCTGCGGATCTGTTTTGGTTTCGACAATTAGTTCATCGCGGCGATTAAAGTAATCAAGCGCAATTTCGCCCGCCTTTTTTATCATGTCCTTGCCGTGAATAAATCTCTGCTCAATGTCATTTTTATCTTCTGGTGTGAGATCCTGATAATCGAGAAACACAATAAAGTCCTTAGGTATTAGTTGTCTGAAAAATATTTTCTTTGGGCAATTTATGATGCAATGAGAGACATACCCTTGGTGGCAAAGGTGATAGAGATATCGCTACCTGCCTTTATGGCGTTTTCAATACGATAATCGACCACAAACAGTTCACCCAAAGGACTATCGACGGAATAGTGGATTTGATTACCTAAATAGGTTGAATGTGTGACACTTCCTTTGATGCCAGCTTGATTTGCAGAGGCGGGTTCAAGCAAAATTGAATCCGGACGTATGGCTATCTGTGTTGAACCATTTCCCAAACCTCTGTTCGGGAGTTCGTATTCAACGCTCTCGATGCGTACCTTCGCGGTTTTCTGGTTTGACTGAGTTACTTCGCCAGTAACCAGGTTTGCATCGCCGATAAAGTCGGCAATAAAGGCGGAAGCAGGTGCTTCATATAACTCTCTAGGTGTGCCTTCCTGCGCAATAACGGATCTGTTCATAACAATGATGCGGTCAGAAACGGCAAGGGCCTCTTCTTGGTCGTGTGTTACATAAACTGCCGTCAAACCTAAGTTTTGTTGAAGATCTCTTATTTCTTCACGGACTTTGCGGCGTAGTTTGGCATCCAGATTTGATAGGGGTTCATCAAGCAACAAGACTTCTGGCTCCAACACCAAAGCACGTGCGACGGCGACCCTCTGTTGTTGGCCACCGGAAAGCTCGCTTGGTAAACGTGATGCATATCCAGCAAGGCCAACCAGAGCCAAGCCTTCTTCTGCTCGTTCTGTCGCTTCTGATGCTTTTAGACCGCCCACGTTCAACCCGTACGCTACGTTTTCTCCAACTGTCATATGGGGGAAAAGGGCATAGGATTGAAAGACCATGCTGACATCGCGATCCGTGGCGGGAAGGCTGGTAACGTCTTTCCCGCCAATTAAGATCCGCCCGGAAGAAGCGTGTTCAAGTCCGGCAATCATACGCAATGTGGTGGTTTTTCCACATCCACTCGGCCCTAAAAGGGTGACGAGATGACCGGGCTCAATTGAGAACGAGACGTTATCAATTGCGGTAACTGCGCCATAGTTCTTGGTGACGTTTTCGAAGGTGACGGATCCTGCTTGAAGTTGCAGACTCATGCTTGTTTCTCCATCGGGGCAGAGTTTGTTGGTGATTTTGTCGTGTCGGATTGAGGTGCCAAGCGGTTTGTTCTCCGCAGTTTTCTCTCGCCAATGGCTTTTTGAACAAGAAGGATTGCGCTTAGCATCACAAAGATCAGGACAGAGGAATAGGCAATGGCGATCCCATATTCGCCATTTTCAACGAGGCCGATGATATAGGATGTTGCCATGTTATGATCTGCACTGACCAAGAAGATCACAGCGCTGACCGATGTGATGGCGCGAACAAAACTGTATACCAATGCAGCAACAATGGCTGGGCGCAATAAAGGCAATATAACTTTTCTCAGTGTTGTAAAGCTGTTCGCCCCAAGTGTGAGAGAAGCTTCATCCAGGCTTTTATCAAGTTGGCTCATGGCCGCGATTCCGCCTCGTACACCGACAGGCATATTCCTGAACATAAAGCAGAGCACAAGAATGGCAGCGGTGCCTGTTAACTCAAAAGGGGGAACATTAAAGGCGAGAATATAGCTGACACCGATAACAGTCCCGGGGATTGCAAAGCTCAACATCGTGCCGAATTCGAAGATGTTTTTCCCGCCGAACTTCTGGCGTACAAGAAGATAAGCAGTTAACAGGCCGAGGGCTGCGGTAAGAGGTGCTGCGATTGCTGAAATTGTTATGGTCGTCCAGAAGGAATCCCATGCGGCACCTTCCCATACCAGACTGCCTTCGCTCCAGCCAATGCCGAAACCCTCTGCGTAGTGTTGCAGGGTAAAGCTGTTGTTCCGACCCCAATTTACAACAAAGCCGCCAAAGAGAACTGTGCCGTATATAACAAGTGTAAACAGTGCCCAGGGAATAGTAACGCACAGGCAAATTCGACGCAGCAGCGGGTTCATCCCGGCGTGGATACCTGAATCTGCTTTGCCGGCAACTGTGGTGTAGGATTTTTTGCCAAGCCATATACGCTGTGCAAAGAAGGCGCTGAGCGTGAACATTAAGAGTGTGATAGCCAGAACGGCGGCCATGCTTTGATCATTTTGGGCGCCGACGATGGCAAAAAAGATTTCTGTGGACAAAACGTCATAGTTTCCGCCAAGCACCATGGGGTTACCAAAGTCGGCCATGCTTTCGATAAAGCCAATCAAAAATGCATTGGCGATACCGGGGCGCATCAGGGGCAAGGATACCTGTTTAAAGGTATGCCATCGACTGGCGCCAAGTGTTTGTGAAGCCTCTTCCATTGAAGGGCTGACGCCCTCGACGACACCAATCAGCACAAGGAAGGCGATGGGGGTAAAAGAAAGCGTTTGTGCCAACCAGATACCGGGAAGACCATAGAGCCATCGCCCGGCCTCAATATTTAAAAGATCAGCGACAAATTGAGTGATGGTCCCTGAGCGCCCCAAGAGAAGAATAAGGGCAAGACCGATAACAAAAGGCGGCGTGATGATAGGAAGGATGGTGAGAATTCTGAGGGATTTTTTCCAACGGAAATCAGTTCTTGTTGCAACCAATGCAAAGCCAAGCCCGAGCAATGTCGTTGATGTGGCAGTTAAAATTGCGAGAAAGAAGGAGTTTAATCCAACACCGCAAGAGACGCTGGTGCTTAAGCATTCGACCCCCCATATTTTTTGGGTGAAGAAGTTATCGGTAAAAGTACTGAGTGCATAAAGGCCTTCGTCATTTACAAAGGCGGAAACCAGAATTTTCCCGACAGGTAAGAATACAAATGTAGCGACAAGGGCAACGACAATCCCAATAGCCGAGGTTACAAAAACGTCACCTCGTAAATTCCCCGCTGCAGCAAGACCGGTGGTCAGAAGAATAAGAAATGAGCCTGCTGTGAGAAGCGCCCCGTAACCCATGCCGTATTGGCGTGTTTCCAAAGTACCAAACAGGCTTTCCAGCGTGTCGAATTCCCAACCACTGATCCCAACACTAAAGCCTTGTCCAAGCAGATAGGCAAGGCCGAAACCACCGGAAATTATCAGAGTTGATGCGTATTTAGGATCGCTTTTAATCCTGTTAAAAACCCGCAAAGGCAGAAGAAGAGGGAAGAAAAGTGGTAATAACCACCCTTTATCCTGAAAGATCTGAAGAAGTGCCGGGGCATAATCGCTATCAAACGGATACCCGTCGATAAGCCATTCAAAGGCCCAGAAGCCATCTTCAAGCGCATACCAGGGAAGAATGGCAAAGCCGATCCACCCCATAATAAGCCATGGAAAAAAAGATGTACGCACGAATCTTCCCTCTTTTATCTCAAGTAACGCTTATGAATTAGCGTGGTAGAGATTTAATTTCGTCATCCCAACGCTTCAGGAGACGTTTGCGTGTCTCGCTGGAACCGTAAGTGGCGAAGTCATAGTTGATCAATTTGATTTCTGTGAGTTTTGGCGCGCCTTCTGGAACGGAAGATCCTGAATTGGAAGGAACCTGATAGGCTTTTGCCTTTTCGGCCAAGGATTGTACGTCCGGACGCAGTGCAAATTCCGCGAACTTTTTAGCATTATCGAGGTTGCGTGCGCCTTTGATGATGCTCATGGAGCCAACTTCGTATCCTGTACCTTCACAAGGGGCGACAACCTTGATCGGAAAGCCCTTTTTAACCTGTTTCACCATGTCATGCATGAAGGTGATTGCCAAAGTGGTTTCGCCACGAGCTGAAGCCTTAATCGGCGCAGATCCAGATTTTGTGTATTGGTTTATGTTCGAATGAAGTCCGGCCAGAAATTCAAATCCTCTTTCTTCGCCAAGAAGCTGCACAACAGTTGCCAATGTTGTGTAGGCAGTACCTGAAGAATTCGGGTTTGCCATTTGTATTTCACCCTTGTAGGCAGGGTTGGTTAGATCGGCCCAGCATTTGGGTGCTGGAAGGCCTTTTTCTTTCAAAAGCTCTTCGTTGTATCCGATGCCAAGGGCTCCGGCATAGATTCCAACTGTTTTATAGTCGCCTTGTTTTGCCTGATTTTGAGCCCATTCAAGAAGGTTATCAATCTGATCTGATTTATAGGGTGTTGTTAAATCTTCTGCCGCAGCTTGCAGATGAGGATCACCAGTCCCGCCCCACCATACATCAACTTTAGGGTTTCTTGCTTCTGCTTTAACATGGGCGAAAATTTCGCCAGAGCTTTTCCGCACCATGGAAACATCAACGCCGGACTCTTTCTCGAACGTTGATTTCATCAGGTTGCACCATTCTTCATCCGCAGCGCAAAGGACATTCAGCTTTTCTTTCGCCTGTGCAGAAACCGCTGATACAGCGCAAAGCGTCGCAACTGCGAACCCGAATGCGATATTTTTCTTTGTCATCCCTGTGACCTCCCTTTTTGGTCGTTTCTTTTGAGGTTATTCTTCTTGGATTGAATTGTGCACACGTTTGCACAATTTGGCTAAAAAACCTTACTGAGAATCCTAGCTCTTGATATGATGATAAGAGGGGATAATGTTGAATGAAAGAAAAATTTCAAAAAATATAATGTTAGAATTTATTTTCTAAATCTGGACTTGTAGAAGGATATTCATTTCAATCCTTTAGGGATGGCTTTCCCGAAGGCTCTTGGGGTGGGGCCGTAATAGTTTTCCTCTTAATCAAGGAGACAGGAATTATTTTGCGTGTCCGTTCAGAGGTACTGTCAATCTTATCTATGCATTCTGCGACAGCTTTTGCCAGGTCGTTGGGGCATTGTTTAATTGTAGTTAAGTCGTAAGTTGGGCGCGCAGAAAGGGGCAGGTCATCAAACCCGATTACGGACACATCATCAGGAATTTTTTTACCCATTTCATAGCGTGCGGCATCCATAAAGCCAAAGGCGATATTGTCGGTTGCACAGAAAAATCCAGTTGGATGATCTGGTTGAGATAGTGTTTTAAGGGCAGCCTTAAACCCGGCTTCATATCCTGTCTCGTCGACGTTTATTTTTTCGAGAGTTACGTCGCCTGTACTTGTTTTCAGTGCAAGTGTTTGTTCGAAAAAATCACGTCTGGACACGCCGCTGAAGGTGCTGAAGCTGCTGTTAATAAAAGCAAGCTTCTTGTGTCCGGCATCTATGAGGGCCTGTGCTGCTAGCATAGCGCCTTTTTGATTGTCGCAATTTATCAGGTTTGCCTGATCTAGCTGTCCGGCTCTGTTTAGCAAGATAACAGGTATGTCCCGGTTTATAAATTTGGCGCCAATAGAAGAAGAGGGACTTCCCGATGTGATGACAATGCTTTTGACTTGGTACTGGGCAAGCTTCTTTATGGATATATCAAGCTGTGTTTCATTAGACGCATCCAGCAAAATGGGATGCAAACCCATTTTTTGGAGCGTTGAAATCAGCTGGTCCACAAGAATAACGGCAAAGGGGTCATGCAGGCCAGAAGAGACCAAGCCGACCAAATCGCTTTCCTTGGTGCTCATTGACCGTGCAAGCTTATTGACTTGATATCCCAGTTGATCCGAGATTTCTAATACCCGCTTACGTGTGTTATCGGATATTCGACTATCTTTTTTGAAGCAGCGTGAAACTGTCGAGCGCGATACACCGGCCAGCCTTGCTACATCGGCAGAGGTGATATTTTGTGTTTTTATACCGGGTCCTGATTTGGTCATAGGTGTTTTATCTACATGCTTTTTGGGTTTTGCGCAAACGTGTGCATAGGCTTGAGTTGTTATCATCTATTCCTTTTATAGAATTTATATTCCATTTGCGTGTCAGTCTGTTATGAATAATGGAAAACGAAAGGCTATTTGATGATTGCGCCCGGTACCTATGATGCTTTACGGAATGAGTTGGCGACACGCCACGATGAACTAAGTAAGCGTCTCAAACAGATCGCAGAGTATGCGCTGGAAAATCCAAATGATATGGCGCTGGAAACTGTTTCTGCGATTGCCGCGCGTGCAAAGGTTCAGCCTTCAAGTCTTATCCGTTTTGCTAAGGCCTTTGGGTACACGGGTTTTAGTGAAATGCAGAAGGTGTTTCGTTCGCACCTTGTCGAGAATGGCTCTAACTATAAAGAACGTATTCGATCATTAAGTCGGGATAATGCTCGTCAATCCAATAGCTCCAGTGTGGTCTTGGATGATTTTATTGATGGAGGTATCGCTGCGTTGAACAACCTGCGTCACGTAGTGAGTCCCGAAAAGCTCGAACAGGCCGTTGAGACTCTGGCGAATGCTGATGTGATATATCTGACAGCACAAAAAAGGGCTTTTCCTATTGCAAGTTATTTGGCCTATGCTCTGGCACAACTGGATAAGCGCTGTGTTCTGATAGATGGGAATGGGGGGATGTTTTTTGAGCAGGCGCGTTCTATCCGTAAGGGGGATGTATTGCTCGCGATTAGCTTTAAAAGCTATGCCTCTGAAGTTGTTCAGCTCGTCAAGGAAACGAAAAACAAAGATATACCTATCGTTTCAATCAGCGATGGTGTTTTAAGTCCTTTAGCACAGCATTCGGATGTGTGTTTGGAGGTCGAAGAGGTTGAAGTGCACGCTTTCCGTTCTCTTGCTGCAAGTATGACACTGGCTCTGACGCTGGTAGTTGCCTTGGGACGTGCTTTGGATCAGGAAAGTTGATGGTGTGATTATTTGCTTAGGTGGCATGCTTGGCGAGGGTAAGTAAAACTAACGCCCTGAAATTATTCTCAGGGCATTAGTCATAGAGTTATCGTAAGCTTGCAAAATCTGCATCGGGCAGCACGAAAAGATTATTTATTGAACGGGAGTTGGGGGCGTTTCTTCTTCTGGCAATCCATAATCTTTATGGTATGGACCGGGAAGTAGGCCTCGGTTCTGCTCGTTCACAGCAAAGTAGTTTGCTCTTCGGCTTAGAGGGATGTAGTTCGGTGATGCTTTTTCTATCGCAGAAGCAACAACTTGAACAATCAATCCGGCAAGTCCTCCGCCAGAATTCCCGTCATTTGGGGAGTATGATATTGTTGATGCGCTGTCCCATATGGTCTCGCCTGTTTCACCACTTTTTAGGATGTAAGAAAAACTGACGGTGGTTCTGGCGTCCAGAACAATGTATTGGGATGTCCATTCATCAATGGAGATGTAAAGGACGGAATCTGCACCAAAAAGTTCTGCAAGAACGGTTGGGTCGGAGTTATAAACGAGATCCGCATCAGACATTCCTTCTTCTTCCATGACCCGTTTAACAAGGTTCACAGGAAAGACATAGTAACCTTTTTCTGCAACTGGCTTGCTGATGGTCGATAGGAAATAATGCGGGGCTTCGACTTCGACACTTTTGTTTATTGGCATTACAACAAGAACTGAATGAGGGTCTTCTGTGCGCAGTTTTGTGTAATTGTAGGGTTCTGCCGTATGCTGGCAAGCGCCAAGCGTCAACAGTATAAGGGCGGATATTATTAGTTTTGGGAAATTCATTGTTTTTTGACCTCGGCTTCAGCAACCTTAATCATCGCCTGCATTAATGTTGCTGACTCTGGCCAGGCGTCGCGCTCTTTTTTAAAGTATAAAATACTGTCTTTCGCGTTACCGCTCTCTAATAAAAGATACCCGTACTCGGCGTAAATGCCTGGTGGTACTAACCCCTTTTCTTCTCCTTTGGTGATTGTTTCACTCAGATTTTCAACAAGAATAGTTCCTTTGTCGCTATCTCGATAATAGGTCAGAAGGTCTTGTTCGTAACTTCCCCAGTGATATTTGTCTTGCACCATGCAGCCTGATAGCAGGGCAGCCGTCAGTGCAGCAGTCCCCATGCGGACGACAGTTCGCATTGTTGTATTCCCCCAAATAAAAATTATGGTCGTAAAATTGTGACGGATGGACCGTTCAGGTATATATTCTGCGAGAGAATTTCTTGGCCGTTGTGGACAAGTTTGACTTTATGGCTGCCGTTAACAAGTGTCAGGCTACGTGTCTTTCCATCAAAATCTCCAGCAAGACCCATGTTTAATCCATCAATGATAATTTCTGCATCTTTGGGGACGTTGGAAAAGCCAATGCTTGGGCGTTCATCTAAAGTCCTCGTTGTTTCTGCTGTTGAGCACGCGCTGAGGAGGAAAATTGAGGCAACGAATAATAAGATTTTTGACATTAGTTAGCACCTTCGGCGATGAAATACTCCGATACGCTACTGTTTTCCATTGTACCAGAGGTGATTTGTGTGACTGAGCCTTCATTGGTTTCGTCTGTGCCAAAGAAACTTAGAATTTTTAGGCTTCCGATTTTTTGAGCCGGTAATTCGATATCAAAACCACTTTGAGCACTTCGGATGGTGTCGCCTGCTTTCATAATATCGAGAGTATCGCCAATAGATAACCCCTGGCTTTGTCCCCCACTAATAAAGACCGTCGAACCTTCTCTTTTTAGTATATCTGTGCGCCAAGGACGTTCATCAAGTTTGCGAACAATTTCGTTCATGACTGATGACACTGCAGCAGCAATTGCTTTGTCGTTTAGAGTTGCGTCATATTCTGATCTATTGCCAAAGCCTGCGACACTATTTGCTTCATTGCTTGCCTCGCCTGCACCGTTGGCGGAAAAGAAAATGTGCCCGGTTTTACTGTCGACCAATCGAATTTCGACTTTTGCTCTGGCAACTTGTTTTTTTGTTGAGCTTAAAAATCCGCTTTTTCCAACGGTTTTTCGGCCAAACTCGGTAACCGAGCCAACAATAAGTGTATCGACGCCAATCAAGTTTGATGCTTGCGTGTATTCTTGTTCTTTTTTGATTTTTTCGATGTCGGGACGTTCGAACACCAGAAACTTCCCTGATTCCACCAGTCTTGATGACAGCATATCTGTGGCTTGCTTGCCCAAAGGATCATTCTCACCGTCTCTCAAGAATGTTTTCCCGTAACGTGTTTCATTGGAAAAGCGCGCAATTGCAACTTTGCGTTTTAGTCTGGTGACCTCTGGCGTTGCAAAGGCTTGTTTTTGGGCTTCTTCCTGTTGAGCCTGAGATACAGGGGCTTCGACAGGTTTTGCGACTTTGTCTGGAACGGCACATGCTGAAAGTGTAAGCGCTGAAATTCCTGCGAGAATAATTTTTTTGATCATTTAAGTGGCCAATTTATCAAGGTTCTCTATTATACGATCAATATTTTGCAAATAATTTAGGTTGCATAGCATTGATGAGCTTTGTGGATTTTCTACTTAAAAACGAAATTGGCAAGAGTAAAGTGTTAATTATGCTTGGTTTCAACTTGTAGTGTAATTGTGTTGAGTAGAAAAAATCCCTTTAGGTGGGTTCCTAAAGGGATTTTTTTGATCGGATGTATTCTAGGGGGATTTTATTTGTCGTCTTTCTTCATCTTCTGAAATTCTTTGTTGAGTTTGTATTCTTCAGAAGAAACATGTTTTTCCATGTCTGCTGTTCGACGTTCTAGGTCTTCGAACTCTCGGCAAAGCTCAGAAAAGTCCAGATTGTCATCTCGACTATACTCATGGGATGATGGTTGTTCAGCGCCAGCATAGGCGTATTGTGTCTGATATTTTTCAGTATGATTGCCATTTGCCCAGTTTTTCGCTTTGCTGGCCATTCTGTTGAATTTTCTCTCTAGGCGGCCAGGGTTATTTACCCAGTAGAGGGAGAGAAAAAAAACGATTAAGGTCAGAACAAAGTTTATAAAAAGACCAATAATAAAGGCGGCCAACACGAGTTTCCGTGGTACGCCAAAGCGATCTGCAATGGCGCGGGTTACCCGTTTGATGGGGCCTTGATGATGATAGGCCTGATAGCTATGACAGCCTGATTTTTTTCTTTGATTGTGCATTTGAATAATCCCGTTCTCTTCTGGTCGCTGTTCTGATTGGGTGAGTGTGTCGTTGGCGCTTGTTTGCAGGCTTGGTGGTCAATCCTGTTCAAGTACCTTCTCAAGTGTGGCAACGCGATCTGCCAATTTTCTTGCAACGTCACGCATCTTTAAAAGCTCTTCTTTGGGGACAGCAACCATACCATTTCCCAGATCTTGTTTTTTCATCGTTTTCCACTTTGTTATGTAATGGAAAATGATCCAGAGCGGGGCAACGATAGATAAAAACACTACCAAGGGGACGAAGAAAGCTACAGCGAAGCTCATTGTTTTAATTTCTTTCTCAGTTCAAAATCTGTTTGTTCTAAATCCCGGCCGCTCTGGACCGTTGCAGGCTAGGGGCATTATTTCTTGGACTTTGACATTTTTGCCTTTAATGCTGCAAGTTCGTCAGCGATTTCTGCTTCGGCTTCCAGTTCCGAGAACTCATCGTTTAGCGTTTTTGTGCGACCAAGGTCGTATGAATCAGCTTCCGCGTCCAGTTCAGTAATTTTACGCTCTAGATTGTCGTAACGAGCCAGGGCGTCATCAACGCGGCCATCGTAAGTTGTCTTACGAAGTTTTACTCTTTTTTCTGCTGTGTTTAAACGAATTTCCATAGACTTCTTCTTGGCCTTGGCTTCGTCCAGCTTTGCCTGAAGTTTTGAAAGGTCGTCGCTGGATTTCGCGAGGCTTTCTTCGATGTAGCCAAGTTCTGTTTGAAGGGCGTCAATCTGCTCCTCAATCTTTCTTTTTGCCAAGAGAGCGCCTTTAGCGAGGTCGTCGCGTCCTTTGGATAGTGCAAATTCAGCTTTAGCTGCCCACTCAGTTTGGGATGTCTCAAGTGCCGTGAGCTTTCTCTCAATATCTTTTTTGTCGGCAATAGCCTTTACAGAAGATGAGCGTACCTCGATCAAGGTGTCTTCCATTTCCTGAATCATAAGGCGGGCCATTTTTTCCGGTTCTTCCGCACGGTCCAACAGTGAATTTATGTTGGAATTAACAATGTCGGTCAGACGGGAAAAGATACTCATAACAATTTCCTTTCGAGGAGTAAGAATACTTCGATAGATTGCATGAGGTGTGCCAACTTTATAAAATGTTTTAAAACAATAGCTTATAATAATAGGTTGAAAATTTCATTATTAAAACCGATATTAATTAGCGAAAATAGATAACGAAAATAGATAATACTATGGATGCACTTGTTAACATTATTGGGGAAGATCCACATTTTTTGGATGTGGTTGAAAAGAGCTCTCAACTTGCTCTGATTGATAAGCCTTGCCTTGTGGTGGGGGAGCGGGGGACAGGCAAAGAACTCTTTACGTCTCGCTTGCACTATTTGTCTCGGCGTTGGGATGGTCCTTTGGTCAAAATCAACTGTGCGGCTTTAACGGATAGTTTGTTGGAAAGTGAGTTGTTTGGGCACGAACGTGGGGCTTTTACAGGAGCGCAGAGAACACATATCGGCCGGTTTGAGCGTGCAGATGGTGGTACTTTGATATTGGATGAGATCGCAACGGCATCCAGTGCAGTTCAGGAAAAAGTTCTCCGTGTTATTGAGTATGGGGAATTTGAACGGGTTGGCGGCAGCGAAACACTTCATGTGGATGTACGGGTTATTGGGGCTGCTAACGTAGATCTGCCTGCTCTTGCTGCTGAAGGAGGCTTTCGGGCTGATTTACTGGATCGCTTGGCCTTTGATGTCCTCACGCTGCCACCTTTAAGGGTGAGGCCGCGAGATATTCTGACACTTGCGCATCACTTTGCATTGGAAGTCACGCGGGAAGTGGGGCGCGACCTTTTTACCGGATTTTCAGGACGAGCGCGAAAACAGTTGGTTGAGTATGCCTGGCCGGGTAATGTCAGGGAACTTAAAAACGCAGTTGAACGGACAATCTGTAGATGGCCTACCTCGGATGCAGCAATTGATGAAATCTATATAGACCCCTTCGCCAGTCCCTGGCGGTTTGGCTCGTTAGAAAAGAAAAAAGAAGATGCTGTTCAGGTTGAACGTGAAGTTGTTGATGACTTTGCCGAAGCTGTTGCGGGCTTTGAGCGTACAATTCTCACGCAAACTTTGGAGAGGCATCAGTTTAACCAAACTGACGCAGCGCAGGCCTTGTCGTTGAGCTATCACCAATTTCGGAGACTTCTAAAGAAGTATGATGTGTCTGTGCGGTCTTAGTCCGAGAACGCACATTTTCAGGATTTAGACCGCTAATCCCAGAAATTTGATTTTTCGATGTAACGTCGCACGACTTATCCCCATGGCGTGGGCTGCAGCTGAGATATTGCCACCAGTGTGGGCGAGTGCTTGAAGGATTACCCGACGCTCAGCCAGTTCATATTCTTTGGCGTGATTAACGTTCCTTCCACGCAGGTCAGCAAGCAGAATGGGTTCATTTATTGGGCCATTTGGAAGTCCATAGAGACGTCGGGCCCCACGGGAGGCGCCGATAACAATTCCATCCTGATCGACAGCCAAAAGAGCGGTTTGCAGACTTGTTGACGTCTCTTGTTGACTGCTTGGTGGTGTGGCCAGAACAATATCTGCATTGTGGTATGTTTGTCGAAAATATTCTGATTCAATTTGTCGAGCCGTATCAATGACTGAAAAGGAGATGATCTTTGCAAAATCGGGTGTTAAGTCTGCCCGGCTGGAGGATACATCTATAGCGGCTAATAGGTGGCCTTCATGATCAAAAATAGGGGCAGCGCTACAGGACAGGTTGGTATTCTTGCTGTGAAAATGTTGATTTTTATGGATGGTCAGTGGGCGTTTTTCGACGATACAGGTACCAATGCCATTGGTGCCTTCGCTTTCTTCGCTCCATAATGATCCAGTGCTAAGGCCCCAATCATCATAGGTTTTATCGTCGCTAACGGCACCTCTTCGATCAACCGCAATACCGCTCGCGTCTGCGAGTACAACGCAACAACCGGCATTGCCAACGGCGAGGTAAAGGCGGTCGAGACTAGTCTCGGCTGTATGAATCAAGGAGCCCAGTTTTTCACGGGCCTGTTTTAATTCGTGTTCGGATATACGTTCCGGTGGTCGTGTGTAATCGGGGGAGAGGTGGTGCAAGAGTTTTGAGCGCCGCCATGATGCCGCGACAGCTGTTTGGGCGGCGCCATTTGCCTCTAGTGTATTTTCCACATGTGCTGCGTGGTTGCTTGTCGATCCCATGTTCGTTGCCCCAAGAGCATCTCACAAGAAAATACAAAACTGTATTCTGGATATTGCTCTATTCCTGACGTTTTTAGTGTGCCGTTTTGGTGTTCTTTTTTACGGCTTCACTATCCTTTTTATTTTTTTATGCAGAACTTTGTTCTGTTGAATGCGCCTGTTCATGCACTCTTGTTATTTATTCACGTTAAAACAAGTGGGATCATTTCGCAAACTTTACAAGTCAGCGAGTTTTTTTGCTTGGGAGCATTTGGGTGTGTTTTAGCTAAATCAAAGAGACGCTGCGGCTCTGGATGCCTGATCGTAAAGGCCGGAAATACTGCGCAGGATCTGGGCTGTATGAGCAACTTCATCAAATCTGGTGTCGGTCGCAACAGCTGGATCTATCAAGCAAAGCTCTCTGATTTTTCTGTACTCAGAGCAGGCTTCTGCGCCTTCTTCCGTGGTTGAATAAAAGATCTCTTTCCCTTTTTTTGCTCCTCTGACCAACTTGGCTTTGATCAATTTTTTAAGGGAATAATTTACCGTGTGGGGATCTTCGACATTAAGCACGAAACAGATATCGTTCAGCCGCTTTTCCCTGTTACGGTGGTTTACATTGTGAAGTACCAAGACATCAAGTGGGTTGAAGTCCTGATGTCCTGCGGCGTTCATACAACGAACCATCCATCGGGAAAAGCCGTTAAAGGCGATGATCATTCCGTATTCAAGCTCACTCATCTGCCATCCCTGATCACTGGCCAGGTGTTCCGATGAAACGATGTGGCGCGGGGCTTTGGATGTATCAGACATACTGGAACCTTTTAATCAATAAACGGAGTGTCTTACTGTTAGCAGACTTATCTTGCCTACATATTGTTCGGAAGATAAGTCACGATTTCTGGTACGGCAATGATAATAGCAAGTGCCAGTACCAGTAGGCCGAAGAACGGTAGGGCCGCTTTCGCAACCGTTAAAATATTTCGTCCGGTCAAAGCTTGTAAAACGAATAGGTTGAAGCCTACAGGTGGCGTGATCTGTGACATCTCGACAACGATGACGATGTATATGCCAAACCAGAGCGGATCAATGCTTGCCTGTTCTACCATCGGCATGATCACTGATGTGGTTAGAACCACAACGCTGATACCGTCGAGGAAGCACCCAAGAACAACAAAGAACACAGTCAATGCAGCAAGAAGAGCGTAAGGACTTAGTTCTAGACCGCCAATCCATTCAGCCAATAGTTTGGGGATGCCTGTAAAACCCATTGCGACGGTAAGGAAGGCAGCGCCAGCGAGAATAAAGGCAATCATACATGATGTTTTGGTGGCGCCCATCAGTCCTTCGAAAAAGGTTGTTTTGTTGAGGTCCCCGGTAAACCAAGAGAGAAGCAAGGCCAAAACAACCCCAACGGCTGCTGCGTCTGTGGGTGACGCGATGCCTGTATATATGGAGCCGATAACGCCACTGATGAGAATGACAACAGGGAGTAAGCTCTTGGCGCGCTTTAGCTTCTCACTCAATGATATTTCTTCAATCACATCGGGTAGAATATCTCGGTTTATCATTGCCCAGATAATCACAAAGCCAACAAAAAGGCCTACAAGAAGTAGTCCGGGCAAGACGCCAGCTATGAACAGGCGAGCAATGGATTGTTCTGTGGCAACGCCGTACACAATTAAAATGATAGATGGTGGAATAAGCAGACCAAGAGTGGCTGACCCAGCTAAAGTGCCTATCATCATGCTTTCCGGATATTTACGTTTGGAAAGCTCGGGAATTGACATCTTCCCAATGGTTGCTGCTGTCGCAGCGGATGAACCGGAAACGGCTGCAAAGATCGCACAGCCAAAAATATTCACGTGTAGAAGCTTGCCCGGCACTTTTCCCATCCAGGGGGACAGGCCGCTGAACATATCTTCGGACAATCGGGACCGGAACAGGATTTCACCCATCCAGATGAAAAGAGGCAGGGCAGCAAGTGCCCAGGAATTACTCGCGCCCCAAACGGTTGTGGCGAGGACATCGCCAACTGGGGCGTCAGTGAAGAGTGTCATGCCGAACAGGCCAACACCAAAAAGAGAGAAGGCAACCCAGACCCCGGATCCCAAAAGGGCAAACAGGGTAATCATGAGAAGAAGGGTTAAATAAATTTCTGACATTGGTCTTGCCCTTCTTATTCAGCGTGAAGATCGGCCTGATCTTGTTCGAGCAAGTTTTCACCCTTGCCTTCGTAACTTGGTTCGCCACCTGTAATGACACAAAACAGTTCATCAATCAGGGCGAGGGCGAGAATGGCTAGCCCGACAAGCATGGGAAACATGGGTATCCAGATCGGAATAGCAATTATGCCGGGAGAGAGGTCGTTGTATGTGTAGGCTTCATGTACAAGAAGGCTTGTGTAGATCGTGAAATAGACAGCCATCGAAGCTGCGACACCCAGGCACCATATTTCAACGCCGTGGCGTAGTTTCGGCGAGAGGTGTTGTAACACCAGTGATACCCTGATGTGGCTGCCGTCCCTTAGTGTGTAGGCCAGGGCAAGGAAAGAGGCGCCAGCTAGAAAAAAGCCAGTAAAGTCAGCATAGGATGGGATTGTGAGTCCGATGGCTTCACCTGTGATAAGGCTACTGAGGCGATCAAGCAGGTTCAGGAGGACTTGGGCCATTACAGTGAGGCAGATCGCGACAATAAAAAAAGCTGCCGTCCAACCGCTTACTGAATATATTTTATTGAGTATCTGTCTCATGGTTTTGCTCACCCTTGAGTGACGTTATGTCTTCTGGCATCCATCCAGATACAAAGATCTGGATATAAAGTTTGAGGCCCAGATAAAAAGGGCGATTCATCGCACGGTAATAGAGTGAAATGAACCGCCCAACAGGGAACTTAGTTACCGTAAGATGTCAGGATTTCAGATCCTTCATCTCCAGCAGACGCTTTCCAATCAGAAAGCATATCAGCACCAACTTTTTTCAAGCCAGTCATCAATTCAGCCGCAGGCGGGTTCACAATTGTGACGCCGTTGTCTTGCATGATTTTGATTTTCGCTGCTGTTTCTTCCTGGCTCATTGCCCAGCCGCGTGTTTCCGCTTTTTCTGCTGCAGCCAAAACAGCTTTTTGTGTAGCTTCATCAAGCTTGCGCCAATATTTTTTGTTAATCACAACAATATTTTTTGGTACCCAGGCTTGAATGTGTGTGTAGTGAGAAACAAAGTCCCAAGCCTTGCTGTTTGCGCCAGTAGAAGGAGATGTGATCATCGCTTCAACACGACCAGTTGCATAGGCTTGTGGGATGTCTGGGACTTCTACTTGTGTTGGGGCGGCACCTGTTAGCTGTGCGAATTTCTCGAGCGTAGCATTGTAGGCTCTGAATTTAAGGCCTTTCAGGTCATCAACTGTGTTGATTTCCTTTTTGGTGTAAAGTCCCTGTGGTGGCCATGGAACAGAGAAGAGTGGCATCAGACCCTGTTTGTCCAGCAATGTGCTGATAACAGGTTTTTGGGCTGCCCATAGCTTTCCTGCCTCGTCGTAATTTGTTGCGAGGAAAGGAAGGGAGTCTGCGCCAAATGCAGCGTGTTCATTTGATAATCTAGACAGGAAAAATTCGCCGATGGGCACCTGACCGCTACGAACAGCGTTCTTGATTTCGGGATGCTTAAAGAGTGATCCGGCAGAGTGAATTTTAATTTTCAGATCACCGTTTGTCGCGGTCTCTACATCTTTGGCGAATTCAATGATATTCGCGGTGTGAAATGTTTTGTCAGGATATGGTGTTGGCATATCCCAGGTGTCGGCAGAGGCAGTGGCAATTCCGCCTATAGTAAGAGCAGCAACACCTGCGGTGAAGTTACGTAAGAGTTTCATTTTTAAAACCTCCCAAAGGTCTCGATAGAGTGGGCCCAGATATTTGTTATGATCTTTGTGGCCATAAACGTTCTTTTTGGCTCAATCCTCTTTGTTCTACGAAAAGCAGAGGCGAGCAATACAGCGCGATGAATGAGCCAAAAATACTTGTGTCATCATTAACGCATAAATTAACGATGACGTTTTGTTGACAAAAAGTCAATAAAACAATAACAATTTATAGTTGATGTGTATCTAAGGCTGTAGTTCAATAACGAAAAACTCAAAGAGAGCTAAATTGGATATCCGAGTCCTTACACTAGGCGACAGCGCCTTTACGATTGAATTTCCTAAGCTCAAGGGAGCTATCGGTGCGCGTTCAGTTCGCGCTTTGAGACACTCTATTGAGCAAGAAGTTGAAGAGGGGCGGTTGCCCGGCGTTTTCGATATTATTTCTGCGAGTCGCTCTTTAACAGTGTGCTTGAATCCGGATTTGGCTGACTATAAGCAGGTGACTGAACGTGTGAGTGCGCTGGCGCAAATGCCATTGGATGCAGGAGGAGCAAACAAAGAACTTTGGATTTTACCTGCCTGTTACGAAGGAGAGTTTGCGCCTGATCTGGAAGAGGTAGCGCAGCGAAGCGGACTTTCGGTCACGGAGGTCATAGATATCCACTCTTCTGCAACCTACGACATTTTTTTGATCGGTTTTCTACCGGGCTTTGTCTTTATGGGGGAGATTGATAAGAGGCTACAGTTTCCCAGAAGAACAAGCCCACGGGTAAGAGTTCCGGCAGGATCTGTCGGCATTGCGAATGAACAAACGGCTGTTTACCCATGGGAAAGCCCTGGTGGATGGCACTTGCTTGCCCGCTGTCCGGTTCCCTTTTTTGATAGTACCTGGGCACAGCCAAGTTTGTTGTCTGCTGGTGGTTCGGTGAAGTTCAGGCCTGTAACGACAGAAGAATATAGCGATATTAAAGCTGACCTTTCTTCGGAACGGATTGCTCCACAGAGCTTTCTATCTCGAGAGGGAGAAAGCTGATGGCAGCGGTCTTAAAGATCCTTTCTCCGGGCATCCTCGCTTCTCTTCAGGATGAAGGGCGTCGGGGGTATGCTGGATTTGGTGTGCCAAGGAGTGGCGCGGCGGACTCGCTGTCTTTGCAGTTGGGCAATGCTTTGGTAGGGAATGCTGCCTTTGAAACGGCGATAGAATTTCGCTTCTTGGGGCCAAAAGTGACGGTTGAATCAGGGCGATTACGCCTTGGTTTAGCTGGTGATGTTACCGCAGAGCACAAGGGTGCTGATGGTGGTGATAGTGTCTCTATAAAACCTTGGCAATCGGTTACATTGGATGAGGGGGATGTTCTCACTGTTGATCCATTGAAAAATGGGGCGACCGGTTATCTGACTATAGAAGGTGGTTTTGATTTGGCTCCAGTGCTTGATAGCCGCTCGACCTATGCGCGGGCAAAGTTGGGGGGCGTAAACGGCCTTCCTTTGCAAGCGGGCGATAGAATTCCGACGAAGCTACCTCATCCCCGAGATGGTCTGGAGAGAATTGTTTCGGATCCAATCTCTACATCAACCAAAATAATCCGTGTGCTTGCTGGTCCACAGGATGATTATTTCTCTGAAGTTGAGATCTCTAAATTCACAGGAGGAAGCTATAAAGTCAGTTCCGATGTGGATCGAATGGGAATACGCTTAGAGGGTCCTGAATTAGAATCTTTACCGGAAAAGGGAAGTGATCTTATTTCAGATGGGATTGTACCGGGGGCTATTCAGGTGCCGGGAAGTGGGCAACCAATTATTTTGTTTGTTGATTGTCAAACAATCGGCGGTTATCCGAAAATTGGCGCTGTTATCACAGCGGACCTTCCGCTTCTTGGGCAGTTGATGCCCGGGAATGAAATCGGCTTTCAACTGGTTTCTCTGGAAGAGGCACAAGCTGCCCGAAAAACTCGAAAATCAGAACTGGAACGGGCCATATCCTCTGTTCAGGATTATTTTGGCGAAGGCGTGATGGATCTAAAGGCCTTGTATGAAGTGAATTTGATTGGCGGCGTAGTAAATGCCAGCTTAACGGGGCATTTCCCCGGTCATCTAGAGGGAGGTGCAAATGAAAAAAATTAATTTAAATGCAGATATGGGCGAAGGCTTTGGCATGTATTCCATTGGGAATGATGCCGCGATGCTGGATATCATTGGATCAGCAAACATTGCCTGTGGTTATCATGCGGGTGATCCGCTGGTCATGTCAGGTGTAACTCGGGCGGCTCGGGATAAAGGGGTGAGCATCGGTGCACACCCGGCTTTCCCTGATTTGCAAGGGTTCGGTCGTCGTAAGATGCATCTGCCATTGCCAGAGCTGGAAGCTATGATGGTGTATCAAATTGGTGCCCTGATGGCTGTTGCGAAAAGTCAGGGTACTAAGGTTACGCATGTAAAACCTCATGGTGCGCTGAACAATATGGCTGCGGTTGATATGGATATGTCTTTGGCCATTGCCCGTGGAATTGCAGCTGTTGATTCGTCTCTTATCATGCTGGCAACTGCGGGATCCTGCTTGTGCAAGGCTGGCCTTGAACTCGGCTTGCCAACAGCGGGAGAGATTTTTGCCGATAGAACCTATGACGAGAACGGAAATCTAACCCCAAGATCTGAGCCGCATGCGGTTATACACGACCCAGAGCAATCTGCTGATCAGATTCTCTCTTTTGTCGAAGAGGGCAAGATTATCACGCCGTCGGGCAAACGCATTGATACGCCCATCCATAGTATTTGCGTTCATGGAGATACTGCAGAGGCAGTTGCAATCGCCCATCGTGTGAAAGAGCGATTGGAAAAGGCTGGCTTTGAGTTGGTGCCTTTGCCTCGGGTTATGGAGGCTTAGGCGTTACTGCAAGGTGAGTTTAAGTTACAAGGCCTCTGGCGCTTACCACAGTTTTTTCAATGTGATTGTCATTTACCAGATAAACATGATTCACCATATTGGATACGACACAGGCATGGTTGGGGATGATATGGATTTGATCCCCGACTTTCGGTGACCACTTACTGTTACTGAGATCAAGGATGCCGTGCTCTTCGCTTAGGCTGGTGATTTTTACATCTGGCGCTTCTTTGATCAGACCGAAACCTTCCATTCCCAAAAGATCGGATGTCAGCATCTTTGAGCCGGCATCAATAATGGCGCGATCATCTGTGGGGCGGCTGATAACTGTTGCCCGAACACTCAGGGCGCAATCTTCAATACGGCAAAGGCCTGCTTGAATAAGGGATCTGTCGTTATAGATATAGGTGCCTGACCGGTGTTCTGTTGCTACGGAAACTTCTTGTGAGCGCCACATGTTTGGCGTACCGCCGCTACTTATTTTAGGGCAGGGAAGGCCATTTGCTATTAATAGATCTTTAGCTTGTTTCAACCAGTTGTTGACACGGACCTGATCACCCATTGGAGGGTAGGTCATTAACCCGCCAAGTGTCAGACCGCTTGCATTGTGGATTAAGCGCGCAAGACCAAGCGCTTCTTCTGCAGATTGTACGCCGCATCGATTTGCCCCGGTATCGCACTCAATCAAAACTTCCAGCGGGTGATCAGCCCTGACAAAGGTTTTTGCCAACCCGTCAACGACATAGGCATTGTCGGCAACAACAGACAGGGTACATCTCTGAGCAAGTTTTGCCAATCTATGTAACTTTTCATCCCCGATAATGTTGTAGGTAATGAGGATGTCTTTGATGCCTGCATCAGCCATCGTTTCAGCTTCACCAATCTTCTGACAGGTAATGCCGATTGCCCCGGCTTTAATCTGGCGTTGGGCCATAGAGGGTAATTTATGGGTTTTTATGTGAGGGCGAAGCGAGATACCGTGTTGGTCACAGTGACCTTGCAGTTTATCAATGTTTTTTTGAACGGTGTGTGTGTCGATTATAACTGCGGGGGTCATGATATCGCTTGTTACAACTGTTTCAGCCTGTGAAGTGTAATCCATACTCAATCCCCAATTGGCTGTGGATCTGTATTGCCATGAAGGGCGGTGAGAGATGCTCTGATACGGCGCAGTTTTTCTTTGGTTTTTTCCGGCATTTTACGTGCGACAGACGCGGCCAAAATATCGATGACAGCAAGGAAGACCAGACGTGATGCTGTGGGTTTGTATATATCCGGATCTTCGGGTAGTTCCATGCCGACGGTAATCGTACAGACTTGGGCAAGCTCTGAATTCGGCTTGGTCAAGCACACGGTTGTAGCGCCGTATTGATTGGCAATCTTGGCCGTGTCAATCAAAGCCCTCGGGGTGCCTGTTGAAGAAATAAAGAACATCAGATCATCTGGGCCGAGGGTGGCGGCATGCATTCTGAGAAGGTATGCGTCATTAAGAGATAAAGCGGTGATGCCAAGCCTGAAGAACCTGTTGGCAGCGTCAAAGGCAACCGTTGTCGATCCGCCACCTACGCCACAGAAAATGAGTGTTTTTGTTCGGGTCAGGGCATCGACTGCTCTGGATATTTCATCGTGATTTATTTGATTTTTGGCGACCTCAGTTGTTGAGATAAGGGCATCAAGAACTTGATCAATTGTACTGTCTGTTGATGTCGCTGGCTTATCGGAACGAGATAGATATTGCATGCTGACAGCAACATTTTGCGCTAGTTGAATTTTAAAATCTCTGAAGCCATCGCAGCCAAGTTTCCTGCAAAAGCGAATGACGGTTGGTTCGCTGACATCGCAAAATTTTGCCAAGGAGTTTACGCTGATTTGGCTAACGCTTTCGAGGTTATTAAGAACGTAAGTGGCTACCTGTTGTTCTCGGGCTTTAAAACTGCCGTCCATTTTTTTTATTTTTGTGATTAAATCAAAAGTAGCAGCCAATTGAGCATCCTTATACGTTTAAACTCGATATAAATTTATACTACGTAGTTAAATTACAAAAACAATGATTTTTAATAATATAAATGTGATATATACCTAAAATTACGCCAAAATATTAATTTACGAAGTTTATCTACGTAATTTTGCTTTACAAAAGTCGATTCTGAGCAGTAAATGTAGTTAAATTACATTTTAGGGAGGCGTGATGAGAGCGTTCGCCGCAAAAGCCAGCAAAAGAATGAACTGGGTTATTGAGCGCATTGTTGCTGTGCTGATGTTGTTATTGGTTCTGGATGTGTGGCTGGGTGTCGTTGATCGATATCTCTTTCATTGGCAATTACCCTGGCCTGAAGTATTGGCCCGTTACCTGATGATCTGGGCGGCACTTTTGGCAATCTCGGCTGGTATTGCCCGCAGAGAACATATTGGCCTTTCCATTCTAATTGATCGTTTGCCCCAGGCTTTTCGAAGACTACTTTTGGTTTTGGTTGATGTTATGACCTTTGCCTTGTTCGCCTTTTTGTGTTGGTACGGCATCGATTTTACTGTTGGTGGGAGCAACCGTCAGGCCATGATTTTTGGTATGACACTGGCGATGCCTTTTGCCGCAATACCGGTTTCTTCAGCCATTGCCGCGATTCAAGTTCTCCTTGTTGCTTTAAGAGATCAGGGCGAAGTAATGACTGATTCTAACGATAGCTTGTCGTCTGGTGCAGGAGCAGTTCTATGATCGTTGGTATTGCTTTTGTTGTTCTGGTTTTGATCGGCATGCCCATTGGCTTTGCCTTAGGGTTGGCAGGTGTTATCGGGCTTATTGACATGGGGGGTGGGGCCTTTTTTGCACTGGCACCAAGCAAGATGTTCAATGGCCTGAATATCTTTCCTTTCCTGGCTATGCCTTTTTTCATCCTTGCTGGTGAGATCATGAACCATACCGGGATTACTCATCGTCTGGTAACGCTGGCGCAGGCGTTGGTTGGACATTTTCGGGGTGGATTAGCGCATACCAATATGCTTGCGTCTGTTTTTTTCGCCGGGTTGACGGGGGCGGCAACGGCTGATGCTGCCGCTTTTGGCAAGACACTTGTCCCGGCAATGGTCAAGCGAGGTTATAGCCGGGATTATGCCTGCGCGGTAACTGCAGCGGGGTCCATTATTGGTCCAACTATTCCACCGTCTGGTTTAATGGTTGTTTATGGCTCTTTGATGGGCGTTTCCATCGGTGGATTGTTCGCCGCGGGAATTCTGCCGGGTTTATTGATCTGTCTTGTTTGCATGATTGTTATTGCAGTCGGTGTTAAGGCGAACAATCTTCCGGAAGCTGAAGAAAGAGCGAGTTTCAAAGAGCTGTTGCAGATCTTCAGATCTTCGATACTGGCGCTTTTCATGCCGATTATCATTCTTGGCGGCATCCTGGGGGGGATTGTTACGCCGACAGAGGCTGCGTCTATCGCGGTCGGTTATGCACTGTTTATCGGTGTTGTTGTTTATCGAGCGATCACAGTTTCCGATTTTATCGGAATGTTGATCCGCACGGCCCGAATTACAGGTGTGATCTTTGTTATTATTGCCTTTGCCGCGATTTTAGGCTGGTGGATGAGCTTCAATCGTATTCCACAGGAAATTGCCGAAGCCATTCTGTCTATTTCGGATAATCCTTACATCATTATTGCTTTGGTTATTGTTCTGCTATTGGCGATTGGGATGGTGATGGATATCACAGCGATTCTGATCTTGCTGGCCCCGGTTCTTGTGCCGTTGACGGAACAAATCGGCCTGGAGCCTATTCATGCCGGGATTATTTTTGTCCTTGCCTTGAACATATCCTTGATGACACCGCCCGTGGGTGCCTGCCTTTTTGTCTTGTCCTCTGTAACGGGGGAACGGTTGGAACGTATTGCGGCAAAGCTATGGCCTTTCCTGATTGCCGAAGTCGTTATCCTGTTCATTTTTGCTTTTTGGGAGGATCTCGCCTTGGCCCTTCCGCGATTACTGGGATTTGCCTGATCCCAGCGAGATGAGGAGTGGCGACTGCTCCTTCACTTCTTAGAAACAACAGACGCAAGTTTGAAAAAGAAATAAATATAGGGAGACGTAAAATGAAGTTACTGAAAAAAGTGGCGACATCTGTTGCTGTGGGTGCACTGCTTTGTTCCAATGTTACAGGGGCAATGGCGGAACCAAAGGTTCTCAAATTCGGTCACGATAATAAAATGGACCCGTTTGAAAATCCCGCTCATGCCTGTACTGCTGTTTTTGCCAACATTGTTGAAGCTGATACCAACGGTTCTATCGAGGTTGAGGTCTATCCTTCGAACCAGCTCGGGTCAGCGAAAGAGCACGTTCAGTTGGTGCGGGATAATGTGATTCAGGCGACATTGACTTCCACTGGGGCAATCTCGTCTTACTATCCGCGCATTGATGTTTTGAACCTGGCTTTTGCTTTCGATCACAACGCCGCGACATATGATGTTTTTGATGGTCCCTTTGGTGCGGAGCTTTCCCGAGATATTGAAGAGACAGTGAGCGGTGTGAAGGTATTGGGTTTCCCTGATACAGGTGGTTTCTTTGCGGTGACAAACTCCAAGCATCCGATTAAAAATCTGGAAGATTTCAAAGGCATTCGTGTACGCACAATGACTTTGCCATCTCATCAGAAGATTATTCAATCACTTGGGGGTGAAGCTTACCCCTTGGCGTGGGGAGAGGTCTATTCCGGTTTACAAACAGGTGTGATTGACGGGCAGATGAACCCGGTGCCGATTATCTCTTTTGCCAAGTTCTCTGAAGTTCAGAAATACATGACTTTGACCAACCATCTTTTTGCGCCTTATACCTTTATGGTGTCCAAAACCTTCTGGGATGATCTGACTGCTGATGAACAGCGTGTTTTGAATTACGCAGCCAATTCCTGTGTGGTTGCCAGCCGTGGCCTTAGCCGTGTGATTGAAGCTTCTGATCGCGGCTTGGCTGGTTTGAAAGACAAAATTGAGGTCACAGCCCTATCAGCAGAATCTCGTGAGCAATTTAAATCTGCCGCACAACCGGTTGTTCTCAAACATGTCGAAGAAACGCTGGGTGAGAAAGGCGTTACACTTTTGGATCTGTTCCAGGAAGAATTGGGTAAAGCCAATACGCGTAATTATCTCAAATAATTGCCAACTTGACCCGAGGGAGTTTCTCCCTCGGGCTTTATTTAGAATATTTACACGATTAATTTACGAGGACTTCCTGTGCGAATATTTTGCGCATCAATCGCAACCGAGACAAATACCTTTTCTCCTCTGCGTGCCGATCTGAGTGATTTTAAGGAGAGCTTCTATGCGGCGCCGGGGGAACATCCTGAAACCCCAACGCTTTGCAGTGCTGTTTTTCCGGTGTGCCGAAGAAGAGCGAAAGAAGAGGGCTGGGAGCTTGTTGAAGGTACGGCGACCTGGGCAGAGCCGGGGGGCATTGTGAATGCCAAAACCTGGGATGCATTAAGAGAGGAAGTTCTGGAGCAATTACGAAAGGCTCTTCCTGTTGATGCTGTTATCCTTGGGTTGCACGGGGCGATGGTGGCCCAGAATTGTCAGGATTGCGAAGGTGCGTTACTAGAGGCCATCCGGGAAATTGTTGGTTCTGATGTTGTTATCGGGGCGACCCTTGATCCTCATAGTCATCTCTCGCAAAAGCGCGTTGCGAATGCAGATATTCTTGTTGCCTTCAAAGAGTTTCCTCATACCGATTTTGTTGAATGTGCCGAGAGTTGTGTTGATCTGGTTGTACGTACGGTGAGAGGAGAAATTTCCCCCGAGCTCCACGTGGCTGATTGCAACATGATCGAAGTTCTACCGACAAGCCGTGAACCAATGCGCAGTTTTGTTGATAAGATACAAGAGCTCGAAGGCCAAAACGGTATTTTATCCGTCTCGGTTATTCATGGTTTTATGGCCGGGGATGTGCCGGACATGGGAACAAAAGTACTGGTTGTTGCTGAACAGGAACAGGGTCATGCCCGGTTATTGGCCAAAGACCTCAGTCAGGAACTGTTTTCATTTCGTGGCAGAACACGTCCGGAGTTTTTATCTCCGGCAGAGGCGGTCGCGCGAGCAAAGGCTGCGCCAAATGGCCCGGTTGTTATCGCTGATGTCTGGGATAATCCCGGTGGTGGTGTTCCCGGTGATTCAACAATTCTTCTCCGTACCTTGGTTGCGCAGGAGGCCTTTGATGCCGCTGTTGGTACTATCTGGGATCCAATGGCTGTAAAAACGTGTATTTCTGCGGGTGAGGACGCTACGCTCAAACTACGTTTTGGCAGTAAGATGTCTGATACAGCAGGCCCCCCGATAGATGCGGATGTGACAGTTCTAAAAATTGTTCAGAACGCAACTCAGGATTTTGGTACATCCATTGTTCCGTTGGGCGATAGCGTCGCGATTGACTATATGGGAATTACGGTGATTCTTAATTCCAATCGCAGTCAGAGCTTTGATCCGAGCCTTTTCCGAAACCTTGGCGTTGATCCGAAATCGAAAAAAATTCTGGTGATTAAATCTACCAATCATTTTTACGATGCCTTTGTTCCCGTGGCGTCGGAAATTCTCTATGCCAGCGTTGACGGACCTTATCCGAATGACCCCAGAACAACGGATTACAAATTTGCCCGTACAGACATTTGGCCGAGAACAGAGAAGTGCGTTACGTAATCTTCTTTCCGTTTTCTGCAATATCCCAGAAAAGCCCGGCCATGTTTCTTAGGCCATCTCTTACGATCGGTTTGAGCAGGTGCTCATTGGGGGCATGTTGTGAACAACCGCCGTAAGAGTGAGGCACCCATACTGTTGGAAGTCCAAGAATTTCACTAAAGGTTTCGTTGGGAAGTGACCCGGCGAGATTGGGCAGTATGTGTGGGGGATTTCCGTTCGTACTTTCTATAGATCTTGCGGTAAACTGGACCCATGGGTGATCAGGGTCAAGGCGCGTTGCTTGGAAAAAAGCTTCTTTGCTTGGAATGATTTCAACCGAGGGAAAACCGGCTTTATCAAGATGTCTGCGCAGTGCAGGCAAAATATCATCCGTATTGGTTCCTACCACAAAGCGAAGTTGACAATGGGCGCTTGCATGGCCTGCAATGGCATTGACCGGCGCTTCGGGAACACCGCTTTTCATGGCAAGAACTGCAAAGGAATTCCAGCCAAAGGCACGTTGTGCCGGATCCAATCCTTCTTCTCCCCAGTTCAAATTGATTTCCGGGCCTCCATCTATGGGCAGATCCTTCAAGATTTTTTTGATGTCGCTTGTCAGGCTTGTCGGTCGCCATTCGGGGATTTCAATCTGACCTCTGGCATCTGTGATTGTTGCTATGGCGTGCGATAGTATTATCGCTGGATCCGCCAGCAACCCACCCCAGTTTCCTGAATGGTTAGCGCCTTCTCGTAAGTTTACAGAAAGATCAAAGTTAATGGCACCACGTGTCCCCATGAACAGGGTCGGTGTATCAGGTTGAAGCCTTGGACCGTCAGATGCAATCAAGACATCTGCTTTTAATAGATCTTTGTGACATTCAAAGAATTGGGCAAGGCCGGCTGACCCCGTCTCTTCCGACGTTTCTATGATGACTTTCAGGTTAAAGCCAAGAGATTCTCTTTCTTCTAGCAAACAAGATAGAGCTGCGAGATTGATAAGGTGCTGCCCTTTGTTGTCAGCAGTTCCCCGTCCATAGATTTTTTCGTCCCGGGTGACGACTTTGAACGGGTCCAGTCCTTCCTGCCATTGATCCGTCTGCGCACGTATAACATCGCCGTGGCCATAGGTAAGTATCGTTGGTTGATCAGGGGATTCCTGTCGTTCTCCGACTAGAAAAGGCCCCCCGGCAGGATCAGGGTTTTCGTATATGTTGCTCTTGATATCCAGTTTGTCCAAGAGTGGTGTTATTTCTTTGCTAAGATATCTGTAAAGTTCAGATCGTTGATCTGGGTTCTGGCTTTCAGTTTCAACAGCAATTAGGCGTTCGAGTTCTGCGAGAAAATGGCCATTGTCAAAATAATCTTCTGCCCGCTTTATGGTTGCTTCACGTGTTGCCATTATTTTGTATCTCTCTCTGCAACAGCATCGCCCCAGGGGGACATAACTTCTGTACATCCAGAGTTCACACCGTTTTCTCTGGAAACACCAGCCGGACAGGCAAAGGCGTAGGGAAATACGGTTCGCTTTGTTGTGGTGACGGTGTGTTTTTGGGATAGCTCAGAAATAATTTCGGGGGCGAGATCCTCATCAGCGATAATAACGTCACCACCGGAAACATCCATTCTGGGATGGTGGAAAGCGTCTTCGAGACTCATATTGTAATCTGTCATAAAAGAAGAGAGTTGCATAACGGCAGGCATGATTTTTCGCCCGCCCGAGGCACCAATCGCAAAACGTTGCAGACTCTGTTTATCTGTCCCTTGTTCTCTGATTACCTGCTCACCGATAACGGGACAGACATTCATCAAGCAGCGTTTGTTAGGTGCCAGAGAGTTCGGGTGCCCCTGTTCCGGATCAAACCACATGATGCCATTGTTCATAAGCAATCCGGTGCTTGGTGAAATAACACGAGATCCAAAAAGAGAAAGAAGAGTTTGGGTCATGGAGACCATGTTGCCTTGTCGATCAACGATAGAAAAATGTGTGGTACATGACGGGGCATGGGGCGCATCTTGATCCCCCATTGTTACAAGGCGTTTTTCGTATGCTTTGCTTAAGGCCTCGGCATAGGCGCCGAAGCTGTTCGCTGCCGGAGAACTGCCGGGGGTAAACATGTTTTCCATCTGGCACAAAGTATCCGCGAGCGTGGGCCCCGCTGTGAGTGTCGGTGTCGCAAAAATACGGCTGTCTCTATATGGAATAGTCAGAGGATCTTCGAATTCAATAGCATAGGATGCAAGGTCATCCAGTGAGAGAAAACCACCTTTGTCTTGAATGTCTTTTACCATCAATGCGGCGATATCCCCCCGATAGAAATCTTCGGGACCTTGTTCCGCCAAATGAGTAAGTGTGTTGGCAAGCAAGGACTGGTCTATGCGCTTTTCAGACAAGGCTGTCCACCCCGCGATGGTTGGCCATTGCCTGTCTTCCAAAAATGTTGCCGCTGCATCAGGATCTTTGGATAGAGCTTGAGTGGCTGATGCGATAATTAGGGCTGCATACCAATCAACGAGCAGTCCTGATTTTGCTTCTTTGATGGCTGGTTGTAGCAAATCTTTCCATGGCATCTTACCAAACGCGTTATGAGCTTTCCCCGCGCCAGCTACTGTGCCAGGAACTGCGATGGACAGAGGTCCTTGTACGTTAAGATCCCCCTTTACTGCTCGCCAAGGGAATAAGTCGGCAGCTTTTCCGTCTGCCGATAAAGGAAACGCATTGGGATCCAGAGACTTTGGTGATTTCATTCCATAGGTGAGGGCATAGGATTTTTGTTCAGCCTCGCGCCATATCATCATGGCACCGCCACCGGCCGGACCACTCATCCAAGGTTCGAGAACTCCCATTGCAAAGGAAACGGCTACGGCAGCATCCACAGCATCACCGCCCTGCTCGAGAATGTCTGCACCTATTTCCGCGGCTTTTACATGCTGGGCAGCGACAATACCACCTTCTGATTTTGTGGCAGGTTTACGGACGGTTTGAGATCTGGAAAAGCTATGTGACACAGGGAGAACTCACTGTAATTTTTGAAAGGCAGGTATGATTGGAAAAGTTATTCTGGCGATCTTATGGTGTCAGGTCAAAGATTTGCTGAAACGCATTGTGGTATAATGATAGACAAAGAAACAAACGTCGGATTCTGAAAATTAACCATATATATTCATTCTGGTTATATGCTGGAAGAAATTCAGACGAAAAGTGTTTTGATCAACGATTAAGAACACAAACTGATTTATAACGGGGAAGGGGAGAAGAATGATCGAGATCATATCGTTACTGGCAGCATCCGTAATAGCGGTTTTGTTGTTTAGTCGATTGGGTCTCGGGTCTGTTCTAGGGTATCTCGCTGCCGGTGCTTTCATTGGCCCTGCTGGTCTTGGCTTGGTGAATGATGCGGATTATATGCGTCATATCGGTGAATTCGGTGTTGTCTTCCTTCTCTTTTTAATCGGTATTGAAATTAAACCCCAACGCCTTTGGGTTTTGCGTAAGCTGGTATTTGGTCTTGGTGGGCTTCAGGTCACCGTTTCGGGTTTGATTATTGCTGCTCTTAGCTACTTTGCTTTTGGCATCGCGCGGGAAACGGCACTGGTTATCGGTTTTGGCCTGGCACTTTCTTCCACGGCTTTTGGCGTTCAAATTCTCGCTGATCAGCATCAAACGACCAGTCATTGGGGACGAACCAGTTTTTCTATTCTTCTTTTTCAAGATCTTGCCGTCGTTCCCTTATTAATTCTTTTACCTCTGTTATCGTTTGGTGAGATGCGGTTTTCTGTTTCTATGGGATTTGCGCTTCTACAGTCGGTGGGCATTTTTATTTCGGTTCTTATTGCCGGGCGTTATGCGATCAATCCGATGTTGCATGCTATTGCACATAGTAAAAACAGCGATGTTTTTGTCGCAACCGCACTTTTGCTTGTACTTGGTTTCGCATGGATTATGGAGCTTGTCGGATTGTCTATGGCGATGGGTGCCTTTATTGCCGGAGTTCTTCTTTCTGAATCAGAATACAAACAACAGATCGAAGCGGATGTTATGCCATTCCGCGGTCTATTGCTCGGGCTTTTTTTTATGAGCGTGGGCATGTCTTTTGTGCCGGAAACAGTTCTTGATAATTTGGAAACGGTTATTTTTGGTGCTGTTGCTCTTATTGCCGTCAAAGCCCTGGTTATCATTGTACTGGCGAAGATCTGGAAAACGCCTTTAGCGATTGCTGTTAAGTGTGGGTTCTTACTCTCCCAGGCCGGAGAGTTCGGGTTTGTGCTCTTTACTCTTGGCGATAGCTTGGGTCTGTTACCAGAAGACATGATGGAAACATTGATCGCTGTTATTGTTTTGAGCATGGTGACAACGCCAATGATGGTCAAGCTGGGGGAACTACTTGCAGGATGGCTTAAATCCCCTGCATCCTCGGCGATGGAGGTTTCTGAACCTGTGCCGGAACGTCCAGTTGTTGTCGCTGGGTTTGGGCGTGTCGGTGAAGTGATCGCCGGAATGTTGCGTAAGGTTGAAGTGTCAACTGTGGCAATTGATATGGACGCCAAGAAAGTCGCTGAAGGACGCCGTCTTGGTTATAACGTGCTTTTTGGGGATGCCAGTCGTCCGGAAATTTTGAAGTCTGTCGGGGCAGGTCGAGCGCGTTTGGTTGTGATAACATTGGATAACTACAAAGCGGCCGAAGGAGTCGTGCGCACAATGAAGCGGCTCTATCCTGATGTACCGCTGCATGTACGGGTCAGAGACTGGCCGGATGCTGATCATTTTACGGAACTAGGCGCGTCCCATGCTATCCCTGAGACTGTGGAAGCGAGTTTGAGGTTAGGAGCGTCGGCTCTGGAAGCGGCAGGTGTTGGAGAAGAAGAGCGACGCACGCTGTTTGATTATCTTCGAGAAGGAGATTACGAGAAACTTCGAGATTACCATAAACTCTAGTGGTGCCAGTGAATGCCGTATTTATCGGCAATCCATTTGTATTTTGGGCTAGTGGTGACAGCGTAGATGATCTTTTCCAATGTTAAGGCAGAGATCGAGGCGTTTTTCCTTACAATACCAACAAAGTTATATTCTTGGTCGTAATTTTTAGAAATCACGATCCTATCTGCATTTTCTCTGTTTTCTCTTAGATATTTCTTGAGGAAAGTTTCAGTGACGACACCGATCTCTATACGGTTTGCCAAGACTTGTTTTATGATTTGTTCCTGATTGGTGACCAAGTTTATGTCAAAGCGCTTATTTAGTTTCTGAGGGTCAGTTTCAAATTTTGCAAAACGGTAGTGATAACCAAGGATGGCACCAATTTTCTTTGATGAAATATCTTGAAAGAAGTCTGTTTTTTTCTGTGTGCTATTCGAGCTGATATAACGCTCTCCTCCTTTTAGATAGATATTGGTTGTCTCAACATTCTCAGAACTCCATCCCCAGTTCACATGATCGAACAGAGATACGTCATATAAGCCCTTCTGAAACATATCATGACGACGGCGTGGGCTTGTTTCTACAGTTTCGAATTTATACTCAGACTGAACATCATTCATCGCTGATATCAGATCCAGCCCAAGGCCTATTCTGGGATGATTTTTTTCAACAATAAAAAAGGGAGGGAAATGATAAATGCTGGTTTTTATTACTTTGGGATTGGCTTGGGTTTCTGTTGTTGCGGCAAGAACCATGAAAATACCAAAGCAGAAAAAAAGAAGCTCTTTTCCCTTGCCTTTCCAGTATTTTAAAACGGGGTTCTTGGGGGGCATCGTTTGCAATATCCAAGTTGAAATATGTTAATTATACTGTGAAATTTGAGAGGAAAGCTATCTTTTTTCGCTACGGCAAAAATCAGAGATATCTTTTGAGGAGAATGGTTTATGAACAAGACTGTCTATGATGATATTATTATCCGCTCAGCAGAACGGGATGATATGTCAAAAATTGTGAAGATGGCTGCAGAATTTGTGGACTATCTCTCCTCGTTGGGGGAACCACGGGCTAACTTTGATGCAGAAACCAATCTGGAAAAGCTCTTAAAACATGGCTTTGGAGCAAAGCCTCTCTTTTCTACACTTATAGCTGAGAATAACGGCGATGCTGTAGGATATGCGATTTATAGTTATGGATTTTGGGCAGATAGTTTTCAGGGAACTATTTTTATGACGGATCTATTTGTACGCCAAACTTGGCGTTCACAAGGTATTGGTCAAATAATGATAGAAGAGTTGCAACATATAGGCCGGAATAATGATTGTGAGTTGCTTATGTGGACGGTTTGGAATGATAATTCCCTAGCACGTAAATTTTACGATAAACTGGGGGCGATCTCTTTAGATGATGAGATTTTTATGAAGCTGGATATTTAACGGTTGGTTTTGTCACCATAATTTTCACGCATAAAAATAATCCTAATCTACTATATAAAAAATGCTTAGGACTGTACCAGATAACACCAAATAGGTATTATTATGGTGATGATGAGAAAGAGTCGTTTAAGTCAATGGAAATAAGCCCGTTTACAGGAATATTTTGTAGCGGGAACAACAGCGAGATGTGCTGTTTCTCTGGTTGGTGTAAATTTTAAAACATCAGCTTATTACTATCGGCGCTTCCAAACATCTATTGCAGTTTCCCGTGTAAAGGCTACGACCTTTGTTCCCATGTCGATTGAGGATTGAATTGATTTAGAAATTATCCATAGGAATTTAGGTTATTAATTTGATTAACTCGTTAATCTTAATTGGTTTAGATATATATTTGTTTGCCCCCATATCTAAGTATTTCTTTTCTGCGCCAGACATGGCATCAGCTGTAATTACAAAAATAGGTATATCTTTGAATGGTTGGTCTGATGCTCTTATTATTTTGATAGCCTCGTCACCGTTCATAATGGGCATTTGGATATCCATTAATACGAGATCAAACGTTGTTTTCTCAAGGGCTTCAATTGCCTCTTGTCCATTGTTTGCAATGGTAACTCGTTTGTCCTGTTGTACGAGTATGTCTGTTAAAAGCCTTTGATTAATCGGGTTGTCTTCTGCAACAAGTATGTTGTTAAATATCTGTCCTGAAACGAGGGCCGATTTGCCGTTCAGTTGTTCTGAAGGTTGTGATGTAATCTTTTTCGTATTTTCATTTTCACTAATTTTGCGTAGCGGTAGCGTAATTGTGAAATCTGTACCAATATCAATTTGACTGTTGAGCTCAATCGTTCCGCCCATAAGATCAACAGTGCCTTTGGTAATTGATAAACCGATACCGACGCCTCCGTATTCTCGAATAGACGAGCTGTCGGCTTGATAGAACCGTTCAAATATTTTGCCTTGAATCTCGTTTGGAATGCCGCAACCTGTATCTTTTACACAAATTACGACGTTTTTATTTACGTACTCTGCAGTGATATCAATGTGACCGTCATCTGTGAATTTGACGGCATTAGATAGGATACTTACAAGAATTTGTTTGATCCTTAGGAAATCACCAATGTATCTACCGTCATGTTCTTGTTTAATGATTATACGGTGTTTTAGTTTTTTTTCTTGTAATACGGGTTCAACGGTTGAAACAGCTTGTTCTATAACACTTTTTAAATTGAATGGTGCATTGTTAAGCTCCATGTTACCGCTCTCGATTTTCGAGAGGTCAAGCATGTCGCTAATAATAGATGATAAATTATTGCACGAAGATAAGATGATATCAGTATAGCTTTTTTGTTCATCGTCGAGCTGAGTTGTGTTTAACAGCTGTGCCATACCACAAATGCCGTTCATAGGTGTTCGTATTTCATGGCTCATATTTGCTAAAAATTCATCTTTTAATTTGTTTGAAGCTTCAGCACGGTTTTGTCTTATCCGAGCAACTTCCATTTCCTTACGAGCAATTTCAGCCTCTTGGAACAGTATTCTCTTTTCTTCTGTTTTTTCTTTTTCGATTAATTGTTTGTTTTTAATCATACTCTCTTTAAAAACTTGAACTGCCGCTGCCATTTGGCCAATTTCATCTTTATGGCCTTGCCCGGGAATATCAATATTACAATTACCTGCCGCTAAAGTACCCATCGAATTTGTTATCTCTTGAACGGGACGTGTAATTCTACTTCCTATTGCCCATGCGCTTATCGTACCGACAATTAATCCTGTTACCGTAATAACCAGGGTTGACCACAAAGCGTAATCGCTTGCAATTGTCGCTTTTGGCCCAAGGATGTCTTGTTCCGATTTGATGCTCAGTTTCAAGTTTTCCATTTCAGTTGCGACACGCGGACCTATCTGATCTAAAATACCTGATATGATGCTATTACGTTGAATAATAATATCATGAACTGCGATCAATGATGTGCGGTATTGCGATGCCAGTTGGCTTAAAGATGTGGTTATTGCTTGTTGAGTTGCATCTTGTGTATTGTTGGTTATTTGAGCAATATTTCTGCGCATTTGAAGCGATTCTGAAATCGCTCTGTCGTATTCATTTTGATCGTTTGTAACTAGAAATTTATACGCATAAAGGCGTAGTAATAATAAATTCCTCTGAATATCATTCATTCTGATCGCGGTTAAAATGTTCTTATTTTCAGAAGCATTTTCCATGATTGACGCCAGTTTTTGCTCTATTTGTGGGCCAATCACATCAAGGGAATTTATTACAAGTTTATTTCGTTTGTTTTGTAGATCAAGAACTTGTTCAAAAGCTAAAAGATAGGAACGTAAGTTTTGATCGGCACTGTCTACGATTGATAATCTTGATTTGTCCTGAATTAAATCATGGAATGTGCTATTAAGATCTAGTGCTTTATTAGCACGTTCTCTTACTTGAGTAGCATTCTTACTTGATGCGTCAATAATGAAATTCTTTACTGCCAAGCGAGCTTCTAATAAATTGGCTTGAACTCTACCTGCCTGATTGGTCTGTAAAGCAATAGAGCGGTATCGTTTAAAGTTTATATTGTCGTTGTTAACATTAATACTGCTAATAGTGCCTGTAATAAGTAGAAGAAAAAGTGTAATACCAAAACCACCAAAGACTTTCGTGGTAATATGGACGGATTTTAAAAAATCTAACACTCTTTTCCCTCACGTTTAAATCTTTATAAATTGTAATGCTCAATTTATTTGATGGGGTTTTTGTTTTTGATATAAAAGTTTTAAAACATAGTATAATTACAAAAACTGATGGGTATTTGAATTGATTTAAATCAATTATATGTGTTTTGAGAGAATTATTCCTGCTCTTAATTTCCTCATCTTGATCGAAGTCTCCAAGCTCAAATTATAGATATAATTTTGCAACAAAGGTATTTGTTGCACTGACTCTTCAATTCTGACTTAGTGCGAATACAGCTCTAGAAAATCTAAGATGTTGATTTTAATGATAATAGATTTACCGGATATCTCTGGTGAAATAATACATATCTGTTGAAAGGATCAGTGTTTCACTTTACCTCGGCCCTTTTTAATCTCACCGCGTTGTTTCTTTTTATCCGTCCGTTTGGTTTTCGCTGATTTTGAAGGTTTGGTTGGTCGGCGAGATTTTTGTTGTATTGTGGCTTTTTTGATTAAATCTGTAAGTCTGTCACGCGCATCCTGACGGTTTCGTTCCTGGGTACGATAGCTGTTTGCCGTAATAAGTATTTCGCCATCTTGTGTCATCAGGTGGCTGGCAATGCTCTTTAAGCGATTGAAGACAAAAACAGAAATAGCGGCGCTGGTTTTTGCGTTAAATCGTAATTGTACAGCAGTGGATACTTTGTTCACATTCTGCCCGCCAGAGCCTGAGGCTCTGATGAACGTTTCTTCGAGCTCTTCCGGGGCAATTTGTATAGTATTGGTAATTTTTAACATGATACTGCCTGCTATTGCCTGCGGAAAGCCCGTGTGATTTCACTAGAGCTGGTTGGCCCCGTCTATTGCGTTGATTTTAGGTATTTGTTCTATCAATCTAATATTTTCATGGGTAAGGTATCTTCTAAATTGAGAGATCTTCGGGGAAATAAGTAACAGGATCTCCTGTTGTCCAGACGGGATATTTTTTCAAAATAGTTTTGAAACGGGAAGAGCCGAGGAATTCATTCAACCAGGATTTCAGATACGCATAATCTGTCTGATCGAACCATGTGCGATCAACATTGGCGAATTGCCTGATAAAAGGTGCGATCGCCATATCTGCTAATGATCTTTGTGATCCAAATAGAAATGAATTTTTTGTGAGCAACTTGTCTAGTTCATCCAAAAAATTTTCTGCCTGTGTACGATGTGTTATAGGGTCGACCTCTTCATAACGTGGGGCGTATTTGTATCGATCCAGATGTCCCTTGAACTCGTTCTCACAGCGATTTATAAGATTGAGCATTTCATCCAAGGTGCCGATTTCAGGGCTGAGCCAGTTTTCCGGGTCATTTTGGTTAAGTGCCCAGAGCATAATATCAAGACTTTCTTCCAGAACGTCGCCATTGGGCAGTATGAGAACAGGTACTGTGCCTTTTGGTGAGGCCTCTAGCATTTCCGAAGGTTTGTCGCGTAAAACGATTTCTCTTAACTCACAAAGTTGCTGACTGCTTTGCAAGCCGAGTCTGGCTCGCATGGCATAGGGGCATCGTCTAAAGCTGTATAGAAGAGGAGTTTTTTGCGACATAATTAATCAGCCTAGAGAGAAAATAACTTTATAGGTTTACCGCTATCTTTCTATCTTTTCAATGCCTTATAAAGCGAACAATTTTGCTGTTTTAATGGGAAATTATTCTCTAGGTACTATTGCGAATAGCTATGAACTCTATATGTAAATATATATTTACAATAAGCGAGACAAGTCGTTGTAATTTTTACTCGCATTCGTTCATAAAGGTAATGGTTTAGTTGCATGCACAAAAATGTAACAGGGCTAAGAAATGAAACAGGATGGCATTCTGCTGTTGCAGTGCCAGTTGATGGGTCAATTTATAGAATGAAACCGAACTACGACAGATTGACAACACTGGATTTTCTGGACACCTGTCCAGACAGTATTCGGGCGTTCTATGAATATTGGGATTCAAAGCGTAAAGAGCGCTCTATGCCGTCACGTGCTGATCTCGATCCGGTTGAGATGAAGTCATTTCTGGCGAGTATGATATTGGTTGATGTAAAAAGAAAACCGCTTGATTTCATATATCGTCTTGTTGGCACAAAGGAAGTAGAGGCACGTGGATTTGATCCAACCGGGCGTACTGTCGCCGATGGTAGTTTTGGCGCAACAGTAGAAGAGGTTTTGACAAACTATCGTATTGTATCAGAAAAGAAATGCGTGGTTTATGACCGCGAAGGCGTTCCATCTGATATTCCGAACTTATGGCAAGGTGATGCCATTTTGCTCCCACTTTCGGATGATGATGAAACTGTAAATATGGTTGTTACATTCACGGATTTTATTCATCTTTAGCGTATAAATAAATCGTTTTGTGATACAAAAGAAAAAAGGCTGCCGAATAGACAGCCTTTCTTTTTGTATCGTTTGTTGCAAAGCGAGTTTTATGCCGCTTGACGCTTGGTAAACTTTTTCTGGGATCTGTTTTCACCATTGGCATTCTGAGCCTGACGTCCACCAAAGTTACCATTGCCGTTACCAGCGGAACGACCACGTCCACCCGGGCCGCCATTACGATTGGAATCATTGCGACCAGGGCCACCACGGCCACGGTTGCCGCCGGGTTTGCCAAAGTTACGGCCACGACGGTTGTTTGGTCGTTGGGAGTTTGCATCACGTTTGCTGATTTCAACGTGGAAAGGATGATCCTTTTCAACGGTGATATCCTGACGGATGGATTTTTCAATACGTTTCAGAGTACCGATTTCTTTTGGTGAGCAGAATGAATAGGCGTCACCTGTCGCTTCAGCGCGGCCTGTACGACCAATACGGTGAACATAGTTTTCCGGATCAGTAGGTAGGTCGATATTCACAACAACCTTAATGCCTTGCACGTCGATACCACGGGCTGCAACATCAGTAGCAACCAGAACATCAATATCACCGCGACGGAATTTATTCATCACCTTGGTTCTGATGCGTTGTTGCTTGTCACCGTGGATTGCATCCACACGACGTCCATCTTCGCGAAGGGCGTCGGACCAACGATCACATTCAGCTTTTGTTTGCATGAAAACAAGAACGCGTTCGCCCGGGTGTTTGTCCAGAATGTGGCTCAGAAGAGCTTGTTTCTGTCCGCCGTGAACATAAAATGCCCGTTGCGTAACGTTTGCAGCAGTTGTTGATTCTTTAGCCGTTTCAATGCGAACCGGATCTTTCAAAAGCTGTGTAATCAGGCGATCTACAGATTTTGGCATTGTTGCAGAGAACAGAACGGTTTGGTGTTCAGTTGGCAGGCTGTTTGCTATTTCAACCACTTCATCTGAGAAACCAAGATCGAGCATGCGATCTGCTTCATCAAGAATAAGCGTTGTTGTGTGATCAAATTTAACAGATCCGCGATTGACGTGATCGATCAGACGACCTGGTGTTGCCACAAGAATATGCACGCCGCGATTAAGGTCGCGGAACTGTGGGAACATTGGTGCGCCACCAGTAACCGTTGTGTAACGGATAGGTAGAAATTTAGACAGGCCGCGAAGAACGTGGCCAATCTGCATGGCGATTTCACGTGTTGGCGCAAGAATCAAGGCCTGGGGATGGTTGGCAACGTAGCGCTCATTTCGTTCAAACAGACGCTGTAAAAGCGGAAGAACGAAGGCTGCTGTTTTACCACCACCTGTTTGGGAAAGGCCAATAACGTCTTTGCCTTCCATAAGGGCAGGAATAGTTTTGGACTGAATCGCAGTAGGCGTCGTGAAACCTTGTGCGTCGATAGCACGTTGAAGCGGCTCAATCAGATTGAGCTCGGAAAACTGAGTCATGCAGGAAAGTTCCTTTAAAAGCATGGTGAAGGCTATACCTGGATCAATCTAGCTCTTCGCCGCACTTTTGGAGACATCAATGTCCAACACAAGGATAAGCGCTATCGATCTAGGCGGGATTATTACGCAATCCCATCAGAGCGAAAAAACATGTGCCGAAACACCACGATTTCTCGCGAAGTGACGCTTGAATATAGGAAGGGTCTCTTTGGGTCAAGCCCGATCCGCCGATATCTTTTGCATGGCGCCTATGCGTTGACAGTCATAGGTGGCAGGATTGGATACTGATTTATTGAAATATTTGGAGGGGTAAAGACACAGGATACTCTCTCGCCGGCGATAAAAAGTTGCCTGTTCCAACCCCTTCGACTACCGTATTCGCCATAATAATATAAGGAGGTTCCGGACTTTTAGTTGCTTTTAGTTTCGGGCCAATAATTCTGGGACGTATTGACGAGGCAAGTTCTTGGCTCGTTTTTCAAGGGGCGAAAAATGAAAAAAAACAAACATCTGTTACCAATGTTGATGGCGGGTGCAATGGCACTTAGTGCCGGTTTTGCATCTCCGGCTCTTCAGGCTGCGGAACCTGTTAAAATTGGTATGATCACAACATTATCCGGCGGAGGCGCTAGCCTTGGTATTGATATCCGTGACGGGTTCATGCTTGGCCTGAAAATGAAAGATGGCAAACTTGGAGGCGTTGAAACGCAAGTTATCGAAGTTGATGATGCCCGTAAGGTCGAAAACGCCAAGCAGATTGCAACGCGTATGATCAAGCAGGACGATGTTGATATTGTAACGGGGATTGTCTGGTCCAACCTGGCGATGGCTGTTGTTCCAAGTGTGACTCGTGCAGGCAAGTTTTACATCAGCCCCAATGCAGGTCCTTCTGCTTTGGCGGGTAAGAAATGCCATGAAAACTATTTTAATGTCGCATGGCAAAATGACAATCTGCACGAAGCTGCTGGGCAATATGTGACCGATAAGGGCTTGAAAAATGTGTATCTCATGGCCCCGAACTATCCGGCTGGTAAAGATGCGATTGCCGGATTTAAGCGGTTTTATAAAGGTAACGTCGCGGGCGAAGTTTATACGAAACTTGGCCAAGTTGACTATGCAGCAGAGCTGGCGAACCTGCGTGCGGCGAAACCGGATGCCGTTTATTTCTTCTTGCCAGGTGGTATGGGTATCAATTTTGTGAAGCAATATTCGCAGGCTGGTCTTAGTGCTGATACGCCGCTTTTCGGCCCAGCGTTCTCATTTGACGAAGGTATCCTGAAGGCTGTTGGTGATGCGGCTATTGGTGTTTACAACACATCACAGTGGAATAAGGACATTGATAATGCGGCAAATACATCTTTTGTAGAGGCATTCAAAGAAGCTTATGGGCGGAACCCATCTCTCTACGCCAGTCAGGGATATGATGCTGCGCTTTTAATTGATTCAGCAATTACTTCTGTTGGCGGGGATCTGTCTGATGACGACAAGTTCCGCGATGCCCTTCGCAAGGCTGAGTTTGATTCAGTCCGTGGCAACTTCAAATTTGGATCAAATCAGCACCCGATCCAGGACATCTATGTACGTGTTGTTCACAAAGATGGAGACACTGTCACCAACAAAATTGTGAGCAAAGTCTTCACGGCTCACCAGGATGCTTACGCGACAGAATGTAAGCTTTAAGTATCGCCAAAGCCTAATGATAGGCCCTTAATTAATGAGTATCAGGACTGGTTTCCATCTGGCGCAAGCGTTTTGCGCACTCAGAATGACAACCGGTCCTGATTTTATGTGAGGGTGTCTGGCTTGGTCATGTCTGGTCGTATCTGGCCATATTTGGAATGTATTTATGTTAACGATAGAGCTGTTTTTTGAACAGTCGCTGAACGGGCTTCAACAAGGAGTAATGCTTTTCCTTATGGCAGCGGGGTTGACGCTGGTTTTTGGAATTATGCACCTCATTAATCTGGCCCATGGTTCTCTCTATATGATCGGGGCTTATGTCGCAGCCAGTGTAACGCAGGCAAGTGACAGTTTTACCCTTGGTATTTTGGCTGCTTTAGTTGCGGCAGGGCTGACGGGAATGTTGTTGGAGTTCTCTGCGTTGCGAAGATTATATAACCGTGATCACCTTGATCAGGTGCTCGCAACCTTTGGCATGATACTGTTTTTTAATGAGCTCGTTAAAATTCTGTGGGGGCCTCAAGCTCTCTTTCTATCAACGCCGGAATTCCTTTCAGGAACACTTGAATTTATTCCCGGCGCTCCGTATCCATCCTATCGGCTGTTTATTATTGGGGCGGGCCTTGTTGTGGCTTTGCTTTTGCGTCATCTGATCATTCACACCCGGGTTGGTATGTTGATCCGGGCGGGGGCAACACACCGTGAAATGGTGGGTGCCCTAGGGGTGAATATTGATGAGCTTTATACAATTGTCTTCGGGTTAGGGGCGATGCTTGCGGGCCTTGCCGGGGCGTTGGCTGGTCCGATGCTGGCGGTAGAGGTTGGGATGGGAGAAAAAATTCTGATCCTTACCTTTGTGGTGATTATTATCGGGGGAATTGGCTCTGTCCGTGGTGCATTGGTTGGTGCGTTACTGGTGGGGATGGTTGATACCTATGGGCGTGCCTTTTTACCGACCATTATGCGAGAACTTCTTGACCCTGCATCTGCGGATACCGTTGCCGCTTCCATGTCATCTGTTGCTATCTATGTGTTGATGGCTGTGGTGTTGATCTGGAAACCCCGTGGTTTGTTTCAGGCATACGGGAGCTAGATGGTCATATGTTTCTTAGTAAAATTATCGGCTCTGATGCCAGTTTTAGAACTAAAATCGTTACCTTGTTGGGGCTTTTGATCCTCTTTGCCGTTCCACTTCTTGCAAACCTCTTCAATGAACCTTTCCTGGTTGATATCGCAAGCCGGATCCTGATTTATGCCCTCGTGGCTGTAAGTTTGGATCTCATCCTTGGGTATGGTGGGATGGTTAGCTTTGGTCATGGTGCTTTTCTGGGTTTGGGGGCCTATGTCGTTGGTATCTTGACCCATCATAGCTACGAAGGAACCGCGGTGGCCTTTTTGCCGGGGGACTGGCAGGGGACAACACAGGCATTTGTTCAATGGCCACTTGCAATGATCCTTAGCGGTTTGTTGGCATTGATTATCGGGGCCTTGAGCCTGCGAACATCAGGCGTTTATTTCATCATGATAACGTTAGCCTTTGCCCAGATGCTGTACTTTTTCATGATCTCTATTCCGACCTATGGTGGTGAAGACGGCCTTAATATCTGGGAGAGAAGTGAGATCCCTCTGTTGGATCTTTATGACGCCAAAAGCTTTTATTTCATTTGTTTGGTTCTTCTGCTTTTGTGTCTTTGGTGTTGTTCGCGGATTGTAAAAAGTCGCTTCGGCATGGTTCTGCGCGGATGCCGCCAAAATGAAGTCAGAATGAAAGCTTTGGGATATCCTGTATATCGCTACAAGCTGATGGCTTTTGTTCTGTCAGGCATGATTGCCGGACTTGCAGGTGCGCTTTTGGCGAACCATACCGAGTTTGTTGGCCCCGGCCTGATGCATTGGACCCGTTCTGGAGAAATTATGATTATGGTTATCCTCGGGGGAATGGGGTCACTCATAGGGCCTGTTCTCGGTTCCGCGACTTTGTTGATGATGGAAGAAGTTTTGGCAGGTCTGACAGAACACTGGATGATTTTTCTGGGACCGATGCTGGTCTTGATTGTTCTCTTCGCGCGGAAAGGGCTTTATGGGCTTTTGATCGGGAAAGGGACAGATAATGGCTGATCCAATTCTTGAAGTAATTAGTCTGACAAAATGTTTTGGGGCTATTGCCGCGAGTGATGGCCTGACTTTTTCGGTAAAACGCGGAACTATTCACGGATTAATTGGCCCCAATGGTGCCGGTAAATCCACGGCGATTGCACAACTGTCGGGTGAACTACAATCTGATACAGGGCGTGTTCGTTTTGACGGACAGGATGTGACCCGCTGGGCCGTGGATAAACGGGCGAGATCGGGATTGCAGCGGTCATATCAGATAACCAGTTTGCTACCGGAATTCACCGCTGAAGATAACGTGGCAATGGCGATACAGTCTCAGCAAGGTCATAGTTTCCGCTTTTGGGAGAATGCGCGTAAGGACAATAGCTTGCGTACGCCGTCACGGAAAATACTGGAACGTGTCGGTCTCTCTGATTTTGCAGATAATCCTGCCATGGATCTGGCGCACGGACAGCAAAGACAGCTGGAGCTGGCCATGGTTTTGGCAACAGCGCCGTCTATGTTGTTACTGGATGAACCGATGGCAGGCATGGGGCAGTCGGAATCCCTTCGTATGATGGAACTTTTACGTCCTCTGAAGGGGGATGTCACCATGTTGCTAGTGGAACATGACATGGATGTTGTTTTTGCTCTTGCCGATATGATCACAGTCTTGGTCAAAGGACAGGTCTTGTTAACGGGAACACCTGACGAGATTAAGAACCATCCCGAGGTACGGCGTGCTTATTTGGGGGACTATTAAATGGGTGATTTAAAGCTCTCAGGCGTTGAAACCAGTTATGGCACCAGTCAGGTTCTGTTCGGCGTTGATCTGGAAATCAAGTCCGGAGAGGTTGTAACCCTGATGGGCCGCAATGGTATGGGGAAAACCACCACCGTTCGTTCGATTATGGGACTGACACCTGCGAAAAGAGGCGAAATATCTTTTGGTGGTGTCGTGATTCAGAATTCTCGAAGTCATAATATAGCGCAGTTGGGTATAGGGTATGTTCCCGAAGGGCGACAGGTTTTTTCGAACCTCACCGTGTTGGAAAATTTGGTTGCCACCGCAGCTAATCACGCGGGTGTTGATGATCCCTGGACTGTTGATATGGTCATGGATCTGTTCCCACGGCTCCGAGAGCGAGCCAAGCAATATGCCAGAACGCTTTCAGGTGGAGAACAACAAATGTTAGCGATTGGCCGTGCCTTAATGACGAACCCGAGTTTTATGATCTTGGACGAAGCGACAGAAGGGCTTGCACCGATTATTCGCGATGAAATATGGCACGTTCTGGAACACAATCTCAAAAAATCCGGACAGGCAATTCTTGTGATTGATAAACATCCGGAAGCAATGGCCCGTATTGCTGATAGGCATTATGTTATGGAAAAAGGTCGGGTTGTCTGGTCTGGTGTTTCAGAAGAACTTCTGGCGAATAAAGATATGCAGCATCGGTATCTGGGGGTGTAAGTCGTGATCATAAATCCCGAATTAGACAAGCTTTACAATGTGCGGGCAGCGATCCCTAATCACACGGATATTTTCGCGGATTGGGAACAACGATCTGTTGAGTTTAGTCAGAATGTGAAGGGGCAACTGGATTTACGTTACGGCAAAGGGCCGCGCGAAAAGCTTGATCTTTATTTAGCCTCGGAAAAGAACGCCCCGTTGCATGTCTTTATTCACGGTGGTTACTGGCAAGCAATGGATAAGAGCCAGTCAAATTTTCTGGGGAAAACTTTTCTGGACGCTGGGATTAATGTGGCCATGATTGGCTATGATCTTTGCCCCGATGTTACATTGAGAGAGCTTGTTGAAGAGATTAGGCGGGCTTTTGTCTGGTTGTGGAACCATGCTGAAGAGTATGGGTATGATCAAGGGAAAGTACAGATATCTGGCCATTCAGCAGGGGGGCATTTGGTCTGCATGTTGCTGGCAACGAACTGGTTGAGCTATGGCCTGCCAACAGATGTAAATCCTATTCACAGTGCAATCGCTATCAGTGGCCTTTTTGATCTTACACAGCTGGTCCCAACGTCTATTAATGCCAAGTTGGGTTTAGAGTTGGAAGAAGCAAAATTGCTAAGCCCCTTGTTTGTTGATCCACAAAATATCTGCCCTTTGTTGCTCGTTGTTGGCAGTGATGAAAGTAGTGGGTTTCATCAACAGTCTGATAATTTGAGTGTAGGGTGGGGGGAGAATTTCGAACAGCTTGATCGTATGAATGCGGTAAACTGTCATCACCTATCGGTTGTCGCTTTACTAGCTGAAAAACAAAGTTCCCTATTCCAATGGGCGATACGCCATTTGGGCAGCTGACCTTAGGCTGAGTATCTGGACATTATTCGCCGTTGGCTTGGTATAATAAACCTGTAAAAGTAACCTGAGATATTAGTCCCATTCGGGAAAATGGCCTTGCTTTGACAGGTCGGTTATCTGTGCTTCCAGCTTTTGCATGAAGAGATCTTTTTCTCCTTCCCAGAGTTGAGCATTTCCAACAAATATATCGCAAAAGAAGGGCACAAATACAGCGTCACCTTTGGGGAGAGCTTTGCCTAGCCCATGTAAGAATAGTGGCGTTATGGGGATCTCGGGGAATTTTTTACTGATGAGCGAGATGCCCTTTTTGAACTTTGTTAGTTCTTCAGGAACACCACGTGATCCTTCTGGATAAATAATAAGAATCTCATTATTGCGTAAGGCTTCAAAAGCTTGGTGTAACGGGTTTCCGCCTTTAGTCGCACGCTGGATAGGGATGATGCCAATAATTTTGGTGGCGAACCAGGCCAGGAATGGATTGCGCAGAAAGTAATCCGCAGCGGCAACTGGGCGTACTCTGGATAAGAGGCTTAGAGGGAAGAGGGACAGGATCACTAGTGTATCAAGGTGCGAATTGTGATTGGCAATAATCACAGCAGGTCCTTGGGTCGGTAGCGCTTTCCTGTTGCGGATATTAATCCCCAACCCGATCAGTACTAATGGGCGGACAAGTAGCATGAAAAAGAGTGATCTGAGAAGAGTATTGATCATCGTTAGTAGTAAAAATAGCGAAGGAAATGGAAGAAGACCGGGGCTGTGTAAGTCAAACTATCTACTCTGTCGAGCAAGCCGCCGTGCCCGGGTATTGTGCTGCCGGTATCTTTGACTTTCAGATCTCTTTTTATTGCTGAAATGGTGACGTCACCAATAAAACCTGTGAAGGAGATAATAACGCCGGCAAGGGCTGCCATGTGCAGGGACATTGGTGAGATTACAAGGGATAATAACATGGACAGTAGGGCTGTTGAGATAATGCCGCCTAAGAAACCAACCCATGTTTTCCCCGGACTTACCTTGGGAATAATTTTAGGGCCACCAATCAATCGTCCCCACACGTATTGAGCGACATCATTAAACTGTGTCAGCAATACGAGTAAGAACAATAGCGCAGCACCGCTTTTATCGAAAATGGGTGTATGATTTTCCGAGGCTGTTTCTGGTAGAACTATCAGATAAGCGGCATGGGAAAGACTGAAGACTGTCATCATCAATCCCCAGTTCAGAGTGCCAATAGCTTTGAGGAAACCGTCGGTCTCTCCCTTTAAAACCATTCGGAAGGGAAGGAAAAGGAAGACCCAAACGGGGATGAAGATAATGAACATGCCGTACCAACCGCTATAGACCCAGTAGTACTGCAAGGGGATGGCAATATAGGCCCAAAAGAGTACGCGCCGATCCGCGCGCCGCGTCGGGATCATCGACAGATATTCTTTTAGTGCCAAGTAAGATATCAGGCCAAGGAAGATAACCGATAATGCACGGTTTATGCAGATTGCAAAGGTAAAGATAGTGATCATATACCACCAGGACTTTACCCTGAGCCAAAGTTCCAGATGTTTTTCCGGCGCTTGTCCTCGACGCATCAAGGAAACAATAACTGTTGCCAGGCACAAGAGTACATAAACGCCAGCGATAATGTAGAGAAGATCTTGTGTAATAGGTAGCTGTTCTAGCAAGTTCATGATGTTTCCCCTGCTTCAATCAGTGCCTGTTTTGCCCGATTAAAGATTGTGTAACAAGACAGAACGATTAAAACAGAAAGTAATATATTCAACCACAGCACAGGTACAAAGCCCAAGGCGATCACGACGGCAATAAAACCAAAGACAAAAGCGCGATCACTTTTTCCAAAGGGACCGTCGTATCGTCTGGATGCTCCAATCTGAATAGAGACAACCCCGATCATTTCAACAAGAATTCCGAGTGTTACAATTGCAATGATCAGATAGGCATCTATACCGGGTATCAACGCAAAAGGTAGATATAAAAGGGCATCAGCGATAACATCTGTGAGCTCATTGAGTATAGCCCCGAGATTACTTTTTTGATTAAACTCCCGCGCCATCATGCCGTCTATGGCATTTAGAGCCATGCGGATAAATAGCAATACAGGCAAAAACAGCAAAGGCGCTGGGCTAGCCGGGTTAAACAGGATCGCGGCCCCACCAATCGCCGATAATAAAGTTGCGAAGATAGTGACTTGGTTTGCCGTTATCCCCATGACTACAAGCTTGCTACAAAGAGGGCGTAGAAGATTTTGGAACCTGGGTTTTAAATCATAAATAGTAATCACGTTTGGCCTGTGCTGATTATTTTTGACTCAGATAGAGTAAAATCACCATAAGGTGTTGGTGATCGGCTTGTAAATGTTTACGGCGTTATTCAATCAGGCGTTTTTTCAGCTTACTGTCTGGCAACAGACAACTGTCTGCCCGTCCAAATAAACGGTATCGGTTTTGTGCGATCAGATCATAAAGCCAAGTGTCCAGCGGAGAGGGAATATATTTTGCTAGACTAAGGAACTTTGCAGGATAGGGCAGTAGAGACGTGGTTTGCGAAAATGCAGACATCTTGGCATAGGCTTTGCCTCTTGAGATCAAAAGATTGGTTTCGAAATTTACGGTATCCAAGCCATAGTGTTGGAACAGTGCCTGGCCTAAACTGGATTGCCCTGTTGTAAACTGAAATTCTTCGCGTTTATCGTGCCTGATTACAAATTGGATAAAAGCAGAGCAAAGGGCACATTCACCATCAAAGACAATTGTCGGCCTTGTGTCATCAAAATCAGAGGCCTTGAGGTCATTGCGATAACTATAGGCTTTAAAAGGTAACGCGTTTGTCGACATAGGCTTTTCCCTTTTGAATTGAATACCAGTATTAACCAAACAGAAAATAAAGAAAAGTTGTTAACCTATTTGTGATATACTCTTTTGGTAGAGGGTTAAAAACATCAGCAAGACTGATGAATCTAACGAGGTTGGCGATGAAATCGCGCGTGTGTTCCGTTGTTTTCCTAGGCATCTTTGCGTGCTTCTGGGCGCAGGTTACTATTGCGGCTGGTTGTGAGAGATCTTACTCTATTGCTTACTCTAATAATTATATTCCCTATCAATACATTCCCAAAAATTCAGTTCTGACCGGATTAGATATTGATGTTGTGAAGTCAGTTATGTCTGAAATGGGTTGTGAATATAATTTGCTTTTGATGCCTTCCAAGCGGGCGCAAATGCTTTTGAAACGTGGAACACTGGATATTATGCCTGCGGCTTCGATCACCGTCGAACGCTCAGCCTATGCCTATTTTTCGGAATCCTATCGTGATGAGACAGTGGCGATGTTTGTTCGTGCTTCCGACTACAACAGCTATAAAGGTTATAAGCTTACGGACGCAGTCGATCAAAAATTAAGCATTACGGCTGGATTAGGAGGCTGGTATGGCCCCGAATATGGCGAAGAAAAGCAGCGAGCACTTGATGTTGGTGTATTGAGATTGAACGCAGAGACAGAGGTTCGTATCCAGCAACTATTGAATAACCGTGTGGATATGGTCATTGCTGATATGTATGTGGGATATCATCACGCCATAAAAGCGCGACGTTTAGATGCCATTCGGCCTTTACCCCATTTACTCAATGCTGATCCGGTTCACTTCATGCTGAGTAAAGAATCTGTGTCTCCAGGCTTTGTCGCAAAATTTAATCAGGCTTTGGCTACTGTTTTGAAAAGTCAAGCATACAAAGAACTTCTTGAGAAATATCAACCGGTTGAGGGTGCGCCATCCAATTAAGGAGCTTACTTACCCTTTGATTACGTAAAGAGTATGTACAAACCAAACCCACCAATAATGATGCCTGACGCGATGTTGATAGTGGAGATAATTTTGGGTGACAATCGTGTGCGTAAAACGCTGCCGATGAAAGCAATAACGATCCACCAACCCAGAGATCCGAAAAAAATTCCAACAGCGACAATCCACTTCCCTTCGTGAGAAACCTCGTCTCCTAATCCAGCAAATATCGCCAGAAAGACCAGTATGGTCATTGGGTTTGTCATCGTCAGGCCGTAGGCCGTAGTAAAAATCAGAATTAGATCTTTTGATGCAATGTTTTGGGGGAGTGGTTTGGATTTAGCAGCTTCTTTGCCTTTTTCCACTTTCAGGAGACTATGAATTGCAAGCGCGAGTAGGCCAACGCCACCGATCAAACGGATAGTTTCATTATAGTCCAGCAGGACTGTCATCAAGGCAGAGAAACCCAGTAAGGCAACGATGCCATAGGTCATGTCTGCTATGGCAATTCCCAATCCAGTCGCAATGCCAGATTTAATGCCTTTTTCCAGGCTGAGTTTTAAGCAAAGAAGTGCCATGGGGCCAACAGGGGCGGCAATGGCAAGGCCCATTAGAAGGCCTTTGAGGATAAGTGCTAACATTGTTTGATCTCTTCATTGGTTTGTTGAGCCAATGAAAACAATGTTTTGGCCAATGTTTACAGCGGCGATTAGGTTGGAAGGGCTGTTGTTTCTTTTTCACTTTGTAAAACAACGAGAGTTTCTGTTTGAGCGATACCTGGTTGTCGCTTGAGTTTTTGAGACAAGAAACTTTGCAGTCCTTTGGTGTTTTTGACGCGAACCTTGGCAAGATAGTTATGTTGCCCTGTCACGTGATGAAGCTCTTGTATTTCAACAAGGCTTTTCATTTGCTGTATAAAAGCCTCTTCATCGGCATCTTGGTGGAGATCAATGAAAAGGAAAGCGAGAAGCTCTAATCCTAAAACTCCTGGATCTAGGACAGCGCAGTTTTCTTTTATTGTGCCGTTGGTTTGAAGTTTACGCACACGATCGTTAACCGCTGATACACTCAGTTCTGCATGCTCTGCCAGAGTGGTCATCGAGGTTTTGTTGTCGCTTTGTAAGAGTGACAGTATTTTTCGATCCGTTTCATCCATTATAGAATATTGGGTGTATTTTGCTGGTGAGTCAATAAATTATCCTGATTATTTAAGTTTTTTCAGGAATATGTTTTGTAAATCAAAAGAATTGTATTGTTTTTGCCTGTTCGACTCGATTTGTTGGGGGAGTGTGTGAAGATAAAGAAAAAGCCCTGAAAGTTTTTCAGGGCTTTAGAGGAATAAAAAAGAATGAAGCTACTTAGGATATCTTCTTCCATACAGAAAGCTCTGCAAGCGTATGCTGGTATTTACGCTTGGTTTCCCGAATAACAAAAGGAACATCGACGGGTTGATCTGTGAGCTCAAACTCTGGAGCAAGTGCATCGCGCAATCCGTCCAGTGTTGTGTAGTTCTCACCGGTGTTCGCTTTAAAACCACCCAGCCAGTTATCTCGCTCAGTAAAGTCTTTTAACCAGGTGTAGGGGGATGCGAGGATCAAGTAACCACCAGATCTTATGCGATCCTTTATTGAGGCAATGAATTTTTGGGGATCATAGAGCCGATCAATAAGGTTACCGGCGAAAACGAGGTCGTAGTTCGTATATTTAGAGGCAAGATTACAGGCATCTCCCTGCATGAAGCTTATTTTGTCTTTGATATCTGGATAACCCTCAAAATCATCCAGATTGATTTCTTTGTAACTGACCAACTCACCTTCATCCTGGATGGTGTAGCGTTGTGTTCCTTTTTGTTGTAGTGCTGATGGGGCCTGAATCAACCGGGCAGAAAAATCGATCGCATCAACATGGTTGTATGCTTTTGCCAGTTCAAAAGATGCACGCCCCGTTGCGCAACCAAGATCAAGTGCTCTTTCTCGTCGAGCTTCTTTTGTATGTGTCAGGCAAATTTGTGCACAGGCAACGGGGAAGTTCGGAACCTTAAAGTATTCCTCGCCATAGTGGAATTCGATATATTGTGCGACGATATCGTCGGTCTCATACATGTTAACCTCGGTTTCGTGGAGCTCTGGTGCTTCGACGTAGCGCAGGCCTGAATATTGAAAAAAGTGGCGACGAAAAGCATATCGGGAATCTTTGAGTGCATAATTCCCTGTAGAAATCCAACAACCGCCTTTGAAGACATTGTGTTTACCATCAAAGGTCGGCGTTGAAAAATCGTCATAGATCGGATGTACTGCAAAGCCTTCATATCCGTCAATTGCAGTTTCTGTCCATTGCCAGACATTCCCGATTATATCAAAAAATCCTTGAGCGAATTCATTTCTGTTTACTGGGCAGGGTGACATTTCCTGCTCCAGATTAATATTTCCGGGGGCTTTGTGCCATGTGGATTGATCGTTAGGCTCCAGTGTGCGGAGCTGATACCACTCTGCTTCTGTTGGCAATCTAATTGAGAGTCCGGTTTTCTCTGACTTCCAATTGCAAAATGCCTTGGCTTCAAGGTAGTTGATATCGACTGGCCAGTTCCAAGGCATTGGAATGACTTCAAGCATTGTCCGGTATCTGAATTCACCGTTATGTTTGACCCAGTAGGCAGGCGCCTTTGCTTCGCGATAGGAAACCCATTTCCAGCCTTCTTCGGTCCAAAAATTTTCTCGACCGTAACCATTGTCTTTTACAAACTCAAAATACTCTTGATTTGAAACTAGATATTTACTGGCTTTGAAATCTTTGATCTCAACTTTATGATATCCATATTCGTTATCCCAACCAAAGTGCTGGTTGTTTTGACCTTTTCCTAACGTCAGCTTGCCGCCGTTTATGGGGAGGAGATCATTTTTGGGTGCTTCACCACTGCTTTGGCAAATCTTGCTCCAGATACGGTGTGGACGAATTTTATCCAACGGAAGTTCCCGTATGAGAACCGCTGAGGTTTCAAGGTGGATACGTTCGTGCTCAATCCCCATCATAATGATCCACAAAGGATCTGTTTGCTTGATGGGGACGGAAAGGTCACAGGTGCGAATAAAGTGGTCAACCAGTGTTCTTACTTTATCCCGGTAAGCTTTTACTTTTTTCGGGGTTGGCCAAGTGTAATTATTTTCATTTAGATCATCCCAGGACATTTCATCGACGCCGATAGCCAGCGTTGATTCCAGCGTTTCGTCAATTCGAGTATCTATAAATTTGGCAACGTTAAGTTTATTGATAAAGAAAACAGCCGTATGTCCGTAATAAAAAATCAAGGGATGGCGCAGTGAATTGGCCCGGGTATAAAAAGCATTGTCTCCTTTAAGGCACTCAAAAAGCGTTTCATAAAGGCTGAATGTCTTGTGGAAATAGTCGAGTATCTCCTGACGTTTTTCTTCCGGATTTCCTTGATCAAGAATGGTCGTATGTGTTTTTAGTAAGTTACTGTCTGAAAGGATAATACTGTTATCTTGGTGGTGTACGGCATCGGGTGACATACCGGGCTCCCTATTTTATTTGTTGGCGAACAAAACAAGTACAAATTAGACATATAGTTTCCGCCCGAGGGATTACATCAGTTCTAACAAAAGTGTGATAAATTTCGGTAGTTTTTCTGATTTTGGTAACTGGCTTGAAAAATAACCAAGTAATCATAATGTTTTAAGTTGTGTTTCTTATGCCTTTTAGGTGAAATCTATCTCTTGCTATTTTATTCAGGTGAAAGCTGTGTCAGGACATATTACACAATCGACAATTTTGAATGCTTACGATTTGATAAAAGAACATGTTCGCCGTACGCCTATTTTAAGAGTACCTGCCGGAGAACTCGTCGATGATGTCTCGATAACGTTAAAGTTAGAGCAGATGCAGCACTCCGGATCTTTTAAAGCCAGAGGCGGATTTAATGCTCTCTTGTCTGGTGGTGTACCGGCGACAGGTGTCATTGCTGCTTCTGGTGGCAACCATGGCGCTGCGGTTGCTTACGCAGCAAATAAACTAGGGGTACGTGCCGAAATTTTTGTACCTGAAATAGTATCTCCTGCAAAACTTGCAAAGCTGGAACAGTATGGTGCCCGGATTAATGTTATTGGGGCAAATTTCTCTGAAGCTTTGGTTGCGTGTCTTGAGCGTCAGAAAGAAACAGGTGCCAAGTTACTTCATGCCTATGATCAACAGGAAATTGTTGCTGGTCAGGGAACTGCTGGCCTCGAATTTGAAGAGCAAGCACCGGAGATTGATAGTCTGTTAGTGGCTGTTGGCGGCGGCGGATTAATTGGAGGTCTTGCGTCCTGGTATCGTGGCAAAATCAAAATTATTGCTGTCGAAACCGAAGGAACAGCGACGCTGCACTCTGCATTGAATGCAGGTCAGCCCGTTAGTGTTTCTGTCTCTGGTCTTGCAGCGGATGCTTTGGGGGCTAGCCTGATTGGTGACTATGGTTTTGACGCTGGGCAAAACTTTGTCCACCAATCGGTTCTTGTTACCGATGCCGATGTCAAAGCCGCGCAGGATTGCCTTTGGAACAATTATCGTCAAATTGCAGAACCAGGTGGTGCAACGGCCTTGGCTGCATTGTTGTCCGGTGTTTATGCTCCTGACAAAAACGAGAAGGTTGGCGTCTTGATTTGTGGCGGCAATGCTTCGCTGTCAGGTTTTTAGTGCAATTATTTGATTTCATCTGAAAACCCAAAAAAAACGACTAACCAAATAAGTGGTTAGTCGTTTTCTTTTGAATAGACCCTTCCGGGGGGAGGAGCGGCCTATTCCGTAACCTTCGGGAGAGTTTAGGTTACTTTAGACTTGCAACGCCAAGAGGAACGTCGAATTTTTCACACCAAACATAAATTTCGTTAAAGTTTGCTGGGTTAATACTTGCAGGCAGGCTGTATTCCTGTTTACCTGTTTTGCTTTTAAGCGGTGCGAAGATTGTGCTTTTGTCCACGCCATCTTTACCAAAGGCTAGTTTGGGATCCGGCGCGCCATCAAGTGAGAAGTTATCCGCAAGAATGACAATGTAGCTGCCGTCACTTGCTTTTTTAATCTCAACATTACCTGTGGTTATGTGGTCGCTTCTGCCTTCAAAAGATCCTTTTGAAACGCTACCGCCTGCGTGGGCAGATGTGATTGAGAAAGTTGTTGCTGCCAAGAAAGCTACGGCGAGGAATTTGAATAAACGTTTCATTTTTTATCTCCACAATAAAGAAGTACTGAACGGTCTTAATCAAGCCATCCATTATCTGATTTAGATCACTACCCAATCGGACACTTGATCCGGCTTCCTAGCTAATATAGTATTAGGAACTGATCAGTCCAAAACACAAAAGCGTGATGATGATGTTATATCAATGAGATCTAATATCTAAGAGGCATCATTTGATTAAATGAGTAAGCTTAAAAGGTAAGATGATTTGGCAAGACCACGTGAGTTCGATGAAGCGGATGCCTTGGATAGAGCAATGCAGGTTTTCTGGACGAAAGGCTATGAAGGGACTGGAATCAGTGACCTTCTGGAAGCCATGCAAATTGGCCGGGGGAGTCTTTATAAAGCTTTTGGCGATAAAAAAGGGTTGTTTCTGGCTGCGTTGAAACAATACGAAAAAAACTGTATTGAACCGGGTTTGCAGTTTTTAAACGATAGAAATATCCCTGATGGTGCGCAACGTATTCAGATGCTGTTGGAAACGGTTGTTGCTGTTGTTGAGAGTGACAATGACCGCCGAGGATGTTTCCTGTGTAATACTGCTGTTGATCAAGCCCCCCATGATCCGGAAATAAGTAAGACCTGTCAGGATATGATGGGGAAAATGGTACAGGGATTTTATGGAGCCCTGAAAGATACAACTCGACATAAGAATCTCGGTGAAGAGGCTTTACAAAAAAAGGCAATGGGATTGAATATTGCCTACAACGGTCTTCGCATTATGGTCAAAGCAGGATATGCACCGGAAGATGTACGAAAAACAATTAATACGATCTTGGCCGAGTTTGATCTGCTGACATAAAGCCGTCTTTATAGTTTAGGCAAACTTATACGGTCTCTTAAATAATTGTCGGGAAAATAAAGCCTAACAACCTTAATTGTGGCTTTTTTAAATTCATGCCTTGCTGAACTCTATCCCATGCCTTAGCGTCCTTTTGTCTGCGATAGATAAGATGATTTACCGTTGGCAATATCCCCTAAAACGCCTGAAAATGAGGTTGGCATGTCTTCTCAACGCTGGGCAATTCTGTTCTTGATAGTTGCACAACTTCTTTGGGCGGGGAACTTTGTTGTTGGTCGGGCCGTTTCAACAGAAATAGCGCCTCTGACACTTTCTTTCTGGCGCTGGACGCTTGCGCTTGCTTGCCTTCTCCCCTTTACAGTTGCTTCGTTAAAAAAAGATTGGCATCTGTTCCAACCGGTTATTGGGAAGATGATTATCCTGGGACTGTTGAGTGTTGCCAGCTTTAATACGCTTCTTTATTTTGGGCTGCAAACAACGGCCGCAACCAATGCTGCGCTGTTTAATTCGATGATTCCGGTTATCATTATTGGACTGTCATTTGTGTTTTTTGGTGACAGAATCCGGTCAATACAGGCTGTTGGAATCGTGATCTCTTTTTGTGGTGTGTTGACACTTCTCGTTCGAGGACATCCTGAAAACCTGTTGAACCTCACTTTGAATAAGGGGGATCTGTTCGTTCTTGGGGCTGTGTTGAGTTGGTCCTTGTATTCTTTGCTGCTCCGGTGGAAGCCGACGGGTGCATCACCGTTCTCGTTCATTTTGTTAAATGTACTTATTGGTGAAGCGGCTCTTGCGATGCTCTACTTACCCGGCTGGATAGAATCTACCCCATTGGAAATGACAACAGATAACCTGTTGGCAGTCTTTTATGCGGGCGTACCGGTCTCTATTGTTGCCTTCATTTGCTGGAACGAAGGGGTTAAACATGTGGGAGCCAGTTTGGCCGGGCAATTTATTCATCTCTTGCCTGTTTTTGCCGCAACGCTAGCTATTTTATTACTTGGGGAAAAACCGGAGATATATCACGCTGTTGGGGCTGTATTAATCGGGTTTGGAGTTTGGTTGTCGGTTCGAAAAAAACGTAAACCTGTGGTGGTTTCTTCCCAATAGTTGGTCAGACGACCGATACAAATCTGATAATCAAAGGGTATCAAAGATAAAGAGGTTATATGAGGCTGCTATCCAAACTGTTTACAGACATTGGGAATAGGGCCTCTCTGATTTTGGCGCTGAGTTTGCCTCTTTGTGCCTACCTGCCTTCCGCTGTTAGTAAGATGTTGTTGCCTTATATGACGCTTATCATCATTGGTCTTATCTCTTTGGCTATGATCAGGGTCGATTTAACACGCGTCATTGGCCATTTAAATAACCCGATTTCTTTGTCGCTTGCTCTACTAATTTTAATGCTTGTTTTTCCTTTGGGTGTGAATTGGATCGCGCTGTATTTTTCCCTTTCAGCTCCAATCCATATCGCGTTGGTTCTGATGGCTTGTGCACCGCCTTTGGGGGCTGCACCAAATCTTGCGTATATTTTGAAGCTTGATGGTGAATTGGTGTTCAATATCACCTTGGCAGGAACTGCAATTATTCCGCTAACAGCACCTTGGATTATCGGCATTACGCTAGGGGATCAGATGTTTTTTGATCAATGGGCACTTTTTCAAAAATTACTGATCACCGTGGGAAGTTCTTTTCTGATTGCGATTATCGTTCGAAAGGTCTTAGGGCGAGAGTGGATTAAAAAAAGTGGTACGCAGCTGGATGGCATAAGCACTGTTATAATGGTGCTGTTTGTGGCAACGGCAATGGCTGGTGTATCTGAAATTATAGAGAGAGATCCTTTGTATATGCTCTTTCTATTAAGTATTGCTGTTGCATCTAATTTTGGTGCCCAATTTCTATTTTCGATCATCGGGATTTTGGTTCGACGTGTTTGTCGCCCGTTTAATTCAATCAAGGATGTGAAAAGAGAGAGCGTCTTGTCTTTTGCGATGATTGCGGGCAACAGAAATTTAGGACTTGTTGCGGCAGCTATCCCGATCACTTTTCTAGAGGAAATACTTCCTTTTTTAGCTCTTTATCAAGTGCCAATCTATTTAACACCTATGGTGGGTGGCGTGTTGTATGGATATCTCTTGAGAAGAAAATAGTGGTTGAGAAGGCACTAATGATTGTCTGAACGTTATTCTTTTAACGAGTACGATTCGTAAGGGAATTAAAAAAAACGTTCAATATAATTTTATTTAATACATTGATAAATATTGAGTATTTTAATTTTAATTATTTATGACAATCAAGTTGTTCTCTTTTTGTTCTCTTTAGTGTATTTTTTGATTATGGAACAGATCACAGAGAAAACATCCGAAAATCAGGAAGGACTTGCAAAGGGCATTCTTCATCCCGATGCCCGTCGCGGACGTGGGGCAGTAACAAACCGGATGGGACGATTTGAATCATACCAGCGTGAGCGAACAGATGATGGTTGGGGTAGTCTGGACGAAGGTGAAAGATTGCAAACAGAGATCTCTCCTGACCCAAGTCGCTCTGTGATTTCAAAAAACAAATCTCCGGATATACCTTTTGAGCTATCTTTCAACCCATATAAAGGATGTGAGCATGGTTGTATCTATTGCTTTGCAAGACCGACGCATGCTTATCTAGGCCATTCACCGGGCGTTGATTTTGAACGCCTGATTTACGTAAAAGATGCCGCTGCCGAGTTGTTAGGTAAAGAGCTATCCAAAAAATCATACAAGTGTCAGGCCATTGCATTTGGTGCCAATACGGATCCCTATCAACCCATTGAACGCGAGCAAAAAATTACCCGACAAGCTCTGGAGGTTTGCGAAGCTTTTAATCAACCCGTTGGTATCATCACCAAAGGGTATCTGGTGATGCGGGATGCCGATATCCTACAGCGGATGGCACAGAAGAATCTGGTATCTGTAGCTATATCAGTAACAACCCTGGATCGTAAGTTGGCACGGGCGATGGAACCCAGAGCGAGTACTCCGTCTAAGCGTCTTGATGCTGTCCGGCAGCTGACGGAACTAGGCGTACCCGTATCTGTTTTAATGGCACCGATTATTCCAGCGTTAAATGACCACGAAATTGAACGGGTTCTCGGGCTTTCTGCGCGTGCCGGCGCAGTTTCCTGTAGCTATGTTTTACTACGGTTACCAGGTGAGATCAGGGACCTGTGGGTTGAGTGGCTGTGTCTGCATTATCCAAACCGGGCTAATCGTGTCATGGGAATATTGAAATCAATGCGGGGCGGGCGTGACTATGATGCGCGATGGGGAAAACGTATGCGAGGTGAAGGTGTTTTTGCGCAATTGATTGCCGATCGTTTTGCTTTGGCCCGTAAACGCTATGGATTGAACAAAAGATCCCTGCGGTATCTTGATGTCAGCCAGTTTACAGTTCCGCCTGATTTAAAGAAAACCGAATGCAAGAAGAGAACTCTTTCTTCTGATCAATTGGACCTGTTTGGCTGATGCTTCTTCAGAGCAACTTAATCCTGAGCACGCAAATAATACATGATATCAAGAGAAGGAGGAGGAACATCGGTCTGGCTTAAAAGGCAGTGCACTTGACCACGGTGATGCGTTTGGTGATTAAAAGCGTGTCGAAGAAGGGCGCTCATGGGGTCGCAGTGAGTATTGCCGGCAACATTGGTATAGGTAAGGTTATCATCCAGTGTGGTTTGAGCAATGTTTTGAGCATATTTGATAATGCGTAAATCTTCCGCCTCACGTGCTGTTTGTAAGCTGGCAAAGTCTTGATAGAGGATGTCGGATAAAGATAAGCTTTCTGGAGAGGCCTCGAAACGACCAAACCAAATCTTGTCACCAACAAGGATGTGGTTCAGCGTGTTATGGATTGATCCGAAAAAACTGGGGCGTTGCGCTTTGTAATCTGCTTCTGACAGTTTTGAGCAGCTTTTGTAAAGCGTTTGATTTGCCCAATGATTATATTCGGCGAGTTGTGCAAGTTCGTTAGGCGTCATGTGCTGAGGATCCCAATTTTTGACATAATGTTGAGCTATGTAGTGTGTGGTTAAATCGTTATCTTTTCAATATTATATTATCGTAATTTATTCATCTAAAAGGTTTTTTTGTGACTGACAGCATAAACAAAGATCATTTTGAAATACGTCTTGTCGAAAAACAGGAAATTCAATTTTTATGCGATCTAGCTGCGGGAGAAGGCTGGAATCCAGGTTTGAGAGATATTGAGTGTTTTTATCAGGCGGATAAAAGCGGCTTTTTTATCGGGCTATTAAACGGTGAGCCCATCGCGTGTATCTCTGCTGTTAAATATGGCGAAGATTATGGGTTTGTTGGGTTTTATATTGTCAGGGAACCCTGGCGTGGAAAAGGTTTTGGGCTTGCTATATGGGACTATGCGTTGGATAGCCTGAGTGGCAGAGTCATTGGCTTGGATGGTGTTGTTGATCAACAGGATAATTACATTCGTTCAGGCTTTAAGCTTGCACACCGTAATATTCGCTTTGAAGGAACGGCAAAGGCCGAAGGAAATAAAGCTAAAAGCCTTGTTGACGTGAAATCCTTGCCTTTTGAACAGATCGCCGCTTTTGATGCAGGCTGTTTCTTCGAAGAGCGTAAGAATTTTTTAAAGGCTTGGTTCGGAGAAGAAGGTCATGTTGGATTTGCCAAAATCAATGGCAAGGAAATAAAAGGTTACGGCCTCATCCGACCCTATTGTGATGGTTATAAAACGGGCCCTTTATTTGCTGCTGATCCAACTGTGGCGAATGATATTTTCAATGCCTTATGCACCGAAGTTGAAGGCAGTAACATCATTCTGGATGTACCAGAAAATAACACGAATGGGCTATTGCTGGCAGAACATTACGGGCTTGAACAAAGCTTTGAAACGGCCAGAATGTATAAGGGGGGTAATATTGATCTGCCGTTGGAGAAAATTTACGGGATCACCTCGTTTGAGCTAGGATAGTGATTCTGTAAGATAATACTGGGTAAGATGTGCTGCGACGTTGTGAAGCGTCACTTTGTTATCGTATGAAGCGTAATTAAAGGCTATTTATCATTCCATAACAAATCGGCCCGTTCTTTTTGAGCAGGATGTCGAAAAACAATGTGGAATTTAACATGCACGATACAGCAGAGAAAATTTATCCCAAACTGTCTTCTATGAAGACAGGTACCCGTGGGAAATGCCCTAGGTGCGGTGAGGGGAAAATCTTTGACGGATTTTTGACTGTTGCCAAAGGATGCAATGTTTGCGATCTTGACTATTCCTTTGCTGATCCTGCTGACGGTCCTGCTTTTTTTATTCAGATGCTGTTTTGTATTCCTGTTGTTGTCTTTGCCCTTTGGTTCGAGGTCAAGTTTGAGCCTGCAATTTGGGCGCATCTCTTAACAACAATGCCCTTGCTACTGTTAACCTGTATTCTTCCTTTGCGTCCCTTGAAAGGATGGTTGATTGCAAGCCAGTTCTTCTTCAAGGCCGAAGAAGGTCGGTTGGTTGTCGAGGGCGACGAAAAGTAAAACTCAATTCAAGATGTTTTAAAGTTGATCACAAAAGCTCTTAATCTAAGCTTCAAGTTCTCGGTTAAGAACCAAAGATGTTTTCAATTCGCTTACGACAGTATTGGCAGAAAGTCTGTTGCGCACATCATTGAGGGCTTCGGGGGTTTCTGCCATGACCTCGACCAGGAGGTCTGGTTCGCCAGCCAGGGAATAACACCGGATTACTTCCGGAAAACTGGATATTTCGGTGATTAAATCTTTTGCAGGTGTATGTGTCAGGTTCAAAAACAGGAAAGCCCGGAAACCACGGGTTGATGCATTTTTTAGCTCTACTCTGTATCCAGTAATGATTTGATCGTCTTCGAGACGTTGCAGACGGTGGCGAACAGTTGATCTGGCAATATTGGTTTGTGTCGCAATACCTTTGATAGTTTCGCGCGCGTTGTTACGCAATACCTGTAAAATCTGGCGATCAGTTTTATCTAAATCACGCATCAAAATGCCAATATCTTCTGCCAATTGCAAATACCGGGCAGAGAATATCAGGCACCTGTCATAAAAACAATCAAACGCGCATAATGGCGAAAGATGTGGGCGTTTATTTTTTTTATACTGCTTTCAAATAATTAACTGCAGTACAGGGTGCATGATATGTCTGTTGATAAACTCCATGTTTATACTGAAAGTGAAGCCGAAGCTCTTTTTCAGGAGTTTTATGGTATTGCAGCAAAGGCTTACAGCTTGCCAAGTGAGAGGGATCAGAACTTTCGAATGGATGCTGTGGAGGATAAGAGCTTTGTTCTTAAGCTCTATGCACCAGAGACAGATCTATGCTGGTTGGACGCACAGGATCAGTTGCTAATTGAACTGGCAAGTCAGGATGCTGGTCTACCGTTACCGAGAATAATTGAAAACAGAAAAAAAACGACAACCCATAAGATCACGGATTGCGACGGACAGGTTAGATTCATCCGCGCATTGACCTGGTTGAATGGAGAAGTTTGGAATAAAGTAGCACAGTCGCAGGATTTGGATTTCTCTCAAATTGGGGCATTGATGGCGCGTATGGATCTGGCGTTAAAATCTTTTATGCATGCCGGGGCCGACAGAACCTTTTTGTGGGATATTGCTCAAGCATCGGCACACACGGCTTTTATTGACTTGATTGAGGATGTCGCCATACGCGATGTCGTAGCATCTATTCTGGATAAATTTTCAAAAGAAACGGCGAGTGCTTTGAGCCGATTGCCACGGCAAATCATTCACAACGATGCAAATGACTACAACATTCTCGTGGATAAACGGGGCGAGATTAGTGGTCTTATTGATTTTGGTGATTTCATTCAAAGCCATCGGATATGCGAAGTCGCTGTTGCTTGTGCCTATGCCATGTTGGCCCAGAAGGATCCCGTCGGACGGATTTGCGATGTTGTGTCGGGGTATCACAGGGTAAATCCGCTTCAGGAAGAAGAGCTTGCCATTCTTTATGATTTGATCAGAGTGCGTCTAGCTGAATCATCCTGTATGGCAGCCCAGCAATATTCAGCCAATCCGGAAAACGAATATTTGTTGATCAGCCAGAAAGACATCCGGGATCTTCTGCTCAAGATGGAGCAAATCAATTCACAGGTTGTTCATTATCGTTTGCGTGACGTCTGTGGTTACGAGGCCTGTGCCGGATCACGGAAGCTGGAACAGTGGCTTTTGACCAATGCCGATAAAATCGGACCAATTTGCCAGCACAATCTTTCGCCTGAAAATGTACTGGTTCTCGACCTCTCTCCCCTGTCAGTAAACGACGAGGGGATCCCCCGCAGTGCTGAAGAAGCCACTGATGTTATCTTTGCTATGATGAAGGAAGCGGATACTGCCGTTGGGATTGGCAGCTATCTGGAAGATCGTGATGTGTATAAAGGGGACTTTTTTGAGACAGTAGATCCGGACGAAAAACGCACCGTTCATCTGGGTATTGATCTCTTCCTTCCTGCCTATGAGCCGCTCTATGCGCCGTTAGATGGTATTGTCCGTGTGCATAATGATAACACGCGGGATTATGACTATGGCCCGGTTGTGATTCTAGAGCACCAGACAGATGAGGGTCAGGTATTCTACACAAAATACGGTCACCTGAGCCGGACATCTTTGGAGCTTTGGGAGGATGGCAAGGCCTTTAAGAAGGGAGATGTAATCGGCTATCTCGGCCCCTATCCTGAAAACGGAAACTGGGCCCCCCATGTTCATTTCCAGCTTTTGCTAGATCTGATGGGAATGGAAAACGATGTCTGCGGTGTGGCTGCGCGCAGCGAAATCAATGTCTGGTCATCTGTTTGCCCAAGTCCAAATCTCATTCTCGGTATGAAAAGCAAATGTCAGGGAGATGTGTCGAGAAGCCCTAAAAGCATCCGTGAAGAACGCGCCAGGCATTTAAGTCCGAACCTGAGTTTGTCTTACGCGGAGCCTCTTAAAATTGTTCGCGGTGAAGGACAGTATCTCTATACTGAGCAGGGTGAAGAGTATTTGGATATGGTGAATAATGTTTGCCATGTAGGGCATTGTCACCCTCGTGTTGTTGCTGCGGCCACCGGGCAAATGCCTGTTCTCAATACAAATACGCGCTATATGCACGACAATATTGTCAACTATGCGCGTGAACTGTTAGCAACCTTTCCGGACTCTCTTGAAGTTTGCTTTTTTACGAACTCTGGCAGTGAGGCCAATGACCTCGCGCTGCGCCTGTCGCAGAACTATACGGGGCAGAAGGATATGCTGATTGTTGATCACGCATACCATGGAAACCTGACGTCTCTCATTGACCTCAGCCCTTATAAGTTCAATCGCAAAGGGGGCAAGGGCTGCCCGGATCATGTGAAAATCTGTCCGATGCCTGATGGATATCGTGGTTCGGTAAAATGGGATGATCCTGATTGTGGCGAGAAATACGCTGATATGGCAATTGAACAGCTAGAGGCATTACAAAAACAGGGGCGGAAACCTGCTGCCTTTATTGCAGAATCTTTGCTGGGGTGTGGTGGGCAGATTGTTCTGCCAGATGGGTATCTGAAACGTGTTTATGGGGCCGTACGAAGTGCGGGTGGACTTTGTATTGCGGATGAAGTTCAAGTTGGTTTTGGCCGCATCGGAAGCCATATGTGGGGCTTTGAGCTTCAGGATGTGGTGCCGGATATTGTTACCCTTGGAAAGCCGATCGGAAATGGTCATCCCCTGGGGGCTGTTATTACAACCCGGGCGGTTGCGGATGCTTTTTTCAATGGTATGGAATATTTTAATACTTTTGGCGGAAACCCGGTTTCCTGTGCAATCGGGCGGGAAGTGTTACAGGTAATCCGGGATGAACGTTTGCAACATAACGCTGGAAAAGTCGGGCAACATATTCTGGACGGCCTGACAGAAATGATGGATCTCTATCCGCTCATCGGTGAAGTTCGCGGGCGGGGACTCTTTATCGGGGCTGAACTGGTGTATGATCGGGACACCTTGGAACCAGCAACGGCTGAGGCCAGCAAAGTTGTTAATTTTATGAAAGAAAGAAATATTCTACTTTCAACGGATGGTCCCTTGGACAATGTCGTGAAGATCAAACCGCCGGTTTGCTTTACGATGGAAAACGCAGATCAATTCCTGAAAGAGTTTGATGACTGTATGGCTGTGATTAGTCAGGCCTGATCCATCTTAAGAGATGTTATGTGTTAACCCAAAGGAGCTTGAGCGGTTTCAAGTTCTTTTGGGTTTTCGTTTGCGCATTCAGTAGTATAGTGAGTGCTTAATCACAATTGGAATTGAGTTGATTAAGTTATGCGTGATGGCACGGCGACAAAAAACAAAATCAATCGAGTGGCGATGGAGCTCTTTGCCGAACAGGGGGTGACGGAAACCACGACCAAAGATATTGCATCCGGAGCGGGCATTGCCGAAGGTACAATATATCGCCATTACAAAAGCAAAGATGAATTGGTGAAAAAACTCTTCCTGTCGCTCTATGAAGAGCAGGGGAATTATTTACGCGACATTGCTGCGAGTGAAAAAGATCCCAAGCAGAAAATTGCCGACATGATTGCTCGGTTTTGCCAGCTGTTTGCAGAGGACAAGGCGCTGTTTACCTTCTTACTTTTGACGCAGCATGGACAGCTGAAAGAAGTTCCGGATGACATGGTAACCCCCGTCGTTGTCTTGCGAGATATGATTGCCCAAGGACAAGGCATTGGAATAATAAAGCAGGGTGATCCTGATCTGATGGCGGCGATGGTTTTGGGTGTTGTTGTTCAACCCGCTGTCTTTCATGTCTATGGGCGCCTAACACAAGACTATAAAAGTTTTACGCAGGATCTGACAGAAGCTGCGTGGGGTGTTCTTGGTCTTACTTGATAAGTACGTGTAATTTTCAGGTTTGCTACTGTATCTTCTGTTTTCGAGGCCATTTGGTGAAGACAATCAGGTTTCCGCCCAGAGCCAGTATAACGCCCAGAACTGCTGTCTCTGTCCAGACATAGCCTTCAAAAATGGTTGAGAGTGACAGGGCGACAATTGGGAACAAAACAGTGGAATAGGCCGCTTTTTCCGCACCGATCTTGCCAATAAGCTTAAGGTACATGGCGAAACCGATTACAGTCCCCGGGATGGCGAGATAAAAAAGAGCTCCCAGATATTTGTAAGAATTTTCTACGTCAAATGAGTAGCCTTGAAACAGACACCAAAGCCCAAGAGTTACACTGCCATAAACCAAAGCATAGGAGTTCGAGACAAGGACGTTACGTCCCGCCTTTTGCTGATGTTGCGAGACCAGATTGCCAAGAGAGAAGCAATAGGTTCCGGCAATGGATAAAAACAAACCCAGTAGGCCGGAATTGGACCAAGCACCCTGTTGCCAACTTCCCGGTTGAATATCATTCCAGAAGAGAGCGCAAACACCCAAAACGCCCAGGCTCGAACCAGCAAGGGATTTTATCGTTGGCGGTTTTTGTTGAAAAACAAAGGCGTTGATCATATTGAAGATGCTTGCCAGCGAAAAAACAACGGCGATCAGGCCACTTGGTAGAAATTTTGCAGCGTTATAAAAGAAAATAAAATTCAGGCAAAAGAGGCACCAGCCCTGTAGAACAAACCATTTATGCTGTTTGAGAGGAACCCAAGTGAGTTTCCTTAAGGCAAGCATAAAGAGGATTTGTACTAACGCTGCCAAAGAGAACCGATAAAAGGCTGAAACTTCGACCTGTATTGTTCCGATCTGGAAAGCAATTGCTAGCCAAGTGGTTCCCCAAATGAGGACTGTTCCCAGATACAGCAGTATGCTCACCAAACCATCCAGACAATTTACTGTTCGACATATGTTCAAGTCATAGAACGGAGAACTTGGGATGTATATCAGCTTTCTCTGCTTTTTTCACATTCTTGCGGTTAAGTGAAAACTGAACCCTTCTCAAAAGGAAATAAGGTGATTAAATTGAAGGAAACTTGTTTCGGCGAAAGTCATGCGACCAGAAGAGCTTTATGTATATAAAACCCTGAAAAAAGTGGGGGCGCAATCCAGTCAGACTCTTGATGTTGGATCGGGGCTCTCTTTGTCTGCATGGCACAATGACGGCGGTTATGCGGTATATGAGAAAGCAAGTCATCACACGCTGAGTTATTATCTGCAGGGTGGCAAGGGGACGCGACGCCATAATGGAGAACGCTCACTGGGGAAGGGACATCCGGGTGCTGTTTGCATCATGCCTGCGGGTGTTCGTTCTGAATGGAGCATTGAGGCCCCTTTCAAGTTTATGCATCTCTATTTTGATCAGGCAGAGTTCGACCATATTGCTTTGGAAAGCTATGGTATTGATCCTAATCTGGTTGAGCTGGAAGATGTGGCCTTTCAAAGTGATCCTGTTATTGAACAGTTGTTTCGCCAGGTTATTCTGCCTTTGGATTGGCAGAACCCAGCTGATAGAATGAGCCTGTCTCATGCTGGACAGCTTTTGGTACAGCATCTCTTTCGCCACTATAGTAATAAAAATGCCGAACCGACGTTTGTCCGGGGCGGATTGTCTCCCTTTGTGATAAAAAGAGTTAAGGACTATATTGAAGAGGCTTTGGATCAGGGATTGGTCATTGAAGATCTGGCTGCAGTTGCTGAGTTGAGCCCTTTTCACTTTACGCGCATGTTTCAACTGACAATGGGGGTTAGCCCACATCAGTATGTTTTGTTGCGCCGTGTGGAACGAGCCAAGGATTTACTAGGCGATACTCATAATACGTTGAGTGCAATTGCGCTTCAATGTGGCTTTAGCAGCCAAAGCCATCTGACAACACGCTTCCGTCGAGCTACGGGCTTAACGCCGAGTAAATTCCGACAGCTATCTTAAGAATTTTATCTGCCTTAAAATTTTATCTGGCCTTGTTAATCTCTCTGGGTTCAAAGCCCGTCTCATGTTATGGCATATTTAGTCGATAACATTCTTGTCTAAAGGGGGAAGTAAGATGGCTTTGCCGGAAGATCAAAACAAATCTTTTCATGTCGTTGCTGTCGTTGGGAGTTTACGAAAAGATTCTTATAATCGTGCCTTGCTGAAGGAAGCGATCAGGGCTGCACCGGAAGGTGTGACCATCGACGTTTTTGATCAACTAGCAGATATGCCATTTTTCAACCAGGACCAGGAAGACATTGAAACACCTGCTGCGGCGTTGGCTTTTAAAGAGGCTATTCGCAAAGCGGATGGGATGCTTGTTGTCACCCCCGAATATAATAGTGGTTTACCCGCGGTTTTGAAAAATGCCATTGATTGGGCTTCTCGAGGGACACCGTCTGTTTTCAAAAACCTTGCCGTGGGTATTATGGGGACCAGTCCGGGGGCTTTGGGCACATCAAAAGTGCAGCAGCAATTAAAGCAAAGTCTTTCAGGGCTGGGGGCCTACCCTTTGGCGGCACCAGATTTTGTCTTGCCGTTATATAAAAGTCAATTTGATGATGAGATGAAATTGAATGACCCCAAAACGGTGACACGGATAACAAAATATCTGGATCGTTTGCGGGAACTCGGACTCTGCCTCAATGCCATCCGACCTAAATTATAGAGGTATAAGGTGGTGTTGTATTTCTGAAACATAAAACATAACCAAGAGGTTTACAGTGCCTGTAGCTAGTTTGGGGATGAGTGATGCAATTGCAATGCAGCTCAGAAGTGACATTCTCCGGGGTGAGATCGTTGGCGGGGACCGTTTACGTCAGGATCATATTGCTGCGCGATTTGGTGCAAGCCATGTCCCTGTACGTGAGGCGTTACAGAAGCTCGGTGCAGAAGGTTTGGTGCTTTTCCAACCGCGTCGAGGAGCAATGGTTACACCACTAACGCAGGAAGATGCTCAGGAAATTACGGACATGCGGGTTGAACTGGAATGTTTGGCTCTTAAAAAAGCAATGACTCTTTTCAAAATAACTGATCATGAAGAGGCACGAGAGGCTATTGCAAGAGGTAACACATCAGAGGATCTTGATCAGCTAATGTCAGCGAACTGGGATTTTCACCGGTCAATTTATGCCGGAGAGCAACAACCCAGATTAATGAATTCCCTTAATGAGTTGTGGTTGCATAATGAGCGTTATCAGCGATTGGTGTTCGAAACAATGCCCTACAAATTAAAATCTCAGCAAGAACATGTAGATATTTTGACGGCGGTTGAGTCTGATAAGTGTGATGACGCGGTTGACTTACTTGTGAAACATATCTGTGAGGGCGGAGCGATGATGACACAAATCTTAAGAGATCGGCTGGCTTGAATTTCCTTGCCGCGAATAGTTTTTTCTCGACTGGAAAGTTTATAATTCGGATGTTAAATCTAGAGGCGCAATATAAATAGCCATGCATAATATTGCCATAATATTGGTGCATTTCGTTTAAACATACTCTTACCTCCCACAAAAAGGTTCTCTCGTGTCGTTTCAAAATTATTGCCAGACTGTTGTGAAAAACTTTGAAGCTCTCAGTGCTTTGGGGGATGTCATGGATGAGGCTGCTGATATTTGGGTGCAGGCACTTAAGCGTGGTAATAAAATCATCTTCTGTGGTAATGGAGGCTCGGCTTCAGATTCACAACATCTGGCCGCTGAGTTGGTAGGACGTTACATTATCGAACGTGATTCTCTTCCCTCTATCGCCTTAACCGTAGATACCTCTGCTTTGACGGCGATTGCAAATGACTATGGATATGAACAGGTCTTTGCACGTCAACTAAGTGGATTGGGTAGAGAGGGCGATGTTTTTGTTGGCATTACGACAAGCGGTAACAGTGGGAATATTGTTGCCGCCGTTGATGTGGCAAAAAAGATGGGGATAACAGTGATGGGCTTTACCGGGCAAGGTGGCGGCAAACTTGCCGAGCTTTGTGATCTCTGTATCAAAGTACCATCGGATACAACAAACCATATTCAGGAAATGCATATTGCTGTTGGGCATTATATCTGCGGTGTGACGGAAATTAGATTGCGTGACGAGAAATAAACAACATGCTTTGTGTTGTTAGCTGTAACTCTTCCAGAGTAATTCTCTTTAATTCCAGGATTATACTAAGGTTCTTAAGGTGCTCTATTTTTGAGAATAAGCATATATACTGCTTTTTGACCTACTCAGATTAAAAAACAAAAACTTCACGACATGAACAGCGGCAAGCTTTGAGCGTCTTTAATCGAATTAACTTCCTGGATTTGGTAATTCGAACTGGATAGCTGTTTTGAGAGTGTGACTTCTCCTTCGCGAGAACCGTGCCCGGTTAAAACATGCAAGCCTCCTGCAAGCCCTGCTTTTTTTCCTGCTTCAAGATCTGAGGCTCGATCACCGACAATCCATGATTGTTCCATGTTGATGGACAACATGTTTTTTGCCCGCATCAGCATACCGTTATTGGGCTTTCTTGCTTCGTGATTTGGGTGTCCGCCCCAAGTTGTTTGGCCCTTTTGGTGAAAGGGACAGGCATAGACCGCGTTTACATAGGCGCCTTGGCTTTCTAGTTCTTTGTGCATTTTGTTTTGGACGAGCAGAAAATCCTGCCAACCAAAATAACCATAGGCAATTCCAGCTTGATTGGTGACGACAACCACGGGGATATTTCGCTTGTTTGCTGCTTGAATCGTCTCGGCAGCACCAGGGATGAGTTCTACATCATCCGGATTTTGAAGATAGTTCACTTCTTTAACGATAACGCCATCACGATCCAGAAATAGAGCAGGAGTATTGTCTGACACCGTTCGGCCTCTGATGTCCCTTTTCTCACACCAGATGCCATCTTCCTGAATATGAGGCAGCGTTGTGTAAGGAAAATTGGGATCATTAAAAAGGATGTTCATGTCTCTCATTTTATCCGGGAATCTGAAGAAGAATATATACCCTGAGTATCTTGCAGAGGACAAATTCTCAAGTTCATAAAACGAAGAAATTAAATTTAAATACATTTTTTAAGTGTTATTTATGATTTTTTCTTTGATTTTGAGAGAAGGAAGTTAAAGAGATATTTTATTAAAATATTGATATAAAATACAAATTTTAATTTTAATTAATAACATTAAAAATATGTGTAATATTAATATTTATCTTTCCATGTTGTTAAATAGGGTGTAATAACTATTTAACAGATTGAGATGGTGTTGATTTTGTTTATCAACATATTTTTAGTGTTTAATTTGTAGCTCTAAGTTTGACTAAGAACTTGACATTTGCTGAGTTTGTGGCTGCTTTGGGGCTGTATTTTTGTATTTATCTGCTTGAGAGCAGTAATTCGGAGAAAACGGTGAGCGATCCGTATCTGACACACTTGAAACAGCTGGAAGCTGAGAGCATTCATATTATTCGAGAGGTCGCGGCAGAGTTCCGTAACCCTGTGATGCTCTATTCCATTGGTAAAGATTCTGCCGTTATGTTGCATCTGGCACGTAAGGCTTTTTACCCTTCAAAACCTCCTTTTCCTCTGATGCATGTTGATACGACATGGAAGTTCAAGGAAATGATTGCTTTCCGTGACAAGATAGCTGCGGAATATGGGTTTGATCTCATCGTACATACTAATGAAGATGGACGTGAAAAGGGAATGAACCCCTTTGATCATGGTTCAGCGCTTTATACGGACGTGATGAAAACCGAGGCTTTGAAACAAGCGCTGGAGAAATACAAGTTTGATGCTGCTTTTGGGGGCGCGCGGCGGGACGAAGAAAAATCCCGTGCTAAAGAACGCGTATTCTCTTTCCGATCAGAAAATCATCGTTGGGATCCGAAAAATCAACGTCCCGAGCTATGGAATGTGTACAACGCCCGTGTAAAACCGGGTGAGAGCATTCGTGCCTTCCCGATATCTAACTGGACCGAGCTGGATATCTGGCAATATATCTATCGTGAAAATATTCCGATTGTCCCGCTTTATTATTCTGCGGAACGTCCGGTTGTTGAGCGCGACGGCGCTTTGATTATGGTCGATGATGATCGCATGCCGTTGAAGCCGGGTGAAACGCCAGAGATGAAATCTGTCCGTTTTAGAACGCTTGGGTGTTATCCGCTTACAGGCGCGGTTGAATCAGAAGCTGCGACACTGCCGGACATCATTCAGGAAATGTTGCTGACAACAACTTCAGAACGCCAGGGACGTGTCATTGATCACGATCAGGCGGGTTCAATGGAAAAGAAAAAGCAGGAGGGCTACTTCTAATGGCCCACAAAGATACCCTTATTTCCGAAGACATTCTGGCCTATCTTAAAGCGCAGGAAGAAAAAAGCCTGTTGAGGTTTATTACCTGTGGCTCTGTGGATGATGGAAAATCAACCCTTATTGGTCGATTGCTTTATGATTCAAAGCTTATTTTTGAAGATCAGCTAACCGCACTGGAAAGTGATAGCAAAAAAGTAGGCACCACGGGCGAAGATATCGATCTGGCCCTGTTGGTTGATGGCCTTCAGGCTGAGCGAGAGCAAGGCATTACCATCGACGTCGCCTATCGCTTTTTCTCGACGGATAAACGCAAATTTATCGTCGCTGATACGCCGGGTCACGAACAGTATACCCGGAACATGGCAACGGGCGCATCAGGGGCAGAGCTTGCGCTCATTCTTGTTGATGCGCGCAAAGGTGTTCTGACCCAAACCCGACGTCACAGTTATATCGTATCTCAACTTGGCATTAAAAATGTTGTTCTGGTGGTCAACAAGATGGACTTGGTTGACTATTCCCAGGACAGATACAACGAGGTAGTTGAAGAGTATCTGTCCTTTGCTGACAAGCTGGATATTCCAAATATTATCACTGCGCCGATCTCTGCACTTAAAGGTGAAAATGTTATCGAACCAAGTGCTGAGATGGACTGGTACAAAGGTCCAACTTTGCTTGGTCACCTTGAGACTGTTGATGTTACAACGGATATAACCGAGACAGCTTTCCGGATGCCTGTTCAGTGGGTAAACCGTCCTAATCTTGATTTCCGGGGTTTTAGCGGAACGATTTCATCCGGGCGTATAAAGCCGGGGGATGATATTGCCGTTTCTCCGTCGGGTAAAACATCGAAAATTGATCGTATTGTTACCTTTGATGGTGATCTGGAAGAAGCGATTGCCGGGCAAGCTGTGACAATCACCTTGAAGGATGAGATTGATATTAGCCGCGGCGACATTCTCTCCAAAGCAGATGAAGTGCCGGAATTAAGTGATCAGTTAAAGGCGCATATTTTGTGGATGCAAGAAGATGCCTTGTTGCCGGGTCGTCCGTACCTTTTAAAAACGGCAGCAACCACAGTGCCTGTGGTGATTTCGGATCTTCATCACAAGGTAAATGTGAATACACTGGAAGAACAAGCTGGTAAAACACTGGAATTAAATGAGGTCGGTGTCTGTAATCTGGCTCTTGATCGGGCCATTCCATTCGATGCCTATAAAGAAAACCGGGAAACAGGTTCTTTCATTCTGATTGACCGCTACACCAACTCAACGGTCGGTGCGGGTATGATTGACTTTGGGTTGCGCCGTGCAAGTAATATTGTTTGGCAAGAGCTGGATGTTAACAAAGGTAATCGAGCAGAGCAGAAGGGGCAAAAGCCCTGTGTTCTATGGTTTACCGGTTTATCTGGCGCGGGTAAGTCAACTGTCGCCAACCTGGTTGAGAAAAAGCTCTTTGCTGAAGGTCGGCATACCTACACGCTGGATGGTGACAATGTTCGTCATGGCTTAAACAAGGATCTTGGCTTTACAGATGCAGACCGTGTTGAAAACATTCGTCGTGTTTCAGAAACTGCAAGTTTGTTTGTCGATGCCGGGTTGATTGTTCTCGTGTCTTTCATTTCGCCTTTCAGAAGTGAACGTCGTATGGCGCGTGAACTGATGGGTGAAAGCGAGTTTCTCGAAGTCTTTGTGGATACACCACTGGAAGTTTGTGAAGAGCGGGATCCAAAAGGGCTTTATAAGAAAGCCCGCGCCGGAGACATCAAAAACTTCACCGGAATTGATTCTGCTTATGAAGCGCCTGTGAATGCCGAGATTGTTTTGGCTGGAGGAAGTGCTGAACCGGAAGTTTTGGCTGATCGGGTCATTGCCCAGCTCAAAGAGCGCGGATTTGTATAAAGCAAACCGTGTTTGTTAACAGGAAAAAGGGGCTGGTGATTATACCAGCCCCTTTTTTACGCCTTAATTTTACGCGAAAGTAAGTAATATTAATACTACCTTAGCCCGTATTATGGTTTACTTGATGGTGTGAGGATTCAGAGGTGATAACTCTTGATCTCAGAATTGTGATTTTCAACTGGGGATGACCGTACACAGATAATTACTATAAAGCTGCATTCTAATATCATAAGGGTATTGAGAGAAACGGCTTAGGTGGGGAGATGGATACAGAACTGGACCTCGACTTTAAACCAACATACGACTGGTGTGTGAAGGCTTTTTCTTTGGTCAAAAAGCGCCTGGGCATCAACATCTGCTTGCATGATGATTACGATAAATTTGCCGAAGGTGATATTTATCTTTTCAATCATTTTGCCCGGTTCGAAACCATTATTCCTCAATATCTTATTCATGAAGAAACAGGCCAGTATTGTCGGTGTGTCGCGGCGGGTGAGTTGTTTGAAGGCAATGAGTCCTTTGCCAGCTTTTTATACGGCGTTGGTGCTGTACCCCATAATCATCCGGGATTACTTCCGTTCCTGGCTGCCGAAATTCTGCGAGGCCGCAAAGTCATCATTTTTCCCGAAGGGGGAATGGTTAAAGACAGGCACGTTGTTGGTCCATCAGGCGAATATAGTATTTTTTCGCCAACTGCGAAGATCAGACGTAAGCACCATACTGGGGCCGCTGTTCTTGCGTTGACGGTGGAGTTATTCAAACAACGTGTTTTATCTGTTTTCGAAGCCAAGGAATATGCCCGCCTTGAACGGTGGGCAAAGGCGCTGGAAATGGAAACAACAGAAGAACTTTTGGCTGTTGCTAGTAAGCCAACCGAGATTATCCCGGCAAATATCACCTTTTATCCGATCAGGGCGAGCGATAACATTTTAAGTCGAAGCGCGGAATTCTTCAGCAAGGGCAGCAATCCGAGGCTCGTTGAAGAAGTCCTGATCGAAGCGAATATGATTCTTAAGGATTGCGATATGGATATCCGTGTCAGCAAACCACTGGATGTGACACATGTATGGAAATGGTGGGAAAAACGCCTTCTTTCCAGAGTATTTAGTCAAATCAACTCGCTTGATGATTTTTTCAAATTATCCCATGCGCCGGATACATTGAACGAAAAGATATTCAAGCTGTGTAGCTCTCGCGGAACCAATCGCCTGCGTGATTACTATATGGATGCGATCTATACCGGGGTTACGGTTAATCTCTATCATTTGGCATCTTCTTTAATTCGATATCTTGTTTTGAAAAAAGAACCACGAATTTTAAAGGGAAACTTTCATAAGGCACTCTATCTCGCCATTAAATCCTGTCAGAAAAAAGAAGATGTTCACCTGCACCGTAGCCTGACAAAGCCGGAAAATTATTGGAACTTGGGTAGCGGGCAGATCTGTGAGTCATTGAAGAAGTATATGTCTGCCGTAGGCTGTGCTGAACATATCAGACAAGATGAAGATTATTATCACTTTGATGAAACAGTTATTGAGATAACAAGCTTTAATACAGTGCGCCTTGAGAACTTGATACGTGTCTATGCCAATGAAGTTATGCCGATAAAAGAAGCTGTTATCAGTGTTGAGGAAGCGTATGAAACGTTATTGGATGTTGAGCGGGATACATTAGCATATCACCTTCTGGATGATGAGTATGTATCGCTCGAATGTGACCGCAAGACCTATACAAAACCGCATCATGTGGAAATTAATGCTAAGGAAATGGCTTGCGCCCCGGCTGAGCCTTATCTGATTGTACCGGAAAATTGCCGTAATACTGGCGTGCTTATCGTTCACGGTCTTTTGGCCTCACCTGCGGAACTTTATGAATTCGGACGGGAAATATCCGAACTTGGCTATGCTGTCATGGGGGTTCGTTTGAAGGGGCATGGTACATCCCCTTGGGATTTGAGGGATCGACATTGGCAGGATTGGATGAGTTCCATTGCACGAGGGCGTCAAATTTTATCTGCTTTTGTGGATGACATCAGTTTAGTTGGCTTTGCAACTGGTGGCACCCTGTCGTTACTTGAAGCGGCTAATAACCCGGAAGGTATATCATCGGTTTCCGCCGTTTCTGTCCCTTGGCAGTTTAAGACTAGTAATCTGTTGTTTGCGCATTTGGCACATGGTTTGGAAAAGTTGACAAGCTGGGTTCCGGCGATCGAAGAAAAGGGGGTTTTCAAAGAACATCCTGCCGAAAATCCAGAAATAAATTATCATAGTGTCCCTGTGCGAACGACATATGAACTTTACCAACTGCATGAGCAACTCCGAGAAAACCTTCCGCATGTTTCCTGCCCGGTGAAACTTTTCCAGGGGATGGAAGATCCGATTGTAGATGCCAAGGGGATTAATAAAGTTTTCGATTTGATCGGTACTCAGGATAAAGAGCTGATTATGGTCGAATCAAAGCGGCATGGAATTCTGCACGAGAACATTGGTAACTGCCGTCAGGGTATTCGTGGTTTCTTGGAAAGTATTGACCAACAAGCGGCAGAACGTCAGGAGATTGCGCAAGAAAAACGCTTAGAAGCGCATCTGCAGGAACAACGAGGTGTCAGGTCATGAGCAGAAAGGGTAAAAAAGCATCTCATATCGGTACTTACCCCGAGGCTTCTTTAGCACGGGATGATGCCGTTCAATCTGATAACCAGTCTCTTTACCAAAACCTGGAACAGGTTGTCGCGCGGTTCCCTGATCGTTCTTGTGTCGAGTTTCTTGGCCGGAGCTACAGTTACGCTGATATTTTTGATCAGATACAGTCTGTTGCTGCTGGCTTGCAAAGACAAGGTGTTGGTAAGGGGGATTGTGTGGTCTTGTTCTTGCCGAACTGTCCTTATTTTGTGATCTGTTACTACGCGCTTTTAAAAATTGGGGCAGTCGTTGTTAATTCAAACCCCTTGTACGCGCCTGAAGAGTTGGAATATCAGTTGAATGACTGTGGCGCGAAGCTTTTGATTACACTGGATGTTAAAGAACTTTGCGAGAAAGTTGAAAAACAGTTTTCCCAAACGCCGCTGGAAAAGGTCGTTATCTGTAGGCTAGCACAGGCAATGCCGATGCTTAAGGGGACGCTATTTTCTTTATTACAGTTTCATAAGATATCGCATCCCTCGGGGCCAGAGTTCATAGAATTTACGGATCTGGCTGAAAGTACAGACGGCGCTTACCCCGTGGATGTCTCACGTAAAGATAAAGCGGTATTACAATATACTGGCGGGACCACAGGTAAGCCCAAAGGGGCGATTTTGAGTCATGGGAATGTTATTGCCAATACATCACAGGTTGTTGCCTGGTTTTCAGATGCTGTTCCGGGCGAAGAACGTATTCTTGGTGTTTTACCGATGTTCCATGTTTTTGCCATGACGACGGTCTTGAACATGGGGGTTGCTCTTGGCGCAGAATTAATTCTGCTTCCCCGCTTTAAATTGGGACAGATGCTGAAGACAATTGATCGATTAAAACCGACGCTAATGATGGGGGTGCCAACCCTTTATGGTGCGGTCAATAATTCACCTATTGTCGGGCGGTATGACCTTTCTTCGATTAAGTACTGTATTTCTGGTGGGGCGCCTTTGCCCTTGGATACCAAAATACAATTTGAAACCTTTACCGGGTGTACTCTTGTTGAAGGCTATGGATTGAGTGAGGCCTCGCCTGTTTGTGCCTGTAATCCTGTTGGTGGACAGAACAAAGAAGGATCTATCGGGCTTCCTCTGCCAGAAACCTGTTTTGAAATTAGAGATATCGAAGCGCCCCATGCGTTGCTTGATATTGGCGAAATGGGTGAACTTTGTGTTTCGGGGCCTCAAGTTATGCAGGGCTATTGGAATAACGATGAAGCAACTGGTCGTGCGATCAAGGGAGGCTATCTTCATACCGGGGATGTAGGTTATATGGATGACGAAGGTTATGTTTTCCTTCTGGACCGTCTTAAAGACTTGATTATATGCAATGGATACAATGTTTACCCCCGAAATATTGAGGAGGCGATCAATCGTCATCCGTCTGTAGAAGAAGTCACGGTCATTGGTATTGCAGAGGCCGAACACGGCGAAATTCCAAAAGCATTTATCAAGCTGAGAGAAGGTGCAAGTATAGAAAGTGAAGAGCTTTTAGAGTTCCTGAAAGAGTACTTATCCCCAATGGAAATGCCGAGAGAAATTGAATTTAGGTCTGAACTGCCAAAAACCATGATTGGCAAACTTTCCAAGAAAGAGTTACGGGAAGAAACGTCTTCGATGTGATGGTTTAGGGAGAAGAGTAAAAAAGATTGAAATACAGAGCATAGGTTCTGAGAACAACAGAGGTAAGAAGATGGTCGATATTGTTATTGCAGGCTACGCACGCTCCCCCTTTCATTTTGCGAACAAAGGAGCTTTGGCAAAAGTGCGACCTGATGATCTTGTCGCACAAGTCATTAAAGGATTGGTGCACAAAACCGGGATTGAAGGCAAAGCCATTGAGGCCGTTTTCATGGGGTGTGCTTTTCCCGAAGGCGAACAGGGATTAAACGTCGCCCGGCTGGCTGTGTTCTTGGCTGATTTACCGCAATCCGTGGGCGGTGCTACGGTCAATCATTTCTGTGGTTCATCCATGCAGGCCATTCACATGGCAGCGGGCGCGATTTCAATGGGTGCCGGGGATGCTTATGTTTGTGCAGGTATCGAATCAATGACACGGGTGCCGATGATGGGCTTCAATCCCTTGTTGAATCCGGCGCTCGCAAAAGAGTATCCCCCGGCCTATGTTTCCATGGGGGAAACGGCAGAAAATGTTGCTGATAAATATACTATTAGTCGTAAGGATCAGGATCAGTTTTCTCTTAACAGTCATCTGAAGGCGGCTGAAGCGCAGGGCAAGGGAAACTTCAGGGATGAAATCATTCCCATAAAAACCGATGCTGGCGATATGGTCGATCAGGATGGTTGTATTCGAGGGAACAGTACGATTGAAGGATTGGCCGGACTTTCGCCTGCTTTCAAAGAAGAGGGCAATGTAACGGCCGGATCTTCATCTCCGCTTACTGATGGGGCAACGGCAGTTATTGTTTGTACGGCTGATTTTGCAAAAGCGCAGGAACTGGATGTGCTTGCCAAAATTCGCAGTATTGCGGTTGCAGGCTGTGCGCCAGAAATAATGGGTATTGGTCCTGTTGCGGCGACAAACAAGGCAATTGCGCGCGCAGGCATTACACTTTCTGACCTGGACGTTATTGAACTCAACGAAGCTTTTGCCAGTCAGGCACTGGCCTGTATGGCTGATTTGAATCTGGACGAGAGTAAAATCAATCTGGATGGTGGTGCGATTGCCATCGGACATCCCTTGGGGGCAACCGGAGCCCGTATTACAGGTAAAGCAGCCCAGTTGTTAAAGCGGGAAAAGGGCAAGTTCGCCCTAGCCACTCAGTGTATTGGCGGCGGTCAAGGAATAGCGACTGTTCTGGAGGCTGTTGGATGAAGGGGATAAATAAAGTTGCTGTTATTGGCGCAGGTGTTATGGGGGCAGGCATTGCAGCGCAGATTGCGAATGCTGGCGTACCTGTTCTTCTTTTCGATCGCCCGGCAGAAAAAAAATCTGTGGATAAAGCAGAGCGTAATCAGATAGCTACAGATGCCATTGGTAAGCTGATCAAAAGTAATCCGGCTGCTTTGATGAGTAAAAGGAATGCAAAACGCATTACCCCTGCGAATACAGAAGATGATCTGGGACTTTTAACGGACTGTGACTGGATTATTGAGGCGATTATTGAAGACGTCGAGATTAAACAGGCACTCTATAAGAAAATCGACAAATTTCGCAAGAAGGATGCAGTTGTTTCGTCGAACACTTCTACCCTTTGCCGTGAACAGCTTGTTGCTGGCTTACCTGAAAGCTTCAAGCGCGACTTTCTGATCACTCACTTTTTTAACCCGCCCCGTTATATGCGTTTGCTTGAACTTGTCTCGGGTCCTGAAGTTTCCGAAGAACAGTGCAAACTTATTGAAAGGTTCTGTGATCACAGCCTGGGTAAGGGAGTGGTTCAATGTAAAGATACACCGGGTTTTCTTGCTAATCGTATCGGTATTTTTTGGCTGCAATGCGCCGTTGTCGAAGCCATGCAGCAGAATATTTCCATAGAGGTTGCAGATGCTGTGATCGGGCGTCCTTTTAGTATTCCCAAAACAGGTGTTTTTGCGCTACTGGATATGGTCGGGTTGGATCTTATGCCCCATGTCCTTTCCTCAATGTCAGAAAGCTTGCCACCCGAAGATCCTTTTCATGAAATCTATCAGGAACCGGAACTGATCAAGACCCTTATTGCCGATGGCTATACCGGACGTAAAGGCAAGGGAGGTTTTTACCGTCTCAGGCCCGATAGCTCAGACAAGATAAAAGAGGCGATTGATTTAAACACAGGCAACTATGCGAAAGCGAAACGTCCATCGGTTGCTATTGTTAAAAAGGCCGGGCGCAAGAACCCGCGCAAGGTTTTGGAAGATGACAGCGCTGCCGGGCGCTACGCCTGGTCTGTTATGTCAAAAACTTTGGCCTATGCAGCATCATTAGTGCCAAGTGTTTCCGATGACATTGAAGCCATCGATGAGGCTATGCGGTTGGGGTACAACTGGAAATATGGCCCCTTTGAGCTGTTGGACCAAATCGGAGCGGAATGGTTCTGTACGAAGTTGCAGTCTGAAAAGGTAGATGTCCCAACCGTTTTAAGAAGTGTTGGAAAGGGTAAGTTTTATCGTAAATCCAAGGGCTTTAGAGAGGTCTTCGGGTATGAAGGACAGTATTTAAAGCGTTCTCCCAATGCCGGGGTTCTCAGGCTTGATGATATTAAAGCCAGATCAAAACCTGTCATGCGTAACCCGTCTGCATCCCTATGGGATCTGGATGATGATGTTTTGTGTCTGGAATTTCATAGCAAAATGAATTCTCTCAATCTTTGGACCTTGTCCATGATGGATCGCGCCAGAGAGAAAATTGAAAACAGTGAATACAAAGCACTGGTTGTTTATAACGATGGAACCAATTTTTCTGTTGGGGCTAATATTGGTTTAATGTCTGTTGCGGCAAGGCTTTGGGCCTATCCCTTTATTGATTACATGGTCCGCCGCGGTCAGGAAACTTACAAAGCATTGAAGTTTGCACCTTTTCCCGTTGTTTCAGCGCCTTCGGGGATGGCCTTGGGTGGGGCCTGTGAACTGCTGTTACACAGTGATGCTGTGCAGGCGCATGCAGAAACCTATACGGGACTGGTAGAGGTTGGTGTTGGCATTATCCCGGGATGGGGCGGGTGTAAGGAAATGATGTGCCGCTGGTCTTTGGCATCCGATACACCGCGCGGGCCAATGCCGGCTGTGTCGAAAGTCTTTGAGTTGATCGGGTTGGCACAGGTTGCCAAATCAGCAGAAGAAGCGCGGGATATGAAAATCATTCGGGCGGATGACAGGATTACGATGAACCGTGATCGTGTTCTTGCAGACGCCAAAGAGCGAGCACTTGAGTTGGTTGCAGGATATCATGCGCCAACAGCGGTTGAAATAACGCTACCGGGTGAAAGTGGTAAAGTTGCTTTGGATCTGGCCGTGGAGGGCTTCCGAAAATCAGGAAAAGCCACACCGCATGATGTCGTTGTTTCGGCTGCACTTTCAACGATCCTGAGTGGTGGTGATACGGATATGACAGGCAAAGTCAGTGAAGACAGGCTGTTACAGTTAGAGCGGGAGGCGTTTCATACCCTGTGCCGCCACCCTGATACGATTGAGCGTGTACATCATATGCTCAAGACCGGTAAGCCTTTGAGGAATTAGGTATCGTTCGTAAACTTGGCCAAAGTTTTGAAATTACAAAATAAGAAGAGGTCTCCGTTATGATTATCCTTTTCACGTTCATACTTGCGATCATTGTTTTCGCGACATTGTTGTATCGCGGGCAAGGGTTTTGGGGATGGGTGCTGGCTCTTCTTGTGCTCATAGCTGGCGGAGACCTTGCCGGGATGCCAGTTGTCATGACAGGATGGGCAATCATCTTTACGGCTGTTCTTTCTGGCTTGTTTGGCGTTCATGCCATCAGGCAACCTTTTGTAACTGCTGCGTTGATGAAAATTGTCAAACGTAGCCTGCCAAAGATCAGTGAAACAGAACAGACTGCATTGGACGCCGGTACAGTGTGGTGGGACGCTGAAATATTCAGTGGGCGACCTGATTGGGATAAGCTCGAAGAATTTAATGTTTCCGGACTAACAAAAGAAGAGCAGGCGTTCTTAGATGGCCAGGTAGAAGAAATTTGCCGGGAAACGGATGACTGGAAAATTGCTCAGGATCGTGATCTTCCCGAAGAGCTATGGCAAAAACTAAGAGATATGAAGTTTTTCGGGATGATCATTCCCAAAAAATACGGGGGGCTGGGGTTTTCTGCACAGGCGCATTCTGCTGTGGTTTTGAAGCTCTCATCCCGTTCTCTGCCTTTGTCGGTTATTGTGATGGTGCCGAATTCTTTGGGGCCTGCTGAGCTGTTACTCCATTACGGAACGGAAGAACAAAAAGATCATTACCTTCCTCGTTTGGCTTCGGGGGAAGAAATGCCGTGTTTTGCTTTAACGGAACCCAAAGCAGGGAGCGATGCAGCCTCTATTCAAAGTCATGGTGTGATTTGTGAAGAGAAGATAAAGGGCAAGAAGGTTCTGGGCATTCGTCTTAACTGGCGCAAGCGCTATATTACATTGGCCCCTGTTGCAACGGTTATTGGTCTGGCGTTCAAGCTGAGCGACCCCGATGGTTTGTTAGGCAATAAAGAAGATCTTGGAATAACTTGCGCCTTGATCCCGCGGGATACAAAGGGCATGTCAATTGGTCGACGCCATGACCCGATGGGTATTCCTTTTCCAAATGGTCCTATTGAGGGCAAGGATGTTTTCATTCCAATCAGCTATGTTATCGGTGGTGAAGAAGGTGTTGGTCAGGGCTGGCGTATGCTGATGGAATCACTTGCTGCTGGTAGGTCCGTTTCTCTGCCGTCTCTGTCGTTGGGGGCTGCACAATTGGCAACCCGTGTGACTGGGGCTTATTCCTCTGTCCGTCGACAGTTCGGATTGCCAATTGGTAAGTTTGAAGGGGTTGCTGAACGACTGGCCCGAATTGGTGGTTTGACCTATGGGATGGATGCTGCGCGTCAATTAACCTGTGCCGCTGTTGACGCGGGTGAGCGCCCGTCAGTGTTATCGGGAATAGCCAAGGCTTATTTAACAGAAAACATGCGGACGGTTTTTCTTGATGCCATGGATATATTGGGCGGTGCCGCCATTTGCCGAGGCCCTAAAAATCTTCTGAGTCGAGCCTATGATGGGTTACCAATTGCCATTACGGTTGAAGGGGCAAATATCCTGACTCGTTCCATGATTATCTTTGGACAGGGATCCATTCGTGGTCATCCCTTTGTCCCAAAAGAGCTGGAAGCGGTTGCTAAAAACAGTCTCAAAGATTTTGATGATGCTTTTTGGGGGCATATCAATTTTACAGTTTGTAATGCGGCCAGAGCTGGCATTGACGGTTTGACAGCCGGGCGTTTTCTTAAGGTTAAGGGCACGGCAAAAGCGCGCCGCCACAAACAGTTGATTACTCGTTATTCATCGGCTTTTGTCTTGGTGGCGGATGTTTCCATGTTGCTTCTGGGCAGCAGTTTGAAACGACGAGAAACTCTCAGTGGGCGCCTGGCGGATGCTTTATCTTGGCTTTATCTAGCGACAGCAGCAGTAAAGCGCTTTGAAGATGAAGGCAGTACCAAAGAAGACGAACTTTATCTGGACTGGTTCTGTGCCCATGCCTATCAGGAAATTGAGCAGGCATTGCTGACAATAACGCACAACTATCCGGTAAAATTTGTCGGAACGATGCTGCGGTTATGCCTGTTCCTGCTTGGACGAAAAGCCCATGGTCCAACAGATATGCAAAACATAGCACTGGCTAATCGGATGATGGGTGATCTCGGTGGGCGCGAAAAACTCTCCAGTGATATTTCTGTCTCGGATAACCCTGATGATGCCATGGGTGCTTTGGAAGAAGCCTATCGTAAAATACAGGCGGTTATCCCGTTGGAGGCTCGTATCCGCACATCACGGAAAACAGGTGTTTTGAGGGGTGTCGCGCGTGAAGACCTTTATCACGTTGCTTTGCAAAAAGGTGTTGTTGATGAAGAAGAATTTCAGCAGGTGATGGCAGCGCAAAGTCTGGCAGATGCCGTCGTAGAAGTGGATGACTATAGCCAGGCCGCCTACAAACGGCTAAAGGGGTAACAGTTGTATCAGGTAGATGAGATTAAAGAAACGGGTTGTAAGTACAGGTAAATTATAGCACTTATCAGCCTCGGAATAATAAGCTAATTTAATTAGGTGATGAGTAGCTCTCGCATCTTAATATCTAGGGATGGCTTTTATTGCTATCCGATTGATGTTGATCAATAGAGATTGAATACACCTTGCACTATATAAGCTGTCGTATGAAGGAAATATCATCCGAGTTCTTCAATGACTTTGGGTGCTTTAGCTGAGTTTGTTAAAATAAAACTCGACATAGAAGAAAGATCGCTGGGGGAAAGTATGGAACGATATGAACTTGTTGTTATCGGAAGTGGGCCATCAGGGCGGCGTGCCGCTGTTCAGGCTGCGAAATGGAACAAACGAGTTCTTGTTATCGAGAAAAGCCCTGCCATCGGCGGAGTCTCTGTCCATACGGGGACGTTGCCAAGTAAAACGTTGCGAGAAACCGTTCTGAACTTGTCAGGTTGGCGTGAGCGTACTTTCTATGGTCGTTCCTATCGTGTGAAAGATAACATTACCGCGGGTGACCTGCTGGAACGTTTACATATGACGTTGCAGCACGAGGTGGATAATCTGGAACACCAGTTTGTACGCAACAAGGTTGATTGGATACAGGGGCTTGCGCATTTTGTCGATCCGAACACGCTTGAAATTGTTGATGACGATGGCGAGATAACATCTGTTCATGGCGATAAAATTCTGATTGCTACCGGAACGCAACCACACAGGCCGGATTATATTCCCTTTGATGGGGAGACGATCATTGATAGTGATGAAATCATTGATTTAAAAACATTACCAAGGTCGCTTGCCGTGATTGGCGCCGGGGTTATCGGTATTGAGTACGCCACCATTTTCAGTGCATTGGATGTCGCGGTAACGGTTATTGAACCGCGGGAAACAATGCTCGATTTTATTGATCGTGAACTTATTGCAGAATTTACGCATCTGCTCAGACAACAGAATGTTACGTTCCGTTTTGGCCAAGGGGTTGAAGCGATTGATAAGGTCGAAGGTGGGGGTAACATGATTACGCTTGAGAATAAGCGTATCGTTAAAGCCGATATGGTTCTCTTTTCTGCCGGGCGAATGGGTGCGACAGATAAGTTAAGCTTGGATAAAGCCGGTATTAAAGCCGACCATCGCAACCGAATTCAAGTGAATGAAAATTTCCAGACTGAGGTTGATCACATCTATGCGGCGGGGGATGTTATTGGCTTCCCAAGTCTGGCTTCGACTTCGATGGAGCAAGGACGTATTGTTGCCTGCCACGCCTTTGAGCAAGATGCTTATGATGCGCCAGAGTATTTCCCTTATGGTATTTATTCTGTCCCGGAAATGTCGACGGTTGGTATGTCAGAGGAAGAAGTACAACAGCGCGGTATTCCATATGAATGCGGTGTTTGTCATTTCCATGAAACGGCACGGGGGCAAATCATGGGCCTTAGTCATGGTATGATGAAAATGATTTTCTCGCTTAAAACCCGTCGTCTTCTAGGGGTTCATATTGTTGGGGAAGGGGCGACAGAGCTTATTCATATCGGGCAGGCCGTTCTCAATCTAAAGGGAACATTGGAATATTTTGTTGAAAACACATTCAATTATCCAACGCTTGCCGAGGCCTATAAAGTCGCAGCCTTGGATGCCTGGAACAGAATGCCGTCTGAATAGCCCTCAATAGGGCGTGATCACGGTCAATTTTGCTATAGCTGATCGTGGATAGGTATAACTCATTTATGTTTTGGGTTTTATCTCTATTTTTATTTGTGGTTTGTGATGCACAGGGAAGTTTACTGATCTGGCAATAAAGCAGAGTTTATTTGCTTCATGATGAAGCTGAATGGCTTTTTCTTTATCTGAACCTTCGGTGATTGTGGCAATCGGATTAAGTGTTGCCGCAGAGAATTGCCCGCCCCCATCTGAGTTCATGGTCATTATTGCTGCTGATGTATCTTGATAATCGACCACAACGATTTTACTAATCGAACAGAGATGCAAATACCACAGCATGTGACAGGATGAAATCGACGCAAGTAAAAGGTCTTCCGGGTTATGTCGCGTCGGATCTCCACGAAAAGCAGGATCAGAAGAACCCGACAACGTGGTTTTGCCTTCGATTATAATATCATAGTTGCGGTCATAAGCTTTGTAGTTACTTGTTCCACTTCCCTTGTTTCCTGTCCAGGAAAGGTGCGTTTTGTATTGGTGCTCTTGGCTCATCGGCGTGATCCTGTCGCAGATTGTTCATTCAGGTAGAAGCATACGAAATTAATTTCATAAATAAAAATGTTTGTTTTTGGTCTTAATTAATACAAAAATGAATAGATGAGCGATTGGGATGATTATCGATATTTTCAGGCCGTGATTAAATGCGGTGGGCTTTCTGCCGCTGCGCGAGAGCTAGAGGTGAGCCAGCCAACGGTTGGTCGACGCATTACAGCTATGGAAGAGCGGCTTGGGCAACAGCTTTTGGAACGCGATGGCAAGTATGTTCGGCCAACGGCTTATGGACTTCTACTTGCCAAGCGAATTACGCCTCTTGTTGAAACGGCTTTTCGTCTCGAAAGAGAATTGGAGAGTTTTGGGCGGCGCGATTATCCTCCGGTACGTTTGACAGCAACCGAGGGGCTGGCAACCTATTGGCTGCCGAAGGTTATTGCTCAACTTCATGAGCGGGAGCCGGATCTGAAGGTTTTACTGACGCCCGGGAACCAAGTGGAAGACATACATCGGGGCGATGCTGATATTGCGTTCAGAATTGGTGGACGAAAAGAAACAGAACTTGTTGAGAAACAGATATTTGCTTTGAAAAATGGATTGTGGGCATCTGAAAAATATCTGGAGACTTATGGAATGCCTCGCTCTAAGGCGGACCTTGGCCTGCATAAGCTTGTTGCCTTTAACGAGGCTTATATGTCGATGCCCTCTATGGAAAGTTTTGCATCACGGGAGGTTTCCCGGAATATTGTCTTTCGATCGGATAATGTACCTGTTCAGGCGCAGGCCGTACTAGCCGGGATCGGGGTAGGTATTTTGCCAAGCTATATCGCAATCCCTCTGGGGCTTTGTCGTATCCAGTGGCAAGATTCAATACCTGAAACTCAGGTTTCAATGCTGTGTCATCCTGAGGCACTGAAAAATTCCCATGTTAACTTCCTCTGGCATAGATTCTTACAGGACGGAGCTGGTTTGATGGCTTCACTGCAAACTTAGGGTGCCATCGCGACATTCTAATCGTGGCACCCTAAGAGTTACTGCTGGTGAGTTTGATATCACACTTTCTGTTTTTGAGAAATTATCGTGATGATAATTCCGATGGCTATTATACCAGCTCCGCCCCATGTAAAGAGGCTGTAGCGCTCGCCTAAAATAACGGTAGCGGTTATGAGGCCTACTGCGGCGGCAACATACCCAATTTGGCTGAGAAGAACAGGTCCACCCTTTTGTTGCAATCTAAAGAAAACCGGAAAAGTCAGACCTGCAACAACGGCTTGAGTTACAGCGATCCATGGGATTACTGCCAGTTCTGAAATGGGGATTGTTCCCGTTGTGGAAAGAAGCAAGCCAATGAACACAACTATTGCAAAACTATGGCTCCAGAATGCGAGACTATCGGGCAAGGCATCTTCCGGCCAGTCAATCGTTCTATAGATATTTCCACAAGCCAATGTCAGGGGGATCAAGATTGCTGCGATAATCCAGATAAGGTCTGGTGCCTCGGCTGAACCTGCCCGGGTGATACTGACCACGACGGCACCAATTAGGCCAATAGCGATGCCAACTAATCCCAGAACATTGGGTGTTTTTAACCTGAATAAAGTCGCAAGTGCTAGGGTGAACACAGGGGAGAGTGCAAACATTAACCCTGTATAGCCGGCTCCGGCATGGGGGATAACGCTAAAAAGCAAAAGGTTTGGAATCACAAAAGAAATAAGAGCAGATAAAATCGCATATCGTAGGGTTTTTCCTCTGGGGAGAATAAGCTGTTTCCGAAAGAGCAAACTTGGCAAAATCAGGCTACAAACCCCGAATGATACAAGAAGAGACCAGATCATCGGCGAAACGTTTGCTTCACCAGCAATCTTTCCCAAGGGAAAGTTGAAACCGATTAAAGTACCGGTGATCAGGAGAAGGCTGGTTGGGTTTTTCAGTATACGGGCACCCTTAACATTCTTGTCGTTAGTATTCTTACTTTGGCCATTGTGTGTGGTTGATAGACTCATTTGTTTTCTCCTGAATACTAGATCAGTCTTCATTTAACCTAAAGCAGGAAAAATGCTTAGGGTATGAAACCCTATTAACGTGTCGTCTTATGAAAAGGTACCTGCAAAAATAATATCATTGCTTGCAAGGCGTTGACTGGGGATTTCTCTTTCCTGTAATTCAGGCGCAAGAAAATCCGGAGTGATGTTTTTACCGATGGCAACGGCAATTTCTACTTTGTACCTTTCGGGCAGTTTAAACACCTGTTGTGCTTTATCGAAATAAACACCAGCCATAGCATGTGCTTTATATCCGCTGATAGAAGCCTGAAGAGCCAATTGTGCCCAGGCAGCACCGGTGTCAAAGCTATTGTAATTTGATGGACGATCGGGCTCCGTACCATTCCCAGAAATAATTTTGTCAGATATTACAAAAACCAGTGCCGAAGCATTTTGTGCCCAGCTTTTGTTGAAAGGATCGAGTAGATCCAACTGCGTATTCCAGTATTCATCGCCACGATGTGCATAAACAAAGCGCCAAGGTTGCACATTAAATGCAGAAGGGGCCCATCTTGCGGCTTCCAGAATGATTTGAAGATCTTTGTTGGGGATCTTGCTGCTGTCAAAGGCCCGGGGGGACCATCTGTTGATGAATATTGGGTCGATTGGGTGGTTCGGTGTGCGGTGTGGAAGTGATGTATCTGGCATAACGCAATCCTTTACAGTCGATGGGCCTTTAGAGCTTATGTGGCCTTTACAATTTTGAGGGCGTCATGTATCTCTATCTGGGATAATTTGATATAAGATATTTTGACGTCAAATAATTTGATATCAAAATAAATAAGGATTGTTTTGATATGAGTCAAGACCCTAAAAAGGTGAATTCAAAAAAGGATACTTCTTCAGAGGCAGTAGAAGGCGGCCCGATGGAAGGAATTTTAACCCAATGGCGTAGGGAAAGGCCTGATATCGATCCGGCGCCTATGGCTGTCTGCGGAGAAGTCTGGCGGGCAGGGGAAAAGCTACGTCAGGGGGTCTTGGATAATATCGCGAGCTATAATTTGGACTTTGCTGGCATGGATGTGTTGTTTACACTGCGTCGTCAAGGGGAAGGAGAGACATTATCCCCCTCACTGTTGGCAAAAGATATGATGCTCTCGACATCTGCCATGACCAACCGGCTTGATCGCCTTGAGAAGCGCGGTCTTGTGGAGCGAATGATGGACCCAAATGACAGACGGGGACAGATGGTTGCCTTAACCAGTGAAGGCTTTGATCTTGCTAATGAGGTGGTTGTGACGCATGTGGCACGGGAAGAAAAGATGCTGTCGAACCTGTCAGATCAAGAACGACAGCAACTTCGAACATTATTGGAAAAAATAGTCTGATTAATGCATTTAAAAGCGCTCAGACGTCATCGTTAGGCATGATAATAACCATTCGGTTTTAGCGGATCAGGCAAGTTTTCTTCATTAAGTGTTTCGAGCAGATTGACCTCAATACTATGGGACATTGTGGTCAGTGCCAGATCGTGTGCAGACGTGCCAAAAGGATCTTCCAATTCTTCACCCAAGGCGTCTAACCCGAAGAAGGTGTATGCGATTATTGCTGTTACAAAGGGTGTCATGATACCGATGGACGTAACGAGGCCAAAAGGAAGGCAGAAGCAATAGATATAGGCCGTTCTGTGAAGGAGGAGATTATAGGCAAAAGGGAGGGGTGTATTACGGATACGTTCACAAGCAGCGAGAATAAAAGATAATGATGTCAGGCGTTCTTCGAGATTACGTGCTGAGATTTCACTAATAAACTCTTTTTGAAGCATCTGCTGTAGCTCTTCGCCCATTAAATTTAAAATGAAATTGGGTTTGTGCCGTACTTTGTTAAGCCGATTGAGATCTTCTGCGGATAGGAATTGGTGAACATCATCGTTATAATCTGTGCCCCTGAGGTGATGCCGTAATGCATGTGAAAAGCTAATTGCGAGCTGAACAAATCGCTTTTGACGAGCTTTACATTGGAAAGTTATCTCATCGAATTCATTCGTGGTATTGAGGCGTGATTCATTATCTCCGATATCTTCTTCCGAAGTATCTTTTACCCATGCATATGTTTGAATCTGCCTTGCAAGAGAACGTGTATCTATAATCAATTGTCCCCAAAGTTTTCTGGCTTCCCACCATCTTTCATAAGACGCGCGGTTCCTAAAGCCGAGAAAAATTGAAAGCGTAACGCCCAGCAAGATAAAGGGCGTTACAGTCAGGTTTGGTAGATAATTCAGGAAGTGACTGTGAGCCAAATAGGCAAACAAGCCTACCAAAGCTGAAAACAGGATTTGAGGCGCGATTGTTGGAACAACAGATCCTTTTAGAACGAAAAAGAGCTTAAACGCGTTGGGTTTATCCCGGATAATCATTAGGAAGCTTGCCTTGGATATAAGAAAGTTATCCGCAAGATTTATGATAATGTGTGATCATGGCAATTCGTATATTTGGTATATGAATTTTGATATTTCGAACAGAAAAAATATGGGGCTAATTTTTGCGTAAAAATACGGCTCTTTCTTTTGATTGGCAGAATAAAATTAGCGTTCTTTGTATCGTGAGTGTGCAGTGAAGAGTGTCCATTCAACAAGCTTCTTTGTCACTTTTCCCAAGCCTTCATCAAAGGCGGCAACGACAGAGTTCAGCTGATCAGATCGGGCTGGAATGTTTGCTTCAAAGCTCTGTGAGCCAATAATCGTTCGACGAGGCATTTGTACGATCTTGGCATTGAGGACAACTCTGACTTCTGGAGTGTTTCCTAAATAGAGAGTTTGGAATTCACGAAGTTCTGTTTTTAAAATAAAATCGGATCGCAAGCCAATTGTTTCCCGCCCGACAGCGACGATTTTTCCTGTATTTTCAAATGACTCCACCAAAAGTGTTTGAACCATAATAGGCGCTTTATCAACCCATCCCGCGTTCGCGTAGTATTCCATCTGGTTGGCTTTACGCTGTAGGGCAATTTTCGTTGTATTGAGGCTGGCATTTGCAGAGGTTTGTTCCAAAACCAGTTGCCAGGGAACTTCCGGTAAAGCAACATCAAAGGTACTTTTAGGAGACAGGCGATAGAGGTCGGGAAGAGGACCTTGTCCAGGAATAAGTGTTGAACATGATGTGAGAAGTCCAGAGACAGAGAGCAGGCTTGCAAGCTTTAGGAAGTGGCGTCGATTATTTTTTTTTGTATCGTTCATTGGACTCACTTGTTCTACCTCATGTCATCATAGTTTTGGGGACCGTGACGAAGCTGTTTTAAGGCTCTTTAATGGTCACTATTCCTATATATTACAGATATTCTTATTTATTATTCTGGCGGTTCAAAGCCTTTTTGCTTGTCGCCGAAGAAGAATCTTGCGGGATCACGTTCAATTTCTCCAGCGATGAGTTGTAAATCCCTCACAAGGGTTCTGGTTTCAGACAAAAGGTTTGAAAATTCATAAAGACCCGTAGAAGTGAAATCCTGAAGAGGTTCTCGGTTTTCATTTATTAGAGCTTCAACCTGATTACTGGTCTTTGCAAAGCTACGGGCTGTTTGTTGAAAATCCTGGACCAGAATTTTTATTTCAGGCGAACTTTCAGCGACGAGCTTGTCAATGGATACAGCAGCATTATCCAATGATGTGATGGCATTTTTGGTTTTTCCGATTATCTCTGAACTACCTTGTTGCAATTCTTGGGTTAGATCTCTTACTGATACGGACACAGCCTTCATGTTGCTGGCGGTCATTGCCGTGTCATCTATAAGGCGAGCGATCTGGTTTTCCTTCTCAGCAAGCGCTTTTGTAAGAGCTTCTATATTTTGCAAGGTTTGCGCGATGTTTGCTCGGTTTTGGTCGTTAAGCAGGTCATTTCCACGAGCAAGAAGGACGTTAGCATTTGAGACAAGTTCTGGTGCACCTTCCAGTAATTGGTCTAATGCTGATGTTTTCGACTGGATAACAGGATGTCCATAAGGTCCTTCTTCAACCAGAGGTTCTGATTGCATGTTGCCGATCGTTAACTGGATAGATTTTACGCCTGTAATTCCTTCGAGTTGCAGGGTCGCAGTTGTGTCTTTTTTGACCGGTGTGCCTTCTTCGACTTCGAGAAGAATAACAACTTCTTCTGCGGGTTTGTCGGGCGATAAGGCGACATCGATGACTTCCCCGACGTTGACCCCGTGGTAGCGGACGGAGCTACCGGGCTTAAGACCTGTCACGTCTCCACGATAGATAATGTTGTAATGGGCATAGCTGCGATCTGCTTCAAACTTGGCGAGCCAGATAACAAAAACCAAAGCCCCTATAAAGAAAGCAATGACAAAAGAACCGACAATCATATGGTTTCCGCGGGTTTCCATTATATCTCCTCGGCAAGGCAAGATGCCCCTGTATCAGCTTTTGTTAGAGTATAGGCTTTTGTGTGATCGCTGTTAAAAAATCTCAAAAGAGTGTCGGTCATTATTTTTATAATATCAATCATGTGATCTTGTCGCAGCACGTCCTCTGGGCCCGCCAAAGTATTCTTTTATCCAAGGGTCTGCTTCCTTGGTTAATTCAATGATCGTACCAACCTTTATTTTTTTATCCAATAAAACGCCAATACGATTACAGATAGCATGAAGTGAATCCAGATCGTGGGTGATCATCACTACAGTAAGCCCCAAGGTGTCTTGAAGCTTTGCGATTAAGGAATCAAATTGTGCGGCACCAATCGGGTCGAGACCAGCGGTTGGTTCATCGAGAAAAAGGATGTCGGGATCAAGGGCTAAGGCGCGTGCAATGCCAGCCCTCTTTCTCATGCCGCCTGATAATTCAGATGGATACTTGCCACCGGCTTCGATCGGTAGGCCAGCCAAGGCGATTTTCAGGGCTGCAACCTCTCGCACAAATTGGGCAGGAAGTTTAGTATGTTCATTGATTACAGCTTCGATATTTTGCGAAACAGTAAGCGAGGAAAAGAGTGCGCCATCCTGAAAGAGAACACCCATACGTTGTCTTAAAACACCAAGCTCTGTTTGAGATACTTGATCTACGTCTTGCCCAAGGATTTTAATCGTCCCGGCAGCCTTTTGATTAAGGCCGACGATTGTGCGCATAAGAACCGATTTTCCGGTTCCTGAGCCTCCTACAATACCTAAAACTTCGCCTTTTCTGATATCCAAATCGAGATGGTTATGGAGGATTTGATCGCCAAACTGATTACGAATACCTTTGAGAGAGATGACAAAGTTTTGAGGTTTAGCTTCTTTGGGCATTCTCATATTCCCATGACAGAAAAGAGAATGGAAAGAAGAGCATCCAGGACAATGACAAAAAAGATTGCCTCGACAACCGAGCGTGTTGTTTGTCGTCCGACTGATTCTGCACTTCTGCTTACCTGAAGCCCCTCGTGACAACCAATCAAAGCAATTACAAAGGCAAAAACGGGTGCTTTGACCATGCCAACAAAAAAATCACCAAGAGAGGCTGCATCCTGAAGATAACGGATGTATTGAAACAGGGATAAGTCCAAGGTGATCATGGTCATGGCCGCACCACCAAGTAACCCCATGATATCGGCATAGAAAGTGAGTAGTGGTAGGACGAGAATGAGGCCGAGGATACGGGGAAGCACCAAAACATCAATCGGGTCGAGGCCAATGGTTCGCATGGCATCAATTTCTTCGTTGACCTTCATGGTGCCCAATTGGGCTGTGAAAGCACTACCCGATCGACCGGCAACGATAATAGCAGTTAACAAAATGCCCATCTCTCTTAACACGCCAACCGCGACAAGATTAATGGTGAAAATCTGTGCGCCAAATCGTTCCAGTTGCCCCGCCCCTTGAAAAGCAAGGACAACGCCAATAAGGAAGGAAATAAGACCCACAATAGGAAGTGCATGAATGCCGATTTGTTCCATCTGCGCGACAAGGGGTGTCCAGCGGATCCGCTTGGGGTTGATTAGCTGTTTAGCAAATGCGTTGAGGACAAGCCCCAAAAAAGTGACCAGTGCGCGCCCTTGATCGATAATCTTGAAAAAGCTTTCGCCCGTATCTGTGAGTAGCTTTCTTATTCCTTTGAGTGAGGTTTCTGGCGGACATTCTTTGAGGCGATGGTCTTGTACGGTATCAATGATTTGTCTGACATGTTTGGGTACATTCTTAAGTGATGTCTTATGCCCGTTAGCTTCAACGCTGTCTTGATGTTGTAAAAAATAGAGCGCGCCCGCTGTATCCATGATTTCAACGGCTTTGAGGTCAAAAATTTGTTCTTGATGGTCTGATTTATTTTTATCTGGTGTTTGGTTGATGACGTTTGCAAGCTCTTGCGTTGTCCAGGAACCGGAAAGAGAGCAGGTCAGGGTCGTTTTGTCAGAGGAGAGCTTGATTTCCGGTGAAGTCAAATTATCAGAGGCCGCATTTTTTGTTTCAGGTTGGTTTGTGGATATATATTAAGCTTTCTTTTCCTAAAAAGACCAGTTTTAAAGAATGTTAGGTTACCCGGTATGTTGAAATCAACTCTTGAACGGCATCTTCGCCAGCAATAAAAGCGGCTTCAACTTGTCTGGCATAATCAACGTGCAAAAGGCGTTTGTTTGAGAGTGTTTTGTCGTGCCGTCCTGTGCCCCCCAAAACATAATCCTTTATCAAGGCAGGCGGTGTTGGAACTGTTCGTTGAGCTTCGGGTAGTTCTACTTCAGCTAAAGAAAAATAGGTTTTTCCCTGGTTCTTCAAAAAATCCACGTCCCATGTCGCATCATCGGCGACGAATTTAAAACGAATTTTTGTTACATCATATTCGCGGACAGACCAAAGACGATTAAAGTCTTCTTTGGAAATATCGGTCTCTACTTCGATAACATCATCATCAACGCGATGTTTATAGGTGAAAATATAGCGGATGGTTTCAGTCTGAAGGTCGTGCCATTCACGAATGCGAGCGCCTTTTCGAATATAGCCCTGCCGTATGCCGACCCGAAAACAATTCGAGGCCAACAACTTTGCTTCAAGTTTGCCCTCTGGATCGTGGAGCGCGAATTTATACTCGTTTTCAACTGGCACTTTCTTGCCTTTCTCCTTTGTAGAGAGGATTTATTACCTTTTTCCGACTGTGCAAGCCAGCGCAAGAAGTTACTGTCATAATAGTTTCATATTTCTCAATTTTCTTTAAATTACAATGTAAATATCTCCTCTTAATATAACACTTGATGGTAAGTGGGATTGTTGTAATGATCTGCTTACGTTTAAAGAGTTCTCGTCTGGTTGCTTGCGTTTATGAAATTGTTTTCCTTTTTTGTGTTGATGACAGTGTCATTGACAAGCTACGGCTTTGCAGCGGGTGCCCCCTTGAAAGCAGTCGTACTCGCCGAAAAACCTTGGGGTTTTTATAATGAGTCAGGACATCTGGACGGGATTACGGTCTCTTATTTCAAAACACTAGCAAAGTTCTTGGGTGAACCGATTGAAATTGTTCTTGTGCCTGAACAAAGACTTATCCATGGGATTGAAAAAGGTAAATACGATTTAACGGTAACATTTCCAGAATATCTATCAGAAGAATTTGTAACATCTTTGGAGCCAACTATACGGCTTGATAAAATGCTTGTTGGTTTGAAGGGGGTAACGATTACATCAACGAATGATATTGAAAAGCTTCGTTTAGCGGTTGTCAGAGGGACAAGTACTGGTTCCTGGATAGATCATAATCGCTCAATCAAGAAGGTCAAAACGGCAAACTTTACTGAAGCTCTTTGGCTTTTGAAAAAAGGGCGGGTAGATGTGGTAACTGCGACTAAACAGGTTATTCACGCATCTTTGCCTAAAGTAGGTATGACCGTGGATGACATTGGGGAGCCTTATTTGTTAAGCTGTCAGCAAGCCATTTTGATGATTTCCAATGCATCAAGGAAAGTTGCCATGATGCCTATGATCAAAAAGGCTGCGAAAGACTTTAAAAACAGTCCAGAGTGGAAAGCATTGTTACTGGATGCGAAAAAGTTGGCACCTCATCTGTCTCACAGCCATAACCATTCTAATTAAAGCGGGCTTTGAGGGGTTCTTTTGTCAAAAGCATGGCAGCACAACAAAGCTTACATCAGTAAAAAAGATGATACCTGATGAAGTCTTAATGATTTTAAATGTGTTATGGGTTGGGGGGAACCTGTGATCAAATAATAGCTTAATTGTAAAGAGGTAGAGTGCCTTGGCGACTATCAAGCTTTGCTTCTTGCGTATGGTCGAGAATAACGAAGCTTGTTTTTACATGCTTGTTTTTGCGGGCTTCTTCTTTGACTTGTGAGGCTTTCCACTTTTTGGAAATTTTCTGACGCCATGCGGCATCTTTTGCCAAAGCCGCAAGATTCATGACCTGGCCTCTATTATTTTTAGGAACAAAGGTTTCTTGCGAAAACGCATGGCTTGAAAATGAAAAAGACATGAGGATAAGCGACACGATAAAGAAAGATTTTTTCATTGTAAGAACCAATCACAGTTTTAAGACGACGAATTCGTTTAATCTGGGCTGCTACTTGTTTGGGGCGGTATACCCTACAGCCTGTACTGCGTTCTTAACGCGAGAGATCGACGTTAAGCCTGCACGAAATAAACTTCATTTAGACACGGCATAAATACTGCAATTCGGGCTCCTCTTAATTTATCTGTTTAAACTCTAAACTACGATATTTCGTTCGTAGCGAGATAAACCTAATAGATGTGATGAGATCCGTGGTGTGATATTAAAAAGACAATCATTTGTTCACAAAGTGGCAGAAGAAAAGAAGTGCTTTTTAGGAAGAAATAGTGTTTGATTTAATGATTAATAACAATTGCTTATGTTGATTAACTTTGTAAGCGATCGCCCTTCACTCAAACAGGTTGTGTCACTGTCTGACACATAATTCTCACAGGATAACCCTGCCATATGTTGCTCGATGTCTCTTATAGCTTTTATATCGTTGCGGCGATTGCCGTTCTTATAACCGGGATTTCTAAAAGCGGATTTTCAGGCGGGATGGGGGCTTTAACTGTGCCGTTGATGGCGATGTTTATTTCACCTTTCAAAGCCGCGGCGATAATGTTGCCGATCCTGTGTTGTATGGATGTTCTTAGCATCTGGGCTTATCGAAAGAGTTTTCACCGTAAAAACCTGATTGTATTAGTTTTGGGCGCTTTATCCGGAATTGGTATCGGAGCTTTAACCTATAGTTATGTTGATGCGGATGATATCCGGATTTTGCTGGGTCTTCTGACACTCTTGTTTGGATTAAGTTATTTTGTTGGTAATCAGAAAGAAAAGAAGCAGACGCAGACATCAACGCCTGTCGGTGTTGGCTGTGGGATGATTGCGGGATTTACCAGCTTTGTTGCGCATGCTGGTGGCCCCCCGGTTAAGTTCTTCCTTTTGAGGCAACGGTTGGATAAAACGGTTTTTGTCGGGACAAATGTCGCCTTTTTTCTGATTGTTAATCAGGTCAAGCTGATACCCTATGCATGGATGGGCCAATTCTCTGCGGAAAACTTGCTGCTATCGCTTCTCTTTGTACCAATTGTGCCTTTGGGCATTTGGTTAGGGCTTAAGTTACACAAAATAATTGCCCCTGATTTGTTCTATCAAATCAGCTATCTGATGATGATCTTTGCGGGGGTAAAATTACTTTATGATGGAATGTTACCACTCGTTTGGTAAAAAATAAAAAGCTCGATCCATTTGGGCCGAGCTTTTGTTAAATGAAGATTGCTTGTCTTAGAATTAAGTGTACTTGCGCCCCAGAACGCGAAGACGGCTTTCAAAGTCACTTCTATCTACATAGCAACCTCGGAGGTGCCTTGCACCACTATAGCCTTCGCCCGCTTCGAATGCATTACGGCCATGCATGACCCTTCTGTTATCAAAGATGCATAGATCGCCTGATTTCATTTTTACGGAAATAACAAATCGCGGATCATTGATTAGAACCATAAGTTTTCTGAAGGCTAGATAGAAACTATCCATCATGCTCTCATCCATATCGAAAGTATCTACGAGGTGCGGGCTGTATCTCAATTCAACAAGTTGGCCGTTTTCATCTGCATTTATGATGGTGTTTCGTGTCCGAATATCGGTTTCTGTATCGTGGAAGCGCATGGGCACGGTGACAGTACACAACAGATGAAAAGCTTCCGGATCTGTATCTCTCAGTTCTTCGATAATCCTGAAGCCATCAGCATAGGTTGATTCACCGCCACGACTATCATTCACAAGGCAGTGGAGAAATTGATATCCTGGTGGAATTTCCTGATTGATCAGATCAATGTGCAAGGGCAAAGCTTCGGAGGTATAGGCGTTATTGATGGGGTTTGGTTTTGATTGTACATCAAAAACGGTTCCGAAGTTGGTTTGTCGCAGGAATGAAATACGATTGGCAACGTCCGTTACCCCTTCGTCTGTGCAGGGTACATTTCTTACATAAGAAATACCGGATTTTTGTACTGCTTTTAGCCAGTTAAAGAGGGCAAGGTCGTCCTGCATGAGATCGTTATATTCGACTTCATAGAGCTTATTTAGAATTTCTGTGCCCCAAGGCACGATAACGGATGTATCTGTTTTTTTGAAATCCGGAGAATAGGCATTTTCATAAAGCCATTGCAATCGATAGGCACTCTTGTGAGCCCCCTCTGACCAACTAATATAGAGCGTGCTTTTGTCAAAAGTACTGTTAACAGCATGAATGTCCGGGCTTATGGTTGTCAGGTTGAACAGGCGCTCTTGCGTGGAAGGGTGAAAGCCACTTGGGCAATTGTCGCGAAGCCATAGGTAATGGAATGTTGCAACCTTTCCATCTGACCACTTAACTTCCAGAGAACGTTCTAATAGGTTCAATGTTTCCACAGAAACGTCAAATTGTTCTTCTTTGGCGAGCGAACTCATTTTCTACTCCGTAAATAACTGCTCCGTCTCTAGTGAATAAGAGGGAGAATCTGTTGGTGATTTAAAAAAGAACTTGGAGGAGATCAACTTCATCGGGAAGTGATTTTATTTGATGAACCAGTCAGTTTTTTTCAGGGAAAGGTAAAAATGGTGCAATTCTAATAATAGTTTCAACTTTCGTTGTGTGTAAATCAGCTAAGGTGTTACTATTAATACAAGAAATTCTAAACGGGAGCCAATACCATGAAAGATGCCAATTCTGTCCTCTCTTCCTATAGTACGACTGTTTTTGAAGTGATGTCTCAATTGGCATTGGAACATGACGCTATTAATCTGGGGCAAGGTTTTCCCGATGAGGATGGGCCGGAAGAGCTGCGAAAAATAGCGGCCGATAGCTTGATGGAAGGGCCTAACCAATATCCGTCAATGATGGGCATACCCGAATTGCGTCAAGCTATTGCTGATCATGACAAGAGGTTTTATGGCATCAATCTGGATTGGAAGACGGAAGTGATGGTGACCTCTGGTGCGACAGAAGCATTGGCGGATTGTTTATTCGGCCTGATTGAACCCGGTGATGAAGTTGTCGTTCTGGAACCATCGTATGATTGTTATATCCCTCTGATTAAAAGGGCGGGCGGAATTCCGGTAATTGTGCCTATGTCGGCACCAGACTGGAAGCTACCGATTGAAGAGCTAGACGAAGCCCTTACCCATGAAACCAAGCTGATTATTATCAATAGTCCGATGAATCCGACTGGAAAAGCATTTCATTGGGATGAGTTGGAAGCATTGGCTGAATTGTGCCTGCGTTATGATATCTATGCGGTTTGTGACGAAGTTTATGAGCATCTTATTTTTGACGGGCGCAAACACTATCCCTTGATCACGCTTCCGGGCATGAGGGATCGGACCGTGCGTATCGGATCTGCTGGAAAAAGTTTCGCTCTCACGGGATGGAAAGTCGGTTATGTTTGTGGCGCACCAGATGTGTTGACGCCAATTATCAAAGCACATCAGTTTACGACCTTTACCACGCCGCCAAATTTACAAAAGGCTGTGGCTGCTGGATTGTCAAAAGATCAAAGCTATTTCGATAATCTGACAAAAGATCTGGAAACCAAACGAGATTATCTGGCTAAAGCACTCTCAGATATTGGTTTTGATGTCCTGCCTTGTGATGGAACCTATTTTGTCACCGTGGATATTCGCGGGGTTCACAATGGCAGGGATGAAGAGTTCTGTCGCTACATTACGACTGAGGCAAAGGTGGCCGCAATTCCGGTCAGCGTGTTCTATGATATTGAAGGGCCGTCCAACCTGGTTCGTTTTTGCTTTAGCAAACGGATGGAGGTTCTCGAAGAAGCTATGAAGCGGTTGGAGAAAGCCCTGTCGTAATTTTGGAGTCATAGCTTTTCGGGCATAACTTCGTGTGTACAATAAATTGTCAGGGGGCTTCTTAGGTTAGAGGATCTCTTTCAATATCCTGGCGACGCCTTTGATGCCATCGGAGATTTTTTCTTCGGGGGTGCCCGCAAAGCCGATCATAAAGCCTTTTTTCTTAAGCGGTTTCATGCAGTAATAATCCAGGTTGTTTACGGCGTAGCCTGCGGCTCGTAACGTTTGTTCTACCTGTTCCGGATCTGCATGATCGGGAAGCCAGGCGTTACAGTGAAATCCTTGTTCCACCGGATTTATTTCGACGAGGCCTTTGAGGTGTTTTTCCGCTGCTTCAATAAGAATTTGCTGACGCTGGTGGTATATCCGGCGCATCTTGCGCATGTGTGTGGCAAAGAAACCTTCGTTAATAAAGTCAGCAATAATCTGTTGAGTCAATTTGGGTGTAGAGCGCTGCAAAATAGTTGAAGCATGGGCAAAGTCCTCTGCCATTGATTTAGGGACGATCATGTAACCCAACCGAAGGCCGGGGTAGAGTATCTTGGTGAAGGAGCTGACATAAAGAACTCGCCCGTCCTTATCCAATCCTTGCAGAGCGGATAGAGGCCGCCCTGTATACCTGAACTCGCTATTGTAATCGTCTTCAAAAATCCAGGTATTGTTTTGCTGTGCCCATTCCAAAAGCTTGATGCGTCGGGTAAGGGGCATACGATAACCAAGTGGGTGCTGGCTAGACGGCGTTACATAGGCAAGACGTGCAGGTATATTTTTAGCTTCTTCAGGGCATAGGTCTGGATTAAAGCCGTGTTCATCGGAAGGAACGGGGACGACATTGGCGCCGGTACCTTCAAATACGCATCGCGCTGCCGTGTGGCCGGGATCTTCCATCCAGACCGTGTCACCGGGATCCAATAGCAGCTGGCTTGCAAGATTCAGGGCTGATTGGGTTCCAGAAGTGATAATAATTTGCTCGGGCGTGCAGCGCACAGAACGTGATGTTTTCAGATAGCTTGAAATTGCTTCCCGTAAAGGCATAAACCCACCCCGATCTGCGTAGGTTAAATCGTCGTTGGACGGCTTGCGCTGATACCTGTTGGTCAGGCGAGAGAAAATATCATGGGGCAACAGCTCGTAGGCTGGCTGGCTAGGCCTAAAGGTGTAGATGCCTTCTGGTTCATATTGATGAGGCAGTTCCGAATATTTAAGTCCACGGTTTGAAAGTGTTAAATCAGGATCTTCTTCGAAAGAATCGGGGTCGTCATCGCTGGCGGATTGGTAGAAATCTGTCATCGCGGATAAACGATGGGTTACATAAGTACCGGCACCCCGACGTGTTTCCAGAAAACCTTCGGAAATCATTTGCTCAATTGTATTGATAACCGTCGTTCTGGAAATTTCGAGTTCTGTGGCGATTGTTCTACTCGCCGAAAGTTTGGTTCCGGGGGGTAAGTCACCGGAAAGAATAAGTTTTCTGATTCCACTATATAGTTGCCTATAGAGTGGAGTTTGTGATGTCGGGTCCAGTTTGATGCCTTCGAGTAGAGCGCCGGATGCAAATTTAGCCATGATCGTGAACTTAATATAAAATTGGTCTGGTTGGGTGCCTAATAATGGATCTTAAAGTGATGCCACTATCTGTGTAGTATTTCCAAAACAACAAAGCCGCAAGCAAAACTGTGTAAAAACGGAATTGCAAACAAAGTTCAATGTCACTGTAATACATGCCCTGTAGGTGTGCATTCACGATAGGAAAATGTTCATTCTGAACATTGAAGTCAGACTTGGAGAGCTCTTGTTCGGTGAATAAAAAGCCCTTTGGGGGCCAGAACGCATTCGAACATGCGCATTTTAAAACACGGAGGTTTTTTTATGATTAACACGAAAGCCAAGCTTTCGCTTAAACAGGCAATTCTGGGTGTCACTGCAATTGCAGGTCTAGCATTCGCCGGTCAGGCACACGCAGAAGAACTACGCCTTCTTACCTGGGGTGGTTATGCACCTGAATCTGTTGTTAAACAGTTCAAGGAAGAAACTGGCATCGATGTTAAGGTTACTAAATCTAACAACGAAGAAATGATCGCAAAGCTTCGTGCAACTGGTGGTGGCGGGTTCGACCTTGCTCAGCCAAGCCAAGACCGTATTTCCAGTGCGCAGGCTGAGCACAGAATTTACAAGCCAATTGATCTTTCCAAGATTGATTCCAACCAGTTTATCGGTTCTATGCTTGAAGCAACTAAGGTGAACACGACTTACAAGGGTGATGTTTATGGTGTGCCACATGTATGGGGTACAAGTGGTCTGGTTCTGAACACAAAGCTGGCTAGTACTGTTAAAGATTATACAGATCTTTGTAACGATGCTGTTGCTGGTAAAGTTTCTTACCGTCTAAAACGTCCAACATTGATTGGTTTTGCTTTTGCTCTTGGTCACGACCCATTTGCTGCTTATGGCGATAAAGCAAAATACGCAGAAATCATGGGCGATGTTGAGAACAAGCTTATCTCTTGTAAAGCTAATGTGAAAACTTACTGGGACGGCGGCGATTCCCTTCTTAGCTTAGTTCGTTCAAGTGAAGTTGTAGCTGCCATGGCTTGGGATGCTGGTGGTTGGAAGCTTAATAACGATAATGCAGACGTAACCTTTGTTGCCCCTAAATCTGGCGCTCTTGGTTGGATGGATACTTTTGCTCTGCCAAAGAAAACTGAAAACGAAGCTGCGGCTTACAAGTGGATCAACTTTGTGATGCGTCCTGAAATCGCTGCACAGATTACCGCTGCTGCTGGTAATTTTACAGCATCTAAAGGTGCTGATGAGTATGCTGATGACAAACTGAAAGCTCAGTTCCAGGGGAGCTTCCCACAGGCTGATCTGGACAACATCAAATGGTACCCAACTGTACCACCAGGGCTTGAAACTATCGAAGGTAAAGTTCTGGATCGTGTAAAGGCTGCTTCTTCTAACTAAGAAGATGGTGTCATACGATGCACAAACGGCAGCCCCCGGTCTTGTAGGAGATCGGGGGTCTTGCCATCAGCTACTTGATGAATATTCAATAGCTAAAGTCCTAATCTCGAGGGACTTTAAATAATGCCCAGCATAAAAGGTCAACAGACCTGATAAAACAAAACGTCCTTTCGTAGGTAAGTAAAAAATATGAACAATCAATTGGATCTTGAGTGTCGCCGGCTGGTGAAATCCTTTGGGAAATTTACAGCGGTTGATAATGTGTCTTTGGAAATTCCAAAGGGATCTTTCTTCTCAATACTCGGTCCAAGTGGCTGTGGTAAAACCACTCTTTTACGTATGCTCGCCGGTTTTATTGAGCCGTCTGCAGGTGACATTGTTATCAAAGGACAGTCCATGTTGGGCGTACCCCCGAACAAGCGTCCTGTGAACATGGTTTTCCAGCATCTCGCGCTCTTCCCGATGATGAATGTGGCTGAGAATATCGCCTATGGCTTAAAACGTAGAAAACTGCCACAGGCCGAAATAGATAAAAAAGTTGCAGATGTTCTAGAACGGGTCAGTTTGCCTGACGCAGGGTCAAAGGACGTGACCCAACTTTCCGGTGGGCAGCGTCAGCGCATTGCCATTGCGCGTTCCCTTGTTCTTGAGCCCGCTGTTTTGCTTCTTGACGAGCCATTAGGGGCGCTTGATCTTAAGCTTCGCGAGCACATGAAGGTCGAACTGAAACAGCTTCAGCATGAGGTCGGAACAACCTTTGTGTATATTACGCATGATCAATCCGAAGCATTGGTGATGTCTGACAATGTTGCCGTTATGAACGAAGGACGTTTTGAGCAAGTCGGATCGCCTCAAGACCTTTATTATAATCCGAAAACGGCTTTTGTTGCTGGATTTGTGGGTGATTCAAACCGCTGGAGTGGCCGAGTTGATTCCATTGATAAGGGGCAGGCTTTGGTGTCTTTGGATGATGGTGGCGTTATTGCCGGGATTACTGGGAACGAAAAAGTACTTGCCGCTGGTGACAAAGTTGAACTTTTTGTTCGTCCGGAAGCGATTATCATTGAGCGGGATAGTTCTGCACAGACAGGTGCTCATCTTGAAAATGGCCAGAATACGCTGTCCGGGATTGTAGAAAATCTTCTCTTTGACGGCGCAAACAGTCGGGCGCAAGTTCGTGATCAACAAACAGGACATCAAGTAACGGTTTCTTTGCCGCAGACAGGTGCGTTTAGCGACCTTAAGTCTGGGGAACAGCTCCGTCTTTCTTGGGGGGTGGATAAGGCACGTGCCTATGGATCTCAAACAGGTGCATCTCAGCCCGGTCTTGGTAAGGAGCAGGCGGCATGAGTACATTCCAGATGACCTCTGGAACAGAAAAGAGTGACACCATCCCGATGCTCAAACTCGGGACTTTCCTGTTGATGTTACCGCTTTTGCTCTGGCTGTTCCTTCTTATTATTTTACCACATCTTGATCTTCTGACTGTCTCTCTGCGCGAAAAACTCGGGTATCGGGAATATGCGTTCAGTCTTCAAAATTATATCGAATTCTTTACCGAACCTCTTTACTGGAACACTTTTGTTCGTACAGCTGTTATGTCAATTGTCGCAACGATGATCACATTGGTTATCGGCTTTCCGGTATCTTATTACATCGCCAAAGTGATTAAGGGTAAAAAGCGTAACCTGTTATTCATGATGTGCCTGATTCCTTTTTGGGTTTCAGAGCTTGTCAGAACCTTTGGGTGGATGATTTTGCTGCGTGAATCTGGTGTAATCAGTAGCTTCCTCCAATGGGCTGGCTTGGTTGATGGTCCAGTTGAGCTGCTTTACAGCGATGCAACGTTAATGGTTGGTTTGGTCTATACATCCATGCTCTTTATGGTCGTGCCGTTGGTGTCTGTGTTGGATACGCTGGATGATAGCCTGATCGAAGCCGGGTATGATCTTGGGGGCAGCACCTATTCTATTCTGCGTGAGATTGTCATCCCGCATGCCATGCCGGGCATCGCTTCTGGCTGTATCGTTGTTTTTATGCTGACGCTTGGGAACTATCTGACGCCAACGCTTCTTGGTGGGAAAGACAGCTTGTGGTTTACCGAGCAGATCTACAATCAGTTCATCACACGTTTTAACTGGGAATCTGGTTCTGCCTTTGGTTTCCTTCTTTTGTTCCTTTCATCTGCGATTGTTTTTGTTGGCTTGAAATTAAGTCGCCAAACACTTGCTGATACCGTGAAATAGGGGACTTTGATATGATACCGTCTCTTCCTCAGTCAAAGTTCAGTACCCGTCTTTATGCCGCTTATATAACGCTGTTTTTCATCTATCTGGCGGCACCACTTGTGGTGGTTGGCGTGTTTGCGTTCAATGATAGTCTGTTCCCATCCATGCCTTGGAATGGCGTTACCTTTGACTGGTTCATTGGTACAGAAGCCCCTCGCCTTGGTGTGTTTAATGATGGGCAGCTTCTGGAATCAATTGGTTATTCCGGCTTTATTGCCATCTGTGTGACACTGCTGTCCGTCTTTGTCGGAACCTGTAATGCGTTTTTGTTCGAACGCCATACCTTCCCAGGTAAAAATGTACTCTATATCTTCGCCCTAATGCCATTGGTTATCCCAGGTGTGATTTTGGGGATCTCGATTTTGATTTTCACAAACTCAATCGCCAATGGTGTCGAAGATAGCTTTGGGCTGGATCTGGACTTCCTACGCCCGGGCTTGTTTATCGTTATTATGGGGCAGTTTGCCTTTGTGACGACGATTACGACGCTAGTGATTTCTGCGCGCCTGCGCAAGTTTGATACCAGTTTAGAAGAAGCTGCCTTGAACTTGGGGGCAACAAAATGGGAAGCGGTTAAGACCATTACACTTCCCTTTTTGAAGCCCGCAATGATTGGGGCGGGGATTGTTTGTTTCCTGATGTCTTTTGAAAACTTCAACACAACCCTGATGTTGGTGGGATCGGACTCTCCCCTGACAATCACAATGTTTGACCGCCTCAAGCAAGGGTCGACCCCTGCGTTGAATGCTGTGTCATTGATTTTGATGGTCGTATCAGGTGTCTTGGCCTTGATTTCTGTATTTGTCCAGCGAGATAAAAAGGTGCCGGACAGTGAGTAATAGCGTGGTGCTGTTAAGGAATTGAGAAATTCCTGTGCTGATTGACCACAAGAGTTATGCGTCGGTCGATCCGAAAGGTCGACGCATAAAAAGGAAGTTGCTCTTCGAGTAACTTACCCCACATGACTTGACCGGGCTTTCTAGCCCGGTCTTTTTTTGTCTCCGGCTTTTTTTATTTCTGACTTTTTTATCTCGAACTTTTTATCCGTTACATCATAAGTTCAGAGTTACTTTCTGAGTGGCTTTTTTGTGGCGGGCCTATTATGCTGCGTTTAAATGCTTGTTGGAGGCTTGGGGACTGATCTCTAACAAGAGTATGATTTGTATTTTGATGAAGTTTTATTTAACCAAATCAGACAAGTGGATTAAGTGGGGGCTTGGTCGCATGTCTCGATCAAGAATGTATTAGAAAGTATCAGTCCATGGTCGTGCCGTATCGCCCACTTGTTCAAAGCCTATTGACTTCTCGTCGATCTCATTCCGAGAAAAGCACTGTTAGAGCAAAAAAATCAGATCATGAAATTAGTCGTCGTCATCTTTTAAAAGGTACGATTGGTCTTGCCGGGATTGGTTGTGCATCATCCTTTCTTGCATCACCTTCTCTTGCATCACCGGCCATTAGCGCAGAACAGGAATTAGAAGTCTTTTCCTGGCAGGGGTATTTCAGTGATGAAATGATTGCGGAGTTCAAAAAAGATACCGGCATTCAAATTTATTTGACGGAATACGACAGTAATAGTGAAGCCCTGCTTACCTTGAAAGCGACCAAGGGGTACGGATTTGATCTGGTTTTTCCGTCGTCTTCCTTTTTAACAAACTGGTATTTGGCCAAAGATCTTTTACGGCCGATTGAAGAGGAAAAACTTAATCTTGACCTTATACATAGCAGTATTTTGAAGAATGCTGAAAATATGGGGACGATATACAGGGGGCGGAGATATGCATTACCTTTTGCCTGGGGCTGCGAAGGTATCGTGTTCGATAGCATTTTGAGAGACTATCAACCGGGTGAACTTTCGTGGAATGACCAATGGTCAATTGAAAACAAAGGCTTTGTCGCAACGCGTCCAGAATCCGCACTGACGTCAATGGCATTGATGCTGGATGGTACTGGTGAGCGTTTGAATTCAGCCTATGTCAACGAAGATCTTGCCCGCCAGATTCTGGGGGAAGCCCTTCTTTTTGCCCAAGAGCATAAATCACATGTCCGCCAATTTTGGATGGATACAGAAGGTTTAGCCTCGGCCTTTACACTTAATAATTGCGTTATTGGACAAGGTTGGGGAGGTGCAGCGCATACACTATGGAAGCAAACAACCAGCAGGTTTAAATTTCTGGCCCCGAAAGAAGGAGCGCTCGCATGGATGGATACACTTGCCATTCCAGAGGGAAGCCAGAATGTGGATCAGAGCTATGAGCTGATCAACTGGCTGTTCTCGCCAAAGGGAGCTGGAATGTTTATGGCCTATTCTGGGTATAATTCTGCTGTGAAAGATGCCCATGAAGAGTTGGATCTTGCAGCACAGGAACGATTTAATTTTTCGTATGATGACGGCAAGATGATCGACGATCTCTATTGGCTTAAACCCGAGGTCGCTTGGTTCAAAGATTTACGGGATGTGTATGTGCGGAAATACATAGAAGCCTGATTTTTCTATTCAGTTTCTTGAAAGGTAAAAAATTGCCTTTTGCCGCAATGCTGGCATTAGAATGAATGCTGGCAGCATAATTCGGGTATTCGACTTCAAATATTGTGTATACTGTTGATGGTAAAGGCTAACTTGTAAGATGGGTCGAGTTTAATTTTTATGTGAATTGAAATTTTATGTTATTAAAAGCCACAATAAAGTCGTTTTTGTACAAACAGTAGAGGGTTTGCGATCTATACTAACTATATGATGCACAGGAAAAGGAATTGTGACATGGCGAATACCATTATCCTTACAGTTATTGGCTCTGACCGGCCTGGGTTGGTTGATGACTTGTCCACTATGGTAAATAAGCATGGTGGGAATTGGCTGGAAAGCCGGATGACCAGATTATCAAATACCTTTGCAGGTATTGTTCGCGTTTCAGTTCCTGAAGCTAATCATGAAGCGCTTGAGCGTGATATTCAATCTCTGGGGTGCGCAAACTGCCAGTTGATCATCGAACAAGAAGCTAAATCAGGTTCTGATGAGACACTACGTGAGCTTAGCCTGGAAATTATTGGCCCGGATCACCCCGGAATCGTTCAAGATATTTCCCATGCTCTGGCAGAGAAGAAAATAGGGATCAATGAAATTTCTACTGACTGTCAGGATGGCGCGATGTCTTCTGAGAGGATTTTCAGCGCCGAGATTAACATTGCTATCCCGTCATCTGTTCCTGTTGATAGTATTCGTGATCAGCTGGAAGATCTGGCAAATCAGTTATTTGTCGATATCACAATGGATGATTTACAAGGAACTGTGACACGGATTTAAACCCGTATTCTATCGATCATTTATAAAGACAGTCAAAAGCTGGTTCTGAAGATACTATGGATTTTCAGGAAGTAACCAGTTGATGGCTGTCTTTTTTTGTTGTTCCAAATAAGTATTTGCTGTTGAGAAATGCTGATTGCCAAAAAAACCGCGATGTGCGCTGAGAGGGGAGGGATGCGGCGATTGCAAAACAAGATGTCGATCACGATCAATGACGGCACCTTTCTTTTGCGCATAACTTCCCCATAGCATAAAGACTAATCCGTCATGCCGATCGTTGAGCGTTTCGATTATTTTGTCCGTGAAGAGTTCCCAGCCGCGCCCTTGATGTGATCCGGCTTTGTTTTGCTCGACGGTTAAAACTGAATTAAGCAGTAAGACGCCCTGTTCGGCCCAAGAGTTTAGGAAGCCATGGGCAGGTTGATGAATATCAAGATCCTGTTCCATTTCTTTATAAATATTCCTAAGAGAAGGCGGAATGGGGACATCGGGTCTTACTGAAAAACACAAACCATGAGCTTGCCCTGGTCCGTGGTAAGGATCTTGTCCTAAAATAACGATTTTGACTTTATCGATCGGTGTGAGATCAAGCGCCTGAAAGTACTCATTTCCCTTGGGGAAGATAACTTTTCGATTGTCCTTTTGCTGTTTCAAAAAAACTTTCAAGTTGCGCATGTAATCTTTGCTGAACTCAGAAGACAGGGCTTCTTTCCAGCTCGGGTCGAGCTTGATGGTGTCTGATGGTGTACTCATCACAGATATTGGTTGGTCTCTATCGTTAAGAATGGTTTCAGCTTTCTTGTCCAGCTTCATGCAACAGTTTTTCGACATCCAAACGCTTGGTATGTTTGAAGAACTCTTTGGCAATGGGCGAACTCGGTTCTCTTTTTGCGATAATCATACCGATCTTATTAACAAGTCTTGGCTCAGAAAGCGGGATGGCAACAACGCCTTCCAAATTTCGCAGAACATGAATCAGGCTGATAGGAACGATGCTGGACGTATTCCCAAATCTCGTTTCATGCAGAAGCTGTGTAATGGAATTTGTTTGCGTGTGGGGAGTGACGAAACAGTCTAATTCTTCAAAAGTTTTGTCAATAATGCGGCGGTACTGCATATCACGCGTCAAAAGGCTGAGCGGGATTTCGGCGGCTTCCTGCCAGGTAATCGTCTTGTGATCTTTCAGAGGGCCGTCTGCTTTGTGAATGAGGGAGTATTCTTCGTGATATAACTCGTGGCTCTCGACGTTGGTACTAAGTTCGCTGCTCAGATAAGTGACGCCGACTTCTAGATCGAATTTTTCCAAACCTAGCTGAATCTCTGCTGAGGAGAGAGATAAAATGGAAACGGTTATGTTCGGGTGGGCTTCGCAAAAAGGATTTTTGATGAGTGACATCATCGGCATGGCTGATGGAATGGCCCCGATACGAAGATGCCCGGCCAAGCCTTTACTCATTTGGCTTAGGGATTGTTTCAAAGTACGGGCTTCTGCCAAAATGCGCTGTGCGATGGAGACAACCAGTTCTCCCTCGGTTGTTAATCCCTGAAAACTGCGCTCTCGCTTGACGATTGGAACGCCAAGTTCATTTTCCAGCTGTCGAATTCTGGCGGAAAAAGCGGGCTGTGAAATGTTGCAGTTTTTAGCTGCTCGTCCAAAATGCTTTTCGCGCGCCAGCGCACAGAGTAGTTCCAATTGGCGCAAATCCAAGGTCGTCACCTCCTGTGGTGCAGTGAGTTTATTGTTTTGTTATTATTTTAGAACTACGGCGTGCCGAATTCCTGACATAAGGATATATATAACATATCCCTAAAAGATATAAGGGGATATGTTTTGAAAGCCATTCATCAAAGCGCCAATGTCATATAACTCTGGCGACATTCGTCGATTATTTTTTTATTTCCTTGCCAGTCATTAGACTTGGGGTGCCTAGGGGAGACGTCATACCTGATTTCATCATGAAATGGCGTAAGGGGGCAAAATTCCGGACTGCGGACAACCCAAGATCCCGGACCTTGTGCAGGATTGCGCTGTCATTAGATGCAAATCTGTTTAGGCCGTCTGCTGCGGCTAAGCGAGTAAAAACATCAAAGCGCCTGGCTCTGTCATATTCTTCGAGCAACTGAATGTCACCGAGATCGTTTCCTTTATTGTTTTGGTCAATTAGTAGTTCTGCAAGAACAGCGACATCTCGTAAGCTAAGGTTAAGTCCCTGGGCAGCAATCGGGGGCAACGCGTGTGCAGCTTCCGCAATCAGGGCAAAGCGTTGATCGTGAAAGGAATTGCTGAGCATGGCAGAAATGGGGAAACCGCCCCGTTTTCCAAACAGCTTTACAGTTCCCAAACGTCCTTTGATTTTCTCTTTAAGTGCCTTGGTAAAACCTTCTTCATCCAAACCAAGTAGTTTTTTTGCCAACGAGGTTTCTTCTACCCAGACAATGGAAGATCGTTTTCCCATCATGGGAACGAGGGTGAAAGGACCTGCGGGGTAATGGGTTTCTGTTGAGACGTTTTGGTGTGGCTTGCTGTGTTCTATATAACAAGTTATCGCTGTCTGTGGGTAAGGCCAAGACATGGATTTAATGCCGACGGCTTTACGGCTGGGGGAATTTTTTCCGTCTGCGCCAACCGTTAATTCTGCTATAGATTTCTGCCCGTTGGATAGATTGAGAATATAACCGTTTTCTCTGGCCTCTAGGGTTTCCATCTTTGTTGAGGTCAGGTGCGTGACAGAAGGGAGTTCATTTAATCTGTTACACAAAGCTCTTCGCAAAACGGCATTTGGTACATTAAAACCAAAGGCGCTGTCGTTTATTTCCCGGGAATCAAAATTTGTTGAACTAGGGTATTTTTGTTTTCCCCGGGGCAGATTAACAATTCGCATGACGGTTAGAGCTGTGGCGTATTCTTCACACCCAACCCAAGTGCCACAAGCATTGAGTAAATTGATCGAGTTTTGGATTAGTGCTGTTGTGCGGTTATCTTTTGCATCTTGATAAGGGTTTTCCGGCAAAGGAGGTTCAAGGTCAATCAGAAGTGTTTTTATGCCCGCTGTTCCAAGCGCTGCACAAAGACTTAACCCAGCCAATCCTCCACCGATGATCTGAACCTGATTTGTTAGCATTGGGAGAGGGTTCTGGTTAGTCATTGTTTCTGGTTACACTTGTGCTGAATGCGAAATATATTGTTTTATATTTGAGGTACTCTCAAACTAGCAGTGGTGCAAGGCGTTGTCTTGTCACAGTTCTAAGATTTTTCATAATATGACAAAAAAATGGAGCCACTTATACTCAAGGGCTCCATTTTTATTTACGTCTAGTCGATTAGCATAGGGTTTATTTAGTCGCCAAGCAGACCTTTTAGAGCATCTCCAGCACCATCGGCTGCGTCTTTTAGGCCTTCGCCCGCACCTGAAGCAGCATCGCCCACTGTATCCGTGACTGCCGACGCACCATCGGCGACGCCATCGGCAACACCTTTGACCCCATCAGTTACGCCCTTGGCTAACCCTTTCAGGTCAACAGATCCTAAAGCACCAGTGATGTTTTTGCTAACTGCGCCAAGAGCAGCTTTTAAAATAACATCAGGGCTGGCACCGCTGTCACCTTTGCCAATGTCTTTGAGATGGATGTTAGGTAAAGCAACATCAATTGTTTTGTCGCCAAGTGGAGCGGCGGCAACAGAAATTTCGCCGTCATTAAGATACAGGTGTTCAACGATAAATTTAGGGCCTGAATCTGATCCACTATCTGAACTCTCAGACGAGTTACTATTTGTCTGGGCATTTTCGTTGATTGTATCAATGTTACTTTTCGAGGGGCCAACTTCATAAGTTATATGAGGAGCCGTTATTCTGATTTCGTTGATTATGACGACATCGTTTGCGATAGAGGTCGGGTCAACTTTGATGCTGATGTTCTCGAATTTAAAAGCATCATCGGACTTAAAGCCTTCTGGGTTACTCATGGTAAAGCCGCTTAGGCTTCCCTCACCGGTGGTTGGAGAGATTGAGACATTATCCAGTGTGACTTCTGTCTGAGTCATGTCCGAAGCAACGCTTTCAACGGCTGCTTTGACGATTGAATCCAGAGATGAATATATAAAAATGACACCAACAACGATCAGTACAGCGATCGAGATGAGTGTGATGCCAGCAACTTTAATGGTCTTGTTCATTGTTTCAGGCTTCCCCGAGGTTTTTGTGATAGGGCACTTAAACATCTGTGACAGCTAAAATCTATAGGTAGATGCCGCAAAACGATGTCATTTCTGAGTAAAATATTGGAAGGACGGGGGGTAATTGGCTGAGTGAATCCATATAAACCAAGAGGTTTTAGTATAGTAAATATGGTTAACGCTTGAAGTAAAAAGGTTAATTTAAATAAGAGGTGTTTTAAGACTGTTTCGAATGCTTTTTGCCAGTTGTAATTTTGTCACAGGGGGCTTTTTAAATAAAAATTGTTAACGTGAAGAATTCATTGAAAAAGGATCTTTCTTTAAAAAGTGTTATTTATCAATTGATTGATTGTTTTCAATTTTCTTGGAAGCGAAGTCTCATTTTTATCACAATAAATAAGGTCGCTTTTCATTAGGTAGCATAGGGACCATGCGAAAGTTGCATGGCTTATTATTTTTTATTTAAAGTAATAACGATATTTTTAAAGTAATAGATGTTTTTAGTTTGTGTATTCATTGGTGATATAAGTAATTTTGTGTGCTTTTGTCTCTAATTCATGATAAATATTTCTTTGACTCTTGATGTTAATCTCTTGTAAAGATTTGAACGTAGCAAGCGACATAGGGTTGTTTGTTTTCTATTCATCCCCATATCGGGGTACGCTCACAATGATACAGGCTGTGTGAGCACGGGCTTGAAGAAGCTGCTGAAGTGATAAACTGAGGTACTTAAATGAGACGTGGTTTACGACAGATCAGACGGATGGGATATCGGCTACGTGGCCAATTCCGCAGTCATTGGTATGGATTTTCATCATTCCTTTTTGCGCTTGTTATCAGCGCTGGTTTGATTGCACCAGATGCACAGAAGAACGCGCAAGCTGTTCAAGTTGCTGAAGGTGACTTTATTTCCCCTGTTGATGTGAGGCCTTTAGCACGTGATTACGCTGTTCTGCCAGAGCTGGAACGCCGTCGCCCAACACCAGCTAGCTATGATACTGAATTAGAGTGTCTGGCACAGAACATCTATTTTGAATCTCGTAGTGAGAATACAAGTGGGAAACGTGCTGTTGCCCATGTTGTTCTCAATCGCGTTGCTAGCAAAAGATTTCCTTCGACTATTTGTGGTGTCGTGCAGCAAGGTGGATCTTCTCGTCTAAACAAATGCCAATTCTCTTGGTGGTGTGATGGCAAGAAGGACGAGATCAAAGATCAGGCATCTTGGGAAGAAGCGCAAAAGCTTGCACGCTATGTATATTGGGGCGTTTCCAATGATGTAAGCGAAGGAGCTCTTTGGTATCACGCTGATTATGTGAATCCTAAATGGCGTACCGCTTTTGATGAAGGACCAACAATCGGGCGTCACATTTTCTATCGCGAGAAAACGGATGATCTGGAAGTTGCTTCTCTTGAAGTGAAGTGATTTACTGCTGAAGTCAAAATGTAAAAAAGCGCCAATTTCTATGGCGCTTTTTTTGTATCGGAATGATTTTTTATATAACCACTATTGTGTCTTTTGAGCTTCAAAAACTTCTTTTGCCGTATTTAATCCATTAATTGCAGCAGGTAAGCCACCGTATACGGCCATTTGCCAGATTGCTTCTGCAATTTCTTTTTTATTGGCCCCACTTTTGAGCGCATGCTCGATATTGATTTTAAGCTGAGGTGCTGTATGTCCACCCAACACAGTTAATGCAGCAACCGTACAGAGCTGTCTGGTTTTTGCATCAAGGCCTTCTCGGCAATAATGGCGCCCATAGGCCCATTCAATAAGACTTTCTGACATGTCCGGAACCATAGCATCATAACGCTCTCCTAAAATTTTCTCTATATTTGGGGCCAAATTTTCTGCTGCATAGTCACGTCCCTTTTGGAGTGCTGATTTATCCATTGTTTTAATCGTCATTTTTCAAAATACCTTTGGTTTGAACTCCGGCTTCCAGCGGGGAGTTTACTTTACTATCGGATGCTTCTATTTTTTTGTACAAATCAATTTTGTAATTCAACAAATTCAGGCAATCAGAAAGTTCTGTGATCTTGTCTTTGACAATTTCCCGCCTTTCTTCAAGCATCTGGCGTCGCTGACTTGCAGTCTCTGGCCCAAGTTCTCTCAAAGCGGCGTAGTGGGCCATGTCCTTGACGCCCATTCCAGTGGCCCGGAGCTTCTTTAAAAAGCTGATCCAGTCTTTGATGGAAGGCTGGTACACTCGCCGTCCACCGTGATCTCTGTTGGTGTCTGGGATCAAACCGATCTTTTCGTAATAACGAAGAGTATCTATGGAGAGACCACTCTGGGCTGAAAGCTCACCGATATACATAACTTTTCTCGTCCATTTGTTCGCGAATAGAAGCGTTTACCTGCATCGTGCTTTTGGGCACTGCGTCAACGCTCTCTATGCTCTTTGGGATAGATAAATTATATCGTAAATGCTGGAGCACACTCTAGGTCAAGAGTGTTTTTATAAAAGAATTTAAATATGTAGGGAGTTGTAGGATTTTATGCGTCAGTTGGGGATTGATTTATGAATCAAGTTTGTGGTCGTCAACGATCTTTGCCTGACGTTTATTTTCGATCTTGGAGGCTTCTTTTTCTACTTTTGTTCGGCCGAATTCAATCCGGTTGTCAGCGGCCTTTACAGCCTTTTCTTCGCGCGCCTTGTTCTTACGAGCCTGCTTTAAATTGATAACATTACTCATGAAATGTTTCTGCCTTTTATAAGCGCTGTTGTCAGATGCAATTTCCTGTCGTTTCTTGTTTCATAATATGATGTAACCATTTAATGCTTCTGTACCAGAACTTTTTTATGACCAGATGGAACCAAGATGAGCAGCCGCCTTGTATCTGAAAATACCTTTGCCCCAAAAGCGGAGCAAAAACCTTACGTACATGAACTTCACAATGATCGACGCGAAGATCCTTATGCGTGGTTGCGGGCGGATAATTGGCAGGAAGTTATGCGGCAACCGGATAAGCTGGCGCCAGATATTCGGAACTATCTTGAACAGGAAAACGGTTATTGCAAAGCTGTTATGGCTGATACAGGCGATTTGCAAAAACGATTGTTTGAGGAATTGAAAGGGCGGATTAAAGAGGATGATTCATCTGTGCCATCGCCCGATGGTCCATGGCTTTATTATGTTCGTTATGAAGAAGGACAACAGCACCCGATTTTCTGTCGTAAACCAATAGATAATCAAGGAAACGAAGAGGTTCTTCTTGATGGTAACAAAAAGGCCGAGGGCAAAGATTTTTTCCAGATTGCGAGTTGTACTCACAGTCCGGATCATCGTTATGTCGCCTATAGTGTCGATGAAAAGGGATCTGAATATTACACCCTGAGAATTAAGGATCTGGTGACGGGGGCGGAACTGGACGATGTAATCGACAGTACATCGGGGTCAGTGGTTTGGGCAGCTGATAATCAAACACTGTTTTATACTGTACTGGATGATAATCATCGTCCGTCAAAAGTTCTTCGACATTATCTGGGCGATAACGAAAACCTTGATGTGCTGGTATATGAAGAAAACGATTCTGGCTTTTTTGTTGGCATCGGTAAAAGTGAGTCCGGCAAGTTCATTCATATATTGGCGCATGATCACCAAACATCAGAAGTCCATTTAATTCCTGCAAATAATCCTGCATCAAAACCTGTTGTCGTATCAGTACGTGAACCGGGTATTGAATATGATGTTAGTGATCATGAGGGGCGTCTTCTTATTTTGACGAATGCTGATGATGCAGTGGATTTCAAAATCTGTGAAACGTCTTTAGACAAGACGGAACGGGGAAATTGGAAAGATCTGATTGCTCACAAACCGGGCGTTTTGATTCTGAGCCTGATTGTGTTCAAGGACTTTATGGCAAGACTGGAGCGTGTTGAAGGTCTGCCTAAAATCATTGTGACGCACTTTTTTGATGACCAGGAGCACGAGATCGCTTTTGATGAAGAGGCTTACAGTCTTGGTATGTCCGGTGGATATGAATTTGATACCAAAACACTCCGCTTTAGCTATTCATCGCCGTCGACACCGGCGTGCGTTTTTGATTACGATATGGAAAGCCGGGAGCGGACACTACGCAAAGAAGATGAAATTCCGAGTGGGCATAGTCCGGACGACTACATTGTTCGCAGGCTATTGGCTCCTTCGCATGATGGCGCGCTCGTGCCGATCTCTCTGATGCATAGAAAAGATACTGAACTGGATGGCAAAGCACCGCTCTTGCTCTATGGCTACGGATCTTATGGGAATGCCATTCCTGCAGGTTTTATGCGCAACAGCTTTTCACTGGTGGACCGTGGTTTTGTCTATGCCATTGCTCATATTCGCGGTGGTACAGACAAGGGCTATGGCTGGTATCTTGATGGTAAAATGGACAAGAAGAAGAATACCTTCATCGATTTTATCGCCGCGGCAGAGCATCTAATTGCGGAGGGCTATACCGCTGCGGGGCAAATCGCGGCACATGGCGGGAGTGCGGGCGGTATGCTAATGGGTGTGATTTCCAACATGCGGCCAGATCTATTCAAGGCGATTGTTGCAGATGTGCCTTTTGTGGATGTGCTGACAACCATGTGTGATGAAACCTTGCCGTTGACGCCACCTGAATGGCCGGAATGGGGCAACCCGATTGCCGATAAAGCGGCATATGATTACATCAAATCCTATTCCCCTGTTGATAATGTAAGAGCACAAGATTATCCGAATATACTGGTAACGGCTGGATTGACTGATCCTCGCGTGACCTATTGGGAACCGGCTAAATGGGTTGCGCGTTTACGTGAACTTAAAACAGATACCAACCATCTGATCTTCAAAACCAATATGTCCGCAGGCCACGGCGGCGCATCCGGGCGTTTCGAGCGGTTGAAAGAAGTGGCCCTGATGGATGCGTTTTTATTGAAAGTGTTTGAGATTTAAAAGAATTTTCGAAGCTGAGGAAGATGGTATGAAGAAAAACTATTTCCGTTTTTTGAAGATGTTACCTCTCCTTTGCGCTTTTACAATTCTTGAAGCCAAAGCCGATGAGAGTTCACAAACTCAGATCGTGAAAGAGTTGGTTTATAAAGAGTTCCACGATCCGGGTTATGTGTATTTCCTGACCGAGAAGGGCAAAGAACTGGAAGCGGCTTTCTATTATCGCTTTATTACTTATGAGCAAATTGAGAAATGGAGTGTTGGTGAGAAATTTGAATTGGTGATTGATGCAAACAAAGGTGTTGGCGTGCGTCATAAGTCAGAGGCCGAATTCTTTAAGGTCGTCTTCGCTCGACCAGATAATCCAATAGGGCTTCTTGAGAAGACGTGCCTCGAAACAGCAGTGACGACCTTGGATATTGCAGGGTGTTTTCATCAAAGTGCAGAGCGCTGGCGCCGTGAAAGTGATTATTTATTTCGCGAGCTTTCAACAAGTGCCTCTAAAACTGTGTTTGGACAACTTTCCGACGCGAGGACTAAGTGGTTGGCTTATGAAGCTAGTTTGATGGATAGCTTTTATACATATGGGCAAGAGCAAGGTGGTTCTATTATGAAAATTCACAGCGCATCCCTAAAAAGTGAACTTGCTCAGTCTTTCTATTATCAAACAGTTCGATTTTTTGAGTAGGTGGCTTCAGGCTTCTTCTGAAGTATAAGAGGGGCCAGATTTATTTAATCTGGCCCGAACTGTAATAGATAATCACAATGATATACTTATTTAAATTTGCTCTATCGCTGTTTGAATATCAGAAACCTTTGGGCCTGCTGCGGCAAGTCTTCTGCTAGAGTTGACAATAATTCTCTTCAGATCTGGAGTTAAAGCCTTTACATCATCTGGTTTAGCCCCTTGTTGACCGATGCCCGGGGCAAGAAAATAGGCGTTAGGCAGGACATCAAGAGCGTATTTCAAATCTTCTGGAACAGTTGCCCCTACTACGGCACCGATGGTTTTGTTATTACGGGCTGCTTCCCAATTAGCAATATCATCAAGAATAGAGTGCCATAATTTAGGTGAGCCGTGTTCCTGTAAAGCAGTGCCTTCAGGGTTTGAAGAGCGTGTTACAACAAAGACATAAGCGCCTGTGTCATAGGCTCTCTCAAGCAAAGGAGCTAGAGAGGCGAAGCCAAGATAGGGTGTGACGGTGATCGCGTCTACCTGCATAGGGGCATCGTTGCCAAGCCAGGCTCTGGAATAAGCATCAACAGTAGAGCCGATGTCTCCTCTTTTTGCATCTGCCAGCACAAGGAGGCCCATTTTCCTTGCCTCCTTAATGATATCAGTTAGTGCTCTATAGCCTTCGACCCCAAATCTTTCGAAGTAGGCGACCTGGGGTTTTACAATAGAGGCATTATTGTGAGCTGCTTCTAACATCGTCAGCGCAAATTTTCGAGCACCAGCAGCGGTGTCATCCAGTCCCCAAGCTGATAGTGTATCTTGGGTAGGATCAATCCCGACACATCTGGTTAGAGCATCATATGGGGCTTTTGATAAGGTTTCGAATAATGTCATAATTGATGCTCCCTTCCAAATGTCTTGCTGCTGATTAGATTATGTCGTTGTTAGTTTATCTTGTTCACAAACCGCCGTTGCCAAATAGGGCTTTCCAAGTTCGGCGGGGTGTGATGACAAAGGGCGCAGTTGGGCAGTGGTTCATAATCCGGTAAATCGAAATGATGTTTGATGGCCCCATAGAGACCACCGTGGGCAGCGATTAAAACTGGACCGGGTCGATTGATGGCTGTGTTGACTGCATTTGCTGCGCGTTCGATAAACACTTGCCTTGTTTCTGCCCCTTCAGGGGTGAATTCGCCGTCTTTCCAGGCTTCGAACCATCCGTCGTCGACAAGCCCTTCTTGATTGCCAAAGCCTGCTTCTTTTAGATCATCAATAATGACGATTTCGCAATTGAGAACCTGATTAAGAATTTGTGCGGTTTCGAGTGCCCGTCCCAATGGACTTGCACAGATAGTTTGGATTTTTACATGTTTAATGGATTCAGCCGCTTCGTAAGCTTGTTTACGCCCAGTGTCATTCAAGGGAATATCTGTAAAACCCTGCATCAAACCCTTGGCGTTCCAATCAGTTTGTCCATGGCGAATGTAATAGAATTCTTTGTGAAGCAGCATAGAAAATGAATCCATTTTATAGTTGTTTGGCTTAACTCTTACCCGTCGTTGTTTCATTGTTCGTGTCGCTTTACCTACACTTCTTTCTTCACGCCTAACGCAAAGATTAAACAAACCGACGATATAAAATAATACCCGGTATCTCAAAAGAGGTACCGGGTATTATTTAGCCAAAAAATTGTGGCTTAAATATATTCAATCTTGACGATCTCGTAGCCTTTTTCACCCGCTGGTGTTCTGACTTCAACGGAATCGCCTTCTTCTTTACCGATCATTGCGCGTGCCATCGGTGATGTGATAGCGATGCGTCCCGCTTTTACATCTGCTTCCAGATCGCCAACTAGTTGATAGGTGGATTCTTCATCAGTATCTTCGTCGGCAATGGTTATGGTGGCGCCAAACTTCACGGTTGAACCGCTCATAGCAGCGACGTCAATAACCTCTGCACGGGAAATTCGAGCTTCGAGCTCAAGAACACGACCCTCGATAAAGCTCTGCTTTTCACGGGCGGCGTGGTACTCGGCGTTTTCCGATAGGTCGCCGTGTTCGCGTGCTTCGGCGATTGCGCGAATCACTGCCGGACGCTCGACAACTTTCAGGTTACGGAGCTCTTCTTCAAGGCGGGCAAGGCCCTCCTTGGTCATAGGGAACTTTTCACTCATTCGCTTTTCCAGGCGTATTTACAAACAGTTACTCCCGATTCCACCGCCGTTATAGGGCAGAATCGGGAGCCACTTAAATTAGAACGAAGATTTAAAATAAGCCTGAAGTGGCTCGACTTCAAGTAGGCCTTCTCTTTTTGCTTTCAAAGCCTCTACCATGGCGCGGGCACCATTAGCAGTTGTGAAGTACGGAACCGAGCTATCAAGGGCGCCGCGACGGATATCAAAACTGTCCGCAATGGCCTTGGCACCTTCGGTTGTATTGATGATCAGGTGAACTTTGCCGGATTTGATGGTATCGGCAATGTTTGGTCGACCTTCACGAACCTTCAGAGCGCGCTCAACTTCGAAGCCTTTTTCCTGAAGATGGGTTGCAGTGCCGCTGGTTGCGACAATCTTGTAGCCCATATCCAGTAAATCTTTTGCGAGGTCTTCCATGACTTTTTTGTCACGGTCTTTTACAGAGATGAAGACTGTTCCCTCATCTGGCAGATCAATGCCAACAGCCATCTGTGCTTTGAGGAAGGCTCGGCCAAAGGATGTGTCCAGACCCATAACTTCGCCTGTTGACCGCATTTCAGGGCCAAGCATGACATCGACACCAGGGAAACGATTGAAGGGGAAAACAGCTTCCTTGATGGCAATATGGTCACCGCGTTCTGTGATCAGGTCGATATTGGCAAGTTTTTCTCCAGCCATGACACGGGAGGCAATTTTAGCTACCGCATTTCCAGTGGCTTTCGCAACAAACGGAACTGTTCGGCTGGCGCGCGGGTTTACTTCTAGGATGTAAACAACATCATCTTTAACCGCGAATTGCACATTCATCAGGCCAACAACATTAAGCGCGAGGGCCAGTTTATGGGCTTGCGCATTAATCTCGGCAATAATGCTTTCAGACAGGCTGTAAGGCGGCAGGGAACAGGCTGAGTCACCAGAGTGAATGCCGGCTTCTTCAATGTGTTCCATAATCCCGGCAACGAAGACATCTTTGCCATCGCAAATCGCATCAACATCCACCTCAATTGCGTCCTGCAGATAGCTATCAAGAAGCACAGGGTTTTTACCGGATACTTGCACCGCGGTATTGATATAACGCTCGAGCTGGCTGGTCTCGTGAATAATCTCCATGGCACGTCCCCCCAGAACATAGGACGGGCGGATAACAACCGGGAAGCCAATGCGTTCTGCGACGGCGAAAGCTTCTTCTTTGGTCGTTGCTGTGCCGTTGATTGGCTGACGAAGATCAAGTTCCTGCAAGAGCTTCTGGAAGCGCTCCCGATCTTCGGCAAGGTCAATGGCATCCGGGGACGTTCCAAGGATCGGAATACCCGCATCTTCGAGAGCCTGAGACAGTTTAAGCGGTGTTTGGCCGCCAAACTGCACAATTACACCCTTGAGTGTGCCGTTGCTTTGTTCCTTGCGGGCAATCTCAATAACGTCTTCACCTGTAAGGGGCTCGAAATAGAGACGGTCCGAAGTGTCGTAGTCCGTGGAAACAGTTTCAGGATTACAGTTGACCATAATGGTCTCGTAACCTGCGTCGCTAAGGGCGTAGGCCGCATGGACACAACAGTAATCAAACTCGATACCTTGACCGATACGGTTTGGGCCACCGCCAAGGATCATAATTTTTTCGCGGTCAGTCGGCTCTGATTCACATTCGGCTGGGTTCACGCCATCGCCTTCGTAACAAGAGTACATATAAGGCGTTGTGGACGGGAACTCACCTGCGCAGGTATCAATCCGTTTGAAGACCGGGGATACGTTCAGGCTATGACGGTGTTTGGTGACCTCTGCTTCGTCCTGATTGGTCAACTCGGCAAGGCGCGCGTCGGCAAAGCCCATTTTCTTTAGGGTCAGGAAGGATTGACGATCTTTTGGCAAGCCGTTTTCACGAATATCATTTTCCATCAAGACAATGTCTTCGATCTGGCGCACAAACCATGGATCAAACTTTGTGACGTCAAAAATTTCTTCAACGGTCAAGCCGTGACGCAGTGCCTGAGCAATGGTTAGCATTCTGTCTTTAGTTGGCTTCGACAGGAAGGAACGAACGGTGTCTTTGTCGACATTGCCGTTTGCATCAACAGCACCAGGGATATCGACTTCATTAAAGCCGGTTAAGCCGGTTTCCATGGACCGTAGCGCTTTTTGAACTGATTCGCCAAAGCAGCGACCGATAGACATGGCTTCACCAACAGATTTCATCGCTGTGGTCAGGTAATCTTCAGCACCGGGGAATTTTTCGAAGGTAAAGCGCGGGATCTTGGTCACGACGTAATCAATTGTCGGCTCAAAAGATGCCGGTGTTACCTTGGTAATGTCATTTTTGAGTTCGTCCAGTGTGTAACCAACCGCAAGCTTTGCTGCGATCTTGGCAATCGGGAAGCCTGTTGCTTTGGAAGCCAGAGCGGAAGAGCGAGACACACGCGGGTTCATCTCAATGACCACGAGCTCACCATTTTCCGGGTTGAGGCCGAACTGCACGTTCGATCCACCAGTATCGACACCGATTTCACGTAGGCAGTCAATCGAAGCATCTCTGAGAATCTGGTATTCTTTATCTGTCAATGTCAGAGCCGGAGCGACAGTCACTGAGTCGCCGGTATGAATGCCCATAGGATCGATGTTTTCGATGGAACAAATGATGATGCAGTTGTCTGCGCTGTCGCGGACAACTTCCATCTCGTACTCTTTCCATCCCAATACAGACTGTTCGACCAGAACTTCTGTCGTCGGTGAAGCTTTCAGACCGTTTTTGACAATCTCTTCAAACTCTTCCGGGTTATAGGCAATGCCACCGCCTGTACCGCCGAGAGTGAAAGATGGACGGATAATTGCAGGAATGCCGACCGTTTCCAGAGCTTCTAGAGCTTCTTCGTAAGAATGGACAACGCTTGAACGCGGGGACTTCAGGCCAATTTTTTCCATAGCTGTTCTGAACAGCAAGCGATCTTCGGCTTTTTCGATAACATCAGCTTTAGCGCCGATCATTTCAACGCCGTGTTTGTGTAATGCACCAGAGCGTTCCAGAGCAAGACCTGTATTCAAGGCTGTCTGGCCACCCATTGTTGGCAAAAGTGCATCGGGTTTTTCTTTCTCGATGATCTTTTCAACGACTTCCGGTGTGATCGGTTCGATGTAGGTTGCATCGGCGAGACCGGGATCCGTCATAATCGTTGCCGGGTTCGAGTTTACCAGAATAACCCGGTAGCCTTCTTCGCGTAGCGCTTTACAGGCCTGTGCGCCGGAATAGTCAAACTCACAAGCCTGACCGATAATGATCGGCCCTGCGCCGATGATCATGATGGATTTGATGTCTGTTCTTTTAGGCATGGTCTGCTGTACTCATCTTTTGTCTGTTTGCTCTTGCCTTATTCAGGGCAGTGAGCTTTTCAGCTGTCTCGTAAAACAATGGCGGCTGCTGTCGAAAGCGCCGCCATTGCAAATTATTTTCGGCGGTCTGCCATAAGATCGCGGAACCGCTTGAACAGATACTGACTGTCCTGTGGCCCGGGTGAAGCCTCTGGGTGATATTGAACAGAGAACACCGGGCGATCTTTCAGACGGATACCTTGATTGGTGTTGTCGAAAAGCGAAACATGGGTCTCTTCAACACTTTCCGGCAGGCTGTCTTTGTCGACCATAAAGCCATGGTTTTGACTGGTGATCTCTACCTTGTTGGTGGTGAAGTCTTTGACAGGATGGTTTGCACCGCGGTGGCCAAGATGCATTTTCTTGGTGTCTGCACCAAGTGCAAGTGCAAGGATCTGGTGACCAAGACAGATGCCAAAAATAGGCAGATCTTTCTGGTCCAGAAGTGCTTTCACCATTGGGATGGCATATTCACCTGTCGCAGCCGGGTCACCCGGGCCGTTAGAAAGGAAGACACCATCTGGTTTGTGGTTAAGGATCTCGTCTGCTGTTGCATTTGCAGGTACGACGGTTACACGACATCCTTGTGAACTGAGTGAGCGCAGGATATTGCGTTTCGCCCCAAAATCCACTGCGACGACATGAAACTCGGGATTTTCTTCGCTCTGGTATCCTTCTTCGAGGGTCCAGCGTTTTTCATTCCAGTTTGATGTCTGTGCGCAAGTGACATCTTTGGCAAGGTCCATACCGTTCAAGCCAGGGAAGTCAGCGGCCTTCTTGCGGAGTGCTTCCAGATCAAACTTGCCGTCAGCATGATAGGCAATGCAGCCGTTAGGCGCGCCATTGTCACGGATCAGGCGGGTAAGGACACGAGTGTCGACACCTGTGATCGCACTGAGGTTATGAGATTTTAACCAAGCATCGAGATCGCGGGTTGCGCGCCAGTTAGACGGCTGGGTGATGTCCATTCGGAGAATGGCGCCGCGTGATGAAGGGGTGATCGTCTCGATGTCTTCATCATTGACCCCAACATTCCCAATGTGTGGGAAGGTAAAGGTAATGATTTGTCCTGCATAGGAAGGGTCGGTCAGGATTTCCTGATACCCTGTCATCGAGGTGTTGAAGCAAACTTCTGCAACGGCTTCACCTTCTGCGCCCAAACCCTTTCCCCAAAACACTTGCCCGTTGGCAAGAACGAGGACCGCGGTTGCTCCCGCAGGTTGTTTGCAGGCAGAATCAATAGCCCCTGTCTGAGAGACGGAGGTTTCTTTTGATGTCATAATACTCATGGATGAGGCGTCCTTTAGGCAGACGTAATCGTCAGCGATTTAATAGCTGAGGCCTTTGTATAAGCATAAGTGGCTTTTAGGTCAAGAAAAACACGAAAGAAAATAGTGTTTAATAACAGCGGCTTATAAAGTTTTTAAAACTTTGCCATTTCTTTCTTTTTAGAGTAGGTTCTGGTCCTTTCTAAACATGTTCGGGGCAAATGATGCTACGTAACAGCTTGAATGATGCTCTCAAAGAAGCTATGCGCAACAAAGATAAGCAAGCGATATCAACGCTTAGGCTTATTCTGGCTGCTTTAAAAGACCGCGATATTGCGGCGCGCGGCGAGGGGAGTGATCCTATTGGTGAGGAAGCGGTTCTGGAAATGCTCCAGAAAATGATTCGCCAAAGAAGAGATTCGATTGAAATGTACGAGAAGGCTGGTCGTACAGAACTCGCAGAACGCGAACAGAGTGAGATTGAGATCATCGAAAAGTTTCTTCCGAAGCAAATGTCTTCTGAAGAAATCGAAAAGATTGTCGAAGATCTTATCGCAGAACTCGGGGCGGATTCCATTAAAGATATGGGAAAAGTCATGGGTGCGCTCAAAGGTAAGTACGCAGGTACAATGGATTTTGGTAAAGCCAGTGGTGTCGTAAAAGCCAAACTGGTTTAAATCTGCCAAAAACGGATTATATGTAAACAGAACTCATGGGATGCCTATGGGTTCTGTTTTCTTTTGCACTGCTGTGATAAGCTAACTTTCAGATCAAGGTACTGTTGGTTTGGGAACACGCCCTTCAATGTCATTCACGCCTGAGTTTTTAGATGAACTGCGCGCACGTGTGCCGGTTTCCGGTGTGGTTGGCCGTAAGGTCAAACTTATCAAGCGTGGTCGGGAATTCAGCGGCCTCTGCCCATTCCATAATGAAAAAAGCCCTTCATTTACTGTTAATGATGATAAGGGATTCTATCACTGCTTTGGCTGTGGTGCCCACGGCGATGTCATTACCTTTGTCACAGAGACAGAGGGCCTTTCTTTTCCCGAATCTGTTGAACGCCTTGCCGAACAAGCGGGCCTTCAAGTGCCAAAGGCAACGAAGGAAGAAGCCGAAAGATCTAAAAAACGTGCCAGCCTTTATGATGTGATGGAAGAAGTCGCCAAGTGGTTCGAAGAGCAACTGGCAGGTGATGCAGGTAAGGAGGCGCGTGACTATGTTAATCGTCGAGGATTAAGACCGGAAACCGTCAGTCGTTTTCGTTTGGGTTATTCCCCTAACCAGCGTGGCCTGATTCGCAAGGCTATGAACGCACGCGGGATTGATGACGAGCAACTGGTTGATGTCGGGGTGATCAAGCTCAGTGATGAAGATAAACGTAAAGATGGTAACGAATACTGGGATTATTTTATTCATCGTCTGATGTTCCCGATAACTGATCGTCGCGGCAGAATTATCGCATTTGGTGGGCGTGCACTTGGTGACAGTAAGGCTAAGTACCTGAACTCGCCGGATACGATCCTCTTCCACAAAGGTAAGGTACTCTATAATTTGGCAAGTGCGCGGCAGGCTGCTCATGACCTGGGCGAGGTCGTTGTTACCGAAGGGTACATGGATGTCATCGCCCTATCACAAGCTGGTTTTCCATCGGCTGTTGCGCCATTGGGGACGGCGGTAACCGAAGACCAGATACAGGAACTCTGGCGTATGGTGCCGGAACCAGTGTTATGTCTTGATGGTGATACTGCCGGTATTCGGGCAGCGAACAGAGTGGTTGAACGGGCTTTGCCTATCATTCAGCCGGGTAAATCGCTTAGCTTTGCGACATTGCCGGAAGGAGAAGATCCGGATAGCCTTATTCAGACACAAGGTCCTGCCCAGATGCGGGAAGTTCTGCGCACGGCAAAACCCTTGTCAGAAATGCTGTGGCGGAAAACGACCATGGGCGTGGATATCGAAACGCCTGAAAGGCGTGCTGCTTTGAAGGCGGAACTGCGCAGACAGTTCAGTGTTATTACCGATAAGGATTTGAAGTTCGAATATCAAAAGGAAATGTTTCGCCGCTTTGATGAACTAACGGGAGCAACCAACAAAGGTGCGACGCAATCTGCTGCTCAAGCTTATGGCGGGTCCAGTTATAATCAGGGCTCTGGTTATGGCGGAAATAACTATCAAGGTTATAACAAGCCCTTCAAAAAACAGGCCGGGCGGAAGAAGAATCGCAACAGCCAATGGGGGAAGAAGGATTCGTTTGAATTGGACCCGCGTATCCCCCGACCGAATTTACCCGCGAGAAAATTAGCGCAGCGACAGGAACAGCTTTTACTGGCGACGCTGATCAATCATCCCAATGTTTTGTCCAAACAGCTAGAGGATCTGGCGAGTTTGAAGCTTCCGAGTGACGAATATAACAGGGTGTTACAAGATCTCGTGGATGTTATTGTTCGAGACCCAGATCTTGACAGAGAGGCACTTAAATGCCAACTCTGCGATAAGGGATATTCTCGACTAATGGATGAACTCTTGAGTCCTGCTGTTATGGATCACGGAAAATTTGCGCGACCGGCAACGGACAGCTACGCAGCTGAGCACGGTGTGACGCATATAGCGGCTATGTTCCGCGAGAAACAGGCAGAACAGGAAAAAGGTGTTCACAGTCGCGAATTTGCGGCGAATATGGATGAAACGGGATTGACTCAGCTAGAGGCGCACAAGCAACTCCGGCAAGAGACATCCGGTATAGCTATTGATTTGGATAGTTATGACCCGGATGCCTATGAAGACAGTCACTAAGCGTTACGAGAGAGCACGTTGGCTAATTATCGAATCGGCTAGCGTGCTAAATTGCTATTTGGGGTACAAGGTTATATGGCGACCAAGGCGACCGAAACCGCTGAAAAAAGCACGGAAAATCGGGAAGAAACTTCCGACGGACCTCTAATGGATATTACATCCGCGACCGTCAAAAAGATGATCGCGAAGGCAAAAGAAGTTGGCTATGTCACATATGACGAGCTCAACAAGGTTTTGCCATCTGATGAGATGTCATCCGAGCAGATCGAAGACATCATGGCCCTTCTTTCCGAGATGGGTATCAATGTTGTCGAAAATGAAGAAGCAGACGAAGCCGTTGATGAAGAAGCGAAGCCTGACGAAGTTGTTGTCGGTAACGTAAAGGAAGAGGACGCCGGACGTACCGATGATCCTGTCCGTATGTATCTTCGTGAAATGGGCACGGTTGAATTGCTGTCTCGTGAAGGCGAGATTGCGATTGCAAAGCGTATCGAAGCTGGCCGGGATAAAATGATCGGCGGTATTTGCGAAAGTCCGCTGACAATTCGTTCATTGCTACACTGGCGCGAAGGCCTGATCCAAGGCGATCTTCTGCTTAGAGACATTATTGATCTGGATGCCACCTATGGCGGCGGACCAAACGACGATGATATCGCGTTTGAAGAATCCGGCGCGGGTGACAAAGCGGATGTCGAAGATGAAATCGTTAGTCAGCCTGGCGAAAAAGTTGCTGACGACGATGATGAAGACAAACCTGCACCTGCAGAAGGTGAGGCGGCGTCTGCAGAAGGTGGTGACGACGATGATGATGACGCAGAAGAGAACAATATGTCTCTTGCTGCCATGGAAGAAGCCTTGCTGCCACAGGTTCTCGAGATGCTCGAAAGCATTGCGGGTCATCAACAGAAACTGAGCAAAGTTCAGGAAAAGCGCCTGACATCCTTGCTTGCCGGTGACAAAGTCCCGGATGCTGTAGAGAAAAAATACAGCAAAATGAAGCAGGAAATGATCGAGCTTATGGAAGGGGTTCACTTTAACTCCAACCGTCTTGAACAGCTTATGGATCAGCTTTACGGTCTCAACAAAAACCTGATGTCTCAAGAAGGTAAACTTCTGCGTCTGGCTGAAAAATCAGGTGTTGCGCGTCAGGAATTTCTCGATACCTATTTCGGTAGTGAGCTTCACCCGAACTGGCTCGAAGAAATCAAAAGTTACAAAGGCAAGGGTTGGGACAAATTCGCGGAACGCTATTCCGAGGATATTACCAAAATCCGTGGCAGCATTTCCAAGGTTGCCGATGATGTTGGTTTGCCAATTCCTGAATTCCGTAAGACTGTTAAAGTCGTGCAGACCAGTGAAAAAGAAGCCAGTCGCGCCAAGACCGAAATGGTCGAAGCCAACCTGCGTCTTGTGATCTCTATTGCCAAGAAGTACACGAACCGTGGCCTTCAGTTCCTGGATCTTATTCAGGAAGGTAACATTGGTTTGATGAAGGCGGTGGACAAGTTTGAATACCGTCGCGGTTACAAGTTCTCGACTTACGCGACTTGGTGGATCCGTCAGGCCATTACCCGCTCTATCGCGGATCAGGCCCGGACAATCCGTATTCCGGTTCACATGATTGAAACCATCAACAAGCTGGTTCGTACCAGCCGTCAGATGCTTCATGAAATTGGCCGCGAGCCACAGCCGGAAGAATTGGCCGAACGTTTGGGCATGCCGCTTGAAAAAGTGCGCAAGGTCCTGAAAATTGCCAAGGAACCTATTTCACTTGAAACCCCGATCGGGGACGAGGAAGACAGCCATCTCGGTGATTTCATCGAAGATAAAAATGCTGTTATTCCGCTTGATTCTGCGATCCAGTCAAATCTGCGCGAAACCACAACCCGTGTTCTCGCCAGCTTGACCCCGCGTGAAGAGCGTGTGCTTCGCATGCGCTTTGGTATCGGTATGAACACCGACCATACGCTGGAAGAAGTTGGTCAGCAGTTCTCGGTAACACGTGAGCGTATTCGTCAGATCGAAGCGAAAGCACTGCGTAAGCTCAAGCATCCAAGTCGTTCGCGCAAGTTGCGCAGCTTCCTGGATACTTGATTACGGCGTAAAAGTATTACTGGGCCCTGAAGATGGCAGAAAATTCACTTCGGGAATCAGATGAAAAGCTAGAGGCGTTCTGGAAAAACTGTTGGGACTATATCCCGACAGAAGACCGGAACGCCTCTTTTTCGTCATGGTTCTTTGGTGATAGCCCTGAGTTGGCCGACGATCTTCTGGCTCTTGTTATGAAAGGTCAGAAAACGGCAACCTGTGGTGCGTTGTTTGATTACGAGCACGATAAGGAAGATCCCCCCGAAGAGGGGAGTTATCATATTCTCACCGATTTTGCGGGAAAGCCACGCTGCTTGATCCAGATGACATCGGTATCATTCGCTGCCTACAAGGACGTTACAGAAGATTTTGCGCTGGCAGAGGGAGAGGGAAGCTATCAGGAGTGGCAGCAAGTTCATGAGGAGTTTTTTACACGCCGTGCTGAAGTAACTGGAAACAGCTTTACGGCTGACACTTTGTTGGTGCTAGAGCGTTTCAAGCTGATCTATCCAATAAAATAATACCAATAAATATTATAGTTTCATTTGATACTTTTTCTGTGCAGAGTACAGAACCAGAAAGAAAGTTAAAAAAAACGTGCCATGACGTCCGCGTTAAGACGGACAGGATGTGACGGACAATAGGGAGGTAAAGATGGATATCACACTTTTGGGGACGGGCTGCCCGGCGGTTCACACGGAACGCTATGGGGCGGGACAATTAATCCGTCATTCTGGCGTGGATGGTGATACTGAAATCCTGATCGACTGTGGTTCCGGTGTGACGCAGCGTCTCGTCGGCACAGGATCATCAGGGGCCAAGCTGGATGCTATTTTACTTACCCATCTACACTCTGATCATGTGATTGATATCTATCAGGTTATCGTCTCTGCCTGGCATCAAGGCCGGACAACGCCGCAACGGATTTATGGCCCCACGGGAACACGCAAGTTTGTTGAGGGCTTGATGGCGGTCTGGAAAGAAGAACTGGACCTGCGCATCGCACACGAAAAGCGCCCTTCCACAGCGGCTCTGGAACTGGATATTACCGAAATCAAAGCGGGCGAACGCCTACAGTTTGGCGAAGTGACTGTTGATGTTGTCGCGGTGGATCACCAGCCGATTGACCCGGCCTTTGGCTTTGTCTTTGCAGCGCCAAAGGACGCTGGAAAGGATAAGGGAAGGGCAGCGACCAAGATCGCGCTGTCTGGCGATACCACCTATTGCCCGGCCTTGATTGAAGCAGCCAAGGGTGTTGATCTCTTGGTACACGAGGTTTTTGTCCACCGGGAAATGCACGTGGTTGAGGGAGTTCGATCCGCCGAAACCATTGCTGCCGTTGCGGGCTATCATACTCTGTCAGACGAAGTGGGGAAGGTGGCAAGCGAAGCAGGCGTTGGATGCCTGCTCCTGACCCATATCGTTCCGCCAAACAGCAACCGCGATGACCTGCTTGCCGAAGTTCAGAAATCATTCGATGGCCCTGTACTGGTCGGCGAAGACCTGATGCGGGTTGATCCGGTCAGTAAATCCGTCTCCTACGGTGCGGCACGACTTTCCTATGCCTGATACACTGCGTGTACTATTTGGTTTATGAGCGTGTATGATGCAAAGCGTGATATCCATCGCCTGTCATTGGGCTCAATATTTGATGGGTAAAATTATCAAGTCGAAAATTTTTATAATTCTGTTATAGAATCGAACATTTAACACTTGAAGATTCCGAGCGCCTGAGCAACATTAGGCGCTCAAGTGGGCCTGTAGTTCAGTTGGTTAGAACCCTCCGCTCATAACGGAGATGTCGCAGGTTCAAGTCCTGCCGGGCCCACCAATTTCTTGTAATTGGTTTTTGTTCATGTCACCAACTTGAACGACCAACTTTTAGCACTGCATTCAAAAGTACTATCTCGAAAATAAAATAAGAAATTATCTAAAGTAGTATCCTTTTGAGCGTGATGTTGCCATGGTGTCGCATTTTCTTGTTCTTTAAAGTTTCTCTGCACAAGGTAAAACTCCCCCCAACTAGGAGCTAATTTGCTAAAGCGACATTCTCCTTTGTACCATGCCTCATCGTTAATATCTGTGAATCGAAAGCGTGAACAATTTGAAAATTCTATACAACCTTTATCTCCCTCGTTGTAATTTTCGAACTGATACGGGTTTAGGAAAAAATGAAGCTCTAAATTAGATTTTATCAGCTTTACCTGAGGGATTGGAGTGTTAGGTTCTGCATTCCAACCTTGGTTTAGTTTTACAAATTCGGTCATTTATTTCCAAGCCAAAATAAAAATTGAACTGCTGTTTTCTGGTTTCCTTGATTGGAAGATTTCATATTGATCGTATTATTGTTCAGAGGTTTAGCTCGCTTTCTTTGCTGCAACAAAATAACTCGTTGCTCCGTAGTATATATTTTCAGTTTCAATTGTTTGAAAATTCCCGTTTTCAATCATGTCGTTCACCTCTGAACTTTTAAATCTTCTTATAGATATGGGAACTATTCCAGTTTTGGATAATATTCGGAATAGGAAAATTTGGATGCTAACCAAAAAAGACATCTTTTCCTGCAAACAGGGTGTTGCTGAAATAAATAATCCTTCAGGCTTTAGTAGCTCATGTATTCTAACCATAATATCCTGAGGATTGGGGACGGTATGAAGCATATTGAAAGCCAGAACGACATCAAATGACTCTTTTTTATATTTTTCGTCAAATATAGTTGTTTTTAAGAAATTTACATTCTCTACTTTGTTTGCAACGCTTTTATTTTTCGCGATTTCAATCATTTTTGAGGATATATCAATAGCGTGAATTTCTTTTACCTGATTGGCAAATTCGCAAGATTTTGTACCTGTGCCACATCCATAATCTAATACAATGTCCGTAGCATTTAGATATTTCTTGGTATTTTGACTTGTTTTGCTATGAATATGTTCAAAGCGATCTTCTGTCTTATCGTAGTTTTTCGAAGCCTTATCCCAAAATTCCTCTGATTGGCTCATTGCTTTTTTCTTTCATTTATCAAACCATAATTGCTGGATCATGTCGTAGGTGTGTATGCGCCTAGTCTTTACAATTTTCTTTGAAAACTCTCCACTTAAGTCGCTAATATAAATAAGAAATATTTACGGTATCTTCCTCGCTACGATAAACACAGAATGGCTCTTTTGGGGCTCCCATGAACTGATGATTTTAAAGCCTGTATTGGCGATGCTTTTTTCCAGATGTTTGGTAGAGAAGAACTTTACCAGTGGCATAAATCCGAAAAGTCTTCCGATGGGCACTATTAATTGCAGGAATCTCATGATCCCGGTCAGGCAGACGGTGCTGCTGATGAAATAGCCGCCGGGTTTGAGCATTTTATGGATGTTGGCGATGGTGGCTTCTTTGTCTTCGAGTAAGTGGAGTACACTGTGGGTCATGATGATGTCATAGGACTGATCCGGGGCAATGAAAGTATCAATGGCTGCCTGAGCAAAGGTGACGTTTGTAACGTTCTGTTTCGCCGCTTTGTCTCTCGCGATTTCCAGCATCTTTTCCGAGATATCAACGGCGTGGATATGTTTTACAAAGGGCGCATGAATAAGCGCCGTTGTGCCAGTGCCACAGCCAAGTTCCAGAACTTCCATGTCAGGTGTGAAATAGCTTTGCGTGATCTCTAGCTTCTTTTCATAGGCGGCCTGATTGGAGACGGGAGATTTTGAATAACGATCGGCCATTTTGTTCCAGAATTTCGCGGAGGGAGCTTCTGGTGATGATGTTCTTTCTGGTGTCGTCATGCCTGTTTCTCTGGTTGCTTTGTTAATCACATACTTAGCGACTGCTCTTTAACGAGACTCCTCAATGAGAGGATGCTCGTACTGTGGCTTCATTTTAATATTGAGTCAAATATATTTGACTCTGAGTATTATTTGTTTAACATTATGTCGTAAATACAGGACACATTATGTGACAAAAATTAAACGAGATGGCAGGAAGATAACAACGATGTCTCAACAGGAAAGAAGAGTGGGTGTTTCCCTGATAACCACGTTGATTATGTTTGGGGTATTTGGCTTTTATATGCTTGGCTTCTATCAGGACGGGGCGATGGACGGGTCGGATGGATATCGTTTGATTGGGAAGAGCTTCTTTATTCTTGTGGGCGGGGGTATTGTGGTTAGCATTGTGGTGCATATCCTCTTTACCATTATTCATTCCATCGTGACCAAAGACTATGAACCGATGATGAATGATGAGCGAGACAAGTTGTTCGACCTCAAGTCCATGCAAATCATTTTGTTGGTTTTCAGCTTTGGTTTTATGGTGTCTATGGGGGTGTTGGCGCTGGACGTTCTTGCGCCTGGTCTGGTTTTTCTGTTGATCATCTTTTTCATGTTTATTGCCAATGTCATAGGTGATGTGGTTAAGCTGTTCCTCTATCGCGGTGGCATTTGATATGGTCAAAAGGGAAATGATTAAAGGGCAGATTACCAATAACATCCGCAGATTACGTTTTGACCATGATGAAATGACACAAAAGCAGTTGGCTGAAAAAACCGGCGTTTCCCGACAGACGATTGTGGCGATTGAAAAGGCAAAATACTCACCGTCGCTTGAGCTGGCGTTTCAGATCGCCCATGTGTTTGGCTGTTCGCTGGGGGATGTTTTTTCCTATGAGATCGGTGATTAACCAAGATCAATAAACATTTTCGGAAGCATTTTATCCTGTACTTCCGAAGGGACTTCACCCACGCGTTTGGCGCCCATAGTTTTGTAAAAACCTTCTGCATAGGTATCAGAGATGATCGTGAGGTTTGGCCAGCCAAGTTTTCGTGCTTCTTTGATCAGAAGATCAAAGGCCTGTTTACCATAACCTTTGCCGATATTTTCAGGCAGTAACCAGAAGCTGTCGATCATCGGTATGTCGTTCCACAGCAGGCTGCCCATGCCAATGATTTCGTCGCTTTGTAGGAACAGAAAAGTATAGGATTTTTTCAGGTATTCTTCTGTGTATTCCGCTTCAAAGAAGGTTTTGCATTTGTCCAGAAAGTCCTGGGGGTAATCCCAATGACTTTTGGATCTTAGGGCAATTGAGGGCAGAAGAGGAAGATCTTCAAGGCGGGCGGGAACAAGTTTCATCAGATTTCATCTTCAAAGGTGCGGATATGGAAGGGCGCAAGTTCCTGTAGATAATCGGCAAGAGAAACCAGTCCGACACAAGGCATTGCACCTGACGCTATCCTTTCGTTTCGGACAATTTTTTTCGCAAGGATGATGGCCGGAATTGTCGGGATCTGCGGGCCGTCACCGTCCAGCCCGATAATAAACCATTTTTTTGTCAGTGATTGACCGTTGTGATCTTTCCCTTTGAGGATGATATGCATACCGCCGTCGCTGGTACCAAAAATGTTGAACCAATTGCTTAGCTTTAGTAAAGAGGCAGCGTGTTTTTCAAGCCTTATAGGCAAACCCCAGCGAATAAGCCATGATAGGCCCCATAAGCCAAGGTGTATCAGGCCAAGTTCCATACCTGCTGAAAATTGCAGAGACTTGATGTTGTACTGTGACTGCAAAAGATCGAGATCGGGAATGTCGCAATTCGCCATCCAGCGTTTTCCGAGTAAAGGGAATTCCTGGCGATAAATATCCTGCCATCCATAACGTGATGCTGATGATCCCTGCGTAGGGGAAAGCTTCTTGCCCAGATAACTCAGTATTCCTTGTGTTGTGGCCAGGCCGCGTTCGGCTCCTTGTCCGGGGGAAATGCCATAGATCATCTGGTCAATTTCTGAAAAGAGATCTTTGTATCTATCCAGTACGGCAGATGACAATCCGGGAACAGTCGAAGCACCTGAAATTACAGGTATTCCTGCTAATCTGGCTTTATCATCTAAGGCTTTGATGCCGAAAACAAAATCCCGTCCATCTGCAAGATCAATATAGGGAACAGCCGCCCTAATGCAGATTTTTGCTACCTCATAGTTATTGTTCTGAAAGGGACCACAGGTATTGATGACAACCGCTGGATTAAGACGCTGAAGCTCGATAGCAAGGTCCTTGTAAACATCAAAACAAGCTGTTCGCGTCAACTTACCGGGGAGTTGATTTGCAAAGTCATTGGCTTTTTCTGCATTTCTGCCCGCGATGATAACCGGAATATTGTCACGCGTTAAGGCAGAGGCAATGCGCTTACCAAAGTTACCATACCCCCCAAGGATCAGTACTGGCCGTTGTGGTGTTTCTACTTCTGGCATTTGACTTCCGTGACTTTAAAAGTACCTGCGTAACCAAAGGTCGGGCCGAATAGAGAGTGTTTGGCGTGGGTCCACATGGAAAAATCGTCATCGGAAAGCGGCGTTTCTTCAGCATGACCTTCACCCATTACCCATGAGAGAGGTAGCGGGAGTAGTTTGCCAAAGAGCCGCCAGACATAGCCTTTGTGGCGGAGAATAACTTTTTTACCGTCCCACTCGTAAGCGAGCTTCCAGCCAATGCCAAAGCGCATGAATTCAACAAGTATATTACCTTGGATCTGTTCCATGCGTGAGCGAAAAGTGATGTCGCCACGATCAGGAAAATGAAAAGTACGATCAAAGTAAAAGGGCGTATTCGATACAGAGGCACTGGCATGATTATCACTTCTGAACACAACGGTAACGGGGATGTTTTTGCCAGAGTACGCGAGAAGCATGCCGCTAATCCGTGCCATCAAGCTGACTATTGGCGATATTTTTACATCCAATTTACCTTTGACCACTACACGGTCACGACTGTTTGAACGCACGGCGTAATGCTTTTTCATCACAGATGGAAGTTTGTCCCAGTCTTTTCCGAAGACAGATTTAAATATGGGGTCACCTGTGGGCACGTGTTGCTCCGAAATGTGGGGTTGGGAAACGTATACAGGAATTAAATCAGTTTAGGCTGGATTTTGTTTGTGGGACAAGATGAAAACAAACTAATCTTTCAAATGCTTATGAATGTTAAATTCATTAAATGAGGGTTAAGTGAAGCTATGATCAATGGACTATGATCTACTGAAATGGATACATATTCTGAGCTCAACAATCCTATTTGGTACTGGGATTGGCAGTGCTTTTTATATGTTTATGGCTAATCGGAGCAGAGATTTACCCGCTATGTATTTTGCGGTGCGGCATGTAGTTATTGCTGATTGGCTGTTTACAACGCCGTCTGTGATTGTACAGCTTCTTTCTGGAATCGGATTAATCATTGTTACAGGTTATAGCCTGAGTGACACTTGGGTACTGTGGGGTGTAGGTCTTTATTTGGGCGCAGGTATTTGTTGGCTTCCTGTTGTGTGGATTCAAATCCGGATGCGGGAATTGATCAAGACTGCGATAGATAGCCACACGGATGTAGCTACTGAATATTGGATGCTGGATCGTTGGTGGATTTTGTTAGGGTCTTTGGCTTTTCCAATGATTTTAGTTGTTTTCTATCTTATGGTTTTCAAGCCGGGTTAAGTAAAGGTGTGTTATACTGATTAAGATAAGGGGCCCGAATAAGGAGAAAGCTCGCTGGAAAAGCGGAGAGAAAATAAGTGCATCCATGTCGGAATTGAATAAGAAGCTATGCGTTGAAGCGTCTCATCTTGTTGAATTACTTGATTATTGGGAAGCTTTGCCACGGGTTAAAAAACTGCCATCTCGCACGGATATTGATCCGCAGGCAATACCAGCGTTACTGCCCTATTGTGAACTTATTAATGTTCATAGGGACCCGCTCGATTTTGAATATCGTCTTGTCGGAACTTTGATTGATGAGATTTCAACACAGAGCTACACAGGCTTACGGGTAAGTGAAATTTTAACTCAAAACCCGCCTAGCCGGATGACGATGATTTTTGATTGAGATTGTATGATTCCCACCCATTCAGGAATATGTCGTTTTCCATACATGAAAAGATGCCTTGATTGACCTACGTCAAAGTATGAATAGGGACTTGGCTCTATTATTACACCTGTAGATGGCAGTAATAAGGGAGTGGGAATGTCACAGCACACACCGCATGAACTCGTAGAGGAATTTCCTGAGTTTAAGGACCGCATCCATACCAAGAAGCAGTCTGATAAACATTTTGCGAAACTCGCCGAGGATTATCACCGAATTAACAGGATGATTCATCGGCACGAAAGTGAGGTCGAGACGTTAAGTGATGATCACATCCATGAGATCAAAAAGGAACGTTTGGTGCTTAAAGATACGATCTACTCGCTATTAGCTGTTTAATTTACTTGTTAAATTCCCCAAGACAAACTTTGGCTGCCTATTTTGGGCAGCCATTTTTTTGTTTAGGTTTTGTTGTTCATGGCTCAGACCAAAGTCGTAATAGATTAGCATGGGTCTTGGTTAGAAGGTCAAATTCCCTACTTTTTCCATCACGTTCAAAAAGTGCGCGTCGGGTTGTGTCAATATCATAGATTATTTCGCGTCGTTCACCTGATCTGACAAGGCTTTGTATCCAACTGACGGCGACTTGTCTGGTGCCTTTGGTAACAGGGGCAACTCTATGTAGTGTGGTTGAGGGATATACGACCGCTGATCCTGCAGGCAATTTAAACTTTTGCTCACCAACAGAACTGTCCATTATTAATTCACCGCCTTCATAGCTGTTCGGATCGTTCAGAAAAACGGTAAAAGATATATCGGTGCGAAAACCTCTGTCAGATCCCATAATGGCATCATCCACGTGACTACCATATTCCATACCAGGTTCGTAGCGACTGAACAGAAGCGGGCGCATCTGTCGGAGAAGGGTTGCCCGTGCAAAAGTGGCGTTGCGTTGTAGCGTGTTTGTTAACAGGGCTGTTGCCTGTTTTGCTGCTTTATCTCTGCCTGAAAGTTGAGTGTTGTTTTTTACGAGTTTTGCATGCCATCCAGCGGTAAGCTTTCCATCTTTGAATTGTCCCTGATCAAGCAGCTCATTTATTCTAGTGAGCCCCGGTGGATCTAAAATATCTGGTATGGTTATCAACATTTTCTGCTAATCCGTAGAGAGGAAAGTGGAATGTTGATTACAAGGATAACATTTGAAAGGTTAATGAGTAATAACGGCTATTTTGGGTAGCAGTTTTTTGATTATTTGACTGAGCTAAGGTGATTATCCCAGGCTATTTCCGGGTTATGATAAATGGCCTTGTCATTTTGCCACAGATTTCCTCGCCCGTCTGAAATTGTAAAATCTTTGTCATTCGGTGCAACGCCGCCAGCATCCTGATGTTTTATGATCTTCACGAGTTCATGGGTGTCACTATTCCATATTGCGATTTTATTGCCCTTGGGGGCTGTTGTTGCCACTAAGCTGCCGTCGATATTCGTACTGACGGACCCAATGTATTGTTTCATCCCGAGATAGGTTTGTCCTTTGGACACGGGGATGATTTCATCACCGATGCGATGCGATGCGACCAGGCTGATGCTGTTGCTTGGGTCGCCTTCGTATTGGCCGCCAATCCAGATCTGGTCTTTTGCTGCGCTCATATGTCTAAGTGAAAGCTGACTGTATTCTGATGGCAATTTGCTTTGTGATATGAGTTTTCCATCTCGCCGATCTACGTAACTTATCTGTGGCTCCATAGAGGCAAGGTTCAATTTTTGTCGGGGATAATCCGGATGGGTAATAATACCTCCATTTGAAATGGCAATGGTAATTCCGTCAGCAAGCAGGATGGCTTCGTGTGGACCGATGCCAAAGCTGTCATGTTGTCCTATACGCATAAAGTTATTTTCTGTGTCGTATATGCCGATGATACCACGCTCGTTCTCGTAGTCATTCTCGGTCGCATATAGCAGTTTACCATCAGGAGAGAAAAAACCATGGCCATAAAAATGGTGATCTGCCGGAGGAGAAAAGGCCAGATGACGCTGATTCTTTATGAGATCAAGTACCAATGCAAAGCGTCCCGGGCGCCGGGCAAAAACAACGGCGAATTTTTTGTTGGGTGCGATAGCTGTTGCATGGCCTCTATCATCCAGAAGTTCCTGGAAAATTAAGTTTCCTGAATGGTCGATGACAGCAGCGGCATACCTACCATCTGCACGTCTGAGAGTGGAAACGTAAGCTGGTTTATGAGGAGAAGTTGTTTTTGCCTGAACAAAAGAGGCCAGAGGGAGTTGTCCCGTTGCGAGAACACCGCTGGCGGCAATTCGGCTTAAGAACTCTCTACGGGATAAAGGCATTTGTTAATCGCCGTCTAAAGAGTTAAAGCCTAGGCTGAGACCAAGCTCCTGAGGAATGAGATCACTAACAATGTATTGTGCACCTTCCAGCGGGATAAGGGTAAAGGTCAAGAGTTCGTGAGCTTCTTTTTGTTTTACCTGTTTCTCCCAAGATGTGTTCTCTTTTTCCAACTCGGCCAAGAATTTATTGGTTTGTTCCAACTCAAAAGCAAGGGATTTTGTGTAACGGGGTGTAAGCTGTCCAAGCCCGCCAATTGTGAAGAGACTCACGACAGCATCAAGGTTATTCCTGTAAGCGTGGAGCGTTAAATTTGATCGCCAGAAGGGCGCGCGCTTTGGTTTTGATTTTTCCGGACTGTCCTTAATTGTATTTTTGATTTTAAGATCCCGCGTACTCTGTATCATTTCACTACTGATACGGAGGAGGTCCTGCATAACTTCTGCGTCGGATCGATAAATTGGGTTTGTAGAACTTGTGTCGAGCATCTGCGCGGCGTAGCCGGATGGTGAAGACCAGTCATCTACAATCGTTTGCGCAGTAACCCCGATTGCCTGGGCAATGGTCGCGCCATATTCACATCGATAGGATTTGGGTGTGGCCACAGAGAGTGTTTCTGAATTTTTCCCAAACAGAACATATTCAAGCGCCAGAATACCTTGAACAGCGACGCTTTTCTTTTTTAGGGTTTCTGTTGTAAGCGCTGTTTGTTCTTCGGTATCGATTAACTTTCGAACCTGTCGTAATCCAATAGATTTACGGTCTGGCCAAAAGAACAGTTTTTCCTGACGATTATCTTTAATCGCAGGCCCAATACGGTACATCTCAACGCGAGACCAGGCTGAGACGAGAGAGCGAAAGCTATCTTTGGCACTGTTCAGATTAGTTTCGCTCGGGGATAGGCATAGTTTCTCTATATTACTTTCTTGGTGAGCAGCTTCTTCAACCAACTTTTCATAGCTGGGAAGAATGGCCTTTTTGATGACCTGTTCTATAATTGGCTTATAGGCTGTTTCAGAAGACTGTCCCCATGCATTTACTGAAAGTCCTGAAATGATTATCCCAGTAATTGCTATCCCAGTAATTGCTATCCGGGGGATGGTACTTCCTCTGAGTGTGCCACAAACAACGTTTTTGACGCGTTGTTTGAGTGGGCGCGCAGATTTAAGGGGAATATTCATCGTCATTACAGAGATTCCAGGAAAGTAATCAGAGATTTTCGTTCTTCGGGTGACATGGTGACAACTTTGTCCCTTGCTGTTTGTGCCTCGCCACCGTGCCAGATAATGGCTTCTAACAGATTTCGTGCCCGCCCATCATGAAGAAAATAGGTATGGCCATTCACTTTTTCTGTGAGGCCTATCCCCCATAAAGGCGCTGTTCTCCATTCGTTTCCGGATGCATTACCAACCTGGCGGTTATCAGACAACCCTTCGCCCATATCGTGGAGAAGAAGGTCGCTATAAGGCCAGATAAGCTGAAAAGCCAACTCTTTTTGAGCAGCATCTCTTCGGGTGACGAACTTGGGTTGGTGACAGGATGTGCAACCGCTTGTGTAAAAGAGTTCTTTGCCTTTTAAGACATCAGGAGCGCTTACGTTGCGGCGTGCTGGAACCGCGAGATTTTTTGAATAAAAAACAACGAGATCAAGGACTTTTTGTGGCGCTTCGCCATCACCAAGGTTTTTCTGTGATCCATGGGGTTGGGAAAGACATTGGGGTTGGTTAGATGTGCAGTCGCCCCAGTGAGCTGGAATATCCGGGGTTGATAATCCGATATCACCTGCAAAGGCGTTTACTGATTGCGTGTGAACGGTTCTGTTTGATGCTTTCCAGCCAAAACGCCCAATTTCTCTTTGTCCGCTTTCTGGGTTTAATACCAAGCTGGCTTTACCAGAAATCCCATCGTTATTCCTATCCTCAGGATCTGCCAGTGATAAAAGATCCTGCTCATGGATTTCTTCCAAAAGGCCCAAGCCTATCATGGGGGGCGCAACCCGGGGGGAAAGCATTACATCGGGATCCATGTCGCCATAAGCGAGTTCATCAACACGATAACTGGGTTTGCGAAGAGAGACCCTTTCGCCGCCGTTCAAGGTCACAACTTCTTCTTCGTAGGAAATGAGCATCTTACCTTCGGCGGGAAGACCTGTCACGGCTTGGTCTTGCAACTGTCCACCGTAGGTGGGTTCAGGGATGCGAAGTAAGGTGCCGGTACGGATCGCTTGCTTTTCTGCTTCTGTTCGTGCTGGGACGGAAAGGCGCAAAAACATTGACGTGGCCAGATCGTCATTGTTTTCTGGCGGGTGTCCGCGACCATCCTGTAAATGGCAGCGTTGACAGGACCTGGCATTGAAAAGAGGGCCTAATCCGTCAGATGCTTTGGTGGATGAGGGGGATGAAACCCAGATCTTTTTAAAGAGACTGTTGCCGAGTTTGAAATCGCGCTCACCCTTGAATGATAAATTGGCAGAAGAATGAGAAAAGGATTTTGACGATATTGTTTTTTTTGATGTCGGGGCCCCGGCAGATTTGTTCTCGTAGGATTCTGCTTTGGAAAAGTCATTCGTAGGCTTGGTAATGGCCTGGACCCGTTCCAAATCCTTTTGACTAAGATCTTTGCGGTTAGGAGAGGTCGCATTTACGCTTGAGGTAAGCCCCATGCCGATAAGAAAGGCGTAAAAGAGAGGTAGGTATTTTCCTGATGACGTTGGCATTTTATTATTGTTATCAAAGTTTTAGGAATATGAAATGGGCAGCCCTTAATTAAGAACTGCCCACAAACTAGCATAACTATTTATCCTGAATAGATAGACACGAGGTCGCAGTGCCTAGTTACTTATCTATTTTCAGATCTTAGTTAAAAACAGCATTCGGGTTGTCTAAGCTATCAGAACCTTCAACTTCAATAGCTGAAAGACCAAGCGTAACAACGGCACGTTCGATTGAACGGGTTTGATCAATCAGGCCGTCGATTGCTTTTTGAACCACAGCGTTGCCGACAACATTACCTTCGCCAATCATTTGGTCATAGGCTTCGATACTTTCTGCACGGGCTTTCATTACAGCCATTGATGTAACTGTTGCATCCAGTTTAGTTGTAACTTCACTGTCAACCGCAGCATCTTTTGCTCTTACAAGATCAGAAATGGACGGGCCGCTTACAACAGAGCCATCAAGGCGACGGTAGTGGCCGGTGTACACGTTACGAATACCAATCTGGTCAAAGTAATGTGAGTTATGTGTGTTGTCCGAGAAGCAGTCGTGCTCTTCTTCTGGATCGTTCAACAGAAGACCCAGTTTCATGCGCTCACCTGCAAGTTCACCGTAAGAGAGGGATCCCATGCCAGTCAGGATTGTTACCAGGCCACCAGATGTATCTTTTAGAAGGTTGGTTCTTGCTTCGCCTTTTTCGCCCCAGTTTGCTTTCATTTCTTCAAGATCAGCGATCAGAAGTGTTGAAGCTGATTTTAGATACTGTGCACGACGGTCACAATTGCCACCTGTGCAATTCTTTACATCAAAATCAGTTGCCGGACGGCTACCAGCACCAGCGCCGTTGCCATTCAGATCTTGGCCCCAAAGAAGGAATTCAATTGCGTGGTAACCTGTCGCAACGTTTGATTCTACTTCTTCTGCTTCGTGTAGTGTTTCAGAAATCAATGTCGGTGTAATTGCAGAGGCATCAACTTCTTTGCCGTTTACAGATAGTTTTGAATTGGCGACCACGTTTACAGTGTAAAGCGCATTTTCGTCTGATTCATCACCATAAGACGTATCGACATAGTCGATGAGGCCTTCATCCAATGGCCATGCGTTAACACGTCCTTCCCAATCATCAACGATGGCGTTACCAAACCGATAAACTTCGGTCTGCTGATAAGGGGCACGTGCAGAAACCCAGGCAGCACGAGCAGCGTTCAGGGAAGCTGAAGTGGGAGAGGCAATTAGTTTATCAATTGCACTGTCCAAAGCTTGTGCAGATGTCAAAGAATCTTCAAAACCTGCGTGGGCAATGTTTGCGTAATTGTTCAGGACGCTTTTTGCGTCAACGGTGTCTGCAAATGCAGTACCTGCACCAAGAACAGTAAGGACGGTGACAGTGCTTGCTACACGCGCAGCTTTTTTGAGAGCGTGACTCATTTTCATTCCAATTTTGTTTCGGCCAATTTAATTCTGGCCAATTCTGTTTTGGCTATTTCGGACTTTAATAGCCAGGCGACATCATGTGTTGCTTCTGAAGAAGTCAGAAGCAGATGAGTATTATTCGCAACAATTAACACTTTTGAGAATGATTTGCAATTTCATATTTGCTCTTTTTTGTCGAAAATACTTTACTGAAATCGTCGGATTAAGAAGAGAGTTTCTGGGTTTTTAGGGCGATTTTCTAGAAAGGGCATTGCTGAATTGCATACAAAAATAAGACAAAAAAGCAAAAGAGTCCGGCACAAAAAAGCCAGTTACATCATGCGTAACTGGCTTTTTTTGTGATCATATTTTGAAGACTGAAATCTCTAAAAAGCTTAGTCGCCTTCGACTTTACTCTGAGATTGGATGTAGTTCTGGATGCCAACACGTTTGATTAACTCAAACTGTGATTCCAGATGGTCCACATGCTCTTCTTCGTCAACCAAGATTTCACGAAGAAGTTCACGACTGCCATAGTCTTGTACAGATTCACAATAGGCGATGCCTTCTTTGTAAACTTCAACGGCTTCGAGTTCGCCAGCGAGATCACATTTCAGAATTTCTTCTACATCTTCCCCGATTTTAAGTTTGTTCAGGTTTTGAAGATTTGGGAACCCATCAAGAAGCAGAATGCGATCCATAAGCTTGTCAGCGTGCTGCATTTCTTCGATGGATTCTTTGTACTCATGCTTGGCAAGACCTTCAACGCCCCAGTCCTGCAGAAGTTTGTAGTGAAGGTAGTACTGGTTAATTGCCGTCAATTCGTGCGTTAAAGCAGTGTTCAGGTGCTCGATGACTTTTTTGTCGCCTTTCATGATATCCTCGCTTTGAATTTGTTCTTATTTGAAATTTATTATCTTACTACAGCTTGCGATCTACTTTAGAATCTTTCCAATAATGTAAATTGTTTGATGAAATTTTCAAGTAGTTTGTAAAAAAATATAGTTATTGATAATGATTATTAATTTTTGAATTCTGAAAAAGAAATTTAGAATAGTATAGTTTTGCGTAGTTATAATATTGATGGCTCATGGGTGGTGCGCTTTAAGCTTGAATTGAATATTGATCGTTAATTCTAGTAATGTATTTGATGCTATATTGTGCTTTTTATTTTAGATTTGTTTTAAAAGAAGTCACAAGAGCTTTCATTTGGATTTGAGAGGACTGTACTGAGTTTTATTAATCCTCTTTCCAGTTGTTGTATTGTGTCTGGGGTCATTATCGAGAGCCTGATGTTATGTTTCCCGGCAGTTGTATTGTTGGCAAAGCGGCTACCGTCGAGAATATGGACTCCGGCCTTGGCCGCGCGACGTACAAGCTGTGATGTAGAGGTTGTTTCCGAAAGCTCGATCCACGCATGTGATTGGCACGATGCGTAATTGGTGATGTAGGGCGCGAGGATACGATTTGTTAAGTCGTGACGTTTTCCTGCTGCAATGGTGGTTTGACGAGTAAAAGAGGTAAGATCTTCTGTGCGTCCGGCAATTTCCATGGCTGCGTTGGTTAGTATTGGCGAAACCATCCAGGTTTGGGCCGTGATGCCCTGGGCCATAAGCATGGTCAGGTGAGGCGGTGCAACAGTAAAGCCAATGCGTAGAGAAGGAGAGATCCTTTTCGCTAAGCCACTGAGATAAATTGCTTGTTCAGGGAAGATCTCAGCATAGGGTGGTGGGGCATCTGGATAAAGAAAGCCGTAGATATCATCCTCTATAATGAGGACATCATATTTTTGTGCAATTAACCCAATTTCTTTCCTGCGTGCGATAGGTGTTGTGATGCAGGTTGGGTTGTGGCCTGTCGCTGTCGTAACCAGAATACGGACGCGGCCCTTTTTACAATGTTGCTCAAAAGAAACAGGGCAAATGCCCATGGCGTCGGTCTCTACTGTTAAACTGGATAGTCCTAACTGTGATATCGCTGCAGAGACACCGGGGTAGCTCAATGGTTCTTGGCATATTGTGTCGCCGGGTGATGCTAACCGCCCAAGGGCCGTATAAACACCATTTTGAGCGCCATGATTGATAAGCATCCTATCTTCGCTTATCCCTTGCAATGTTTCAGGTAAAAATACCCGCAGCGCTCGCTTCTGCTGATTATCGCCAAAGCCATCCCGATAGGTCATTAGGTTGAAGCTTGAAGCTTTGGTTGAGGTGCGTTGCAGGGCCCAGCGAATTATTTCTTCGCCCCAATCATTGGCGATGGCATTCAAGCCTAAATCAATAATTGTATCGTTTTTTAAGGGGGGCACATAATTTGATTGAAGAGGATTGGGTAGAATAACATCAGCACCAATGTTCGCTGCTTCCTGAACGAAAGTTCCTTGACCTACTCTGGCATTCACTAATCCTTTACGCTCAAGGGAGCTATAAACCCGAGACATAGTACCAAGGCTGCATTTGGCCTCCCAGGCGGCGGTTCGTAAAGGGGGCAGTTTCTCGCCGGGCAGAAGAACACCGTCGCGAATTGCTGTCTTGAACAGTTGTTCCAAGTGAGCGTATTTTTGACCTTCGCCGGGTTTATTTTTTGCAATGAGAGAAAGAATTGTCATAGGAACAATATAGTAATTGTTCAATGAACATTTCAAGATAAATATGTAACGTATGACGAGCGACAAGATGTTCTGTCTGGTAATGAGATAAAAGGACACAAAGTCATGCCAATAGAAAATATTATTCCAGCATTGATTTTTGCAGCAGTTATGTCCGGTACACCGGGACCGGCAAATATGATTTTGATGGCGACAGGAGCAAAATTGGGTTTTCGTGGGGCTCTACCTTTTACCTTTGGTGTTCAAAGCGGATTCTTCCTTGTCCTTGCCGTTGCCGCTTTTGGTATAACGAACCTTTTAAAAGAAGCGCCCGCACTTGCGCCTGTCATAACGGTGATTAGTAGTTGTTATTTGCTGTATCTGGCATGGAAAATTGCGAGATCTGACCCCGGGAAATTGTCTGGCGAACAAAGTAGCGATACCGTGGGGTATTTGAACGGCTTGATTGTGCATCCTATGAATCCCAAAGCATGGTTAATGGCAACGACTGTATTTGCCCAATTTACAAACCAGGCCAGCCCTGTCCTTGAGCAGTGGGCGGTGATGTGTGTGGTGTTTATTATTGGTGGTTTTCCAACAAACTGTATGTGGTCATGGGGCGGTGCCAGAATAATATCCGCAATCCAAAGCCCGCAAAAGCGCCTGATTGTAAATGGTGTTTTAGCTATATCGACAGTGGCTATTGTGGCCTACATGGCTGCAGGACAAATCTTGATTTAATCTTAAGTTTGCAGGCAAAAAAAACGAGAGGGGCATTGCCTCTCTCGCTCAGTAAGGTCGATAGAGCTTCGCTGATTACAAAGTTGGCGGTAACCAGCTTGCCTTATATCCCCAAAGTATTTCTTGCTTGGGCAAAAACACAAAACACCAAAGCTAACTTCAGGAATCAATTTCCTGTCTTACTCTGAATGTTTTTTACTCAGATAAGAGAAAGAACATCGCAGGACAGGAGTACGATGGCTCATGCACAAAAGCCACAACTAACAATATCAAGCACAGGGACTGACTTGTTCGTATGGGGCAAAAGTAGAATTCAAAGCGCAGGGTTGCAATAAAGCGTTGTGTAATTTTGCAAAGTTTGTAAAATTATTTAGGATATTTTTCTAAATTTTGTGAAAGATGTAAATGTCATGGCGCGACAGATATTTGCGGGGCGAAAAATTCGCCATTTAAGAAGCCAGATAGGACTTACTCAAATTGCCATGGCAAAGAAAATCGACATTTCTGCTGCCTATTTGAATTTAGTTGAGCATAATCAACGCCCCTTATCAAGAAAGCTGCAAAAAAAGCTGGAAGAAGCTTTTAACGTGAAAGAGGGTGAGCTTACTGGCGGAGAAGAAGCCAGACTCCTCTCTGCGATGAATGAGCTTTTCTCTGATTCCTTGTTTGAAAGATCAAGGCCTGATGCCACGATACTTGGTGATTTTGTTGCCATGCATCCTGAAATTAGCCGAGCTTTGTTAAAGCTGTATCGAGCTTTTCGAAATGCGCGTGAAGATACGCTCAAGGCACGAGAGTCGATTTCTTCTGATCCCTACTTTACAAAAACCAGCCATCAACTTCTGACGCAGCTAACCTCCATCAGATCCTTTGCCGAGATTTTACAGGATAATGATGATCTTTCAGAACATCAGCGAGAAAGGTTTACCAACGTCCTTGTAGATGAAAGCCAAAAGTTAACCTTGATGGTTGGGGAGCTGTTTGATTTTATTAATGGTGAATCAAAGCAAGCTGCATTGTTGAGTGAAACACCGACCGATGAAGTCGTTGATATGCTATCGGCCAATGACCACTACTTCCCGATTTTGGAGCAAGCCGCGGAGGAGCTCAGGAGCCGTTTGGGTGAGCCAAAACCCTATGGATTATTCGATGCCTTGGCCAACTATCTTGATCAGCAACTCGGCATTGAGGTTGAGGTTGTGCCGGTCTCTTCGCAAGGGACACTTTTGCGAGGAATGTGGGAGTTAAAGGGAGAGGATGGCGGTACGCTTAGGTTGATGGAGACTTTGGCGACGAGTTCTCTGAACTTCAGAATGGCAAGGATTATTGCGGAAGTTGCGTATGCTGATGTGCTGGAAAACGTGCTTTCAAATGTTCCTCTGAGTAGTAAAGAAGCTAAAAACCTGTGCTTGAAGGCTCTAGGGAGTTATTTCGCGGGGGCGGTTATGATGCCTTATAGCGCTTTTCGGAGTGCCGCTTTTGAGTTGCGTCATGACATTGATTTGTTGCGTCGACGGTTTCGAGCAGGTTTCGAGCAGGTTTGCCATCGACTGACAACCTTGCAAAAGTCCGAGGAAGAGGGGGTGCCATTCCACTTTATCCGGGTAGACCTCGCGGGCCAGATCTCAAAACGTTTCAGTGCATCTGGTCTACGGATACCAAGGTATGGTGTTCTTTCGCCTGATTGGGGGGTGCAGGATGCGTTTTTGAAGCCGGGACGTATTAACCTTCATTCATTACGCGCAGAAGATCAAAGTGTGTATTTTTCTATATCAAAAACCGTGACCAAACCTGGTGTGATGGTCGGGCAGGCGGGTAATACCTTTGCTGTGAGTTTAGGGTGTGAGGCTTCGTTTGCACGACACGTGGTTTATGCTGATGGTGTGGACTTTGCGCACCCAGACAGTGTTTTGATTGGAAATTAATTTATGCCAGTGCAAAGGTGTGAAGACTTAGCTTGGCAAAACACCGAACAACACTGTAATGTAAGGCCAACAGGGAATAATAAAAGAGATAACCGGATAGCGGAGAAAGGCAGAAAATGCCTCAAACGGTTCTTGTGGTCGAGGACGAACCTCATATTGTCGACTCATTAAGCTTTCTCATGAAGAAGGCTGGCTTTGACGTTTTTATTGCACGTGATGGTGATGCCGCCTTGCGGATGGTGGAAAGCCGTCCACCTGATCTGATATTGCTTGATATTATGTTGCCTAGAAGAGACGGTTTCGAAGTCTTGAAGTATGTACGTTCAAATGACGCGTGGAAAGAAATGCGTGTTATTTTGCTAACGGCAAAAGGACGTGATGTTGATCGATTGAAGGGAATGGAACTCGGCGCGGATGATTTTGTGACAAAGCCCTTTTCAACAAAAGATGTTGTTCGCTTGGTTAAACAACACTTGGGTGTTGAAGAAAAGCTGGCTTAAGGTCTTTCAAATTAATGGCAGAACGACGCCCCATGTTCGCGATTTCCCTGGAAGGAGTATGAGTGAGCCGTCCCGGTGATAAAGGTGATCGCAGTATTGCGCTTTTCCTATTGGCGTTGCTGCTTTTTAGTCCTCTTTTTTTATCTATTTTTAGTGATGAGAAGCTTGTGTGGGGTCTCCCGCCATTATTTCTATATCTCTTTGCCGCTTGGGGAGGAATTATAGCTGCGGTTGCCTGGTCTGCTTCGAAAGATGCTGATGATGCGACAAATGCAATTGATCCCAATGCACCGACAGTGATTGATACGCTGGTATCCGATACGAGCGCCGTGTCAGATAAAGAACTATCGACGGATCAGAATAAGAAATCTTCTTTAAAGGGTGATGGTCGTGCTGGTTGATTGGATCATCATACTTTCTTCTATCGGATATCTTCTTGTTCTCTTTGCTATTGCTTATTTCGCGGACAAGCGCGCGGAACGAGGGGCCGGGATTACATCACACCCCTATATCTACGCGCTTTCTCTAGGGGTCTATTGTACATCCTGGACATTTTACGGGTCGGTTGGCCGCGCGGCTTCAAGTGGTTTGGATTTTCTGCCCATTTATCTGGGACCTACCCTTGTTTTTGTTTTGTGGTGGCTGGTTGTTAAAAAGATCATCCGAATAACAAAGGCCCATCGTATAACATCAATTGCCGACTTCATATCTTCCCGGTACGGGAAAAGTACGCCTTTGAGTGCTTTGGTGACAGTGATCGCAGTTGTGGGAATTGTGCCCTATATATCCCTTCAACTTAAGGCGGTTGCCACCAGCTTTAATGTTTTAAAGCAATACCCCGAGGTGATCGCGCCTCTTAATTCGCCCCCAATCGCCACTGTTGCGGATACAGCCTTTTGGGTGGCATTGGTTCTGGCAATCTTTGCGATCCTGTTTGGGACGCGCCATATTGATAACAGTGAACATCACGATGGTGTCGTGGTGGCGATTGCCTTTGAATCCGTTGTGAAGCTTCTTGCCTTTTTAGCAGTCGGGATTTTTGTGACCTTTGGGCTTTATGACGGTTTTGGTGATCTCTTTCAGCAGGCGTCACGTGTACCGGAGCTTCTACAGTTGATGACCTTTGAAAAGGAGGGCGCCTATACAACATGGGTGACGTTGACGACCTTATCCATGGTTGCTGCGGTGTGTTTGCCGCGACAGTTTCAGGTTATTGCTGTCGAGAACGTTAACGAACCCGAGCTTCGAAAAGGCGTATGGCTTTTCCCACTCTACCTGCTTGCCATTAATATTTTTGTTTTGCCCATTGCGTTGGGCGGGATGCTCCAATTTCCGCGCGGGGATGTAAACGCAGATACTTTCATCCTCACCCTTCCCATGGCTCACGAGCAAGAGATGTTGGCCCTGTTGGTGTTTTTGGGGGGACTCTCTGCTGCGACCTCTATGGTGATTGTTGCGACAATTGCCCTCAGCACGATGGTTTGTAATGATTTGGTGATGCCAGTGCTCTTGCGGTGGAACTGGCTTGGCCTGAAGCGAAAAAGTGATTTTACAGGCGTCCTGCTTTTTGTTCGTCGCAGTAGTATCATTCTTATTCTCTTGTTTGGATATGCCTACTTCCGCTTCTTGGGCGAGAGTGACGCGCTTGTCACCATTGGCTTGATTTCCTTTGCCGCAGTTTTCCAGTTTGCGCCAGCTATGATCGGGGGAATGTTCTGGAAAGGCGGAAATCGTAAAGGAGCGTTGGTTGGACTGTCTTTGGGATTTGTTGTTTGGGCCTATACGCTTCTTCTACCTGCTTTTGCGAAATCAGGACTATTGCCCATTACGTTTATTGCCGCTGGTCCCCTGGGCATTGAACTATTCAGGCCCTATGAGTTATTCGGATTGCAGGGATTGGATCATTTAACCCATGCGCTTTTCTGGACGACGGTCTTTAACGCCGGTGCATATGTGTTTGTATCGCTCTATACACGACACTCTGCGATTGAGCGTGTACAAGGGGCGCTATTTGTCGATGTCTATCGGTATGCCGACCAAGGACCGCGTTCGCAGTTATGGCAGGGATCTGCCTCTGTAGAAGACTTGTTCAACCTTCTTGTTCGTTTTTTAGGGCGAGCCAGAGCAGACAGAGCTTTCAGCGGATATTTTAGAGATCGAGGTTTGGAACGCAGGCGTGTTATTACGGCTGATGCAGACTTGGTTCACTTAACAGAACGTCTTCTTTCCGGTGCCATTGGTGCAGCGTCTGCCCGTGTAATGATTTCTTCAGTTGTGAAGGGGGAAGTTGTCCGCCTTGAAGAGGTCATGACTATTCTGGATGAAACTTCACAGGTTATTGAATATAGCCAAAGCCTGGAGCAGAAATCCAAGGAACTGGAAAGCACGACGGCGCAGTTACGAGCTGCAAATGAACGCCTGCAGGAGCTTGATCGCCTAAAAGATGAATTTTTATCGACAGTTAGTCATGAGCTCAGAACACCGTTGACTTCAATTCGATCTTTCAGTGAAATTTTGAGCGATCATCCTGACCTGGAAGACGAGGAGAAAAGCAGATTTTTAGAAATCATTGTTAAAGAGAGTGTTCGATTAACGCGTCTTATAAATCAGGTTCTTGATCTTGCAAAAATAGAAGCGGGACAAATGGAATGGATCTTTGAAGATCTGGATATCCCACAAGTTGTTGAGAACTCGATGGATACGATGTCTGCAATTCTGAGTGAGAAAGAGATCGTTCTTGATGTTGATTTTGCGACTGATTTACCTATGATCAGAGGGGATCGAGACAGACTGATGCAGGTGTTTGTGAACTTGCTGTCCAATGCCATCAAGTTTTGTGATGAGGAGCGCGGATGGGTTAAGGTTTCTGTATTCCTGCAAGGGCAAGAAATTGTGATTACCGTCGCTGATAATGGGCAAGGAGTGCCTTGGCAAGCGCGTGAACGTATCTTTGAAAAGTTTCACCAATCCCGCGAAGGGTTAGCTGATAAGCCTCATGGAACTGGATTGGGCTTGAGCATTTCGCGTCAAATTGTTGAATATTTTGACGGGCGTCTAGAGTTGGTTGACACAAGCAGTAAGGGATCTGTTTTTGGCGTCTTTTTGCCTCTACAAGCTGAGCAGGTAATCGCGAAAGCTGGTGAGTAGGATTATGGAATTTAGATCTGGATAATCTTTGACGGGCGATGATTGCTTCTGGCTGTTCAATAGGGTAAAACCGCATCAACGCAGGGCTGCCTGTACTTATACAATAAGCATATAATTGGAGCGCCGAATGGCATCATATCAGTATATCTACCAAATGGATGGGGTATCTAAAACTTTCCCCGGTGGAAAACAGGTTCTAAAAAACATTCATTTGAACTTTCTTCCTGGCGCTAAGATCGGTGTTCTGGGCTTGAACGGTTCAGGTAAATCTACCCTGATGAAAGTTATGGCGGGTCTTGATAACGAAATTAATGGTGAAGCGCGGGCTGCCGACGGCGTAAAGGTTGGGTATCTACCTCAGGAACCTCAACTTGATCCTGATAAGGATGTTGCTGGTAATGTTTTTGAGGGCGTTGCTGAAACGAAAGCATTACTTGAAAACTTTGAAGCCCTGAGTGCGAGATTTGCCGAAGTTGATCCAGATGAAATGGATGATCTGATTACACAACAAGGTGAGCTTCAGGAAAAAATCGATGCACTAGATGCATGGGATCTGGATCGTCAGGTTGAAATTGCGATGGATGCACTACGCTGTCCGCCAGGTGATGCCGATGTAACAAAGCTGTCTGGTGGTGAGCGTCGCCGTGTTGCGCTGTGCCAATTGCTTTTATCTAGCCCGGATATGCTTCTTCTCGATGAGCCAACCAACCACTTGGATGCTGAGTCCGTATCATGGCTGGAACGATTCTTGGAAGATTATAAAGGGACTGTTGTTTGCGTAACGCATGATAGATATTTCTTGGATAATGTTGCCGGCTGGATTTTGGAACTCGACCGTGGTGAGGGAATTCCGTACGAAGGAAACTACTCAAGCTGGCTGGAGCAAAAACAGAAACGTCTTGCTATTGAAGAAAAGCAAGAGAGTTCAAAGCAGAAGTTCCTGAAAGATGAATTGCAATGGGTGCGTCAGGGGGCCAAAGCGCGCCAGACTAAATCCAAAGCGCGTCTACAAGCTTACGAGACGTTGGTGCAGGAAGAAAGTTCCCGTGCTCCTGATCCTGGTCGTATTGTGATCCCGCCGGCTCCTCGGTTGGGAGATCTTGTTATCGAAGCTAATAACCTTTCAAAGGCTTTTGGTGACAAGCTTCTTATCGAAAATCTGAATTTCAAAATTCCGAAAGGGGCTATCGTTGGTATTATCGGTCCCAATGGTGCTGGTAAAACAACCCTGTTCAGAATGATTACAGGGCAAGAGCAACCAAATGAGGGGGCGCTGAATGTCGGTGAAACCGTAGAAATCGGTTATGTTGACCAAAGTCGTGATGCGCTTTCTGCTGATAAGAATGTGTGGGAAGAAATTTCTGACGGTCTTGATGTCATCGAAATTGGCAAACATACCTATCAATCCCGTTCTTATGTTGGGGCTTTCAACTTTAAAGGTGGTGATCAGCAGAAGAAGGTTGGTCAACTTTCCGGTGGTGAGCGAAATCGTGTGCATCTTGCAAAGATGTTGCGTAAGAGTGCGAACGTTATTCTTCTTGATGAACCAACAAACGATCTGGATGTGGATACATTGCGCTCGCTTGAGGAATCAATCCTCGAGTATAGTGGCTGTGTTCTGGTGACATCGCATGACCGTTGGTTCCTCGATCGTATTGCAACTCACATTCTCGCCTTCGAAGGGGATAGTCAGGTTGTCTGGTTTGAAGGTAACTATGAAGACTATGAAGCTGATCGTAAGCGTCGTTTGGGTGCTGAAGCTGATCAACCGCACCGTATTAAATATAAGCCACTTAAGCGCTAAGATCATTCGCATTTAGATCTGATTATAAAAAGCGCTGAAGCATTTATTGTTTCAGCGCTTTTTTGTTTCTTTTTTCTATATTGGAAAGTGCGAGAGTGTGGGGTGCTTACATAAAAAAGCCCCGGTTTTGATGCCCGGGGCTTTTATCGTTATTTCTAAGAGATATTTGATTACTTCTTAGCTATTTTCTTTTGGTGCAAAATCACCTGATTGTACTTTTTCGCGAAGTTTTGTGTTGAGTTCAGATAGATCACCACCCAAGCTTTTTAGTGCTGATGTGTAATCTGATCGATAGGTTGATCGTAGGCTGATGCCTTCAGCAGCTATATCCGTAATAATATAATCTGATGAATCATCTTTCTTTTCTATCCGCCATAAGATTTGCGCGGGTTCACCGTTTTCAGTTTTAACTTTACTAAAAACAATGAAGAAAGATTTTTTTGGAACAACCTTTGTAACTCTGAACTCTGAACCAGCGTACTGAGAGAAGGTGGGTAGAAAGCGTTGAACCATGACATCTTCAAAGATTGTTGTGAATTCTTTGCGATGGTCAGTTTCAGCTTTTCGCCAGTATTTCCCAATTACAAAACGAGCAATCCCTTCAACATCAAAGTTTTCATTAAGTAGTGCGCGGAATTGTTTTTCGCGCTCTTCTACTGAGACGTCTTCATTTGATAGCTGAGTGATTGCTTTTTCTTGCAGGGCTTTGAGAAACTGTCCTGCATCATCATCTGCGTTTGCTACGCCATTAAATGTAGCTAAACAGAAAACAGCCCCCACAAGGAGGGCTGCAATATTTTTTATAAAGCCTGTAACTCGCTTCATGACTTATTCCGCAAAAGACACTTGGTCATCATCTTCTGGGAAGATGTCGGTTAGTCCTGGAGCCAGTGTAGGTTCTGCTTCACCGTCATTGATCTCGTTTTCACGTTTTTGATGATAAAGCGAGCGAACACGTGCGTAAAAATCAACAGAATCACGTTTTAGCTCATCAACGGTTTCAATGTTACGCGATCGCTTGTCTATACCATCAGTAACTTTACGACCAATCAGAACTTCTGTTTTAGCAACATAAGTCAGCGGGTCGAGAAGAGCGTCACCAATCAGGCCAACACCATCGCGAACATTTGATGGGCCAAGGATTGGAAGGACAAGGTATGGACCTTCAGGAACACCCCATGTGCCCATAGTTTGTCCGAAGTCTTCTGAGTGATATTCTAGGCCTGTTTGGCTGGCAACATCAGCCAAACCACCAGCACCAGCAATGGTGTTGATGAGGAAGCGGGCGAAAGTATTTTCAGCCTTCTCAATATCACCTTGAAGCAGGTCGTTGGCAAGAATAACAGGCGTGTACGTATTTCTGATGAAATTTCGAACAGAATCCCGAATTGGAGAAGGAACCAAGAAGCGGTATCCCTCTGCAACAGGACGGAAAATGATTGTATCCGCAGCATCGTTAAACGCAAAAATAAAGCGGTTAACGGTCTCAATTGGATCATTGTCACCTTCGTCAACTGCGGTTGAGCCTTCGGTTTGCGCCCACTGGTCATCAGTGCTCGCATTGGCTTCGTCTTGCAGCGTTGAATTTGGTTTACTCGCACAGCCTGTTACAAAAATAGCAACAGCTGTAAAAGCCACCAAACGTTTAATCAGTCGAGAATTAATCTCGGACAAAATACCTAACCCCACGACATTTCGCCTATCATTTGTTTCTACGGTCATAACACTTGCTCACCAGAGACCCCCCTGACATTTGCTGACAATACAATAATATTGCAACACAAATGAATGTGAACAAAACAAAATATTTAAATGCTCTTTAAGGTAAAGACAGTACTTATCCTTAAAGACACTAAAACTTAGTATGGTTGATTATCACAGGCTTGATGGCAAAACCAGCCATAAGAGTAATTAAATGTGGTTGAAGAAATATATTGTTGTATTTTTGCACCACCCACGCTTGATTTGTTTCAGATTTTAAAGAATAAGTACGGACGAATCTTCCATAGAGTAATGTTTTTTTAATCTTTTTTTCTTCTGTGGTTTTTCGTTGGATTCGCTGAAATTGTGTTGTTTTGTTGTTCTTCATTATAGGGAATAGTGTCGTGATTCATCCCCGAAAGGTAGCGCCCTTGATCAGTTTTGAGGGCTGTGTGCCATCAGAATGGCTTGATTATAACGGGCATATGAACGTCGCTTATTACATGCACGTTTTTTGTGATGCGACAGATGCGTTCCTAGAATTTTTTGGTGTAACTGAGAGCTATCGACAGGAAATGAATTGTTCAACTTTTGTGGTCGAAAATCATGTGAACTATATGAAAGAGCTTCATCATGGTTCTGATATGAGAGTAGAGACCAGGTTACTCGGCTATGATCGCAAGAAGATGAGTTACCATCACTCTCTTTATAATGTTGACGAAGGTTATTTGGCTGCGACGTCTGAGTGGATATCTCTTCATGTGGATTTGAAAAAACGTGGGTCGTGTGAAATGCCGAATGCTCTGGTTGATAATTTAAAAGATATATACGAAGGTCAAAAAGACTTACCCTTGCCTGTTAATATAGGGCGATCAATAATGACGTGGAATAATAATAGCTGATCCAATCATCCTGATAATTTTGTTATCAGATAATTTGTTACCAGATAATTTGTTAGAGGCAAAACGAGTGAGCGTAAATTTACTTGAAGTTAAGAAGTTGATTTCTAACATTAAGATTATGAACAAAAGCCTTTGCCTTGCGGTTGTTGCTCTTTTCTGCGTTCAATTTTCTTCTACCGTTCTCGCAGCTTGTACAGATCCGGCTGGTGTTGATGTGAACTGGCAACGCTGTAACATGGATGGATTGAATCTGGATGATGTTCAGCTTTCGGGTGCTCGCTTGAGAGATACCAGTTTCTTACGCGGGTCGCTTAATCAAGCTGACCTGAAGAATGTTTCTGGCTTTAGAACTAAGTTTGTCAGTGCTTCATTAGTGGAGGCCGATTTCACAAAGGCTTCTTTGCCCGAAGCCGATTTTACTAAAGCTAAGTTACAAGGCGCTGATTTTACCAAGGCAAATTTAAAACGTGCGCGCCTTTTCAAAGCAATCCTGCGTGGGGCGAACCTGACGAAAGCAAAAATTGAAGGGGCGGATTTAACGGAAGCCGATTTATCTGGTGCTACATGGATTGATGGTAAGAGAATTTGTGCAGAGGGTTCAATTGGTCGCTGTATGTAATTTCTAAGTCGCAGTAAATTTTATGAGCGATTTTAAAAGATTGCTCTCGGTAATTTTACAAAAAAATACACTGTTCTTGTGGAACTATAATTTCCATAACGTTATAACGATTATTAGAACTATTAAATGCTATAGCTATGGATGGCGATCCTGCTTAATACAATTTGCACTTCTGATTTGCCTCAAAGGCTTGATAACTGCGGACTCTGGAAAGAGGGTTTGTACCCTAAGATTATTTTCAGTGATGCCACGCGCTGGAGGCGTTATGTCTGAGGATAAAGGCGCTCGGTTATCGCCATTGCAACAAATCCGGCAATTCATACAAAATGAACAGGTTATCTTATCGTCTTTGGCGGTAATTATTGGCGCGGCTGCGGGTCTTGCAGCCATGGCATTCCGTCATTTTATTGATCTTGTTCAGATGTTTTTTTATGGCTTTCAAGGTGAGAAGGTCTCTGTTGGTATTTCTGGATTACCGTGGTGGCAGATTGTTCTGGTCCCTGTCATTGGTGGTGGGATCGTTGGGTTATTTATTCGTTACTTCTTACCTGATGGTAAGCCACAGGGTGTTCCCCACGTGATTGAAGCAACAGCGCTCAAAGGCGGGCGTATGTCTTTGAAAATTGGCGTCAGGGCTGCAATTGCATCGGCTTTTTCCATCGGCGTTGGAGCCTCGGTTGGGCGTGAAGGGCCTGTTGTTCACCTGGGTGCGTCAATTGGCGCTTGGCTTTCCAAAAGATTGCATCTTGGTTATTCGCTTTTCCGAACGCTTTTAGGCTGTGGAGTTGCCGCAGCTATTGCTACCTCTTTTAATGCGCCTATTGCGGGGGTCTTTTTTGCGCTTGAGGTTGTTGTTGGTCACTACGCGCTTTCGGCATTTGCCCCGATTGTTATTGCTTCTGTTGTGGGGACGATTATCAGCCGTATTTATTATGGTGATTTTCCTGCCTTTATTTTGCCCAAAGCGATGTCTTTATCATCGTTCTGGGAGTTTCCCGCCTTTGCTATTCTGGGAATTATCTCGGCATTGGCGGCAATTGCCTTTATGTGGTCTGTAATTTTTGCTGAAGACACCTTTAAGAAACTGAATATCCCCTTTTGGTGTAAGCCAATGATCGGGGGACTGGCTTTGGGCGTCATGGCCCTTGTTTTTCCTCAAGTTCTTGGGGTGGGGTATGAGGCAACCGATGCGGCTTTGTCCGAGCTTTATCCCTTGTGGCTGTTATTGGCTCTGATTGTGGTTAAAACGATTGCAACGGCTGTTTCCCTGGGATCAGGATTCTCGGGTGGTGTCTTTTCACCGTCGATTTTCCTCGGGGCTATGGTTGGTGGTGCTTATGGAATTGTTGCGACCAGTATTTTTCCTGAACTTTCTTCCGGAACAGGCGCCTATACCGTTATAGGTATGGGAGCGGTTGCTGGCGCAGTGCTTGGTGCACCCGTTTCAACCATTTTGATGATATTCGAGCTGACAAACGATTATGCCTTAACCATTGCCGTCATGATCGCGACGTCTCTTTCAAGTGTGATCACACAGCAGGTTCATGGACGCTCTTTTTTCATGTGGCAACTTGAAAGGCGTGGGGTTGAAATTCGGGGCGGGCGTGAGGCCAGTCTGATGCGGTCTATTACAATATCGCATATGGTGCATTGTGAAGTTTCGACTGTTGATACGACTGCGGATTTACAGCATGTCAGGGAAGAGATCAGGAAAACGCGACTGGGGCAGATCTTCGTTATTGATGAAGAGGAACGGCTTAAAGGCTCGATCACCTTTATCGAGCTAGCTGATGGATTGGATTTGCAAGAAGAAAAGGGTGTTGCCTTAACCGCATTGGATATTGCGCGAACCAAAGCTGTTCAATTGGAAGAAGATTCCAATATCGAGCAAGCACTTCAGGCACATGGCGCAAGTGGGGAAGTTTATATCCCGGTGATTGATGAAGAAGGTATTCTTAAGGGTGTTTTGCATGAGCACGACGTGGCGCTGGCCTATAAAAAGGCCATGGAACAAGCCCGGGCAGAAGAACGTGGTGACATGTAATTTCTGCTAGAAGAGATGATTAGGTTCAAATTGTGTTGATATAAATAAAGGCTGAGAACGGTATATCGTTCTCAGCCTTTATTTTTAGCGAGTTTCTCTGAAAGAGATCTAATCTTCCAGAAGATATCCAGCCTTTAGGGGCTTATTTCCCGCAACTTTCCCTACGACGAGGCCAGGTTTCACAGCTTTATGCTGTCGGCGCGTAAAGAAAATTCCATCTGTTCCAGCATAGATTGGTGTGCGTGATTGGGTTGGGTCTTCTGTTGCGGGATCAATCAAGGTTGCGATCTGATCGCCCTTTTTCACGATTTCCCCCAGCTCTTTACAATAGGTTACAAAGCCTGCACCCGGTGAGGGAATGATTTCGCATGCGTCTGTACCAGTTGCTTCACACAAAGGAGTAGGTAGAGGACCTGCATCGCCTTCGATCAGACCACGGCGAACAAAGAATTTATAGAGCGCGTCAGCATCCTTTGCCGCTATCTCGTCCGATACATCAGGGCGACCTCGATGTTCAACAGTCATTGACATGGTTGCTTGTGGAATTGCTGCATCCGGGAAAAGGCGAGAGAGTTCAGCCCATGGGCGGGTATATACTTCGTCGAAGCTCCCGCCACCTGAATTTTCAGCCATCATGATAGCTCTTGCGCCAAAGTCGGCGGCAAAATCCTTACAATCCGGCCAGTTGAGATCAGAGATATAAAGATAGGGTAGAGATTCGTCATCACAATGCAGATCGAATACATAGTCAGCGCGGGCGGCTTCTTTTGCTAATATTTTACGAAGGCTGGCAAACTCGCTCGTTGGTGTGATCTCGGCTAGAGCGTCCTGCATAACGGTGCGGATCAGCTTTACATTGTCTTCTTCATCTTTACCGAGTTTCCCTACAAGGCGATTTTGCGTCATCGCTGTCAGATCATACCACCCCCGGTTAAAGTTACCATCGCCGCCACGATGAACACGACCAAGAAGCATGTCATCTTCAAATTGATCGAGTCCAATCGGATTGGCAAAGGGAACGACGACGATTTCGCCTTTTAGTAATCCTTGTTGATCCGCTTCTTCAAGGCGTTGAAGTAGATGGTGGGTACAGGCCATGGCCGGCGTTTCATCGGCATGTAGACAGGCCTGAACATAGGCAATTTTACCATTAGTGCCTGCACCGTAACGATGCATGATGACGACCCGTTGTGTACTTGGTGTTTCAGAAAGTAGCGCGTGGCGCTCTGTAATACGGGCCATGTTTTTTCCTGTATATTCTTGTGATCTAGAGTTTTGCATAACATAAAGAGTTGTTTGATCTTTAGGTCAAGAGGTAAAAGTGGATGAGCTTGCTGAGAAGCTGCGCTATAAACCAATCATGATAGACGAATCGCAAATGCAAAACGACGGGCTGTCGCCCTATCTTACCGGTCTTAATGAATCGCAGATGGATGCGGTTCAGACCACGGATGGACCTGTTCTTGTTCTGGCTGGCGCCGGAACGGGGAAAACGCGTGTTCTAACCACGCGGCTTGCTCATATTTTGGCAACGGGGAAAGCTTTCCCCGGTCAGGTTCTGGCTGTGACCTTTACCAACAAAGCCGCGCAAGAGATGAAAGAGCGTGTTGCTTCGATTTTGAATGAGCCAACTGTTGAGCGCTGGTGGTTGGGAACTTTCCATGCCATCGCGGTTCGTATGCTGCGGGCCCATGCGGAGAAGGTTGGTCTTGGGTCTGATTTTGCTATTATCGATACAGATGATCAGCTTCGTCTCGTCAAACAGTTGCTGAAAGAAAGTAACCTGGATGATAAAAAATGGCCGCCCAAATCAGTACTTGGGGTGATCCAACGCTGGAAGGACCGAGGTCAAACGCCTGATCATGTTTCTGCCAGTGAAGCCAAAGAGTTTGCTGGCGGGCGTATTCATAAAATTTACCAGAGTTATCAACAGCGAATGAAAGAGCTCAACGCCTGTGATTTTGGTGATTTGCTGTTGCATACCCTGGTGATATTCCAGACATATCCTGATGTACTGGCGGATTACCATCGGCGTTTCCATTATATTCTGGTTGATGAGTATCAGGATACCAACGTGGCCCAATATCTATGGTTACGTCTTCTAGCGCAGGGGCATCAAAATGTGTGCTGCGTTGGGGACGATGATCAATCCATCTATGGATGGCGTGGGGCAGAGGTTGGTAATATCCTCCGTTTTGAAAAAGATTTCCCCGGCGCAAAAGTGGTGCGTCTAGAACGGAATTACCGTTCGACCGGGCGCATACTTGCTGCGGCTTCTTCTGTCATCAGCCATAATGAAGGGCGTCTGGGCAAGACACTTTGGACGGATGATGACGAAGGGGAAATGCTTCGTGTTCGCGGACTCTGGGATGGGGAAGCCGAAGCCCGCTTTGTCGGCGAAGAAACGGAAAGCTTACAGCGTCAAGGGCAATCACTGGATCAGATTGCTGTGCTTGTCCGAACGGGGGCAATGACCCGTGAATTTGAAGAGCGGTTTTTGACGCTGGGTATTCCTTATAGGGTGATTGGGGGCGCGCGCTTCTACGAGCGTCTGGAGATACGAGATGCGTTGGCATATCTGCGCCTTGTGAATTCTGCCGATGACAGTCTGGCATTTGAGCGTGTCATCAATACCCCCAAAAGAGGGCTTGGTCCTGCTGCGGTTAGTGTTGTTCACCAGCTAGCCCGCCAGATTGAAACATCGCTGTTTAAAGCTGCGCAGGAAATTGTTGAGACCGATGAATTGCGCCCTGCTGCGCGGAAATCCATGGCAGGTTTTGTTGCGCAAGTTGAACGCTGGCAGAGTCTAAAAGGTGATATGCCACATCCGGAACTTGCTGATCTTATTCTGGAAGAAAGCGGCTATCTGGAATTCTGGCAGAATGATAAATCAGTTGAGGCCAAAGGGCGTGTTGAGAACCTGCGTGAATTGGTGAATGCCTTGGGCGAGTTTGAAAGCCTTCCTGATTTTCTAGAACACGTCAGCCTTGTAATGGACACCAACAGCCAACAGAATCAAGAAATGGTTTCTATCATGACCTTGCATGGTGCCAAAGGACTTGAGTTTGAAACTGTTTTCTTGCCCGGTTGGGAAGAAGGTCTCTTTCCGAACCAACGCGCAATGGATGAGCAAGGTCTTAAAGGGCTGGAAGAAGAGCGTCGATTGGCTTATGTGGGATTAACCCGTGCCAGAGAACGTGCTATCATTTCCTTTGCGGCGAACAGGCGTATGCATGGTTCCTGGGCCTCGGCAATCCCGTCACGATTTGTCGATGAGCTTCCTCATGAACACATTGAGCGGGAAAGTGATCGAGGTATCTACTCTGCGCCACTAGAGCCGTCTTATGGTGGTTTTGGCTCTGGTAGAGGGTGGCAAGATAATGATCGTGGAAGCCCAGGAATGCAGCGGGCCAGAAGTTATTCAGGCGGTGAATCTCAGCTTGTACGACAAGCGGCGCAGAAAGTTTCTGAAAGTAAAAGTGGTTTTGGGCGCGGAGAACGGGTTTTTCACCAAAAGTTCGGCTATGGGCTGGTCTCTTCGGTTGAAGGGGAACGCCTAACAATTTCATTTGATAAAGCTGGAAGCAAAAAAGTTCTGAGCAACTTTGTCGTTCCCGCCGAAAAAGCAGGTATGTAATGAGAGAAGATAATTCCGCAGTTTGGGTTGTTGCCCTTGATATACAAGAGGTCAATTTACCTATTTATGAACTTGCTCTGGAACCACTTGATGGTGCGATTGTCACAACGAACCCTAACGAAGCAGGCATTGTTTCCGTTAAGGTATATGTTGATGGCAAACCATCTGATGAACAGGTGAACAACATTTTAACAAGCACTGCCGAAATTATTGGCGGCGATGTTCCTGAGATAACGATCGAGCAGCTACCCGATGTTGATTGGGTGACCGAAAGTCAAAAGGCTTTACCGCCAATTGTCGCGGGGAAGTTTTTTGTTCACGGATCACATGTAACAGAGCAGCCACCGGAAGGTTCTGTTCCTCTTTTGATAGAGGCAAACGTTGCTTTTGGTACGGGGCAGCACGATACGACAAAAGGTTGCCTGATTGCACTCACGGATTTGGCCGAGAACAAAAAAGTTGCCAATGCATTGGATATGGGGTGTGGATCAGGAATCTTGTCCATGGGAATCAAAATCTTGTGGGATTGTCCTGTCCTTGGAGTTGATATTGATGCTGATTCTGTTCGCGTTGCGCTGGAAAATGCCGACTTGAATAATGTTTCGGACATTACCGGTGTTTGCGGGGACGGCTATAATGCGCCGGAAGTCACTGCGCGTGGTCCCTATGATCTGATTGCTGCAAACATTCTTGCTGAACCGCTTTGCCAGATGGCGCCTTTGTTGGAAAAGAACTTGGCCGAAGGCGGTGTTGCTGTACTTTCCGGACTGTTGATCACACAGCAAGATAAAGTGGTGAAAGCGCATGAAGCTCTGGGGTTGAAAGTTATTCGTGAACTTCATTTAGGTGAATGGGCGACACTGGTTTTATCGCGATAAAAGCTTAGTCATATCATCTAAAGTTAAAAAAGCCCTCTGTTGGATGAACAGGGGGCTTTCTCGTTTTGACATATCTTTTGGAACAAACAAAAAACGCGCCGGATTTTCCGGCGCGTTTCAACAAGTAGTGCTGCAAGCAAAAGGGGGGTTATGCTGCGCGTACCACCTTGCTGTTGTTTTCAGCTTCTTTAGTTTCTTTTGTAGAAACGAAGTCTGAAGAAGAAAGGAAAGAGAAACCTGGCTCAAAAGTTTTGGTTTCTTTTTCTGCGGCTTCAGCATAAAGGCTGTTTACAGTTGCTTCGATGTTACCGCGGCTTAGGCCGATGTCGTTCAATTCGCGATCGTTAAGATCCCAAAGCTGATTTACAGTTGCACGGCGTTCCATGTAGTTTTTGAAGTTCTGAACAAGGCCAGAAATAGCTGCATAGATGCGGTATGTTTTTGTATAGCGGTGTGGTGCCACAGTTACGAATACAGGCTGGTTAGCAATTTCGTTGGCCGCGAATACGAATTTATCTTCTCTCATGATCATTTCTCCTAGATCAGTTAATGCGGCCGACTATGTCTTTCTATTGCCGCTGTGTTGTTGCACTATATCTAGCTCATTAAAGTTTTTTCGGTAGCGGTGATTCTGCACCACAGCCATGCATTTTGAGCATAATTTCAATTTTTGTGATGTAAGCTTTTGAAAATAAATGATTTAGCATTATGCAAAAGCAAGTGTTGTTATGTTTTAGTGGCTCGGATAATCTGCTGAAAACCTGATTGTATATTGTATAAGGATTGTAAAATGCCCGAAACGGCCACTCTTGACCATGCTGCTCGACTAAAAGCACTGCGCGACCAACTGGCATCAGAAGGTGTTGACGGCTTTATTATTCCCAGAACTGATGAGCACCAGGGAGAATACGTTCCGCCACAAGCCCAGAGGCTGGCATGGTTGAGCGGCTTTACCGGATCGGCTGGGCTTGCGACTGTTCTTATGGACCGGGCTGCAATCTTTGTAGATGGGCGCTATACAATTCAAGTTCGCCAAGAGGTAAGTGAGCAGCTTTTTACCTATCAGCATTTGGTCGAAGAACCGGCGCATCAATGGCTGGAAGATAATGTGTCCGCCGGTATGCGTATTGCCTATGATCCTTGGTTGCAGAGTGAGAACCAAATCAAAGCCTTGCGCAAAGGCGTTGAAAAGGCAGGGGCGGTTCTGGTTCCTCTTTCGGAAAATCCGCTTGATAAGGTCTGGCTGGACCAGCCTGCGCGACCTTGCACTAAATCCATGCCATACGATTTGAAGCATGCTGGGAAATCTTCACGCGATAAGCGGGAGGAGGTTGGCAAGCTGCTTACAAAATCAGATGCGGACTGCGCGGTACTGAGTTTACCCGACTCTGTCGCATGGCTTTTGAATGTTCGGGGCGAAGATGTGGATCATACGCCGTTGGTTCTTTCCTTTGCTGTTGTGCATGTCGATGGTGCCGTCCAGTGGTTTGTTGATTCAGAGAAGGTAACAAGTGAAACCCTTTCAGCATTGGATAATCAGGTTGAGGTCGCTGAACCGGGAACGCTGGAAGCACGCCTCGAGGTTTTTGCTCGTGAGGGCAAGAAAGTTTTGGTTGATCCTGCAACCTGCCCGGAACGTATCACGGCCCTACTGGAAGAAAGCGGAGCTCAGCTTGTTCGCGACATGGATCCTGTCAGCCTGCCAAAGGCCAGAAAGAATACGTCTGAACTGGACGGTATCCGCGCTGCACATGTGCGCGATGGTGCGGCGATGGTTCGGTTCCTCAAGTGGGTAACGGAAACAGCGACAGAACGGGCAGGGACTGATAACCCTGTGACCGAAATGGAAGCGGCTGAAAAACTCAGAGTATTCAGAGAAGAGGTGCCTTTATATAAAGATATCTCTTTCGATACGATATCCGGTGCTGGTCCCAATGGCGCGCTTTGTCACTATAAAGTAAGTGACGAGAGTTCTCTGCCGCTTAACAAGGATGAAATTTTCCTGATCGATTCCGGCGGGCAATATCTGGATGGTACAACCGATATCACACGTACGGTTATTATCGGCACGCCGAACGCAGAAATGAAGGATCGTTTTACCCGCGTCCTGATGGGGCACATTTCGCTCTCAACGGCAAAGTTTCCGAAAGGGACAAACGGTATTCAACTGGATAGTCTCGCCAGGCGTCCACTTTGGGATGCAGGTCTGGATTACGATCATGGTACCGGACACGGTGTTGGCTGTTTTCTTGGTGTACATGAAGGCCCACAGCGTATTGCGAAAGCTTCATCACCAGTGGCTTTGGAGCCCGGCATGTTTCTGTCCAATGAACCCGGCTACTACAAAGCGGGGGAATATGGCATTCGTATTGAAAACCTGATGATCGTACGTGATGCGGGACAGATGGTTGGCTTGGATATACCGCTATATGATTTTGAAACCGTCACCTTGTGTCCGATTGATTTACGTTTGATTGAGCCTGCCTTGATGAGTACGGCTGAGATTAAATGGCTGAATGAGTATCATGCCTGGGTTCGTAAAGAATTGACGCCTTTGCTTGATGAAGAGCATGCGGCGTGGCTTGAAACTGTGACACAATCGATTTGATTTTGTGCCGGCTCTTTGGTTTTGGACCAGAGAGCCGGCAATTTATATATGGCTGTCTTTGTTCTGATTTCGTAACCATGTCAGGAACTTCTTTAGATGCGGGGGAAGGATGCCTTGTTTGTAAACGAGGTGGTATCCGGTGAGTTTGTCTCCCGTGAGCGAGAATAGCTCGACTAGTTGATTATTTTTAATATCTTCCTGCACCCAATTAGAGGGTAACACGCCGACACCTTGTCCATCACGAATAGCATCCTTGGTAAGATATCCTGATAAGTGAATTTTTGCATGATGCGTGTGAAAATCAATTTTATGATGCTTAAGCCAAAGCTGCCATTCCGACTGTTGGTGATCTATATCGCACACCCAAGGTAATTTCATCAAATCTTTAGGTTCTTTGATCTGGATATCTTTCAGGAGTTCAGGCGATACAACGATACTGGTGTAACTGGGCATAAGTTGTTCGACGTTGAAACCGGGCCAATTTCCGGTGCCGTATCGTATCGCAAGATCGTAGTCATCCCGGCGAAGATCTACGACTTCGCTATTAGCATTTAGCAAAATTTCAATATCAGGATGTTGTTTGCGGAAATCCGCCAAACGCGGCATGAGCCAGAAATTCACGAAGGTCGGCGTCATCGTAATACGCAAGGGGCGATCAGTTGTACTGTCTTTGAGATCTTTGACCGCATCATCAATGATATCAAAGCTTTTACCGAGTTCAGCGCCGAGACGGAGGCCAGACTCAGTAGGTACAACACCCCTGCCTTCGCGTTGGGTTAGCGTCGTGCCAAACCACTCTTCCAGTTTTTTTATTTGTTGGGCAACTGCGGCGTGAGTCACGTTCAACTCTTTGGCGGCGTGGCTTAGGTTGCGATGCCGTACGACCGCTTCGAAGGCGCGTAGACTGGAAAGAGAGGGAAAGTTACGCATTAAATGTAAGAAAATCTAACATTGTAAGATTTTTCCTGATTTGAATTGGAATTCATTTCGCCTGATATTTAAGATAATAATTATCTGGAAGGAATGGATCAATGATAAATATTCTAGGAAAAACTTACATTTTAGCCACAAGATTAGAGAACCATGGTGTGTTTGCTGATCGCGGAAATTTTGAACAAGAAACTATAAACCATAAGGTTGAGAGACCAAGGAAACTAAAAAAGGAAAACTTGAAGTTCAAAACAGGTAGCTTTTTCAAATTTCTAAATTCACCTTCTCAGTGTCCTTCTCATTAATTTCGGGGGGCATTAAGTTCAGGTCTTTGCATCGTATAAGGGAAACACATTATGTTGGCGCTCGACCATCATTTTGATTTTAAAGGGCAGTCCGTGGCATGGGGTGTGATTGGTGATGGGGAGCCACTTGTTCTTATTCATGGTACACCCTTTTCATCGCAAGTCTGGCGCCGGATTGCTCCTTTACTAGCTCGTAAATGGCGAGTCTATTATTTCGACCTCTGTGGGTATGGGCAGTCTGAAAAAAGAGAGGGGCTGGATGTCTCTCTGGGGGTGCAGAATGAGCTTCTATCAGCGCTGGTTTATCATTGGCAACTTGTTAAACCGGCTATTCTTGCACATGATTTTGGTGGGGCAACGGCTTTGCGTGCCCATTATTTAAATGGGCTGGACTATGCGCAATTGACCTTGGTCGATCCGGTGGCGCTGTCTCCTTGGGGATCTCCTTTTGTTCAACACGTGAGGAAACATGAAGCTGCCTTTGCGGGTAATCCAGACTATATTCATGATGCTGTTTTGCGGGCCTATATTCAGGGTGCTGCTTACAATAAGTTGGATGAAGAAGCATTGTCCGTCTATATGGGGCCTTGGCAAGGTGATGTTGGGAAGGCGGCATTTTACCGGCAAATCGGGCAAATGGACCAACGTTATACTAATGAAATATCTGTTCAATATTCCCCTATGGAGTGCCCTCTTCACATTATATGGGGTGAAGAAGATACTTGGATACCGTTGTCTCAGGGCAAGAAGTTGGCAGAGGCTCTTAATAATGGCCGAATTTCCATTGTGCCTAGTGCTGGACATCTCGTGCAAGAAGATCGCCCAGAAGCAATCGTGGCTGCAATGTTATGATGACTCGGCGGCATTTTGATAGATTGATCTCTATTCTGGGGCCTAAAGCTTAGTCATGTTGCGGCACTATATTCTCTTTGAGAGAAGGCTTTGATTTCAGCATTTTAGCTGAAGCGAGGAAGGCTCCACCAACAATGAGCAGACAAGCGAGGGCAGTGATCCAGCTTGCATCGGCCAAACCGACAGAAATTAGCAATAAAGTGCTGAGAAGCGGAGCCCCATAAGAGAGGGCACCTAATACCTGAATATCACCATGCTTTGTACCGTAATCCCAGACAAAAAATGCGAGGCCAACAGGTCCTAACCCAAGGGCCAGAATTGCTAACGATTGGGTTCCTGTCGGTGTCACCCACGTTTCTGTGCCGAGGTGGAAAATCAACCCAAGAAAAGCTGTCGCCCCGCAAAAACCGGTGACAGCATCGCTTGGAACATCTTTGAATTTCCTGTTTATCACAGAATAGCCTGACCACGTCAGGGCACAGACGATTGCGGCTAAATAACCTATATAATAATCGCTATTCCAAGATAAACTTTGCCCTTTGGTGACGATCAGGATGGCGCCTGCCAGGCCGGTTAAAGTGCCAGCAATGTGGAACCAGTAAAGACGCTCGCCCGGCAGCAAGGTAGAGAAGAAGACAATAAGGAGTGGCCAGAGGAATGCAATCAGGCTTGCTTCAACTGCTGGGGCATTGTGTAGGGCAATAAAATAGAACAGGTGATAGCCGAAAAGGCCACTAACAGAGATGATCCATACAATTGGTCTTTGCTTTAAACTTTGAAAAGATTTTTTACCTTTACATGCCAGAACAATAAGACCGGATACAAAGGCAATAAAGAATGTGAGTGTTAAGAGTTGGAAGGTTGGAATACCTTTTGCCCAAGTTGTAAAAAGAGCCAAAAGCGCCCATAAAAGGATGGCAACCATACCGATAATCGTGGCGCGCATATTATGGTTAGATGAGGATGTCATTTCTGTCTGGTTCCAAAAGTGTGTGGGCCAAAGATAAGACTTGGAATGTATAGATTTTAGCCGCGTTGTCTTGTCTCGGGTTCTGTTTATTTGGACCAGGATTCTGTTTTTCGGATTTCTGCTTCAGGTTTTATTGTGGAGTGTGCGGTCGTTACCAGGCGTGATCCCAAAGCTATTACGATAGGCACGGTTGAAACTGCTTTGGTCTGAATATCCTGTGTCCTGCGCTATTTCTATCAGAGAAAGCTTGGTATTTAAAACGAGTTGCCGGGCATGCTCCAACTTCAAGCCTGTTTGAAATTTTTGTGGTGAATACCCCAGATAATTACTGAAGAGCGCATGTAGATGGCTCACCGAGAGACAAGCCTGTTCAGCGATATCTTTTGAAGACAATTTTCTTGTGTGGTTCTGCTTGATGAACTTCAAAGCTTTTTGCAGTTTTTCTGGCAACTTGTTATCTGCAGAATTATTTCTATCTGCAAGGGCCAGCAAAAACAGCTTAATACTTTGCTCTCCGATAGAAGTCATGGCCTGATCTTTTAATTCTCCTGTGTCTTTAAATTCCGAGGCCGTAAATAGGCTCAGATTTAACAGACCTTCGTCGAGTGGAAAAAGAATCTGATTGTGCGCACTATCCCATAGTGAATTGAGTTCAGGCATGTAGTTGGCATCGGTAAAGTCAAAATCGACGACGGTAAAGCTGTTTGGATTAATACTTCTGAAAGCGTGGGTATCGTTGGCAGTTATAATGGCAACCTGATCTATTCTGGCAACACCTGAAGATTGCTCGGCCTCTAGCTCTAATTCACCTTTGTGCGGAATAATCAGTTGGTGAAACGTGCTGTGACTGTGGCTTTTTATATCACTTGTATAACTACGGCGGCTTGCTTTCATTTTTGTATCTTAGCAGGGAGAATAACAAAGCCAAGAATATGCGGAGTTAAATTATAGATCTATGGTCTTCTTAATAAGTTAGCCTCCACGTAAAAACGAAGAAGCTAACTTATCTTGATAGTAATAGGTGTGAATTAGGCAACGGCTTTTTGTTTTAATGTATCCTTTGTATGAATCGCAATGTATTCAACAAGAAGAGATTCTGTCTTAGGCGTGTGTTGAAAAACCAATCGCATTTCGCCTGATGAATTTAGCTCAACAATGTTAAAGTCGAACACTTCATTTAATCCAGAGAGCTTAATTTGTGATACATGGTCCGGGATGACTGATAACGGACTTACCTTGGCTCCACTCTGCGAGAGGTTTATCAATTCAACTTCAATCATTTCCTGCCCGTTTATTAAGGTTGCTGACCATGGACCCTCAAATCGTTCTGCTGAACGGCGGTTGCCAACTGCTGATTCCCTTAATTTTCTCAAAACACCAGCCATTCTGTTTTGCAGTTCCAAAATTTGGTCTGCGGTCTGATCGGCATTATCTCGTACTTGGGTTGAGATGTTTTTAACTTCACTTGTTTCTATAGCAAGGTGGCTGACCTCGTTTGAAGCTTCAGTCGTGTTGATAGCTGTTTCTTGAACATTTTGACTGATCTCTCTGGTTGCCAGATCTTGTTGCTCAATAGAATCTCCAATAGTTTGAGCAATATCGTTAACCTGACTAATTGTTCCTGTGATTGAACGGATAGCCGTAACGGCCTTACCAGTTTCGTTTCTTATTGATGTGACTTGGTCGCTGATTTCTTCCGTAGCTTTTGCGGTTTGTGTCGCTAGGCTTTTGACTTCTGATGCAACCACAGCAAATCCCTTACCAGCATCACCTGCACGAGCAGCTTCAATTGTGGCATTCAGAGCGAGAAGATTTGTCTGCTCGGCAATATCCTGAATTAAATTCACAACATTGCCAATCTTTTCGGCTGCTCCAGAAAGTTCGCTAATTGTTGTGTCAGTACTTTGTGCTTCTCCTACGGCTTTGAGAGTGATGGCATTCGATTGTTCCACTTGCCTCGTGATTTCTCCAATAGAAGAGGATAATTCTTCTGATGCAGATGCAACGGCTTGAATGCGTTCGCTGGCCTGCCCTGTACTAGTTGATACTGATGTCGTTCTATTCGTTAGCGATTCTACGATCTCATTCATGTTTCTGGATGCAGTTCTCATTTCAGTTGTTTTTGCATTGGCGTCTTCTACGGCATCCCTAACCTCTTGCCCCAGAGCATCTGCAATTGACAGAATTTCTGCTTTGAGACACGCTGCCTGTTCTTCTCTCCTTTTCGCGTTTTCAGCACGTGTCTGCGTAATTTCAATTGAATTCTCTTTGAAAACCTGAACGGCGCGACTCATCTCGCCCATTTCATCTTTGCGATCCAAGCCGGTGAGTTCAATGGTTTGGTCACCTTTTGCAAGGCGCTTCATCGCAGAAATGATTTTACTGAGGGGTAATGTTATGCTGCGTGTGATAAGAATGCTGAGCAGGATGGAGCTAAATAATAGAACGAAACCAACTGAAATCGTAATTGAGTTAGTTTTTTCACGTACGTTGGTTAATTTGGTTTTGGCTTGAATTAATCCTGTGCCAGCTGTTTCAAAAAGGAGTTTGAAGTCAGGTTCCATTCGTTTGAATATGGCACTTAGGTTCTTTATTTCCTGTTGTGTTTCTAAATAAGTTTCTGCCCACAGAGTGAACTTGAGTTGATATTGGTTGATTAATTCAGTCAGTTTTTCTTTGTCTATGTTGGGCAGACTGGAGTTTTCAAGTAATTGTAAAAATTCTGCTCGGCGAGTTGCGACCTGTTTTATGTATTTATGTTGTCCACGAAGCATGAAATCTTTTTCATGCCGACGCATCATGAGCATTTTAATCGTTAATGCTTCCTGCTTGTTAATTTTTAACTGTTCTTCAGCCTGATGAACAGCTGCTCTCAAGTTCCCTTTCAACCCGCTTTTTTCATCCAGTCCCATTGTTGTTAAGAGGGTTACAACTTTTTCAAATTGTTGATAGTGTTGATCTAAATTGTCTCTAAGTCGAATAATTTCAGCCTGCAAATTTTCTGCTACAGGAAGGTTTGAAAGTTCGGTTAGGGCGACAGAAATTTCTTTTTCTTGTTTGAAATAGAGATCTGCATATTTATGATCTTTACGCAAAAGGAAATCTTTTTCCCTCCGGCGCAGCTGTAAAACACCAATTTCTATATTTTTTGTAAGGGTAGCCAATTTTTCATTACTTTCCTGATCATTAAAGGCTCGTCCAACCAATTGATCGCCAGAAAAAAACGTGCCACCCAGAATAATGAGACTTGCAACGGCAAGAATAGCAATAAGGCTAATACGTAAACTGATTTTTGCGCTACGAAAGAAAGTAAGTTTCAGCATGACAGAACCGCTCCTGTGTAGGTGTTTCAGGCGGGAACCACAGTACTCAACCCAACCCAGAGGTTTTGTCTCGTGACCACGAAAAATGCCAACTCGGCAAAGCCTGGCAGTTATGTTGTTGTCGAAGACGAGCGGTTTTAAGTTTGAATTTTATTTACTAATAATATGTAAATTAAACAAAAATAAATCTTATGGCTGCTGTTTGGCTTGAGCTAACAAAAAGATGACAATAAAAATGTGCACTGCTCTTAATCTAACTTACTATCGAGTGCCATTCTTCTTCACTTAAAACGCTTATTCCCAAATCAGCTGCTTTTTTCAGTTTTGAGCCTGCGTCAGCCCCCGCCACAACGTAATCTGTTTTCTTGGAAACAGATCCTGAGACTTTCGCGCCGAGACTTTCTGCCTTTGCTTTGGCTTCGTCTCTAGACATGGTTTGTAGCTTGCCTGTGAAAACAACTGTCTTGCCTGTTACAGGTGAATCAGAACTGATTTCGAGGATAAATTCTTCAACGGTAATTTGAGTTTTAAGATCTGTTATGACTTCCTGATTATGAGGTTCGTTAAAGAAGGCGATCAGATCACCAGCCATAGAAGCACCAATACCATCAATTGACAGTAATTCTTGCAGTGCATCACTTTCAGGATCGTGGGCAAGTCGCGTAATTTCTTCTATACGCTCTAACGTGCCGTATGTTTTTGCCATCAGCTTCGCTGTGGCCTGACCAATCTGGGGAATACCAAGGGCAAAGATAAAGCGGTCTAACCCGATTGTTCTTTTATTTTCGATGGCATTATAGAGGTTCTCTACAGATTGCCGCCCCCAGCCGGGTTGGTTACGAAGAGGTGTGAGGTTTCTTCTATCATTCTCGGCGAGCTTGAACAGATCTGCCGGGGATTTGATGGTGCCTTGCTCAAAGAAGAATTTAATCTGTTTGTCGCCAAGCCCTTCGATGTCAAAAGCATTCCTGCTGACAAAATGTTTCAGCCGTTCGACCGCTTGTGCCGGGCAAATCAGGCCACCAGTACATCGGGTAACAACTTCGCCATCTTCCTGAGTGGCCTTTGATCCGCATTCGGGGCAATGATCAGGAAAGGGAAAGGGTACAGAGTCTGCGGGACGCTTGTCGAGAATGACTTCAACAACCTGTGGAATAACATCGCCAGCCCGTTGGATGACGATGCTATCACCTTCGCGTACATCTTTGCGTTCAATTTCATCCCTATTGTGGAGTGTCGCCCGGGAAACGACAACACCACCAACTGTAATTGGCTCAAGGTTCGCAACTGGTGTAAGTGCGCCAGTTCGTCCAACCTGAATTGTTATTTCATTGAGCCTGGTAATCGCCCGCTCGGCTGGAAACTTGTGAGCGATTGCCCAACGCGGCGCACGACTAACAAAGCCAAGGCGTTCCTGCCAGTCAAGACGATTGACCTTGTATACTATACCATCAATTTCATGATTGAGATCCGGACGATCAGTCATGATTTGGCGATAATATCCAAGGATTTCATCTAGTGAAGTGCAGAGCTGACCGGGATTAACAGGTAATCCCCAGGATACCATTTTTGTTCGAACAGCAATAAGGTTTTCGCCCAAGGATTCCGAAGTTTCCCCCCAAGCATAAGCGTAGAAGTCAAGAGGTCTTGCTGCTGTAATTGATGCATCAAGCTGGCGTAATGATCCTGCCGCAGCGTTGCGCGGGTTGGCAAAGGTTTTGCCGCCAGTTGATGCCTGATTTACGTTAAGTTCCAAAAAGCGATCCCGACGCATATAAACTTCACCCCGAATCTCAACAACATCAGGGTACGAGCTTCCGGTAAGTCGATGGGGAATTGAGGTAATGGTTTTTACGTTTGCCGTGATGTTTTCACCAACGGCGCCATCGCCACGGGTTGCAGCTTGTACTAGAACACCTTTTTCGTAGCGGATAGAACATGAAAGGCCATCAATCTTAGGCTCTGCAAATATGTTTACCCTCTCGTCTTTGCTTAGGCCGAGAAAGCGTCTGATGCGGGTGAGAAATTCAGAAACATCTTCGTCGGCAAAGGCATTGCCGAGCGACAGCATGGGCACAGAGTGCTTGATCTTACCAAAACCTGATGAAGGAGCGGAGCCTACTTTGTGTGTCGGGCTGTCTTCGCGAACAAGATGGGGGAATGCCTTTTCAATGGCTTCATTTCGTCGTCTTAGAATATCATATTCAGCGTCAGTTAACTCTGGCTCATCGTTTTGATAATAGAGTACGTCATGGCGCGCTATTTCTGTCGCGAGATGTGCAAGTTCAGCCGCTGCCTGGTCATCGGTTAGCCTTTCCGTCTCTGGATCAAAGAGAGAGAATGTGAAGGTGTCTTTTGTCAAGGTATCTATCCTAAAAGGCTGTCGGCAGCTGAACGTGCTTCGTTGGTGATCTCGGCACCAGAGAGCATGCGAGCGACTTCTTCCCGACGCTCTTCATGGCTTAAGTGGAAAACGGTTGTCGTGGTTTGATTATCTTTTAATGATTTGGCAACTTTGAGGTGTTGCATACCTTTTGCCGCAACTTGAGGACTGTGTGTGATGACAAGAATTTGTCGTTCTTCTGCAAGACGGGATAGGCGTTCCCCAACTGCGTGGGCTGTGGCACCGCCAATGCCAGCATCAACTTCATCAAAGACAAGACAATCGACCGGGCTTACCTTTGCCATGACGACTTTTAAGGCAAGGAGGAAACGTGCGAGTTCGCCGCCAGATGCGATTTTACCCAGTGGTCCAGGTGTTGAGCCTGAGTTTGTTGCCACTAAAAAGGCGACCTGATCCCAACCGTGTTGGCCCCAGTTTTCTTCTGACTGAATGATTAATGAGGTTTCAAACACGGCGCGTTCGAGTTTCAATGGTGGTAATTCGTTATTAATTGCCTGGTCGAGTTCTTTTGCTTTTGCATGCCTGGCTTTACTTAATTTTTCAGCTGCTTTGGCATACCCGGATCTGGCTTCTTCGCATAGGCGGTCCAGCTCTTGAAGGTGTTCATTGCCTGTGTCTATGAGTTTCAATTGTTCGGCTATTGTATCTCTTACTTTTGCAAGTTCTTCAGGTTCAACGCGGTGTTTTCTGGCAAGGTCTTGATAGAGGAAGTAGCGTTCTTCTGTTTCCTGAAGGCGTGTTGGGTCAAGATCCAGGTCGTTTGATATGTCTTGTAAGGAAGATAGAGCATCCTGTATCTCGAAAGTTGCTCGATCCAGAGCTTCGATAACAGGCTGAAGCTTTTCCCCAACATTTTCAGGTGTTGTCGCCAGGTGTCGCTGGGCCTCTGCAAGCGAATTTTCCACGCCACCGATACCGTTTTCTCCACTGAGTTCCTGCGTACAGGCATTCATCGCCTGTATAAGCTTTTCACTGTGGATTAATAGCTGTCTCTGTGAAGAGAGAGCTTCAAGCTCTCCTTCTACGGGAGACAAGCTGTCCAATTCTTCAAGAGAGTGCCGAAGGAATGTTTCTTCGCGTTGTGCCTGAGCCAGTTTTTCATCGGCTTCGGATCTTTCTTTGGCAATAGCTTGCCACTTCTGCCAAAGCTCGGATGTTTGTGTTCTAAGATGATCATTATCGCTTGCCGCATCGAGTAAGTTTCGGTGGTTACCCTGATCCAAAAGGCCGCGTTGTTCAAATTGCCCTTGTATCTCGATCAACAGATCTCCTGCTTGCCTGAGAAGGTTTGCTGAAACAGGTGTGTCGTTGATATAGGCGCGACTTCTGCCATCAGCGTTTACAACGCGTCTGAAGACGAGTAAGTCGTCTTCTATGGCAACGTCTTTATCTCTCAGAAACTCAAAAACAGGATGAGTCGTTACAGGATCAAAAACGGCAGACACTGTTGCCTTGTCCGTACCTTGGCGGACCAATCTGGATTCAGCTCTCGCACCAAGGGCAAGTCCAAGGGAATCAAGCAGTATTGATTTACCTGCACCGGTCTCGCCCGTTAGAACGCAGAGACCGTTATCAAAAGAAAGTTCCAAACGGTCAATCAGGACGACATTGCTGATGGAAAGATTCAGCAGCATTGAGCACCTATCACTAGATAATGGAATCCCAGACTTCAGAAATCCAGGAACCTTCTTTTTCTTCAGGTTCCAGGTCCTGTCCAGTTAAGAGTGCGTAACTGTCTTGATACCAGCGTTCACCCGGAAAATTATGTCCCAGAACGGAGGCTGTTGCCTGCGCTTCATCTATAATGCCAAGGGCTAGATAGGCTTCTACCAATCGGTGTAAGGCTTCAGGAACGTGAGTGGTTGTCTGGTATTGCCCAATTACGGTTCTGAAGCGGTTGATTGCTGCGAGGTACTCTTTACGGTTCAGATAAAAGCGACCGATGGTCATCTGTTTGCCTGCGAGATGATCGTTTGCAAGATCAATTTTTAACTGGGCATCGCGTGCGTACTTGCTTTCGGGAAATCTGCGAACAACGTCCCGCAGAGATGACAGCGCATCCCGTGTCATTTTCTGATCGCGACCAACGTCAGAAATCTGTTCGTAGAAACAAAGGGCTTTTAGATAATAGGCATAAGGTGTGTCTCGGTTACCGGGATGGAGATCGATAAAGCGATCCAGTGCGCTGATCGCATCGTCATATTTATTGTCAGAGTAAAGCGCATAAGCCGCCATCAACTGTGCTTTTGATGCCCATACTGAATAAGGGTGCTGGCGTTCAACTTCATCAAAGAGCCTTGCGGCATCTTCGTTTTCACCAGCTTTCAAGGCGCTATTTGCTTCATTGTACAGCTCTTCAACCGGACGTTCTACGTAGGCTGGTCTGTCGTCTGAGCTACAAGCAGCCAAAGATACCAGTAAGGATACTGCAAGGATTGCTTGTTTGTAGGAATTATCAATTTGCTGTCCGAAGAGACGGAAGTTCATCTTAGGCTACTCTTTATCCAAAACCAAAATACGCATCCCCAAACCAAATTATGCATTCCTAAATGACTTATTTAAGCTTGTTCCATAGGCACGAAAACACCAACGGTAAGGGTATAACCAGAGCACTATAAGGCTTCAAACTCTTGTTCTCAAGCATCGTAAAGATAACTTGATCTCTTCTGAGTAAAAAAAATGTATCCTAGAGGACTCTAAATGCAAAAAGCCCAGCAAAACTGGGCTTTCACAATCTTTTTATAGGGGCGAGATTAAACGGATGCAGCGACAGCGCGTTCCGGAGCAACAAAGCTAGAGCTCTGAGTGACAGTATTTTCAGCGGGAAGAGTGGACCATTCCCAAGCGCTGTTGTCAGAAAGAAGCTTTTTCACCAAGCGATAGGTTTGTGCGTGACCGCTTTTGTTGCCGTGGTAATGACCAATGATTGGTGCGCCAGCAAGGAAGAGGTCGCCGATAGAATCCAGAATTTTGTGGCGAACAAACTCGTTTCCATAGCGAAGACCGCCTTCGTTCATCACTGTGTCGCCATCAATAACAATGGCGTTGTCCAATGAGCCACCACGGGCAAGGCCCATTTTACGAAGCTGATCTGCTTCGTGAAGGAATCCGAAAGTACGGGCACGACTAACTTCTTGTTTATAATGGTCAGGCCGAACTTCCATAAAGAGTTCCTGGTGACCGATAGCCTGTGTATCAAAGTCAATTTCGAAGCTGACAGAGAAGCCATCAGCAGGACTTAAGATGCCTGCACGTGTTTCTTCTTCGTCACGTACTTCTTTGAGGATACGAATGGCCCGCTTCGGAGCATTCTGTTCCACGACACCCGCGCATTCGATTAGAAATACAAATGGCGACGAGCTACCGTCCATAACGGGAACCTCACAAGCATTGATGTCAATGCGGCAGTTATCAATGCCGAAGCCAGCAAGCGCTGACATAAGGTGCTCAATGGTGCCGATTTTAACATCTTCTTTAACAAGGGTAGTACAAAGAGGAGACTCAATGGCGTATTCCCAAGTTGCAGGAATAACCGCTGCTTTCCCGGCGACATCGGTACGGTGAAAAACAATACCCGTACCTGGCTCTGCAGGGTGAAGCGTCATAACAACATTGTCACCTGAATGTAGTCCGACACCAGAGCAATTAATTGCGCTTTTGAGTGTCTTTTGTTTCAGTACACGATTGGCAGCAGTGTTGGTTTTCATGAGTACGCTTCGTTTGTTAGTTAATCCCCCCGGAGCAGCCGAGCTGTTCATCCGATAAAGTGCAACAAAGGAACGATAGCTCGTCCCCCTGTCTCTAACAAATCACTGTTTGTTTCAATATGTTACGAAATGTAACGTACTCTGAAATATTTGCCTTTAATTGGCCTGACGCCGCAGAAATGCTGGGATATCCAGCAGGTCTTCTTCGGAAGATGGTGTCTGAATCCGGTCTTGAGGATCCAAACCTGTCAATCTGGGCTGTTGACTGTTACCAGCTGCAGGCGATTCGGATGGTGTTGCCGCCGGTGCAACAGCAGGTGCTGCAGGGGCGTTAACCGTTGCTTTTCCCATCTCAAGTTCTTCTTGCTCTTCTGACTGTGTGGCAGCTTGAAGAGCGCGTGCAGCACCGCCAGTGATGCGTCCAAACAGTCCTCGTCCCTTTTTGGATGGGTCTTCGTGTTTGTCAGTACCATTCGCCAGAGCAGCCGCCGCAAAAGGGTCCGCCTTTTGTCCTGTGACCTGAGGAGCCGCAGGTTTCTGGTTTGTAACAGTGGTTGGTGCAGGTGCAACAAAGGTATCGTTCTTGATTTCAGCCTGTGGAGCCATTGCGGATACAGGTTGAGCGTCTGCTTCACTACGAGTGATAGCAGATTCGATACTTGTTTGTGACGGCCCTGTTTCAATAATTGGTTGAGCAGCAGGCTCGGGGTTTGCAGCAGGTATTGCCGCAGGTGCCACAGTTTGAGGTGCTTGAGCAACTGATGCGACAGCTTGTTCTTGCTGAGGTTCTGGTGCTTCAGGGGTCACATCCAATGGCGCTGGTGGTGCTTTGAGCTCTTTCATCTCTGGTGGACGAATATTTTTCATTGATTCAGCATCAATGCCCGTAGCAACAACGGATACCCGCATGGTGCCTTCCATATTGGGATCGTAAGTAGAGCCAAAGATGATGTTTGCTTCAGGGTCAACTTCGTCACGGATACGGTTCGCGGCTTCGTCCACTTCAAACAAGGTTAGGTCCGGGCCGCCAGTGATGTTGATCAGAACGCCACGTGCGCCTTTCATGGATACTTCGTCAAGCAGTGGGTTGGAAATAGCTGCTTCGGCAGCATCCATCGCTCGACTTTCACCATCGGCTTCACCAGTCCCCATCATCGCTTTGCCCATTTCGGTCATTACGGCGCGAATATCAGCAAAGTCGAGGTTGATGAGGCCAGGCATAACCATAAGATCAGTGACGCCGCTAACACCAGAGCGCAACACGTCATCAGCCATTTTAAAGGCGTCTGCGAAGGTTGTTTTTTCGTTGGCAATTCTGAACAGATTCTGGTTTGGAATGATGATCAGTGTATCAACGTATTGTGCCAGCTCTTCGATGCCTCTTTCCGCAAGGCGCATACGATGTACACCTTCGAAGTGGAAAGGCTTGGTTACAACGCCAACCGTCAAAATGCCAGCATCACGTGCTGATTTGGCAATAACAGGTGCTGCACCAGTTCCTGTGCCACCGCCCATACCGGCAGTGATAAAGACCATGTTAGAGCCTTCGAGGTGACCAAGGATTTCATCCATGGCTTCCTCAGCTGCAGCTTGCCCGATGTCAGGACGTGACCCGGCACCAAGACCCTGAGTAATGTTTCTGCCAAGTTGGATCGTGCGATCACATGATGACTGTGCGATTGCTTGTGCGTCGGTATTTGCTATCAAAAATTCGACACCCTCCAGATTACTCTGGATCATGTTGTTTACAGCATTACCGCCTGCACCACCGACCCCTATAACCGTAATCTGAGGGGTCAGTTCGGAATCAACTGGTGGTACATCTAAATTTAAAGCCATCACTAACCTCCGTTGCACGCCGACTCGGCGTATTCGTTTGTCAAGTTGTACTATAAAGTAGTGGAATCAGTCGAGCTAATTCCTAACTTTTTCTTAAAAATTTTCACTGAACCACTTCCCAAACTTATTAATGAAGTTCTGAGGCTGAGTCTCCTCGGGGGTTTTCTCGGTTTGAACGTCATTATGGGCAATGGTCGCATAGGTCAAAAGACCTGCGCAGGTCGAGAAGCTTGGCCCGCCTGTAGCGTCTGCCAAACCGTTTACACGTATGGGTCTGCCGATCCGAACTTGTTTGTCTAGAATTAAACTGGCGAGGTCGGGCAACCCGGGAAGTTGGCTGGCACCGCCTGTTAAGACAACGCGCCGACCCCCAACTTTATCGAAGCCACTCATTTCCAATTTAGAGCGGACAATCTCAAATGTTTCTTCTAGTCTTGGTTGTATTATGCCGACAAGAAGTGATCGCGGTACTTGTTGTGGTTGGCTGCCAGCTTCTTCACCAACCTGAGGGACATCAATCATTTCCCGTTCATCAGTTACTGTTGCGACGGCATGTCCGTACAAGGTTTTCATGCGTTCTGCTTCTGCAACGGGTGTGGAAAGTCCCCGGGCAACATCGTTGGTCACATGGTGACCGCCAACAGGTATGACATCACTGAAAACAAGCTTTCCTTCGCTGAAGACAGCGATCGATGTTGTCGTGCCACCCATATCGACAAGGGTGACACCAAGTTCCATTTCATCATCGACCAAACAGGCGAGGCCAGATGCGTAAGGCGTAAGTACAAAATTTAAGGGGTCAAGATGGCAGCGTTTAACGCAGGTGGTCAGATTTCGCAAAGAGTTTGCAGCTGCTGTAATCAGGTGCATTGTTACGCCGAGCATTTCCCCGTGCATTCCTCGTGGATCTTTGACGCCACGATTACCATCTAGAGTAAAGCCTGTTGGCAGGGAGTGAATCAGTTGACGACCTTGTTCGGCATTTCCTTCGGGACCTTGAATTTTGCTGGCGTGTTCAAGGGCCTGCTTCAAATCTGTTTCAGTAACCTCGTGGCCATTAATGGCAACTTCAAGATTGATATTGTGTGATGCTGGTGATCCGCCTGAGAGATTCACGAGTACTGTATTCACGGTTTCACTTGCCATCTGTTCGGCAGAATGCACGGCATTGAGAATGGAATCTTCCAACGCTTCCATATCAACAATGTTGCCACTCTTCATGCCATGGCTGGCCTGCTGACCAATGCCGATCACTTTCGGTGGGTTCTCACCATCCATTTGGGCAATGAAACAGCAAATCTTGCTGCTGCCAACATCAAGGGCAGCAATTGTTCCATGTTTGATAGCCCCAGGGTTCCGCTTCATGATTGGCGGGTTCCTTGGAGTGAAGCCGTGATTGTTATGTTTGTCCTAGAACGAGGGGACAGTACCATTAAGTTTTCTTTCCTTTTACTTTCTTGGTTTTGTTTTTTTCTGCGCCGCCCGATGTTCTGACAATCAGGCGATCTCTCAGTCGTAGATCGACGACAATAACGTCACGTTCCAAAACACCTTCGTCACGTTCGATACGGGCAAAGAAAGACCAGGCGTCGTTTGCATCTTCTTCGGGAAGCTGCACATCAACACCATTGTTGAGACGGATGTTCCACCGACGCCCGCTGACACGAACGGCTGCCTTTACGCGGTTACCTAGTTCTGGTTCGCTCTGGATGAGAGCGAGAACTTCACGGGCGTGATCAGGGGCATCAGGCCCAACGATCAGAGGCAGTTTCGAAAACTTACTGGCCTTGGCTGATGCGATCACTTCACCGCTTTGATCAATGACGTGAAGAACGCCTTCTTCTTGCCAAAGTGCGAGAGGTTCTCTTTCTTCGAGTTTTACGTAAATCACATCGGGGAGGCGGCGTTCTACAATGGCTCTTTTAACCCAAGGCAGCTCTTCAAGATCTGCTTTCGCCTGTTCTGGGGAAAAGGATAAAATTGGTGTACCGCGTTCCACATCTAGTTTACTAAGGATTGCAGCTGCGTTGCTTCTTTTGCGTCCTTCGACAAGTACGTCTTCAACTGATAAGCCGGCATCGGCGGTCATGCCATGAAAATCTTCAACGCTCTGGTTGATTTTTTCAGGGATCCAGCCATTGGTCCATAAAACGGTAACAAGCCCAACAGTTGCAACAATGCTTCCCGCGGCTGTGCCCCAAAGAACTTTACGCCAGTTTGTATCCCGAAAAGGAATTTTACTTCTCTTCTGAGGTTTTTTACGTCTGCGTGTAGTCTTTTTATTACTCATAGCTCCTCCTTGTTCCCCAAGGCTTCTTGGACCATCCAGGAACAGAGTTCAGAGAAAGAAATACCGATATGTTTTGCTTGTTCTGGCACCAGGCTGAGATCTGTCATTCCTGGTTGAGTATTGGTTTCCAGATAATAGAGTTTACCGTCACCATTCGCCGTGTCGTCGTAGCGGAAGTCACTCCGGCTTACACCGGAACAACCAAGAATCTGGTGCGATTTCAACGCAGCGTCTAAGGCTTCTTGGTATATAGCTTCGGGAATTGGTGCGGGAATTATGTGATCGGTTTTGCCTTCGGTATATTTGGCTTCGTAATCATAGAATCCTTCTTTGGGCGAAAGCTCTGTCACAGCAAGCGGTTTGTTCCCCATCACGGCAACGGTTAATTCGCGCCCCGGAATATACCGTTCGACCATGATGTCGCCTGAAAAACCGAGTTCTTCCCGTGTTGTTGCGATATGATTGTCTCCTTCGGAAACAATATGAACGCCAACGGATGAGCCTTCGCTTAGAGGTTTGATCACATAGGGACGGGGCAGAGGATCACCTGCTGCCAGATCTGTAGCTTGAATGCTTTTACTCTCGGGAACACGCACGCCAACTTGTTCAACCATCGCTTTTGCACGTTCTTTGTGCATGGCAAGGGCTGAACTCAAAACTTTTGAATGTGTATAAGGGATGGATAAAAGTTCCAGAAGACCCTGTACACAGCCATCTTCACCCCATTGTCCGTGAAGTGCATTGAAAACGACAGCGGCTTTGCTTTCTTGTAACTGAGAGATCAATGCTGGAATGTCTTGGCAAACATCGATTTCAGTTACATCATAACCTGCCTTGCGCAGTGCCTCAGCACAGGCAGCTCCACTGGCAAGAGAAACGTCCCGCTCAGCTGAGAAACCACCTTTTAATAATGCGACATGACAAGTCATAAACGTTTATTCCTTTTTAATTTCTAGCGTTCGCCAGTTTTATTGCCGAGACGTTTTATTTCCCAATGAAGCTCTATGCCGGAGGTTTCCTTTACCCGCTTTCTGACTTCTTCTCCGAGATTTTCCAGATCACTTGCGGACGCTTTGTCATTGTTAATCAGAAAATTACAATGCTGTTCTGATACTTGAGCATCACCAATCTTGAGGCCTCGGCACCCGGCCTTATCGATTAATTGCCACGCTTTGTTATCGCCAGGGTTCTTGAATGTACTGCCACCTGTTCTGGATTTGATAGGTTGTGTACTGCCCCGTGCATCCTGAATTTCTTTCATTCGGACGGCAATCTCGTCTTGGTCACCAGTGGTTCCGGTAAAGCAAGCGCTGATAAAGATCCATTCTTTTCCCAGATCGCAATGACGATAGGCATATCCCAATTGATCAGGAGTAAAGCGTTTAATGTTTCCGGCCATATCTATTGCTTCTGCCCAGACGAGGATATCTTTGGTCTCGCGACCATAAGCCCCGGCATTCATACGCAACGCACCGCCAATCGTGCCGGGTACGCCGCAGAGAAACTCCAGTCCGGTAATGTCGGCTTTCATGGCTGTTTTTGCGACTTTGACATCTAACGCAGCAGCACCTGCAATAATCTGGTTTTTGGTCTCACTTGTCTCTTCTACTTTTGAAAATGCAGGGCCGAGGCGGATAACAACGCCAGGGATGCCGCCGTCGCGAATTAAGAGATTTGATCCAACCCCTATGACGAGAACCGGAATATCTATCGGTTTGTTCTTCAGAAAATGAACAAGGTCGTCGAGGTCTGCTGGTGTGTAAAGAACGTCTGTTGGTCCCCCAACCTTAAACCAGGTGACCTTTGCCAATTGAGCATCAGTCTTATAGCTGCCCCGAACCTGGGGTAAACTATGGATAAGATGGTTTTCTGGAAGGACCTGTTGAGACATGCTTATTTATGGCCCCCGGATAGTGCGGCAGCGAGGTCATCAGGCAACGCATGTGCCCATGCTGATATTGACCCGGCTCCAAGACAAACGACGACGTCACCCTTGGTTGCCGTTTCCGCAACTAATTCTGCAAGCTTTTCTGGGGCGGAAAGAGGAATGGCGTTTCTGTGTCCACGGGTCAGAAGGCCTTTGACAAGGCTGTCACGATCAGCACCTTCTATCGGATCTTCCCCAGCGGTGTACACATCAGACACGATGACTTGATCTGCGTCATTAAAGCAGGAACAGAACCCTTCAAAATGATCAGAAAGGCGTGAATAGCGATGCGGTTGTACGACGGCGATAACTTTGGAATCTTCGTCAATCGCTTGTCTTGCAGCTTGTAGAACAGCAGCAATTTCGACCGGGTGATGTCCGTAGTCATCAATAATAGTGATGCCGTTAACTTCACCTGTTTTGGTGAAGCGACGTTTCACGCCCTTGAAGTCTAAAAGCGATGCGCGAATTTCATCGTCATTCATGCCGAGTTCACTGGCGACGGAAATCGCGGCAAGGGCGTTGAGAATATTGTGATTGCCCAGCATGGGTAACCGGCAATCGGTAACGGTTCTGCTTTCGGTTTCGGTGCGCTTTGAAATAACGACATCAAAAACGTTACCAGTGATTTCGGTGCGAACATTTACGGCACGGAATTTGGCCTGGGGACTAAAACCATAGGTGACAATTCTGCGATCTTCGATGCGTCCGATCAGCGATTGAACTACCGGGTGATCGATACACAGAACGGAAAACCCATAAAAAGGGATGTTCTTAACAAAAGTCGCAAAGGCATCATGGAGGGCTTCAATGGAGCCGTAAAATTCCATGTGTTCCGGGTCAATATTGGTAATGACCGAGATTGTTGCGGGTAGCTTGATAAAAGTTCCGTCACTTTCGTCGGCTTCAACAACCATCCAGTCACCATCGCCCAAGCGTGCGTTGGTACCATAGGCATTGATGATTCCGCCATTGATAACGGTTGGATCAAAGCGTCCGCCATCGAGTAAAGCGGCAATCATGGATGTCGTTGTTGTCTTGCCATGCGTTCCGCCCACAGCAACACAGGATTTAAAGCGCATCAACTCGGCAAGCATTTCAGCACGACGAACAATCGGTGTCAGATTATTTCGTGCTTCTTCGATTTCGGGGTTATCAAGTTTAATGGCAGAAGATACCACCACGACACGGGCGTCTTTCACGTTTTCAGCCTTGTGGCCGATCATTACTTTAATACCCATATCGCGCAGACGGAGAACGTTGGCTGATTCAGCAATATCACTGCCCTGAATCTGGTATCCCAGATTATGCAGGATTTCTGCAATTCCGCTCATTCCAATACCACCAATGCCAACAAAATGCAGAGGGCCTATGTCGAGTGGCATGCCTTTCATGCTGCCGCCCCCGTTGAAACGTTCTCGCTTGTTAATTTTTCGTCTCCGTTGCTTTCTTTTATGCCGCACACAACATCTGCTAGATTACTCGCGGCGCCAGTAATGGCACTGTTGCGGGCACAAGATGCTGATCTTTCGAGCAATTGTGTGTGTGAAAAAAGTGAAATTAATCTATCGGCCAGTTTTTGTGGCTCCAAACAGCTCTGCGCCATAAGCCAGCCAGCCCCTGCATCTGTGAAATCACGCGCATTTTTAGTCTGGTGATCGTCCGTTGCATGAGGGTAGGGAACCAGAATAGCGGGGCGTCCCGCCGCAGCCAGTTCTGTCACTGTAGAAGCACCAGAACGGCAAATCGCAATATGTGCTGATGCAAGTCTTGCTGGCATGTCATCAAAAAAGGTTCTGAGATCAGCTTTTATGCTTTTGTCTTTATAGAGAGCTTCGATTGTCTCTGCCCCTTCTCCGCGCACTTGCTGTGAAATACGAAGGCGCGTCCGGATTTCTTTGGGGAGAAGAGCAAGGGCTTCTGGAACAATGGTATTAAATACTGTTGCGCCTTGGCTGCCGCCTGTGACAAGGATACTTAATTCTGACTGTTCATCTGGTATTTGATAGCCTGTTTTCCGAAGCGTCAGAATTTCAGGACGTACCGGGTTGCCTGTCAGAGTGACTTTCTTCTCTAAACCTTGTGGTACGTGGCTGACGTTTTTGAACGAGGTACAAATGCCGCGGGCTTTACTGGCCATCAAACGATTGGCGCGACCAAGCACCGCGTTTTGTTCGTGTAGATAAAGAGGAATGCCAAGTTGTCCCGCGGCTAGTCCCGCAGGGACAGAGGCATAACCGCCAAAAGCGACGACAACATCGGATTTGATGGATTTGAGCAATTTACGTGCTTTTAGGGTGCCAATGAAGATCTTACTCAAACTCAAAATTTTACGCACAATACCGCCGCCAGCAACACCGCCGGCTGATACGCGATAGACTGTTACGTCTTTGAGATCATCGCCGAACCCGGCCCCTCTAAGATCTGTGATAAGGCTGACTTTATTGCCGCGGGCTAATAATTCTTCAGCAAGAGCGCGTGCTGGGAACATGTGTCCACCAGTTCCGCCGGCTGTTAGTACAATGTGCATTGGGTTCTTCGTCATTATATGCCCCCGTCATAATCGCCATGGGGGCGACGTCTGGTGAAGGCCAATACCATTCCCATACCGACAGCCAAAGCGAGTAGGGATGATCCGCCGTAGCTGATGAAGGGGAGTGTCATTCCTTTTGTCGGGATAAGGTGAATTGCTGATGCCATGTTGATGATGGCCTGCAGGCCAAATTGGACGAGTAAGCCTGTGCAAGCGAGTAGAACAAAAAGATTGTTCTCTTGTAATAAACGGCTGAATCCGCGCAAAACAACAAAAGCAAAGAGACTGACAATAATCAGGCAGGCAATCAAACCAAGCTCTTCGCCAGCAACAGAAAAGATAAAGTCAGAATGTGCATCGGGTAATTGAGACTTCACAGTGCCTTCGCCGGGGCCTTGTCCAAGTAGCCCGCCATTTTTAAAGGCTTCCATAGAGCGGTTGACCTGATAGCGACTTCCCGCTGCGGGATCAAGAAAGCCATCGATACGTGCTGTAACGTGCGGGAGGGTAAAGTAAGCCGCAATCAAGCCAAGTGCAGCGAAAAGAACAAGTCCGCCAACCAAAATCATTGGAAGTCCGGCTAAGAACAGTTGTACGCCACCAATGGCGGTCACAACAACTGTTTGCCCTAAGTCTGGTTGCATCAATAGAAGGCTGATCACGACCAACCAAATACCGATCGCAATCCATGTACCGGGAATGCCTTCGTCACTTTTTGCACTGGCAAGCATCCAGGCAATAGTGACGGCGAAAAAGGGTTTAACAAATTCTGAAGGTTGAAGAGAGAAACCGAGTATGTTGATCCAGCGTGTAGCACCTTTGATTTCAACGCCTAATACAAGCGTTGCCAACAAGGCAAGGACTGTTAACCCCATGCCTATAACGGCAAAACGGCGCACTTTTTTAACGGGCATCAGCGAAATGCCGATCATGAATGTCGCCGCTGCTGGGAGAAGCAAGAAATGACGTTTCGCGAGTTGAAAGGTGCCAACACCACTAATTCTATCAGCCGCTGCAGGAGAGGCCGCAAGAACCAAAAGCGCGCCAAACCCCATAAGAGCAAGTAATGCAGCAAGATTCCAGCGATCTACAGTCCACCACCAACGACCAAGAACAGATGTGTCTGTACGAGAAAAAGTGCTCATGAGGCAATTTCCTTTACAGGCTGGAGTTTTAGCTTTGCCACACATTCTTTAAAATGATTGCCCCGAAGCTCAAAACCGCGGTATTGGTCCCAAGACGCACAAGCAGGGGATAGAAGTACAACGGGATTTTCTTCGGGTGATTGTGACGCGTCATTAGTTGCTTTTTCGACAGCAACATCCAATGTTCCGCAAATTTCATAAGGCAAAGAGCTGCCAATCTGATTTGCAAAGTCATTAGCACTTTCGCCAATAAGATAGGCTTTGCTAATACGAGTGTAATATGGTGACAGGCTTTCGATGCCGCCTTCTTTTGCTCGTCCGCCAGCTATCCAGAAGATATTGTCATAACTGCTGAGCGCACGTGCGGCGGCATCTGCATTGGTTGCCTTTGAATCATTGATATAGCGAACGCCATGTATTGCCGTAACCAGCTCTTGCCGATGTGCTAAACCAGGGAATGAGCTCATCCCGGCGATGATTTCATCGTCAGTTAATCCAACACGACGACATGCAGCAAAAGCAGCGGCAGCATTCTGGTGATTATGGTTGCCGGGCAATCGCTCTATAGAATTAAGATTGGTAACATCTTTTTCATCTGCAAAAGCATCGTCGACTAGGTGACCTTCAACGACAAACACGCCTTCAGCCAATCTGGTTGATCCGGAAATGGGTATCGTTTTAACTGTTCCGGTCTGGTTGATCGTATCAAAGACTTCGCGCGAATAATCGTCATCCATTCCAATAATGGCTGTATCGCTTTTTGTCTGGCGTTCGAAAATATGTTTCTTCGCTTTGATGTAGCCCTGTATATCGCCGTGACGATCCAGATGATCTGGGCTGACATTCATGAAGAGCGCAATATCGAAAGAGAGTTGCGATAAGAGGTCGAGTTGATAGGATGACATTTCCAGCACATAGATGCCTGTTGCATCCAACCGCGGTAATTCCAGCGCAGGTGTACCGAGGTTTCCCCCGACAGCAACATCGCGCCCTGCTGAGGTTAAAATGTGTGCAATCAGGCTTGTTGTGGTTGATTTTCCATTGGTACCGGTGATGCCAATGAATGTTGCTTTGGGAACTGCCCTGTATAGCAACTCAACTTCGCAAATAATTTCGACATTATTTTTTTGTGCGGCCTCGGCAACTGAATGTGGTGCAGGGTGGGTCAGGGGAATACCCGGTGACATTACCAGAGTTTGAACCGCATCCCAATCGCAGCTATTCAAATCGACAAGTTCAAGACCTGCTTCTTCAGCTTTTTCACGACCTGTCGGATTGTCATCCCACGCCCAGACTTTTGCACCGGAACGCGTAAGCGCACATGCCGCAGTTAACCCTGAACGCCCCAGACCTAAAACGGCAAAGGCTTTTTCATTGGTTGTACTGATGTATGTGCTTAGGTCGATCATTTATTCTCTTATCTAAGTTTCAATGTGGCGAGGCCAATAAGGGCCAGGATCATAGAGATAATCCAAAAACGGATAACAACGGTCGGTTCTGCCCATCCCTTCTTTTCGAAGTGATGGTGCAAGGGCGCCATTCGAAAAACACGCTTACCCGTCGTTTTGAACGAAGCGACCTGGACGATCACGGAAATGGTTTCAAGAACAAAAAGACCACCAATAATAGAGAGAACAATCTCGTGCTTTGTGATGACAGCAATGGTTCCGAGAGCTCCCCCCATGCTGAGAGAACCTGTATCGCCCATAAAGACCATGGCGGGTGGTGCGTTGAACCAGAGGAAGCCGAGACAGGCACCAACAAGCGCGCCACAAAATACAGTCAATTCGCCTGTGCCGGGTACATAGGAAATCTGAAGGTATTCAGCAAAAATGGTGTTGCCTACTAGGTACGAGATCAGGCCGAAGCAAGCACCGGCGATCATCACTGGAACGGTTGCCAGTCCATCAAGCCCATCGGTTAGGTTGACTGCATTTGATGCGCCTACCATCACGAAGACAGCAAAAGGAACGTAGAAAAGACCGAGGTTGAGCATAAGTTCTTTGAAGAATGGGATCGCCAGATGGGTTCCCATTTCCGGCGGACTGACAGCCATTGTGCCCGTTGCTGCGAGAACAGAGATTAGGACTTGCGCAAGTAGTTTGGCTTTTCCGGGAAGACCTTTGGTATTGCGTTGTGTCAGCTTGAGATAATCATCACCAAAGCCAATAAGACCAAAGCCAATGGTCACGAGTAGAATGATCCAGATAAAAGGATTACTCAGATTTGCCCAAAGTAATGTGGAAACTGAAAGAGCGAGCAATATAAGGGCACCACCCATTGTCGGGGTGCCCTTTTTGGTCAAAAGGTGGCTTTCTGGTCCATCATCTCGGATTGGTTGACCTTCGCCCTGTTTTATCTTTAGCCAGCGAATAATTTTAGGGCCAAAGATGAAGGAAATAAGAAGCGCAGTCAGAACGGCACCCCCGCTTCTGAAGGTAATGTAGCGGAAAACGTTGAAAAGTGAGTAGTCATCAGCCAGCGGAAGGAAGATTTCATACAACATTACTCGTCTCCTCCAGCATTTTGTGCAGATAGAGATTTCAGAGCTTCTATAATCACGGACATCTTACTTCCCAATGATCCTTTAACTGATACAACATCATCGGCCTGAAGTTCCGTGGCTAGAACGACGGCTAATTCTTGTGAATTTTCTGTGTGAGCACCGCGCAAATTCGCGGGCAAGGCCTCGTGTAAGGCTTTCATGTACTGCCCGCAAGTAAATACGAGATCTATTCCGGAATCATTAATCGGAGCAGCTAGATCGGCATGTATTTTTTTTGCTTTTTTGCCAAGCTCCAACATATCGCCAAGAACAGCTATTCGACGTCCGGAATTATCAGGAACAGCATTCGCTAATACATTTATGTTGGCTCGGACGGATGCAGGGTTCGCATTGTAACTGTCGTCGATAAGTTCGAAATGTTTACCATTGGCGAGCTTCTGAACCGATTTTTCTCCACGCCCGGGAAGTCCCTGCACGGTGCTTAAGTCTGCGGCGGCTTTTTTTACGTCAGCACCAATTGCATCAATAGCGGCAAGAGCGGCCAAGCTGTTTAAGATCCAATGGAAACCGGGATTGGAAATAGTGTAATCAATAATCTTTCCGCAAATATCGGCCTGAACTCGACTGTATTCGGCGAATAGCTCATAGCCGATCAATCTTGCTTGTGCTTTGGGATGTTCGCCAAAATTGATAATTTTTGTGATGCCATTTGTCTGTGCACGTTCGGCCATCAGGTCAAAAAGTTGATGGTCGCGGTTTAATATCGCAACGCCATCAGAAGACATTGCTTCGAATATTTCACACTTTGCTTCTGCAATTTCTTCGAGTGATTTAAAAAACTCAAAGTGTGCGGCTTCGATCGTGCTAATGATCGCAACATCGGGACGAACGAGTTTGGTCAGTTCGCGGATTTCACCTGTGCTGTTCATTCCCATTTCGTTGACGGCATAGACAGCATTTCGTTGCATGCGGGCCAGGCTGAGTGGGACGCCCCAATGGTTATTAAAGCTTGCGGCACTGGCCGCTGTTTCTGCTTGTTGGCTCAAACAGTGTCGCAGGATTTCTTTGATCGTAGTTTTGCCGACCGACCCTGTGACTCCGATAAATTTAGCTGAACTGTTGGCACGGGCTGCGGCACCAAATCGGTTGAGAGCGCCGAGGGTATCATCAACAATCAAGAGAGGCGCATTGTCAGAAAGACGTTCTGGGCGGCGTTGAACGACTGCTGCAGCGGCACCTTCTTCAAAGGCCTTGGCAACATAATCATGACCGTCAAAGTTGGGACCTTGTAGAGCGAAGAACAAGTCGCCCTTTTCCATGCTTCTGGTATTGAGGGACAGGCCTGTTGCTTGCCAGTCTTGTGTATTCTCACCACCCGTCGCACTTGCTGCTTCTTCGGCTGTCCACAATATTTCACGCACGATCTGGACCTCCTATATTCCGGGTTTCTAGCGTATGATCTATTGCCTCTTTGGCAATGATGCGATCATCAAAGGGAAGAATCTTATTGCCGACAATTTGGCCGCTTTCATGACCCTTTCCGGCAATAATAAGGAGATCTCCGTCATGCAGATCTGAAACGGCTTTAAAAATGGCTTTTCTGCGATCATCGATTTCAATGGCATTTGGGGCTGCGGCCATTGCTTGCGCGCGGATCGTTGCGGGGTCTTCTGTTCTGGGATTGTCATCTGTAATGTAGGCCTGATCAGCCAATTTGTCTGCAATACCACCCATCAATGGACGTTTCCCCGGATCGCGATCACCGCCACATCCAACAATAATAGAAAGCTTGCCAGATGTGTGTGGGCGTAGTGCTTGAATAATAGTCTCTACAGCATCGGGGGTGTGGGCAAAGTCCACATAAACTGTGCCACCCTTGGCTGTTTTGCCAATTTTCTCGGCGCGCCCCGGAACACCTTTCAAAAAGGGAAGGATTGGAAGAATTTCTTTAAGCTTTGCGCCGCTGGCGAGGGTTAGTCCCACAGCAGCCATAATGTTTGAAGCCTGGAAGCTACCTGTCAAAGGAAGCGTGAGCTTATGAGTTTCGCCAAAAAGAGATAAGACCAGATCCTGTCCTTCAGTTGTCGGGCTTTGTTTGATGACCTGCAAATCGCTTGGATTATGTCCGTAGCTGATGACGTGGTGATTTCTCTTTGCACAAATTTTAGTAATTTGCGCATACTCTGGCATATCTGCATTGAGAACAGCGGTTGCGCCCACTGGCAACAAGTCATGGAACAACCTGAGCTTGGCGTCCAGGTAACTTGCCATATCCGGGTGATAGTCCAGATGGTCCTGAGAAAGATTGCTAAAGGCTGCTGCCTTTAGGCGCAAGCCGTCAAGGCGATACTGGTCTAGCCCGTGGCTGGATGCTTCAAGTGCCAGATGATCATACCCAAGGTCAGTAATGTTTTTGAGGCTGTTAAAAAGCCCAATTGAATCAGGGGTTGTTAGCGCAGCGGGCGCATTTGGGATTGGTGGATAAATTCCCAGAGTACCAAGGCTGGCAGCTTTATGTCCTAGTGCTTCCCAAATTTGTCGCGTGAAAGTCGCAATAGATGTCTTGCCATTGGTGCCTGTGATCGCAACCAGTGTTTCCGGTTGCTTTTGGCTAAAAGCAGCCGCCAGTAAGGATAATGCCTGTCGCGGATTATTGCTTTTCAGAACGGTAACTTTTGTTTCAAACCCAGAAATATCTCTGTTTGAAGGGACCAGAACAGCTGACGCGCCTGATGCCAGCGCTTGAGGGATGAAGTCAAAGCCATCCGGACCACCTTCAACTGTTGAGGGCAGAGCGGCAAAAAGAGAGCCTGTTTCTATTTTTCTGCTATCAAGAGACAGAGCTGTTATTTCCCTGTTGTCATCGCTGCTTGAGGGACGAAATTCTTCCGGTACTCGTGACAACAGTTTATCTAGCCGCAACCTTACGTCCTTCCATGCGGGCCTTTGCCTTTTTCAAAATTGTATTTCCTACGGTATCAGCATCTTCAATATAAGCGGGTTCTATGCCCATAAGGGGCGCCATTCTCTCGACAACGCGTTTAACCACGGGGGCTGCTACCCAGCCACCTGTTGCAAATCCATATGTCTTCTTGGTGCCTTTGGGTTCATCCACCATGACATAAACGACATAGCGTGGATTGTTCATCGGGAAGGCCGCTACAAATGAGGAAACGCGTGAGTTTTTCACGTACCGTCCGCCTCTTAGTTTGTCTGCAGTGCCTGTTTTTCCGCCGACGAGATATCCTTTGGCATTGGCGTTTTTACCTGAACCGTGCAAAACAACAAGTCTCATTAAATCGCGCATATAATCAGACGTTTTTTCACTCAAAATACGACGCCCGAGTGGAATATCATCTTCGGCACGCTTTATGAAAGTTGCTGGTTTTAATGTGCCGCCATTCACGAGACTGGAAATAGCTGAACTTAGCTGTAACGGGCTAACGGCAATACCATGACCGTAAGAGATGGTCATAGTGTTGATTTCACGCCAGGGCGAAGGAACCAGTGGGGTGCCTACTTCGCTGATCTCGACAGATGCCGGGCGTAACAGGCCAAAGTTTGATAGATATTTACGCTGCCCTTCGGTACCAACTTCCATCGCCATCTGAACAGTACCGATGTTACTGGAATAGATAAGAATTTCGGGTACAGACAACCAACGCTTCAAGGGTGTGTAATCGTTAATGGTAAAGCGGGATACACGAATAGGCTTGCTAACGTCATAGCCGTCATAAACCGATGCAACGCCTTCATCCAAGGCCATTGCAGAGGTCAGTAGTTTAAACGTTGACCCCATTTCATAGATGCCCAGTGTGGCGCGATTAAAACGTGCGTCATCTGACGCCATTCCGGGATTACTTGGGTCAAAGCTGGGGAGTGATACAGAAGAAACGATTTCACCGGTGTTTGCATCCATAACAATGCCTGCGGCGCCAATGGCACTGAACTCTTTCATGGAACGCGCCATTTCTTCGCGCAGGATATGTTGAACACGCAGATCCAGACTCAACTGAATAGGTTCAGGATTTTCACGTAACACTCTATCAAATGAACGCTCTATTCCGGCAAGGCCTTTGTTGTCAACGTTTGTGAAGCCAATAACATGGGCACCAAGATTGCCGTGAGGATAAAAGCGGCGCTGTTCTTGTTCAAACTCTAGACCGGGAATACCCAAATTGTTGATTGCATATTGCTGGCGTGGTGTCAGGTTTCGTTTGATCCAGATAAAGCCACGGTTAGAGGAGAGCTTCTTTAAGAGCTTGTCCTGAGAAAGTTCAGGCAAAATATCGGCGAGAACTCTGGCCGCGGCTTCCGGATTTGGAATTTTTCTTGGCTCGGCGTAAAGCGATGCGGTTGGAAGTGTCGTGGCCAGAACAATACCGTTACGATCAACAATATCTGCGCGGGTCGTTTGAACCGGTGGCGCTTCATCAATCTCCTGCACCGTTTTGTTGCTTGTTTTTGGCCCCTGCAAAAGGGTCAAATCAACCAGGCGGATAGAGATGACCATAAAGGCCATTGCCATCAACGCACCGGAAACAATCAGGCGCGTCCGGCCAACTTCAAGAGCTTGTCGTAAACGCCCATCCAGTGTGATCACCGACTTAGGCGTTTTGGGGTTGTTCAGATTAGTTAAACGGCCTTGTTGGTTATCATCGCGCCAATCACTCATTCTGTCACCTCTGCACTGGCAGGGGTTGCAGACCCTGGTAATTTGATGCTGGTGCCGGGTGTTTTTTCCTGATTTTTATAAGGAAGATCCGATAGGGTTATAACTTGCGCCGGATCCAGTGGTTTTAGTTCCAGATATTGAGAAGACAGGCGGGCTAGACGCTCTGGACGGTTAAGATAGCTCCACTCTGCCTGTAAGATGCGAATAGCTTCCTTATCCCGTTTAATTTGAGATTCTACACTGGCCAATTGTCCTTCGAGCGCATTCACTTCTTCTTTGATTTGAAAAAGAACGATTGCACAGGCCGCGCCAACGACGATCCATATTGTGAGGCCGAGGTTCTTCATGCGACTTCTCCTTTTGTGCAAGGAGCATCTGTGCGGATTGCCACCCGCAGCTTTGCTGAACGGGAACGAGGATTTTCACTGCATTCTTTCTCGCTTGGGGCAATAGCTTTTTTTGTCGGTAGAGAGAACGGTGCTTTACGCAGAGCCGCGGGCTCGACCGTCGGAGAATGACGGGAGCCCTGCGGCGTCCCCCCACTGCGTTCGCGTAAGAAGTTTTTAACGATACGATCTTCCAGAGAATGGAAGGAGACAATTGCCATGCGACCACCTGGGTTCAAAAGCTGTTCCGCAGCTTCCAATCCACGTTCCAATTCGCCCAGTTCGTCATTAACGAAAATGCGTAAGGCCTGGAAAGAACGGGTGGCTGGATGAATGTTTTTTCCGTCTTTTCTGGGTTTTTGCCTGATTATACGACGAATGAGTTCGGCTAGCTGTAGTGTGGTTTCAAAAGGCTTTTCGATCCGATCTGTCACAATCGCGCGAGCAATTAGGCGTGATTTTTTCTCTTCCCCGTATTTGTAGAGAATATCCGCGATTTCTTTTTCTTCGTAGGTATTTACGATGTGTGAGGCTGGTGGACGCTGGTCAGAATTTGGGCCGTCCATGCGCATATCGAGTGGGCCGTCTTCCTGAAAAGAAAAACCACGTTCAGCTTGATCCAGCTGCATAGAAGAAACACCAAGGTCCAGCGTGATACCATCAACCTTGTTGATGCCAGCCTCTTTTAAGAGCGCTTGCATATCACCAAAGCAACCGGAAAGAGTCGAGATTTTACCTGCAACCACTTCGGGTAGCTTTTTTGCATTTTCATGCGCTGTAGGGTCGCGGTCGATGCCAAATACTTTGCAATCAGCCTGTTGTGCAATCGCACGGCTATAGCCACCAGCACCAAAGGTGCCATCCACAAACACTTCGTTGTCCTGTGGGGTTAGGGCAGCGATGATTTCCGGTAACATGACAGAATAATGACCGTCTTGCTGGGCATTCAGGTTGGCATCATGCGGTCCACCAGATGCCGTAGATGTCTGGTCGTGTGGGTTGAAAACAGGGTGTGGGATAGCAGATGGAGAAAGAGGAAGGGTCATCCGTTTTCTCCTTCCCGATCCAGCGTAATCGTTAACTTTTTAGCTTTTGCGCGATCTCGTGCCTCTTGTTTTTTCTCTTCCAGAGTCGCAGGATTCCAAACTTGAAACAGATCTCCTTTTCCGACAAACGCAGCGCGATCGCTAATTTGGGCATGCGCGATCAGTGCGGGGGGTAAAAGAATGCGTCCGTCGCCATCAAAAGAAAGCTGGTGAGAGTCTGCAAGAATAGCTGTGGCAAGATCATCGTGCTCATCAGAGAAGAGGTCCAGATTTGAACTCATGCTTTTGTGGAGGCGACGCATGAAATCCATACCAGCTGCTTCTAGGGCATCAGCACGATATGAGCGGAAAATGACTATTCCCTGAAAAGGTTGATCGGCGAGCATTTGGCGAAAAGTAGCCGGAACCGACACGCGGCCCTTCTTGTCTACCTTGTTTTCAAATGTACCTATAAAAAAGGTCACTGATTCCGCCCCAAAATGAATTGACCGATATTGGTCTCTTAAGAACGCACCCCTGCGTTCTTGTCTCGCCCTGTTCCCTGTTTGGTCTGAAATGGGTCGTTTCTGATCTCAAATGGGATATTCTGGGATATCATGGGATTTGATGGGTGTCAATGGCTTCAAGCTGTGTCAAGGTATGGTTAAAACATAGTTAATTGCTTATTTTTTAAGGCAAAATTTCCATGAATACTTTGCTGAAGAATGAGATTTTGAATTGATTTTGTTGATAAAATTGTGTTGTTGAGTGAGGGTGATTCTAAATTAGTAGATCTTCGGTTTATCGGGTTTTTACCTGTCGTGCTCTGATGGCGGTAAGCTTTTAAACAAAATTCGATCAGTTTATCCGTATTTTGGTCGCTATCAGAAGCGATTTATGCGTTAGATTTTGTTATTTAGATCCTGATCAGATTCTGGTTTTTGTTTTCGATTGGCTTTTAATTCTGAATTGAACTGACAATGTTTTTGCCTTTAGTTGATGAACGAAAGATGTGAACGGATGAGTAGAATTGCTCTTGATGCTGCAGATATTCGTATTCTTGCCGCAGTGCAACAGAATGGGCAGCTCAGTAAATCGAGACTTGCAGATATTGTGAATCTCTCGCCCACTCCTTGCTGGACACGTTTGGGAAAACTCAAGAAAGCGGGATTGATTAAGAGGTATTCTGCTGAAATTGCGCTCGACAGTATTGTGAGCCTGTCCAAAGTTATTGTGACTGTTTCTTTAGCGAACCACCGCAAGCAGAATTTTGAGTGCTTTGAAGCCCATATTCGTGATGAGGATGACGTTGTGGAATGTATCGCCACAGGGGGCGGTACCGATTACGTGATGAAAGTTGTCTCTAGGGATCTATCTTCTTTTCAGGATATGATGGAGGTCATGCTTTCTGCAGAATTGGGAATTGATCGTTACATGACTTACATTGTTACCAGAGAGGTCAAATCTGCTTCACCAAACCTCTCGCGATTGCTTCCTGAACCGAAAGGTTGAAGCACTATCAGATACTTCAAAAATGCCGATCTAATGGCAAAAGACTAAATGGATTACATGGGCAAGTAATATTAGTCTGTTTGGTCTTTTAGATAGAAAAACTTAGACCGTTTTTTCCTGTAATCACTGTTAGCGTCTAATTGAATTTGATTTAGATGAAGCAGCGAAAAAAGCTGCTCAAACAAAGGTGAGCAGCATGGCGAACACTGACGATTTTGGTTTTGGTACACAAATCCGCAAATCCCCTTATTTTGATGCAACTGTCCGCTGGGGAGCAAAAGCATTTTCTGTATACAATCATATGTACATCCCCCGTGATTTTGGTAATCCGGAACAGAACTTCTGGAACCTGATAAATGATGCGATCTTGTGCGATGTGGCGGTTGAGCGGCAGGTCGAAATTACAGGCCCTGATGCGGGAAAATTTGTTCAGTTGTTAACCCCGCGAGATTTATCAAATCTTGCAGTTGGGCAATGTAAGTACATTTTGATTACCAATGCTGATGGTGGGATCTTGAATGATCCGATTTTACTGCGCTTGGCAGAGAAGCATTACTGGATATCTCTGGCTGACAGCGATCTCTTGTTTTGGGCACAGGGGGTTGCAGTTCATTCGGGCTTGGATGTGAAGGTTCGCGAACCTGATGTTTCTCCTCTTCAATTACAGGGGCCCAAATCCGGTGAAGTGATGAAGGCGCTATTTGGCGAAAGTATTATGGATCTGCGTTACTATTGGCTGCGTGAAGTCAATCTTGATGGAATTCCATTGATCGTTTCACGGACAGGGTGGTCAAGTGAGCTTGGCTATGAACTTTACCTTCGTGATTCTGCAGATGGTAATGCGTTGTGGGAGAAGATCATGAAAGCAGGTGAGCCTTTGGGATTAAAGCCCGGACATACATCTTCAATTCGCCGGATAGAGGGTGGGATGCTGTCCTATCATGCAGACATGGATATTCTGACTAATCCTTATGAATTAGGATTGGATCGATTAGTTGATTTAAACATGGAAGCAGAGTTTATTGGTAAAGATGCTTTAAAGGCAATCCATCGAAATGGTGTCGCCCGTAAACAGGTTGGCCTTCGAATTGAGGGGCCGGCACTTAAAGGTCCGAATACAACGTTTTGGTCTGTGCAAAAAGATGATCAAGTTGTGGGAAAGGTGACTTCAGCCGTTTATTCTCCTCGTCTTGAGCAAAATATTGCCTTGGCGATGGTCGCTGCTGAAGTGGGTGAGATTGGTGCTGTTTTTAGTGTTGAAATGCCGTCTGGGATTGTAAAGGCAACTGTTGTAGACAAGCCTTTCTTTGACCCGAAAAAGAAGATTGCTGCCGCAGCCTGAGTATACTTGAATATTCCGTACCACTAGCAATGGCTTAAAGATTATGTCTGAACTTTCTATTGAACTTAGCTGGCGGCGCTCTGAAACAGAATTGCGTCCGGGCAAGTATTCCAATGCACATACCGTGCGCTACAATGATACTTATGAGATGCAAGTTGACGCTGCACCTGATTGGGGTGGCGATGCAAGCAACACAAATCCGGAACAGGCTTTGGGGGCTGCTCTATCCAGTTGTCACATGATGACCTTTTTGGCATTAGCTGCCAAAGCGGGCTGGCCTGTTGCAGGTTTTAAAGATCGTGCGGTTGCTTATTTAGGTAAGAACCCAAAAGGGCAAATGTCCGTTGTTAAAATTGATCTGCATCCTGTTGTTGCGTTTGACGCTGGCTTCACGGTTGCAGCAGAAGAACTGGACAAGATGCAACATCGTGCGCATCGGTATTGTTTTATTGCGAATACATTAGCTGATAACGTCGAAATCAACATTTGCACGATTTAGGGAGAACGGGCTGTGCCAGAGATTGAATCTGATCAGGATATTCTAATCAGTGAGAAAGATGTCACCGGGGTCTTGCGACTTACCTTGAATGATAACAGGCGGCGTAATGCGTTATCGGAAGAAATGTTGCGCGAGTTAGACGTCGCATTTTCCAGCGCAGCCGTGGATAGCTCGGTACGTGTTATTATTTTGGCGGCGAAAGGATCTGTGTTTAGTTCTGGCCATAACCTTAAGGAGATGACTTCTGCGCGTGAACATGATGATCGTGGTAGAGCTTATTTTGCCAAAATACTAGCATTATGTGCCAAGGTTATGCAGGGAATTGTCGCTTGTCCGAAACCTGTTATTGCTGAAGTCTCTGGGGTTGCTACGGCAGCAGGCTGTCAATTGGTGGCAAGCTGTGATCTCGCCATTGCATCTCAAACAGCTCAATTCAGTACACCGGGCGTTCATATAGGGCTTTTCTGTTCAACGCCTATGGTCGCTTTATCGCGCAATGTATCAAACAAGCATGCCATGGAAATGCTTTTGACCGGGGATATGATTTCTGCGGCCCGGGCTGCAGAAATAGGTTTGATTAACCGGATTACCTCTGAACAAGAATTAAGTGAAGCAGTACTAGCACTGGCGCACAAGATTGCATCAAAATCCAGTTTGACACTCGCGACTGGGAAACGCGCTTTTTACGAGCAATGTGAAATGAGCTTGTCGAAGGCTTACGAGTACGCATCGAATGTGATGGTTGAAAATATGCTGGCGTTTGATGCCGAAGAAGGCATCGGCGCTTTTGTTGAAAAGCGCACGCCACAGTGGCGAGATGAATAAGCCCGAAATGAGTAGGTTGGAGATGAGTAATCCCTATAACACCGATCTTGATCGTAATCCTGCTAACTATCAGCCTTTGACCCCTTTGAGCTTTCTCGAACGTGCGGCGAGTGTATTCCCGAAACATGTGGCAATTATTCATGGTGAATTGCGACGTATCTATGCTGATTTTTATACCCGCTCGCGCCAATTGGCTTCTGCGTTATCGCAACGTGGTATTAACCGTGGCGATACTGTTTCTGTTTTGCTGGCGAATACACCTGCTATGCTGGAATGTCATTACGGGGTGCCGATGTGCGGGGGCGTGCTGCATTCAATAAATACAAGGCTGGATGCGGCGGTCATTGCATTCCAGCTGGATCATGCCGGGGCAAAGGTCGCAATCGTTGATCGGGAATTTATGCCACTGATGCAACAGGCACTCGCTTTGGCGACCGTTGCCCCAACGCTTGTTCAGTATGACGATCCTGAATATTCTCAACCGGCGCAGTTGGTTGATAGCCTTGATGTCGATACTCTGGATTATGAGAAAATGTTATCGCAGGGAGATGCTGAGTTTGACTGGCTGATGCCCGAAGATGAATGGGACGCTATTTCTATAAACTATACGTCCGGTACAACGGGTGATCCCAAGGGCGTGGTGTCTCACCACCGGGGCGCTTATTTGTTGGCACAAGGAAATGCTCTGACAACCTCAATGGCTAAACATTCTGTCTATCTGTGGACGCTTCCGATGTTTCATTGTAATGGCTGGTGCTTTCCTTGGACTCTCTCAGCCGTGATAGGAACGCACGTTTGTCTGAGACAGGTGCGGGCTGAGCCAATCTGGAATGCATTGGCAGATCACGGTGTGACGCATTTGTGTGGGGCGCCGATCGTTATGTCCTTGATGATTTCTGCTCCAGATAGCGAAAAGCGAGATTTGGACCACGCAGTTCAGTTTTTGACTGCGGCGTCTCCTCCACCGCAAAAGCTGTTGGCGGATATGAAGTCTGCCGGATTTGATGTTACCCATTTGTACGGTCTCACGGAAACCTATGGACCTGCTGTGGTGAATGATTGGCATCAGGAATGGTCAGATCTGTCGCCGGATCAACAGGCCAGTCTTAAGGCAAGACAGGGTGTCCGATATTTACCCTTGGAGCAATTGGATGTCATTAACCCGGAAACAATGACACCAGTACCTCGTGACGGCGAAACACTGGGGGAAGTGATGTTCCGCGGCAATGTTGTAATGAAAGGTTATTTTCGTAATCCAAAGGCAACGAAAGAGGCCTTCGCCGGGGGATGGTTCCATTCCGGTGATTTGGGCGTAATGCACCCTGACGGATATATAGAGCTCAAAGACAGGTCGAAGGATATTATTATATCCGGGGGCGAAAATATTTCGTCAATTGAAGTCGAGGAAATTCTTTATCGACACCCCGCGGTTGCCGTCGTCGCCGTCGTTGCAATGCCGCATAAAAAATGGGGAGAAACGCCCTGCGCTTTTGTCGAAGTTGCTTCAGATAAGAATGTGAACGAAGAGACACTAAATGATTGGTGTCGAGCGCATCTGGCAGCTTACAAAGTTCCGAAAAAGTTTATTTTTACCTCTATCCCCAGGACATCCACAGGGAAAATACAGAAGTTTGTTTTAAGAGAGCAGGTCGTAAACCTGAATGATGAAGAGTAAGGTTTGGAGAGATAGATGTCAGACGGTCATAAGCCGGGTTTTGTCGCTTGCCACAAAGCCGAAGCCCGTGACAACGGAAGGCTATTCATCTGGGATGCTCATTGCTGAGCACCTCTCGCAACTGACCCGGTCGACGATGCGGAAAAACACCTGATTCCTCAAAACAAAGTTTTGTGAATCTGCCGACCCTATTTAGTTTTGCTCCCGGTGGGGTTTACCATGCCGCTTCCATTTCTGGCCGCGCGGTGTGCTCTTACCACACCCTTTCACCCTTACCTGCTTGTTGCACTCCATAAAGAAATACAGCCTACAGGTGGTTTGCTTTCTGTGGCACTTTCCCTAGGGTCGCCCCCGCCGGGCGTTACCCGGCACCGTATTCCCGTGGAGCCCGGACTTTCCTCCCTTTCCGGTTCAGGTCAAACCTGCCAGAAAGAGCAGCCTGTCGGACCGTCTGACGCGCTAGAGTTAGGGGGCTTCCGGTCTGTCGTCAAGCCGGGAATGTAAATCGGCTAGAATTTGGCAACATTCCAGATCGATTTTCCCATCTAGTTTGCTCTGTCGAAAATGTCTCTGGAAGGCAATGATGGCAGCTTTCGTGGTGACACCGGTGGGACTTTCTAGCTCGACCTGATAGCCGTACTCGCCAAGCTTAGCGATGAAATTCTCTTCTGAAATAGTTTTGCTTTGTGCTGTTGCACTGGGGAAAAAGCCGATGCCTTGTTTTGCTAAAAGTGCCCAATCAAATAACTCTCCGGGGTCTTCCTTGCGTTCGGGGGCAATATCGGAATGGGCCAGCACTCGGTGTGCCGGAATAGGATGGCGCTCTAGGATTTCTTCGCTGAGGGCAGCAACAGCTTTCATCTGTGCAGGTGGAAAACCTCTATATCCCCATTCATGGCCGGGGTTGACGATTTCAATTCCTATAGAGCAGCTATTGATATCTGTTTCACCGCCCCAGTAAGCTACTCCAGCATGCCACGCACGCTGTTCTTCATGGACGAGTTGAAAAACCTCACCATCTTCTTCGATCAGATAATGGGCACTTACCTGTGCTGCTGTACTACACAAGCGTTCAAGTGCGTCTTTGCTCGTTTGCATGCCAGTGTAGTGTAACAAGAGCATATTTATAACGGATCCCTCGGGGCGCGGGCCAAAGTTTGGAGACTGGAAAGTCGTATTGGTTTTCATAAAATACTTTCCATTTCTGCCATCAGTGTTTTGTGTGGTCTGGCTTCAAGCTTTTTCAAAATTGGATTATGGTCGACGATGTTCTGATTGACAGAGAGTAACCATTGCCTGAATTTTCGCAGGGCTGGTCTGTTTGCTTTGTTTTTGGGACTGACAATATGGTAGCGGCCAATCAGGGACACGAGATGAGGAAAAGGCATGACCAGTCGACCAGAAGCTAAATCCTCTTCGGTCATCATCAAATCCCCAAGGGCAACCCCGTATCCCATCGCTGCAGCCTGAAGAGCACTATCAGTTGTGTCAAAAGCTTCCCCATGGTTGGGGTCCAGAGATGTCGTTTTTGCTTCTTTGCACCACTGTGCCCATTCTCTGTATTTGCTTTGGGAAGTCAGTTGACTCCCGTCTTTATGAGAGCTGCCACAATGTAGAAGCATTACTTCGCTGAGTGAATTCGGATCTTGTGGGTTTGAGAGTTTTTGCAAAGTTGAAGGCGCGCAAACAGGCGTCATCCATTCATTTGTAACGACAGTATCGTGAAGCCCGGTTTGCATGCAGTGACTATGCAGTATCCCTGCATCAAAATTTTCTCTGTCAAAATCAACCGGAAACCAAGCTGTGGTTAGCCGGATATTGATGTCTGGTTCAAGCTGCTGAAACTCTGATAATCGGGGGATGAGCCATCGTACTGCAAAAGAAGGGAAGACTTTTATCGTTAATTCTTCGGATGTTCCGGTCAGTTCTTCGGATATCTCATGCACGCGATCAAAAACATCGCTTAAAACGGGGAGAAGTTTTTGTCCGTTATTCGTAAGGCTTAAGCCACGATGTTCCCGTTCAAAAAGCTGGATTTGATAATAGTCTTCCAGTGTTTTTATCTGGCGGCTAATTGCGCCTTGCGTGACGTTTAGTTCGTCTGCGGCATCGGTAAAACTTAACCTTCTGGCCGCGGCTTCAAAAGCTTTGAGCGCATTAAGGGGCGGGAGTTGTCGACGCATTCTTTTTCCTATGAGAAAAACTCATTCAAGTATGACAAATTCCAGTTTGAATAACAACCCTCAGTAATCTTAACTATTGATCAGAATTGGAAATTCAGATTTTTATGTGTGATGGAGTTTTGCTGTTATGAGAAAAAATCGACTTATTGCTCAATTTTTGCAGCGCTTCTCTATCAGTAAAGATGGCTGTGAACTTTATAGCTTGGGTGGCTTTCGTTTTGAGGGCAAAAGGACGAGTAGAGATTTTCTCGTCAAACCAACTTTACCAGATGTCAAACTTGATATTTTACCTCTGGATACTCAGAAGAACCTTTTCTGCGATTGCCATAGACGCGGTCAATCCCGGAGATTCAATCCCAAAGAGGTTTACTAAACCTGGAACGCCGTGGTTGTTTTGATCTTGAATGACAAAATCGACAGCCGGTTTGCCCGGGGCCTGTAATTTGGGGCGGATGCCAGAATAATCGGGCGTTAAAGTACCGTCTTTGAGAGCAGGCCAGTACCGTCGAATTGCCTCATAAAAAGGCGTTGATCTATCGGGAGAAACTTCATAGTCCAGTGTCTCAACCCACTCCACATCGGGCCCAAATCTAATCTGCCCCTCCATATCCAAAGTAACGTGAACGCCGAGTCCTGCTGCTTCTGGAACCGGATATATCAGGTTAGAAAAGGGCGCTTTGCCGCTAAGACTAAAGTAATTGCCTTTTGCATAGAAAAGATCAGGGACACAGTTTTTGGGAAAATTAATAAGTTTTCCTGCCAATATTGGTGCATAAAGTCCCCCTGCATTGACGACAGTTTTCGCGCGAAGAGTCATAGGGCTTTCACCGCCCGTATGAAGAATAATTCCCTGATCGCTGACCTCTCCACCTGTAACGGGTGTGTTAAAGGCAATCATACCGCCGTAATTTTCCAGATCGCCCTGAAAAGCGAGAATCAAATTATGAACATCAAGAATGCCAGTTGATGGTGAATAGAGAGCTTTGGTTGCGTGAAGTTCAGGCTCGCGAGCTTTGATCTCTGATTCTGAAAGGTAATATAAATCATCAACGCCGTTTTTAATCGCGCGCTTTCTAATATCTTCCAGCGTGTTTTCTTCTGCTGGGGTCGTCGCAACAATCAGTTTGCCGCAATTTTTATGAGGTACGGCATGATCATGGCAATAGCTATAGAGAAGCTCTTTGCCTTTGACGCAAAGTTCTGCCTTTAGGCTGTTTTGAGGATAGTAAATACCGGCATGAATAACACCACTGTTTCTGGCCGAAATTTCGGATCCGGGCATGGACTCTTTTTCAATGACGATAACTTCGCGTCCAGATAATGCCAGCGCACGAGCACAGGCCATACCAACAACGCCTGCGCCAATGACAACACAATCAACTTGTTCCATAATTATTCTTACTCGCCGAGAAACATCCGAAAATTAACTTTTAAATCTCGTATATAATAGAGCAATGCTATTATCGTTGTCGGGTAAAAAGCTAAATAAAATTCAGTGTAAACGTCTCTATATTCAACCTTTTCTCCTGCCGTATGTGATAGGATAGTGTCGAGGAGGTTTGGGAAGGAAGATACGGCGAGCCAAAGAGTAGTAGCAATTATCCATCCTGATAAAAAGGGCCGTATTCTTAGTAAAGGAGTTTTTTTAGCAAGCCAAATAAGAGCCCCTGTAATGAGACATGAGAGTATTAAAAGTATGGTGATTTCAAAAAATACATCAAGAACAACGTCGATCACTTTAGTATCTTTCTCCAATGGTAATAGATAACTTCCTCTAAAGCTTCCCAGCTTTGAGGTTCTCTTGTTTTTCTTCCAATTCCAGCCAGCGTTCTTCAGATGCTTCAAGTTCGCTTTGTGTTTTTTCAAGAAGTTTACTGGCTTCCTGAAAACGTTCCGGTTTTTTACTGTAGAGTTCCGGATCAGCCATTTCCACCTGAAGTTTTTCAGATTGCTCGGTTAGTTTTTCGATTATACCCGGTAATGAGTCGAGTTCCCGCTGTTCTTTGTACCCCAGCTTTGCAGAAGATTTTGCCCGCGGAGCGCTTTCTTTTTTGGATGTTTTGGATTTTCCTGAAGCTTTTTCAGATGAAGTGCCCGATACATCAGCTGCGTTATTGCTGAGCGCTTTCTGAGCACGGTAATCACTATAACCACCAGCGTATTCGATAACGGTACCATCGCCTTCAACAACATAAATAGCTGTAGCAAGTCGATCGAGAAAATCGCGATCGTGGCTTACGAGTAAAAGTGTACCGTCATATTCATCAAGTACCTCGACCAATAGGTCAAGAGTATCCATGTCCAGATCGTTGGTAGGCTCGTCGAGGATGAGCAAGTTACTTGCCTGGGCAAACATACGGGCAAGTAACAGGCGGTTCTTTTCACCACCTGACAGGGTGTAAACGGGTTGACGGACTTGACCGTCGTCGAACAGGAAGTCTTTCAGGTAGCTAACAACATGTTTTTGTTGTCCGCGTACCATGATGGAATCTCCGCCACCGGGGGACATGGTTTCCCAAAGGGTGCTGTTCGGGTCAAGATCTTCACGCTTTTGATCAAAGTAGAGCATGGTCAGGTTTGTGCCCAGATCGACCTTGCCTGTGTCGGGTTCTATTTTCTCGACTAGCATTTTGACAAGGGTGGATTTCCCGGCACCGTTGGGGCCGACGATGCCAATACGATCACCGCGTTTTACCTTAGTACTGAAATCTTTGATGATTTCGCGAGTTCCGCCATCGGCCAAGGGATAGGATTTACTGATATTTTCGGCGGTGATGACCTTGTCGCCGCCGGTATCAAGCGTTTCTACCTGAAGCTTGGCTGTTCCCGGACCTTTCATCCATTCCGCGCGCTTTTGTCTGAGATCTTGCAAGTTCCGCAAACGGCCCATGTTGCGTTTGCGTCGCCCGGTTACGCCGCGTTGGAGCCAATGTTCTTCCCGGACAATTTTTCGTTTAAGGCGATGGAATTCCTGTTCCTCGTTTTCACGCATTTCTTCGGCCCAGGCTTCGTAATGTTCGAAACCTTTACCAAGTCGGTGGATGGTGCCGCGGTCCAACCAAAATGTCTGACGCGTGAGGTGATTGAGGAAGGCTCTGTCATGGCTGATAACCATCAGGGCACCACGGAAGTTTTTAAGTTCTTCTTCCAGCCACTGTATCGTTGGGAGGTCCAGGTGGTTGGTTGGCTCATCCATCAAGAGAACTTCCGGATCACTGATCAATGCCCGTGCCAATGCGGCACGACGGCCTTCGCCACCGGACAGTTCGGTTAACCGTCTGTCGCCGGGGAGATTGACGTGATTGAGCATGGCATCGACCAGATAGTCTGCTTCGCCTGCATCTGGACGCAACCCGGCTTTTACATGTTCAAAGACCGTTTCATCCTGATTGAAGACCGGGTCTTGTGGCAGATAAGCAACGGTTACACCGGGTTGAATAAAGCGTTGCCCTTCGTCCAGTTCCTGTTGCCCGGACATAATTTTTAACAGCGTGGATTTACCAGTACCGTTTCGGCCAACCAGACAGGCTTTTTCACCGCGAGCTAAACCGAAAGTAAGATCTTGAAAGAGCGTTTTTGTACCAAAACGCAATCCGGCGCTATTGAGAGCGACAAGATGAGAAGGAGGCGCCATTTTGTTTTTAATTCTTAGCTTCTGAGTTGTTTGATTTGATCGTAAGCAGCATTGATAGCAGCAAGTTTTTCATTTGCAAGATCAACAAATTCTTGCGGCATACCCTGCGCGACAAGTTTGTCTGGATGATTTTCGATAACCAGTTTGCGGTGAGCAGTTTTAATCTCTTGATCGCTGCTTTCGCGGGTAATGCCGAGAATCTTATAAGGATCTGATTTGTCAGCTCCTATATTGGATGCGTGCAAGCGGTCCCACTGGGTTTCGTTGAAGCCAAAGATTTCCGCGACACGCTGCAGATAGGTAACTTCTTCTGGGGAAACGTTGCCATCAGCTTTAGCGATGTGGAACAGTCCGTTCAAGAGCTCTTCCAGAACGGCAGGATTGTCTTTGAAGGTTCGGCCAATCTGGTTTGCATAGGGCTCAAAACCCTCGGCATCTTGACGTGCACGGTCAAAAAGGCGGCCAACATTTTTCATTTCTTCAGGTGGAATTCGGAAAACCTGTTTAAAGGCAGCGACTTCATCCTTGGTTACGACACCGTCAGCTTTGGCCATTTTTGCACCAAGGACGATCACCCCAATTGTAAAGGTGATCTGCTTGGTGCTGTCGGTACCTTCCTCTTCTGTTTCCGAGCGCATACGATCAACCGCATGTCCTGCCATGGCACCCAAAAATGCACCAATAGGTCCGCCAAGTGCGAAACCGGCTGCTCCGCCAACAATTTTTCCCCAGATACTCATTGTCTGCTTATTATGCCCTTGTCTGTCCAGTGTTTGTCTTAGAGGCTTAGTCCTTATTCAAAAGGACATCTGAAAAGTACCGTAATATAACTCTTTTGCACTAGCTTGCCACTGCCTGAGAGTCAATCCCTCTGATCTTTGGTCCCTGACCTCTGATCCAGTGACCTCTGATCCAGTGACTTCTGGTCCTGTGGTCTCTGAGAAGTGCAAACCAAAGTTATACAATTCAAGCAAGAGCGAAATTATGGCACTAATTCGTTCATGTGAAAATCATATCAAGGCTTTTTGTCAATTTTGAGATTGGGATGCAGAGGAGCTTTCGATGAAGCCAACTTTACCAATGCCGGGCAAGCGAAGGGCAATGTTGTTTGGGTCAACGCCTACGTTTAGGCCAAGGATGTTGATTTCCAACCCTTCTTCTTTGGCGAGTGTAACGCCCAATAATCCGTAGAGGGATAGTAGCATGCCAGTGTTACTCGGGGCGTCGGCAAGGAAGTTATCTTCTGCATCCAGATAATCTTTCCCAATGGCTGTTGGAGGGAGATCTGCGTTCAAAGAAGAAACTTGTCTGATGACATGGGCTGTGAAGGTATTGGAATTGGGGCCGGGCCAAGCTTTATATTGATCTGCAAAGCGGTAGGTATTCGCAGCATTTATTATTTCAGGAATAATTTTAGCGGCCTGTTTGCCACGAAGGTCATAGTAAATTTCTGGTTTAGATCCAAACCAGTTTCTGTCCGGCCATCCCGTCGATATAGATATAACAGGTAATCCCCGGTGGTGGCGCCAGCCAATGACTTCCAGTCGTGTGTATTCGCGGGCATTCTTTTCTTTAAAGGCAACCCAAGTGTGAATAGCAAACGCGCCACGCCAGTTAAAGGTCCGTGCGCCATAGATTTGAACGATTGCTTCGTGATTGAGCACAGGATCAGGAGCGATACCAGCCCTGTCATGATTAGCTTTGTTCCAAGAGGTCGTAAGGTCAATCTGCCCAGTAATAAGGACAAAAAACGGCCCCATAAGCAACACCATTAGTGTTATTGATGTTAAGCGTCTTATCGACCCAAATAAATATTTCATGCGCTATCCCTAAACAAACAATAGGGCATTCATGTGGCATATGATCAAAGAAAACTATATCACATAGCTGTGATGAGGTCGTTCATCCAAGCTGTTTTATGGGGGAAATTCCTTCGGTTTTAGATTCTTGAGCGTTTAAACTTTTTATAATGTCAGCATATTCTTTGATGGCTTCGTGGCCTTTTGGGGAAAGCTCGTATATTCCTCTGTCAACGCGAATGAACCAGCCGTAAACATCGCGCTGTAGTATCGCAGCTGTTTTCTCTACTTGCGTGCTCTTTCTGATATTTGCAACCTTTGCTTTTTGATGCCGATGCAGATAGTTCGCACAGCGCAGGGCGTCTTGACGATAGGCTGTAATGATTGGTCGTTTATTCGTACCTCCTTCGTTTGGATCTCCTACCCGCCGTTCAAACTCTTGAAGGAGTAACCCCTGGCGACGTTTGTTTTTCCGGGGTTGGTAGGGGCCGGGGTCTGCGTGAACCTGAATGTCTGTTGGCTTATTATCGCCCATACGTACTGTTATGAGGCCCAGCCCTAAACGACGGCAGAGCTTGATGATATCCTTTTGCTGGCGGAACCAGGGATTACTTCTCTTTAGCTTGTGAGGAATGGCAAAGGCTATATAGACGTCATCACTCAAAGCCTGTCGATCAATGCCTTGGAAAAGGAGCGTCAGGTTAAATCCGGTTTTGAGCTCAACGATAACAGGTGTTTCATTGCCGCGTACAGCAATGACATCGCATCCTTTGATTTCCGATTTTACTTCATATCCCTGATTTTCAAGATATGCCTTTACTGGTGGATATAGCTCTGTTTCGCGCAAAGGATGCTCTTGCCTCTATGAAGTTAAAATAAATACACCTGTCAGGTGGCTGATGATTTCCGTCCATGGTAGGGTAATCATCTCATAATGTTAGTCCAGCATGATTTGTTTTCGATTTTGCTTTCTTCGGGACGTTAAGTCCGATCTTCATAATTTCGCAGGTGGTTGTATGAGGAATAGAGTACGTCTTAATGATAGTTTGAAGGATTCTCTGGTTCAAATTCTGGGTGATAGGCTGGATTTTTCGACTGGGATTTGTGAGCGACACGGTAAAGGTGAGTCTCATCATCCTGTGATGCCGCCAGAGGCAGTTGCCTTCGTTCGTTCAACCGAAGAAGTTTCTGCCATTATGAAGTTGTGTTACGAACATGATTGTCCTGTTGTACCTTTTGGTGCAGGCACATCCCTAGAGGGACATGTCGCCGCCGTGGCCGGTGGGCTTTGTATTGATCTTTCAGAAATGGGAAATATTCTGGAAGTAAATGATGAGGATCTGGATTGTCGGGTCGAGGCTGGTGTAACTCGTAAGCAGATTAATCATCATCTGCGGGATATGGGATTGTTTTTTCCAATTGATCCCGGGGCGGATGCATCCCTTGGCGGAATGGCTGCGACCCGTGCTTCGGGTACTAATGCAGTGCGTTATGGCACGATGCGCGATAATGTTCTTGGCCTAACTGTTGTTCTGCCTGATGGGGAAGTTATTCGCACTGGTGGACGGGCGCGCAAGTCTTCTGCGGGTTACGATCTTACAAGACTTATGGTGGGGTCAGAGGGAACACTGGGTATTATTACAGAGTTACAGTTAAGGCTTTATGGTATTCCAGAGGCGATTTCATCTGCGGTCTGCTCTTTTGGTAATCTCGAGGCTGCTGTGGATGCGGTAATGCTGATCGTACAAACGGGTATTCCCGTGGCGCGGATTGAATTGCTGGATGATGTGCAGATGGATGCGGTTAATCGCTATTCCAAACTGAATTATGCTGTTTTACCAACCCTTTTCTTTGAATTTCACGGAACACCTGCGGGTGTGGCCGAACAAGCCGAGCAGGTGGGCGAGATTATCAAAGACTATGGAGGCGGTGATTTCCAGTGGGCTTCGGAGCAGGAAGATCGCAATAAACTTTGGCAAGCACGGCATGATGCTTATTACGCCAGTATCAACTTGCGATCAGATTGTGAGGGGTGGCCAACGGATGTCTGTGTCCCCGTTTCTAAGCTTTCAGAGTGTATTCTTGAAACACGTAAGTTGATTGACGAAGCTGAACTGGTTGCCCCGATTATCGGGCATGTGGGCGACGGAAACTTTCATGTGCTTTTTATTGTAGATCCTGAGAATCAGAATGAAATGGAGAGTGCGGCACATGTTAACAAAGCTATGGTGGATATGGCGATAGGCTTTGGGGGGACCTGTACGGGCGAGCATGGCATTGGTATGGGAAAGAAAAAATATTTGATAAAAGAGCACGGCGATAATGCTGTTGCTGTTATGCGTAAAATTAAAAACGCTCTCGATCCCAAGGGACTTTTAAATCCTGGAAAAGTTGTTCCCGAGATTTGATATTTTTTATCTGCTGAGGAACTAGGATTTTGAGGTTAGCGTGATGTTAGAGTGTTTGTTGAGTTACCTAAGTTATTTAGGTTGTTGCATGTTTTGTATTAAAATTTGAAAGTTGACGATTTTAAAGATGAAAATGTCGCAATTGAATGAAAAATAAGTCATTATGTCTCAATCGTTCATGTTAATGTCACATCTATTCATGACAGTGTTCGGTTCGTGGGTCATCGTAGTTCTGGTAAAGGCATAAAGCTGAATTGATAATAATCCTCACTTAAGAAGGATACTGTTTTAGAAAAGCGTTTTTCTAAAATTATTCAGTAAAAGTAGTACAACGTTTGTTTGTGCTAATAAATGGGAGGCAAGGCTTGGTCAGCAAGTCGGATAAGATAAATCCAGCCATATAAAGTTAAGTGAAAACGATGCTTGTTCCTTTGGAGTTGCGCAACATTTTTTTGTGAGTGCTTGATTCATCAGGGATTAGTGTTTCTAATGTATGAGCAAAATAATGCGCATACAGCGTAAAAAAATAAACAGGTAGCGAGGCAATAGGCGCTATGGCGAATCCCGCATCTAGTGAAGCGTATGTACGCTTTGATGGGGTCCAAAAGAGTTATGACGGCGTAAATTTGGTTGTTAAAGACCTTAACGTTGACATTCCACGGGGCGAATTTTTAACGATGCTTGGGCCTTCCGGGTCCGGTAAAACGACTTCTCTAATGATGCTTGCCGGTTTTGAAACTGCAACGCATGGCGACATTTTTTTGAACGGACGTTCTATTAATAATGTTGCGCCACATAAACGTGGCATTGGAATGGTATTCCAAAACTACGCTCTTTTTCCACATATGACAGTTGCAGAGAATTTGGCTTTTCCTTTGCAAGTACGGAAAATGAGTAGAGCTGACGTTGAAGAGAAAGTTCAACGTGCATTGGATATGGTTGAGTTAGGCGAGTTTGGTAATCGACGGCCCGCGCAGCTTTCCGGTGGTCAGCAACAGCGTGTTGCTGTAGCCAGAGCGCTTGTTTTTGAACCTGATCTTGTTTTGATGGATGAGCCTCTTGGTGCGCTTGATAAAAATCTGCGTGAACAGATGCAATATGAAATCAAACATATTCATGAACGTTTGGGCGTCACCGTTGTTTACGTGACCCACGACCAATCCGAAGCACTGACGATGTCAAATCGAGTAGCCGTGTTTGAAGATGGTCGTATTCAACAGCTTGCTCCTCCGGTTGAGCTTTATGAAAAGCCTGAAAATGCTTTTGTTGCTCAGTTCATTGGTGAAAACAATAAGTTAACAGGTAAAGTTGACGCGTTGGCTGATGGTATTTGCGAAGTTGTTCTTGATAGTGGTGACCGTGTTAAGGCGCTGGATGTCAATACCGATGGTGCAGGGATGGCAACAACGCTATCGCTTCGTCCTGAACGGGTTTTCTTAAATCCGACAGAGGGGCAATGCCAAAATATGTTCTCTGGAAAAGCAGAGGAAGTTATTTATCTTGGAGATCACATTCGGGTTCGAATGAATGTCTGTGGTCATAATGATTTTATCGTCAAAGTTCCAAATTCTTCCGACAAGAAAGGGTTGGCCGAAGGCGACACCATTCCTGTGGGGTGGAGCATTGATGATTGTCGGGCACTGGATGCCTGATATTTAAGACCATCTTTTGTTCTTACAAAAGATAATAAGGTGTTTTACACGAAGGTCACAAAGCCTTAGGGAGGCATATTAAGAATGAAGAAAACTTTAAAACTCTCCACAGCTCTCGTATTGGGTTCTCTTGCCGTTACGACAGCTGCTCAAGCTGCGGATTCAATCACAGTAGTATCTTGGGGTGGTGCTTATACTGGCAGCCAACGTGGTGCGTACAGTGATCCTTTCACAGCAAAAACAGGTATTACAGTCCTGGATGAAGATAAATCTGGTAACGGACTTGCTGGGATGCGTGCTCAAGCTGAAGCTGGTAATGGTACTTGGGATGTTGTTGATATCCTCGAAGGCGGCGCGTTGACAGCATGTGATGAAGGGCTGGTTGAAGAAATCGACTACAACAATGACCTTGATAAAGGCGCCGATGGTTCAATGCCACTCGATGATTTTGTTGATGGATCTCTAAGTGGTTGCTTTGTACCAACAATCGTATATGCAACATTGTTTGCTTATAACAACACTGCTTTCTCTGGTGATGTTCCAAAAACGATCGCAGACGTTTTTGACCTGAAGAAATTCCCAGGAAAACGTGCTCTTGAGAAAATTCCGGGTGCGAACCTAGAATGGGCTCTTGTTGCCGATGGTGTTCCTTACGACGAAGTCTATGACGTTTTGGATACACCAGAAGGCGTTGATCGTGCGTTTGCTAAACTGGACACTATCAAAGATTCCGTTGTTTGGTGGGATGCTGGTGCGCAGCCTCCACAGCTTCTGGCGGATGGTGAAGTGACAATTGCATCTGCTTACAATGGCCGTATTTTTAATGCGCAAGTTGTTGAGAACCAACCGTTTACAATCATCTGGGATGGTCAGATGTTTGAGCTTGATGGTTGGGTTATTCCAAAGAATGCACCGAACAAAAAAGCTGCGATGGATTACCTCCGTTTCTCTACGACGACACAAGCTTTGGCTGACCAAGCGAAATATATTTCCTATGGTCCTGCACGTAAGTCGTCTGCACCGTTGATCTCTACGCATATTTCCACTGGTGTAGATATGAACCCACATATGCCGACTAACCCTGAAAACTTCAAAACACCTATTAAAAAGGACGCTGGTTTCTGGGCTGATAATGGCGATGATCTGAGCGAGCGTTTCAACGCTTGGTTGGCTCAATAAGTCAAGAAATGAGAGAGGGAGCTGAAAATGCTCCCTCTTTTACAAAAGTATTTAGCTATTAAAATTTAATATAGCTGCCCCAAAAGATAATAAACCTTCTACAAGGGGAAACTCTTTGTGTGATCAATCGGGTAATAGTTGAACCTCAAAGACCGTCTGGGAAAAATTCATGTCGATATCAGTCGAGGCTAATAAGGGCGAACTCGCCCCTGAAGAGCAGAAGCGGCTTAAAGCTGATTTGCATCGCTCCTTACGCCGGAACAAAATCAGAGCATCCATGTTGGTTGCGCCCTTAGTTATTTTCATTATTGTGACCTTTGTCGCGCCAATCGGTAATATGCTGTATCGTAGTGTTGACGATCCGCTTGTTAGCGATTTTATGCCGCAAACAACGGCGGCTCTTGAAGGCTGGGATGAACAACAGCTACCTGATGAGGCTATCTATGCTGCTTTGGCACAAGATATCATCGAAGGACGCAAAGCGAAGACAATAGGGAAAGCTGCTAAGCGACTGAATTACGAAAAAAGTGGTATGCGTAGTCTGATTATGGGGACTTCGCGTAAACATAAAAAAATCCAAGCGCCCTACAAAGAATCTCTTGTCGATATTAAAAAGGGATGGGGCGATCTTGATAACTGGAAAGTAATCAAGCGTCTTGGCGCGAGTGTAACGGCTTCGTATTATATCAATGCTTTTGATATGGAGACGTCCCCGGAAGGTGAGGTTTCTTTTGTTGATCCAAAAGAGCAAATATATTTAAAGCTGTTTTGGCGTACGATATGGATGTCCATGCTCATAACGGGAATGACAGTTCTGCTCGGGTATCCCGTGTCTTATCTCTTGGCTTCGTTACCCATGAAGACGGCTAATGTCTTAATGATTTTAGTGTTGCTTCCTTTCTGGACGTCGTTACTTGTGCGAACCAGTTCTTGGATTGCAATGCTTCAAGCGCAGGGTATTTTGAATGACCTGCTCGTCTGGTTCGGTATAATCGCTGATGAAGCTCGAATACAGATGATTTATAATGCGATTGGTACAGTGGTCGCTATGACCCATATTCTATTGCCGTTTATGATTTTGCCCCTGTACTCAGTGATGAAGACTGTTCCACCGAGTTATTTGCGTGCTGCTCGTTCACTTGGTGCCACGCCGTGGACCGCTTTCTGGCAGGTGTATTTACCTCAGACAGTACCTGGTATTTCTGCTGGAGCAATCCTCGTCTTTATTCTGTCTATTGGCTATTACATTACTCCGGCTTTGGTTGGGGGACAATCAGGTCAGTTTATTGGCAACCTTATTGCCTATCATATGCAAGGTTCACTTAACTGGGGATTGGCTGCAGCACTCGGTGTTATGCTGTTGGTACTCGTCTTGGGAATCTATGGCGTTTATAACCGAGTTGTCGGTACTAACTCTGTTAAGTTGGGATAAAGATTATGGCTGTACCTTCATATGCTGGTCCGTTGGAACGTACTTGGTACTATACCTTTCGCTTTCTATGCGCGGCTATCTTCATCTTTTTGATAGCACCAATCCTTGTCATCGTGCCGCTTTCATTCAATGCAGAGCCGTACTTTAGTTTTACGCAAGGGATGTTAACGCTTGATCCTGATGCTTATTCTCTGCGTTGGTATGAAGAGTTTCTAACCAGTGATCGCTGGTTGGAGTCCATCAAGAATTCAGTGATTATTGCGTTTTTCTCAACGATACTATCAGCTGCTCTTGGGACCTTGGCAGCGTTGGGGTTAAACAGATCGGAACTTCCTTTCAAAGGCGTGATCATGGGGTTATTGATTTCGCCGATGATTGTTCCTCTGATTATCGCAGCGGCCGGGATGTTCTTCTTTTATTCAAAGCTTGGTATTGCTCAAAGTTATATTGGTTTGATTCTTGCGCATACCGCTTTGGGAACGCCTTTTGTAGTTATAACCGTGACAGCAACGTTGAGTGGCTTTGATCATACCTTGATTAAGGCTGGTGCTAGCTTGGGTGCAACACCGACTTACACTTTCTTTAAAGTGACCATGCCGTTGATCATGACGGGTGTTATTTCTGGTGCGTTGTTTGCGATGATGACGTCTTTTGATGAGGTGATCGTTGCGATCTTTATCGCTGGTGTGGAGCAAAGAACCATTCCGTTGCAGATGTGGTCTGGTATCCGTGAGCAGATCAGTCCGACTATTCTGGCTGTGGCGACAATCTTGATTACCTTCTCGATCATTATGCTGTCCACAGTGGAAATCTTACGTCGTCGTTCTGATAGGATCCGTGGTATTTCCTAGACAGTTTTATACTGAACGGAAAAGGCAGGGCTTCATTGAAGTCCTGCCTTTTTTTATTGATGTTATGTTTATTGTGTTTTGCCAGTATATTTGTGTTCTGGTTTAGTGAGATTTTCCGGCATGAGTTTCTCTAGTAATTCCTGACCTTCCGTACGGTGACTGCGAACAGTAGAGGGGGGACGTTTGAAGGTTTTGCTAAAGTGTCGAGAAAAATGAGATGCATCGGAAAAACCGCAATCGGCGGCGATATCACTAATGGCCTTATCAGTGTTGAGCAATTGCCACAGGCCATGTCGTAATCGTAGGTCCCTATAACAAGCCTGGGGTGATACACCAAGCTGTTCGCTGAAAGTGCGTTCCAACTGACGTTTCGAAATGTTTACACGACTGGCCAATTCTTCAACTGAAAGCGGCACAGACATATTCTGTTCCATCGTTAAAACGGCTTTTCTGACACGCTCATTGTGGGAGAGCTGGACAGTGGGGGGCTGAGGTTGAGGGGCTGAGGCCGAGCGAACTCTGTCCACTTGAAGAATTCTAAGGCTTTTTTGTGCCACCGCTTTGCCCAGATGTTTTTCAACAAGCCAAGCAGCCAAGTCCAACGCACCTGCACCACCTGCGCAGGTAATACGTTTGCCATCGATAACATAAACCTGATCCGCCACAGGTTTAACGTCGGCGAACTCTTCCAGAAAATCGTTATAGTGATACCAGCTTACACAACATCTGCGCCCTTGCATCAATCCTGCCCGGATCATTGCGAAGCTTCCAGTACATAATCCGATTATTGAGACACCTTGCGCGGCAGCTTTTTGCAAGACGGAGATGCTTTCGTGATCTGCTTGTGGTCCTTTGTGCAAGAGACCGCCAACTACCACCAGATAGTCATATTGTGAAAGATCATTTATCCCTTGGGATGGTGTGATTTCAACTCCACAGCTTGATTTGACCGGCTTGCCGGGTTTTGTGCTGATGATCGACCATCTGCATTTAAGCGGACGGCTATAATCTTCATCATCGGCTGCGAGTCTCAGGGTATCAATGACCGAAGAAAAAGGAGTAAGTGTGAAGTTTGGAAGCAGAATAAATGCGACACTCAGAGATGTTGTTTCTTTGGTGTGCAAAGTATTTGTTGGTGTGCTTCTGTAGGTCATGCGCTGCTTGCCTTTGAAGGTTTTCCCCTTATATCGAAGATTTTCTTGTAAAGACAGAAATATGTCGTTTCTAAACACGAAGATTATCAGAATGTCGCAAGTATTCAATGATCTTGTCTTCGCCGTACATGGAAGTGTTTTGAAACTAAGCGTAGGATGTGGGCAACTAATAGAGGAGTGTGAACGGCTATGTCCCGTTTTTCGATTTTCAGTTTGGCACGAAATGCCATGAGCTGGCATCAGAACTGGCCCCGCCAATGGCGTAGTCCAGATCCGAAGCCGGAATATGATGTTGTGATTATTGGTGCTGGTGGCCATGGTTTGGCAACGGCCTATTATCTGGCAAAAGAACACGGTATTACCAATGTCGCCGTTATTGAAAAAGGCTGGCTTGGCGGTGGTAACACCGGGCGTAATACAACGATTGTTCGTTCGAACTATCTGTGGGACGAGTCCGGGCTTTTCTATGAAAACGCGATGAAGCTTTGGGAAAATCTTTCCCAGGAACTGAACTATAACGTGATGTTCTCTCAGCGCGGTGTCATGAACTTGGCGCATAATCTCGGTGATGTACGTGAATCAATTCGTCGTGTGAATGCGAATAACTTGAACGGTATTGATGCTGAATGGCTGAATGCGGAACAGGTCAAAGAGTTCTGTCCGATTATCAATATCTCTAAAGATAGCCGTTATCCGGTCATGGGCGCGACATTGCAGCGCCGCGGTGGTACGGCGCGTCATGATGCGGTTGCCTGGGGTTATGCCCGTGGTGCAGATGATATGGGTGTTGATGTTATTCAGAACTGCGAAGTTCAGGGATTGATGATCGGTAACGGAACTGTCAAAGGTGTCCGTACGTCGCTTGGTGATATCAAAGCCAAGAAAGTTGCCATGGCTTGTGCCGGGCACACATCGGTTGTTGCTGATATGGCTGGCATTCGTTTGCCGATCGAATCGCATCCTTTGCAGGCGCTTGTTTCTGAGCCAATGAAACCTGTAATCGATTGTGTGGTTATGTCAAATGCGGTGCATGTTTATGTGTCTCAATCTGACAAGGGTGAACTGGTCATGGGTGCTGGTATTGATGCTTATGTTGGTTATAGCCAGCGTGGATCGCTGCATGTGATCGAAGATCAGTTGGCATCAGCTATGGAACTTTTCCCGCTGTTCTCACGGACACGTATGATGCGTTCGTGGGGTGGTATCGTTGATACCTGTCCTGATGCATCCCCGATTGTTGGCAAAACGCCGGTTAAAAACCTTTATGTCAATGCTGGCTGGGGTACTGGTGGTTTCAAGGCAACGCCTGGTGCTGGTTGGTGTTATGCCCATACAATCGCGAAAGATGAACCGCATGATCTCAATGCGCCGTTCTCTATTGATCGTTTTATTACCGGTGCGCTTGTGGATGAACACGGTGCTGCTGGTGTGGCCCACTAAGGAGTAAATTGGATGCTTTATATCAAATGTCCCTGGTGTGGTGAACGCGACGAAACAGAATATCATTACGGTGGCGAAGCACACATTGTGCGCCCGGAAAATCCGGATGAACTGACGGATGCGGAATGGGCAGAATACGTTTTCATGCGAACGAATACCAAAGGTGTTCACCGTGAACGTTGGGTTCATTCTGATGGATGCCGTCGTTGGTTCAATGTTGCCCGCAACACTGTAACAAATGAAATCGTTTCTGTTTATAAAACAGGTGAGAAGCCAGACTTGCCTGAAGCAGCAACTACTAAGCCTGCTCAGGTTAAGAAAGCTCCGGCGAAAAAAGCTGTTGCTAAAAAGGCCCCTGCTAAAAAGAAAGAGGGTGCGTGATGACCGAGAAGTTCCGTACGACACAGGGAACACGGGTTGACCGTTCCAACGTCATTAACTTTACCTTCAATGGTAAAAGTTACACAGGTGCCAAAGGAGATACCCTAGCATCTGCATTGGTTGCCAATGGTGTTCATCTGGTAGGGCGTAGTTTTAAAACGCACCGTCCCCGTGGTATTCTGACCGCTGGTTCTGAAGAACCAAATGCAATTATCCAGTTGGAAACCGGACCGCGCAGCGAGCCAAACGTCCGTGCGACACAGGTTGAACTTTACGAAGGCCTGACAGCCAAGTCTGTTAACTGTTGGCCATCAGTGAACTTTGATCTGGCCGCGGTGAACTCTGTAGCATCCCGTATCTTTGTTGCCGGTTTCTACTACAAAACATTTATGGACCCCAAGTCCATGTGGATGACGGTATATGAGCCGATTATCCGTCGCATGGCAGGTCTTGGTGTTTTGCCGCGCGAAAAAGATCCCGATACCTATGACCACATGAACGAGTTCTGTGAAGTCATGGTTGTTGGTGCTGGTCCTGCTGGTTTGAGTGCAGCTCTTGAAGCTGGCCGTTCTGGAGCCCGTGTTGTTCTTTGCGATGAACAGCCAGAGTTTGGCGGTTCATTGCTGAACACAAAACAGATCATTGATGGTAAGCCAGCTCAAGAGTGGGTTGATGCTGCTGTGGCTGAACTGGAAGCAATGGATAATGTTCGTTTGTTAAAACGTGCGAATGCTTTTGGATATTATGATCATAACTACATCACTGTTCATGAACGCAGAACAGATCATTTTGGCCCAGGTGCCAAATCAGGACTGAGCAAGCACCGTATTTGGCATTTCCGTTCGAAACAGGTTGTTCTTGCAACTGGATCGCACGAACGCCCACTGGTCTTTGCTGATAATGATCGTCCTGGGATTATGTTGGCGAATGCTGGTCAGACCTATGCTAACCGTTATGGTGCATTACCGGGCCGTCGTGGTGTGATTTTCACAAATAACGATAGTGCATATTCTGTAGCGATTGATCTGGTTGATGCGGGTATGGATATTCCGACCATCATTGACTTGCGTGAAATCGCTGACGGTGATCTGCCGAACGCAGCCCGTCAAAAGGGGATCGAAGTTCTGACAGGATCAGGCATTGTTGCCACACTTGGACGCAAGCGTGTTACGGGTGTTGAGGTTGCGACTGTTTCTTCAGATGGTAGTAGGATCACAGGTAACAAGCGTAAAATTGACTGCGACACTATCCTGACATCTGGCGGGTGGAACCCGGCGGTGCACCTTTTCTCTCAATCAATCGGTAAGCTCCGTTATGATGAAGAGAAAATCTGTTTTGTACCGAATATCTCTGCACAAAACGAGCGTACCGTTGGTGCCTGTAAAGGTGCTTTTGATCTGCAATCTGCGCTTGACGAAGGTGCTGCCGCTGGTGCTGCCGCAGCCAAAGATACTGGCTTTGGCAAAGGGAAAGCAAAAGCATCACCAAAAGCGCTTGTTATTGAAGAAAAAGCCATCAAGGCCTATTGGGTTGTCCCAACGGATCATCCGGTTGGCCAGGGCAAGCGCAAGCATTACGTTGATTATCAGCACGATGTTACTGCCGCAGATATCATGTTGGCGGCGCGTGAAGGCATGCACTCTGTCGAACATATGAAGCGTTATACGACTACTGGTATGGCGACAGATCAGGGTAAGCTTTCGAATGTGAACGGTTTGGCAATCCTGTCTTCCCAGTTGGAGAAGGATATTCCAAAAGTCGGCACAACAACTTTTCGTCCGCCTTACACACCGGTTAACTTCGGTGCATTGGCCGGTCGCGGCATTAATGGCGATCTTGCTGATCCCGTTCGTCGGACTTCCATGTACGGCTGGCACTTAGAAAACGGCGCTGCCTTTGAGCCTGTAGGTCAATGGCAACGTGCGTGGTATTACCCGAAAGCTGGCGAAGATATGGATGCTGCGGTTACCCGTGAAACGGCGGCTCTTCGTGATGGAGTTGGTATTCTTGATGCATCCACACTGGGTAAAATTGACATTCAGGGTAAAGATGCAGCGAAGTTTCTTAACCTCGTTTATACCAATGCCTGGCTCAAGCTTCCTGTTGGATCTTGCCGTTATGGTTTCATGCTTAAAGAAGACGGTATGGTCTTTGATGACGGTGTGACATCACGTCTTGGGGAAAACCACTTTCACATGACGACGACGACAGGTGGCGCAGCTGGTGTTCTTGACTGGCTTGAAGAATATCTGCAGACAGAATGGCCTGATCTGGAAGTTTATTGTACGTCTGTAACAGAAGAATGGTCGACGCTTTCTATCGGTGGTCCAAAAGCCCGTCAACTATTGGAAGAGCTTGCGCCGGAGATGGATTTCTCTAACGAAGCTTTCCCGTTCATGACATGGCGCGAAGGTGAAGTTGCCGGTGTTCCGGCGCGTGTATTCCGGATTTCCTTTACGGGTGATCTTTCCTACGAGATTAATGTCAGAAACTGGCATGGTCTTCACCTGTGGAAGAAATGCATGGAACTTGGTGAAAAGTACGACATTACGCCGTATGGCACTGAAACCATGCACGTTCTTCGTGCGGAAAAAGGTTTTGTGATTATCGGTCAAGAAACTGATGGTACACAGACACCACAGGATCTTGGCATGGATTGGATCGTTGCGAAGAAGAAAGGGGACTTCATTGGTCGTCGTTCCTTTACGCGTGCGGATACTGCCCGAGAAGATCGTAAACAACTTGTCGGTCTTGTTACTGAAAATCCGAAGGAAGTTCTGGAAGAGGGCGCGCAGCTTACCTATGAGCGTGTGAACCCGACACCCGCACCGATGGTAGGTCATGTAACATCTTCTTACTGGAGCCCGAACCTAGAGCATTCTATTGCGATGGCTTTGGTCAAGGATGGACATAACCGTATGGGACAATGGATTTACGCGCATGATCGCGGCAAGGTGACAAAGGTAAAAATTGTCAGCCCGGTCTTCTATGATCCAAAAGGAGAACGCCGTGATGGTTGATACATTCCGTAACAGTATTATCGCGCACAAAGAACAGGCCATGATCAATGGTTCTGTGAGCGGAGATCAGGGTGTCAGCTTGTCGGAAATCCCTTTTCTGGCGCAAGTGAACATCCGTGGTAATGCCGAAGACAAAAAGTTTGTTTCTGCGGTGAAAAAGATCGTTGGTGTTGCTGTGCCAACTGATCCGAACACTTACGTAACCAAAGGTGATCTGACTGTTTTCTGGCTTGGTCCTGATGAATGGCAGATTGTTGGTCCCGTTGATGCGCAGGATGATCTTGTTCAAAAACTACGTGATGCACTGGATGGGCAGCATGTTGCCGTTATCGATGTTTCCGGTAACCGCACAGCGCTTGATCTTACGGGGCCTCAGGCACGTAACGTGATGAAGAAAAGCTGCCGACTGGATATGGATGCTCAATCCTTTGCACCCGGGCAGGCTGTTCAAACACGTGTCGGGAAAGCACCCGTGCTTTTGCAAATGCTGGATGACAAACCGACCTATCGAATGTTTGTTCGCCCATCATTCGCCGAGTATCTGGTTGACTGGCTCTTGGATGCAATGGGTGAATATCATCATCTCTAAGAAGGTAAGGCGTTTGTTTTATCTTTGTTAAAATGATCATAAAAAAATCCAGCTGTAATCTATACAGCTGGATTTTTTTTGTTGAGAGGAATGTTTCCCAAATTACTCAATCAAACAGATTGTGCAATTAAACGAGGCAGCTCAAAATTTTATTCGGCTGCTTCTGCTAATCCCGGGCGGGATTTTAGCTCCTGATTACGAACACGATCTTTCTCAAGTGTGCGTTCCATCAAGGAAAGCATGGGGGGAATAATCAACAGTGTCAATACGGCTGATAGTGAGAGTCCCCCAACCACAACAGATCCCAAACCACGATAGAGTTCTGAACCTGCACCGGGAACCAGAACCAGTGGTAACATGCCGACAACCGAGGTCAGCGTTGACATAAAGATCGGGCGGATACGGTTTCTAGTTGCTTCAAGAATAGCTTGCTGCGCAGGCATGTTCTCGATCCTTAAATGGTGAAGGGTTTGATGGACAACCAGAATTGCGTTATTCACCACAATTCCGACCAGAATGACAAACCCCAGAAGCGTCAACATATCCAGTGGCTGGAAGATGAAGGTATTAAGGAATACCAAGCCTGCAACGCCACCAGCTGTTGCAAGAGGTACAGCGAGCAGGATAATCAGTGGGTAGACAAAGCTCTCAAAAAGCACGGCCATCACCAGATATACAATGACGATCGCCAATAAGAGGTTAACCACCATGGCGTCCCAAGTTTGAGCCAGATTATCGGCTGTTCCGCTGAGGCTCATCTTAACATCGTTGGGCAGACCAGCTTCTTCCATCGGGCCAATAACTTCTGCCTGAAGTATGTCCAGTGCTTCTTCGAGAGGAACCCCCGCAGATGGACGCAACTCCAGTGTAATGGTCCGCATACGTTCGCGGTGACGGATTTCTGTTGGACCTGCTGTTAGAATAATTTCCGCTAGGCTGGATACAGGAACAATAGTGCCATCTGATGTCACAACAGGCAGGCTTGAAATTCCCTGAGTTTGGGTAACGCCTTTGTTGGGACCTTTAAGAGTTAGATCAAGGCGTTTGTTGCCAACAGTTACCTCTTCCACACGTAGGCCATCATTAAAGACATCAATGGATGTTCCTAGATCGTTAACAGATAGTCCGTTATCAGCCAGGCGTGTTCTATCTGGTAAAACACGCACTTCCGGTGCACCGAGTTCAAGTCCCGGTTTCGGGCGGAACTGGTTCCCTTCGCTGGTTGGGAAAACAGCAAGCATTTTTCCGGTTGCCTGTCCGGCGATGGCAAGAATCTCGTTCAAATTTGACCCGGATATGTCCAGGTCGATTTTACGGCCCCCACCAATACCGCGGCCAAAGAGAGACGGTTGATAGATGAAGCCGAAGGTTCCTGGCTCTTTAAAAACAGGTTTTTGAAGAACGGGAATGAGTTCAGCCACGCGTTGTCCATCAACAGAAATGGCACCGAGGAAAGTGTTTGATCGTGTTGCAACAAAGAAAAAACGTTCCATCTTTGGTGGTTGATCTGGTTCTGACTCTGGTCCTGTCTCACTTGCCCATAGATTACGAATAGAGTTTTCTACCTCAACGGCGATGGATGTCATTGTGTCGAGATTGTATCCGGGGGGTGGGATGATGACACCAAAGACCAGATTCTGGTTCCCCTCTGGCAAATATTCCAGCTTGGGGAGGAACTTCCACGTGCCCAAGGATGCGATGGCCGTAATGGCTCCAACCAAGGCTATGGCGACAATTTTTCGTTGCACGACAATAGCCTGAAACCCCATGACAAACTTGACAAAGCCAGAGCCAAATTGGTCGATACCGGGTAGAGGAATACGCTTTACCGTATCGCTGCCATCCGTGTCGTGGTCGCGAAGGAAACGTCGGGATAGTGCTGGAATTACCGTAATAGAGACAACAAGTGACAGGGTAACTGATACAGATATGGCGACTGCGATATCCCTGAAGAGCTGGCCAACTTCCAATTCCATAATCAAAATCGGAATAAAGACCATAACTGTTGTAAGGGCAGAAACCAGAATTGCGCCCCAAACCTGTTGTGCGCCTTCATAAGCGGCGACAGCAGGTGATTTGCCTTCTTCTTTCAAACGGAAAATGTTTTCGAGAACGACAATGGCGGCATCAACTACCATACCGACTGCGAAGGCCAATCCAGCAAGGGAAATCACATTGATGGATCTGCCAAGGGCAGCCATGGCAACAAAGGACCCGATCACAGATACCGGGATTGCCATGGAGATAATCACTGTCGCGCGAACGGATCTTAAGAAGGTAAGCAGGATAATTGCTGCGAGGATACCACCAAACCAGATATTCTGGCGAACAAGGTCAATCGCAGAATTGATATAAACGGTTTCATCGTAAACCTGTTCCAGCTTGAGGCCAGCTTCGGGGATGGCCCGGGCATTGAGGTCCTCTACTGCTTCATATATGCCATCCATCGTTTCAATGACATTGGCACCAGTTTCTCGTGTGGCATTAAAGGCTATTGCTGCATTGCCAAGCACACGAATTTTTGCACCGGGATCTTTGTAGTTGAAATTAACACGCGCTATATCGCCAACAGTGACGCGCGCAACACTACCGGTAAAGGCATCTTGCGTACTTCGCAGGACAACTTTTCTAACGGCTTCGAGCGTATTTAAATCACCTTCGGTTCTTACGATGTAACGTCTTTTACCTTCTTCGACATCACCGGCTGAGATAGACGCACTTGCGGCTCTGAGTGTACTGACGACAGAGCTTGCCGTTAAGCCATAGCGGGCGAGTAATTCGGGTTGGATAACAATTTCTATTTCACGTTCACTACCACCAAAAATATTGACTCCACTGACGCCTTGAACACGCTCAATTCTGTCTTTGACAATGTCTTCAACGAAGTCGCCATAGGTATGGATTGGCGCTGTGTTACCATCTTCACGGGTTAACACAAACCAGGCAATTGGACTGTCTTCTGCACCTGCGGTATCAAGTGTTGGTTCGTCAGCTTCATCCGGGTACCCGCTGACACGATCCAGACGATTTGCGGTTAGAAGAAGGGCCTTGCCCATATCTGTGCCGACGTTGAATTCTAATGTTATTCGACCAGATCCATAGGATGAATTACTGGTCATACTGTGCAGGTTTTCCAAGCCCTTAAGCTTTTCTTCCTGCTCTGTAATGATTTGACGTTCAATCTCTGCGGGGGCTGCACCGCCCCAATTGGTTCTGATGGTGATAACCGGACGATTTACGTCTGGGGTTAACTGGATCGGAATAACTTGTAAGGCCACGGCCCCAAATAGAACAACCATGATCACAGCAGATATGACAGCGATAGGACGCTCGATGGATACTTTGATCAGATTCATTACGAGGCTCCCTCGCTTTTATCTGTATCTTCTATTGAGGGCTGATCGGCGGTATCATCTTTTGACTTGTCAGTATTGGCTGGCGGCTCAGCGCCATTGATCTGAAGCGGAACGCCGGGGAACAGTCTTTCGTTTCCGCGGATCACAACTTCATCGTCAGTTTGCAGACCATAGATCACCTCAATACGTTCGCCCACCTGTTGCCCCAGTTGAACTGGGCGGGGCTGGGCATGGCCATCAGCATTCAGGAAAACCATCGGTCCATTAGGACTTTGAATGATCGCGTCTTTGTGGACTGTTATCACTTCTCTTTTCGGTCCAGCGGGAACTAGAAGGGTAATACTCTGGTTATCTGCAAGGTTGTCCTGATTTGGAAGTTTTGCTGTTAATCTGACAGGGCGTGTGCGGGTCAATGGGTTTTCACGTGGCAAAATTGCCCTGATTTTTGCAATAAGCGGCGTATCATCTGCAAGGCTCAGGGTGAATTCCATTCCGGCTTTGATGCCGGCAAGACGGCGTGCAGGTACATCAACTTCTATCTCGAGACTTTCCCGTGAAAGCAATGTGACGACGGCATCACCGATTGCAACATAAGCGCCTGTTTCTGTCTCTTTTGCCATAATAACGCCATCGTAAGGTGCTTTGATTTCTGCGTAGGCAAGATTTATCTCTGCCCGGCGAAGACGGGCCTGTGCTGTGTTGATATCAGCGCGCGCCTGGGAAACTTCGGCCTTGGCAATTGAACTGTTTTGTACGGCATCTTCGTAGCGCGATTTGTTGAAGGCTGCAGATTTTTTGAGCCGTTCCATACGTTGAAGCTCTTGTCCTGCAAGCTTTAACCTTGCCTGAAAAGTACCTTGCTTGCTTTTGGCTGCGGCAACTTCGCTGGCTGCCAGATCGCGCTCGGCTTTCAAGGTTGCTGCATTCAGGCGGGCAATAACTTGTCCTTTGCTCACTTTGTCACCTACTTCAACCAGAACGTCATCGACGGGACCTGCTATTCTGGCCGAGACATTTCCTGTTTGTCTGGCAACCAAACGTCCAATAACGGGAACAGTTTGGTTCATGGACTCCATGCGTACCTTATCAACACCAACCAGGGATGGTTGCTGTGCTAAAGCAGATAAGGGAACAATCATCAAGCTGGCAGCTATCAGAAGATAAGATGTAACAAACAGCTGGCGCAAACCGGCCTCCTGACATGAGACCAGACATGACAATCTGGTCGATATTTGAAACGATTTAATCCTGTGGTTGTTGAAAAGATATTCAACACCACTGGCGATGTTATAGGAAAGTAGGCGGTATTGCACTAAATTGCGGCACCGTTCTCTTTTTGTACTGTAATGGATAATCTTTGGATCTGTAAAGTGTTAGTCACGGTATTAAATCATTCAGTTATATTTTTTTTGTATTATAACAGGCTGATTATGTTCTGTTCTTTTAAACGTAAGAGATGAATTTTCCCGTCGTTCTGATTCAATAAATGTTATATCTTTAGGAATGATGAGTTAATCCCCAATAAATTTCTGTGGTGTGTGGCATTCTTATGAGGAGATATTTATGACGACGGCGCTTTTTACTCACCCGGTCAGCCTCTTACACGATACAGGTATTCATCACCCTGAATCACCGCGTAGAATTGAAGAAGTCCTGAAAATTTTATCAGATGCTGATTTTGATGGACTGGATCGTCGCGAGGCACCCGTTATTGATAATGCCAAGTTATTATGGGCCCACACCGAAGAACATGTTGCCAGCGTTTTCGAATCAATCCCTGATACCGGATATGTTGCCATAGACGGTGATACGGTTATCTGTAAAGACTCAGGAGAGGCGGCGTTGCGGGCCGCTGGTGGGATTTGTGCCGCTGTTGATGCTGTTATAACAGGTGAAGTTAATAATGCCTTTTGTCTTAGCCGTCCGCCGGGACATCATGCTGAACGTGACCGTGCAATGGGGTTTTGCCTGTTTTGTAATCCAGCTATAGGTGCATATCAGGCACGGAATGTCCATGGGTTCAAAAAAATCGTAGTGATTGACTTTGATGTTCATCATGGCAATGGGACTCAGGATGTTTTCTGGAACGATCCGGACATGTTTTATGCCTCGACGCATGAATCACCTCTTTTCCCGGGAACAGGCAGTGAAGGTGAAGCTGGTGTGGCAGGAAATATTATGAATTGTCCTCTGCCTAGTGGCGCCGGATCTTACGAGTTTCGCAAAACGATGGAAGACAAAATCTTCCCGGCAGTTCAGAATTTTGAACCGGAGCTGATTATTGTATCAGCTGGTTTTGATGCGCACCGCGAAGATCCGTTAGCATCGATAAACCTGGAAGATGAAGATTTTGGATGGGTGAGTAAACGTATTGTTGAGTTGTCTCAGGATCTGTGTGATGGACGTTTGGTCTCGGTTCTGGAAGGTGGATATAATACGGATGCGCTTGCTAGATCTGTTGCTCTGCATATAAGGGCATTGATGAACGCTGCAGAATAACAGCGCGTCATTTTTTCAGAGGAAAATAAGCGTCAAAAGTCATGACTTATTCTTGTTTACAAGGGGATGACGACGTAGAGTGCTTTGGAATATGTAATTTGAGGTTTCTCTATGGAAAATACACAATCTGGTGATAGTTTGGCTGGCGACAGCCTGGCTGATATCAACACGATGAGTTTCGAGGTTGCTCTTGCCGAATTGAAAACAATTGTTGAGCGCCTCGAGCAAGGTGAAGGCAAGCTGGATGAAGCAATTGATGCATATGATCGTGGGGCCAAGCTAAAGGCCCATTGTGAAACAAAACTTCGCGAAGCTCAGGAAAAGATCGAAAAGATTGCAATGGGACCTGATGGGCAGCCGCGTACAGAACCTTTTGATGTTTCCTGACGTTCATTTGATCAAAGTTACAACGGATAAGCATCTAGATGTCTGATATTTCTCTTGCTTTGACGAACTGCGCGCGTGCCGTAGAAGAAAAGCTTGATGAGCTTTTGCCGACAATTCTAACACCAGAAGGCGAAGTCGTTGAAGCCATGCGCTATAGTGCGTTGGGAGGCGGCAAACGGTTACGTCCCTTTCTGGTGATGGAAACGGCCAAGCTTTTTGATGTTGATAAAGCTTATGCCCTTCAGGTCGCTGCTGCACTGGAAATGGTACATTGCTATAGCCTCGTGCATGATGATTTGCCCGCAATGGATGACAGTGATTTGCGTCGTGGTCGGGTGACAGTCCATAAAAAGTGGGACGATGCGACGGCTATTCTGGCGGGTGATGGATTACTTACCGAAGCTTTTGCTGTTCTGTCGGATCAAGCTACTCACTCTGATATGGCTGTTCGGTTAAAGCTGATATCTGGATTGGCGATTGCTTCTGGGGCGAAAGGTATGGTTGGGGGGCAAATGATTGATTTGTCGCCATCCCGTTCGAGTTTGGATCTTGAGGGCATTACACGGCTGCAAGCGCTTAAAACGGGTGCCTTAATTCGTTATGCTTGTGAGGCTGGAGCGATATTGGGAAATGCGAAAGCGGAAGAATATGAAGCTCTAAGTCTTTATGCTGAAGACATTGGGTTGGCTTTTCAGATTGTTGATGATTTGCTTGATCACGAAGCAACACCTGAAGAAACAGGTAAGCCCACTGGTGTAGATAGTGATGCTGGTAAAGCGACCTTCGTGGGGCAACTTGGATTGGAAAATGCCCGCGCAAAGGCTAATGAATTAATTGATTCTGCAAAATCTAGACTTGATATTTTCGCAGGAAAGGCGCAGTTACTTCGCGATACGGCCACATTTATTGTAGAACGTAGGTCTTGAAGTCGAAACTTTAAGTCCTGATTTGTTCCTATGGAATTGTTACCCCAAAAAGAATTATACTTTTGGGCTGGCTGTCGAGGAACATGAAATTATCTCAAAACTTTGTATGAAGTTTGTTGAGAAAAGATGTGATGGAGATAAGGGTGAGTCAGTTCGGGCACAATCGTCAGACCCCGTTGTTGGACACAGTTCATAATCCTGCTGATTTACGCAAGCTGGATGAAAGTCAGCTGCCACAGCTGGCCGAAGAAGTGCGTTTGGATATGTTGAACGCTGTCTCTCGCACAGGTGGACACTTGGGTGCCGGCTTAGGTGTTGTTGAACTTACTGTTGCTATTCATCACGTTTTTAATACCCCCGAAGATAAACTCATCTGGGATGTGGGGCATCAGTGCTACCCCCATAAAATTCTGACCGAGCGTCGGGATCAATTGAGTACGATCAGGCAAGGCGGCGGACTGTCGGGTTTTACCACACGCAAGGAATCTATCTACGATCCTTTTGGTGCAGCGCATAGTTCGACCTCTATTTCTGCTGGACTTGGTTATGCGGTTGCCCGTGACCTAGCAGGTAAAACGAACAATGTTATATCGGTCATTGGCGATGGTTCCATGACTGCGGGCATGGCTTATGAAGCCATGAACAATGCCGGTGCGATGAATTCACGACTGGTTGTGATTTTGAATGATAATGATATGTCGATTGCACCGCCGGTTGGTGCATTGAGTGCCTATCTGTCCCGTTTGATTTCCGCCAAACCCTACCAATCCATGCGTCATCTCGCGAAAGAAATAATCAGCAAATTTCCGCCACGCATTGAGACCGCTGCTAAACGTGCGGAAGAGTATGCGCGCGGATTTTTTACTGGCGGGACTTTGTTTGAAGAACTTGGTTTTTTCTATATAGGCCCTGTCGACGGACATGATTTTTCCCATCTTTTACCTGTTCTGAAAAATGTACGTGATTGCGGCTTTGATGGTCCGGTTCTTATCCATGCGGTTACGCAAAAAGGTAAGGGCTATGAGCCTGCTGAAAAAGCCGCGGATAAATATCATGGCGTTTCCAAGTTTGATGTAGTGAGTGGCAAACAGGAAAAAACACCGCCTAAAGCACCGTTGTATCAGAATGTTTTTGCCAAAGCGTTGATTGCCGAAGCCAAGCATGATGACAAAATTGTTGCTATGACGGCGGCAATGCCATCAGGAACGGGCTTGAACCTTTTTCAGGAAGAGTTCCCCGATCGTACCTTTGATGTTGGGATTGCTGAACAGCACGGTGTGACTTTCTGCGCCGGAATGGCCTGTGACGGATACAAACCCTATGCGACCATCTATTCGACCTTCTTACAGCGTGCTTATGACCAGGTTGTCCACGATGTGGCCATTCAAAGTCTGCCTGTTCGCTTCATTATAGATCGTGCTGGTATGGTTGGTGCTGATGGTGTGACGCATCAGGGAAGCTATGATCTGGCCTATCTCGGCTGTATTCCGGATATGGTCATTATGGCACCTTCGGATGAACTTGAGTTAATGAACATGGTTGCAACCTCTGCAACCATTGATGATAAACCGAGTGCCATTAGATTTCCGCGTGGTGAAGCAACGGGTAAAGTTACATTGCCTGAACGCGGTTCCGTGATGGAGATTGGTAAAGGTCGTATTGTTCGTGAAGGAAAACATGTCGCAATACTGGCTTTGGGTACACGTCTTGCGGATTGCCTGGAAGCTGCGGATAAACTTGCGGCTCATGGGTTTAGTACAACGGTTGCTGATGCACGTTTTGCCAAACCGTTGGATGTTGCACTTGTAAAAAATCTTGCGTCCAACCACGAGGTTTTCCTGACGGTAGAAGAGGGATCTATTGGTGGTTTTTCATCACTCGTATCCAATTTACTGGCAAACGAAGGCCTGTTTGATAACGGATTGAAATTCCGCCCTGTTTGTATGCCGGATATTTTTATCGACCATGATAGCCCTGCGAAGCAACTAGAGCAGGCTGGTTTGGATGCAGATGGAATTTTTGCAAAGGCGATGAGTGCGTTGGGGCAGGAAGTGGCGAAATCATCTTCTTCGATTGCATAAAGAACGCATAAGCAAGGCTTATGTTTTTAGATCGCGACTTTGAGTAACTTTACAAAAGCTCTATACAACTCACTTTCAAGCCGCTAGGGTATTTTCCTTCGTATTAAGTTTGCCTCACCCTCAGGGACGACGAACAACCGCATAATCGGCTGCGTGCGTTGGCAAATTTCACTTTTGGGATCCGTATAATGTCAACCGGACTGTTTGCAGGCAGAGCCTCTGAGGCTTCTGGCCAGCCATTGCCGCCTACTATCGGATGGAGTGATGAAGTCAAAGCAAGTTTTCACCTTGCTTGGCCGCTTGTAGTCGCACAGGTGGCGCAAATGGCTCTCTTCACGACTGATGTTATTATGATGGGGTGGTTGGGCCCCAAGTTTTTGGCGGCTGGTACATTAGCGACCAGTTTGATGAGCCCTTTTCTTCTTTTTGGTATTGGTCTGATCACCGCGGTTGCGCCGATGATGGCGCAGGCTATTGGTGCGCGCGATTTTAAATCAGTTCGTCGAACCACACGACAAGGTTTCTGGGTCTCTATCATCGTTGCTGCGGTTCTTATTGCATTGATATGGAACGCTGAAGTATTTTTTCTCTTACTTGGTCAAACAGAGGAAAATGCAGCCTTGGCACAAGGTTACATTCGTTTTGCCGTATGGAATTTCTTTCCGTCATTTTTGTTTCTAGTGTTACGTTGCCTTTTGTCAGCCCATGGAAAAACAACGGTTGTGTTGAACATCACGATTATAGGAATCATTTTGAATGCAATCTGTAATTACGCACTGATGTTCGGGAATTGGGGATTTCCTCGACTTGAATTGGCTGGGGCAGGGATTAGCACGACCTTGGTTAATCTAGTGATGTTCTTGCTTATACTTGGTTATATCATGACTCATAAGCGTTATAAGCGGTACGCCATTCTTGTGCGCTTATGGAAGTCTGACTGGGCACGTTTCAAAGAAATCTTTCGCATTGGTTTACCAATTGGATGCACCTTGACGGCAGAGACTGGTCTGTTTGCCGCAGCGACCATTTTGATGGGCTGGCTTGGTACAAATGAGCTCGCAGCTCATGCGATTGCTCTGCAGTGTGCTTCAGTTGCCTTTATGGTGCCATTGGGAATCAGTCAGGCGGCAACAATCCGTGTTGGTCTGGCGCTGGGTAAAAATGATCCTGAAGGTATAAAAAAAGCAGGATGGGTTTCTATCGTCATGGGCACAGGTTTCATGATCACAACCTGTCTGGCTTTTTGGTTGATACCCAAGTTTTTTATCGGGTTCTATCTGGATCTTGATGTGCCAGAGAATCAGGTCTCTCTTGGACTTGCTGTTTCGTATCTGGCGGTTGCAGCACTTTTCCAGTTGGTTGACGGATGTCAGGTTGTTGCTGCCGGGGCTTTGAGAGGATTGAGTGACACAAAGGTTCCTATGATACTCGCTATTATGGGCTATTGGGTGTTTGGGTTGCCGATTTCCTATTATGGCGGCTTTATTCTTGGTGGTGGCGGCACAGGTATTTGGTTAGGCCTTGCAGCAGGTCTTGCTTTTGTGGCAGTGGTCTTTGTTATACGCTTTGCATGGCGCGAACGTCTGGGATTAATGAATTACAAGAGCATGGAACGTGGCTAAAGTCGGGAAAAAAAGAGCTGATCAGTTACTGGTTGATCGGGGGTTGGTTGAAAGCAAGACCAAGGCGCAGGCACGGATCATGGCTGGACAGGTCTATACGGAAACCAAACGGATAGATAAACCAGGTCAGCCGTTGGCAGAAGATGTCCCGCTTACGGTAAAGGGCGAAGATCACCCTTGGGTCAGTCGTGGCGGTCTTAAGCTTGAAAAGGGGCTTAAGGAATTTGATATTGATCCAACGGGCAAGGTTTGCATGGACGTGGGTGCATCGACAGGTGGCTTTACTGATGTCCTGCTGACTAATGGTGCCCAGAAGGTCTATGCCGTTGATGTTGGTCATGGACAGCTTGCCTGGAAAATACGTAAAGATGAGCGCGTTGTTGTTATGGAGCGAACGAATGCGCGTCATTTGACAGCAGAACAAATCCCGGAAGCTCTTGATATGATTGTTTGTGATGCCAGTTTTATTGGTTTAGAGACCGTTTTGCCCGCAGCAATGGCCTTGGCTGGTTCCGGCGCGCTGATGATAGCACTGATCAAACCGCAGTTTGAAGTTGGTAAAGGTCGTGTTGGCAAGGGCGGTGTCGTACGCGAGCCGGAATTGCATCAGGAAGTCTGTGATCGCATTGAAACTTGGTTGAACGAAGAAACCGACTGGGCGGTGCTGGGCTTAACTGAAAGTCCGATAAAAGGGCCTGAGGGAAACATCGAGTTTTTAATCGCGGCCCGTAAGTTCATATAGAAGCTGATTTTTCATAAAAATGGTTAATCCGCTCTTTTTAAATTCCAGCTAAAATAAGCTGCTATCTATGAAACACTAATCCTTTTAAGGTTAATATCTTTATCCCCTGTTAACCGTCTCGCGGTATCTTTTCTGTCTAATAAAGATAAAAGAATCGTCGGGTAATTGTGATTGGAGGCAGTTTGTCATCTGCTAGAATATTGAGTGACAGAGTGTCAAGATGCTTCCAATACAATCGCCGTCTTGATTGATGGCGCGCCTGACAAGCATAGAATAATTGCTTTAGGGGTAAGATATTGGGAACAAACAGGGGTTTGAGTATAAAAAAGACAAAGATCGCAGGCTTGTGTCGGTTTAATCGCAATGAAACCGGGAATTATAGGCACTAGATCAAAATGGCTTTTAAATCTGTCCGTACAAAATTATTGGTAATTTGTACTCTGTGCGTCTTGGTCACAGGCTTGGTGCCATTTCTCTTTTTTGAAGCTCGATTTTTCAGATTGGAAGAAGAACGGATTGCCCAGCGGGCGCGCGATGTGGCAACCAAAGTATCAATTCCCTTAACCAGATCTCTTTGGGATTATGATGAAAGCACAGTGATACTCGTGCTAGAAACATTGATGCGAGATCCTGATCTTGTACGTGTCAGAATTATTTTGCCTGATGGTGCCGGGGAGTTTTATCCGGCAGAAGATCCCAATTCAAATGATGTTGAACTTTCCGAAGTTGCTTTCATTCGTATTCCGCTTATCTATTCCGTCTTCGATAACAAAGAGGTTCTAGGGCATCTGGAGGTTGGTTATACGACAGATCGTGCCTACACGGATGTATGGACTCGTGTTTTTGTTGATGCTTTTATCTTCTTATTAATTTTGTCCACTCTTGGTGGCGGGGCTGCCATCGCGATTAATCGTGCAGTGGGGCGCCCTTTGAAATTGTTATCTACTTCTATCGATGAAATGGCTTATCAGAAAAAGCCCGTGTTGGTGAAGTGGCGATCGGATGACGAACTGGGTCAAACTGTCGAGGCCTATAATAATATGCTGATTACAATTGATCAGCACGACAGAGCTTTGACTGAGGCAAAAGAATCTGCAGAGATTGCTAACCGGGCTAAAACCTCTTTTTTGGCGAATATGAGCCACGAGTTAAGAACACCATTGAATGCGATTATTGGGTTCTCTGAAATTCTAATGAAAGAGGAAGATTATAAAGTCGATCAGAAGCGTCGGGAAGAATACTTAGGATACATCTTTGAAGCTGGTTCCAGTCTGATGACTATGGTGACGGATATCCAGCAAATATCCAGACTGGAGTCTGCCGAAGCAGGATTACAGGATGAGGAACTGGATGTAAGTGATGAAATCTTAAGTTGTGTGCGTGCTTTGGATTTACGCGCATCGGACGAAGGTGTTTTAGTCGAGTGTTCTATCCAGGATGATTTACCATATTTACGAACCAATGCGCAGGGGTTCAAGCAGATTGTTGTCAACCTTTTGAACAATGCAATCCACTTTACTCCGCGTGAAGGCAGAGTTGATGTATCGGCTCTTTATGATTCTTATTCTGGCCTGAGTATTCGTTTTTCGGATACGGGTACGGGAATCAAGAAAGAAGATTTACCCTTTGTGACAGATCCGTTTTGGAAATCGGATGAAGAAGCCGAAGAGAGAAGTGGTTTGGGTTTGAGTATTGTGAAAGCGATCATTGAAAGAAATCAAGGCTCACTCTCTATTGAGAGCGAGCCTGATAAAGGAACATCAGTAACGATTAATTTCCCGGTTGACCGTTTGATTGATCGTGCATCTTTACTTCAACAAACAGCCGCGGGATCATCCTGATCTTATTGTTGGCCGATAGGTGTAATACGCGAATTAAGAACATTGGTTCTCGGATCCTGAACGGTTTGTTCAAAGGTCTTTAAAACCGGTGATGTAATTTTAACCAGCGTGCTCAGGGATTTTACAACAGCTGGATCAGTAAGAATCATCTGTCCGCCCATGGCATTTTCCAAAAGTTCTTCAATGGGATCTTTCGGTTCAGGGAAATAAACGAGCTGATGGTCAAGCTCTTCATTGATCATAGCTGCTTCGCGCGCGACCTGAATGGCTTCTCTAAAACCACCTAACTGATCAACCAATCCGTTGTCTTTGGCTTGGGCTCCGCTCCAGATTTGCCCTTTGGCAATTGTGTGGATTTCCTGTTGGCTCTTGCCACGACCTTCGCCAACTTTAACTGTGAAGTCTTCGTAAATGCGATCAAGAGAACCTTGCAAACGTGCCCAACCTTCATTGGTAAAGGCTTTATTGGCACTGTAGAGATCGGCATTCTCTCCGGCTTTTACGCCATCCCATTTGATGCCAACTTTATCCCAAAGGTCGGTGAGAACCATTTTACCACCGGCAACACCAATTGAACCGGTGATAGTAACGGGATTAGCGAGGATTTTGTGGGCAGGCGCAGATACAAAATAACCGCCTGATGCAGCGACATCTCCCATAGAGATAATGACAGGCTTGCCAACTTCCTTGGCTCGGACGACTTCGCGCCACATAACATCAGATGCAACATAAGATCCGCCGGGGCTATCTATCCGTAGAATAATGGCTTCGATTGAATCATCATCAATGGCGTCAGAAATTGCTTGAGCAATGGTGTCGGACCCCATAGTCGTTCTGCCGCCAAAGAAAGCATCGCCTTGGCTTTGTCCAAGGTGAATTTCGCCAATTCCATAGATCACAGCAATTCTTGATGCGCCTTCTGAAACTTCTGGCGTTGTGCTCATGGCATAGTCTGCAAGGTGGATGAACTCGCGATCTCCTGTCAGGGCTTCATCCGTAATTTCATCCCAATAGCCGACACGATCAATCAGATCGGCATCAATGGCTTCGACAGCACTAAGAGGGGATCGGTCCATAAGCGTTCCAATTTCGCCGGGTTTTTCTCTGCTGACAGAGATTTCTTTTTCAATAACGTCAAAGATAGAATTGAGAACGCCTTGTGTGTTTTGTTTTACAGGGGCAGGCATATGATCATCAGTGAACATGTTCATTACACCCTTGTATTCGTGTCGTTGGCTGAACTGCGGCAGAATGCCGAGTTCATCCAATACGGGACGCAGGTAGGGGCTTTCCATGCTAAAGCCGGAAATATCCAGATCGCCGGACGGTTGTACCCAAACGGTTTCGGCTGCACTTGCTAGATAATAATGCAACGTTCCATGGCCTGCTTCACCATAGGTTTCAGCAAATGAAGCTGTCCATTTTCCCGTTTTTGTAAAGGCATGAATTGCTTTTCTGAGTTCCTGTGCCTGAGCGAGTTGTAATGGCCCTTGGCCTGCTTTGATTAACAGACCTTTGACTCGATTATCGTCTTGTGCACGGTACAGAGCATCGATGGCATCATGCAGCGGCAGACCAGGCTGGAAGGAGTTGCTGAAATAGGATGCTTTGGTTGGGCCTTCGAAGAGACCTTCTGAAAGATCTATTGTCAGGATCATCTCCTGTGGCAGGCTCTGATTATCCACTGCCTTACCAATTTCTTCGACATTGTTGAGGGAGACGCCAATTAATACGCCAAGGAGAATGACAAGGAGGCCAAGGGCAGCAAAAAGCCCGACGACACCTTTGAAGATAAATTTAAGAAAAGACATGAATTTAAGAACCTGGAATTTAAGAGTGATATAGTTGGTGATAAAGATGATGGGCTAAGACCTTTTTTGCAAGCTTCGGATGCTGGGGTTTCTGGTTTTGATCTCAATACGCCCAAGATTTCTTAATTCCTGTCTGTAAAAGATGGTGCTTGCGATTGCGGCTTTTAAAAAAGCTGTTAGATTGGCGAAAAATCATCCTGCTGGTAGAGCAGTGATCATATAACCAAATCAGGTGTCAGGAATAATGAGACGTAAAGCGCGCCGTGGCGGCGGAAAGCAGATAGAGATAGAAATCGATACGCTCGGTGCGCGTGGGGATGGGGTTGCGGATTATGATGGGCGACCTGTTTATGTTCCAATGACAATGCCTGGCGATCAGCTTCGGGTGAAACTTGTTGGTGAAAGGTCCGGTGGTTTTAAAGCCGAGATTTTAGAGCTTCAGCAATTGGGAGCGAACCATGTTGACGCGCCTTGTGAACACTTTGGTCCTTGTGGTGGTTGTACAGTACAGCATGTTGCCCCAGATTTTTACCGCAAATGGAAAAGAGACACAATTGTTCAGGCTCTAACTCGTAAGGGATTTAGTGGTGGTGAGGTTGCGGATCTTGTCCAGATCGAAGCGAAAACCAGACGCCGAGTTGTTTTTGCTGCAGCGGCGCGGGGTAAGAAAATTGACCTTGGGTTTCATGAACGTGAAAGCCATAAGATCGTTAATGTGATTGACTGTAAACTTCTTACGCCTGAATTAAGCAAGCTGGTTGAGCCTCTTCGAGAGTTGTTAAAGGTATTGTTGGGGCCGGAACAAGCGAAAGCTGACATCACAGTTATCGGATCTTCCGCTGGGCCAGATATTCTGATTGTCACAGATGCCAAGCTGGTATTGGAAGGTCGTGAAGCAATTACTGCCTTTGCTGAAAAATATTCAGTCGCACGTTTTGCCTGGGGGCGCCCGAAACAAGAACCGGAACCTGTAGCGATAAGGGATAATCCCTACCAAAAGTTCGGTGATATTCAGGTTTTGCCGCCTGAAGGTGCTTTTTTACAACCAAGCCAGGAAGGACAGGATGCTCTTACTGATTTGGTTTTAGGCTATTTGCCAGAAGAGCTGGAAACTGTTGCGGATTTGTTTTCCGGGTGCGGCACTTTTAGCTTCCCACTTTCCAACCGCGCGCAAGTTCATGCTGTTGAGGGGGATGAACGGGCGATTACGGCATTGACGTCTGCTGCCCGTCGAAACGATACACTTCATCGTATTACTTCTGACTGCCGGGATCTGGTGAAAGACCCTGTGACAGCAGATGAGCTTCAGGGTGGTGATTGTGTTGTGCTGGACCCGCCAAGAACTGGCGCGAAAGAACAGTGCTATGAATTGGCGCAATCTGATGTCAGAACCATTATCTATGTTTCCTGCAATCCCAATACTTTTGCCCGTGACGCAAGAATATTGGTCGAAGGCGGGTATGCCCTCAAAGAAGTCACTCCCGTAGATCAGTTTATCTGGAGTGGCCATTTGGAAGTCGTCAGTTGTTTTGAACTGACCGATTTTGATGGTGATGAACAGGAAATTGAAGACTAGGGGCTTGCAGGATTAAGCCTTGTTCCTAAATAATATTTATCCATTGTATGAGGTATTCTGGGTATGAGGCATTCTGGCACGATTGCTGAAAGCAACAAATCCGAACTTTGCAGGTTTGTCATTTACTTATATGGTTTTGTAAAGTTGTTGTGTAATTAGACGATCTACAGAGCTTTCCTTTAGAATTTTCAGGCCTTTGATATCTTTATGAACATGCAAATTACACCCAAAAATCACCCACCAATACCAACTGAAAAAGTTGGCGTCCTTTTGATGAATCTAGGTACGCCTGATGGCACAGACTATTGGTCTATGCGTCGCTATCTTGGTGAATTTTTAAGCGATCAGCGCGTGATTGAGGCGCCAAAGTGGCTTTGGCAAATAATCCTACAGGGGATTATTTTGACGACCCGGCCAAGTAAAAGCGGGGAAGCCTATAAAGAAATCTGGAATAAGGAAAAAGACGAATCTCCTCTTCGTACTATTACACGCGATCAGGCCGAGAAACTGCAAAAGATACTCGCAAAAGATCATCCGAATGTAATTGTTGACTGGGGATGGCGCTACGGGAACCCTGCGGTTAAGGAGCGAATAGAAGACCTTCACAAGCAGGGGTGTAACCGTATTCTTCTCTTTGCTCTTTATCCTCAATATTCCGCAACAACAACAGCGACGGCTTATGACAAGTGCTTTGATGCGCTGAAAGCCATGCGCTGGCAACCTGCTGTTCGCTGTGTTCCTGCGTACCATGATGCGCCCGTCTATATTGACGCTCTGGCAAAATCTGTGGAAGAAGGCATTGAGAAATTATCCTGGAAGCCGGATGTAACCATTGCTTCTTTTCATGGTCTTCCTGTGGAATATCATGAAAAGGGAGATCCCTATTACTGCCATTGTGCCAAGACAGCACGCTTGTTGCGTGAAAGGTTAGGCTGGTCGGAAGATCAGTTGAAACTGTGCTTCCAGTCTCTGTTTGGTCCAAAGGAATGGTTGAAGCCTTATACGCAGCCAACAGTGGAAGAAATGGCGCGGAACGGGGTGAAAAACTTGGTTATTTTGACACCAGGTTTTTCGGTTGATTGTGTTGAAACGCTGGAAGAAATTGATATCGGTGTGCGTGAAGCTTTCCTTGAAAATGGTGGTGAAAATTTTGCGTTTATCCCATGCTTGAACGATAGTCTTGGCGGTATGGATGTTATTAAAGAAGTCACATTACGTGAACTTCAGGGGTGGATATAGCGTCCGTCTTATTTAAGAGCAGAAAGAACATTGGAATAATCATCTGTCCAGGGTGTATCTGTTTTTGTATGTGACGGCTCTCTCCAGCGGTTTATAGCTCTATCACTTGTTTGGTTTTCCACGGGAATGAGGTTGTCTAGAATCTCTGAGTTTTGTGCTAGGGCAATCCAGATTGATGAATAGCGGTACGGATGGTTTTTTTTATCAGCTTCCTGTCTTACATAATCATATATTCGTGGGATAAGGCCTGATGCTTCTGCTGTTGCAGATACAATGTTCTCCAAGTCAAAATATCGGTTAGAGATATGTAGAATAATGATGCCGTTGTCTTTAATTTTCTTTTTATAGAGTTCAAAAGCTTCTTTTGTCATTAAGTGAAGAGGGATCGCATCTGAGGAGAAGGCATCAGCAATAAGCAGGCCATAGGTTGCGTCGGGAATGTTTTTTAAAGAAAGGCGGGCATCACCGATGATAACATCTGTTTCCTGTGCACATTCTTGCATATAGCTAAAAAGTTTAGGGTCTCTGGCCATGATTTCAACCAGTGGATCAATTTCAAAAAAGGTCCAGTTTTGTCCTGCTTGGCGATAACAAATGGCTGTGCCTGCACCTAAGCCTATTACTCCGACTGACTCGATTTTTTTGTCATGGACATCATAGGCTTCAAATAACTTTCCTAGCCCGGATTGCTGGTGATAATAGCTTTGTGATTCCAATGATCCCTGAACCTGAATGCCATGTATTGTTGTGCCGTGTTTTGCGATATGCGCAACTTCTTTTGGTGTGTCGTTTTCTTCCTTGCCAGGGATTATTTCTTTTACCGTATAAACCCCAAAAAAACTACGTTCTTGAAAAAGGACTTTGTGGTGGGTGCTAAGTATTAAGGGGGTGAGAAAGAGCGCTGTTGCAACGGTAAAGGCAAGGCGAAATGGACGCCCAACACCTTCTAGCATTATCAAAAGGAACATCGTTAGTGCAATGATTGAGGCTAACTTTGCACTTATGGTTTCAGTTCCGACTTGCAGTGCGATAAGCAATAGCGCAATTAAGCACAGGGAGAAGATTATATCAGCGCGATAGCTTTGCGCTTTTGGACCTATTCTGCGTTTTATTATTGCGACAAAAGTTGTTGTTTTGGCGGGCATTAAGAGAGCTACAACAATTAGCAGGATGATGTGTTCATATATATCAGCGAAGACAATGGGGGCGATCAGCCCAATAAAAATACCGCCCAAAACGCCCCCCAAAGACATCGCAATATAAAAATTTGTTAAATATTTTGCGTGGGGTCGTGTCCTTGCCAAAAGACCATGAAGATAAAGTACTAAAATGAAAAAGCAGAATAAATTTCCAAGAACAAAAATGAGCATGATATTTGCGTCGGTAACTGAGGCATTAAGAAAAATAACTAATAACAAACAGTAGGGTGCCAGTTTTTCTATAAAATGGTGGGGAATTATTGGGCGCCGAGAGAAAACGATAACAAACGTGAGTAAGTAAAGAATTAGGGGGAAAACCCAGAATAACGGTGCTGAAAGTAAATCAGTTGTGATTTTATTCGTAACGCTGAGCAAAAGAGCTGATGGGACAAGAGCCAAAATTATCCATTTGATATAGGACTTTATATTTGGTGCGATGTTGCCATCATTGTTTTCTTCTTGGGATCTAGGACAATCAATATTTTGTTTCTTTGGTCGAAGGGCGGTGCCACAAGCAAAAATCAAAAATAGAAGCCCTAGAAAACCATATGACCAAAGCCACGTTTGAGTCTGTAATCCAAACTGTGTTTCAATTAAAAGCGGATAAGTGACTAAGGCCGTAATACTTCCCACATTACTGGCGGCATATAGAAAATAGGGATCGTGAGCCTCTGCATCACCTGAAGAGCGAAACCAATCCTGTAGAAGAGGGGCGTTCGCGGAGATAATAAAAAAAGGGAGACCGATAGCCAGAAAAAAGAGGCTTAATAACCATAGGGATGGCCACCCATCAGCAGGCGTTTCGTATCCGGCTGGAATTGCGATTGGTAAAAAGAAAAGGGCCGCAGCCATTAGAAGCAAGTGAATGATGAGTTGGTTTTTCAGTCCAAAGGTTGATGATAGAAAATGTGCGTAGAGATACCCGGCCAATAACATTGATTGGAAGAATATCATTGCTGTGTTCCAAACAGCTGGTGCGCCCCCGAGTAATGGGAGGACCAGCTTTGTAAACATTGGTTGGATTAGAAATAGCAAAAATGCGCTGCAGCAAAGAGTAAGAATAAAAAAGTAGCGTATCAGTCTGCCTGATTTTAAGTTTATCGTTTCGCTATTAGTATTCATTATGACCAAAACTACCTCTCTAATATAGAGTACTGGATAGTATTGATGACATGTTAAAACAGCTTTAATTCATCGCCGGGGATGTACTAAAGCTGTTCTTAAGCATTTACCTTATTTGATAAAGTCTTATCTGTTTTGCGCTTTATGGCGCAGCCAGTGATCGGCAAGGGTAAGTGCCATCATTGCTTCACCAACTGGAACACCTCTGATCCCGACACAAGGGTCATGGCGACCTTTGGTAAAGATATCAGTTTCTTCACCATCTGTGGTTACCGTTTTACGCGGTGTCAGGATTGAACTGGTTGGTTTGATGGCAAAACGAACAACCACATCCTGGCCTGTGGAAATCCCGCCGAGAATACCACCGGCATGATTAGTGGTAAAATGTGGTTTGCCGTCGACCATACGGATCTCATCAGCATTTTCTTCACCAGTGTAGGCTGCTGTTTCAAACCCATCACCAATTTCAACGCCTTTGACGGCGTTGATCGACATCATGGCTTTTGCCAGATCGGAATCCAGCTTGTCGTAGACAGGATCGCCTAATCCGACAGGGACATTAGAGGCGACGACTTCGATGACAGCACCAAGTGATGAACCGGCTTTTCGAGCTGAATCCAGATAGGTTTCCCATTCTTTGGCGGCAACTGGATCAGGACACCAGAAAGGATTATTGGAAACTTCGTTCCAGTCCCACCGCGTACGATCAATTTTATGCGGCCCCATTTGAACCAGCGCGCCACGAATTTGCACACCGCCATCAATTTGAGTATCCAGAACTTTGCGAGCGATTGCCCCCGCGGCAACACGCATGGCTGTCTCGCGAGCAGACGAACGTCCGCCGCCGCGATAATCGCGAATGCCGTATTTTTCCCAATAGGTGAAGTCGGCATGACCCGGGCGGAATTTCTTGACGATATCGCCATAATCCTTGGAGCGTTGATCCGTGTTTTCGATAATCAGGCCGATAGGAGTACCCGTTGTTTTACCCTCGAAAACGCCAGAGACGATTTTAACACTATCCGGTTCTTTTCGCTGCGTTGTAAAGCGATTCTGACCAGGTTTACGCGCATTCAGATATGTCTGAATTTCTTCTTCTGATATATCGATGAGCGGTGGTGTTCCATCAACAACACAACCAATAGACGGGCCATGACTTTCGCCCCAGGTTGTAAAACGGAAAATTTCACCAAAAGTATTGCCAGCCATAATGCTCTCGCAGCGTTAGATCGTTCAAACTAAAAAGGGAGCGACAGCTCAGCCGCGCTCCCTTTTAATATATTGCTTTTCAGCAGAGATTTAAGATTGCGGGTTAAAATTACTCAGCAATTCGGAAAGCTCTTGTGCTTTGTCCACATTCATCATGCCGACGACGTGGTAACCGGAATCGACGTGGTGAATTTCACCCGTAACACCGCCTGACATGTCGGACAGAAGATAAAGACCTGCGCCGCCAACCTGCTCAATGCTTACATTGCGCTGCATCGGAGAGTTCAGTTCATTCCATTTCAGGATATGACGGAAATCACCAATACCGGATGCGGCAAGCGTTTTGATCGGTCCAGCTGAAATTGCATTAACACGGATGTTGTCCGGGCCAAGATCATCAGCCAGATAGCGCACAGATGCTTCAAGTGCGGCTTTGGCTACACCCATAACATTGTAATGTGGCATAACCTGCTCAGCACCATAGTAAGTTAATGTAACCATGCTACCACCTTCGGTCATCAATGGCGCAGCATGCTGTGCGATTGACGTAAAGGAGTAACAGGAAATATCCATGCTCTGTAGGAAGTTCTCGCGGCTTGTATTGAGATATTTGCCCTTGAGTTCTTCTTTGTCAGCATAGGCAATAGCGTGGATTAGAAAATCCAGTTTGCCCCATTTTTCTTCAATTTCTTTGAAAACAGCTTTGACGCTGGCATCGTCAGTAACGTCGCACTGCAAAAGAATATCGGAGTTAACTGATTCTGCGAGTGGCGCAACACGTTTTTTCAAGGCATCGCCCTGATAGGTGAAAGCCAGTTCAGCGCCTTGGTCAGCAACCGCCTTGGCGATCCCCCAGGCGATAGAGCGGTCATTGGCAACGCCCATTACTAGGCCGCGTTTACCAGCCATCAACGGTTGTGGGTTGGACATCGGGTTCCTCACTGTGAGATTGTCCTGAAAACTAAAGTGCAGCATCCTACAACATTGCCGGGATTGGTCAAAGATTTGGCGACATGTAGAGTGCTTTTTCTGACTTTTAGCTGGGAATTTAGCTTTCTGCCAGCGATAGTTAACAAGAAATGTCAAAATGGTTGAATTTTGAGGGCAACTTTAGATGGTAGATTCGAAAATCCGACGTTTGTTACTGAATTTGGGCGCGGTATTTAAAAAAGAGAATCTGGATGATGCTGTTCTGTTTGTTGGTTACGTCTTTAAACGTTTTGCGAAAGACAAAGGAACACGGGTCGCTGCATCGTTAAGTTACTCATCGCTTTTGGCAATCGTGCCAATGATGACGATTGCCTTGGCTCTACTTTCTGCTTTTCCGGGATTCGAAGATTCCAAGGGTGAATTACAAGCCACACTCTTTAATAATCTTTTACCATCTGCCGAGCTTGAAATCAGCACGCAGTTGAACGCCTTTGTGGATAATGCAAAGAACATGACGACAATAGGCGTTCTGGCATTGGCTGTAACTGCGATAATGCTGCTCTATACAATCTCTAATTCTTTTAACAGTATTTGGCGTGTTCAGGAACGCCGCCCGATTTTCAATTTGATTTTGGTTTACTGGGCGCTTTTGACACTTGGCCCACTAATGTTGGGGGCGTCTTTAACGGTGTCCAGCTATGGCTTTGCAATTGCTGAGCTTGCAGATCAATCCGGGCGTGCCAGTTCGCTGGTTACTCTACTGGCACCAATTTTTCTTGGGTGTACGGCCTTTACTGTCCTTTTTCTTGTTGTACCTAATCGTCCAGTTCTATTTTCGCACGCTCTAATTGGCGGCGTTGTTTCGACAACGTTGTTTGAACTCCTTAAACGAAGTTTTGGACTTTATCTGCAATATTTCCCTTCTTATCAGGCGATTTACGGGGCGTTGGCTACAATTCCGATTTTTTTGATCTGGATGTATCTTTCATGGGTTGTTGTTTTATTAGGGGCCGAAATCACAGCAGCTTTGCCGGAACGACGAGCTGTTTTGCGTAAAGATATCAAGCGGGAAGGGATTGGGGATCGCTTGGCTTTGACAATCGCCTTGCTTCAAAAACTGGAAGGTGCGGGAAGAGTTGGCGCAACCCTGAAGGAAACGGTGATGATGCGCGGGCTTCCTGCGGATTTGCAAGCAACAGCAGAAGTTTTATCTGATTTGAAAGGCATGCGCATTGCTGAACGTACAGGTCGAGGGCGCTGGGTACTTTGTCGAGATCTTGCAACGATTACTCTTGGGGATCTGCTTCAGGAGATGGATCTGAATTATGATCCCAAGCGTAATTGGCCTGAAGGGGTCAGGGATGTGGTTGATATTTTGGAAGAAAATCCGAAAGATATTCGAGATAAAAATCTCAAAGAAATACTACAGAAAGCTGAGTAGATGGGGCTTTGATATATTGATCTACTCAAAATGGAAATAGCATTATGACAAAATCTCACGCTGAAATTTATGCGCCTGAATATGGCCCATCACACTTTTCCAATCATTGCCCCATGGCTTCGCTCGCGTTGAAGATGTTGGGTGGGAGTGAACAACAGCTGCAGGATTTCAAATCTGGAACTCTAAAAAATCTGGAACGTAATTCTCCAGAACGAACCGTTGTTGAAGTCACAAATGATAATTTTGAAGCCTTACTCGGCAAGCGAGAGAATTATCTTGGTTATTTTACTTATTTCAAAAAGCATGCTGAGATCGGAAAACCGCTGCCAAAGCTGGATCTTCTTGCCAAGGGAGTGTCCGCGAGTGCCTTTCATGCTCTGATTCGTACAGCCTATGGAATTGATGCTGAGGATGTGTCCGAGGTCGCAGCTGGGCTGGCTTACTGGGCTGATTCTCATCTCGTTGTTATTCCAGATGGTCCCATAGAGGGTTCTCTCTCTGATGATGCTATCGAAGATTTTGGGGCAGAAATACTCGCAAAAAAATTGGTTGGGGAACTGGAACCATTACCTAGTAATGAAGCTATATTCGGTCAGATGCGGATCAACGCAGAGGACAAATTAAGACAGTCCTACGTTCTACGTGCTTTAAATGTCACGGATCTATCTTTGGATCAGTTGAGGCAGCTGAGTTTAACAATCTTTCTTAATACGAATAACTTTACTGCTTTGCATACGGTGACGGCTTCGTATGCTGCGAGAGTTGTTTTGCCGTATATAGATGATCAGGCAACATTTTTACGGCAGCTTTGTTCTGGGGTAATTGCAGCGACTTTGACAATCCCGAATGATGATTTTATCTCCAATGGATGTTCTGATAAATACGAAAGACTTACGGTCGAAGCATTAAAGAAACGAGGAGTTTCGGCAACGGATAGTCACGACATTAAGTTTGTATATAGCTGTTTGGAAGAATACGACTTTTACGGAGACGCACGATATCTGGATGCTGCGTCTCGTTGGCTTATGCAATAAACAAAAGGCATCACGTTTGTGATGCCTTTACGTAATTTATCAGACACGTTGCTGTTTAGATCTACAGGCCTTGATTTCGAATAATGTCTTCCAGATCCTGACGCGCATCAGCGGGCAGTTCCTGAATAGCCGAAGCCAGCGCACCAAGCAGCTTTCGCAAGTTATAAACCTGATCCATGCTGCGAAGAATGACAGGCATGGACTCATAGTTTGCACCAATTTCGTGAATGAGCTCACGTAGGAGCTTTACGCGCAGTTCATCATCGTCTGTAAAAATGAGCGTGCCGTCTTCCTGAGTTGGCATAACCCAGTTACTTTCGATCCAGTTGGATAGTTCTGAACCACTGACGTCCTGATCAATGACGATTTCATCAAAGGTTTTCATGCTTTTGAGGTCCTTATCCAAAGCTGCAGAGTTTAGTGTCGTGAATGTTTTAATATCAGCGGCACTATGTAGGCGTTACACGCTTTTAATGCAAGCTTGCGTATTCGGTACGCTGGCTAATCAAAAATGCCTGTGTCTTTACGCGGATCATAACTTTTTGACTTGGACCAAGTGCGTAAAAAGTCCCGAAGCTCTTTGTCAGTTTCATTTGGCAGGGTAATCAAAAGACGGATTAGCTGATCGCCACGGTTATGCCCTTTGATGTCATCAACGCCCTTACCCTTTAATCGTAAAGTCGTACCCGTATTTGAATCTGCCGGGACTTTTACTTTAACTTTGCCTGTTACTGTCGGGACGGTGAGGGTCGTTCCTTCTACCGCTTCCATAAGGGTAATTGGAACATCGAGATGAACATCGTAACCCTTTCGGGTGAACATGGGATGAGCTTCGATTTTAACTTCAATCAATGCGTCGCCGTTTGGTGCGCCGCCTTTACCAGGTAAGCCCTGATTCTTCAGACGTAGAACCTGTTTGTTATCCGTTCCCGGCGGAATGGTTACATTAAGTGTTTTGCCATCAGCAAGATTAATGCGTTTTTTTGCGCCCGCAGCAGCTTCGACAAAGTTCACAGTGCATTCGTACTTTACATCGCTGCCTTTGCGTTTGGGAACACCACCTCTGGCTCCTGCACTGGCACCACGTGGACCTTGTCTACGCCCACCGAATAAATCGGAGAAGATATCCCCAATATCCATTTCCTGACCAAAATCAAAGCCGCCGCCACCTTGTCCTGCGGCGCCACTGCGTGGTTGTCCCTGATGCGTATAGCCGGAATGGAACGGATTTTGCTGTTGACCCGAGGCATCAATTTCGCCCCGGTCATACTGTTGTTTTTTCTTGGCATCACCAAGAATGCCGTATGCTTGAGATACCTCTTTAAACTTTTGCTCAATAGCCTTGTCATCCGGATTAAGATCGGGATGGTATTTTTTGGCGAGCTTACGGTATGCAGATTTAATTTCCGCATCAGAAGCGGTCCTGCTGGTGCCGAGGATTTGATAGAGGTCTTTCATTGTCGCGGATGAAACCATTCAAACGTTATAAAGGTAATACATAAGCCGTGTTATACACGTTTGTGCAAAGCTAATGTAATAAATTAAACATAAGTTTAAAAGGGGTAGAAAGAAATCGTCTCTAACTTTGGCGATTGAACCGTTTCTATAAACCGCCTGCCTTGAAAGCAAATAGACAAAAGCCCCGCATAAAACAGGGCCTTTGAGCTAGAATTTGGTTTTATTAGTGAATGCTTACTGGATTTCCCAGGAACCATCTTCCTGACGGCAGGCTGTGCCGTAAGCTTCTTCGGTTTTTCCACCGATAACAACTGTTTGTTGATATTCGCGGCAGTATTTACCTTCGGAAGATGTGCCGTCACGGACAGGGGTCACAGTACCGGAATTCCCTGAATCCGGGTTGTTCCAAGCGATTGTCTGTCCAACAGGAGCTGCTTGAGCCTGATTGTAGGCTGTATCTGCTTTGCGCTTGTCTTCATCATCCATATAGCGGCCAACCTCACTTCCCAAGAAGCCACCGACAACAGCACCAGCTGCCGCAGCGACGATCTGGCCAGAGCCTTTACCAAATTGAGCACCGAGAAGACCCCCGGCGATAGCGCCACCCAGTCCACCGACTGTTTGTTTTACGCCACGATCATTTGAACAGGCTGTCGTCGACAAGGCTATCAATAGGACTGCTATACTTGCTTTGACTTTCATCGTCTTGCTCTCTTGTAGTTATTCGTCTGCATTATGAATGAAAGAACTTTCCGGTTTATGTTCGTTCTGGACATCTTGTTCTTTCACACACAGTTGCTTAAGTTTCAACATATCAGATAAAAGATAATTGAGGCACTATTATGACCCCAAAGTCTTTTCTGTGACATATCTGTGTTCGTGTTTGTGTATCATCCTGCTTATTCGCTAAGCAAGATTTCACCAAGATGTCGCACTTGAGAATGTTGTGATCTCGACCATGTTCTGATAAAGCATTCTAATACTATTTTTGCGTATGACTGCTGGCTAAAAGGCTGTTTTTATTATGATCCGCGATAATACTCCTTCTGATCCCTATGATATTTTTGATGCCTGGTTAAAAGAGGCAGAAGAAAAGGAGCCGAATGATCCTACGGCGATGAGTTTATCAACGGTCGATGAAACCGGGATGCCGTCTTCGCGTATGGTTTTGCTCAAGGATTGGGACAGTCAGGGTTTTGTATTTTACACAAATTACGAAAGTCGAAAAGGTGAACAGCTTATTGCGCACCCCAAGGCAGCTTTGATGTTCCACTGGAAATCTGTCCGTCGGTCCGTGCGTATCGAAGGGCTTGTGGAGCAAGTGACGTCTGAAGAAGCTGACGAGTACTTTGCAAGCCGTCCCAAGCAAAGCCAAATTGGTGCTTGGGCCAGTGATCAATCTCGCCCGCTTGAAGGGCGTTTTGAGCTCGAGAAAAGAGTAGCAAAGTACGCCGCAAAGTATGGTCTTGGCAAAGTGCCCCGTCCACCACATTGGTCAGGTTTCCGTGTGCGTCCGCTACGTATTGAGTTTTGGCAGGATGGTCCTTTTCGATTGCATGATCGACTGGTTTATTCGGCTAACGATGTAAAACCGGGGGACGATGTCAAGCAAAGTGGGCAGTGGAATACCGAACGGCTGTTCCCTTAGGTCGGAATAGTGAACTCATTCCATGGTTAATAATGCCCAAAAGATGAAAATGCAAAACCACAGGCAACGAACCGCACAATTAATGCAGCGAGCTGGCTATGCTGCTGTTGCGGCGGCCTTGATTTTGATTGCGGCAAAGTTATCTGCCTGGGCCTACACAGGATCTGTGTCTGTTCTGACAACATTGGTTGATTCTTTGTTGGATGCCGGGGCTTCACTCTTAAATCTTTTAGCGATCAGACATGCGCTGACCCCAGCAGATAATGAACATCGTTTTGGCCATGGAAAAGCCGAAGGTTTGGCGGCCTTGGCACAGGCAGCTTTTATTTTCGGTTCTGCCATTTTTTTGATGCTACAGGCAGGGGAAAGATTTTCAAATCAACATATTGTTGAGAACAGTAGCGTCGGTATTGGGGTTATGATTTTCTCTATCCTGACGACTTTTGTTCTGACCAGATATCAGCACTATGTTGTTAAAGAAACAGGGTCAGTGGCTATTCAGGCGGATGCCTTGCACTATGTCGGTGATATGATCGTGAATGGTGTTGTTATCTTGGCGCTGGTATTGGGGTTTTATTTTGATCTTCCCTGGATTGATCCGGTTTTTGCCTTGGCAATTTCCCTGTACATTCTTACCTATGCATGGGGTGTTTTGAAAAAGGCGCTGGATATGCTGATGGATCGGGAACTGGATGATGGGGAACGGGCAAGGATTGAAAATTTGATTCTTGCACATGAAGAAGTTCTGGGCGTTCATGACATAAGAACCAGAATATCTGGACCTGATCTTTTTATTCAGTTTCATATGGAATTGGACGGAGCCATTAGTTTGGCACAATCCTATGATATCGCTGAAGAGGTGGATCGCGAAATTTGTCAGATATACCCCCATGCAGAGATTATTGTTTTGCAGGAACCTTACGGGATAGAAGTACAGAAGACGATACTGAAGAAAAAGAAAAGCGCCGAACCTGGCGATGAAACTGCAAATGCAGGGTGAAGGAAAATTGGACGTTATGAATAATAATTCCAACAACAATGCCGAAGATAACGCTACTGACCGTAAAACCTTGATTTTAACAGGCGCTAGCCGGGGAATTGGTCACGCAACAGTTCAGTATTTCAGTCAGAGAAACTGGAAAGTTATTACCTGTTCCCGTGAAGACGTACCCGAACACTGTAAGCGAGATCCAAACTGGGCTGATCATATTGTTACCGATTTGAATGACACGGCTAGCACGCAGAGTTTTATTGATCGCGCAAACGAAGTTCTTGATGGTGAACCTATTCATGCTCTGGTCAATAATGCAGCGGTTTCACCTAAAACGTCTTACAAAGAGCGTTTAGGTTGTCTCAATGGTGATGTTGATACCTGGCGAGAAGTTTTTGAACTGAATTTCTTTGCGCCTCTGATGCTTTGTCGCGGGTTTGCCTCTGCTTTGGGCAAAGGGGAAGGGGCTGTGGTTAATATTACCTCGATTGCCGGTCATGGCGTTCATCCCTTTGCCGGGTCAGCATATTCAACGTCAAAATCGGCGCTTTCTGCGCTTACGCGAGAGCTTGCTGTCGAATTTGCCCAGTTCGGAGTGAGGGTGAATGCGGTCGCACCGGGAGAAATTGAAACGGCAATGATCGGTGAAGAATACGAAGCTTTGATCCCGAGAATTCCGATGAACAGAATGGGCGAGCCGACGGAAGTTGCTTCTGCTGTTTATCAACTTTGCACACCAAATTTTGGTTATGTCACGGGAACCGAAATTTTCGTCACAGGCGGACAGCATCTATTTTAGTTTCTGTGTTTCTAATGCTTTTTATGAGAGCTAACTTTCAAGAGGATTAAGGCAATACGGACTTATTTAGGCAAGCTTTATAAAGAGTTCGCTTTTGTTGTTTTTCTTATGCTGGGAATAGCATTTGGTGTTTCGTCTGCCTTGGCTGAAAAGGTGAATATTGCTGTTGCTGCCAATTTTACCGCTACGGCAAAGAAGCTCGCACAGGATTTTAAAAAAACCACAGGCCATGATGCTGTTCTTTCCTTTGGCTCTACAGGCAAGCTTTATGCCCAAATTCTAAATGGGGCACCTTTTGATGTGTTTCTGTCCGCAGATCGCGAGCGTCCGCGTAAATTGGAAGAAGAAGGGCGCAGTGTTTTAACTTCCCGCTTTACCTATGCTTATGGGCAGATCGCTTTGTGGTCGCGAGATGATAAATTTTTCAACGGCAATAAATTGAGTAATGAAGACGTTGTAAAACTGGTGATGGGGAACAGAGTAACCCGGTTTGCTGTTGCCAACCCCAAAACGGCACCTTACGGTCTTGCTGCTGAACAGTACCTTAAGAAGCTCGGGGTTTATAGCCATCTTCAAGGGAAGACTGTTTATGGCGAGAATATCGCACAAACCTATCAGTTTGCGTACACAGGTAATGCTGAGTTAGCAGTCGTTGCCTACGCACAGATTTTGGGTAACTCACTTGGCCAGCATTGGCTTATTTCGCAACAAGATTATGCGCCATTGGGACAAGATGCAGTTCTTTTAAAAAGAGGGCAGTCTAGTGAAGCAGCTCTGGCTTTCATGAATTACCTGCAAAGTAGAGATGCGGCTGTTATCATTAAAAAATTCGGGTACACTCTTGAGCCACGGTAAAACCTAACAACGCCAAAGAAGCCTTTCTGGGGGAGTTTTATATATGTGGGATCCTATTTGGATCACTGTAAAGCTGGCTTTTATCACAACAGTTATTTTGCTGGTGTTGGGAACCCCTGTCGGGTGGTGGTTGGCGCGGTCCAAGGCATGGTGGAAAGAAGCCGTTGCGGCGATTGTTGCTTTGCCGATTGTATTGCCGCCGACGGTGATGGGTTTTTATCTATTGATTGCTCTTGGTCCGGATAGCCCGATCGGACAAATCACGACAGAAGTATTTGGCAGGGCTTTGCCCTTTACCTTTGCTGGGCTGGTTGTCGGGTCTGTTATCTATTCCATGCCTTTTGTTATACAGCCAATCCGCAATGCTTTCGAAGCAATTGGAGATCGACCGTTGGAAGTTGCCGCGACTTTACGAGCATCGCGTTTGGATAGTTTTTTCTCTGTCGCACTGCCAATGGCACGGCCAGGCTTATTAACAGGTGCTGTTCTTGGCTTTGCCCATACGGTAGGTGAGTTCGGGGTCATTTTGATGATCGGCGGGAATATACCGGGCGAAACGAAAGTACTTTCAGTTGCAATCTATGATCATGTCGAAGCCTTGGAATGGGGGCAGGCGCATATTCTGTCAGCCGGACTTCTTGTGTTTTCGTTCCTTGTTATCTTGAGCATGATGGTGTTTGAGAAAAGACTGGGGCGCCGATTGCGATGAAGAATACGCAGAGTAAAGAAATTATCGCGAAGTTTTCTGGTTCGCTGGACCAGTTTGATCTTTCCGTTGATGTCACGTTACCTGCGCGCGGCGTAACTGCGCTCTTTGGTCGTTCGGGCTGCGGGAAAACAACCGTCCTTCGTTGCTTGGCAGGATTATCTCGGGTGGATAGGGGATATCTGTCTGTGAAAGGAAAGGTTTGGCAGGATGGTAATTATTTCCTGCCTACACCCAAAAGACCTGTCGGGTTTGTTTTTCAGGAAGCAAGTTTATTCCCGCATCTTTCGGTAGATGAAAATCTGACTTTTGGGCAAAGGCGGGCTGGGGATCGGGCAAACATCATTTCCAGAGATGATCTTGTTGAACTGTTGGGGCTTGGAGCTCTGATGAACCGTTCGACACATCACTTATCTGGCGGAGAGCGTCAACGTGTTGCGATTGGCAGGGCGTTATTATCTGGGCCAGAATTGTTATTGATGGACGAGCCTTTGGCGGCGCTGGACAGACTCAGTAAGAATGAAATCATTCCTTATCTCGACCGTTTATTCAAGACACTTGATATCCCCATGATATTTGTCAGTCATGATACAGAAGAAGTTGAACGGTTGGCTGATCATATGGTCATTATGGATCGAGGGAAGATTGTTTCAAATGGACTGTTAAGCGATGTTCTCTCGGATCCAGCCTTGTTTATTGCTGAAGGCCCGAAAACCTCTTCTGTAATAGAGGTCGAAGTCGTGTCCTTTTCAGAGGTTGATAAAATTACGGAAGTTCGTGTTGAGGGGGGGAGACTTCAAATTCCCGGGCAATTAAGCGACGTTGGCAGTAAGCAGCGGATATCTATCGCGGCCAATGATGTCAGTCTGGCAAAGGAACAGCCATCAGAAACGACTATTTTAAATGTCTTGCCTGCACGTATTCTGGATATTCATTTGCTGGATGGTGCGCGATGTAATCTGCTTTTGTCCATCGGTCACCAGAACGAGGACGGGGCAAGATTCTTGGCGCGTATTACCCAGAGATCACTACGTAAGTTTGATTTTGCAATTGGTCACAATATCTATGCACAGGTTAAATCTGTTTCGATGGTTGGTGCCAAAATCTGAAAGCTTACCTAGATTTGAATTTAAAATATTAATTAGGGCAAAAAAAATAGGTAGCCTTCCAAAGAAAGCTACCTAAAAAAGATTTATGTCAAAATTTTAAGCTGAGCGCATTGTTTCAAGAAACTTGTCGATTTCTGTATTCAACACGTTTGTTTGCAAGGAAAGCTCACCAGTTGCAGATAAAACTTCCTGGGCGTTGGTCTCTGTCTGAGAGGCACCATTCTTGACTTCGGTTATACTGCTGGAAACCTCTTGGGTTCCCTGTGAAGCCTGTTGAATGTTGCGTGAAATTTCCTGCGTAGCTGCTTCCTGTTCCTGTGCAACTCCGGCTATTTGCTTGGTAATATCGTTTACCTTGTTAATGGTGCTACTGATATTGCCAATGGCTTCCGCTGTATTACCCGCAACATTTTGCATCTCTGCAATTTGCTCGGAAATTTCCTGTGTTGCCTTGGCTGTTTGATTCGCAAGATTTTTAACTTCACTGGCAACAACGGCAAAACCTTTGCCCGCTTCGCCTGCTCGTGCGGCCTCAATCGTTGCATTCAACGCAAGCAGGTTGGTTTGTTCTGCAATGTCATTAATAAGGCTGACAACAGAGCCAATCTTGTCGGCCATTTCAGCCATACCCTGCACCGTGCTATTGGCACTTTCGCCTTCGGTTACAGCCTTGGCAGTGATATCAGATGATTCTTTAACCTGTCGGGTAATTTCCTGTACGGAATAGGAAAGTTCTTCGGTTGCAGATGCAACAGTTTGCACATTGTGAGATGCCTGATCCGAAGCAGAGGAAACGGAAAGGGCCTGCATATCTGTTTCTTTGGCGATGGTCGTTAAAGCTTCGGCAGAGGCATGCATTTCAGTCGCTGCGGCTGCAACGGATTGAATAACGCCACCGACGGTGTCTTCCAGATTTTGCGCCATATCAAGACGTGCTTGCTCTGCTGCTTTTGCTGCACGCTCTTTCAATGTCTCGGCTTCTGCTTGAAGTTTATTGTTTTCTTCAAGCTTTTCTCGGAAGATATTTAGGGCTTTAGCAACTTTACCAATTTCATCGTTGCTTTTTACTTCAACTACAGTTTGGGTATCGCCAGATAGCATTCTGCCAATAGCGACAACAACCTGTTCAAGGGGTGTGGTAATCGATCTTCTGACGAGGACAAATGATATAACGATTGCCAGAGCCAGAACGACAATGGTCAGTATGATCAAAATGCGAAGAGCAAATATTTCATGTCGTTCTGCCGTCAGAGCGGCTTTTGCAGTGAAATCTTCGACTTCAAACAGAATTTCTTCGAGTTCGTGCACGAGATGTTGAGCTTCGGCTTCGAATTTTTCTTCTGCAGCCAGGGCTTCTTTGAATTTACCAGCTTCGATCAGGTCGAAAATTTCATTGGCGTGTTTGTCATAATCGTGATGCTCTTTTTCTATCTTTTTCAAGACTTCAAGAACATGGGTGAATTCTTTTAATTCAACCTCGTTATGTGCGAGGTTTATCGCATTCTGCGCAATTTCTTCACCCTTGAGGATCTCTTCATCAACAAGAACGGTCAAGTCTGCGAAGGATTTTTTCGCTTTGTCGTATAGCTCACCAATATGGGCATCATCTGTTCGGTGTTCACCGTATTTTGCCGCACGTTCATAGCTGACGGACTGTTCCAGTTGGTGCGTGGTAATTTTTGTCAAAATATTTGTAAGAGGAATATCCAGTTCCGCGATACTTTCCAGCTCAGTACCTATTTGTTGCATTTGGTAGATTGAAAAGCCTGATACGCCCATTAGTGAGAGCAAGCACAATGCAACGATGCCCAGAATCTTTGCGCTTACCGATGTCATTCGATCTTTTATATTCAACACTACGTGTAGCTCCTACCCAAATGTACCCCCCTAAGGCACTAAAATATAAGAAAATATTTACTTGAATCATACTATTGTATGCAGCAAGCTACGCTAATTCAGTTAACGGATTACTAACGTTTATTCCCCGCCACCTAGAATAGGGGAAAAAGGTTTATAAAGTGTGATTAAAAACAATATTAAACGTATAAAGTGTTATTTGTTGAGTTTTATTGGGATATAGTCCTGATAATGTCGTGCGAGTTATATAAGTAATAACGATAAAGTATTGAAAATTATCCAATAAATAGAATTAATGTCTTGGTAATTATAGTTCTTTATGGTTTTGAAAAAATAATAATGTCCCAGGTAGTTGTTCTATGAAATGGTCATCCCTTAAAACTATGCCCAAAATTTTAATTGGCGTAGCTATTCCTCTAGCTTTACTTGTTGTGATCAGTTTGGTGAGTTTCACATCGATAGGAAATATATCAACCGCAACCAAAAATGTTGAAAACGCCCATGAAACTCTGGAAGAAATGACAGATGTTATTGCATCGGCGGTGGATATGCAGACATCAATGCGGGGATATCTATTGGCAGGACAGGATGACTTTCTAGCCCCTTATGAACAAGGGCAGGAAGAAACCTATACCAAGATTGCAACGCTCAAAGATCATGTTGGTGATGACCCGGTACAATTAACACTTTTAAACGAGGCAGAAGCCACCCTGCGGGAATGGCAGGATGTCGTCACTGGCCCCTCGATAGAATTACGTCGGCAAATCGGTGATGCTGAGACCATGAATGATATGGCGCGTCTGGTCGCTGAGAACAAAGGTAAAGTGTATTTCGAAAAGGTACAAAATCAAATAGAAAGTCTTATCAAACAGGTTGTTTCACAGCGTGCAGAACGCCAAAAGAAAATTGATGCTGTTCTAATGTTTACAAAACTGGATGCTGAATCCGTTGGTAAAATGTTGAAAGAGGTCAATGACACCAACAGCATTATTATTCAGGCAAATGCCGTCTTCAAAGCAGCTGTTGATATGGAAACAGGTATGCGCGGTTATCTTTTGGCCGGGCATAAAGATTTTCTCAAGCCCTATAGCGATGGCAGTGTTGAACTGTTCAAAATAACAGCAGATCTAAAGGCGGTTCTCAAGGATAACAAGGAACAGGTTGAATTGCTCAATCAACTGGATGGAACGGTCAAGGAATGGCAGTCAAAGGTTGTCGAGCCTCTTATTACGCTGCGCAAAAAAATCGGATCGGCAAAAACAATGGATGATATGGCGGATCTGGTTGGTGAAGCCAAAGGCGAAGAATATTTCTCGGCCTTCAGAGCATCTATGGCAGCTTTTGAAAAAAGCGAACTGTCAAAACTTGAAAGCCTGAAAGTTGAAACAGATGGCACAGTGACTACGACGAACACAGTAATTGTTATCGCTACTGTGATTGCCATTCTTTTGGGGGGTGGTTTGGGTTTGTTGGTTGGCCGGGGTATCGCACAACCGATTAAGCAAATGACTGCGGTGATGGGACGCTTGGCCGGGGGGGAGAAAAAAGTTGATATTCCTGGGTTAGAGCGTGAAGACGAAGTTGGCGAAATGGCTACGGCTGTTCAGGTTTTCAAAGATAACATGATCAGAACTGACGAGCTTGCGAAAGAGCAAGCGGAAATTCAGCAGCTACGTGAAGAACGTACAAACAGAATTTCATCTCTGACTCAAGACTTTGACAGTGGTGTTTCAGTACTTTTGGAATCGGTTGGCGCGGCGGTTTCAGAAATGGAAGGAACTGCGACCTCTATGTCGGATATTGCGCAACAAACCAAAGAGCGGGCAACTGTGGTATCTGGCGCTGCGCAAGAAGCATCAGTCAATGTACAGTCTGTGGCCAGTGCAACCGAAGAGCTATCTTATTCAATTAAAGAGATTAGCCAGCAGGTTAATCAGTCTTCAGAAATGACCAGTAAGGCTGTTGCTGAAGCGGGTAAGACGGATCAACAGATCCAGGGGTTAGCGAATACAGCAGACCAAATTGGGGACGTTGTCAGCCTTATTTCGGATATTGCTGAACAAACCAACCTTTTGGCGCTCAATGCGACTATTGAAGCTGCGCGCGCTGGTGAAGCAGGTAAAGGTTTTGCCGTTGTTGCCAGTGAAGTAAAGAATCTTGCCAATCAAACGGCAAAGGCGACAGAGCAGATATCATCACAGATTGATGCCGTACAATCCGATACCAAGAGTGCGGTTACAGCAATTCAGTCCATTACCTCTACAATTAACGAAATCAACCAAATTGCGTCTGCCATTGCTTCGGCTGTTGAAGAACAGGGCGCAGCGACATCAGAGATTTCTAGAAACATTGAATTGGCTGCAAATGGTGCCGGTGAAGTTACGACCAATATTGAATCTGTAAGTCTTGCGGCCAATGATGCGGGTACAGCATCAGAACAGGTCTCTACCGCTACGCGAGAACTTAATACCAAGGCAGATAATTTACGTGGTGAAGTTGAAGATTTCCTGAGTGCGATACGCGCCGTGTAAAGATTTTGCCACAGCGCGGCGCTAAAGGAGGGCTTCGGCTCTCCTTTTTTGTATTTAGTCGAGCTTATTGGTAATGCGTGGCTAGAAGAATGTTTGTATCGGTTTCCATTACATCTTCATGAGTTCTTATATCCGCAAGGGCACTATCTAGATTTTCCAAAGATTGGGTGTGGATATCAACAAGAATATCATAGGGGCCGCTAATGGTATGGACGGCAACGATTTCTGTCCGTCCGGCGAGATATGTCATGATCCGTTTATTGGATTTTGACCGCATTTTAATTCTGGCCTGGGCTCGGATTGGTGCCTGAGCATCAGCGTTAGAGGTTTTGATAGTAAAACCCTGAATAACTTTCTTCTTTAACAGTCTATCGATACGGTTTTGAACGGTCGCACGGGAAATACCTAGTGTGTGCGCAAGGGATACAACAGGTTGGCGTGCGTCTTGCCGTAAAAGAGCAATGAGTTCCTGATCTGTATTATCTATCATTGGTACATAATGAAGCATTGATTATACATTATGAAAGGTAAAAATCAATTTGTGAGCAATTATGGATCTATTTGTTGGCGTGGTGATACGTAATACTTGTCATTTAGTTTGAAACTCTGATGTAGAAGTCGTCTCTGATAAGGACGTTTTTTCGTCAGCTGTATGAGTGAGTGAAATTATGAAAGTCACCGTTTGTCAGTTCGATAATCGTGCGCAGAAAGTAGAAGATAGTTTTTTAAGTTTGGTAGAGCACGTGCAAAGACATAATTCTGAATTTGTGCTGGTTCCGGAAATGTCTTTTTCCCCTTGGTTGGCGGCGTCAAATCAACCCACAGCAGAAGCTTGGGTTAAAGCGGCAGAAACACATGAAAAAATGATTGCACGCTTGGATGAATTTGGTGCAAAGGCCGTAATGGGGACGCGTCCTGCTGTTGATCTGGGGCGAAGAAGAAATCGTGCTTATTTGTGGCAAGAAAATCGAGATTTGACTGATTTTCACGATAAATGGAATTTACCGGACGAAGAAGATTACTGGGAAGCGACTTGGTATGACCGTGGAGACAAGCTCTTTTCCACGGCACGTTATAATGATGTGCGTATCGGGGTAACCATCTGTACCGAGATGTGGTTCTTTGAACATGCCAGAGCCTATGCAAAGCAAAAAGCACATCTGTTGTGTGTGCCAAGGGCGACACCGCATGGCTCTACAGAAAAATGGCTGGCAGGTGGTCGTGCCGCAGCTGTTGTTTCCGGGGCTTATTGCCTGTCATCCAACCTATATAATCCAAAGGATGAGGGAGACAATCTCGGCGGTTTAGGTTGGGTTATTGATCCCGAAGGTAATGTACTGGCAACAGCAACACCTGAAGAACCGTTTGTTACTGTGGAGATTGATATCGATTTTGCCGAAAAATCAAAGAAAACCTATCCACGATACGTTGCGGATTAGAGGTTAGGGCTTGTTTTTAAGTCATGTGAAAAAGCTGTTCACAGAGTTAGCTAGTCGAAAATTACTTAGGCAACGCTTTTTGCCATGTCTTCGGCCATGTCTTCGTAAGTTTTGAGCTGTTCAGTCGTATGTTTGATATCAAGATCAAGCCAGCTACCAAATTGACCTTCTGTGGTCGAATAACCTTGCTTTAGTTCCAGAAGACGATTGAGCTGTCTTTCATAGATATCGACCAGCAAGTTTACCTGCATCGTTTGTGTCGTCTGGTCTGCAAGATGGAGCAAGCGCATTTTGATTGCGATAATCAGCTTGCTCATATCTGTGATCGGTGCCCGGAGGTTTGACCCCATAAGATACACGAACTCTTCCTGCCCGGCATCTGTGAGGGAAAGCGTTTCGGCATCTGATGTTTTATCTAAGCTGACAAGACCTTCGACCTTGAGAACTTCAAGGGGAGTACCAATAAGATCGAGAGATGGGCCAACAACAAGGCTGGTGAAACCACGTACCGTTTGGGCCAGCATGGCATAGCTCATGGGTTTTTCCATCAGCAGGCCAAGGGCAAGAAGGCGTGTTGCTTCTGCTGGGACCAATGTATTGTCGCGGTACATAGAGTTCTCTCTCCTAGGTAGAAGACGTCACTGATTAAGATATCAAACTCCTGCTAAAATATCCCGAAGTTTTTTATCTGTCTAGTTAAATGAGAACTATTCGCAATAAAGGCAATTGTTATGCAGCTATTTTTAATTGCAGTTCTTGCCAAATTTCCTTTAACGCCTTGACCAGATAATCAATGTCATCATCGCTGTGAACAGGTGATGGCGTTAGCCGTAATCGTTCTGTACCCTTTGGCACCGTCGGATAATTGATTGGCTGCACATAGATACCATAGCGGGACATCAGCGTATCGGTTATCTGTCGGCAAATCTTTGGATCGCCAACCATCACAGGGACAATATGCGTTTCCGAATCGAGAACCGGTAACCCAGCTTTTTTGAGGCGCTTGCGGGTTTCGTGCGCGCGATCCTGGTGACGGCTTCTCTCAAAAGCACTTTCTTTTAAGTGACGGATAGACGTCAGTGCACCTGCTGCGACGGCAGGGGGGAGAGAAGTTGTAAAGATAAAGCCGGATGCATAGCTTCTAATGAAATCAACAAGGCTGGCAGATCCTGTAATATACCCACCAACAACACCAACGGCTTTACCCAGAGTTCCTTCTATGACATCCAGACGATGGGACAGGTTTTCTCTGTCAGTAATGCCGCCACCGCGTGGTCCGTAAAGACCAACAGCGTGGACTTCATCCAGATAAGTCAGGGCATTGTATTTATCTGCAAGATCACAGAAAGCTTCGATAGGGGCAACGTCGCCATCCATTGAATAAACTGATTCAAAGGCAATGATTTTGGGGCGGGCAGGGTCGATTTCCTTGAGCTTGGCTTCAAGGTCTTCGGGGCTGTTATGTTCAAAAATAACCCTGTCCGCTTTACTGTGGCGAATACCTTCGATCATGGAAGCATGATTCATGGAATCAGACAGAACAACACAGTTTGGCAGTTTTGATGCCAGTGTACTTAGTGCGGCCCAGTTTGACACATAGCCAGAGGTGAAGAGCAGCGCGGCCTCTTTTTGATGCCAGTCGGCCAGCTCTCTTTCAAGCAAGACATGGTAGTGATTGTTGCCGGAAATATTGCGTGTGCCACCTGCACCTGCGCCGCATTTATCCAATGCTTCGTGCATTGCAGCAATAACTTTGGGATTTTGTCCCATACCCAAATAATCATTGGAGCACCACACGGTAACCGGGCGTGTGCCATCTGTACCATAGTGGGTTGCGTTGGGAAACTTACCGGCCTTACGTTCCAAGTCAGCAAAAACACGATAGCGACCTTCTTCTCTCAGGTCCTCTATCGCCGTACTGAAATACTCTTCGTAGTTCATGTTGCTCTTCTCGCCTAACGTGAGCCGTTTAATCCGGCTTGTTTTTACTTGTATACAGGCATTCCTGAAACAAGCTTATCAGCTGTTGAATTAATGAATAGTTTATCTGAATTCAACAACAATTCGCACTCTAATACGCCGTTATTATAACACCAACGCGACTGAACGACGCATAAAGATTCATATTCTTTATACACAACAGTGTTATCGCAGTTTGAATTGGTGGTAATTGATCGATGTCAATTCTAAGAATTCTCTGATTTGTTTAATGTGTAAAATGAGACGTCAGATTAGGTTACAGTTTAGTCGCTATGAATGTAACATCAGGACTCTGTAACGCATCATATCTGACGAAGGGTTAAATCATGCCTTCTGCTTTGACCCAATCCAGAGTTTTGGCCAATGCGATATTGAAGCGTTCAATTGTTTGATCAACTTCATCCGTTGTGATGATCAGTGGCGGACAGAAGGCAATTGAATCACCCATGTTTCTAATAATCAAGCCTTCTTCTATTGCGCGCTCGTTTAGATAGGTTCCCACTTTTCCAATAGGATCGAAACTCGCTTTTGTCTCTTTGCTTTGAACCAGTTCAACAGCGGCAATCAAGCCAACACCACGTACCTCGCCAACCAATGGGTGATCTTTAAACTGGGCTAGACTTGCTTGTAGATATTCGCCTACCTTGGCAGCTTCAACGAAGAGATCGCGTTCTTCGTATATTTTTAGTGTTTCCAGCGCAACGGCAGCACACACCGGATGTCCTGAATAGGTATAGCCATGTCCCAGTACGCCAATTTTGGCAGAGTTATCCGCGATACCTTGATACAACTCGTCCGTAATCATAACTGCTGAGATCGGCAGGTAAGAGGAACTCAAGGCTTTGGCAACGGAAATAATGTCTGGTTTCATTCCAAAGGTTTCACAGCCAAAAGCATTTCCCGTGCGGCCAAAGCCGCAAATGACTTCATCAGCAATCAAGAGAATATCGTATTTTTTCAGAACAGCCTGAATTTTCGCCCAATAGTCCTTTGGTGGAATGATAACTCCCCCTGCGCCCATAACTGGTTCCCCGATAAAGGCGGCGATAGTTTCTGGTCCTTCGTCGAGGATCATTTTCTCCAAGTCATCCGCCATACGGGTCGAGAAATCGTCTTCACTTTCTCCACCCTGCCCAAAACGCCAGTAGTGGGGACAGGAAGTATGAAGAATATTGTCTATTGGTAAGTCGAAATCAGTGTGATTTGCGGGCAGGCCTGTCATGCTGGCACTAGCAACTGTTACACCGTGATACCCTTTGATACGGCTGATGATCTTTTTCTTTTCCGGACGTCCGATTGCATTGTTGTAATACCAGACCAGCTTGACGACTGTATCATTAGCTTCTGATCCGGAATTTGCAAAGAAGACCTTTGACATGGGAACAGGTGCCATGGAAAGGAGCTTCTCTGATAACTCTATCGGCGGGATGGGGGTTTTGTGTGTAAAGCTGTGGTAATAAGGCAGTTGCTTCATTTGTTTGTTTGCAGCTTCAATTAAGCGCTCTTCCCCAAACCCCAGTGAGGTTGACCAAAGCCCAGCCATAGCCTCGATATAAGAGTTTCCTTGATCGTCGAATACATTGATACCTTTTCCATGAGTAATGACCAGCGGTCCTTTTTCTTCGTGAGCGCGGGCATTGGTGTAGGGGTGAAGGCAATAGGCAATATCGCGACCTGCAGTAGAATTAGGGGCAATGGTGCTGGATGTATTACGCATCTGGGAATCCTGTTCGAAGATGTTTGCATTATTTTTTTTGATTACAGCCGAGACAAGAGAAGACTTCAAGCATAGAAATGAATAAGGTTATGTTTTTATTTACAAACGTTTTTGTGGACTAATTTTTATGTGAAAAAAATACCTTAGTTTTAAACTCTGGTAATACTTATTGTATTAGGTTTAGGCTTGAAAATAAAAATTAACTTAAGCAGTGATTAGTAATTTGAAAGTTTAAGATATCAATGGCTTTTAAAAATGTGGACGAGGGGTTCCAAGGGTTAAGAATAGAGTTTGCTGATCAATGCCGTGTTGTGACAGATGAACTCGAAAGTCTGTTAAATCAGGTCTATGATGGCAAGCAGGATGCTAATACTGCTATCCAGCTTATTCGTCGCGAAATGCACAACCTTAAGGGACAAGGAAGTGTTTTTGGATATCCGGTGATATCCATGATTGCGCATCGTTTGGAAGATTATCTCGCAAAAGAAAATGGACTTGAGATTACGAATATCAACGAAGTTAATATCTATCTGGATCATATTCGTGGAATAATTAACAGCGAGAAACTACCAACTGAAGCAGAAACGACAGAGCTTCTAAGGTCCCTTCCTCAATCAGGTTTTTCAAATCATAGCGATGTTGAAATCGAAGCGATTTTGGAAGAAGTTGAAATCATGGCTGTGACTTCGAGCAAGTTACACCGTCATCGACTGGAAAGCACTGTGAACAAGCCTGGTTGGCGATTGATTTCTTTTACCAGCACACTGAATCTTTTGGAAAATGCATTGGCAAGCCCCCCGAATGGCGTGATCGTTTCTGGCGAATTGCCATCAATGTCCGGCATTGAGCTCGCAACTGTCTTCCAAGCATTGTCAAAATTGAAAGATGTTCCGTTTGCCATCTTAACGAGCCGCCCTAAAACAGATAATCATTTTAAAAATTTGCCGGATACGGTCGAATACATCTCTACAGGACAGAGTTTCCCTGAGGATGTGAAGCGAATTATAGAAGTTTTCTCTCCTCAAACCAGCGTTTCTGTTCCCAAAAACATCAAACTCAGTTCCTCTAAAGCACCTCTGAAACGGCTTGAAGTTCTTTTTGCTGAGGATAATAGGATTAACCAAATTCTTGTTCAGCGGTTCTTGGATGAGCATCCCTTTAATGTGACGTTGGTTGAAAATGGCGTTGACGCCGTTGACGCTTGTATAAATAGAAAATTTGATATCGTATTAATGGATGTGATGATGCCAAAAATGGGTGGTGTTGAGGCAACAGAAACTATTCGAAAGCTTAATAAGCCTTGGGTAAAAGATATGCCTATTATTGCTTTGACAGCAGATTATTCTGCAGAACATCAGCGAAGCTATATAAAAGCTGGAATGAATGACTGCATTGGGAAACCTATCGATCCAGATGATCTGACCCGCATGATTAGAGATTTGACGGAATGATTTATTATTCGAGATAAAGCGTTCAGATAAGAACACAGAAACTTTATGGAACGTGATAAAAAAATTGGTAGATTAAGTAGTAGAGTATCAGTTTAGAATTTTGTGTGTGGCCTCCTTTTTATAAAAGGTGATTTGATGATTAGCACTTTTCCTGATGTTTTCCGCTCATCGCTTGGAAAATTGAAACTGTTACCATTCGGTTTTGTCGTTGTAGCAGGTGTTTTTTCTTCCTATTGGACAACTGCCATCGCTGCTACATCTCCTCAGCGCGTACAGATCGAAGGTGAAATTATTGACACCTGGTGCTACGTCACTGAAATCATGGGAGATGCACAGGGAACGGCACATCATCTCTGTGCGGTTTGGTGTGCGATTGGCGGCATTCCTGTCAGTATTCTGGGCGATGACGGGCAGGTATATATGGTTTTACGGGTTGAGAACGAAGACACGAATGTTGCCAACCCTACCATTGTAAAGATCCAGACCCATAAAGTGATAGTGGATGGTGACCTCTATGAACGTGATGGTGTGAAGTATCTTTTTGTTGATCAGGTCGCTGATGACAAAGGTGTGGTTAACCTGAACCACGAAGATTATGGCATCATTCCTTTCGGAGAATAGAGACATGAGAATTTTTTCTAAACTACTGGTGACATCAGTTTTCTCTCTTTCTGTTGCTCTTGGAACCGCGCATGCAGCGAATGAATGGGGTATAGAGCACGAAGAAGCCAAAGAATTAGATGGTAAAGTCGTTGATCTGGCTTGTGAGTTGTCCGGGAACTGTCCTGCTAATTGTGGCGATGGCAAAAGACAACTGGGTCTTTTACTGGAAGATGGAACGCTATACCCGGTTGTCAAAGGGGGAACAAACTTTGCCGGTGGAACAGATGATTTGATTGGTCAGTGTGGTAAATCAGTGCATGTGGATGGTCTTTTGATCAAAGATCCTTTGATGACAATTTACTTTGTCCAACGTATCAAATCTAAAGAAACAGGCGAGTGGTCTAAAGCCAACCAATGGGGCAAAAGCTGGAAAGCAGCTAATCCTGGTAAAAAGCTTGGTCGCTGGTTTCGTGAAGATCCCATCGTCGCAAAGATTGTGGATGAAAGCGGTAAACTCGGTATTCCCGGTTTGGTTTATGTGGAAGAGTGATTGATGAAACTTGGTTCTATATCGGGATACACTTGTTTTAAGTATTCTGTTTTATTGGCGTTTTCAGTATTAGTTATGGCTACAGGCGTTACTTTCGCTGCTGAAACCAGTGTCACGCACGAAAGTCATTCAACTACGCATAAAAAGTCATCAACGCATGACAAGAAAGCTCCAAAAGGGCCTGCAGCACTGGACACTTTGTTTGGTGGCCCTTTTGAACTTGAAGATCACACGGGAAAAACGAGGCGTGATAGTGATTGGGATGGCCAGTTTAAGTTGATCTTCTTCGGCTATACGAACTGCCCTGCGATCTGCCCGACAACCCTGAGTGATATTACGGATGCTCTCGATTTACTCGGTGAGTCTGCCAAGAATATCCAACCCATTTTCATTACCGTTGACCCTGAACGGGACACACAAGAAGTGTTAGCCGATTATGTCACTGCTTTTCACCCCAGTTTGGTAGGGCTGACAGGTACCGAAGAAAAGATCAGTCAGGTTGCAAAAAGCTATCGGGTACAGCGTCACAAGATACTGTTATCTGAAGAAGACCATTCTAACCATGGTTCAGGACATGGTATGGATGATGACGTGAATTATGACGCAGCGCATAGTACCCTTACATACTTGATGGATCGGCATGGCAAGTTCGTGACGCTTTTCCCCTATGATACCAGAGGTGATGTTATGGCTGAGCGCCTAAGGGGATATTTGCCCGGAAATTCTTAAACCGGAAACTCTTAAACCGGAAAATATTCAAGTAGGAGGTTTCTGGAAGTGATTGAAGAGGAAGTGAAAAACTGATCTAAGAAGAGGGGTGTTTCTTTTCCTTTTCTGTATTATTCAGGCCTTTTCCCATGCTGATTGTTTTTGAGAGTATATTTCCGATCTTTGCTATTATTCTGCTTGGGTTTGGCCTGCGCAAAAGCAATTTTGTCCCCAAGGAACACTGGCGGGTTCTTGAAGAACTTTGTTTTTGGATATTTTTCCCCTGTATTCTGGCTACGACGCTGATCAAGGCGGATCTTTCTGCAATTGAACTGGGACCTTATGTCTTTACTGCACTTGCCATGATGGTGAGCCTTGGTCTTTTCACTCTCACTCTATGGCCTGTACTGCAAAAGCTATGGGGAACGCGTCGGGGGCAGTTTTCCACTGTTTATCAGACGGCGACCCGTTGGCACGGCTTCATTGCACTCGCGATTGTTCTGAAACTATATGGACAAGAAGGCGGAGCGTTGATCGCACTGGCAATGGCGATTATGGTGCCATTCCTGCAAATAACAAATATTTTTATTCTGGCTACATTTTCTGATGCAGATGACCAATCAGGGCCGTCTCTCTCGAAGATTACCAAGACCATCGTGATTAATCCTATCCTTTGGGGTGTTTTGACTGGCCTTGCCCTTAACCTGTTTGATGTAACTGTGTGGGAACCTGCCATGACAATGGCGGATCTTTTGGGACGGGCTGCGCTGAGTATGTCGTTATTAGCCCTTGGGGCTGGGTTAAGCCTCAAGGCTGCTCTCAAGCCCTCGAAAGAGCTATTGGTGGGGGTGATTGGCAAGTTATTTGTCACTCCCGCCGTTATGGCTGGTTGGGCTTTGTGGTTTGGTATCTCAGGTTTGTCGCTTTCCGTCCTTATGGTTTGCGCATCCGTACCAACAGCTATGAACGGTTATTTGCTGGCCAAAAAAATGGGGGGTGATGCTGACCTCTATGCCGCGACGTCTACAGTACAGACCGTTGTGTCTTTTTTCAGTATTCCTCTGGTTTTATGGTTGGCTAAAACCTATGCCAGCGGACTTTAATTTTTGATCATTTTATGCTTTAGGCGCTTAAGATCTGATCGTACAATCTGCCTGTGAGCTATCGCGACTGGGAACATATAGAGACGCCCAAACAAGTTATGGATTTTAACTGATGATGTAATGGTTAGCTCTGTTTTATCTGTCGTTATACAGGTCATCACGTCCAGATGTTTGTCCCTTGCTGTCAGTGTCAGAACATTTGGTGATATATGTTCTACCAGAAAGAAGTCGAGTTGGTCTCCAGTTTGTAAATTACTTGGCCATTGCCCTGAAAAACCTTTGATGGGTTTGATGCCAAAACAGGACGATATTCTATCGCGAATTAGAAAAGCGAGTTTCATCACAGGGATAGGATTTGAGATAATCGCCCGCCATGCTTCTGATGTCGTAATTTCCTCGGACAAAATGACAGATTACGCATCGTAAAAATCGAGTTTCTCTCGTGATGCCAAGAGGTGTACGGTCGGGTTTTTGGAAAGAGGAAAATGATTTGTCATCAAAATATCAGATACTGAATTCAAGTATTGCCGTCTATATCTAGGTTCGAAGTTACGGATTTCAATTATCTAGGGGCTGCAATGTTCTATAAATGGAGCGCGATGTTTTGTTGAAACCATTGTTCCGTTGACTCATCAGCAGGGAAAAAGGTTTCCATACGAATATCTTCTATCGTTGCATCGTTTGATAGGCCGACGGTCGTGATCATTGAAAAGAGTGTAATGTCATCCTGCCCAAGCTTAAATTGCATTGTAAGCAGGGGCGGGGAATCTTCTTTGGTTGTTAGATTTCGGGCTTCACTGGCACCGGGCAGATTATTTAGTTCCTGAAGAAGTTCAAAAGCTTCGTGGTCATTTGGGCGTCGGGCAACTTCCAATTCAAACAGCCGCATCAGGCTCTGTACCTTTCCATCCCAGTTATTCAGGCTTTTACGCACCTTGCCTGGTTTTAAAAGTGCTCTTAGCATATTGGGGTCGCCATCATGGCCCAGCATTTGAAAGAAAACACCTGCCGCCGAGTTTGCTTTTTGTAAGTTCCATATTCGATCGACAGCAACAGCTGGATATGGATTATGGCTTTCCAGGATATGATTGATCGATGCATTCACTGCGGTGCGTGTTGCTTCTGACCAGTTTCGGTTGCTTGTGCGCGCGGCAAAGCCAGCGGTTAACATCAGAATATCAACTTCAGACGCAGGTAAATTCATTGCCTGACCAAGCTGTTGGATAGAATAGCGGCTTGGTTTGGATCTACCGGTTTCCAGAAAACTGACATGCCTTTGTGACAAACCAGCTTCTAACGCGAGATCTAGTTGGCTGAAGCGGCTTTTCTTGCGCCAGTTCTTCAATAGCTCGGGGAAAGCTTGTGAGGTATGGGAGGTTTGATAATTCATGAAGACATTATTTCGGGATCGTAAGTTAAAGTCTATTACTTCCGAGGTAATTGAATTCCGTTTTTACATCCTAGATGGTTGGCGGAAATAAATTGAGGAGAAGACAAATGCCAAACAGTTTCCCAACCTATTTATGTGCCCGTGTATTTCTGGGATTCAACGCAGGATTTTCTATTCTAACCGGATTTGCACTCATTCTCTTTCCAGATTTCATTGCCGAGATAATGTTAACCAAAGAGATATCCTGGATCTCTGAGGCATTTGTTGGGTTAGGAGTTCTGTTATTGGGTTTTGCCGTTAGTCTTGTTGTTCTGGTTCGGGATCGCTTTTTGTCCAAACCAAAAATAGTGTCTATTTCTGCTGCTGATGTGGGGTGGGTGGTAAGTAGCGGTGTTGTTTTGTTGTTATTCAGTGACTTTCTCACCAGTAAAGGTGTTGCTGTTATTATTGGTGTGAATGTCTTTGTCGCTGTTTTTGCTTTGGGGCAATTTATGGGCGCACGGGTTACGGTGGCAGCATGATATATCCCTATATTTTTCCTGGATCTTATTCTCCTTTGTGGAGCGATCAAGAAAATGCATTATAGCTCAACAGGCTGTCCGTGGGGGGTGCGTAAATAGGCTTTGCGCCACTCTTCTTTACGCAAATTCATCTCTTCAGACGTGATATCTTGTTTTTGTGTAATGATTTTCTCAAGTACATTGAGCCAGTGATTGTAATAGGTATTCCCGAGATCCGGGTCGCCATTGGCTTGAGCAAGCTTGATTTCCTGACTGAACATATCAACCCATTCTGCCCATGTGAAATGGCCTTCATCACAAAGACGCACAGCTAGCGCAAAAGCCTGTGCCTGCCATGGTTCGGTAAACACGGGGCCGTCTGCGTCGGTCGGGATTTGTGGAAGATTACGACAAAAATGTTGGGTAGTATTGCTCATGCCAGTTCCATGTAATTTTGCCAGAGATCAACGTGTATCGTTGTATCGTTGCCATCCCCCCACAGTTGGTTGCCGTCAAAAGAGACATTGTAGAGGTGTTGGCCAATTTTATTTCCCTGTGCGTTTTCATCCGGGAAAATAAAGCTGCCGTAGTAATCAGTGATGATGCCTTCATGTCCGCGAATATATCTCGGTACGCGCGTATGTCCTGTGGGGTTGAGCTGCAGGACCTTGATTTTATCGCCGATCTGGAATTCTTGACGATCATCTGTTGCCATATCACATGGTCCTCCGGATGAGAGGATACCTTGAACGGCTGATGCCGGGGCGCATTTTGCCGTGAGTTCTTCAGGTGTTGGGTCGATTGCTTTTGCTTGTTTCAGCTCTTCTGGTGAGACAACACCGTGTTCGACCAAAAGTGTTTCCAGGCCGGTTAGCCAGTTTTCATAGTAACTGTTGGAAAGGTATTCCACGGGATGTTGGCGTTCCCTGGCAAAACGTGAAATGTCGATGTTCCACTGTCCAAGCCATCCGGCGGTCAAGGTTAAACCAAGAGCGCGTTTTTCCCATTCCGCATGAAAGGTGGGTTCTTCTCGTTCAGGCTCCGGATTGATCGGACCTAATCCGTGCATTCCACCGAGATCATGTGCGCCGTTCATAAAGCTTTTCCTATCATGAATGTTTCTCTTGATCGAAGTTTATTGATCAAGGGGTTTTGTCTGCTTTTATTGCGTGCAGTTTTTCGAGTGTTTGCGCTTGTTCTACACCGATCATGGAATTACGCGTTACGAGTTCTTCAAGCTCTTCAGCTGTCCAATCCTCTGTGCCTTCCGGACGCTGGGGAAGGACAAGAAAACGCATTTCCGATGTTGAATCCCAGACGGAGATTTTCACACCTTCGGGAAGCGTCGTTCCAAACTCTGCCAGAACACCTTTGGGATCGGATACAGCCCGTGCCCGGTAAGGAGCCGATTTATACCAAACAGGGGGCAGACCAAGAACAGTCCAAGGGTAACAGGAACAAAGGGTGCAAACGACGAGGTTATGCCGGGTGTCGGTGTTTTCTACCACCTTCATGTGTTCACCCTGACGCCCTGTATACCCCATGGAATGAATTGCCTTGTTCGCATCCGAGAGTAACAGAGATTTAAAGTCAGGATCTGTCCAGGCTCTTGCCACGACTTTTGCCCCGTTTCTCGGCCCGACCTTGGTCTCATAGGTTTCAATAATTTCATCAATGGCAGCAGGATCGACCAGCCCCTTTTCCACAAGAAGGGATTCAAGCGCTTTGACTCTGAGTGCCGGATCAGAAGGCGGGTCAGTATGGTCGTGTGAATGATCGTGTCCCATGGTACGTCCAGTTTTGTATGTTTTTATGATGCTGATTTTGATGTCTTAGGGGGTATGCTGGTGAAAGTATGAGGCAAAAATTTTCATAAGTACAACATGATAAGTACAAGAGTTGTGATAAATAACGATTATTGATTTCACTTGTGATATAGCGTTCAAATTATGGCCCTGAATTATCTCAGGGCCTTTGATGATGAATTGACCTCAGAACTTATTTCAATGATCAAGTTTCGTAACCAAATATGGGCCGGATCATCGTGTCGTCTTTCATTCCAAATTATTGATGGACTAAAACCCTCTATCTCAATTGGTAGTTCGAGTATTTCTACGGGCATTGCCATTGCCATGCGATGGGCGAGGCGACGTGGAAGAGATAAAATCATATCGCTCTCGGCAACTAACATAGGGGCGGCAAGAAAATGCGGAAGCCGTACAGCTATTCTCCGGCTGAGATTAAGCTGTGTCAGGGCTTCATCAACAACATTTTTCCCATGACCTGTGATTATTACCGATATATGTGATAAAGCGATAAAACATTCCAGGTCCCAATGCTTTGTCAGTACGGGATGATCGCGACGGACGAGGCAGACAAAATCTTCATTGTACAGGGCCCGTTTATGGAAACGGTCAGGTAATTTATCATAAACACCGATTGCTAAATCTACGTCTCCTTGCACGACCAATTTTACATTATCGCCCGATGGAGCTGCAATCTCCAGATCAAGATTTGGTGCGGTCTCTGCCAATTTTGACAGCAATTTTGGCATTAGTAAAAATGTCATATGGTCAGTAGTTGCAATGGACACGCGGCCAGAAGCCTCATTTGGTGAAAAAGTTGATGGAGCAACGATTTGCTTTGCTTCTTCTAGTAACTTGGCCACAGGCTCGGATAATGACGCGGCCCTTGGTGTCAACTCCAGGCCTCTCGCCGTGGGAATAACCAATTTATCGCCCAGCATTCGACGAAGACGCCCTAAACCACGACTTGCAGCTGGTTGACTAAGACCAAGTTTTTGGCCTGCACGCGTGACACTGCGCTCTTTTATCAAAGCATCAAATAATTTTAAGAGGTTAAGGTCAATGTTATTAAAATTCACTTCACGCATTCTAAGAATTCTTTTTATGCATTCGAGTAATGATGGTCCTGTCTATATGATTTTCGATACAGAAGCCACTGCGATTTCATAATGAGAGAAAATCATGACTAAAACTGAATTATATGCTGTGACCGGTGTTAGCGGACGTACAGGCGCAGCCGTTGCCCGAACTTTACTCGCAGCAGGTAAAGGCGTGCGGGTGATCGTGCGTACCCAGGCCAATGGTGCCGTTTGGGCCAATCAAGGTGCAGAGGTTGCTGTCGCAAATCTTACAGATATAACAGCATTGAGTAATGCGCTCTCAGGAACCGAGGGCGCTTATATCATTAGCCCACCGCAATACGCACAGGATGAGCTTTTTAAACAGGCTGATGTTATGGCAGAGACGATTGCCGAAGCATCAATAAAAGCACGGTTACCAAAATTGGTTGCCTTATCTTCTATCGGAGCTGACAAATCGAAAGGCATTGGCTTGATCAGCATGAATAGAACATTAGAGCAAAGTCTGGAGCAGACGGGATTGCCTGTCACATTCCTGCGTGCTGCCTACTTTATGGAAAACTGGAGCCCTATGATTCAATCCGCATTACAGCAGGGGAGTTTTTCAAGTTTTCTATCCCCTCTTAATCGGAAAATTCCTATGATCGCAACTGATGACATAGGTCGTATTGCTGCCGAAGCCTTAAATGAGCATTGGGAGAAAACACGTGTCATTGAGCTGGAGGGTCCGAGGCCATACTCTCCCAATGATTTAGCAAATAGTTTAACTCAACGTTTGGGGAAAGCTGTGAATGTAAAAGCTATTGCTGAAGCAGACTGGGCCAAGGCACTATTGGGTTCAGGAATGTCTGCAGCAGCTATAGATGGTTTTATTACAATGACTCAAGCTCTTAATTCCGGCCACATTGGTTTTTCTGATAAATCTAAAATCGATCGCCGGAAAGGCAGTACTACTATTGATGACATCGTGACTGAAATATCGTCATAAGTTGTTTTCATTGATTTGAAACCCTGGATGCGTTTCATCATTCGTTCCAGCTTTTCATCATCAGACAGAATCACATAATTTCTGATTTATTTCAGGTTTTTTTTGTGATGTTTATTAAAGACCGATGCTCTTTTGTCATAGAGCATCGGTCGAATATTTGTCGAGGTATTAATTATAATCCAATCCAGACTAATCCTGCTCCGCTGAGAGCCGAAATTAGAAGAACGCGGGTGAGACTCCAGTGAAGCTTCAGGATCAAAAAGCCACAGATTGACGAGAGTAAAATAACCCGCCAGTCCAGTGAGCTTAACTCAGGGATCCAGACAGTAAGGGGGCCATAGGGTTCTGCCTCTACTTTGGAAAAGAAAACATGTAAGCCAAACCAGATGGACAGATTTAGGATCACACCCACGACGGCGGCGGCAATGCCGCTCAAGGCGCTGCGTAATCTTGGCTGTGCGCTGATCCAGTCGATGTAGGGGGCGCCGACAAAGATCCACAGAAAGCAAGGGGCAAAAGTCACCCATAGTGTGACCAGAGCACCGAGCAAACCTAGGGTGAGGCCGCCTTCACGGAAAGCAGCGATAAAGCCGACAAACTCTGTCACTAAAATCAAGGGGCCGGGCGTGGTCTCGGCCAGCCCCAGTCCGTCCATCATCTCCCCGGCAGTTAGCCAACCAAAATGAATGACAACATCCTGTGACATATAGGCAAGAACAGCATAAGCGCCCCCGAATGTAACCACAGCAAGCTTGGAAAAGAAGATCCCGATGTCATTGAGAATGGACTGGGGCGCGTAGATGTTTAACAAAACCAGTGGGATCGCCCATATCATAAGCCACAGGATGATGGTACCGAGGGTTTGCTTGAGATTACGGGTATGTTTCCTGACTTCTTCAACGACAGTTGTATCAGCATTGTTGCGGAGAAAGCCGAACAAGGCGGCAACGACAATGATCATGGGAAAGGGCAGATTCAAAAAGAAAATACCGATAAAGGCCAATCCCGCAATGATCCAGTGCTCTGGCAGATGCAGAACTTTTTGGGCGACGCGATGCAGTGCCTCGATCACAATGATCAAGACACAGGCTTTCACACCAAGGAACAATGCATTTACAAGCGGGACATCCCCAAAGAGGGCATAGATAGTAGCGAAGGCCAGTACGACCAGTGCACCGGGAATAACAAAAAGCAATCCCGCCAATAGACCACCAAGAAAGCCATGTAATCGCCAGCCTGTATAAGTAGCCAACTGCATAGCTTCGGGACCAGGCAGCAACATGCAAAAACTGAGGGCATTGAGGTATTGTCGTTCGCTTAACCATGTACGCTCTTCGACAATCATGCGATGCATTAACGCAATTTGAGCTGTTGGACCGCCGAATGACAGCAGTCCGATTTTAAGCCAGACATGAAACAACTCTCCCATAGATGGGTGAGCAGAGGCAGTTGATGCTGCCTCTTGGGATGTAAGCTCTGATGATTTACTATTATTTGACATATTGTTTTCTATAGAAGACATGACCTACTCCCCTTTTGAGGGGCGGTGGGAATTGGGAGCTGGCCAATCATGACTTTCGTCCGTGGCATCACGGGCCCAGCGATAAAAGGCGTCATAGAGTGTCATGCCAGCATCCAGTTGTTGCAGGTCATCCTTGTACATGCGTGATAATCCGAGAGATGCGGCAAGAAGACCTGCTGCTTCCGGTGCCAAATCATGCCGGTTGGTATCTGCGCCGCGCACTATTGTGGCCAGTCGTTTAAGAGGTTCCGTTTCAAGGCAGAACTCTTCAATCATCGTATCGAATGTGCATTTTTCGCCGCGGTGGCTCCAATAGACATCTTCAACATCAAAAGGTGTGGCATTGAATTTTTCTGCAACGTCTAGAACTTCTGATGCTGTTACATAGAGGATTTGGGCGTTGCGGTCGATAAAGCGGCGGATCAACCAGGGGCAGGCCAAGCGGTCAATCTTGGGACGCAACCTGGTCACCCATACAGTTCGCCCGTCAATGTTTCTATCCGGAATTTTTTCCACAGGAACCAGCGGATTGTTTGCTTCTTTCCAGCCGAGAAATCCCCCTTCAAGGCTTTCAGTTCGCACACCATGATCGCGCAAGATGGCCGCCGTTCCCTGGCTGATCTTTTTTCCCTTGTGACAACTGACGACCACATGTTGGTTCTGCAGAGATGGCGCCAAGGCAGTGATGTTCTGAAAAGGATAGCGAAAAGACTGCGGGATAAGTTTTGGATCTTCGGCAAAGTCTTCATCAATACGCAGGTCGATAATAACCGGAGCGTCCGGCGTGCCGACAAGACGGGATAGTTGGGATACTTTAATTTCATTTGGTGATGGCATAGCGCATCCTCTCACACATTAGGTGTTGAATCAGGATGCGAAACTTAGGCTGTCGCCTCACGGGGTGTTCGCAACCCCATGTCATAATTCTACGCGGTTATTTTCAGAGGTCAATCGAGCTTTGATGAAATTTTGAATTTGGAAATAAAGTAAGGGTCTTAGCTGGTGCCAAGACCCTTACTGACGTTATGTGCTTTTTATAGTGCCAGCCAGGCTGTGAAGGCATAGCCTGATACAATTGCACCAAATAGACCAAGCAGGAGATAGAGAGCGAACACGGGCTTTTTGACCAATGCGTATACTCCCATTGCGGCTGGAATTGAGGAGACTGAGCCCGCAAGCATAAAGGTCATGCCTGTACCCGCGCCCATACCAAGTTCAATCAGGCTGTTTATGGTTGGAATGGCGGCATAGCCGTTCAGATAGGCCGGAATACCGATGAGAGCCCCAAGTGGAATTGACCACCATTGCTCGTCGCCAAAAAGCAAGGCAACTTTATCGACAGGCAGATATGCGACCATCAGGCTTTCGAACAGGAACGCAAGTGCTAGCCATTTGAAAAGGAACCAGCCATTGGTCATGGCCTCGTTCTTGAAGGTCTCTGTACGTTTGGGATCGCGCCAGAACTTCCAATAGATTGTTGTGTCCGGTTTCTGATCAGTGGCACAGGACGATCCGCAGCCCCCTGATGTTTGCGGGCGCATGACTTCCTGAAAATAACCCGCCCGAACCATCAGATAGGCAATAATGCCACCCGTTGTTCCCATCAGAAAAGCAGCAATCGTTTTGAAGGTTGTGAACTCCAGACCAAAAACGGCGCTGGTTAGAATAAACATTTCGGGATCCATCAAGGGAGAGGAAATCCAGAATGCCATGACCGGAGCGAGGGGAACGCCCGCGCGGAGTAAGCCGGCAATCAAAGGAATAACACCACATGAACAGAAGGGAGACAGCGTGCCAAACAAGGCTGCAATGCCGATACTGACGATGGGATTGCCTGATGTTGTTGTGTTGATCTTGCTGTCGAGATTACTTGCCTTTGTATAGGCGGCGACACCAATGGAAAGAACAATAAAGGGGAGGATAGTAACGATGTTTTTTATGGCAAAAACAATCGAAGGCCAGAGCTGGTTTTGATCTAGGATGGCAATCAATACGAGGGTGAGTAAAAATGCGAGGATAACTTTATCCAGTCGCAAGCTGTTCAATTTTGTTATTTCAAGGAAGGACATAACATTACCTTGTTTCTGGAATAATCGAAATATTTGCGTAAGTTTTAAACAACAGAGATCTCTTCTTTTAAATTACAGTTTTTTTGCAGTTAGGCTTCCTGAAGCCCCTTACAGCAGTCTTCCATCAGATAGTCCAAAAGACTGTTTGTCAGTTGGTAATCCAGACGACAGCGCAAGACCCGACCTTCACGCGATTGAATTAGAAGACCTGATGTCATCATGTGCGAGATATGATGAGAGAGTGTGGAATGTGGCATATCCAACTCTTTTTGTATATCGCCGACAGCAAGCCCTTCGTCCCCAGCTTTAACCAGCAGACGGAACATCGCCAAACGTGCCGGATTACCCAGTTTTGAAAGACAGACTGCTGCTTTATCCAGTTCCATATCATCCTCAGGTATTATTTCTGTATTTATCGAAATAATACCTGAGAGACGGTTTGTCAAGCAGTGATCAATATTGGGGTGTTTTGAATGTCAGTGTTTTAACGTTTTGATTGCGAGATATATCGCTTGCCTTTTGTCAAAGATAAGTCGTGCCTAATAACAGGGTGTGGTAGTTTTGGACGAGGATCTGTTGGGTGCAATTGTTTTTAGCATTTTGATGAAGCGGCGTAATATTTTATGTGCAGTTTCACTGCGTTCTTTGCGGGCAATGTGTTCGTGTGAGTTGCGTGTATGTAACATGAGTGTCTCCTTTTCTTTAAAAAGAACTATCTCATCATTAATACTTTTGTATAATAAGCCTAATTTAAATAACACTTTTCAAAGTTTTTGCATAATGCGTCTTGATGATCTTAGATTTTTTGTTCGTGTGGCGACGTTGGCTAATCTTTCTGCGGCAGGTCGGGAGTTCGGTCTGTCACCTTCTGCAGCCAGTGCCCGCTTGGTCACACTGGAAAAGAATGTTGGTAGCCAGTTAATGTCGCGAACCACGCGGTCCATCGCTCTTACTGAAGCAGGGCAGATTTTTAAAGACCATGCTCTAGCTGCGCTTAAAGAGATTGATTCAGCTCTCTGCCAGCTCGATGAAAAAGCTGAAGAGCCCAGTGGTTCTCTACGTATATCCTGCAATATGTTTTTTGGCCGGAAACATATCCTGCCTTACCTCAATGAGTTCAGGGATCTTTACCCGAAAATTACCTTGGAGATGAGTTTTTCTGACCGCTTGGTGGACCTGATTGCAGAGGGTTATGATCTCGCTGTTCGTGGGGCAAAGCTACCTGATTCAAGCCTGCGCGCCAGAAAACTGGCGGGAAATCCAAGGGTGCTTTGTGCTTCCCCGGAATATATCGCCCGCAAGGGAGAACCGAAAACACCGAGTGATTTGAATGAACATGATTTTGTCGGGGTGAGTTTCATGCCCTACTGGTATTTCGAAGGCCCAAAAGGAGAGATTAGCTTTGATGCGACCTCTTCCATCATGGGGGATTCTGGTGATTACGCCTATGATGCTGCGCTATATGGTATGGGCCTAACTGTGAAATCCGTTGCCCATGTATGGGAAGATCTACGCGACGGGCGTCTAGTGGAATTGATGACAGATTATCCAGTAGCACGTAGTGGAGAAATTTGGGCTGTTTATCCTCCGGGTAATTTCACACCACCAAAGATTACGGCCTTTATAGATTTCTTGCGCGGAAAGTACGGTTCGCCTCCTTATTGGGAAACGGATTATCGAATTGGAGATCTGTTAAATAAATATGATATTTAATACATGATTCAATATTACTGTAGATGCTAAGTTTTTTATCTCTATTTTTTTATACGCCTATTAAGGGTATTTTTACATATTCATTATCAGTATTTGATGTTGCCTTATCTAAGAAAATTAAACGATGGGCTTAACCAGCGTAATATTTAGAAAATATATAAAATGTTATAGGGAATTAATAAGATGGTGAATTTTTCCAAAATATTTGGCATGAAAATATCAACAAAACTTCCCATTTTATTTGTTATTGTTTCTACTCTGTCGATATTTTTTGTCGGAATATTCAGTGTTCAAAATACATCATCCAGCCTTATTACCCAATCAACCCAAACTTTGGAAGCTTTGAGTGAGTCCCGAAGTTCTGCTCTGAATGATTATCTAAGTTTTATTGGGGACGACTTGGTTCTATTGGCGGGGAATGAATATATTCTAAATGCAATGTCCAACTTTTCTCGTGGATTTCAGGATGAAAAGAGATTGCATGAAAGTCCGCTCAAATCGCTACATGGAATCTATATTAATGATCAAACTGCAGAAGCAGTAAACCCAAAAGGAAATCCTGAAAAGCTTGGGGAGAAACATCTCTATGGCGGGCCAAAACTTGAAGGTGTTTATCATATCGAACATCAACGATTTCATCCCTGGTTTCGCGATCTCCTGCTTACGCGCGATTATTACGATATCTTTTTAGTCGATGTGGAAGGAAATGTTGTCTATTCGGTATATAAAGAGCTGGATTATGCAACCAATCTAATTAACGGAAAATATAATGATACAGGTCTAGCTGAAGCTTTCAATGCTGCTATGGAAAGTAAAAAGTCTGGTAGCCTCAGCTTTATTGATTTTGCGCCCTATTCACCTAGTTATGGGGCTCCTGCGAGCTTTATATCAACACCTGTCATTTCAAAGGATGGTGTTCAAGGCGTTTTAATCTTTCAAATGCCAATAAATAATCTCAACGCCATTTTACAGCAACGAGCTGGTATGGGTGAATCTGGTGAAACTTACCTCGTTGGTAAAGATTATCTTATGAGAAGTGATTCTCGGTTCTCGGAAGAATCAACAATTTTAAAATTGAAAATAGAAACTAATACTGTAAGTCAGGCCTTGGAAGGCAATAAAGGTGTTCAAATTATATCGGATTACCGAGGTATTGAGGTTATATCAGCTTATCAGCCGATAGATTTTCTTGGGATACGTTGGGCTCTTCTCGCAGAAATTGATAAATCGGAAGTTTTGATACCTTCTGATAATGCCCGAAATAATATTATTTTTATATCCTTAAGTATTCTTTTTGTGGTTGCCATAATAAGTTGGTTTTTTGCGCGCTCTATTATAAAGCCTTTGCAAAGATCAACATCGGAAATGCTAACGCTTGCGGAGGGAGATAAGTCAATTACGATCTCTAATGTCGATTCAAAAGACGAAATTGGGGATATTGCCGCCGCTCTGCAAGTTTTTAAAGATAACATGATCGAGTCAGATCGATTGATGGAAGAGCAATCTGCCGCAGAAGCAGACAAGTTAAGACGAGCCGAGGAAGTATCCGGATTTATTCAAGATTTTCAAAATCAGTCGGAAGAATTGATCGACTTGGTTACGGAAGTGGCATTGCGTATAGACAATGCAGCATCGACATCGGGTACAGAGACAACAACAACAGGAAATCGATCATTTGAAGTCGCGTTAGCAGCGGAGCGTACATCATCAAGTGTTGATTCAACTGCTGCTGCGGCTGAAGAATTATCAGCTTCTGTTTCTCAAATATCAGATCAAATAGCACAATCTTCAACTATTGTAGAAAGCGCGGTTACAGAAGTTGATCAGGCAACAAATATGGTTCGTGGGCTAGAGCAGGAAAGCCAGAAGATCAGTGAAGTTTCCGAGATGATTTCTGCTATTGCAGAACAAACAAATCTTTTGGCATTGAATGCAACAATTGAGGCCGCGCGCGCAGGTGATGCGGGGAAAGGGTTCGCTGTTGTCGCATCTGAAGTTAAAAATTTGGCTACTCAGACTGCTAATGCGACAGAGCAGATATCTTCAATGATTGGTAACATTCAAGGAGCGACTGGCAAGTCTGTTACAGCGATTGAACGCATTGGAACAGTCATAAATGATATCAACTCCACGACAACAGTAATTGCCAGTGCTATTGAGGAACAAAATTCAGTCACTCAGGAAATTGCACGAACTGCAAGTAGTGTTAGCACTGACGCCAATCTTGTACTTGATAGTGTTGGAACGCTTGCTTTGTCAGCGGCACGGGCTTCAAGAAAGTCGGTTCAAATGGTATGGGAAGCTAAATCTCTGGATGAAACAATGACTACCTTCCGGACTGAAATTCAAAGCTTCTTGAAAAGAGTTTCTTAAAGTTTTTCTGGGAACCCTTTACATCAAAGGTTGTGTCAAGCCTGAGATAAATACTAGATATTGGATTATTCAACGACACAAAATGGTGAGACTCTATCTATTTCTTTTCGTGGAGAGTTCGGGTTTCCCTATAATCCTAAAGCACAAAAAATCATCGAAGATCTTAAGAAAAGTGGGTGCTCTGGCTTCTCTATTGAATTGAGTGAATTGCAATCAATTGATTCTGCTGGCCTTGGTATGCTTTTACTGATTAATGACGCTGCTCAGGATAATGGAAAGAGCTTAGAGCTGTGTAGGCCAACTGGACAGGTTGAAAAGATGCTTGAGATTTCTAAATTCTCCGAGATCATTTCTATCAAGTCTTAGCTCCGGTAATATTAAAAGGGCGCTATGTAGCGCCCTTTGTTCAAGATCAAGTTTGTTAATAGATTAATCCGCTTTACCGCCACGGTCTTTTGACCATTCGTTTGGCTTGCTAAGGAAGGATCTTACCGTCACGAGGTTATCGTTTTCCAGATAACCTTTTTCTTCAGCAACTTTCAGGGCGTCCCACCATGTGGCGAGGGCATGCAGTGTCACGCCTTCTTTGGCGAGATCGGTGACAGATTGCGGATAGATGCCATAGTGGAAGAAAACAAAGGTATGATCACATTTACCGCCCGCATTGCGGATGGCTTCAACAAAGTTAAGTTTTGATCCACCATCTGTGGCGAGGTCTTCAACCAGAAGAACGCGGCTACCATCTGCCATGTAGCCTTCGATCTGTGCATCGCGTCCAAAGCCTTTTGGTTTTTTACGGACATACAGCATGGGCAAGCCCATGCGCTCTGCAATCATTGCGGCAAAGGGAATACCTGCTGTCTCGCCACCTGCAATGGCATCAATGGATTCATATCCAATATCGCGCTGGATAAGTTCTACAGCCATATCCATTAACTTGGCACGGGCACGGGGAAAGGAAATAATTTTCCGGCAATCAACATAAACGGGACTGATACGACCAGACGTAAAGGTAAATGGATCTTCCGGGCGGAAGAGGACAGCTTCGATCTCCATTAGAATTGAGGCTGTTGTTCTGGCGGTTTCGGTGATTTTGCTCATCGCTTGTCCGGTCCTTGGGTCAGTTGCCAATAGCTTTTGCTTCATCGCTACTCAAATAATTCGGATCTATTTACCTCTTGCTTAGCCGTGCTGCAATATTTTTCCCGTTTGGAAGAGGTTGGTCAAAAAACATTCATGTAAGTTATAGCGCCATAAGATGAGACTGGTTATCTTATTGCGAAGCCGTGCTTGTCAAAATAGCTCTATTCGCGAGGAATATAGCTCTATTCGCGAGGAATAATGTCTGAAGGTTCCCAAAAGGATAACAAAGAAAATAAGCAAGACACAGTCTTGGCCTGGCGCGAAGGAAATGTAGCGACGGTTGTTTTGAACCGCCCTGAGAAACTTAATGCCTTTAATCTGTCAATGTGGCAGGATCTCGGGACTGTTATGCTTAAACTAGCGGCTGATGTAACTCTGCGTTGTGTTGTTATTCGCGGTGCTGGAGGTCGAGCCTTTGCGGCAGGGGCGGATATTGCAGAGTTTCAGAAGGTCCGCTTTTCATCACAGCAGGCGGTGAGCTATGCCAAGCCAATGGATCGTGCGGTCGATGCTATTCGTCAATGCCCGCATCCGACCCTGGCCTTTATTGAAGGGGCTTGCATGGGCGGTGGATTGGAAATCGCTGCACAGTGTGATCTTAGGATAGCCAATCAATCAGCCCGATTTGGTATTCCGATCAACAAAATTGGGAATGTACTGCCGTATCCGGCGATGATTGCTTTGGTCGATCTGGTCGGGCGAAGTGTAACGATGGAACTCCTTCTGGAAGGGCGAATTTTTACGGCTGAAGAAGCCTATGTCAAAGGGCTTGTCGGGCGTGTTGTTGACGATAATATTGCCGAAGCTGAAGTATATAATTCAGCAAGGCGGATTGCAGAAGGTGCGCCTCTGGTTGCGCGGTGGCACAAGAAACATGCGACCAGGGTACAAAACCCAACACCCTTAACTGCAGAAGAACTGGCACAGCCGTTTCTCTGTTGTGACACAGAGGATTATAAAGAGGGTGTTGCTGCTTTCCTCGAAAAGCGAAAGCCTTGCTTTAAAGGGAAGTAAGTGAAGGGAAAGGCGATTTACATTTGGAGTTCGAGGGTAATTGTACTATCGGCCAGTTGTTCAAGTTTTAGTTTCTATCTTTCATATTAATAAAAGTGTATATACTTGAGCTGCCTTGTCGGAGATTATTTCTTCTCTGGTTTTTTGCGTTTTGAATTGGCTGGTTTGTATGTATCAAGTTCTGGATCTGGACGAGATCCCAGAAAGCTCCCCGGTATCCTATATGGCTTCCTACTATGATGGATTGCCTAAATTACAGCTAAAAAAAACTGATCAAATCCCTCTGCCTCAATGGTCAGATTTTAATCCGCTTGAAGTCCGAAAAATATTGCCTTGGACAATGGTGATCCAGCGCGATGGCGCTAGTCCGTCCGGCCATCTCATTAAGCTTGAAGGTGAAAGAATAATTGAAGCTTCTGGCGTGAATTCCATGGGAAAAACGTTGGCTGAGGCCTTCGAGCCGGATATGGCTGAAATTAAATGGCGGGAAATGGAAGATGTTGCTCAGCAAAGATGCACATCTTTTACACTCAGTCCTGTCCCCAGATCTGACAGATCTTTTATTGACCTTTATCGGGGATGTTTCCCCTTTTGTGATGATCAGGGCGATGTTTGCCGCTTGGTGATTACTGTTGCGCCAGTAAAAGATATTATCCGGTAATTGAACAGAAATGTCGACTATATGTCAGTTACCATGGTGGGAATGTTTTTAGAATAGTTTCATTACTGCTTCACCATGGCCAATCAATTGCCCATGTTGGTTTTTAACATCACATGATAAAAACTTAATATGTTTTCCGCCGCCTTTCAGGGTGCCTGTTGCAAGTAATTTGTCACCACTTTGAGCGGATGCTGTAAATTGTGTGTTGAGTGAAAGTGTTACTGCACGCCGCCGTTTTGCGGGATCTGGATTGTGAATAAGCGTATAACCGCAGGCTGTATCAATGAGTGTTGCGAGGACGCCGCCATGCATGATGCCGGCACTGTTCAGATGATAATCGGCAATCGTAAGGGCAATGCTGGCTGAGCTTTCAGTCCACTCGACAAGGCTATAGCCTATGTGTTGTCCGAAGTTGCTAATGCTGTCTTGTGTATCTGATGTGCTCATAACAGTCTCTTTATGAAATTGATTCTGAATAGATTGCGTTTTTAAAAGTTATCTTTTACCGCAAGGATGTTGGTATTTTTAACTTCTTCCATAACAACGTAGCTGTGGGTTTGGGAAACCCACGGGGTTGCTGCCAGTTTGTCCCCCAGAATTCCTCTATATTCAGCCATGTCAGCCGCGCGGACTTTTATCAGGTAATCGAAACCGCCGGAAACCATATGGCATTCCAGAACCTCTGGAATCTCCATCATGGATTTTTTAAACTCTTCAAATGCCGCAGATGTTGTTTTCTCAAGGGTAATCTGAACATAGACCAGAAGGCTTGCGTTAATCTTAACCGGATTGAGGGTTGCCATATATCCTTTGATATAATTGCTTTGCTCAAGCCTTTTTACCCTTTCCAGACAAGGCGTTGGACTTAAATTAACACGCCGGGCAAGTTCAACATTCGAGACACGTCCGTCTTCCTGTAGTACGCGGAGGATATTTCTATCTATTCGATCCAGCTTTTTTTCACTCATCCAGATTATATATCTAGAAAAATCAATATTTTCTAGAGAAAATATTGTATATTTTGTTAAAATGGCAGCATATATCGCTATAATTAGTGTAAATTGATCTTAGATATGAATATGTAATACGCGCCTGAACGCGATATCTGGGATTAATGAAATGATTATCGATAAAGAACTGGCAAATGCCACGCCTTTAATGACGGCCCTACGCCTTGCTTATCGTATGGATGAAACACAAGCTGTAACAGATCTGGTCAATGCACTGGATTTGTCGAGTGATGCGCTGGATAGAATTTCAGCAAGGGCCCGTGATCTTGTGAAGGAAGTTCGCAAGTCACGCGTAGGGCAAGGCGGTATCGATGCTTTTATGCATGAATTTGAACTCTCCTCTAAAGAAGGTGTTGTTCTTATGTGTTTGGCCGAAGCATTGCTTCGGGTTCCGGATAGCGAAACAATCGATAAACTCATTCGTGACAAGCTGTCTTCTGCTGATTGGGAAGCGCATCTTGGTCACAGTGACTCCATGTTTGTGAATGCATCGACTTGGGCATTAATGCTGACAGGCCGCGTGGTGAATATTAAAAAGGAAGAAAGCAACGATTTTTCCGGTCTTTTCCAGCGGATGGTTCAAAAAAGTGGTGAACCGGTTATTCGAAAGGCTGTGCGCCAGGCCATGAAAATATTAGGCCGTCAGTTTGTTATGGGGCGCGGTATTAAAGAGGCGTTGGATCGGGCTGTTGATGACGAGAAAAAGGGCTATCGCTATTCTTACGATATGCTGGGTGAAGGCGCACGTACGATGCCGGATGCTGACCGTTATTTTGAGGCGTATCGCACCGCTATTGCTGAAATTGGAAAGGCAGCCGCTGGACGTGGTGCCATTAACTCACCGGGTATTTCTATAAAACTGTCAGCAATCCATCCTCGTTACGAGTTTACTCACCGTTCCCGGGTTATGAGCGAAGTTGTTCCGCGGTTGAAAAAATTAGCCTTGGATGCCAAGCGCTACGACATTGGCTTGACGGTCGATGCCGAAGAAGCTGATCGTCTTGAAATCTCACTGGATGTCCTAGAGGCCGTTTCCGGTGACCCTGATCTTAAAGGCTGGAATGGTCTTGGTCTGGCGGTTCAAGCTTATCAAAAGCGTGCCCCTTTTGTCATCGATTGGCTCGCTGATATGGCTCATCGTCATGGACGACGACTGATGGTGCGTTTGGTCAAGGGTGCCTATTGGGATACTGAAATTAAATTGGCTCAGGAAGAAGGGCAGGAAGGGTATCCCGTATACACCCGTAAGGTATCCACTGATGTTTCCTACTTGAGCTGTGCTCGTAAAATGCTTGCTGATCCAGAAGCTTTTTATCCGCAGTTCGCATCACATAATGCGCATACCGTTGCCTCCATTATGGAAATGGCCGGACCGGAACAGGATTTTGAATTCCAGCGCTTGCACGGTATGGGCGAAGCTCTTTACGATCAAGTTGTTGGCAAAGCTGGCAAAGGCTACCCGGTTCGTATTTATGCACCGGTTGGCAGTCATGAAGACCTGCTGGCATACCTTGTCCGTCGGTTGTTGGAAAATGGCGCGAACTCATCTTTTGTAAACAGAATTCAAGATGAAAAACTTCCGATTGATGAAATCATTGCTGATCCAATCCTAAAGGCACGCAATCTATTTAACATTCCGCATCCACAAATTCCTCTGCCATTACATCTTTTTGGTACTGAACGTTTGAATTCAAAAGGGTTGGATCTATCTGATGCTGTTCAATTGTCAGAAATTGGCAAAGATGTTCAGAAGTTTGCAAACGAAGGATGGCACGGTGCCCCAATCATTGGCGGGATCGAGCAAACAGGTGCAACTCATCCAGTAATGTCACCAAGTGATCGACGCAACAAGGTCGGTGAAATTGCGTGGGCCTCTACAGAACAGGCCCAGAACGCACTGGCCCGGGCAGATCGTGCATGGTGGGGGTGGGATCAGACCTCTGCAACAGCGCGGGGGGATTGCTTGGATAGGATGGCGGATCTACTCGAAGAAAACACAGCGGAATTTATCGCACTGTGTATGCGTGAAGCAGGTAAAACGACGGCAGATGCGATTGCTGAAATTCGCGAAGCTGTTGATTTCTGTCGTTATTACGCTGTGAAATGCCGTCAGGATTTTGGCGATCCACTTGTGATGCCTGGACCAACTGGTGAGCGCAATGAACTGTCTATGCACGGGCGAGGTGTTTTCTTGTGTATCAGCCCATGGAACTTTCCGTTGGCAATATTCTTAGGCCAGGTATCTGCTGCTTTGGCCGCGGGGAATGCCGTGATTGCAAAGCCGGCAGAGCAAACTGGATTGGTTGCAGTAAGAGCCATTAAACTCTTTCATCAGGCGGGTGTTCCTGGTGATGTTCTTCATCTTTTACCGGGGGATGGGCCAACTGTTGCGGGGCCATTATTGGCCGATGATCGCATCAAAGGTGTTGCTTTTACCGGGTCGACAGAGACAGCAAAACTTATCCAAAGAGCACTTGCTGCGCGAGAAGGGGAAATTGTGCCTCTTATTGCTGAAACTGGTGGCCAGAATGCGATGATTGTGGATTCAACTGCGCTGCCCGAACAGATTGTTCGGGATGTTCTGGCATCTTCTTTTCAGTCGGCGGGGCAACGTTGTTCTGCTTTGCGAGTTCTTTTCCTGCAAGAAGATGTTGCAGATAAAATTCTAACGATGCTTGCCGGAGCAATGGATGAATTGACGGTGGGGGATTCATCGTTCCTTTCTACCGACGTTGGTCCCGTGATTGATGAAGATGCTTTAACAATGCTGAATGCACATATTTCTCATATGAAGTCGCAGGCAAAGGTTATACGGGAACTGTCTTTACCGTCGAGCACATCAAATGGCGCATTTGTCGCGCCTGTTACGTTCGAGATAGAGGGACTTCATCAGCTCAAGCAAGAAGTCTTTGGGCCTGTGCTTCACGTTATTCGCTATAAAGCATCAGAACTGGACAGTATTATTGATCAGATTAACAACTCTGGCTTTGGCTTGACGTTGGGTATTCACAGTCGTATTGACGAAACTGTGGATTATATTGCCCGTCGTGTTCGGGTGGGAAACACCTATGTAAACCGAAACCAAATTGGTGCTATCGTCGGTGTACAGCCGTTTGGCGGCATGGGCTTGTCTGGAACAGGTCCAAAGGCCGGGGGACCTAGGTATCTTCATCGTTTCGCGACAGAACATTCCATTTCTATTGATACAACGGCGGCGGGTGGCAATACATCTCTTATGACGCTGTGATTTCTGGAATTCTTATTTCTGGAGCTCTTTTTTCTGGGGTTCCTATTTCTGGGGCTCAGACTTTACGCTTTTAAACATAGAAAACCCGGTTTTGATCTTATCTTGCTCAAAACCGGGTTTTTCATTGCTTTGGTGTTGGGATGAATTATCTTGATACCTTCTTTTCTGATAAAGCAATAAGAGTAATCAGGTTTGCACGAAGATGACCTCAGAGAGTTTGTACAGGCTGGTATTCGTGAAGATGAAGAACCCTTATGGTTCGCGCAGCCCCAGTTTTCCCGAATTTGGCAACGGGAATATACATCTCCGATAACTAAATTCTTTTTGTTCGTCGGCCTTCTCACAATTTTATTAAATATTGTTGCTCTTATCTTTTTCAGCCTGTCGACGATTTTAAATATCTTTCTGATCGTGGCTTTAGGTGGCGTTATCCTCAGGTTCTGTTGGATCTACTACCTGGGACGTCGCTTGGTTTATGTTCTGACATCAAAGCGTTTGGTGTTTTTCTTGGAATCCGCAAAACCTATTGAGTACAAATCCTTTTCTCTGGATAAGCTCGGTGAGCCAAGACTGGTTAGAGGTAACGATGACTACGATGATGTGATTTTTCCAGCTTTAAAAGATGGTTTGTTTGGCGTATTAGATAGTGCATTGGTTAAGGATTTGATCGCTAGTAATCAATAGCATCGCAACGTCATAACTATTCCTATTTTTAATCTAGGAACCTGATGATGGCAATCTGTTCGGTTATTGAACTTTGTAACTTCGAACACTTAGCATCCCGAATTTAACACGCTCTGGGGAACCTCTGTAGCTTGCCAAGGGGCTGACCATTTTAAGTATTTTGATTGACTTGGTAATGGTGGGAATGTTTGTTCAGAAATTGCAGAGAAGATTTCCCGGTAGATGTTTACTATATTGAATTCGCCGTTCTCATACTTCCTGAATGCAGATTTAACACTTTCAACATTCATTCCGGTCTTTTTGATTAATTTCCAAACTTCAGGTTTAAATCCACC
>NZ_LAQL01000070.1 GCF_001026905.1 Kiloniella spongiae
CTTCAACGCATTTGTATAAACTTTCAGGTGGTACGTCCTGGAATGCGGGAGCTTATTCTGTAGAAAGGTTTACAGGTTCAGGATCGCTTACTTTTGAAGCCACAGAGACGAATACAGCTCGTATGGTGGGACTTTCGGTTTCAGGAGGGTCATCTGATTATACCAACATTGATTTTGCGATCTACCAAGCGGCAGATGGCCTTGTTGAAGTTATTGAATCAGGGACGAACAAAGGAAAGTTTGGATCTTACTCTACCGGCGATCAGTTTAGTATAGAGCGGACGGATAGTGGTTCTATCGTTTACTCCAAGAACGGGGAGGTCTTTTATACGAGTGCAAAGACCTCTTCTCTGGATACATCGCTATTGGCGGATGCTTCTCTTAA
>NZ_LAQL01000071.1 GCF_001026905.1 Kiloniella spongiae
AAATCAGATATCGGTAGCCATTCAAAACTGGATGTTCTGATTGATGTGCATGAAGAAGGTAACAAGCTTACTGATGTCTTTTTTGAACTAGATGGCCCACTGAAGCTCTCGGACATTCCTGAACTGAACCGCGTTCCGCACGCAGACAGGTTTGCTCTGACCAAACTGATTGTCTCAGAACATGGCATTGAGGCGGATACTGTTCTTGCTGGCAAGGCAACAGATCTATTCGCTTTCAATAGCTCTGGTAACAGTTCTGGCTGGAACGTTGCCTTGACGCAAAAAGATTTCACGATCACTGAGCTTTTGCCGCCTCTGAAAAGTACGCCTCTGCATGAAATCAAGTTCCCGTATCTGGCCCTTATGCTGAGTGAAAG
>NZ_LAQL01000072.1 GCF_001026905.1 Kiloniella spongiae
AATCATCGTAGGTATAAGACACCGTCGTCGTTTTATACGGCGTTCCATCTTTCGTAGTCGCGGGCCAGCCCGGACCAGTAGACGACCCACTTCCCGTAGTTCCTGTCCCTGTACCACTTCCAGATGAAGAGCCGCCTGAAGTTGTTCCGCCGCTTTGTGATGTTCCACTACCTGACGACGATCCTCCCCCATTGAACGGTCCATCCTGGTTCCCTGAACCACTGCCAGATGAGCCTCCGAAACTGCCATCATTATCGCCGTTTCCTGTATCTCCGCCTCCACTAAATGATCCATATGCAGGAGAAAGTGCCACCAAGGGTAAAGCCAATAATCCGGCAAGCGCCAAAGGCTTAAGAGATTTCAGCAATCCCTTGCCA
>NZ_LAQL01000073.1 GCF_001026905.1 Kiloniella spongiae
TTCAAAGCTTATGCCGCTGAAGAAGCTGCGCTACAAAAAGTGATCGCAGCTCGTGACAAAGCCCATGCACAAGAACAGTATGCCGAAGCACATAATCCACTTGACCTTTATGTTAGTGCGACTTTTGCAAACGATTTCATCGAGGTTGGCCATACGGCTCTTTGTCTGGATAATGTTGGGGGGAGTATCAAGCAGGATCGGTGTAAGGATGATGCATCAACCCGTTGGTCGACCAAACCGATTGACGGCGCACCAAAGGTGCCAGCCAATGCCGGGTTTGTGCAGATTATTGACACCAAGACGGGTAACTGCATCGTCCCTGAAGGCAAATGGAGTGAGGTCAAAAAAGAATTCACTGGCCCTGG
>NZ_LAQL01000074.1 GCF_001026905.1 Kiloniella spongiae
AACTTGCCATCGGCCGCCATCTTGAAGTGCTCGCTGCCAATAACCGTCGCACCGCCAAAGCCCAACTTAACCGCACCATCTTCCTGTGTTCCCATTTCTATGGTCACGTCAGAAAGAGAAAATCCCTGAATGCCGAAAGGTTTGTGCCAAGTGCCTTTCATCTGACCTTCGACGTCTATACCAAGGCCTTCTTCCATGACCTCCATCTTGACACGGGAATCAAAGAGCAAGTTATCGCCGTGAACATTGGCATAAACACCAACTTCAATACCCAACTCGAAATCAAAATCTTGGCCTGATTCAAGGACATTGATAAAGAAAGCAATTTCTTCACCCGTTTGATAGGATGTACCATTGGGCAT
>NZ_LAQL01000075.1 GCF_001026905.1 Kiloniella spongiae
TTAATCCTACAGTTGTTCTTGCGCTTGCTGATGGAGCGAGTGCGATCAAAGAGGACAGTGTTGATAACGAGATCAGCATTAAAGCGTCCTCTGGTGATGCGACGGATGAGTTGACAACAGTTGTTGTTACCTTCCCTGATGCGAGCGGTGTTGAGGTTGGTGATCTTGATCTGAGTGCTCTGACATCTGATGCGTCTGTTGCGAGTGCGGTAGCGAGTGTTGCTGGTAATGGTGACATTGTTATCACGGTCACGCTGAACTCTGGTGTAACAAGTCTGGACAGCAGCTTTACGCTTGATGCGCCGGTTGAGGACAGTGATGTTGATCTCAGCGGTATCACAG
>NZ_LAQL01000076.1 GCF_001026905.1 Kiloniella spongiae
TAGGGGTCGCCATTCGGTTCAAAGCCGCTATTAAGCGGCTTTTTTGATTCTTGATCAAAGATTTTCTATTCCCACACCCTTTCAGTATTTCATTCATTTTGGCTAAAACGATTCGTCATATCGTAAAAGGGTAATAGTGATTTTTTTAATTGATTCGCTTAACGAACAATCATCTATCTTGCTGAAATTAAATCTAGAATCTATTTTTTATGGTGTTTTTAAAAGAAAAATCAAAAAAACGAACTTTATATGAAAAAGGTGCTTGCCAAGGGTCTCTGAAATCGGTAATTACTTGCTCACCGAAAGATGACCCCTTCGTCTA
>NZ_LAQL01000077.1 GCF_001026905.1 Kiloniella spongiae
GCACCAACGGTACGGCCGCCTTCACGGATCGCAAAACGCAAACCATCAGTCATCGCGATTGGTGCGATAAGTTCAACATCCATAGCAATGTTATCACCAGGCATTACCATCTCTGTACCTTCTGGCAGAGAAACAACACCCGTAACGTCAGTTGTACGGAAATAGAACTGTGGACGATAGTTAGAGAAGAATGGTGTGTGACGACCGCCCTCTTCTTTCGTCAGAATATAAGCTTCAGCTTTGAAGTTCGTGTGAGGTGTAATAGAACCCGGCTTCGCAAGAACCTGACCACGCTCAACATCTTCACGGCCAACGCCACG
>NZ_LAQL01000008.1 GCF_001026905.1 Kiloniella spongiae
AGTGCACGTGGTGAACGTCGCAACAGACGTAGGCGGGCCTAAGTAGCTCCACCGAATAGTTGGTAGTTATAATAAGGTCCTCTTCATATCATTTACGAAGAGGACTTTTTTGCCTTAAAAAATAATTTTCTTTGATATCGAACATGGTTTTCCTGTTCCACACTAAGATCCTAAAACAAAAGCTCAGCCCCGCACGTATAATAACGCTAACAAGGGGCAAAAATACGAGGAGAGACCCGTGGCTAAAAATGCACATATCGTATTTACTCCTTCTGGTCGACGTGGTGATTTTCCGGTCGGGACACCTGTCTTAACAGCTGCCCGTAGCCTGGGTGTTGATATTGATTCAGTTTGTGGTGGTCGCGGCATTTGTGGCCGCTGTCAGGTTGAAGCCGGCGAAGGTGAATTCGCGAAACACAAGATCGTCAGTTCGTGCGCAAACATGACTGATTTTTCCAGCGTCGAAGAACGTTATGCAAGTAAAAAAGGGATGAAAGACGGGCGTCGTTTATCCTGTCAAGCCATGATTGAAGGTGATCTTCTTATTGATGTCCCGGCTGAAAGCCAGGTTCATAAACAGGTCGTCCGCAAGCGCGCTGATGTTCGTGAAATCGAAATCGATCCCCCCATTCGCCTGCATTATGTCGAAGTTGCAGAACCGGACATGCACCATCCATCAGGTGATTTGGAACGCCTGGAAGACGCCCTTGAAGCACAATGGGGCCTAACAAGCTTACACTGCGATCTACGGACACTACAAACCTTGCAGCCAGTTTTGAGAAAAGGTAAGTGGCAGGTAACAGTTGCGGTTGAGAACGAGAAAACAATCATAGCCGTTTGGCCCGGCTATAAAGAAAATGCCTTTGGCATCGCTGTCGATTTGGGATCTACCACTGTTGCCGCACATCTGTGCGACTTACAAACAGGCAAAGTCACAGCTTCATCCGGTATCATGAATCCCCAAATTCGTTTCGGGGAAGATCTTATGAGTCGCGTATCGTATGTCATGATGAATCCCGGCGGTGATAAGGAAATGACTGTTGCGGTTCGCGAAGCCCTGGATATCATCATTGGTGTGGTAGCAGAAGAAGGTAAAATCGAACGCACAGACATTCTCAGCATGACCTTTGTCGGTAACCCCGTCATGCACCATCTCTTGCTCGGCATCGACCCAACGGAGTTGGGTGGCGCACCTTTTGCCCTTACACTGAATTCGTCCATTGATCTTTATGCAAGTGAACTTGGACTAAACATAAGCCCTGATGGTCGTGTTTACATTCTTCCCTGTATCGCAGGCCATGTCGGCGCGGATACCGCTGGTGTTATTCTCTCCGAAGGCCCTCATCTCCAGGACGAAGTGACACTAATCTGTGATGTAGGTACCAATGCCGAGATTGTTCTTGGAAACAAAGACAGATTGCTTGCATGCTCTTCCCCAACAGGACCAGCCTTTGAAGGTGCACAGATTACAAGCGGGCAACGCGCTGCACCGGGTGCCATCGAGCGAATTCGAATTGATCCAGAAACGTTAGAACCAAGATATAGGGTAATCGGATGTGATCTTTGGTCCGATGAAGAAGGTTTTGCCGAGCAAACGAAATCAACTGGCGTTACCGGTATCTGCGGTTCAGGTATCATCGAAGCTATTGGTGAAATGTTCCTGGCAGGAATTATTCAAACAGATGGCATTATTGATGGAGCACAGTCTGAAAAATCTCCACGGGTAAAGTTTAACGGTAAAACTTACGACTACGTGATTAGTGAGAACGAGCCACTGATCACTGTCACCCAAACCGATGTCCGAGCCATTCAATTAGCAAAGGCTGCCCTTTATGCCGGGGTTAAATTACTAATGGAAAAACTGGACGTGGAAACCATCGACCGCATTCAGCTTGCAGGTGCCTTTGGCAGTCATATTGATGTCAAGTATGCCATGGTCATTGGCCTAATACCTGATTGCGATCTGGAACGTGTAAAATCAGCCGGAAATGCCGCAGGCACAGGAGCACGTATCGCCCTACTCAACAAAGCGGCCCGTAAAGAGATCGAAGATGTCGTTCGCCGCGTTGAGAAAATTGAAACGGCAGTAGAACCAAAGTTCCAGGAACACTTTGTCAACGCCATGGGAATGCCCAATACAATTGACGAATTTGTTAATTTGGCAAAAGTCGTCAAGCTACCAGAACGAAAAGTCGGCGCCCCTGCGGCAGAAGGATCTGGCGAAGGTGGTCGCAGAAGAAGACGCAGGCGTTAAATTAAAAAGATGAAACCAATAAACAAAGGGGCGGACTTAATTCGCCCCTTTGTTTATTCATGTCCACATGCCTCAAGAAACATCACCGAAAACCAATCTAACTTTAAAATAATTTCTTCAAATTGATATTTAAGACACATTTCAAACATAAACATTAATAATAGTTAACAAATTAACTTTTCATTAACTATTTTGTACTGTATAATCGTCATATGAACAGAAAAATGTCACAGGCAAGACATCAATACTTACGTTTCGAATTATATTTGTTCGAAGCGAAGTGAAGGAGGCAAAAGGAAATGCCGACAACAGAACAACTGGAAAGCCGTCTTGCTGCGGATAACATCACGCACCAAACTTTTGGCATTAGCAAAAGAGCCTATGGTGGTGTTATTGCCTACCAGTTAGAGAAACATGGTTTCAACGGTGCTCTAAAGGTAATCAAACAGCAAGTTCAAGCCTTAGAAACAACACACTAATCACTCTTCTATAAGAAGGTTTATACTAAAAATTCTCTTCAAATAGCAGCTTTTTACGCTTTGCCGTGCTCACGGGTGAATACAAAATCTGATGCACTTGAAAGATCAGAGCGATAAGCATAGCCACCAGCAGTAAAATCCTTTAGCCCCTCAGCTTTATCAATTCGCTCTTGAATAATAAATCGCGCCATCATTCCGCGCGCACGCTTTGCAGGAAAACTGATAATTTTTGCAACTCCGTCCTTAATTTCTTTAAAGACAGGCGTGATGACCGTACCTTCTAATTTTGATGTCTGCACAGCCTTAAAGTATTCATTAGAAGCAACATTTACCAATATTCTATCGCTGTGTTCAGCGAGTTGGGCGCTAAGCTCTTTGGTGATTTGATCCCCCCAAAAATCATATAAGTCTTCGCCATGAGGATTACGCAGCTTTGTTCCCATCTCCAGACGATAGGGCTGCATTAAATCAAGGGGACGCAGTAATCCATAAAGCCCAGAGAGGATGCGAAGATGGTCCTGTGCATATCTAAGCTCATCCTCATCCAGGTTTTCCGCATCAAGGCCGACATAAGTATCACCCTTGAATGTATCAACAGCAACTTTGGCATTATCCTGAGTGAAGGGGAAAGAAAAATTACGATAGCGCTGATAATTTAAATCCGCCAGATTTTCACTTATGCTCATCAAGTTCCGAAGATCTGCACGGGTTAAATCTTTCGTCACCGAAAGAAGGTCCTTTATCTGATCCTCAAACACAGGTTGAGATGTCATAAAATCAATTTTAGCAGCACTCTCATCTAGTTTTTTTGCAGGAGAAACAACAGCTAACATAAGGACCTCAGAATTTGGATTTAAAGAATTTTTATTTCCTCCATAAGGTAAGAACTAAAGCCTCATCAAACAAGAACCATAATAGCTTACCAGATGTTTTTTTCAGTTATGACATCAATCACACCATCAATCACAGGTGTTCACTAAAACCTTACACTCCAAATTTCTTTACTCGTGCTAGTATTCACCTTCTCGGCCCTATTCCCAAACAATCCAGCGGATACATCCATGCAGCGCATCAAGCTTACATTCGAAAACTCTCAAGGAAATGAACTCTCAGGGGCCCTAGAGCTGCCCTACCAGAAACCTTTGGGATACGCCCTTTTTGCCCACTGTTTTTCCTGCGGAAAAGATATCCCCGCCGCAACACGGATCAGCCGTAGCCTGGTTGAAAAGGGATTTGCAGTATTGCGCTTTGACTTTACAGGACTTGGTGGAAGTAACGGTGATTTTGGCAACACGAATTTCTCCTCCAATGTTGCCGATTTAGTTGCAGCATCAAGATTACTTAAAGAACAGTACGAGGCACCCAGCCTGTTAATTGGTCATAGCCTTGGCGGCGCAGCAGTCCTTGCTGCAGCAAGAGATATTCCCGAAGCCGAAGCCGTCATCACGATTGGCGCCCCAAGTGATCCCGAACATGTAAGCCATCTTTTTTCTGATCAGGTAGAAACAATTGAGAAAGATGGCGTCGCCCCTGTCCAGCTGGGCAGCAGAACTTTTAATATAACCAAGCAGTTCCTGACGGACATATCGAACCACAATATGAAAGAACACATCGGTAATCTGGGAAAAGCACTCCTCGTTTTTCATTCCCCACGAGACACTACAGTAAGTATTGATGAAGCAAGCAAGATTTTTACAGCTGCCAAACACCCCAGGAGTTTTATCTCTCTGGATCAAGCCGACCACCTATTAACCAATGCAGCAGATGCAGCCTATGTTGGCCATACAATTGCAGCCTGGGTAGAACGCTATGTATCGTCCTCATCTTCTCCTCAAGACATTACGCCCGCACCAGAAAAAGGGCATGTCATTGTCAAGGAAGAGAACAAAGCCTTCTTAAGACATATAAAAACAGATCATCACAACTGGCTTGCGGATGAACCCTTGACTATGGGTGGCGGCAATCAGGGACCAGATCCTTACGAAATGTTACTGGCAGCACTGGGTGCTTGTACATCAATGACAATCCGTATGTACGCCAATCATAAACAATGGCCGCTTGAAGATCTGGATGTTGAGTTATCGCATACAAGAGAACATTGCCAGGACAGTGCAGATTGCGAACAATCAGGGCACCAGATTGACATCATTACCCGTAATATCAGCCTTGTAGGCGAAAAACTTACCGAAGAACAACGTCAACGCCTGTTGCAAATTGCCGGTAAATGCCCTGTTCACAAGACATTGGAAAACAAGATTGTTGTAAAAGACAAGCTAACTTAAGGAAATATAATTCCTTAGGTTAGCTTGCATATCGCTTGAAGTTTCGCCATCAACAATATATACGATTCATATACAAAACATATATGGATTCGTTAATATGGGAATTGTAAAAATCTCCAGCGAAATACACGAAAACATTCGTGTCGCAAGCAAAGCCATGACCAGATCAATCAATGCTCAGGCAGAACATTGGATGAAGATTGGCATGCTTGCGGAAAGAAACCCGGGGCTTAACTACGGAGAGATTCTCTCTCTACTTCTTAGAGAAGCGGAACAATCCAGCCAACCGGAAAATCAGAACACACCTGCAAATACCCCCCCAAGAGCCAAGCCAATACAGGCACAGGTAACTAATGCAGCAGCCCGTCATTAAGACAGCAACAGAGATTAACAAGATGCGTGTTGCTGGCGCACTTACCGCCCAAGTTCTTGATCAGGTCAAAGGTATTATTACGCCCGGGATCTCAACAATGGAGATCAATGATTTTTGTGACGATTTTATCCAACATCATTTGAATGCTGTGCCGGGAAGCAAAGGACAATACGACTATCCCTATGCCATCAATACATCGGTTAATCATGTTATATGTCACGGCATACCATCAAAATCTGCACGGCTGAAAAAAGGTGATATCATCAATGTCGATTTAACTGTTTTCAAAGATGGCTATTACGGCGATAGCAGCAAAATGTTTGCTGTTGGCAAAATCCAACCGCACGCACTAAAGCTAATCGAGATCACACGGGAATGTCTGTATCAGGCTATAAAAATCGTAAAACCCGGCAATACCTTTGGGGATATTGGCTTTACCATCCAGTCTCTCGCAGAAAAAAACGGTTACTCAGTTGTTCGGGAGTTTTGTGGTCATGGTATTGGCTCAAAAATGCATGAGCCACCAGAGGTCAGGCATTACGGAAAATCTGGTGAGGGCATCGTTCTAAAAGAAGGTATGACCTTTACAATTGAGCCAATGATCAATCAGGGAAAGGCAACGATAAGACAGCACCCTGATGGCTGGACCGTATCAACAAAAGACAGACGGTTATCCGCCCAATGCGAACATACAATACTGGTCACCGCTACAGGCTATGAGATCTTGACCTATCGTGATGAAGAAAAAGAGTTCATACTCAGGATCGCGTCTTAAATATTAACTCCGCCGTAAGTGACGATTTATCCCTCCAGCCTCTTCCCCATACTGACACGAGGCTCGACACCATACCCAAGACTTTTGTAAAGCTTAACAGCACCTTCATTGCCATCACGCACCTGTAAATTCAACTTTGTGCAACCGAGTGACACCAGTTCCTGCTCTGCAAGCGTAAGTAACTTGCTCGCAATGCCTTGCCGTCGATGGGTCGGCGCGACGACGACACTGTATATCCAACCACGACGGCCATCATAACCAGCCATCGTTGTTCCGACGATTGTGCCGTCGTCTTCGGCGACAAAAAGTAACCCGGGCTGATAACGTTGTTTGTTATCCAAAATATCAGCCGCCTTATTCCAGGGCGACGGATTGGGATCATCCTCTTCCCATAAACGGAGTAGCCCTGCCCTGTCTTCCGAACGATAAGACCTGATATCCATAGTTCCCTCTTTACTAATAACACCTGCTAACGCTTTCCTTAACAGGTCGCATATTTTGTCAAAATTGGCGGTTTCCGACTTGCCTAGGGCAAAGATATTGGTCTAGGGTTAGCCGACTTGAAAGAAGATTCTTTTAAGTATGTGCAATTAGGCGCTTGTTCTCAGGGCAGGGTGAAATTCCCGACCGGCGGTAACTTTTAGATACGATATGTAGAAAAAAGAAGCCCGCGAGCGCCCTTGGCTTCAGGATCTTTTCGGGTCCAGAAATCAAGGGGTCAGCAGATTTGGTGAGATTCCAGAGCCGACGGTAACAGTCCGGATGGGAGAGGATAGGCAGGAATGAGCATGGCAATAAGCCTGTTTATTCTGCGTGTGCGGATGATCTGTGTCTTTGACAGATATAATCATTCGCCCTTTCTGAACACGCCCTGATTCTGGTTACGCCGCTTATTAGGAGTGACAACCATGAATCAGATCGCAAACGATCACAACAATACGCACCAGTCTCTACTGGCGCAGTTCGGCACGCCCTATGAAAGAGTGGAAAAGGCTCTTTCTTCCATGCGTGCTGGCAAGGGGATTCTCGTCGTTGATGACGAAGACAGAGAAAATGAAGGCGATCTCATTTTCGCTGCCGAGACTCTGACCAACGAACAGATGGCAATGCTTATCCGCGAATGTAGTGGCATTGTTTGCCTCTGTATGACAGATGAAAAGCTTCGTAATCTCGATCTGCCTCAGATGGTACAGGACAACAACTCATCTATGGGAACCGGCTTTACCGTTACCATTGAAGCAAAGGTTGGTGTCACCACAGGAGTATCCGCCGCCGACCGCGTAACAACGGTTAAGACAGCAATTGCTGATGACTGTAAGCCTGATGATTTAGCCCGTCCTGGCCATGTATTCCCTTTACGGGCCATGGCTGGTGGTGTTCTAACACGCCAGGGACATACAGAAGCAACCTGTGATCTGTCCGCAATGGCCGGATGGAAACCTGCAGGCGTTCTATGTGAAGTGACCAACCCGGATGGTACAATGGCGCGGTTGCCCGAAATCATCGAATTCGGACAAAAACACAACCTGCCTGTCGTATGCATTGATGATATTATCTTGTATCGCAAGAAAACAGAGACTGCTGCAATCGCCGTATAGCAAACCAGAAAATTCTATCCCATACCCCAGAAGAGGCCCCTTACACTTAAGGGGCCTCTTCTTCTTTAAGTTCACCTTTTGAACACGTTTTTTCTGAATTACCCTTTTTCTGAATTACTGGGCAAGAATCAGATGTTTTTAAAAGCCATTATTTGATTATCTCTTATCAACATTAAACATGGAGGTAACAATGTCAGCACAAAATCTCATCGTTAAGTTTATTGCAATTCCAACAGAACATGCACGCCATCTCCAATCAGGTGGTTGTGATGAGAACGGTTTGATCCCTGAGAAAATGATCTCTGATGGAGATGGTTTTCCCTGTCGACATTGTTTAAAAGGAATTGAAAAGGGAGAAGAAGTGCTGGTCATTTCATACCGCCCTTTTCCTGAAAAACAGCCTTATGCTGAATCTGGCCCAATTTTTCTTCACAGCAAAACGTGTGTTTCCCATAATAATAACGGGAAAATTCCAGATAATATAAAATCTCAGGGAATAACGCTAATTCGTGGCTATAACAGTGAAAACAGGATCGTTTACGGCACAGGAAAAGCAATCAAATCATCTGATATTGAAGCAGAATCTGTAAAGATGTTCGAGGCAGATAACATTGCCTATATACATGCAAGATCTGCGGCAAATAACTGTTTTACCTGCCGTATTGAACGTGCATAATTTTCCTGGACCAGATCAATAATCGCAGAATACAAAAAAAGCCCTGTGTAAAAACAGGACTTTTCATACTTGTTCGAAAATCTTCTGTTTACTGAACGAGGACCCACCCACCGTTGGTTTTCTTGGGTAGCATAGATGCGATATCAGCATCTTTTTCAATTCGAAAATCTGTCGCAGATAATATAAGACCATCCCCGGCACGAAGTAAGCGCAGATTAACAAAAACACTATGTTCACTAATCGAATAGGTTCCTGTTAAAACTGCCTGAGCATTTTGACGTCCGGCCAAAAAGGCAAGATCTCTGGACAGCATCAACTCACCTTGTCTTGGGCGAACAGCAATTGAATCACGCATTTTGATTTCTAAAACACTATATCCGAGCTGAGCAATACGTCCGGAAAGCTGTTCACTCACCGTACGGCCAAATGTCGAACTCGTCTCCAACGCATCAATATCAACAATCGAGGCAACAAGAACGGATGCATTCTGGTCCAATGCTTGATTAGACGTCATCACAAGGGTATCTGCCGCACGATAAACTTCTGGTAACAGCTCTACAGTTACTTCTGATTGCTCAACGGGTTCACTGTATATGTTTAGAGATTCAGGTGAACAACCTGCTAATGAGACTAAAAGCGCAGTTGAAAGAAAAAGATGTTTCATTATCGTTACTCCCTACTGCGTCACAATTGCGATGGTTTGAACGGGTAATTTTTCTTCAGCCCCCGTCGCTGTCGCACGTATCGGACGATCCGCAGGTAAACTGGTCATATATAGAGAAAGCTCTTCAGGGCGTACGTATAGCACCTCTGACTTTTGGTGGACGAGTTCAGCACCATGGGCAATTGACGTCGTCAAAACCATTTCAGCATCGGTAACAGCCCCAAAATCAATTAATCCCCGGACAAGCTCAGTTGCAACAAGCCCAGCACCAATTGTGCTTAACGTTCCCCAATTCCCGTATTCTTTAATACCAATAGCAGTTGCCAAACCAAAAACAGATTCCGGTGATGCAGGTAAGCGATACCCCTTATCATCATAGAAAAAGCTTTGAACTTGATAGTTCACGACAATTGCCCCTTTGGGCGAAGATACAACCGGCACGCCATTTGCCAGAAGTTCGTTTTCTAAAATACGTTTAAAGGCCCTGCTAAAGGGCATATCAAAAGGACCAGGCTGTACATAGAAAGGCTTGGGTGACGAATAACTAACAACTTCATTTTTTCTCTTATCAGAGGCAGAAGCATCTACAACTGGCGAAATTCCAAAATCCGGCATTGCCGACAAATCGTTCACAATTCGGGCAGAAGATCGTTGTCCGAGAAGATTCCAGTCATTCCAGGTGAGAACTTTATATTGGCTATGAGTGGTTTGAGGTTGTTGATCCCGTTTTACCCAAGGCTTTCCACAAGCAGATAGAGTAAAACTGGCAACGGCCAGAAGTATCACGGCTGGCTTCAACATGAAGCATCTCCAATACAGAATTCAACACACGGTAATCTTTGGCATTAGCACTTATGCCTGTTACCTGTTTACCGACAAACTCTTTCTGTACCGTTAATTTTTGGCTGTATCGTTAATTTTTGGCTACATCGTTAGAAGCATGTCCTAAAAACACCGCTTCAACTTGATAAGTCAACACACCCTAATTCACGCCACCTTCAGGAACCCAGCCTGTTTGCCACTGATCAAGAGGAGACACCGTTGCACTCTCACCATTCTTGAAAAAAGAACTATCAACAGACCACATCGTCACTGCGTTATTCTCTTTGCCTACAACCTGTTCCAAAACGGCGGTTGCATGCAAAATATTGCCACTCACCCAACTTCTCAACTGCGGTTCTCTTAGCTCGTGGTATTTCAGCAAGCCATCTCGTTCTATGAGCGAGATAAAGTTAGAGGCGTTCACAGCTTCGTCAATACAATCCAGTTGCCGATCACCGACATCACCCAGAAAAGTACCAGCCTTGTCTTTATCAGTTCCATTCTGCTGACCAGCGATATGCTCTATGCGTCCGATAGCAACTGTTATTGCCTGACGCTCTTCTGCAGGAGAAAGTTTTCTGGCTTTAAATAATTTCTGTATCTCCAGCCACTGCCCCTCACTCAAGGAAACCTGACCTTTATGCTGACAGCCATGACCATAGCAATAGCCGATATCATCAACAGCATAAGATGTTGAGAGGTGAGACAAAGCTTTCTCTGATGGCTTGGTAACTTTGCAACCAGAAACGGCCAGCAACAAGACCACGCCAGAAATCAATAAGCTTTTGGACACAGTGAACTCCACCCCAGTAGAAAATAACAGCAGCACAAATGCCACCAGAAAACATCTATTGCAATAAGATATCGTGCCGAAAATACTGCACGAGATAAAATCTTTGTGTATATACGACCTAAGAAGACCAGTTATGCCAAAGAAGAACAGTTATGCACGTAAAATTCTAGACAGTACAAGACAGATAAGCTACCAGCTTCATCTTGAAAATACCGATTAAAGCATATGAGAGCTATCACAGACAGCTCACCCAAGGAGATACCAATGAGCCAGCTGCAAATTCCAACAGAAATCCCTGTTCACGATGACAACCGTGATTTGATGAATGCGCTGCTCATGATTGCCCAACGGGCAGGCGACATCATCATGGAGATCTACAACAGACCATCGGGAATTGAGGTAGAGAAAAAGGATGACGCCTCCCCTGTAACAGAAGCTGATAAAGCCGCAGAAGCATTTATACTCGGCGCATTGAATACTGTTACACCTGATATCCCTGTTGTATCAGAAGAAGCCGCTTCGGCAGGAGAAATTCCCGAGGTAGATAACGGCTTGTTTTGGCTGGTTGACCCTGTTGACGGCACAAAAGAATTTATCAACAAAAACGGTGAATTCACGGTTAACATCGGCTTAATTGAGAACGGTATTCCTGTTGCTGGTGTCGTCCATGCCCCGGCAAAGGGATTAACCTGGGTCTCTGCAGATATCTGCATTTTCTTCGAAGAAGGTTACGAGCCGGTTGTTGCTCAGGTCCGTTCTATTCCCACAGAGGGCGCCACAGTTGTGGCAAGCCGACGCCACGGTGATAATGACGATTTAAATAACTTCTTGAAAACACGTAAAGTTCACGAGCAGATCGGGGCAGGTTCATCGCTTAAAATCTGCCTGATCGCAGCAGGTAGGGCAGACCTTTACCCGCGTTTTGGCCCCACAATGGAATGGGACACAGCAGCAGCCCACGCGGTTCTTCTCGCTGCCGGGGGACACCTCAGCGATGCGGACGGAGACCCTCTAACCTACGGGAAGTTCAACTTCCGAAATCCATATTTTGTTGCCGAAGGCGAACATTTGGATGCCGGTTTTGATTTGTCAGATGAAGACCTTCCCACAGAAGAGAAATAAACCGGAATTACCCGATGGCATCCGTGTCTCAAAACAGATATCAGAATATCTTTAACGCAGATCAGGCAGGATTGGATCATGCTTGTAACTTACTGCGTGCGGGTGGGCTGGTCGCATTTCCCACAGAGACTGTTTACGGGCTCGGCGCCAATGCAACAGATGCAACAGCCTGTGCATCAATCTACGAAGCCAAGGGAAGACCAAGTTTCAACCCCTTAATCGTGCATTTCCCGGATCTGGCAGAAGCTGAAAAGCGGGTGACCTTCAACGAAAAGGCGCAAAAACTTGCTCAAATCTTCTGGCCCGGCCCTTTAACATTGGTTCTGCCCCGTGCAGAAAGCTGCGATATTGCCGAACTGTGCTCTGCAGGTCTTCCAAGCCTCGCAGTACGTGTTCCCGGTCACCCAATTGCCCATGCCTTACTTCAACAATCGAGCCTTCCACTTGCAGCACCCAGCGCCAATGCATCTGGAAAGATAAGCCCGACCAGATCAGAGCATGTTGCCTACTCACTGGGTGAAAAAGTGTCCTGTATCCTCGATGGGAAAGACACGGCTTGTGCAGTTGGCCTTGAATCAACTGTCATAGATTTGACTGGGGAGATTCCCGTGCTTCTTCGTCCGGGGAACATCACCAGGGAAGAGATAGAAGCCGTTATTGGTTCCATCCAAATGGGTAAATCTTTGATGGAAAGCAAGGCAGAGGCTTCACCTGATGACCCAACCACTGAAAACACCTTCCAAAGCCAGAATGCGCTCAAGTCTCCCGGTCTTTTGAAGAGTCATTATGCCCCGACACTTCCACTGCGATTAAACGCCACAGAAGTTGCCGCAAATGAAGCTCTGCTCGCTTTCGGTAAAAAGCCACTTTTGGGGGCTGCATACTGCCTCAACCTTAGCGAAAAAGGCGATCTATTAGAGGCAGCAGCAAATCTTTTTTCCGCTCTTCATGAACTGGATCAAAAAGAAGATGTGCAAGGCATCGCCGCAATGCCAATCCCGAATACTGGTTTGGGTCTTGCGATAAACGATCGGCTAAAACGTGCTGCTGCCCCTAAATAAAAGTGGCCTTTTAATCTAACCTTTTAGTACCCCAAGCTCTTGTAACGCTTTGTTCATTAAGCCGGGTTCCGTAAAGTGAATTGCTTTGAACCCCAGATCCTTGGCCACCATAATATTATCTTCACGATCATCGATGAAAACACACTCTTCTGCTTTCAAAGAGAAATCAGATAACAAGCGGTGATAAATTTTTGGATCCGGCTTTGCCAACTTAACGGCGCCAGAGACGGTTATGCCCTTGAAATACTGCAAAAAGGGAAAACGTGCCTCGGCATGAGGAAAAGTCTCTTCGGACCAGTTTGTCAAACCATAAAGCGGGGCCTTTTGGGCGTGAAGCTTTTCAAGCGTTTCTACTGTCCCTGTAATTTCATCCCCCAGCGTGTCTGGCCATCTTGTCAACAACAGAGCAAGTGCATCCTTATATTCTGGAAACTTGCCCTGGAGCTCACCGATAACACTGGAGAAACTTTCCCCGGCATCAAGCCTGTGATTTGCCTCAAATGTAAAAACATCACTTAAGAAACGTTCCATTTCCTCTGTACTGGAAAATTCTGATTGGTAAAGGTAACGCAAATTCCAATCAATCAGTACGCCACCAAAATCGAAAACGACATTTTTTATCATGAATCTCTCTAGAAAAATCTGTTAGAACAAATGGGTAATAGAATAATTCTGGCCCCCCAGAGAAAAGAGATTTAGGCTAAGGCCATCCCTTTACCAATTAACCTTGCAAGAAATCCTGTCAAAATAATGGCCGACAAAAATATTTCTCCGAAGCTACCGCAAAAATTCCTGTCTGATATGGAAACAGCTATCGACGCCAAGGCGATGATAACGACCCACGATGACATCGCGCCTTATATGGTTGAACAAAGGGGGCGTTTTATCGGGCAAACATCTTTGGTTGTGCTCCCGAAAACAACACAAGAAGTATCGGATGTCGTCAAACTATGCGCGGAATATAACATCGGTATCGTTCCTCAAGGTGGCCATACGGGGCTTGTAAGTGGTGGTATCCCCTTCCCTGGTGATAATGCAATTGTCCTTAGCACAAGTCGTTTAAACAAAATACGGGCTATTGATCCCGCCAATAACACCATGATTGTCGAAGCTGGCTGTATTCTACAAACAATCCAAGAACATGCCGCAAAACATGATCGCTTATTTCCCCTATCACTTGGGGCCGAGGGTAGCTGCCAGATCGGCGGTAATATCGCAACCAACGCTGGCGGCATTAACGTCATTCGTTATGGAAATACACGGCAATTAATATTGGGATTGGAAGTTGTCACCCCTACCGGAGAAATATGGGATGGCCTAAGAGCCTTACAAAAAGACAACACAGGCTACGACCTGAAACAACTCTACATTGGGTCAGAAGGAACACTGGGGATTATCACTGCGGCAGTTCTACAACTTTTCCCGAAACCTAAAGAACAGCAAACTGCTATTTTGGCTCTTAGAGATCTCGACACCTCCCTTCCTTTACTTAATCTTGCTCAAGCAATGCTCGGCGATGCTTTGACATCATTTGAACTTCTGCCATGGATCGGTATAGATTTTGCTCAAAAACACGGACAAGGTGTGATTGATCCAATAGAAGGGCAATACGACTGGTACATCCTGATGGAAGCGTCTGTAGCTATCAATCATTCCAACCTGAAAGATCATTTTGATAACTATCTGGAAACCGCTTTTGAAAAGGGCTGGATAAAGGACGGCGTCTTAGCACAAAACAAAACACAGTCAGATTGTTTTTGGTTGCTTCGGGAAAATATAACTCTGTGCCAAAAAGCAGAAGGTGGCTCTATAAAGCACGACATTTCGGTACCAGTTTCATCTGTCCCAGCCTTTATCAAGATGGCCAATGAAGCCGTCCAAAAACTGATCCCGGGTATCAGACCTCATCCCTTTGGGCATCTCGGTGATGGCAACATTCATTACAATTTATCCCAACCCATAAATATGAACAAACAGGATTATTTGGATCGCTGGGAAGAGGTAAACAGAGTTGTTCACGACATTGTCCATAGCTTTAACGGATCAATTTCAGCCGAACATGGCATTGGCCGTGTTAAACGCGATGAAAACCAGCATTACAAATCGCCAATAGAAATACAGCTAATGAAAAGTATAAAAACAACATTAGATCCCAAGGGGATTATGAATCCCGGAAAACTTATACCCGTCAGTTAGATTTTCTCAAAAGATGCATTCAGTTATGATTATTAGGCCTCATAAACCCGAAGACGTGACCACACTATTTCAACTGTTCTTTGATACTGTCCACAACGTAAATATTCAGGATTATACACAAGAACAAGTAAAAGCCTGGGCGCCGGAAAATTTTGATATCAACCGCTGGCAAAACAGAACAAAAGACTATTGTATTTTCGTAGCAGAGGACGATAGCGATATTGTTGGCTTTGCTGAACTTGAACAAAATGGCCATATCGATTGTTTTTATGTCCACCATAAAAAACAGGGACTTGGTATCGGGCACAAATTGATGTCAAAGCTTGAACAAAAGGCGAAAAGCCTGGAGCTGGATGAGATCTATGCCGAGGTTAGCATTACGGCACGGCCTTTCTTTGAAAGAAAGGGATTTAAAGTTATGCAAAAACAAACGGTTTCTCTGCGAGGGCAACGTTTAACAAACTACAAAATGTCTAAACCTTTAAGCAATTAACTCAAAGAATATTATCCTATTTTTCTTATAATGACAAAAAATTGATCATCAAAACTGATTTGTTGGTACAACGTTAATCACTTCGTCCTAACTTATAGAAAAGTCGCAAGACAGCTCGCTATAGAGGTAGTGCAATGCTACCAAAATTTCTTGGATATGAAGTATGATACGTTATATAAGTGATCAAAAAATCAGAACCCGGATACTTTATTGTCTCCTCCTTCCTATTTTAGCCCTACTCTCTCTTTCTGGTTATAATCTGGTCAAAGAACAAAAGGCTTTGGGTACATCACAAAAACTCGAAGATCTTGCTATTCTAGCACCGATTTTGGGAACTCTTGTCCACGAGTTACAGAATGAACGTGACCTGACGGCCAGCTTTCTAAGTAATAACGGAAAAGCTTTTGGTTCTGAACTCAAAACTCAATTTAAGAAAACCGATACTGTTTTATCCCTCTACACAAAAGACTTGGCTGTATTCGACGTGAAAGCCTACGAAGAATCTTTCATGAAAAAAGTCGACAGTGTTCAAACCTCTTTGAGTGACCTAAAAAACAATCGGAAATCTACTTTAAATCAATCTCTAAAAAGAGGCGATGCCTTACGTTCTTATCAACGCACGATTGCCCGCTTGCTATCAACAATAGAGGTTATGGCCGTCATCAGTGATGACGCTGATATTACCCGGGTGATTGCCGCTTACACCTCTTTTTTACAAGGTAAAGAGCGCGCGAGCAGAGAGCGACACATTGGAGCACAAGGCTTTCAATCCGGTAGTTTCTCTCCCAGCTTATACAGAAGTTTTTCTCAGATGATTGCATCACAATCTGCGTATTTGAATGATGCTGGAAAATTCGCAAGCCCAGACGAATTCGCCTACTTTAATAAGACAATCAGCGGGCCAGTCGTTAAAGATGTCAATCAAATGCGGCAGGCGGCATTTAAAAGCTTCTCATCAGGGAATACAGGGGATATCAACGAAACCAGATGGATGGAGCAAGCAACTGCTCGCTTGGAACTCTTCAAGTTAATGGAGAATTATTTTGCACAAAATCTTATCGATTTGGCAAGTTCCATCAAAACAGATCAACAAACACGTTTTCTGATTGTATCTATCTTACTTGTTGTCCTTTTATCGCTCACAGCATTTATCGTTATAGCAACCGTACGCAGCATTGTTCGTCCCGTTGCGCGCCTTACACAGGTTATGCAAAAACTTGCCAAGGGGGATAACAGCGTTGAAGTACCCGGGTTAAAAAAGCAACGTTGTGAAATTTCCGATATGTCCAGAGCTGTGCTGGTGTTCAAGGAAAACGCAATCAGAAATGACGAATTGGAACAAGCTGAACGCGTGAATCGTGAAAAACGGGAAAAAAGAACCGCTGAAATTGAAAACCTGGTCAGTGTTTTTGATAATACCATCAATGAAACGCTAAAGGATCTTTCCAGCTTATCAGGCGAGTTGGAAGGATCTGCCAAGACCATGTCCTCAACGGCCAATACAGCACGAGATGAATCAACATCAGCAGAAGTATCCACTGAAAATGCAGCTTCAAATGTAGAAACTATGTCATCAGCGGCTCAAGAGCTTGTAAGTTCTATTAGTGAAATTTCGAATCAAGTTACCCAAGCTAAACAATCTGCATTAGATGCAGTTAGTGCAGCTGAAAAATCAACCAACACATTAAGGGGGCTATCGGACTCAGCCCAAAATATTGGAGAAGTTATTCAGCTTATTCAGGAGATTGCAGAACAGACAAACCTGTTGGCCCTAAACGCAACCATTGAGGCCGCGAGAGCCGGAGAAGCAGGTAAAGGGTTTGCCGTTGTTGCCAACGAAGTCAAGAACCTTGCCAATCAAACAGCAAAAGCAACGGAAGATATTTCTGCACAGATTAACGCAATTCAGAGCACCACGGAAACGGCCGTTCAAACAAATGAATCCGTTTCCCAACAAATAGATCAGATATCCGAAGTATCCACCGCCATTGCAGCGGCAGTAGAACAACAATCAGCGGCGACGACCGAAATCACACGAAATGCGCAACTTGCTGCAGATGGCACATCGGTTGTCAGTGATAATATCAAGCGTGTTAAAAATTCCACCGAAGAAACCGGAAGTGCGGCCGAGACTGTTTTGGAGCTTGCTAGCATTTTGCAATCCAAGGCCGACAATCTGGAAAAAGATGTTGATCAATTCCTAGATGACGTGCGTTCTGCCTAACCTAATCCTTTCCTATAACAAAAAAAGCCTCAGAGTTAGCAAAAACTCCGAGGCTTTTTTTACTAGGAAATAATCAATTTTTTTATTTCATCGTCGGCATCATAAATTCGGCACCGCTACGAATACCAGTTGGCCAACGTGTCGTTACTGTCTTCAAACGAGTGTAGAAACGAATACCTTCTGGGCCATGCATGGAATGATCACCAAACAGAGATCTTTTCCATCCACCAAAAGAATGGAAAGCCATCGGCACCGGAATTGGCACATTTACACCGACCATACCAATTTGGATCTTGTGCGAAAATTCACGTGCTGAATCTCCGTCGCGGGTAAAGATCGCAGTACCATTTCCGTATTCGTGATCGTTAATCAACTTAACAGCTTCATCAAAGGTGTTTACACGAACTACCGCCAATACTGGACCAAAGATTTCTTCTTTGTAGATCGTCATATCGGAAGTAACGTTATCGAACAAACATCCACCGATGAAATAACCGTTTTCAAGACCTTCCGGTTTTTTACCACGTCCATCAACAACCAGTTTAGCACCTTCATTGACACCAGCATCTACAAAGCCTGTTACCTTTGCCAGATGTTCAGCAGAGATCAAAGCGCCCATTTCAGCATCAGCAACTTCATAGTGCGCAATCTTAAGAGCCTCAACCTTTGGTGCCAACTTCTCAATCAGGGTATCCGCAGCTTCATCACCAACCGCAACGGCAACAGAAATCGCCATGCAACGTTCACCGGCAGAGCCATAAGCGGCCCCCATAAGTGCATCAACAGCTTGGTCCATGTCTGCATCCGGCATCACAACCATGTGGTTCTTTGCACCGCCCAGGGCCTGAACACGCTTCCCGTTTGCCGTACCTGTTTTATACACATATTCGGCGATCGGAGTGGATCCAACAAAACTGATGGCTTTGACACGCTCATCTTCCAACAAAGTATCAACGGCTTCCTTATCACCGTTCACAACGTTTAGAACACCATCAGGTAAACCAGCCTCTTTTAGAAGCTCAGCAAGACGTAACGGGCACGAGGGATCTTTTTCAGAAGGCTTCAGGATAAAGGTATTACCGCAAGCGATTGCGATTGGGAACATCCACATAGGAACCATTGCCGGAAAGTTGAACGGTGTAATTCCCACACAGACACCAACAGGCTGGCGCGCAGAGTGACTATCAACACCTGTACCAACATTTTCGCTGTGTTCGCCCTTTAGTAGATGTGGAATACCACAAGCAAATTCGACGACTTCCAAACCGCGGGTAATAGATCCAACAGCATCGCTGATCACTTTACCATGCTCTGCGCTGACCATTGCCGCCAACTCATCCATGTTCTGTTCTATAAGTTCTTTGAACTTGAACATAACCCGCGCACGTCGCAAAGGCGGTGTTGCAGCCCATCCCGGTAATGCAGCTTCTGCCACGGCAATAGCGTCCCGAACTTCGTCAGCAGACGCCAGGGCCACTTCACCAGAAACCTGCCCCAAAGCAGGATTGTGAATCCTTGCAGATCGACCGCTGTTTCCAGTAACTTTTTGCCCGTTAATAAAGTGTCCGATTTGTTGGCTCATTAGCCTACTCCCACATTGCTAGTTGTAGCGATTTTTACGCTGTAACAGGGTTTTCAAATTCATATTTGTCATTTTGAATGTTCAGCACTTCCGCTTTATGACTTCAGCAAAAATGACTTTTATTCTTCGCGAACATTTAAGAGTTTGCGTCCTCTTGTTCATATATCCAGTTTTATCTATTCTCTATATCCAGATATGTTTTCATTCCTTAAATGTTATATGCTTTCTGATGATCGTTATTATGCAAAATAAATAAAGGACAATTCTGATATTCTGTTACAACCGCAGATCAACAGCATTTATTCTATATAAAAATTATTTGGAATAAATATTCCATATTCGTAAAATGTCAAGTGTAAACCCCTAATTTTGAAGACGAGAAAAGGACTCCATATAATGTCAGAAAGCCTTTTTATTCTGGACAAAGGAAGTACTGAGTCTCTCCAACTTCAAATCAGACGGCAATTTGTTTCTGCTATTTTAGGAGGAAGCTTGCCTGCCGGAAACCCTGTTCCTTCCAGCCGAAAGTTGGCTGAACAGTTAAACGTCTCCAGAATTACTGTTACACAAGCTTATAATTCTTTGATCGATGATGGCTATCTGACTTCCAAAGAACGTAGCGGTATCTACGTCAGTGATCGCCTGACCCTTCCTTTGAAAGCGGACAAGCCATCCCACTCCAAAGCTCCCCCTCTATCCGATCCCGTTTTCCGACAAATGAAACATCGCCCAAGTCACCAGCAAAATATTGAAAAACCAGAAAATTGGCGTGATTACCCTTACCCCTTTGTAACAGCTCAGGTTGATAAATCCCTTTTCCCAATAGCCGCCTGGCGAGAGTGCTCCCGGCAAGCCTTAAGCCTGAACGCGATGGCCGATTGGACAGAAGATCGCCTCGGAGTAGATGATCCTTTTCTGATTGAGCAGATCAGAACACGATTACTGCCCACCCGTGGGATTCATGCAAGTGAAGAGGAAATTCTGGTTACAGCGGGTGCCCAAAACAGTCTCTATATTCTTTCGCGGCTATTCCTTAACAACAATACTCTTTTTGGTATGGAGAACCCCGGTTATCCGGACTTGCGTAATATTATTCAGCTGATTGGGTCACGTATTCAGTATCTCAATCTTGATCATCACGGCTTAATTCCAGATCAGCAAATTGATAACTGCAATGTCCTGGCGGTTACCCCAAGTCATCAATTTCCCACAACCGTTACAATGCCCTTACAAAGAAGGAAGGAATTACTCGAACGGGTCGAAACAAATAATACGCTAGTAATTGAAGATGATTACGAGCCTGAATTGAATTTCGAAAGCTCCCCAACCCCTGCCCTGAAATCTTTGGATAGCACTGGACGTGTTGTATATGTCGGAAGTCTCTCCAAATCTTTCTTTCCCGGGTTACGGCTTGGCTATCTTGTTGCCTCAAAAGAAATCATCCAAGAAGCAAGAGCCCTTGGACGCCTTATGCATCGGCATACGCCAACCAATAATCAGCGGACCATGGCGTTGTTCCTAGCACTAGGACATCACGATGCTTTGCGTAAAAAACTAAGGCGAATTTATAAAAACAGATGGCTTGAAATGAAAAACGGGTTAGAGACAATGGGAATAAATTTCCAGAGATCATCCGGTGGATCTAGTTTTTGGGTAGAGGGAGCCAAAAATCTGGACAGTAAAGAGCTTTTAAAAAGGGCGTTAAAGAAAGGCGTTGTTTTGGAACCGGGTACTATTTACGACTTTAACGCTATTCCCCCCAAACACTTTTTTCGTCTTGGGTACACAGCAATTGAACACACTTCTATTGAAAACGGTTTAAAACAACTTCATTCTACTCTGAACGAGCTAAGTGAAGTTTAATGAAGCGTCAGTCCAACAGTCGGAACTAAATCAAACTCTTCGTCTTCAACCAATTCAGGCATCGGAATCATTCCCTCATCCTGTACTGTTTCATCAGAATGCATATAAAAAGAAAGCATACCCTGATTAAGAAATGGCGTAGGACGATAGGCATCACCGTCAACGGGTCTCACATCAATTTCTGCAAGGCTATCACTAGCTTCATCAAGAAAAAGATCAGACATTTTTGATGAAGCAGTTTCCATAGACCGTAATGACTGGTTTAAATCATCTGAACCAGACTGTGTCGTGTTTTCAAAAGCAACTGAATTAGCGAGCATTTCCTGCAAAGCATGAACTCCTTGCCCCGAACCAACCGGTACACTCAAAAGACCATCATTGGTCTTCACCAAACTTTCTTCTCTGAAAACTTCAGAGAAACTTTCCCCCAATTGTGCAACAGAAACCATAATACCCTCCAACAAGCAGGACTATTTTAGTAAATTAAATCTAAAATTTACGTTAAATATTCATTGACAAAAATTAACCATAAATTGCAGAAGAAATTATTTTGTCCTTGCAACACAATGGGTTTAAAGTTTTTTTAATCACAGTCAGTTATCCATGATTAAAAATTATTTGCTGTAAGGGAGATCCAGCTAATGAGTGAATCAGTCGAAGATCGCAGGATATTTCCAAGGGCAGAGGTTATTCTAGCCGGCCGGGTTGACGGTAATCTGCGCAAAAAAGACTGTGCCGTGATGGATATCTCTTTAACAGGTGCAAAGCTTGAATTTGATAATCCAATAACGGGTGAAATAATCGAAACACTCCGCTTTTCTCAATCCGCAGCACTCAACGTTTCCGTTGCCTGGGACCACGGTACAAATGTCGGCGTTAACTTCACCGACGCCCCTCACGACATTGCCAATGTCCTTGAACCCCTTTTACCAAAAAGCTGTTTTGAGCCTTTCGATAATAAAAGTTAGACGTTCAAGTCTCTCAACTATTTGCTGAATGAATACATAAAAAAATCCTACAAAATTACATTGCAGGATTTTTTGTTTAAAAATAATTTGTGGCTTAAAGACCTGGTCTTCAATGAGCTAGGCGTCCTCTTCTTCCCCGGGAAGTCCTGGTAATCCACGCTCTTTTCTTGGTGTTCGCCCAAAAAAGTCGCGATAACATTTTGAAAAGTGAGACGCCGATACAAAACCACAAGCAAGAGCTACATCAATAACAGACATGTTTGTTTGCAATAGAAGAAGGCGTGCTTTGTTTAATCTGAGTTCCAGATAATATCGTGCAGGAGAACGGCTCAGGTATTTACGGAAGAGCCGTTCTAGCTGCCGTGTTGAAAGTCCAGCATCTTTAGCCAACTGAATGCGTGTCAGAGGCTCTTCCAGATTTTCTTCCATCAGTTTGATAACAGCCAGCAACTTTGGATGCCGCACCCCTAATCGAACTGGCATAGACATACGCTGCTGATCATGCTCATCGCGAATACGATCATGCATAAACTGGTTCGCGACCACCCCCGCCAACTCGTGTCCGTGTTGAGCAGAAATAACATTGAGCATCATATCCAGTGACGCGGTCCCACCGGCACAGGTAAAACGATTACGGTCAATTTCGAACAATTCCGGTGTGACTTCGATTTCAGGAAAATCCTCTAGAAACCCAGCCAGATTTTCCCAATGTATCGTACAGCTGTAATCATCAAGCAACCCAGCTTTCGCCAGAATATGTGCCCCGGTACAAAGCGCACCGATATCAACCCCTTTACGTTCTATCCGACGTAACCATGAGTGAATACGCCGATCAGTAATCTTGTGCGCATCTTCCCCACTACAGATAATTGCAGCGTGAAAACTATCTAGTTCATCAAGATTAATATCAGGTGAAATTGGAATACCACAAGATGATATAACAGGTTGATCATCAACACTGACAAGATTCCAACTATAAAGCTTTTTTCCAGCTTCTCTATTGGCAAGCCTTAATGGCTCTACAGCAGACGTAAAAGCAATAAGAGAGAATTTGGGGACCAGGAAAAAAACAATGCGCTGTGGCAATTCTTGCGGGGCTTTTCTAATCATCTCTAAACTTTCACCTGACACGCATGTTAGCAATGTGAAGATACAATCTATCAGTTAGCGCGTATTAAGTACCATTAGGACACAGAACAACATTATTCATAACATTATTCTCTTGCACGAACCTTAAAATGTATACTCATTTCATTTTGAGCTTATTTTACTCTATAAAATGCCAATTATCAGAAAGTTTTCAAGTAAACAAGAAGCGAATATTACTTTTACCTTTTACGTAAAAGAAAAGGCAGCAAAAGCCGCCTTTTCATAACAGATAAGATCTATTCAGATTTTTTATGTAAAGGCATCTGGCATAGAGTCTTTTTTCTTAATGATAAACTCATTCAGAGCCTCATCAATTGATGCGTCAAGATCCGGGGCTACATATTGCTCCAAAGTCTTTTTCACAACAGCATTCGCACGTTGATAAGCATCAAGAGATCCTTCTGATTCCCACTGCTCAAAAGAATTATTATCTGCAATGTTCGAACGGAAGAAGGCTGTTTCAAAATTAGCCTGAGTATGAGCACAACCAAGGAAGTGATTACCCGGACCAACTTCACGAAGAGCGTCCATAGCCTGGCCATTTTCGGTCATATCATAACCTTCCAACATACGCTGCATCATGCCCAGTTGGTCAGCATCCATCACCAATTTCTCGTAGGATGAAATCAAACCACCTTCGAGCCATCCAGCGGCGTGAAGCGTAAAGTTCACCCCAGCCAATGAAGTCGGCAGGATTGTGTTTGCTGATTCGTAAGCCGCTTGTGCATCTGGAAGCTTTGAACCGCAAAGCGACCCACCTGAACGGAAAGGAACACCAAGACGACGAGCAAGCTGTGCCATACCATAAAGAACCAATGCTGGTTCTGGGGTTCCGAAAGTCGGCGCACCTGATTGCATTGAAATAGAGCTTGCGAATGACCCCATAACAACTGGCGCACCTTTGCGAACCATTTGCGCAAAAGCAATACCGGCCATACCTTCGGCAAGAGATTGTGCCATCACACCAGCAGCGGTTACAGGAGCCATCGCGCCCGCGAGAATGAACGGCGTGATAATACAAGCCTGCATGTGACGGGCATATACTTTCAACGCACCCAGCATCGTATCATCAAACGTCATTGGCGAGTTGGCGTTGATCAAGCTGATCATGACCGTATTGTTTTCAACAAAATCATCGCCAAAAACCAATTTCGACATCGCAATGGAATCTTCCGCGCGTTCCGGAGCAGTTACAGAACCCATGTAAGGTTTGTCAGAGAAACGCATGTGCGTATAGAGCATATCCAGATGACGCTTGTTCACCGGAATATCAACAGGTTCACAAACCGTACCGCCAGAATGATGAAGTGCAGGCATGGAATAGGTCAGCTTCACAAAATTCCGGAAATCCTCGATCGTTGCGTAGCGACGCCCACCATCAAGATCACGGACAAAGGGAGGACCATATACCGGCGCAAAAACAGTGTTTTTTCCACCAATAACCACCGATCTTTCCGTGTTACGGGCGTGCTGAGTAAACTCACTTGGTGCATGCGCACACCATTGACGGGCCAGACCACGAGGGAAACGAACACGTTCGCCCTGAACATCACAGCCATTGTCTTTCAGAATCTGAAGGGCTTCAGGATCATCACGGAATTCAATCCCGATTTCTTCCAGGACTGTTTCCGCATTGTATTCAATAATTTCAAGCGCTTCTTCATTCAGCGTCTCAAAATAAGGAATGTTACGTGTAATATATTTCAGTTGCTCTGAAGAACCGCCTGATCTGGCGGCACGTCGCGAAGTAGCACCACCGCCACTACGACCTCGACCGGCGCGCCCGGCGCGACCTGATCTTTTTTCTGTATCACTCATTAATTGCCCTCCCATAGAGATCTCGAATATTCCCTTCTGACTGATCTGGCTCTGTCTAGATTGCGACAGACAAAAAACCAAATGCGGCAAGGAGGGGTAACAAGCTTATTTCCCTAGTAAAAACCTTGAGAACAGACTGACGGTTTCGCCCAATTAAATCATACTTTTGAGAAATAACTAAACCGAGAGCCTCTATTTGAGATACCGGAACAGACGAGTCGGATTTATCGACCCTGAGACAAAGCGACTTTCTTTGTCCCAAAAGGGTCAAGATCTGTTAAAGTTAAAAGTGTCGTAAAATATCATTAATGTCGTAAACTGCGAGTGTGGTGACGCAAACCGATAGGACGTTCAGCAGACTGTTCCCCATCATCATGTTCAGATGTAATCGGTCGCTTTTGCGCTACATTAAGGTAACAAAAGCACTTTGCCATATCGCAAAAAATACCGAGACATAACAAACAACTATGACCCTGTGCATAAGCACGTTAGTCGCATTAATTTGGAGTCAGGCGATGAAATCTCACTACAAAGCCGTCGTTATCGGTGGTGGTGCTGTTGGTGTTGGTACACTTTACCACTTGGCAAAAAAAGGTTGGTCAGATGTTGCGCTGCTAGAGCGCCACGATCTGACATCTGGTTCCACCTGGCACGCTGCCGGTTTGCTGCCTTTGTTCAATATGAGTTACTCTGTTGGTAAAATCCATCAATACTCTGTCGATCTCTATTCTCGTCTGGAAGAAGAAACCGGCCTGAATTCAGGTCTCAAACAGGTTTCAAACATTCGTCTCGCCCGTACACAAGATCGTATGGACGAATACAGATACTATGTTGGTGTTGCGAAAACACTTGGTATTGATGTTAAGTGGCTTTCCATTGAAGAGCTCAAGGAAATTTGGCCCCTTTGTAATACTGACGGTGTTCTCGGTGCTATCCAGCACGTAGAAGACGGCTATGTACAGCCTGCTGAACTAACTCAAGCGCTTGCAAAAGGTGCCCGCAATAACGGTGCAGAAATTCATCAACATACAACTGTTCTGGGCATGGAACAGCAAGATGATGACAGCTGGATAGTGCAAACTGACAAGGGTGATATCTCTTGTGAGCACGTTATTTCCTGTACTGGTAACTTCGCCCGTCAAACCGGTGAAATGGTTGGCCTGGACATTCCTGTTATTCCAGTTGAGCACCAATTTATCGTTACTGAACCACATCCAGACATCAAAGCACGTCACGCTGCTGGCCTTCCAGAAATGGGCGTTCTACGCGAATCAGATTCTTCATGGTATATGCGTGAAGAAGCTGGCGGCCTGTTGCTTGGCCCATACGAAGTCGGTGCACCCTGCTGCTATGTTGACGGTCCAGCACCTGATGCCAAATATGAACTTTTCAACGGTGAGCTAGAGCGTCTGATGCCATACATCGAGACAGCTTTTGAACGCGTACCTGCCTTTGCTGAAGTTGGCATCAAAGAAGTTTACAACGGTGCGATTGCCTACACACCTGATGGATCACCTATCATTGGTCCAGCATGGGGTTTGAAGAATTTTTGGCTGAACGAAGGTCACTCCTTCGGCATAACAGCAACAGGTGGTGCTGGTTGGCAGCTGGCTGAATGGATTGTTGACGGAGAACCGACAATTGATATGTCTGGTGTTGATCCGCGTCGTTTTGGTCCTTATGCAGGTCGTGGCTTCCTGAAAGAAAAGAATGAAGAAGCCTATGCAAATGTCTTCACTGTTCACTATCCCGATGAATCCCGTCCCGCAGCTCGTGGTCTAAAGCGCTCTCCTTCTTACGACCGTATGAAAGAACACGGTGCAGTTATGGGCACAATCTTTGGCTGGGAGCGTCCAAACTGGTTCGCACCAGAAGGTTATGGCCTGACGGAAGAAGATCTAAATCAAGACGACACACTCACGCGTGAAAACCATGCTCCTGCTGAAGAAGGTAAGCTTCCAGTCGAAAAATGGTCTTTCCGTCGTTCCAACTATTTCGAACACGTTGGCAACGAGTGCAAAAACGTCATGGAAAACGTTGGCTTGCTTGACATGTCCGCTTTCTCCAAGTTCATCGTCAAAGGTAGAGGCGCTGAAGCATGGTTGAGCAGTCTTGTTGCCAACAAAATCCCGAAAAAGATCGGTCGTATGGCGTTGACACACATGTTGACCCTACACGGTGGTGTTCGCGCTGAATTCACCATCCTGAAAACAGGCAAGCAGAGCTACTATCTTGTATCAGCCGGTGCTCAGGAACGTCATGACTGGGATTACCTGACCAAGCTTAAGCCAACTGATGGTTCAGTTGAGCTAGAGAAAATCACAACTCAGCAAGGTGTTTTCATTATTGCCGGACCAAAATCCCGCCTATTGATGGAAAAACTGTCTGACGCAGATTTCTCGAACAAAGCTTTCCCATGGTTGACCGCACAACAGATCTCTGTTGGCATTGCGCCAGTTACTGCGGCACGAGTTAACTTCGTTGGCGAGTACGGTTGGGAGCTTCATCACCCAATTGAAATGCAGAACTATCTCTTTGATGTTCTCATGGAAGCTGGCGCTGAATTCGGCCTGAAACCATTTGGTATCCGAGCAATGGATTCCATGCGCCTGGAAAAATCCTATCGCTTGATCCCGACTGAAATGTCCATCGAGTATTCTGCATTGGAAACTGGTCTTGATCGTTTTGTTCGCCTCGACAAAGAAGATGATTTCATCGGTAAACAGGCACTTGCAGACTGGAAAGAACGCGGTTTTGACAATCAGTTTGTTACCCTTGAAGTTCACGGTGTAACAGATTGTGATGCTCGTGGTTCCGAGCCTATTTATCTTAACGATGAAATGGTTGGTCGTGTAACATCCGGTGGATACGGCTTCCGTACTCAGAAGTCGATTGCACTCGCAATGGTTCGTCCGGATCTGGCCGAAATTGGCACTGAGCTGAATGTCTATATTCTTGGTAATCTCTTCAAAGCAACTGTTGTTGAAGAATCACCATATGATCCTGAGAACAAAATCTTGCGTAACGTCGAATAATATCGACTGACGTTAAAGCTCAAGAGCCGCAGAGTTCCAAACTCTGCGGCTCTTTCTATTTAAAACATAATTACCGCCCAGCGGCATAACCTTGCATAAACCGGGGATTAGCCGCAGCCTTTAATAAACCCTTTTCTTTAGATGCCGCAGCCATGCGCCCCAAGGACCAGTCTGGCTCAATGACAACCTTGTGTCCGCGACTTTTCAACTCTTCGATAGTCTCTGTAGGGAAACGTCCTTCCAGTGAGAGATTTCCCGGGTCACATTCACGCGGATAAAAAGAGCTTGGAAAATGTGCTGTCTGGAAAGCAGGCGCATCAATGGCTTCTTGAAGGTTCAACCCAAAATGAACATGGCGCAAGAAAAAATGAAGTGACCATTGATCCTGCTGATCCCCACCCGGTGTCCCAAAGGCCATGTAGGGAACACCATTTTTCAAAGCAAGCGATGGCGTTAACGTCGTTCTTGGCAGCTTTCCCGGTGCAATACAAGCCGGAGATGTTTCATCCAGCCAAAACATCTGCGCCCGGTTTGTCAGGCAGAACCCCAGTCCCGGAATAATTGGGGAAGATTGTAGCCATCCGCCGCTTGGTGTCGCTGAAACCATATTCCCCCAACGATCAATAATATCGAGATGACATGTATCTCCCTTGGCTCCACCTTTATCGTCCGGTGTAGGCTCATCATCAAAACGTGCGACAGTAGGCTCGCCAATATCTTTGTTGTCTTTACCTTCCTCTGTGGTTCCCTTGATCCGAACAACAACATTTCCCCCCTTACCCGGAACAGATCCTGGCCTGATCTCAAAAGAGGTTGTGTCCGAAATAAGTTTACGGCGTTCATCGTTGTAGGCATCCGAAAGCAGGACATCCATAGGGACATCGACAAAATTTGGATCGCCATAAAAAGCTTCCCTGTCCGCAAAAGCCAGCTTTGCACTTTCTGTAACCAGATGCACAAATTCTGGCGACTTTTCATCCAGAGCATCCAAATCAAAGCCTTTTAGCAATGCCAATTGCTGCAAGAAAACAGGTCCCTGTCCCCACGCCGCAGTCTTACAGACCGTATAACCGTGATAATCAAACGTGAGCGGTTCTTCATAAGAAGCAGACCAACCCGCCAAATCATCTTTACTCAATAGAGCTTTGTGTCGACGTCCGGTTGTATCCATAACCTCTGCAGTTTCACAGAAATCCATAATAGCTTTTGCGACAAAACCCTCTGACCAGATTTTTCGAGCCGTCTCAATTTGTCCTTCACGATTATCCGAAGCGGCTTCTGCCTCGGAAATAATACGATCATACATATCAGCCATTTCAGGGTTTTTAAAAAGCGCGCCTGCTTCCGGCACTTTTCCGTCTTTGAGATAGATATTAGCCGATGATGTCCATTCATCCTCGAAAAGAGTTTTCACCCGATTTATTGTATGGGCAATATTTGGGACGATGGAATAACCATCACGGGCATAGTTAATGGCGTAAGACAGGACATCACGCAAAGACATGGTTCCATAATCCAGCAACATTAACATCCATGCATCAAAAGCACCGGGTACAACCGCAGAAAGCATTCCTGACCCCGGCACAATAGATAAATCCAATGCCTGATAAGCTTCTAATGTCGCCTTTTGAGGAGCAGGTCCCTGCCCGTTTATCACTTTCACAGGTCCTTTTTCCGGAGCAACAATAATCGGGACTTCACCACCAGGTCCGTTCAAATGTGGTTCAACCACCTGTAAGGCAAAGCCGGTCGCAACGGCAGCATCATAAGCATTTCCACCTCGTTCCAGTATGCCCATTCCTGCTGCTGTTGCCAGCCAATGAGTAGATGTAACAACACCAAAGGTTCCCACAATCTCTGGGCGTGTGGTGAATTCGCTCATAACCTAATCTCCTAAATCAAATAGATTCCTCTAGATCAGATATCTAGCAAAAACAAATAACTAGATCCCGAATCAAGGCATCAGAACAACATAACTTGACAGTGAACATAGATCATGCAGATAATTGGTACAACCAATATAATTTGGTTAAACCAGTTAACTTTACTCGGGCATCTAAAAATCTTTCGTAACTAAAATCTTTCTCTGGGGAGGGAATTTCATGTTCAAGGTCTCACTAAAATCCGGGGCGGCCGCTTTGTTGGCAACCGCAACAATAGGATTGGCATCACAAGCTCTAACGACACCAGTACACTCAGCTGAAATTTCCTGCGATACAGCAAAGCTTATCGTGCCGTGGAAAGCGGGTGGCGGAACAGATGTTGTATTTCGCAAGTTTGCCGAAGCCGCAAATAAAACCGGAGCCAAACCACAGTTGCAAGTGATCAACATTCCGGGCCAAGGCGGTAACAAGGGTACTAAAGAAGCCCACCGTGCCAAGGCAGACGGCTGTACCTTGATCGCAATCCATCAATCCGCAATTACAAGCTACTTCACAGGACGTATTGATTTCACATGGGATGCTTTTGAGCCCGTAAGTTTGTTGACTAGAACGGCTTCCTTCGTTGGTGCTGCTTCAAACACATCCTATAACAGTTTGGAAGAACTGATTGCCGATGCAAAAAAACGACCAGAAGAAATCACCGCAGGCGGCACCTTTGGGTCTGTCAGCCAGTTTCTATTCCTCCTGATTGAAGATGCAGCAGGCGTCAAATTTAGACACGTTTCCTATGACGGTACAAAAGAACGTATCACAGCCCTTTTGGCCAAGAGCATTGAAATTGGCGAAATCAATCTGACAGCCGCAACCAAATATTTAGAAGCAGGTGATATGAAAGCTCTGGCTGTTATGGGTGATAAAGAAATGTCAGAAACACCCGGTGTAAAAACGGCCAGGGATCAAGGTATTGATGTCGTCTTTGGTGTCGAACGTGGTGTCATGCTGCCAAAAGGAACACCAGCAAATATCGTTGCTCATTATGAAGCAATCTTCGAGAAAGCTGCACAGGATGTTTCCTTGAATGAGTCTTTGAACAAAACTGGCACTGATATCGTGTACAAAAATGCAACCGATTACACCAACCATATGCAAACGACATATGACAAGTGGCTCGGTATTGCGAAAAAAATCGGCGCATACAAACGTTAAGTTTTGTTGTTTTAAGACCTTTGAGCTTCCGGTCTTAATCAACTCACTCGCGCTGACCTTCTCCCGTTTCTTTAAATGTTAGAGGTCAGCGCGCTTTTTTCTGGAGTTTCCAATGATCAGAGCCAGACAAGATCTCTATGTCGCGATATTTTTGTTAATGTTCTGCAGTATCATGATATGGGCAAGCTATGATATTCGTGACCTAGGTTATCCGGGCTTGAAACCAGAAACCTGGCCCCGATTTCTGCTTATTCTTCTAAGCGGCCTCAGTGCTCTGTATTTGATAAAATCTGTAAAAGCTTTAAAGATCGAAAAAGTGTCTTCTGAAGGTGCGGTTAGTCATATAGGTTTCTGGTCAAAGTATCAAAATGCTGTTTGGTGTTTTGCACTCTTTTTCCTGTTTCTCTTGAGCCTTGATTACATCGGAATGCTGTTGGGTGGCATGCTCTTTGTGTTTGCTCTTTTGACAGTTCTAGGTGAGTTCACCAAAAAAAATATTATCCTGCACCTAATCGTATCTGTTATCTCGGTTGGTATCATGTGGTTGATTTTTACGTACAGTCTTCGGGTTCATCTTCCCGCGGGTGAAATTTTTGCGGTATGGCAGGTGTAAATTATGTGGGACATTATTCTTCAAGCCAGTAACGATATCCTGTTGGATCCCAGTACTCTTTTACTCATGGGTATCGGTGTTATTGCAGGCCTGTTAACTGGCGCAATACCGGGCTTCACTATTGCAATGGGCGTTGTTCTTACCCTGCCCTTTACCTTTGGAATGTCTGCTACTCAGGGCGTCGCGACAATGATCGGTGTTTTTGTCGGTGGGCTTTCTGGCGGTTTGATGTCTGGTATGTTAACTGGTATTCCCGGAACGCCATCATCTGTTGCCACGACCTTTGACGGCTTCCCCATGGCACGCAACGGCAAACCTGGCCTCGCCCTCGGCCTTGGTGTCTGGTCTTCTTTTTTTGGAGGCATTATCAGTGCCATTTTACTCGTTGCTCTTGCCCCACAGCTTGCGGTTCTTGGTCTGGAGTTTGGCCCCTGGGATTATTTCTCTCTCATTCTCTTTTCATTGACAATTACTGCCAGTCTTTCGGGGAAAGCCCTTTTAAAAGGTATGATTGCAGGTGTTCTCGGCCTGTTTTTTGCCACAGCCGGCGAAGACCCGATAAATGGTATGGCGCGATTTGATTTCGGATGGGATCCCCTGTTACAAGGCTTTGCTTTTCTTCCTGTTCTCATAGGCCTCTTTGCCTTTAGCCAACTGCTCAGTGATATCGAGGATAGTGATCAAGCTCGACGTCCCCTTCTGGAAAAAGCCATGTCTGCGGCCAGAATAGAACATCGACAAGCCATAAAAATGATCTTTTCCCGTTGGGGAAACCTTATTAGATCCAGCTTAATCGGTGTTTTTACCGGGGTGTTACCCGCAGCCGGCAGTTCAATTTCCAACATTCTAGCCTATGATCAGGCCAAGAAAGCCGCCCCGGATGACAAAACATTTGGCAGTGGTGATCCCGACGGCATTATTGCCCCCGAAGCTGCCAACAATGCAACCGCTGGCGGGTCTCTTATTACTATGATGGCACTTGGAATACCCGGTGATGTCGTGACTGCTGTCATGATTGGGGCCTTGATGATTCATGATATTGTCCCCGGGCCTTCTTTTATCTCAGACCAACCGGTACTCGCCTATTCAGTTTTCATCGCCTTTTTCCTTGCCCATTTCATGATGGTTGGCACTCAGGCCCTGACCTTGCGACTATTTTTATTCGCGACAAGATCACCCATGTACATTCTGGCTGCGGTCATTTTGGCCTATTGCTCTATCGGTGTTTTCTCTCTTCATAACGTACAGTTTGATATGTGGGTTATGCTTGGCTTTGGTGTTGTCGGATATACGCTTCGCAAACTCGGATTTCCGCTTGCCCCAATGATCCTTGGCGTTGTTCTTGGGCAAATTGCCGAGCTCAACCTGTCCAGAGCTCTTTCCATCAGCGATGACATGACGTTGTTCCTCAGCAGACCGTGGTCCCTGTTCTTTTTAATTCTGGCGATTTTTTCCTTCAGCTTTCCCTGGTACCAAACGGCAATCAAACTAAAGCGACAATGGGCATCCTATTTCATTCCTGTTGCCATGACAGGCTTGGCTTTTCCATTATTTCTAATGCAAGGCTCTGTTCGTCCCATCCTTGCCCTGGGGTTGATCTTGGGAGCATTATTCATCTTTTGGAAAATCGGGATAACAAATAAGGGCGAAAAAAGATAAAAACCTTAATGAAAATAAAATCTAAGCTGAGATAACACTCATTCACTAACGTTTATCAAATTTATGTAGTCAGGCTTTATATAGATGGATGCACTCTTATCAACAGATCTGCTTATACTCGCAGCTGTCTTATTGGCAACAGGTGTCGTTGCCGGGTTAATTGCCGGCCTGTTAGGCGTTGGCGGCGGGATTGTTATTGTCCCGGTCCTATATCATCTTTTCAGCCTTATTGGCGTTGATGAGTCTGTCCGGATGCACACCGCTGTCGGAACATCTTTAGCGACTATTCTTATCACTGGCTTTGCCTCTGCCCGATCTCACTACAACAAAGGTGCTGTTGACACAGACCTGCTTAAAAGCTGGGGTCCTGCCATTGCAATTGGTGTTTTGATTGGCGTTGTCGTTGGTGGAAATATCGGGTCCGAAGCTTTGATCGCCATCTTTGCGGTCATTGCCTTAATCGTTGCAGTAAATATGGCTTTCCGTCCTGATGGCGCACATATCTCCGATCAACTGCCCGGCTCTCCCTTTAAACAGCTTATCGGGGTTTTCATCGGTGGAATTTCCGTCCTGATGGGCATTGGTGGCGGAACCTTGTCAGTGCCTATTCTCACCCTTTTCAATTACCCCATTCGCAAAGCTGTCGCGACGGCATCTGCGATCGGACTTATCATCGCAGTTCCAGGGTTTCTTGGCTATATCTACTATGGTTTGGGACTGCCCGGCAGACCAGATTTTTCCCTTGGTTATGTCAACCTGATTGGCTTCGCCCTAATCATTCCAACATCCGGGTTCTTTGCCCCTATCGGCGCAAAAATTGCCCATGCAATTCCGCCAAAATTACTTCGCCTGTCCTTTGCCTTTTTCCTCTTCATCACAAGCTTGCGCATGATACACGACTTGCTAACATAAGAAGGCTGCCTTAGAAGGCAGTGATGGGAGAGCAAGTATGATAGAACAAAGTCAGTCAGCACCGTTAGAACAAGGAACTGAAAGTACCGAAAATTCAGTTTCAACAGCGCGCGCCTATGAAGACGTTATCGCCAAGATCAGAAAACTGATCAGCGATGAAGACATGGGCCCCGGCGACGCTCTTCCTTCCGAACGACGTCTATCTGACTTGTTTACTGTTTCACGCCATTCTGTCCGCGAAGCCATCCGTGTTTTACAGGAACAGGGTGTCCTGGCCCCAAAGCGAGGAAGCGGCAACTACATCAGGTCTTCCTCGCGAGAAGAATTAACCCGCGCCCTGTCCTCGCTGGTATCAGGTGATGCCAGGCGCTTATTCGAAGTCTTTCAGTTACGTGAGTTGATGGAACCACAGATTGCCGCCCTCGCTGCGGAAATGATCCTGCCGGAACAGCTAGAGGAAATGGATCAACTCGTCAGAACACAGATGACCACCGAAGATCGAAGTGAACTGCAAAAAATTGACCGAAATTTTCATGCACTTATCGCCAAGGCAACGGGAAATGCGCTTTTATCTGATTTAATGGACAAAATCAGCGCATCAATGGACCCATCCCGTACCGAAGGTCATCAAAGTGATGAACGGCGGGTTGCCTCCATCACTGGCCATTGCCGCATCTTAAAGGCTTTACAAGCACACGACCCTGTCGCAGCCGCAGAAGCAATGCGAGATCATATCAACGATATCAAGCACGCTGTTTCCCCGGATACACCCTAGAATTATTATTCGGCAGCTTGGTTTAAAGGGTCAGGGTACAGTTCATCCATTGAAACGCTGCGCCCCGTATCAAGAACAATGCGGGCATGATAGCGCTTTAACGCACGCGCATCTGCCGCACCACAACTGTGAGCGATAGTTCCGACTTCTTTACGCATGTTCTTCGCGTAACTGGCGACACGTTCAGATTTTGTAACCGGATCAAGGCCGAACTGTAATTTCTTGTTGTGTGTCGTCACGCCGGTTGGGCAGGTATTCTTGTTACACTGCAATGCCTGAATACATCCAAGGGCAAACATAAAGCCACGTGCAGAATTGACAAAATCGGCCCCTGCACAATAGGCCCATGCCACATCAGACGGGTTGATCATCTTACCACTGGCACAGACTTTAATACGATCACGTAGCCCGTGTTTAATCAAAGTATCCACCACATGAGGCAAACTTTCCCGGAGCGGAACACCCATGTTATCAATCAAGCTCATCGGTGCTGCGCCTGTTCCCCCATCTGCGCTATCAATCGTGATAAAATCAGGGGCACTTTCAATGCCACGTTTTTTGATTTCCTCACATAGGTTATCAAAAAAACCATAAGCCCCGACCACCATCTTAAAACCAACCGGTTTGCCTGTGGTATCTCGGATATAGGCCATCATATCCAAAAGATCACTCTCGCATTTCACCTCTGGATGACGATTTGGACTGATGGCAGATTGACCGACAGGAATACCGCGAATTTGGGAAATTTCTTCAGTGACCTTTTCACCCGGCAGAATGCCACCCTTACCTGGCTTGGCACCTTGAGAGAGCTTAAGCTCAAACATTTTCACCTGATCGTGTTTTGCAACTTCCCGAAGTTTGTCCTCATCAAAACCACCTTCAGGTTTGCGAACGCCAAACTTGGCTGTTCCAATCTGAAACACAATATCGGCCCCACCTTCCAAATGATAAGGCGACAAGCCTCCCTCGCCTGTGTTTAACCAAATACCTGCCTTCTTGGCCCCTTTCGACAAGGCCCGAACGGCCGGGATAGAGATTGCACCATAGCTCATACCAGAAATGTTAAAAATACTATCGGTTTCGTAAGGTTGCCGACAATAAGGGCCGATCACCACATTACCGGGTTCAACCGCATCTTCGGCCTGCGTCGGGAAAGGACAGTTCACGAAAAACACCGTTCCCGCAGGTCGTAAATCGCGTGAAGACCCAAAGGCAACAGTGGAATCAACATTCTTTGCCGCACGATAAACCCATGACCGCTCTGCGCGATTAAAGGGCATTTCTTCACGATCCAAGGCAAAGAAATACTGACGGAAAAATTCCCCGAGATGTTCGAAAAGATATCTAAAACGCGCAATGACCGGATAGTTTCGACGTAACGTACTTTCTGTCTGCGTCACGTCACTGATATAGGCATATATCAACCACAGGAAACCTGCACCAACTGCCGTTATAAAAAGAAAAGAGAGAAGTTCCAAAAAGGTGACAACAAAATCAGGTATCTGTTCCATTAAAATCTCTCCCCATTATTATTTTCATTTCATCAAACTATAATAGGAAAACTCTCTTAAAAGCCAGTCACAAGAAAAATAGCGGTTTGTGACTGCATAGATTTTGAATTCATCCTTCCCCTACTTGGTAGGTTCGCCAAAAAAATAAAAGCGCTGGAAAACCAACGCTTTTATTCAAGGTGATTTTGACCACTATCTTCCAATTCAAAACAGAATTAAATATGCAACGCATGCCCTAAGGTTTTAAGGGCAGCTTCCTGAAAAGCCTCGCTTTGTGTTGGGTGAGCATGGATTGTTCCGGCGATGTCTTCCAGACGTGCCCCCATTTCAAGGGCAAACGCAAAGCCTGCGGACATTTCGGAAACACCTGCACCAACGGCCTGAATACCAAGAACAAGATGGTTATCAGCACGGGCAACGATACGTACGAAACCTTCTTCGCGTTCAGCAGACATGGCGCGGCCATTGGCCTGAAACGGGAAGAGATCGGTTTTAATATCATGCCCCAGTTCTTTTGCTTCTGCCGGGGATAATCCAGCCGTTACAATTTCCGGATCAGTAAAGCAAACAGCGGGAATACAAACTTTATCCCAAGCACGCTTTTCCCCCGCAATAATTTCAGCAACCATTTCCCCCTGTGCCATAGCACGGTGGGCAAGCATTGGTTCCCCGGTAACATCCCCTATTGCATAGGTTCGCCGCATAGATGTTTCGCATTTATCATTGATATGAATAAAGGCACCATCCATACGCAGATCAATTTCTTCCAGTCCCCACCCTTCAGTGACGGGTTTGCGGCCAACCGTAACCAAAATCTTGTCCGCTGGAATTTTGTGATCAGCCCCGCCACCATTTTCCACAAGCAGCGAGTTACCTTTTGTCGAAAGTCCTTTTGCTTTGGCGTTGGTCATGACCTTTATACCAAGATCGTTCAGGCGTTTGACAACGGGACGAACCAAATCTTTATCATACTGAGGCAAAATAGATTTAGCCGCTTCGACCACCGTAACCTCAGCCCCAAGTTTTGCATAGACAATTCCAAGTTCCAGTCCGATATAGCCACCGCCGACTACAGCCAGCTTTTTTGGAACTTCGGTTAATGACAGAGCCTCGGTAGAGGAAATTACTTTATCCCCGAAAGGCAAGAAAGGCAGCTCAACAGGCTTGGAACCTGTGGCAATTACCACATATTCAGCGCGAATAATCTGCGGGCCTGTAGGTGTGGTAACCTCAACGGTTTTACCATCCCGAAACTTGGCCCAGCCTTCAACGGTTTTAACCCCGTGCTTTTTCAAGAGACCCGCAACACCAAAATTCAAACGACTGACAATGCCATCTTTCCATTCCATAGTTTGAGTCAGATCAATAGTGGGCTTTGTCGTTGAGATTCCAAGTGCATTTTCCCCGGACAAATGAGCGACTTTATCGAACTCATCCGCGGCGTGGATTAGGGCTTTTGACGGGATACAGCCTACATTCAAACAGGTACCACCGGGTTTTCCTGCTTCAATAACAACGGTGTCTATCCCCAGTTGTCCAGCACGGATGGCACAGATATATCCACCAGGGCCAGCACCGATGACCAGAAGCTTTGTTTTAATTTCCTTCACGGCTTAGCCCTCCATAAAAATCATTGCCGGTGTCTCAAGAAGAGATTTAATACGCTGCACAAAAACGGCGGCATCCCAACCATCAATAACCCTGTGGTCAAAGCTGGAAGAAATATTCATCATCTTGCGTGGTACAAAATCCGTTCCGTCCCACATGGGGCGCACAGCCATTTTATTTACCCCCAGAATGGCGACTTCCGGGTGATTAATAACAGGCGTTGTTGCAATCGCCCCCAACGGCCCGAGCGAAGTAATTGTAATGGTAGAACCACTCAGCTCTTCGCGCGTAGCAGTTCCCGCTTTGGATGCGGCCGCCAAGCGATTAACTTCTGCGGCACAGCCCCAGACATCTCTTGCCTCGGCATGCTTAATAACTGGCACGACCAAACCATTTGGTGTCTGTGCCGCCATACCAATATGAACACCACCGTATTGATGAACAACGCCCGCTTCATCATCAAAGATTGCATTGAGATTAGGTTGTTCAGCAACGGCCTTGACCAAAGCCCGCATCAAAAATGGCAGAAGCGTCAATTTAGGATGGTCTTCTGCCCTGTTCTTGTTCAACGTCGCGCGCAATTCTTCCAGCGCCGTCATATCAACTTCTTCCACAATCGTAATATGCGGTATACGCGATTTAGAAATCGACATCTTTTCCGCAATTTTACGACGCAGGCCAACGACCTTAACTTCTGAAACCGAAGTATTTGGAACAAGACCACCCTTTGGGCCAACTGCAACGCTGCTGCCGTCAAAATAAGCATCCAGATCTTCATGTGTAATACGCCCGGCTGGCCCGGTCCCGGCAACTTGTCGGAGATCAACTCCTCCATCTTGTGCACGCTTTCGAACAGCAGGGGATGCAACGGGCTTTTCTCCCTCTGCTCTGACGGGGCCAACAGACTGTTTACGTAACTTAGAGCCGGAAGGTTTCTTTATCTCCACCTTTGTTTTTGGTGGTTCAACAATAAAACTCTGTTCCCGCTTTTTAGGGACATTTTTCTCTGACTTTTCCGTCTCTGGTTCCTCAGTTTGGGGACCAGACGTACTTGCTTCCGTACTATTTCCTTCCCCGTCAACTTCTAGTTTGATAATAGGCGCACCGACAGACATCACATCCCCAGGCTCTGCCCCAAGCCAAATAATGCGCCCATCGACCGGCGACGGAATTTCAACAGTTGCTTTGTCTGTCATCACAGCGGCAAGGACGGCATCTTCCTGAACGACATCACCAACAGATACTTCCCATTCGACAATCTCGGCTTCGGCAACACCTTCGCCAACATCCGGAAGCTTGATTACATATTCACCCATAGATCAGGCCTCCATCACTTGTTCTAACGCGCGACTAACTCTTTCCGGTCCGGGAAAATAGGCCCATTCCTGTGCGTGCGGATAAGGCGTGTCCCACCCGGTGACCCTTTGAATAGGTGCTTCAAGATGATAGAAACAGGTTTCCTGAACACGAGAGAGAAGTTCCCCACCAAAGCCGGAGGTCAGTGTTGCTTCGTGAACAACAACACAACGCCCTGTCTTTTTAACCGACGCGATGATTGTTTCTTCATCCAGCGGCAACAAACACCGAAGATCGATAATCTCAGCATCAATCCCGGTTTCTTTTGCTGCAGCTTCGGCGACATAGACCATGGTGCCATAGGCAATGATCGTAACGTCTGCCCCTTCGCGGGTCACTTTCGCTTTGCCCAATGGGACATTGTAGTAGCCATCGGGCACTTCACCCAATTCATGTTTTGACCAAGGCGTTACCGGCTGGTCGTGATGACCATCAAAAGGACCATTATAAAGGCGTTTCGGTTCCAGATAGATAACGGGATCGTCATCTTCAATCGCAGAAATCAAAAGCCCTTTGGCATCGGCAGGGTTGGATGGCACAACGACCTTCAGGCCGGAAACCTGGGTAAAGACCGCTTCGGGACTTTGGCTATGTGTCTGCCCCCCAAAGATCCCGCCTCCTGTTGGCATTCTGATTGTTATTGGGGCCGTAAAATCACCCGCAGAGCGATACCGCAACCGCGCAGCTTCAGAAACAATCTGATCATAAGCAGGGTAAACATAATCAGCGAATTGGACTTCGACACAAGGACGCAGGCCATAAGCAGCCATACCAATAGCAGCACCGACAATGCCGGATTCATTGATCGGAGCATCAAAACAGCGGTTCTTGCCGTACTTTTCCTGCAGGCCATGTGTGCAGCGGAAAACACCACCGAAGTAACCAACATCTTCGCCAAAAACAACAACGTCGTCATTTTTTCCCATCATGACATCCATTGCATCACGGATGGCTTCAATCATCGTCATTCTGCTCATGAATTAAATCCCCGCTTCCTGACGTTGACGCCGTAAGTGTGGCGGCATTTCTTTATAAACATCTTCGAACATGTCACGTGTTGAAGGCGACCCCCCGGAATGGAGCGTGCCATGACTTTCCGCTTCTTTTTGCGCGGCAAGCACTGTGTCTTTAATTTCCGCTTCCGTCTGCAATTGACGTTCTTCTGACCAGATCCCTTTGCTGATAAGATGAAGTTTCAGTCGTTCAATCGGATCACCTAATGGCCAGGCATCAGACTCTTCTTTTGGACGGTAAGCAGCGGGATCATCAGAGGTCGAATGCCCACCAGCACGGTAGGTCACATATTCGATCATCGTTGGGCCGAGGTTCAAGCGTGCACGCTCAGCAGCCCACTTTGCAACTGCATAAACGGCGAGATAGTCATTGCCATCAACCCGAAGTGCCGGAATACCAAAGCCATGGCCACGCGCGGCAAAGGTTCCCGACCCACCTTTCGCAATTCCCTGAAAGGTCGAGATCGCCCATTGATTGTTCACCACATTGAGAATGACCGGCGCTTTGTAGGTGGAGGCAAAAACCAACGCAGCATGAAAATCTGATTCAGCTGTTGATCCATCACCAATCCACCCCGCAGCGATCTTGGTATCATTCTTAATCGCCGAGGCCATCGCCCAACCAACGGCCTGAATATACTGTGTACCCAAATTACCCGAAATAGAGAAGAAGCCGTATTCCTTCTCAGAATACATAATTGGTAGCTGACGACCTTTTAGCGGATCTTCTTCATTGGAATAGATCTGGTTCATCATCTTGACCATCGGGTAATCTTGCGCGAGCAAGAGGCCAGCCTGACGATAGGTCGGGAAATTCATGTCTCCCTTTTCCAGCGCACACTGAAAAGCCGTTGAAACGGCCTCTTCACCAAGATGTTGCATATAAAAGGATGTTTTTCCCTGTCGTTGCGCCATCATCATACGTGCATCAAAAGCCCGTAGCGTCATCATGTGTCGCAGGCCTCTGATCAATTCGTCATCACTCAACAGGTCAGCCCACGGCCCCACAGCGCCCCCGGCCCTGTTCAAGACACGAATGATAGAATAGGCAAGATCCCTGATTTGTTCAGGCGAAACATCCACATCAGGGCGCCTTACTGAACCTGCTTTGGGTATCGTAACGTTGGAGAAATCCGGTGTATCTCCGGGGCGAAACTCTGGCTCTGGTACATGAAGATGAAGCCGTTTCTTTTCACTCATCTATTTTTCTCCACCAAGATATTTTTCTCTGGCACTTGTCACTCCCTAGGTTCAGCCCTTTTTGCCGATTTTGGCTTGTTTTTAATTACACTTTTAATCTCGGGTGCAATCTGGGGCATAATCTCTGGCAATAATTATGACATATTATCGCTGGTGATTATTCCCAAAATGATTAATATTAGAAAGAAATTGAGCTATTTTTCTCTAACAAACACATGATGAGTAGTGATTTATGGAACTTGATACGATTGATATAAAGATTTTGCGAATCCTTCAAACGGAAGGGCGCATACGTTCTATAGAACTGGCCGAGCGTGTAGGTCTGTCGCCCACGCCATGCGCCCGACGTGTAAAAATGCTTGAAGACGAAGGTGTTATCACCGGCTATGCAGCAAGGGTCGATCAAACCAAACTTGGTTATATGATCAATATCTTTGTCTCGGTTGAACTGGAAAAACAGGCGTCGGAGAACCTGAAACAGTTTGAAGAAGAAATAGATAAATTTGAAGAGGTTGTAGAATGTTACCTGATGACGGGTAGTCAGGATTTCTTGCTTAAGGTTGTCGCAACTGATCTTATGGCCTTCGAAAAATTCCTTCAGGAGAAGTTGACCCGTATTCCAACAATCCGGGCAGTAAGATCTCGTTTTGCCCTGCGCAGCATTGTAGAAAGAAATGCGCTGCCAAGCCCACAAAGACCATCCTAATAATTCAAAACTCCAACTGAAGGTAAGCAATTTGAACATGATTGCTCCTGTTGCAATGCCCCAAGAACCTGATGATCAATCCTCACACACGACTACCGCATAAGTTGACCACAATAACAATAATACCATCGCCTAAGCAAAAGAGATACGAAAATGGTCACCACAATAATATGATGACCATTTCATAAAACTACTCGACTATTTTTAGTGGTGTTTATTACTCGGCAGCTTCCGGTAAAGCATTACGGTTGCGGATCAACAAATCGCCAATACTGTTGGCCTTGTGTTCTACCAATGTATCAGGCCCACCCCAGATTGGGACCGCACGGCCAAGTCTAGCCATAATGTCATAGATAATAAACTTCGCGACACCATTTCCGCCACGAGTTCCCTCATACAACAACTGAAGAGGATATGCAGCATTCCCGAGAACTGGGATAAAACCCAAAAGCAATGCAAACCAAGGCCGGCTTGTTCCCCGGGCGGTAGAAGCAAGAATACGACACGTCGTATAGATCGTGCGCACAATCACCCCACCACTAAAATAACCAATAATACCGCCTAAAAGGCCAATGACATCAAAAGCCCCCAACCCAAAGACAATAGCCAGGGTTGTAACTTTCACAAACGGTTTCAGCGCCATCAATACACCAAAGTCAGTGATGTAAAGGCTGCTTTCGCTATTTTCCATTTCATGCTTCAAAACATCGGCTTCACGTTCGGTAAGCTGGCGACGTTTTTTCCAGTCTTCAATGCTGCGTCCAACCAATAACCGGCTCAACTGCGTCCTATAAGAAGGCAGGAACATAAAGGCTTTAATTTTTGGCATCAGGTTGCCAAGTTGCTTGATAAGTTTGCTCTCAGTTAGCAAAGATTTGGCTTTCCCAATAACTTTGCCCAAACCTTCTTTGACCTGCCGCCCATACCAACGCAACGGATGCTTCTTGTAATAATGCGTTTCTTCTTCGGAAATTTTACCGCGGGCAAATTTTGACTGGATACTCCGCTGCAGACGCGACATGAAACGCCAGTCATCAGGCTTGTGAATAAGACCAGATACATCAACACAAAGTGCTTCATATTCCTGTTCACTCATCACAGCTAAAAGCGCATTTTTGTTTACCGCAATATAATCGCGAAGCTTGGGTACATCCACATCATCATATAGCGGACGACCATTCACAACAGTACGCTGTAAATAGTAAGTAAACAGGAGCTTAGGATTCGCCGGAAACAAGGCTGGTACGCCGGATTCCAGATCAACCCAGACCCAACGCTTTTCACCCGCATCTGTCGTTTCCAAGAGGAAATTACTGGTCGCAACGGGATTACCATACCCCGCCTGCCAGGCAAGACCATCAAACCCCGCATCAAGAAGTAATCCCTGCAAGGGTTTCATGACATTCTCGACAAGATCCTGAATTTCCGTTTCTTTCAGCGAAGAATACGGATGATGCAGAGACGGCGCGCGACCATCAATAAATTCCATGGTAATTTCGTTCGCACGGAATTCTTCATTCCAAGATACAGAAATAATTTCTGCAATACGCAACTTACCAGGAAGCCAGAGCTTCATGAGCGCAGCAAGAACACGACGTCGACAGGCAGCTTCTAGGATTGATCCCTGATGCCAGATATAAGGGTTGTTCGCGCCAAAAATCACATTGTGAACAAGGCCAGCCAACGTAGAACCTACAAATATCTTACGTGCTGTCGCCCGACCATCAGGAAGATGATCCAGATAGACAGTAGCCGATCGGCCAGCGCCAATCTTACGATCTTTTAAAGTCGACATTTAGTTATTTTCCAACCCTTGTACGGTGCCCGTATTCGCCCCTTCGGTAAGTAAAAAACCGAAAATAGAAATCAAAGCTGCGGGGAAATTTTTCGCGAGCAGCATATATCTATACTTTTTTTGTGGAAAAAACCACCCATGGTGAAATAAAAATGTCACTTTTATGCCTCAGATACCTCACGAGCCTGTATCTCCTTAAGAAAACCTCGTTAAATAAATCACAAAACCTATATAAAGAAATCCTGATATAGCTTGCGTCATTCAAAAAAAGAGCATAGTTTCCTCAATAGATACTAATCTCAATTTTGTGCGGCGAGTCACCATGGCCAATAAATTTCTTGATCTCTTAAAAACACGCGACTGGCTTCTTGCTGATGGCGCAACAGGTACTAACCTTTTCGAAGTAGGTCTCGAAACCGGCGATGCACCCGAGCTTTGGAATATTGATGAACCGGAGAAAATTTACAATCTTCAAAAATCTTTTGTTGATGCAGGCTCAGACATTATTCTCACCAACACTTTTGGTGGTACACGCAACCGTCTTAAGCTTCACAAAGCAGACGATCGCGTTGCAGAAATAAACTCAGCCGCTGTCAAAATTACCAAGCGGGTTGCAGATGACGCAGGACGCCCCGTAGTTGTCGCCGGATCCATGGGTCCCACAGGTGATATTTTTGAACCCGTTGGATCACTTACCCGCGAAGAAGGCATTGCTGCATTTCGAGAGCAAGCTTTTGCCCTTGCCGAGGCAGGCGCAGATGTTCTTTGGCTGGAAACAATTTCCGCACCGGAAGAACTGGAAGCAGCTGTCACTGCATGTAGTGAAACAGGTCTTCCGATTGTTACAACACTGAGCTTTGACACCAATGGCCGTACAATGATGGGCCTTACTCCTGGTGACTTTGCCGGACGCGTCAAAGAACTATCAACGGTGCCTGTCGCCTATGGTGCCAACTGCGGTGTTGGCGCCTCTGAAATGGTTACAGCACTTCAAAACATGGCAATGTGTGCGAAAGAAGGCGATGTACTGGTGTCAAAAAGCAACTGTGGCATTCCTGAATATGTTGATGGGGCTATCCGTTACACTGGTACACCAGAACTAATGGCTGATTACGCCAGAATTGCCGTTGATTCGGGCATAAAGATCATCGGTGGCTGCTGCGGTACAACCCCAAATCACGTCAAGTATATGCGTGAAGCTCTGGATAATCATACGCGTGGTCCGAAACCAAGTCTTGATGAAATCATCTCGCGCCTGGGTGAGATTTCCAACGGCGCACGCGAAATGAACGAAGCCGGTCCTTTAGGTGCAAAACCAGTGGCACAAACTGGCGGCGGGCGGCGGCGTCGTGGCCGCGATCCCAAACGAAAAGCTGCCGATGATGGAAAGTTGCCCGGGCAAGAGTAATTACCTGGAGGATAGAACGGCCAGATAAAGGTATCTATACAGTAAAAGGGGCTTCGGGATCAGAAGCCCCTTTTCTTATTCTAATTCCGGTTTTACCTGATAATAAAAACTGGTTATCTATTCAGGCAATAGGCCTTCCAACTCTTCGACCGACGATAACACGTGATCTGCAAGCTTTGACAACTCTTCACGCCCTGTCGTGCCAGTCAAAACACCAACCTTCAAACCGACATTGGCATTTATACCCATTTCCATGTCATGTAAGTTGTCACCAACAACAACAACATTTTCTGGGGCCACCTCCAACGCTTTGCAAAAGCCCAAAACCATACCAGCCGTCGGCTTAAGTCCGTGACCAGTGTCGTAACCGGCAATAAAATCGAGCTTATCTATACAATCAAACCGGGATAAGGAGCGCTTCGCCCCTTGCTCACTATCGCTTGTTGCAACACCAAGCTTTAGGCCACGCTCTTTCAAACGAATAAATAAAGCAGATAGATCTGTAACAGGAACAGCAGCAGCTTCGCCATCTTCCTGAAAAATCATTTCAACCTTATGGATTAAATCATCATAAATCGCGTTGGGGAGAAATTCACACCACTTCTCAACAATCTCACCATTACTGCTAGCAGCCAGCATGGAACCAGGTAAAACGCGAGAAAATTCAGCATCATAGCCTGTTTCAGCTAAAAGACGCGAAGCGAGATCCTCATCACCTTCAGCAGCCATCAAGGCTGCTTTTTTGTTAAGAGGCATCCAGCTCTGCTCGTAATCAAGCAGCGTTCCATCCTTATCAAAAAGGATTGCTTCAATCTTCATTCTGGCACAACCCGTTATTCAGCAGCATCAGCAATTGAACTTTGACGAAGGATACCTTGATATATCTCTTCATCACCAACAACACCGACAAGCACACCCTCTTCTGAAAGTAAGACAGGATTGCCTGTTGATTGACGTAACTCGATCGCGCGCTTCATCGTTATCTCAGGCGAAGCAGTCACGATATTGCAATCGGGAATATCATCCAAAGAATGATCCGCTTCAAAGCTAAAGACCGGTAACTCTTCTTTATCTTCAAAGGTAACTTTTTGCACCGCCCCTTTACTATCCAATGCCACCTTGAAGGCATCATATTTATCCAAAATAACACGATCACCATCTTTGCGAAGGTCGCTGACAGGTGTCATCAATGACGCGCAACGCAGAACATTCAATGGGTTCATATGCGCAACAAACTCAGCAACATATTCGTTCGCAGGGTTCAGAACAATTTCTTCAGGCTCACCGTACTGAACGATACGTCCCCCTTCCATGATCGCGATATGCGTACCAATCTTCAGCGCTTCATCAAGATCATGGCTTACAAAGACAATCGTCTTTTTCAGGTTTCTCTGTAGTTCAAGTAACTCATCTTGCAAGTGATCCCTAATCAAAGGATCCAAAGCCGAGAAAGGCTCGTCCATCAATAGAATATCTGCATCTGTAGCGAATGCACGCGCAAGCCCCACACGCTGTTGCATTCCACCAGATAGCTCATGCGCGTATTTGTCTTTCCATTGATCCAAGCTAACCATCTTGAGCTTTTCTTCGACAATGGCTTCACGCTCGGCTTTGGGCATACCTTTAAGTTCCAACCCTAAACCAACATTCTCTGACACCGTCCGCCAAGGCAAAAGCGCAAACTGTTGAAAAACCATAGAAACCCGTTCCATACGCATATGACGCAGTGTTTTCGCATCGCAGGACGCAACATCAATGAGGTCATCACCATCACGAACGAGAACTTCGCCCCGTGTGACTTTATTCAAGCCGTTCACGGCACGAAGCAACGTTGATTTACCTGAACCGGAAAGCCCCATTAGAACGCATATTTCGCCTTCTTCAATTTTGATAGAACCATCTGCGACACCAAGAACACATCCGGTTTTTTCCAAAATTTCTTCTCGGGTCTTGCCCGCATCAACCATTGGAATGGCTTCTTGCTGATTATCGCCAAAAACAATATCGACTTTTTTAAATTCTACAGCTGTCATTTTATTGTCCCATCCCTACCTTAAGCGCCATCAACCGGTGCATTACGTTGCTTACACAGGCGATCCAACAAAATCGCAACAACAACAATCGCGAGACCAGCTTCAATGCCCATATCAATTTGACGAGAATTCAAAGCACGAACAACAGGCTTACCAAGACCACTTGCGCCAACCAAAGCCCCAATCACCACCATAGAGAGCGAGAGCATAATACACTGCGTCACCCCAGCCATAATCGTCGGCAAGGCGTATGGAATTTCTACCTTCCAAAGTAATTGTTTCTTCGTTGCCCCAAAAGACTCAGCCGCTTCGATCAAAGGCTTAGGCACAGATGACACACCCAAATGAGTCAGACGGACAGGCGCAGCAACAGCAAAAATAACCGTTGCAACAAGCGCAGGCACCATTCCGAGACCAAAGAGTGTCATCGCAGGAATAAGATAAACAAATGTCGGGATTGTCTGCAAAAGGTCAAGGACAGGTCGTAAGAGTGAATACAACCACGGTCGGTGAGCCGCCGCAATACCAAGAGGAACGCCCGTAATCATACAAACGACCGTGGCATAAACGACAAGAACAAGAGATTCAATTGTCTCTGTCCAATAACCCAGGTTGACGATGAAAAGCAGAGACAGAAATACAAACAGGGAAAGTTTCCATGTACGCTGTAAATACTGTGCAAGTCCGGTAATCAAAATGATCAACACGATTGACGGTATGAACAAAAGCATGTCCACGGTTCCATCAATCAGGAAACTACCACCATCAGTTATTGCGTCAAAAAAACCCGCAAAGTTATCGATTAGAAAGTCGAAAAAACTTTCCCCCCATTTCCCAACGGGAATTTTATGGTCAACTAACCATTGCTCGATACCGGACATTGTCAATCCCTCTGCTCCAAAGCGAACCCATAACATGACTGCTTATGTGTTCTTTTGTTCATTATCACCAGTTTCTCTGGGTAACAGATTATTATGAATAATCTATATTTCCATCACTGGTTTTATTTTTACCTAACATACAAGAGGGCCGACAGAATGCCAGCCCTCTGTAAAATCTTATCTGGCGTCAGATTTAAAGGCCAAGGTGACCTTTCACTGCTGCAAGACCATCACCACCGTCAAATGTAGTTACACCTGCAAGCCACGCATCCAATGCACCAGGGTTGGCCTTCAGCCACTCAGTTGCTGCAATCGGGCCTTCTTTACCATCATCAAGAATGGCACCCATGATTTCATTTTCCATGGCAAGTGTGAAGCCCAGGTTATCCAGAAGCTTACCCATGTTCGGGCACTCACTTGCGTAGCCTTTTCTAACATTTGTAAGAACATTCGCGCCACCAAAGTTAGGGCCGAAAATGTCATCACCGCCCGTTAGGTAGGTAAGTTCAAAGTTCGCATTCATCGGGTGTGGAGCCCAACCAAGGAAAACAACACCTTTTTCACGGCGCGTAGAACGTGCAACCTGAGACAACATACCGGCTTCGGATGATTCAACAACTTCAAAACCTTTGAGACCAAAAGTGTCTTGGTCGATCATATCCTGAATAAGGCGGTTACCGTCGTTACCGGGCTCAATACCGTAGATTTTGCCATCAAGATCGTCTTTAAATTTTGCGATATCAGCAAAATCTTTCAAACCTTTGTCAGCAAGATAAGTTGGAACAGCAAGTGTATATTTAGCCCCTTCAAGATTCACACGAACGGTCTCAACAGAACCTTCATCACGATAAGGTGCGATATCGGCTTCCATCGTTGGCATCCAGTTACCAAGAAAAACATCAACGTCGCCATTCTTTAGACCTGCATAGGTCACCGGAACAGAAAGGATTTGCGTTTCCGGTTGATAGCCAAGGCCTTCCAGAACAACAGATGCGACTGCCGTTGTTGCAGTGATATCAGTCCATCCAACATCGGAAAAAGTAACAGATTGACAGCTAGCTGGGTCAGCAGCTTGCGCCCCAGTTGAAAAACCAGCCGCAGCGATGGCTAGTGTACTAGCCGAAATCAAGTGTTTGAGGTTCATTCACTTGTCTCCATTTTTATGCCACAAGAGGACCTCGTGGCTCTAATTGATTTTAGCAAGATACCCGCAAGTTCATTATTATTCTAGCAGGATATTTGCCTGATTAACTCCCTAGTACGATCGAAACTATCGTCGTAACTCCACTATCAATAATTTATTTTGATTGAACGTTCAATCAAAATAAATTATTGATAGACATAACGCAGTCAGTAACAGATGAACAAAGTCTATGATTTAACAAATAAAATCAAAAGCTAAGTTCAAAAAAATGCGTCGCGAAAACAGGAAATAGACACACATATTTTTTGTTTCAATGTCTCTCTAAGAACTGAAACATTGGATAAAAAGGATACAGATCTTGCCAAAAGTCGGAATGGAAGAGATTCGGAAAACCCAGTTGATCGAAGCAACAATTGCTATGATCCACGAGGAAGGGTTTACCAATGCCAGCATTTCGAAAATAAGCAAACGTGCGGGCCTGTCTTCGGGGATTGTTGCCCACTACTTTGACGATAAATCAGGCTTGTTAACCGCAACGCTACAATATCTCATGCGTAAGCTGGGCGAAGAAACAAAAAAACAACTGGAACACGCCAACACACCAATTGAACGGCTGCTTGCCGTCGTGAATTCAAACTTTTCAGATGAGCAATTCAAACCGGGCGTGGTTGATGTTTGGTTGGCGTTCTGGGCTTTGGTTCCAACTTCAGAAAAATTGGGCCGCCTGCACAAAATCAATGAACGGCGCATGCAGAGCAATTTTCAACATGCGTTAAAACCTTTACTCCCCGAACAGATGGTTGCCAGTACAGCTACAGGCCTAGCTGCTATGGTCGAGGGACTATGGATACGATGTGCTCTGACCGAAGGCGGGGTCACCCCGAAGGAAGCCATAACAATTATGGAAAGTTACATCAGCAGCCAAATACTGGCACATCAAAAGTAGCTTAAAATAGTAAATTTAAAAATTCAAACACATTAGAACAACGCATAGAAACAATACGTTAAGACTTTAAGGATCAAAACAATGGCAAAGCTTCCTGCTCAACAGCTTTACATCAACGGCAAGTACACAAACGCTACATCAAGTGAAACATTTGAGACAATAAATCCCGCGACTGGTGACGTTATTTGTGATGTCCAGATTGCCTCAGCAGAAGATGTTGATAAGGCAGTTGAAGCCGCCAAGGCAGGTTTCAAGGTCTGGTCAAAAATGAGTGGTACCGAAAGAAGCCGCATTCTCTTAAAAGCAGTTGCCCTGCTTCGCGAACGGAATGACGAGCTTGCTGCCCTTGAAGTCACCGACACAGGAAAACCAATGCAGGAAGCAAACTGCGTTGATGTAGAATCTGGTGCGGAATGCATTGAATATTTCGCTGGCCTTGCTGCCTCTATCAATGGTGAGCACATACAACTCGCAAATGGCAACTTTGCCTATACCCGTAAAGAACCCCTGGGTGTTTGTGCTGCCATCGGCGCATGGAACTATCCAATTCAGATTGCTTGCTGGAAATCTGCACCTGCTCTCGCATGCGGGAATGCTGTGATCTATAAAGCATCAGAAGTGACCCCGCTTACTGCGTTAAAATTAGCTGAAATCTATACCGAAGCAGGTTTACCAGACGGTGTTTTCAATGTCGTGTCCGGTTTGGGATCCGTTGGTCAAATGTTGGCAGAGCACGAAGGTATCGAGAAAATCTCCCTGACAGGTTCCGTGCCTACCGGGAAGCGTGTGATGGAATCAGCCTCAAAAACCCTAAAGCACGTAACACTTGAGCTCGGCGGCAAATCCCCCCTTATCGTATTCGATGACGCAAACCTGGATAACGCGGTATCAGCCGCGATGCTTGCAAACTTCTATACACAAGGTGAAATTTGCTCCAACGGAACCCGCGTCTATGTTCACGATGACATTAAGGATGCCTTTTTGGAAAAGCTCGTTGACCGTACATCGAAGATGATCATTGGTGACCCAATGGATCTGGAAACTCATGTCGGGTCGCTCATCCATAAAGAGCACATGGAAAAGGTTCTGAGCTATATCGAGATAGGTAAAAACGAGGGTGCAACACTGGCCTATGGCGGTCAACAGATCTCTGTAAAAGGCTTCGAAAAAGGCTGTTTTGTCGAACCCGCAATCTTCACAGACGTAAAGGCAGATATGCGCATCGCCAAAGAAGAAATCTTTGGTGCTGTTATGTCTGTCATCACCTTCTCAGATGAAGATGAAGTCGTCGCCGCTGCCAACGACACACAATTTGGCTTGGCAGCAGGTGTCTTCACACAGGATATCAATCGTGCGCATCGCGTGATTGAAAACCTCGAAGCTGGAACCTGCTGGATCAACAATTATAACATAACCCCAATCGAAATGCCTTTTGGTGGATACAAACAATCTGGTATTGGTCGTGAAAATGGTACCGCGGCAATCAATCACTTTACTCAGCTAAAGTCTGTGTATGTTGAGATGGGTGATGTAGATTGTCCTTACTAGAATATTCTTCTGGGATACCCTTTCTAAGGTAAAGGTTAAATCATCATGGCATTTGCACTTCACGAACGTCTGAAAGCCGACACTGTAACAATAACAGAACTCGAACATTGTCGGGTTCTGCTTATGAACGACAGCCAATATCCCTGGCTGATCCTGGTGCCACGCTATAATGATCTTCGTGATTTACATGACCTGTCAGAAGACCTCTTTGCCCCTGTTATGGAAGAAATCAGGTATGTATCAGAGGTACTTACGAAAGAGTGTGATGCCTTTAAAATCAATGTCGCTGCACTTGGCAATATGGTTCCGCAACTTCACATTCATATCATTGCACGATTTGAAGATGATGCTGCATGGCCTGGCCCGGTCTGGGGTGTAAAAGAGCCACGCCCTTACGCGATTGATGATCTCAAAGCGATCAAAAGTAAACTTGGAACCGCAATCGAAGGTGGATGCAAATCACCTGAGTAAAACTGCCTCCCTGAGCTCAGCTCAAGTTGTTTTTCTCAGGCTTCCTGCCTTACCATATCCCACCCATCGATTGCGGTTTCCTTTTTCGAACTGAACAACAGATTCCAAATGAGTTCCCATCGGATACTAGCTGCTAGCTGAAGACCATGACCTAACAAATAAAACGTACTTATTTCTTAGTCAAACAAGACACCAAGTTGTCACCTAAGCTCGACATAAGCGTTTTATATGCTTGAGATCCGGCTTCCAGTTTAGCCCCCAACGGATCGAGCTCTCCGATTTTGATGTCCAGATTTTCAGCAAGAACCTCAACAACAACTGGCTTGAACTGAGGCTCTTGGTAAATACATTCGGCTTTTCTGTCCCTAATTACATCTCTAAGTTCAGAAATGCGTTTCGCCCCCGGTTTACGTTCTGCATCAATGGTCACCGAGCCAACAGCCGACAAAGAAAATTCTTTTTCAAAGTACTGATAAGCATCATGAAACACCAGATAAGGTGTTTTTTCATACCCGGAAACTTGCCCTTTAAGATCCTGTTTTAAAACATCAAGGTCTGCGAGTGTCTTTTCGACATTACTTTGATAGACAGCAGCATTATCTGGATCAATTTCAACAAGCTCTGATCCAACACGACTTACAATAACCTTTGCGTTTTCAATAGAAAGCCAAATATGCGGATCAAATCGGCCATGATCATGCTCGTGATCTTCGTGGTGAACATGTTCATCCTCATGTTCATGACCATCTTCTTCCTGTGCATGATCTTCATGTTTTTCATCGTGGGCACTATGTTCGTCGTGGTCACTGTGCCCTTCATGCTCTTCATCATGGTGTTCATCATGATCATGTGCTTCTTCAGCCCACTGTCCGGAATGGCGGTTTTTCAAGAGTGTAATTCCCTTGAGCTCCATCAGCTCCAAGACTTTTGAGTTCTCTTTTCTAGCCTCCAGTGGCTTCTCAAGAAATGTTTCCAATCCCTCTCCGACCCAGACAATAAGATCAGCTTTATTCAAGGCTCTGACTTGCGAAGGGCGTAGGCTATAACCATGAGGTGATGACCCTTGATCCATGAGAAGCTCAGCTTCGCCAACACCCTCCATGACAGACTCAACCAAAGAATGAACAGGCAAAATCGACACGGATACCTTGGGCACTTCACCAGCAAAGCTAGAGAATGCAGCACCACAGGCAAATGATCCGACAATGGTGCCGACAACGGCCACACATCGCAGTTTGTTAGAGTATCTCAACATAGAGAATAATATTCCTCAGGTAATGCTCGCATCGAACAAGATCGCGAGTCTAGAAAAGTTAAATAACAAATTTCGTTTTGTTATGTTATAACATTTACAACTTTGTCAAGACACGATATGAAAAGAGTATGGAAAACTTTGATACAGTCTCACTTTCGTTCTGTGGCGGCACACACAACCATAAGAACTGCGTAACCACTGCTCTTGATGAAGCGGAACAGCTGTGCATTTCTCGCGGGGTTCGCCTCACTGATGCAAGAAAGCGTGTGCTTGAGCTCGTTTGGGATAGCCATAACCCAATCGGGGCCTATGACGTTCTTTCAAAGCTCTCGCAAGAAAGTGGAAAAACAGCGCCGCCAACGGTATATCGGGCGCTTGATTTTCTGTTAGAACAGGGTCTTATCCATAGAATAGAATCCCTAAACGCTTTTGTTGGTTGCTCACACCCAAAAGAAGAACATTCTGGCCTTTTTCTTATTTGTAAAGATTGCGGCTGTGCTGCCGAGGTTCATGACGCAGTTATTGATAAAACTATATTAAACAAAACAGATGCTCTTGGATTTAAAGCGGAGCAAAGAGTGCTTGAAGTCCGTGGACTATGCCCCGATTGCGTAGCATAGCAAACATACGCTGACTTGAAGCGCAAATAATTTTCACGAACACATGAGATCATGGTGAACATCCAGAACGACAACGCCGCGACACCCCATATCGCGCCCCCCACAAGTGAGAGTGATCTGAACTGTGGCTGTGGTCACGACCACCTCGCCCCCTTGCCAAGTGGTGAGCCTTTAATTCATGCTGAGAACCTCACAATTAAGTTTGGCGGGAAAACAGCTATTCAGGATGTCAGCTTAACCGTACACAAGAACGAAATCGTTACCCTAATCGGGCCAAACGGCGCAGGAAAATCCACACTACTCCGCGCCTTGTTACAAGCCCTGAAGCCAACACAGGGCGAGGTTTGGCGTAAACACGGCCTCGTAATCGGCTATGTTCCTCAGCGACTTAATATTGATCCGATTATGCCCATGACCGTAGAGCGTTTTTTGTCCATACCGGATAAGCGTCCACTGCCAGAAAGGGAAGCCGCTCTCAAAGATGTCGGCGCTCATCATACCCTGAAACAAGCTGTTCAAAGCCTGTCAGGTGGCGAGTTCCAACGCGTTCTTCTTGCCCGTGCCATTCTCAGGAAACCCGATCTTCTGGTCCTGGATGAACCTGTTCAGGGCGTTGACTTCCAAGGTCAGACAGAACTCTACAAACTGATATCCCGCCTAAAAGAACAGGTGGGTTTTGGCATATTAATGGTCTCTCACGACCTGCATATCGTCATGGCAGAAACTGATCGCGTTATTTGCATCAACGGTCATGTTTGCTGCTCTGGCGCACCGACACAAGTCAGCGATAGTCCGGAATATCTTGCTCTTTTTGGCGGACAGACAAAACCGGGCCTCGCTGTTTACCATCACCTTCACGACCATTCGCATGATTGTGAACATGATCACTCACCTCCAACGTCCAGCGAAACATGATATTAGAAGATTTTTTCCTGCGCGCACTTGTCGCCGGTATCGGTGTTGCCCTGATTTCCGGCCCCTTGGGGTGCTTTGTCGTTTGGCGTAGAATGGCCTATTTTGGCGATACCCTCGCACACTCTGCCCTGTTAGGTGTCGCGCTTGGGTTACTGTTGGGTTTTAATCTAACCGTTGGCATCATTGGCACCGCCATCGTGATCGCCTTGACAGTTACGCTTTTCCAGCATCAAAAAAAGATCGCCAGTGACACTTTACTTGGCATCATGGCCCATTCCAGCCTTGCGATTAGTCTTGTTGTTCTTGGTCTTTTACAAGGTTATCGGGTTGACTTGTTATCTTATCTCTTTGGGGATGTTCTTGCTGTAAATTATGAAGATATCTACTGGATTTATGGGGGCGGCGCTGTTGCACTCGCACTCCTTGCCTATATCTGGAAAGATTTGCTTGCCTTGACGCTACACGAAGAGCTCGCAAGGGCTGAAGGCATAAACGTTACCCTCATCCAGACCCTATTCATGATAACAGTTGCGATTGTCATTGCCATTGCAATGAAGGTCGTCGGCGTTCTGCTCATCACATCGTTACTTATTATTCCCGCCGCTGCAGCAAGGCGCTTTGCAAAAACACCTGAACAGATGGCAATCATTGCATCCCTAATCGGTAGTCTGTCGATTATTCTTGGCCTCTTCGGATCTTTGGAATGGGATACCCCGTCCGGACCATCTATTGTGGTTGCCGAAGTAATACTGTTTTTAGGTGGTTTAATTTTTGGTGGATTATTTCTAAGCAGAAAAACGCATAGTCCGTAATTGACAATGTAAGTTACAGAACGCCCAACCGAGATGTAATTTACAAAGAGCAAGCGTGTTTCTGGACTTCATTCAACAGCCAATCCCGGAACTTTTTAATCTTGGGTATATTCCTACGCGCCTTAGGATATACCAACCAATAGCCTCGCCCCTCATCACAGCAAATTTCATTGAATGGCTGTACTAAGCTACCTCTTCTCAGAGCATCACGATAAAAATCTGGCGTTAAAATAGCTACTCCCTGCCCTGCTTCTGCTGCTCTTGCTTCTAGCATTTGAATACCCATCCTACTCCGCTTATTGCCGTGAAATTCCTTTGATTGCACCCCCATTGAATCAAACCAGAGTTTCCACCAAGGATCAGAAGCATCAATTAAGGGTAATTTTAAAAGATCAGAAGGTTTTTTAATTCCGCCAATTGATTGAGCCAAATCAGGACTCAACATTGGTGAAAAAATAGCCGGTATTAATAAATGAGCTTCTACTCCCTGCCATTGACCGTCACCCGATCGTATGCCCAAATCACAGTCTTCACGCGTAAAATCCACAAGAGACATAGAGGTATCCAGACGTACAGCAATATCGTCATGCAGAATTTGAAAACTCCCAATTCTTTCAGCCAAAAAATTAGTCGCGAAAGTCGTGACCGTTGTTATCGATAAAAAATTATGACTGGTATCTTCTGCCATTACGAAGGCCGCACGCAGCAGTTCAAAGGCCTCTGTTATAATTGGCGCGATACGCTGACCTGTTTCAGTCAAAACCACTTGCCTTGGTCTGCGTAAAAAAAGCGGCGTCCCCACTCTCTCTTCAAGAATTTTCATCTGATAACTAACAGCAGCTTGAGTCATCCCGAGTTCTTCGGAAGCACGTGTAAAACTTCCATGACGAGCCGCGGCTTCAAAAACACGAAGGGATGAAAGTGGGGGTAATTTCACAGCCATAACACATAAAATCTCCTTATGCATAGTAATCAGAATTTAGTTGGATATTCAAGTCACCATTATGCACATTAGACACAAGAGAAAACGACATCACGAGGAGAATAACAAAATGGTTGTCGCAAATAATTCATGTAATCCAAGTCACATTTCCACATCAACCACAAACAAAAATAACCTACGGAGTACCCTTAACTTATTAAAAAACCTATTTAAATCCAATAAGAAAAGAAATATCATGACTCTTAAAGACATCCATGATCTTCCAATGCACATCAAAAAAGATATTGGGTTTTGGGACGTAAAACCTGAAGACCTCTCCCGTCACCCAATCAATCGGTAAGTATTTATCTAGATTGAGTATAATGAATTTGACAACACGTTACACTCAATCACCTTATCAATTGCCTGACTAAGAAGTGATCGACTTTCCGGAGCGGTCAAACAAATACGAATATGACCTGCGGGTTGAGATGTCGATGCAAAAAGCTCCCCGGAAACCACTTCAATTCCAGCGTCACGCAGCTTATTAACAGCAGTATCAACCGACCCAAATATCGCGAGCCAAAGATGGGGGCAAGGTGTTTTCTCCCAATTCACAGCGCCCAGCTTCTTAAGTCGCGATTTCGCGAGGCCCCATCGGGCTTCTATCTCGTGCCTTTGCCAGTCAGCCCTGGCAAAGGCACGCCCTTCTAATATCCACATATTTGCCAGTTCAATCATAAAAGGGCTCATCGTCCAATTCGTTGCATGAACTTCAGCATCAATAGGTTTGATGAGACGCTGACATCCGTTGATAAACCCATACCGCAATCCCGGTGCCACCGACTTTGAAAGACTTGAGATTAAAACAGCATGATCAGGTAAATGAACTGCCAGTGGCTTATTACCACTCAGGGGACCATAGACATCATCTTCAATAACGATTATGTCCCGCTGCTTGATGATCCCGACAATATCGGAACGCCGTTGCGAGGATGTGGTAAACCCCGTGGGGTTATTTATATTCGGATTGATGACCAGAACTTTCGCCCCACTTGTGTCTAATGCCTTTTCCAGAGCCGCGGGCCTCATTCCATCTTGATCACATTCAATACCAACCAATTTTAGCCTCAGCTGCCGAGCAATCGCCTTCATCCCCGGGAAGGTGAATTTTTCGACAAGAACTTTATCCCCAGCTTCACACAGGGCGAGTAAAGATGCCAAAAGCGCCTGTTGCCCGCCAGCACAAGGGACAATGTCGCTCGGTTTAACTTCGTAACCACGCCATGACAACCACTGGCTCGCTGCAAATCTCGTCCGCGTCAGCAAATCAGGTGAATGATAGGAAAAAGCCTGACTTCCCGCACCCTTTTCAAGAGCCTGAATAAGTAAGCCCCGAGCATTGTGATCATCAGGATGCACAACAGGAATATTTGTAGATAAGTCAAAACTCTTGCTCGCAACAGTATCTTGCCCAGAATCCTTCAACGCAAAAAGCTCAGCCTCTCGGCTTGTTGCCAAGACATAGGTTCCCCGCCCGATTTCTCCACCGATGAGATGGCGCTTAGTCGCTTCCTTGTAGGCCTGACTAACAGTACTGACGTTTACTTTCAGCTCCCAAGCCAGATCTCGATGGGTCGGCAAACGATCTCCGGCCAACAGCTCTCCTTGCTGGATTGCCGTAGAAATAGCTTCGACAATTGCAAGGTATTTGGTTTTTGTTGCTGGATTGAGTTCAGGTTTCCACATCGCACACACTTTATTGTATGCCATACAATATTAATATTGAACCATACAATCAAGCTGATAGTCTCTAATAAAACGAGGTATTGTCCCTATTCCCACCGTCAAAAATTGAAACGATAGCTGATTAAATATTACGAAAGATCCGATTATGTTTACCAAACAACAGCTTGAAAGTGCTGCACAATATATCTACCAGCATATGTCTGCGACCCCGCAATACAGCTGGCCACAAATAAATACCAAAGCAGGCTGTACAGTCGTTGTTAAGCACGAAAACCACACGCCAATCGGTGCCTTCAAAGCACGAGGCGGATTAACCTTTATGAGCTGGCTACGGGCCAATCACCCAGATATTCAGGGCATTATTACAGCAACACGCGGCAACCACGGACAGGCACAAGCCTTTGCCGCCACCATGGCTGGGATCAAACCTGTTATTGTAGTCCCCCACGGTAACTCCCTGGAAAAAAATAACGCCATGCGCGCTTTTGGTGCAGAGCTTATCGAATACGGAACCGATTTTAACGAAGCACTCTTTGAGGTTACCCGACAAGCAAAAGAAAGAGGGCTTTTTGTCGTTCCACCTTTTCATGAACAGATCATGCTTGGCGTTGCTACCTATGGATTGGAATTAATGACTGCACATTCTGATCTCGATTGCATCTATGTTCCTATCGGTTGCGGATCTGGTATATGCGGCACCATAACCGCGCGAAACGCCTTAGGCTTGAAAACAAAAATTATCGGCGTTGTCTCTGACCAGTTTCCCGCCGCCAAAAAATCTTTTGAGAGTGGCGAAATGATTAACACCGAAGCAGCAGATTCCTTCGCCGATGGCATGGCAGTTCGCGCACCCGTTCCAGATGCCTATAGCATCTATTCCAAAGGCGCCGAACGGATTGTCGAGGTTAGTGATAACGAAATTTCCGAAGCAACCAGAATATATTTCAGTGATACGCATAACGCCGTAGAAGGCGCAGGCGCAGCTTCGCTTGCTGCCGTTTTGAAAGAAAGAGATCTACAGAAAAACAAAAAAATAGGTGTTATTCTGACTGGTGGAAACATTGATACAACTATGTTTAAAACTATTCTGGCGGGAAAGACACCAGCTGGTTAGTAAACTTTATTTACAACCAGAAACTAATTAACAAAATCCTCATCCATCGAAACTTCCATTTCGGAAAAAGAAGAATGGTCCGAAATAAACTTGGAAAAGCGCTTCATAAAAGGAGTAAATTCTGCCCCTAAATAATGATAGAGAGAAGCTGTGTTAATTTTTTCAGCTCTTGATGGTTCAGTCTGAAATCCTTTTTCTGCCTGATAAGAAGAAACAGAGAAATCAGCTGAAAGAAATGCACCAACTTCTCCATGGTCAAAGGCCAGAAAAACGTCTTCAACACTGTTAAAAATCTTGCCACGGCGCCCATCCATGTATTTTTCTTGCCACAAAATTCCCCGCACATAACCAATGGGTAACTTAGTGGCAAGATCGTTATTTGGATGGGTCCACAAAGAATTACGGACCGTAAAGATTGGGGTTTCAGATCGGACAAACGGTCGCTTGTATTTGTTCTCTGCTATCCGCAGCCTGTAGAGCTCTCCATCAACAGAAGAGTTATTAAAAGCCGCAAGGGCTCTTCGACCGGGTAATGCTTCAACGACAACTTCACAACCAAGGGCTTTATATACCCCCTTAAGAATACGTTCCCCAGTATCTGCTAAGACGCTTTCACCGATACTGGAAATCTTCCCAGGACAATCGTCCTTCTTTTCTTCAGCAAATGATACTGAAGAAATGGAAAGCATGGAGATAAAAAATATCCAGCGCATCATGAAAAACATCACCGTAATCAATTGCCGCTAACGCAGTTACATTACCATACACCAAGGACCTTAATTTTCAATTATCCCCCTAAAACACTAATTATAAAGGGGGATATAACTACACCAATATGTACTCAATAAAAAAACGAGCTTAAAAGAAAAATAGGCTGCAGCATTCGCCGCAGCCCAAGTTTAGCTAACCTGACACAAACACCTAAAATGTCAAGCCGCCTTCCAACTCCTGTAATACCTCAATTTATAGTATTATGGCAACGGGTATGTTACTTTATTATATGGAGAAATAATGGACGGTTAGGTATGAGAAACAAAAATAGCGATCGATTGTAACAGTTACATGATCCTCACTTCGATGCTACAGAATGCTTTACTGGCTTTGCTCTGGATCGTTTGTAATTTTTTTTGACCCAATAAATATAACAGTTAAGCTTTCAATGCCTTTTTATCTTCTGCCGGACGATGTATTTCTTGTCCCATCACACGCTTCACTCATTTTCTAACAAGAAATCCTCAACCAAGGACTTAAATAAAAACCACAAAATCCACTCTTGATCGTACCGCTTTAAAAATTAAAAAATACTTAGCGGTGAGTTCACCCCTAAATTTCCGAGACACTAAAATAACATTACGATTACAGTTAAGAAGTCACAAAAAAAGGGAGAGCGAAGGCTCTCCCCGTCAGTGAATTTATCAGGCCTAAACCAAGCCCCCCCATCGCTTTTATAATGGGCCGTAAGCAAAACCAACCAACAGCTTACGGGACAACCTTTCAGCAAGGTCTTTTGCGAAACCAATCAACTTGAAAAACCCTTAAAGCCAGGGCAATGAATAGGTTTTAACGTTCGTATAACTCTTCATGGCTTCGATAACGCCCTCTTTATACCCTAGGCCGGAATCTTTGATGCCTCCAAAAGGTGACATCTCAATACGATACCCAGGCACTTCCCAAACATTTACAGTTCCGGTACGCAGCTCTTTAATGAAGCGTTGAATGTATTTGAAGTTATCTGTGCAAACACCAGATGATAGACCAAAAGCTGTTGAGTTTGATACACGGATTGCATCGTCAATATCCTTCACACGGATAATCGGAATTGCAGGCCCAAAGGTCTCTTCACGTACCAATTCACAATCATAGGGAACATGGTCAACAACAGTTGGAGGATAAAGCGCACCATCACGGTTATTACCATAAAGAAGCTTTGCCCCTACTTCGACAGCATTATTCACACGACGCTCAAACATTGATGCAGATTCAGCATCAATAACGCAGCCAAGATCTGTTTCGGGATCCATCGGGTCGCCGTATTTTATTTTCTGTGCTTTTTCGAGAACAAGCTTGGAAAATTCATCCGCGATTTCTTCAACAACCAGAATACGCTTAACAGCAGTACAGCGCTGCCCAGAGTTTTTTGTTGCTCCGGCAACAGCAAGTTCCGCGGCCTTATCAAGATCGGCATCTTCCATCACGATCAGCGGCGCATTACCACCAAGTTCAAGAACAGTACGGCGATAGCCAGCGTTCTCTGCAATGTACTTACCGACAGGTACACCACCCGTGAAGGTCACAAGTTCAATGTTCTTATTGGTGATAAATTCATTGCCAAGGTCTTCAGGGAGGCCTGTGATAATGGTCAGCATTTCTTTCGGCAGGCCTGCTTCATAAATGATATCAGCCAGGATCAATGCTGTAAGCGGTGTTTTCTCGGTCGGTTTACACACAATACAATTGTTTGTTGCAATCGCGGGTGCAATCTTGTGAGAAATCATGTTCAGAGGATGGTTGAACGGTGTGATCGCAGAGATTGCTTTCAACGGTTCGCGCTCAGTAAAGATTTTACGCGACTTGCCGTGCGGTGTGATATCGCAAGAGAAGATCTCGCCATCATCCAGAATACACATTTGGCCAGCCAATGTATAAACATCATAGGCGCGACCAACCTCGTACAATGAATCTTTCTTACAAAGACCGGATTCCGCGGTGATGATGTCAGAAATCTCTTCCTTGCGGTCGTTTAAAATCTCTGCCACACGAAAGAGAATTTGCTGACGCTCATAACGCGTCAATTTTGATTCGTAGTTTGCCGCAATTTCAAACGCTTCTTTTGCGTGTGCGGCTGTACCGCGAGGAACAGTCCCGATCACTTCGTTTGTGTAGGGATAATGCACATCAATACGGCCTTCGGTATCGACTTTCTTACCAGCGATACGCATTGGTTCGTGACCAACAATCTTTACAGACATTTTACTATCCTTATTTCCTGCCCTTATTTAAGGCCAATTACTCAGCGTAGTTTACAGAGCAATAAAACGCGTCGAAATTACGAAGACGCATATCTGATGGAATACCCGACATTGGGCGATTACTGATAAACGGTACTTTCTGCTCGGTGATACCACCGTGGGTCCGCAATGGCCGATCCAACGCAGAGAGATCATGACGTTCTTCAGAAGTTCCCAAAGCCAGATGACGCTCAGAAATAATAATAATGTCACCCATGCGATCTTCTGGTAGTTCCAACATAGCGCAACCAGCAGGACCAGATATAGCCAATTCAACACCATCAACTTCTGACAGGCGTTTGATCGCCTCGTCCACGCTCTGCCCTTTAGGTAAATAAGCCGTCGCAAAAGATCCTAGTGCACCATGGTGAACAACATATGGATCCGTAATTGGCAAGATAACACGAGCTTCAGCTTTGCCATACCACTCATCAAACAGATCCTGAAGATACAGAACATTTGGTTTACCGTCAGCATCATGTTTCGGGTTCATTCCATGATCAGCTGTGAGAGTCAGGACAGCACCCAACTCATCAAGCTGTGCCCAGTATTTGTCCATCATTTCATAGAACGCCAATGCCCCCTCTTCTTCAGGAGCATATTTATGCTGAATGAAATCGGTTGTGGAAAGATACATGATCTCGGGACGAACCGTTTGCAATAGCTTGACGCCAGCGGCGAAAACAAACTCGGACAGGTCGGCACTGTATACAGAAGGAACAGGCATCCCGACAAAGTCATTTACGTTTTCAATGCCGTTATCAGCCATATTGGCAAGATCGGATTTTTCAGCAGAGAAGCAAATCGCATTGCCTTGGCTGTAATCAAGACCATGCCCAAGAAGCAAACGGAGTTTATCTTTTGCGGTTACAACAGCAACCTTGGCGCCAGCATCCTGATAAGAAGAGAAAATTGTTTTTGCGCGGTAGTAACTTGGCGCATTCATCAATTCTTCTTCACCAGTTTCCTGATTATAGAAGTAATTACCGCAAATACCGTGATAGCGTGGCGGACAGCCACTAACGATAGAAAGGTTATTTGGGTTGGTGAAAGAAGGCACAACAGATTCTGCAATACGGTTTGTATTCACACCGCTATCAAGCAGACTTTTCAACCACGGCATACGCCCGGCTTTCATGGCAACTTCCATATAATCCGGCTCGCTGCCATCAACACACACCACCACAACCGGACGGTCAGATCTTTTATACAAACGGCCATTGGCCTGAACGAGTTTACCAGTACTCATAGGGTATCTCCCACTATAACAAATGCCCAATCAGGGCATGAATATCAAATTAGGCAGCAGCCGGCGCGCAGTTTTCCACACCCATTTCATTTAACGTTTCTTCAATGACAACCAATGCATCGCGAATATCATCATTACCCATGCGACCAATACAACCAACCCGGAACGAGTCCGCAACAGTCAATTTGCCCGGATAGATCAAATAGCCACGTTCAGCAAGGCGATCGTAAAAATTCTGGAAATCAAATTTAGGATCTGTCGGCTTGTGGAAGGTCACGATAATTGGTGCCTGTAGATGATCGGGCAACAGAGTTTCAAAACCCAATGCGCGCATACCATCGACAAGAATTTTGCAGTTGGAGGCATAGCGACCACCACGCCCTTCTACACCGCCTTCTTCTTCGTATTCGCGGATTGCCTGTTCAAAGGCAACAATACAGTGCGTCGGCGGCGTAAAGCGCCACTGGTCGGTTTTCTCCATCTGCACCCACTGGTCATAAAGATCAAGAACCAGCGAAGGCGCATTACCTTTTGCTTTTTCTAATACTGTTCTACGGATAAGGACAAAACCCATTCCCGGAACACCTTCAAGACACTTGTTTGAAGATGCAGCGACAGCATCGTATTTGATTTTTGATGCATCAACAGGAAGCGCCCCAAACGCAGACATCGAATCAATCAAAAGAGAGCGCCCGTGTTTTTCGACGACCTCAGCAACGCCCGCAATTGGATTAAGAACACCCGATGTTGTTTCACAATGAATAACCGCAACATGGGTTACAGCCTTATCTTCACCCAAGCGTGCATCAAGATCAGAAATACTTACGGGCTGATCTTCCGGATATTCCATAACATCGTGTGCACGACCATAGTAACTACAAATCTTTGCCATACGATGACCATATGCACCATTTACCAGGATAAGCAGCTTTCCGTCCTGTGGTACAAGCGTCCCTAACATAGCTTCGACGGAAAAAGTTCCGCTGCCCTGTAAAGGAACACAAACAAAATCGTCCTGCCCATTAATTATGTTTAAGAGACTACTGCGAACACGTCGGTTAATTTCGATAAATTTCTTATCACGTGAACCGAAATCATGAAGCATTGCTTCCTTAGTAGCAACAGAAGTAGTCAGGGGACCTGGCGTCAAAAGCCAGGGATCGCCAGACGGGGAAGCAGCAACGGCAGATGCCTTATCAGACATATGGGATCTCCTCATTTGATCCGAGAACAAGAGCGATGGTTTAAAATCACATCACCCGATTAATTTCCGCGGTTCGTTCACTTAATTGAGTACTTTTCATTTAAGTGTTTTGAACGTCTTGCTCTATATGCATCGAATCTCTATCATAAATCAAATCGATACTTTTTATATTACAGATTGGTTTTACCTATGAACCATGCTCAAATTCGCGCCTTTCATGCTGTTGCCAGTGAAGGAAGCTTCACCAAGGCTGCCGATGTCCTCAATGTAACCCAACCTACGCTCTCTGGTCAGGTCGCTGCGTTAGAGGAAATTTACGGGGTAAAACTGTTTGAGCGCCGAGGGCGTGGCATTGAGATCACAGAAATTGGCCGCCGTCTTCATGCCGTCACACTTAGACAGTTTGCTGTCGAACTCGAAGCAGAACAGGTTTTACTCTCCGCTCGCGGATTAATGTCCGGCCAACTCCGCGTCGCGGCTGATGCGCCCTATCATGTGGTTCCATTACTTGCGACCTTTAGCAGATTATACCCGGGTATTAACTTCTCAATGAGTTTCGGGAACTCGCAGCAGGTTCTGCAAGGTCTTTTCGAACGAAAGTCCGACGTTGTAGTCATGCCCAACATCCATGAGGATCGACGTTTACATGCCGCCCCATTGAAACGGGAACCTCTCATTGTTTTTGTCGATCGAAATCATCCTTGGGCAGCGAGGCGCAGTATTAGTATCACCGAACTTCCTCACCACCGCATTATTTTGCGAGAAAAAGGATCAGTCACCCGCAAAATTTTTGAAACCGCCCTTGAGAGCGCTGGGGTAAAATTAACTGATATTCTCGAAATAGGGAGTCGAGAAGCGGTTAGAGAAGCCGTTGCGTCTGGCCTTGGGATTGGTGTGGTTTTCGAAAGTGAATTTGGCAATGACACCCGTCTTCACGGATTAACCGTCAGGGATGTTCAACTCGAAGGCCTTGAGTATGTCGCCTGCTTAAAAGATCAAAAAAATTCTCCTGTAATACGTGCATTCTTTGATCAAATCCAAAGCTCAACAGCCACCAATCTGAGCTAGGCCCCATATCATAGTAAAAATACATTAACCAATTTAAGAGTCTATTTATGATACAATTGCAGCAACCTTTTCCTATTCATGCATAGAGAGGCCAAGTGATGCTCATTAGAATATCCGCTATATTTCTATCTCTTATTGGTTTCTTTATCATTGATGTCATCACGCCTTCTCAAGTAAAAGCATCAGACAACTGCACATCATTCAGCGGCAATGGTATTAATAATTGGTACCCCTTTGTGTATCGAAAAGATGATGGGCAGCTAACAGGCATCGTTGTTGACGGAACGCACGAAGCACTCAAGAGAATTGGCCTAAAACTTAACATCGTAAATGACAAGCCTTGGAAACGTATTCTCTATGACCTTGAACAGAGAAACGTTGATATGGTTCTCGGTGCCTATTGGAATAAAGAACGGGCCGCCCAATATCATTATTCAGAACAACTCGATACTGATGAGTTAAGGGTGTTTGTAAAAGATGGCAATCAATTCTCCCTCACCTCTCCTCAGGATCTCATTGGTCGCTCTGGCATGCGATTACTCGGCGGATCACTGGGCGACGAATTCGACACCTTTGCAAATAATTATCTGGATTTTATTGAAGTCCCCAAAAGCGACAGCATGGTTATCATGCTCCAGAATAATCGGGCTGACTACGGCATTCTTGGTTATATCGAAGGTCTTCAACATACCTACGCTCTTGATCTTGAAGAAACTATTGTTCCATTGGATATGCCTATTTTATCAAACACGATGCATGTCATGATCAATAAAGGTGCTGATTGCGCCCATCGGGTTAATGACATGAACAAAGCTATCCGGGAAATGAGAAATGATGGCACTCTGCAAAAAATTATTAATAACCATCTCAGCCTTATCAAACAATAAAACAAGTTAATCTACATGCTGCTCCAAACAGCAAACCTTCGCATTATTCTTCTCAAAAAAATGTATCCCTTCTGCGTATTCTAATTTACTCACCGCTTCTGCACATCTATAAGATTTCTAGTTAAGTACTCTGATTATTCTTTGCATTGTTTTGATCACAATAGTCTGCAAAGACACTATCTAATTATTCTCGACTTTTTGAAGGTGCAGTACGAATGACAGATGATATTAAAGCAAAGCTTGGTGAATATCGGGATAGCATTGATAATATTGATGCTGCTTTAATTTACATGTTGTCCGAACGCTTTAAGATTACAGAAAAAGTTGGTCTTTTTAAAAAAGAATACGACTTGCCCCCTGCTGATCCTTCAAGAGAGCAAAAGCAAATTGAGCGCCTACGAGAGCTCGCAAAATCAGCAAAGCTCGATCCTGATTTCTCTGAAAAATTTATCAATTTTGTTATAGAAGAAGTTATTCGTAATCATAAAAAAATCCGCAAGGGATAATCTCTGACAATATCTTTAATTTTGAGATCCATTTTTATGGTTCGTGCAACATTTGATCTTCCAAGATATCAAACCTCCACGACACGAAGAACTCTAAACCTGACCGATAACCCTGACCGATAACATAGTTTCCTTCTAATATATCTTCCACAAGGTCACCATTCTCCTTGAGGCATTATGTCGTATTGCCAATCGACTCTCATCTCTAAAATATCAAATATCCTTAAAAAGAGATTCTAGGCAATCGTATGCGCCCACCAGACAAAGATAGTGATTTCTATGACGCATATTTAAAAGAAATCACGACTGCAAAAGACAAAGAACAAACAACTTCTGATAATTCAAATCAAGCTATTGATACAACGGCAGTAAATCGTAGTACTTGGGGGCCTTTGGATGCACTTCCCGGGAATCCCATGATGTGGATCTTGATCATCAGCGAATTAATGGTCTTTGGTCTTTTACTTGCTGGGTATTGTATAAAATTTCTTGAGAACCCGGATCTCTTCGTTAATTCCCAGGCTGGCCTCAATCGCTTGATTGGTGGTATCAACACTCTCATTCTCATCACTAGTGGCTTATTCGCTGCTCTCGCTAACGAGACAAGCAGGGAAAATAAAACATATTCGTCCCGCTTTTTTTTATCCGTAACAGCGGTCTTTGGACTTCTTTTTCTGGTGTTAAAATTTTATGAGTACAGTGAAAAAGCCGCAATCGGAATTTCTATAGAGACCAATAGCTTTTATACCTTGTTTTACCTCATGACAGGTTTTCATGCCGCACATGTAATATTTGGTATATTACTTCTCGGATTGGTCGGCTTTTACAAAAGACATGAAAACATTCAAACAGCCTGTGCCTTTTGGCATATGGTAGATCTTATCTGGCTGATTCTATATCCAATTCTCTATTTGGTGAGATAGTCTATGCGCAACGCACCCTTAAAAAAACCAACACCCATATTTCGTCTTTTATTGACCTGGCTTCTCATGTCCGGATTAACAATGATCAGCATGCTCAGTGGTGATGTATTTGATACAAAGGAAATAGCAACACCAATTGGTTTTATTTCTGTCGGTATATTAATGCTGACAACACTGTTCAAATGCCGTTTGCTTTTACTTGATTTCCTGGAACTTCGTCACGTCGCTCCACAATGGAGACGTGGATTTTTTTTCGCGATCTTCATCATCACTGCAATGGTTTTAGCAACTTATGTATTAGCGTTTGGTATTTAATTACCTCTCAGCCTAATCTCCTTAGAAAAAAGCTTTCAATTAAACTCTAATGTACACCTTCATCCAGATAAGGCTCTGACGTAATACCACCGCCCGCCCTTTTTACGAAACAGGCTTTTTTCTCGCTGCTCATCGACAACACCATCCACAACAGATCGCGCGATAAACTCAACAAACCCCTCTTTATCAGATAACTGTCCTCGATTAGTGTCTACAATCTCCAGGCCAAGCCATCGGCTATCTTGTGCTCTGAGCAAGGTACCTATTTCATTAAAGGATTTCTGATACAGCGGCCACAGAGTAACCTTAAGGTAGCTAACATTCTGTTTGACATAAGCCGAATAGCGAGACCGCATCAACTCTTCCGCCGTTTCCGGCAGAGCTAACTCCATATGAAATCGACCACAACAAACCTCATATGTTTCGCCTGCCCCACAGGGGCACATTTCACTATCAACCATAAACGAATTAAACCTTAGATAATTACGCTAGCTGGCGGCTTAGCTGGCTAAGATTTTGTTCCTGCGCTTCACTCATCTGCCCCCCTTCGATCGTTGCAATATACGTAACCATCGTTAAGAGTTGCTTTTTTTCTTCAACATCCAAAGCTCGTCTTAGACCCCGGCTAAGGCGTCTGATGGCTTCATCAACATTTGCGGTCTGTTCCATCAACCATCGACTTTGTCCTGTAATTTCTACTGCCTCTTCTTCTGATGTATTAAAAACCCGTTTGCATTCTTCCTTGATAGCAACCAGTTGCTCCCGTGTATAGTCACCATCCATGCGGGCAAAAGCCGCAAGAATTGTCGCTGCAGCAACGCGATTATCTTCTATATTTTCAAGTGGATTAGCCTTGGTTTTCCGACTGTGGTTATAGCGCCGAACTGTCGATCGGATATCATCAACAGTTTCCACAACATCTCTGGCAGCTTTCGCAGCTGAACGAACACGCCAAATAAAAAAAGCAATTCCGCCCAGAACAGCAATAACACCTAATAGAATATGCATAGTTTATATCCGAACCCCCATGATCATAGATTAAACTATTTTAAATAATAAATTTATCACCTTTCTTTTAATATAGCGTTACGGTGAGACACAAGAACGTTTAAATCACATTTATCATAAAACCATGAGATGTATGACCTATAATTTCTATTTCTGCTCTGCTCGTTCGAAGCGGACCTTACAAATAAGCCCGTGCTCAATCTCGTATATGGCCAAAACATGCAAAGATAACCCATTCACCAAGCCTGTCACCTCTTCTTCATCAACAACAGCACGCCCTACTGCAATACGATTTAGAAGCTTTGCATGTAATCCCGGGTGACTGAACCGCTCTGCATAAGTCACCTTCAATGCAGATTTGCCGCGAAAGAGCACTTCATCATCAATAAGAAATTGCACCTCAACATCTTCACTAAAACAATCACAGAAAGCATCAAGATCGTGGTTGTTGTAGGCAGCGAGCTGTTTTTCTGCAAGTTCGACAGCTGTAAGAGTCATCACGGTCTTCCTTCTATTGCACAAATACAACATAGCAAAAGGGGCAGATATCATCTGCCCCTTTCATTAACTAAATACCTACTATAGAAAAATTACAAGCTTTAGCGTTGTCGCCAAGCCTGGGTTTTCTTTTCCATATATTTAGATACAAAAGCGTGAAGAATACGCGCAGCAGCATTTGTATAGAAAATCATCATTCCCATAGCTGCTGCCGGGGCAATATCACCAGCATCATCCATATTCAATACGGCAACCGATGCCAATTGAGTATGGTAGGAATATATGAAGACCACTGCCGATACTGTCGTCATCGCATTTACAAAGAGATAGATCGCAATTTCCAGAATAGCCGGTGAACACACTGGCACTGTTACTTTCAGGAACATTTTATAAAAAGGCTGTTGAAGAGATTGCGAGACGGATTCAAACTCTTTATCCATCTGTTTCAATGCTGTCATCGCCGTCAAGTGAGCTACCGTATAAAAGTGAGTAACCGTTGAAACGACAAGGATTGCCATTGTACCATAGATAAAGTTGAAAGGATTATCAGGATTATTAAAGAAGAAGATGTAGGACAAACCTAACACCATGCCAGGTACTGCCATAGGCATCATAGCAAGGAATTGAAATAGTGTTCTTCCTTGTTGGAAGCCACGTCCTTTTTCCACCATATAAGCCCCGGTGAACACAACTGTTGTCCCCACAGCCGCTGTCCAGAGAGCCATTTTAATGGAATTATAATAAGCGTCCCATCCGCCACCATCCATCAGATCAAAGTTATAATGCTGCAATCCGAGAGTAAGGTTATACGGCCAAAACTTAACCAAAGCAGCAAACTGGCAGGTTGCCAGAATTGTAACAATGATCAAGACAATCACGCTGGAATAGCTCATCATAAGGGCGTCAAAAGTCTTATCGGGTTTAGGCTCATAAGGAACTGCTCGTGCCGACAACTGGGCAACCTGCTTCTTTTGTACCTGGCGATCAATGAAGAAAGCAAAAATAGCAGGAACAAGAAGAACAACCGAAACTACAGCACCCATGGAAAAGTTTTGCTGGCCGATTACCTGTTTATAAATGTCAACGGCAAGAACGTTATACTGTCCGCCGATTACCTTTGGCACACCAAAATCTGTGATCACCAACGTGAACACAACGAAAGCAGCTGAAATCAGACCATAACGGGCACTTGGCAGTGTAACAGTCCAGAAAATTTTCCATTTTGGCGCACGTAAGACTGTTGCCGCTTCGTACAAACGTGCATCTGAAATCGACAAAGCTGTCATTATGATCAGAAGTGCGTGGGGAAAGGTAAAGAAAACTTCAGCAATCACAATCCCCAGCGGACCATAGATTGTCTCCCCAAACAAAAGCCATTTCATATAACCCTGTTTTCCGAACAGATAGATAAGTCCGATCCCCGGTAACAAAGACGGAACGAGAATAGGGATCATCGCCATAATCTTGAAAAATCCTTTGAACCGCATACATGATCGGGTCAAGGCATAAGCATAGATGAAAGCCAACGTAACAGTAATCACCATAGTGATGATCGAAATCGTTACTGAGTTTTCAATTGAATTGAAAAGTGCAGGCGTTGAAAAATATTTCAGATAATTTTCAAGGCCAATGAAAACGCCGTCTTTATTTTCAAAAGACTTTGAAAGCATCGTATATAGCGGAAAGGCCAGCGCAATCAGCAAATAGGCCCCGATCATTACCATAAAGGCGCGCATGGTCCAATCGTCACGACTTGCCTTAGGTTTTACCACTTTCAATGGCGTAGAATGTGTTATCTCCGCCATATCAATTTACTCCGGGAAAAACAGTCAAACGATCCTGAGGAATAGAAACGGTTATGGTATCACCGACTTTCACACCCGTACGCCGGACCATGTTAATAGAAAAATCACCTTTGATGTGGGCTTCGCTATTGGTTTGTTTACTCAACAGATCAACACGGAAGAAGGCCCCCATAAACTCCATATACTTAACCTCAGCCTCAAACGCGTTTGGAAGCTTGTCATCACCTTCTTGGACCAAAAGGTTTTCTGGACGGAAGGCAACGGTGATATTTCCCCGCTCGGTGATATTCTCTGCATCGCATTTAAGCTCAACGTTGCCCATCTTAAGAATATCTCCTCCATTCGCTTGCCCCGGAACAAAGTTCATTGTCCCAATGAAGTCAGCAACAAATGCGGATGCCGGATTTCGATAGATTTCAAGCGGTGTTCCCACCTGTTCAATAACGCCATCATTCATGACAACAATACGATCAGCCATTGTCAGGGCTTCTTCCTGATCGTGTGTCACCATAACTGTCGTCACACCAAGTGTGCGTTGCAATTCTTTGATTTCATGACGAAGGTGCGCGCGCACCTTAGCATCCAATGCAGATAAAGGCTCATCAAGCAATAGCAAACCAGGATTGGTCGCAATCGCCCTGGCCAGTGCAATACGCTGTTGCTGTCCGCCTGATAACTGCGCCGGATACTTATCGGCTTGTGATGTAAGGCCAACGAGTTCGAGAAGCTCATTAACCCGGTTATTAATATCAGCTTTTGGCAGTTTTCTATTTTCCAACCCGAAGGCAATATTTTTATGGATCGTCAGGTTCGGAAACAACGCATAGGATTGGAATACAATACCAAAATCACGCTCGCTAGGCGGAAGAGAAGAAACATCATTCCCTGCCTGCGTTACAGTACCAAAGGTCTGAATATCCAGACCAGCGATAGCCCGTAACAGTGTCGTCTTTCCGCAACCGGATGGACCTAGAAAGCAAACAAATTCACCTTCGTAGATTTCCAACGAAATATCAGATAACGCCGTAAAGCTACCAAACTGTTTTGTTAAATTAGATGTTGTCAGATAGGGCTTTTGCCCATTCCCTGTTTCGACCCGGGTATCAGCAGTATTTGCGCTCATTGCCATTCCTCTCAAGCGGCAAAACGGCACAGTTTGTCCTGTGCTCTTTTGCAACAGCTTAATTGCATCAGTGTTGATAATTCTGCGGTGCGAAACGGGGTAAAATTTCAGGGCGCAGCCCAAAGCACAAAATACCCCGTAACATCCTGATTATCGTGTTATATTTTTATCACTGATGGTTCTTTTTAACTGTAAATCATCGTGTGAGTTTGAGAATAAAAAATATCGCAAACTCTAACACTTATTTGATCGTTGAAACCCCGCCCTTTGATATACCAAAGGGCGGAATTATCATCTCACTTTATGACTTAAATCTGATTAGTTTTTAGGCTCAGATTTAGAATCATAACGATCAGTCCATTCAGCCAGGATAGCATCGCGATTGTTCGCAGACCATTCAAAGTCCATCGCAATCATGCTGTCCGTGATGTTCTCAGGATAGTTTTCAATTGGCTTGGAAATTCCTGGCATCGCAACAACAGCATAACCTTGGTTATAATGTTCCATCGCTGGCTTGGAAACGATGAAGTCCATCAGTTTTTTAGCTGCATCAAGTTTCTTGGTCCCTTTAACAATCGCCGCGGCTTCCATTTCCCAACCCACGCCTTCTGAAGGCATTACGATTTCCAAAGGAGCACCTTGGTTCTTGGATTTTGCAGCACGGAAAGCAAAAGAAATTCCAATTGGCACTTCACCAGCAGCAGCTTGTTTGCATGGCTTTGAACCAGAGTGTGTATAGTGGCTGATGTTTTCATGAAGATCATCCATGAATGCCCAACCATCTTCTTCGCCAAACATCTGCAACCAGCTGGCAACATCCAGGAATCCTGTTCCAGATGATCCAGGATTTGGCATTGCAATATGGCCTTTATATTCAGGCTTTGTCAGATCTGCCCAGGATGTTGGCATTGGAAGATTATTTGCTTCCGCCTCGATTGTATTCACACAAACAGCAGCAACCCAAGCATCCATTCCTGCCCAAACAGGATTGTCTGAATTATCGCGGAAACGGCTATCCAACTGATCAACACCAGCAGGCGCATAAGTTTCAAACATACCCTCTTTTTTCATCAAAAGAAGACTGGAACCAGCAAGTCCCCAAACGACATCAGCCTGTGGGTTATCTTTTTCAGCCAAAAGCTTGGCAGTAACAACACCAGTAGAATCACGTACCCAATTAACTGTGATATCTGGGTTTACTTCGTTAAAAGCAGCGGCATAACGCTTAAGATCTTCAGCTTCTACAGCGGTATAAACGGTTAGATCTTCAGCAGATACACTGCCCGTCAAAAAGCCAATAGCGGCCAAAGTAGTGGCAACGCCACCAAGCAGTTTAGTCGAAAATGCTTTTTTCATTACTTTCATGCTCCTCAATGTGATCGTCAAAGGGCTTCTCCCTTCGACATCCCTATTCGGTTTTATGTACCGTGCCGTCTATAGCGACACTTTGTTACATTTTTGCTAAGTCTTTGTTACTCAAAAACTTTAATTGAACATCCGTCCAAACTCAACTTCTCTAGAAGAGAAATCAAGGCTCTTTCAAACTGAGGACATCCTGCCAATAGCATCCTCAATTCACCGGCTATGCCGGATTACGTGCTCGCCTTTGTAGAACGGCGCTCGGAATGAGGCCGTACACGAAGACGACTTTCGTGTAATTCACCACTGGCATCCAAAATGGGGTAAGCAACAGATGTCAGATGTGAATTAATACGCTTTAAATCTCTGATCATATCAATATGTAACGCAGATGATTCTATTGATTCAACGCGACCTTCCCGAAGTCGATCGAGATGCTTGTCACCGCCACTTTGTTCCATATCTCTGAATTTTTCTTTATCAGCAATAAGCTGTCGTGCGATATCCACATCGCCGGATACAAATGCCGTCATCGCCAGTTGCATTTGATCTAACGCCATGCGGTGTAATTCCACCAGTTCGATCCAACCTTGTTCAGAAAATTCAATTCGTTTTTTGATTTTTTGGTTAGCTATTTCCAAAAGGTTTTTATCAATAATATCCCCAATGTGTTCAAGATTGGTTGTAAAGGAAATCAGCTCGACACACCTGGCGCTCGTGTCTTCATCCAATTCACTTATACTCACCTGAGTAAGGTACAATTTGATCGCTTCGTGAAGTTCATCAACCTGATCATCGGATTTGCTAACTTCTTGCAAAAGAGCAGGATCATTTGTCTCGAAGACATCAATACACTTACGAAGCATTTCTTCGACAATATCTGCCAAGCGTAATACTTCGCGCGTTGCACAAGCCACGGCAACCGTTGGGGTATTGATAACACTCTCATCAAGGTATTTTGGCTTAAAGTTGTCTTCTGACCCTGCACCTTCGGGTAAAGCACGTTCCATTAAACGGGACATCACCCCGACAAGGGGAAGGAAAACAATAGCAAGCCCAATATTAAAAATTGTGTGAAAATTAGCGACTTGACGACCAGCATCTGCTCCGCTCAAATCTGCAACATAGGGGGTTATTATACTCATCATTGGTAACAAGATGAGAACGCCAGCAAAGCGAAACAACATATTCCCCATAGGAATACGGCGTGCCGTCGGCGTTTCTGACATTGTTAAAGCCATTGGTACAATACCCGCGCCAACATTTGCCCCCAATACCAAAACCAAAGCCAAATCAGCAGTTACAACACCAGCTACACTCAACGACATTATCAGTAAAACCATCGCAACTGACGAGTGGGTGATCCAGGTAATCAATGCTGCTAAAATCACGGCAAACAATGGCGCTTCGGATAAAGCAGCCAGAATGTTTTGAAGAACAAGGCTGTCTCGCATAGGCTCAGAAGCTGCGACAACGAGCTTGAGAGACAATAACATCAATCCCAGGCCGATGAACACACGACCCAGATGACGTAATGTCATCGTTGGTCTGGTCGTAAAACAAATAAAACCTGTCAGAATCAATACGGGTGAAAGCCACGAAATATCGAGAGAGAGTATTTGCACAACCAGCGTTGACCCGACATCTGCTCCTAGCATTACAGCCAAGGCAGGTGCGATTGCAATGAGCCCTTTTCCAGCAAAAGCTACAGCAAGCAAAGCCGTTGCTGTCGAGCTTTGCAGGATGCCGGCCATGCCGATTCCCATTCCAAATGATGATAGCGTTGTTTTTGTTGCCGATCCTAAGACACGGCGTAGCTGACTACCATACGCACGCAACACTCCTGTGCGTACCATTCTTGTCGCCCATAATAAAAGAGCAACTCCACCAGCTATTTTTAACAAAAGGTCAAAACCAGACACGCTTATACTTACCTCATTGAATAAATTATATTTCGTTTACAGAATACTAATCACGAATACGATCCTGCCGATATAGATACTGACAAGATATCTTATTCCAGAATTAGCATTTGTAACTTTAAGCTCCTCTATCAGACAAGTTCAATTTCACAAAAGTGTCACATTAACGAAATATTTTGATAACAATAAATTGTGGTATTAACAACAAAATAACAACATGTTTTGACAATTATACTGCACTTTTCTAACATAAATACTTTTATGGTTGTATTTTTATTGCCAACAACACCTAATACGAAGTTCTTTTAATATTGTGCCGCGTTCTATCGCATTCATCAAATCGATATTACAAATAAATTTCATAGGCAAAATCGATAAAAAGATTAATTAGGCACACCAAATTACCGTAAAGAACATATTAAGCGAAAAACTAACGCCAACTAATCCATTAAAGTTCAAGCCATAAACAAAGACGAGCCCCTTGCACAACAAGAAGGCTCGCAATTCAATATGACACTTTCAGGAATAACCTTAAAGCATTGGACCTGGCGTTTCCAAAGCATGCTCCAATAGCCCTTTGGTTACGTACTCAAATGCCTCATCCATAGAATCTGTAACGAGGTAAAGATCCAAGTCTTCCTCACTAATTGTCCCAAATTCACAAAGTGCTTCAAAATTGACCACTTTGTTCCAATAATCAGATCCATAAAGAACAATCGGCATTTTCTTTTTGATTTTTTGCGTCTGGATCAGCGTCAACAACTCACAAAACTCATCAAGTGTGCCAAAACCACCAGGCATTACCAACACCGCTTTTGCGAGATAAATAAACCAAAATTTCCGCATAAAGAAATAGTGGAACTCTAGGGCTAATTCACGGGTAATGTAAGGGTTTTCACTCTGCTCAAAGGGTAAAGAAATATTCAACCCGACATTAATGCCTTTTCCTTCCGAAGCTCCTCTGTTTGCTGCTTCCATAATGCCAGGGCCACCGCCGGTGCAGACAACAAACCGACGCTCATCATCAGTCAAAGTTTTGGACCATTCGGTAAAACGACGTGCAAGCTCTCGAGTTTCCTCGTAATAACGAGATACTTTCATCATCTGTTCGGCTTTACGCAATCCATTTCCTGTGCGCTTAGCCTCAGCCATTGCGGCCTTTGCCTCTTCTTCAGATTTTATACGTGCCGATCCAAAAAAGACGATAGTGTCCTCTACATTAAATTTCTCAAACCGGTTCTGAGGACCAAAATATTCAGAAAGAATTCTAAGAGGCCTTGCATCCCCTGAGTCCATAAAGTCGTCATCGTGATAAAACTTCGGAATATCATACGGATTATCGTCCATGTAGTACCTTTCAATAACACTGATAAATATAAATCTTCCTCATAAATACATGAGAACAAAGTTACTTTTATATAAATAACATCATCATTTTACAGATCAGCTTATTAAGCAAAAATTTAAATTTAGAATATTTTACGAAAGAAATTCAGGCTTAACAGCTTACAGCTGATCTTTTTTCCAGGCGTCATACAGTTTACGCCCTAGTTTTCGCAACGCACTGTTAACCTGAACCTGATGACTGTCATTCACAGAGCTATACAATCCCCCACCACGCCATAATTCAACACGCCCTGAAAGTTCTTGTTGAGTCGCCGGATTATAGTAGCGCGTATTGGCATAAAGGGTTACCTCAACATTGCTAACACAGTTTATCTCTTCAAATACAACCGTAGTAACTCGTGTATGAAGCCAATAAGAAGATGAATTACTTAACCGAATATCACCTTCAGGAATACTCCCCAATAACGCTCGCTCAAAAGCTTCTCTCGTTAAGCCACATTGTTTACCGTAATGCCCCAAAGGAGAAACATTCAGTTTTATTTCCTGCACGCCTGTCAAAGGCCTTGCATTTGCGGCTCCAGCCCAAGCCGAAAGACATAATCCCAAGCACAAAACAGCCAAGCTCGCTAACTTAGTCATTCCAATCTCCTTACCCGATCCGTTTGATACCAAACATATCACACTTGAACTTCACTCATTTATGTTACTCCATACTATCAATAGCAAATATGTCTCTATCAAGACCAAACACTCATCAAAATTCTTATAAACAGGAAAAGAATGCTTATAATTCAAAAAATAGAGATATTTTTTCTTTATGAACACAATTACTTACCTGTCATTAACCATTTATCTTTACTTTAAAAAATCAAAGCCTTCTGTCGCAGAAGGTATGTCGGAACCTAGGACAGATGGGGGTCGTGATTATCACTCACCCACAGGAGTATTTATGCCATACGTATCACGATCAGATGATGGGAAAATAATTGGAATCCATCAGGAAAAAACCGACACTGCGAATGAATTCCTAGAAGCAGATGACCCTGAACTTGTTTCATTTCTTATACAAATGGGGCAACAACCGGACGGTAAGCAGGGAGAAATCCATCAGGAGCTTGCGGCCTCTGACCTAGAAATGATCCGTGTTCTTGAAGATCTGATCACGACATTGATTGATAAAAGGGTCCTGATGATGACAGATCTGCCCAAAGCTGCCCAAAGAAAACTATCAAAACGCTATGCACTGCGAAGCAAACTAACAGATCTTGGTGGGATTGTCGGGCAAAACGAGGAAATCATGTTACCGTAAATTTTTCAAAGTCAGCATCTACAGAGTATTGAACCTTGATATCTCACATGGACAAATACCTAAGCTCCTCTTGTTGAGGTTTACGAAAGACTAATATAATAAGAGGATTATGCCTAAACCCATTTTCCCAGTGAACTTTGCAGATCAAGCCCCTAAAGCGCGTATCGTGCAATACAACAAAAAGCGCTATTCGATACGACTAGAGCCCGTTTTTTGGCGTGCTTTGGAAATGGTCGCGAACGATCATGATCTTAAAGTTGGCAAATTCATAGGCAAACTAGAAACTATCTACCAAGGTCATAATTTCTCCTCGTTTCTGAGAGTTTTTTGCATGATATCTGCAGAGCGTCATCTAGCCGCGGCAGAAACAGATACAAACAAAGACACCCTATTATCAATCATCAATGCCAGCCCCAGTCCTGCAGCTCTGATGGCTCAGGATATGACAATCATATCAAGTAATAGTGCTTTTTATAACTGGATTGGTGAAGACAAATATGCTTTGGAAGGCTCTAGCATCAACAAACTTTTCCAACTAAGGACTAGGGGACTACTTCAGGACAATCTAAAAGAACTCTTAACAGCACAGATTCCGCATATTGATGCGCGAATAATCAGGATGATTCCTGGAAAAGTTATAACAGCTCAGGCCCGAATAGTGCGAGCAAGTTTGCCCAACCAAAAAAAACAACATCTTGTTATATGGATTGCTAGTGCACCACGCATTACCCCCCCCAAACCAAGCTAAGTTATCTGTCGAATATTTTTATGTATACGGCTTAAAAGCATAGGTAATTCGGCGTTAAAATTTAGAACTCACCCTTTAGAAACAGAAAATTACATTCCTGTCTGGATCGTAACTTCGCCTTCACTGTACAGCGTCAAACCGCTTGCAAAATTGTAGACATTCAATCCTGTCACATCTACACCAGAAGCAGTTACATGAGAGTTGGCAACACCACAGGAAACGAGTAGTTCTCCAGCTTCTAAATATATCTGATTACCTTCAGCAGCAAACAGAACAACAGCACCGGATTCATCAGGCAAAAGATCATCAAGATGAAGTGAAACAACTTCAATCTGATCATCATAAATCGTCTCAAATGCAGAATAGAAGACATAATCATCCGAAGCCAAAGGCTCCAGATTGTTCTTCACGGCACCAACAGCCGTATGATCTTTAATGTTGGCACTCATTTCTACTCGCAAGCTTTTATCAAGATAAATCTATATCGCGTATTCTGCTATATATAGCAATTTTTAAAAATAACAACTCACTTTTGCCATACCAAGGACAAAATTAAGTAAACGAATATTATGACACAAACTTTATACCTTCACACCAAAGAAAACTAAGAAAAGAAGGCATATCAATCGATAATTCTCAACACAAAAAAGGACGCCAAAGGCGCCCTTTCTAATACGTATCTCTTACAGAGATTAATCAATCAGACCATCAGCCCAAGATTCATGCTCAACGTTTGCCTGTTCAGGTGCCTGAACATCAAGACTAGCCATTAACTGACCGCTAAGAGCAAGAATACGATAAGAAGCGAGTTGCTCATTCGTCATTGCAGAAATCAACTGTCCACGAGATGTGAAAAGCTCATTTTCAGCGTCAAGCACATCAAGCAATGTACGCTGAGCAACATCAAACTGATCACGATAAGAGTCGCGTGTTTCTGTATTGTATTGAACAGAAGATGCCAGATCAGTTACAGACTGGCGATTAGCTTCCAAGGCAAACCATGACTGACGCATTTCACGTTGTGCATCAACAACAGAGCTATAACGCTGATTTTTACTTTCAGACAGACGAGCCAAAGCTTCCTGTCTCGCAGCGCGATCAATACCACCGCGGAAAAGGTTCCAACGCAAACGAAGCATTACAGAGTTATTCTGTTCATATGAACCAGGTGTCGCATCAAACTCATCGCGATGCTCACTAGAAGCTTCCAAGTTCACAGTTGGATAGAACGGAACTTCTGAAAGCTCAACATCAGCCTCAGCAGTACGAACATCTGCTTCAAAAATACGAATTGTTGGGTTGCTGTTTACAGCCAGATCAACAGCTTCATCCAAGCCACCAGGCAATTCAGTAGCGAATGCCTCTGGAGAATTTAAATCTTCAGGGAAGTGGCCAACGATACGTGTATAGTTAGCTTCCGCATCACGTAAATCATTATAAGTTGTTGTCAGAGTGTTTCTAGCACGTGAGGAACGAGCTTCAGATTGAGAAACATCCGCACGGCTTCCACCACCGCCTGAGAGACGTTCTTGCAGATTCGCAACAATATCAATGTGAATCTGCAGATTATTCTTAGCCAATTCCAGCAATTCACGCTGCCTTAGAACCTCAAGATATGCGCCAATAGCATCAAGGGCAAGAAATTCAGCATTCTCACGAACACGGTTAGCCGCAGATTCTACCCGAGCTTTCTCACGCTCAACAGTCGCGCCAGCTTCAAAGCCGTCAAAAATGCGTTGTTGGACTGTAACAGAAACATCTGACGGGTTAATCACGTCATGCTTACCAGTTCCACCAGCAGCACGTGATGTTGAATCATCATTGCTTTCGATCCCGGCACCGGCAGACAAATCAATCTGAGGAAGATAAAGACCACGAGCCTGACGTAGTTCTTCGTCAACAGCTTCACGATTGTGAGCAACAACCCCGATATCTGGGTTTGTAGCTAGTGCCTGAGTAATTGCTTCCTGCAATGTAACCGCATGTGCAGAAGACATAGCTGGCATTGCAAACGCACTAGCAAGAAGTACGCTCTTAAAGCTTACTGCCAAAGTTTTACCAAACTGGCGCATTGGTATTTTTCCCCCGATGCTTCCCCGTGTTCATTGTAGAATCACAGGCAAAATAAAATGACTATTCATAACCAACAAATAGAATACTGTGCTCCTTTTACAATTCACTGGCCTTGAATGTCAAGAATCCAATAGCAAATACGGCCATTTAAGTCAGCCTGTTGCAAAAAAACCACATACACATTCCTCACTTATAAAACGTATGTTAGGGCAAGCCGCACCTCAACCATAGAAAGATATAAGCAAAAAATCTTTTGTTCGGGGAAAAGTTATCTCAAAACCCAAACATCTTCAAGTTTGAATTGTGGCTTTTCATTAATTTTTCACACCCTATCCGTGTTTGTTTTCGCAACCCTGTTATTTCAGTGGATACAATTTTTCAACAAGCCTTACTAAAGGATAACGCAACTTTGTACGAAAAAAGATATCTGATCTTTTTCATTACCTCGCCCCATAAGATCATCCACGAGTTCAACAACCCAGAAAGCACAAAAAAAACCAACCAATTATCATACAAACAAAAAGCTAAAACCATTGAATGCGATCCCAAAATCGCGACAGAAAGCAAAATTGTTAGAGATTATTAATCAAGCCTCAAAGCGGCTCATCAATATACGCATAGATAAGATATAAAGAGGGTTAAATACACCCTAATATATTTCTATATTTCAAAATTTGGGGAAGTTTAAGATGGTGCCCAGAGGTGGATTTGAACCACCGACACGCGGATTTTCAGTCCGCTGCTCTACCAACTGAGCTATCTGGGCACCGTGGGCTTGCCAAACTTGTTGGCCGCCGATGAAGGGCTTATAGAAAATGATTGAGGCTCTGTCCAGCCCTATTACAAAGAAAATGCAAAAAAAGAGATTTTTGTCATATTTACAAGCTCTTAATTACATAATTTCGTCATCATCGCTACTGCCTACAGGGCTTTCTTCGGTCGGAATCCGATAGCCACCGTCAAGCCACCGGTTCAAATCAACATCAGCACAGCGTTTTGAACAAAATGGCTTATACTTCTCATCATTTTCTCCACGACAAACCGGGCACATCTGTTTGCTAACCTTTTTCACGCTACTCACTTCTTTTTCAGGCATTTTCTTTCACATATACTTCTTATTCAAACACAACAATATCATCAGAAGTCCAGACAGGACTTTCACACAAACTAATTTGACGACCAGTCTTTTCCTCAACATAACTCAAAGCAGCACAAGAGCCTAAAAACTGTACAATACGTGGCGAGGCAATAATTTTTGTTTTCGTTTCCCTTTGATGAATACTATCAGACCAAAATTGTCTTAAAGCTCCCAAACCAATAATAAAAGGTGATTTTTCCTGCCCCAACCCACCAATACCAATTGGCCTAAGCAATAAATCCAGTAAACTTAACCCAGCTCTTTTTCTGGTTAATTCCTGTATACCCGTCATATAAAGCGGTAGTAACTTATGACCGACGAAATCTTCTTTCAGTATCTCCTTAAACTTCGCCTGAAGCTTCTTTCTGTGATCAACGGATTTCATATAAGGAAAATCAATCATAACTCGACCAGCAATATTTCTTAATTTGAGCTGCCGACCGATTTCCTCTACAGCCTCAAGATTAAGTTGATAGTGAAGTATCTCAGGTCCACCATTATGCTGCATGGTTCCTTTGTTTACATCAATAGCAGTAAACGTTCTCCCCTGCTCAATAAGCAAGCTCCCACCGGAAGGAAGAGGAACCTCCACACCTAACAACTGATCGATTTGCTCTTCGATACCAGCATACTCAAAAAGATCCGGTCTTCCGGCTAAGTGGCTAACGACAGGATACCCTTCTTTTATTTCTGTCTGATATTTTTTGATTTCTTGTGCAATCCCCGCATCGGTTACAACAATGCAGTCAATTTCTTTTTGCTGCCTTAAAATCCATTCGCGTAATCTGTCGATTGTTTTAAGGGCCTGTACTTTAGCAGGAAGATTTTCGTGAGCTTTAGCCTTTAGACGTACCCCTTTATCATCAAAAGCCTCTCTCGCACCTTCCACACACAAATAACTACCTTCACTGAGTTTCCCACCACCTAGGGTCTTGGGTATATCTTGGAGGGGCAGAAATCCGTGTTGTTTTAATCCAATATCAACAAAAGCTGCCCCAAGCCCTTTATCTATTGCCGTAACGCGACCTACGTATTGATTACCAACGATTTGCGGGGCATCAGAGCGCAAGATCAACAGATCTTCCAAGCGATCCTCCTCCACACGCGCCGCACGGATTAAACCCGGAAGAAAATCTATATAGATTTCATTGCTCATGAAGCGTTAAAAACCATTTCCAACCAGCATATTCGTCACCTCGGGCAATGACAGTCCGACAACATTAGTGTAAGAGCCACTAATCCAGGGGATAAATGCTGCTGCACCGCCCTGAATAGCATAGCCCCCTGCTTTGCCCTGCCAATCACCTGATGAAATATAAGCATCAATTTCGCTTTGATGCAGACGTTTGAATTTTACAGCTGTTGTCACAACCTTTTTTCTGACGTCTCCGTTTGGCAACACGAGAACATGTCCGGTCAAAACACGGTGTCGCCGCCCAGATAACAATGCCAAGCAGTCTCGGGCATCAATCTCATCTTCTGCCTTTGGTAAAATTCGCCGCCCAACAGCAACAACAGTGTCAGCAGCGAGAACAAAAGCACCATCATGTTTAGTCGCAACCAATGCAGCTTTTTCAAATGAAATTCGCTTTGCATAGTCCAGCGGCAACTCACGATTCTTCGGCGTTTCGTCAATATCCGCAGGCTCAATGACATCAGGTATTAAACCTAATTGCCCCAACAAATCACGCCGACGGGGCGAACCGGATGCCAAAACAAAAGGAGCTGAAGACTGTCGTGTAACAAGATTCATAGATCAATCATTTCATTCAAAAAGCACAGAACACTGCAATAGATCTCTCAAAAGTAGGACACATAAACGGTTTCTGCACAAAACACCCCTGCTAGATAGCAAAATTCCTGGTTGCAAACAACGTCCTTAGCCAAACATGCTTAATGATCTAGAACCAGCAAAATAACTTTACTGATTAAAGGGAAATGCTAAGCTTTCTTACCTATTTATATGTCATTAGTTTTGTTTGTTACTCTTGGGGGGAAGGAAGCGACAAGTATGTCCGTTCGCTTTGCATCCATTTTACTGAGCATAATAATTCTTAGTTTTCCAGCAAAAGCTGAGAAGCTTGTTCTTGCCTGCAACGAATGGAAACCGCTGGTCGATGCAACGCAAAAAAACCAAGGTCTTTTTGTGGATATCCTAAAAACAGCCGGGAAACGCGTCGGTTACGATATAGAACACCAGATACTCCCCTGGAACCGATTAGTTACATTAACGAAAATTGGCGGGATAGATGGCATCTCCTGCTCTACCTTTGTCGCAGAACACCAGAGTTGGATTACCTATACTCAACAGGCCTTTTGGGTCACAGAAGTTGGATTGTTTGTTCGCAAAGACAGTAACATAAAACTCAATCAGCTAATCGATTTAAAGAAACATACTTTTGGTGCCCTCAAAGGAGGCTCCTACACAAAAGTATTACAAGGCCTCATTGATGAAGATATAAAACTCATCCCTTACCCGCGGGAAATTAACGGCATGAAAATGCTGATTGAAAAGCGTTTCGATATTCTTTTTACTGGGAATGTACTTGGAAATTATATTTTACAAACAGAAAATCTCGATCAAGCAGATACTGTCGTTTATCTCGAGACCTTATTCTTAGAAGACATTCATCCGGCGATCAGCACCACGCGCATTGACGCAACTTTGATTACAGAACGATTGAGTAAAGGCTATAAACTTATAAAAGCTGATGGAACTCTCGAGGCTCTTTTTAAAAAGCACAATCTCTACCCAACATCCTACAATGTGAAGCTAACAAACTAACGTTACAAGTTGGGCTTCAAGTCCAACGTAAACCTTGCTTCAATCTTCTTTTTCAAAAAATCACGAACCTGGCGATATGATTCCAGCCTTGTTTCCCGACTACCTTCTATAAGTGTCGGGTCAAAGGTATGCCAGAATTCGACATCACATGCCATTGTGCGTGTCATTTCAACGGCAGAATGCTGTGCTTCTGGCGAAAGGCTGATGATAAGATCGAATGAACTATCTTCCAGGTCGGTAAAATTTTTGGCGCGATGCTTTGAAATATCAATACCAATTTCATCCATCACCTCAATAACAAAACCATCAATCTCTTGAGATCGCACCCCGACAGAGTCCACAAAGATCTTGTGACCGAGTAAATGTTTTAAAATGCCTTCTGCCATCGGCGACCGCACAGCGTTATGCGTGCAGGCAATAAGAACTGCGTCAGGAAGATCGCTCAACTCAACGCCCCCTGACGTGATGAAGGGCACAAATAAGTGTAAAAAGACGGCGAGCAGTATTGAAATCCATTTCAATCTTGCCTTCTAGCCTTTGCTGTAGAATTTCAGATCCCTCGTTGTGTAGCCCACGGCGCCCCATATCGATCGCTTCAATCTTCATCGGACTAGCCATTTTAATAGCCTCAAAATACGTCTGACAGACTGAGAAATAATCTTTAATGACCCGCCGCAATGGTGTCAGGGAAAGAATATGCTCGCACAGGAACATACCTCCTTCCCGATCAATCCTGAGCCTTAGGCGATTTTCAACAATAGCCAAATCCAGAACATAAGGACCAGCTTCAGACCCGAAAGGCAAAAAGTGATTTTGCTCCAGAATGTCATAGATCGCAATTGCGCGCTCTTTCTCTACATCAGGCGAGCTTCGCGCTAATGATGTTTCATCTAAATTGATATGGGAAAGATAGTGGCATGACTTCTGGTTGTCCTGTTCCATCTTCAGCCCCCCAAAACATCTAAAATTCAAATGACACAGTCACTAGAAATGATAACACCCAGCAACCATCACACTATGCCAGCGGAATAGCGTGATGGTAAAGCCCCGATCTGAAACAGAATAACCCGATTTGCACTTTCCCTTTTAAAGGCAAATCGGGTTATCTCTATTCGAACAAAACTAAATAAGTTCAAAAAATATGCCTTAATCTTCCAAACGGAGAGATACAGACAAAGCGTGAGCTGTAAGCCCTTCTTCCTTGGCAAGAGTCACAGCGGCAGGGCCTATTGCTTTCAAGCTCTGTGCATCACAGGAAATCAAGGATGTACGCTTCATAAAATCAAGTACAGACAGTCCTGACGAAAAACGTGCAGACCTTGCTGTAGGTAAAACATGATTAGGGCCTGCCACATAATCACCGATCACTTCAGCGGTATAACGCCCGAGGAACATAGCACCGGCATTTCGAATTTTACTGGCCATAGCGTCTGGTTCATCAACAGCAATCTCGAGGTGTTCAGGGGCAATTCGATCTGTTAAGGCAATCGACTCTTCCAAATCATCAACAAGAATAATCGCCCCATGATCCTGCCAGCTCTTGCCGGCAATCTCACTTCTGGAAAGAGCCTGCAAATGAATATCCACGGCCTGTTTTACTGCCTCGGCAAAGTTGACATCATCAGTAATCAGAATAGATTGCGCTGCCGTATCGTGCTCTGCTTGCGCCAAAAGATCTGCCGCAATCCAACGGGGATCATTTTTACCATCCGCAATAATCAGAATTTCTGACGGGCCCGCGATCATATCTATGCCAACAGTGCCAAATACCTGCTTTTTCGCGGCAGCCACGTAGGCATTACCCGGACCAACAATGATATCAACCGGATTGATGGTATCTGTTCCATAAGCCAGGGCACCAACAGCCTGCGCGCCACCAATACGGTATATTTCATCTACCCCAGCAATTGAAGCCGCTGCAAGCACCAAGGGATTTAGAACACCATCTGGCGAAGGAACGACCATCACCAATCGTTCAACACCTGCAACCTTGGCTGGCAAAGCATTCATCAATACAGACGATGGATAGCTGGCTAATCCACCCGGAACATAAAGTCCCGCAGCCTGAACGGCAGTCCAGCGATGACCAAGCTGCACACCAACCTCATCCGTATACTGCAAATTTTCAGGCTTTTGACGAGCGTGATAATCCGTAATCCGGTGAGCAGCCAGTTCAAGTGCCTTGATAGATTCAGGATCACAAGACGCAACGGCTTCTTCAACTTCAATCGCAGAAACACGCATTGAATCTACAGTAAGTTCCAGACGATCAAAGCGTTTTGTATAGTCAAAAAGAGCCTGGTCGCCCCGACGTTTTACATCTGCGAGAATTTCAGCAACTACATCATTTACATCAGATGAAACTTCACGCTTTGAAGAGAGAAGGTCAAGAAACTGATCTTCAAAATCACCTGCATTAGCCCTGAGTTCACTTGGCATTGACCGCCTCCTGAAAGCTACGGACCCAGCGGTTGATTTCATCGGGTCGGGTTTTGAGAGCCGCGCGGTTTACAATAAATCGGGAAGAGACGTCAGAAATTTGCTCGATTTCTGCAAGTCCATTAGCCTTCAACGTCGCGCCGGAAGAAACCAGATCGACAATTCGACGACACAGGCCAAGGTTTGGTGCCAGTTCCATCGCCCCATTCAACTTGATGCATTCCGCCTGCACACCACGCGCTGAGAAATGCTTTTTAGTTATATTCGGATATTTAGTCGCAACACGAATGTGACTCCACTGCGAAGGATCTTCATTTTCCAGTAACGTCGTCGGCGCAGCCACAGACATCCGACAGTGTCCGATATCCAAATCAACAGGAGCATAAATTTCTGGATAGTCAAATTCCATAATGACATCACTACCAGCCACACCGAGATGCGCAGCACCAAAAGCAACAAAAGTCGGCACATCAAAGCTGCGTACTCTGATGAGTTCCAGATAATCAACATTGGTTGCAAAACGTAACTGACGGCACTTGTCATCAAAAAATGAGTCTTCGGGCACAACCCCTGCGCTTTTCATCAAAGGCAAGAGTTCTTTAAGAATACGTCCCTTTGGGACAGCCAGGACCATTGGTTCGATCTTGGGCATAATATTTATCCGTTTTCTTTTAAGGCCAGAGGATGCTCTCTCTAAAGGCCTGAATAATCTTTATTTGTTCTCTATCACGCTTCTTCCGGGGAGCGTGCACCCTCTGAATGCTCGTTTTTTGCATGTGTAGCATCAGAAGATTTATTATTCGGCCCAGCACTCTTATCTTCTTCTTTGGTTTCATCATCAACGCCATGACGAGGTTGATAGAGCGTTGGCCATGGCTCACTAATATCATCCATATGGCAACGAATTTGTGACACCACCAGCCGAATAGCTGCGCCACCAGAAAAATGTAATGTAATATAGCCAGGCATAGCTGCAACTGTCAGCAAATTGAGAATCTCATCTTTGTTCTTGAGATCCACCCCTTTGGTCTGAACAGATTTTACCTTGTCAAAACAAAGCCCGGTATTAACCCGATGAAAGGTTGGCAAGTCATCGACATCTTCAAAAGAGACATCATCTTGTTCTGCTTGGCCTTCGGGTGTATCAGGCGCCGACAAAGCGCGCTCGCGAAGTTCTTGCGGTAACATTTCCCAGCAAAAACGATTGACGACCAGCACAAATCGCTTCTCTTCACGTAAATAGGCCACATCACACAAAGGAGCCAGGGAATCCTGAAGCAAGCCAGAGAGTGTACGAATGTCCTCGGCGTCGCGCGCTCTGATCTTCAGTCTTTTTCCCTCAGTCATATCTTCAAATTCCCAACTGGTTCCTATTCAGGCTCTATTCACCTTTGACGCGCTCAATATCTGCACCACATGCTGCAAGCTTATCTTCCACACGCTCATAGCCTCTATCAAGGTGATAAACACGGTTTAACACAGTTTCACCATCAGCAACCAGCCCAGCCATAATAAGAGAAAAACTTGCTCTTAGATCAGTCGCCATCACCTCGGCCCCGGTCAGCTTTGTTTGCCCCCTTACCAACGCAGAAGAACCGTGCACCGTGATATTCGCCCCCATGCGACATAATTCAGGCACGTGCATAAAACGATTTTCAAAGATTGTTTCGGTAATCATTGATGCTCCATCAGCAGTGGACATCAAAGCCATTGTCTGTGCCTGCAAATCCGTGGGATACCCTGGATAAGGCTCGGTCATAATATCAGCACCCATTACACGTTCACCTGAACAACGTGCAATCATACCATTTTCAAGTTCTTCGATGCTTACACCAGCATGAGCAAGTTGATCGATCATGGACCGAAGATGTTCTGGTCTTGCACCCACAAGTTCCAACTCTCCACCCGTCATCGCCGCTGCCATCGCATAGGTACCGGTTTCAATTCGGTCAGGCACAACAGTATGTGTATAGCCATGCAAACGATCAACACCTTCAATCGTAATGGTATCTGTTCCAGCGCCTTGAATTTTGGCGCCCATTCCCATCAAACACTCGGCAAGATCAACGACTTCCGGCTCGCGCGCGGCATTGATCATACGCGTTGTACCCTTTGCCAACACAGCAGCCATCATAATATTTTCTGTCGCGCCAACAGAAACTTTCGGAAACATTACCTCGCCACCGATCAGACCTTTTGGTGCCTTGGCGTGCACATAGCCTTCTCTAAGCTCAATTTCTGCGCCAAGTTGCTCCATGCCCTGTAGGTGTAAATCAACCGGACGAGAACCGATAGCACAACCACCCGGCAAGGAAACTTCCGCGTGCCCTTCACGAGCTAGCAATGGACCAAGAACAAGAATGGACGCCCGCATTTTACGCACCAGCTCATAAGGGGCTTTGGTCGTCTCAATCGTTTTGGCGTGCATATCAAGAACACGCCCGGCACAGCCCTCACTTCCGGCAGAACCGTTCATGTGTAGCTCAACACCGTGTTGTGATAACAAATTTGCAAGGGTCGTAATATCAGCCAAATGCGGAAGGTTTCTGAGTGTCAGAACTTCATCCGTTAGCAAAGAAGCCGTCATTAACGGCAATGCCGCGTTTTTAGCTCCAGAGATCCAGATTTTGCCTTTAAGCGGACTACCGCCGCGAATTTTTATTTTATCCATCGTACTTACCGTTTCTGCCTGGTTATCAACTGTCAGACAGGACTATCCAAAGGCTTTGTTCAAATCGTGGCGCTGATTTGTTTAAAGAATCTCAATTCCTAAAATAAATCTTATTCTTTTCGATTGTAATACTAAGGCTTAGAGCCACCGCACAAATCGCAAATTACCAATCATACTCTCTTCAAGCATTCCTATTTACAAGCATGTTACAGGCGGGGAAGAGTAACACCGCGCTGTTTCATGTATTTACCAGCACGATCCGCATATGACACATCGCAATCGCCCTCGCCCTTTAAAAAGAGAAACTGACAAACGCCTTCATTAGCGTAAATTTTAGCAGGCAGCGGCGTTGTATTCGAAAATTCCAGCGTCACATGGCCTTCCCACTCTGGTTCCAACGGCGTGACATTGACGATGATACCGCAACGGGCATAAGTGGATTTACCCAAACAGATAACCAGAACATCGCGCGGAATGCGGAAATATTCAACGGTACGGGCCAACGCAAAAGAGTTCGGTGGAATAATGCATACATCGTCATCCTTTTCCACAAAACTCTGATCAGAAAATTCTTTCGGATCAACGATGGCGTTATGCACATTGGTAAAGATTTTGAACTCGTTGGAAACCCGCGCGTCATATCCATAAGAACTGACGCCGTAAGAAATAACACCCTCACGTCTTTGGGCCTCAACATAAGGCTCAATCATGCCATGGTTTTCGGCCTGTTCTCGAATCCAAGTATCCGGCATAATTCCCACGGCATATCCTCCCAATGTTCACCGATTCCATTTTCCTGCACGTCACTGTCGTGCAAAGTCATAAGCCTTCTACTGTCTTCCGCCCCAAAGCTCAAGATTGAAGATCAAGAGAACTACATATTTATCGCGATATTTGGTCAAAAGATGTATAGGCAAATTCCAAAAAATCGCCTATGTAAATCTGCCTGTATTGAATTCACAGTATTCAATTCATCATGCCGGATTACCTGGATCAGATTACCTGGATCAGATTATCAGCGCGAAATTATTGGCACCAGCTTATTTGCGCTCTCGAAGCTGGCCTTTCCTCTTTTTGAGGTTATCTCTCAAGGCCTTTGCTTCTCGTTCCAGTCGTTTTTTCGTCCGTTCCGCCATTTCCTTCTCGGCGTTAAGAGACTTCTGGCTACGTTGTTTATCGTCTATAAGGCTTTCGCCTGCCGAACTTTCGGTCTTGTCCTGATCTGTCATGGCCGCACATTGCAAAGTCTTGCCCTTCAGGTCAAGCCTCAAGCTCATCAAAACGACTAACTTGAAATTCGCCAAACATCAGGACAGCACCTAAAGAGATGAAAAGATTCTGAAAAAAGATAAAAATAAGTCTTGCATTAAAATGCGAGCAGAGGCATATAACGCCCGTCTAAACAAGGCCGTGGTAGCTCAGTGGTAGAGCACGTCATTGGTAATGACGGGGTCGGCAGTTCAATTCTGCCTCACGGCACCATTTTCCAAAATAATATTCAGAATTTTGTAAAAAATTGCGTGTTCCCCTAGCACGCAAAGCTGTAGAGCAATTACCTAAAAAATTGATTCCGACTGAATACTGGTGCCAAATCCACAACTGATTTCACGGATCATGCTTTCAGATATTTTGCTAATTAGATCGTGCGGCCCCGCGCCGTGCTCCACCGAAATTACCATGATTGGCATTCATACTCGGACCTTTGATTGAATTTGCTTTGCGGTCAAAATGGTTGTCTTGCTTTTGTTCTTCGGTTTGTTCTGACAGATCACTATTATGATCTTTCCTTACGGACTTAGCTGCTCTTGCTTTTGCCCGCTCGCGTGCTCTGGCTTTCGTCATGAGATCTCGCTTTCCGATGAGAGTTTGTGAAGCATGGGCACTTGAAATATCCAGACATAAACAATTTTAAATGAAAACCTCTGTAATACAGATCACTGGAAAGAACGCATTAAAACAGTGCTAACGCCATAACTTCTTGTGGAAAAATGTTAAAATCAACAACAACAGTGGGCGCTTTATTCAACTGATTGTAAAGGTGTTGTTTCATAAAACTCTTTTTCATCAAAACTTGTTTCAAGCCTAACTTAACCAACTCTATCTTTGTATAGTCACGACCTTAAGCACTTAATATATAAGTAACAGTACTTCAATTAATCATATCACACGTGTTTAACAATTGCGGAATACGCCTATTAATGGCATTGTTCGTATCTCGCTCGTAGTGTGTTCCTTGCCGTGTAAGCTCTGATGACAAAAGATGTTATCACATTAGCCCCTATAATCCTGCCGTCGGATACAGCTGATATCCTTTTGACGCAGGGGCTTGAATGGTGGAAAAATTCTGGCGGTATTATTGGTCGTGATGAAGCAAGCAAAAGCATACTAGAAAATTTGCAGATCTCAGTCATTCAACGAGAAGATCGTATCCCTCCGCTTATTCATGCCGGGAACACATCGGTAACAGCCCAGGTATTTGGGCATAACTGGGCCGAAACCTGTACAGGATCAACCTTACCCGATGCTGAGTTTGATTTGGCAGTCACAGAATCCTATATCAAGGTGCTCCAAGAAAATAAACCTGTTGCCCATGAAGTCGTTGCACCACTTGTTCACCCTGTGAAGGGAAACTGCCTGGTCAGTTATCAACGTTTGCTTCTACCCTGTCGCTTCAAAAGCGGCGGGAATGTTATTGGGAGCATAACAAGCCTGAAATCATTTTATGTTCAGCAAGATATTCCAGGTCATGACGCCCCATCCAAACCAGCCAGTCGCTAGGATCGATCTCGCGTGGTTGCTCAACCCAGTGAGACCCAAAGGGTTCGCAATGGAAATAACCTTCCTTGAGCGCAAACCCTGAAAGGCAAAGTCTTTCTCGCATAAAACCATATACAAAATCTGGCGCCCATTTTAGTAAAGCAACTGACAGTGCGAGGTGAGACATAATCCCCCCGAGGTTCAGTTGAGCACAGGAACGATCAACCCAAACATCCCCGTGATAAACCACTCTGCCGTTGATGCGTTGTGCGCCAGGACTGGATGTGGTCATCAGTTTTCCACCATGCAGACGCTTGAGCTGTTGTTGCCACAGAGTGGCTAAATTGGTTTCCCCCAGTTCAGAAAGCCGCATAACCTGTGTACTGATCGTCTTCCCTTTCTGATCAAAACCTCTGATCCAGAAACCATCCCGTGGCAAAACATCAAAGTACTTGGCGCTAAAAGGCTCGGAAAGGCGTTTTCTATCTTCAATCGAATTACAAATTCTTTCCAATTCTTGAAAATCTTCACACATTTCAATGGCGATGCCTTTATCAGATAACGTGGTCTCTATATCCGACATCTTCTTTGTTACAGCTTGTATTATTCTTACTTTTTGCATCCGAACACCCTCACTCCCCAGCAGTTAAGAACAGCAACTCAATCAATAACAGATAGTGATTTTCCTAAAAACAGCGAGAATGGCTGCCCAGGATCTGAAAGAACACACCATACAGTAATCAATATTTTGCGGGGGAAAATGACATCAGAAAGATCACAATTTCGTGGGATGATAACTTTATTCTGCGCCGTGAACTCTAAATGGATTATCGTAACGCTTTCAAAAAACCGATCTATCGAGATTTCATGATAAAGAAAATAGCTCCTGCGTTATTTCTGCTCCCTCTTTTTACGCTGGTAGCGCCTAACACTGTTCTTTCCGAAACAAAAAACAGTCTTTGCGGAGGAATTGGAAATGGGTGCCAAGTAAAGCAAGGCACTTACCATATCTCCCTGCCTAGTGGTATCCTTCCCTCTCTTTCTCTTCTGGGCACAAAAACAGATCACAGTATTCCTGCGGTTATTTTTTATCACGGCGCGGGAAGATCCGGAGCTGATACACTAAATAACACGGCCATGATCAAAGCTATGAATGATCGTGGTTACGCAGTCATTGCACCTTCTGGACTTAAACGGCCAAATTCTCGTTTTGGGCCGGGTTGGTCTTTTATTCCGCAACGGAAAAAAATGCGCGATGAGTTGGCTTTTACTAGGGAAGTTTTGGATGATGCGTCTTTTAAGTTCAATATTGATCGCAACAAAATATTGATGAGCGGCTTTTCAATCGGCGGATCCCTCGTTTGGTATCTTGCCTGTCAGGACAATAAAGTTGCCGCAGCCTATGCCCCCTGTTGGCGGCGCATTCTGGTCACCCGAACCAACCGCACAAGATTGCAGTGGCCCCATCAAGCTGATGCAGACACATGGATGGCGAGATAAAACCGTCCCTCTTGAAGGTCGCCCACTTGGCGGAGGCGCTGTTCAACAAGGGGATGTTTTTCACAGCCTGAAAGTTATCCGGAAAGTTAATCAATGCGAAGGGCTTCGCGCCGATGAATTTGATACCAGCTCAACGGCTTCTGGTGCCAATCCCTTTTGGCAACGTTGGTGGACCCGGTGTCATCCTGAAAGTAACTTACGATTGGTTCTTCATACTGGGGGACATTCCATTCCAAAAGGCTGGACAAAAATGGCATTGGACTGGTTTGAAAAGGTAACTTCATCATCCAGTAAAACAAACTAAGATAATTATATAATTAGAAACCTGTGTTCACGTCACTCTGGGCTTTAACACAAATTATAACTCACACCTTGTCCTTGCAACTGCACCATGCCTGTCTCATGTCCCTGTTCTCGATACTGCAACAGCAGTTTATGAGAGACGTCCAGAGCAACTGAAATCGACCTAATCCAAGGGAGTTCACGCGTTAAAACCAGTAATCCTTCTGGCCCATACAAGGTAACAGTAAAAGGGTCCGTCAATGCTTTTCTCCTCTTGAATCAACAAGAACAAAATAAGAACAAATAATTAACAAACCCTTACCTGCCAATATTAACTGGTTGCAATCAATCCCGCCCCAATAACCGTTAAGAATGCCCCGACCCACGCTGGAGCCAATGGACACTGTTTTGTTCGCCACCAGAGTATCGGCAAAAGTAAAACAGGTGCCGTCGACCCAAATACAGCAACAACAGCCGTATTATAGTTATTCAGAGCGTAAAGAATTAACGATACGGCACAAACATATCCTAAAAATCCGGGCAAAACCGTCCATCCAAACAACTTAAGAGAAAGTTCTGCACGCGAAGTATCAGAAGAACCTTTTAACGCAACCAAAGGACTAAAGAGCAACAACACGAGCGCTGCACCACCTGTTCTTAAAAAAGAAGCCGCGAAGGGATCAGTCCCAGCCAGCATGACCGGTTTTATAGTAATCAACCCGATCGCCTGACAAGTGGCAGACATCAGGCCAAATAATACAACAAGATAAACGGAACCTTTTACTGCCTCAAACCTGAGGTTACCCTGAATAGCATTTTGACCAGATTCTTCAGTGGAAGCTTGGGCCTTTTTACTTCCGAACAAAATCGCAAGCACAACACCTGTGAGAGCAAACAAACAGCCAATAATATCTTGAGTGCCAAGAATCTCTCCAAGAAAAAAATATCCTAATATCGCTGCTAAGGGTGCATTCAACGAAAACAGGAGCTGCATTCGGCGGGGCCCTCCGCGTCGAAGGCAAGCAATCATACACAAATTCCCAAGAACAACACTGACAAGAGAACTAACGACCAGCGCCTTCCAATAGTTCCAAGCGATTGTGCCCCAAGTACCAGTTAGCAGTACGAGAACACCAAGCAACATACCGGATGTAATCAATTGAATACGGGTAAAGGCGAAAGCGCCCAGAGCTTGCGATGGGAAATGCGCAATGAGTGACCCTGCAGCCCAACATAACGCGGCGCCCAATGCCGCAGCCAACGCAAGGAAAGACATTATTTTTCTCCTGAAAATTTTGTGCTATGTTTTTAGTAGCAATATAGGTATCACAACAAAAACACTCTTGCTACATTTTTTGTAGCAACCTACAGACAGGATTTGAAATGACTTCAATACCAATCCCCGGGAAACCAGTAAGAGGCTCAAAATCTGGTGATCCAATCATGGCGCTGTTCGACCTTCTCGGAAGACGATGGGCGATGGGAATCCTTTGGACGCTCTGCAAAACGGGGCCAAGTACATTTAGAGAACTGCAAAGCCAGTGCGGGACAATCTCACCCACAGTATTAAACACACGCCTTAAAGAGTTACGAGAAGCACAATTGCTTCATCACGATGGCGACGGTTATCAAGCAACAAAGATAGGCCAAGAGCTCTATGGACTACTACGTCCCATAGGAGAATTTTCATCAATGTGGGCCGACATTATTTCTGATGTGGAATCCAAATAATCCATAAGCTTTAGACCAAGTTCGATTCAAGGCAAGAGCCACATCCTTTGAACACAATATTTCTCTATACCCAAAGACAGATATCACGCTAAGCTCTTAACTTGATGTCCATATCAATGCATAGCACAGCTATGAAACAGGAAAACAAATGATACTGCGCTTACTTCTCGTACTAATTTTAATCACTGGTTTATCAGCCTGTGCACAAACGAGGTCATCAACCTCTTTGAATAAGCACGAGAAATCCGTAGAGTTTGTCGAAATGATTTTTACTGACAAGTTCATCAAAGAAGCTTTGCTTGAATCTTTCCTTGAATACAAAGCAGAGAATGAAGTTGCCTCAGTCCGATTGCCAGATAAAGCGCTGGAAGAAATAAATACCCTCTTAACAGAAGAAATGATAAAAAACAGGGCCAGCCTTATCAACAAGATAGCCGCAATTTTCACAGCTGAATTTACCAACGATGAAATCATCGCGCTTCATAGCATCAAAGATATAGAATTACTGCAAAACGCACATGCCAAGCTATCAAAGAACAAAGGCTCTGCCAGCCTCACAAGACAGGAAATAGATGCCTTAGCAAATATAAAAAATCCTGACGCTTTTATAACGGCTCTCCCAAAACTAGAGAAGCTAGAAAGACAGATTGAAGCGACAGGTGAAGAGTTTGCAGTCGAAATTCTTCCTAATATTTTGCCCAGACTTCTCATTATTCTTGAAGAGAATGAGCCACTTCTCGGCGCCTTTCTTTCTGAAACAACCTCAGATTTAAATAACAGAATTCATTTATGGCAAATTACCTACTTATAACAAATCGACTAAAGCTTCGTTTTTTTGAACACAGCGATGCACCATCTCTCGCAAAATTGATATCACCTAACATCAGCCGTTGGCTTGCAAACTGGCCTCCACGACTGTCTATCCCCGAAGCACATAAAAAAATTACTCAACTTATCGAAACAACCGAGAGCAAACGCGCCTTGAACGTCGCAATTATCTGTAAAGATGATAATCAACTCATCGGCGCCTTAAGCGTCAAAGTGGGAAAATCTAACCAACATATAGGAGAGCTTGGATACTGGGTTGGTGATGCCTATCAAAACCAAGGATTTGTTAGTGAAATCTTACTGGAATTCACCGAAATTGCATTTAAACAACTTCAACTAACAGAACTTCAGGCTGGTGCACAACGCGAAAATAAGGCGTCATTTGCTTTAATGAAAAAAATTGGTATGAAGTTTAAAGGAACAAAAACTCACTACATCCCTATACGCAATTCCCACGAAGAAGTCCTTTACTACAACATGCCCTCTCCATTGACCCCTTAATTTTCATCTATCCATCTAGGTACTCCTATATGCTTCTTGATCAAGAAACTCTCGATAAACTCATTTCATTTCGACATGAATTACATCGTACTCCAGAAATCTCTGGCGAAGAAAGCGAGACGAGTGATCGGGTTGCTTCTTTTCTTGAACAATATGATCCCGACGATGTTATTCGCAATTTGGGTGGCTATGGATTAGCAGCCATATATAACGGAAAAGAAACTGGCCCTACCATTCTCATCAGATGCGAACTTGATGGATTGCCAATAACGGAGACAGGTACGATACCTTACCAATCGACAGTTCAAGGCAAAGGGCATCTCTGTGGTCATGATGGTCATATGGCAATGGTTGCCGGTCTTGCCACTCTATTACATAGAACACGCCCGGCAAAAGGTCGCGTCGTTCTTTTGTTCCAACCGGCAGAAGAAACCGGTGCGGGCGCAAAAGCCGTCATCAATGATCCTGAATTTACCGAACTAACCCCTGATTATTCTTTCTCTCTACACAATCTACCTGGCCAAAAATTACACAACGTTGGGATAAAAAGAGGCCCTTTCAACTGTGCATCCCAGGGCCTTTGGGTTACTTTAGAAGGCAAGACATCGCACGCATCTCACCCTGAAGATGGCATCAGCCCCGCAACAGCAATGTGTGACTTGATCCAAGCATTTTCAGAGCTTCCAAATTCCTCAGAATTTGCAAATGACTTTGCTCTAGTAACAGTTGTTCATGCCCACCTAGGGGAAGAAGCTTTTGGCATTACCCCAGGCTTTGCCAAAGTTATGATCACCCTTAGAAGCGAGACAGACAATGTTATGTCTCTGTTACAAGAAAGGTCAGAAGCTCTGATCAACAATGTTACGAATAAATACGGATTGAAAGCCGTCTATGGATACGAAGATATATTCGCAGCTTCGGTTAATGCACCAGAAGCTACAGAGATATTGAGAACCGCTTTTAGAGACGAAAATATTACACTCGATGAAATGCCATCTCCGATGCGTTGGTCAGAAGATTTTGGACAGTTTGGCAGAGTCAGCAATAGTGCGATGTTCACTTTGGGATCTGGCTTAAACCAACCTCAGCTTCACAACCCGGACTTTGACTTACCTGATGAACTTATAGAAACAGGAACTAAAATATTTCATCGTGTTATCAGAAATATATTGGGTCCGAGTAACTAAAAAATCAGTTTCTTCAAATTACGAAATAAAGCTAAAATTTTACAACACCTAATAATACAGGATCACGATGCATCGACCATATGGCGTAATACTCAAATGCTTTTTATTTGCACTTGTTATTGGGATAATCACTCAGTTAACGGTTGCGGCAGGTTTCATTCGTTGGGCAACTGCTCAGGGAAGCGATTACAGTTCTAAATTCTGGCAAGTTGCTACAGACACTTGGCATCAAGATGGCTTAACCGCATTTTTAATTTGTATGGCAACAAGTCTGATTGTTTATTTAGTAATCAGAAAATTCACAGCCCATCAAAAAACCGCAGAGAAAATCATCACCTGGTTCCTAATCCCAATAACACTTCTCTATAGTTTGATTATGTACCCCAATTTTGCAGATTACCTATAATCGTCGATCAATCTCTTTACCCCTGCCCTAACCAAATGCGGGAACATGCTGTTTAAGATCAGGATCATCGTGGATAAAGGTAACTGTTAATTGTCCCTGAATTGCCGTGTTTTCACTGACGATCTTTTCCAAATCAACATCTGGGCACAGCAAACCTTCTTTGAGCTTTGAAAGAAGTTTTTTGTATGCAGTCAAGTCATCTATTTCGAAATTAATCGTCGCCGCCACATTAGAAAGCAGCGTGTGATCACATATCCAACCGCCACTTTGGTTAATTGCAGTACTCAGTTTATGTATCGCGGTATGACGATCCATTGATGACATAATTGATAAACGAACGAAGTTCTTCACAGTTATCCCCGGATGGCTTGCTCCAGATCGTCAATCAGATCCTGAATATTTTCAATTCCTATAGAAAACCTCAATAGATCATCCGGAACTGGTGTCCCTTCACCTTCAACCAGCGCTCTATGTTCAACCAGGCTTTCTACGCCTCCCAGGGATGTTGCCCTGACAAAACGCTTCATTCGCCCCATGATTGCCGCCGTTTTTTCTTTTCCGCCTTCAAACCGAATAGACAGCATTCCGCCAAAACCACCTGTCATTTGTTTGGCTGCAACTTCGTGATTTGCATGTGATGCAAGCCCTGGATAAATCACTTCCTTTACGCCAGAAAGGCCTTCGAAATACTGTGCCAATTTCATTGCGTTCTCGCATGCCCGTTCAACACGAATATGCATGGTTCTCATACCACGAAGTAACAACCAGCTTTCAAATGGACCTAAAATCCCGCCTTGTTGAGCACGAACCTTACACAGGCGTTCCCACCGCGCATCTTCTTTCGCAGCAATTAAAGCCCCGGCAACAACATCACTGTGCCCATTGATATATTTCGTAGCGGAATGGAAGACAAAATCTGCACCATATTCTATCGGCTTTGTGATCAACGGTGTTGAAACAGTAGAATCAGCAACCAACTGCGCACCAACAGAATGCGCAAGATCTACTGCTCTTTGAATATCAACGACTTCCCAAGTCGGATTGGCAGGTGTTTCAATCCATAAAATTTCAGTTGGTGCAGCTTTAACCACTGCAACCATATCTGCTTCGTTCCGCGGATCATAAAAGGCAAGCTTGATATTCCAGTCATCACAAAAATCGATGAGCCACGCACGAAGCGACCAGTACATTACGGTCGGCGCAACAATCCGATCCCCCGGACGAAGAGTTTGCACAAGCGCCGTTGCGGCAGCCATTCCAGAAGCAAAAATTTTACAAGACGCGCCCTCTTCCAGCTCACACAAAATAGCTTCTGCCATTTCGGCGTTTACACTCTGATCCCGGGCGTAAATTCGATTACTGTTATAGAGATCACCCTGCTCATTACGGGCAAAAGTCGTTGAGGGTTGGATTGGCGGAACAACAGATCCACTTTCTTTATCCAGATAATGCCCTGCCTGAGCCAGAAGCGTCTCAACGTTACTTTTTTTACCCATAACCAACTCCTATAAAGATTTGGCAAAAGAATAGGGAGTACAAAAGAGAATGAAAACTCTTTGTTTGATATCTCTCTCATTATTTATATGGAAATTAAAAATCTATTGAGCAATCAATAAAACTTGATCAGCTTGATACAATAAAGCCCAAAAAAAACGCACACATTAGGGAAACCCTATTCAACAACTAAATATCAAAACCTGTTAAGTACGTCCTGTAAGTTCTCCATTTGCGAACAGACGCTTACCCTGCTCATCGATAATTTGCCGCCCCTTCCGAACAGTAAACTCAACAGCTTCTTCACGCGTTGGAAAGGTATCCGCTCTTAGAAAGAAACGCTCCATTTCTGGCTCATCTGGATTATCTGGATTATCGCTCATCTTTTTTATATATCCAGCCAAACGCCATTGACCACTATCAGCTTTATCCGGTGCAGCAACAATAGAGCACCCTTCATAAAGTACAGGTTCTTCTTTTGGTTCGTCTTCTTTTTTATCGGAAGAAGAAAACCCAAACAACTTAGCAAAGAATGACATATTAACGATGACCTTACTCAAACATACAAAAGCATAAAACAATCTATGTATTAATTGCTCTATCCTGAAAATCCCGCAAGAAAAATTTCAAGCGTCACTTTAACGTCCATGACAAATGAAATCCAGAAGAAGAAGTTTTGTTTTATATCGTCGCAAAATTAAGGATTTCATTACGCCCTGAGCACTATACTCTTATGAAAACGATCATTGAGAGCATCCACTCGTGGTAGAAAGCAGATACGAAGTACTCAAATACTACCCCGTAACCTCCAAAGAAGAGCTTATTGGATCAAGTAACCGCGCACTTATGGAATGGTGGCTTTCTTTTGCTCCCAATACCCCCGCGAAAAGCGACTTTGATATACTGGATCATATTGATTTAATTCCAGATATCTTCCTCGTGAAAAGGCTTAATGACACTGATTTTGAATTTCGGGTACATGGAGAAAGCGCAAATAATATTTTCGATGATAATATTGGCAAGACAATTAGCACAAACGGGTCAGAGACCAACGACAAAGAAAAAGAAGACGTAAGGCTTGCAAAATATTATGTTGAGCTTTTAAAGCAGCCTTGTTGTCTTCGGAACGAAGGAAACCTGCCTTTTTTAAAAAAAGAACACATACGGTTCGAATCATTGGATTGTCCTCTATTAGATGAAAATAAAAAACTCACCTACATAATAGGGACAATCATGACCTTAGATGACAAAAAAACATAAAACCGCGAGTCAACAATTCTTATAGAATTTATCTTTTCAAAGGATCGCTCCGATCTAAAAACAGGCAACCTGTTCGTACAATTTTATCCTGATACACGTGTTAAATAGGCATTTCCTTTACAGTACTTACTGTACCAAGAACCTTCAGCACTCTTTTCCAGAAATTTGATATCAGCGTCACCTGCTGATACGCCCAATAAGCCAATATTGGCGTCCAGCTTTCCATCAGGATTAATCTTACCCCAAAAAATCTGCCATAGAGCTTCCTTTTTGAAAAACCTTGCCAACGATTTGTCCATAGCGAACTTCGAATTCTGTAGTCACACCAGCGCAATCTTCGCCTTTAGCTTCCAGGACACCGTTCCAAACGCCATCAAAAACAGAGGGAGTTCCGGAAGTTGGCAATTTTGGTCCTGCACAAGCAGACAGGAAAATGCCCATAAGAATAAACAAACTCCAAAACACAATGTTAGTGCTTTTCATGAAACCACCTTCAAGTCGAAAATATAATTAAAAACAACTCATTAATTCAAAATTACTATCAAAAACAAAAAAGAGCGCTTTCACATCAGCAAAAGCGCTCCGAAAAACATCACTGTGATATATTTTAATTATCCAGCAAGTTTCTTTTTAAGCAACTGGTTCACCATACCTGGGTTGGCTTTACCACCTGTTGCTTTCATTGTCTGACCAACAAACCAGCCAATCAGCTTTTCATTGCCACCACGAAAGGCGTCGACCTGTTCAGGATTTGCTGCCATGATTTCATCGATAGCGGCTTCAATCGGTCCTGTATCCGTGATCTGTTTCAGGCCTTTTTCTTCAACAATGGTATCGGCGTCTTTGCTCGTTTCCCACATCACTTCAAAGACCTCCTTGGCGATACGCCCGGAAATTGTATTGTCTTTGATCAGACCGATAAGACCACCAAGCTGTTTCGCTGAAACCGGGGACGCATCCAAGGAAAGGCCGCTTTTATTCAGCGCGCCAAAGAAATCGCCCATTACCCAATTCGCTGCCAGTTTAGGATCACGGCCTTCGGCAACCTCTTCGTAGAACATTGCTTTTTCACGATCAGCAACCAGAATTCCGGCATCATACGCAGACAGACCAAAGTCGTTGATGAAACGCTCTTTCTTTTCATCCGGAAGCTCTGGAATTGTGGCTTTGATTTCTTCAACCCATGCCGGATCAAGAACCAATGGCAGTAGATCTGGGTCAGGGAAGTAACGATAATCGTGTGCTTCTTCCTTGCTTCTCATAGAGCGTGTCGTGCCATTACTGGCATCAAACAGACGTGTTTCCTGAACAATCTCGCCGCCTTCTTCCAGGATTTTCACCTGACGCTTGCTTTCGTGTTCAATTGTCTGCTGAACATAACGGATAGAATTCACGTTTTTTGTTTCTGTACGTGTACCCAGTTCATCACCAGGCTTGCGAACAGATACGTTCACGTCAGCACGCATTGAGCCTTCGTCCATGTTACCATCACAAGTACCGAGATAGCGTAAGATAGAACGAAGCTTCCGCAGATAAGCACCTGCTTCTTCAGGGGAACGTAAATCCGGCTTGGAAACGATTTCCATCAGGGCCACGCCAGAACGGTTCAAATCAATATATGACTGCGTTGGATGCTGATCATGAACGGATTTACCAGCGTCCTGTTCCAAATGCATACGTTCAACGCCAACTTCGCGAACATCACCACCTTCCAAGTCCAGTGTGATCGTGCCCTCACCAACAATTGGTTCAAGGAACTGCGAAATCTGGTAACCCTGTGGTAAGTCGGCATAAAAATAGTTTTTACGCTCAAACACAGACTTCATATTGATCTGTGCACGAAGGCCAAGACCTGTACGAACGCCCTGTTCAACAACTTCTTTGTTTAAAACAGGCAACATACCTGGCATCGCCGCATCAACCAATGAAACATGATGGTTCGGGTCAGCACCAAATTTTGTTGCAGCGCCAGAGAAAAGTTTGGACTTGGAAATGACCTGGGCATGGACTTCAAGCCCAATAACAACTTCCCACTCGCCAGTATTTCCTTTGATACGATAGCTCATGTTACTTACCTCCCGCCATTAGCTGCGGCAAGGCAGAGAAACCAGCAGCTTCTTCGACAACACCCGCGACCTTCAAGACAGTCTCTTCATCAAAAGCTTTACCAAGCAGTTGCAGACCAAGTGGCGTCCCCTCGCTGGAAAGTCCCGTTGGAATGGATATCCCCGGAAGTCCAGCCAAGCTGGCAGGAACGGTAAAGACATCATTCAGATACATGGCAATAGGATCATCCATCTTTTCACCAATACCAAAGGCAGGGCTTGGCGCAGTTGGTGTCAGGATTACATCCACACTTTCGTAAGCTTTTTTGAAATCATTCGCGATCAAGGTACGAACGCGACGCGCTTTGTTGTAATAGGCATCGTAATAACCTGCGGATAGAACATAGGTTCCGATTAGGATACGACGTTTAACTTCATCCCCAAAGCCTTCGCCACGTGTACGTTCGTACATATCGTCCAGGCTTTCTCCGTCAACACGCAGGCCGTAACGAACACCATCATAACGCGCCAGATTAGATGAACATTCCGCTGGTGCGATGATATAATAGGCAGGTAGAGCGTATTTGGTATGTGGCAGACTGATTTCTACAGGCTCGGCACCCGCTGATTTAAGCCACTCGATGCCCTGTTCCCAGGCTTCGTCAATTTCTTTTGGTGTGCCATCCATGCGATATTCTTTTGGAATACCAACTTTCAAACCACGAATATCACCTGTCAGAGCTTTTTGATAGCACGGTACAGCAACATTAACAGATGTAGAGTCTTTGGCGTCATAACCGGCCATTGCTTCCAGCATGATTGCCGCATCACGTACAGAACGCGTCATTGGGCCAGCCTGATCAAGAGATGAAGCAAAGGCAATAACACCCCAGCGCGAACAACGACCATAGGTTGGCTTTAGCCCAACGATACCGGAAAAGGCTGCGGGCTGACGAATGGAACCACCTGTATCTGTCCCCGTTGCGGCCATTGCTGAACGCGCCGCAACTGATGCCGCAGAACCACCAGATGATCCGCCGGGTGTTAGCTGTGCATCACTGTCTTTACGCTGCCATGGATTGATAACATTACCATAGTAAGAGGTAATGTTTGCAGAGCCCATAGCAAACTGGTCAAGGTTGGATTTACCCAACATCACAGCACCAGCATTCCATAGATTACCGGATACAGTAGATTCATAGGTTGGAACAAAACCATCCAGAATACGCGACGCAGCCGTTGTCTGTGTCCCTTCTGTACAGAAGAGATCCTTCATCGCGATCGGAATTCCCTCCATCAAACCGGCATCGCCAGCGGCGCGTTTTTTATCAGACGCATCTGCCATTTCGAGGGCAATTTCAGGGGTTTCAACGATATAGGCGTTAAGCTCGCGGGTTTTTTCCATCGCGCTGATATGGGCTTCTGTAAGCTCACGCGCAGAGAAATCCCCCTTTTCCATCCCATCAAGGGCGTCGGAAATTGTCAGGTTATTAAGGTTACTCATTATTCGACCACCTTAGGAACAGCATAGAAACCATGGGCAGACTCAGGTGCATTTTTTGTCACCCGGTCAACATAGTACCCGTCATTGACCACGTCCTCACGAAGGGGTTGGGTCATTTCGACAACAGATGTCATTGGCTCAACACCATCTGTGTCCAATTCAGAGAGTTGCTCGATCCAGCCAAGGATTTGGTTCAATTCTCCGGTCAGCTCTTCTTGCTGCTTTTCATCAACCCGGATGCGCGCCAGTCTGGCAATTTTCGCTACCGTATTTTTGTCGACAGACATACTCTGTTCCAATCTTCTATGGATATCGAAAGTATCACGTATTAAATTCGAGCGGAAAATAGCACTCGCCCGCCTAAGCTGCAACGCCTGTAGAGCGCTTTTTATCAAGTAAAATCGCTTTTCTATTATTCAACAACAACGACTGTTGAAATAGTTCCGGAAACGGGACCTGAAATGGAATGGATTATAGAGTTTAATAGCAGGAAAAATATATGCTTTTCCTTAGACAAACAATCACAGAGAAACAGGACACAAATATACGTAAAAAAGATCTTATTCTATTAATTTATCAGAAAGCTTGGCTGGTGGCCGACTTGGGCATCTGAGAATAAAAATGGCCACACAAAACAAACACGCCCCTATAAGACCCAGCCCCCATAAGGGAACAACTTCCTTATAAGCCACATAGGCTAAGCTGGCACTCATCATTGTAATAGCCAAGGCCTTCGCCTTAACCGGGATCACACGATAACAATCCCAATCCCGAACCATCGGCCCAAAGAGGTTGTGTTGATATAACCAATCATGAAATCGCTCAGATGAATGAGAAAAAGCCCAAAGCGCGACAAGCATGAAAGGTGTCGTCGGCAATAAGGGCAAAACCATCCCTATAAGACCAAGCGCAACGCATAACCAACCCAAACCAATCAAGCACACACGTCGAATACCCGTTTTTTTAAGTTTCGTATTCTCTGCGAAATCAGGTTTCGACATAAATTCCAGAAAGCCTTTGAGTGTTATTAAACCAAGTAAGACGTTATTTAGATAAGCAAGGTCATTAAAACAAGGAAACCAGCACTCTAACAAACTATAATTAAAAGTTCTTTATTCTGATTTAGGTGTCCCAGATAACAATCTCAATCCTTTGAACAATAGATACGAAAAGCTTTACAAAAAAACTCAAAGGAACCCAGATAAAGGGGAGACATTAAACAAAATAGGGTGTAGCCACAAAACAAGTCCGAAGCTCAACACAGCAAGAATGACTCCGAGGAAATCTTTCCGTGTTGGTCGACAGTTCCCGCCCTTTATCAGACCAACAAAAGGTATATTTGATGTTCCGCTGGATATTTCAATCCAGTCTTCATATCCCAGCAAACGCCTTTTTCGTCGATCAACAATGAGCATGCCAACGACAGAAAGGAGAAACAAACCCGCAAAGAACAGAACTTCGGCCAAACCCCCATTTGCAAAAAGATGCGCCCCCGCCCACAGAGCAAAGCCCCATAGTATCGGGTGCCGGACGATTCCAACTATTCCCATACGTGTTTTATCGAACCCGCTGCCCGGACCAATAGAAAGAGGATTTGATCTCAAGAAGCCAACAACAAAGAAAAGGACGGAGAAAGGCATAATATGCGCCGTCGTTTTTGCGGCCCACGGCTCGTACGGCCATAGCTCGACATAAGGGGCAGCCCATACTTCGTGAATAAGCCAGATCAAGACACCTGTCGAGACAAGGGAATAGACAATATAGTACCCGGCTTTTCCCAATAAATTAATTATGGACTGCTTTACCCGATGCATCGGTGGAATTGAATGTAACAACAAAAAAACAAGAAAAGAGCCAATTAGCCCTCCAAATCCACCAAACATATGCTTTCCGTTTCACGTCAATTAAGCTAAGTACAAGCTAGTTATGCCCTTGTTATGGCAAAGTAGCCTATTCTAATCCATAGGACACGCTGTCGCGCATCAGAGCACATGACTACAATTGAATTGTCATTTTGAGTTAAACAGACCAGCTAGGTCAGATTTAAACAAATCATTACTTCTAAATTTTTATAAAATCATAAGACAAACTGGAAACGATAAGGCCTACTAAAGTGCAAGACTTGGATATTTACGATCTTCCCGACCTCGTGGACCGCAACAAACGTCTGCTCGGCTTGGATCCGGGGACAAAAACAATCGGCGTTGCTGTTTCAGATCGTGACTTCAAAGTTGCCTCCCCAATAAAGACAATTAAGCGCAGCAAATTTAAAGCCGATGCTCAAGAGCTTAAAGAAATTTGCGCTGATAAAAATATCGGCGGGATTGTGATGGGGCTTCCCGTCAACATGGATGGATCAGAAGGCCCCCGCTGTCAGTCAGTTCGAACACTCGCGGAAAACCTAAAGAACATTGCCGGCTTTGAAATTCCTATCGTTTTTTGGGACGAAAGAATGTCAACATCGGCTGTCGAACGCTTCTTGATCGGAGAAGCTGATATGACCCGTAAACGCCGCGCCGAAGTTGTCGATAAAGCCGCAGCTGCCTATATCCTTCAAGGGGCATTGGATGCAATTCAACGACAAAACAACAATACTTACTAAATCCGCACGCATAACTTAAAAAAAACACTCCCTCATTACGGGTATGCGCTTATTGCATAAAAAGTAAGATTCATCTCTAGACTGTACCTGAACTTAAAATATTTAGACTTAAAGCATTTCACTTTTTAATTAAAAATACCTTTTCCTAAAAATTATCTTAAATTCAAATCGATAGTTCGCCCCTTGATCTTGCTATGAAACAGGATATTCGTATTTATACGAATGTTTACGTTCTCGCATTGCGGGTATTTTCTCCCCCGCACCTAATACAAAAAACCTACTCACATAAGTTTTTGCTCGCAAAATTTCTCAAAAAAAGGAAAGCAAATGTTTAGCCTGGAAACCGGCAGCATTATTGTTATACCCATTTTTCTTGTCAGTATATGGGTCGTAGCAAAAATCTTTCAAAGCAATGAAAGATTCGCTGTAAAGGTCCTATGGACAATCACAATCTTTATCTTACCAGCTCTTGGTTGCGCATTGTGGTATTTCATCGGTCCGCGAAAAGAAAAATTGCAACAGGAAGAGCTGGGATTACGCCGATAAAACCCTATATATTCGTAATCATACGAATATCATTTCTATAAAATAAGACTTACTTTTCCTACACGTGATAACAATGCTTTAAAGAAAGACATCAAAATGTTTGGCTTCGAATATGGTGGCATCCTCGGTCTCTTGCTCTTGATTGCAAATATCTGGGCTATCGTGAAAATTTTCCAAAGTGGCGCGACAACAGGCTCAAAAGTACTCTGGATTGTACTTATCCTGCTTCTACCAGTTATTGGGTTAATTCTCTGGTATTTAATGGGTCCAAAATAATATCGCTAACGTTACCGCATCTTTCCGCTCACACCAGCGAACTAACCTTCAATACCAGCGATACATATTGGTAAAGACCCAGAATTACCAGATCTACAGTTTCCCGCTTTGCTCCTGTACTTTAATCGTAATCACCTAATTATGGTGTTAACTCGAGGCCTAGATTACTTCCTACTCTCAAAATCTCAGGATATTTTAATAAATTAACACAGGCTTTTGGCATGTCATAAAAAGCAATAATCCGTTTTTTTGCCTCTTCGTCACTCTCCCTATTGTCCTCAATTTGTTGCCGTTTACGAACAATTTCTTTAAATTCTTTCTTTGTTCTCTCAATAGATTGATCAATCATATCAAGAGTTAGAGGCGTAGATAATAACAGACTGTCTATTACCGTATGTGAATCAATGTCTTCCGGATTACACTCATCTTGACTTGAGCACTCTCTACGTTTGGAAATGAGAGCTTTTACAATTATTTTTCTATCTTCTTGAAGTATTTTAAATCGATTCTTAAGCTCATCTCGGTCCTTCAAAAGATTTAAAATCCGTGAACTAATGCCCTGACTAATCTCTAATTCTTCAACGGCAGTATCTAAAGAGTTCCAATATTGTAAGGAAGTTAATCCATTTCTTATTCCGCAAGCCGGGTATTGCAGAAAAGCAAAATCACCTGAGAATGGTAGAAATATCTGAGTGAGGAAAAAACCGACAAAAAGCCCCGCAACAATATTGTTGATTTTTAAATCAAAAACTCCTTTTATAAATTTATTGTTTAAAAATGGATTCTGCTTAGAGCTATTACGTTTATTAATCATACCAGTCACACTACCTCATTGCCGATAGTTCATCCGTATAAAGGGTAACAAAGCGATCACAAAACATCAAAAGAGTATTGCTCGTATTCACTCTAGTTGTTTTCCTTTGAGCTTATTGGAGTTTGGATTATCGTAAACGAGTTACAAGGCAGTACAGACTTAATATACGCAATTAACGTGATTTCAAATTTGGGTAAGTATAGTTCAGAAATCAGATAATTGCAGCTTGTTACAACTAAGTGATAATATTTTTGTTTATTGCATCTATGCCTCGTGTTTTTTAAACTTCCGAACTTATTTATATTCTCTGCTGTACCGAACTGGACTGGATCGAACTGGAATTCACTCCACTCCAAAACCTAAGGACATTCTTATGACCAAAGCCACAGGTCCCCTGTCAGGATTACGTGTTTTCGATCTTTCACGTATTATGGCGGGCCCAAGCTGTACACAAATGCTTGGTGACATGGGCGCCGATGTCATAAAAATAGAACGCCCCGGCCAAGGGGATGACACACGCAAATGGGGCCCTCCTTTTCTCAAGGACAAAGAAGGCAACGACACCGACGAAAGCGCTTACTACCTGTCTGCCAATAGAAATAAACGCTCTGTCAGCCTGGATATCTCCCAACCCGAAGGACAAAAGCTGGCAAAACAGCTTATTGCGAAAAGTGATATTCTTGTTGAGAACTTCAAAGTCGGGGGACTTGCCAAATACGGCCTGTCCTATGACGATTTGAAAGATGAATTCCCCAACCTGATATATTGTTCAATCACAGGGTTCGGCCAAACAGGTCCCTATGCCCCGCAGGCTGGTTATGATTTCCTCATTCAGGGCATGGGCGGTATCATGAGCTTGACGGGTGAACCGGATGGACAACCGATGAAAGTCGGCGTCGCCATTGTTGACCTGATGTGTGGCATGTACGCAAGTAACGCGATCCTTGCCGCCCTTCATCACCGCAATCAAACGGGCGAAGGGCAATATATTGATGTTTCACTTTTGGATACACAGATAGCCTGGCTCGCCAATCAGGGCCTTTATTATCTGACGTCCGGCGAACTCCCCCCTCGTCTGGGGAACGGACATCCCAATATCGTCCCCTACAACGTTGTTCCTTCCAGTAATGGACATTTCATTCTCGCCATCGGTAATGACGGACAATACAAGAAGTTTTGCCGCTTTGCTGATTGCATGAACCTGTTTAACGATGAACGGTTTCACACCAATCAAAACCGAATTAGAAACCGGGACGAACTTTATCCTCTCATTGGTGAAATCACATCACAGCACCCATCAGAATACTGGATAGAGAACTTACCTCCCCTTGGCGTTCCTTGCGGGCCCGTGAATGATATGAAAGGCGTTTTTGCCCACCCGCAAACACAGGCAAGAGAAATGAAAATTTCAATGCCTCACCCAACAGCCGCCCAAGGGTCTGTCGACTTGATTGGTAGCCCGATGAAGTTTTCCCAAACCCCCATTGACTACCGCACCCCCCCCCCAAGTATGGGACAGGATACGCAGCAGGTTTTTGAAGAGTTGTTGGATCTGGATAAATCAGTTTTGCATGATCTAAAAGAAGGTGGCGTTATTTAAATTTTGACCAATGGATAAAGCTTTTTTCAATTTCAAAAGAATCCTCTTTCCACATTTGCATCCAAGTAACTTCAATGACATATTGCGGTTTTAATGACGACATATGCTGAAACGATCGCTGCTGGCCAAACGGGCCACGGGCACCTGCTAGGAATAGAGGGCCTGAGAGCTGATCAGATTTCCAACTTGCTTGACCTAGCCGATGGCTATGTTGACCAGAATCGCGCCGTGAAAAAGACCATTGATTTGTTAGAGGGTCGCACGGTGATTAATCTCTTTTTCGAGAATTCCACCAGAACACGTACTTCTTTTGAGTTAGCTGCCAAACGTCTCGGCGCAGACGTTATCAACATGACTGTTGCCTCTAGCTCTATCAAAAAAGGCGAAACACTGGTTGATACAGCCATGACACTCAATGCGATGCACCCCGATGTCATGGTGGTCCGACATTCAGATTCAGGCGCTGTAAAGCTTTTGTCTGAAAAGGTGAATGGCTCAGTGATCAACGCAGGTGATGGAAGCCATGAACACCCGACACAGGCGCTGCTTGATGCCCTGACGATACGTCGACGCAAAGGCGATCTTTACGGACTTCGCGTTGCGATCTGTGGCGATGTCGCCCATAGCCGGGTTGCCCGGTCAAATATACACTTGCTGAATACAATGGGCGCAGAAGTCCGCTTGATTGCACCGCCAACACTTCTCCCTTCTGCGGTTGATCGCATGGGAGTCGAGACTTTCCACAATATGAAAGAAGGTCTGGAAGGCTGTGACATTGTCATGATGCTCAGGCTTCAGCTTGAGCGAATGCAGGGATCATTTGTCCCTTCCGTCCGAGAATATTTCCGCTATTTCGGTCTGGATCAAGAGAAACTGGCTATGGCAAAACCAGATGCCCTGGTAATGCACCCCGGCCCCATGAACCGTGGTGTTGAGATTGACAGTGAACTGGCCGATGATCTGGACCGATCACTGATCAGGACACAGGTAGAAATGGGTGTCGCCGTACGTATGGCCTGTTTACACGCCCTGACACAGGGTACTTTGTCAGACGGAGTGAGATCATGAGCCAGTTAGATAACAAGACTAAACGCGCTTATATAAACGCTCATCTGATAGATCCAGCAAGTGGCCTTGATACGAAAGGAGCTTTGCTGACCGAGGGCATTCATATTGTTGACTTTGGCCCGGATCTATTCAAAGACGGTGTTCCTGAAGGTATTGAGACAATTGATTGCCAAGGAAATCACCTTGCGCCAGGTCTCGTTGATATTCGGGTTCACCTTCGCGAACCCGGTGATGAACACAAAGAAACTATCCTCACCGCAGGCCAGGCCGCTGCAGCTGGTGGTATTACGTCTATCGCAGCCTTACCCGATTCTACACCTGTTCTGGATGATGTTTCCGGGGTTGAATACGTCGCCCGTCGCGCCCGTGAAGCCAAAATGGTCAAGATCTTTCCCTATGGTGCATTAACAAAACGCCTTGAAGGAAAAGAGCTGACAGAATTCGGGCTGTTGTCTGAGTTTGGAGCCGTCGCCTTTACGGATAGCACCAAAGCGATCGCCAATGCACAAACCATGCGCCGCGCACTAAGTTATGCAAAAACCTTTAATACTCTCATCGTCCAACACCCGGAAGAACCGACCCTTGCTGGTGGCGTCATGAATGGTGGCGAGATTTCTACACGTATGGGGCTATCCGGCATTCCGACCTACGCTGAGATAATCATGGTCGAACGGGACATACGTCTTGTCGAAATGACAGGTGGCCGTTATCACGCAGCACATCTTTCAACAGCTGGGGCTGTTGATATTATTCGCCAAGCCAAGGCCCGTGGTTTGCCCGTTACTTGTGATACGGCACCTCATTATTTCTGCCTGAACGAAAACTCTGTTCTCGATTACAGAACGTTTGCCAAGGTATCGCCACCTCTTCGATCCGAAGAAGACCGTGAAGCCATTTTCCAAGGCTTGGCAGACGGTACAATTGATGCAATCGCCAGCGATCACAGCCCGCATGATCAAGACTCAAAGCGTCTCCCTTTTGCGCAGGCCGAATTTGGTATTGTCGGACTGGAAACACTCTTTCCTCTCGCGCTTCAACTTTACCATAAAAAAGCGCTCTCGCTTTTGGATTGCCTCTCGCTTGTAACGAATAAACCTGCTGAGATATTAGGACTTCCCGTGGGAAAAATTGCAAAAGGTGCTGCTGCTGATCTTGTACTTTTTAATCCGGACAGTCCTTACTTCATTGATCCTGAAAAGTTCAAAAGCAAATCCAAAAACTCTCCCTTCACAGGCTTCCCTGCCCAAGGAAAGGTTTTCCGAACCGTGGTTGACGGACGTACAATTTATGAACGATAAAGTTTATAGAGCGTAGGATCTTACTCGCCCTACCCGAAGACTCCGGCCCGACCTTAACCCAGACAGCCAAGGAGCTGTGTTTTATGCCAGACCCCATATCGTGGAGCCACGTGGCACCCTTTTATCTGTTAGCATTTGCAGGTAGCTATCTGTTGGGGTCTGTTCCTTTCGGGCTTGTCATTACCCGCCTCTTTGGGCTAGGCGACATTCGCCAAATCGGATCGGGAAACATCGGGGCGACCAACGTGCTGCGCACAGGTCGCAAGGGCCTCGCCCTTCTAACCCTGATATGCGATAGCGGCAAAGGTGCTGCTGCTGTTTTGGTCGCAGCCCTTTGGGGGCCTGACCTAGCCCTGATCGCTGCATTGGGCTCCCTACTTGGACACCTTTTTCCTGTTTGGCTCAAATTCAAGGGCGGAAAGGGTGTCGCAACAACGCTGGGCGTTGTTATCGCCCTGTCATGGATGGTTGGTCTCGTTGCTTGCCTGACATGGCTCATCACCGCTTTAACCCTGCGTATGTCATCCCTGTCTGCACTTATGGCTATGCTGGCGACGCCCATTGCAGTCTGGTTTATTCATCATGACCTTCAAATGGTTGAATTGACAGCACTACTGGCTATTCTGGTTTGGGTGCGTCACCACGAAAACATCAAACGTCTGATCAAAGGTGAAGAACCTAAAATCGGACAAAAGAAATGATCATTTCAGTAGGGACGCTATTTTATTCATAACACTCTGTATAACACTCCGGGGTTGACTCATCCCCCAACAACGCCCCAAATAAAGGTATGTTGGACACCATAAAGCCCCCCAAAGATCTGCAAGAAAAACTTGATTGGCTTCAATTAATCCGATCCAAATCAGTCGGGCCAATAACTTTTTACAAGTTGCTGGAACGCTTCGGATCTGCGCATGAAGCTTTGAAAGCTTTACGCGCAAAAGCGATAAAGAATAATCAGAAAGACCCGATAGCAAGTCGATCAAGTATTGATATTGAACTAACCAGAATTAAAAAATTCGGGGCAGCACTCATCGCTTATGGAGAAGAGAGCTATCCGCCTTTGCTTGCACAAATTCCCGACGCCCCGCCATTACTTCAGGTGTTAGGTAATGCAAAGTTCCTCAAAAAAAGAACCGTCGCAATTGTCGGTGCCAGAAATGCATCTGCAAACGGGATCAATCTGGCAAAAGAGTTGGCACAGGACCTTGGAAAATTCGGTTTTCTCATCGTATCCGGCCTCGCCAGAGGTATTGATACCGCTGCTCATCAAGGGGCAATCCAAAATGGAACAATAGCCGCTGTTGCCGGCGGATTGGATATTATTTATCCGCCAGAGAACAGATCACTCTATGAAGCGATTATCGAAAATGGTGCTCTCATTTCCGAAATGCCATTGGGCAGCGAACCACAAGCCAAACACTTTCCACGCCGTAATCGTCTGGTATCCGGCCTGAGCCGGGGCGTTGTTGTTATCGAAGCATCTCTAAAATCAGGATCGATGATTACAGCAAGATTGGCACAAGAACAAGGCAGGGAGACTATGGCCATCCCAGGCAGTCCGCTTGACCCCAGAAGCAAGGGCGGGAACGCCTTGATCAAACAAGGGGCAACCCTAGTCGAAACAGCACAAGATATTGTCGAAGCTCTCGAACGCCCCTTTGATCCACCTATAAGAAAAACGGAAAGAAATTCCAAACGAAAAAGGCCAGCGACAGAACCTTCCGCACCGCTTTTAAATATCGTTACTGAGAAAAAAACACCCGTTAATGCGGTTGATGCTCGACTTTCTGTAAAAGAGTTGTTAGGTCCTAGCCCAGTATATGTAGATGACCTGCTCCGACAGAGCCAGCTATCGCCAACAGAACTGAATGGTATTTTGTTGGAGTTTGAATTGGCAGGACAGATTGAATGGCAAGCGGGAAACCGTGTTGCCCTGATCAGTTAGGGGTCTCTTAATGGGATCAGTTCAGGGGTCTTTTTCTAAGATCTCTAGAAGAAAATTTAAGATATCAGGCGCTATCCGGATATCAAAATATTAGTATCAGAGTATTAGGTAACAGAACCAATTTCTGTTAGTAACCGAAAAATTTAGACGTAGGTAGAACCCGAAGCTATGAATATTGTCGTTGTTGAATCACCGGCGAAAGCCAAAACAATCAACAAATATCTGGGCGAAGATTATCATGTCCTCGCCAGCTACGGGCATGTGCGTGACCTTCCCCCAAAGGATGGTTCAGTCGCCCCCGACGAAGATTTTGCGATGTCATGGCAAGTGGATAGCGGATCTGAAAAACGTCTGAAAGATATTATTACAGCCCTCAAAGATGCTGATCAACTGATCCTCGCAACCGACCCCGACAGAGAGGGAGAAGCCATTTCCTGGCATCTGGCTGAAGAGCTTGAAAGAAGGAAAAAGCTCAAGGGTAAAAAAGTTTCCAGGGTTGTTTTTAACGAAGTGACCAAGACAGCGATCCAGCAAGCGTTCTCTGAACCCAGAGAACTGAACATGGAACTCGTAGAAGCTTATCTCGCCCGTCGTGCGCTTGATTATCTTTTCGGCTTCACCCTGTCACCAGTGCTGTGGCGCAAACTTCCGGGAAGTCGTTCAGCTGGACGCGTTCAATCTGTTGCTCTTCGTCTGATTTGTGATCGGGAATCCGAGATTGAAATCTTCAAACCACAGGAATATTGGACTGTTGATGCCAAGCTCTCGACTGCAGATGGACAGAAATACGGCGCGCGCCTAACACAACTGAGAGGCAAGAAACTCGACAAGTTCGATCTTGCCAACGCAGCCGCCGCACAGGACGCGGTTCATCTGTTGGAAGATGCTACCAGCTTTACCATTAATTCGGTCGAGAAGAAGCAATCTCGCCGGAATCCGCAACCGCCTTTCACGACCTCTACCCTTCAACAGGAAGCGTCTCGTAAGCTCGGTTTCGGGGCTTCACGGACAATGCGTATTGCCCAGAAACTCTACGAAGGCGTTGATCTTGGGGGCGAGACTGTTGGTCTGATCACCTATATGCGTACTGATGGTGTCAGTCTTTCTGCCGAAGCCATTGCTTCTGGCCGTGACCTCATTGCCAAGCAATATGGCAAAGACTATCTACCCGCAAACCCCCGCGTCTATAAAAGTAAAGCCAAGAATGCTCAGGAAGCTCACGAAGCGATCCGCCCGACCAATCTTGAACTGTTACCACGCGATGTAATATCTCATCTTGATGACGAAGGACGTAAACTCTACGAACTAATCTGGAATAGAACCGTTGCCAGTCAAATGGAAAGCGCCATTCTGGATCAGGTTGCTGTGGACATCGACGTTGCCCAGGGTCAGGCTGTTCTTCGTGCCAACGGTTCTGTTTTAAGGTTTGATGGCTTCTTGAAGCTATACAAAGAAGACAAAGACGACGAAAAAGAGGGTCAGGATGATGATCGCCGTCTACCAAAGCTGACAGAAGGCGACGTTGCCAACCGCGAAGAAATTGAAAAAGAGCAACACTTCACCCAACCTCCACCGCGTTATTCAGAAGCTAGCCTTGTAAAGAAAATGGAAGAACTGGGCATCGGACGTCCATCAACCTACGCTTCTATCATACAGGTTCTACAAGATCGCGATTATGTTGTTCTGGAAAAGAAACGATTCAAGCCTGAAGATCGTGGACGTATTGTTGTTACCTTCTTGCGGAACTTTTTCTCCAAATACGTCGAATTTAACTTTACAGCGGATCTCGAGACCCAACTTGATGACATCTCAGCAGGTTCGATTGATTGGAAAAAGGTTCTCAGAGGTTTCTGGGATGCCTTCCATACCGCTGTTGATGAAACCAAAGGCCTGACGATTACAGAAGTTATCGAAGCTCTGGACGAAGACCTTAGTGATCACTTCTTCCCGACTCCTGAAGATCCGGACAAGAAACACCCAAGAGAGTGTCCAACCTGTGACGACGGACGCTTGGGGATCAAGCTTGGAAAAACGGGGGGCTTTATTGGTTGCTCTAACTACCCCGACTGCCGCTATACGCGTCAGCTTTCTTTGCCAGACGGTGAAGGTGGAGAAAATGATCTCAGCCAACCAAAAGAGCTCGGTGTCGATCCGGCAACAGAGCTTGCCGTAACACTCCGCAAAGGGCCTTATGGTGTTTACGTTCAATTGGGCGAAGCGGTTGAGAAAACCAAACCTAAACGTGTTTCCATTCCCAAGGGAACACCAATCAGCGATGTAACTTTCGAGCTTGCTCAAGGGTTGCTATCTCTGCCGCGTGATATCGGCCCTCACCCAGATGATGGTGCGATGATTATCGCAGGCATCGGACGTTTTGGCCCCTACGTGAAGCATGGATCGACCTTTAAATCGCTGACCAAAGATGATGATGTTCTGATTGTCGGCCTGAACAGAGCTGTTGCCCTGATTGCAGAAGCTCCAAAGCGAGGTCCAGCTGCTGCCCTTAGAACAATCGGAGCACACCCAGAGGACAGTGTTGATATTACAGTTCACTCCGGCAGATATGGCCCCTATGTAAAATGGAACAAAGTGAACGCTTCTTTGCCTAAAGATAAAGAAGTTGACACCATTACATTGGAAGAAGCTGTAGCGCTTTTAACAAAGCAGCTAGAGAAGAAGGGTACGAAGAAAAAAGCGCCCGCTAAAAAGAAAGCTCCAGCGAAAAAAGCCGCGGCTAAGAAGACCACCGCCAAGAAAACAGCAGCAAAGAAACCTGCCACGAAACCTGCTACGAAAAAAACTGCGGCAAAAAAGGCACCAGCCAAGAAAACGACAAAACCCAAAACTGAAGAATAGCTGTTAGGAAAAGGGCGTGACCTCTGATCGAAAATCCCCGCCCTTTCCCACAAAGGAAGCGGTTTTAGACTTTATTGAACAATCTCCAACTGCGGTTGGAAAGCGTGAGATTGCCCGCGCTTTTAATTTGCGTGGCAACGACAAGATCCCCTTGAAACAACTTTTGAAAGAGCTCAAGGACGAAGGTCATTTTGGACGTGGCCCCAAACAACGTAAGAACAATATCGACGGCCGTCTTCCCCCTGTTCAGGTTATCGAGCTGACACGGATAGACAGCGACGGAGAACTCATCGCTGTTCCCGCCGCATGGGAAGAAGATCACCCTGCACCGATGATTTACGTTTTGCCCGATCGTAAAAGTAAATTCGATCTGGTCGTTGGGGATCGTGTTCTCGCCAAACTCAAAAGGCTTGATAATAAAAGCTATCAGGGTATTCCCATCCGAAAACTTGAAGCTGCCGCCCTTAAAATACTGGGTATCTATCAGATTACTGAAGAAGGCGGCTTTGTTCGTCCCGTCGATAAAAAGGCAAAGAAGGATTTCATTCTGAATCCCGACTATGCCAAGTCTGCAAAACACGGAGAACTTGTTCTCTGTGAAATTCGCAAGGGACGATCCCGTAAAGGTCTTAAAGAAGTAAAGGTTGTCGACGTTCTTGGCGATATTGACAGTTCGCGTGCACTCAGCCTGGTCGCAATCCACGAACGTAATATCCCGAACCAATTTCCCGAAGAAGCTTTGGAAGAAGCAGCCGCAGCAAAACAAACCACCTTGGGGAAAAGAACAGATCTACGCGATCTGGCTCTCGTAACTATTGATGGGGCCGATGCTCGCGATTTTGATGATGCCGTCTGGGCAGAACCCGATCCCGATAATGAAGGTGGCTGGCATATTATTGTGGCCATTGCAGATGTTGCCCATTATGTCAGAGCAGGAAGTCCATTAGACGATGAAGCTCAAACGCGTGGTAATTCAACTTACTTCGCAGACCGAGTTGTCCCAATGCTTCCCGAAGCACTTTCCAATGGATGGTGCTCACTAAAACCCAACGAAGATCGCCCGTCAATGGCGGTTCATATGTGGATTGACGCAGAGGGTGAACTCAGAAAACATAAGTTTGTTCGGGCATTAATTCGCTCTCAAGCGCGCCTAACCTACGAAGAAGTACAAGAAGCACTTAACGGATATCCAAGCGATAAAACAGCTGACTTGCTTGATCCAGTGTTAAAGCCGCTAAAAGGCGCTTATGACACTATGCTCAAAGCCCGCCATAAACGGGGAACTCTTGAGCTTGAAATACCTGAATTCCAAGTGGTTATGGACGAATCCGGCGAAGTCACAGATATCGTCAAAAGACAGAGACTCGACAGTCATAAACTTATTGAAGAGTTTATGATTACCGCCAATGTTGCTGCCGCGATAGAACTAGAAAGCAAGCAGCTTCCATGCATGTATCGGGTTCACGAAGCCCCCGATCCTGTTAAGATAGAAGGCCTGGCCGACAGCTTACACGGCATGGGGATCAAGTTTGCCAAGGGGCAAGTCATCCGCCCGAAAGTCCTTACACAGGTTTTGGAACGTGCCTCGGACTTACCAGAATCCAAGTTGATTAACGAGCTTATTCTCAGAGCACAAAGTCAGGCCAGATACGACGCAACCAACCTTGGTCACTTTGGCTTGGCTCTGACAAGATATGCGCACTTTACATCGCCGATACGACGTTATTCCGATCTCATGGTTCATCGCGCCCTCATCAAAGGCCTCAACCTTGGCAATGACGGACTAACAAGCGCGGAGACAACAAAATTCAATGATATCGCAGAGCATATCTCGGCAACAGAGCGACGCTCAGCAGCTGCGGAACGTGATACCGTCAACCGTTTCACTGCTTCATTCTTCTCCAGGAAGATAGGAACGATCTATCCCGGAAAGATCAATGGAGTACACCGTGCCGGGCTCTTTATCACACTGGATGAAACTGGCGCGGATGGGCTGGTTCCCATGTCCTACCTACCCGATGATTATTACCTTCACGATGAAAAAAACCATAGCCTAACTGGGCGCCGTTGGGGGCGCGTGTTTAATCTTGGTGATAGCGTTATGGTCCGAATCTTTGAATCCAATCCTATAACCGGTGGCATTGCACTCCGCATTGTCGAAGGCGACGACAACAATGAAGAAACTCGTGCGAAGCCTAAGAGACAGAACAAAGATCATCACCGGGGGCGCAAAAGAAATAAGATCGGTACTTCCTCTCGCAGATCTCCAAAAGGAAAAAACCGTTAATAAGCAACAGGGAAACTAAATCAAAAAGTTTAAATACTGACCTTATCTTTTGATATAGTTAGAAAATATGCTGTTAAAATTGTATTTGAGTAGTAAACTCAGCAAAATTGAACAGTAAATTCGTACAGTAAATTTTCATGGGAGACAGGGTAGATGCCCTTTAACTCAAGATTGCATCTGCACTATCTCTGCTCCAAAGCCATTCGCAGGTTTTGGGCGCTTTGCCTTATTACCATTATAACCGGTTGTAATGCGCCTTATCCAATTCAAGAAACTGAGTTCCAGCCTAAAAATTCTTCGCGCCTTTTTGCCGAAGGCTTTAGTCACGTAACCGACTTCTATATCGAAGAAATTGACGTATCCCGTCTGGCGCTTGCCGGAATGGATAATCTGACGACGCTGGACCCTGAGTTCGAAGTCATTGATGCCGGCAATTCGGTTACCGTTAACTACGAAGGACAGCCGATCTCTCGACACAGCTATCCCTCGACGCTGGATAACAGAGCATGGGCTCTCTTGACCTCCAGAGTTATATCAGAAGCCCGTGGTGTTTCCTCACCTTTTAGAGACGCGAGTATTGATCAAATACACCAAGCTGTCTTTGATGGTATTCTGGGTGAACTAGATCGGTTTTCGCGATACTCAAGACCAGATCAGGCAAAGAGTAACAGGGACAGTCGTAACGGCTTTGGTGGTCTAGGCATCCGCTATATAAAAGACCCAAAGGGTGCTCATATCATATCGGTAATGGAAAACACACCAGCTGAAAGTGTTGGATTACAAGCTGGCGATATTATCGTACGAGTTGGTACAACTGATATCAGTAGCTTTTCAGAATCTGCAATAACCAAGCTCCTGAAAGGTCCCCAGAACTCAAAAGTCAGAATTACAATTCTTCGTAATCCTAAAGCGCCCGAAAACATCGTTTTTGAAATCACGCGTAAAAAGATCGTAGTCCAGACCGTAAACTATTCTGCGGCTGGTAATATCGCGTATCTACAAGTTTCCGGCTTCAACCGATCTACGACTTCAACGATGCGGAAAAAGGTGCGAAAAGCCCAGAAGGAAATTGGTAAGAATATCAAAGGCTATATAATTGACCTCAGAAATAATGGCGGTGGTCTGTTAAAAGAGGCGGTTAACACTGCTGATCTCTTTATATCCAGCGGAGCAATAATCTCTACCAGAGGCCGACATCCTGACAGCCACCAATACAGCGCAGCTCATAGTCAGGATATTGCCAAGGGTCTCCCAATTATTGTTTTGATTAACTCCTATTCCGCCTCTTCATCCGAAATCCTTGCAGCAGGATTACAGGATTCCGGACGCGCGATAATTGTTGGCAGTAACTCTTTTGGCAAAGGCACTGTACAAAAAGTATTCCAACTACCAAATAGAGCTGAAATAGCCGTTACATGGGCTCGATTTCATGCCCCTTCCGGATATGCTATTCATAAAAGAGGCATTATCCCTGATGTCTGCACAACATCTGACGGCACAAAGACCCTTGCTGACATCGTCGCACTTCTGAGGTCAGGTGTCTTGCCTATATCAAGCGAAATAAGAGCCTCTTCACCAGCTTTAGACGATGATATCGCCCTTGAGAATATCAAAGCCACATGCCCTCAAAGTGCAGAACCATCTGAGCTTGAAAAAGAAATCGCCGAGGCGTTGCTGGCATCACCTGATTTATTTGACCTCGCCCGGGGGCAGCGTGCACCAACAACATCAGAACTAATCAACTGATAGAATATCTTCAATTTTCTCATATTTTTGATTAACTTTAGCATAGATTAGAAAATATCAGATCAGGGCTTGACTTAAGAGCTTAAAAGGTTATGTTTCGCCCCTGTTATATTTGTAATTTTTTAAGCGCGATGAGGATTTCGCTATGGCTAAGCCGGCTACTCAACTAATTCGCATGGTAAGCACCGCGGACACTGGCTACTTTTATGTAGCAAAGAAAAACCCGCGCACGCTTACAGAAAAACTCGAGCTACGCAAATACGATCCTGTTGCGCGCAAGCACGTTGTTTTCAAAGAAGCGAAAATGAAATAAGCTTTTTAAAAGCTTAAAGAAAAAGGCCGCTTGATGCGGCCTTTTTTGTGTCTAATTTTCAACAATGGCTAATACCCAAACTATTATTACACAGCCCTAGCTATTACTGAAAATAGGCTTGAGATTAAATCGTAAGGCTCTGATCTGAATTACTTTGGCTGGAATGCTCGATACATACACAGTTACGGCCCATAGACTTGGCGTCGTATAAAGCCGTATCAGCACGCGCCAAAAGACTATCAGCCACCTCCATCGGATCTGAAGTCGTTGCAACACCAACAGATATTGTGATGGTTAACGCTTCTGGGGACCCCGGAACTTCAATTGGTTTGTCACCGACTCGCGCTCTAAGACGCTCTGCAACAGTAAAAGCCTGTTCTGATGATGCACTTGGCATAATAACAACGAACTCTTCCCCACCGTAGCGCGCAAGCATATCAAAATCGCGAACAGCATCAGTAACCCGCTTGGCTAAAATCTTTAAGACCTCATCTCCACTGGCATGGCCATATGTATCATTTACCAGTTTAAAGTGGTCAATATCAAACATAAGCGCAGATACAGGCTTAGCCGTTTCTGCAATCTCCATAATCGCACGGTCTAAATGCGCATTCATATAACGACGATTGTAAACCCCAGTCAGCGGATCTGTGTATGCCAAAGCAACGCTTTTCTTCAGCATATCAGTTAGGCGATCATGATAACGACGGCGCTTTATTTGGGTCTTACATCGTGCGCGCAATTCATTTGGATCTATCGGCTTAACCAGATAATCCGTTACGCCAATATCCAGCCCCTTAGCTAGTTGAGAAAGATTTTCTTCCTCCAGTACCAAAAGAATTGGAACATGCCTCGTTTCATCATGCGCTCTCAATTGAGAGCAAAGTCTCAAACCGTCCTCACCACCAAGATCAAGCGCAACAATGAAGAGGTCATATGACTTCTCTTGCCCCAGCTCGATAACTTCACGTGGATCTCGGGAATGATCTACATTATGCTCCAACTCAGTCAGGAAATTAATAATTTTACTGGCTGTTAAGTCGTTGGTTTCCGCCAAGAGTATATTTGCATTAGAAATGGCGGCTTCATCATCAGACTCACCAGTACCAATAGAATCAAAGCGCGAAGAAGCTTCTTGACGGACTCTTAATTCATCAGTCATCATCTTGAGACGAACAAGAGATCTCACACGCGCAAAAAGAGCGACATCATTAAGCGGTTTGGTAAGGAAATCATCTGCTCCAACTTCAAGCCCGCGAACCCGATCACTTACTTCACTCAATGCTGTGACCATAACAACTGGAATATGGCGCATCTTAGAATTATTTTTCAAACGACTACAAACTTCGTACCCGTCCATACCTGGCATCATCACATCCAACAGGATGATATCCGGCATTTCCTTAGCTGCAATTTCTAGGGCAGATTGTCCGTCTGAAGCAGTTATCACCTCGAAATACTCTGCCATCAGCTTCGCTTCTAAAAGCCTGACATTAGCAGGTATATCGTCTACGACCAAAATCCTTGCCGCCATAAATGCTGCACTCTTTCGATATTATAAAAGTAAAACCAACTTAAAAATTCTTTAGCTCAAGAATCTTTCGACAGTTTCTAAAAACTTTGTCACAGAGATAGGTTTTGGAATATAAGCCTCACATCCCCCTTCTCTGATTTTTTCTTCGTCCCCCTTCATAGCAAAAGCCGTGACCGCGATCACGGGAATAGCACGAAGGTTATCGTCTTCTTTAAGCCATTTTGTGACTTCCAGACCGGATACCTCAGGCAGCTGAATATCCATCAAAATCAAATCGGGTTTATGAGTACGCGCTATTGAAAGCGCTTCCATACCGTCTTTTGATTGAAGGATGTTATAGCCTTGAGCCTCCAGCAAATCGTGGAACAGCTTCATATTCAGTTCGTTATCTTCGACAACAAGAACAGTTTTTTCTTTGTTAGTCTGCATAGATGTTTCCTGCCGATGCCTCCTAAAAACACATGGAGAGCCCAATGCGCTTCATTAAATGTCTCAGGTGGTTAACTATATTCACTGAAACAATACCCTTGAATGCCACACTACTCAACTTTAGTTAACATATGGTAACGGAAATATTGTTAAAATTTACAATAAAAGCGGTTTTGACCTGCTAACTCACTAGAATTACAAAAATTTCAACTCTGGCCCAGTAAAACCTCCTCACCTTACACGCTTCAATTTGTTAACAATTCAACTCAATAGAGTGTTGGTAATATCTTGCCAAATAAAGAACATAAAGAGTATAAAATAAGAACAATAAATAAACGTGATTTCTTATGCCTGACCTTTGCAGAGATTGTTTTCATTGGCGAGAAGAAGCATCAGCTTCTAACGAAAAGCCAATTCGCTGTATAAGCTGTCACTCACCGCGCATTATCAGCCACCCCGAACTTGGGAATCTGACAATGGCACACATAGACTGTGATGCCTTCTATGCCAGCGTGGAAAAAAGGGATAACCCAAAAATCCAGGACAAGCCCGTTATTATTGGCGGTGGGAAACGGGGTGTTGTCTCCACAGCCTGTTATCTCGCACGTCTATATGGCGTTAAGTCCGCAATGCCAATGTTCAAAGCGCTCAAAGCATGTCCAACTGCCGTGGTCGTCAAGCCAAACATGTATAAATACAAGGAAGAAGGTTTGAAAGTGCGCGCCATGATGCAATCCTTGACACCACTTGTCGAACCACTTTCAATCGATGAAGCTTTTTTAGATCTATCCGGAACGGAAAAATTACATGGTCATTGCCCTGCGATCACCTTGGCAAAACTGATCAAAAAGATAGAAGATGAAATTGGCATCACAGCCTCGGTCGGCCTCAGCTACAATAAATCAATGGCCAAAATCGCTTCCGATCTGGATAAACCTCGTGGATTTTCTGTTCTCGGCCATAGTAATACACAAGACTTTTTGAAAGAACAGCCTGTTCGACTCATTTGGGGCGTAGGGAAAAGCCTAGAGAGACAACTTCATCAGGATGGTCTAAGACAGATCAAAGATCTTCTTCCCTATAGCGAAGAAGAGTTGATGAAAAAATACGGTCAAATGGGTCAACGAATGTTTCATTTTATCAGAGGACATGACGGACGAACAGTGAATCCCAAATCACCAACAAAAAGTATTTCTAACGAAACAACATTTAACGAAGACATAAGTGACTTCGAAGAACTTTCAGTCGTTCTTTGGCGGCTTTGTGAAAATGTTTCAAGTAATTTAAAGAGAAAAAAGTTCGCAGCAAAAACAATTAATCTCAAACTGAAAACCGGGGATTTTCGCCAAATATCCCGTAGCCGAAAAGTATTTTCTCCGACACAGTTGGCAGAAGAAATTTATCAAACCACGCTCCCTTTATTAAAAGAGCAATGTAATGGTCAACGCTTCCGTTTACTTGGTGTTGGCGGCAGCGACCTTGTATCGCCTGATTTTGCAGACCCCCAGGATTTACTGGATCCCCAAAAAGAAAAGCGGAAAAAAGTTGAAGCTGCTCTCGATCGAGTTCGAAGCAAGTTAGGCAAAGATAGTATCCAAAAAGGCCGCTCTTATCGCGGCGTCACTAAAGCCGATAACAAAGACAACAAATAATAGTTATAGAAAATATCGCCACACCGAAACTATCCGCATTGAGGAGAACTATTAACCTCAAGTCCTGTCATTTTTCCTTTGACAGAGAAGTCACCAAAATCCAGATCTATAGAGGACACCACACCATTTTCATAAAGGGTAAGCGTTTGTTCCTGAATGGGCAGCGTACTTTTAGAGTTCAAATCATAGAATGCCAAAAAAACTTTCCACGACATTTTGTCCTTTAATTCAAGCGTATTCTCTTCTTCTGTATTTGGCAGAATAATGGCAGACACCTTAAAGGCATCAAGCTCTGCTGTACCGTCAAACACAGTACGATTTAAAGCCGTTTCACCATCTTGGGCTGCCAGAATAATATCCTTCAAAAAAGCTGTCGGATAAATCACGTCTTTTAATTCAACATCCTGTTTTTCTGGTTCTGTAATTTCAGCGAGAACCTTTTCGCCTGACTTTCCGGGAGAAGCCTTTGCATGAGAAGATTTTCCGATATAGCGACTTTTACCGGACAAATTACCATCCTGTAATACAGTAAAGCGGTAATGTTGCCCGTCCAAAGCTTCCCAAGTATTTATCTTAAGGTCCATCTGCATGCTTTGCCCTGTACTATAGACAACATCCATTTCAAGCTCGTTTGTCATTAACCATCCACGACAGTCACTCGTCAGATCATACGCAATTTTCCCGCCCATACTACTAATCGCCCCTTGATAAGAGCTATTCAAACGCAGGTCATAAGAAGCTTTATGCAAAAGTAAATCTACAGAATTCTGTCCCGCTGTACCTACCTGTGCAAACAACAAAGCAGCCGCGGAAACCGATAAAAAAATTACTTTTTTCTGCCATCTACACATAAAGAAAATCCATTCCTAAAATTCAACAAACTGCCAAAGGATTATAAGCATCACTTTAAATACATATCATTTCAGGCAAGATTGAGGCATTTTCTTTTGCAATAAGCCTACTAGACACTTTTTACCCAGCCCTATTAATTCTGGTAAGTTTATTGGTAAAAATTGCACAGCAACTGAAAATAAGTAGATCACTGAGAACAATATACACCATAAAACAAACACTTATCCCACAGACTACAACCGGCATATTATTTGCATTGTTAGCATCGTTATCTTTAATAGGAAATGGTGGCGAACGTGACATATACGGATGCATTTAACGGATCTGGCCCTTTATATCCCACAGCTTTTGACAAAAGCGACGATATAAAGCTTTCAGCCGATCGAGATAATCTCATGTTTCGACTGCGGCGGATAGCTTATACCAATCTCAGTAAGAGCAAACGTATATCCGATAGGCAGGTAGTTGAGTTATTGGAAGCTGCTGCCCTTGCAGAGCAGACTCTCTCTGAGCAACATGAACGGATCAGATATCTGGAAAATCTCTCGATTACAGACGAATTAACTGATCTCCTAAATCGTCGTGGGTTTCAGCATGAACTTGATCGTGCTCTGAGCAGGGCATCGCGCACAGGCGATAAAGGCGTCCTGGTTATCTGTGACATGAACCATTTTAAATCAATTAATGACAGCTATGGTCACATGGCTGGTGACTGTGTTCTAAAAGAAGTTGCCAAAGCACTGGTAAAACACTGTCGCAAAAGCGATTACATTGCCCGCTTGAGTGGCGATGAATTCGCGATCCTTATGCCCAACACTGCCCCAGACAGAGTTGAAGCAATTATTGGCAAACTCAATAAACTTTTGAACATGCTTGTCGTTCGTTGGGGACAACACGAGATCCCTGTATCCGTCAGTGTTGGGTATGAAAACTATACCGCTGGAACCAATCCCAATCAATTACTCCATCTCGCTGATAAATCAATGTACCACAACAAAGGTAACCGTATTGCCTGTCATATCGGTAGTCAGTATGTGGAAAAAAGAACGCTCTAGATTTTTATATATTGCTACCTTCGATCCCATAAAAAATGCCCTGAAAATCTTTCAGGGCATTTTTTATATTGACCTTTTACACTGGCACTTCAAAAACGAATATTACCTAGCCATCAAAACCGACAGGCTTTAACTCATCCGCAAGATAAACAGCACTATCCAAGATATCAGCCACTTGATCGTCTATAATAACTTTGCTTATTTTCAAGTGATTTGTCTGTGCATCAATAACGGCTATCTTCTCAGAATACGCAGATATTTCTGTTGGATCAGTTGCCCCTAACTGCGCATCCTCTGCGAAGTAGCTAACTGATGTTTCCAAATCAGAAACTGCTGCGATCTCGATTTCATCAACCGGCGAAAGAGGTGCAAGCGTTGCATCAGCGACTTCAAAACCTACATACTCGTCACACAAATCCCCTTCCATTAAACGGATCAGAGCACAATCCTGTTGTGCAACCGCAGAGATTCCGTGGTCCGTCAGTGTTTTTCCGCTAAAAAAGTAACTCGCGACATCAACTGCTAATGACGCAACGCCAATCGCAGGCGGCAACGCACAGCCACTCAATGTGAGTGCAAGTGTTGAAGCGACAAAAATTTTCCGCATGATATTCCCCCCAGGAATAACGATAAGCTTTTGAGAATCATGAGTCATTTCGATTCCAAGCGCAAGAAGAATATCAATAAATATCAAATTTTATCTATTTTTCGACTCCAAAGTGAGCACCACAACTTTGTTTCGCAACCACTACGAGTCAAAATCGCCCTGCTTCATCAAGCAGGGCGATTCGATATTTGTCCTAATGCATCCAGATTAAATCAGAATGCATTCGCAGAAATTTAGTTCTCTTCAGTATCTTCCAACGGTAGATCAAGTTTGATGTGCAGTTCGCGCAAACGATCTTCATCAACTTCGGCTGGCGCTTGCATGAGCGGATCTTCTGCCTTGCCGTTCATTGGGAAAGCAATAACTTCGCGAATGTTTGGTTCATCAGCTAACATCATCACCATACGATCAACACCCGGTGCAGAGCCACCGTGTGGCGGCGCACCAAATTTAAATGCTGATAGCATACCACCGAAGCTTTCTTCTACATCTGTATTGCTATAACCAGCGACCTCGAAAGCTTTATACATGATGTCAGGACGGTGGTTACGTATCGCCCCGGAAGATAGCTCAATACCATTACAAACGATATCGTACTGGTACGCATTAATGGTTAAGGGATCCTGATTTTCCAGCGCGTCCATCCCTCCCTGAGGCATAGAGAACGGATTATGACTGAAATCAATTTTTCCTGTGTCTTCATCCAGCTCGAACATTGGGAAGTCAACAATCCAGCAGAACTTGAAAACACCTTTGTCCAGAAGCTCAAGGTCAGTACCAAGCTTATTACGGACATGCCCCGCAAACTTGGCAGCAGCCAGTTCCTTATCACAAGCAAAGAACACAGCATCGCCATTTTCAAGGCCTGCAATTTCTTTGATCTGTGCCAAACGATCTTCATCAAGGTTTTTGGCAATCGGTCCCTTAGGAACACCTTCCTTATCATAAATGATATAGCCAAGACCTGCGGCACCTTCTTTACGCGCCCAGTCATTGAACTTGTCAAAGAAGCTACGTGGGTTTCCAGCCGTACCCGGTGCCGGAATTGCGCGAACTACATTGCCACCTTCGATTGCACGGGCAAAAATGCCGAAGCTTGAACCACGGAATGCTTCCGTCACGTCATTAATGATAATTGGGTTACGAAGGTCAGGTTTATCAGAACCATATTTGGCCATCGCTTCTGCGTAAGGAATACGAGCAAACGGATAAGGCGAAACTTCACGCCCATCGGCAAACTCTTCAAATACACCATGGAGCACAGGCTCAATCGCGTTAAATACATCATCCTGAGTTACATAACTCATTTCAAAATCGAGCTGGTAAAACTCACCCGGAGAGCGATCTGCACGACTATCTTCATCACGGAAACAAGGCGCAACCTGGAAATAACGATCAACACCGCCAACCATCAATAGCTGCTTAAACATCTGTGGTGCTTGCGGCAGGGCGTAGAATTTACCGGGGTGAATACGGCTAGGAACCAGGAAATCACGTGCGCCTTCCGGGCTTGAAGCCGTCAGGATAGGCGTCTGAATTTCCATGAAGTCCTGTTCAATCATCCGGCGGCGCAGGGAAGAAATTACACCGGAACGAAGTTTCAGCTTCTTCACCATCTTTTCGCGACGCAAATCCAGATAGCGATAACGCAACCTTGTATCTTCACCAGCGTCTTCATCAGAGTTTACCTGTAATGGCAAGACTTCCGCGCGGGACTGGATTTCAAGTTCGCGAACACGAACTTCAATTTCACCCGTTGGCAAAGCTGCATTGATCGTTTCAGCAGTACGGATGACAACATCACCTGTAACCGTGATCACTGATTCGACGCGTGTATTTTCCAGTTTTTCGAAAAGCGGGCTAGAAACATCCACGACACACTGGGTAATACCAAAGCTATCACGTAGATCTACAAAAAGAAGCTGACCGTGGTCACGTTTACGGTGGACCCAACCAGAAAGGCGAACCTGCTGACCTTTATCAGAAAGGCGCAGTTCAGCACAATTATGGGAACGATAAGGATGCATAAGTATTTCCTTTGGTATTATAGCTGTCTCGATCTAGCAAATCTGTGTGCAGAGCAATTAAAACCAGAGCACTTTCAGGCTCAGCAAAAATTGAATCTCGGCACTCTGCCAAAATCATAAATTATTCCGTTGGAAAAAGGCATCAGATTGGCAATTTGTCAAGGTTTTGCACCTCAACTTTGAAGAAAGTTGGCAAATATTTTTCACAATCAACAAATTGTGCTGATATCCCCTATTCAGAAAGTGAATTTGCGTCTTAACCATATTCACCTTTCTAAGCAGGGATCAGGCACGTATAGTCGCGTCATGACATTGATTACATCCAGTAAAGAACTATCAGATCTCTGCCAGGAACTGGCAAAATCTGATGTCGTAACCGTTGATACAGAGTTTCTTCGGGACCAGACCTATTGGCCCAAGCTCTGTCTTGTTCAACTCGCAGATGCCAACAACTTTGCAGCAATAGATGTGTTGGCGCCTGATATCGATCTCACGCCACTGTTTGATTTGATGAAAAATCAAACAGTGCTGAAGGTTTTCCATTCCGCCCGGCAAGATTTGGAAATTTTTTGCCTTCTCATGGACGAAGTCCCCGCGCCACTGTTTGATACCCAGTTGGCAGCCATGGTCTGTGGTTTTGGCGATTCGATTGGGTATGACAATCTTGCTAAAAAACTTCTGAACGTGGACATTGATAAATCTGCCCGCTTTGCAGATTGGTCCAAGCGTCCTTTGACCCCGAAACAGATATCTTATGCCATTTCAGATGTTACTCATCTGCGTGATATCTATGCAAAGTTACGTTCACAAATCGACAAAAACGGTCGCGAGCACTGGTTAGCCGAAGAAATGGCCATTCTCGAAGATCCTGAAACATACCGCCAGGATCCCGATACGGCTTGGCTCAGGTTAAAAACAAGATCCAATGATCGTCGTTATCTTGCCATCCTGAAAGAGCTAGGTGCATGGCGCGAACTCGAAGCTCAGCGCCGTAATACCCCACGCGGCAGAGTGGTCAAGGACGAACAGCTTTATGATATTGCGTCCAACCGCCCAACTAATGCCAAAGAGCTTTCAAAGACTCGCGGTGTTTCAGTTGATATGGCAGATGGACGTCTTGGCAAAGAAATCCTCGCGGCAGTTAAGGTTGCAATGGATCTTCCAAAGGACGCCTGTCCAAAAGCGAAAGAGCGCCATATACCCAATAATGGCCTTTCAGCTATCATTGACCTGCTAAGGGTTCTTCTCAAGCAATGCTGTGATGAATTTGATGTCGCCCAAAAGCTCATCGCCAACAGCAGTGATCTTGAAAAGATTGCTGCCGATGATAATGCCAATGTCCGCGCACTATCCGGTTGGCGACGAGAAGTCTTCGGCGACAAAGCGCTTCGGCTCAAAAAAGGTCTCATTGCTCTTAGCATCAAGGATGGCAAGCTTGTCGTGGAGGATCTCGACTAAACTGCAGAGACCTGTTTTCCATCTCTGCAATAGTTTTGTTTCAGTCGGTATGCTCTATGGCATTGCCGTATGTGCTGGTATTTTTTATGCCAGCATAGCCTTTTTTGCACCTTCCCATTCTGACGCCAACCCATCAACACCACCAGCGCCGTTGCTCGCTTTTCCTGTCGCTTGCGACACCGATAGTGATTGTTTTATCCAGCATTATTTTGATTACGCACCCGGTCCCGAAGCCCTTGATCATACCTGCGGCATTCTCACCTATAACGGACACAAAGGCATTGATATCAGAGTAAGCTCTCCAGAATGGAAAGAAAGTGGCTTTCCCGTTCTTGCCGCCGCACAGGGTAAAATTGAAATTATAAAAGATGGAATTCCTGATCGTGCGCTCAATCAAGAGGAAATAAAATCTTCTCGTGGTCTTGCGCCAAAGCCCAGTAATTCTGTTGTCATTAACCATGGCAATGGTTGGCGGACACATTACGGGCATTTGCGTCAGGGAAGCGTCATCGTTAAACCTGGTCAGAACGTCGCCCAAGGATCCCTTCTCGGTTTGGTTGGCCTCTCTGGATCAACCAGTTTTCCCCACTTACATTTTCACCTGTCCTACCGAGGGCAAAACATAGACCCCTTTACCGGAATGACAGGCAGTGAAGGATGTGATCTGGCAGCAACGGGGCGTTCCTTATGGTCCGCAGAGGCCAATGCCAAACTTGGGTATAAAGATGCCGGTGTTTTTCGCACTGGCTTCTCCGATCATTTCCCCGACTATGAAGAACTAGATACACAGAAAGTTGAGATCAATAATTTCCCTGCAGAAAGCAAAGAGTTCTATTTCTGGGTCAGCTTGTGGGGTATCCGCCAAGGCGACATGGAAGAGCTAAAAATTCTGTTGCCTGACGGTGATGTATATCAACGAAGTGACGAGATTGAGAAAAGTTCCGTGCAAGGACTAAGAGGTTTTTTCTACAGCAGAAGCCTCCCTTTACCAGCAGGCACTTATCAAGTGAACTACAAACTCCGTCGCCTAAAGAACAAGCACAGTCCGGAAACGATTATCAATATTGATCGTTCAATGGAAATTGAGTCACCAAAAGAACTATTCACATCACCGAACTAACTTGCATCTATAACAGCTCAAACGTCATCCCCAGAGAACACGCGGTAGAGTCAATCCTTACTGCTTTATAAAAGCCTCTTTAATCGAGGAGTTGACCTTTTATCTTTCAACGAGGTTCCGCGCCCTGAAAGGGAAGGATTGTTCATAAAGTAGTTATGGGCTGAGAAACTATCCTCGCATCTTTCTTTACGAATATAACTACCATCAGATTGCAAATCCCAGGACTGGGCCGTGTCATTCAATGTCGCAATCATGACCTGTTCGAGTACTTGCTGATAAACCGTTGGGTTTTCAATCGGCACAAAACTCTCGACACGCCGATCAAGATTTCGTGGCATCCAATCCGCCGAAGAAATAAAGACTTTGTTTTTACCGGATGGAATTGTGTGACCATCCCCAAAAACGACAATTCGCCCATGTTCCAGATAACGGCCAACCATGGACTTCACGCGGATGTTTTCAGACAAGCCGGGAACCCCCGGACGCAAACAACAAATACCACGGATTACCAATTCGATAGACACACCGGCCTGTGAAGCTTTGTAAAGTTGATCAATAACTTGGCGATCCACAAGAGCATTCATCTTGGCCCAGATTGTAGCTGGTTTACCTTCCTTCGCCAATTCGATTTCTCTTTGAATATGCTGTAATAACCTCTCTCTGAAGGTTAATGGTGCATAGTCAATTTTTTCCATGGGAAGCGGCTTGGCATAGCCCGTAATGTAATTAAAGAGCTTGGCTGTATCCCGGCACAATGCCTGATCAGAACTAAAAAACGATAGATCCGTGTAAACCTTCGCCGTAATAGGATGATAGTTGCCTGTTCCATAGTGTACATAAGATTTTAGTTTTTTGCCTTCGCGGCGGACAACCAACGACAATTTCGCGTGGGTTTTGAGCTGAATAAAACCGTAAATAACCTGAACGCCTGCGCGCTCCATATTTCTGGCCCAACGGATGTTACGCTCTTCATCAAACCGTGCCTTCAACTCAACCAGAGCCGTCACCGTTTTCCCGCGTTCCGCAGCTTCGATCAGGGCTTTAACAATGGGCGAATCTTCACTGGTCCGGTACAACGTTTGCTTGATAGACACAACAGCAGGATCGTTTGCGGCTTGACGAACAAACTGGACAACAACATCAAAACTTTCGTAGGGGTGATGCACCAGAAGATCTTTTTCCCGGATCGCAGCAAAACAATCGCCACCAAACTCACGAATACGTTCTGGAAATCGCGGTGTGTAGGGCTGGAAAACCAAATCAGGGCGATCTTTGACAATAAGTCTCTTGGTATCAACAAGACCGAGAAGCCCTTCAAGAACAAACATTCGATCAGGATCGACATCCAACTCTCGCGTAACAAAAGAGCGTAGATTTTCCGACATATTGGCGTCGATAGAAAGGCGAATGCAGCTGCCTCTGCGACGACGCTTAAGTGCACTTTCAAAGACACGGACAAGATCTTCCGCCTCTTCTTCAATTTCGATATCACTATCACGAAGTAATCTGAAATGCCCGACACTGATAACATCAAACCCCGGAAATAGCTGCGAAAGATGCAAGCGGATCACTTGCTCTAACCGAATAAAACGATGATGTTCCCCCGGCATGCGAATAAAACGGTTCAGCTGATGAGGCATAGCAATCAAACCATTGATATATTTATCTTCTTGCACATCCTCAAGCTCTAGAACCATACAAAATCCATGGTTTGGTACGAACGGAAAAGGATGGGCCGGATCAATGGCAATCGGCGTCAGGATCGGAAAAACCTGATCCTGAAAATACTCTGCCAGCCAAATTTTATCCTCATCAGTCAACTCATCGACGCTTAAAAGATCGAAATCAGATTGGCGTAATTCCTGCCTGATCGTCGACCAAATTAGCTGCTGCCGATGCATCAACTTTGCAGCTTGCTCGTCAATGGCTTTCAACTGGCGATCCGGACTTAAACCGTCCTGGCTGCGCGAAGTCACACCAGCATTGACCTGTCCCATCAGACCAGCGACACGTACCATATAAAACTCGTCAAGGTTACCTGAAGAAATAGACAGGAACCTTAACCGTTCAAGCAATGGATGAGATGGGTTATCAGCCTCTTCCAGAACGCGCTCATTAAACGCAATCCAGGAAAGCTCTCTGTTTATAAATCTGTTTGGAGAATCAGCCGCAATAGACAATATTTCACTCTCTTGTTGAGAGTCTTCTGCTCTTTTCTTTTCCTGAGCTGCCTTCGCGGTCATAAATGTCTCCTCAATGGTGGTTGACAAAATTCAGTGCAAATAAAAATTCTACGTAAATACAGTGAAATAATTGTAAAAAGTATATCTGGCGATCTATCTAGTATAGTCAATAGTCCATAGAAAACTAGCTCGTAATATAGTTGAGTTGTCATAATGAAAAAAATTTACCTCGCACGTCACGCTACAACCCGTCATGCAAAGCAGGGGCAACAGGACCGGGATCGTCCCCTCACAACAAAAGGGCAGGAAGAAGCTCATTGGCTGGGGCAGAGAATGAAAGGCATTCCACCATCCATAATTATAAGTTCCTCGGCTGTACGGGCGACAGAAACGTCCGAGATCATTCAAGAAATTCTTGGCTTTGACATTGATTTGAAACTCATATCCGAGCTTTATCTTGCGCCTCCCCAGATCATCAACAGAGAATTAAGTAAAATAGATAATCGACATAACACAGTTCTACTTGTCGGTCATAACCCCGGGTTGAGCCAGTTTCTGTTCGATATAAGCGGACCAGTTTCTGATCGTGCAGCACTTCAAAGGGTTTATGGTAGATTACCCCCTGCCGGTTACGGTTTACTCAACAGTAATATTGAAAATTGGGCTGCGTTGTCGAAAGTGAACACAAAATTAGAAAGAATTTATTACCCCGGGGAATAAACGATCCGTTGGCTGATACAAAAAACTTACACTTCAACGTGAATTCTATTTTTTTGCTGGAGAAATATAGCATGGGAAAAGAGTTATCTGCATTTAATAAAATTGATGAGATTAAGGGAATTTATACCGCAGAGAAAGGAACACTGCGTTGTATTGCGATTCAACTCTCTTCGGGAAATTTGTGCCTTTACAGCCCGGTACAAGGTCTGAGTACAATTGCCAAAGAAAGCCTTAAATCATTAGGAAAAGTTACTCATCTACTCGCACCAAATCACTATCACAATAAGGGGCTTGAGGAATATTCCAAAGCTTTCCCTGAAGCAAAACTTTGTTGCACACAAAATGCAAATCCAAGGCTTAAAAAGCAAACCGCTCTGTCATTCAGCTCATTAAAAGAACTGGAACCATCCTTACCAGATACAATATGTTTTGTTGAGCCCCTCGGCTTGAAAACAGGTGAGGTATGGATAAAAAAATTTCAGGAAAATCAAGTTTCCTGGATTGTAACAGATGCATTTTGCGGTCCGAAAGTTACAAAAAAACTATACGCAGAACAGCCTGAATTACTTGGTACATTTCCAAGCTATGGGATAGCGGATCGGCAAGTTTATTTCGATTGGCTTACTCAACAAGTTAGAATGGCATCACCCAATATGATTATACCATGCCATGGATCCATATTGTCCGCTGAACATTTGGGAACGAGCACATTGAAATTGATCGAAGCACTCTTATAAACAATACTCTCAAGCTTTGGTAATCTTCTGCTATAAATTCAGGACTTAGGTTCCTAGAACCGACTTTATAAAAGGTATCGTAATCTCGCGTTGTGATGCCAAAGATTGCTGATCAAGAACCGAGACGATTTCACGCGCAGCCTGAAACGATCTATCAAGCCTTAGAACCAAAAACCTCAAGACTTCCTTGGAAATTGTTAGCTGGCGATCATAGAAAAGCTTTACCAGCAATGCTTCGAACAAGAACTCATCCGGTGCCCCCATTTCAAACGAGGGAATCGCAGACAAACGCGATGCTAAATCGGGCAGAGAAACATCCCACCTTGCAGGGGCTTCTCGCCCGGTAAAAAGGAGATATCCAGCCTCTTCACGCGCATAGTTATACAGATGAAAAAGCTTGCGCTGAAGCTCGGCATCTCTCGTTAAATCATCCTGAATATCATCAAGGATACAGCCACCCTGTTTTTTCAAAAGTTCGGTGGGTTCTGACGCCAGTAAATCTTCCGCAGAGACAAAAACAGCTGCACTTTCCGTTCGCCAAACATGGGCAAGGTGTGTTTTCCCACACCCCGACGGTCCATAAAAAGCCAAGGCATGTCCGGGCCATTCAGGCCATTGATCCACCCACGCGACCGCAAGCTCATTGCATGGCGCAATAAGGAAATCTTCGCGTCCAAGAGCAGGACGATGTCCAAGATCTAGCGGTAGCTGTGAACTATCCATTTATGATGTAAGCCGTTTAACTAGTTCGTTATTCAGGTAAATTTTCTTGAGAATCTTTGTTGGCAAGATCCTTGGAATGATTGATACCATAATAATAACGACTGTCCATATATTCACTCAAAGCAAAACGGACACCGACACCAATAACTGCTGCGACAGGTAAGGCCAAAAGCATGCCGACAAAGCCAAACAATGCGCCACCAGCCAAGAGACCAAAGATAACCCAAACAGGATGCAGGCCGATTTTTTCACCCACTAATTTGGGTGTAAGAATATTACCTTCCAGAATCTGGCCTGCAAAAAAGACCCCGGCAACAAGAGCAATTGGTCCCCAGCTATCAAACTGGAAAAAAGCCAATCCAACAGACAAAATCAAACCAATGATGGACCCAACAAAAGGGATAAAGGAAAGCAAACCAGCAATCATACCCAGCACAAGGCCAAAATTGAGACCTGACAGACTGAGGCCCACGGCATAAAATCCACCAAGGACAAGACAGACTGTCCCTTGCCCTCGAATGAACCCGGCAAGCGTCTCGTCAACTTCCTTTGCCAATCGGCGGATGGTTTTTAGCTGAGGTCGTGGTAACCAGCTATCCACTTTCGCGACAATCTTGTCCCAGTCTCTAAGTAAATAAAAAGTTACAACAGGTGTGATCACCAGCAGAGAAATCAGATTGGCAAACGCCACACCACCGTCAATCAAGCTGCCTGCGAAACGGGAAAGCCATTTGGTCACCGACTTCAGGCTATCACCAAAAGCTTCTTTAAGGTTAGCAACACTTGCGGGATCAACACGATCCTCAATCATCAAAAGAAGCTTACTCATCTGTCCGCGAACAGCCTCTACCAGCTTCGGCAAACTTTCTATTAAATCGACAACCTGCCCGATTAAGGCTGGAACAAGCAAAACAAGGGCAAAAATCAGAATCAACAGGAAAGCAATGGTGACCACTGTTGTCGCCAACATGCGTGACAAGCCCCACTCTTCCAGCTTGTCACATACAGGATCAAGGAAATACGCGATTGCCATTCCAGCAACAAAAGGCAACAGAACAGATCGCAGAACAAAGACTGATAGTAAAAAAACAACCAACCCAATAAGCCAGAATCTAATTTGTCGTTCGGCTGTCATCTTATCCCCCTAGAACTTTTATTACCCCTGGTAAGCGGCTGCAATTATTGAACGACTTCAGTCTCAGGTCCAAGATCAATTTCCTGCTCGGGAACAATCACCTCATCAACAACTGTTTCTTCCGTTGCCAAAACCTGGTTGTTAGTTTGCCCAGGCAAGTTCAATCCCTGTTGAACTTTAGGTCTGTTTAAAATCTGTAGCTCCCAAATGCTGCGCTCATTAAGCACCAACGCCAAATCCTTTTGCGCCAACGCCAATGACAACTGTCGCTCATCCCCTGCAAAATAAACATCCAGATTTACTTGTGAGCGATTGATTGATCGCGTTTTGACTTTATTGATCGCGGGAACACCTTGTAGTCGATTATTTACAAGCACCCAGTCCTGCAAGCCTGATATTGGAACCTCCACCTGTATCCAGCGCTCGACACCAAACTGTAACAGATTAGCCTGTTTCCAATCATGCTGAAGAGAATTATCGAGCGACCTTGCGGCTCGGCGTAACATTTTTTGCGTTGTTTCGCCCTCTGCTTTTGTCACATTCAACTGATAGCGACGACCTTCGCCAAAACGCCCGACCCGAACAGCAGACAGATTCGCAGCGGCTCCGTCATTGGTAATTTCTGCAACAGACAGGAAGACATCACTGCTACCGTACTTCCCTGCCAGTTTCCACAAACCTTCATTACCCGCCAAGGCTCCCTTGGCATCCACCAAAGCTAGATCATCCAGATCACCTAACGGCATTGTCAACGGAACAAGGCCATTACTGGCCCCGACACCACCCCATGCTGTTCGCCATTGATTGCGATCTTCCCATAACAAAGAAGAATCCGCTCTTTTTTCAATGGGAATAATCAATACGGGCTTGCTGACTGTTTCAGCAATTGCTGCACCCGAATTACGAAGAAGTCCCCGAGTCTGCGATTCTTTAAACCGTACAGTCATATTTGCGATATACCGAACAGAAGATGACCTTTCTGCGGATAAAGATATATCCAGTACATAATTCAGCGCATCTTTTGAATTCAATTTCGGCACTTTTGCATGATCATGCTCAGGCACAAGCTTACGTATCAGAGCTAGGAAAGCCTTTTCATAACCTTGACTTAACGCAGCTTTTTTCGCTTCAATCACAGTATCTGCTGTTGCATCAACGCTGATACCATGAACAGTATAAACTTCGTTAACGGCTAAAGCAGTCGAATGCCAAAGCCCTGTAGAGAGCGCAAAAAATGTCACTAGAAATGCTGTCTTATAGAAAAAGCGGCGAAACCGCATTGCAAACCATCCCGGATTAAGTATCTTCCCAAATTACAGAGCCTAATACCGAATGTATTAGGTAATATCTGGACCTGATAATAACCTCGAACTATGACTATTCTATGAGGCTGTCGCCTTATCAGAGTTAGCCAAAACGGCTCGGTGCCATTAACCGGCTAGAAATGATCCGAGATTATTATCAGGTTCAGACACTTGAGTACATTAATACTCGAAGTTACAGGAGGATACCATAAGTACCATCCCTAATAATCCTAATTCCTTGAGCTACAAGGATGCCGGAGTTGATATCGACGCAGGAAATGAACTGGTTGAAGCCATCAAACCCCTTGCAAAATCAACAACCCGTTCTGGTTCTATGGCTGGTTTAGGTGGTTTTGGCGCTTTCTTTGATCCCAAGGCCGCTGGTTTTACTGATCCTCTACTGATCGCCTGTAATGACGGTGTTGGCACAAAACTAAAAGTCGCCATCGAAGCAAACAAGCATGATACCGTGGGAATCGACTTGGTTGCCATGTGCGTAAACGACCTTGTTGTTCAGGGCGGAGAACCTCTCTTTTTCCTCGACTACTATGCAACGGGTAAACTGAGTGTTGAAGCAGGACGCGATATCATTGCAGGTATTGCCGAAGGTTGTGTGCTTTCGAACTGCGCATTAATCGGTGGTGAAACGGCTGAAATGCCGGGTATGTACAGTGACAATGATTACGATCTTGCCGGTTTCTCTGTTGGCGCAGTCGAGCGTGGACAAGCCTTAACAGGTGATTTGGTCAAAGACGGCGATGTTGTACTTGGTCTCACATCAAGTGGCCCACATTCTAATGGTTACTCTCTCATTCGTAAAATTGTTGAGATTTCCGGTGTGAAATACAGTGATCCCGCTCCTTTCCAGGATGGTGTAAGTCTCGGCGAAGCGCTACTGACACCAACACGTATTTACGTAAAAAGCTGCCTTGAAGCTATTCGTGCCTTTGGCCCTCATGGGGAAGGCGTTAGGGCCTTTGCTCATATAACAGGTGGCGGTTTTGTCGAAAATCTCCCTCGTGTTTTACCAGAAGGTTTAGGCGTGACAATCGACGGTATTTCCTGGCCTGTACCACGTGTCTTTAGCTGGTTGGCCAAAACCGGCGGTATTGATGAACACGAAATGATGCGCACATTCAACTGTGGTATTGGCATGGCCGTTGTGGTTGCTGCCGACAAGGTTGAAGATGTTACTGGTATTCTTCAGGCTCAAGGTGAAACGGTTGTCTCTCTTGGCACAGTAGAAACCCGCAAAGAAGGCGAAAAAGCCGTTCAAATCGAAAGGCTCGCAGAAACGTGGCCCGCTTAAAAGTTGGCGTTCTGATCTCTGGCAGGGGAAGTAATCTACAGGCTCTTTTAGATGCCGCAGCAGATCCAGCTTTCCCTGCAGAAGTCGTATTGGTCGTCTCTAACGTTCCAAACGTTACAGGGCTGGCTCGTGCTCAAAAAGCCGGCGTTGCAACAGCGACCGTAAATCATCGCGAATATAAAAATCGCCTTGACTTTGATCATGCTGTCACGGAAACCCTTGAAAATTCAGGCGTCGAGTTTGTCTGTTTAGCTGGTTTTATGCGTTTAGTTACAAAAGAATTTGTTGCACATTGGCACAACAGAATGATCAACATTCACCCTGCTCTACTCCCTCTGTTTCCTGGCTTGGACACACATCAACGTGCTTTGGATGAAGGCTGCAAGCTTCACGGCTGTACTGTTCATTTTGTGCGCCATGAAATGGATAGTGGCCCTATTGTTGGTCAAGCCGCGGTGCCCGTTTTACCAGATGACACGGAAAACAGCCTCGCCATCCGCGTTCTCGGTGCAGAACACAGACTCTATCCCGAATGTTTGAAGCTCATCGCCGAGCAAAAGATCACAATTTCGGGCAACAGACTCATACATAGACACACATCTCAGATAACAGAAGATATGATCTGTAATCCTTGAATAAAATAGTTAGCGATTACACAGAAACCCGTTCTCAATAATAAACCTTGCGGCTTCTATAAAGGTTGCAAGGTTTATATTTCACAATACTTTTTAGATGAATGGCTTCTACCTTAGAACCTATCAATTACAACCACCCCACTTGGCGAAGCCGTCGACATTTTCATCAAGACGTCGGCCCCTTCTTTCAAGTCAACAGTACAATCAATGATCTTTTCAGGTGCTAGATCACCTTTGATGATCATATTCAACATCTGCCCATATTGATGGCCCTGCATCCCATGGCTTCCAAGCAAATCAAGCTCTCGACCAATAACCAAATTCATTGGGATATTCATATCCTTATGATCACCAGCCGCCAGACCAATCTGTACATGTCGACCACGCTTCGCCAGACAGGCAATGGAATTATACGCCGTTATTGGCGATCCCAGTGCGTCAATTGAAACCTCAGCGCCGCCACTGGTAATTGATAAGATTGCCTCAACAACATTATCGACTTCTGTTCCGTTGATTACATGCTCTGCACCTAATAACGTAGCATGCGCCAAAGTTTGATCGTTTACATCAATAGCAATAACCCTTGCCCCCAACGCACGGGCTATCATCAACGCGCTTAAACCGACGCCACCACACCCGTGCACGGCAACCCATTGTTCAGGGCCAACTTTTCCGCGTTTCACCACCCCACGAAAAGCCGTCATGAAACGACAACCCAAACTCGCGGCGACAACATGGTCAAGCTCATCAGGCAAAGTAACCAGATTAACGTCAGCATATTCAACGGCCATATACTGTGCAAAAGCACCCCATCCCGTAAATCCGGGCTGAAAGTCGTCATCGCATATATGCTCATTGCCCTTTGCACAGGACGGGCAACGGCCACAACCACAGCTAAAGGGAACAATAACCTCGTCCCCTTTCTTCCACCGTGTAACCCAGTCACCAACCGCAACAATTGTTCCTGCACATTCATGCCCGGGTACATGGGGAAAATTTTTGATTGCGCCGTCATGACCAACCCACCCATGCCAGTCACTCCGGCAAACCCCATTGGCTTTGACTTCAAGCACAACTCCACCAACTGGCGGTGTTGGATCTGGCAAGGTACCAACTTTGATATCGCCATTGAATTCTTCATAATAAGCAGCACGCATGGATTTTCTTCTTAAAGGCGGGAAAGTAGGAACGAAAAAAGTTGTCTTGAGGATATATCGAAAGATCCGGCTTGAAAATCAAAAGGCTGTTAAGTCTGAATAAAGAGGAAGAAAACATCGCCTTCGTACCAACTCAAAATCACTTCAAGCTTGAAAATACGCTAACCTTTGATAAAGTCGTCCTGAATTTGGCCTCTGGCCAGATACGAGATATTTGTGGAACAGAGGATCACACGACAATGACAAACGAAGAACTAACGGTTGAACGCCAGCGCGGTTGGGAAAGCTTTACAAAGGTTTCCACATATTCTGTTATCGCAATTATGATCGTACTCGGTCTAATGGCAGCAACACTGGTTTAAGTTCACTGGAACTTACTAAAAAGGAGGCTTTTCGGCCTCCTTTTTTATTGCCTGTTTTTACACACCGACAAATCGATCAAGTGCCCCAAAGAGTTGCTTGATATCATCTTCGTTATTGTAGAGATAAGGCGACACGCGGATGCCAACCCCTCTTTCACTGACATAAACTTGTTCGGATGCCAGTTTTGTTGCCAGATTTTCAATCTTTTGATTTGGAAAACTGATACCTATGATGTGACCGACTCTCTTGTTGCCAACGGGCACTGACCAACCCCTCTCCGTCGCCATCTCAGCGACAAGGTCTGTTAAGGGTCGAAGTGTTTTTTGCACCTCATCTGCGCCCCACTTACTAACTTGCTTAGCTGACTCCAAAGCCATGGACAACAGGATAAAGTTATTCCGTCCCCCCATATCAAAACGCAAGGCACCCGTTTTCGGTAGATGCATTCCTGTCGAAGGGTCAAGATCATCACAGTTGAATTTGTTATATTCTATGGCCCGACCCTCTTGCCACTTGGGCGCAGCATAGAGAAAGGCAGAACCAACGGGACTTAAAAGCCATTTATAGGAAGAGCAGATTAGAAAGTCAGGCTGGATAGTACCAACATCAATTATCATAGCCCCCACCGCCTGGGTTGCATCGACAACCAGCGCCGCGCCTTTATCCCGACATCGCTCTCCAACTGCAACGAGATCTATTTTACTACCGTCAGTCCAATGGCATGGCGGCAAGGTAACAATTGCGGTTTTTTTAGATATGGCCTCAAGCACATGAGGTGTCCAATCATAATCCGCGGGTCGCCCAATAACATTTAAATCACCGCCACAAGCATATGCCTTCTGTTCCCACGCGATAACATTGGACGGAAACTGACCTTCAAGCAGGACAATGTTTTCCCCTTTATGCATTGGTAGGTTTTTTGCTGCTGTAGCAACGCCGTAGGCCGTTGAAGGAATAAGAGCAATATCATTCGCCTGGGCGGAAATCATCCCTGCCAAAATTGCTCTTAACTCTCTGGAACGATCATCCCAAAAGCCCGGATCAAGGGTCCATGGATTTGCTTTTATTGCCAATCCTGAATCCCCGGCAACTTTTGCAGATTTCAGCATAGGAGATTGAGCAGCACAATTCAGGTAACAAATATCTGAAGGAATATCGAAAAGAGATTTCATATTATCAATCATGGGACCTTACCAAAGAGCTATATCGACTTCTGTCGCTCAAAATATATCAAGATACGCATCACAACAGGTTGGTTATATTGCGGGATAAGAATGATCCGACTAACGCGAAGAGTACACTTAATTTTTGTTACGAGAAAAATTGAATGCAGACAAATTGAAAGCAAACAAAGTAAAGAGCGGGCAACGGGTTTTTGCCCACAAAAAAAGGGAAGCCGAAGCTTCCCTTTTAAATCTCATATAGTCATAAAGACTATTAGCCAACCAACTCAGCGTCTGAGAAGAAGTATTTGATTTCTTCTGCAGCTGTTTCAGGGGCATCAGAACCGTGTACAGAGTTTTCGCCAATTGAAAGAGCGAATTCTTTACGGATTGTACCCGCATCCGCTTCAGCTGGGTTAGTTGCGCCCATAACTTCGCGGTTTTTAGCAATTCCGTTTTCGCCTTCAAGAACCTGAACAACAACTGGCTCAGAAATCATGAAATCAACGAGCTCGCCAAAGAAAGGACGCTCTTTGTGAACAGCATAGAAACCTTCAGCCTGTTCGCGGCTCATGTGAATACGCTTGGAAGCAACGATGCGAAGACCAGCGTCTTCAAACTTGGCAATGATTTTGCCAGTTAGGTTACGCTTTGTGGCATCGGGCTTAATGATAGAGAAAGTACGCTCAAGAGCCATGTCAGGCACTCCTACTTTAGATAAAGAATGGAAATCGTTTGGCGGCCTTATACAGCCAGAAATGCTTTGGGGCAACTGTAATTACATGACATCTCTGTGTTAGCAGTTATGCAAGGGGCACATCCCCCTATTCAGCATCATGAAAACAAATTTTCGCCATGAAAGTGAGCACGTAAAATCGAACCAACATTATTTTAGAAATATTCCTCAAGAAAACTCTTACCACAGCCGCACTTCGGTGATATTAAGCGCACATGCTACATATTAATAATCTAACATACCGCATCGTAGGCCGCCCGATTTTCGAGGATGCCTCTGCCACCGTACACAAAAACGATAAAGTTGGTTTTGTCGGCCGTAACGGCACGGGTAAAACAACCCTGCTGAAAATCATCTCTGGGGAAATTCCTTCAGAATCAGGCGACATCAACGTTCCCAATAAAACCAAAATGGGGAAAGTTGCGCAGGAAGCTCCATCTGGCAATGTCAGCCTGATTGATACTGTCCTTTTATCTGATGTTGAGCGAACAGAACTTCTAAAAGAAGCTGACACAGCTACTGACCCTATGCGTATTGCAGAAGTTCACGAGCGCCTTGTGGATATTAAAGCCGACACCGCCCCCAGCCGGGCAGCACGGATACTTGCAGGTCTCGGTTTTAACGAAGAAGCACAGCAACAGCCCTGTTCTGCTCTTTCCGGCGGGTGGCAAATGCGTGTTGCCTTGGCCAGCCTGCTTTTTGCAGAGCCCGATTTCCTGCTTTTGGATGAACCAACCAACCACTTGGATCTGGAAGCAACGATTTGGTTGGAAAGCTATCTTAAAAATTACCCAGGAACACTGTTACTCATTTCTCATGACCGTGCTCTTTTGAACAATGTTGCCAATAAGATTATTCATCTCGAAAACCTTCAACTAAATTCCTACACAGGAAATTACGACCAATTCGAACAAGTTCGTCGAGAACGTCTTGAACACCAAGCCGCACAACACGCAAAACAACAAGAACAACGCAAACACATTCAGAGCTTCATTGATCGCTTTAAAGCTAAAGCGTCAAAAGCCAAGCAAGCGCAATCTCGCGTCAAAATGCTGGAGCGGATGCAGCCTATTGCCGCTGTTGCAGAAGACAGCACTTTGGCTTTTGATTTTCCCTCACCAGAAGAGTTGGCACCACCACTCATCAACCTAGATCGTGTAGATATCGGATATGAACCCGGCAAGCCGATCCTGAAAGGTTTAGACCTTCGGTTAGATATGGAAGATCGAATTGCACTCCTTGGTGCAAACGGGAATGGTAAATCCACCTTGGTAAAACTTCTTGCAGGACGTCTGGAACCTCAAGAAGGGCAACTGTATAAATCATCCAAACTCAAAGTCGGGTACTTCGCACAGGATCAAGCCGAAGAACTTGACCTTGAAGCCACGCCTTACATTTTGATGTCCCGATTGATGAAACCGGGAACGCCTGAATCAAAAGTGAGAGCACAGCTTGGTCGTTTCGGCTTTGGCGTAAATCACGTATTAACAAAGGTTGGTAAGCTATCAGGTGGTGAAAAAGCACGTCTGCTCTTTGCTCTGTCAACCCGAGACGCCCCGCACATCTTGCTTATGGATGAGCCAACCAACCACCTGGATGTTGATTCCAGGGAAGCCCTTGTTCAGGCAATGAATGCTTTTGAAGGCGCCATCGTACTAGTTTCGCACGATCCTCATTTGATCGAACTTACCGCTGATCGTTTCTGGCTTGTCGCCGATGGTAACGTACAAGCATATGACGGTGATCTCGAAGATTATAAACGCCTTCTGATGGAGCAACGCCGAAAAGAACGCCAAAGCTCTCGTAAATCCAATGATGCAAATCAGGAGAATGAGACGCCCCGTGCCAAGAGCATGAGTAAAAAAGACAAGCGACGTGCCGCAGCAGAAGCCAGAGCTGCAGGGGGAGATATCAAAAAAGCTGTCCGCCTTGCAGAACAAAAGATGGAAAAATTTCAAGCAAAAAAAGAAAAGCTGGAAAAGGAAATGGCTGATCCTTCACTCTATGAAGGGGATAATTCCAGACAATTGGAACTCACAAAAGAGCTGGCCAAGGTAGAAAAAGAGCTTATGAAAGCAGAAACTCTATGGCTCGAGGCTCAGGAAAAGCTTGAAGTATCGTAAGATCTGCTAAGCAATCTGATTAATTCGTGCCAGGCTGTAATTGATATTCTTCAAGATAGCGTGGCATGAATTGGTTGGATAAATCGTCTCTATGCTCTGCAATTTCATTCCAAATCTTGTCACGAAGATTGGTTTTTTTCTCGGAAAATTGGTGACTAAAAATCAAAAAATAATCTTTTGTTGCAATGGGTTGAGAAACTTTAACAACATCAGAGAAATTATTCTTGTGGATATAGGCGTCAGCAACAATACCTTGGTCAGCCACCCCTTCAATACGACCACTTCTTAACTTGGTAAAATTATTCTTAGTTGATCTCGCTTCTTCAATCTTGACGCCCTTTTCTTTCAGGTCCTTTACAATAGAGTAACCAGAATTAGCACCAATCACGCCTCGCAGATTAATAAACTGCTCACCGTCCCAATCTAGCTTAGAATTCGCCATTTTATAAAGCACATAAGATAAGACAGCTAAACGTTTCTCACCGTCAGGCTTGTCTCCCTTCATTGGGAAGACACCAAACTCTTCACGTTCTGCTTTGTAAGAAAAAATAAACGCAGCATCCAATTGATTTGCTTTAAGTTCGTGTAATATACGACGCCCCGGACGCCTGATATACTCAATCTCAAAATTCAGCTCACTGGCAATTTGGTTAAGAATATCCAACGAAACACCAGGTGGCGAAGCGGGTTTAAATCCTGTCCCTAGAAAATGTGGATAGGATGAATTTGCGTTATAGCCAATACGGAGCTTCACCTGATCAGCTTCTGATGAAAATATGGATAAGCCATTAACAATCAGGCATACCAACAGAGCCAATAGAACTTTGACTATACTCGACCATCCACACCTGGTCCAAGATGATACCTTACCCAACACAAGCTCCCAGACTGTCACTAGCTTAAAAACATCAACTTCCCCCTAGCAACAATCTACAATTTAGATCAAAACATCTTTCTCTATTATTAAAGACAATAAAAAATATCAAAGTAAGTAAAAAATTGTATCTTTGAGGATTAAGACTAAAGTAAAACGCCCCCACCAACCTCAGTCAAAAGAGGCGTTTTATCTTTTAGCTCTCAAAGACTAGATCTTATATATTCTTATGCAGCCGCATTTGAAATTTTCTTTACAGCTTCTTTTGTTGTCCACAGGCCATTAGCTACGTATCTGAAATTAATCAATGCAGCATGATAGCCATCACCTTCAGGAATTTTCGCTGCTGCAGTCGCATCACGAACCACAGCAACCTCAAAACCTTGCTCGAGTAAGTCATACAAATGGGCCTGCACACAAAGATTTGCTGACATTCCTGCCAAAATCACTTTATTGACGCCGTTTTTCCGTAATTGAAGCGCTAAATCATTATTCTGCGGACCATAAATTTTATGGGGACTGGCAATAATCGTTTTCCCATCCATGATCTGATCTTTGTATTCCGGCATAAAATCAGCGCCTGAATTTTCAAAGCCGTCAAGATTCAACGACCCTTTACGATTAAACATGCCAATCTTGTGCATAAGCTTTTCAAGAGGCCCTTCAAACCGCCACCCATGATCTGTCGGATAGTAATAATGCGGAGACACGGCAACAGTCATTCCAGCTTTTTTTGCGGACCCAAGAAGATCCCCAATATTTTTTACAACATTGTGCTCTGTCACACTTTCGCCAACAACACCCCAAGTAACCCCTTTCTCACTTAAAAAATCCACTTGAGGATCGACAACAACCAACGCAGTATCTGCCAAGCTAACATCAACATCCACAGCTGGTAATGCTGGTTTCTCCGGATCTGCGTAATTCGGGTTCGAAGCCGCAGCTTCAGCGTTATTTCCAATTGATGTTGCTGCCATACCCGCAGCAGCTAAGCTAACAGCTGCTCCCCCCAACATTGCACGGCGAGAGAAAGCTTTATCATTATGATCGTTGCAATCACACATTGGTCGGTTCCTTAATAATTCTGGTGCAAGGACAATTCCTTGATCTCTTATATTTAGGCCACCTAGTGTTCTCTATCGTCTGGATTGTGTCCGTTTCATCGCTGCTCGTATGATTTTCAGATTCAATTCTTGCTATTGCCTCACCACAGTACAAATTATAATGCATGACTATCGACCATATTCTAGAAGCCATTGACATTAATCTGAAACCTTTCGCTTTTTGCGAAATTCGCGGGGCGAGCACGACACTTGCGCTACCAGAACAAACTCAAGCTATTCTGCATTACATTACAAGTGGGGCTGGCAAAATTGTTATTGGTAAACGCCCCAGTCAGCACATATCAACTGGAGCAATTATTCTTCTCCCCGCTCATCAACATCATAGCCTAATAAGTGCTACAGAAAGCGGCAATCCTCTCCCTCAATGCCGTCCTATTGATGCCTCTCTAGAACATCTTTTGACAGGAACAGGGCAACAAACATTAACCGCTGTTTGTGGTTTGGTGGATGTTTCCTATCGCGGCATAACCGGATTGTTAAATTTAATTCAAACACCTTTGATTGCTCAACTAGCCCCAGGTGACCGCATAAGAAATGCTATGGATGAGATGTTGCTAGAACTTGCCAACCCAACAGTTGGTACCAAGGCTTTGGCACGTTCTTTATTAGAGCAATGCGTAATTATGTTACTAAGGCGCCATCATCTGGAGGGCCACAAATCAGTAGAATGGCTACGAGGAGCAGAAGATCAACAGATGTGGAATGCCTTACAGTATATTTTAAATAGACCCCAGTCACATCACACAGTAGAGAGCCTCGCAGATAAAGTTAGTATGAGCCGTGCCAGCTTTGCCGAGAAATTCAAAAAAACTTACGGTACAAGCCCTATTGAATTACTAAGATCCGTACGCCTACAACGTGCAGCAGAACTGTTAACTGCAACAGATTTCCCAGTAAAAGTTATTGCTTCAAAAGTTGGATATCAAAGCCGTAGCTACTTTACCCGTGCCTTTGAGATTGAATTTGGTAAAGCGCCTGACACTTATAGAAAAACAACAAAAAAGAACCTTGATTTAACAAAAAAGAAACAATCTAAAATTGATTAAGATCAATGCACTCATCTCCATAGAAATGCAATAATTCATCTTGTAATCAAAGGAGATGCTGAGCCATATACTTCAAGCACCTTCCCTATTCCTAAATGAATGGAGATGCATTTATGTTAAAAGACATTCAGGTTCAGATTGATAACACAGAATCTGGGCAAACCCGATTGGAAGCTGCTCTGCAATTATCAGCAAAATTTGACGGAGCACATCTAGTAGGTGTTCATGCTTTAAGGACACCAGAAGCAATCTTACACGGCGCTCCTCATGGTGTAACAGGTTATTTCCCCGAAGAAATTATCGAGCAGCAACGTAATAACATTAAAGAGCAAGCTGCAGCGCTCAAAAAGACTTTCGAAGAAAAAGCTCTTGCCTCTGGTGCAAACTATGAGTGGCGTGAACATGAAGGACGAGAAGTAGATATCATCGCTTTCCACGCACGCTTTACAGATCTGACAATTATTAGCCAGGTAAAAGGGAAATTCGCTGACGAATTGGAATTTTCAGGTTCACTATTAATGGAAAGCAGTCTCCCGATCCTTGCTGTTCCAAACAGAAAGCTACCTAAAGATATTACGAAAAATATTCTCATCGCCTGGGATGGATCCGCAGAGGCCTCTCGTGCGGTAAGGGGCGCCTTACCTCTTTTAGAAGCAGCTGATAAAGTAATCCTACTTTCTGTTGGCTTGCCTGAAGAAGGCAACATCTCTCAAGATGATATCTCTATGCACTTAAGGCGTCATGGTGTCGAGCTGGAGGCCAGAGTCGTAGAAAGTGCTTTTCCTGAGGATATTATCCTCAAAACAGCCAAAGAAGAAGATATAGGTTTAATTGTCGCTGGCGCTTGGGGGCATAGTCGAATTAGAGAAATGATATTTGGCGGTGTCACCAAATCACTGTTTTCCAACCAGGAATTCCCTGTCCTTTTATCTCATTAATAACGGCACATAAATCCTGGGAGAAGAAAAGCTAATCAGGCCTTCTTCTCCCAGGATCCCCGATCTGTCTGTTGCCAGTACGTCAGTTCATGATCAGCAGCTTTCAATTCTTTCCAAAGAACGCGAGAATCTTGAACCACTGTAGAGTTGTTTCCATGAAATAGGATTGCGCATAAAGACGTTTTATCATTTTCGAGAGTTCCTGGATGCGCACCATGTACGATAAAAGCAACATCCCGTTTGGCGACATCACCCTGTTCAGTGGTTAACCAAACCGGATGTTCATCAATTGCACCGTCTCTTTTTGTCCCGTGTGGAAGGAATGAATCAGGGCGATAATTCCAAAGATTTTGGTCCAATTCACCCAATGCGCGCTCATCGGATGACAAAATAACAGCTTGTTGACCGCGCTCTAGTACTTTCTCAAGCATTTGAGGAAGGGCATTTTCCAGTGCTGTTTTGGTCAAATGATAAAAGCGTATATCGGTCATCAAAGTCTTCCACAAAAAAAAGCAGGGCACATTGTACCCTGCTCTTCAATCTCTAATCTTCGTAGTTATCGGCAACAAAACGATCAAGCAAGCGAACGCCAAAACCAGTGGCCCCTTTCGCTGCAATTGCTTTTTCTTTTGTTGCCCAGGCAACACCCGCGATATCGATATGAACCCAAGGACGATCTTTATCGATAAAACGCTGAAGGAATTGCGCGGCTGTAATTGACCCTGCAGCCCGCCCGCCAATATTTTTCATATCAGCAGCGTCACAGTCTAACAATTTATCATAGCAATCTGCCAAAGGCAGACGCCAAACGCGTTCATCAACACTCAGCCCCGCGCTCGAAAGTTGCTCACACAAGGTATCATTGTTCGAGAAAATACCCGCGATATCATTGCCGAGTGCAATAATCATGGCGCCTGTCAACGTAGCAAGATCAATGACGAGACGTGGGTTATATTTTTCCTGTGTGTAGGAAAGAACATCCGCCAAAACCAAACGACCTTCAGCATCCGTATTCAGAACCTCAATGGTCTTTCCTGAATAAGATTTCACAATATCGCCTGGACGTTGTGCGTTTGCAGATGGCATATTTTCGACTAGACCACAGGCACCAACAACATTCACCTTTGCCTTACGTCCAGCAAGTGCTTTCATCAGACCAAATACTGTCCCAGCGCCACCCATGTCAAACTTCATGTCTTCCATACCGGCAGCAGGCTTCAAAGAAATACCACCAGTGTCGAATGTCACCCCTTTACCAACAAAGGCCAATGGCTTTTCAGTAGATTTCTCTGAAGCGCCATTCCATTCCATGATAACGACTTTTGATTCACGCTCAGATCCCATACCAACAGCATATAAAGCATTCATACCCAGCTTGGTAATATCACCCTCATCCAGGACAGTTACTTTAACCCCGAGAGACTCAAGTTCTTTGGCCTGTGCGGCAAATGTCGCAGGGTACAACTCATTAGGAGGTTCAGACACCAACTGTCTGGTGAAAAGTACGCCTTCAGCAACTTTGGATAGTTCCTCATAAGCATTTTCTGTACCTGTAGAATCTGCTGAAAAAACAGTGAACTCTTCAAGAGAGTTTTTACCATCATTCTTCCCTGTCGTTTTGTAGGTATCAAAACGATAACTTCTAAGGAAAGCACCATAAGCGATCAAAGCGCCAGCTTTGTCTTCTGTTGCCCCCTTAACACTGGCAGCATCGGTGCAGACACAAACAGCCTTCTCTCCTTTAGAGGAGAGATCTTTATAAAGCTGGCCCCCAAGGTTTTCAAAATCTGTTGCCTTGAGTTCTTTTGAGTTCCCTAAGCCGACTAAAAGAATACGGCTATTTTCCACACCGCCAGGAGCCAGAATTTCGAGCAACTCACCTTTTTTACCCTTGAAAGAGCTATTACTGATCGCACGGCTTAATGCACCGCCTGTTTTGTCATCAAATTGCTGTGCCGTTGTGGAGAGTTGTCCACCGTCAGTTACTGTCGTAACGATCGCACCAGTGTTTGGAACTTTGTCAGAGACAAAAGAAAACTTCATGTCGCCCTCTTAGGTAAAACGATTTATTAATTTGCTGCTATAGAACAAGTATCACGATGTAAAATGCAGCGCCAATCATAGAACTTTGCATTCTATGACTCAAATTTCATTATTCTTCTTTAGAAAATCCACGAATTAACTGGACGTGGCAAGGGTGTTCTGGCTATTTCTTCAGTATATATTTTTATAGGTTATTTTACGGACTCTATGCAGATCATTTCACGCTATATGCTTGTGCAGCTGGTTTTATTTGCTGTTTCAGTCGCAGTATCTCTTGCTATTGCTGTATGGCTAGCTCAATCACTGCGATTCGTTGACATGATTGTTAACGACGGTCTTCCTGCGTCTACGTTCTTTTACTTTGTTATTTTGTTGATGCCCTATTTTCTCGTGATCGTCATACCGGTCGCAACATTCTGCTCTGTCCTCTTTATATATAACAAACTGAACACAGATAGTGAACTTGTCGTCTTAAAGGCAGCAGGATTCTCTCAGTTACAGCTTGCCCGCCCAGGAATTATGCTGGGTGCTGTATCCATGATATCAGTGGTCGCAATTAATCTTTATTTCTTACCAGTCTCCTACCGCGAATTCAGAGAACTACAGCACTATTTCAGAGACAATTTATCGCCAGTACTTCTAAAAGCAGGTAAATTCAATACGATCAACACTGAGTACACAATTTACTTTAAAGAAAAAACTCCTGCAGGTGAACTCAAAGGGCTCATTGTGCACGATAGCAGTCTTCCAGGACAACAAATAACATATCTGGCTGATACTGGCGCCCTTTTAAAAGAAGAAAATGATTTCAGAGCAGTTCTATGGAATGCAAGTAGGCAAGAGGTAGACCCTGTAACAGGCCAACTGTCCATTGCCTATTCAGACAAGTATGTTCTCAAGTTTGGGGATCTAGAACAAGAAGAAAGAGAACGTTGGCTTAAACCGAGAGAACGCTTTCTCCATCAATTAATCTTTCCCGATTTAACCAATCCAAGAGATGTTGACAACTACGACAAACTCGTCGCAGCCGGTCATTACAGAATTGCAAGTCCGCTTTTCACGCTTGCCATGGCATTCATAGCCCTCGCCTGTTTATTGTCAGGTGAGTTCAGTCGTAGAGGCTATTTAGGACGCATCATGTTTGCTATTAGTCTTATGGGTATCATGATGCTTACCATGTTCCTTTTTAAAGACGTTGCAGAAAAGAATAAAAATTTGATCCCTCTATTGTATGCGTGGCCAATTTTAGTTGTTATGGTGTCTCTGTATTTTATAAATAGAAAGCCCAAAAAACTACCTCCGAAAACATCCGATCATCCTGACGGTTCTCCCAAGGAAGAGGCTGCAGCTTAAAAATGACAACGATTGTTAATAAAAAAGCTGTCAAATCAGCAAATATTTCTTGGACGTTATTCACTTACGCATCCAAGAACTACTTGTTAAGTTTTTTTAGCTTCTTTTTTGTTTTAATGGGCGTCGTTTTCCTCATATCACTTATTGAGGTTTCAGATGATTTAGAAGGAAGCGCAGTTCCTTTTATACAGATAGTAAAAATCGTTCTGTACAAAATGCCTCAACTGAGTGAAGAAATCATGCCCTTCATGATTTTATTCGCAGCAATGGCAACTTTCTGGAAACTGACCCGGGCAAACGAACTTGTCATTATTCGTTCTGCCGGCGTCTCCATCTGGGGCATAATTTTTCCTTTTGCCTTTTGCTCTTTAATGATTGGTGTTTTAGCTTTTTCAGTAATTAATCCAATTTCCTCAGCTTTATTTGCAAAAAACAAAGAACTTTCAAGGCTTTACAAGAAAAAAGATCAAGCCATTTTTAAAGTTTCAGAAACTGGATTATGGCTACGCCAGCCAGATAATAATGGACTATCTGTTATTCATGCCGGGTCTGTTAACAAAGACCTATCGTTAAATCAGGTCATTATTTTCAATCTAACAGAAGGTGGTGAATTTATTTCGCGGTATGATGCAACCAAAGCACGTTTGGAAAATGGCAATTGGGCTTTGCTGCAAACATGGCATTCATTTCCAGGCAAAAAACCTGATTATTTTGAAGAGGTGTTAATTCCCACAGAATTAACCATGGAAAAAGTCCAGGACAGTTTTGCCAGCGCAAAATCTATTTCTTTTTGGGAATTACCTTATTTCATTAATCTCCTTGAAAAAGCTGGTTTCTCAGCAGTTAAGCTTAAGCTCCAGTTTCATCGTTTACTTTCCAAACCTTTTCTCTTTTTGGCTATGGTGCTTCTTGCAGCAACATTTTCTATGCAACAGCATCGACGAGGTAAAGTTGGCCTGATGATACTTTCTGGTGTTCTTACCGGATTTCTGCTTTATTTCTTATCAAATTTTGTTTTTGCTTTGGGACAGTCAACCAAAGTGCCTGTTGCTTTAGCAGCTTGGTCACCAGCGGGGGTATCACTATTGTTAGGTGTCACTATGCTTTTACATCTGGAAGACGGGTAAGCCATGTCTTTTAGGGGGGTAAAAACACTACTGAAAAATTCTGTATCTATAGCAGCAATAACATTCGCTATAGGTATATCCATCTCTAGTGAAATTAATGCGCAGTCGGTAGATGGGATTAACGAAGAAATTCCAGCACTCATCAGTGCAGATGAGGTAACTTATGATGAGAACCTTGGGATTGTCACGGCATCAGGTAATGTAGAGATATCTCAGGGAGATCGCACAGTTCTCGCCAATAGTGTCTCTTACAACATGAATACAAATGTTGTAAGCGCCACAGGTAATATCAGTTTGCTGGAACCGAGTGGCGATATTGTTTTTGCAGAGCATGTTGAATTAACCGACAACCTTAAAGAAGGTTTTATACGTGATATTCGTATACTTCTGTCAGATCGCAGCCGATTAGCCGCTTCAACAGGTCAATTAACAAGTGGAAATATCACGGTTTTTTCCAATGGTGTTTTCAGTCCTTGTGAACTTTGTAAAGATGATCCAAGCAGAGCGCCAATCTGGCAGTTAAAAGCCAAGAAAATTGTCCATAACAAAACATCACAAACCATCAAGTATGACCACGCCTGGATGGAAATATTTGGTGTTCCAGTTATTTACACACCCTATCTTGCTCATCCAGACCCTACCGTAAAAAGGCGCAGCGGCTTCTTATTACCGAGTTATGGAACATCAACTCAGCTGGGAATAACCCTTCAAATACCTTATTACTGGGCAATTGATGATTCATCCGAACTTTTATTCGCGCCTATTGCGACAACAAAACAAGGTGTTGTTCTAGCCGGTGAATATGAGAAAAAATTCAATAAAGGTGATCTGTCAATTGAAGCAAGCGCGACCATCGCAGACAGAGACGATGAAGACGATAAATTCAGAGGACAGATAATAAGCGAGGGCCGTTTTGATCTCGACAAAACGTGGCGATGGGGTTTTAACGCTGAACATGCATCAGACGACACCTATGGTCGGGTATATGGCTTCAACAACGATTCAGAACTAGAGACAAGCGCCTTTATCGAAGGTTTTAGAGGTCGTAACTTTGCAAGACTAGACAGTTACAAATTTCAGAGTACCCGTAATGGTGTTGACGACTCAGAAAACCCTTTTGTTTTCCCCCGAGGGCAATATAATTTTCAAAGTCAGCCGGGCGTAACGGGAGCAACTTATCGTCTGGATGCCAATGCCCAAGCCCTTGGTCGTAGCGAAGGTCGAGACAGCAGACGCGTGTCTCTTATCGGTGGCTGGGACCTTCCCTATACAGGATCCTGGGGAGACCAGTATAAATTAACAACCCAACTTCAAACTGATGGATATTGGGTTAATGGTGTTAACAAAAATAACGATGACATCAGAAAAAGTGGGGATACTTTTACTGGTTTCACTGGCCGTGTTTTCCCCCAAATGGCCTTAGAATGGCGCTTCCCCTTCGCCAGTCATAGAGGCGATTTCAGCCAAACTATTGAACCTATTGTTCAGGGAATACTGGCACCGAATGGCTCTAACCCAAATGAAATTCCGAACGATGATAGCCGCGATTTTGAATTTGACGATACTTCACTGTTTTCCTTGAATCGCTTTGCCGGCACAGACCGCGTAGATTCAGGAAGCAGAGTTAGTTACGGCCTTAAGTGGACCGCCTCTACTGTTTCAGGAAACCAAGCAGATTTCCTAATCGGTCAAAGCTATCGCTTTACCGGAAACAGTAACCTACACGAAGAAAATTCTGGTTTAAAAGATGCTGCGTCTGATATTGTTGGGCATATCGGTATATACACAATTGATCACTTTGATGCTCTTTATCGGTTCAGGTTTGATCCTGATGATCTCGGCTCAAATCGAAATGAAGTGGAACTTAACATTGGCCCTGCTGCGTTTAACTTAGATTTGGACTACGTTTTTCTTAAAGATGATAATATCGATGGAATATCTTCTGATAGAGAAGAAGTTGCAATTGGTATCAATAGCGAATTGACAGAATACTGGAGCCTGAATTCCAGCTATACACGTGATATTGATGCAGGTGAATCACGAGAAGCAGGCCTTGGTCTCATTTACCAGGACGAATGTATTATCATTGATAGCCAATATACACGCACATGGTTCCAAGACAGAGAGCTAGAGCCAGATAACAGGTTCACACTAGAGCTAACGTTTAAACACTTGGGTACAATTCAACCGCTATAAGTGAATAGCGAACTAAGTCAAAAGGTATAGAAATCAAATGAAACGTTTTATTGTTGCTAATTTATTGAGCATCGCACTCATTATTACAACAGCAACGACGTCCTTTGCCCAAGATGTTTTACGTCCAGCAGCCGTTGTTAATGATGACATTATTTCATTGTTGGATGTCGCTCAACGGACTCAACTTGTCATCGTATCTTCACAGCGTAAAAACACCCCACAAATACGCCAACGTATGTTACGTCAAGTTATTGGTATTTTAGTCGATGAGAGATTAAAGCTGCAAGAAGCAGAGAGACTGAATATCACGATTTCAGATGCTCAAATTCAAAACGCACTTTCCAGCGTCGCCAAGCAAAACAATATGACCCCTCAACAATTGACAACTGGCTTACGGAAACAAGGTGTCTTACCTATTACGTTATTTGATCAGTTCAGAGCAGATCTAGCTTGGAGGGCCGTTGTAAGTACACGTCTTCGTTCTTCGGTTAATATTTCAGATGCTGAAGTTGAGGAAGTCGTTGCAAAGCTCCAATCAAAAGGCTCGACAACAGAGAAAAGAATTTTTGAAATTTTCCTTGGCGTCGATACTGTTTCGGATGAAGCTAATATAAAAAAACAAGCTGATGAAATTATAAACACAATCAAAAATGGCGGTCGTTTTTCTGCCTTGGCGAGACAAGTATCTCAATCTAACAGCGCGGGGCTTGGCGGAGATCTAGGTTGGCTTCAAACCGCTCAGCTATCCCCAGAGCTTCAGCCCGCAGTTGATTCAGCATCAATAGGCTCATTAGTCGGACCAATAAGAACCAAAAGAGGTTACTACGTTATTTTGGTTCAAGATCAACGGTCAGCCAGAAGTGAGCAAAAAGTTCACTTGAAACAATTTTTCTTTGCACTTCCAGCCAATCCAAGTTTTGAACAATCTCAACTAGTTCAATCTAAAGCAGCCGACGCAAAACGTAAATTTGAAGGCTGTCGGGGAATGGATCTACTCGCCGAAGAACTTGGTGACGAAGGGTCTGGTGATATGGGAACATTGAACACAAAAGACCTCCCAGCCACAACGAAAGAGGCTGTCAGCAATACCGCTACAGGAGAAACAACATCAATAATACAAGTTTCTGGCGGTATAGCTGTTATAGCCGTATGTGACCGCCAGGAAAGTGGTGGTGTTGATCGATTAGCGATCCAAGAGAAATTACGAAACGACAGACTGGATACTTTAGCCAGAAGATATCTTCTTGATCTTCGTAGAAGTTCAAACGTGGATATCCGTCTGTGAGCCAATCAGTAACTTTACCATTAGCGATAACAATGGGAGATCCCGCTGGTATTGGTGGCGAGTTAACACTTAAAGCGTGGCAGAAATTACATACAAAAAGAGCTCCCTTCTTTGTAATAGACTGCCCGAACCGCTTAAAAAAACTAGCAACAGACCTATCACTTAAGATCCCAATTAAAGAGATCTTATCACCCGCCGATGCACTTGATTGCTTTGGTCAGGCATTACCTGTCATTCCTGAAGAATTACCAGAACCAGTTATTGCTGGCATTGGTGATCCAGGCAATGGCGCTGCGGTTATCAATTCAATTAAAAGATCGGTACATTTTGTACTGAACAACGAAGCCTCTGCTGTAGTAACCAACCCCATTAACAAAGCCGTTCTTTATCAATCTGGTTTCGATCACCCCGGACACACGGAATATTTGGCAGACGTAGCGAATAGTAAAACAACATCTATCATGATGCTCGCTTCAAAACAGCTACGTGTTATTCCCGTTACGATCCATCTCTCGTTAGAACAGGCAATTAAAAAGCTGGATAGCAGCCTAATAGCCCATACCATCAGAACGGCGCATGAGGCACTAATACAAGATTTTGGTATTGGTGCGCCACGTGTTGCTGTCTCTGGGTTAAACCCGCATGCCGGAGAGAACGGATCGATGGGGACTGAAGAAATTGATTTAATCATCCCAACCCTTGAATCACTTCGTAATGAAGGTATCAACATCAAAGGCCCCTTACCCGCCGACACAATGTTTCATGCCAACGCTCGTGAAGAATATGATGTCGCCGTTTGCATGTATCATGACCAGGCTCTAATTCCCATTAAAACTCTGGACTTTGACAACGGTGTCAATATTACACTTGGCCTTCCTTTTATTCGCACCTCGCCGGATCATGGAACAGCCTATAATATCGCAGGCAAAGGAATAGCAAACCCCAGTAGCTTTATTGCGGCTATTGAAATGGCCGTGACAATGGCAAAAGCAAAAAACGAAACTCATTAGAAATGAATAAATCACCAGACAACCTCCCTCCCTTGAGAGACGTCATTGCGCGCTTTGATCTCGCAGCAAAAAAATCGCTCGGGCAAAATTTCTTACTGGATTTGAATCTTACCTCCAGAATAGCAAGAGGTGGCGGACCACTTGATCAGGGAACAGTATTTGAAATTGGCCCCGGGCCAGGTGGTTTAACCCGTGGGTTACTTATGGAAGGTGCCCAGCAGGTTATTGCAATAGAAAAAGATCAGCGTTGTCTAGAAGCTTTGAAGGAAGTATCGGCAGTGTATGATAACAAGCTAAAGGTCATTGAAAGTGACGCGCTAAAAGTCGATTTAACAGAGCTTGGAACTTCTCCACGTCGTATTGTCGCCAATCTTCCTTATAATATTTCAACCGTCCTTCTCCTTCGATGGTTAAAACAAATTGCTCAAGATCCAACAATCTTTGCAAGTCTTACTCTCATGTTCCAAAAAGAAGTCGTAGATCGCTTGATTGCCGAACCAAGAACCAAAAGTTACGGACGATTAACTGTTATGACACAGTGGCTCTGCGAAACATCCGCACTTTTTGATATTCCACCCAGAGCCTTTATCCCACCACCAAAGATAACATCCACGGTGGCAAGGCTAGAACCTCGGCAAAAGCCATTGGCAGAAGCTAATGTCTTTACGATGGAAAAAATTACAGAAGCAGCCTTTGGACAAAGACGAAAAATGTTGCGGCAAAGCTTAAAAAGCTTGGGAACAAATACACCCGAACTTATATCCATCGCCGGTATTAAAGAGACCGCACGGGCAGAAGAGCTTTCAATTGAAGAGTTCTGCTCAATTGCCCGAGCTTACGACGAGCTAGCAAGCTAGAGAAGGCAACTTACTCTCTCAATTAGGCTTGGCGTAGTCCACGTACGAACGCATCAAGGTCAGGCCTACGGTCTCTCTTTAGTCGCTCTGATCTCAATATAGCTTGAACATCAGCAACAGATTTTTCGATATCTGTGTTAACAATAATATAGTCGTACTCCGCCCAATGGCTCATTTCATCAGCTGCTTTGGCCATCCGCCCTTTGACAACCTCTTCACTATCCTGTGCCCGGGCATAGAGACGTCTTTCCAACTCTTGTAACGAAGGTGGAAGAATAAAAACCCGAACAATATCATTAGGTGCTTTTGCTGCAACCTGCTGTGTTCCCTGCCAATCAATATCAAACAGAACATCTTTTCCTGATGATAATCCCTGCTCTACGGGTTCGCTGGGGGTACCATATTTATTATCAAATACGGTCGCGTGTTCCAGCATCTCATTATTCTCGACCATAGCGTCAAACTCTTCCGCACTCACAAAGAAATAATCTTTGCCGTGAATTTCGCCCGGACGCATTTGACGGGTGGTCGCTGATATCGACAGTGTGAGTTCTTCTTCTCTTTCCAGTAGAATTCTGGAAATTGTTGTTTTGCCGGCTCCAGAAGGCGAAGAAAGGACCAGCATAAGTCCACGACGTTTAAGTGTGGGGGCAACAACAGCATTCATTATATCTAAGACCTTAACTTTATTCGACGTTTTGAATTTGTTCGCGAAGCTGTTCGATTGTTGCCTTCAGCTCAATACCTATCTTCGTTAAAGCAACATCTGACGATTTAGAGCAAAGCGTGTTGGCTTCGCGATTAAACTCCTGACAAAGGAAATCCAATCGACGCCCACAAGGCCCACCACTTTCCAAGAGCTCGCGCGCAGCAGCAACATGTGCCGCCAAACGATCAAGTTCTTCACGAATATCAGCTTTGGTTACCAGAACAGCAATTTCCTGTGCCAAGCGCTCTTCAGATACAGTATTCGTATCCGATAATAATTCCGCTAGCTGTTTATGAAACCGTTCTTTTATTGCAGCAGGCTGTGTCGCGGCTATTTTTGCAGCTTCTTTTTGAAGGTTATCAATATCATCCAGCTGATCTTTTGCAATTGCAGCAAGTCTTGTTCCCTCGTCACGACGCATGCTTTGCATTGCTTCGATCGCGCCTTTCAAACTTGCTTCAATCAATCCCAACCGCGTATCAGCCTCGTCTTGGGATTCTTCTACCTCAACCAGTTCCAGCACCCCACGTAAATTCAAAATGCCATCAATGGACGGCGCAACAGCATCCAGATCATTACCAATCCTCGTGGCCAGTGGAATAACCTGTTGCAAAATATCTTCGTTTACTTGCAACTGCACTGACTTATGTTTGTTATCAATCACAAGATTGATATGAAAATTGCCGCGCTTAAAGTTTTTTGCCAACGCTGACCTGACTTTTGCATCTAAAGCTTCGAATCCGTTTGGAAACCGGCATCTGGCGTCGAGATTCTTACCATTGACGCTTTTAAGTTCCCAAGACCAGGTTGTCCCTGCGTACTCACCTTCAGCACGGGCAAATCCTGTCATGCTGGCAATTGCTTTTCCCATAATGGTTCCTCGGGGTTATTGAAGCATCATACTAAACCACATGATCGATTGTTTTACATTCATCACAAGCAGCTTTATTTTCATAAGCCTTATACCCAAAGCATATGAGTTACCGCAAGAATGACAATTCCAAAGACGATATTTATTACCGGTGCTTCCAGTGGCATTGGTGCCGCCCTTGCAAAATACTATGCAAATCCTGGAAATGTCCTATTCCTCGCAGGTAGAAATAGCGCGCGATTACAGACCATATCAGATCAATGCATACAACGTGGCGCGGATGTTCATCAATTACAGCTGGACGTAACTGATCAAACCGCCTGTAATCAGGAAATAGTCAAAGCAAACCAGTTGTCAAAACTTGATCTTGTGATTGCCAATGCCGGTATATCCGGTGGCACAGGTGAACAGGATGAATCCGATAACCAAACGCGAGAAATAATTGATATAAACCTGAACGGTGTCCTGAACACGGTCCTTCCGTCAATTGAGATCATGAAATCAAATGGACAGGGACAAATAGCAATTATGTCCTCTCTTGCTTCATTTAAAGGCCTTCCCAGTGCTCCGGCTTACTGTGCCAGTAAAGCTGCTGTTCGCACCTGGGGGGAAAGCCTGCGAGGGACGTTAAAGAAAAGCAACATCAAGGTCTCGGTAATAACGCCCGGCTTTGTAAAAAGCGGTATTACCGCGGTTAACAAGTTTCCGATGCCATTTATAATGGAAAGCACCAAGGCAGCAGCTATTATCGGCAAAGGTCTAGAAAGAAACAAAGCCCGAATTTCGTTTCCAAAACCCATGTATTTGACAGTTTTGTTTTTTGCAGCACTTCCTTTGTACTTGTCTGAATTCATATCAGACAGATTGCCAAACAAAAATACATGACATCAGCACAAGAAGCGCGTTAAACCCGAAAGCCGAACGCGCAACTTTATCTGTCAGCTACAAAGAGTAGAGAGTTCTTATTTGTGACGGAAAGTGATCCGGCCCTTAGTCAAATCATAAGGGGTCATTTCAACGTCAACTTTATCACCAACCATGGTACGAATGCGGAACTTACGCATTTTACCACCAGTGTGGGCAATAATTTCGTGTCCATTTTCAAGCTCAACCCGGAACATTGCATTCGGGAGCTTTTCTACAACAGTACCACTAAACTCAAGGAGTTCTTCTTTAGCCATTCAACCTTTGCCTTTTTTATACCGCATTTGTGCGTGTCGCAAAACTACTCAACATTTACAAAAGGTCAAGTAATCATCGTGTTTTTGCATAACTATCGTTAAAAATTAATGATATCACATTTTAACGTAAATTTAGATAACCAACATGATTCACTCAAAATCATAGGTTTTCACTTGGAATAGCCCCCCACATAACTCTATGCAAAGAAAGAATGACCTATGTCTATTTCTTTTTCACAGAACGCCAATGGCGAACATTTTTGTTATGCTCTTTGAGGTTACGCGCAAATGCATGTCCCCCTGTACCGTCGGCAACAAAATACAAATATTTTGTTTTTGCGGGCTGTGTAACAGCTTCTAGCGCAGATAATCCGACGTTTGCAATTGGCTTAGGCGGAAGACGGTCAATCGTATAGGTATTGTACTCGGTTGGTGTCTTCAGATCTTTACGGGTAAGACCACGCCCTAAGGGTTTCGTGCCAAGGGTGATACCATAGGTTACTGTCGGATCAGACTGTAATCGCATTTTAAAATTCAAGCGATTGATAAAAACTCCCGCAACAAGCGGTCTTTCCGACGCAATTCCTGTTTCCTTCTCGACAATGGATGCCAAAACCAAAGCCTCTTCCTTGGTCTTGAGCGGTAAACCTTCCTGCCTGTTGTCCCACAACTTATCAAGATTACGCTCCAGCGCCCGTTTCATTCGATCCAGAATCGATTGACGGCTATCCCCACGAACAAAAAGATATGTTTCAGGTAAAAGGCTACCTTCTTCTGGAACATCAGTAATTTCGCCAACTAAATCAGGATTACTTCGTAGTATTTCGACAATCTCAAAGGATGTCTTTCCCTCTGGGATCGTAACCGAATAACTAACAGCTTTCCCATTTTCCAGTATTTCTATTATATCCAGCATTGAGGCAGCAGCCGGCACCAAAAATTCACCGGCTTTTAAGTTCCTTGCTTTTTTCGTATAGCGTGCACCCAATTGAAAGATAAGTGGCTCGCGAATAACGCCTTCATCTTTCAGTATATTAGAGATTCTCTCTAGCCCAGATCCTTTTGGGATCACAATCGTCAGATCTTTTTTGAGAGGCCCTGGCGCCAGAAACTCCTGTTGCCCCATATATAATACAATGGACAGCCCCATAATTCCCAGGGCCAAAACAAGCGAGGCCCACTTCAAGAAAGAGGGCCTCGTAGATACTTTTCGTTCTTCACTCACAGCTTAGGTGAATTTATCTGAATGCTTTAAGCACTAGGCTTGCATTGGTTCCGCCAAATCCAAAAGAATTGGATAGCGCAACATCAATTTTTCGTTCCTGCGCCTCGAGAGGTACCAAGTCAATTCCCTGACACTCGTCAGATGGGTCTTCCAAGTTAAGTGTTGGAGGGACCACACCTTCTTTGATTGCCTTCACAGAGAAAATCGCCTCAACAGCACCAGCAGCACCCAGCAGGTGGCCAATCGCTGATTTGGTTGATGACATGCAAACGTCTTCGTTATTACCGAACAGGCGTTTAACTGCCCCAAATTCGATCTCATCCCCCAAAGGCGTAGAAGTACCATGAGCGTTGATGTAATTCACATCGCCAGCGTTAATACCCGCACGCTTTAATGCTGCGGACATTGCACGGAACCCACCATTCCCATCGGGTGGTGGTGCTGTAATGTGATGTGCATCACCGGACAAACCATAACCAACGACTTCACCGTAGATTGTTGCTCCACGTGCTTTTGCATGCTCAAGCTCTTCAAGCACAACCACACCAGCACCCTCGCCCATAACAAAACCATCACGTCCTTTATCCCAAGGGCGTGATCCTTTTTCAGGTGTTTCATTGTAGCCAGTAGACAATGCACGGGATGCACAGAAACCAGCAATTCCAAGTCTGCACACAGCAGCTTCAGCACCACCAGCAACCATCACATCAGCATCATCCATCTGGATCAAACGTGCAGCATCACCAATAGCGTGTGCACCTGTTGAACAGGCCGTCACAACGGAATGGTTCGGTCCTTTGTATCCGTAACGGATAGAAACATGACCGGAAATCAAATTAATCAAGGAGGAAGGAATGAAGAAAGGTGAAAGCTTGCGCGGTCCCTTTTCTTCAATCATTACCGCGCCATTTGCAATGGTTTGAAGGCCACCGATACCAGAGCCAATCATCACACCTGTGCGAAACAAGCTCTCTTCATCTTCAGGCTTCCAGCTTGCATCTTCAATAGCTTGTTGAGCAGCGGTAATACCGTACACAATGAAAGGATCAAGCTTACGGCGATCCTTTGCTGCGACATGATCATCCGCATTAAAGTAACCGTCAGCAGTTTCGCCAACAGGAATTTCTCCTGCAATCTGACACGCCAAATCAGACGCCTCAAATTGAGTAATTTTACCTAGGCCTGATTCACCGTTGATGATGCGTGACCATATATGATCAACACCACATCCAAGCGGGGATACCATACCAAGACCGGTTATAACGACACGACGCATGATTCTAAAAAGTCTCTACGCTATTAAAGACGAAAACGCCGGGGGAGTTCCCCGGCGTTATATACTTCTAAAAACGATTAAACGTTTTCTGAAATAAAATCGACAGCGTTCTGAACTGTTACGATTTTCTCAGCAGCATCGTCTGGAATTTCACAACCGAACTCTTCTTCGAATGCCATAACGAGCTCGACAGTATCCAGGCTGTCAGCACCAAGATCGTCGATGAAGCTTGCACTTTCCACAACTTTGGCTTCTTCAACACCGAGGTGTTCAACTACAATTTTCTTTACGCGATCAGCGACATCGTTGCTCATAAACTTTAGCCCTTAACTATTTATCGCCTTTCGGCGGTTTTACTAACGACCCTAAGGCCTGAATTTCTATTAATACCCTGCTAAATACAGAGAAGCGCCGCCTCTTAACATACTTTAAGGCGGCTTGCCAACGCTCTTAATCGTTTATCTTTCATAAAGATTCAACGCCAGAGGGTCAAATGCTGATTATATCATGGCCATTCCGCCATTAACATGCAAGGTCTGGCCTGTCACATAAGCAGCTTCATTACTTGATAGGTAGGCAACCGAAGCCGCAATATCTTCGGGAGAGCCTAACTTTGCGCAAGGAATACTACTCAGAAGGTTTTCTTTGATGTCATCACTCAGAACATCCGTCATTGCCGTTGCAATGAACCCTGGCGCTACACAATTAACCGTAATTCCACGTGAGGCAACTTCCTGAGCAAGAGATTTGCTCATCCCGATCAAGCCTGCTTTCGACGCCGCGTAATTAGTTTGCCCCGCATTACCCGTTGTTCCAACCACAGAGGTAATCCCGATAATACGGCCCCAACGGCGCTTCATCATTCCGCGAAGGCAGGCTTTGGATAAACGGAAGCTAGCTGTAAGGTTAACAGCAAGAACAGTATCCCAGTCTTCGTCTTTCAGTCGCATCGCAAGATTATCACGGGTCAACCCTGCATTGTTTACCAGGATATCAAGTTGCCCCATCGCTTCATCAGCGCGTTTCACCAAATCAGCTGGCGCATCAGCATCAGAAAGATTCGCGGGTAAAACGTGAACCCGATCACCGCCAAGTTCAGCAGCTACCTTTTCCAGCGCTTCTACTCTGGTACCAGAAAGGCCAACAACAGCCCCCTGATCATGCAACGCCTTGGCAATTGCACTACCAATACCGCCAGAAGCACCTGTAACAAGTGCTGTCTTACCGGAAAGATCAAACATCCTATACTCCTAAGATCAATATTTGTGCGCAGAAGGGTACTCAATTTCAGGCATGAGACCAAGTACCAGATCTTCGACTTTTTATATTTTTAAAGGCTCTTTAACAGATTTTCTATTTCTTCAGGGGTTCCCGCGTTTGCAGAAGTTAGATCCCTGTCAATACGACGATTGAGACCACTCAATACTTTCCCAGCACCAAGTTCGATCAATTGCTCGACTTCATTTGCGCGCATATAAAGCACGGACTCACGCCAGCGAACAACACCCGTTACCTGTTGAACCAAGTATTCACGAATCGCTTCAGGACCCGTAACCATATCGGCAGAAACATTACAAACAACCGGCACAGATGGAGATTTAAATGTGACAGCGGCCAAAGCTTCGGCCATAGCATCCGCAGCGGGCGCCATTAGCGAGCAATGGAAAGGCGCAGATACAGGAAGGAGTACAGCACGTTTCGCGCCTTTGGCTTTCGCAATATCCAAAGAACGTTCAACCGCAGCTTTGTGACCACTAACAACAACCTGTCCCGGGGCATTATCATTCGCAGCAGAGCAAATTTCACCCTGTGCAGCTTCTTCTGCAACAGCTTGCGCGTCTTCAAAATCAAGTCCGAGAAGTGCTGCCATTGCACCTTCCCCTACAGGAACGGCTTGCTGCATAGACTGGCCGCGTAGTTTCAGCAAGCGCGCTGCATCAGCCAGTTCCACAGTGCCAACCGCTGTTAAAGCTGAATACTCACCTAGAGAATGTCCCGCGACAAAAGAGGCGTGATCACTCAGGGATAAATTGCCTTCGTTCTGCAATACGCGAGTAACAGCAGTACTTACAGCCATCAAAGCAGGCTGGGCATTTTCAGTAAGCGTGAGTTCGTCAATCGGCCCTTCAAACATCAGCATTGATAACTTTTGCCCAAGAGCCTCATCAACTTCTTCAAAAACTTCGCGAGCTACTGAAAAAGCTTCTGCGAGTTCTTTCCCCATACCAACGGCCTGCGATCCCTGACCGGGAAAAACAAATGCACGCTTCATTATAAACTCCTTATTAAACGCGCTGATGTTGTGGCGTAACGCGTAGTATTACAATTTTCGTTACACACTTTTTTGCTCTACCAAGTGACTTAGGTTTTAGTCCATTAATGAGCAAACAACATTCAGAGTATTGTGTTGCCCCAGAAATAGCCTTCCAGAGATGATTATGCAACGCTCGGCATATCTAATTATTCACCGAGTTAAAAACACAGCACTACACCACAGGCACAACCTTTTAATTTCAACAGGTTATGCATACCGCGCACTATAGAGCTTGACCCCCGCAACAAGATCGCTATATTCCGCACGTTAATCCGCACTAAATCAACTCCTTGCTGGTGACCTCTAGCGGAAACAAGGACACCAGCTCCGGGTAAAGGTTTTCCTCTACCCACAAAGCCGTGAGGAGTAACTATGGCTTTTTATGAATGTGTATATATCGCTCGTCAGGACATCTCGTCCTCTCAGGTCGATACACTCACTGAGCAGTTTACTGCTATTATCACCGAAAATGGTGGTTCTGTTGCTAAGACCGAATACTGGGGTCTCCGTAACATGGCCTATCGCGTTAAGAAAAATCGCAAAGGTCATTACGTTCTTCTTAACATCGATGCTCCTTCTGCAGCGGTCCAGGAAATGGAACGCGTTATGCGCTTGAACGACGATGTTCTTCGTACACTGACTATCAAAGTTGACGTACTTGAAGAAGAACCTTCTGTAGTCATGCAAAACCGTGGCAGCCGTGATGAGCGCGGTGGTCGTGGTGGTCGTGGTGGTCGTGATGACCGCGGCGGTGATCGTGGTGGCCGCGGTGGTGATCGTGGTGGTCGTCCTCCTCGTGAGGGTGGCGATCGTGCCCCTCGTGAAGCAACAGCTAGCTAAGGAAGAGAAACCATGGCCGTTCAAATCGTTAGCCAGGGCGTTGGTTCACGTCGCCCGTTTAACCGTCGCCGTAAAAGCTGCCCGTTCGTTGGTGCAAATGCTCCAAAGATCGATTACAAAGACACACGTCTTCTGCAGCGTTTCATCTCAGAGCGCGGTAAAATTGTACCAAGTCGTATAACTGCAGTATCTGCAAAGAAACAGCGCGAGCTTGCAAAAGCTATCAAACGTGCTCGCTTCCTTGCTCTATTGCCATACTTGATCGGGTAAGAAGGAGATTTTATCATGCAAGTCGTCCTTCTAGAACGCATCGAAAAACTTGGTCAAATGGGTGATGTTGTCACCGTGAAACCTGGTTATGCTCGTAACTTCCTGCTTCCAAAGCAGAAAGCTATGCGCGCAACAAAATCAAATCTTGAACACTTCGAAAACCAGCGTGCTCAGTTGGAAGCAGATAACCTCAAGCGTCGCGATGAAGCCCAACAGGTTTCTGGCAAGCTTGAAGGTCTTACTGTTTCCCTGATTCGTCAGGCTGGTGATTCCGGGCAGCTTTACGGTTCTGTAAACACTCGTGATATCGCTGAAGCAGTTACTGAAGCTGGCATTACTATTGCCCGCTCCCAGGTTGTTCTCGACAAAGTTATCAAAACTCTTGGCCTGCACGACGTTAAAGTTGTTCTGCACCCAGAAGTTTCCGTTAACATTGTTGTTAACACTGCACGTTCTGCTGAAGAAGCTGAGCTACAGCTTAGCTCTGGCGGCGCTGTTTCTAACGAGGAAGCTGCTGAAGAACGTGAAGCTGTTGCAGAAGCAGTTGAAGAAGAAAGCACAGAAGAAGAAACAGAAGCGTAAGTCTTCTTTTCTCACTTTTGAGTTTCATGAGACGGCACCTTTCGAGGTGCCGTTTTCATTTCCAACCTGTACTTCTCTCCCCTAAAGAGCTACATTCCTCTGCGCTCTTTCTTTGCCCCAGACCGGGAAAAAGAAACCGATGTAATCAGACGTTTGTTGGTAATAATTTTCTAGATTCGAGGCCATGGAAGATCACGCGATTCCACCCTTTGATGTTTCAGACATCCCCTTTGATGACGGACCAGAACTCCGCTCCCCTCCTCATAATTACGAGGTAGAGCAAGCTCTGTTAGGCGCTGTTCTGTCAAACAACAAAGCCTTTGAAAGAATCTCGGACTTTCTTCTTCCCATCCATTTTGCAGACCCTGCTCATGCTGAGATTTATCACGCCTGTAAAACACTGATTGAACGGGGACAGTTGGCAAACGCCACGACACTCAAGAACTTTTTTGCCAGTAACGGCAATCTCGAAGAGCTTGGGGGTACCAGCTATTTGGCTGAACTTCAGAGCAATGTTGTTACAATCATCAATGCCTCTGAATACGGCAAGATCATACATGATCTCTACATCCGTAGAGAGCTAATTGACCTCGGCGAAGAGGTCGTTAATCACGCCCACACGCACGAGCTAGAACTTTCTGCGACCCAGCAAATCGAAGGGGCAGAGCAAAAGCTCTATCGTTTGGCAGAAGAAGGCCAAACCGAGGGTGGTTTCACATCGTTTGCCGATGCTCTTGCCGTCTCGATGAACTACATTGATGTCGCGATGAAACAGGGCGATGGTATTTCAGGCGTTTCAAGTGGCCTTCGTGATGTTGATAAGCTTCTTGGTGGCTTCCATCATTCTGATTTGATTATTCTTGCCGCTCGTCCATCCATGGGTAAAACAGCCTTTGTGACAAACATCGCTTTTAATATCGCACAAGCGACAAAACCTGGTCACAATGCCGAAGGTGATGAAGTTGACATTCCGATGTCTGTTGCTTTCTTTTCTCTCGAGATGTCAGCTGATCAGTTGGCCAGCAGGATCTTGTCCTCTGCGGCGGAAACGCCATCACATCTGATGCGTAAAGGAGAGCTAACCGAAGATCAGTTCGAGCACGTATTTCAAGTCAGTCGAGCCCTTTCGAACTACAAACTCTTTATTGATGACACTCCGAACCTAACGATTCCAGGCCTTCGCAACAGGGTAAGACGTCTTAAAAGACAACATGGACTGGATATTATTATCGTCGATTACCTTCAGTTGATGTCCGGCGCCCCCGGCGGAAAAAGCGACAGTCGTGTTCAAGAGGTTTCAGAAATTTCCCGTGGACTAAAAGGGATTGCAAAAGAGATGAACGTACCTGTCATCGCTCTTTCCCAGCTATCCCGTCAAACAGAACAACGTGAAGACAAACGCCCGCAATTATCAGATCTACGCGAATCCGGTTCAATTGAGCAGGATGCAGATGTCGTGGTTTTCCTTTATCGCGACGAATATTACATTGCCCGTGAAAAGCCAGGACAAGGTGCGGATGATTCAACCGATAAGTTCCACGAAAAACTCGCCAATCATGAAGCTCGCCTAGATGCGGCTCGCAACAAGGCAGAGATGATTGTCGGGAAACAACGGCACGGTCCAATCGGCTCTGTCGAGCTCCACTTTAACGGTGAGTTTACAAAATTCTCTGACTTGGCAGAGGAAGATCAGTTACCGGAAAGTTACTAACCACACAAATTAAAGTAAATAACCCAAGGCTTTGCCGCGACCTTGATTGACGCAAAAGATCGCCTTGGGTATTGTGCCTACCCAATGGTGATGCGTGTTCTATACTTTTCAATCATAAAGCATCGGAGTAACGCTATCTCACCAACATAAATGGACAGATCCTTAAGGGGGAAGGAAAATTCGTACTGGGCATCAATGCCCAAATGCACTGTTTTTCATTACATCTCAATCGATCACTCTCTAAAACAACACCTACAAACGGTAAACTGCATGCCTATTTTACAACCTCTTGGTAATCTTACTCTACGTTTTTTTGAGATTGTTGGGCGCCTTTCCATTTTTGCCGGGACAGCGATATCACATTGTTTTCGCCCTCCCTTTTATCCCAAACTCATTCTCAAACAGATGATTGAGGTTGGATATTACTCTTTGCCTGTTGTAGGCTTGACCGCAATTTTTACTGGCATGGTGCTCGCATTACAAAGCTATACGGGCTTCGCGCGTTTCTCGGCTGAAAGCGCCATTCCTAACGTTGTTATTGTCTCGATCACCCGTGAGCTTGGCCCCGTATTGGCTGGCTTAATGGTTGCGGGTCGTGTTGGCGCCGCCATGGCTGCCGAAATCGGTACAATGCGGGTTACAGAACAAATTGACGCCCTCTACACCTTGGCAACAAACCCCTTTAAATACCTTATCGTTCCTCGTGTGATTGCAGGGGTTTTAACACTCCCTCTCCTCGTGCTTGTAGCTGATACAATCGGTGTTTTCGGGGGATATCTGGTTTCCGTCCATAAACTTGGATTTAACCCTGCTACCTATATCAAGAACACCATCGATTTCATGGAAAACCTTGATGTGATTTCTGGGTTGGTCAAGGCTGCTGTTTTTGGATTTCTGATTACCTTGATGGGTTGTTACCACGGCTTTCATTCAAGAGGAGGCGCACAAGGAGTCGGGGCTGCGACAACAAATGCCGTTGTATCCGCCTCAATTCTGATTCTTGTCTTCAATTACATCATCACTGAGTTGTTTTTCTCAATATGAACAACAAAACAGATACAATCGACCCAAATACAACTGGCAAAGACATCAGAATAAAAATTAGAGGTTTGACCAAAGCCTTTGGTCCCAAGGTCATTCTGAACAATTTGGACCTGGATGTTTATGCCGGCGAATCCCTTGTTGTTATCGGCGGTTCAGGAACAGGAAAATCTGTTTTATTGAAATGCATGCTCGGTCTCTTACGGCCTGACGCTGGCAGTATCGAAATTAACGAGCAAGAGATTGTTGGCCTTGGTAGTGATGACATGGAACAGGTACGCCGCAAATTTGGTATGCTATTCCAATACGCAGCGCTGTTTGATTCTCTTTCCATTTTGGACAACGTTGCTTTTGGCTTAACACAAGCTCATGGCGTTCCCAAAAAGGAAGCGCACCAGATCGCACTTGAAAAACTTTCCGCTGTCGGACTGGGTGAACGCTTTGCCGCAAAATTTCCAGCCGAGCTATCAAGTGGCATGAAAAAGAGAGTCGGCTTGGCCCGCGCGATTGCCACAACACCCGAAACTCTTTTCTTTGATGAGCCCACAACAGGCCTTGATCCCGTTATGGGGGATGTAATTGACCAACTGATCGTCAAATCAGTAAAAGAGCTTGGCGCAACAGGCTTAACAATTACCCACGACATGGACTCAGCCAAGCGGATTTCAGACCGGATTGCCATGCTTTATGACGGCAAAATCACCTGGGTCGGCCCCACGGATGAGCTGGAAAAAACAGATAACCCTTACGTTCATCAATTTATTAACGGACTATTGGATGGTCCGATAAAAATCAGTTTTACTAATAGTGATCGTGCTGCAGGTTGATATTGTTTCAGGTCTATCTGGACTGAATAAGACTATTTAGGCGACACTCTAAATTCAGGAGATTATTTTGGCCCGCCCTGTAATTCGCTATGTCTGTCAATCCTGCGGCGCTGACTACGCCAAGTGGTCAGGGAAATGTGATTCGTGCGGCGAATGGAACTCCATCACAGAAGAAGCCGGATCCTCTTCCCCAGTTCCTGGTGGACTTGGTAAAAAAAACGTTCGTAAAGGCAAACAGATTGAATTTGTGAGCCTTGAAGGAACAAGTAAACCTGTCCCCAGAATGGTGAGCAAAAATCAGGAATTTGATCGAGTTTGCGGCGGGGGATTAGTCCCCGGTTCTGCTGTTTTAATTGGCGGAGATCCGGGAATCGGTAAATCCACGCTCCTGACCCAGATATTGGCGGCACTGACAACGAATGCCGGTGTTAAATGTGTCTATATTTCTGGCGAGGAGGCCATCGATCAAGTTCGGTTGCGCGCCCGACGTCTCGGCTTAAAGGGCGATGATTTCTTACTTGCCTCGGCTACTTCTGTCCGCGATATCGCGACCACACTTGATGAACACGATGCCCCGCAAGTCGTTGTCATCGATTCCATCCAAACGATGTTTGTCGACAGTCTGGATTCTGCCCCCGGTACAGTGTCACAAGTTCGCGCTTCAGCTCAGGAGTTGATCCAACTTGCCAAAGCCAGAGGCTTCAGTGTTTTACTGGTTGGGCATGTTACAAAAGAAGGCGTGATTGCCGGACCGAAAGTTCTGGAGCACATGGTTGATACCGTTCTGACCTTCGAAGGAGAACGCGGACATCATTTCAGGATCTTACGTGCTGTAAAAAACCGCTTCGGTCCAACCGATGAAATCGGCGTCTTTGAAATGTCAGAACAGGGATTGGAACAAGTTTCCAACCCCTCGGCCCTTTTTCTTGCAGAACGGCGCGGGAATGTTACCGGTGCAGCGGTCTTTGCTGGGCTAGAGGGCACACGCCCTGTTCTTGTGGAAATACAGGCCCTCGTCTCGCCATCGCAACAAGCGAACCCAAGACGCGCAGTCGTAGGCTGGGACTCTGGTCGTCTGGCAATGATTTTGGCCGTCCTTGAAGCGAGATGTGGTCTCGTCTTGGCAGGAAATGAAGTTTACCTGAATGTTGCAGGTGGATTACGTATCGGTGAACCAGCCGCAGATATGGCTGTAGCTGCAGCATTAATATCGGCGGCAATGGACATTCCAGTTCCGGAAGATACTGTAGTATTTGGGGAAATTGGACTGTCGGGTGAAATCAGAGCCGTCAATCAATCTGAAGGCAGATTGAAAGAAGCGACAAAGCTTGGTTTTAAAAATGCAATAATTCCGCCAATCCGTGCAAAGAAGAATTGTAATAAAGCTGCTTCGGGGTTAGATACAAGGCAGATTGAACATCTGCAGGATCTGGTTGCGCTGTTTGCAGCTAAATCAGTTAAGAAGGCTGCAGGTGGCTAACCGGCAAAATTGTTAGGTATTGATGGAAAACTTACCCATCTCGCTCTTCGATGTCGCTGTTATAGGCATCATTGTCGTCTCAGGTCTTTTTGCTCTGTTTCGAGGATTCGTGCACGAAGTCCTATCGGTCGCATCATGGATTGGGGCAGGCTTTGTCACACTGTGGACTTTCCATCCTCTGCTCCCCTATGTGCAACAATTTATAAACATCCCTTTTGTTGCTGAAATCGTTACCGGCTTTGCTCTTTTCGTGATTACACTTGGACTTTTCATGGTGATGATCAGGGCTATTTGCCGCCATGTAAGGGAAAGCACTTTTGGTCCTTTGGACAGATCTCTCGGATTTTTATTCGGCCTAGTACGTGGCGGTATTATAGTCAGCATCACCTGGATTGCGCTTTTTGTATTCCTCATGCCTGAAAAAGAAGGTTGGCCCGAAGACGTTGAACGTGCGAAAACCCGCGCCTCAATTCAACAGGCTTCAGCTATATTAGTAAAAGCTTTACCTGAAAAATTTCATAATGAGACGATCAAACAGGTATTAAAACAAGCTGAAGCGGCACGACAGACTTATAACGCGACACAGACTTATCAGCGTTTAATTAGCCCGGAATCACAATCTTCGTCAGATAGCGAAGATTCATCAGGCTATAACGACGAGATGCGCTCTCAAATGCAAAAAACCATCGATGCCGTAAGTGGCAGCGAATAACGGATTTATTACTGAGTTCAGGAAAGCGAAAGCCATGACACTCGAAGATTTTCATGATGATGATAAACTCCACGAAGAATGCGGCGTTTATGCTGTTCACGGGCATGAAGGAGCTGCTGCTCTGGTTACCCTTGGTTTGCACGCCTTGCAACATCGTGGGCAGGAAGCTGCTGGTATCATCAGCTACGACGGTAATGAATTTTATAATCACCGTGCCCTGGGCTTGGTTGGGGATAACTTTTCATCACAGGAAGTTATCGAGCGCCTGAAAGGGCACGTATCCATCGGTCACACGCGCTATTCCACCACAGGCGAAACAGCCCTGAGAAATGTACAGCCTCTTTTCGCTGAACTACACGATGGTGGCTTTGCACTTTGTCATAATGGCAATCTGACCAATTCACAAAAAATTCGTGATCAACTGGTCATGCGCGGATCAATCTTCCAATCAACAATGGATACCGAGGTTATTTTGCACCTCGTCGCGACCTCTATTCAGGACACCATTGTTGGTAAAGTCACAGATGCCATACAGCGTATTGAAGGTGCATACGCGCTTCTTTGTATGACAAAGGAAGGTGTTATCGCCGTGCGAGATCCCCACGGGATCAGACCACTGGTTCTTGGTGAACTCGACGGCGGTTATGTCGTCGCATCCGAGACCTGCGCCTTGGACATTATCGGTGCCGACTTTATCAGGGACGTTGATCCCGGAGAGATGATTGTCATTACTGATGACGGCATTCAATCCTTACGCCCCTTTCCGCCAACCCGTCAGCAGACCTGTATTTTTGAATATATATATTTTGCGCGTCCAGACTCATTCATTGATGGTGTCAGTGTTTATGAAGCTCGTAAAAACATCGGCAAAGAACTGGCACTGGAAAGTCATGTCGAATCAGATGTCGTAGTTCCAGTACCTGATTCAGGTGTTCCAGCCGCAATAGGTTACTCGCAAGAATCCGGCGTTCCCTTTGAGCTGGGCATCATTCGCAATCACTATGTCGGGCGTACCTTTATTGAGCCAGGACAACAAATCCGAAATCTTGGGGTAAAGCTTAAGCACAATGCCAACAAAGCGGTTCTTGAAGGTAAACGGGTTATTCTGGTCGATGATTCATTGGTTCGCGGCACAACCTCTATCAAGATTGTCGAGATGGTCAAAGCTGCAGGCGCAAAAGAAGTACATATGCGTATAGCCTCACCCCCAATCGGCTATCCTTACTTCTACGGCATTGATATTTCTCAGTCCAAAGAGCTGCTGGCAGCCCAGATGGATCTGGATGAAATGGCTGCTCACATCGGTGTTGATAGCCTTGCCTTCCTGTCAATTGACGGTATGTACAAGGCAATGGGGCAAGAAGGCCGTAATCCGGATGCTCCTCAATACTGCGATGCTCCCTTTACCGGACACTACCCAACACAAATTGATGACTACGAAGATCATGTTGTCGATGTACCGCGTTTTATGAAACCAAAGAAAGCCGGGTAGGACCTTTTTATGAGTGAAGTAACTAATGGACGGCTTGAGGGCCGCCTTGCGCTTATTACTGGCGCTTCCCGCGGTATTGGGCGTGCAGTCGCCAAACGCTATGCAAAGGAAGGGGCTCAGCTCCTCCTTATGGCAAGAACGGTTGGTGCTCTTGAAGAAGTAGATGACGAAATTCGCTCGGAAGGTGGTAAAAATCCCGTTCTTATTCCTCATGACCTGAAAAACATGGATGGTCTCGATCAACTTGGAGCATCTCTCTATGATCGCTATGGCAAGCTTGATATTCTTGTTGGAAATGCAGGATCGCTTGGCCCTTTGTCCCCGGTCGGGCATATTAAACCAAAGATTTGGCAGGAAACATTCGATATCAATGTGACCGCAAATTACCGCCTGATCAGAAGCCTTGATCCCTTGTTGAAAAAGTCAGAGGCTGGCCGTGCGATTTTTGTCACCACAGGATCAACAGCGAAAGCATATTGGGGCCTTTATAAAGCCTCTAAGGCTGCACTGAATACATTAGTGCAATCTTATGCCTGTGAGATTGAGAAAACCAACGTCAAAGCCAACCTGATTTCACCTGGGCCGATCAGAACAACAATGCGGGAAAAAGCTTTTCCTGGCGAAGATCCAATGACGCTAAGAACACCAGAAGAAATCACCGACACTTTTGTCGATTTGGCCTCAGTCGATTGTACTGTGAACGGCCAATTTATAGATCTTAGAGAAGAATAGTTTTAATTCTCTGTCCTGAGTAAAACAACATACTTAGGACAGAGAACATTATTGTTTCCTGATCTGCATAACCAGTACATCACCCTGCTCTTGAAAAGAAATCAGTTCGTACCCGGTTGTCTCACAAAAACTCTTGAAATCAAGTTCGGCACTGGGATCCGTTGCATGAATTTCCAGCACATCGTTGATAGCCAACGGTTTCATTGCCTTGCGCGCACGTAACACCGGGATAGGGCATTTTAATCCTGTTGCATCAAGAAAGTGATCAGACATTTTCTCTTCCCACAAATTTCACGCCATAAAGCGCAGTTATAAGCCATCCCAAAATATATAAACTGCCGCCGACAGGAATAAAGGGGCCACCAAGAGAAATATCAGCAAGAGCCTTAATATAAAGCCCCCCCGTAAAAAACAGAAGTCCAAGAGAGAAACAAGAACAAGCGATCACAGGAAGCTTTGAATGATTTTGCTGTAATAGGCTAAATCCAACAAGAACAAGAACTCCAATAGTATGAACCAAACCATAGAAGCTGCCAGTCTCTGCCCACAACATACGCGTTTCATCTCCATCGAAACCATGAGCGCTATAAGCACTTACAGCCACACAAATCGCGCCCCATAGAGCAGCATAGGCAATAAAAAATCTTACCGAATTAGGCCCCATATTCATCAACCTCACCTATTATCTCCTTATCTTCTTTTTTCTGAATCAACGGGAGCATCGCAGCAAAGATAAAGAACATAACAAACCAGCGATTTTGCCAGATGCCATACCCCAGCAAGGCAACAATAAAGGTCGAAACAAGCATTGCCTGAATTTCTATTCTCTCAGCAAGCTGTCGTGATTTTAGGTATCCAAATACCATCCAGATGATTATAGAGACCAAAATTGCACCAATAAGCCCAAGCTCTAACCATACTTGCAGCGCGAAATTATGCGGATGAAGCGAGATAATTCGCCCTTCTAAAGCACGCTGATCCCCTTTTGCATTAACATGCACATAGTTCTCTACACCATTGTTTGGATAATCCCTGGCAGAATCAAACCCCCACCCTCTAATCGGATTTTCCAATATCTGACTGCTCACAAAATCCCAAATAAAAAACCGATGCTTCGCTGAAAAAGGAATAGATTGTGATGATTGAGCATCATAAAGCGGTTCCACATAACGTGTTACCAAGGGCATAGAAAGCACAGATATAATCAGAACTACCGGAAGCACTCTAAAGCCGACCTTGGGAAACGTACAGAAGGCTAAATACCATACCGCAGCTAGTACAACAGCCAGAAGCGAACTTTCGCTCGGCGCAAAATAAAGCAGGGCAAGCGGCAAAATAGGAAATAATAGCTTCCATATAAAAGAGAATTTCTTTGAATAAATTACAAAGACGAGCCATAAAGATATACCAAGGAATGATGCTCCCCTGTTAAATCGTGATAGGTTCATCGTCGCATCAAGCTCTTTTCCTTTTATCGTTTTGGTAATCGGCGCATTCAAAAGAGACTCAACAAGCAAGAATATGCACGCAAGAATGACGCCGACCAGGAGTGCTTTGGCAATGCGGCGTTTTGTTTCCTGACCCTGTGCCTCAACAGCGTTTAGTAACAACAGGCCTGCGATAGTCACTCCCACTAAGCGTAAATCAAGCTTTAATGCTTCAATCGGATTAATCGACCATAGAGATGCAATAGAAATCCAACCAAAAAACGCACTAAACAAACAAATTTGTTTTCCTGTAAATGAAGGAAATATATTGTTTTCTAAATAACTAAAAATTGCTGTTAAGACACCGACAAGAACAACCAACGGTACCAGAGCATTAGAACTAAAAACACTGACGATGGGGACAGCGAAAAAAAACAGTCGTAATAGGTGACTATTCATACATTTAACATTTCTTTTAACAGGCGGAAAAACGAGCACTATCTATAGACAGCTTTTCTTTGACTGTACAGTCATCAAGATCCAGCACTAACCTTGATATTACACAGAGAAGTGCCGCAATCTGTCGCATCCACCAAAATAAAATCATACTATAGTGTATTCAAATTCATTTTTGATTACAGAGCATTCCTATGTCTGATTTTACACAACACTTCTTAACCTCTCCTCATTCACTTGCTCAGGCAATGAAGCTTCTCCCCAAAGAAGGTGTGGCAGCCTTTCCTTTAGTTGATCATGAAGGCTGCCAAAAGATGCTCAACGCAGTTACTGAGTTGCCTTTCCGGGCCTGTACGCCTGTCGTCGGCCCTAAAGGGAAAGAAGTTGAGCAAGATTTTCAAATTGCAATGAATTTTGATCAACCTAGCATTCTCGATGATTACCAAACGGCTTTGGAAGAGCAAATAAATCAAGCTTTTGCTCTGTTTCAGCCAGCTCCGTACGCCCTTCCCTTTTCCTTTAACGATAAGGCTGCGCTTATTTACAAAGAAGGATCGAAAGGCATCACGCCACATCGAGATCTTCTTTGTTTCGAAGCTGTGATTGCCATTTTAACATTATCAGGAGAAGCAGGCTTTTATATCTGTGACGATCGAGAGAAAAATAACGCCCGTCGTTATACAGCAGAACCCGGTGTGATGATTCTGATGCGCGGACGAAATTTTTCTGGTATTGAAAAACGCCCTTACCACTACGTTGAAGGTGTTTCCAAAGAACGTGTTGGATACGGCCTTAGATATAACGTAAAAGAGCCCGTTGAAAAAACCAGGTAAGGACGGCTCGTTCTTACTCTTTTCTTGTTACATATTCCTTTAAATCATAGCTGTTATCGATGCTCATCCCTTTGCGTATTTGGTTTTCTTCTGCTACCTATCGGCTCGATTTGCTCTGGTATTGTTAAAAATACTCAAAGGGCCACAGGAATAGATAAATGAAAACTGATCTCTTTGACTTTGAATTACCTCGTAACGTGATTGCTCAACGCCCGGAAAATCCTCGTGATATGGCGAAGCTTCTCTCTGTTGGGAACAATCTGACAGATCATAGAATGCTTGATCTACCTGACCTTATACAACCCGGCGATCTACTCGTTTTTAATGACACCAAAGTCATTCCTGCCCGCCTGAAAGGCAAACGTGGTGAAGCTGGTATTGAAGTTACACTTCATAAACAAGAGCCTCCTTCAACAGATGGTGGTGCGCGGTGGTGGACATTCGCCAAGCCTGCGAAAAAACTAAAACCGGATGATGTTGTTCGTTTTGCTGATGGTTTCACCGCAAAAGTAGAAAACAAATTGGATGGCGGTGAAGTCCTGCTGTGCTTTGATCTTACGCCCGAAGAATTATATCCTCACTTGGAAGAACATGGTAAAATGCCTCTCCCCCCCTATATTCAACGGGAAAAAGGATCAGACAAACAGGATGCCGAGGATTATCAGACTCGTTTTGCCAAATATCGTGGTGCCGTTGCGGCACCCACAGCAAGTTTGCACTATACAGACCGATTAATGTCTGCTCTCGATGCCAAAGGCATTGAACATATTACGCTTACTCTCCACGTGGGTGCTGGTACTTTCCTTCCAGTGAAGGTTGATGATCTTCGCGATCACAAGATGCACAGTGAAATCGGTTATCTGAACCAAAAAACCACCGATCATATTAACAAAATACGCGAAAACGGTGGGCGCATTATTGCCGTCGGAACAACAGCCCTAAGATTGCTGGAAAGTGCCGCTGATCAAAATGGGATACTGCATCCCTTTGATGGAGAGACAGATATTTTCATTACACCCGGCTATAAATTTAAAATTGTTGATCTATTGCTCACAAACTTTCATTTACCGAGATCGACACTTTTCATGCTGGTTTCAGCCTTTGCAGGCCTTGACCGTATGCGCAATGCCTATCAATACGCCATAGATAATGGCTATCGTTTTTATTCCTACGGAGACTGTAGTCTTCTACAGCGTGAGGACCACCTATGAGTAATACGCCAAAATCCGATACAAAATTTGGATACGAACTGCAGGCAAAAGACGGTCTAGCACGCAGGGGTGAAGTGACGACTGCCCACGGTACCTTTCAAACCCCGGCATTTATGACTGTCGGAACAGCAGGAACAGTTAAAGGCCTGACCCCGGATCAGTTGCGCACTACTGGCGCAGAAGTTGTTCTTGGCAACACCTATCATCTTATGCTGCGCCCGACAGCCGAGCTGGTTGATCGTCATGGCGGACTACACAAATTCATGAATTGGCCGCATCCGATCCTTACTGATTCAGGTGGTTATCAGGTTATGTCACTTTCCGGCCTTCGAAAGATCACAGAAGAAGGCGTTAAATTTCAGTCTCACATTGACGGCAGTAAACACAATCTGACACCAGAAAGATCGATGGAGATTCAACATCTGTTGGATTCCAACATCACAATGGTTCTGGACGAATGTACGCCCTATCCTGCGACACACGAAGAAGCGGCTCTTTCCATGCGTCGTTCCATGCGTTGGGCAGAACGCTGTCGCAAAGCTTTTATTGACAGGGATGGGTATGGCCTCTTTGGTATTGTGCAAGGGTCAACCTATGAAGATTTGCGCAAGGAATCAACAGAAGCGCTCATAGATATCGGGTTTGAAGGTTATGCTGTCGGCGGGCTTGCCGTTGGTGAAGGTCAAAAAGTCATGTTCGAAGTTCTCGATCATACAATGCCCCATCTGCCTGAAGACAAGCCGCGATACCTGATGGGGGTAGGAAAACCAGCAGATCTGGTTGGTGCAGTTGCCCGGGGCATTGATATGTTTGACTGTGTGCTGCCAACCCGTTCTGGTCGCAATGCACAGGCCTTTACTCGTCGCGGCGCATTGAATATGCGGAATAAGCGACACCAGGATGACCATCGCCCAGTTGACGACCAGTGTAAATGTGCATGCTGTACCCAATTTAGCCGTGCTTACCTCCGTCATCTCTTCGTAGCAAAAGAAATGCTCGGCCCCATTCTGCTGACCATTCACAACCTTGCTTATTACCAAGAACTTATGGCTGGCATGAGAGACGCCATCGCAGCAGGAACTTTTGAGGCTTTTCAGGAAGAATTTCACAAGCAGCAGGATGGCGGTGATATCCCAGCATTAGATTAAATTAGCAACTGCTGTATACTATTTTAATCAGATCGGGACATACAGGAGAAGGGAAGGAAGAAGATGAGCAAAAAATCAAATAAAAGCTCGACTTCCCTGCTCGACCCTGCTTTAGCAATTCGTCAAAAAGCTCTTGAGCTCAAATTTGATACTGTTGGATTTTCGCCTGCTAAAATTAACGAGAAAAACCAACAAAACCTCCGCACCTTTCTAGATCTGGGATACCATGGCGACATGGAATGGATGGAAAACAGAATAGAGTGGCGCGAAGATCCAACTGCAATGTGGGAAGATGCCAAAAGCATTATTGTTCTGGGAGTCAATTATGGCCCGGCAGAGCCCGCCCTTGCAAATCTCCAGTTTGATGATCGTGGTAATATTTCTGTCTATGCAAGGAACAAAGATTATCACGATTTTATAAAAAAACGCCTGAAAGCTCTGGCTAGATGGATGGTTGAAAACTTGGAATGTCAGGTCAAAGTTTTCGTCGATACTGCCCCCGTACTTGAAAAAGTTGCCGCGGCCCAATCCGGTATTGGCTGGCAAGGCAAAAATACTCATCTGGTTTCCAGAGAATACGGATCTTGGCTCTTCCTGGGGGAAATTTACACAGATCTGGACCTAAAAACAGATCGTCACGAGGAAGATCACTGCGGTAGCTGTAACAAATGCTTATCTATCTGCCCAACAGACGCCTTTCCCTCCCCCTACGTTCTGGATGCAAAACGCTGTATTTCTTATCTAACAATTGAATATCACGGACATATCGCCGAAGAGTTTCGCGCCCCAATGGGCAATCGCATTTATGGATGTGATGACTGTATAGCTATTTGTCCCTGGAACAAGTTCGCAGAAGTAACCAGCGAAGAACATGTTTTTCCAAGGATTGAGTTAACCGCACCACGATTGGCTGATCTTGCCGAGCTTGATGATGCAACTTTTCGTCAGGTTTTCTCTGGCTCCCCAGTGAAACGTATCGGACGAGATCGATTCATAAGGAACGTCCTGATCGGTATCGGCAACTCTGGTGACAAATCTATCGCAAAACGCATCATGCCGCTTTTGAAAGATACATCACCCTATGTAAGGGCGATGGCAGTTTGGGCGATGAGGCGTCTACTCGACAAGCAAGAGTTCGAAGATTTAAAGCTTGAACATAAAAACGATGAACCTGACGTCAATGTCTTGGACGAGTGGCAATAAAGCTCACTCCCCGGATTAATCATTCATTATCAATTGGCAAACATGTTAAAAAATCTATCCGCCAACAGGGCTGGGCCTTGGACCTCGAGGATAGCAAACAAAAGAAGCCCGTGCGCCTTGAAACATCGGGCACCCATTCCAAAGAAGATCTTCCCCTCTAAGCTCTATACGCCCATCACCGCATGTTTCTTTCGCAAAAGCAAGAACCTGTGCCGGATCGTTGAGGCTTTGACCGTAACAAACCCCAAATCCCCAAGGAGTATATTTGTTCTTCCCGTAAATTTGCGCCCCCTTGGAAACAGCTTTAACCACAGGCCGAGAGGCTTCAACTTTAATAGGTTCATTTGCGCATCCGACAAGTGAACCAACGGCAGACAGTATCAAGGCCCAATGCCAACTGAATTTTATAATTTTCAAACTTCTTCTCCCGCTTTTTTACTTACGGCAAATCTATTCATTAACCTCTTGGCCGATTTTCCTTTTACCTGCGTAATAATGATCCCCAGCAAAATTACAGCCAAAGCAATAAATGCTTCCTGTTCATAGCTTTCGGACAAAAACAAGTATCCCCAAATCATTCCAAAAACTGGCACCAGATAATTATTCAAAGCCGTAAAGCTCGCCCCAACAGCACCTAAAAGATAATATAAGATAATATAAGCTACCGCAGTTGATAGTATGGAAAGCATAAAAAGAGCCCCAATACTTACCATGGTCGGCTCAAGAGACATCGGGTCTTCAACAATAAAGGCCATTGGTAAAGCCATTACAGATGCACAAAGCAATATTGCTGATCCATTCACAATCGGATCCAGTTTAACAAGCCCAACCTTTCGGGCAAAAACAGAGCTTGCTCCGTAACAAAAGCTGGCGAAGGCAACTGCAAGCTGCCCCAAAACAGAATCTCCCAAACCATTCAAAGCTTCTGGTCCCATAAGAAGAATAACACCGCCAAACCCAATAACTGTGCCCATAAATTTTGGGAGAGACATTTTTTCATCTTCAGTCCAAAGATGGGCGATCAATAAAGCAGTCAGAGGAATAACAGCCATTAAAATGGCAGCCAGGCCAGAATCAATATGCAGTTCCCCCCAAGAAATAAGAACGAATGGTAGAATATTACCCGTAATACCTATCAGAATATAATATCGCCAAGTTTTGGCATCCTTGGGGAAACGTTTCCCCAAAACGAACATCAAGCTCGTCAAAACAAGAAACGCAAAGAAAAGACGAAAAGCTGTAAGTGTAACCGGGGAAATACTTTCCAGAGTAACCTTAATTAGGAAAAAAGAGCTCCCCCATATCGCTCCGAGCATAACAAGAAGTATGTATTGATGGAGCTGTGGCTTATCTGACAGCATAAAAAGGTTCCATTGGGAGTTTTAATTCACCCCCAATGTTTCAAGAAATTAAGATAAAGGCAATCGCTATCTGATTATAGCAGCACTTCATCTATTTCGGCATCAAGCTAAGGTGTTACTTAACTCTAAGCTCCCATTCCCATATCCGAAGAGATTTCATTCGATGGCAATCCATCTCGCGCTTTCGTGCTTATGGTTTTCAGTTGCTCAACATGAGAAGAAAGTGATTGAACAATACCACCAATTTCAGTTGTAGCCTGACTGGTTTGTCCTGCCAGTTGCTTCACTTCCCCTGCTACTACGGCAAAACCTTTCCCTGCATCACCAGCACGAGCGGCCTCAATCGTAGCGTTCAAAGCCAAAAGGTTTGTCTGACGGGCAATAGCGTCAATTTGTTGGGCAACCTGTCCTACATTTTCAATTTCAATACTAAGTTGAGCGATTTCATCAAAAATCTTATCTATACTTTGCTCAATAGCGCCCTTGTTTGGATTCATTTAACTCGTGCTCCCGTTAGACTTAAGCCACACTGATAACAAATCGCTATTAACGTGAGATTAACCAGACTTTAAAAATAACATTTTTTTAGAAAAATATTTAACTCAACAACATATTTCTCTGTACTAAATAGCAACTATTGAATTTTCCATCATTACCAGAAACAAAAAGCGGCATATGAAAACAAAAACTTGGAATACGAGATAATTAATGACAAATTGTCTCTATTGGTTGAAAAAACTCCCGTAACAATCTTTTGTTCTGTATAAGTGACTATCATGAAGCAGTATCCATTCATTTTTGCTTAAGAGGATAGTGCTAGGTTACGGGAAGGTCTTTGCTAAAGAAAAGCTGGTTGAGTTACATTAAACTAGTTGGCAAAATTATTAGTAAAGTATTGATACGTTTGGGTGTGGAGCGCCGTTTGAATTTAAATATACGCAACTCCATTTGCGGGAAGCTGCTATCGATCTATATTCCGTTGATCAGCATCAGCTTACTGCTCCTTTTCACGGTCCTTGAAAGTCGGAATATTCACAAACTGAATTCCGAGCTTGGAACGCGTCTGGATAAAATGGTCGACATTCAGGGAACCGCCTTATCGACCCCTGTGTGGAATTACGATCTGGACTCTATACAAGCTATTTTGCTTGCTCTATCGAGAAACCCAGAATTCCACTCTGCCCAGGTCTATGACACCGATGGTCTCATCCTTGCTGAACTAACAAGTGAAGATGCTCAGATTGTTGATGCCGCGCTTTCAAGAGAAACAGAAATCAAACATAATTCTTTTGATCGTCTGGAAACAATTGGAACTGTAAAAGTCTTGTTCCACGATGCATTGATTTCTGCAGAGATCAAAGAGCGATTGATCTTTGATGGATTGGTTATGGTTGTTACCATACTCGTTTTATCTGCCCTGACTTTTCTAGGTGCGAATTCTTATATTGGCGTCCCACTTAAACTCTTACTGGAATCAATCCAAACCGAGAAACAGCATAAGAATCGAGTTGCGGTTAACTGGACTTCAAATGACGAGCTTGGTGCCGTCGTGACTGCCTATAATGATCTATTACAAAAACAATCGGCTTACGAAGCTGCAGTAAAGGCATCAGAACTTCGCGCCAAGCGATCTGAAGCTCAACTGACACAGGCGATTGAGACGATGTCAGAAGGCTTTGCTCTTTATGATCAAGAAGATAAACTGGTACTTTGTAACAGTAATTACCGAAACATTTCAGCAAAGCGCGCAAGAATCATAACACTTGGCTCCCGTTTCGAAGATCAGGTACGTGAACTTGTTTATGCTGGTGATTTTGTAGGCACAGAAGGTAGAGAAGAAGAGTTCATCAAAGCGACCTGTGCAAGTCATGAATCCTTGCAAGAGCGTATGATTTTACATTTAAGTAACGGTACTTGGCTTCAATTTAATCACCGTCGAACACCCGCACGGGAAATTGTTGTTCTTGCCACAGATATTACGCCTTTGAAAAATCAAGAGCGAGAGATCCGTCGTGCTAAAGAAATTGCAGACCAGGCAAATACAGCAAAATCTCAATTCCTGGCAAACATGAGCCACGAACTCAGAACACCGCTGAATGCTATTCTCGGGTTTTCGGAAATTATGAAGGGCGAATTGATGGGACCTCTAGGTTCCACGCACTACAAATCCTATTGCCAAGATATCCATTCATCGGGAACCCACCTGCTCGATTTGATCAATGATATTCTCGATCTTTCAAAAATTGAGGCCGGTGCATTTGAGTTACAGGATGAAACGGTTGATATAACGCAAACAGCCCGCGCAGCCCACAAACTGGTTGTCGGACAAAGCTCCTCTGAATTTGTGCCTGTTACGCTGGATATTCCGGATAACCTGCCTTTTGTTCGCGCCGATTTAAGAGCAATAAAGCAGATCCTTCTTAACCTGTTATCAAACGCCGTAAAGTTCACTCCACAGGGTGGAGAAGTTACGCTCAAGGCGCTGGAAAATAATGACAATAGTCTAAGTATTCTCATTAAAGATACCGGGATCGGTATTCCTAAACACGAGCTGGAAAGAATTTTAGAGCCTTTTATTCGCGCGGATACACCAATGACACGTGCTTTCGAAGGAACAGGTTTGGGATTACCACTTGTTAAGTCACTAATGGAACAACACGACGGCCAACTCGGATTAGACAGTGAAATCAACAAGGGCACAGTTGCAACAATCACTTTTCCAGCATCCAGAGTAGTCCCCCGTGTAGAAGGTGATACTCTTCTAAATCAATCCATCGGTAGTGCTTAAATATAAAAATTTCCCTAATAAAAAAGGCTCCAATACGGAGCCTTTTTTATTGATCGAAACTACGTACTGTCAACGTTAGTTCTTCTTTTTCTTACCCGCATAAGGATTATCACCCTTCTTCATATGCATACGAAGGGGAACCCCAGGCATGTCAAAGGTCTCACGGAGATTGTTCTCCAGGAACCTTGTATATGATGCAGGCAGATCTTCTGGTAAGGAGCAAGAGATCGCAAAAGTAGGTGGTCTTGTTCTGGCTTGTGTAATGTATTTCAATTTAATGCGACGTCCACCCGGGGCAGGCGGAGGATGCCGTTCAATCAACTCAGCAAGCCACCTGTTTAACCCAGCTGTTGGTAGACGAATATTCCAAACATCGTAAATATCAAAGACAGTATCCAGCATTTTGTTAAGCTTATGCCCTTTAAGAGCAGATATTGTCACAACAGGAATACCTTTGACTTGTGGCAAAGAAGTTTGCAGGCGGTCTTTCACGCGTTGCATAACTGCGTCTTTGTCTTTGCAGGTATCCCATTTATTCACAACGATAACGAGGGCACGACCTTCGTCAATCACAGTTCTTGCAATTGTAAGATCTTGCTTTTCAAGAACACCATCAGCATCCAGAACCAACGCAACAACCTGGGCATACTTCAGCGCACGAATAGTATCTGAAGCAGAAAGCTTCTCTACTTTGTCTTCAATTTTTGATCGACGACGCAGCCCTGCTGTATCAACAAGCTTAAGATGTTTTCCCCGGTATTCCCATTCAATAGAGATCGCATCTCGTGTGATCCCAGCTTCTGGCCCCGTCAGCAATCTATCTTCATCAATCAGCTTATTGATCAGCGTTGATTTACCAACATTCGGACGACCAACAATGGCAAGCTGAAGCGGTCCACGATTGTCTTCATCATCTTCAAAATCATCTTCTGAAAGGTCAACGTCATCGAAATCACCTTGATCGTCGAGTTCAACTTCATTCTCATGGTTAGCTTCTGACGTCTCAAATATTTCCGATGATGCACTTGCTTCCACAGCCCGTGTCATATGTTCTTTGATGACATCATACAGATCACTGCTGCCCAAACCATGCTCTGCTGAAAACGGAATAGGCTCGCCAAGTCCCAAAGAATAAGCTTCTAAAAGCCCCACTTCACCAACTTTTCCTTCACACTTGTTTGCCATCAATGCGATGGGAGTTTTTCCTCTGCGCAGATATTTCGCAAAGTGCTCATCAATTGGCATAACACCTACACGGGCATCAATAACCATAATAACAAGATCAGCTTCTTCGACAGCACGTTCAGTTTGTCTGCGCATACGTGCTTCCAAACTACCATCAAAGGCTTCTTCCAACCCTGCCGTATCAATAATTTTAAACCTGCAATCGAAAAGGTAGGCATCACCCTCTCTCCGGTCACGTGTTACTCCAGGCTGGTCGTCAACAAGGGCAAGACGCTTTCCAACAAGTCGGTTAAAAAGCGTAGATTTACCAACATTCGGACGACCTACTATAGCGACTGTAAAAGTCATTTTTTTGTCTTTCTACTCGCGGCATAGCCTCAAAAGGCTTTATTGCATCGCGATAATTTCGGCTTCGGCCGTCAGGAAATATAAACTATTCCCTACAACGACTGGCGGCATTGCCGCCCCATCCGGAAGTTCAAGATATCCCAGAATATCGCCAGTATAAGGGGACAAGGAAATTGCTTCACCATGCGATCCAGCAACGATCAAACGATCACTTGCCAACACAGGACCTTGCCAGGCGACCAATCCTTTACGATCTTCAGGATCTGTAAAACGAGGCAAAGATTGTATCCAGCGAATACGCCCATCCTGCCTTCTAACAGCGGCGATCTGTGAGTCATTGGTCAATACATATATAAATTCACCCGCAACCCAGGGCATCTGGACCCCGCCGATATCTGTATCCCAGAGGCGAACACCTTCCTTGAGATCAATCGCAACCATTCGGCCAGAATGGCTAATGGCAATTACCCGATCCCTGTCGATAACAGGCATGGCTTTGATATGCGCAAGGTCGGTCAAAGGGTCGGTCTTTTTGACAGAAGATAGGTTCAAATTCCAATCTTCTTCACCTTCGATAACATCAATGGCAACAATCTCGCCAGAAGAATAAGGAACAATCAGCTTACGTCCCGCAATTGCAGGACTAGCACCACCAAGAAGACTTGTTTCAGATTGTAGCCCCACATGGCTCCATAAACGACGCCCATCATCAGCGGCAAGGGCAAGAGTCTGATTATCTAGTGTTACGATAAAGACACGTCCGCCATTGACTGTTGGGGCCGCCCTGATTGGGGCAGGAGCATTTTGGGACCAGATCACATCACCAGAACGAACATCTAATGCAAAAACTCGTGCGAACCCTGTTGATACGAAAATCCGACCATCTCCATAAGCGATACCGCCTCCGAAAAAACCATCATCTTCATCATTGGGATCCAGATCTTTTTCCCAATAAACACGGCCAGTCAAGCGATCATATGCTTTGACGGTAGAACGAGAATCCATCGTAAAAAGAACAGATTCAACAACAATCGGCTGAGCGAGGATTAACTCATCTCCATCGCTTTCTTCACCAATATCATCACTCCAGCTCTCTCTTGGGATATCTCCTAAAGAAAGGTGAAACATTGCATGGGCTGGGTTTCCGCCATTATGTGTCCAATAGGTATTCTTAAAAGGCTGCGGCAAAACGATGCGCTGATCACTTATTGATGGATCCGCTTGAAGCCCTTTATCAACAGATTGAATGGAAATACGCGCGCCAGGCAAAGGAGGAGCTTCATCCTCTCCAAACCATTTATCAGCCAAACTACAGCCGGTAAGAACAAAGCCGAGCCCAAGTATCAACAGGCCTTTACGCATCCCCATCCCCATATATCTTACTCCGCCAAGCTTTCTAGTATTTGACTAGACCGGCTTTTGATCCCATTCGGTGTATCAGCTTCATCCACGAGTTGCTGAAAAAGTGTCTTAGCCGCCGAATTATCGCCTTCGCGCAAAGCAACGATTGCCTGCAACTCAATAGCACTATAGCGAAACGCTCCGTTCGCGACAGCCAAGCTTGCCAGACGTTGTTTTACATCAGCAATATCACCGCTCTCGACAAGATGCATCGCAGCCAATAAAGCAGCAACATCTTTCAAAGGTGTCAACGGCGGATTACTTGCCGCAACTTCGTCCCAAATCTGAACCGCAGCAGCTGTATCCCCAGATTCAACAAGCAGACGTGCCCGTTCAAAGCGAGCAAGTGTACCATATCCATCATCATCTTCTGCCAATGACGTTAATCTTGCCGTTGCTTCATCAACCTTGCCAACCTGGGTTAATTCCAAAGCCGACGCAAAGGTTGCTGATTTCTCGGCCTGGACAGTGCTTTTATAACTTTCCCACCCTTGAAAGCCAGCAGTTGCAGCAACGACAAGAACAGCAGCACCAATTGCCCACTTACCATATTTTTTCCAAAGAACTTCAACGCGTTCACGTTTCAGATCTTCTTCAACTTCCTGAAAAATATCAGCCACGAATTAGGTATCCCTCGTTTTGGTGAAACACCATTTGAAATGTAAAAAGCTCCTAAAGCTTGTTATCAAACGGGCATCACTCGAAATTCGTTGAACTTTATATAGAAACTTTACCCTGACAACAATCGTCAATCATCAAATAATAGGGTTCGCTTATAAGATCACTGTAAAACTTACTAATAATTTATTTACTAAAATACCTTAAGCTTTATATAGAAACACCTCACCGACCCGATAATCGGTTTTAATCTAGGCAGAATTATGAAGCGTTTTTTGAGTGCACTACTGATAAGTTTTACCGCCGTAACATCATTGGGTGGATGTAGCTTAACGGACCCTGTAACAGCAGCAGCCAGTGTGGGAACGCTTGTTCATACAGATAAAACGATTACAGATCATTTCTTTAGCTGGGCAATGGCTAAAGACTGTTCCATTGTATACACATCAAAGGGCGAAGCCTATTGCAGAGATGAACAATTGGAAAATGGGCTTGCCAATTCTGGGTATGAAAACCTCTACTGCTATCGTAATATCGGCGGCGTAACCTGTTATGAAAGTCCCTATGAAGAAGCCAGCTCACAAACCACTGTTTATCACAGTACTCAGTTTCCGCCATCGAACGTAGCTTCAGAAAATTAATCCCTAAGAACCTCGACTTATGCCAAATATTTCTAAAAAAAATTCAATAATAAGTGGATCTTTATAAAAAAATAGGCCACCATTTAAGCATGGATATTCATTGCGTACAGGTGCTGAATGACCGCTGTTTATTACCTAAATAAGGGGAAGAAAACCTCTCACCAAATAACATTCAACAAACATGAACTCGGACAATTGCTATCCGTTTACAGTCAACGCGTCGCCAAAGGAGAGTGGCGGGACTATGCGATAGATATGCTGGGCGACTGTGCAATTTTCTCCATTTTCCGACACGCCCACGAAACACCGCTGTTTGCCGTCGTCAAATCAATGGGCCATAAAAACCGCTATGAAGAATACACGGTTTTCAACGGTCATAAGAAACTCAAACGAACCCGTAATCTATCCGAAGCCTTAGATGTTTTTAATAATAATATTCTTCATCCTGTTAGCCACTGATTAACGCCTGAGCTTCTATAAATACTACAAGACATAAAAATAATTTTGTAACCAAGACGTGTCAGGTAAATTTAAATAAGCTGGGTTGGTTATATGCCAAGCCTATAAATTATATTTAATCAATATGTTAAGTTTTAAGGAAACACTGCAAATGTTGATTGCCGATAGTTTCACAAATGCTCAGGCTTACGCAGAGCAAGCTATCACTATCATGGGGCAGAGAGGAATTCCCTCTACACCGCCGAACTACACCATCTGGTACGATTACGTCAGTGGAAAAAATTCTGATCTTAAAATTGCCATCGACAAAATTATTCAAGAAGACGAGCCTTTCACAATTGAAATCTGTAATGAATTGTACAAACAGTTTTATTTAACTGGTGCTACCCATGGTGATCATTTGCAAGAAGCAGGCGCAAAAATTCAGGAAACTTTGCAACAAGTCATTCTACAGATCAGTGAAGCTGGTAGTGACAATGCCAACTATGGCGAGAAAATTACCAGTATTGCTGATGATATGGCCGGGGAAGATAACGCCTCGTCTTTACAGCACTTTGTGAAAGAAATCGTGCGGGAAACCACCGCCATCACAGAAAAAAACAAAGTCCTTCAAAGTCAGTTACAAAAATCATCCAGTGAAATTGATACGCTACAAGAAAACCTTGAAAAAGTCAGAACAGAATCTTTAACAGATGCTCTCACCCAAATTGGAAACCGAAAACTCTTTGACACAAGTCTGATCAAGGAAGCAGAAAAGTCAGAAGAAGATAAAACAGACCTTTGTTTGCTTTTGATGGACATTGATCATTTTAAAAAGTTTAACGACACCTATGGTCACAGAGTTGGTGATGAAGTTCTCAGGGTTGTCGCAGGGCAATTGAAAAGAGCAGTTAAAGGACAGGACACACCCGCTCGATATGGAGGGGAAGAATTCACCTGCATCCTGCCCAATACCAGCCTTCACGATGCAACTAGTCTTGCAAACCAGATCCGGGAAAAAATTGCTAAACAAGTTTTGCGTAATAAAAAGACCGGACAAGAGTTTGGACGAATTACCCTTTCAATCGGTGTTTCGAAATATGTTAAAGGTGAATCACTCGAAGGTCTTATCCAGCGTGCGGATGAAGCACTCTACAGAGCAAAAGATCAGGGACGTAACCGTGTGATACAGGAAATTTCCTAAAACTCACCATACCTAATCACTCAGTAGTAAGACCTTCTAATGACACTCTCTTTCAAAACCGCTGTCTTAACAGACTTGGAAAAACTCATTTCAATTCGTATCGCTGCAATGAAAGAGAGTTTGGAAAATGTCGGGCGTTTCGATCCTATACGCGCCCGAGAACGCTTCACCAAAAAATTCATACCGGAGCAAACAACACTTGTTTTAAAAGATGCAGAAGTTATTGGATTTTACGTTCTTTTAGCCAAAGACGATCATTATTGGCTTGACCATTTCTATATAAACCCCGCGATACAAAATAACGGTGTGGGATCAGCAATTATAGAGCAAATAATTGATAGAGCCTCTGAACAAAAATTACCTGTAAAGCTCTGTGCCTTAAAGGAAAGTAGAGCAAACAATTTTTACAAAAAACATGGTTTTAAACTTACTCATTCAGAGGAATGGGATAACTACTATACGCACCCACATTTGACAGAAAATTTTTCAGGATAAGCCAAGTTCTTGATTATTCCTTACACTAAAAATCATCATCAAGGAATAAGACCAACTGTTCCAGGGTTATCACCTTGACCATTGGCGATTTGCTCAATAACCCGCTCTGAACGTTCAAGCCGCTTGGAAAGCCTTTCAATTACGTGCCACTGTTCTGCCATAACATCACTAAGCTCCTGAATGGTTTTATCCTGTTCCGCGATATAACCTTCGAGAACATTGATACGTTCGCTTAACTCTTCCATTTTATTTTCTTTCATTTAGTAACCCGCAGAGCGAAAACATCGTCTCGCGTTTGTAACGGTTTTGAACATCTAGGTGCAAATAGTATATGAATATATATTTTGATAATTCTAGAAATATAGTTTAATGTGAAAAAACTTAATCTAAAGAGGTTCACGATGAATGTAGAAACCGCCGCGTCACAAATGGAAGCTTTGGGCAAACCAAAAAGGTTGGATATATATCGGGCACTCATTCGTGCCGGTAAAGAAGGGTTATCTGTCGGCGCGCTACAGGAGAAAATGGCAATACCGGGATCAACCCTGTCGCACCACCTTAAGACCCTAATGATTGCAGACCTGATCACACAGGAAAGACAGGCCACCACGCTAATCTGTCGGGCTAACTATGCCTCTGTAAAACAATTGATCGATTATCTGGTTTGTGAGTGTTGCATCGACTCATCACAGGGTAATGCGGACTGCGAAATCAATACTTCGTTGACGTGCAGTTAAGAATTAACAGGAACTCCTAACATTCTATCTGTGACACGATTTCTGCGGCTCAGGGCCTCTTAACACGATATCTGTTCCTTAAAATATTCGGAGAACATTCAATGGAAAGAAAAACAGAAACATCAAAAGTAACAACACCAGAAAATCAGCAATGCTGCGGCGGAACGCCTGTTCATAATACTAAGGCCTGTTGCAAAGCCGATGAGATTGCAAAAGAAGAAGGACAAAAAGGTTGTGGCTGTTCCTGTAGCTCCCCCGAAAGTGTTTAAACTCAGACTTCGCTGATACACATCCTTAATATGAAACCGGCTAAATATGAAAAAGGCGAAACACTTGGTTTCGCCCTTAACATAAACTCGCATCACGAGATTAATCCTATAGGATTATTCCCACTCGATAGTCCCTGGTGGTTTTGACGTGCAGTCATAGACCACCCGATTGATCCCACGAACTTCATTGATGATCCGGTTGGAAACACGTCCAAGAAACTCGTGATCAAAGTGATAATAGTCAGCGGTCATACCGTCAGTCGAGGTAACGGCACGCAGGGCGCAGACAAAATCGTAGGTTCTTGCATCACCCATAACGCCAACGGTTCTGACCGGAAGCAAAACAGCAAAAGCCTGCCAAATTTCATCGTAAAGGCCAGCTTTGCGGATTTCATCAAGATAAATCGCATCCGCTTTGCGGAGAATATCGCATTTCTCTGGCGTGAGCGGCTGTCCGGGAATACGGATCGCGAGACCAGGTCCTGGGAAGGGATGACGATCAACAAAAGTATCAGGTAACCCGAGTTCACGTCCAAGGTTACGTACCTCATCCTTGAACAGTTCTCTTAACGGTTCAACGAGCTTCATGTTCATACGCGCGGGCAAACCGCCCACATTGTGGTGCGATTTAATCGTTACACTCGGGCCACCGGTAAAGGAAACGGATTCAATCACGTCCGGGTATAGCGTTCCCTGTGCAAGGAAGTCAGCACCGCCAATCTTGTTGGCTTCTTCTTCGAAGATATCGATAAAGAGACCGCCGATAGTTTTACGTTTTTTCTCAGGATCAAATTCATCCCCGAGAGCCGCAAAAAACTTATCTGAAGCATCAACATGGATCAGTTCGATGTTGTAATGATCACGGAACAAAGTAACGACCTGTTCAGCTTCGCCCATACGCATAAAGCCGGTATCAACAAACACACAGGTCAGTTGCTCGCCAATCGCTTCGTGCAGCAGAACAGCAACAACAGAGCTATCAACACCACCGGAAAGACCACAGATTACTTTGCCGTCTCCAACCTGTTCACGGATTTTGGCAATTTCCTGATCCTTAAAGGCGGCCATGGTCCAGTCACCAGAACAACCGGCAACGCCATGGGTGAAATTCTTTAACAGCTGCGCACCATGCGGTGTGTGCACCACTTCCGGGTGGAATTGAACAGCATAGAAACGCTTTTCGTCGTTTGCGACAGCCGCATAAGGCGCACCTTCGGACGTTGCGACTACACGGAAACCCGGTGCCAGCTTGCCAACACGGTCGCCGTGGCTCATCCAGACCTGTTCTTGTGTTCCGACATTCCAAACACCGTGGAACAAGGCACAGTCTTCTTTGATATCGACGATGGCGCGACCAAATTCCTGATGGTCTGATGTTTCAACTTTACCGCCGAGCTGTTCCATCATGGTCTGCTGTCCATAGCAGATGCCCAGAACAGGAATACCCATTTCAAACACCTTGTTCGGTGCAGATGGGGCATCGTCCCAGGTTACAGAGGCTGGACCGCCAGAAAGAATAATTCCTTTTGGTGCATAACTTTCCAAAAGCGCATCATCAACGGCGTTAAAGGGATGAATTTCGGAATAGACACCGCTTTCACGTACACGACGTGCAATCAGCTGGGTAACCTGAGACCCGAAATCAATAATGAGAATACGATCAGTCATGGATGGAACTCATGCTCCGCTATAAGCCCGACACCATTATTGGCAAATCCAATCAAAGGTATCCAGGGCGCGTTCAGTTTCACGCCCCTTACCTGCCGTAAAGCGCGACAAATGTCAAAGGTAGAAACGGCTCTTTTGCCTGTTTTGCGCTCTTTTTATAGCAAGTCATAAAGAAGGCGTTTCTCTTTTCACCGTCATTTTTTGAGCTACGAAAGAAAAACATCCAAAAACGAAACTATCCAGCGCCCAAGAATGTGATCAGGGTTTGAGTGGATCAGCTTTACGGTCATGAGAATCGACGTCACGACCAAAAGCGGGCGAATAATCCGCGCACCGTGCTTCATAGTCATCTGTGCGCCAAGATATCCACCAATCACAGATCCACAGGCCATGATCAAACCAACAGACCACACCAAACTGTCACCCAGAATAAAGAACAACAGCGAGGCAAAGTTACTGGTGAAGTTCAACAGCTTCGCGTGTGCTGTGGCTTTCAGGATGTTGTAGCCAAGCAAAGTCACGATTGCCAAGGTGAAGAACGATCCCGTTCCAGGACCAAAAAAGCCGTCATAGAAGCCAATGCCCGTGCCAAAGAAGAAAGCAAAGACATTACGGCTGATCCTCTGATGCCGATCTTCATCCCCCAGCTTGCGCTGAAACAAGAAATAGATGGCGATTGCAATCAGCAAAAAGGGAATGGCATTGACCAGAAAGCTGCTATCAACCGATCGTAGGACAAGCACACCGGATGCCGCCCCGATAAAGGTCAGGACAATCGGCAGTATCCACGCCTTGATATCCAGATGACCTTTGCGGATAAAATTAAGCGTTGCAGAAAAAGTTCCGAACGATCCCTGTAGCTTGTTTGTCGCAATTGCCTGAACCGGTGACAACCCGACGGTCAAAAGGACCGGCAGTGTAATCAAGCCCCCGCCCCCGGCAATGGCATCAACAAAGCCCGCAAAAAGACCCGCAGCAAACATCAGAGCAAGAAGCTCGGGAGAAAAGAAATCCATTCTGGTGACCTTGTTGGAAGAAGGAAGCCGAAAAACAAAATCGGGAAAACAGGATCTAGTCCTAACAAGCTTTTACAAGCAACGCAGTAGAATTATTGAACACCTTCAATTTTTTCCAGATGACAATGAAGATTTTTAGATCTCACTGACAATCCTCGAAAACTGGTCCTTTTATCCTAACAATGCATGTTAAACCCATAATTTTAGAAATCTAAATTCAGCCGCTCTTTAAAGGCTTCTAAACGTTTTTCCGCGCGATCAACAACGTCTTCGTAGAATAAGATTTCAGAATAAAGTTCGCCTAAATGTGTTTGGGTGGTGTGTTCAGTAATTGGGGCTGAGTTGAACCAGCCTTTTCCGTTTGCAAAGGCAGTGTAGTTCTGAAGACGGATTGGGTTAACCGTCCCACCGATAAGATAACCATATATTTTTTTGATGTTACCCTTAGACTTAGCAAGGATGATCTGGGCGTATTCCATCAAATCACCGACATGATTGTCCATGCTTACGTCTGGAGCTTTGAGTTCGATAATCACGGCTACCCCTTCATGACTGAAGATAGCGATGTCAGGCCTTTTGGCTTCATTATCTGAAGATATTTTGTTCATCAAAGCTTGGATTTCTTCGTCGATATCTTCATCAAAAAGATATTCATCATCCTTCCAACGATATTGAGATAGTTGTTTGTCTGAAGCGATATAATCGAAGTATTGATATTCTTCGCTTAGTACCCATACATCATGGTCAGTAACTTCTATACTATCTTTTTGCATTGGAAAGAAGATGTTATGAATAATGCTTTCATCTCTTCTACGTTGCCCCTCAGGAACATCCTGAATGAGAAGTTCTTTTTTAACGGCAAGTCGAAGGACTTCCACGATCGCAGAACGACGAACTACCAGCTGGGATAAATTTAGAACATCCATATTCTTCAATGTAGAAGCATATTTCCAAGAGATTTCTTGAACCATCTCTCTGAAATCATCTTTACCAGGGTCAGCATTCTGAATTGCTTCCTTCATATCAATGAGATCAGCAGTGTCCTGTACGACCTTCTTTTGATATGACGATAGAACACGATTGACGACTTTCTCGTCTGTGTCACCGTACTGAATTTTTACATTAGCATTTACAATCATACCTGACGTGATGCCAAATTTCTCATTTATATCCTGACGTAACTCGTCTTTATCCCATGTCGGAGGAGTGATCATCTTCGCAATACTATCACTCAACCCCTCAACGATTTCCTCATAAGAGATTGCGTGGGCATAGAATAGGGTATCCTTGTCAGATTTTGGGCTAATATCGAAATCATCACGTTGTTCGTTTACTGTTTCATCAAGGAATTCGCTATCTATCAAAATGATGTGAAAGTAACCATCCTGTGCGCGATTCTCGTATGTCTTGGTCTTCAAGTACTCAGGCGTAATATCCTTGACGATGGAGTTTTTAGCACATAACGCGATGGTATTCTTGCCGATGTTGAACTTATTCTGTTCGAGCTTATAGTGATTGATAGTGAACATTTGCCTCTGTTCCCCACCACCATCAAAAGGTTCGCCGTAGCTGACCACGACAGGAACTTTTTCAGTCACGTCAGGCAAATCAGCACGTATAATCTCAGAGTCAAACGACTGGTCATCATGCGTTGAACGGAACTTGATAGAGAAATCACCAAGGAAAGTTTGCAGGCTTATCAATCGCTGCAAAAAGCTTACGATAACGTGGTTTTTCAGTGACATTGCACTAAAGACTTCACGTATATCGCTATTCAGGAAATGAGTTTGAAAGACTCTATCTTTTAATACATCAAGTGTGACAGTGGTCCCCGTATGAGTTCTCGTTGTGCTTTGTGTTTCAAAGGTATCATGGCCGATTTCTTTCGTATCTGCATTTACTGTCAATGTACGTGCCTGTAATCCGTCTTCTGACGCAAACACGCTATCAATATTCATATTCTCAAAAAAATGAAGATATTGAATACGTCCAGAACCTTTGCATTGTCCTATCCCTTGGATATCTAGATCATCTTTGTATGATGTGTCTTTGGTAATGAAGGCTTTTTTTTCATCGTCACCAAAACCCGAGCCATTGTCACAACAAAGAATTTTCAGATCGAACGCATCATCCGTCCCCCCCACACTCTTGAATTCTATTTCGAATGATGCTTGAAAATCTGGTGGATTCACACTTGCATTATTGAGAATAAGGTACGAGTCAATAGCATTGGACAGAAGTTCATCAATCACCACAAATGGAGAGTGACTAACTTTGGTGTTCTTTAAACTACCTCGAATATCCAATGTCATGACAATGCCTTGTGTATTGACGTATTAGATAAGCAAGTTCAATCATCTAAAGGTTGAAGGCAACAAAAAAGTGTTCGGTTAGGCAAAAGAAAAACCACTGAAATATTAATGAGATCATCTTGATTTTTATTGTTACATGACTGGTCTATCATGTAGACGCGCCGTGTACTAACTATCCACTCTGCTTCAGGAATTTAATATCAACTGCATAGATATTTAAAGACCTTAAGAACCTTAGCTCTGTCTTTCCAACACCGCGCAGAAGAAGCCGTCCAGACTGTGTTGCGCGGGGGACACCTTCATCGTTTCGTCGATAAAGGCACAGGGTACCATGCCTTGCGCTTCCCAGATTTTGCTGACAGGCACGCGTTGATAGTTCGGATGCTTTGCAAGGAAGCTATCAATCTGATCTGTGTTTTCCTCATCCAGAAGAGAGCAAGTCGCGTAGATCAATCGGCCACCAACTTTGACACAGGAAGCCCCCTGCTCCAGTACTTTGGTTTGCATTTCCTTGTAGTTTGCGAACTTGTCTGACGTGATCCGCAAACGTGCGTCTGGTTGCCGCCGCCATGTGCCGCTTCCCGAACAGGGCGCATCAACCAAGACACGATCAAAACCTTTATCACTTGCGCCTTTAGCAGACATCTTCTTCAGATTATCTTTGTTCAGTGTCGCATAGCGGATGTTTTCAATCCCGGCCTTTTCAACCCGAGGCTCTGCCCGCTGAAGTCGGCGGGGATCGATATCCATGGCCACCAACTCGCCATCGTTTTTCAGCAGGGCGCCCAAGGCAAGAGACTTCCCCCCGGCACCTGCGCAGAGATCAAGCACAGACTGTCCCGGCGTCACATCACACAATAAGGCGATCAGCTGTGATCCTTCGTCCTGAACTTCGACCAGACCATCGCGAAAGGCCTTGCAATTTCCAAGGGCTGTGCGCCCCTGAACCCGAATGCCCCAAGGTGAAAATTCTGTCACCACCCCTTCGACATTATCTTTACCCAGTAGCGCAATTGCCTGATCCCGTTCGCCCTTTAGCAAGTTCGCGCGCAGATCAAGGCTCGCCTGATGTTGCAAACCAGCAGCTTCTGTCTTGGCACTTTCGATACCAAACTGTTTCTCAAACAAAGCGTAGAGCCAGTCCGGTAGTTCCCCCTGAACCGCTGCGGGCATATCCGGATGGTTCAGTTCTTGTCCCTGTAGCGTTGCCAAAGCTTCGTTTTCAAATTCGCTGAGGGCCCGGGGGCTATACTCCCCGCCGTTGCAGATTTCATCCAGTTCAGAAGCTTTAAGACCTTCGACCAATGTCGCGTAGGATAGAACCAGTGATCGGCACCCATCCCCAAGACCTGATTTGATTGTCCACCAATCAAGCCGACATTTGGATCTGATTACCCCATAGACCCGTGCAGAGATATCCTTGCGATCTTTGGAGCCAATAAAGCGTCGCGCCCGTAGATAGTTGTTGACCACCCGATCCATGGGCAGGGATGAGTCCATAACTTCGGTCAGAAGTTCGATTGAAGTTTGAATACGTCCAGAAGGTCTCACAACAGGTCTCGCGTTTATAGCTGGGAATAAAAAGGGCGACACCCGGTACAGGAGGCCGCCCTTTAAAATAGTCGATTAGGAAGCAGAAACCAAACCTTGATTACTGCGATCTAATCCTTTGAATTCTTAACCGCCGCTGCGATAATTCGGGGCTTCGCGGGTAATCGTCACATCGTGAACGTGGCTTTCGCGCAGGCCAGCGTTTGTAATTTTACAGAAAACGCAATTTTCACGCATGTGATCAATGGTTGGAGATCCAGTATATCCCATAGATGCTTTCAAGCCACCTACAAGTTGGTGAACGATAGCACTTGCCTGACCTTTGTATGGTACGCGGCCTTCGATGCCTTCGGGAACCAGTTTCAGATTGTCTTTCACATCATCCTGGAAGTAACGATCCGCAGATCCGCGCGCCATGGCACCGACAGATCCCATACCGCGATAGGATTTATAAGAACGCCCCTGATAAAGGAAAACTTCCCCCGGGCTTTCATCTGTGCCGCCAAGAAGCGAGCCAACCATAACAGCGCGTGCACCAGCAGCAATTGCCTTGGCAATATCGCCAGAATTCTTGATACCACCGTCAGCAATAATGCCGACATTGCTTTTGTTCGCAACTTCGACCGCATCCATGATCGCCGTTAGCTGAGGCACACCAACACCGGCAACAATACGGGTTGTACAGATAGACCCCGGTCCAATCCCGACCTTCACTGCATCAGCGCCAGCCCCGATCAGGGCGCGTGTTGCTTCGGCTGTGGCAACGTTACCTGCCACGATCTGTGTTGTCGGATAGGTTTTCTTGATCAGCTCAACCGCATTAATAACCCCGCGAGAATGACCGTGGGCCGTATCAATAACCAAAAGATCAACACCCGCATCAATCAATGCTTCTGCACGGGAAAAGCCTTCTTCGCCAACGCCTGTTGCCGCCGCTGCGCGCAAGCGACCATGTTCATCTTTACAGGCAATCGGGTGTTTGGCCGCTTTATCAATATCCTTAACAGTGATCAGGCCGATACAGCGATAGTTATCATCAACCACCAACAGTTTCTCGATACGGTGTTGGTGCAACAGACGTTTTGCTTCGTCGCCTGTAATGCCCTCTTTAACCGTAATAAGGTTTTCGCTGGTCATCAGTTCAGAAATCGGTTGGTTCGGATCCTGGGCAAAGCGCATGTCACGGTTGGTGATAATGCCCACAAGCTTGCCCGTTTTATCTTCGACAACCGGGAAGCAGGAAAAGCTAACGCTTTCCTGAAGACGAAGAATATCAGCCAAGGTCGCACTGGGCGGGAATGTCAGCGGATCAGCAACCATACCTGATTCAAACTTTTTGACCTTGCGAACTTCACTAGCCTGTTCTTCGATAGAAAGGTTCTTGTGAATAACCCCGATACCACCGAACTGGGCCATAGCAATCGCCAGACGGCTTTCGGTCACCGTATCCATCGCGGAAGAAAGCAACGGGATATTCAGTTCGAGAGAGGCAGTCAGCATTGTGCGCGTATCTGCCTGTGCGGGAAGAACAGAGGATTCTGCAGGCTGGAGCAGAACGTCATCAAATGTGAGAGCTTCGCGGATGTGCATGTCAATCTATCCCTTGGACGCGGGGAAACCTGGTTTCCCGTATGGGTGCCACACCATAGTGGCTAAATCCGATTGACGCCGCATTCTACACAGAAGCGACTTAATGCCAAGTGATTAAAAGATGACTGTTTCATTTAATTTATATGTAGGTCTTGTTACTCATAAAACAGAACGACAAAAAGCCCTGAATTTTCAATTATTCAGGACTTTTATGTGCTTTCGTTATGCCGCGATAATGGCCTTAATTTTCTTTAAAGCCTGTCGCAACAAGGAACATTTCAGAAGAATCCTTGCGACTGGAATCTGGTTTGAAATGGCGCACGCTTTTAAATTTGGTTTTCACTAACTTCAACAACTCGGCCTGCGCCCCGCCCTGCAAGACCTTGCCGATAAAACTTCCGCCGGGAACCAGAACTTCCTCAGCAAACATTAGGGCGGTTTCCATCAAGCCCATAATCCGCAGGTGATCCGTCTGAGGGTGGCCCGTCGCCGCCGCCGCCATATCCGACAGAACAATATCGGCAGGCCCGTTCAGTTCAGCTTTAAGACGCGCAGGCGCATCATCATCCATAAAGTCGCCCTGCAGCAGAACAACCCCGGCAATCGGTTCGACCTCCTGAAGATCCATGCCCACGATATGCGCTCCGGGTCCACAGCGTTCAACAGCGATCTGACACCAGCCCCCTGGAGCACATCCCAAATCGACAATGCGGGAATTTTTTTTGAAAATTTTAAATTTGTCGTCGATCTGAGCAATCTTAAAGGCTGCCCGTCCCCGATAACCGCGCTTTTTGGCTTCCTGGACATAGGGATCATTGAGTTGACGGTTCAGCCAGCGCGCAGAAGAGTTCGAGCGCCGAGCCGCAGTTTTCACACGTACCTTGAGGCCGCGTCCCGAAGGATTGCTGCTGGGGCGAGAGCCGCCTTTTTTGGATTTACCTGAAGAGCTCATTCTTTCTCTTTCTAACTGGCACTTTCTGACAGTCACTTTCTGACACGTGACCTAGGGGTCAAAAGACATAGTATAATATACACCAAACTTTATTGGCATAGAGTTCCATAGCAGGGCTATACATCAGGATTGATAAAATCTCAAATCTCTTTGATTCCAGTCTAGTGATACAGCTTGAGGTTCGCCAGAAATTTTACACCTGACATTAAATTTCAAACTATAGGTACCGACAGACAGAAAATCCCCAGAGACAAATAAATAAGCCAGCTGAACAATACAGCTGGCTTGATAAATATCATTGATTCTAGAGCTAGACTCTAAAATTTTACAATCTGTAATCGATCATCAATTACCAATCGGAGACAGAAGATCCGGATTAATAATAAGGTTTCTAACACCATGTGCATGATCTTCTTTATAAACATTGTCCTGAAGCCATTCATCAACTGATTGAATGTCAACCTTGGTTACTTTTGGGCGGACATTCCAGGTTACCTGAAACGGGGATCCTTTTTCATTATAGCTCGGTCCTGTTGTCGATCCTGCATACAAGACTGGTGTGCCGGTATTTGAGGGAATGTTAAGGGCTTGCTGTGTACCATTTTTAACCCCGTGTTTTGCCAGCTCCACAAAGTTCAGCGCATTCCTGTCATTAACAAGCACCATCACTTGTGCTTCGACACGAAGTTGAGGATTACCGATTGCATCACTCAAACATGCGCCAAGAGTAGCACCGGGCTCCACTTGGGCCGTTGAATAAACATAGTGAACCTCTATCGTATCCCCAACAAACAGTCCACCATGTTCCCCTTCGCCAACGTCCTTGTCATACGATGCCAGTTCAGCATCGCTTAACTGTCCGGAATATCTATACCCACTTTGATATCCATGACCATCACCGTTGCCTGCATACGTGGTAAACTCGCCACCTTTGTGTTCAGCATTTTTATGAAAATGAATATTACACAAATTCATTTCTGATGATGCGGGCGCCGTGGCAAAAATTCGAGGATTATTACCGGCCATCGCATCGATATCCCGTGGAGATTGAGGCCCAAACCCCTTACCGGATGTACTCGCAGCCAAGGTTTCTCTTTGCTCAACAATCACGCTATCGGCTACATGACTGACATCACCAGAGGACGAGCCTGCTGCATTGGCAAGTACCGGGAAAAGAACCGCCGATGCGGATAAGAATAAAAGTGTGGTTTTCATTATTATATCCCTGCTATTGATCATCAATTTTAGATTGTTACTTTGACGTAACATTGCTTAGACAACGACGACACCACCCCTATACGAATGCACTAAGCAAACAACTATATAGGTTGGCTAATCACGATTACTTCAATAAACCATTGAACAATCTGTGATCTTTCTGTGATCAAAAGATCAGGGAAACGCGATATATTGTGAAACAGGCGGTTAGAACCCGATTTAATCTTCGTTGATCAACTTGTAGAGAATACCTTCGCGCAAGCCTCTATCGGCGACGCGCAGTTGCGCGACGGGCCATAGCTTGGCTAAGGCTTCGAAGATGGCACAACCAGCGACCACAAGGTCAGCGCGCTGGCTCCCAATACAAGGGTTTGCCACTCGTTGTGCATAGGTCATGCCCGCGATCTTATGACAGAGACCAATGGCAGTATCACAGTTGATCAAAGTGCCATCAACCCGGTTGCGGTCATAGCGCGGCAGCTTCTTATAGACCCCCACCAGCGTCGTTACCGTACCGGATGTACCCAGCAACTGTAACTTGCCATCCCGAACTCGTTGAGCAAAACCGTGCTTTTGCTCAAAGATCAGGAAGTCATCATAGATTTCCTGAACCATCTGTTCATAGGTTTCCGATGAAATATCACGCCCGCCGTATTTTTCAGCCAGCGTCACAACGCCTTTGGAAACGGAATACCAGTCTTCCATAATGGGATTGGGCACAATTGGTTTGGGCATACCCGATTTAGACGCCGTCTCTGGTGTCGTATCGGACGAAGACTCTTTGCTATCCTGACGAATCCAGCTTACCTCTGTACTACCACCACCGATATCAAAGATCAGGGCCTCGGGAAGATCTGGATCAAGCAGAGGCGCACACCCCATAATGGCCAGCGATGCCTCTTCCGAGTTATCGATAATTTCCAGATCTAGCCCGGTTTCCTTCTTCACCCGTTTGATGAAATCATCTCCGTTTGCCGCGCGGCGACAGGCCTCGGTCGCGACACAACGCAGTTTTGTCACACCACGGCGTTTGAGTTTACTGGTACAGATCTTGAGCGCGGAAAGCGTACGGCGCATGGCCTCTTCCGACAGATTTCCTGTCTGACTCAACCCTTCGCCCAAACGGACAATGCGAGAAAAGGTATCAAGAACGCGAAAGTTTTTACGGCTGGAACGCGCAACCAACAGGCGACAGTTATTGGTCCCCAAATCTATTGCGGCGTAAACATTATTATCCGTCCGTTTTGTCGCCTTTTTATAAAGGTTTTTTTTACGGGCCTGCGAAGTAACCGTCAAAAATTCTGCTCCTGATCCAACCGGACAACAATCCGATATCCCCTTCTTACGAATTCAAAGGGGCAAAGATCAACCATCTATTCACCATTAAAGCCCGAAAAATGCCCCAAAAGCAAAAAAACATCACAGGACGTAAAAATGTGTTGTAAGATCTGTACCAAGGGACTATATGAAGCCCCGCAAGTCACCGTTATCAGCACATCTGGCTTAGAGCAAACGCTCAGGGATCAATACGATCTGCCAGAACTTTTAAGCGCTGAACCCTGATCCGGGATAGTTTAACGGTAGAACTAAGGACTCTGACTCCTTCAGTCCAGGTTCGAATCCTGGTCCCGGATCCAATTCACACAAAAATATCTATAAATATCAACAAAATAACACCTATTCTGTCCCACGGAAAAACAGATAATCGGGCACATCGGATGCTTTTTCCTTAGCTCGCTGATCAAAGATTAATTAGACCACCGATAGGTACTTCTTTGACTTACAAACGGATAACTTGACTCATGCCGCCACCTGAGTTTCTGTACGAAGCAAACGTACTTAACTTAACTGACCAAACAATAGCCTTTTTGCTATCGACACCACTGATATTTTGCCTGCTACGGGTCATACAGAACACTAAAAGGCTAAAGAGTCCTTTTTGACAGCCAGTTTCGTGCTATGGCAGGGGCCCATTCTACAATTCACAGATCAAGCCGCGTGAGTGCGAATGAATTTTGAACTGTGGCATATGCCCCTCTTTGGCTAATTGTTAGTGGATCAATCACCAAATATTAAGATTTCTCCGTCACAATCGTCTTTCTAACAGCATGTCATTTCATGGATATCTTGGGGAAGACAGATCCTGATGAACAGAGCTTTGAAGTTTATGATCCCGCTGGTTCTGGCGGCGCAAGTTTGTGCCTTTGGAACGGTTAGCGCGACGGAACGGTTGGTGATTGCATCGGTCGAGCAGGAAGTGAATTCCTATTTCGGGGCCGATGGGCAATCGACGGGGATGGTGCTTGACCTTGTGCAACGGGGTATGGACCGGATGGGTGTCGAGGTCGAATTTCGGCTATTGCCGTGGAAGCGGGCGATTAACGGCACCTATGCCGGGGAATATGATGCCCTGCTCAAACCTTTCTGGAACCCGGAACGGCACAAACATATGGACTTTTCTCGCGAAGTCCTGCTGCACGAAACCATTGTTCTCTATAAGCGTACAGATAGCCCGATAACATTTGATGGCAACTGGCACGAGATTGCGCACTGTAGTTTTGGCGTTATTCAGGGCTACAGCTATGGTCGTATATTTGATAAGTTGCGGGCAAACTGGGGCTTGAAGACAGATGAGTCATCGAATGTAGAACACAACCTGAAAAAGCTGGTTGCCCGGCGCTTTGATCTCTTGGTTGGCTTTCAATCCTATACAGAGGGCAACATCAAGAAATTCGGACTGGAAGACAAGGTAGAGCAAATTCCCTACATCATTGATTCTGTCGAAGCCCATATCGCCTTTACCAAGAAAAAAGATCTGACAGAAATTCGTGACCGTTTTGATGAGCAAATCAGGTGGATGCACACACATGGGGTTTATGAAGAACTGAGCGCAAAATACGGTGTGACCTTTACCCCGGCGAAGTAACAGGCCCTTATTTTCCTTAAAAAATCAATCTTATGCCGCCAAAGATGCGATCTTCTTTGTGCCCGTCTTGAAGTTTGCTCACACAATAGTTACATCCCAATTTGTAGATTGAATGATAGAATTCACTTTACCTTTAATTACAGAGCATCTTTTCACGGGGAATCTTACATGTCTTTCAAGCTGTCTATTAAAGCTCTTCCAGTCGGCCTTGCGGCTTTGGCGATGTCGCTGTCTGTTTCAATGGCAAATGCTGCCAAATACGATATTGACCCGACACACTCTTTTATCAATTTCAAAACCAAGCATCTTGGTTTTAGCTGGCTATCCGGTACCTTCAACAAAATTTCCGGCACCGTCGATTTTGATGCCGCTGGCGGTGCAGATCAGAAAGTTAACCTGACCATCGACACAACAAGTCTGGATACCAACCATGCCGAGCGCGACAAACACCTGCGCAGCCCGGACTTCTTTGATGTGGAAAAATACCCGACGGCAACCTTTGTCAGCACAGGATACAGTGGCGATGCCAACGGCGGTAAGCTTTCCGGTGACCTGACCCTGCACGGTGTGACCAAAAACATTTCTTTTGACGTTACCAAAATCGGTGAAGGTGATGACCCATGGGGTGGTTATCGCGCCGGTTTCGAAGGCAGCTATACCCTGAAACGCAAAGATTTCGGCATGGACTTTAACCTCGGCCCTGCGGCAGAAGAGGTTCAGATCGATCTTTTTGTTGAAGCCATCAAAAAGAAATAACCAAAGCGCTTATCAGTGATGATACGCAATTCAACAGATAGCTATGGGCTGGTCAGCAAGTTGCTGCACTCGCTCATAGCTTTTTCCATTATCGGCCTGATCGGTCTTGGCTGGTGGATGGTCGGGCTCAGCTATTATGATGCCTGGTATCATGCGGGTCTGGAACTGCACCGTGCCATTGGCATCTGTGTACTGGTTCTTGCCTCTGTCTTTGCGATCTGGAAAATGATTTCCCCCTCGCCCGGACTTCAGAAATCGCTTAAGCCGATGGAAAAGGTCGGCGCAAAGGTGGTGCACATCATCTTGCTGCTTTCCATGTTTGTCATTCCCCTGACCGGCTATGCCATTTCGACGTCATCGGGAAGCGGCTTTACCTTCTTCGGGCTTTTCGACATTCCGTCGCTAACGGCAATTACCGATGCAACCCGAGACCTTGCCATCAGCCTGCATTACTACACTGCTTATGGCCTGATCGTCGTAGCCCTGCTTCACGCTGGAGCCGCTATAAAACACCAGTTCATCGACAAAAAAGGTACGCTCAAGCGAATGTTTTAAGCGATGCCTGCTGTAGCCGATACGAGGAAGGATGTGAGAGGGAGCGAAAGCTCCCTTTTCTCTTTGGGCAATGTGTTCTGAAAACAAACTTTCGAAAACAAGGTTGGATTTCAGGGCTTAAACAACAGGCCCTAACTTACAGGCCGCCCATGATCTCGGATAATGCGTTCAATCTCCGCGAGGGCAAAGCTGGCGATTTTCTTTTGCGCCTCTTTCTGGGTTGGTGACGTGGTTTCCAGATCCCCCAATATCATAATGTTTTCATCATTCAGATTATTGGCTGGCCCCGTGTAGTTAAAGGACCCGCCGATCACCACCTGTCTATCCAGTACCATCAACTTGTGATGTAATTTGCCAAGCTGCCCGCTTTTGTGCACAAAGAACAGATCAGCCCCCTTGGCCTTGAGATCATCTACGGGCGCCCAATCCTGACTGCCCTGCCCACCGTCAAAAACACCCTGTATCGGCATATCGAGATCAAGCAGTCGCAACATGGTATCATCAATTCCCGATGACTTTGAAAAGGTAAAGATCGCAAAATCAATACGCTCGCGCGCCTTGAGCATCTGTTTCATAATTTCCATTTCCGGGCTGTGGTCCGGTGCAAAAAGAACCCGGATAGGTACATCGGAAACAACAGTGTCCATTGGCGCCTGATCGTGACCTTCGTTCCGTTTGCCAAAATGCCCGCGCTGTATTTCCGCAAACTCCCGACTGTAGATCTTGGCGATCTTCTTATCGTGGATAATAATCAAATGATTCAGGTTGTTGTGGGTACCTGTCGGCGTGAAATTGGTCGAGCCGGTCAAAACAGAACCGCCGTCTCGCACAATGAATTTTTGATGAAAAATCTTCGAGTTGTAATCAACCTTCACATCAATCTTGGCCCGCAGAATTGCATCGTGTACCTGTCTGTTTACTTCATGCTTGCCGCCCATAGCCCAGGGATCAACCCGCGCCGTCGCGGCTTTGAGATAGCTTTGTTCGATGACCATTCTGATCCGGACCTTGCGTTGCCGGGCGCGAATAATCGCTTTGGCAATGGTCTCGTTTTCTAGTTCCTGCACCGCGATATCCAGACGCTTTTGTGCGCCGTCGATAAAACCGACAATCACAGTCTCTAGCTCATCTGGTGCGCCTAAACCTTCCGGCCCCACATAAAACTCTACATTTCCAACACGAACACCCATTGTTTTTCTCCCCGATCACGCCATTGACATCCGCAACGTACCACAAAAGTGCAACAGGTTCATGACAGATCAACCCAAGCGCGTAATTTAGAAAACATTCTCCCGAACAATTAGCCACCCTTCCTTTAGACGAAAGGTTTGAAACCGACGAAGGACCTCAACAACTATTATATTGTGTTTTCTTCGCGCCAAAGCTGTGCTTGAATGAAAAGCTCATTTATAAACCATATCCCTCAAAAATATGAATCAAGCTGATAAAGTTACAATCTCTCGCATTGTGAAGGTTAACCACGCAGGGGAATATGGAGCAATCAGGATCTATCGTGCACAAATATGGGTTGCGCGATTGCTTTACCCTGAAATTGTGGCCTTTCTAATGGAAACACTCGAACACGAAATCAATCACTGTGCGCTTTTTAGATCCGCGATGCCTGAACGCAATTCTCGTCCTTGTCGCATTATGGGACTTTGGGGGAATGGTGGCTTGGTTCTCGATTTTGTCACATCACTCTTCGGACGTCAGGGTATTTGGATATGCACAGCAGCGGTCGAAAAAGCAGTCCACCACCATCTGGAGGATCAACTGTTCTTTTTAAAGGACAAAGATCCGGCGCTCTATTCTTTGATAAAAGATATTCAGGCAGAAGAGCTCTCTCATCTACAGCACGCCGAAGACAACATCACGGTCAATTCATCATGGGCGCGATTGTTGACATGTTCAATTACCCTCGCAACTGATGCTGTCATCTGGTTATCAACATGGGGTGATTCCAGCAAAATGACCAAGAGCCTAAGGGATCATGTTCAGGGAAAATAACGCTAATAGCTGAAGCAGCGCCTTCTCCCGCAACCTTTGGTCTCTGGCTTTGATTATAAACAATACTTTGAATCTGGACTGTTTCTATTAGGGGAATTGAAACCCGTAAAAGATCTCCCATATGAGATAGGAAAAGAAAGTACGTGGTTTACTAAAAACTCTAATTTCTATGATGGGACAGCATGTTTAACGCATCGAAACTAATCAACGAAGTACTTGGCGCCGCTGGAGGTAACACTGGGGGAACAGGCGGTGGTTCTGCCATGCAAAAGGGCAAGGAATACCTTTCCAACAATGCGGGTGGTCTGGCTGGTGGTGCGGTCGCGGGTGGTCTCGCGGGCTATATGATGGGGTCCAAGAAGGGTCGCAAGATGGCAAAGAAAACCGTCCAGTATGGTGGTCTCGCTCTTGTTGCCGGTCTCGCATACAAAGCTTACAGCGATTGGCAAGGCAACAAGAATGCTGCCCCTCAACAAGGAATGGGCCAAGGACAAGTGCCTGGACATACACAGGGACATGCACAAGGTCATGCCCAGGGCCACAGCACACATACGCCCCCACAACAATACACAGCGCATCAGGCACCACAACAGGCCGCTATTGTACCGCCCGTCCCCAAGGATTCAGCCTTTGCTGTAGAAGCTGAAACAGAAACAGCAAACAGCTTTGGCGCCGCACTGGTCTCTGCCATGATTGCAGCGGCAAAAGCCGATGGTCAGATTGATAGCGCGGAACAGGATGCTATCTTTGCCAAGATCGATGAACTTGGCCTCTCAAATGATGAAAAAGCCTTCCTTATGGATCAGCTGCGCAGACCACTGGATATCGACAGTCTGGTTGCTCTGGCCCAGAACAAGGAACAGGCCGTGGAGCTTTATGTGGCGTCCCTGATGGCAATCGAAGTGGATGATCCCGCCGAACAGGGATATTTGAGTATGCTCTCTGCACGCCTGAAATTGGAGCCGGAACTTGTTTCACATATCCACGGATCTGTTTCTCAGGCAGTTTACGCTTAGCCCCTCGTTTTGGCTTAACCTGCTCCCAAAAAGAAAAAGGGCTTTGGAAACATCCAAAGCCCTTTTTTTATATCTTTTGTCAATAAGCTTTAACTTGCTTCGGCTTGTCCTGCATCACGGTCCATAAGGCCGGAATAACTTGGCATCAGACTGATCAGATGCTTGCTGTATTCGTGCTGCGGCGCTTTGAACAACTCTTCCGTATCGGCAATCTCAACCATCTTGCCTTTGGACATGACACCAACCCGATCACACATCTGGCGGATCACCGGAAGATCGTGGCTGATGAACATCATGGTCAGACCGAGTTCTTCCTGTAAGTCTTTTAGCAGATTGAGGATCTGGGCCTGAATAGACACATCCAAAGCGGATGTCGGCTCGTCACAAATCAGGAAGCGCGGGCGCGTTGCCAATGCACGGGCGATGGAAATTCGTTGACGTTGGCCACCAGAGAATTCGTGCGGGAACTTAACCGCCGCTTTGGCACCTAGACCAACATGATCAAGAAGATCATCAACAATCTGACGGGTTTCTGTGTCAGAACTTGTCAACTTATGGAAACGAATAGGCTCTGCAATAATATCCCGGACCTTCATCCGCGAATTCACGGATGAAAAAGGATCCTGGAAAATCATCTGCATCTGACGACGGTGCACATTAAGCTCACGACGTTTTTTGATTTTGGTCAGATCAGTGCCCGCGAAATTGATTGATCCACCAGCAACCTTATAAATAGACGTCACCAAACGCGCGATCGTCGATTTTCCTGATCCTGATTCCCCGACAATTCCAAAGCATTCACCATCGCGGATATCAAAGCTGACGTTATCAACAGCACGGACTTCACTTTTGCCGCCACCAAACATGCCGCCCGACTTAAAGATCATCTCAAGATTATCGACCTTGAGCAAAGGGCCATCGCTTTTGCCAAAGTCACGGGCTTTGCCCAGCCAGTGAGTGTTCAGATCAAGCTCTTTACACTCACCTGCAGCTTCAATACTTTCCACAACAGGGAAGCGGTGCAGCCGTACATCCGGACGCGGAACAGCAGAAATCAAACTCCGGGAATAGGGATGATCCGGGTTGCCAAGAATTTTAGCTGTCGGCCCCGTTTCCACGACCACACCACGGTACATCACAGCAACACGATCTGCGACCTCGGCAATCACCCCCATATCGTGGGTAATGATGATCATACCAACGCCTTTTTCCCGAACCAGCTTTTTAAGCAAATCAAGGATCTGGGCCTGAATGGATACATCAAGCGCGGTTGTTGGTTCATCCGCCAGAATAACATCCGGCTCAGCACACAGGGCCAAAGCAATAACAACACGTTGACGCATACCGCCAGAGAACTGATGCGGATAGTGATCAACCCGCGCAGATGGATCCGGAATACCGACCTGATCCAAAAGGTCGATTGCTCGTTCACGTGCCTCGGCATCGGATAAATCCAGATGTGTCTGGATCGTTCCCATCAACTGAGATGCAATGGTTTCAAGCGGGTTCAGGGACGTCAATGGATCTTGAAAGATCATGCCAACCCTTTTACCCCTTATCTTCCGCATTTCCGCCTGGGATTTTCCAATGATCTGTTCCCCTTCGAGGAACACTTCCCCGCCGCCAACACGTCCGGGACGTTCCAACAACCCAACCACAGCATTACCAATGGTCGATTTACCCGCGCCGGACTCGCCGACAACACCAAGAATTTCTCCTGCAGAAACGCTCAGATTTACATCCTTAGCCGCAGTAACATCACCATGGCGAGAGGGGAACTCAACAACGAGATCTTTGATATCCAGTAATTCTTTACTCATGACATCACTCCCTATCAGCGCAGTTTAGGGTTCAGGGCATCACGAAGCCAGTCACCCAGAATGTTAACGGAAAGAACGAGAACCACCAAGGCAACGCCTGGGAAGATGGTTATCCACCATTCACCAGAGAAAAGATAGTCATTCCCGATACGAATAAGCGTTCCCAAAGACGGAGACGTCGGCGGAACACCAACACCCAGGAAGGAAAGCGTTGCCTCGGTAATAACCGCAAGCGCCAACTGAATGGTCGCAATAACCAGAACAGGTCCCATAACATTCGGCAGAATGTGACGAATAAGAATAATCCAGTCTGGTAAGCCGATAACTTGTCCTGCTTGAACATATTCTTTGTTGCGCTCAACCATAACAGAGCTACGAACGGTACGGGCATACTGCACCCAGAAGCTCAGGCCAATCGCGACGACCAAAACATAAACCGCGAGTTCATCATGAACATCACGTGGCATAATACCACGGGCAATACCATCGATGAGAAGAGCAATCAAAATGGCAGGAAATGACAGTTGAACATCGGCAACACGCATCAGGAATGAATCAACCATCCCGCCCGCGTAACCAGAAATCAACCCAACCGTGATCCCAAGAACTGCCGCGAAACCAACCGAGGCAAAACCCACGATAAGGGAAATTCGTGAGCCGTAAAGAATGGTCGAGAAAACATCCCGCCCCTGATCATCCGTCCCCAAAAGATAAGTGGCTTTGCCATCAGCTTCCCATGCTGGTGGTAACAAGCCGTCGAAAAGGTCAACCGTTGCGAGATCAAAAGGGTTATGCGGGGCAACAAAATTGGCAAAAACAGCGCCAAAGACAATCACAAAAGTCAGAAAGGCGGCAATCATTGCGCCCGGTGATCTCTTGAAATTGTACCAGAGATCACTTTCACGGAAGCGCGTGATAAATGATGGTGCTTCGCTTGAAATATCACTCATTAGTTCTGTACTCGCAAACGGGGATCAACAACAAAATAGAGAATGTCGACGATCAAGTTGATCACAACAAAAACAAAGGCAATCAATAACAGGTATGCCGCCATAACCGGAATATCCACTTCGGATACAGCCTGAATAAACAACAGCCCCATGCCCGGCCACTGGAACACGCTCTCGGTAATAATCGCAAAGGCAATAATAGACCCCACTTGCAAACCAATAATCGTAATCACGGGTACAAGGGTATTACGCAAGGCAATAGAGAAGTTGATCAGTCTCGGGCTTAGGCCACGAGCGTGAGCAAACTTGATATAATCAGTACGCAAGACCTCAAGCATTTCGGCACGAACCAAACGCACAATCAAAGTCATCTGGAAAACCGCTAGTGTAATGGCTGGCAGGATGATCGACTTCAGACCGCTGGCCGTCAGGAAACCTGTGCTCCACCAACCCAGCTCGACAACTTCGCCACGCCCAAAGGTCGGCAGCCACCGCAAGGTCACACCAAAGAATAGAATTAACAAAATACCTATAAGAAAAGTCGGCAAAGATACCCCCATCAGGGATATCGTCATAAAACTTCGACTAAATAACGATTTAGGCTTCAATGCTGTATAGATCCCCATGGGGACTCCCAACACCAAGGCCAAAACAGCAGAAACCAGTGAGAGTTCCAAGGTAGCAGGAAAACGTTCCGCAATCAGTCCGCTCACTGGCTGACGCAGACGATATGACATACCAAAATCGCCCTGAACAGCGTTTGAGACAAAACGTCCATACTGAACAATGAACGGGTCATTCAACCCCAATGACTCAGTCAAGGCTTCCCGCTCTTCGAGCGTTGTATCCTGACCAACCATATTATTAATGGGATCACCGACAAAGCGGAATAGTGCGAAGGCAATCAAGCCAACGACCAACATCACGACAATCGACTGAAGAAGTCGCATCGATACAAACTTGAACATAACGTCCCCTGCTTAACTTGGTTCAGAATAATCGAACCAGTAAAAACGGGGGCCTCTTAAACCGAGGCCCCCTTATACAATCAACCCCTAGGGTTATTTGCCGATCACAACATAGCGAAGATCGAGAACGTTATCCGCACGTTGTGAAAGCTCAATACCATCACGAACGCCCCAAGTGAGTGGCTGCTGGTGAAGTGGCAAATAACCAACATCTTCTTTCAAAAGAGAGAAAGCTTCGTCAACCATCTTCTGACGCTTGGCTTGATCTGTCTCTTTTTCAACCATGCCCGCAATCTCGTCGATACGTGGGTTTGAATAATGACCATAGTTGAACTGGCCTGTATTCTTCTCGGTATTGTAAGAAGACATCAAGTTGAAGAGGACGTTGTGAACGTCCATTGAGCTTGGTGTCCAACCAAGGAGGTAAAAAGAAGTGTCATTACCATTCTGAGGACTCACTTTAGCAAAGTACTTGGACTTTGGTTGAGCATTCAGATCAACCTTGATGCCAACGCGTGCAAGAAGACCAACAACAGCCTGACAGATTTTTTCATCATTTACATAGCGATCGTTCGGGCAATCCATACCAAGTTCAAAACCATCTGGATAACCTGCCTCACTCAAAAGCTGTTTGGATTTTTCAGGATCATATGAAAACGGCGTATTGAGGTCAGCATTAAAACCGTTAATTTGTGGCGCAATCAACAAACCAGCCGGAATAGCCGCATCACGCATAATCTTTTTGTCAATTGCATTCAAGTCAATAGCATGGGCCAACGCAGCACGAACACGCTTGTCCTTTAGCGGGTTTTTGCCCTTGATATTGGAATAGAGCAACTCATCACGCCATTGATCCATCCCTAGGAAAATAGTACGCGCTTCTGGACCTGTCAGAGGACGAACACCTTCCGCATCTTCCAAACGTTTCCAATCCTGAACTGGTACAGGATAAACTAAATCCAACTCACCAGAGAGCAGCGCAGCAACTTGAGTTGCCCCCTGTGAAATTGGAGTAAAGTTAACTTCAGTAACGTTTGTTGGAATCTCTTTCCAGTAACCGTCAAAGCGCTTGAAAGTAGAACGAACATCAGGCTGACGCTCAACAAGAATAAAAGGTCCGGTACCATTCGCGTTTTGAGCAGAATAAGTTGCAGTTGAATCAGCAGCTTTCGGGCTGGTCGCTTCAGTTGCACCATGCTTCTCGGACCACTCTTTATCCATCATATAGTAAGCACTGAGCTCGCGAGGTAAAATCGGGTTTGGAGCTGGAGTTTTAACTTCAATTGTAAAGTCATCGATCTTCTTGATGTCTTTGATACGCGCACCGTAGCCCTTCATGTCAGAACCCGGAGTTAACGTACGCTTCCAAGAGAAGATAACGTCATCAGCATTAAAGTCACCACCATCGTGGAACTTAACACCCTCTCGAAGCTTGAAGATCCAAGTTGTGGGATCTGTGTTTTCCCAGCTAACAGCCAAACCAGGTTCAATTTCCATATTCCGATTATAGTGGGTCAAACCTTCATAAACATTACCTAGGTAACCAAGGGTAAAGGTCTCGTTCAATCCATGAGGATCAAGCGACTGAACATCGCCTTGGAAAGACCATTTGAAGGTTTCGGCATTTACGGTCCCCGCACTAAGGGCAAGTGCGCATGCACTTGCTGCGAGCATTATTTTAATCTTCATTCTTATACTCCCTGTATCACTAACTTTACCTGTTTTAATTACACTACTTTTTTAAACTTTTTATTTTTCTATATTTTATTAACGATTTATTGGCATCGCTGTTTCGACAAGTTTAGCCCAATAAGAACATCCAATGGGAATTATTTCGTCGTTAAAGTTGTATTTGGGATGATGGACTGGGGCTGTATCTCCATTTCCCAAGAAAATAAAGGATCCCGGACGCGCATTGAGCATAAAAGCAAAATCTTCACCGCCCATGGTCGGATTAGCGTCCGTATCAACTTTATCTTCACCTGAAATGCCTGATGCAATATCCACAGCGAAAGCAGTTTCCTTTTCGTGGTTCATCACAACAGGATAATTGCGTTTATAGTCCAGAACAGCGGTCGCACCATGTGCCTTTGCTGTGTACTCAACAACTTCCTGAATTCGTTTTTCTGTCAAATCACGAACAGACTCGCTCAATGTACGGACAGTACCGTTCAGGCTTGCCGTATCCGGAATGACGTTAAAGGCCGTTCCAGCATTACAGGTTGTTACGGAAACAACCACGGATTCAATCGGATCAACATTACGCGAAGCAATCGACTGCAAAGCCAGAATAATGTGGCTGGCAATAACAATTGGATCGATGGTTTCATGAGGTTTCGCCGCATGTCCACCAGAAGCTTGAATATCAATAGTAAAGATATCTGTCGCTGCCATCAGCGCACCCGGACGAGTTCCAAAGCTTCCAACAGGAACGCCCGGCCAGTTATGTAGGCCATACACTTCCTGAATATCAAAACGGTCCATCATGCCATCATCGACCATTTCACGACCACCACCGCCACCTTCTTCGGCAGGCTGAAAGATAACCGCAACAGATCCGTCAAAATTCCTGGTCTCGGAAAGATATTTAGCAGCCCCCAGCAACATCGCCGTGTGTCCGTCATGACCACAGGCATGCATTTTGCCATCTACTTTGGACGCATACTCAACGCCTGTTTCTTCATGGATTGGCAAAGCATCCATGTCGGCCCGCAAGCCAATAACCTTACCAGATCCGGTTTGATTTCCCTTGATGATACCCACAACGCCGGTACGGCCAATGCCAGTAACAACTTCATCCAGTCCAAATTCTTTGAGTTTTTCAGTTACAAAACTTGCAGTCTCTTCAACATCAAACAGAAGTTCAGGGTTAGAGTGGATCTCACGACGCCACCCTGTGATTTCATCATGAAGCTCTGCAAACCTGTTTATAATCGGCATTGTTATTCCTTAATTGGGTATCTCTACTGTACGTATTTATTTTATTCTATTTAGATTCAAAATTTTAACTTGCTAGACGTTCAATCAAACGTCGTTGAAAATCAACCCCGGCATTTAACTGTTCAACGGATAGATATTCATTGGCGGCGTGCGCCTGTGCAATATCCCCTGGGCCACAGACAATTGTCGAATACCCACCATCCTGGAACTGTCCGGCTTCAGTTCCGTAAGAAACAACGTGTTCAGCATTATCACCTGTTATCTGCCGAACCAGTCTCTCGGCTGATCCATCAGCTTCGCGGCGACACCCAGGCACATTCCCTGTTACTTCAACTTCAATTCGCGCAGATGGAGCAACACGCTTCATCTCTGCTTCCAGTTCTTCGGCATAGGTACGATAAGCATCCAGATAAACCATTGCATCTTCCTGTGGCAAAGTACGAATATCCGTTGTAAAGGTACAATCTTTTGCCGTTATATTACTGGCTGTACCCCCTTCGATTACACCACAGTGCAAAGTGGTGTAAGCAGGATCAAACAAGATATTCTCGGGTAGGTTTTCTGTCCGCGCCTTGTTTTCCAACATTTGTTTCTCGTGCCAGACAACGAGCTTTGCAGCAACCAGCACAGCAGAAACACCAGTATGAACAAGGCTGGAATGAACTTCAAATCCCCGAACCCGAGTTATCAAACCCAAAGCACCTTTATGCCCCGATACCACCTTCATCATTGTGGGTTCACCGACGATTACAGCTTCCGCCTTTACCTTTCGCGCTATATCTTCGATCATTGACGGCGCGCCAAGACATCCGACCTCCTCGTCATATGAAAGAGCAAGATGTATCGGACGGTTCATTTTAGCCTTGATCATATCAGGCACCAGCGACAGAGCAATTGCCGAGAAAGCCTTCATATCAGCGGTCCCACGCCCATAGAGAAGACCATCTTTTTCAACAACATCAAAAGGATCGGTATCCCAAGGTTGCCCTTCGACAGGCACAACATCTGTATGCCCGGATAAAATCACGCCGCCATCTGTTTGGGGGCCAATCGTCGCCCATAGATTGGTTTTGGAGCCATCATTATTTGGAACACGCTTCGATGTAATACCGTGAGAGCTTAAATACTCTTCGACAAATTCTATGAGAGGAATATTACTGTTTCGAGACACAGTATCGAACGAAACCAATTTGGTTAACATTTCTTTTGCCGAGTAATATGCAGCCACAGGCAACTCCCTTAAACGGCTTCTTCGAATAATTCAAAAATAAGCCGCAAATAAAAAATACATCTATTTCTCTTCCCGACAATTATGTTGAGACCAACATCTCTTTCCCGGGGCAATATGACTTGTGCGCACAAACAAATTACTGGGTCATCAACGTCGACACATGATGTCATCTCGTAACTTGCCTGTGCAGATGAATAAGAAGGCCATGATCCAGGAATTGAATCAATGCATAATGATGTATATAGATATACAAAAAAAGCATAATGGATATTTACTCATGCGCATGCGACAACTAGAAGCTTTCCGGGCAACAATTTTGAACGGCACCATTTCTTCCGCGGCAAAAAGCCTAAAGACAACACAGCCAACAATCAGCAGGCTCCTAGCTGATTTGGAATATTCGCTCCAATTAAATCTTCTGCATCGCCGCAAGGGCCGTGTTGTGCCAACCCCCGAAGGAATGGCTTTTTATCGTAAACTTGATGAAGTCTTTGACGCCTTCTCAAAACTTAAAACTGCGGCAGAAGACATTTCACGGGATAGACAACAAGAAATACGAATTATCTCACTTGGCGCTATCTCTATCAGCGTTGTGCCCGAGATCATCGAAGAGTTCACAGCAAATCATCCCGATATAAACGTCACCCTTAACACGACGGATGTTAAAAGCTATTTCAATATGCTTATGGATGAAGATCTCGACATTGCTTTTGGTAATCAGATGGGGGAGCAACCTGGTGTTGAACAGGTCATTCTGGCCAAAGTTGACTATATCTGCGCGCTTCCTCCTCAACATCCCTTATGTGAGAAGAAGGTTATTCATGAAGAGGATTTAATCGGTGAGAAGCTCATAGCACTGGACAGTGACGATGTTCTGGCCTTTCATCAGCATACCGACCTCTACAAACGGATAAACCCTGTTACACAGTTCAGCACCCAGCATTCTGCCAATGCCTACTCACTTGTTAACAAAGGCCTGTGCAGCGGCGTTCTGGAACCCTTCTCGGCTCCGATCTGGGCAGCTACAGGTGTAAATATCAGACCCTTTGAACCTACTATATCCTACAAATATTCTGCTTACTTCAAAGAAGACAGAAAGCAAAGCTGGGTTATCAGAGAGCTTCTGGAAATTGCGGGGCGTAAGTTCAAAAAATATGAAACACCACCACAGTAAATCGTTTCATAAATCAGTATAGAAAAAGCCCAAAAAATTTAATGCTTACAGCCTCTTTTTTCCTGAATAGAGCAAAATTAAGCGGACACCAATGCTTGCGATTGAAAGACTTACTGATCACCTGCCGTAGAAACATCATCAGAATAATTAGGTACGATTGCGACAATCAGACGTTCAACTTTATCGTGATCACTTAAGGGTAATATCAGACGATCCCAAGTTTGCATTTTTAATGAATGATGCGGCACATGTTGCGTATAAAGGGGCTCTTTTCGCTGAACAACCGCGCGATAGGTCACCGCAAAAAAGGTTCTGAGAGGTGTCCAGATATCAGAAAGCAGTAGTCCGGTAAGATCTTTGCCTGGTTCATTCATGATGGCAGATCCATACAGGCGATATCTAAAATCCTCGCCATCATCTATCACGTCCAAAACGGCCAGATACCCCAATATTGAACGCAACTTCAGGGGATCGACAGCATCGGGTGAAGCTGCAAAACCTTTTCCCCGTGCCTTGTTCCACCAAAAGAAGAAATCTTCCAGCTGTTCCCCCGGAAGATTTTCTGGGCATGGGTCCCATGTCAGAATCGGTTTTGAGCTCCCAAGCTTTTGCATGAGCATATTCAACTCCAGATAATCTTCCCGAACAACTTCTTCGGCGCGCGCCCATAATGATTCTGTCGAACAGCAGCTATCTTCTGCAAACATACTTCCCCCCAACCAAACTCAACGGCTAAGTAAGTACCATAAACAGAACACCATTTAAACGAAATTACATAAATAACTTTCAACCAAAAAGAGAATTATGTCATTTTAAATACAATAAAGAAGAGCTCTGCATAAAAAAATGCGCCCAACAAAGTTGAGCGCATTTTCAATTACACGAAAGCTTAAGCGACGCTAGCTTCGCCCCTCTTCCACAGCGTGGCAAGATACAAGAGCACTGCTGGTTGATGCCAGTACTGGACGCTCAGCCTTACAACGATCATTCGCAAGCGGGCAACGCGGATGGAAAGAGCAGCCAGATGGTGGGTTTAATGGAGACGGAAGCTCCCCGACCAACTTGATACGGTCTTTCTTTCTGTTCGGATCAGCAACAGGTGTTGCTGACAGCAACGCGCGTGTATAAGGATGCTGCGGATTACTGAAGATTTCGTCCCGAGTTCCATGTTCTACAGGCTGCCCAAGATACATCACCAAAACATCATCTGCGATGTGTTTAACAACTGACAGATCATGGGAAATGAACAGATAAGCAAGATCCATTTCTTCCTGAAGATCAGTCAACAAGTTCAGCACCTGTGCCTGAATGGAAACATCCAACGCAGAAACAGGCTCATCCAGGATAACGATTTTCGGACGCAACATCAGGGCACGAGCAACAGCAATACGCTGACGCTGACCGCCAGAGAACATATGCGGGTAACGATCAGCCTGTTCTGGACGAAGACCAACACGTGACATCATAGAAAGTACTTCTTCGCGTCTTTCAGAAGCTGACATCTTTGTGTTAATTTTCAAAGGCTCGGCCAGAATATCGCTGATTTTCTGGCGCGGATTCAAAGAACCATAGGGATCCTGAAAAACAATCTGAACCATCTGGCGCAGCGTAATCATATCTTCTTTGCTGTGGGCAGATGCAATATCCATCCCGCCAAGAAGCAGTTCACCCTGTGTTGGTTTTTCAATCAGGGTAACCAAACGTGCCAGTGTTGACTTACCACAGCCTGACTCACCAACGACGGCCAACGTTTTACCAGCTTCCAGCTGAAAAGTTGCCCCATCAAGTGCCTTAACAGTACCACCCTTGGAGAACATACCACCTTTAACTTCGTAATAACGCTTGAGGTTATCGGCTTTTAATACAGTTTCAGAACCCATTATGCAGTTCCCCCTGAAACAGAGACATCCGAAGCAGAAACACCGGGATGGTTGTTTGTTGGCTTACCATCAACCAATGGATAATGGCACAAAACCTTACTCGAGTGATCCGGTGCTTCTTTTCTGCACTTGTCCGTTGCAAACTGACAACGTGGATTAAAAAGACATCCTGTTGGTCTATCTAGTAGCCCGGGAACTACCCCAGGAATTGACGGTAAACGCTTACTTGTCGCACGTTCGGGTAAAGCATTCAGCAAGGCGTAGGTATAAGGATGCTGTGGCTTATCAAAGAGACCAACAACATCCTGACGCTCAACCTGTTGACCAGCATATTGAACATTCACAACTTCGGCAGTCTCGGCAACAACACCCATGTCATGGGTGATAAGAACCAAAGCCATGCCTTTTTCTTTTTGCAACTCACCCAGAAGCTCAAGAATTTGAGCCTGAATTGTTACATCCAAAGCTGTTGTCGGTTCATCCGCGATCAACAAGCGTGGGTTACAGGCAATCATCATCGCGATCATCACACGCTGGTTCATACCACCAGACATCTGATGGGGAAAAGCGCGCAATCTGGTTTCCGGTGCAGGAATACCAACCAAGCCCAAAAGCTCAATTGCTCTTTTTTCCAACTCTTTCTTGGTACCGCCCAAGTGCTCTTTGATCACTTCCATGATCTGATAACCGACGGTAAAGCATGGGTTCAAGCTGGTCATTGGCTCCTGAAAAATCATGGATATATCTTTACCAATGATTTGACGGCGCTCTTTCTTAGAAATTGACAACAAATCAATTCCATCAAAAAGCATGCAATCTGCGGTGATGTTTGCCGTCCAGGGAAGCAACCCCATCAAGGCCAACATAGAAACGGATTTACCTGATCCGGATTCACCTACAATCGCAACCATTTCTCCTTGATCAATTTCAAGATCAACACCATCAACCGCGCGAAATAATCCATGCGCTGTCTGGAACTCGACAGAGAGATTTTTAATATCCAATAAACTCATGGGATCAAGACCTCTTCATCTTAGGATCAAGGGCATCACGCAGACCATCACCCATCAGGTTGATAGCCAAAACAGTCAGCAAAATAGCTAGGCCAGGAAATGTAACAATCCACCACGCACTCAAGATAAATTCTCTTGCATCAGCTAACATTGTTCCCCATTCGGCGGTTGGTGCTTGAGCTCCTTGCCCCAAAAACCCCAGAGCAGCCGTATCCAAAATAGCTGTAGAAAAACTCAACGAGGCCTGAACAATCAACGGAGCCATACAGTTTGGCAAAATTGCAACTAGCATCAATCTCATTTTGCCAGCACCCGCAACTTTACTTGCCATCACATAATCTCGCGCAGCTTCTGCAACAGTGGAAGCACGAGCTAAACGAACGTAATGAGGAAGGTAAGTAATTGAAATAGCTATCATAGCATTTTGCAAACTTGGCCCAAGCATAGCAACAAGAACCAACGCCATTAACAGGCTCGGGATGGAAAGGATCACATCCATTACCCGCATAACAACGACTTCATAAAATCCTCGGAAGAACCCCGCAGATAGTCCTAATAAAACACCCGCGGTCAAGCTGATGACAATAACAATACAGCCTGCAAACAATGAGTAACGTGAACCATGCATGATACGAGACAACACATCCCGTCCAACAGGGTCAGTTCCTAAAAAAAACTGAAATTGACCACCATCTTGCCAAAATGGAGGCAACTGAATGAATTCACGATACTGTTGATTAGGTGAATGAGGAGCGATTATATCAGCAAAAATCGCAACAAACACAACGAACAAGAAGAAGAAAAGCCCGGCAACAGCGCCTTTATTTTCTGAGAAATAAAACCAGAATTCTTTAAACTGTTGTTTAAGAGGGCTTATTTGTTTTTCGGCTTCAATCTGACCAGCCGTATTTTGAACTTGGCTCATGATTACCTCCGATGCAAAATTCTTGGATTGATCAAACCATACATGAAATCAACCAAGAGGTTCACGATCATGACAATTGACGCAATCAGGACAATACCACCCTGTACCGCGAAATAATCGCGGCGAGAGATAGAATCAATCATCCATTTACCAATTCCAGGCCAAGAGAAAATTGTTTCCGTCAGAATGGCGCCAGCTAAAAGAACACCTACTTGAAGACCGATCACAGTAATAACTGTGATCAAGGCATTTCTTAGCGCATGAATACCAATCACTCGTAAAGGCTTTAGTCCTTTTGCCCTTGCTGTACGTACGTAATCTTCACCGAGAACTTCCAACATAGCAGAACGTGTCTGACGTGCAATGATTGCCATAGGGATCGTCCCCAAGACAATAGTCGGCAAGATAAGGTGCGAGACTGCTGACTTGAAAGCGCCCTTTTCATCACTAACAAAGGCATCAATCAACATAAATCCTGTATCTTGATCAATCCAGAACAATGCTGATAGACGCCCAGAAACCGGTGTTAATCCAAGCATATCCGGACTGGAGAACAAGATAATCAACAGAAGTCCCCACCAGAAGATCGGCATGGAATACCCGGCAAGGGAAATCCCCATCAGTGTATGATCAAAAGCTGATCCACGTTTTACAGCAGCGATTATACCTGCTGGTAAGCCGATCAAAGCAGCAAAAATAATGGCGCAACCTGCGAGCTCTACCGTCGCGGGGAACCGCGTTAGGAACTCTTCGAGAACAGGTTGCCTACTTGTAAAAGAAACACCAAGGTCTCCATGTAAAATTCCCCAGAGGAATGAAAAATACTGTTCCCAAATCGGGCGATCAAATCCGAGATCTGCCATAAGCTTTGCATGTCGTTCCGCAGAAACACCGCGTTCGCCGGCAAGAAGCTCGATTGGGTCACCTGGTAACATCCTGATGAAACTGAATGCAATCAGAGTAACACCAAGAAATGTTGGGATAAGAACACCCAACTTCGTTAAAATAAAGCGTAACATCGCGATCCTGACTTCGCTTATAAGAAAATCGGGGAAGGTTTACACCCCCCCCGTTTCATATTTAGTTATAAGATTTTTCTCTTATTCTTCTAAATCAACACCGTAGAATACATGACCACCAAGTGGATCAATACGGAAATCAACAACTTTGTTGCTCATAGCTTTGTGAACAACAGAGTGAGCAACAGTTACCCAAGGAGCTTCTTCTTTGAAGACAGCCTGAGCCTGCTCATATAGTTGAGTACGTTTTTCTGGGTCAGATACTTTCACAGCTTCCTGGAAAAGATCGTCAAATTCTTTGTGACACCAGCGCGCACGGTTACCACCGGATTTAGCAGATGCACAGTTAAGAAGTGACAGGAAGTTATCTGGATCTGGATAATCCGCAGTCCAACCTAGAAGTACTGTATCATGATCGCCTTTTTGTGAACGGGAAAGATACTCACCCCATTCCATGGAAACGATCTCGGCATTTACACCAACATTTGCCCAGTCAGCCTGAATAAGTTCAGCCATACGACGCGCATTCGGGTTGTATGGACGTTTCACAGGCATAGCCCAGATGTTTGTGCTCAAATCTGTTACACCAGCTTCAGCCAAGAGAGCTTTCGCTTTTGCAGGATCATAAGGGTAATCCTGAATCTCTTCATTGTAGCCCCAAAGGGTTGGTGGAAGCGGGTTTTTAGCCGCATTACCAGCGCCTTGGAAAACAGCTTTGATGATAGACTCTTTGTTCATGGCATAGTTAAGAGCCTGACGAACACGTTTGTCATCAAATGGTTTTTTCTCGGTGTTGAACGCAAGATAACCAACGTTCATACCTTCCTGGCTATCCACAGTCAGATCTTTGTTTGCTTCGATTGCAGCAAGATCAGCCTGATTTGGATAAGGAACAAGGTGGCATTCGCCAGCAGCTAGTTTCTGGTACGCAACCTGCGCGTCAGGTGTAATCGCGAATACAAGTTTGTCTAACGGAGTACGGCCAGACCAATAATCTTCATTAGCCTGATAGCGAATGAAAGCATCTTTCTGATAAGATACGAACTGGAAAGGACCTGTACCGATTGGCTCTTGGTCAAATTTCTCAGGTGAACCTGCATCCATCATTTGCTGAGCGTATTCAGCAGAATGAATAGAAGCAAAATCAATTGCGATTTTCGAAATGAAAGCAGCATCCGGCTTTTGCAGAGTGAACTTGACAGTTAGATCGTCAACTTTCTCGATAGTTTGCAGAATGTCCGGGAAGCTAACGTAACCAGAGAAATACTCATAGGTACCGCCGGATACTTTATGATACGGATGATCCGCTTTCCACTGACGATTAAAGCTGAAGAGTACATCATCAGCATTCAGTTCACGTGACGGTGTGAAAAATTTCGTTGTGTGGAACTTTACACCAGGACGAAGTTTAAAGGTGTAAGAAAGACCATCTTCTGAAACTTCCCAGGACTCAGCCAGACCTGGTTGCATGATGGTTGAGCCTCTTTCGAACTCTACAAGACGGTTGTAGATGTTACGAGAGCTGGCATCAAATGAAGTACCTGATGTGTATAGAGCAGGTGTGAAACCTTCCGGGCTACCTTCAGAGCAATAAACAAACGTTTTTGCTTCTGCTGTTACAGCACCCATTGTAAGCATACTAGCGAGAGCCGCTGTAGCCAAAAGTCCTCTTTTAATCACGATATCCTCCCAAATGTCGCAAATAAGCGCAGGATGCGCCTCTTTTTATTAATTACTGTTATTGTTACCTAATCAAATAAGGATGGTTTTAAGCTATCCATCTGGAGTTGCATAGTCAATTTACAGTTAGTCAGCACAATAAAATTGTATACAAAATCCACGCCTTATGAAAGATAAGAATTATACATGAACATTGCAGAATTATATATTTAAATTCAATTAGATAAAATTATTTTCCTCCTCACTTCAACAACATTGAAGCAATATTATCAAACACTACGACACAAAAAAAAGCAATAAAATTTCGCACCTTTTCTAGAGAAGTAATAGCATAAAGCACATGTCTATCCATCCTAAACAACTCAAAGACGCGGACAATTGAAGATTCGCTTAAAAAAAAGCACAAAGCCTAAGCGTCAAAAAATCATTCCGTAGCTTCATGACCCAGCCACAACTAACGAACGATGCTCCCAACCTTAAAATTTAGAATGCACTAAAAGCATTCATAAAAAAGGCGCTTAGAAATAAAAGCACCTTGATTAAATTATATATTCAATTGAAATATCAACAGCACGACCCCTATGGATACTCCAAACATTTTGCCGGCAAAACACCCGCCATAATACTAGCCAACTTATCCGGATTATCACTAAAACGAAGTCCGACAGTTTTGCCTTTTGACCAAACAACCTCTGTCAGTAATTGAACGCCACCAGCAATCTTCAAAACGAATTGCGTTCCAATTTCAAGAGTCTCGTCAAATTTTGCCCGGACACCATTTACAGAAATGTCAAAAATAACACATTGCTGATCTGCCCCTTGATCATCTGCATATTCACCCGACCAAAGCACTGACACCCGCTGAAAACGACGTTTGTCATCGGTTATATCTGTGTTAGTGGCATTTTTATCTTTTGTATTATGCATATTCTGAGACATGGATTTTTTAAGAGACATGAGATTTCCGAGCACTCGATCATCAAACGGAACAGGGGTAAAAGTTTCCGTGTTTGCTTCGCATTTAACTGGCAACAGATACAAAGGATGCCGAACAAATCTTACTAAATTATAAATAAAATTCGATCAAAACCACAACAAGAAAACATAGAACTACTTAACAGGTTACAATGACTTAACTTTTTATGGTTAATAGTCGCATATGGCGTTTTAAAAGGCTTTGGCGCGATTTTAATCCTTGATACTATCAAGAAGAGTTTCGTCTAATTCTGAGAAGGTTTGAACCACCGCTGCATTTGCCTTGTAAGCAATGGATGCCAGCTTTTGATTAACCAATTCCTTCTCCACATTAACGCCTGTTGCAGAAAAAACTTCTGCAAAACCCGCACTCTGCCCAGGTTCGGACAAAGGAGCGTTGGGACCAAGCTGTTGTAAGCTTCCAGAAACCCCTGGCTCACGGCTCACGGCATCCAATCTACTTGGTGCAAAAGGAACACGCTCTGGCAGGCGTGAAGAATCAAGTGATCCCGCGTTGACAATATTGTTTGCTGACACAGAAAGACGCTGTGCCTGATATTGTAGCCCCGACAGAGGTATAGAATAGTCCATATATGAACTCCTTTCCCCAATAATACGCTATCTGAAATTTAATTACAATTTCGGGCATTTTAGATAAATCCTACCCAAATAACCCTTAAAGCACTAATTTTACAGCGTTTTCATTTCACAATTCATCTTTTTCAAAAATAAATAATATATATCGACTTGATATATATTGAATTGAAGTATATCTGACCTACATAAATCTACGACTCATTTGAAGGATAAAAGATCGAGTCTTTTTGACCTTCAAAGAAAAAAACTCAGGTAATTATTCACTATGGATGTCAGAACACTGTGCCTTGCGGTCTTATATCAAGGGGAAGCAAGTGGATATGAAATCAAAAAAGCTTTCAAGGAAGGTGCTTTTAGCCACTTTCAAGACGCTAGTTTTGGGTCTATCTACCCCGCCCTGGGAAGACTTTCTTCAGAAGGTCTCGTCGAATGTACCCAAATGGCACAAGAGAAAAGACCTGACAAAAAGGTGTATAAGCTAACTCAAAATGGTGAAGACACACTTATCACAAGCCTTTTGGCGCCCCCGACACCAGACAGATTTACATCCGATTTTTTCTTTATTCTTTATTTTGCAGAACTCTTGCCTTTGCTACAGGTCATAAAGCTACTGGATCAAAGAATTTCGTTTTACCAAGAAACCATCAATCGCATGACACAGTGTGATCCTGCTTCATTGCCCACTGGACGTCGACTTTGCCACGGCTTGGGGCTAACAGTTTACCAAAACTCCCTGATCTATTTAGAAGAAAACAAAGAACGTTTTATTGCAGAACTTCGATCTCAACACGAAATACCGTCCTCTATAGATACAAATCTCAAGCAGATAGATACTAACAGGCACACATCATGAAAGTTTCCTATTTACTCGCATTCGTACTCGCCATCGGAACTGCTGGCTGGGTTATGTCTGGACAACTATCAGACGATTCAGAAGCAGGTGAGGCCGGACAACCGGAAATAAAGAAGCCCCCCGTAAATCTTTCCCGAGAAGCCAAAATTCCGTCTGTGCGCGTTCAAACCCAAACCGCGGTTCCCTATACACGCTACCTAACGGTACGTGGAAGAACGGAAGCACTACGTACTGTCGAAATCAGAAGCGAAGCCAGTGGCAAGATTATTGATTTGGCAATCAACAAAGGTGACACAATTGAATCAGGTAAACTGATTGCCAAGCTTGACGTCAATGAGCGCTCTGCCAAGGTTGAAGAGTATAAAGCTCTGAAAGAGCAGCGTGCTATTGAATACAAAGCGGCAAAACGCCTTTCTCAAAAAGGCTTTAAAGCCGAAACCAAACTTGCAGCGAGCAAAGCTGCTCTTGAATCAGCACAAGCAGAGTTAAGACGTGCGCAGGTCGCCTTATCAAACACATTGATACCAGCTCCTTTTACAGGCGTTTTGAATAGCCGTGCTGTCGAGATTGGTGAATACGTCGATGTTGGCGACAAGATTGGCACAATTGTTGATCTATCGACAATACTGATTGTTTCAGACGTCAGCGAAAGGCTCGTTCCCTTCATATCTGTCGGGCACAATGCCAAAGTACGCCTGATTACAGGTCAAATCGTCGAAGGAAAGGTTAAATATATTGCCTCAATGGCAGATGCGATCACCCGGACCTTCCGTATTGAGGTAGCAGTCCCTAACCCGGATCTAAAAATTGCCGATGGCATCACAGCTGAAACGGTACTTACACTTAACGATATGCAAGCACATAAAGTATCCCCGGGCATTCTCACGATTAATGCCAACGGCGCTATAGGTGTGAAAACCTTGGGTAAAGGCAACAAGATCGTTTTTAGGGAAGCCAGCATTCTTGAAAACACCACTGATGGTTTATGGCTTGGTGGACTTCAGAAAGAGGTAACATTTGTTGTTATCGGGCAAGAGCTTATCAAGGATGGTCAAAAAGTGAAAGCGATCGATTCTGACACTCTGAAAGAATTGAATCCAAGCGTCCCCTCTGAACAGACACAAGAGACTGTAGCTGGAGCACCTCAGTCATGACAAATATCATTTCAGGTGCCCTAGGACGTTCGCGTACTGTAATACTTGGGCTTATCCTTATTCTTATCGCCGGGGCTGTATCTTACGTCGCGATCCCCAAAGAAGATAATCCCGATATCACCATTCCTATCATCTACGTCAGCATGCATCACGAAGGAATTTCCCCGGTTGATGCTGAACGCCTGCTGCTGAAACCAATGGAAAAAGAGCTTCGCAGCATTGAAGGTGTGAAAGAAATGAGTTCCAGCTCATTTCTTGGCGGTGGCAACGTCGTTATGGAGTTCGAGGCTGGTTCTGATATCGACCTCGCGTTGACGGATGTCAGAGAAAAGGTTGATATTGCCAAGGCGGAATTGCCTGATGATGCCGATGAACCAACAGTGCACGAGGTTAATCTCAGCCTGTTCCCTATTCTTGTCGTAAACCTGTCTGGTGACATCCCAGAAAGAGCTTTGCTTGCCATTGCCAAGAATCTACAGAACAAGCTGGAAGCTATTCCAAACGTGCTGGAGGCGAAATTGGTTGGTGACAGGGATGAGTTGATCGAGATTGTCGTCGATCCTCTGATCCTTGAAAGCTACAACCTTGATGCCAATGATATTATCACAGCAGTTGGTAAGTCGAACCTTGTGGTTGCAGCCGGATCACTGGACACAGGCCAAGGACGTTTTTCGATTCAGGTTCCTGGCTTATTCGAAGATACGACAGATATCTTAAACATGCCCGTTAAGGTCAATGGCGATGCTGTTGTCCGCGTTAAAGACATCGGTATTCTGCGCAAAACATTCAAAGACACAACGGAATATGCTCGCGTCAATAACAAACCTGCTTTGACCATGGAAATATCAAAGCGGACGGGAACAAACATTATTGAGACAATTGAGCAAGTACGCGCAGTCGTCAGCCAACAACAGGCTCTGTGGCCTAATGGGATTGACGTGTCTTATAGCCAGGACCAATCAACTGGTATCCGCACCATGTTACAGGATTTACAAAACAACGTTCTGTCAGCCATCATTCTGGTGATGATTGTCGTTGTTGCGGCCTTGGGATTCAGGTCTTCCATCCTTGTAGGTATTGCAATACCGGGTTCTTTTTTAGCTTCCATTATGATCCTACATGCCGCAGGACTGACTGTGAACGTCGTTGTTCTCTTTAGCCTGATTCTGTCGGTCGGTATGCTCGTGGATGGTGCGATTGTTGTCACCGAATTTGCAGACCGAAAAATGAGCGAGGGCCTGCACAGAAGAGAAGCTTACAAACAAGCAAGTCTTCGTATGGCGTGGCCGATTATTGCCTCGACGGCAACTACACTCGCCGCCTTTGCCCCCCTCATCTTTTGGCCAGGAATTATGGGTGAATTTATGAAATTCATGCCCATTACCCTAATCGCAACACTCAGTGCTTCGTTGGTCATGGCTTTGATTGTGGTTCCGACAATTGGAGGATTGATTGGTAAAGCCGGCGGTGCGGCAGATAAGAAGTCCATGGAAAACCTGGCCGCATCTGAATCTGGTAATTTAAATGTAGTTACAGGTTTTACAGGCCTTTATATCAAGCTGATGCATTTGGTTCTGAAAATTCCAGGTGTCATAGCAACCCTGACTTTTGCCTCTCTCATCGGTGTCATAATGCTCTACAGCAATTTTGGTAAAGGTGTCGAATTCTTCCCGGACATTGAACCCGACAATGCTGTTCTGCAAGTTCGTGCACAAGGCAATATGTCCATTGATGAGCGTGACCACCTTGTAGGCCAGGTAGAACAGATTGTTTTAGATCTTCAAAACGAAAAACATGAACTGCACAGTATTTATGTCAGCACTAATGCAGACAGTACAACAAGCAGTAATCAACCGGAAGACGTGATTGGCAACATTCAGTTGGAATTTACAGATTGGTTCAATAGACGTCCTGCCGATGAAATACTTGCTGATATTCGTGCCAGAACAGCTGTCTTGGGTGGCATTTCGGTCGAACCCAGAAAAGAAGAAAAAGGCCCATCATCCGGTAAACCGATCCAAATAGAGATTGCATCCATTGAACCCAGCCTCGTTTACCCTTGGGCAACCAAAGTCGCCAATCATTTAAGAGAAGCAAATGGGTTTGTCGACATAGAAGATGGCCTACCAGTGCCCGGCATTGAATGGCGCATTGATGTTGACCGTGCCCAAGCGGCAAAATTCGGCGCCGACATTGCCCTGATCGGTAGCTACATCAGAATGATCACCAACGGGATGAAGCTGGGGAGTTATCGCCCCGACGACAGTGATGAAGAAATTGATCTCGTCGTACGTCTGCCACGAAGCAATAGGAATATTGAACATCTTGATCAAATCAAAATTCAAACCAATGTTGGTCTGATTCCTATATCAAACTTCATTACACGAACAGCCGCCCCAAAAGTTGGGGTAATCAACCGCGTTGATGGCCAGCGTGTCGCAACAGTGAAATCCGACATTGCCCCGGGCATTCTAGCTGATGATAAAGTTAAGGAACTGACGGAATGGATGGCATCTCAAGAACTTGATTCGAGAGTAACAATCCAGTTCAAAGGAGAAAACGAAGACCAGAAAGAATCTCAGGACTTTTTGGTAAAAGCTTTTGGCATCGCTCTCTTTATGATTGCGATTATTTTGGTTACTCAGTTCAACAGTTTCTACAGCGCCTTTCTTATCTTATCTGCTGTGATTATGTCGACAATCGGGGTCTTGATTGGTCTGCTTATCACAGATCAGCCATTTGGCATTGTCATGTCCGGAATCGGAGTAATCGCACTGGCAGGTATTGTCGTTAACAACAATATCGTTCTGATTGACACCTTTGATTATGTTTCAACGAAATTCAAAAATCAGAAAGAAGCAATCATTCGTACAGGGGCACAGCGCCTAAGGCCAGTGATGCTGACAACAATCACAACTATCCTCGGTTTGATGCCAATGGTTCTGGCAACAAACATTGATTTGATCAACAGAACCATTCAGGTTGGTGCACCCTCAACGCAATGGTGGACACAACTTGCTACCGCAATTGCATTTGGTCTTTGTTTTGCAACAATCCTCACCCTTGTGATTACCCCCTCCTTGTTGATGGTAAGGGTCAACAGCCGCAATCTTGTGAAGCGGATTAAAGCGAGGTTTAAAAAGGATGACAACTCATCTGAACCACCTGTATCAGACAACGAAAAAGCTATACCAGCCGAATAGTACGCGGGTAGATAATCTTATGCCCTAAAACGAAGCCGGCACTTGTTTGCCGGCTTCGTTTTATGATTTCAATCTTCAAAAAGACTAAGTGCTGCGTGTATTCTGAATCCTGTCGTCAACCAACATAAGGTCCCAAAAACCCATGCCATTAAAGAAAACTTATCCGGCCAAAGACATAACGCCAGAAAAAGCAAAATGGTTTCTGTTCCTTCTGTCAAGCCACCAAGATAATAGATGCTCTTTTTACCGCGGATGTCAGTGGATATGTTTTTTTTGGCGGCAACAATTGCAAACGACAGAAACGACGCACCGGTTCCCATAAAAGAGAAAATCAGAAATGCTGCCGCCAACCCATTTTCGTCAGGCACAGACAAGGCAAAACCAAAAACAACTGCTGAATAAAAAATAAAATCTAATGTGATATCAAGATATCCCCCGAGATCGGTGATACCCTGTTTTCTAGCAACAGCCCCATCCAGACCGTCACACAGTCTGTTAAATACAATTGCTGCTATGGCTAGATAGTATGACTGGGTGGCCAGCGCAGGAATGACCATTATCCCTCCGGTAAAACCAATCCAGGTTATTTGATTGGCACCAAGCCCTGAACCCGAAAGAACTTCCCCTATTTTATCAAGCGGAGGATCAATTTTCGTTCTCACCCAAGCATCAAACATAACACGCCTGAAATTTATTCTTTTTCAGAAGACATCGCGCCGTTTGGCGTATTCGAACCCTCTGGCTCTTTACTTTCCTGAGCCAACATCTTCTTACGCGTTGCCTGGTAAGAAAACTGGGCCAGAATGATAGATACCAAGTATCCAACACCCGCCACGCTCAAGAAAACCCACGGTGTGCTATACAACAGCATAATGCAAACAGCAAAACCCAACAGTACAAGACCAACATAACGTCTAGGAATACGGATACGTTTGGACGAGTAGGTTGGAATTGTACTGACAAAAAGTGCGCCCACAGCCACCAGCATCACGCCATTCAAGACAGAAGAGCGCAGAATATCATCGCCCAACTCAAATGATAGAACAACCGGGATCAGGACGAGCCCAGCACCACAGGGTGCTGGAATACCAGTAAAAAATTTGGAAGCCCACGGTGGCGGATTTTCATCCAGTAAACTGGTATTAAATCGCGCCAAACGCATACCGCAACATACCGCAAAGAAGAGAGACACGGCCCAGGCAAGACCGCCTGTACCATCCATCGCCCAGAGATAAATAACCAATGAAGGAACAACGCCAAAATTTACAAAATCAGCGAGCGAATCAAGTTGCGCACCAAATTCACTTGTCCCTTTCATCAGGCGGGCAACTGGACCGTCCAAGCCATCAAGAATCATCGCAACAACGATGCCGATAACAGCTAGCTTCCAGTTACTTTCAAGCGCCGCACGGATCGCAGATAACCCTGAGCACAGTGCCATCAAAGTAATAGCATTTGGTATCAGACGATTTACAGAAAATCCATGAAGTCGACGACGGCGCTTGAGACCTGGCATTTAGCGTACCTCTGTTTCGCGTTGTGTTTCATCAGACAGAAGATCGGCAATTACTGTTTCACCACCAATCATTTGCTGTCCGACAGATACAAGAGGAGCAATCCCATCTGGAAGATAAATATCGGTACGGCTACCGAAACGGATCAGGCCAAAGCGCTCACCTGTTTTGACTTCCTGATCCAGTGTCAGATTACAAATAATACGACGCGCGATTAAGCCTGCGATCTGTACAAATGCAATCTCTTTACCGTCGTTGGTTTCCATTTTGACGGACATGCGCTCATTAAGCTCGGAAGCTTTATCAAGAGCCGCATTCAAAAATGCACCGTGATGGTAGGCCAATTCAGTAATTTTACCTGCCGTAGGAACGCGGTTTACGTGAACATCAAAGACACTCAGGAAAACAGAAACCCGCATCATAGGCTCAGTACCCATGTTCAATTCCGCAGGCGGAACAGCGGTTTCAACAGCGCTGACATGTCCATCAGCCGGACTGACGACAAGCCCTTCACGTACAGGGGTCTGTCTTTCCGGATCGCGGAAAAAATAAGTACAAAATGCCGCAATAATTAGCCCGACAATCGCCAGTGGCTTCCATATCAGAGCAAATGCAACACTCAGCGCAAGTGCGCCACCGACAAAAGGCCAACCCGCTTTATTAATAGGCACTAGAATGTGCTTCAGCACTGCCGTCTCCATTCAATAATTTTAACACTTAATGACATAGCTTCACACTTAAATGACATGAGCTATATATAACATGTGGGCTGTAATACTGTATTACGAAGGTCAATGTAAGGTATTTTCCACAAAACTCTCAATTTAACATCGCTACTGTTGCTTAGTTATCCTTGGGAAGCACAAAAATTTGCCCCGGATAGATCAAATCGGGATTTCTTATCTGGTCTTGGTTCCGATCAAAGATCACAGCGTAACGCGCGCCTTCCCCATAGATAGCGCGGGAAATTCGCCACAAACTGTTTCCCGGTTGAACGGTTACAACCCGCTCATCTGGTCGGGATTCAACTTTGCCTGACCGGGAAAAAGGAATTTCAACGCGCGCAATCACTTTTCCTTCGTCATCAACCTGATCAACTCTTAGCTGGTGAAGACCTTCCTGTACATTTTTCTCGGCTTCGACAACCCAACGTCCGTCATCGTCAGTCACCCCTTGACCGACAAACTCATTATTCAGATAACCAACAACCTTTTGTCCCGGTTGCGATGTACCGCCGATAACTGTTTGTCCATCATCGTCATAATCCACGCTATCCAATGCAAGTTCACCGTCTTTGATTCCTTCATCTTCAACTTTTTCAGGCAGCTGGATGACCTTTGATGCGCCTCCCTTATCCTCGGGCACCAGAACGGCAAGAACAGATTTATCTCCGACAGGGACGTCAACAATAGCAACGTCGGAAGACTTGAGTTGAACGCCCTCTTCTTCTTTATTCACCTGCAAACCAAGCTCATGAGTACCCGGCGCCAGTGGCGTTTCCAATACATATACCCACTGCCCATTCTCGTCAGCCTGCACGCTACCTAGTAATGTCGTGCCATCAACGATGCGAACATCACTTCCAGCCGGCGCTCTGCCTGCGAGAACAGTATCGCCTGTTTTCTCTACTCTGATCACATCAAATGAAAGAGACGGATCAACAATCACGGCAGTCTTTTGTTCATCATCAGTGACCTGAGCTTCAGAAACATCAGATTGTTTCTCGACAATCGGTTCAGAAGGATTTTGATTTTCTTCCGAAGCAGCAGTAGAAGAACTAGCTCCACTATCTTGTTCCGGTTCACTTGAGGTTAGCTTTTCACTTGACGAAACTTCGTTTTCAGAAATTTCTTCACCAGATTTCATACTTTTACCATTAAGCTTCTTCACGATCTTTTTAGGTGCATTCGTCGAAGAGCTTGCGCTATCAGTGACAATAGTGGAACCAGGATCATCGTCCAAGACATACCAAACCGAAATGCTTGCCCCAATCAGGACCAACAGGGTTACAAATGAAACAATGAAGGTACGGCTCAAAAATGCCTCCTTAAGACTTTACAGTGACTGACAGGCTTCTACCGTCAAAACAGCTGGAAAATTTTTCCCGCAAACTAACATTCTTATGACTCTAGGTTAAATCCTTATGGGAAAAGAACAAGAGTTATGACAAATTTTAGGTGATAAAAAACTCAACAATAATCGGCTATGTCTCCGTTTTTCTCTGATTATTGCCATTATATAAAGGAAAGATATAATAAGACCGTCGGCACGTTGGATAGAGATTTAGTCTCGCTATCTACGTGCCGTTTTGCAACTCTGCACAAAAAAAATAATAAAAGGAATTCAACAATGACCAAAATTAAATCCATTTGTGTTTATTGTGGCTCGTCAAATGCAGTAAGCGAAAAGCATCTGACAAGCGCCAATCAACTTGGAAAATTGGCTGCAGAAAACAACATTGAAATTATCTATGGTGGTGGCCGGGTTGGTTCTATGGGACGCGTTGCTGATGGTGCACTGGCACATAGCGGGAAAGTAACAGGTATTATACCTGAATATCTTGATAAATTTGAAGTTGGCCATAAAGAGGTTAATGAGCTTATCGTTGTTGATTCCATGCACACGCGGAAAATGGCAATGTTTGAACGTTCCGACGCCTTCTGTATTCTTCCTGGCGGTCTTGGTACGCTGGACGAATTTTTCGAAATTGCGACCTGGAAACAACTAGGAATGCACGACAAGCCTATTATCATCATCAATCTGGAAAATTTTTGGACACCGCTTCTCGAGCTTATAAATCATCAAATATCAGCAGGTTATTTAAGGCAAAATCCAGCTGATATATATAGTGTTGTCAATAGCATAGATGACGTATTCACCCAAATTCAAAGTATGCCAGAATCACATATTAAGGCTGATATCAAACTACTTTGATTACAATTGTTATCCCGAGTTATCTTGCACTGCAGCGAAAGACTGTTATTTTCCTCTGTGAGTTCCCCAAATTATATGAAACAAGCCGACAAACAAGGAGGCGAACATGTCCAAAATTAAGGTTAAAAATCCAATCGTCGAACTCGATGGCGATGAAATGACACGGATCATCTGGGAAAAAATCAAACAAAAATTCATTCTTCCCTATCTTGATGTCGATCTGAAATATTTTGATCTTTCCATCGAAAGCCGCGATGAAACAGACGATCAGATCACGGTTGATGCTGCCAATGCCATCAAAGAACACCGTGTTGGTGTTAAGTGTGCAACAATCACACCTGATGAAGCGCGTGTTGAAGAATTCGACCTGAAAAAAATGTGGCGTTCGCCAAACGGAACTATTCGTAACATTCTGGGTGGTACTGTTTTCCGTCAACCAATTATCATGGAAAATGTGCCACGTCTTGTTCCTGGCTGGACACAACCAATTGTTATTGGTCGTCACGCTTTTGGTGATCAATATAAAGCGACTGACTTCCTTGTCCCTGGTGCAGGTAAACTGACCATGACTTTCCAGCCGGAAGATGGTGGTGAGCCAATTACTCGTGAAATTTTTGAATTTCCAGAAGCTGGTGTTGCAATGGGCATGTACAACCTGGACGAATCAATTCGTGGATTTGCCCGTGCCTGCATGAACTACGGCCTTGATCTTGGCTGGCCTGTATATCTGTCCACCAAAAACACTATCTTGAAAGCTTACGACGGTCGCTTTAAAGATCTGTTCGAAGAAGTTTATCAGACAGAATTTGCTGACAAATTTGCCGCTAAAGGCATTTCATACGAGCACCGCTTGATTGATGACATGGTTGCAGCAGCCATGAAATGGTCTGGTGGTTTTGTATGGGCCTGTAAGAACTATGATGGCGATGTTCAATCTGACACCGTTGCACAGGGTTTTGGTTCGCTAGGCCTAATGACATCTGTTCTGATGACACCTGATGGACAGACTGTTGAAGCAGAAGCCGCACACGGGACAGTGACCCGTCACTATCGTCTGCATCAACAGGGCAAAGACACATCGACAAACCCAATCGCTTCTATTTTCGCATGGTCTCGCGGCCTAAAATTCCGCGGACAATTTGATGAAACTCCAGAAGTCGTTGAGTTTGCTGAAACACTTGAAAAAGTTTGCATCGATACAGTTGAATCCGGAAGTATGACAAAAGATCTAGCTCTTCTGATCAGTCCGAATCAGGACTGGTTGACGACAGATCAATTCCTTGATGCAATTGATGCTAATCTACAGAAAGCAATGAGCTAACAAAGATGCCAAAAATCCTACGCAATCTACTCGCAGGTTTACTTGTCCTGACCTTTGCGTCAACTGGTTCACAGGCTGCTGAGCCAGAAAACACACTGGTAATTGAACTTAAAACCGGTAAAGTTCTCATTGAAATGCTTCCCAATCTTGCCCCGAACCATGTAGCAAGAATCAAGGAACTAACCCGTGATGGCTTTTACGATGGCATTGTCTTCCATCGGGTGATTGCAGGGTTCATGGCACAGACCGGTGATCCCAAAGGACTTGGTACTGGCGGATCAGGTAAAAAACTAAATGCCGAATTCTCTCGTGAACCCTACGTTCGCGGTACAGTTGGTATGGCACGTTCCCAGAATGTAAATTCCGGGGATAGTCAGTTCTTTATCATGTTCAAAAGAACACCATCGCTTGATGGTCAGTACACTGTATGGGGCAAGGTCATACAGGGTATGGAACATGTTGATGCGATCAAGAAAGGTCAACCCGGAAGCGGTAAAGTTAGCAATCCGGATAAAATGATTTCTGTACGCATTCTTGCTGATATTCAATAAATATCACGCAAGGCCAGTATAGAAAAAAGCGCTGTACTCTTCCGAGATACAGCGCTTTTTCTTTTTGAACACAATCGTCGTGCTCTCAAGCTTTCTAAAATTTCTCTATCCAACCAAGATGCCGCCTTGCAAAAACACATTCCGATACTTATTTTGCTGGTAGTTCATCACACTCATTTAAGGCCCAAGCCATGACAGAAGAAACAACACCCGACCTGGAAAATACCCTCGTTATCGAGCTGGAGACCGGTAAAGTAACAATTGAAATGTTACCTGACCTCGCCCCAACACACGTAGCACGCATTAAAGAACTGGCGCGTGAAGGCTTCTACGACGGCATCGTATTCCATCGCGTTATCGACGGTTTCATGGCTCAAACAGGTGATCCTACCGGTACAGGTACAAGTGGTTCTGGCAAAAAACTACGCGCTGAATTTACACAGGAACCATTTGTTCGTGGTGTCGTAGGTATGGCACGTGCTCAAAACCCGCATTCTGGTGACAGCCAGTTCTTCATCATGTTTGACAGTGCACCATCTCTCAACGGGCAGTATACTGTTTGGGGACAAGTAATCGAAGGCATGGACCTTGTTGATGGTATCAAAAAAGGTGCTCCAGGTAGCGGTGCCGTTGATGAACCAGATCGCATGGTATCCGTTAAAGTTCTTGCTGACATCGAATAAAACGTTCCTAGGAGCAACAGAAATTTCAACCCCAAAGAGGTTGGTATTTTTACTAGGTGATTTTTCAAAACCCCCGCTGTATTATCTGCAGCGGGGGTTTTGTCCAGTGAGAGTTATCAGGGGGACAGCCTGTAATCATAAAAAGAGGAACTTTGGTTGTGACAATCACCGAAGAATACACACAGCTTATAGAGCAACTAACACAGACAGCGCTGAATTTTTCATTAGAGATTCTTGCTGCACTGGCTATTCTTATTGTCGGTATTTTTATCGCAGGACGTATTGCGAAATATACTGATAAATTACTCTCCAAATCCGGTAAGGTAGATTCAACCCTGAAGCCTGTTATCGTAAAGATTATTCGCTATACGATCATGGTCTTTGTTCTCATCGCCGTTCTCGCTCGATTTGGTGTCGAAACCACCAGTATCATAGCCGTTCTGGGTGCTGCAGGTTTGGCTATCGGCCTCGCCCTACAAGGAACAATGCAAAACATTGCTGCCGGCTTTATGCTTTTGTTCCTTCGGCCTTTGAAAGTCGGCGAGTTTGTCGATGCAGACGGCATTTCCGGAACTGTTGAAGAAATCAGCCTGTTTATCACGCATATGACAACAGTTGATGGTCTGTATCTTTCCGTACCAAACTCCAAACTTTGGTCTGCAACAGTTACAAACTACAGCAGAAACAGTACACGACGGACGGATCTGGCGATTGGCATCGGCTATGGTGATGATATCGCAAAAGCAGAGAAAGTTGCTCTAGCAGTGCTTTCCGGTGACGCCCGTATCCATAAAGATCCTGCTGCTCAGGTAATCACGACCGGATTAGGTGAAAGTTCTGTCGACTTGAATGTCCGTTACTGGACAGACAGTGGTGACTACTGGCCTGCATTGAGTGACAACCGCCGGGCAATAAAAGAAGCCTTTGACAAAGAAGGTATCTCTATTCCGTTCCCGCAACGCGATTTACATATTATCTCTGACGTTAAAGCGAAAGCCTGATATCAGTAATACTTTACAAGAAGGAGGCCGCTAACTGCGGCCTTCTTTGCATCTAACGATTATCAAATCGCAGACGCTTTCTTATACGCGAACAAGCGATTAATTTCGTGAAAAACAAGAAAAACAAATCCGTTCCAAAATATGATCCACATTCTGTCTTTGTTTGATTTACACACGAGATCGTGACCTCTCGGGCAAATTCTTATTCGACAAACCATGATCCGCTCAATACCTTGTAATGCATCATTCTTTTATCCCACCAGAGCAATATGGCACCTATTTCAGATAAATGGCTTTCCTTGGGTATACTGGCACTTTGCCAGGTTGCAGCAATGGCACTCTGGTTTTCTGCCTCAGCCGTTTTGCCGTCCCTTACGATTGAGTATAGTCTTACTCCTTTTCAACAAGCCCTTTTCACTTCCACCGTCCAAGTTGGCTTTGTCGTAGGTAGCCTGTCTTCCGCCCTGTTTGGCCTTGCGGATCGTTTACCCCCGAAATTATTTTTCTTGGGCTCTGCCGTTACAGCCGCTATAGCCAACGCCCTGTTATTAATCGTTGAGCCAACTGATCCAATCGTCCCGTTGCTTCGTTTTATTACAGGGATCTGTATGGCAGGCATATATCCGGTAGGAATGCGAATGGCCGCAACTTGGGCCAAAGGAGATATGGGGCTTCTTGTTGGTATTCTCGTCGGTGCGCTAACTCTCGGCTCAGCCTCTCCGCACCTATTCAATGCAATAGGCGGTATAGACTGGCGCTTTACAATTGCAACGGCATCAGTTTGTGCAATTATTGCAGCTATCGGGGTACTCTTTTTTAAAATGGGTCCTGCTTATACCAAAGCACCTAAGTTCCATCCTCTTCACATTCTCTCTGCTTGGAGAATCAAATCCGTTCGCCTCGCAAATCTTGGTTATCTTGGTCACATGTGGGAACTTTATGCTATGTGGGCCTGGATTGGGATATTTCTTACGGCCAGCTTTTCACTATCGATGAAAAGTAGCGAAGCTAATGATCTTGCCAAGCTGGCAACCTTTGCAACAATGGCAGCGGGCGCCATTGGTTGTATAGCAGTGGGATATTTTGCAGATAAACTCGGTCGCACCACCCTTACCATTATCTCTATGTTAATTAGTGGTAGCTGCGCGCTGCTCGTTGGCCTCCTTTTCGGGGCGTCACCTCTGTGGCTGACACTCGTCTGTATTCTTTGGGGCATCAGCATCATTGCCGATTCAGCTCAATTTTCAGCATCCGTGGCGGAATTAGCTCCTCCCGAAATCGTGGGAACAATGCTGACATTACAAACCTCACTAGGGTTTACACTGACTTTAATCACAATCCATTTGATGCCTTATGCCGTTGATCTTCTCAGTTGGCATTATGCCTTTATGCCATTGGCCATTGGGCCATTCCTCGGTGTTTGGGCTATGGCAAAATTACGCCATCATCCTGACGCGAGAAAGCTCGCCAATGGCAAAAAGTAATATCTTAAAGATTTCCTCGTCATAAAAAAAGCCCCGTAACTTTTATAGCCACGGAGCTTTTTGTCTTGAACGAAATGTAAATCACCCAAGTAAAGCTTCGATGGCCTTTATTGCATCTTGAGCTTTTGACGCATCAGGTCCACCGGCCTGTGCCATATCAGGACGTCCGCCCCCGCCTTTACCGCCGAGTGCGGCAGAACCAGCCCGAACAAGATCAACCGCTGAAACTTTGGCAGTGAGATCATCAGTCACAGCCACAACAATAGAGGCTTTGCCATCCGTATCTGCAATAAGAACAATAACACCGGTACCGATCTGTTTTTTCAGCTCATCCGCGGTAGGTTTCAGATCTTTTGGCAACACCCCTTCGAGAACTCTGGCAGCCACTTTAATACCATTCACGCTCTTGAACTCGGCCTCACCTGCTGCACTACCACCGCCAGCAGCCAGCTTGCGACGTGCATCGGTTAAATCACGTTCCAACCGCTTTCTTTCTTCCAGAAGCGATGTAACACGCGCTTCCAATTCAGCAGGAGATGCCTTCATTGCTGTTGCAGCCGCAGCCAGTTGAGTTTCCTGTAGGGATACATATTCCAGTGCGGCCTGCCCCGTGACAGCCTCAACACGGCGAACACCCGAGGCAAGCGCAGATTCGGAAACAATTTTAAAGAAACCGATATCTCCGGTTCTTTTGACATGGGTACCACCACAAAGTTCAGTGGAATAATACCCGCTTCCAGTAGAACTGTCTGAACCACCCATCGAGACAACGCGAACTTCTTCACCGTATTTCTCACCGAAGAGAGCCATTGCACCTTCTTTAATTGCCTCATCCGGAGTCATTAGACGGGTAACAACAGGATCATTTCTTCGAATGTAGTCGTTCACCTCACGTTCAACGATCGCAATATCATCAGCGTCCAAAGGTTTTGGCTGGCTGATATCAAAACGAAGACGTTCTTTTGCCACTAGGGAACCTTTTTGGGTTACGTGTGTCCCCAAACGTCGACGAAGAGCTTCGTGCAACAAGTGCGTCGCAGAGTGATGAGCACGCAGAGCAGAGCGACGAGAAACATCAACCTTCATTTCCAGCGCAAGATCCACTGTGATCTCGCCACGTGTAACTTCGCCGATATGAACAAATATGTTGCCCAGTTTTTTCTGAGTGTCCTTGATCCTTACTTCCGCACCTTCAGCCGAGAACAAAAGGCCGTGATCACCTTGCTGACCACCGCTTTCCCCATAAAAAGGTGTCTGGTTGGTGATAACCATCACCTCATCACCAGTCTTTGCAGTAGAAACTTCGTCACCTTCTTTTAAGATTGCCAGAACCTGGCCTTCGGCTGTCTCGGTATCGTAACCAAGGAACTCTGTTCCCCCTACACGTTCTTGTATTTCAAACCAAACTTTTTCTGTCGCAGCATCTCCGGAACCGCTCCACGCTTTACGCGCAGCAGCACGTTGTTGTTCCATAGCCGCATTGAATCCTTCGGTATCAACAGACTGTCCCTGACCCCGCAAAACATCCTGTGTGAGATCAAGCGGGAAGCCGTAGGTATCGTAGAGCTTAAAGGCTACTTCACCATTAAGCGTACCCTTGTTCCCTAACTTGTCCGTTTCAGCTGACAGCAACTTCATGCCGCGATCCAATGTTTGACCGAAACGGTTTTCTTCCAGCTTAAGCGTTTCTGTGATGAGGGATTCTGCACGTGTCAGTTCAGGGAAAGCAGTCCCCATCATCCCAACAAGAGACGGAACCAATTTGTAGATAGCAGGATCTTTAACACCAATCTTGTGCACATGGCGCATAGCCCGTCGCATAATACGACGCAGAACATAACCACGTCCTTCGTTAGATGGTAAAACACCATCCGCAATCAGGAACGCAGTCGAACGAAGGTGATCCGCAATAACGCGATGAGATACAGCATGGTCCCCGTCTGCATCAACACCAGTTTCATGCGCTGACGCCTCAATGATGGTGCGAAGCAAATCAACATCATAGTTATCATGTTTGCCTTGAAGAACTGCAGTAATGCGTTCAAGGCCCATGCCCGTGTCAATTGACGGTTTGGGTAAGTCGACGCGTGTCTGTGCATCAATCTGTTCATATTGCATGAAAACGAGGTTCCAGATTTCGATAAATCTGTCACCATCTTCATCTGGACTACCAGGAGGGCCACCGAAGATGTGATCTCCATGATCATAGAAAATTTCTGAGCAAGGTCCGCAAGGTCCTGTCGGCCCCATGGACCAAAAGTTATCGCTTGTCGAAATGCGGATGATACGATCATCACTAAGACCAGCAATTTTACGCCAGAGAGCAGCAGCTTCTTCGTCTTCAGAATAGACGGTAACCAATAGCTTCTCTTCCGGAACACCGTATTCTTTGGTGATCAGGTTCCAGGCGTGTTCAATGGCCACATCCTTAAAATAGTCTCCAAAGGAAAAGTTCCCCATCATTTCAAAGAAGGTGTGGTGCCGCGCCGTATAGCCGACATTTTCCAAATCGTTGTGCTTACCACCTGCACGTACACATTTTTGCGAAGTTGCCGCTCGGCTATAGGGACATGTCTCGTTACCGGTAAAGACGTTCTTGAATTGCACCATTCCCGCGTTTGTAAACATCAACGTTGGATCATTTCGCGGCACCAGCGGCGAAGATTCTACGGTTGTATGACCATGCTTTGCAAAATAGTCGAGAAAGACCCTACGGATCTCATTGCCGGTAATCATTTTAATCACTTACCCTAAAACTTGGACAGGACGCATTCTTTTCACATCAGAATACGGGAAATCTTATCTGCGGTTTTAACGTGCCGCCAAGGCTCTGTCTAGACTTCGCTTACAGCAATACAATTTCCCCGCCTTAACCTTCACACAAGCCTTATAATAACTTGTCTTTAATTTTCCATGATTATTCGATATAGCTAAAAGCCATATCTTATAAATCGACGTTCACGATCATCTATTTACTCAACAGATAAGCTTGAAATCATGGCCTTTATAAATCTCCTGAATATTTTTAAATCTGTTGCCAGTTGCGGCCTGTTTCTCATCGCAACCTCTTCAATCGCATCGGCTCAACAACAAGCTCCGCAAAGATCGACAGAACGTTTTGGTGATTGGACAGCATTATGTACAGTCAACGAACCTCTTAGTTGTCACATCAATCACATCATAGTTTTTGGAGATAATCCAAACCCAGTTTTAGCTCTAGACATTGGTCATCCAAGCGAAAACCCCGCAAGTACCATAATGATTATTACTCTACCATTAGGGATTAGACTACCAAGCGGATTTAGAATTCAGGTCGGAGATAACATAAAGCGTCAATACCCCTTTATTCGATGCCTTCGTTCAGGATGCCAATCTGAAATACAATTTGATGATGAATTGCGTGACAGCTTTAAAAGAGGAACTCAAGGACGCGTTATTTTTTCTGATGCTGTAAATAAAAAAATTGAAATCCCCTTTTCTCTTAAAGGTTTCACAAAGGCTTATGGGCGTGTCACCAATCCATAACCAAAATCAAACCCCATACACGCAAAGAAAAAGGAGCCTAAATGGCTCCTTTTATATTTTCAAAAATGAAAAGTATTAAGCGTCTTCTGTTTCGCTTTCTTCTTTTCCTTCAAGCATTACGTTTGCAACAATTCCTGCGTTTTTACGTACAGCGGTTTCAATTTTCGCTGCAACTTCCGGATTTTCTGTTAGGAATTTTTTAGCATTTTCACGACCTTGGCCAATGCGCTGTCCATCACAAGAGAACCAGGCACCTGCCTTTTCAACAACCCCGGCTTGAACACCGAGATCCAGCATTTCACCCGTTTTTGAAATACCTTCACCGTACATGATGTCAAACTCTACCACACGAAATGGAGGGGCCATTTTATTTTTAACAACCTTCACCCGGGTTTGGTTACCGGTAATATTTTCGCGATCTTTAATCGCACCAATACGACGGATATCCAAACGTACAGAAGAATAGAACTTAAGAGCGTTACCGCCCGTTGTTGTTTCCGGATTACCAAACATCACCCCGATTTTCATTCGGATCTGATTGATAAAGATAACCAGTGTACGGGATTTGGAAATCGAACTTGTCAATTTACGCATCGCCTGGCTCATCAAACGTGCTTGCAAACCAGGAAGAGAATCACCCATATCACCTTCGAGTTCTGCTTTAGGAACCAAGGCAGCCACGGAATCGACAACCAACACATCCAATGCGCCAGAACGTACCAAAGTATCCGTAATTTCCAATGCCTGCTCACCAGCATCAGGTTGAGAAATTAGCAACTCGCTTACGTCAACTCCAAGCTTATTTGCATAAGCAGGATCAAGAGCATGTTCTGCGTCGATAAAAGCACAGGTACCACCAGCTTTTTGGGCTTCGGCCACAACGTGCAAAGCCAGGGTTGTTTTACCAGATGACTCCGGGCCGTAAATTTCGACGATACGCCCACGTGGCAAGCCACCAATGCCAAGGCCGATGTCTAATCCCAAGGATCCCGTGGAAATAACTTCAGCCTCAACAGTCGCTCCCTCTCCCAGTTTCATGATCGAGCCTTTACCGAAAGCGCGTTCAATCTGTCCCAGGGCTGCATCTAATGCCTTTTGTTTATCCACCGTGCTATTCTCCACTAACTGTAAGACGTTTTGTGCCATCGTTGCCTCCCTTATCCCACAGGCTCACACTTGCTGCAACGAGAAGAATGTACCCTCTTTGTTCTCACTAAGCAACAAAAAAGAACATTAAGAGAACAAAAACAATATAAAGAGCAATTATTTTGGAAATACGTAGCTATAAATCATTATTATTTATACAACTATACTCGAAATAACATCGATACATAAGATTACTGTGCGGACAGAACATCCTTAACTTTGGAAGCCAACTGCTTCAAACTAAAGGGCTTCGGCAAAAATTCAATTGCAGAATCTACATCTAGTGTTTTTCGGAATGAATCTTCTGTATAACCGGAAATGAAAATAACTTTTAAATCCGGGTGCGTTTTATAAAGCGTCTTGATTAAAGTTGGGCCATCCATCTTTGGCATAACGACATCTGTTATCACTAGATCAATGGTTTCTCCATCTTGCTGAAGAATCTCTAACGCTGCCTCTCCCGAATTCGCTTCGAGCACTTTATAACCTTTATTTTCAAGGGCTCGCGCACTAAAGGATCGTACAGCATCCTCATCTTCAACCAAAAGAATATTGCCTCGCCCCGTTAAATCCTGTGCTTTTGGTATTTCTGCAACAAGTTCTTCCTGATCTTGCGCATCTTCCTGGAAATGTGGCAACAGCAGTGAGAACACTGTTCCCTGATCAGCTGTTGAATCAACAAAAACAAAGCCACCGGACTGCTTCACAATACCGTAGACAGTTGATAACCCTAGCCCGGTTCCCGCACCCACTTCTTTTGTTGAAAAGAAGGGATCAAAAATACGGTCAATAATTTCAGACGGAATGCCATGTCCTGTATCCTGCACCTTAACCAGAACATAATCGCCCGGCGGTATCTCTTCTCCTTTAACTTTGTATGGCGCATCCACCATCACGTTTGACGTGATAATTTCTAACATGCCACCTTGATCCATAGCATCACGGGCGTTTACAGCAAGGTTAATAATAACCTGCTCCAGCTGCCCCTGATCAGCTTTGACATCGCCCAAGTCCCGACCATGTGTGATACGTAACTCGATTGTCTCGCCAATAAGACGACGAAGAAGATGAGCAAGTTCGGCAATAATATCCGTAACATTTAGGCGTCTGGGCTGTAGTGTTTGCTGGCGGGAAAAAGCAAGTAACTGGCGAACAAGATTTGCGGCTCGATTGGCATTCTGTTTAATTTGCATAATGTCCGCAAAAGATTGATCACCCGGACGGTGCCGTAAAAGCAATAGATCAGAAAAGCCGATCATTGCTGTGAGTAGATTGTTAAAATCATGCGCAATCCCCCCAGCCAATTGTCCAACCGCCTGCATTTTTTGTGATTGAGCAAACTGAGCTTCTAAACTGCGTTGTTCAGTTGTATCCGTAAAGTTCAGGATATACCCACTCGGTAGGCCTGAATTCTCATCAACATGGGTAACATTCATATTACAAACTGTATCTGCATTGCCCGTAAGATGAACCTCCATAGCCTTGCGTTCATAGGTTGTTGCAGAAACCAAAGCTTCTCGTACGCTCTCTCTTTCCTGATCACCAATCAAAGAAAGGAGCGGTTTCCCCTTAACTTCCTCTGTTGCCGCCAAAAGCTCTTCAAAAGCTCTATTGCTTTCGGTTATAACACCTCGCTCATTTAACAAAACAATACCAACTGGGGCTTCGTTAAAGAACTTACGGAACCGCTTCTCAGATTGTTCCAGCGCTGTTGCCATCTCGCGCTCAAGCGTAAGGTTTCGTACTACAGATCGTGTCCTAAAACCTTTATCACCACTCCCTTCGGCGATGTGTTGACTGATAACAGCAAGAATACGTTTCTCACCGTCCGCCGTTTTAAGGAAAACTTCGCCAGAACGGCTTTCTACGTCTTCAAAGGGGTGATAGGCAGGGACTTCATCCAATGATGCATCAGCAACAATATCATGAAGCTTGATTTGCCCGCTTTCCAATTCAGATGACGAATACCCTAACCAATCTGTCAGTGTTTGATTGGCAAAAAGAAACGCGCCCGCAGCATCAACAGAAAAGAAACCTATCGGCGCATTTTCCAGAAGGTCAACAAAACGTTGTTGCTGGTCATTAATAACCTTTTCCATTTGCCGACGCATCGTAATGTCATCAACAAACCAGAACACATACCCCGGGCGGTTTGGTAGAGGATACGCCGCAACATGACGCCATTGAACATCGTTATATCCCGGCCCAGCCCCCGGTATCTCAATCTCTACATGCCCAGAAACACCGTTCTTCGCATTTAGCTGAAGCGTCGCCAGTTTACGGCCAATCTCTTCATTTCCATTACTCTCATCAAGGATTAAGTCGGGAACGGCTCTTAAGTCTCCACCAAAAAAATCTTCAAATGCAGGATTTGCAAAAAGACATTTTCCATTTGGATCGACTATCTGCCGAGGGCGAGGAACAGCGGCAAAAGCGTATTGACGCAGGGCTAGTGTTTTTCTGTATCGCCAGATAACGAAGCCAAGAACAAATATGACCAGTGCTAAGAAGCTACAAAGAGCGATCCAGATGGTAGGTGACACTTCCTTGCTTCCCCCACGAAATGTCTTCTTTTTCGGCTCTATAAGTCGGCCAATAAAAGAAAGAAAAGACAGTAAATGAAAGATTAACCCGAAAATCGTTTAAAAACAAACTGGATAGCTAAAGAAAGCTTCCTTATTTTCAAGAATTTTGATTATTTTTTCAATTTCATGATGTAACCAATGATCTCAGCCACAGCTTTATAGTGTTCCGGTGGGATCTCTTGATCGATTTCAACCCCCGCATAAAGCGCTCGAGCAAGTGGCGGGTTTTCGATTACTGGAATTTTGTTTTCTTCAGCAACATTGCGAATACGAAAAGCAACAGCATCCACCCCTTTTGCCGTTAATTTTGGCGCCTCCATCATCATACCATTGTATTCAAGAGCAACAGCAAAATGCGTCGGGTTTGTAATAACAACGTCAGCATTGGGAACAGAGGCCATCATACGTTGACGTGCTTTTTCCATTCGTAATTGGCGTAAACGCCCCTTGACCATCGGGTCACCTTCGCTCTGCTTGGACTCATCCTTGATTTCTTGCTTTGTCATCTTCAGTTTTTTTATGTATTCGAAATACTGATACAAATAATCCAGACCAGCAATCACAGCCATAACGGCAACGACAGCAATGACAATAAGCGTCGCCCAATCAAGCAACATCATCGTCATCTGTGCGACATTAAGTTCTGACAGTTGAGGTACCACTGCGCGTTTAGGCCAAAGAACAAAGCCAATGATTCCACCAACAATAATAAGCTTGGCGAGACCTTTAACTAAATTCATTACAGATTGAAGTGAAAAAAGCCGCTTAAAACCAGCAAGAGGTGAAATTTTACTTAATTTGGGCGTCAAAGACTCAGATGATAACAAAAAACCATGCTGCATTAAGCCCGATGCAATCGCAAATGCGATCATGATAATCGCAGGCGCAATAAAAAGAATGCCTACATCTTTAATAAGTGAAATCGTCGCTTCATAGATATGTCCGGTTTCAAAACGTATTGTATCTGGACGTTCGTAAAATGTAGCGAGTGTGGATCCTAATTCCTTACTAATCCAGACTGTAAAGAAACTCAAAAACAACAAAAATCCAAAAAATGAAAACCAAGAGTTCATCTCCTGGGATTTAGGGACATCACCTTTTTCACGCGCATCGGCTAGCTTTTTCGCGGTCGGTTCTTCCGTTTTCTGGGATTCATCACTCTCATTTGACATGATGTCCTCCCACTAAATTTGCGAAATCAGCAGCTGTATCAATCATTTCACGAACACCATCCAATGCTCTTCCAGGCTAATCATATAGACCTTGATCATGACCGGAACACAAAGAAATAACACAGTAATGCCCATAGCAACCTGAAGAGGCATCGCCACAAAAAACACCTGCATTTGCGGCATTAATTTTGCGAGTAACCCTAAGCCCAAAAAGAAAATCATTCCAACAACAATAAAAGGAGCAGCCATTCGCGTTGCCAGAATAAAGGTATCCCCAACAATGCGAGCAATCATGTTTGAAAAATCGCCCGTGGGTAATATCTGACCAGGGACAAAAAGTTCATAACTATCCACCAATCCCAGAATGAAAAGATGATGAATATCTAAAACCATAATCAAGACAATCGCAATCGCCGTTAAAAATGTTCCCATAATAGAAGCTTGCTGTGCCGAGACAGGATCCTGAACCAACGCATTTGCCAACGACGACATTGTCGCGGCAATCATACCCGCAGATGCAGCAGCACTGAGAAACATGCGCGCAACTGTGCCCATAAAAAAGCCAATGATAGCTTCGCTAAAAACTAAGAACCCAAGCCCTGAAACATCATCAGGCATAGTCGGGATATTAGATGCAAGTATTGGTGCAATCAGAATACTGATCAGCATAGACAAAGCTAATCTGGTTCGGGGGGATACATATGATTCACCAAATCCCGGCAACAATACCATTGCACTGCCGATACGTGTGAATACGATTAAAACAATGTAAACACTGGAAGGGAGTAAATCATAGAGCATGATCTATCCTAAGGCGACAATCCTGTCCATAAGCTCTTCAGTAAATGTTCCAAGAGTCTGCGCCATAAAAGGAGCTGTCGCAACAAGCGTTAAGCTAATAATGATGAGCTTGGGCACAAAGGTAAGTGTCATTTCCTGAAGTTGTGTCAAAGCTTGAAAAAGAGAAATGATCAGGCCAACAAGCAACGCAACAGAAAGAACAGGGGCGCTCATCTTCAACATCACCCACACTGCTTCTTTACCATACTCAATGACGTCGGTTTCACTCATGCCCCACCTGTAAATTTAAATACTGATATGTAACCAACCTAGAATATCATCTTAGCCAGATCAAATAGGCATCCGTAAAATTTCCTGATAGGCTTGAACAACCTTGTCCCGGACAGCAACAACAGTTTGTAAAGTCACTTCCGCTTCTGACATTGCCGTCACCACATCGGTTACATCTGCCTTACCTGCTGCTGCCATCAATGTTTTATTTTCAGCCGTTTGCATTGTCGCCAGCGTATCACTAGCAACATCGCGTAGTGTAGACGCAAAGTCTTCTCCGACAGGGTCCGATTTATCTTTTTTGCCCGCAATACCTTTTTCAGCAGCTTGATTATAAGCGTTTACTGCATCAACAAAATTTACAGCCATCATTTAAATCCTTTCACGCCTATTCTACTGAAGTATTTCCAAGGTACGCTGCAACATGCTCTTCGATGCCTGTATCGCTTGTAAATTAGCTTCAAAGCTTCTTTGAGCTTCACGCATGTCTGTCATTTCGACCAACGAATTAACGTTTGGTTGAAGCACATACCCATCTTCATCTGCAGCCGGATGACCTGGTAAATATTCTCTTTTAAATTCTGATTTATCCGTCAGGACGTCTTTAACGACAACTTTCTCAACGCCAAGTTCCCGGTTCAATTCAGAGCCAAAAGAAACCATTTTACGCCGATAAGGTGCACCGCCCGGTTCCTGAGCAACAGAATCCGCATTGGCAATATTTTCGGAAATTATGCGCAATCGCGTCCCTTGGGCTCGCATCCCAGAAGCAGAAACCTGCATCGATTTATATAGATCGGACATAGCGTGTATTCCTAATTTATCACCAGATACTTAAAACATACCAACGTTTCTCATGGTCCCTTGAGAGCCATCTTGAACATATCTTGATGCTTTTTATAAAGGCGCACCATACCCTGGTAATCTAATTGTGTTTGAGACATCTTAATCATCTGCTCTTCCAAAATGACAGCGTTTCCCGCCGGAGCAGTTTCATAAACATCTTTCGCCTTATTTGCCCTTGCCTGATCCCCTTTGAGAGGATTACTCGACAAATGTCCCTCATGACTGGACCGCTGTGCCATAACAGGCGCTGATCGACTAACAAGGGATTTGAAATGGTTGTCTTTCAAATCAAGCGGGACGTAGTTCAAAGTATCTGAATTAGCGATATTCTTAGAGATCACTGCTTGACGCTGTGTCAGCCAGTCCATTTTTCTGGCTAAAACATCCGTAATTTTAAGCTTATCAGCCAATGCCAGTTCTCCTCATACGTCAATAAGGCCCACAACCCTCGAAATAGTACGCTTACTCACTTAATAACCTGTTAACGAATTCCAGATCTAGTAAAAAATAAACTTAAATGACAAGTTTGGCTCGACCTAAGTAAAAAATGCACGTATAAATACGTGAATAGAACAGGTAGTTAATTATAAAATCCTTCCAGTCAACATTTGGCATATTAAGGACAGGGAGTCCAAAGTCCACGATGTTATACCTTACCCGAAAAATTGGTGAATCAGTCATCATTAACAATGACATAGAGGTCAAGGTTGTTGATATTCGTGGAAAATCAGTGAAAATTGGCTTTACCTTTCCAGAAGATGCAACCGTCCTACGGCAAGAACTCCATGAAAGAATTCAGGAAGAAAACAAAGCAGCCGTAGCTGGATCGCTGGACATGTTGGGCATCGACATTGATCTTACCTCTGAAGAAGACTGATCCCTCTCCCATCCGATAATGATACAATAAGAATTGCCACTATAACCTTTCGTTAAGCATAATTAGGGCAAACTGTATGCGAATTTTCTGATTTCACTAGAAAAGACAGAATGAGTGTAACTGACGAAGATCCTGTAAAAAAATTAACCCCTTCGTTTTCAGACACACAAAACGAATTAATAGCTCATGCCGACAAAGAAGAAAACAAGGATACGCCACAACTTTCCATTGCGGTCAAAAGAAATGTTGCTGGGCAAACCAAAGTAACGGCCAAAGGAACAGGGGAAGTCGCAGAGCAAATACTGCAAATTGCCTTTGACCAAGGTGTTAAAGTTCGAACAGATTCAGACTTGGCTCAGATACTCGCAAATGTTGATCTGGAAAGCGAAATACCTTTGGAGGCACTAACAGCTGTAGCCACAATCCTAAACTATGTTTATGATGAACAAAAACAACCTCTTGATGAAATACTTAAACAGTCATGACAAAGTTTGAAGAACTTCAGGAACAGATAATCCATCTTTCCCAACAAATCGCTTTAGCCAATTCAACAATCAAATCAGGCGGCGATTTTGATATGACTGATTTACCCAAGGTCACCGATTTTTTATGCCAAGAACTACAAAATCTTCCGGCAGCAGAACGGGCCAAGTTATCATCTAAACTTTTAGCCTTAATTGAAGAATTGGATAATTTGACAATCACCATAAACAGCAATCTGGATAAGGTTCGCGTGGAAATAAAAGAAACAACCAGCCACAATAAAGCTGCCCGCGCGTATACCAGCGCCAACATATCCGGTAAAAAATAACCCTATGGATTATGGTAACTATTTCCAGTTTTTCCTGAGTCTGATCTTTATTATTGGTCTTATCTTTGCTTTCTCACTTATCGCCAAAAAACTTGGCCTAGGTAATGGTCCCGCGATAACCGGTAACAAACTAAAGCGCCTTCAAATCAAAGAAGTTCGACCGCTCGATGCCAAGAGGAAAGTGATCATTGTACAATGTGATAATAAAGAACACATTATTTTGGTTGGCGGAACAAACGATCTTCTTATTGATTCTATTCCTTGCGGCACCTCATCAAATCAAGCAGCCACTCAGGAAGATGTTATTAATTTCAGGAAACAGGATGAAAATTCAGGGGTATGACAAAATACTTTAATCCTAAGTTTGTTACCGCTGCCGTACTTGCAACAGGTTTTTCATTCATTCCAGAGCACAGTTGGGCCCAAGCACTCACGCTTGATTTAAATAATGAGGTGCTTGGATCTGGAAGTGGTCGCATCTTACAGATGCTGGCTCTGCTGACCATCCTCAGTCTGGCCCCTGCCATTCTTATGATGGTCACATCTTTTACCAGAATTATTGTCGTTCTATCCTTCATTCGTACCGCGATGGGTATTCAGCAAGCTCCACCAAATACTGTTTTGATCAGCTTAGCACTCTTCCTAACCGCATTTATTATGACGCCAACAATGGAAAAGGTTTATGAGGACGCAATAAAACCGCTTGTCGATGAAGAAATTTCTGAAATTGAAGCATGGGACAGAGGCACGGGGCCGATCAGGGATTTTATGCTGCAACACGTCCGGGAAAAGGACCTACGCCTCTTTCTTGATCTTGCTGAGACCGGGGAAGTCGCAGAGCCATCTGCAACCCCTCTTCGTGCACTTATACCGGCCTTTATGATCAGCGAATTAAGAAGAGCTTTTGAAATTGGCTTCCTTATCTTTCTACCCTTTTTGATCATAGACATGGTCGTGGCCTCAGTGCTCATGTCCATGGGTATGATGATGCTACCGCCAATTATGCTCTCGCTGCCCTTTAAGCTAATTTTCTTTGTGATGGTTGATGGTTGGTATTTGATTGCCGGAAGTTTAGTTCGAAGTTTCGGATAGTTTTCGAAATTCATCAATGCACAGAAACAACCACAAACCAGATTCGCCAGTTAGCTGAATTCACTGAGCCCTAATTGATTTCGCTCAGTGGTGACGCCTTAAGCCGGCTACGATATTGATCCATAAAGGCTTGAACTTGGGAAATTTGTTTCAGCTCATCCGCGATCGACGTTACAGAACCGGAATTCAGGCTGTTGGTTAAAAGCTTGAACGTATCGTTATGTGTTCCTTTACTCATAATAGAGCTATAGCTGTCTCTCAATAGCTTGAGCCCTTCGTTATCCCCGGATAGAGTTTGTGCAATAGCAAGATTAATAACGGCCTGACTTTCTTTGTCATTCAAAACACCATCAGCTGAGGGAGAAGCCGGAATCAATTTTCCTAGGACTTTACCTGTCTCTTCCCATTTACGTTGTTTCCAAAGAATGTCAGCTTTCAAACGTAAGGCATCAAGACTCTGATCTTCGGCCAATAAATCCAGTGCTTCTTTTTCCTGAGAGAGTTCTGCCAAGGCTCGTGCCCGCAAATGTAAACGTTGCTGTACCAAATCCGCAGGTAAGTTCTCACTATTTGTTTTATCCAGAGCAACAAGGGTTTCTTCGGCATCTCTTTCAAGCAAACGAATGAGGGCCAAACGACTTCCAACACGGGCCTTCTCTTCGCCTTCAAGACGGAAATCAACCTGCTCTTCCAACAAATTACCCGCCTGCTCAAGTAGATCAACATCAACAAGACGATCAGCCAGCTTGGTAATCATTGTATCCCCCTTGTCACCCAAAGGAGTTAACTCTTTAAACTCTTCGTATAGAGCAATAGAAGACAGCGGAGGTATTCTTTTCCCACCATCATCAATATACATACCTTCAAAAATTTCTTGCATCCGCTTAGCAATTTTATCGGCACGTTCAGAGTGCGGAAAATAAGATGCTGCCTGTCGCAACGAGTGTAAGCTTTTTCTGAAATCCAGAATATCGGCGTAACGGTCCCCCAACTCACTCAGAATAGCAAATTCGAACTTGTCGCCTCGCCAAGCAAATCTGAGTTGCTCGAGTTGTTCGATCCCCTCCTCCTGCGTAATGGTTCCCTCGTCCATACCCAACTTCGCAAGAGCATGTCGCGCTCGGGCACTTGTCGGACGATGCCTGTTATACTTCAGGCCATTCCATATAGCTCGCGCTTCTTCAGGAAAACCATCTTGAAGTAACCTTTGCCCCTCAAGAAAATCTGCCTGGGCTTTTTCAAACTCGATTGGATTTCCCGATAGAACTTCACCTATGAACAAGCTCGCGCTTCCTGTATCCCCCACATTCAATTTCGAATCAGCCGCCAGCAAATACAGCTTGTTTCGGATGTTCTGAGGAAAGTCATCCATCAATTTCTCTGTTTGTGTAAACCCAATCGCCGCAGGCCCCCAATCTTGACCCGATGCAGCAAGGGCAGCTTGCCATAAGTTAGCTTCCCATTCCCCAGCAAGCACAGGACTAGAGAGCGTCTTTTGCGCTTCATCAAATTTATCACTTAAAAATTGAGAGGCCCCCAATAGAAGCTGATAGGAAGGATCATCACTTAACCGGCGATTTTCTTGACCAATGAGCTTTAACATACCCGCAGCTTCAGCAACACGGCCATGGGCAAAAAAGAACCGAGCCAGATCCAATCGCGCCAAGCCCTGCTGCATGCCTGTGGTTTCAACCGTTGCTCGCTGTAAATCTTGTAAGTTACGTAGATAATCGTCCTCACTGCCCAACCGATCAACATTCAAATTAAGCATCCGCGAAGGTTCTGAGGGGGTAATCTCACCACTACGAGGGAGTGATCTCGCAGTTTCGTCAGAAACAATCAATTGGTCACGACTACGAACCACAACTGCACGAGGCGTCAGAGCAACAATTAAACCCTCCGCTGTTGGCTGTAGAACAACCCCTTGATAGGAAGGCAAGGACCTGAACTGTGGAAACTCGTCAATATTGGATGACCCAAGATTGGGCTCTCCAATAGGCGCAACAATCAACCTATCGCCAAGCTCAGGATGAGAGAGCGATAATAAACGACTAACTGACTTAACGAGGAACCGAACTTCCGGCCCATCTTCACCTTCGCCCAAAACATTGGAAATGGACTGTACAGGCAAAGGGGAACGACGACGGATATCGACAATCCAGGTATTATCTTCCTTACTGAGCCTTGGGACCTGTGTAACAGGAGCCGTAAGACGAACCACAGTAGCCCCGGAAACCTTCTGGGTATCAACAGGCGCAAAGTGCGGTACCATTGCTCCGATGGCTTCTGCCAGATTGTCTGGCCCTTCACGGTCAAAAACGAGCCAAAGATGCTCACCTCGACGAAAAACAACAGCCCCGGTTGGCCCATCCCAATTAAAATTCAAAATTGTTGGCGGTAACAAATCCGCGGAACGCCCTGGTGGAGGAACAAGATTGGGAATTTCCAACGGCTCGGTGAGAGTAACAAGATCCTGCTCAATTCCAACCTCACCGTCCTCATCGGCCCTGTCATCGTCGACCAACTTGAACTCTGACAATTTGACGGGACCAGAATTGTTTCCCTGTGGTGTGGAAAGCCTTTTTTTATTACTTGGCTTTATTATATCATTTTTCTTATCTAAGGTTTCAGCCTGATCATCACTGTTATCCTCTTTAGCTCTAGAATTATCAGCTACATTTACACTTTTCTTTGCCTCAATCGTTTCGGTTTCCTTTGCAGTCTCAGTAGCCTTGGAACCCGTTGGCTTCGGTAAGAGAGATAAAGGACCAGGCCCCGCTAACTCCTGCAGCTCAGGCAAAGTAATTGAAGTCGTCTCGGATGCATCCTCAATCTTCTTTTTTAGCGCTTGAGCCGTTTCGGCCTTAGGAACATTCTCTTCTTTATTCTTTGAGTTTGTTTTATCCTTAGTTGCCGTTTGCTCATTTACCTTATTTGGCACCTTATCCGATTGCTTGTCAGAGTTGATCAATACGTTTGTGTTGGTCACTTTAGCAGGTTGAACATCAATAACCGATTTAGATCCGACATTAAAAAGACGCGCCTGTGCCTGCGGTACAAGCCCAAACTCAACAGTCAATTTTGGCTCTGTCGAAACAACCCGCCCCTTTTGCACAAAGGGCATCTTCTGCTTGTTCAATTTTCGAAGATCAACTGTAGCACCTTCATTAAAACGAACAGTAAGCGTATTCCCAGATTGAGATAGAGTTCCTTTGACTTTTTCCGACCAGTCAAAAACAAGTCGATTATAATCAGGGTGCTCAGCAAAGCGGAAGCCAACGCCTAGTATAGACGCACTCGTTGTTTTTTGCGGTGACTGATTTGAAGGTTGGGTTAAGTCAACTTGCAGATCGACAATAATTTTTGTCCCAGCTTTGAATGTCTTAAGTGAAAAGTCATCAAGCAAAGGAAAAGTCAGAACTTTTTTACCCGAATCAATCGAAGGTTTTCCCGTAAACCCCTTTATACCCTGTGAAACTTTATCCAGCTGATAGTCCGCAGCGTTGTCAAACTCTACAATCAACTGCCCGTTATCTATTTTTGCGCTATAAGACACTTGCCGTGGCCAATCAAAAACAATGCGGCCATAACCAGGATGGATTCCTGCTCTTACAGGAATTTCCTGAGCATCAGGAGCTGAGGAAAAAACCAACAAAAACGCCCCTGCCAGAAATATTTGGCATAGCGCTTTAATCACCTATTTTCTCCTGCATAGGAATGCACAATAATATCAACACGGCGCGCGAGTTTTTTCCTTTGATCTTCGGGTAAGCTGTCGGCTATCTCATCATAACGCGAATCACCGTACCCGCGCGATAAAATTGTACTCTTATATCCAGTTTTTTCCAATAAACCAGCAACATAGTCAGCTCTCGCAACAGATAATGGCCAGTTTGTTTGAAATTCCTGCTGTCCTGATGGGATTGCCGGATCTGCATGACCCGCAATTTCAATCAGGTTATCAATGTTTTGAAATATCCTACCCAACCTGCGTAGAACAGGTTTAGCTTCATCCGAGGGTTCAATCGCACCAGTCGGAAATAGAATATCACCAGGAACAGAAATTACGATACTATCTTCCAACCTCGTCAGAATAGCCTGAGACAGATCTTTATCTTCTTTAAATTTTTCAGACAGCAAAGCCTGTAGATAATCCAAGTCTTCTCCGGGAATAAAATCAACCGGTTCCATCGTTAAACTTTTCGCAGGTTTGGGTTCAGCAGTAATTCTTTCAATTTTTAAATTACTGGAAAGTGAATCAACCAAATTCCGCCATTGTTTTTCCTCCATTACAGACATCGAGTACAACAGAACAAAAAAAGTTAGCATTAACGCAACCAGATCGGTAAAGGTTACCATCCAGCTCGAGCCATAGTTCACAGCAACAGCCTGTTCGTTTTTCCTTCTGTTCGTCAAAGCCATGGATTTAGAAATACTCAACGACTCAACTTTTTGATCGCTGTTTTCTTTACTCTTACCCCCAGAGATATTTTTGCTATTTTCGTAAACTTTATCGACACCAACAGAAGCTCGTTTTTGATTATCCCGCTTGCTACTTCCATTATTATTTGTCTTCCCCTGATCTGCCATTACCTTTCCTCTCTGTAAGAGCTAAAAGTAATATTTGGAGGAACCTGGTCGTATATCCGAATAACTACAAAAACAGAGCCCGCTCTATTTGGTTGTAATCCGACGGCCAATCTTTCTTTGGGAATACCTGCTGTAAGAACCTCGTTTGCAGTAACTTCCAAACGCTTCAGGATTAAATCAAATGACACAACCTGAGTGTCTGTATTACGTGCAGTAGTTCCGTAAAGAAACTCAAATTCATAGTAACTGCCTTCGGCATCAAGTTTTTGAAGAGACTGAGCCAGTCTTTTGAGAAGAAGCTCTCGCCCAGAAGCAAGTTCAACTTCATCACCGAGAAACATCGCATCAACAGGCAGCTTTAAACGTAAAAAATTTTGCGTGCTCCCCTGCTCTCTTTCCACAGCCGGAATCGTTGTTTCAAACAGTCTCTCAATTTCGGTGACGAGATCAGCTTTATCATCAAGATTATCAAGTGCCTGATCAAAAGAGGCATAGCGTTCCATATGACTGGCATCGCCCCGGAAAGTATTATTAACAGATTCCAGAACAGCCCTAGCCTTCTCTTCTTCATAAGAAGAAATTGCATTAAGCATAATGAAAAAAGCCAAAAGCAGGAGCTTAAGGCTTAATAAAGCGATATAATTTCGATCGCCATCATCTCGGCGTGTGCGAAATAAAGGCCCAAGCATATCAACTAATCAAATCCCATTAACGCATCGATATCATCTTGGCTAACACCTTCGCCTGGTAGCTGTGGGCCATTTAGCAGATCTTCATCTGGTCTTTCCACACCATCCGCACGTTTTGGTGTTGTTTTTGCCCCTGTTGCATCTGGTAAAAATTCCTCACCACCAAATGCACCAAGTAATTTATCAACTTTAATTTCGACATGCTGAAGGGCATTCACAACTCTTGAAATACGTTGCCCTGTAATGTCTTGAAAACTGCAGGCTTCATAAACTTGAGTTACAGCATCATTTATTTTGTCAGAAACATCTGAATCTTCAATTTTTTCAGACACCTCTTCTAAAGTCTCCATAGCCGACAAGATGTTGTGGGTGGCTTGTTCTGTAGCCCCCACAATCGCATCCAGTTCATCAGCCGCGGTCGGAAGAAAGTCACTTTTAATTTCATCAGGCCTCAAGGAAGCCAATTGCGTTTTCATATCGTGAATATAACTTGCAACAGACCCAATCTCAGCCAAAAGCTTGTGATTGGTTTCAACTGCATCTTCACCAAAATTTTGCAATAAGCTATCCACTAATGCCTCAAGATCAGAATCTTGCGCATTAATGTCAAAAGCCTTTAGTTTTTCGAGTAACTCTTCTCTGACCGGATTGGCCATAACACTTACCCCTTAGAAGTTTCCAAGTACTGCAATTAACTTCTTTTTGAGGGTCGCAGCATTGAAAGGCTTCACAATATAATTGTTCACACCCGCCTGTTTTGCAGCGATGACGTTTTCTGTTTTACTCTCAGCAGTAACCATAATGAAAGACAAGTCTTTCAAATGCGCATCTGCACGGCATTCTTTGAGCAGCTGAAGACCACTCATTGGCTCCATATTCCAGTCAGAAATGACCAGACTATATTGCTTGCCACGTAACTTTTGTAACGCACTGCTGCCGTCTGTTGCTTCATCAACATTGTTGAAGCCTAACTGCTTGAGCAAATTGCGCACAATACGCAACATGGTTTTATAATCATCCACGATGAGGATTGGCATATTCATGTCGACATCCGACATCAGCAACTCCCTTAACTATCTCTCTGCACACACATTCGCATAAATTGTGATTTTAAGCTATCAGCATAGAATTAACGCAGTGTAAACAAACCACAGCTTTTCAAGATCTTAGACTTTTATTTTTACAAAAAATTCAACATCAAAAAAACGAAAGCCCCATATCTCAACGGATACAGGGCTTATTTAAGGCTAAGAGATGGTCATAAAGAAAATTAACCATAATTCCTATTAGGGATTCGATTACTCTTTTGATAGGGGTAATTCTCTTCTTTGTGCCAACTCAAGCGTGATTTCTTTTGCTCTTTTTGGATTCATACTTGCCAGAATCGGCGCCGTTTTTCTTTCTTTCATCCGCTCGACAACCCCCAGCAACACAATCATATCCAGCTCTTCAAAAATCCGGGCCGCATCTTTAGGCTTCATACTTTCATATATCTTCACCAAACTCAGCATCTGTTTCTCGCCTTGTTCGTCGTGCTGAACAATCAATCCCTCAATTGTATTTTGAAGCTTGCCAAGTTCTGCAATTTTTTCATCTATTCGGCGCTCTGCAGCCAGCAAAAGAGTTTCTCTCTGTTCGACATCACGTTCGCGAATTTCAAGCTGCTCTCTTCTCGCTGATAAAGATTGAAGTAATTCAATTTCTTCATCAGTCATCGAAAATGGATCCGCTTCAATTCCTTGAACTTTTGGAATTTCTTTAACTTCCCCGCTTACAGAAGCAGTCTCAGGCGTATTCTCCGGATCAGTCTCTTCTGCTGTTATGCCTTCTTCTTTATTCTCCAGTACTTCTGTTTCCGCTTGTTCTTCGGTTGTTTTTTCAGCGTCAGGCGCAGCTTGCGCAAAAGCTTCACCCGACTGATTAAGTCCTTCCCAAACTCCCCCGGCCTTTACAAGCAAAGTCAATGAAGACACAGCAATTAATACAGGCAGCAAACGCATCATATATTCTCCTTAACGCATGCCTTTGAGGGTTTTCAAAAGGTCTTCTGCAGCAGGGGACAAATCTTTTTTTGCTTCCCCATCTTTATGAGCTAACTTGGCTTTGTCTTTTTTGACATCACCAGACTTTACTCCTTTGGGAAGAACTGTTTCAGGTGATTTCTGTCGGGCCAAACCAAGATCTTCTTCCAACCGATCCGCAACGACTTCGGCTCGATCAACCAAGTAACTAAGATCAGATAGGATCCCGTCGGCTTTAACTGTATTTTCTTTAAGACCAGATCCAGTATCAGAAGCATGGATTTTAAACTCGGCCAAACTTTTTTCTGCCTTTGCCGTTGTCTCTGCAAATGAGACAATTAGCCCTTCCATTTCAGCCTTGGCTTCCCGAAGGGCATCCAGCTTTTTATTTAAGATCACTGCATAGACAATCGTTGCCACAAGTAAGATTGCAACAAGAATATTAAATCCAAGCTCGATACTTGAAATATCTAACATCGCTTATTCGCCATCATCACGAACAATTTTATTCGCAATTTTCACCGCAATATTACCACTTTTACGGCCCATATTACCTTTGAACATAGAGACATCACCACATCTCAATTCCACCAGTGATTCAGGGGAAACAGTCAGATCCATAGTATCACCAACCTTCCAGTTCATCACATCACCAAGAGAAATATTCACCTGCTCCAATACTGCCAGAATGGAAACATCTGTCTGCCATAGCTCGGCGGTAAGATGTCCTTCCCAAATGGAATCACGACCAAACTTCTCGCCCATAAACATCTGGAGCAAGAGTTCACGAACAGGCTCTAACGTTGCATAAGGAATCAGAAGTTCAACACGTCCGCCTCGATCTTCCATATCAACACGCAAAGTGATCACAATCGCAGCATTTTCGTGACGCGCAATTGTTGCAAAGCGTGGGTTTGTTTCCAATCGATCAAATCTAAAAGTAACAGGCGAAAGAGGGTCAAAGGCACTGGATAAATCAGCGAGGACAACATGAGCCAGCCTTTGGATAAGATTACGCTCAATTGTTGTATAGGGACGCCCTTCAATTCGCATGGCCGCCGTTCCCCGACGCCCACCAAGTAACACATCTACAATTGAATAGATCAATGCTGAATCAACCGTCATGAGACCGTAGTTATCCCATTCCTCGGCTTTAAAAACTGTCAGCATTGCAGGCAAAGGAATTGAATTGAGATAATCACCAAATCTCGCAGACGTGATATTATCCAAACTTACTTCAACGTTATCAGAAGTAAAATTACGCAGAGACGTGGACATCATTCTGACCAAGCGGTCAAAAACGATATCCAACATTGGAAGACGTTCGTAAGACACCAACGCCGAATTGAGAATAGCCTGAATGCCCGAATTGTCTCCACCGTCATCATCTCCGGCGTCAACTCCTAACAGGCTATCAATTTCACTTTGGTCTAGAACGCGCGTACCACCAGGCCCGTCATCGACTTCGTCGAAAACATCATCAGCCTCATCCGCATCATCATCCGCCATGGCCTCCCATTCGGCCATCATGGCTTCCTGATCGACTTCTTCTTCCGTTTCGTCAGCCATTTCTTACCTTACAGGTTACTGTACCAGCATTTCCTGAAACAATACATCTTTCACCTTAATAGGAGCTGCCGCAGCGTTTACACGAAGGAGTAGTTCTTCTCTTAAACGCTGAATACCGGCCGATCCGCTCAAATCTTCAATTCTAAGTTCACGTAAGTATACCTGAAAATTATCGACAATCCTTGGCATGACGGCCTCAATACCAGGAATATCTGTTTGCGCTTCCAGTTCCAAACTAATGGTAATTTTCAAGAAATGTTTTTTATTGCCAGAAGAATTAAGGTTAACCAATAATTCCGGGACATCATAAAATGCTGCTGGGCCGTGCGCTGGAATAACCTCCTCAACCACCTCTTCTTCAGCGACCTCTTCTTTACCTAACAACGAATCAAGCATACCAGTGAAATAAGCCCCAGCACCTGCTATAATTATCAACAATAGAGGCAATATGAAAAAGAGAACGAGTTTCTTCCCCGACATCCCGCCTTTCGGGCGCGCTTCTACCTCAAGATCTTCTTCACCAACAGATTCATCAGTCATACGCTGATATCAGCCTCCAATTAAAATACCCCACTTAATAAGGGGTCAAGATGGTTAAAAAGTCGTTAAGTAGTATAGATGCTAAATCAGATACTTATCAGTAAAAAGATAGGTTTAATAAATAAACTCTTCATTTAAATTATTTGTATCCGAAAGTAGCTTATTCGAAAAGTGTTAATATCTGCCCTATACTAAATAGCTCCCGCCAGAAATTTTATAGTTAAACTCTGCTTATATTAATTCTACCACCTGTTCGCCCCCCCTAATCGAACCATGAATATCATAGCTTCCCACCTAGCGGTAAATGTTTCCCTACACCGGAAATTGTTAACCATCAAATAGGCTTCTTGTACTGACTAGCTTTCACAACACTCCTTGATATTCAAGCCATTACACAATTGGCATGCATCATGCATTGATGAAAGCAAACACAAGATGGCAAGGAAGTATCCAGGATGGAAAACCCCAGTTACATAGCACTTTCAAGGCAAATGGCCCTCGGCAGAGAGATGGCAATTATTGCTAACAACGTTGCGAATATGAACACCAACGCCTACAAGAACGAAGGCATGATGTTTGTTGAGTATCTTAAAGATACCAAAACGGGTGAAAATCTTAGTTTCACACAAGATTTGAGACTGGTCAGGAACCTTGCCGAAGGTGAACTTCATACAACGAACAATCCTCTTGACGTTGCAATCTCGGGAAGAGGTTATTTTACCGTCGAAGTGGACGGTGAAAGCCGTTACACACGCAATGGGTCTTTCAAATTAAGCCCTGATGGAGAACTCGTCACATCAGAAGGACATCTGGTACTTGGTGATGGTGATGCGCCAATTACAATTCCAGCAACGGCGACAGATATAACAATCACCCGGGACGGAACCATCGCATCAAGTGCGGGAACGGCTGGCCGCCTTAAAACTGTTGATTTTGAAAATGAACAACTTCTTGTGAAAGAGGCCGGAAGCGTTTTCAGCCCCGCAGACAATCAAGAGCCAATTGATCAGGTAACTGGCGAAATCATCCAGGGAGCAATCGAAGGCTCTAACGTTCAAGGTGTCATCGAGATGACCCGGATGATCGATACGACACGCAGCTATACTTCTATGGCTAAATTTATCAAACAAGAACATGACCGCCAGCTTCAAGCTATTCGAACTCTGGCCAGTACAAAAGTTTAACGGGAGCCGTAACATGAGATCATTAAACATTGGTGCAACCGGAATGCTGGCTCAACAGCTTAATGTTGAGGTCATTTCAAACAACATTGCCAACCTCAACACAACAGGCTTTAAGCGCCAACGAGCAGAATTCAGCGATCTGTTATATCAAAACCTACGACGGGTCGGAACCAACTCTTCCGATACAGGTACTGTTGTTCCAACCGGCATTCAACTTGGTCTAGGTGTAAAGCCATCAGCGACTTACCGTATCACAAGCCAAGGCGAAATGAACATCACCGATAACTCGTTGGACGTTGCTATTAACGGCGAAGGTTACTTCAACGTTGAACTACCAAGTGGCGAAACCGGATATACACGTGCTGGTGCCCTTCAACTTTCACCAACCGGTGATATTGTGACCCCCGATGGCTACACAGTACAGCCAGGTATTAATGTGCCCACAAATGCAGTGTCCATCTCCATTAATTCTGCTGGTGAAGTTTATGTAAAACTTGATGGTCAGGTTAATGCAGCGTTAGCCGGACAATTTGATCTTGCAATATTTCCAAATGAAGCCGGGCTGGAAGCCATTGGTGATAACTATTTCCTTGAGACACCCGCATCAGGTGCGCCGACCAATGGATCTCCGAATTCAACCGGGTTTGGTAGTATTTTGCAAGGCGCGTTGGAAACATCAAACGTCAATGCCGTTTCTGAGATCACAAATCTAATTACGGCACAACGAGCATATGAAATGAACTCCAAAATACTGACTGCATCGGATGAAATGATGCGTTCTGTTGCGAACTTAAGATAACAGAGACTAGGTGGAGAAGAACAATGCATCTATTTAAAACATTATTATTTGCTACCAGTCTATCCCTCTCTACTCAAATTAGTGTTGTTGGGGCAAGTTTTGCCGAGGTAAATGTAAATGCAGTTCCATCAATCATTAACCTGAACAAGGATATCGTGATTGAAGGAGATATCGTTTATCTAGATGATATTTTTTCAGGCGTCAGTACTGACAACAGAACAGCAATTGCTCGTTCCCCCGCATTAGGAAAAGATGTGGAGCTTTCTGCAAGATGGCTTTGGGCATTAGCACAACAAAATGAGCTCGACTGGCAACCCAATTCACACCTAGATACAGCGATGGTAACCCGGGCCAGCCAAATAATTGATGCTGTTGATATTCGCAACAGCATTGAAACTGCCTTACTCGAAAGAGGTTTGGTTGATGACAAAAAAATCGAATTTGACCGGAAAGATCGCGACCTTAAAATTCCGGCTGAAATTGAGCCTACTCTTCGCGTAGAGAACATAAGCTACAGGCCTGGTCGAAATCGCTTCACCGCACAGATTGTGATCCCTGCCGAAGGTCGTCCACACATCAACAAAACAGTATCCGGTTATTTAATAGAAATGGTCAACGTACCCGTTCTCAAACGGCGCGTTTCAAAAGGCGACATCATTCAGGCAAATGACATTCAGTGGATCACGGTCAAAGAGTCCAAGCTCAGTAAAAATGCTATAACTGATATTGATAATTTGATCGGGATGACACCGAAACAAACCCTCAAAGATCAAGCGATAATCAGAACCAGTGATGTTGACACACCAAAAGCCGTTAGCAAGAACGGACTTGTTACTATGCTCTTACAAAGCGGATCCTTAAATCTTCGTACTCAAGGCAGGGCACTGGAAAATGGTGCAATCGGCGAAGTCATTCGTTTGGTCAACACGCAATCCAACACAATCGTCAATGGTACAGTTACAGGTGCCGGACTAGTTACAGTCTCACTTGTCAACAAAACCATCATCGGCACAAACTAAGGAGCTCAGCTATGAATACTTTACTGAAATCCCCCATAAGCAGGTATCTAATAGCTGGCGTATTAGGCTTCTCATTAACGGCTTGTAATGCGATATCTCGTATCTCAGAAATTGGGGAAGTTCCCAAGCTGAGTAAAATCGAAAACCCAGCGCCGCCTCAACCAATTACCCTACCAATGCCAGCACCACAAGTCGCAACAAGACAACCAAATTCTCTGTGGCGCCCAGGTTCGAGAGCATTTCTGAAAGATCAGCGCGCTGATGAAATTGGCGACCTTCTGACAGTCGTTATTCAGATCGATGATAAAGCGGCCGTCTCTAATACAACAGAGCGCACAAGAGCCAATGCAGAAGGTGCAGGTTTGACCAACTTCCTTGGATATGAAACCGAACTCGGCGGTATTTTTAACGATAACCTGAATCCCGCGACACTTGTTGACGGAGAAAGCACAAGCGCCTCAAAAGGCGTAGGGACTGTCGACAGAGAAGAAGAAATCAATCTTCGTGTCGCCGCTTTGGTTACTCAAGTTATGCCAAATGGAAACCTTATTATTTCAGGACGCCAAGAAGTTCGCGTTAACTTTGAAGTTCGAGAGCTCCTAGTCTCTGGCATGATCAGACCAGAGGACATAACCTCAACAAATACGATCAGTTATGATCAAATTGCAGAAGCACGTATTGCCTATGGTGGACGTGGACAGCTCAGCGATGTTCAGCAACCACGTTATGGTCAGCAGTTGTATGACATAATCTTCCCATTCTAAGAAACTGGAAGCCATTACATAAAAAGGGTCCGTGAAAAATATTTTTCACGGACCCTTTTTATGTAAAGTTCAACAGAAGAGAACTAATCAGTTACTCATCAATCGTCTCTGTGAACTTTTTCCATCCGCTCATGCTGTTCCTGAGCTTCCAGCGTCATTGTTGCAATCGGGCGAGCTTCAAGCCGTTTAATGCTTATCGGATCGCCGGTAATCTCGCAAAAGCCATATTCATTTTCATCAATACGACGAAGAGCTTCGTCAATTTTCCCAATAAGCTTGCGCTCACGGTCCCTTGTGCGCAGTTCCAAGGCACGTTCGGTTTCAGACGAAGCACGATCAGCAAGATCAGGCTCTTGTAATGTTTCATTCTGGAGCGTCTGCAACGTAGCAGAAGATTCAGCGAGTAGTTCTTCTCTCCAAGCCAAAAGTTTATATTTAAAGAATTCCAGCATGACTGGATTCATAAACTCTTCGTCTTCTTGCGGACGATAATCAATTGGAAGAGGAATAGTCATGGCAACCCCCATAAATTGGCAATTTGGGCGTGCAGTATAGGGAATTTCCCTGTCTCGACAAGTTAGTCATGAAAAATTAGCGTTATTTTCTATTTATACGATTAAAAACAGTAGATTATCGCCCTAATTTAGCGAGTTCAACAGCCGCTCGAACCTCTACCTCGTTCAAAAGCTCAAGGAGTCGAGGATCATTGATCTGTTCTTTTCGCTGAGCAACAAGCGATTCGATTCTTTCCAATCGCCAAACAGGAATAGACCCAAATAACAGACCAAGGCGTAATTCTTCCAGCTCATCCAGAATGTCTTCAGCTTGTTTTTTAGCCTTTTGTTTTCCCGTCAATGCATCCGGGACTTCTTGAATAGATAGTAAACCACCGACCCCACCAGCGGCAGATACGCCACCAGCATCAGAAACAGAATCTCCAGCGCCCGCTTCCAGTGCATCGCTAAAACTACCGCTAACGCCAGAAGCTTTACGCTTCGACTTTGCCCCGGCAGCAGGTGTGACGGATGATCCCGTTCTAATCTTCATTTCAAGTCTATTACCTAATCTAACTACAAATGGACTTCAGGGTCGCAAGAAATTTTGTCTTCTTGTGGGCAACTTTTACCAAATCAACAGCACCATTGTTACCCAGCTCACAATTAGAAGCAAAATTATTCCTTATAAATTGGCAGTTTCGTGCCAATCGTCAAGGTCTCATCATATTGGCACGAAATTCGCATAAGGTACAGTGAACATCGCGTTGGTTTTAATCATATCACCAAAGACCAACCAAACAATGGGTAGAAGAATGAACTTAGTACAACACATAAACATCTTAAACAGAGCTACAGCCCTGCTTGGTGCGTTGTTAGTATCATTTGCTATCCAAGTACCAGATGCCTCTGCTCAGTCACGAATTAAAGATATCACCAATTTTGAGGGCATTCGTGACAACCTTTTGGTTGGATACGGATTGGTCGTTGGCCTTAATGGCACAGGGGATGACATTGATGATGCTGTTTTCACTCGTGAAAGCCTTATCGGTGTATTACAGCGTTTAGGCGTTAACGCTAGAGATAGTAATCTCGATACTGACAATGTAGCTGCAGTTATGATCACAGCAAACCTTCCTCCCTTCGCACGCCAAGGAACACGAATTGACTTAACTGTCTCCGCAATAGGCACTGCAGAAAACCTTCAAGGCGGCACATTGCTTGTCACACCTCTTATGGGTGCTGATGGTGAAGTTTATGCTGTAGGCCAAGGTCCGATCGCCATAAACGGCTTCAGCGCTGCTGGTAATGCAGAAACAATTACCCGCGGCGTACCAACTGTGGGACGGATTTCGAACGGCGCAATTGTTGAAAGAGAAATCGATTTCGATCTCAAAGAACTTCAGAGTGTAAAAATTGCCCTTAAAAACCCGGACCTGACAACAGCCCGACGGATCGCCCAAGCTATTAACACTCAACTCGGCGGCAATTCAGCTGTGAGTACTGATCCCTCTACTGTTCAACTGGATGTACCTGAACGCTACAGAGGTAATACCGTTGCAATGTTGACAGATATTGAACAGCTAACTGTTCGCGTTGATACACCTGCAAAAGTGGTTATTGATGAAAAATCAGGTGTCATTGTCATTGGCAATGATGTTCGCATCAGCACAGTCGCAATTGCCCAGGGTAATCTTACTGTCCGGATCACAGAAACACCGCAAGTAAGTCAGCCTAATGCGTTTTCGAACACAGGCACAACAGAAGTTGTTGACCGTACAGAAATTGAAATTGATGACGATAGTGACAAACGCCTGGCTCTTCTTCCATCAGGCGTAACGCTTCAAGAAGTTGTTAATGGCCTTAATGCACTTGGTGTTGGTCCCAGAGATATGATCGCCATTCTACAGAGCATCAAAGCCGCTGGCGCGCTTCAAGCTGATATTGAGTTATTATAATGCTGATAGATACAAAAACATTCGCCGATAACGTAATCAACGATTCGATTGTTGGAAAAGCTCAATCCCTTGCCAGCATGAAGCCGAAAAGCGAAGCCGAAGCAATGGCGACAGCCAAAGACTTTGAGGCCGTTTTTCTAACACAAATGTTAACCCCTATTTTTGAGAGCCTACCTACCGATGGTCCCATGGGTGGAGGCTCTGGAGAGAAGATTTTTCGTTCTCTCATGGTTCAAGAGTACGGAAAATCTCTTGCCGAATCAGGTGGTGTTGGAATCTCCAATGCTGTCTATCGCGAAATAATGAAGCTGCAGGAGGTTTAAATGACTACAGCAACTGCAATACAACACACACCGGAAACAACTGTTCATAGTGTCATTGCAACAGTTAAAGGCCTCGTTTCAGTCATGAGCCGGGAAATTGAGCTTCTCCGTGCAATGAAAATCAAGGAAATGAGCCAATTACAAGAACAAAAACTTGTTCTCGTGAATGCCTATGAGCAAGGCTCCTCTCAGCTCAAGAAAGATCCTTCTTTCATGCAACACCTAGACCCTCTTTTAAAAGGGGAACTTCGTGATGTGATCCAGTTACTTAATACCACTGTGACCGAGAACGAAACGGCCCTTCTTGCCGCAAAAACAAGTAATGAACGCCTAATGCAAGCCGTTGTCGAAGCGGTTCAGGAACAGCAAGTAAAAAGCAGCACAAGTTACTCACAGACAGGTGTACTTGCAGCTCAAAAAGCTCAATCGACACAGTCAACCACACCTATGCACTTAAACCAGTGCCTCTAATTTCTAAACTCTGATTAAATAAGTAATAAAATTTGAGGACATTATGTCTCTATCCATCGCCCTGAACAACGCGCTAACAGGATTGAAAGTGAACCAGAATGCTCTGGCAGTCACATCATCTAACCTGGCCAATATAAATAACGCGAATTATTCCCGTAAGGTTCTTTTACAGGAAACACAGGTTATCGCTGGAGTTGGTTCCGGTGTAACAGCTGATACCATAAGACGTAATGTAAACACATTGATCCAAAGGGATTTCAGAGAAGAGACAACAACACTTTCTTCTATCCAGACAGAAAGTAACTATTTAAATCGTATCCAACAGATGTTTGGATCAGTCGCAAACAAGAATTCTGTCGGTGATCTTATTGATAAATTCTCTGCCTCTTTGGAAAGCTTAGGAAGCAGTCCTGAAATTTCATCTAATTACTTTACTTCGGTAAATAATGGGGCAATTCTGGCACAACGCATCCGAGATATGGCAGACACAGTTCAGTCAGAACGTATCCGCGCTGATCAAGAAATAAAACAAGCTGTCGATGACATTGAACAACAACTTGTTATTATTGCAGAAATCAACGGAACAATCCCGGGCCAAACCGCCTTAGGACTACCTACAGGTGACCTTGAAGATAAACGAGATCAAGCGATAAACAAATTAGCTGAATACATGGATATTCAGTATTTCCAGACGGATAAAAACCAAGTTAATATTCTAACGAAAACTGGCCATACATTGATTAGTGGTAGCTTTCAAGCCGATCTATCTTTTCGCCAAACAACCCTTATAACTGCAAATGAAACCTATCCTAGTGTACTTGATGGTATTCATCTAAATGCTGGCAATACCCCTTCAGCGGCAAACGACATCACTTCAAGCATTACAAGCGGTAAATTAGGCGCGCTTTTCAAAGCTCGTGATACGATTCTTCCGTCAATGACGAATCAACTGGACCAAATGTCCGAAAAACTAAGGGATCAGGTCAACCGTATTCACAACCGAGGGGCCAATACGCCGATCGGATTGGGTACTGGGGCTCTTGACCCAGCAACGATGCTCGGCTCAAGATCTTTTCCAAATACAGCACAAGCTATGACCCTTGGCAGCGACGTTAACATGGTTCTTCTGGATTCAACCGGTGCAATGGTTGGAGCAATGGGAAACATTGCAGCAGGAGCAACAACTCCGGCTGCAGTTCAGGCATCAATCAACGCCTTTCTTGGCGCAAATGGTAACGCCAGCTTTGATGCCGATGGCAGGCTACAAATAAAACTAAATAACAATGTCAAATTAGCATTTAAAGATACAGGCGCCGCAACAAACGGTGGAGACTCTGTTATTCAATACGATGCCGACGGTGATACTGTTCTTGAAAATTACAACGGATTTTCAAATTTCTTTGGCTTAAATGACTTCTTTGTCACTCCACAATTATCAACAACTGTTCCTGCGGTTGAAGGACAAGGCATTCAGACAGGTATTTCTTCGGGTATCGTTGTCAGACAAGACATGATTGACACCCCATCAAATATTTCAAGAGGTAGTCTAAGTGGCACCCCACCAAACTATACGCTAGGACCGGGCAATAACGATGTCGCCCTTCAACTTGCAGCCGTTTTCGAACAAAACCAGACTTTTAACGGTGTTGCAAACGGCCCTGATACGACATCAACCACAATAAGTGGCTATGCAGGTGTCATGCTATCCTATAGCGCAACAACAGCGCAGGCTTCTGAAAACTCTCTTTCATTTCAAAGCTCTCTCACAGGCGACCTGCAAGTGAAAATGCAAAATGAATCCGGTGTTAATATGGATGAAGAATTGGCCAATATGGTTGTTTTTCAGAACGCCTATAACGCTGCTGCACGTGTAATACAGATTACAGGTGAAATGTTTGATACAATTATTGAGCTCGCCTAAGGAGAAAATAGATGATTCGCGTTTCCAGCTATGCCCAAAATCAGCTATTACAAACGAACATGGCCTCTACACAGGCCAAGGTCTCTGACAGAACCGTACAAATAGCCAGCGGTAAAGTAACGCAGGAATATACCAATCTTTCTTCTCAAGCCTTGGAATTAGTAAGCCTACAACGCGATAATGTCCGAACCACTCAGTTTGAACGTAATATCCAGACAACAAAAACACGGCTGGAGATTATGGATAGCAACATGACAACCATGTCAGAACGCATTACGAACTTGTTAAGCGATGTCCTAAACGGTCTGAATAGTTCAAACATTCAAGAAATTCCGCTTGAACAGTTTGCTGTAAGTTTCCGTCAGGAAATCACCGCCTTAATGAATGCCCAACATGAAGGACGTTACCTTTTCTCCGGTAGCTTGACCGATACACCGCCTGTCGATATTAATGATCCGGCCTACACACCACAAGCAGGGCTGCCTGGTGTTTTCACAGCCGACTTCGACTACTACGACGGCGATAACGTCAAGCTAAGCAATAGAATTGACCAAGATGCCACCCTTACCTATGGCATTACAGCAGATGATCCAACATTTGAAAAACTGCTCAGAAGTCTTGCCTATGTAGAATATGCGGGAACAAATAACGATACCACTGTTTTACAAGAAGCATATAACCTACTTCAAACTTCTCTTGATGGCGTTGCTTCATTCCGAAGTCAAATCGGCGCACAATTAACTGTTTTGGAAGGTGCAAATAAAAATCATGCTGATTTCAAAACCTATGTACAGAACACAATTTCTGGCATTGAAGACGTTGATGTTGCCGAAGCTACGAGTAAGCTAGCCTTTGATCAAGTACAGCTTCAGGCCTCATATATCAGCCTGACACGAATAAACGAAACAACCCTTTTAAATTACCTTAGATAAGCCTTTGTGATTTCACGCTTACTATTCGTTAATCATGGTTGCCTATTGTGACTAGAGAGACCATTATGTTGGACTTGGAAACAAATTATAAAGCTCAAAATTTCGCCGGGATCACAATGCCGAAGGCCGAGGAAGTGTCAAATAACGTTATAACGCTGAAAACCCGCTTTGGGGTGATGGAAATAGATCGCGAAAAAACCATCAAAGTCCCTCAAGGTATTGTAGGATTCTCGGAATACAAAGAGTACGGTTTATCCGTTCCATCACATACAGTGCTGGACGGCTATATGCTTTTGCAATCCATTGATGAAGCAGATTTGACCTTTATATTAAAACCTTACGACTTGACCAGCGGAGAGATCGAAGACAAAGATCTTGCCGGGGCAATGAACCAACATGCCATAGCACCCGAAAATCTTGCTGTGATGCTCGTCACAACTTTACGTCAAACGCCGAATGCAATTCAAAAGACTGTAAACTTAAGGGCGCCCGTTTTTATAGACACAGAGAACAAACTCGCTTGGCAGCATATTTTAAATTCCGAAAAATATAATGTTCGCCACGCTGTAAACTAGTTTTTTGCCTCAGGCTAACAAAACTAGAAACCGGGGGGATATACAGTGAAAGGGATTATATTAGCAGGAGGAACAGGTAGCCGCCTCTACCCGATCACACGCGTCGTTAGTAAACAACTACTTCCTGTTTACGATAAACCGATGATATATTTCCCGCTTACAAATCTGATGTTATCGGGAATCAGAGACATACAAATCATCACAACAAAAGAACATCAACAAGCATTTCAAACTTTATTGGGAAATGGGCATCAGTGGGGGATTAACATTTCTTGGTGCGTTCAAGATGACCCAAATGGAATAGCAGAAGCATTTATATTATCAGAAGACTTTATCGGCGACGATCATTGCACACTCGCCCTAGGCGATAACATTCTCTTTGGGAATGGATTAGTAGGTCTTTTACAATCCGTAATGAAGCCTAAATCAGGGGCTACAGTTTTTGCCTACCGCGTGAAAGATCCAGAAAATTATGGTGTTGTATCCTTTGATGAAAAGGGTATCGGAATAGATATTGAAGAAAAACCGCAACATCCAAAATCCAATTACGCGCTTATTGGCCTCTATTGTTATGATAATAGCGTTGTGAAAATAGCACGAGATATCAAACCTACATTGAACAATGAAAAACACATAACCGACATTAACAACCACTACCTAAAACAAGGAAACCTTCACGTTCAAAGACTTGGTCGCGGTTATGCATGGCTTGACGCTGGCACTGTAGAATCACTGCATAACGCCGCAGCATTCGTTCGATCCGTTGAAAGTCGTCAAGGAATTAAAATAGCTTGCCCGGAAGAAATTTCCTGGCGCATGGGGTATATAACATCCAAGGATTTAAATGCTTTAGCCAAAAATTTGATGTCCAGTGGCTATGGACAATACCTACAAGAAATTTTACTCGAAAATAATAAAAAATATGACATCGTCAACTGAACTGATATTTCCCGGCGGATTACCTGATTCAAAAGCTTATAAACTTGAAGCCGAGGCCCTAAATAAACGAATCATTGGCGCTTCGTGCACGCCAAATGATCCTGCAAAAAAACTCTATGACGAATGGCAACACATTCCATCAATACACAGCAACAACTTTGAAGATGCCTTTGTAAAAACAATACTAGAACACAACGTTTCTCAGATTTATTGCCCTCATTTGCTTCTTTATAAAGCGATAGAAAAAGTCATATTATCGAACAACCTTTCTGTCTGTTTCAGAAATCCTCCTCCAGGAGAGCTTGAAACCACTAAAATAAATTCACTCTACAAATCAGCAACTGAGTTCCATGAAATTGCATCAAATATGGCAACAAATCATAAGGACCAATTGCCAAACAAAGAAGAAATTGCCGGATTGCTTTTTTATACACGGGCCATACCCGGCATGACATCAGAAGAAAAACTAGCTGCCTTTACGTCTATATTTCCTCAACTTCCCAAAGGCGATATTGTAGAGATTGGTGCCTTCAGGGGAAAATCATCTTACTTTTTATCCTGGGCAGCTAAACGTTATAATATTGGGAAGGTACTCGTCGTTGATCCTTGGAACTCAGCCATTGCGCAACAAAATGATTCCCCTGATCAATTAAAAGATCCGAAGCAAGAGATGGTCAAAGATGTCGAATCATTTTGGGAAGCTGCATATCATGGTTTTCTCGCGGTTCTATCGCCATTTATTGGCCACATAAACTATCTTCGGAAACCATCTCAGGATGCAGCTATAATTTATTTATCCAACAAAGAAATACAATCCTCTGCCTTTGGGACAACAGAATACTGCGGTAAAATTTCACTTATCCACATAGATGGGAATCATGATTATGACATGGTTAAAAAGGATTGCGATTCTTGGCTAAAGTTTATGAAACCTGGTGGATGGATAATTTTTGATGATTATGTTTGGCTTCACGGAGATGGGCCGACTAGAGCCGGTGACGAGTATTTGCAAGATAATCAAGATAATATTGAACTCAGCTTTTGCTTTGATAAATCATTATTTATACAGTTAAAATCACGCAAAAAATAATACGTCGTACGTTCTTTTATTTCCTTTTCTCACAAACTAACATGATACTTGCACACAAATCGGGATAAACTTGCCCAAGTTGGTAGCACCCTTCAAGGTATTCCTTGGAAATAATGTCTGTTTTCAACAAACGATCCCATTGAAAATTAGCTAATGCTTTAAAGAAGATACCTGTCCGATAAGTCACATTTAATCCAGCAGAAACAGCATCTCGTTCAAGAGTATCAAGCGAATAAGTACAACGATGTCCATGCTTTTCCTCTGCAGGGGTCACTGCAGAATTATGCGAAATCAAACCCATTTTCACTGCTATTTGTCTTGAAGGCGCATTAGCATTAGGCACAACGAGAAAAAGCCTTCCACTATCTGCTAACCATTCTTCATTTATTCGCTTTAAGACAAACACAGGGTCATCAATATGCTCTAAAACATGAGTCATTACGATATTATCGTATTCTTTGGGAAGACTAGCTTTTTCAAAAACATCATTTACATAATTTACTTTATCACCATGCTTTTCTTTAGCTTCAGCTATAGCAATTCCAGAGGCCTCAACACAGGTGATATCTTGAAAATAAGACAATAAATGTTTTGTAAAAATTCCTTTGTAACTCCCTAATTCGAGCATGTTCCCTTTCTTAAAGAAAGCTTCAAACGACCTAATCATAAATGGGTGTAGAACATCAAAATCAAAGCTGTAAGCATATCTCTCATTTTCTTTATTACCGCTATCATTTAGCTCTTTGTCATAATTTCTTTTCATCGCCATATTAATTTACCTTAAAATCTACAATATCAATCATCTAAGACAGCTAAGCCAAAACCATCCCGACCAAAAGAATTGCCATTATACAACATGTAAGCTTTATCCTCTAAATGGAAGACGTGAGGATAGCACTGCATTTCAGAATCCCATCCCTTTTCAGAAACATCTATGCCAGCAAGAGTATCATCACGCTTCCAATTGATTAAATCGTCTGAAACAGCATATCCAATTCGGTAAGATCTTTCTTTGTTTTCTCGAAAACCATGAGCTTGCCGATAACAAAAATACATATGATACATACCGTTATGATAAAAAACAGACGGTAAGGCCTGACATTCATCTTCATTTAGCCTATCGGCAATAATTGGCTGCCCATCACGTTGCCAATTGATTCCATCTTTCGATATTGCATGCGCAATTTTATAAATACGTTCAGGAGGCCCGGCCTCACAAAACTTCTTCCATTTTGTACCAAATATGTACCACATGTGATAAATGTCTTCATATTTAGATACGAAAGCATCGGCAACGAGAAAAGGTTCATCTAATGATGCCGATAGAATAGGGCCTGTCCCATATTTATCAAAACTATATCCACCATTGTGGCTAACTGCAAAACCTATAGAAGAATCAACCAACACCGATATTTTTCGGTTCCACCCTGACGTATAAGCAAAAATTTTATCTCCATCGTCAAATACATTAAAGGGGAATATGCCATGCTCATCAAAACACCCTAATCCACCAAGCTCAATGACAGTATGTTTAGATACACCAAGAACAGAATTAAGCTCTTTATTAAAATCTACGTAGGCAACATGGCTTAAATATTTTCCAATACTATCTCTTACACGTGTAGAAAAATAAATTCGAACACGGTCCTTTTTGACTAGTACTTGTGGAGACTGGGCAAATTCAGAGCAATTATTTGGAAGAATATGCTTTTTTGGAGCAAATATTTTTCCCAGCTTTAACCACTTAATTGTTCATTCCAATCTTCAGAATTGTTTAATCTTGCTAACCCAATACCCGATCGTCCCATCTCATTTCCCTGGTAAAGCATATAGGTTGTGTCATCTACGACAAACACATGTGGATAATTTACCATTTCAGAATCCCAACCTTCTTTAGAAAGGTTCATTCCTGCCAACTCATCCCGCCTTGTCCACTTTTCTAAATCCGATGATGTAGCATAACCAATTCGATAACCATTTTTCCCCCCCTTGTAATCGTGGCTATATCTATAGGAATAAAACATGTGATATCTTCCCCCTTTTTCAATAACATCAGGACAAGCTTGGCATTCATTTGACCCTAATTTATCTGGGATCAAATCTTCTCCTTGCTTAATCCAATTAATGCCATCTTCTGAGGTTGCCATGCGTATCTTATAGATAGGCTCTGGCCTCTCTTTTCCTTTTATCCATTCCTTTCCTGCGACATACCAAAGATACCACTTACCTTGAAGCTTTCGCACTCGGGGACTACCGATTAAAAAGGGTTCATCAGGACTATATGACAAGACAGGTCCACGGCCAATTCGTGTAAAATTAACACCATTATCTTTGCTGACAGCCAAACCTATAGCACCGTTAAACGGAACAGATTCACACCTTGTCCACCCTGCATAATACACCCAAATCTCATTCTCACATTGAATTACGCTGATTGGGTTCGTACCAAACTCATCAAAAGTACCATAATCTCCCAATGCTAAAGGAGGTGAAGAGCATATTTTTATGACCCTACGTAAATCATTTCGATCCAGATCTATGAAAGAGAGAAAGCTAAGATAATTCCCATCATTCGTAGGACTGGGGCGTGTACAAAAAAATACGCGAACATACTCTTCAAAAACAACCACAGAAGGAGATTGGGCAAATTCTTTCATCCAACCACAGTATCTATGATCACGAGGATCAAAAATTTTCCCTAACTTTTCCCAGTTGAACAACAATCACCTCAAAATCAAATTAACTCAAACATTATGAAGAATATACCTTACATCTAATCTATTATTCATTTAGTTTTTTTAACTTATTGGCACCTGTTTTTAAGCACCCATAATAATAATCGTTAAATCCAGCCAATTTCATAAGGTCAAATACTTTTTGCATATCATATTTCACACGGTGCAACTGAAAAATACCCTCAGTAAATGTAGCAAAGGCTGCACGAGGATCTCCGTCTCTTGGTTGACCTACAGAACCTGGGTTGCAATATGTTTTGTTGCCAAATTTATGTATTGATTGAACGTGTGTATGACCTGAAACAAACACCTCTCCTTCAAGGCGATCAAAATAGGTTTGGTTAGGGCTTAAATATTCATCGATAGGGTTATCCCAGCCACCATGAACCATTTTAATATGACCAACCCTTAAGTGTATCGGCAACGCTTTAAGCCAATCGCGATTTTCCTTATCAATCACTCTTTTCTGGTATTCTAGGCAATCATTTACGCTTTTCGATCTTAAACAAAATCCACCCCCAGCCATATACCAATCATGATTCCCCATTACCGATGGTATTTTTCTTTTTCGCAGTTCGTTACAGCACTCATTAATCTGACTATAATATCCAACTGTATCACCCAAACAGTAAATATCAGTAATCCCTAAGTTATCCAATTTTGATAACACAGATTTTAAGGCTTCAAAGTTACCGTGAATGTCAGAGATAAATGCTATCGTCATAAAAAACATACTCATCAGTATAGCGAACAGCCCGGCCCATTCTAAGTATTGGTTGGGTTTGTTCCTGTTTTTCGAGAAAATAATTTACTGCCATCTCACTTTCATTATAGCCAAAAGCAGTACGAATAGATGTTGAGGATGATATACGAGGATTAATTTCAAGTAACTTAATAGATTCACCGTCTTTACGAAATTGAAAATTCGTAGGACCAACAGGTTTCAGTAACCAACAAAGCTCAGAAATAATTTCTGCAAAATCGTCAGAAGAGATTACTTCTGCTTTTTCAGTAAATCCATCTTTTGACAACTTACGACGCAATGTAATAGCCCCCACATACCCTCCTCTACCATCACAAAAAGCGGCGGTCGTATATTCGTCCTCATCAGTTCCCACAAGTTCTTGCGCCATAAATTGTTCACCAATTTCTTTTTTAACCTCAAGAAACGTTTTAATATCAGTAATCTTTTTTACGCCCTTAGAGCCAAACCCTTCTCTTGGCTTGAGAATAAAAGGCAAGCCAAAGCTTTGCTCCAGCTTGATAAAATCTCGATCAAGGGAACTCCGGATTACACAGGGTAATCCTGATTGAACCAGCTTGTTATAAAATACCCACTTGTCTTTACATAACTTAACGAGTTCAGTCGTATTGATTAGAGGGAAAGCACCAGATTGGATAATATCTTCTACATGTAAAATCCATTTATACACATCAGCTTCAATACCTGGTATGATCATATCTACATTATATTTATCGATCGTATCCAATAACCAATCCAAGTAAGATGGATCATTTGTAGCAGGGGCTTCTATAAAAAAATCGCAAAAACCTGGGGCCACAGAATCACAATAAATAGATGTACCAATCAGTTTGTATGTACTCTTAGCTTGTTGTAACGATCTTAAAATTCCATAGCCGACAATACCACTGGCACCAGATACAAGTATCGTCCTCAAACCAGTTCTCCCATAAGACAAATCTTAGTCAAAATGCAATGAATTGTAGATACTAACATTATAGAATCTTTTTAATTCTGCTATACACTATTTGGATCAATAGAGATTTCGGCCAATAATCCACAAGAAAGCTCTGGATAATCAATCCCTAGAGTACACAATCCTGCTATTATTTTATCATCTAAATTCAAGGATAGCATTTGGCTCGTCGTTAAAGGTTTCAAATAAAGTCCCTCCATAATGTCGACTTTAAAACCTGCATTTTTAATTTCAGATGCAAGAGTTTCTACCGTATAATACCTTTGGTGGCCTGATATATGATCAAAGTCAGATAACGTTTTAACATCATCTAATAAGCCCGCGAGAACACCAAGCCTTCGGTTCATAACAGCCGCATTCGGAACAGCAATAAATAACTTTCCACCCGGTGCTAGATATTGTTTGTAACGAGTTATAATTTGTTTTGGATCATCAACATGTTCAAGAATAAACCCCATGACAATTACATCAAATTTTTCGTCAGTATCAAATTCTTCAAAATAGGTTTCGATTATTTCAGCTGAGCAATCAGGGTATTTCTCATGAAAGTTATCAATAACGGCAGATGATCCATCAAGGACAAGATAGCGATCAAAGTTTTCAGAAAAAATATTTGCAGTATGTCCATGCCCTAATCCCAGTTCCAAAAGGCTCTTAGCATCGGCACATCGGGCCATGATCCTTTCAGGATACCACTTCAAAATTATTCCGTTATCAAAATCATACAAATTTCCTCCATTATAAATTTCAATGTGAGTATCTAATTTATTAGCCATTATCTATTATCCTGTTTACATATTTCCTCGAACTACCCGCATCTTACATCTTAAATTAACTCATACTCTCTTAGCATAGTTTCTTTAATCAATTCCCTTGAATTGAACATCAAAATATCAACAATTGACAATCCAGCAATAAAAGGAGGGGTGAATTGAGAGTATGAATTTAATTTGGGTGATAGAAACTTCAGAGCAATCCCTCTCTCATTAAAATCATCGGAAGAATAAAGGCTCTGTCCACCGATAGCATTAATATAGGTTTTTGCACCTACCGCATTACAAAAAGAAAAAATTTTACTCTGTTTCTTTAATGAATGATCGATGTCAACGCTCGAAGATTTTGTAATCTCAGTACTCACTTCAAGAACAGAGCATATTTTTTTGATAGAATAATAAAGAAACTCAAATAAATTTTCTTCGTTGTGATTAATAATACCTTCAACCAAAGAGAATGTTTGATTAAAATAAGGAGCCATTGAATAAGCTCCTTTTATTTGATTGAGAAGTTTTTGCCTATTAAAACTATCTGCAATTCTCCGATCACGTATATCAAGATAATCAGATTGCTTTTTTAACGGTAAAGAAAAAGTAAAATCTTTACCATTTCTAAGTAAGCGATTTCTATTAATCCATCCCTTTTTTGTATACTGAATATTATCATAAAGTATAAAAATATCAGCAGACTGTATTAGCTGAAAATATCCGATATAGGGAAGAAAATAAGGCTGCATGATCGCAAGCTTCATCCCTAAAATTCTCCTTATCTCTCACTATCATCTAGCGTGATATGATCAACGTTGTCACCTTTACAATATCGTTTCCACATTACGTCCATAGCCCGTTCAAGAGAAGCACATACTTTCGCTCCACCACCAGCAACTTCTGTTAAGAAAAAACTTCGTAATTTCAGGCGATTTTCCTCTAATACCGCCATATTATTCGCCGCCCAAACTGCACGTTCAATATATTTTTCGACGGAAGAAACAATCATTTCCTCTTGCCCAAAAAACTTAAGTAAAGAAGTACCAATATTCTCGTGAAATGCGCGCCCCTTCGTTAAGGAAACAAAGCTTCGCCCCATATAAAAAAGATCTAACGATGTCGACGCTCCATTATACGGAAAAGGATCCAACCCAAGATCAAACTCATTTATTTCTTCAAGGTAAAGCAAGAAATCAGAACGAGTTCTCAAAATCAACCGTCCCCTTTCCACCCCCAAATCATCAAGACATTCATAAAAGTCGTTTGTAAAATCATCTTCATCCAGACGGTTGATTTTCAGCATTAGTTTAGAGTTGGGTACCTGTTGTAAAATTTGTCCCCATGCTCTCATGCACTCAGCAGTAACCTTTCCAGCCCGGTTAAAATTGGCGAAAGTAATAAAACCATTTTCTTTGTACGGTAATTTCTTGGACTCTATTTTCTCTGCTCCGGGACGAACACTATAGCTCGTACAACCTGCAATATGAGCAAGCTTCTCTGAGAAGAGATCTTCGTGTTCCAATGGTACAGAAAAGGGTTGTGAAATATAGTAATCAATACTGTCCAGTCCAGTTGTCGCCGGATACCCAATATAACTAGCTTGAACTGGAGCCGGCTTATAACTCAACGCCCTCAAACGGCCACCCGCTGTATGTCCAGATAAGTCAATAAGGATGTGAATCTGATCATCAACAATTTGCTCACATAGTTCCTTATCTGACAAATTAGAAACATCCCTGATTTTGTCGCAAACTTTCTCTATTTCAATTTTAATTTTCCCCGAAGAATCATCTTCTCGTGGTTTTTGCGAATAAAGAAAAATATCATATCTATCTCGATCATGATGTTGTGCAACAGGCAACCAGTAATACGCAGCAACATGATCACCAAAATCTCCCGAGATATAACCAATACGAAGTTTCTTTACCTCATTAGTATTAAACTTATAAGCCTGAACTCGCTCATCGATTGGGATAGCATGTTTACTTTGCCATAATCGCGCTTCCCTTAAATGATCTTCAGGGCTACTATTTTTTTCATGCAAGATCGTGAACAATAGATTACTATGAAAATCCTCTCTGCTTGGAGCGAGTTCCATTGCAATGCCATAACATTCTTTGGCTTTTTCAATATTTCCTTGAAAATTATAGCCAAACCCTAAATTATTAAACGCTAGATAATATTCAGGATCATGCCCTAGACATTCTAAATAATATTCTCGAGCTTGATCAATTTCGGTAATCCCCTGGTAAGAATTTCCACAGTTAAAGAGCACCTCAGGATCATCGGGATCTTTCTCAAGGGCCTTTTTTAAAATATCAATTGCCAGACCATGAATATTTAAACGCCCAAGTACTGCACCATACAACTTTAACACAGGAAGGTAATCTGAGTTTATTTCATATGCTTTAGCCGCAAATTTTAAAGCAGCATGTAATTTAGAGGTCTTATAGGATATCAAAGACAACACATAGTAGTCTTTTTCTGGTTCGTAGGATTGATCAATATCCTTTCCTAAGAATGCAACAGCTTCACTTTCACGACCAAGGCGAATTAAACAAGAGGCAAATCCAGTTCTCACATCGCTATCACGAGGATGATCAAGAAGTAAGCTTTGATAATACGCAAGTCCATCAGTATCATACCCTAACTTTGAACAACACTCTCCTGCACGCATAATAAGTGTTTTATTTTTTGGCCTCAGTTCCAATGCCGCTGAATAAGCACCTAGGGCGCTTTCATACTCACCAAGGAAATAAATTGAATTACCAAGTTGTTCTTGCCCCTCAAAAAAATCGCGCTTGAGCTCTACGCACTTAGACAAGCATTCAACAGCTAAATTATCTAATTTATGTTGTTGAAAAAAAACACCAAAATTATAATAATCGGTGTATCTTGCAGACGATAGTTTGAATAAATTATCGAATTGTGCACGAAATGAGCTTTCGTCGCCTTGAAGTAGCGCCTCAATAGATTTTACAAATAAAAAAACAGGATGTTTATTTTTTTTCTTTAAATTTATTGTCGCAATTTCAAATGCAATATCAAATTGCTTATTCATCATATACTGCAAAGCATCATCTGCAGCTCTTTCAACTTTATAGTTGAATTTCTTTCCTTGCGCCACCTGACCCCCACACTTTAATTTTCATAGATGCATCGTAAAAATGTCAATCTAAGATTTTACGCCATATCTGTATAGTGGAGATAAGAGTATATCTGATCAAAATAAATGTCTCATTAAAACTCACAAGTCCGCAACTAAAAAATTACAAAGAAAATTGCACTTTCCTTATATTTACACGCTGAATGAGGCACTTGATGGGGGAATACTCTTATCATTTGAAGTTGAAACATCACTTGAACGTCTCTCAACTTCTCTTACGGGTTGAGAACCTTCTCCGACTTGCTCCGCAACAGAAGTCCAAGTTTCTTTCATATTCTTTAGACTGACTAAAACATCTTCAAAAACAGGCTCTGGATTTCGTGAATTGGCCTGCATCATTCTCATAAACAGGCTGTCATAGAATTCATGAAGCATTGGGGAAACGTCTCCCCCATTCTCAAAATCCAGTTGCCCCTGCAAACCAATAATAATTTTGGATGCTTTATCAATCGCGATAAATCGTGCCTCATAATCTTGTTCATCATGTGCCCGCTTGGCCTCATTAATCAAGCGAATTGCCCCCTCATATAACATGATGATCGCCCTGAGCGGACTTACATTTTTGGAAGCTTGTGAGTATGCATTTGCGCCATAGGGATTAGGATACATAGATCACCCCTCTTTAACTTTTACTAGCATTGGCTTGTGCTTCAAGCTGCTTTCTCATCGCATCGGCTTGTGCCAACACTTGCTCCAATCGGGAATATTTTTCGATTAAGAAATTACGTGTAAGCTCTAATCTAGCATCAATGGCAACAATTTTTTCATTCAAGTCTTTACTCGCGTCAGCAATCTCCAGCAATCGCGTCGAAAGTTGCCCAGATCCGGGTTTAACAAAATCGTCAATTGAATGGAAAAAATTTTCTGCAATACCATAAGATGTTTTTACTTCAATCGTTTGCGCCCCGGTACCCGGTGTACCAACAAACACCATTGTCATTCCTTCGAAAGCAGTACCAACCTTTCCTTTTAATGTATTACCGCTAATATCAAAAACATTTCCTTGTCCTGTTACCGATGCCCCAGTGATATTCCCACTTCCGTCAATGCCATCTATAACAAGAGAAAAATCATCGACATTAATTGCTTTGGTACGGGAAATAACCGCCAATCGCGTATCGTCTGGCTTAAAGGTAAATTCAAAAACACTTCGCACGCCATCAAGGTTGGTCACTAAAGCATCATCAAGCTTTGTACTATCCACAACTAGCTTATTGTCATCATTAAGCTCAACCCCCATGAGGGCAAGTGTATTAATTTCACCACTATCCACGCCTTCAGCACCTGTACTTACAATTCCGCTGAGCGCTCGTTCAACTCGCCTTAAAATATCATCTCCAAATAAGGCAGGTTTTGAAGAGGAAGAAGAAGAAGGGTCATAATTACGTTGTTGTTTAACAAGATCCCTCAAAGTATTATACGTTTCAACAAATTCATTAATTGCGGTTTTAATGCCACCTAGATTATTGTTTATCTCAACTTTAATTTTGTTACCAACTTCGGCCTTATATAACTGAATTGTAACACCATCTATCACGTCCGTAATATTATTGGTGTCACGTTCAATAACTGTGGCGATACCATCCACCTTAATCTGCGCTTTGTTTCCTGCTTGCAGCTCACTCAGGACAGCCCCATCACCAAAAGTACCTAAAAAATTACCTGCACCTGAAAGTGTAATCGCCTTACCAGTTTCTTCTGCTGTCATGACCATACGGAAATCGTTATCGCCAACTTTGATAACTGACGCTCTTACACCAGTATCATTTGAGACACCATTAATAGCACCAGCAATATCATTTAAAGACATATCAGCTGTAATTGTAATATCTTTTGACGTACCACCTGTTAACCCGAGTGTGATTGTATCGGTAACACCTTGGGCAGCTGTCGAATCAACAACAGTGCCAGAAGAAATTTTATTAGCTGTTGCAATTTGTAAAACTTCAATTTCATACACACCTGCTGCGGCAGAATTCGTGGAGGAAACACCAAGAATACTCGTTGCAGCTGTCGTAGTTGACGAGGTTAGAAAGGCGGATTTTGCTTCAAAAATATTGTTATCGCGTCCACTTAAACCTGGAGGATTACGCAAACCATTTAAAGAATTTCGTAAAGATGTCAGAAGCGTATTAAGTTCGCCATAAGCTTTTGTCTGAACCTCATTATTGCTAATCGTGCTTTCCATTCTCACGGCCGGAAGGCGCTTAGCCAATAATGTTGCTTCGACAATTGCGTTGGTATCAAACCCGGAATACTGACCAGTAATTCGGGGGGACCCGTTAACGTATGTTAAAGTTCCAGCTTCCATGTCTCGCTCCAAATAAAAAACATAGTTTTATCAATGCAAGATGCATTCCAATTATGCTTCTGTATCCAGATTAACATTAGTTAAGGACGGCAAACTTGACTGTTTAGGGTAGTTACCCAACATCGTCTTACTTGGGAATTCAGAAATCACAGCGTTATTATTTTCATCAATCAAACGAACAACCAAGCGACCAGATTCACTATCTCGATAAGTCACAATGTTTGATGATAACTGCGATGCAGCGGCAGCTGTAGTATCAACAGCTCCATTCAAAACAGGCTGGCGTTCAACTGAAGCACTTGATGATTGCGCTGTTTTTGCCTCAATATTTTGCGGGACATTGACAACAGCTTGAGCAGCACTGACGTTAACAGAACTTAATTTTGAAACGCCAGTGCTCGAAGAAGAAACCTTTGGAACAAGCTGAGTAGGCTGCCCTGAGACAGTTACATCAGACATCGGACCTCCTCCTCTTTCCTAAATTAAAAAAATCACTTTTAAAGAAGCCGTGGATACCTAAATACTCACGGCTTCCGACTATTATACGAATTTATTGAAGAACTCTCAATAGAGACTGTGGTATCTGATTGGCCTGCGACAAGGCAGAAACTGCCGCCTGGGTCAGAACATTCGCAGTTACCAGCTTACTTTGCTCAGCCGCAAGATCAACATCTTTAAGCTTCGAGTTCGCAGCTTCGATATTTTCAATAGAAGTTGCAACCTGCTGACCACGCGTTTCAAATCGAGAGATCAACGCACCGACAGTAGCACGACCAGTCGCAATCGTATTAATACGAGCGGTAACGTTCGTAAAGGCAGTTCCTGCAAGCGCAGCGGACGAAACACTACCACCAACAGCAGCAACGTCCACAGTGGATAAATCAGCAGCGATATTATTCACCACACCTGCTGCACCAAGACCAACGAAGAAATTTTCATTGAAAGTTCCGTCAATCAAGGCGTCACCATTAAAGGTCGTTGTCGTCTCAATCCCAAGAATCTCTGCATCAAGAGCTAAAAATTCAGCATTGATATAAGCACGCTCGGTATCTGTCACGGAACCGGACAAGGACTGTGAAGCCAATGCTTTCATACGTTGAAGTACATCACTCACACGCGCCAGCCCACCATCAGCAACCTGAAGGATCGAAGCCGCTTGAGAAGCGTTTGTTGCCGCCTGCTTAAGGGCAGTAACATCACCAGTCAACTTAGTACTAATCGCAAGGCCTGCCGCATCATCAGATGCACGCACGATTCTAGAACCAGAAGCAAGTTTAGCTACTGATGTCGAAGCTGCCATTGAGTTATTGTTGAGAAAACGAATTGCAGAGTTTGCTGCGGTATTTGTACCAACTACAGGCATAACATTATTCCTTCTACTTGAAGTATATTTAGCTAAACCCTTCCTGAGTAAAGCCACTTTTAAAGGCCGCCTTCTTGGCAACCTACTATTCCACTCCTTCCTAGGCCGGAATAGTTTCGCTGAAAACATTACTAAATACATTTTCAACTACTTATCATACACTAAAGACAAAAGATTAAAAATTAATTAATATACGGAAATATCATAACGAGTAGCACTTAAGATAAATAAAGACCGTGGATACCGAAGCACCCACGGCTCTCAACCATTATTAAGAGCTTACTGAAGAACTCTCAATAGCGTTTGCGGTATCTGATTTGCCTGCGACAAGGCAGAAACTGCCGCCTGGGTTAGAACATTCGCAGTCACCAACTTACTTTGTTCAGCCGCCAGATCGACATCTTTAAGCTTCGAGTTCGCAGCTTCAATGTTCTCAATAGAAGTTGCAACCTGTTGACCACGTGTTTCAAACCGAGAAATCAACGCACCAACAGTAGCACGACCGGTCGCAATCGTATTAATACGAGCGGTAACCGCCGTAAATGCGGTACCTGCATTACCAGCTGATGTAACATCACCACCAACCACAGCAACGTCCACAGTGGATAAATCAGCAGCGATATTATTCACCACACCTGCTGCACCAAGACCAACGAAGAAATTCTCATTAAAAGAACCATCAATCAAGGCATCGCCATTAAAGGTAGTTGTTGTCTCAATCCCAGCAATCTCATCATCAAGAGCTTGGAATTCAGCATCAATATAAGCGCGCTCGGTATTTGTCACGGAACCCGACAAGGACTGTGAAGCCAGCGCTTTCATACGTTGAAGCACATCACTCACGCGCGCCAGCCCACCATCAGCAACCTGAAGGATCGAAGCCGCTTGAGAAGCGTTTGTTGCCGCCTGTTTAAGGGCAGTAACATCACCAGTCAACTTTGTACTAATCGCAAGACCTGCCGCATCATCAGATGCACGCACGATTCGAGAACCAGACGCAAGCTTTGAGACTGATGTTGAAGCGGCATTAGCGTTATTATTGAGAAAACGAATTGCAGAGTTTGCTGCGGTATTTGTACCAACTACGGGCATAATATTATTCCTTCTACTTGAAGTATATTTAGCTAAACCCCTCCTGGGTAAAGCCACTTTTAAAGATCGCCTTCTTGGCAACCAACTATTCCATTCCTTCCTGGATCAGAACAGTTTCGTTGAAAATACAATAGTAATATCTTCAACTGTTAACAAAACCCTGAAAAAAGAACATTAGGACTTAGTTAATGATAGAGAAGTAGTGGATACCGAAATACCCACGACTTTCAACCATTATTAAAAGCTTACTGAAGGACTCTCAATAGGGTTTGTGGTATCTGATTGGCCTGCGACAAGGCGGAAACTGCCGCCTGAGTCAGAACGTTCGCAGTTACCAATCTACTTTGCTCAGCCGCCAGGTCGACGTCTTTCAACTTCGAGTTCGCAGCTTCGATGTTTTCAATAGAAGTTGCAACCTGCTGTCCACGGGTTTCAAATCGAGAGATCAATGCACCAACAGTAGCACGGCCAGTCGCAATCGTATTAATACGAGCGGTAACGTTCGTAAAAGCAGTTGCCGCAGTACCGGAAGTTGAAACGTCACCAGTAACCGCAGCAACGTTCACAGTGCTTAAATCAGCAGTGATATTATTCACCACACCTGCTGCACCAAGA
>NZ_LAQL01000009.1 GCF_001026905.1 Kiloniella spongiae
TTCCCGAACTGGCGACATGGTTGCCAAAAGTGATCTTTGGCTAATACAACACACCAAAGATCTAACCAAAAAGCCGCTGAGTTTTATTCTCAGCGGCTTTTTAAATTTATGCTCTATAAATAAAACGTCTAAAATAACGACACAGGTATAAATGAGCTACAGCACGTAATCGCTTAGATGTTTTGCAATGCCTTGCTGGAGTTGGCGATCAATCTCCGTCATCAGATCTTCGGTAAGTTTATACCAGACCTTCTCTCTTTCACGGAGCTTGATATTTTCAGCAACAGTCACAGAACGTTCTGCCTTTGCGATAACAGAAGCTTCGTTAAATCCTTGATCGCTCAAGATCTGCAACTCAACTTCAAGCACACCATTATAACGCTCAGACTGGTCATAGGTGAATAATCCGGTCAGGCCTTTTTGCTGCTCCAGTTTGCTCTCGGTAACGGCAGCATTCTTAATAACAAAATTCAGAATGTTATTATTGCCTTGCGGATATAAACGATCCCTCGCCCAACGTTCCGACGCCTGTGCAGGAGAAACATCAAACAAATGTTCAACATTTGGAGACTTCGCGGGACTGACATAGGCTTGATCAACAACAACATCCCGCACCAAGAGATTATAAGGAGGGAGGTGTGTATAAGTAAGCTCAGCATACTCATAGGTAGAAGGTGCCGTTTTACATCCAGCTAAAACTGCACTGCCGAGAGCTAAACCACTAAGAACAAATGACCGTCGACTTAACATTCTATAATCTCACCTTTGAATAAACCTAATCGCATCTCAAACATCCCATAGATAAAGAGATAACGAATACTAAGCACTCTTCGTAAAGAAACAATATGGCACGACAAAGGCCTTGGTTCTTAAAAGAAAGGCTTAGCTCTGAGCAGCTTCTTTTTGAATTTCGGCAATTGCAGCATCATCAAAGACATAAGAACGGCCACAGAATTCGCATTTAGCATCAATGACGCCGTCAACTTTATAGGAATCAACTTCTTCAAGTGAAACTGTTTTAATCACATTAGCCAGCTTTTCCCGCGAACAACGACAACCTTCTTTTAACGGACGTTGATCATACACTCTCACCTGTTCTTCATGGAACAAACGATAGAGCAAATCCGTTACAGCAAGATCACGATCCAGAAGCTCATCTTCTGTACAGCTGGACATCAGAATCATAGACCGTTGCCAGTCTTCTTTGATCTCGTCATCATCCTTGTCTGTTTGTTGGTTAACGCCACCATCACCAGGAACGTACTGAAGTATCATGCCACCAGCATGCCAACGTCCCTCAGTCTGGGCAACATTAACCAGAACACCTGTATTAATCTGATCAGATTGTTTGAAATATCCCTGAATACATTCGGAAAGATTATTGCCTTCAAGCGCAACAATCCCTTGATAACGCTCCATGTGTTCACCTTGATCCACAGTAAAGGCGATATAACCTTTGCCAGTTAGATCTGTAAGCGAAAGTGTCGAATGGTCTTCCGTTTTATCCAGAAGCTCTTTCAGAGCAACCTCGTCAATTCCGGCACATCCACGCAAGACACCTTCGGATGTCATGTCACTAACAAGCATTTTCACAGGGCCGTCACTTTTGCTTTGCAGGGTAAAACAGCCGGAAAACTTCATTAACGAAGAAAGGACACTCGTCAGGGCCAAAACCTCACCCAACAACTCATTCACAATTTGTGGATAGTCGTGACGTTTGAGGATCTCATCAATGGTGGGGCCCATTCGGACAATACGTCCTCGGATGCCAGTTGATTCAAGCAAAAAGGGTTGAATTACATCATCCTTTAAGAACTCAGACCCAACATTTTCCCCAACGGTGTCATTCATTTTTCTTCTCCAACGCCCTTAAAGGTTACTCATACACCAATAAAGGATACCTTTCTGGGCATGTAATCTGTTTTCTGCTTCGTCAAACACAACGGATTGCGGGCCATCGATAACTTCTGCCACGACTTCTTCGCCGCGATGTGCAGGCAAGCAATGCATAAACAACGCATCGCTTTTGGCAAGCGACATAACTCTTTCATCGACCTGGTAGGGTTTCAGCAAGTTATGACGGTTCGCCGCATCCTTATCGCCCATGGATACCCATGTGTCAGCGACAATACAATCACTATCCTGCACAGCTTCATCCATTGAACAGGTAACTGAAATTTTCCCACCCTGAGACTGTGCCCAATCAAGAACTTTTTGGTTCGGCGCCAACTCAGCCGGTGTTGCCAGTTTCAATTCAAAATCAAAGCGTGTCGCCGCATGTATCCAAGATGACGCAACATTGTTGCCATCACCACACCAGGTTACTGTTTTTCCCGCGATAGCACCGCGATGTTCTTCATAGGTCATAACATCAGCCATCAACTGACAAGGATGAGACTCATCAGTCAGACCATTGATAACAGGAACAGTCGCATATTCCGCAAGCTCATGAAGAATCTCTTCCGACGATGTCCGGATCATAATTGCATCCACAAAACGCGACAAAACACGCGCCGTATCCGCAATGGTTTCACCGTGCCCCATCTGTGAACTACTCGGATCAAGTAAAACTGCATTGCCACCAAGTTGATTAATACCAACCTCGAAAGAAACCCGTGTTCTGGTTGACGGTTTTTCAAAAATCATGGCAAGAGACTTACCTTCCAGTGGTCGCCCGGAAATTTCCCCTGATTTCAGCTGGGAACCATAGCCCAGTATTTCTCTTAATTTTGAAGTTTCAAACTGGTTTAAATCCAGAAAATGTTTTGTATGGGTCATTATATTATACCTTATAAACCCGGCGCCATTTGATCAGGCAGCCAGGGTTAATCCTTTGCAGACGTCTTCCAATATTGAAATTGCTTCATCAACGTGTGATCGCTCGATAACAAGCGGCGGCAACAATCGGATAACATTATCCGCAGCACCAACGCTTAATAGACCGCCATCACGCATCGCTGTGATCACATCACTATTGGGAACCCGGCATTTCAGACCAAGCATCAACCCAGAACCGCGGACTTCTTCAAAAATATTCGGGTTTCGGGCAACAAGGCCATCAAGTTTTCCACGGGTATAATCTGCAATAGAAATCACGCTCTCCATAAAGCCATCTTCAAGCAAGACATCCAGAACGGCATTCCCGATTGCCATCGCCAAGGGGTTCCCGCCGTATGTACTGCCATGAGTTCCGGGCACCATGCCAGCAGCAGCGTTATCTGTGGCTAAGAAGGCACCCATTGGGAAACCACCACCAAGTCCCTTAGCCGTCGCCAAAACATCCGGCTCTATATCTGCCCATTCATGAGCAAATAGCTTCCCTGTACGGCCATTTCCACACTGGACCTCATCAAAGATCAAGAGCAAGCCAAATTCATCACAAACCGTCCGCAAACCTTTGAGAAAATCCATCGAAGCAGCACGAATGCCACCTTCCCCCTGGATCGGCTCAACCATAATAGCAGCGGTCTCTTCACCAATCGCCGCCCGCAACTCATTTAAGTTTTCAAAGGCAACATGATCAAAACCAGGCGTCTGAGGACCAAACCCATCCAGATGTTTTGCGTTCCCTGCCGCAGACAAGGCCGTCATCGTCCGGCCGTGGAATGCACTGTCACAAGTAATAATACGATATTTCTGTGGCTGACCGTTATGGTTATGATATTTACGCGCCAGCTTAATGGCACCTTCCAGAGCTTCGGTTCCAGAGTTGGTAAAGAAGACCTTATCTGCAAAAGAATTTGCAACAAGACGCTCTGCCAGTGTTTCGCCGCCTGTAATTCTATAGAGATTAGAGACGTGCCATAATTTACGACCCTGCTCTTCCAATGCAGCAACAAGCTTTGGATGACTGTGTCCCAGAGAATTAACGGCAATACCACCAGCAAAATCAAGATATCGTCGGTTTTCAGCAGTATATAAGTAAGGACCTTCGCCCCGCTCAAATGCGAGGTCGATACGTGCGTAGGTGGGCATCACTGCGTCACTCATGGTATCTCTCTTTTATATCTGCCGAAAAAACAAAGCCCGGGGCGACAGTAAGTCACCCCGGAGCAGCGTATTAACCCAATATCAACGCCTGCTGTCAACCGGAACAAGCAGGATTCACAAGGTTTTTAACAGAAAAGCTATTTCACTGGTGTAATAGTAAAGCCTTTACCCTGCAAAAGCGTCAAAACTCCCTGTTGTCCAGGTAGATGGATTGCATCAACCACGGTCAAACTATTACCCTTCTGAAGTATTTCACTCATTCGAGAAACCATCTGACGATTACGTTCGAAAACAAGGCCTTCCAGATATCTTGCTTGTGCTTCTGGCGACAGAATTGATACTTCGTCAAGAACCTCTTGGTAAAGCGCCCCGGACGATTGAGAGAGAAAGTTATTGATCCGGGTTTGATAGGTCGCTTCTACGGTTTGAATTTCTGCAGGTAATGTATCCAGGAGTGTAATTTGATCGGCTTCATTTAGTGCCTCAGCAACTTCCAACTGCTCTTCGATAGTTTGAAGCGGAACAATCTCGATTCTTTGTGTCCTCGCAACATCCTGAAATGTTTGATTAAGCGTTCTAATCCCTAATGAAATACGTGATGCTTCAGACGGTGGAGAGGAAAAAACAACACGCGCCGCCCAAGGCTTCAGCACATTCATCTGTCGAGCCAAATATCCGTATTCATAACCGATGACCTTGATTTTTTCGAAAGTCTCTTGCGAAACAAGGTCCCTTAATCGGCGATTATCATTATACAGCATGACACTAAACAGCTTTTGTTTGATCGCATCATCATCAAGGATATCCACCATGAGATAATTGATGCCTTTCAAGAGCTTATGTGCAAAAACTCCGGCATCAACAACACGGCGATCACTGCTATTCAATGTCCCGTATATATAACTTGGTTCCGCGTTCTGCCCTTCTATTTTCCACAGCACAGCATCACCATTAACCAGCGACGGTGCAGAACTGACCTGTAAAGGCAAAATAATAGTAAATAAAAACAGAATACCGGAGAGAGGGCGCACAAAAATCATGTTCTTAACCAATCTACGAAATTGGCTAATCTGTATCAAAGCCATCTTAATTCCTGAAGGAATGAATTTAATAAACCATGTTGAATATGATCATTGTTGCAGATATTTATGCAAATTACATGTCTTGATTAGGGCAAAAGCTACTTTTTTCATCTTCACCACAATCCATCCGAGAAACTGTATAACCACGATTTACTAAAATATTCAAAATCCCTTCTTCACCGGGAAGATGAAGCGCGCCGACAGCAGTAAAAGAATTCCCTTTGATCAAGCCTTTGGTCATGCCATTCACCATATTTAGGTTTCTTTTATCCAACATCGCGATTTTCTCTATCTCGTATATCTCGGGCGGTTCATCTTTGAGTGTCTCTTCAAGAGTGTGATACATTCTTGTCGTGTCTCTATTAAGATAATTCTGGATAAATTGCTCACGACGCTTCGCGGCATCCTTGATAATATCGACATTCTCAAGGGCTCGCTCAATTCCTTTCAAATATATTGGTGCAGGTCGTCCCCAAACCAACTGAGCTCTTTCCCTTGCTTTTTCTAGCCCCTGAACTTTGACGTTACTCTCAAAAGCCATAATTCCTAATTGTGTATCCAAAACAGGTTCATCATCTTCACGACTATCTTTGTCGTTATCGGTGCCTCGATACCAAGGCGCGCCCTTCAACAGTTCATAGACAAACCAAAGCTCCAGGACTTTAAGATCTTCTTCTTCAAGATCGATTGACTTTGCAACTTCGACCACTTTTTTAAATTGCTCTTCTGATAAATCTTGATCCAAGGTTCTGTCATCATCACGAATACGCATATTTGTTTGTTCACGATATTCCCGATGAGTTTGTTCAACTTCTTTATAGAGAATTTTTGCTTTCGTCAGATAAGGTTTCACCTCATCCTTCATCTTCAGAACCCGCGGATCAGCAACGTGCATTGTGCCCAAAAGATAGCTTGGTGCGCGATCATCTTTTTCGATTTTCCAAAACAACCCTTTGCCATAAAGAACTTCGGTTTCTGCCCAAGCTACAGAAGAGAATAACAGAAACCCAGAAAGTAAAAGAAGGAGCAAAGATTTATGAAACAAAAAAGGCATCAGAAGCTCCCCAACAAAACAGATCACACAATCATAGTTTGAGAGTAATCTAACAATCACTTCCTTATAAAAAGTGAAAAATAGATCAAATGCAGTTTAAAATTTGAGATCCAAACCAAGGCAAATAAACTAACCTGTCAGGCCTTGATTTTGTATCCACGTTTAAATAGCAACCAGCCGCAAGCAACCATAATCAAGATCAGGCAGACAAGTATCCCGCCTTGCCAGATTAGATCTTCAACAGATCCATAGCCGGTAATACCGTAACGAAAACCGCTAATAATCCAGAACATAGGATTGGCTTCGAAAAGCCATTGCCAGTTTTCCGGAATGCGATTCAAAGTAAAGAATGTGCCCGACAAAAGACCAAGTGGGAGAACAAGGAAATTATCCACCAAAGAGAACTGATCCCACTTATCGGACCAGAGGCCAACAACAACACCTATCATAGAGAATAACAGGGCTGCAGAAATAGCAAAGAAGGCTGTTGCCCAGAAACTATACAGCATCGGGCCGGTAAAAACTGTCATCGCCCCAAGGAGCAGTATAGCAACAAGCAGCGCATTCGCGATACCAGCAAGGCTATAACCAAACAGAAGCTCTATCGGTGATAAAGGTGCCATAAGGACATCGGTTATTACCCCTTCCTGCTTGTCGATAATCAGCATGAAACAGACATTTTGAAAAGCCGTTTGCGACAAGACAAAAACCGCAAGACCGGGGGCAATAAACTGCAATGCAGAAAGCCCGGGCACCATTTCACCATCCGGCCCCAAAGCCAAAGCAAATACAGTCATAAACAGCATCGTCGATACCATCGGTCCCAAAAGGCTCTCGACCCAGAACCTCATGAATCGAACAACACCGCGACGGTAGAACAAAGTCCATATTCTCAATAACGCGATAATACGCACGCCGTCACTGTGCACAATGTTACTGCTTTGATCTGGCGTCGCGTCATTCATACCATCAGGCCTTCAAACGATATCCGGTGGTAATTAGACGATGCGTAACAAACCATAGAACGAGGTTCACCACAGGAAGCAGGATCGCCCCAACCATAATGTTTCCATCTGCATGCCCGATAAAGCCGTAGCGGAAACCGTCAATCATATAGAAGAAAGGATTGAAATGCGCCACAGCAACCCAGGCATCAGGCAGTCGATCAATCGAGTAGAAGGTCCCCGAAAGGAAAGAAAGTGGCGTAATAATAAAATTGGTCACGGCAGCGATGTGATCGTACTTTTGCGCCCAAATCCCCCCAAGCATGCCCAGAAGAGCCAGCATCATACAGGCATTAATGGCAAACCACAGTGCAGATAAAGGGTGCGCGAGTGAAATCGGCAGGAATAGCATCATGGAGAAAAACACGGTCAATCCGACCATCAAACCACGGGTAATTCCGCCCGCAGCAATACCCAAAGCCATTTCCCACGGCGCCAAGGGCGGCATGAGAATATCAACAATATTGCCCTGAACCTTGGCAATAAGAATAGAAGAGGATGTATTGGCAAAAGAGTTTTGCGTCATGGTCATCATCATCAGACCAGGCGCAAGGAAAGTAATGTAATCAACACCACCCACCGTTCTGCCGAGGCCACCAAGTGCCAGCGCGAACACCGCCAGAAACAACAGTGTTGTGATAACCGGGGCCATAAGTGTCTGTGTAAAAACGTTCAAAAAGCGTTTTACTTCACGACTATAGAGTGTCCAAAGACCAAGGGTGTTCACACGACCTATGGTACGGGGAGCGATTTGGGTGAGTTTTTGATCGATCAAAGCCATGCGACACATTTACGCAACCATCCCGCTAGCTTCAAGAGCAAGATCCTAATTACTTCTTATTTTTGCCATTTTTATTTTCCCAAGCATAGATAACATCCAGAAAAGAACCCACGACAATACCAGATTAAGATTTCAAATCTTTCAATAATCTTCTGAATTCCTCTTTTCTATCCATGGGTATCAGACGCCAATCACATCCTATTATCGCGCCTTCCAATGCATAGAGATAATTCACCGATAGCCTGTGTTCGTCACAAAACCGAAAGTATAACCGTCGAAACACCTCTTCCGTACCGAGATCGTTTAGTTGGTCAGACGATGTGATCCCAATATCGACCAATTGTGCAACCGACTTAGGTCCCAGATTTTTTAAGGCAAGAAGATCTTCTTTTGGATCACTGTTCATTTTAAATTTTGGACAAGGGTCATTTTGACATAATTTATTCAACAAAAGAATTGGCCCCGGAACATCGCCGTGGCATGTATAAGAACATGATGGAACGGTCAGAAAAAAACAACCGCGAACAACCCAAACGTAAAGTTCCGCGAAAAGCCACAGCAAAATACCTGGGCAACGTTGCTCGATTTTATCTGGAACGCTACGCAACGACAGAGGTTGGCTTGCGCCGCTATCTTATGCGCAAGGTAAATCTTTCTGCCAAGGAACATGGCACAGTCCCTCAAGAAGGGACAGAGATTATAGAAGATTTGATCTCTAAATTCCGCGACTTGAACTTTCTGAATGACGAACGCTATGCCGAAGGTCGTAGCGGTAGCTTACACCGCAAGGGCATGTCTCTTCGTGCTATTCGGCAAGATCTATCCCTCAAAGGTGTCTCCGAAGATCTCATTAACAAATCCATAGATCTTATCAGAGAAGAAAGCAGCAATCCAGATCTGGAAGCTGCGATCTCCTATGCCCGAAGACGTCGCCTCGGCCCTTACCGCACTGACGACAAACGTGAAGAACGTCGAGACAAAGATCTCGCCGCGCTCGGCCGGAAGGGCTTTTCTTTTGTCATCGCTGAACGTGTAATTCTCGCCGTTGATATTACTGAACTGGAAGATGAAGCTGGTCTTTAGTCCTCAGCAGACCTCTTTCATCAATCGAATTCATTTTTTTGGTTTTCTCGCTACAGCACACCACAATCGGTGTGGAATAAACAGAGGGTCAGCAGAGAATTCTCTATGAAGCAAATCAGCATGCTCTTTATCAAAGGCAACAACATCTTCAGGTGATAGCGAGGCTGAGACACCTGCTGAAGCTCTGATACGCCCACGCCAGTCTTCATGACTATAGCGAACGAGCAAATCCTGACTGAAGGTTTCAATCGCTTCAAAACCACCCGTTGCCATGTCTATTGTCCACTGCGGATAGATGCCCGTTCCGCCCGACATTTCCCACGCTGGATTATGTTTGGAAATGAGATTTTCTGTTGCTGAGACAACATTTCCGGGTAAAGGGAGCCAATCAAAATGACAAATGACAAGATAACCACCAGGTTTCAGTAACCACAGACATTCTTTTGTTGTCTTTGCCGCCTCAAACCAATGCCAACACTGCCCAGCTGTCACAACATCAAAGTTTCCACTTGCCAGACCTGTTGCTTCTGAACTGCCCCGTTGAAAGGTAACGCGAATGCCTTCGTCCTGCGCCATTAATCGCGCCTGTTCAAGAATAGCTTCGGAAGGATCAATCCCGGTAACTTCGACGCCTCGTGCCGCAAAGCCGCGAGCCAAAGTGCCAGTTCCTGTTCCCAAATCAACAAGGGATTGCCCCGTGATACCAATGCTTCGCTCTTTCAGCAGATCAAAAATAAGCGTAGGAAATCCAGCTCTGTGCTTTGCATAATCTTGTGCCGTTTTACCAAAGTCTATTCCGTCAGAATTTACTTTTCCGATTTCTCGCATTTGTCTCTTCTATAAATAAACATGTTTTGAAATTTCGAACCTGTTAGAATAACAAATCTGACCTTATTGATGCTGAATTACGCCCAGCTGGCGGGCCAAGAAGCGACCTAAACACTTGAAGCAGAAATTTATTCATTATTTTTATGTCAGAATAATGTGATCAAGAGATCATTGAAAATCTGCTCAAAAACTACAATCATTACTATAGGACAACAGAACACTAAAACCAACGCGATTATAGTAAAAGTGGAACAAAGCACATGAAAATAAAGGCAATCACCATAGCACTGGCCACAGCAGGATTTCTTATAAGCGCTACCGGTCCGGGCTTTGCCGCAAGCAGCGGAGGAGACAACGGTTGGGGCAATAGCTCAAATTCTGATCTAAAGGCCGCTATCAAACTGATCAAAGAAGAAAAGTACAGCGACGCACAACCTCTTTTGCAAAAGACCATAAAAGCCGATCCTGATAATGCTGATGCGTATAACATGCTCGGCTACAGTCAACGAAAGCTTGGAAACAAAGATATTGCTCTTGGTTACTACACCAAAGCGCTTGATCTAAAACCGCGGCATCGTGGAGCCAATGAATACTTAGGCCAACTTTATCTGGAACTGAACAAGCCGGAGAAGGCAAAAGAACGACTTGATGTGCTTGATAAGAATTGCACATTTGGATGTGACGAATACACAACACTCAAAAAAGCCATAGAAGCTTACGAAAAAACGCAATAATATCCTTAAACCACATAGATTTAGACATTGAATCGCGTTTATGCGTACCAGATCCTGCATATGAGTATTAGATCTGTGGCAGATCTTTCGCATTCTCTAGTGACCAGATATCCATCCCGTCTTGTCGCCCTCTGACCTGAATATGTTGCCGGGGAAAATCTTCAAGATCGATCCCGGCAATTTTTGCGAGAGGTTGAGAGACCACAAGTTGTGACTTCAATTCCTTAGTCATCCCCTCTAAACGGCTGGCAGTATTCACAGCATCTCCAATTGCAGTAATAGACGTCGCCTGTCCCCACCCGAGTTCACCGACGATAACTGCCCCCGTATGAACACCAATGCCAATGCGAAGAGGTTCAGGCAACTCGTGTGCGAGATGCGCATTGAGTTCATCCAGCTTCTCTGCCATCCGTCGCGCAGCCCGCAGAGCATTTTTGCACCCGGTTTCAACACCGCGATCAATACCAAAAAGTGCCATGACACCATCGCCGATAAACTTGTCTAGGCGTCCGCCGGACTCTTCGACAGCTGTCCCCATCGCTTCAAAGTAACGGTTCAGAATAAAAACAACATCATAGGGAAGCTTCTTTTCTGACAGAGTTGTAAATCCCCTGATATCAGCAAAAAGAATGGCAATTTCGCGTTCCTGTCCCTGCGAAATCGAACTGTGTTCTCGGCGCGCTGCCTTCAAATCACTTTTTGCAGGTAATAGAGGTGTCACTTCAACATCTGTAATAGGATAGGTTTGACACGCCAAACGCATATTATCCGATGCCCCGATCCGGATGAGAACCTTACGTTCCTCGGACTCGCTTTCAGGTAAATGATCCAATCCCTTACCAACGCGAACACGACAGGTAGAACAACGCCCTTTGCCCCCACAAACTGCGGCATGCGGCATATTATTCAAATGACTGACATCAAGCAGGCTCGTTCCTTTTATCGCCCGAAATGCTTTGCCATTCGGATATGTCACCTTAAATGTTCCCTGCCACCGCTGGATAGCATAACGAACCCAGCGCCCGATGATCACGACAGAAATCACCCCGGCAAATGCGAACTGAATAACCGTTTCCAGACGATAGATATCCTGAGCTTCTTCTGCCGTTGGCAGATTGTAACCACCGAAAAATGACTTTAACCACTGAGGGTCAGCAGCAAGTTTCATAACCTCTAAACTCGCGACATAGTAACCCGCCATGGAAAGAGCAGGAATAACAACAGCAAATGCAAGAGCCAGTGATTTGTAATTTTCATAAGCTGGTTTATATCTGAGCCAATAGTGAATGCCGACACAGCCGTGCACCCACCCCAAAACCATCAATATAGCCTGTCGGTATCCAGCATCTATATTATGAACAACCAGGGCATAAAGGACGTAAACATAGTTATCGTCCACACCATAGATCTCGTGTGCAAATCGCGTCCCTAGAATATGCAAAATCAACAAAAAGGGAATGAGCAAGCCAGAGAGGAGTTGGGCCATTTCCCAGAACTTCATGTGTAAATGTTGTCGCTGATAAACACCCCACAAAGAAAGAACCATGTGAGAAGACAAGGAAAGATATAAAAGTGGCGTACCAATCGGGTTTCGCCACATCGCCAAAAAGGCTTTGCGACCTTCATCCATCGCTTCGATAGAATGAAGACCAAGAACATGGTTCAGTAAATGCGTAAGAATGTAAACAAAAAGCACAAGCCCACCGTAGAGACGGATCGTCCGAACCATGTAGTTTTTATCCTTCTCTCTATACTGACTTTATCACTCTACCCCTTAGCCACAGACAACCTTGCAGCAAAAAACGTGCACTTTGCCTTAAACATCAGGGTGTTTTGTCGTTCTAGTTATAAGTTCTTGTCGCGAAAAGAACGAGTAATTAATTAATAGCTGAGTAGGATAATAGGGAATAGGAATGATATCCAGTGCAGGAAACAAGTAACGTGACATCAAAACTATCCCGGGAAGAAAGGACAGCACGTCGTAAAAAACGGCGCGAAAAGCTTCTTCAAGAGCTTGATTCGTCTATTCCGTCCCCCTGCACCTCTGTCTGTCAAATGGATGATCTGACACAGCTATGCATTGGCTGTCACCGGACAATAAATGAAATCCGGGATTGGGTTATTATGACTGGCGATGAAAAACAGGATCTTTTGGAATCAATCAATCAAAGACGTACTGGAATGGTTGCCTAGTTCCACACCTAAGACTTTAGCTAAATTCCTCACTTAGCCATTCTTCAAGAAATTTTCAGCAAGTGATGCGAGATCAACCGCTAAAACCTCGGGATCAGGTTGCAGGGCTTTTTTTGTAACGCAATAACCTTCCAAAAACGGCATCAGAATATTTACAGTCCGAGCAATCTTTTCATCCTCAACAGAGAAATCACAAGACGCGGTGAGTAGCTGACAAAAAAGCTCATGTGTTTGCTGGTAAAACTGATCAAGCATGCCATTAATTGAGTCATTCCGTGTCGATAGAGACCAGAGTTCCTTAAAAACAATTGCACAGCTATCAAAACTACTGTGCGTAAGAATTTGTAAAAAAATCTGCTCCAGAGAACAATTCTCTCGCTCCCCCCAGTTCTCTTCCAGATACTGCGTAAGAAAATCATTAAGAATGGCACTTAAAAGCTCTTCTTTGTTTTTATAATGATACTGTAGATTGCCGAGGCTCATTCCGGATCGCTCGGCAACCCGTCGCATTGATAACCCTTCACCACCATACTCTTCAAGAAGCGTCAGTGTTGTCGCCGCAATTGCTGCGCGTTTTAAGCTGTTTTGGTGCTCTCTAGATTTTGGCACACGCCTCACCTTGTCCAATTTTTTTCAAAGTCATGTTGAAACTTAGGTCATGCGACCTAAATAATGTTTTCCATACAACATATACTACGAGGGAAGTCATGAAAGGCTTAATCGTCAAGGAAAAAACCATTATTTTCAACAGTGATCTTGAAAAACCAAAACCAGGTAAAGGTGAAGTCCTTATCAAAGTTCACAGCGCTTCACTTAATCCTTATGATCTGGAGAGCGCGGCAGGTATCTATGATGATTATTTCAAGGAGTACGGCTTTCATCACCCGGTACAAACAGGCCTTGAATTCGCTGGAACCGTAGAGACGGAGGGCGAAAAATTCAGTATCGGTGAGCCTGTCTATGGCTATGCACATCTGATAACAGGGTGTAAAACCCACGCTGAATATATCACCCTGCCCGAGGCATATATATCGACAATACCGTCAGGCCTGAGCTTTGAAGAAGCAGCCGCCCTGCCGATCGGTGTTCTGACATCCTTATCCATCTATGAAGACCTGGCCCCCCAAGCATCTGACTTGAAGGTTTTAATTATCGGCGCTTCGGGCGGAGTAGGCGTCTATGCGACACAACTGGCTAAACAGAGAGGTCATCATATTACGGCGCTTGTCGGAAAGGGACATAGAGATTTTCTGAAAGAGCTCGGCGCTAATATCACCCACGAATATACTGAAAAACCACTCAGTGATCTGGACGGGAACTACGATCTCATTCTGGATTTTTCCACACGCTTTACCCTGTCTGATTGCCGATCTCTGCTAAGTACTTCCGGAAAGTTCATGCCTGCCCTGCCAGACGATCACAATGGCGGAACATCAGAAGATAAACAGGTCGCCTATCTGATGGTAATGCACGGCGACACCAAGCGATTAAAATCTATAGAACCTCTCTTAACAAGCAAGGCTCTGCGACCCGTTATCGAAGAAGTCTATAGCTTTGACAAATACAATCAGGCTCTCACGCACCTTCAAAAAAGAGGTAAGCGCGGGCGTATAATATTGAGTTGGTAATATAACCCCAATTTATTAACAGGGCTGATCCATTTATCCGCCCTGTTAATAATTATTTTGCGAGTCATGTATTACACTTGATGGTGTCCGACATCATAAGGAGCCCCCAATGAAAACCATAGACTATTTGGCCGGGGTCATTGTTACAGTCTTTATCGGGTTACTCCCCTTTAGCAGTTCAGCTGCACAGAAAGTGGTCATATTCGGAGATGACGGGTACGCCCCCTTCTCCTATCTCGAGGACAATCAGCCAAAAGGCATTTATGTCAATATTCTCAATCACGTCTTTACAAAACTTGACGGCTATGACGTTACTTTCCAGATGCTCCCTTGGAAGCGCTAGTCTCAGCAAAGTAGAAAAAGGCACAGGATTTGCGGTTTTTCCACCTTATCACTTTCCCGAAGAACGTCCATATATCGCCCCTTATTCCGAACCGATTTTATTGGAACAGGTAATCGCCATTTGTCACGACAAGGTTCTTGCAAAAGACAGGAAGAATTGGCCAGAAGATTATTATGGCCTCAGAATAGGAACCAACGATGGTTTTTTATCCCCCGGACAAGATTTTTTCAACGCTGCAAGACAGGGGCACCTTTCATTAATTGAGGCCACCAATACCAGAAGCGGACTCCGAATGCTTCTGGCCCGTCGAACTGATTGTTATGTAAACGCAGAGATGTCTATCAGATGGGGGTTGTTAAAATTGCGTCGCGCTGGACTTTACGATCCCGGCCTTGACCAGCTCCGGTTTGGGGCTGTTATTGATGCAGAATGGGGCTATATTGGCTACACAAACAGAAACGAAAACGCATTTCCCTTTAAAGAAGATTTCATCCATAAGGTAAACAAAATCATTCGCCAGATGAAGAGTGATGGAAGCATTAATCAAATCGTTGAGGACTATTTCGAATATTAACCACCCTTTTCGATTATCGTGACTATTCTTGATTATGATCAAATTAATTCGCTCGAATTGCCCTAGATCAATTATTCTTAGCGAAAGTATCGCCATAACCCAAACCAGTTGATGAGCAAACACTGGTTTTCTAATGGTAAAAATTGCACCCCGTCCCCAACGATCCGAATTGTTAATGCCTGCAGGGTCGCTAGAGAAACTTAAAATCGCGGTCCTCTACGGTGCGGATGCCGTATACTTGGGCACCCCGGATATGTCACTTAGAACGAAATCTTCCTTTACATTGGAAGAAGTGGTCGAAGGCGTCCAATTTGCCCATGCCCATGGGAAACGTGTTTATCTGACCCTCAACCTTTTTTCACACAATAAAGATATTCCTAAACTTCCGCTATTCATTGAGACGATCAAAGCCATCAAACCGGATGGTGTTATCATCGCGGACCCCGGTGTTTTTCAGTATGTCAAAGACAATGCACCGGAACTTGAGCTCCATATATCAACCCAAGCCAATGTTTGTTCTTGGATCTCTGTTGATTTCTGGCAAAAACAGGGGGCAAGCCTTTGTGTTCTTGCCCGTGAAGTCAACTATCAGGAACTTTGCGAGATCCGCGAAAAATGCCCAGATATAAAACTGGAAGCTTTCGTACACGGTGCGATGTGCATGACCTATTCAGGCAGGTGTTTGCTATCCAACTTCATGGCAGAACGTGGCGCCAACCAAGGAAATTGCGCCAACAGTTGCCGGTGGCATTACAAGGTACATATGAAGCTCAAGGACGGAACGGTTAAAGAGCTCAACCTGTCCGAAGAAAATCTAGAGCTTTTTGAATTTATGATGGAGGAAGAATGCCGTCAGGGAGAATTGATGCCCATCGAAGAAGATGAGCGCGGATCCTATATTCTCAACTCAAAAGACCTGTGTCTTATGCCAAAACTCGACGACTATCTCAGGATCGGGGTTGATTCACTCAAGGTAGAAGGACGAAACAAAAGCGCTTACTACGTTGCCGTAACGGCAAGAGCCTATCGACAAGCCATTGACGACTGGTATCAAGACCCGGACAACTGGTCACCAGATAACTATATGGAAGAGCTCTCAACAGTTCCCAGTCGTGGATATACCCTTGCGTTTCACAATGGACGCCTGGAAAACCACGCCCACAACTATGAACACACAAAAACCTTTGCCGATTATGAATACGCCGGATACATTGAGAAAGTTACGGCTGAAGGTCTTTACGTCGCCGTAAAGAACCGATTACAGGCGGGTGATGTACTGGAATTACTTCCTCCCGGCTCTCTGGATACAATCCTGATCCGTCTCTACGAGTTTATCGATGCCAAATCTAAGCAAACTCACGACGTTATAAATGCCGGTCAAAAGCCGATAATTTTTATTCCCTGGTCACTCTTTGATCAGGAAAACATCGTGTCGCTACAACAAAAGCTTTGTGAACAGACGATAATCAGAAAAGAAAAATCCCTTACCCAGGCAGAATGGGATCGATTGAAACTCGACGCGACAGCCCAAAGAGTAGAGTTGGGGACAGGTAGTAACACCCTCTACCAAAAACAGCGTAATAAACTCCAAGCTTCAATCTTCGAGGAAAACGGCGAACGTATCCCAAAAACACCGCGTATCGGTACCGACGGCTGTTGTGGTCGCGGTTGCAACGGTTGCGCGATTTTCTGGCACGACCCGATCTATGAAAAGGCCAGAACACTTCTAGCACAGAAAAAGCAGGGCGAGATGTTTGACCGAGATATGAAGGACGAGGCTGTCATGTCAGACGTAAAAGTCTAATTACAATTATTACGTTAAAATTAAACTCTTTTTTAGTCTTTTCATTCAACACTACCCGTTCTCACACTTTCCAAATAAATGGATCATCACAAACACCAAAGAAATGATGACCGTTAGACAAATACGGGTAAAAAATATGAAAAACGCCTTCCAAAGCCTCAGCTTCAGGCTTGTGGGATTAACGGCCATTATGGTGATCTTAGGGTTTGCCGCCGTTATTTCCTACTCAACAATCAGCCAACATCAAAACGCACAGGAAAACGCGAAAAGCTATTTGTCGAGTCTTTCTGCGCAATACGCATTGGACGTAGAACTCGATATTGAAGAAGCCCTCGTTGCCGCACGTGGTATGGCACACGCGATAGAAGGTCCGCTAAGAAGCGGCTCTACGGATCGTGACGGCTTTGCACAGATCGTCGAAAACACGATCAGGCGTTATCCCAATTTGGTTGGCGGAGCCGTTGGTTTCGATAGCAATATCGGTGGTAAAGATGCTGATTTTGCAGGAAAAGGCTATAATGACAAAGCTGGCCGTTTACTCCCCTATTTTTATCAGGACGGTAACGGTGGCGTTGCTTGGGAACCACTTGCCCTTGGCGGTGATAGCGGATCCGAGCTCTGGTACGACCTACCCAAAAATAAAAAACAGGAAGTTGTAACCGAGCCTTACGTCTATCCGGTCAACGGAGAAGATGTTGTCATGACCACAGCGACTGTCCCCATTTTTGACGCCAAGGATCAAGCCGTTGGCGTGGCCACAACCGATATGGCCCTCAAAGATATCCAGGTTCGTCTTTCGGAACTAAAACTATTTGAGAACGGAACTGTTTCACTGATCACTTCTACAGGGATGTGGATTTCACATCCTGACGATAAAAAGCTGGCAACGATTGAAGAAAGCAAAGCTCTCTCATCTGTACTCAAAGAACTTTCCGCAGGGAAGAGCTTTTATGGAAACATTAATGATCCAGTCGTAGGTGGAGACCGATATCTTGCTGTACAACCAGTAACTTTTGGTAAAAGTGATGCAGTTTGGGGCGTTATAGTTTCAGCCCCTGAAAGCGAAATTATGGCTTCGGCGAATGATTCTCGTAACTTGACGATACTGCTTTCTTTGCTCGTCGTTATTGCCGTAATTGCTATTAACGGCTTTATTGGCACCAAAGCGATGGCATTACTGCGAAGAGTCACTGACAGTATGCAACGCCTTGCCGAGGGTGAAACAGACATCAAAATTCCGGCCAGGAAAAGAAGCGACGAAATTGGTGCGATTGCCCGAACCGTTGAAATTTTCAGAACAAATGCGCAGGACAAACAACGCCTAGAAGCCGAGCAACTACAGTTGCAAGAAACGGCAGCAACAGAAAAGAAAGCGACCCTTGATCAAATTGCCTCTCGTTTCCAACAAGGCGTAAGTACTCTCATTAACGATATTGAGTTATCCGTTACTGACATGAAGTCCTTTGCCGACAACATGAATGATATGTCACAGCAGACAAGATCCCGCGCCTCTGAAGCATCATCTTCATCAGACAATGCCAACCAGAGTGCACAAGCTGTTGCAAGTGCATCTGAACAGCTCGCTGCCTCGGTCGGCGAAATCGGACGCCAAGTCGGACAGGCCACCTCAATCACAGGCGAAGCCGTTGCTGAAGCAAGTAGATCAAACGAAAATGTACAATCACTTGCTCAGGCTGCCCAGCGTATTGGTGAAGTTTTAAAACTAATCTCTGACATTGCAGAACAAACAAACCTGCTTGCCTTGAACGCAACAATTGAGGCCGCTCGTGCAGGAGAAGCCGGCAAAGGATTTGCCGTGGTTGCCAGTGAAGTGAAATCCCTTGCGACACAGACTTCAAATGCGACAGGTGAAATTGAACAGCAGGTTATTGCAATTCAACATGAAACCAAGAACGCTGTAGAATCTATTGGTCATATCAGTACCGTGATCGGCCAAATCGACGAAATCAGTACCGTGATCGCAGGCGCTGTTGAAGAACAAGGTTCCGCAACACAGGATATCTCGTCCAAGATTCAACTGGTTGCTTCTGGCGTTAGCTCAATTCTGAAAAGTATCTCTGGCGTAAATGAGGTTTCAGTTCAAACTGATACGGCGGCAAACTCCGTTGTTGAGACCATCAACAATTTGGACAAAAAAGTACAGGCCCTTAACGAAGAAGCAGAAAGACTTGTTGCTGAAGTCCGTAGCGCTTAGCATTATATAAGAAGTATAAATATCGAACTTTGAGAGAGGCTTGCACATTCGCAGGCCTTTTCTTTTATCACGACTTATTTATTCAGACAAAAACTTTGCAGATACTTCTTTTGTAAGCTTGGCAGCAACCATTGCCGTCATTCCAACCAGATCCCGGTGCGGGTTGAGTTCTACGATATCAGCCCCGATCAAGTCGGCATCAAGTCGATGTAGTGTATTGATTAGATCACGAACAGACATCCCGCCGGGTTCATGATGGGAAACACCCGGTGCGAAGGCCGGATCAAGTACGTCCAGATCAATAGATAGATAAAGCGGACCATCAAAGTCAAACGAGATATCCGGATGCCAATCTTTCATGGCGATAATTTCGACCCCGAACTTTTCAGCCTGTTCTTGTTGGTGCTTATTCAATGTTCGGATCCCCACCTGCACAAGGCGTTTCACCCGACCCGTTTCCATCGCTCTTGCAAAAGGACAGGCATGACTGTCTCTGTTCCCCTGCATTTCATCATAGAGGTCAGAATGGGCATCAAAGTGTAAGATGTTTAAATCAGGATAGCGTTTGCTATGTGCCCTTATCAGAGGCCCGGATACTGAATGATCTCCGCCAATACTTAAAAGTTTTGCACCTGTGGCAATAATTTCTTCTGCTTTCTGTTCGATAAACATAATTGCTGTAGAGGTGTCTTGAAAATGTAAATCACCAAGATCCTTGAGACGGGTATCAGTTCCCAGATCATGGCCATTTTCGCTGGTAAGATTCGCGGCACCACAGTGTAAGGCTTCGCGCATTCTCTGCGGCCCCATGGCAGGTCCGGTCATAAAAGACGAGTTGTGATCAATGGGCAATCCCAGCAAAACCAGATCCCCCTGTTTAACGTCGCGAAGATCCATAACCAACCCCTAAAACTAAACACAGTACAAATAATTTTGAAGCAAGCTTATGCTGTTAAAGAACCAGGTCAAGCCGAGAAGGATAGCAAGAAAGGATCGAAGAGGTATCAATGGAATTTTGCATGAATATTAATCTCGCCTATCAAAAGGGTCACGAACAAGAGTTTCCCTGTATTTAAAATAGCAAAAGACCGTCGTACTTAATCCAGCTCCTAATATCCAGGGGCTTTGATAAAAATACCCAATAGTGATCAACCCCAAAGCCAAGACGGCAAGAACACATACAGGAGCATCAGCTCGATCACCGCATAAATCTATCCAGAACTTGCGCTGCTTTAGCAAAATAGTATTGAGATTTCCTGTAATAATTGATGTTCCGATAAAAACTAAAAAACCGAAACCGATAATACCTGCAACAGTAAACGCCTGTTTAAACAAATCTGACATTCATATCTCCTTCGACTATATCCCGGAGGACACATCGTCTTGGAAAAACTTATTGCCTTAAATTGAGCTTAGGGGAAGTTACAGCTTACCTCAAAATGATCAATTTGCGAAATTCGCCAAGGAGATACATCATCAAAAAGCTTTGCTTTTAGGCGAAGGGGTGTTGAGGCGTCATTAATGTATCAGTCAAAAGCAGCAAACCAATAATCGCAATTACGATCCCACCAAGCAAAGACACATAACGCCCGAAATAACCGACATGTACACCCATTTCATCCATAATCTTCATCAATGGAAAGCGTATCCCGCGGGCCCCTATCGCCAGAAGAGAAACCGTAATGCCTGTCCCAAAAGACATGGCAAGCACTGCCGCCAGTCCCCCGGCCCACTGCCCAAGGACAAATGCAAGAATAAGAACAAGTAATGCGCCCGTACAGGGCCTGATGCCGACGGCAAGGATGATCGCTATCAAATCACGTTTGGTATGGGGTAAATTATCTCTGGCTTGAATAGCCTTATCAGATTTAGTGTGTTCGTGAGCGTGATCCGACACATGATGCTCGCAACAGGAATGATAATGCTCTTCGCCTCCTCCTTCGCTATGCTCATGGTCGCAACAATCGCCTGAGCTTCCTCTCACACCACGCCAAATAAGGACGAGCCCGACAATGGAAACAGCACCGTAACTTAGAGATTCCATAACATCTTCAATGGCAAGCGATGTACTTCGAACGCTTGTTTCCAAAAGAAAATAACATGTTCCAACAATTAAAATTGCAGTTAATCCTTGGACAAAAGATGATGCCATCGACAGCATAACTGCAAGTAAAATTTTAGTATCCGTCGTCAAAGTATAACTCGCAATAACAGCTTTCCCATGCCCCGGACCAAGGGCGTGAAAGATCCCGTACAAAAAACAAATCCAAATTAAATAGAGGACCGAATCAAACCCGATATCATCACCAAGTGCTCTGACCCCCTGCCCCAGTAAGTCAGAAAAATTTCTTTGCTGCTGTCTAATTTCGCTCAAGGCAAGATCAATAATCGACTGATCTTCAACAGAAAAAACACTGAGCAACCCGACAATAGCAGCAAAGAAAAGAACAATCAGTACGACAGCCAGCATAGCACTTGATGACCGCCTGTTTTGAGAAGAGACTTTTAACATCTCACTTCGACCGTCTTGGCAAATATCGATCCCAGATCAGGATTTTCTGCGACCTCTTCATCACTAAAGACCAGATCAGAAAGGCTTGTTGTATTCTCCGCGAAATCATCAGGGTGCGTAACGTTATGGGTACAGCCATTCAAAGAGGATGGCAAAGAAGATGGAAGATAAGAAACTGTTTTATCGTCAATAAAATCGATCGCAATAAAATAGGACGGATCATACATTTGAACCTGTACTACAGTTCCAGCCTTGATTGGATCTTCAAGTTCCAGCCTAAATCTCAACAAAAGGCGATCATTCAAGACGGTACCGTCTGTTATGATTTCTTTTTTGTATTGTAGAGCAGATGCGTCTTCTCTTTTAACCTTCAGAAAATAATCCCATTCCTGAAGGTTTCCAACGGCTTCTTTGGCAAAAGTTAGTAACTCTGGCTTCTCGACCTTACCGCTCTGATCCTGATCAAGATCAGGTAATAACGAGGCTGTATAGAGATCATCAAAAATCCATACAGGCTCCAGAGCAGAGATTTCACCCGCCTCGTTTCGATGGATAATAAGCGCCGCATCAACCCAAACATGGGGGTGTGATTGCGCATAAGATGGATATAACAAAGCAAGTAACAACATTGTACGGGCGATATACCTCTGGCCCTGTTTTATCCGTCTCATCCCTATTCGCTTACAAAAAGCCACTCTAACCTTTTCCTTTAAAACATAACCGTCATATTTCAATCACATAAAATTATGACGGCAAAACGGCAATAGTTATATTATAACATTTCAAAAACACAAGCGATCAGACTCAAAGTATAAATTACCGGGCAGGAAAAATGCCCGACAACCTACTCCATAGCTTTGGCGCGCATCTCAAGTGCCGCGAGTTCCGATGCTTTAGCATAGTTATTAGCTTCTTTTCTGTAGGTCACGAAGCTATCAAAAATCTCTTTAGCCAACGCACTTGTCTTACTGATTTCAGTGAGGGTGTCTTCCGACGCTTGATAGAGCGCCTTCATCACATCATCCGGGAAGCGGCGTAATTTTACCCCTTCTTTTGCCAACAAGGGTTCGAAAGACTTTACGTTGCCATAGGTAAAATCAGCGTAACTTTCATTTGCAGACGCCATAACTGCGCGCTTAACAATCTCTTTCAAGTCATCTGGCAAAGCATCATAAGCGGCTTTGTTCACTGTTGCTTCCAATGCAGGACCAATTTCATGGAAGGCTGGCATATAATAATAATTCGCAACTTTATAGAGGCCGAAAGCAATATCGTTCCAAGGGCCAACCCACTCTGCCGCGTCAACAGTCCCAGACTTCATCGCCGCGAAGATTTCACCAGGCGGCATCAAGACAACATTCACACCCAACTTCCGCATGGCTTCACCGCCCAGCCCTGCAATACGCATCTTGATGCCTTGCAAATCTTCAAGACTGTTGATTTCTTTACGGAACCATCCCCCGGCTTGCGGCCCGGACGATCCGGCATAAAAAGGTAAAACACCAAAGGGTTCATAGGCCTTTTGCCAAAGTGCCTGACCACCCCCAAAATAAAGCCAGCCGGTGTATTCGGCGACGCTCAACCCAAAAGGAACGCCCGTGAAGAAATGAAAGGCCTTATCTTTCCCCTGCCAATAATAGGGGGTTGCATGCCCCATCTCGGCGACACCATTTGATACAGCATCAAAGACTTCAAAGGGGGGAACCAGCTCTCCACCAGCATAGACATCAACCCGCAGACGGCCACCAGACATCGTCGTAATCATCTCAGCTAGTCGCTGGGCATTCATCCCCACGCCAGGCGAATTGCGCGGCCAACTCATGGCCATTTTCCAGGTTATCGTGTCTTGAGCTTTAACAACTGCGGGGGTAGCAAGTGTTGCGGCGCCAGCTGTGACCAAAGCTCCAAGAACTTGCCGTCTATCCAGAGTTTTAGATTGCTGATCTTTATTATTACAGATCTCTGTTGTCATCTTTTTGTCGGTCATAGCGGCCCCCATAATTGATATGAGAGACCACTTTACCGTCTCCCCTATCAGACGCAATGCCCGAGAAGGTCATCACACAAAAATAACTTTGAGCCAGCTCGGGAATGAAGACGTTTTAAGCCGAAGATGAAACAGAAGACTGTCCTGGTTCCAGAAAAAAAATTGTAAAGGTGGCAATAACAAGCATCACTGTTGATGCCAACAAACAAGCTTCAAGACCGGCGTACTGAAAGATTAACCCGGAAAGCAATGTTCCCATCAGTCGACCAATCGCATTGGCCATGTAATAGAAACCAACATTCAACGCAACCTTGTCTGCATCAGAACAGGCGACAATAAGATAAGAATGCAGAGAAGAATTAATCGCGAAGACAAAGCCAAAGACAAGAATCCCGAACAGAAGGAAAGCACCTGAAAAAGACAAATCCTGCCATAAAACAACGGCGATCACAGCAGGCAAAACTGCCAACACCCCCCCCCAGAAACGCGCAACTCTGATCCCTGAATGCGGGCCTTTTACTTTTTTGGTAAGTTTTGGCACCAGCGCTTGAACAGTACCATAACCAATTACCCATAGCGCCATGAAGGCACCGACTTCATCAAAAGACCACCCCAGAGTGGAATAGAGAAAAACCGGCAAGCCAACTACAAACCACACGTCTCTCGCTGCGAAGAGGAAAATTCTCGCAAACGAAAGAACATTTATCGCTCTTGATTTTGAAAAGAGTTCTTTGGTGCGGATTTTTTGCTTTGCTTTTCCGAGGTCAACCTTAACCACCAATGCCGTAGTTCCGAGAACAACAACCAATGACAAAGCCATTGAAAGCAGGGAATTTTCAAACCCAACCCATTCCAATAAAACACCACCGAGTAAAAAACCAAGGCCTTTGAGAGCGTTCTTGGAACCGGTTAAAATGGCTACCCATCGGAACAGTGTTCCTTTGTCTTCACCATCATCCTTAGCCACAAGCTTTACCGCTGACTTGGAACTCATCTTTGTCAGATCTTTAGCAACACCAGACAGAGCCTGTGCCCCCATGACATAGATGATCGAAAAATCAATCGACCAGTCTGCACGCAACTGAGAGAGTAATCCCAGAGCTACAATTTGAGTCGTTAGACCTAAAAAAAGTGTCAGCCGAAGGCCAAAGCGTGCTGCAATCCACCCTCCAACAAAATTGGTTACAATGCCCATCGCCTCGTAAAGTAAAAACAGATAGGCCAAATCAAGTGGCGTAAATCCCAGACGATGGAAGTGCAGCAATACCAGCATGCGCAAAGCACCATCCGTGAGGGTGAAGCCCCAGTAGGCCGCGGTTACTGCGCCATAACTCCGTAAATCAGACATACAATTTACCTGTCAACTCGTATCTCATACGCTCAAGTCTCTGACAAACCTAACCCCTGATGGCTTGCATCAATGAAGATCACGACTGATCATAGAAAGTAGATCTGCCATACGATTTACATAGCCCCATTCATTATCATACCAGGCATAAATTTTAAGATGACGCTTATCCACAATCATGGTGCTCGGACCATCAATGATTACAGAACGAGGATCATCAACAAAATCAGTAGAGACAAGTGGCCGGCTTTCAAACCCGAGAATATCCTTTAACTCTCCGTCGGCAGCAGCCTGGAAGAGCTGATTGACCTCTTCCACTGTTGTATCCCGCGCCAACTCAAAAACACAGTCAGTCAAAGAAGCATTAAGCAGGGGCACCCTTACTGCATGACCGTTCAACTTCCCCTTTAGCTCAGGATAAATCATCGTGATCGCTGTTGCTGACCCCGTCGTTGTCGGGATCAAAGAATTAAGACCTGATCGTGCCCGTCTGAGATCTTTGTGCGGCGCATCTACCATGACCTGTGTGTTGGTAACATCATGAATGGTCGTGATCGATCCTCGTTCAATACCCAGAGCTTCATGGATTACCTTGATAACAGGAGCAATACAGTTCGTCGTACAGGATGCGGCCGTTAAAATATCATCCTTGGCTGGATCATAAAGCCCTTCATTAACGCCATAAACCAGATTAGGTACCCCTTCCGATTTAACAGGCGCAGCTACAAGAACCTTCTTCACCCCTTGATCAAGGTAAGGAGTCAGGACCTCTTTGCTTTTGAACTTACCCGAACACTCAAGTACCACATCCACACCACGGTCGACCCAACCAACATGAGAAATATTTTTTTCTTCGGAAAAGCTGACCGTCTGCCCTTCGATGATGATGTTATCCCCCTCGACATCGATGGCTTTATCCCAATGACCGTGGACAGTATCAAACTCCAACAGGTGTGCGGCGCACTCTACGCCTCCGCTAATTTCATTGATATGAACAATATCGATATCTTCCATGCCCCACGCGGCCCGCAGTACAAGTTTTCCCATACGGCCAAAGCCATTGATGCCCACACGTACTGTCACTGTGTTATCCTTCTATGCTTGAGAATTTCATTCAATATTGCCCTGAGAAGCCTTTCATATCTTTAGGCAACATCAGTGCTATAAAAACATTATTTCGAATGTATTGGAAATAATAAACAATGCACATGAATTTTTCATGACGCCCCTTATGAACAACGCAAAAGAAAACCCTCTATTAACAGAATGAAAGCATCATAAATAAATCTTGTTGGTCTCTCTCACTTGCTTCTGACATCATCACCGTAACGAGCTTAGAGAAACAAGCCATAAGTACGTCAGCAGATATCCGGAAGCTTAACATGACCTCTCCTAACACCCGTAATTCGCGATACGATATTCTTTTTGAGCCAGTAAAAATTGGCCCCATTACGATGAAGAATCGATTTTATCAAGTGCCTCATTGTAACGGTCTGGGCTATGCACGGCCACAAAGTCTCGCCGCCATGCGCGGCATCAAGGCCGAAGGTGGTTGGGGGGCAGTCTGCACTGAAGAGGTGGAAATTCATCCTTCGTCAGAAATATCACCTTATATAGAAGGACGGCTTTGGGATAAATCTGATATTCCTGCCCACCAATTGATGACATCAGCAGTCCATGAACATGGTGCGCTTGCTGGGATCGAACTTGTTCATAATGGTTTCCACGCCCCCAATAGAACATCACGACTTCCCCCGATGGCCCCTTCTGCCATGCCTGTCGATGCCTATGATCCCGTACATGCACGTGCAATGGATTTAACGGATATCAAGAATTTCCGGAAATGGTATCGTCAGGCAGCACTGAATGCCCATGAAGCGGGCTATGATATTATCTATGTCTATGCCGGGCACTGCATGACCACCCTTATGCATTTCATGCTCGAGCGCTTTAATCATCGAAATGATGAATACGGTGGCTCCCTAAAAAACAGAGTACGCCTCACCCGCGAAGTAATTTCCGAAGTAAAAGACGCCGTTGGCGATCAATGCGCCATCGCCTTCCGCTTTGCCGTCGATGAACTTATGGGCAAGCATGGTATGACCTCTGAGGGAGAAGCACAGGAAGTCGTCGGCCTCCTCGCCGAACTACCGGATCTATGGGATGTGAACATCAGTGGCTGGTCACATGACTCTTCCACCGCACGTTTCGAACCAATCGAAGGCTATCAGGAAAAATATACATCCTTTGTAAAATCCCTCACCACAAAACCCGTTGTTGGTGTCGGGCGTTTTACCTCGCCTGATGCCATGGTCTCCCAGATCAAACGCGGTGTACTTGATCTTATCGGCGCTGCACGTCCATCAATCGCCGACCCCTTCTTACCAAACAAAATTGCTGAAGGACGTATTGATGAAATACGCGAATGCATTGGCTGTAACATCTGCGTCAGTGGCGATAATCTCAGTGTTCCCATCCGCTGTACTCAAAACCCGACAATGGGTGAAGAATGGCGTCGCAAGTGGCACCCGGAAAAGATCGCACCGAAAGTATCTGATAGCTCCGTACTTGTCGTTGGCGCAGGGCCATCAGGACTTGAAGCAGCTCTGCAACTCGCGAACAGAGGCTATCAGGTCACACTGGCAGAGGCAGGAAAGGAACTTGGCGGACGGGCAACAAAAGAAAGCCTTCTCCCCGGTCTTTCAAGCTATGCCCGCGTCCGGGATTATCGCGTAAACCTCCTCACCCAAATGGTTAATGTTGAAATTTATAAGGGCAGCCCGCTTGATGAGGATGCCATACTTGATTTTGGCTTTCCTCACGTCCTTCTTGCCACTGGTTCACATTGGCGTCGTGATGGTACTGGACGTCACCATCAACACCCAATTCCGGGACTGGATACTATTTCAACATTTACACCCGACGACATAATGCAAGGAAAGGTTCCGACTGGGGACGTCATTATCTTTGATGATGATCACTACTACATGGGCGGAGTGCTTGCCGAAAAACTTATAAGCGAAGGGATGAAGGTAACTTTGATTACCCCAGCAACAAAGATATCAGCCTGGAGTGAATACACGCTTGAACAAGAAAAAATACAGGCAAAACTCATCACTCTTGATGTGGATCTCATCACCAATCACGCCTTATTAAATGTTACCGGCAACCAGATAGAGCTATCCTGTAGCTACACAGGCAGAACAAAAAGCATTCACGCCGATAGTTTAATACTTGTGACCGCAAGACACGCGAATGACACCTTATACCAACGACTAAAGAGTAACCCCGGTAAACTAGATAAAGCTGGTATCAAATCATTAGAAGTCATCGGTGACGCCTATTCTCCCGGTTCCTTGGCATCAGCAGTTTACTACGGTCATCTTGCCGCCCGATGTCTAGAGGGAGAAAACTGGGATGCCGCTCTATTTAACGGGGAAAGACCGGGTTTGATTTCCTAACTCAACCGTCAAGCGCACATCCGCATATCTGAATGATTCGATCTATCACCTAGTTCCTCAATAGAATTGACAACATAGCCTGTCGAGTTCACCGTGAAAATCTCGTTGATTTTGCCTGCGAGGATATAAGCACGCCGTTGTGATAGTCCCTCGACTATGATTGAAATTGTTTGTGTATCGTCTGGATTCGCATCAGCTCTCACGTTGCTTGGCGTCGCCCCAATCAAGGCAAAGTACTCTAATACTCGCAACAATGTGTTGGGTTCACTCATGGCAACGATAACAAACTCAACCCGCGTATTTTCACTTGTTGCTTCTGGTGTTGTTTTTGGCACAGAAATTCATCCCGCTTACGATCACTATTTTAGTTACTTCAAGCCAAAGACATTATCTTTGCCTGATATAACCAGTATCCCAGAAGCAAGCAGGTATTTCTTCCCCAACACATCATTTAAATGTTATTATTCGAAACAATATCCCTACTGATTAAACATTTTCAGGAAAAATGACCACAAAATTGGACAAACTCGACATTCGTATTCTGGAATACTTACAAAAAGACGTCACCATACCGGTAACCGAACTTGCCGAAAAATTGGGGTCATCAAAATCAGTGTGTTGGCGTCGCATCCAGCGCCTGATTGACGAAGGTGTGATCAAGGAGCGTGTTGCCATTATAGATCAAAAGAAAATTGGTCTAGGCGTTACCGTTTTTGCCCAAGTCAAAATGCACCACCATGTAAAAGACGCCCTACCGGACTTTGTAAAAGCTGTGCAAAAGTTTCCACAGGTTATTGAATGTCATACCCTCATGGGCAGCGTTGATTTCTTGCTAAAGATCATCGTTAAGGATATTGAGGATTATGAACGTTTCTTTTGGCAGGATTTATCGCAAATCGAAGGCGTTCAGGAAATAAGTTCTTCAACAGCTCTGACACGTTTCGTAGATACCACCAGCCTTCCTCTGGATCATCTTTATCTCCAGGACAACCAAGCCGACTGAGCCTATCTGCTTCTTAGAATACATCAGACAAGCCAGAATCGCGATGAAAGTAACGAATGACCAAAGCGATAACTCCATCCGGTGGAGACCAACCCGTCGGGCTGACCGATTACAGTGTATTGGCGATGATTTTCATTCTTTGGGCATTGAACTACATCGCAATCAAGGTAAGCGTAAACGATTTTCCCGTCTGGACAGCCTTGGGTATTCGCTTCAGCATCATTGTTGTTCTTCTGGCACCCTTTGTTAAATTTCCAAAGGGTCAATTCCGTTCGTTATTGTTAATTAGTGCTGCGCTTGTCCCCGGGCATTTCGGACTACTCTTCTGGTCAATCCAGAACACGGCCAGTGTTGGGGCAATCTCTGTCATCATCCAACTCGGCCCTGCTTTTTCAGTATTGCTCGCCTGGATTTTCTTCAAAGACACACCCGGCATCAAACGTATCAGTGGATTGCTTATTGGCTTTATGGGTATTGTTTTCCTGTTTTACGAACCAACTTTCTTCGATACTCTTGATGCATTGATCGCTGGGCTTGGATCTGCATTTTTTATGGGCACTTACATGGTTTTGGTTCGTGGGAAAAACCAGATATCACCCCTTGCGATTATTTGCTGGTCCTCTGCCTTAGGCATCCCTTTTTCTTTTGGAATGGCCCTCGTCTTAGAAGCACCAATCCTAGAGACGATACAAAGCGCGAGTACTGAGAGTTGGCTCGGCATTGCCTACGCAGCAATAGCATCAAGCATCATAGCTCATGGCTCTTGGGCGTGGATGTTACGACGTCAGCCGATCTCTTTTCTGGCGCCTTTGACGCTTATTGTTCCTGTGTTGGCAGTCTTCGCAACAGTAAGCGTTTTTGATGAACCCTTGACCTTGCATATGATTATTGCCGGGCTAATCGTTCTGGCAGGTATAGGATTGATCACTATTTCCAAAGCATACAAATAAGCTTGATAACCAATCCTAATAAGTTGCCATATCGTCAAGCAACCAGGATGTAAACGCCCGTATATGTGGTGCATCTTTAAGCTCTTGTCGACAGACAATACCCCACCCACCGGGGGCCTTTGCAACATGATCAACAGGCCGAACTAATCGCCCGGCTTTAAGATCATTATCTGCAAAAGGTCCATTGACCATAGCCACGCCCTCACCATCCAGCGCCATCTCCAAGGCAATTGCTACGGTATCAACAGCAATTGAATTACGGGATACTTCGGCAAAAATTCCAAGGGATTGAAACCATTCTTCCCAATGATCATCAGCTGTATAAACCTTCAAAAGCGGCAGGGTCAGTAATTCTTCAGCAGGAATATGCCCTCCCTTTCCCTCAAGAAGCTCAGGACTACAGACTGGAATCAGTTCTGCACCAAAGATGGGTATCCAATGCAGATGCTTCGCGACAGGCACTGGACTATAAATAATTCCCACATCTTCATTTATTTCATCAAAAGTCCCGTCGAGAATACTGGACGTTATTTGCACATCCAGATCTGGATATGCCGCTCTAAACCGGGACATTCGTCTTGCCAACCAACGAATAGATAGGGTTACAAAGGCTTGAACACGTAACTTTTGACTTTGTCCGCTACACCGTAACGCTTCCGATGAATAAACAAGCTGTTCAAGAATACTGCGCACAACAAGGTAAAACTGCTGCCCTTCGGTTGTCAGCTTGACCCCACGGCCATCCCGCTGAAATAACTCAACATTAAGATCTTCTTCAAGAACCTTAATTTGATGGCTGATAGCCGTGTGCGTCAGATTTAATTCACCCGCAGCGCCCCTGAAACTCAAAAGTCGTGCCGCAACTTCAAAGCCTTTTAAAGCTTTTAAAGGAGGCAGTTTTTTTAAATCTATCTGTCCAGCCATCATAACCTCTTACAAATCAATAAAGTATTAGTCACACAGCACACGAAGAATTGGAATAAGGGAATTGGAATAATTTTTGAACCAATTGGCCTAAAAACATCAATTGCGATTCTTTTTCGATAGGCCCATTCTTGAAAAAACAACAACGATAAAATCATCGATCCAAGCAGCACATTGAGGCCAAAATGAAAATTACCGAACTAAAAACATTTGTTGTCGGCAATCCTCCCCCTCATTTTGGTGGCAAGTACTGGATTTTCACCAAATTGACAACAGACACAGGCATCGAAGGAATTGGCGAAGTTTATTCCGTTCCCTTCCACCCCAGAGTTGTCGAAGCCATGATTGATGATATATTTTCGCGTCATGTCGAAGGTATGGACCCTTTTAAAATCGAAACACTCTGGCGTCGGGTTTATTCCGGCGGTTTCACACAGAGAACCGATATTTCGACAATGGGTATCTTAAGCGGTTTGGAAACGGCCCTTTGGGATATTATTGGCAAGGCTCTGGATAAACCCGTTTACGAGCTTCTTGGCGGACAGGTTCATGAAAAACTGAGATCCTACACCTATCTCTATCCACAAGAAGGCGACACAAAAGATGTCTATATGGATGCAGATCTAGCGGCAGAACGTGCTGCTGACTATGCAAAACAGGGCTTTACTGCTGTTAAATTTGATCCCGCCGGGCCTTATACCGCATTTGATCCTCGGCAACTTTCTTTGGAAGAATTGGACCGCTCGGAAGAATTCGCCCGGAAAATTCGTGAAGCTGTTGGGAACAGATGTGATCTCCTGTTCGGTACCCATGGTCAAATGACCGCAGCCGGGGCAATTAGACTGGCAAAACGCCTCGAGCCTTATGACCCTCTCTGGTTTGAAGAGCCAACGCCACCCGACAATCAGGAAGAAATGGCCAAGGTAGCACGCAGCACGTCTATTCCTGTTGCAACAGGCGAACGGCTGGCAACAAAATATGAATTCCAGCGCGTGCTACAAAGCGGTGCAGCTTCGATCCTCCAGTTTGCCCTGGGGCGTGTAGGTGGCATTCTTGAAGCCAAGAAAATTTCAGCTATGGCAGAAGCAAGCTACGCGCAAATTGCCCCGCACCTTTACTGTGGGCCAATCGAAGGGGCCGCCAATGTCCAGATCGGTGCCTGTAGCCCTAATTTCCTAATTCAGGAAAGTATTCAACAGTGGCAGGGCTTCCATTCTGAAATTTTGAAAAAACCTATGGTTTGGGAAGACGGTTATATCATTCCGTCCAAAGAACCGGGGATCGGTGTTGAATTAAATGAGCAGGTTGCTGAGGCAAATCCTTATCATGGGACAGCACTTCATCTAGAAATGTACCCTGATCCTGTCTGAATTCAAAACCAGTACTTTAAAAATTAAACAAACCAAGCATCAGTCCTGACGTCATGGAAGACTGAGCATTAAGGGAGCGCGTATAATGAAAATTGGTTTTATCGGCTTGGGAAGTCTGGGTGAACCGCTGGCAATGAATCTTGTCTCTTCAGGTTCTGATGTCACGGTAACAGACCTCAACAAAGAAGCGGCAAATCGTTTGCTAGAAGCCGGGGCGAAATGGTCCGATAATGTCGCCGGTGCCTGCAGAGATGCCGAGGTCGTCATTACCGCCCTGCCTTCCCCGGCCGCCTCAAGAGCTGTCGTAGAAGGTGATGACGGAGTCTTTGACAATCTCTCGCCTGGGGCAACCTGGATAGAAATGAGCACGACTGATTTCGAAGACCTGCAACGCCTGACAGATTTGGCCAAAGAAAAAGGCATTGATGCCTTGGAATGCCCTGTAACCGGCGGTGTACACAGAGCTCATTCTGGATTGATTACAATCCTTGTGGGTGGTGAGGAAACGATTTACGACAAGGTAAAACCTGTACTGGAAATTATGGGTGGCGAAATCCTCTACATGGGACCGACAGGCCACGCTACCGTCGTGAAAGTCGTAACAAATATGCTTGCCTTCATCAATCTTGTCGCGGCAAGTGAAGGCATGATGCTCGCGCGTAAATACGGCGTTGATATGGATGCCATCTGGAAAGGTATCCGTCACAGTTCCGGCAACTCTTTTGCCCATGAAACTGAATCAAAGCTCATTCTTAGTGGCAGCTACAACGTCAACTTCCCTATTGATTTGGTTTTAAAGGATCTGGGCCTAGCTCAAGGTATCGCTGATAAAACAGGTGTTCCGCTCGAACTCGGAAGCGTTACCCAACAAATCTATCGCCGGGCAAAAGGCCTTTTTGGGGGAAATGCCCAGTCCCCGGAAGTTGCCAGAATGATCGAACAGGCCTGTGGCATAGAGATGCGCGCAGAAGGCTACCCTGTCGAATTGACAGAAGAAAACGCCGGATAATTTCGCCCCTTCGCCTAGGTGATAATCTAAAGGTTGATGATCAGATGACTTTAGACGATTTAAAACTCCTTTCCAAAAAAGATTGGACAAACAAAGCAACTGCTTTGACGTTTGAAACGCGTCTGTTCATCGACGGGGGTTATCGCGCTGCCAGCAAAGGTGAAGAGCTGGAAACAATCAATCCGGCAAATGATACACTCCTCGCCAGCATGGCCGCAGGCACAGAAGAAGATATTGATCTTGCTGTCGCCGCCGCAAAAAAAGCGTGGGATGATGGTCGGTGGCGACACATGCCTCCGCGCCATCGGATGGAGATACTCTCTCGTCTCGCTGATTTAATAGAGGAAAATGCCGGAGAACTGGCGCTTCTCGAAAGTCTTGATATGGGTAAACCAATATCAGATGTCCTCAACATTGACCTCCCGCAGGTTATTCTCACCTTCAGGTATTTCGCCGAATGCATTGATAAAATAGAAGGCTCAGTCACAAATACCATTCACGAAGCTCTCCATTACATTCAACATGAGCCACTCGGTGTTGTCGGGGCCATATCCCCCTGGAACTACCCCCTTTTGATGGCAACATGGAAAGTCGCCCCGGCTTTGGCAGCAGGTAACTGTGTCGTCCTCAAGCCTGCAGAACAGGCTCCGTTGAGTTGCCTTCGTCTGGCAGAATTTTTTGTGCAGGCTGGCGGACCAGCAGGCGTCTTTAATGTTGTGAATGGCCTTGGGCCAGTTGCAGGAAAAGCCCTTGCACTCCATAACGATGTCACAAAGATCACCTTTACCGGATCAACCGCTGTTGGCAAGTTGATGCAGGCTTATTCCGGACAATCAAATCTGAAACGGGTTTCTCTGGAATGCGGCGGGAAAAGTCCGCAGATATTCATGCCTGATTTAAAAGACATGGATAAGGCAGTTGATTGCGCTCTTATGGGTATTTTTGATAATGCCGGGCAAGTTTGTAATGCCGGATCGAGATTACTGGTGCACGAAACAATTCGGGATGAGTTTGAGGCCGTTTTCATTCAACGCAGCAAAGAAGCATATCAACCCGGTGATCCCCTAGACCCCAAAACAACCATGGGCCCGATGGTGAGTAAAAATCAGCGACAGGGTGTCCTTGATAAAATAAATCGCGGCATAACAGAAGGGGCAAAAGCACCCCTTGGCGGGACAATCCCCGAGGCTTATCCGATTGGAGCCTATATTGCCCCGACACTTCTGAGTAGTGTAACGCAGACCATGAGTCCTGCCAGAGATGAAATTTTTGGCCCCGTTGCGTCACTTATCACCTTCAAAGATGAAGAAGAAGCGATCCAGATTGCCAATGACAGTATCTACGGCCTCGCCGCAAGCGTCTGGACGCAGAATGTCACAACAGCCAATCGTATGGTGAAGTCATTGGAAGCGGGCGTAATTTGGGTCAACTGCTTTGGGGATGGCGATATGACACAGCCTTTTGGTGGCTATAAACAGTCCGGGAATGCACGAGACAAATGTTTCGCAAGCCTGATGAGCTATACCCAAAGCAAATCCGCCTGGTTTGATCTGAGTTAAAAAATGCCAGCTTCCAGTCCGGCCGCCACCAACATACCAAGCTCTTCGCATTGATCTTCAAACACTGATTTATAATCCCCACGACAGATCAGGGCCTCTTCCTGCACAGGATTCCAGCGCAAGCCAGTGACAATTGTCTCAACGGCACGTTTGGTCCCCGTTCCGTCATGCCCGGCCCTGATATAAATACCATAGGGCAACCCCTGTTTAACCTCTAGACAGGGATAATAGATACGATCAAAAAAATCCTTCAATGCACCGCTCATATACCCCAGGTTCTCTGTGGTTCCCAATATAATACCATCAGCCAGCAGAACATCTTCAGCATCCGCCTCAAAAGGTGTCCTCACAACAACGTCTATTCCCTTGATGTCAGAGTTATTCGCGCCTTTTACCACCGCATTACGCAGGATCATCGTATTTGGCGAGGGTATATGCGCAACGATAAGAAGGCTTTTATTCATAAGGCAAAATCTTAAAAAGGATGACTACACTTATTGCTCTGAGAACAGTAGGATAACATTAATCATCCCATTTTCAGATTATTTTCGAAAGCCCACATAAATATGTCCCTGCAAAGTACATCACACGAGAATAAAGTTGTCCTGATTACCGGTGCAACCAGCGGTATTGGACTGGCAACAGTCGAAAAACTCAAAGATGTTGGCTACCGTCCAGTTTTAACCGGACGCAATCCTGACAAAGTCAAATCTTGTGCCGAAAAATTAAACATCCCCGGCTATCAACTGAATGTTGCAAATGAAAAAGATTGCGCACGAGTTGTTGCAGCCGTTGAACAAGATGTCGGGCCAATTTGGGGGCTCATTAACAACGCGGGCATTTGGCTGGAGGGTGCTTTTGAAGACTATAGCGCTGCTGATATCCGTGCCGTTATGGAGACCAATACTCTTGGCACCATGTTTATGACCCACGCCGTGCTACCCAACATGATAAACCGCAAATCAGGCGCAATTATCAATGTTGTTTCCACTGGTGCCCTCTATTGTCGCAAATCCATTTCCGTCTATGCCGGAAGCAAATGGGCCATCCGAGGATTTACCGGATGCATGGAAGTTGAATGCGCGCCGAAAGGTGTTCGCGTTATGGGGTTTTATCCGGGAAAAGTTGACACCAATATGTATTCAACTGCGGGAATAGACAGAGATTTGGAAGTTGCAATGACACCCACTGACGCCGCCAGTATGATCGAACGCATGCTAACAGACGAGAAAATTCTGTGGGGGCATGTATCTGGGCGTAGTATTAATGACTATATGTAAAACCGATATTCTCCATTACAAAAAAGGCCTCGAAATCATTTTCGAGGCCTTTTTTGTCTCACCAGTTTAGCTTGATTAGATAATCGCAGCACGTACTTTTGCTGAGACCATTTCACTAAGGATCACAGCAGCAAAGATAACCAGCAAAATTAAAGACACCTGTGGCCACGCCAGAACATCAATCGATGCTTTCAATTGTAACCCAATTCCTCCAGCACCGACATAACCAAGCACCGTAGATTCACGAATATTGATATCCCAACGGAAAACAGAAATACCCGCAAAAGATGGCATAATCTGGGGTACAATTCCATAGGCAATAACCTGCCATCTGCTCGCTCCTGTTGCTTTTATTGCTTCAACCTGCTTTTCATCAATTTCTTCGATCGCCTCGTACAACAACTTGGCGCAAAATCCAATGGATCGAACAGCAATGGCAATAGTTCCAGCGAAAATTCCAGGACCGATAATCGCCACCAACAACAAGGCCCAGATCAGCGAATTGATTGAGCGCGTGGATACGATGATCAGCAATGCTGGCCAGCGACAGAAAATATGATGTGGTGTCGTATTCCTTGCGGCCATAAAGGCAATAGGCACCGCGATAATCAAGGACAGAACAGTTCCAATCGTCGCAATATTAATTGTGTCCCAAAGCGGTTTCCATAGTTCATTGATATAGGGCCACTTGGGCGGCATTGCCCGCCCGCCAATATCCCCAGCAATACGCGGAGCATCCAAAACAAAGAACCAGGTTGTGGCTTCTGAAATTGTTTGCCAGCAATACATGATTACAGTTACTGCGACAAAATACACAAACCACCGTGTTAACTGTGTATTCCTGTCTCGAACAGCCCAGATTTTCTGACTGTTTTTATCGATAGATATAGCCATTATTGTAACCTCGCCCGAATAATGCCCGAGAGATATTCAAGGAGCATAACAATGACAATAATCATAATGATAATAGCCGATGCCGTATCAAATTCGTAACGATCGAACGCAGTATTCAGTGTCGCACCAATTCCTCCGGCACCGACAAGACCAAGAATCGCAGATTCACGGAAATTAATATCCAATCTGTACATCGACAACCCAATCAGCCGTGGCATGACTTGTGGCTGAATGCCATAGGTCACCCATTGCCACCAGCTTGCCCCTGTCGCTTTGATTGCCTCGGCCTGTGATCGATCGGTATCTTCGATATCTTCCGCAAGCAACTTGGCTAGAAAACCAATCGTAGCAAAAGACAAAGTCACAAACCCGGCAAAAGGACCAAAACCAAAAATTGCGACCAAAATAATCGCGACAATAATTTCATGCAATGCACGGGAAATCGCAATAATTCCCCGACAGACAAGATAGACGGGTAAAGGCGCGATATTTCGTGCCGCACCAAGGCCGATAGGAATCGAAATCAGAATACCGCAAGCTGTCGACGTTATCGTCATGATGGCAGATTCAGTCATGCCATCAATAATATCGGACTTTCTACTTAAAAAATCCGGCTTAGCAAAAGCAAGAATGAATTGCCAACCACGGTCCAGTCCTTCGTAGACGCGTGCCCATTTTACGTCAAACGATCCAAACGCCAGTGCGAGATAAATCAAGCACCCGAAAATCAATACCCAACGCATCAGGGAATTTTTGATCATCGGTGGCTTTCGCCATTTCCGCGAAGCAGTCATAGAAGTGCTCATGCAACACCCCCCTGTTCTGCCTCATCATCCTCGTTTATCGTTTCGATGGTTGCTTCCCAGTCTTCTTCACCGTAAATTTCGGTCAAGGTCTCTGGCTTAAGTTGATCAGGAGGACCATCATAAACGATCTCTCCAAAGCGTAAGCCAATAACCCGCTGAACAAACATCTGCGCCAAAGCAACATCGTGAATGTTAATAATCGCCGCGAGATCACGTTCGGCACATAGTTCACAGATTAATCGCATAATCTGGCGCGATGTCTTTGGGTCAAGAGAGGCTGTCGGCTCATCTACGAGCAACAACTCAGGATCTTGAATCAACGCACGCGCAATGCCAACACGTTGTCGCTGACCACCCGATAGCTCATCTGCACGCTTGTCTGCCATATGATCTAAACCAACCCGCTCTAACAAACGGAAAGCTTCATCAACATCGCTTTGCGGATATTTACGGAGAAAAGAACGCCAGAAACCAACGTACCCCAAACGCCCGGAAAGAACATTCTCCATTACAGTCAGACGCTCAACCAAAGCATATTCCTGGAAAATCATTCCCATGCGACGTCTTGCTTGACGCAATGCGCTGGAACCGAGTTTTGTCAACTCTTTACCATTGAGCGTAACACTGCCCGATGTAGGCTCTACCAATCGGTTTATACAGCGGATCAAAGTGCTTTTCCCTGCACCGGACGGCCCGATTAACGCAACAACCTGTCCCTTGGGGATCTCAAGCTCCACACTCTTGAGGGCCATATCACCCGTTGCATACTGCTTGGTAAGTTTATTCAGGTGTAACATGCTATTTACCTGTCATATCAATAACACACCCGACACCTTGAAAGGTGTCGGGCTGTTGTAAAAAATTCAAATATTATTGTTACTTACAGGCGTAAGAAACATTGTTAGCCGCATCAATTTTACGGATAACATCCCAGAATTTTTTATAGGTCATTGGTAGAAACTGGCTTTCTTTGGATTTCTTAAACTCTCTTTCCAAAGATGTCCCTGCCCATTCAAAACTAAAGAACGCATCTTTAATTTTGTCCTGCAGTTCCGGCTTCAGATTATAAGCCACCCCAAAACCTGTTGTCGGGAATGTCTGTGATTTGTAAATCGTTTTAACCTGATCTTCCTTAATCACATCCCGTGAAATCATACGGAACTTCACCGAGTTTGCGATCGAAGCAGCAATATAATCCTTATTGGCAACACCAAGGATAGAGTTATCGTGTTTTCCAGAGAAAGTCGCTTCGAAATCACGATCTTTTTCCATATCAAAGTCAGCTTTTAGAATAGCTGAAGGCGCTTTAAATCCAGAATTTGATGTGGGTGAAGTAAAGGCCAACGCTTTGCCTTTTAAATCCTGAACCTTTTCAACACCACTACCCGGGTATGTAATGATTTCCATTTCATACCCAAAACTGCCGTCTTCCCGTGCCATAATAGTAAAAGGACTGAAACCGGCACAGTTCACAGCTAGAGGATTAGATCCAGTGTTAAAGCCCGCGATATGAAGCCGTCCCGACCGCATCGCTTCGATTTGGGCCGCATTTGACTGGACTGGAAAGAAAACAACATCTTTCCCGGTTTTTGCTTCCAGATAATCAAGAAAATCAGACCAAGCTTCTTTATAAACGGCAGGATCTTCGACAGGTGTGTATGCAAAAATTAATGTGTCCGGATCCAGTTGCTTTGCCGGATCTGTCGGTGTGTCGGCAATCATATCGCCGTCAACGTCACAAAACCGCGTATCCAAGTCACCGCGAGCACAGTCCTGAGCCGTCGCGCTTGATACGTTTAGAGAAAGACAGGCCAGTACACTGGCGCAACCAAAAAGAATGTCCCGAAGTTTCATCAATACCTCCCATAGTATTGTATCGCCCATTGGTTATTTTTGTAAGAGCATGTGCAACATCAGAACACGCTCTTGTGAGGTGACTTAATTGAAGATGAGTTTATTTTTCTTTTTTCTCATCCAATAGTTTCAATTGAAGCACACTATACTTTCATTTGAAACATGGTTTTCATAAAAAATATAAATCTTAATCTTCCAATAGCTCAAGTCCGCGCGAAATGACTCCTATTGAACCAATACTTATTGGTGGACGGAGCAGTGTCAGGCATGCCGCTTGTCCATAAAAAGAAAAGCTTGTGACATTAGAGCTTTAAATTCATGTTTCACGGGTTCTTCCCTTGCCGCCGTCATCATTACTTAGGCAAGAACCGTATAAGCAGCCACCCACGATTTTTTGACTTCCGGGGTAAAATCACTCCCCGGCCCTTTTCCAACGTCGAGATCAAGGCCTCACCAACTGTCTTATCGTCGGAATCCTTTACATCATAACTTATGTTTTTCACCCCAAGCTTCTGCGCAACTGGGATTATTTTTTTAAGACTATTCAATCCAGAGACTACTGTTGCCAATGCAACTATAAGCTTTTTACCTTGATTCTTCAGATTAAATTTAAACTGTTTTTTAAGAGAAGGATCGTGCTCAAAAAGCCGTTTATAAAAGAGTTATGCAGCCTGTTCTTTTATTTTCGCGACTTGTTTAAAAGCCCTTTGAATCTCGATAATTTCAGAATTTTCCATGAGTATTTACCCTGTAAAACACTTCAAAGGCTTAGAATTTACTTTTAAAAACAAATGAATGATCAAGCCCTCCCAAAACATTTCATTCACATTTTAAACATCGCCTCAACATTTTACGCCGATGTTTAAAAATTTAGTAAAAAATACAATAAAGACAAAACATCTCAGCCAATTTCACAAACACGCTTAAGGGCTTATTAATGAATCGAGACCACACTCATAGAATGCATTTAGTACAGGTGTGCATATTTTCATTAGTGCGGTTTGAAATTGTTTCCTTACTTCAGGAGGTATTTCAGGACTATGAAATTGGAAGTATCCGACCAAACGGCAACAATCGAATTAGCGCCTAGTTTGGATATATTTGTTGCAGAGGAGTTGCTCGCCTTATTTGTCGATGCCGACAATAAAAGCCTCGACCTGAACATTAATGCTGGAGGTGTGGAAAAAGCCTCCACCGCATGCCTACAGATTATTCATTCCGCTGCTGTCAGTTGCATAGAAGCAGATCGTACTTTTCAGATCACAGAAGCTTCTGATGTCCTGGTTACAGCCTTTAAAGATCTGGGCCTTTATTCAAAAATCACCATGCGGAGCTAGAAAAATATGGGGTTAAAAGTTTTAACAGTAGATGATTCAAAAACAATGCGAGACATGGTCTCTTTCACTCTCAAAGGTGCCGGACACAATGTAATTGAAGCGTCAGACGGTTGTGAAGCCCTTCGTGTCCTTGGTGGTGATCGTGTTGATTTGGTCATAACAGACGTAAACATGCCTAACATGGATGGTCTGACTCTCTGCAAAGAAATTCGATCCAACCCAACGCATAGACTGACACCGATCTTGGTTTTGACGACAGAATCAGATGGTAACAAGAAAAACGAAGGACGAAGTGTCGGGGCAACAGGTTGGATTGTGAAACCGTTTAATCCCGAAAAATTGCTTCAGGTAGTCAATAAGGTTTGTCCATAAAGCAGATAAATGGGTGGCTCGTACCACCCATCTAGAATCCTGGAATAGAGTTTGGTACAGGACGCTGTCATATAATCGCCGATCTACGATGTTGTCGTAAAAAGGGGGAAAAGTGAGTACCAACGATTTCGACCTTGATCAGTTCAAAGCAACTTATTTCGAAGAATGTGCTGAACTGCTTATAGATGCAGAAACAAGACTTGCCGACCTACAACACAACCCAGAGAATGTTGACGCAGAAGATTTAAATGCGATCTTTCGTGTTGTCCATTCTGTAAAGGGTGGTGCCGGTGCATTTAGTTTCGATCAACTCGTTGGTTTTGCGCATATATACGAAGCCCTTCTTGATAAAATGCGTCAAGGTGAAATCCAAATTACCGAAGACATCGTCACATTATTGCTTTCCGCCAATGATATCCTGACAAACCTTATTCAGGCAGCACAAAACGGCATTACTGTGCCGGAAGACGATTTTATCGACATCAAAAATAAACTGAACCTGCTTGCATTTGATCAACCCATAAGTTCTTCGGTCGAGGAAGATGCGACAGAGATCACAACGCCTGAAGAAAAAAGCGCAAAAAAATATATCATTTCGTTCACCCCTAAACCCGAACTCCTGCAACATGCGAACGAACCTCTTCTTCTTGCTCGCGAAATGAAAGCACTTGGTGAGCTCACAACCATCGTCAACACTGATCGCTTGCCTTCCATCCAAAAAATTATCTCCGATGAAGCTTACTTTTCCTGGGTTTTCGAGTTGGTCTCCGATTGCAGCCTTACAGACGTGGAAGAGGTATTCGAATTCGTCACAGAAGATTGCGATCTGGAAATAAAAATAGACGGCGATCCGAAAAAAGAAGAAATCTCTTCGCAATCAACATCATCTGAATCCACAGAAAACAGCGACGAAAAATCACTGGAAACAACAAAAAAACAAGCTGTTGAGGCAATGCAAGCGCCGACAATTCCAACATCAGTACCAGCAAAACCAACTCCGGCAGGGAATAATCAGACTTCTCAACGCGTCTCTTCCATCCGGGTAGAACTGGATCGAGTAGACCGACTGGTGAACATGGTTGGCGAACTCGTCATTACCCAAGCAATGTTGCGCCAACAAGTTGACAATCTTCCCTCGGAACTAGCTGCCTTTATGGCCAAAGGCTTTGAAGATCTTGGGATGCATACACGGGAAATTCAGGAATCAGTCATGGCTGTCCGTATGCAGCCCGTCAAATCCGTTTTTGCTCGTATTCCAAGATTAGTACGGGAACTTGCCTCAAAACTCGGCAAAAAAGTAGAACTCGAAACATCTGGGGAACACACAGAAGTTGATAAAACAGTTATAGAACAACTTTCTGATCCTTTAACTCATATGATCCGTAACTCGCTTGATCACGGGATTGAAGAAACGCCTGAAGATCGGAAGACTGTCGGAAAACCAGAGCTCGCAACTGTCACCCTATCCGCAGAACATCGATCAGGGCGCATTCATATTATCGTGACGGATGATGGCCGTGGCATCAACCGTGAGCGGGTCAGGTCCAAAGCAATAGAAAAAGGCATTATCAATGCAGACGAAAACCTTACTGACGAAGCCATTGATGACCTGATATTCAGTCCCGGATTTTCAACAGCAGAAGAAGTGACCGACGTCTCAGGTCGAGGTGTTGGCATGGATGTTGTTCGTCGAAACATCAGTAATCTTGGGGGCCGCATTTCTGTTCACTCTACGCCAGGCAAGGGAACCAAGTTTGTTATGTCCCTGCCCCTTACCCTTGCCGTTTTGGATGGGATGGTTGTTGCCGTGGGTAGAGAGAAATTCATTATCTCACTTACATCTATTATCGAAAGCTTGCGTCCGGCAAAAGCAGAACTTCACAGGCTTTCGAATGGAGCGAATGTTGTTTCCTTACGTGGGGAATACATTCGATTAATTAAACTGCATCAGCTGTTCAATATCCCTGGTGCCCGCAAAGATCCAAGCAAAGCCCTCGTTGTTGTTGTTGAAATCGAAGGCGGGAAACAAGTTGGTATTTTGGTCGATGAACTACTTGGCCAACAACAGGTTGTCATCAAGAGTCTTGAAGAGAATTATGACCCGGTCGACGGTATTTCCGCAGCAACGATTCTGGGTAACGGGATGGTTGCCCTTATCCTTGATGTGGATGGCCTTGATGCTATGGCACGGCAAGTAAACCATCGATCTGATCCAAGTGATCTTGAAGATACGGATACGGTACTTCTCTCAGAGAATTCGAAATCATTAACTCACCCCCCTGATCTAGCTGAAAAAGAGATCGACAATCCTCTGTCAAATGAAACTCAAGATCTTGAAGTAATGGAGCAAAATTAATGGAAAGTAACAGCCTCGTTGCCCAAGAAAATAAAGCTGTCGCACCAATATCAGACGCAAAGCCGCAAAACGTAAATGCTGACGGAACCGGACTTGCTCTGGCCGAGAGTTCAGGACAGGAGCAATACATCACCTTTACTGTCGGAGAACAGGAATACGGTGTGGATATTATGTCTGTTCGAGAGATCAAGGGATGGGTGGAGACAACTCTTTTACCCAACACACCGGATTATATGCGCGGCGTCTTAAATCTTCGTGGCGTTATTGTCCCCATTTTTGATCTTAGATGCCGTTTCGGACTTGGAGAAACAGAGGCAACAAACCTGCATGTCATTGTGATCATTGCCGTAAAAGAGCGGATGGTCGGTATTCTTGTTGACACCGTCTCGGACATTCTAACGGTATCAAATTCCGATATCAGAGACGTTCCCAAAATGGAAACACTGATCGAGGAAGAATATTTGTCTGGATTAGTAACAATCGAAGAGCGAATGGTTGCTTTACTCAATCAAGAAAAACTTTTCGACACCCAAATCATAGAAAAAGGGATCTCAGTCGGTCTGACTGAAGAAACCTGAATTTTTAAAGCTTACAAAAAAGTTGTGTGATGCCGCCAAAAACCACAACTAAAGAAAGAATTTTTCGTAAAATAAAATCCTATAAGTAACAAGTATAGAAGTCTAGACGGAGAGATACAGATGGTTACTTTTTTAAACAATCTTCCAGTGAGGTTTAAATTCAGTATCGCCCTATTGATACCGATTTTAGGCCTTCTGTTTTTCTCTATCTACACTGTATTAGACAAAAACGCGACGGTTCAATCCATGAAAAAGATCAGGCATATTGCTGAATCTTCTCTGGATATTGGGACCTATGTCCATAATCTGCAAATTGAACGTGGTACATCCGCAAGCTATATAAGTTCCAAAGGTTCCCGTGACATCAAGGGTCAGCTAGAAGATCGTCGCCGCCTCACCAATGAATCTCAACAAGCCCTCGTCGAAAAGCTTGAAATTTTACTCACGGAATCAACCAGCGATGTTTTCTCAAGTAAAATAAACAAGGTTAAGTCCAGATTTACAGAGCTGGAAAAATACCGTTCCGATGTAACCGATCTAGAGCTGACAGTCGCTGAAATGGCGAGTTTTTATTCTGGAACCGTGGCTGATCTGATCAATATCGTCGCTGAAATGCCCCTGCTAAGTAATGATGGGGCTATATCGAATCAAATCACCGCTTTAATTGCCCTTCTCCAAGCAAAGGAAAATGCTGGCATCGAGCGCGCTGTTGGCACCGCCGGATTCGCCTCTGGTTCTTTTGATACAGCCAGATATAAGCAACTCGCAAATTTGATCAGCAAGCAGGAAAGCTATTTTTGGATTTACCAAAACTACGCAACACCAAAGCTGAAAGCCCTCTACACAGACATGGTTACCAATCCAAGCTCTATCCGTTTAGAAGAGATGCGTAAAGTCATTGCAAACTATCCAGATAGCTTTGATCTCGCTGGTATCAGCGGACAGGATTTATTTAATACAACATCTGATCGTCTGGAAATCATAAGAGAAATAGAGATCATCGCAGAAGAACTGCTCATCGAAAATATTGAACACGTTGAACATGAAGCCTTTACGATCGAACTTATATTCCTGTGCATCACAATTGCCGTCCTCATCATTGCAATAGGTTTAGGCATTATTATTACCTTGGGTGTCAGCCGTGCTCTCACTCAACTGGTGACACTGGTCACCGACAACGATGCAGAAGTAAATATCAATCCTGATCGGAAAGATGAGATCGGTGTTCTTGGCAATTCCCTTCTCGCTTTTGTTGAAGAGGCAAAAGAAAACGAGCGAATTGCCATAGCAAACACCAGAATAAAATCAGCTTTGGATAGTTGCCAAGCCAATGTAATGGTCGCGAATAACGATTTTGACATCATCTACATGAATGATGCCGTTCTCGATATGATGCGCAAAGGCGAATCGGATATCCGACAGGATCTCCCTGGATTTGATACATCAAAACTCCTTGGCGATAGCATTGATCGCTTTCACAAAAACCCTGCCCACCAACGCTCTATGCTCGAGGCCTTAACAACAACCTATCAAGGGAAAATCGAGGTTGGAGGAAGAACTTATGAACTAATTGCGACTCCAATTAATACCGAGAATGGTGATCGTTTGGGAACAGTTGTTGAATGGAAAGACATCACAGCCGAACTCGCTATACAGGCTGAAGTCGACTCTATGGTTCAAGCCATATCCAGTGGAGATTTCACCAAATCTCTATCCCCAGAAGGTAAAGAGGGCTTTATGCTGGCTCTGACCAATGCTCTAAACTCTCTGAACAAAAATGTCAGTGCAGTGATCGATGATGTAGCAACCGCTCTATCTTCTCTCTCCAGAGGAGATCTTACTCACGAGATTACAACCAGTTACACTGGCATGTATGAGACCCTCAAACAGGATGTAAACCAAACATCTAAGCGCCTATCTGAAACTGTTGGTGATATTATTTCAACAACAGATGAAATAGGTTCGGCATCGACCGAAATTGCCTCTGGATCAATGGATCTATCCCAACGGACAGAAGCACAGGCATCTAGCCTACAGCAAACGGCAGCCTCTATGGAAGAGATGTCAACAACGGTGAAGCAGAATGCCGATAGTGCTCAACAAGCAAACCAGATGGCTCTGAATGCAACAGAGACTGCCGAACGTGGTGGCGGCGTTGTTAAAGATGCTGTTGTTGCGGTGACAGGTATAGAACAAGCATCTCAAAAAGTATCAGACATCATTGGTGTGATTGATGAAATCGCTTTCCAAACCAACCTTCTTGCCCTCAACGCCGCTGTCGAAGCTGCAAGGGCAGGCGAAGCTGGTAAAGGCTTTGCTGTTGTCGCTGCCGAAGTTCGAACACTGGCTCAACGTTCCGGTGAAGCAGCCAAAGATATCAAAATCTTGATTGTTGAAGCCAATGACCAAGTTAAAGAAGGCGTTACTCTTGTTAGATCTACCGGAGATACTTTGTCCGAAATTGTAGATTCATCCAAACGTGTGGCAGATATTATTTCCGAGATCGCTGCGTCCAGTCGTGAGCAAGCTACCGGAGTAGAGGAAATCAATACAGCAATAACCGCCATGGATGAAATGACCCAGCAGAACGCGGCATTGGTCGAAGAAAGTTCAGCCTCAGCAAGAACACTGGAAGAACAAGCCGAAGGGCTTTCTGAAATGATTGGTTTCTTTAAAACTGACGGAAATAGCAACAGAGAACCTAAGCCAAAGCCGCAGGACATCCCCAAAATGGCGTCACAAAAACCCTCAAAGACTGTAACAACTCTTAAGCCAGCAACAGCAACTGCCATTGAAGACGATGATGACTGGTCAGAGTTTTAAAAACCAAAGCTATGACTAATACCAAACAACAATCACTACAGAAATCATGTTAGATAACGGAGAATATAATGCGTAGTGCAAATAACCGTTTTTCCCTGAAAATTGCGTATAAACTGCCAATACTGTTTATTTTAATAGCAATGATTTCTGTCGTATCTATCGGCACATTCAGCGTCATAAATTCTTCAGACACGTTGATTTTGCAAAAACAGCAAACTTTAACAGCATTGGCGGAAGCACGCAGTTCTTCTTTAAGACAATATCTGGAATCAATCCGAGAAGACATCCTCATCACAGCAACCAATAACAATGTTCATAACGCTATAACAAGGTTTTCCGAAGGCTTTAAAGACGAAAAAGAACTCCATAGTGATCCTCTTGCATCCCTCCAATCCGTTTATATAAATGAAAAAAATCTTACTGATACAACGTCTTTCGGGAACAAAGAAGCGCTAGGGCAAAAACATCTGTTTGACGGACCGTCTGTCGCTGAAGGAATTTATCACACACAACATAAACGCCTTCATCCTTGGTTTCGCCGAATGCTGGAAGGTCGTGGGTATTACGACATATTTCTTATTAACCCAGAGGGAGATGTTGTTTATACCGTTTTCAAAGAGCTTGATTACGCAACCAATCTTCTCGACGGTAAATATAACAATACTGGGTTGGCTCAGGTATTCAAAGCTACCCTTTCGAATAACGAGCCCGGAAGCGTTAACTTTGTAGATTTTGCACCCTATGCCCCAAGTAATGGTACGCCGGCTAGTTTTATTGCAACACCAATTACCACTATAAACGGTTTCGTAGGTGTTCTCGTTTTCCAAATGCCTATTGATAGAATTGACCACATTTTACAACTCAGTGCAGGTATGGGGGCATCAGGCGAAACTTATCTGGTTGGTAGTGATTTCCTCATGCGAAGCGATTCCAGATTTTCAGAAGAATCAACAATTCTGAAAACAGAGGTTAAAACTGCAACTGTGGAAAAGGCTCTGAATGGAAAATCAGGTATCGAAGTAACACCCGACTATCGTGACATCCCCGTTCTTTCTGCCTTTCAACCATTTGAATTTGAAGGAATCAGATGGGCATTAATGGCAGAGATTGACGAGGTTGAAATGCTTGCTCCTGCACATGACGCACGTCTATTCATTCTTATGATCGGTGGAATTGTTCTCGTAATTGTAGGCCTGCTTGGATGGTTATTTGCCCGCTCTATTATCCGCCCCTTACAAAAATCAACATCTGAAATGCTCCAACTTGCTGAAGGGGACAAATCATTTGCTATTTCCGGATTGGAACGTCGTGACGAAATCAGGGATATTGCTTCTGCATTGCAAACCTTTAAAGACAATGCGGTTGAACAAGACCGATCAGCAGCAGAAAACATGCGGATCAAATCAGCACTTGATAGCAGTTCAGCGAATGTCATGGTCGCGGACAATAACCTTGACATCATCTATATGAATGACGCTGTTCTTGAGATGATGCGCGAGGGTGAGACTGATATTCGTAGGGATCTTCCCGGTTTCGATACAAATAAGCTCCTTGGTGACAGTATTGACCGCTTTCATAAAAATCCAGCACACCAACGTTCTTTGCTCGAAACTTTGAATACGACATATCAAGGCCGCATCAAAGTCGGAGGCAGGACCTATGATTTGATAGCAAACCCCATCATCACACAAGACAAAGAACGTCTGGGAACCGTTGTTGAATGGGCAGATGTCACAGCTGAACTCGCTATTCAGGATGACGTTGATGAAATGGTTAAAGCTATTTCAGAAGGTGACTTCACAAAGTCCTTAGTAGCAGACGGTAAAGAAGGCTTTATGCTAGCCTTGACCAACGCTCTGAACTCCCTCAACAAGAATGTCAGTGATGTTGTTGATGATGTGGCAACCGCTCTCTCATCTCTCTCACGAGGGGACCTCACGCACGAAATTACAGCCAATTACACTGGGATGTACGAAACCCTCAAACAGGATGTGAACCAAACCTCAAAACGTCTATCTGAAACTGTCGGCGAGATAATCACTACCACTGATGAGATTGGATCTGCCTCTACCGAGATATCCTCAGGCTCTATGGATCTGTCTCAAAGAACAGAAGCACAGGCATCCAGCCTGCAACAAACTGCGGCCTCTATGGAAGAGATGTCAACCACCGTGAAGCAGAATGCAGACAGTGCTCAGCAGGCAAATCAGATGGCCTTGAATGCAACGGAGACCGCCGAACGAGGAGGAGAAGTTGTCCAGGAAGCCGTTGTTGCCGTGACTGGAATTGAACAGGCATCACAGAAAGTTTCCGACATCATCGGAGTTATTGATGAGATTGCCTTCCAGACGAACCTTCTTGCCCTCAATGCTGCGGTTGAAGCCGCCAGAGCGGGAGAAGCAGGTAAGGGATTTGCTGTGGTTGCAGCCGAGGTTCGAACTTTGGCGCAACGTTCCGGTGAAGCAGCTAAAGATATCAAAACCTTAATTATAGAAGCCAACGACCAGGTTAAGGAAGGTGTTACTCTGGTTCGTTCAACCGGGGATACTCTGTCCGAAATTGTTGATTCATCCAAACGTGTTGCTGATATCATCTCCGAAATTGCAGCCTCTAGCCGGGAACAGGCATCCGGCGTTGAAGAGATCAATGCAGCAATCACAGCAATGGATGAAATGACCCAGCAAAACGCTGCTTTGGTTGAAGAAAGCTCGGCTGCGGCCCGTACCCTGGAAGAGCAAGCAGAGGGGCTCTCCGAGATGATTGGTTTCTTTAAAACAGACGATACAAGACGAGTTAATAGTCCCCAAAAACCAAAAGAGGTTAAACAGGCGCCCCCTGCGGTGACGCAAAAACCTCAACCGCAACAAAAGAATGTTACAGCACTCAAATCCACCGCTTCAACAGCAGTCGCCATCGAGGAGGAGGAGGACTGGTCCGAATTTTAAATGGAAATGAACGTGGGATTCTTAAAGCCATACAGAGTAAAAGAGTAGAATCGATGACATCATCAGGACTCGCTTCATCAGTAACAAGAAAATCAGCTTCTTCTAGTATAGAGGCCGCAGATACTAATGAGCGCGAGTTTCCTTTCTCTGACCAAGAGTTTAAAACTCTCACCCAGATGGTTTATGATAGAACCGGTATTGTCCTGAAAGATAACAAAAAAAACATGGTTTATGGTCGTCTCGCCAGACGATTACGCAAACTAAAAATGTACTCTTTTAAAGAATATTTGACTTATCTGGATAGCCCCGACGGTGCCAATGAAACAGGCATGTTGATAAACGCTATCACCACAAACCTGACCAAGTTCTTTAGAGAGTCCCATCATTTCAAACATTTGTTTACTGCCTGTGAAAAAATCATTCAGGCCCAAACAAATCGAGGCGAAGACCGTCGACTTCGCCTCTGGTCGGCAGGTTGTTCGTCTGGCGAAGAGCCCTACTCTATCGCCATCGTCATGAACGAACTCCTAAAGAGAACCCCTTCGATAGATATTAAAATTTTGGCGACAGATCTTGATACAGGCATGCTGCAAACTGGCATGTCCGGGATTTATAGCAAGAAATCTGTCGAAAACATGCCAGATAAATTCAGAACGAAATATACCCAGGAAATATCTGAATCACAGGTTCAAATGAGTTCAGAGTTACGTAGTTTGATCACCTTTAAACAGCTCAATCTACTGGAAAAATGGCTCATGAAAGGACCTTTTGATGTCATTTTTTGCCGAAATGTCATGATTTATTTCGACCAACCGACAAAGATATCACTTGGTAAACGTTATGCCGAATTACTCAGGACAGATAGCTGGCTCTATATTGGCCATTCTGAAAGCTTACCAGAGGAAACTAACCTAAAACTCATTGGTAAAACCATCTATCAACGTCAGGATCGGAGAGGATAAAATGTTACATAAAACAGACATAAAAAAAGCTCCTCCGTTCAACAAAGTTCCGGATCATTTTTATTCGGATGACACAGATCTTCGTCATCCTCACGAAGGGGAACCGAAGAGGTTTTTTGATCCTAAATTCAAACATTATGCCGTGAAAATAATGCCTGGAACTCATTACGTAACATCCAGACACGATGAAATGCTCGTCACCACATTAGGGTCATGTGTAAGTGCCTGCGTCCGCGATACAGCACTCGGTGTCGGAGGGATGAATCACTTCATGCTTCCAGAAAGTGACACAGGTAAATGGGGCGGAAGCAGTGCGGTGATGCGATATGGTAACCATGCCATGGAAACCTTGCTGAACGATATTCTCGCTATGGGTGGAGCAAAAAATCGCATGGAAATTAAGCTCTTTGGCGGTGGTCACGTTCTTAACTCATCCAACCTGGTCGGCGAGAAGAACGTTCAGTTTGTTGAACGGTATTTAAAAAACGAACACCTCGCACCTTCGTCACAACACTTAGGGGGAAACCAAGCGAGGAAGATCATTTTTTTCCCCAAAACCGGTGTCGTTAAAATGAAGCTTCTCCCCCATGCATTTGATGAAGAAGTCGTTCAAAACGAGAGAAAACTCAGTACCAATCTTAATCACCAAGAGATTGAAGGCAGTGTTGAACTATTTTGAGTAGGAATTTATTTTGACCTCAATTAAAGTCCTTATCGTTGATGATTCAGCTCTTATGAGAGAGCTTTTGACGGCCCTTCTGTCCCAAGATCCAACCATTGAGGTTGTTGGATCTGCGACGGATCCCTATCAGGCACGCCAAATGATCAAACAGTTATTACCTGACGTCATTACGCTTGATATCGAAATGCCCAGAATGGACGGATTATCTTTTTTGGAAAAGATAATGACATTAAGGCCCATGCCTGTAGTGATGGTGTCTTCGCTAACACAACAAGGTGCAGAAGCAACACTCAATGCCCTTGAGCTTGGTGCCGTGGATTTTTTCCCAAAGCCCAAGCTAGATATGAAGCGCGGTATTGAAAAGCGTGCCGATGAACTTATTCACAAGATCAAGACCGCCGCACAGGCAAAGGTAAAAACTCTCGAACGCGAACAGGATACACCGCTTGCCTTAAACCCTCTTTCAAACATTAAGTTTTCTACAACTGAAAAAATCATTGCCATCGGCGCTTCAACTGGTGGAGTTGAAGCCTTACGTGTCGTTATCAAGAATTTACCGGCCAATAGCCCTGCTGTTCTTGTAACCCAACACATGCCTGAAAAGTTTACAAAAACCTTTGCCGAACGCCTGAACAAAATTTCAGCTGTTTCCATCAGCGAGGCCAAACACGGCGAACGCGTACTGCCAGGACACGTTTATATTGCGCCAGGTGGTAAGCACTTAAAATTACATAGATCAGGTGCAAACTACCTCTGCCAATTAACTGACGAGGAAGCAGTATCCGGCCACAAACCTTCCGTTGATGTCCTTTTCCGTTCTACCAGTGAAGCAGCTGGGAAAAATGCTATTGGCGTTATTTTGACTGGCATGGGCAAAGATGGCGCGGCAGGCATGTTGGAATTACGAGAAGTCGGAGCAAAAACCTTTGGGCAGGATGAAGCCTCTTGCGTTGTCTATGGCATGCCTAAGGCAGCGTACGACATTGGCGCTGTTGAACATCAAGTTTCCTTAAACAAGATAACCGAAGCAATGTTGAATGCCTGCGGCGCAGCAAAAGATCGACATATACGCGTCTAAACACTGAAAGATCTAAACACTGAAAGAGTCGTGTACGAACGTGAGGATTATACCTCATATAGTAAGGAGAAACGAATGGCTATGGTAGCACAACCCGAAATCTATGCGGATAAACCCCCAAACAACGCAGAGGATAATCCTGAGCAGGATACACTATCCATTCAGGACGATACCATTGATCATAGCCTGCCAGTCATTCCAGGGAGTCCACCTATTGGCAGCAACGAAGGGATGCATGATTTACTGACATTATGGGTCGGTCTATCAGATGTACAAAAAAGAACCTTTAAAGCCCTGACAAAAGAAGTCGAAGTGGCAAGCAACCTCGTAGAAACATCAACAGAGGAGCTCTCCAAAAATTTTCAAGAGCTGGCAAATTTCTCTCGGAAACAAGCCGACGATCTGAAATCAATCATTGAATCTGCCAGCACCGTGACCGTCGACGACAAAGAAATCACTTTGACAGATGTCCTGCACGTTATGGAAGAATCGATTAATACTGTGGTTGAACAAATATTACACGTGTCTAAACACGGAATGTCCATGACCTATGCAATGGAAGATCTCCTTGGAAATGTCGAAAAAGTTCAAGCACGGGTGACTGATATTGAAACAGTTACCAAACAAACAAACCTGCTGGCTCTTAATGCAAAAATAGAGGCTATGCGAGCTGGAGACGCCGGTGCCGGATTTTCCGTTGTTGCAGATGGCGTGCGAGAACTTTCAAGTTCTATTAACGATCTTTCTGGTCAAATCAGGCGAGAGATTTCTGATGTCTCCAAATCTTTAGCAGACAGTCAAGGAAATCTAAGAGAAGTTACCTCTGTTGACATGACTGAAAACATTATGGCTAAAGAACACATCGAAAAAATCATGACTTGCCTCATAGATCGTAACGATTCCTTTAGTAAAACCATTCAAAATTCTGCAAGTAATTCAGACGACATGACACGCCAAGTCTCTGAAATGATCACCGGAATTCAATTCCAGGATAGAACTAGCCAACGCCTTGGTAATATTCTGGATGCCTTGAAGGTCTTGTCCGAGGCCGGGGAAGAAATGAAAGCCAAAACGGAAGAACAGGTTGGTGAACAGATAACACCTGAATTGGATAGAGAATGGCTTAATCAGCTGATCAATGGCTTCCATTTGGGCGAAATGCGTGAACGTTTTATCATGCATGCCCTCTATGATGACGATATGGCAATTGATGATGAGGCGAACGGTACTCAAAGCCAACCAGACGATGACGAAGACGATATAGAGTTGTTCTAATGACTTACCTTATAATTATCTTATCTGGGAAAGGATAACGCTAAATGGACTATTCGTTTAAACCAGACGGAACCTTGCTAAAATGCGTAATGACAGGTGAATTCACCTTTACTGATCATCCCACTTTTCGCAGCATGATTGACGAAGCAGTAAAAACAGGTGCCCGTTCAATACAATTAGATCTGCAAGACGTAGAATATATTGATTCAGCAGGTCTAGGCATGTTTTTAGTGGCCCATGAACGATCAGGCGAAGAAGGATGGACGTTTTCTATTAGCAATCCCAGAGAAAAGGTTCAAAAGATGTTCACCCTCGCAAGGCTGGAAACCATTGTAACCATAGCAAACGGTTAAAAACATAATCACTCAAGAACCTCTGTAGTGTCAGACAGACATTACTTTTCTTAGTAAGAAATTAATCAAGAGTTGAATGCCCAATAGTTCAAACGACATACCTTTTGAGACCATCGCAAATCGGCAAGTTTTAGTTGTCGATGATGTCAAACTATTGCGCGATCTCATTACCAGCATTTTACGACAGGCTGGCTTTAACAATATCGAACACGCAGAAAATGGCCAAGAAGCAATGCTCAAAGTCACGGACAATCCTCCGGACATTATTATCTTGGATCTCATGATGCCAATTATGGATGGCATGGAGGTCTGCCGCTTGGTTCGAGAAATTGAAGATACGGCATCTATTCCCATTATCGTTCAAACTGCCATGCATGATAATGAAGAGCGCCTGAAAGCCTTTGCAGCGGGAGCCAGTGACCTTGTCACAAAACCAGTGAACGCCCTTGAACTTGTGATCCGGACAAAACTACACCTCAAGAACCTAATTTTGACGGAAAATAGAGAAAAATATCGCGCACGTGTTGCCGATGAACTAGCAACAGCAAAAGACGTCCAGCAAAATATTTTACCCTCCCCACAACACCTCCGGGAAATACGCGAACAAACGGGGCTTAATATTTCCTCTGTCTGTCAGCCATCATCAGAACTCGGAGGGGATTTTTGGGGCGCACGCATCTTAGCAAATGGCTCAATCGGCTTCTACGTTACAGATTTCTCAGGACATGGTGTTGTTTCGGCCCTGAATACCATCAGATTACACACACTTTTATTCAACGTAGGCGAAGCATGGCAAAAACCAGACCAGCTCTTGTCTGATATCAATCAGAACCTTTGTGACATGTTACCAACTGGGCAGTATGCAACAATGATTATTGGTTTAATTTCTCCTGAGAACAATACATTAAGCTACGCTGGTGCTGCGGCTCCTCCTCCAATTTATGGCGAATGGGAAAAGCCCGAAAAGTTTAGCTATCTTGATACAACAGGGTTACCACTAGGTGTTAGTAAAATTGCAACTTACGATCTTCAAACAGTTCCTTTTACCAAAAACCATTTACTCTTTTCCTTTAGCGATGCCTTAATTGAAACCAAGCTAAATGATGGCACGTTTTTGGAAGGAGAAGAGTTGATAAAGCTCGTAAAAGATCTCACAAATAGTAGAGCTAATCCTCAACTTTTGAATCAGCTCATTTCTTCTTTTTTTGAAAATGGTGGCGATGATTTGAGAGACGATTTAACAGCAATCTGTTTTGATTATTTATAGTATCAGCAAATTTAGCGTATTTAGCTTTCAACATGCATTCTGGACAACTTACAAAACAATCTTTGCCGTAACTCTGTTGCCTTTTTCATTATAATTGAGCTCGGTAAAGGCCATCATTTTTGCGAGTGCAATACCTCTGCCGTGATTGGAACGTATTCGTTCATCATCGATAGTTAGGTATTTTTGCCAATTAAAGCCTTTGCCTTCATCTTCAATGACAAAAACTATTTCACTATCGCTTCGCGTGTAACTGACCTTTACAATTCTTTTGTTATAAGGTTCCATGTTAAGGCGATTATGGATTTCATCATGAAGGCGACTTGTTTCAAGAAGCTCCGTTTTTAAATTATATCCAATTTCAAGATTTCCGTGCTCGACTGCATTATGCAACAATTCATTCAAGCCAATCACAATACCATCAGCTCCCGGACAAGCTAAACTCAGCATTGTTGTTAAATTACGGGCCTCATCAACCGTTTTGAATTCAAACGTTCCAGAAGTAATCAATCCGATTGCAGAGCTACGGGTTTCTATTTCATTTAACAAGCTACGAACATGATTAAATTGATTAGTTGCGGCACAAGTCACCGAATATAAAATATCGGTGTCACAGGGTTTTTTAATTGTGTGAAACCAGTTATGCACCACTAATTCCAAGGGCGATTTACGACTATCTATCGTCGTCATTACAACCGTAGGAATTTGTTGAGGTAATTTTTTATCAGCCCCAAGAACAAGCGATGATTCGGACAAAACATCACGATCATAATCGTCAGATATCAAGATCAACCCGACAGGATCTGTTTCCAAACGATTATCAAAAAGAATAGAGTCAGGTTTTAAAGAACAAACAACATCAAAGTTTTTTCCCGTCAAAAAGTTTAAAATTTCATTCCGGGCAATCTCATCCGGCTCGATTAAGAGTATGCGCGGCTCTTTCGAATTCATTAATTCCCCCTGATCCCTATATGATCATCGGCAATATAGCAAAATACTACCCCCTAGTTTACTCAACAGAATATAAACAAAGGATAAAGAACCAACCACCTATAAGTGTTTTTACACGTAAAAAACCAACTTCGGCGGCACATCAAAATTCAGAAATATTTATAGATATCAGAACGGTCAGAATTCAATCGTCAAATCCGTTAAATGACATGCCATGGTTAAAGGCATTTCATTTAATCACGGAATCAATTTCAATTATTCTCCACGGGGAAAACGTGCACCTTCTTCAAGAACATTCAAATCCATATGATTGCGCATGTACCGCTCAGATGCTTTTTGTAAGGGTTGGAAATCCCATGGGAAATACCCCCCATTTCTTAACGCTTCATAGACAACCCATCGACGTGCCTGACTTTCACGCACCTGTGCATCAAACAAAGTCATATTCCATCTTGTTCTGACCTTCGCCATAAACATCTGAACCAAATCAGCGTTACGATCATCTTCAGCTAAGTTATTTAATTCATGAGGATCTTCTGTCAGGTCAAATAGTTGCGGCGGATCCAGTTCACAATGTGTAAATTTATATTGTCCTTCGCGAATAGAAACCAACGGTGCATAAGACCCTTCTGCCGCATATTCCATATAAACCGGGTTTGTACGTTTCCCCCCCTTCATCAGAGGAAGCAAACTTTCGCCATCAGTCCAAGGTTCAACCTGGCTCAAATCAACACCAGCAAGATCCGCTAGGGTCGGGACTACATCTAGGTTTGAAACAGGCGTTTTCACCAAACCTGCTTCACCCTGAGGAGCAGAAATCATTAAAGGAACACGCGCCGAGCCTTCAAAGAAATTCATTTTGAACCACAGCCCACGCTCACCTAACATATCGCCATGATCAGAACAGAAAACAACGATAGTATCGTCACGCATACGACACCGATCAAGAATGCTCACAAATTCACCCACCTTCTGGTCCAAATACGAAATATTTGCGAAGTACGCTTGACGAGATCGCCTCACATTCTCTGGCTTGATATCAAAATTTTCATAGTCATTGGCAAGATATATACGCTGAGAATGCGGATCCTGATCATCATATGCAATTGGCTGAACCGTCGGTTCTAAATGCTCACAATCGTTATAGAGATCCCAAAATTCACGCCGGGCAACGTAGGGGTCATGCGGATGCGTGAAGCTAACGGTTAAGCACCAGGGACGCTTTTCTTCACCTTGTTCACGGGCTAGTTGATAAAGCTTTTGCTGGGCGTGAAACGCAACTTCATCATCATATTCCATCTGATTACTTATTTCAGCCACCCCGGCTTCGGTGACTGATCCAAGATTATGATACCACCAGTCAATGCGTTCGCCGGGTTTTCTGTAATCAGGTGTCCAGCCAAAATCTGCAGGATAGATATCGGTTGTCAAACGGTCTTCAAAACCATGTAGTTGATCCGGTCCGACAAAGTGCATCTTTCCACTCAGACAAGTGTAATATCCTGCCCGTCGAAGATGATGTGCATAAGTTGGGATATCAGAAGCATATTCAGCTGCATTATCATAAACTCGTGTTCTCGAAGGCAATTGTCCCGCCATAAATGAAGCGCGCCCGGGCGCACAAAGTGGGCTTGCCGTGTAGTTGTTTTGGAAACGAACAGATTTTTGCGCCAGAGCTTTGAGGTGCGGCGCATGAAGAAATTCTGCCGGTCCATCAGGAAATAATGTTCCATTTAACTGATCAACCATGATGATCAAAATATTTGGTTGCGCACTCATTGCCGGGATCCTCTATATAAAGAATGGTCAATCATGACATCAACAATTCGATTGACCACATGACATAACAGAAATTACCATCAGGATTATATTACAAATGAATTCCAGCGTGTAGATTGAGATTTCATATGGCTGTCATAAATAATTTAGACAACAAAGTTCATACTCATCTCGCGGAACTTCATGCTTTTGACGCCGCGAGCAGATTAGGCAGTTTGACCAAAGCTGCCGAACAACTCAACATCACACAACCGGCCCTTAGCCAAAAGATCAAACGTCTGGAATCCTTTGTCGGCGAGCCTCTGTTCTTAAGACAGAATCGCGGTGTAAAACTAACGCCTACAGGCAAAGCGCTCTTCGAAGCGACACATACAAACCTTCAATCTCTTCGTGATATTTTTGAAAACATCGAAGGCAGAAAATCAACAAAGCAAGTACGCATTAGCACTGATTTTGCTTTTGCAGGCCATTGGTTGGTACCACGCCTGGCAAACTTACGAAACGATTTACAAGGCCTTGACATTCAGGTTTTTACATCCCAAACACCCAACAATCCGCTGACGTTTCAAAGTGACTTAATCATTTCGCTTAAAAGGTCTCCGCCCCCTGACACTCGGAATCACATTCTCTTTGAAGAAGAAGTCTTTGCAATTTGCAGCCCCCGCTTTTTAATGGAGTATGGCCCCTTTGAAAACGCAGATGACATCAGCGACAAACCCTTACTTGATTTAACGGCATCCCCTGACGTCGGTTGGCATAACTGGGAAAGTTGGCTTGAGCAACAAGGGGTAACGAAATGCCCCCAAACAACTGCTGTCGGTTTAAGCAACTATAGCCTCGTTATACAAGCAGCCATAAGAGATCAAGGCCTTGCCCTCGGTTGGAAGGGGCTCATTGAAGAACAGCTAGAACAAAAAGAACTTGTGATTGCCTGTCCACAATCCGTGCAAAGCGACAGAGCTTATTGCCTTCAGTTAAGAGAAGGTGCTTCCCCCCACGTCAAAAAAGTTTACAACTGGATCAAAGCAAACTCTATACAGCGTTGATAAGCAGAGAAGAGCAGCTCTACTTGCTCCGACACACAAGAACTCTTATATGATAAAGCATATCTTTATGCCTTTTCGAGAATCTAATGCCATTTACGCGCCCTACCAGTCCCCTTAGTTCTGGGGAATTCATAGCACTGATGGCTTTTTTAATGTCATTGGTGGCGCTATCCATTGATGCCGTTATGCCCGCCCTCCCCTTGTTGGGACAAGAACTGGCCGTCGCAAATCCAAATGATGTGCAACTCGTGATCGGTATCATATTTTTTGGGTTGGCAACCGGACAAATTTTCTTTGGCCCCTGGTCTGACAGTATTGGCAGAAAGCCTGTAATCTATTGCGGCTTGGTGATTTTTATCATTGGGTCCATCATTTCGGCAACAGCCACTGACTTTGACATTATGTTGCTTGGACGTTTATTACAGGGCGTCGGCGCTTCTGGCCCAAGAACAATTTCAGTTGCCTTGGTCCGCGATCAATTCGAAGGCCGCGCTATGGCACGTATTATGTCATTTATTATGGCCGTGTTTATTATTGTTCCAACCATTGCCCCTGCTCTGGGTCTTTCAATTATGATCTTTTTTGACTGGCAGGCTATTTTCTATAGCTTCTTCCTCCTTGCAAGCATTGTTCTCTTCTGGTTTGTGTGTAGACAGCCGGAAACGCTTTCAAAAGAAAACCGGATATCCCTGACCTTTGGACACTTCTGGAATGGCATAAAAACAATCCTCACCAACAAGCAGGCCTTGGCCTATACCCTAGCTGCCGGTATTATTTTTGGTGCCTTTATAGGTTACCTCACCAGCGCACAACAGATCTTTCAAGATATTTACGGTATTACAGAGCTTTTCCCGCTCTACTTTGCGATCCTGTCTCTTTCTATCGGCGCGGCTTCTCTGACCAACGCCAATCTAGTCATGAGGTTTGGCATGAGAAAGCTATCAAAAATTGCTCTGATTGCGATGACCATTTTGGCCATTCTATTCCTGATCCCGGCAACTCTGGCTTCGGGACAACCACATCTCTGGTCGTTTATGATTTACATGATGCTTAGCTTCTTCTGCATTGGCATTCTATTCGGTAACTTCAATACGCTTGCCATGGAACCCCTCGGGAAGCTTGCAGGTCTTGGCTCCGCCGTTGTCGGATCCCTTACAACATATATCTGCATGGCAATCGGCATTACCATTGGTCAAAACTACAACAACACCGTTTTACCTCTGGTCTATGCTTTTGCCACCCTCGGGCTTATCTCACTTGGAATCATGCTCTGGGTCGAAAGACAACCTGAGACGCAACTCACATAAAAATATAAAGCAGCGCATAAAACCTTTATGCGCTGCTTTCAGCTTTAGCCACTTTCGGTATCTTAATCTGGCTTGATCGCGAAGCGACCACTGCCTGTGAAAAGAAGTGCCAGAGCCGAAATCAAGAAGAAGCCCTGAAGTTCCAGTTGCCATCCCCCTCGGCTATCCAAAAGCATGAGCTGATGACTGTGAACTAACACCAATGCAAAAACCATATTGATCGCGACGAGCAAAGAACCAAGCCGTGAGTAAAATCCCGCGACAATCATAAGCGGTGCGATGACCTCACCAACAAATACACCATAGGCCATAAATTCAGGCAGCCCGAGAGAAGCTAATTTCCCCCCAATGAACTGAATAGAGCCCGGATTACCCAGCTTGTGAATACCGTGCAAGATCATCATCCCACCAAGACCAAGGCGCAGAAGAAATAATCCCAGCGACGTGTTATGAAAAATGCCCATCTATCTATCCCCCTAGCGTTTTCACGCTGTCAGATCACTTTTTATTTAAGGCAGAAAAAAGTGATTTACTTAGCAATTATATCATATCGCCTTCTCTTTTGACTTGCTCCCATCAAAATGCAAAAGCTTTCGAATATGATGGCACAACAAAAAAAGAAGATCCATCTTTTCAATAACTTCCAGAAATCACACGCTCGTCAAATACAAGACAGGCCCGACCATTTCCATGATCGAGCCTGCTCATCTATTACTGATAAAGCTTATCTGTCCTTAATCACGAACAACCAGAACAGAGCACTTAGCGTGACGGACAACCCGCGCCGCGTTTGGCCCAAGAAGATAATCTTCCATCCGTGGACGATGTGCACCCATGATAATTACATCCGTACTTATCTTCTCAGAAATACGCAGAATTTCTTCATAAGCATTTCCGTGTCCAATAATGTGCTGAACCTTGATATCATCGGGAATATTATCTTCGACAAACTTGTGCAACGCCTTGTTTGCCCCTTCCATCATCTGCTCTTCATGATCCTTCGGAAAAAAAGAGCTCACAATGCTGCTACCAAAGTTGGGAACAACCGTCATGATATGAAGTGTTGACCCAAAAGCCTTGGCATATTCAACGCTAGTCGGCAGAGCCTTACCCCAGCTATCTTTCTGATCAAGGTCGACTGCCAATAGGATATGTTCAAACATTATTTTTCTCCACTAAGCAGTTGCAGTTTGTGCAAGACGATCACGACGGCGACGTTGAAGCATCACAATCAAACCCAGTAACAATAAGGCTGGAATAAAGAACAGCTGTTTTGCAGGACGATCAACAGGCGCACCAACTGACGTGATCACCTGATCGAAATCAAAGCCTGCTTTTTCAGCCTGACTATCAAAGGTTGTGCCATCTACGATATAGTTGCCATCCTGTTCAAGAATCTCAAGCCCATACCCTTCTAGGCGTTCTTGACCTGTTTCCTCATCACCAACAGTTAAAACCATTGTCAAGGTTACCGGTTCTCCAACATCATCAACACCATCAACAATAATACGCATCTTATCGCCAACAGCAGCTTCATCCAAGGCCTGTACTAGCCCTGCACCACCACGTTCTTCGTAAGGTGGATAAACATAATCCATCCAGAAACCAGGACGGAAAAGTGTGAAGGCAATCAGGATAAGAACCGCAGATTCCCAAAGTTTAGATTTCGCTAAGAAAAAACCTTGCGAGCCAGCAGTGAAAATTAACATTGCTGCCGTCGCCACAATGAAAATAAAAACTCCCTCCAAAGGAGAAACATCAATCAACAGAAGATCGGTATTAAAGATGAAAAGGAACGGTAATAGCGCCGTACGAAGAGAATAGAAAAATGCAACAAACCCTGTACGAATGGGATCACCGCCAGAAATTGCAGCTGCCGCAAACGAGGCCAGCCCTACCGGAGGCGTCACATCTGCCATAATCCCGAAGTAAAACACAAACATATGAACAGCAATAAGCGGAACAATGAGTCCGTTTTGCTGCCCCAAAGCGACGATTACCGGGGCCAAGAGAGAAGACACCACAATATAGTTAGCCGTAGTCGGCAAACCCATGCCCAAAATTAAACTAAGAATTGCAGTCCAAAACAATATCAACATGATATGGCCGAGCGACAAAAATTCTACTAACGCAGCCAATTTACCGCCGACACCTGTTTGATCAACAGCACCAACGATAATGCCCGCAGCAGCAGTAGCGATGCCAATACCAATCATGTTCCGGCCACCAGCAATCATGCCTTCAACCAGTTCGTTCAAACCACGTTTAATGGTTCCCGTTTTTGCTTCTTTTCTGAAGAATGCGAAAAGATAACGCTGAGTGAACAAGATGAAAAGCATCAAGACAGTAGCATAATAAGCCGACAATGATGGAGAAGCCCGCTCCACCATCAAGAACCAGATCAAAACAACGACAGGTAAAAGGAAATGCAAACCAGATTTCACAGTCGGTCCGACTTCTGGTAACTTTGAAACTGGCTGGTTGGGGTCATCGACCTCTAGATCGGGATAAGACGAGCTATAGCGAGCAAGGAAGACATATACCACGAGAATTCCTGCCGCGATTATCCACCAGGAAAGCTCTTTTCCAGCAACATCTTGAACAACGTCAACTAGATAGAACAAACCAAAGGAACCAATAACCATGTTCCCAAGAATAATTGCTCCTGTTGAGATCGTTTTGGCATAAACAGCATCACTTGAACTGCCCTTAAGGACTTTTACGATCACAAACTGTGCGATCACAATTGCCAAGACAGCGCCAAGACGTGCCGTTGTGGTCTCTAGCACCTGATAGGCATCTGAAACGTAAGCAAGCCCCCCAGCCATTACCACGATGGCTGAAAGTGTAATTGCCCATGAAAGCAGAACGTCTTTAGTAGATTTTCTATCACCAGATCGCGCCAAGCCCTGCATGTTCAATTTCTGAGCTTCGAGATGTACAATGTACACAAGGGCAATATAAGAAATTATTGCAGGTAAAAAGGCATGCTTAACAACATCAAAATATGGAATGTTCACATATTCCACCATCAAGAAAGCAGCAGCGCCCATAACAGGAGGCATAATCTGTCCATTTACAGAAGATGCAACTTCGACCGCCCCTGATTTTTCCGCATTAAAACCAACGCGCTTCATCATAGGAATGGTGAACGTACCCGTGGTCACAACATTCGCAATGGAAGATCCAGAAATAAGGCCTGTCATACCAGAAGCAACAACCGCAGCTTTTGCAGGTCCGCCACTGAAGTGCCCCATTAAAGAAAAGGCTACCTTGATGAAATAATTACCCGCACCAGCACGATCAAGCAAAGCCCCGAACAGCACGAAAAGGAAAACGAGATCCGTCGAGACACCCAAAGCAATACCAAAAACACCGTCGGTTGAAGTCCACTGTTTATCAACAATACCGCCAAAAGAAGATCCCTTCCAGGCGATCAAATCAGGCGCGAATGGCCCCAAAAATGTATAGCCGAGAAAAACCATTGCGACGACCATAAGAGGAGGCCCCAACGCTCGCCGTGTTGCTTCTAATAAAAGAATCATCCCGATCACAGATACAACAATATCTATCTCGTTAGGATTGCCTGCACGATTGGATAGTTGATTTCCAAATAGTAAGTCACCTAAGGCACTGTCCGCGATATAGGGATAGAGCGCACAAATAGCGCCAACGATTGCTAACCCCCAATCCAGAAGAGGAATACTGCGGCGTGGAGATTTTGCAAAAGCCGGGTAAGCTAAAAATGCCAAAAAAACTGCAAAACCAAGATGGATTGTTCGCGCTTCCTTACTCGGGAAGACACCCCAGCCAATATTATAAGATATAGGAGAGGCAATCCAAACCTGGAAAATAGACCAAACCAACGCTGTAACGGCCATTAATATAACAATATGACGACTTGACGGAACTCTTCCGCCTGTATCAGTAGAAGCGACGAGATCTTGTAATTCTTCGTCACTCATTTGTACATTTTCAGTATTTTCTGATGCCATTCCCCGTATCCCTGTTTTCTGCGCCAGAGGGCTGAATACACATTACCTAAGATGATTTATTTAAGTATTTTTCACTTAATGGTACTATCGGAATTAATTTAGTAGCTTTGTATTTTTAAAGGCATGTGTTTTAAAATTAGAAAAAGGGCAGGAAAGCGAATGCTTTCCCGCCCTAAATTTCATTCGACTGATTACATCCAGCCGCGCTCTTTATAATAGCGAATTGCGCCATCATGAAGAGGCGCAGACAGATTGTTCACAATCATGTCTTCTTCTTTGAGGTTAGCGAATGCAGGGTGCATTTTCTTGAAGCGTTTGAAGTTATCAAACACTGCTTTAACCATCTGATAAATGGTTTCTTCATCCGCAGCAGTAGAACTGATAAACGTTGCGCCAACACCGAATGTTGTTACGTCACGGTCAGTACCATTGTAAGTACCGCCTTTGATAGACGCCATTGCATAATAGTCGTTATCAGCTGCAAGTTTTTTCGCTTCTGCGTTATCAACATCAATCAAAACTGAATCGCAAGAAGTTGTCGCTTCTTTGATTGTTCCGCTTGGGTGACCAACAGTGAATACAATCGCATCAACTTTGCCATCACAAAGGGCAGCAGCCTGCTCGGAAGATTTCAATTCGGAAGCGAGAGAAAAATCGCTCATTTCCCAACCCATCTTGGCCATGAGAACTTCCATCGTACCGCGGGCGCCAGATCCTGGGTCTCCAACGTTTACTTTTTTACCTTTTAGATCATCAAAAGTTTTGATGCCTGAATCTGAGCGAGCAACCACTGTAAATGGCTCTGGATGAACAGAGAAAACAGCACGCATTTCTGGGTAAGCTCCATCAGGAAACTTTTCAGGAGCAGTGCCATTATAGCCATGATACTGCCAATCAGATTGAGCAACACCCATGTCAATATCGCCAGCGCGTAAGCTATTGATGTTAGTAACAGAGCCACCAGTTTTATGAGTACAGTTGATTTCGTGATCTTTGGTACCTTTGTTTACCAAACGGCAAATTGCACCGCCAACTTGGTAATATACGCCTGTCTGACCACCTGTACCGATCACAACGTGATTTGTGTCAGCATAAGCAGAAGATGCCATCAATGCCACACCAGCAACCGCTGTCATTGCCATTCTTTTTACAAACATGCCTACTCCTTGGTTTCATGCTTTTTAAATAACTCTATGTATTTTGCGAAATATCAACTTTTTCAGCTGTTTTATCCCACAGTCATATTCATGTGCCGAACCACAAACGAATACGATTAACCATCAAATTCATGATGATTAAATTTCTTAGCCATTGAATCTTCATTACAAAGCTCAACGACAATCACGATGCAAAAGCACCACAGAATTCTTTTGTCCTGACAGGTAGATTATTTGTTATTGGCAGCAACCTCTGAACAAAGCCTGCTCAGAACACTACGAAAAGTATCTTGGATCCGTTGTTACCTTTTCGAATCTACTTTCGTTTCATGTGCTTAGCTTACGTCAAAGCAAGCACTAAAGAAATAGCCAATTCATGTTTTTCCCTGTCTGATGAACTACTTTGCGAGTTCTTATCGCTTACATGGTTGCGTATGTAATATTTACAGTCAACAGATAACATTTGTTCTTTTTTTGAACTTCGTGCTCGCAAGCGCCAAAAAACCCAGCCCCACACTCACCTTTGAGAATGAAGCATCTCAAGACTTCCAGAAGACATTTGTCTCTTTACGATACTCATTAAAGTTCTGGATTCTTTGCTTTGTATCCGGTGCACCTTTTTCAACCAGAGTTGTCATAAGCCATTCTGCCAACGCAAAAAAACCGACAAAACTATCAAACCCGACAAAGTCTTTATAGTTCCGGGGCGTCGTAATCGGCGAGATCAAGGTCACATCGGGTTTAAGCGGCAAGGAATTAGCTGTACTATCAGACATCAAGATCAACTTCGCACCCCGAGATTTAGCGATTTTACAAGCCTCGATCGTTTCTCTGGAAAAGGGTGAAATCGAAACTGCCAGCACCACATCCTCTGCCTCAACGGTCAAAATTTCATCCACAGGCGAATTTGCATGTCCCGGCGTTACAATTAAATTGGGCAAAGCCATGCGACCAACGTAATAGAGGTAGTGTATCAGGGTATAAGGTGCGCGTGTCCCCATTAGATAGACACTTTGTGCGCTCAGGATCATTTCTGCAGCTTGTTCAATATCCTCGGCTTCATTATGCCGCAAAGCTTCAGTAACATTACCAATAACACTGGTAACAGTATCCGCCCGTACGCGCTCAATCCCCCCACGATCATAAAGCTCATTCACCCACTGGGTTGTATTGGAATTTGATGCGCTGGCTGTTAGCGCAGCTCGAAAAGGCTCTCTTAACTGATTATAACTCTCAAAACCAAGCTTTTGTGCCAATCTAACCAAGGTGTTGGTGCTCACACTAGTTGCCTCGGCACAATCCCGAATTGATTTCATGCCAAACTCGGCAGGATTATCAATGATAAACATCGCAATCCGACGTAAGCTGCGAGGATAGGTGTTTAATTCTTTCGTCAAACGTTCAACAATACGTGCTCTATCAACCAGACTCATTTCACCCTCTATCAACACACCCAAAACATAACAAATGTTATTATATTTCATTTATTGACACAAACGGTATTTTAGCGAACTCTATTTGTCACATTATGTATTTGGTAAAGCTTTGGCTTTGCTCTCGAGCTTCCCGGAGAAATGAACATGGGGCATGTATTTCCACGCCACACAAAAGCCAACCTGCCAACAGCTGTCGCAGGCGAAGGCTGTTACGTCATTGATCAAAACGGCAAACGTTACTTTGATGGGTCTGGTGGGGCAGCCGTATCCTGCCTTGGCCATTCTGATCAAGCAGTACAGAACGCGATTAAAAAGCAAACCGACCAATTGGCCTTTGCTCATTCCGGTTTTTTCACGACAGAACCAGCTGAAAAGCTAGCTGACCTTCTTATTGCGAACGCGCCAGAAGGATTGGATCGCGTCTATTATGTTTCCGGCGGTTCTGAAGCTATTGAAGCAGCCTTAAAACTGGCCCGTCAATACCATTTGGAACGCGGGGATAATGATAGATCTCATGTCATCGCCCGCTGGCAGAGTTATCATGGTAATACTATTGGCGCGCTTTCAGCTGGTGGAAACAAATGGCGACGCGAACCCTTTATGCCAATGCTTGTCCCGATGTCACACATTGATCCCTGTTACCCCTACCGCGATCAACAGGAAGGGGAAAGCGACGAAGCTTATGGGTTACGTGCCGCAAATCGATTAGAGGCAGAGATACTTAAAGTGGGACCAGAAAAAGTTTCTGCCTTTATCTGTGAGCCAGTTGTCGGGGCAACAATGGGCGCGGTTGCCGCAGCCCCCGGATACTTAAAACGCATTCGCGAAATTTGTGACCAATACGGCGTCTTGCTCATTCTCGATGAAGTTATGTGTGGCATGGGACGTACAGGCACGCTATTCGCATGCGAACACGACGGTATCACTCCGGACATCCTTTGTATCGCAAAGGGACTTGGCGCAGGCTATCAACCCATCGGCGCCATGTTGTGCACAGGGAATGTCTATAGCGCTATCGAGGACGGATCCGGTTTTTTCCAGCACGGCCATACCTATCAAGGACATCCAACCGCCTGTGCTGCAGGGCATGCTGTCATATCAACAATGTTAGAACGTAACCTTCTCGACAACGTCAATAAGCGCTCACAACAACTCATGCAGGCCCTAACCGATGCATTCGGACAACATCCCTTTATTGGTGACATCAGAGGACGCGGTCTTTTCATTGCGCTAGAGCTTGTAAAAAACAGAGAAACAAAAACACCTTTCGATCCCAACCTTGCCGTTCACGCAAAAATCAAAAAGGCAGCCTTTGAAAACGGCTTGATCTGTTACCCCATGCCCGGAACCATCGACGGCAAGAACGGTGATCATGTTCTTCTGGCGCCGCCTTTTATTATCGAAGACAACCATATAGAAGAAATTGTTGAAAAGCTGTCCGTTAGCTTTTTGTCTGTCTTTAATACATTGGAAAGCTAACCCCATGTCACCAACTATTCTCATGGCAGCCCCAAACGGTGCCAAAAAAACTAGATCAGATCATCCGAACATGCCTGTGACAGTTCCCCAAATTATAGAAGAAGCTATTGCCTGCCAAAAAGCGGGCGCAGCGATGGCCCATCTTCATGTCAGAGATAAGGATCAACAGCATGTTCTTGATGCTAGCCTCTACACAGAAGTTCTCGCCGGTATCAAAGAGACCATCGGCAGTGATCTCTTGGTTCAGATAACAACCGAGGCCGTTGGGCATTTTAGCCAACAAGAACAAGTTTCTTGTGTCAAGGGCGTGCAACCAGAGGCCGTCAGCGTTGCTTTGAGAGAAATGATGCCCGATGGCGGAGAAGCGTATGGATCTGAATTTTACCACTGGGCGCAAGAAGCCTCTGTTCACGTCCAACACATTCTATACGATGCGGAAGATTTCAAACGCTTCCTGCACTTTGTCCAAAAGGGATTGATACCGGAAAATCAACCATCGCTTCTTTTTGTTCTGGGCCGCTATGCATCTGACAATCTCGGCAAGATTGAAGAACTCGAACCTTTTCTGAAAATTAAACAAGATCCGGAAACAATTGATTTGGGACCTTGGTTTATCTGCGCCTTTGGTCACAACGAAGCCCGGTGTGCATCCAAAGCCATTAAACAAGGCGGACACGCCCGCATTGGCTTCGAAAACAATTCTCTCCTCAGGTCTGGAAAAGAAGCGGCTTCCACAGCAGAATTAATCACACAAGCCCGGGAAGAAGTCTGCGCTATGGGTAAAACAATCGCCACGGCACAAGATGCCCGAGAACTACTCGGCATTAGTTAAATAGAATACACCAACTATCCAGAACAAAATATGCCCGGATAGTTGGTGTGTATCTTCAAAATTTAGAGAATTTTTTCTGCAACATTAGCAATCGCATCTCTGGCTGCTTCAATAATAATATCAGCCTCGTCTTTAGTCATGCAAAGCGGCGGGGCAAAACCGAGAATATCACCTTGAGGCATCGCCCGACCAATTACCTTGCTGCGTTCCAGTAAAGCAGTCGCAATTTGTGGCCCAACCTTATCTGCCGGATCAAAGAAGGTACGATCATCTCGATCTTTGACAAATTCAATAGCCGAGAGAATACCTTCCCCCCTGACGTCGCCAACAATAGAGATATCAGACAGAGCACTCTTTAAACCTTCGTTGAAGTAAGCGCCCATTTCGCGTGCGTTACTCACCAGATTCATTTCATCAATCAGCTTTAAGTTTGCCACACCCGCTGCAGCTCCAATCGGGTGTGCTGAATAGGTCCAACCATGACCAATCGGTCCCAGTTTATCTGTACCTTCTTCGAGAATCTTCCAGACCTTTTTAGATACAATTGAGCCAGACAAAGGCGCATAGGCTGAGGTCAACCCCTTGGCAATTGTAATAATATCCGGCTCTATATCATAATGATCTGATCCAAACATTGACCCCAGACGGCCAAAGCCAGTTACAACCTCATCTGCAATCAACAGAATATCGTGTTTCTTCAAGACGGCCTGAATAGCCTTCCAATACCCCGTAGGCGGCGGCACAATGCCACCCGTCCCAAGAACAGGCTCACCGATAAAGGCCGCTATTGTATCAGCCCCTTCTCGGGCAATTAGCTCATCAAGACTATCAACACATTGCTGCACAAACTCAGCTTCTGTCTGATCTACATTTTCGCGACGAAAATAATAAGGCGCATCCGTGTGAACGACTTGCGACAAAGGCAGATCAAATTTGTTATGAAATAACTCAAGCCCGGTTAGAGACCCCGTCATCAGGCCTGAGCCATGATACCCACGCCACCTTGAAATGATTTTCTTTTTCTTCGGACGGTCCAACACGTTGTTATAGTACCAAACCAACTTGATATTTGTTTCGTTTGCATCAGATCCTGACAGACCAAAATATACTTTCGACATATTGGTCGGTGCCCGATCCAAAATCATCTTTGCCAGCGTAATTGACGCTTCAGTCCCATGCCCGACGTAGGAATGGTAATAGGCAAGCTCTTTGGCCTGTGCCGCAATTGCATCCGCAACTTCCTGTCGCCCATATCCAATGTTCACGCAGTAAAGTCCGGCAAAAGCATCCAGAGTTTTATTGCCATCACGGTCTTCAATATAAAGGCCTTCCCCACCAGAAATCACTCGATTTTGGAGATCCCCACGGGCGAATTGAGCCAAATGTGTTGAAGGATGAAAAAAATTATCCCGATCCCATTCGGCCAATTGATCATTTCTAAGCATATTACTTTCCTTAAATTTTCTAACCTCAAGCATTCAGGTCTTGAGCATTTAGCTTTTAATTACAGCTGCACATTTTTGTCGCCGTTAAGCGTAGTTACGACAGACGTATTTGATCTCTGTAAAGGCTTCCAAGCCTTGACGCGCGCCTTCGCGCCCCAAACCTGATTGTTTCATTCCACCAAAAGGAATGGGAGCCCCTGTTACCTTTGTTCGGTTAATGGCAACCATGCCGTATTGCAGGTCTCGGCTTGCTCGATAAATTTTCTTCGGGTCCTGACTATGAACATAGGCAACCAATCCGTAATCACTTTCATTGGCCCGTGCGATAATATCTTCATCAGCCTCAAAAGCAGTCAAACAGGCAACAGGTCCAAAAGTCTCTTCACGATTGATAAGCGCATCGACGGGAACATCCCCCAACACAGTTGGTTGATAAAATAGAGTACCTAGAGCATCTCTTTTTCCACCACATAAAAGCTTTGCACCCTTTGCCAATGCGTCCGAAACATGCGCTTCTTGTTTTAAGACAGCATTTTCGTTCATGAGTGGCCCAATATCCGGGTCATCCAGCCCTCGACCAAGGCTCAACCCCCGCACCTTCTCAACAAATTTTCGGGAAAATTCTTGATAGATACTCTGTTCAATGAAAATTCTGTTCGCAGCCAGACAGTCTTGTCCCGACGTCGCAAACTTAGCCGCTATGGCCGATGAAACCGCATGATCGAGATCTGCATCCCCGTAAACAACAAACGGAGCATGCCCACCGAGTTCCAATACTAGTTGCTTGATAGAAGGTGCCGACTGCTGATAAATCAAACGCCCAACTTCTGTGGACCCGGTAAAGGAAACTACCTGTACCCGCTCATCAGATGTCCATTGCGGGACAACTTCCCCAGGCTCCCCTGTCACCACATTAAAAACGCCAGCCGGAATACCTGCGCGCTCTGCAAGCTCAGCCAAGGCTGTCGCGGAAAAGGGTGTTTCTTTTGATGGATGAATAACGCAGGAGCAACCTGCCGCCAACGCAGCTGCAGCCTTACGTGTAATCATAGCACAAGGGAAATTCCACGGTGTGATCAGTGCAGCAACACCGGCAGGTTCCCGCCAGACTTCAACTTCACCCCCAACCATATGAGACGTTACATTCTCAATATTCGGACGCTTAGCTTCCTCGGCATAAAACTCTATAAAATCAGCCGCGTAGTCAATTTCCCCGCGAGCCTCAGAAATTGGCTTGCCCTGTTCAGCTGTCATGATCAGCGCAAGATCTTCCCGGTTTTCATGCAGCAACTCAAACCAACTCCGTAAAATAACTGATCGATCCTGTGGCAACAGAGCGGCCCACTTTCCAAAAGCTTTCTGCGCAGCATCAACTGCACCGTTACTCTCGCTTCCATTCATTCTCGGTACAGTACCAATCACCTCCTGATTAGCCGGATCGCGCACAAGAATGCTCTCGCCCGATAAGGTATCAGACCATTGACCATCAATATAACTGAACTGTTTGAATAACCGCGGATCATTTAAGGAGGTGAGAGACAGCGACTTCTTCTTGCCGCCTATCGCGTCTGTATCTTTCTGCGCTTGCTTGCTCATCAGGAGATCACCCATTTGGCTGTGTTAATATCACAGCCTCATCATGTCGGATCTCAAGGAAAAAGTGCGTCTAAAGAAAAGGTAAAAAGAAGAAGAGCTTTCGCCTATAACGCCAAAATTAGATGTTTCGTCTACGCGCTCGACGATTGTTCCTGAACCAGCAAATCAATCGGCAGGGCATTTGTCTGCTTTACAGGCTTTGTCACCACATAGGTAAAGTAGCGTTTCAAGCCAACTTTGGCCGCGAGCAAATGATCGACAAAACGCTGGTATCCATCAACGTCCCTGACCACGATTTTGAGAATATAATCAAGGCCACCACCAACAGCCCAGCATTCCTGTATTTCCGGGTAATCTTGCACGGCTTTTTCAAATCGGTCGAAGTCTTCTGTTTGGTGGCTATCAAGCTCTGCTTCCATAAACACAAATGACAACGGCGCAAAAACTTTGACCGACAGTCGTGCTTCGTAAGATTCAATAACGCCAGCCTTTTCCAACCGCTGCAGTCGTCCCCAGCAAGGCGTCGGGGACAAATTAACACGCTCAGCAAGAGCCGCCTTTGTGATACGCCCTTCGGTTTGCAGTATCTTCAGAATTGCAATATCGCGATCATCAAGACGAAGGCCAGCAGCGAACATTCGTATCCCTTACTTTCTCATTCTATAAATTGGCTTCTCTTATTGAGACTGGTATCTCGCCAGATCATGCAAGAAAGAGAGACAGCGCTCAAGCTCTGAAATTTCGATAAACTCATCAGGCTTGTGTGCTTGATCAATTGATCCCGGCCCAAAAACAACGGTGGATAGCCCTACACGCTCAAAATAACCAGCATCTGTTCCAAAGGAAACAACTCCGCGTGTATTACTACCCGTTAATTTCCGGATCAGTGTAACCGCCGGGGAATCATCACTCGCATCCAGGCTTGGCATATTCGCATCAAGAATTGTAACGATATTCGCTTCGGATGATACACGTCGCATTTCTGGCAACAACACATTATCTGAAAAATCGAGGATCTCCTGAAAAATAGCCTGCCCATTATCACCCGGAATTGGTCTTATTTCCCAAACCATCTCACAACTGCCTGCCGTAATATTGCTTGCAGCACCACCGTCAATTCGACCCACATTACATGTCGTATAAGGCGGATCATAAGGAGAGCCAATCTTTGGTTCTGCTGCCAAACATGCGCCAACCTCCAAAATTTTTCCGATAAAACGAGACGCAAATTCGATCGCATTCACCCCTTTGTCCGGTTGAGAAGAATGCACTTCAAACCCGGTAAAGCGCGTTGTGATTTCCATTCCGGCTTTGTGCCCTGTAACAAGCCCCATGTTTGTGGGTTCGCCAACAATCATCACATCAGGTTTGAAGTTTTTAGAAACGATATCGTCCGCGAGAACAGGTGCGCCAAAGCCACCTATCTCTTCATCATAACAGAAAGAAACATGAATAGGGCGTTGAAGCTCTGCGCGCTGAAACTCCGGAACCATCGCGAGCGCACAGGCAAGAAAACCTTTCATATCAACAGTACCGCGTCCATACAGTCGATTATTTCGCTCTGTAAGTACAAAGGGATCTGTTGTCCATGCCTGCCCTTTCACCGGCACAACGTCAGTATGGCCGTTCAGAGCAACGCCCCCTTCAACAGCCGGGCCGATTGTGGCATAGAGATTGGCTTTCTTTTTTGTCTCGTCATAAGACAGGGATGATGAGACCCCGTGCCTTTTCAGGTACTCTTCGATATAGGCAATCATATCAAGATTGGATTGTCCTGACAGACTTTGAAAGGAAACCAGTTTTTCCAATATCTCTTTGGTCGAAGCCAGCAAGTTCGTCATGAAATCACAACTAATTCGCGCGGAACAGAAGATAACAACTCCGGCCCATTCGCACCGATTGCAAGGCTTTCCGTTATCTCAAGCCCCCAATCATCCAACCAAAGTCCGGTCATAAAATGGAACGTCATTCCCTCTTTCATAACGGTTTTATCCCCTTTACGAAGGCTCATGGTATGCTCGCCCCAATCAGGGGGATAGGAAAGTCCGATGGAATAGCCTGTACGGCTGTCTTTGATAATCCCATGTTTTTCCAAAACATCGAAAAAAGCAATCGCAATATCTTCGCAGTAGTTACCAGCTTTGGCCTTTTCCAAGCCCGCTTCCATCCCTTCAAGAACGGCCTTTTCGCTATCCAGAAACTTTTGATCCGGCTTTCCTAGAAAGACCGTACGCGACAATGGACAATGATAACGCTTATAAACGCCCGCTATCTCAAAAAAAGTCCCCTCACCCGATTGCATCGGCTTATCATTCCACGTTAGATGAGATGCAGAGGCGTCGGCCCCGGAAGGCAAAAGCGGCACAATGGCCGGATAATCCCCACCGTATTCCGGAATGCCACGCAATCCCGCATCGTAAATTTCCGCAACCAACTCATGTTTCCGTAATCCTGGATGAATTGTTTCCCTGATACGCTGATGCATCACTTCAACAATCTTCCCGGCTTTACGCATATAAGACAGCTCTTGTTCAGATTTCACAGATCGTTGCCAATGAACAAGATTTTTACAGTCCTTAAAATTGGCATTCGGGAGATTCCGCACCAAAGACGCATAGGCCGCTGCCGTGAAATAGTAGTTATCCATTTCAACACCGATAGAATGACTGCTCAGCCCCTTGCTTTCCAATATTTCGCATAGAAAATCCATGGGATGGCGATCATCGGACTGAACATAATGATCCGGGTATTCAATGATATTCTCGTGGGATAGGTAGGTTGTACGCTTTGCCCCATTCGCATCAATTCCCCGACCAAACCAGATCGGTTCGCTCTCAAGCGTGACAATAACGCATTGATGAACATAAAAAGACCAACCGTCATAGCCAGTCAACCAAGCCATGTTCGCAGGATCGGTGATCAGCAAACTATCGAGATCGGCCTGTTGCATTGCCTTGCGGGTTTTAAACAAACGCGCTGCGTATTCTTCGCGGGTAAAGTTCAACTCAACTGTATCTGGGGAAATCACCATCTCAACACCTGTCATAAAAAGAGGATAGCAACGGAAACGAATTCCTCGAAGTTTTCATCAGAAGTTTTCACGAAAAGGTTTCGAGAGAATTTTCAAAAACATTTCTGCGCCATCGTCGCACATAACGCCCGGATATTTCATCTAAAGAGAAGTCCAAAAAGAGAAAAATCTTCGCCAGATCTGCTTGAAACAACCAAATTCTTACCCGCCCCGCTTTAGACAGTCAAAACCACCTTCCCCGTGGTTTCTCTGTTTTGTAGCGCCTGCATAGCATCAGGCAATTGCGCAAGAGAAAAACGCGTATCGACCACTGGATTCAGAAGACCCTTTTCCAGCATGACAAACATCTTATCCATCATATTCTTAATCAGTGCCGCATCATGATCATGATGCCAATAGACGCCTTTGGCTGATGCTCTTTTGAGCATCAAACGGTTAGCCGGAATTTCAGTTATGGTTCCTGAAGCAAATCCCACAATCAGAATAACGCCGTTGCGAGCAAGACATCGCAAGCTTTTTAAACCGATTTCGCCCCCGACAGGATCATAGATAACGTCAGCACCAACCCCATTTGTCGCATCCTTGACCAACTGAACCCAGCTTTCATCACTGTAATTGATACAAATATCCGCACCATGCTCTTTGGCAAGATCCAGCTTCTGTTCATTACTCGCCGTCGCAATAACCCGCGCACCAATAGCCTTGGCAATTTCCACAGCCGCTAGACCAACGCCTCCCGCCGCAGCATGCACCAAGACAGTCTGATCAGGACGTAAGTGAGTGCTGTCGAAAAAAGCAACCATAGAGGTCGTATAGGTAACTGGCAGCGCCGCCGCCAGTTCAAAGGAAATATTATCGGGAATAGCAAAAGCGGTCTCACAGGGAACTAGCGCCTGTTCCGCAAAGCCCCCCCAGGGAATTTTACTGGCAACACGATCACCGGGCTTCCACTGACTTTCCGGGGGTGCCGAAAGGACCGTTCCCGCAATTTCCTGCCCCGGCGTAAAAGGCCTTACAGGGCGGGCCTGATACTTATCTTCCGACATCAAAAGGTCTGAAAAATTGAGCGCAGCAGCTTTAACATCAACAACAAGGTGCTGACCGTCCCGAGATCCTAAATCCAGATCAACAAATTCAAGCCCATCCACACCAAGTTCTTTTGATGAACGCCAGCTATGCATTTTCAACATTCTCCAATGACAACATTTGGCTCCAATGACAACATTTGGCTCCAATAACAACATTTCGAACGAGAGATTGGCACAAAAAAAACAAACCGGATAGAGCGTAGATTATAAAGACAAAATAATACTCTTTTGCGCTCTTCTATGAATTAAATGGCGTAGAGGTTATCCAGTTCGCAATACACGCTCAATTTATTAACTTTCAATTATATTTATTGATCTATCCTCAATCATAGATAGGCGGAAAATTGAGGAAAACAATGTAATGGGGTTCTCAGAAGTATCTAACCATCAAGGTAGTTCAAATTACCTGCAAGCGCCTCTTTCTCCTCTGTGCAGGAAAATAACCGCCTGGGTTTTTGCCTCGATTGTCACTATCGAAATCATTATTCTATTTTTCTCGTACCAAAGTCAGGAAAAAAAGCTCTTAGCTGCCTTGGAACACACGGGACACATCGCAGTTACATCGGCGTTCTCAAGTGATCATCACCTGCATGGTGTGAAAGATACAACCGATCCTGTTGAAATTTTCGGGTTAAATGACATTATTGGGGTCACTGTCTTTGAAAATCACAAAGAAGTCCTTTCTGCGGGACAAAGGCCTGTCATTCCCTCGGAACACATAAAAGAAAACGATGTATTTCGCCATGAAACAGAAGAAACCTCTTCATATAACTTTGGATGGAAAGTAGGTAAAGGACATCATGGCTCCCAAATAGTTTACATCAGAATGAACACCCAAGCTGTAACAAAAGAATTAGACGCCTTTGTGTTAAGAATATTCGGGCTGGTTCTGATTATCTCTCTTTTTGTCACTTCGATGACAATGTTCGTTCTTTGGATCTTTGTTCTCCGCCCCATACTAAATCTTAGAAGTATGTGTCATGCCCCCTATAGCTCAAATTGTATAAATAACCTTCCTGTCCGACAACTGGAACGCAACGACGAAATGGGTGATCTTTTCCGCTCATTTAAAGCAATGACCCTGGATATACAGCAAGCTGCAAGAGCTTCACGTAATGTTCAAAACCTTCTAGAAGAACAAATTATTCAACGAACCGCAGAGCTGGAGCAACTTAATCAAAAATTAAGCCAACAAGTTAAAACAACACAACAATCAGAATCACGTTTTCGGATGTACGCCCAAAGTGCTGCAGACTGGTATTGGGAAATGGATGCCGACTTAAGGTTTTCATTTCTTTCAGAACGATTTCAGAACGTAACGGGTGTATCGCCCGAATTACTTTTAGGAAAAACCCGCCAAGAAACAGGTATCCCTGATGTCGACCCGGATCTCTGGGAAAAGCATCTTCAGTGCCTGAAAGAACACAAACCATTTCGAAATTTTATTTACCCCAGAGCCAAAGATACCGGACAAACAGCTTGGCTTTCTATAAACGGAGAGCCCGTTTTTGACGATAATGGCGTTTTCCATGGTTATCAGGGGACTGGTGTAAATATAACAGAGAGAAAAGAAGCAGAAGAACGCACTGAAAAAGCAAGTAAAGCCAAATCAGAATTTCTATCATCCATGAGCCATGAACTGAGAACCCCCCTGAATTCAATTCTTGGTTTTAGCCAACTGATTGATGACGACGAGACCCCATTAAACGATGAGCAAAAATTATGTATTTCAAACATAACAAAAGCCGGAAATCATCTTCTCGAACTGATAAATCAAATTCTTGATCTATCCAAAATAGAGGCTGGCTCGGTTACATTTAACCCTGAACATTTTTACCCAAGAGAGGTATTCAAAGAGTGCTTGGAGATGTTCAGAGGCAAAGCAGGGGAACGTTCCATAACCATGCGCGGGATACAGGAATCAGACAAAGGCATCCTCCTAGATCGTTTCAGATTCAAACAAATCGTAATCAACTTTCTCTCCAATGCGATCAAATATGCACCCGAAGGCAGCGATGTTGTCTTTGGTTGTCAGGATCTGCCTGAAGACAGAATTTATATTTATGTTACCGATAGTGGTCCCGGTGTACCGGAAAGTATGATCCCGGAGCTTTTTACACCTTTCGAAAGGCTCCATCACAAAGGCTCTGAAATTGAAGGAACCGGCATTGGCCTCGCAATTTCAAAAAAGCTGGCTGTAGAAATGGGCGGAATCATTGGATACCACAACAAAGAGAAGAACAATTCAACTTTCTGGCTGGAGTTCCCGACATCCTCGGTTCCTTCCAATTCTGAAGAAGTTTCCATACAACATGCCTGATAAACAATCCCCCGGAAATATCCCTCATGATTTTCAAAGCAGAGATGCAACGATGAAGTTAATGCCTGAAATAATAAACAAGAGCCGCTTTGCCGCAAAAATTCTGATCGTTGATGATAAACTGGCAAATATACAACTATTGGAAATGATTCTCAAAAAAGAGGGCTACCAAAACGTAACTAGTCTGACTGATTCCCGGTTAGTTGTTGATCATCACAACGCACATGACTTCGACCTGATATTACTTGATGTCAGAATGCCATACATGGATGGCTTTGAAGTCATCCAACACTTATCGTTACAAATACAGGATGATTATCTACCTGTTCTGGTTTTTACTGCTCAGCAGGACGAAGAAACCAGATTCAAAGCCTACCAACTTGGCGCAAGGGATTGCATTGTAAAACCATTTGATCGCAAAGAAGCATTACATCGAATACGCAACACACTGGAAGTGCGTATGCTTCACAAACAGATCAAAGAACAAAACGCGCAGCTTGAAGAACGGGTTCAAAAAAGAACGCAGGAGCTGATGCATTCCAGAGATGCTGCCGAAACTGCAAACAAAGCCAAAACAACTTTTCTGGCTAATATGAGCCATGAACTTAGAACCCCCCTGAACGGAATTATTGGCTTTTCAGAAATAATGGAAGCCCAATTGTTTGGCGATCTTGGAAACGACCGCTATCTGGAATACGCAAGTGATATCAAAAAAGCAGGACAACATCTACAGGATATCATTGGAAATGTTCTTGATATTTCACGTATCGAAAGTGGTAATTATGAGTACCATTTCTCTACCGTTAATATTCCGGATATCCTTTACACATGCATATCCATGCTCAAACATCGCGCGGAAAAGCAAAAAATTTCGATTGATGTTAATTTCTCTCAAACAGCAACAAACATCACTGCTGATAAAACCCTCTTGAGGCAAACCGTTCTCAACTTGCTATCGAACAGCGTAAAATACACACCGGCCAATGGACAAATAACTGTCACAACAGAACAGGATTTGGACTCCACGACAATCTGCATAACCGATACAGGCAAAGGTATATCCAAGGAAGATATGGGCAAAGTTCTCGAACCCTTTGGACAATCAAGAGAGAATGCTGAGATTGCTCATGAAGGTGTTGGGTTAGGACTTTTCCTCGCAAAATCCTATACCGAGTTGCAAGATGGAGAATTGATCCTGCAAAGTGAACTCGGAGAAGGAACAAGCGTAAGCCTAAAGTTTCCCACGCCACAATAGTTCATGATAAGAGTCAACTGGATCAAAATAATGCAGATATTTCATTGGCAAAGGCTCGCAATTGCCGCCCGAGAACATCACGTTCTTTCTGGCCTAGTCTGTTCATCGGAAAAGCAATTGCCAAACTCCCAACAGGTTGCCCACCGGAACTGGTAAAAGCAGCAGCAATCCCGGCTGCTCCTTCGTATGTTTCCTCGCTTGAAACTGCATAGCCCTGTGAACGAATTGTCTCTATATTTTCTTTAAGTAGCTTCTTTTCTACGAATGTTTGCGATGTAAAAGCTTTGAGTTTCCCCTTGAGATAACCATCCACCAATTCATCCGACAGACAGGCCAGTATTGCTCTTGGTGCCGCCCCTGCATGCAACGGAAAACTTGCGCCGACTTCCTCAAACACCCGAAGTCCGCCACCACGACTTTCAATCTGATTGATGCAGACAACACGATTTGAAGCCTTATCAAACACCGTTAAAATGATGGTCTCGGATGTTATCTTTGCCAGCTTGTCCAGTATAGGTTGACAGATAGCAGAGATATCAAATCCTACCATGGCCCTTTGTCCTAAATTAATCGCTGCCATGCCCAAACTATAGCGTCCCGTTTTGGGGATTTCGGCAAGATAACCTGTTTCAACCAAATAACGAACAAGCCTGCTCACAGTAGAACGACTCATCCCGGTTTTCCCGATTATCTCACTCTGGGACCAATTAACCTGATCTATCTGAAACAGATTCAAGAGCTCGAAAGCCTTGTGTAATAAGCCAACCCCGGTTTGAGCCGGGGTTAGGGATGGGGTTTGAATAGATTTAGATTGTTGCTTGACATCCACAGATAACAAATCCCAATATATAGTAATAAATCTTACAATTTGGGATTATATAATTAAATTCATGTCGATGGCAAAACTTTACGACAAGCAAGATCCCTAAGATAAGATAAGCCAAGCCATACAAATAAAAGGACACTTTATAAAATGCCCTGGATTGAAACGGTTCCTTACGAAGAATCAGATGGAAAACTTCGTCGCCTCTATGATCGGGTAAAAGGTCCTGACAATAACGTCGATAATATCATGATGATGCATTCGCTTCGCCCCCACAGCATGGAAGGACATATGGCGATTTATAAATATGTCCTGCACCATACCGGTAACACCATCCCAAAATGGTTCCTGGAAACGCTGGGCGTATGGGTTAGCTCACTAAATGATTGTGGCTATTGTGTTGATCATCACTTCGGCGGACTTTGCCGTCTATTGCAGGACGATGAAAAAGCTGCTGGTATTAGAAAAGCTATCGATAGTCGTAACATTGACATTGCCCCGTTAGATGACAAACAAAAGCTCGCCATGGCTTATGCCGAAGCACTAACCATGTCCCCCGCAAGCACGACCGAAGAAATGATCAAAGCCATGAGAAATGCGGGTTATAGCGACGGAGAGATTCTTGAAGTTAATCAAGTATCCTCTTACTTCAACTATGCGAACCGAACTGTACTGGGCCTTGGTTGCTCAACAAAAGGTGATATCATAGGTCTATCGCCAAACAATTCTGATGATCCCGACGATTGGTCTCACACCTGAGATCATAAGTGTTAGCCCGACACCATGAATACTGAAAATATAAATCCAGTAGTATACACAACAGATAATATAAAATTGGCTTCCCCCGTCCCGTTAAGTATATAACAGCAATCTAAAAAATTTCATTAGACCTATGGGATATACGGATGGGAACTGAGGGAAAGCCAACAAATCAACGTGCGCGGGGACTGGAACGTGCCTTTGATATCCTCGATCTCATCCGGCGTGAAAACCGCGCCATGCGGCCCAACGAAATTGCCAAGTTGATGGGCGCGCCGCGCTCCTCCGTTTATGAACTCGTACATCTGTTGCTAAATATGAACGTGCTGGAAAATAACGGCAGCGATGGTCAGGTTTTCCTTGGTAGTCGTCTTTATTTCTTAGGGCGCGCCTATAATGACAAGATTGATCTGTACCAGCGCATAGAAAACACACTCAGCAATATCGTCGAACAAACAAGCGAAACCGCGCAGTTCTGTAAACTGGAAGACAACAAATACATCGTCGCCTTGATGAAAGAAGGTAATCGTCCCTTCCGGATTTCAGCCAATCTCGGCGAATTAGTGCCTGTTCCCAGCACAGCTTCTGGCCGTCTGCTCGTCGGACATCTTTCTGATCAAGAGATTATCGACTTTCTGGATAAAGATGATTTCATTTTACCCAACGGCGAAACCATATCACCTGACAACTTCATCGCCGAAGTTCGACAGGCTACTCAGGACGGGCACTACACCTTTGACAGTATCGTTGATACCTTCACTCATTGCTTTGCTGTTCCTGTAAAAGATGCCCAATCCACCTGCATTGCCACACTCTGCCTCGTTACGCCCAGAGAAGATGGCCACCGCAACAAGGACGCCTATCTGGTCAACCTCAAAGCCGCCGCAACTGAACTGGAAGCACAGTTGAACACTGACTTTTAAAGCCCTCTTCACCCTATTCTTCTGAACACCACATTCCATAAAGCACGCAGCACATATTCAAGCTGACTTGCATGGCACTCTTGCGTGGCACTTGCGTCCGCAAAATAATGTCGTATTATCTAAATTCCAAAAAAACATATATATGTCTATTATTTTGGACATACCTTTAAAAGAGAGAAACAATGATTAAACGCTTTCAAGTTGGTAGCCGCATGAGCCAGGCCGTTTCCTACAACGGATTTGTTTATATCGCGGGTCAGGTGGCCGAAGACAGATCGGCTGATCTGGAAACACAGACACGTTCTGTATTACAAAAAATCGAAGACCTCCTTGCCGAGGCCGGAACGGACAAATCAAAGATATTGGCAATTGACGTCTTCCTGCCAGCTATTGCTGATTTTGACAAAATGAACTCCGTTTATGACGCTTGGATTGATCCTAAAAATCCACCCGCACGTGCCTGTGTCGAAGCACGTTTAGCTGATCCGATGATCCTTGTTGAAATGACAGCTGTCGCCGCCGTATAAGGCTGTAATAATAAAGCTTCAACAAAGAGCGGGGAGACAGAAATGCGTCATTCGATGTGGGCTTATCCTTGGGATCTTCAGGATCTTGGACTGGACACGACCTATCATGACTACCAACAACTGGCGGGTGTCAATGGCATCAGTCTGGCTGTCTCCTACCACGCCGGGCGTTTTCTCCAGCCCCGCAGCCCCAAGAGAAAAAGCTACTACCCCGAAGACGGAACGATCTATTTCAATCCTGACGAAAAGCTCTGGGGGGATAAAGAAATCCAACCTCTTGTTGCAAAAAATCTGCACGAATCAGGCGATATGCTCTCGCCTATCATTAACGACAGAAAGTATCACGGGTTAAGCGTTTCCTGCTGGACAGTTTGCCTGCACAACAGTCGTTTGGGCTTTAAATATCCCGAACACGTTGCTCGTAACGCCTTTGGCGACCCCAGTTACTATAGCCTCTGTCCAAATAGCGATGCCGTGCGAGACTATGCGACAACCCTTGTTGCAAACCTGACCCACAGCTACAGACCAGATATGGTCGAGCTGGAGACTATCGGCTTTATGGGTTTTGATCACGGCTACCACCATGAAAAAGACGGCCTTGGCCTCACCGCCGAAGATGACTTCCTTCTTTCAATCTGCTTTTGTGATCACTGCGTCAAAGCCGCACAAAATGAAGACGTAGATGCACTTACAGCTAAAGAAGATGTCAAAGATTTGATCTCTCAGGCCTGTAACAGGGAAACACCTGAAGAACAGTTCCCGCAGTTCCCAGAACAAAAGCTCGAATCTTTCAAAAATCACATAGCGCTCTACGCGTTTTTGCAATGGCGGACCCAAGCACCGACAAAAATTGTCCAAAGCATAAAAGAAGCCGCCCACCCCGATAGTAAGATCGTGGTTATCGAAGGTGAAAATTCTTGGCGAGACGGCGTTGATATTCAAGCGATTGGCCAAGCCTGTGATGGCGTTATCATCTGTGCCTACACAGCAACAGAAAACCAGACCCTGGACATTCTCACCACAACACGAACTCACCTGGGGCCTGACAAATACCTTGGATTGGGGGCAAGCCTGTTCCACGATCAAACACCAAGCCGACAAAATCTATCAGAACGCATAGGAGCCGCCGTCAAGGCTGGTGCCGATGGCATAAATTATTACAATTATGGCCTCGTGCCAGAAGCACGTCTTGGCTGGATAAAATCAAGTATCGGAATTTGAGTAAAACAATGCCATTATTTTAATTAAGATATTGAACAAACCATCACAGCACTTAAATACTTCAATAGCTTAACCTAGATTTCATCCAAAAGGACCAGTATTCAAATGGCAGCTTATCTCATCGTCGATACTAAAATCAGCAACCCGGACGAGTACGAAACCTATAAAGCCCAGGCGAGGCCGATTGTCGAGAAGTTCGGCGGCATCTATCGCGCCAGAGGCGGTGAGATGGATACTTTTGAATCAGATCTCTGGACACCCACACGCATTGTGATCGTCGAGTTCCCTGACATGCAGACTGCCCGAAACTTCGTCAACAGCGAAGAATACGCCCCGGTGAAAAAAATCCGCCGCAGAAATGCCGAATGTACCTTCCTACTCGTAGATGGCATCTAACAAAAACATCGTTCCACAACGATTAAGGGCTGCTGAATAACTTCATTCAGCAGCCCTTAATTATTTAATCTCTATCGTCGCGATCAAATCGGCGTCACAACCAATCAGGCCAAAGAATTTAGTTACGCAAGGCGATCAACAATCGCCATTTTTTCGCCAGCAACCTGAAGATCTTCCAGCCATTTCTTGGCAACCGTCACATCACTCGGTGCAGCAGACACACCAGGGGCAATTTCACCTTTCAAAACGGCCTCGACAGCATAGCTGACGGGCGTTGATACCAGACGGGCCATCGCTGTGTGATTATCATCGCCATAGGCATCCATGACATATGACTTGTTGTACACCTGCTCTCCATTGCGTTCTGCCCACAAATCAACAGAAAGAACAACACGGTCATGTTCGCCTTCTACCAGCGCATACTTATCCCAAAGGTCAGCAGAGATCTCAGCAAGGCGCTTGTCCCCGGCCTCGCCTTCCAGTGTTTCAATTTCCCTGAATAGATCTGACCACGCAGTGGACCAGCCGCCATAGCGTAAGGTACCGCGCACAAACTGCTGCACATTCCAGTCCTTGCCAAAACCGTATTCATCCATGAACGGATAGGAATCGCGGTTTGGATAGACTTCAAAAGTTTCAGACCCTTTTTCCAGATCAATTTCATAGGATTCAACCGCATCCCATGGTCGGTTGACGTCATAGACGTTGCCATCACGCAAACTTTTCGACGGCGAGCGCAGGGCTTTGAGAACGCCCAGCGGTGCCCAACTGAATTTATAACAAAAATCGTTTGGTTTTTCGGACAGGCCCCCGCAATAAGATCTGAAATAATGCGCATTGCCTTTGGCAAAGGCTGGTGAGTTTTTGTAATCATCCATCAACACATGCGCCATCAGATGATCAATCCCCGGGTCAAGACCGACTTCATTAACCAGCGTCAGCCCCTTTTCTTTCGCAACAGCATCCAAGGCGCGCATTTCAGGCGCAATGTAAGAACTGGATACAAAGTTCGCCCCGGCATTCAGGCACATCTGCGCAACAGCAACGTGGAAATCCCCTGGTAGCATTGAAACCGCCAGATCACCTTTCTTCAAATCGCTTTCCAATGCCTCTAGACTGAAAGCCTTGATATCAAAATCACCGCTCAGCCCCTTTGTCGCATCCTGCGCCTTTTCAACTGTACGATTCCATACCGTTACACTCTGGCCCCGTTCGATCAGACGTCGAATACCCGGTACCGTTGAAAGGCCAGCCCCCAGCCAATGAATACGCGCCATTTTTTATTCCCTTATTTATCCAGCGATGTTTTTATTTGTTGTGACCTCTCTACACCAAGAAGGCAATCATTTGAAGATATAAGGTCTCAGTCTTTTAAATTAGCCGCTTTCGTCTTAATTTCAGTGCTGCAATCAATAAAGATCTCGCTCAGATCACATAAACTTCACAAAGCGTTTGACTCTCGCGCAAGCAGAGCTATATTCCAGCATCACTGGCTGCCCGGATTCCGTGCGGCCATGTATGCATGAATAGAATGCCTAATTTAACAGCTAAGTGACCGATAAACATGTTCGCAGTAATCAAAACCGGCGGTAAACAGTACAAAGTCCGTAAGGACGACGTTCTGGTCGTCGAAAAAATCAATCTGGAAGCTGGTGCTTCTGTTGATTTCGATTCAGTTCTAATGATCGGTGACGATGAGAAGGCAACCATCGGCGCGCCTGTAGTGGACGGCGCCATGGTCAAGGCTGATGTGGTTGAACAGACACGTGGCGACAAAGTCGTCATCTTCAAAAAGAAGCGTCGTAAGAACCATCGCCGTAAAAACGGCCATCGCCAGGATCTCACTGTCATCAAGATCACTGACATTCTCGCCGATGGCGCTAAGAAGCCTGCTGAAAAAGCAGCCGCTCCTAAAGCCAAAGCAGCAGACGCAGACACTGCGGAGAAAAAAGAAGCTCCAAAGAAGAAAGCGGCTCCTAAAGCTAAGGCTGAACCAAAGGCTAAAGCTGCTCCTAAAAAAGCAGCTCCTAAGAAAAAAGCAGCAGAGGAATAAGACCTCATGGCACATAAGAAAGCAGGCGGCTCATCCCGCAACGGTCGCGACTCAGCTGGTCGCCGCCTAGGTGTTAAAAAATTTGGTGGTGAGCACGTCGTATCAGGAAACATTCTGGTTCGTCAGCGCGGAACCAAGTTCCACCCCGGCACTAACGTCGGCATGGGCAAAGATCACACGATCTTTGCTACAGTTGAAGGTGAAGTTGTCTTTCGTCAAAGAGCTGGTGGACGCACATACATTTCTGTACAGCCGGCGGCCTAACGGCCCCGCCAACCAGTCCTTGTGTCTGGGTTGAAATGGTTTAGGGGGGGAATGGCAATCCATTCCCCCCTTTTCGTATTTAAATTTTCCACTTATATTCCAACTATATCGCAGTTTCATCTGCGACCATAGCTAACTCTGAATACCTATAGCGTTGCTATACCCGTCTATGTATGAATGACGCGGTTTTACGACGATAGAGAACAGGCACCACGATGAAGTTCCTTGATGAAGCCAAAGTTTTTGTAAAAAGCGGCGATGGCGGCGGCGGCTGCACCAGTTTCCGACGCGAAAAATACATCGAGTTCGGCGGCCCCAATGGCGGGGACGGTGGTCGTGGTGGCGATGTTATTATTCAGGGTGCTCACGGCCTGAATACGCTGATCGATTTCCGCTATGCACAACACTTCAAAGCAAAACGCGGCGAACATGGTCGTGGCAGTGACATGTTTGGTGCTGCAGCAAAACCCCTGATCATCAAAGTACCCGTTGGTACCGTTGTGCTTGGCGAAGATAAAGAACAGGTTATTTGTGACATCACCGAAGAAGGTCAGGAATTTGTGATCTGCAAAGGTGGCGATGGCGGCTTTGGAAATGCGCGCTTTAAAACATCAACAAACCGTGCCCCTCGTCGGTCTGACCCCGGTTGGCCTGGTGAAGAGATGTGGATCTGGCTCCGCCTGAAACTAATTGCGGATGTCGGGCTTGCTGGATTACCAAATGCAGGGAAATCAACCTTCTTGTCCGTTGTATCCCGCGCCAAACCAAAAATTGCTGACTATCCCTTTACTACGCTGCACCCCAACCTTGGTGTTGTCTATAGCCGTGGGGAAGAATTTGTCATTGCCGATATTCCCGGCTTAATCGAAGGTGCAAGCGAAGGCCACGGCCTTGGCACACGCTTTCTTGGCCACGTTGAGCGCTGTGGCGCCCTATTACATCTGGTTGACGGAACTTCTGACAGCTATCTCGAAGATTACAAAATCATTCGCGCCGAGTTGGAAGCCTATGGGGAAGGTCTGGATACAAAACCTTCCATTCTGGCACTCAACAAAATTGATGCCTTGGTCGAAGAAGAAGCCGCTGAAAGGCAAGCTGAATTGGAAGCTCTATCCGGGCAAAAAGTTTACCTTCTTTCCGGGATCAGCCAGGACGGTGTAAAAGAAGTTCTTGCTGACTTACTCGATCATATTATTGATGGTCGCGAAGAGGAACAGGAAGAGCTGGAAGCTGAACAAGGTCCGCAAGGCTATTCCCCTATCTAGTCGTGGTACAGATCTATGAGCAACATATCATCCAGGACAGGTTTATCTGCCGCTGAACATCTAAGATCCGCAAAACGCATTGTCATCAAAATCGGCTCGGCACTGCTGGTTGATGACAAGACAGGCAAACCGCGCCTGAACTGGCTCAATGCTTTGACAGATGATGTCGCAAACCTTCGCGCGCGCGGTGCAGAGGTCATGTTGGTTTCCTCCGGCGCGATTGCTGTCGGCAGAAATCATCTGGGATTGACCAAACAAAACCTGCGCCTTGAAGAGAAACAGGCCTCGGCAGCAACAGGACAAATTCTGTTAGCTCACGCCTACCAAGAAGCATTGGCCCGACACGATGTTACCGTTTCTCAGGTTCTCTTAACTCTTGGGGACACCGAAGAACGCCGCCGCCACCTGAACGCCAGAAACACACTAACAACCCTGTTGAGATTGGGCACTGTTCCGATCATCAACGAAAATGACACTGTGGCCACCAGTGAAATTCGTTTTGGCGATAATGACCGTCTGGCAGCACGGGTTGGTGCCATGGTTAATGCTGATCTGTTGGTGCTTCTTTCCGATATCGATGGTCTTTACACAGCCGATCCCAAACGTGACGAACATGCTGAATTTCTGCCTGTCGTCAGCGAGATCACGCCAGAAATTGACGCGATGGCTGGTGAAGCCCTTCCCGGCTATAGTTCAGGCGGCATGATCACCAAGATATCAGCGGCAAAAATTTCTGTCGGTGCTGGCTGCAACATGATTATTGCTAACGGTCATAAGCTTAATCCACTACAGAACATTATAGAGGGCAACAGAGCCACTGTTTTTGAAGCTTCTGTTGAACCCAAAACAGCCCGCAAACGTTATATCGCTGGTAGCCTGAAACCTTTGGGGTCATTGACCCTGGATGCTGGTGCTCTCAAAGCTTTGCAAAATGGCAAATCTCTGCTTCCAGCAGGCGTTACAGCTGTTGATGGAGAGTTTCAGCGCGGCGATGCGGTGTTGGTAAAATCACCGGATGGACGCGAAGTAGCCCGTGGGCTTGTCGCTTATTCAAACGGTGATGCCAGGAAAATTATTGGCCTGCAGTCGTCAGAAATTGAAGCACGATTAGGCTATCTAGGACGGGAAGAACTGATTCACAGGGATGATCTTGTCCTCAACTAAAAAAGCACAATATAATCAAATCTCTATTGAGACAAAACCAAAGTAGCAAAGAGAGCTGCAGCAAAACAGGAATGTAAGGATATGAGCGAACTGAAAGCGCAAATGGATCAGCTTGGACAAGCTGCAAAAACTGCCGCACAGGATCTGGCTCTGGCCCCGGCAGATGCAAAAAACAATGCATTGATTGCTGCCGCCAAAGCCATTCGCGCTCAACTGCCGACAATCCTTGAAGCCAATAATAAGGACATGATTGCAGCAGAAGCCAAAGGTATCAGCAGCGCAATGCTCGACCGCCTTGCTTTGGACAACGACCGTGTCGAAGCCATGGCCGCCGGCCTTGAAGCGATCGCCGCTTTCCCCGACCCCATCGGGAAGTCGCTCAAAAGCTGGGATCAACCCAACGGTCTTAAGTTTGAGCAAGTTTCTGTACCTTTGGGTGTGATCGGTATCATCTACGAAAGTCGCCCCAATGTAACCGCAGACGCAGGTGCTCTGTGCCTGAAAGCCGGAAATGCCTCTATCCTGCGTGGTGGCTCAGAAAGCTTTCATTCTTCCGGGGCCATTCTTGATTGCTTGCAAACAGGCCTGCAAGAAGCTGGCCTACCCGTTGCAGCAATACAGCGCGTCCCCACAACAGATCGCGCCGCAGTTGGTCACTTGCTAACCATGAACGACTATGTTGATTTAATCATTCCACGGGGTGGGCGTGGCCTTATTGAGCGCATTCAAACAGAGAGCCGTGTGCCTGTTCTCGCTCACCTTGATGGTCTTTGTCATACTTATCTGCATGAAGCGGCTGACCCAAAAATGGCTCTTGAAGTTGTTCTAAACGCAAAAATGCGCCGTACAGGTATTTGTGGCGCAACAGAGACTCTTCTGGTGGACGCCAACTATTCAGACGAAAATCTGAAACCAATTCTCAACGCCCTTATAGACAAGGGATGCGAAATCAGAGGCGATGCCAAAATCCAACAACTGGATAGTCGGGTAAAAGAAGCCTCGGCAGTAGATTGGGATACAGAATATCTGGACGCCATTCTTTCCGTCAAAAGAGTAGCAGATCAGAAAGAAGCAATTGCGCATATCAATCGCCATGGCTCTAACCATACCGAGGCTATTATCACCGCCAGCGATCAAGCTGCGGCCGCATTCCAACAGGAAGTTGATGCAGGTATCGTAATTCACAATGCCTCGACCCAGTTTGCCGATGGCGGACAGTTTGGCATGGGGGCCGAGATCGGTATTTCCACAGGGAAACTGCACGCCCGTGGACCCGTCGGGGCCTACCAATTGACAAGTTACAAATATCTTGTCCGTGGTACAGGCCATGCCAGACCTTAGTCGCAAAGCAGCACACAAAACGTAATGCTAAGCCAAAAACCACCCAGCCTGACCTTTACCAAGGTGCTTTGCCCGCAAAGTATCTCAAACAGTCTGGGTGGTCGCCTTCCCCCAAGGGGAAGTAAAATTGGTTTACTCGGAGGGTCGTTCAACCCTGCACACAAAGCACATTGCCAGATCTCCAAAGAAGCTCTTGTCCACTTGGGTCTCGATGAGATCTGGTGGTTAGTCTCGCCACAAAATCCCCTGAAAAACACTAACGGTATGGCCCCACTGGCCGATCGGGTCAACAGTGCCCTATCGATCTCCAAGCACCCAAAAGTGCGAGTTACGACAATCGAAAGCCAGATCAGATCGGTTTATACCGCTGATACCCTATCTCGTTTGAGACAGATATTTCCTTCGGTTGATTTCACATGGCTTATGGGCGCAGATAATCTAAGCCAAATTCCCCTTTGGCGCGATTGGCAAGATATATTCAACACCGTGAAAGTCGCCGTATTTGCACGCCCGGGATATTCTTTACAAGCAACCAATTCAAAAGCAGCACAACGCTTTAAGAGTGTCAGAGTTTCGGAGAAACTGGCAAGAAATCTGTCTTCACGCTCTGCCCCGGCCTGGACGGTCATTCATGGTCAACAGCTGGACATATCATCGACTGCGATCAGGAACGGGAAATACAAGGCATAACCTGCGCAGAGGATAAAATAACAAAGAAACAACGATTTTATCCCTTTAATGTAACGATGTTCATTAACATATAGAGTCGCGCACCTTTACTGTGCTAAGCTGACACTGTAAGACCCTTGTTCTGTATAGCGATAAGTACGGAACGTGTTAGTAACAATCTGTAGTGGGAAGTCGTGACCTCACGAGCAGATTCTTTTTACGGAGACCGATCATACCACGAGAATCTACGGCCCCAGAGGCCAATACACAGGATACCACGGGAAATAACCGTGACCTGCTTGAACTAGTTCGTAACTCTCTTGAGGATGACAAAGCAGAAGACATTGTCGTCATCGAACTTGCCGGAAAATCTAGCATTGCTGACTACATGGTCATTGCCAGCGGTAATTCAAACCGCATGGTTTCTGCCATGTCTGATCACCTTCTTCGCGGCCTTAAAGCTGCCGGCATGAAAAGTATCATCGCCGAAGGAAAAGATCGTGGTGATTGGGTGTTGGTGGATGCCGGGGATGTTGTTGTTCATCTTTTCAGACCTGAAGTCCGAGCTTTTTATAACTTGGAAAAGATGTGGGGTTTGGAACTACCTGAATCAGCTCAGCCCTTTGCATCAAAAGAAGCCTAATACAGGCCCTAACATAGGCTGAAAGCCGTAAACTAGAAGCGGGCAATGCGGATAACATTAATCGCTGTCGGAAAGGCCAAGGCCAGTCCGGCAAAGGATCTTTTTGAACTCTACTGCAATCGCCTGCGAGGCAACAGATTCAACTGGAGTCTTGATCTCAAGGAAGTGGAAGAAAAAAAGAACTTGCCTGCTGCACAATTAAAAGAACGTGAAGGCGACCTGCTCCTCGCCGCCGCGCCCAAGGGCGCAAGAATTGTCATTCTGGACGAAAAAGGAAAAGACCTTTCCAGTCCCCAATTCTCAAAGCTTCTCGAGAAATGGCAAGATAGTGGCGATCAGGATATTGCCTTCCTTATTGGCGGGGCAGACGGTCTTTCGGATACTGTAAAAGCCCGATCACAACAAAGTCTTTGTTTTGGGCGCCTGACTTGGCCGCACATGCTCGTACGGGGCCTTTTTGCGGAACAGGTATATCGTGCCTCCTGTATTCTAAGCGGGCACCCCTATCACCGGGAATAAAATCCGCCCGCATTCCCTTTGATAAGAGCCACCTTAATTTCCACGGTCCGATACTTTTCTTGCCCAAACACAAACAAGCCCGTGAAATTGTCTTAAAAGAAGGCTACATTGCCTTTCAAAATTGACACATAAATAAAAAACGACATGAAAATATTTGTGACAGGCTCCCTCACTCATTCATCTTTCATTCCCGGATAATTCAAGAACCGGATAAATATAATAAGTTAGAAGGTGCTACTTCCCGATGTCATCAGTTCAAAATAAGCCCAAGCCCGTTGTTCTTTGTATTCTCGACGGGTGGGGATTTCGTAAAGAAGATGATCACAACGCCATCAATCTGGCAAAAACGCCTCTTATTGATCGATTAAGCAAAGAAGTACCTTTGGGATATCTAGCCACCTGTGGCCTTGATGTTGGTTTGCCCACGGGACAAATGGGCAATTCGGAAGTTGGGCATATGAACATCGGGGCCGGGCGTGTTGTCATGCAATCACTGCCCCGTATTGACACCGCAATTCAGGACGGAAGCTTTGCCCAAAATCCTGCTTTGCTTGAAACAATGGCAAAGTTAAAAACAAGCGGCGGAACCGCGCATCTTCTGGGTGTTATTTCGAATGGTGGCGTCCACGGACACCAGGACCAAACGTCCTATCTTGCCAATATACTCAAGGCCGCCGGTATCCCCGTTATTGTTCATGCGATGTTGGACGGACGGGACACAGCCCCACAATCCGCAGCCGAGTTCCTAACAGCTTTCAGAGCAACAACACCCGGCGTTCAAATCGGAACTGTCCTCGGACGTTATTATGCAATGGATCGCGATAATCGGTGGGAGCGCGTTCAGAAAGCCTATGATGCCATCACGCAGTGTAAGGGAGAAACGGCCTCTTCCCCGGATCAAGCTGTCGCCAACAGCTACGCCAAGAAGATTTGGGACGAATTTGTCCTGCCCTGTGTGATTGATGGTTATGAGGGCATGAAAGATGGCGATGCACTCTTGATGACCAACTTCAGGGCAGATCGTGCCCGCCAGATACTCCACGCCTTTATTGATGATGATTTTTCAGGGTTCGAACGCCAGGTTCATCCCAAATGTTGTTCATACCTTGGCATGGTATCCTATTCTGATGCGCTCGCGAAAAAAATGGGGGTTATGTTCGCCCCAAGAGATTTAACAAAACCGCTTGGAGAAATCGTTTCCAAGGCCGGATTACGGCAACTTCGCATCGCTGAAACGGAAAAATATCCCCACGTAACCTACTTTTTCAACGGCGGTGTCGAAGATCCTTTGCCCGGCGAAGATCGTATTCTTGTACCGTCACCCAAAGTGGCAACCTACGACCTGCAACCCTCCATGTCGGCGCCAGAAGTAAATGAAAGACTTTGTGCAGCAATAAAAAGCGGCAACTATGAAATGTTGATCTGTAACTTTGCAAACTGCGATATGGTCGGGCACACGGGTGATCTACAGGCCGCGATAGAAGCCGCCGAAATTGTGGATAGCTGCCTACAGGATGTCTATCAGGCGACTCTCTCAATGGGTGGGCAACTACTGATTACAGCGGACCACGGCAATGCCGAAGAAATGATGGATCCAATCACAGGTTTGCCTCATACAGCACATACTTTGAATCCTGTTCCCATTTTATTAGTAAATGGTCCCGATAATGTTACCAAGATAGCAAATGGCCGCCTTGCGGACATTGCACCAACAATTCTAGACTTGCTAAATCTGGATCAACCTACTGATATGGATGGACAGTCGCTTATTAGACGTGATGACGATTAAACGTTAAAATATATTTATTTGAGGTTACAGTTGCCCAACGCTTTGCGCCCGCACACATTATCCCCCCATCACAGCTTCCTGCGAAGCTGTCTGGTGATGGTAACTGTAGCGGGCCTAAGCTTTGGCATGCCGTTTTCCGGTGTGGTACAAGCACAAGATGCAACGCAAAAACTCCTCACCCTTGAAGAGAAGACTGCAAAGAGTAAACAAGAAGCGAAAAGGCTTTCGGTAGAAGCGAAAAAACTCAACGCAGAGGTAAATGGTCTCAGACAGCAGCTGATTGCTTCTGCTAAAAAAGTACAGAATTACGAAAGCGATCTGACAGATATTGAAGAGACATTGATTTCACTGGAAGAAGACGCCGAGCATAAAAAAATCCGCCTTACAGAGAACCGCGCGAAACTCGGACATACACTATCTGCATTACAACGCATCGCCTTATTGCCCCCTGAAGCTTTGATCGCAGCTCCGGGGTCGCCCGTGGATACCGTCCGCAGCGCAATGCTCCTGAAAGTAGCTGTTCCAGAAATAGAGATTCGGGTGGAAAGCCTTCGGGATGATCTAGACGAACTTGCTGAATTAAAAAGCCGAATCGAAGATGAGCGCGCTGCCCTCCTCGCATCACAAAAATATATAAAGCGCGAACGCAAAGACCTGAACACCCTTTTAGATAAGAAGCAATCCCTACAATCGAAAGCACAGGCATCACAAAAATCTGTCAGCGCTAGGGTAAAGAAGCTCGCTCAACAAGCTCGCAGCATGAAAGATTTGGTAAAGAAACTCGAAGCAGAGCGTAAACGTTTAGCTTTAGTCGCTCAAAAACCAAAGCCAAAGCCTCAAAAAGTTCCGAACCAAACACAACAAACCTCTGTGCCGGAAAGCACACCACCAGTACAACAGACTGCAAAACTGACTATTGTACCTGATCCAGCTCAAATCCGGGAGTTTCCTTCTCGCCGAAAACGTGTCCTTTTGTACCCGGCTCGCGGAAGAGTGATTAGCAAATACGGTCAAAAAAGAGGAACAAATGAGTCCTATGACAAAGGTTTGGTCATTGCAACACGGCCTTCAGCACAAGTTATTGCCCCATTTGATGGTCGAATTGCCTATGCAGGAGAATTCCGTGGCTATGGACGCATCTTAATCATTGAACATTCTGGACGATATCATACACTATTGGCAGGCGTTGAAAGAATTGATGTAATTGAAGGACAATGGGTTTTAGCAGGAGAGCCTGTCGCACGTATGGGTGACAAGAAGCTGGAACATGCTGAAATTTACTTTGAATTACGTCAAGGCGGACAGCCCATCAATCCATCCCCGTGGATACTAACAAATAAAACGATTTCAAATCTCGATAAGGTGAACGGTTAATGCTCAGTTTCAAAAAAGTGCTCTTAACAACAGCTTTTGCTATTGCACTGCCTTCTGGCCTCGTGGCGGACTCAGCGGTTGATCCCCGGCGTGACACCTATCGACAGCTTGAATTGTTTGGCGATGTATTCGAACGAATCAAGGCAAATTACGTTGAAGAAGTATCCGACGAAGAACTGATCGAATCAGCTATTCACGGCATGTTAACCCGTCTGGACCCGCATTCCAGCTATCTAACACCAGACTCCTTCAAAGATATGCGAGTACAGACACGGGGTGAATTTGGTGGACTTGGTATCGAAGTCACAATGGAAAACGGCTTTGTAAAAGTTGTCTCACCAATTGATGATACTCCCGCTGCTCGTGCAGGCATTGAGGCAGGAGACTACATCACTCACCTTGATGACGAAGCTGTTCTGGGCTTAACCCTTCAAGAAGCCGTTGAAAAAATGCGCGGAAAAGTCGGCAGTGAACTGAAAATCACCATTAGTCGCGAAGGCGTTGATTCTTTCGACGTAACACTAGAACGCGATGTCATCAAAGTTCGATCCGTCCGTCACCGCATAGAAGATAACATCGGATATGTCAGGGTCTCTTCCTTTAACGAGCAAACAACTCCTGGTCTGGAAAAATCCATCAAGGCAATCCAAGACGAGCTTGGGGACAAAATGGTCGGCCTTGTATTGGATTTAAGGTTGAACCCCGGCGGTTTGTTGACCGAAGCGATTTCTGTATCTGATGCCTTCCTTGAACAGGGTGAGATTGTATCTACCCGTGGACGTGACAACAGCAATGCACAGCGTTTCAATGCCAGATCCGGCGACCTGATCAATGGTAAGCCTTTGGTTGTTCTGATTAATGGTGGTTCTGCCTCTGCTTCTGAAATTGTTGCTGGGGCTCTACAAGATCACCGACGTGCAATCATAATGGGGACACAATCATTCGGTAAGGGCTCGGTGCAAACAATTATGCCGTTGCTCGGAAATGGTGCGATGCGTTTGACAACCAGCCGTTACTATACGCCGTCTGGCAGGTCCATTCAGGCAGAAGGTATTGCGCCGGATATTATCGTTGAACAGGCCAAGATCGAAACGCTAGATACCAAAGGACAACGACGCGAGGCCGATCTACGAGGTGCGCTGGATAACAAAGGCGGCACAAACGGTACTAGTGATAAAAATGATGATGACAAGACAGACGAGGCTGCTAAGCCGCAAGATTACCAACTTGATCGCGCGTTGGATCTAATTCAGGGAATTGCTCTCTACAGCTCAAGCAACGGAGCAAGTAACTAAAACCCTTCGGGCAGATAACATCAGTTGGATCAACTGTGAACTGGAAAAAAATCTTACTTATAACCTGCTGGGCTGCATTGATTTCCTTAATTGGTGCAGCCGTCAGCTATACAATTCTTGGACCTCATGTTCCTTTGCCATACCAGTATGTTGAGGTGCAAAATCCTCAGGAAGGAGACAAAGAACATTCTGAGGATGAAGCATCTTCTGTTGATGACAATATCGCTCATGAAGAAAGTATAGATCCCAATTTAACACAGCTTGAAACGTCCTCTGATGCAGAAGAGACATCTGATGCAATAGAATCTCCCGCGACCACAACACAAGAAGAACCCGCCTCCTTGCATGAGGCGGAGAGTACAGCTGAACATGACAATAACGAAGCTGTGGGTGAGCCCCTCCAAGAAGAAGTTGCCTCACCAGAAAAGGCAGAAGATCACAGTTCCAGTACTGAAACGGTTCAAAACGGTGCCGGTTCTGAAGAATCATCCTCTATAAAGCCCTCTGAGGAAGACGAGCAAAATCATAGTCAGGAAACTGAGACGATAGCCACGGAAGAGAAAAAAGAGAGCACCGAAGAAGAAACAACACTTCCAACACAGAACACAGCTTCATCTGAATCACCCGAAGTAGCAGCTATAACCCCGTCTCCCTTCCCAAAGAACCCTCCGGTTTTCAGTACCGAACCAAGTTGGAAGCTCTATGGACAAAAAGTTCCTGCCGCTGATGGACGTCCCAGAATTGCAATCGTGTTAACCGGATTAGGTTTATCTCGTGCAGCAACAGAGGCCGCGATCAGGCAACTGCCAAGCACGATTACACTTTCCTTTACGCCTTATGCTAAAAATCTGGAAAGCTGGATTGCGCTGGCCCGCTCTATAAATCACGAAGTCATGCTCGATTTACCAATGGAACCTCTGACCTATCCATCAGATGACCCCGGGCCCCAAGCCCTGCTGACAGGCCGTCAACCAGAGGGCAATCTTAATAATCTGGCCTGGATCGCCAACAGAGGATCCGGGTATGTGGGAATGAGTGCGTATATGGGCAGTCGCTTTGTTACCTCAGAGCGACAAATGCGCCCCGTCATGGAGTACTTTAAAGATCACGGCCTTCTCTTCCTTGATAGCGGCGACAATGACTCAAGCTTGGTACCATCACTCGGAGAAAGTCTTGGTACCCCCGTTGCGGTGAATCAACGGGCAATTGACGAAGCACAACTGAGCAGACAGGCAATCGACGCTCGTTTAGCGCAAATTGAACGCATAGCAACTAAAAATGGCTACGCGATTGCAACGGGTCGCCCCTTTCCTGTCACATTGGAACGAATAGCAAAATGGGTAAGCACTATTGAAGAAAAAGGCTATCAATTAGTACCAATTACCGCTGTAATAGACGAAAGCTCGCTGACACCAGCACAAGAACCGCCGAGCTCAACCAATAGCACTGCTGTTCAATCAAACTAGAAAAAGAATAACCAAACCATGTCTGACGCTAGCTTAACAGATCGCGAGATAGAAGCTCTTCCCTACCGCCCATGCGTTGGCATTATGCTCCTTAATCAGGATAACCATGTCTTTGTGGCTCAGCGTATCGATAACCCCGGCGAAGCATGGCAAATGCCGCAAGGTGGTATAGATGAGGGCGAAGATCCTATGACTGCGGCCCTAAGGGAACTTGAGGAAGAAACAGGCACAGCTAAAGCGAGTTTAATTGCCGAAAGCCGAGACTGGTACGCTTACGATTTACCGCGAGACCTTGTGCCAAGAATATGGAAAGGCCAGTATCGGGGACAAAAGCAAAAGTGGTTTGTCTTTAAATTTGAAGGACAAGACGTCGATATTAACATCGACACCGAAATACCGGAATTTTCGGACTGGAAATGGGTAGAGATGAAATCTCTACCTGATCTCATCGTGCCCTTTAAGAAAAAATTGTATCAACAACTTGTAGATGAATTTATCCAATACGGATAGTCATTTGAAATAGGCATCACTCAGATCGACAACTTCAACGGATAGCATCGCTGCACCCGCGAGAGCTTGCGCCTTTATATCCATCAAAGCCTGCCCTAGCGTCTCTTTTTGTTGAGAACTACGCCCAGGCAGCAACTTCACTGTTGTATGTATATAAAGCTGTTTATCAGATCCCGTCTTAAAGTGATCGGAAGGAACAGCCCTAACCTTAATCGTTGTCGGATCAAATAAACCTGTATCAACCATTCCGCTAAACAGGTCGTCAACCAGACTGGATACATTAATTTGGTTCTGCAAAGGCGCAGCATATTCAACAATACAGTGAGGCATTGGATTTAATTCCATAAAACATTAATTTTTTCCCAAAATGTAACAAGGAATTAAGAAAATAAACAAGCGATAACAGAATCAGCATATTATTCGTTAGCTCTCCTTTGCGGGCTCTTCATTTTTCCATTTCATCGGACAGTACGTCACACCTTCTTTCTCCGCCCAATCATCAAGGGCGACAAAGCCATGTGAGCAATAAAAATCATACCCTTGAGAAGACGCATTTACGAACAACTCGCTGGGGGACAAAGTCATAATGACACGCCGTAAGAGCTGTGTCGCCAGATGGCGCTTTTGTGCATAATCAACGATGAACAGAAGAAGAATTTGATGACCATTAATTTCTAAATAACCCGAAACCTGATCATCTTTTTCCTGCACCAAAAGTGCTTTTGACCCTGTCACCAACCTCTTCAGAATTTGATCAAATGACATATAATCCAGAAAATCTTCCCAGCCCTTTTCATCAAAGTCCGAAGCAATACTCCTTTTTGCTTCCGTGATCACCATTTCGGATACGTCTTCGATATCATCGATCCCGCAAGGCCTTATTATTCTGCCATCATCTAGCAAAACGATTTCCATAAAAGACATAAAGCTCCCCTACTGATCAACAAGCCTTGGTAATGGTTCTCAAGCTAATACTTCGCAGTATTAATTATCAGTATTCTTCAAAAGAATGAAAAAACAGTATCTTCGGCATACTAAAAATAATTATGACCAGGATTCCACCAAATATTAGTGACTGACATTGTTGTCGTGACACAGGACTGATATTGTCCCGCAAAATCAGAGAGTATTTAGGGAACTTAGAATCTCTGGGATCTAACCTATTAAACGAAAGATCAAAATATGGCCTTCGATAGTGATCTTCTTGATCGTGCTGAATCCAAGTGTGAGCTATGTAGTGCATCTGATGACTTAGCTGCCTATGATGTTCCACCGCATACTGACGGTACCCTGGAACAGCGTATTCTGCTTTGTGGAACTTGCCATAAACAAGTTAGCCAAGAAAGCGATCTTGATGTCAATCACTGGCGCTGTCTGAATGACAGCATGTGGAGCCAAACACCAGCGGTGCAGGTTGTCGCATGGCGCATGCTGACACGTTTAAATAACGAAGGTTGGGCGCAAGATCTCCTCGACATGCTCTATCTGGATGAGGAAACATTATCTTGGGCTCAATCAGGTATTTTGGCCCCTGCCGAGAACGAAAATACGGTAAAGCACCTTGATTCGAATGGCACTGTTCTTGAAGCCGGCGACACAGTCATCCTGATCAAAGATCTGAACGTCAAAGGCGGTGGCTTTACTGCCAAAAGAGGGACTGCAGTTCGGGGAATATCCCTGGTTCCCGATACCCCTGAACATATCGAAGGTCGTGTTAATGGGCAGCAAATCGTTATTTTGACTAAATACGTCAAAAAATCATAGTATGAATTCAACATCTATGATGAATTGTTAATAATAATCAGCATTGTATCCTATTGCGACACCTTCAATCGAATAGGATACATACAATGTGCTGTTACGTAAGGCTAGAAGAGCGACCTGCTTCGAATTCTCTTTCAGGGGATGAGATTTTCGAAATTATACAGGATGGTATAAGGAAGAAATCTACTCTGCACCAAGCAGTTTCCATTGAGTATGATACCCAGGAACAACCCACAAATGCCCACAACTCGTCAAGAAGTTCACGTACCTCATGGCATTGATAGTATTTCAAAAATAATTAAATTTGAAGCCTATCTCACAGACAACATAACAACTCTACAATCGACACATACTGCCATTGGCAACAATGAAGAAGATTACGCAATTGCCAGTTGGGTCAATACAACACATGTTGTTATCTCACCGGGGCGAGACCAATCTCATCTAACCAGTGGACATGCAATCATAGAATACACCAAGTAAATTCTTTTCCCCGCGATGCCAAGCCAGCTTCGCGGGGCAATTCATTATGACACTTTCTTCTTACGCCGATTACGTGACAACATATTAAGCAGTTCCACAAAAGCAGAAAAAGCCATCGCCGCATAGATATACCCCTTGGGTACATGTACTCCGAAACCATCTGCGATCAAGGTCATACCAATCATCAAAAGAAAGCCTAGCGCTAACATTACAATCGTCGGGTTCGCCTCAATAAAACGTGATAGAGGGCCCGCAGCAAACAACATAGCAATGACAGCAATGACAACTGCAATAACCATAATTGGCACATGATCTGTCATCCCGACGGCCGTGATGATGCTGTCGATTGAGAAAACAAGATCAAGAACAAGAATTTGTCCAATCACTGCTGCAAAGCTGCTTACAACAGCACCTTTGACATCAGTGTCACCATCTTCAGGATCAACACTATGATGAATCTCCTTGGTTGCTTTCCAGACTAGGAATAAACCACCCGAGATCAGAATGATATCCCGCCATGAAAAACTATGGTCAAACAAAGTTATAACCGGTTCCACAAGCTGGACAATAATCGCAACAGTACCAAGTAGAGCAAGCCGAAAAATAAGTGCAAGACTTAGACCGATAACACGCGCCTTAGGTCTTTGTGCTTCTGGAAGCTTATTTGTCAGGATTGATACAAAGATAAGATTATCAATTCCGAGAACAACTTCCATTATAATTAAGGTAAAAAGAGCCATCCAGGCAGACGGTTCACTTAGCAGGGTGACAAGGTTTTCCATAAACTCGCTTTTAGAAGTTGAGGACGAAATAAATTTGGACAATCATCAGCTATATTGTTTAAAGGATCAACGATAAGATCAAAAAACACTTTAGACATAAAAAAAAGCCCGGGCTGGAAAGCACCGGGCTTTTTAATTCATAAACTGTCTAATCAGCCAATAGCTGTAAGCATGGCCTCAGACAATTCGATCTGTTTTCTTGCGGCGTCACGAGCAGCGTCATCTTTTGCATCGGAAAGATCTTCCTTTGCATCCTGAAGTTGCTGCTGGACTGCTGCTTTGTCAATCTCACCTATAGGCTGAGCGACTTCAGCGAGAACGGTACAGCGTTCCGTGGTTACCTCGGCAAAGCCACCGGCGACAAAAATACGCTCACTAATCTCTTTACCAGAGTAGATTGCGATCACGCCGGGACGAACCGTGGAAATCATCGGTGCGTGACGCGGCAGCACACCAAAGTCACCATCTTCACCTGGGACGACAACCATGTCGACACTTTGGGAAAGAAGTAGTTTCTCTGGAGAAACGAGTTCGAATTCGACCTGTTCTTTGGCCATTATTCTCTTCCTGCTACCTGTCTTAACGACAATTAAAGATCAGAAACCTTAAGCGGCTTCAGCGGCCATTTTCTCAGCTTTGGCAACAACTTCGCTAATGGTACCAACCATATAGAAAGCTGCTTCTGGAAGGTGATCGTATTCACCAGCAAGAATGCCTTTAAAACCGTTAATGGTATCTTCCAAAGCAACCTGAACACCAGGAGAGCCAGTGAAGACTTCAGCCACGTCAAACGGCTGTGACAAGAAACGCTGGATCTTACGAGCACGCGCAACAGTCATTTTATCTTCTTCGGATAGCTCATCCATACCCAAAATCGCAATAATGTCCTGCAAGTCTTTGTAAGACTGAAGTACACGTTGAATTTCGCGGGCAATTGTATAGTGCTCTTCACCAATAACTGATGGCTCAAGAATCCGGCTTGTTGAATCCAATGGATCCACAGCTGGGTAAATTCCAAGCTCAGCAATCTGACGAGACAAAACAGTTGTCGCATCCAAGTGAGAGAAGGTTGTCGCAGGCGCAGGGTCAGTCAAGTCATCCGCAGGAACATAAACGGCCTGAACAGATGTGATTGAACCCTTCTTCGTAGATGTAATACGCTCCTGCATGGCACCCATATCAGTACCAAGAGTTGGCTGATAACCAACCGCAGAAGGAATACGACCGAGAAGCGCTGAAATTTCAGAACCAGCCTGTGTGAAACGGAAAATGTTATCCACAAAGAACAGAACGTCCTGACCTTCTTCATCACGGAAGTATTCCGCCTGAGTAAGACCAGTCAAAGCAACACGAGCACGTGCCCCTGGAGGTTCGTTCATCTGACCGTAAACAAGCGCACATTTACTGTCGCCGTCCAGGTTGATAACGCCACCTTCAATCATTTCGTGATAGAGATCGTTACCCTCACGAGTACGCTCACCAACACCGGCAAACACAGAGTAACCACCGTGTGTTTTCGCAATGTTGTTGATCAATTCCATGATTGTCACGGTTTTACCAACACCAGCCCCACCGAAGAGACCAATTTTACCACCCTTTGAGTATGGGCAAAGCAAATCGATAACCTTAATACCGGTTACCAGAATCTCGGCATCAGTCGCCTGTTCATCGAAGTTAGGTGCAGCACGGTGAATTGGGAAAGAAGCCTTGTTTCCAATATCGCCACGTTCATCAATTGGCTCGCCAACAACGTTCATGATACGCCCCAGGGTTTCAGGGCCAACAGGAACTTTAATAGCATCACCAGTGTCAGAAACTTCCTGACCGCGCATAAGGCCGTCAGTTGCATCCATCGCAATGGTACGAACTGTGTTTTCACCCAGGTGCTGGGCAACTTCAAGAACAAGGCGTTTGCCATCATTCTGTAATTCTAGAGCGCCCAAAATTTCAGGGAGATTTCCACCTGAAAATTGAACGTCAACCACCGGTCCTAGGACCTGTGTGATCTTACCGATATTTTTATCAGCCATTTAGTGTCACTCCTTAGCCAGTGCGCTTGCCAGGGCTCTCTATATTAGAGAGCCTCTTTGGCGGAGATAATTTCAATCAACTCGTTTGTGATGTTTGCTTGACGCGTTCTGTTATACTGAATCGACAGTCGATCAATCATCTCGCCAGCATTACGTGTCGCACTGTCCATAGCAGACATACGAGCACCGTGCTCACTAGCGGCATTTTCAAGCATCGCTTTGAAAATCTGGATTGAAATATTGCGGGGCAATAAGTCACTCAGGATTTTCTCATCCGATGGCTCATAATCGTAGATACCACCATCAGCAAGGCCAGACGCATCTGCATCGCCCTCTGCTTCAAACGGGATCAACTGTTGAGCAGTAGGAATTTGAACGATTACAGATTTGAACTTCGCATAGAAGATCGTGCAAACATCAAATTCGCCGGCATCAAACATTCTCAACACGTAATCAGATACGGTCGCAGCTTTATCAAAACCCAAACTAGGCTTTGCAATATCTTCAATCGTATCAACGATATTAGGTCCAAATTCACGTCGTAGCTGATCACGAGATTTACGACCAATACAGTAAAACTTTACAGTTTTACCAGCTTTGATCAGCTCATGAGCTTTCTTGCGAGCTTCTTTCACAATATTAGAATTGAAGCCACCACAAAGACCGCGGTCTGCCGCGGCTACGATGAGTAAGTGAACGTCATCTTTACCTGTTCCAGCAAGAAGAGGAGATGCTCCAGGCTGTTTTCCTGCAGAGGCAGCAAGAGAACCTAACATCCGTTCCATACGCTCTGCGTATGGTCGGGATGCTTCAGCTTGTTCTTGTGCACGGCGCAGTTTAGCCGCAGCAACCATTTTCATGGCTGAAGTGATCTTTTGCGTTGATTTAACGCTAGAGATCCTAAGTTTCAGATCGTTTAAGTTTGCCATGTCGTTATTCGTTTCCCACAGCCATTAAACTCTGGATTGCCAATCCGTTAAACAAAAGTCTTGGCAAAATTATCCATAAAGGATTTTAGCTTGCCTTCTGTATCAGCAGAAAGAGCTTTATCTTTACGAATAGCTTCCAGAATGTCTTGGCCATTGCCACGAATTTCAGAAAGAAGTTTTTCTTCGAAGTGACCGATCGTTTTCACGTCAATCGCATCAAGGTAACCCTTCACACCTGAGTAGATAACAACAACCTGCTCTTCAACCGTCAGCGGTTTGTACTGAGGCTGTTTGAGAAGCTCGACCAAACGAGATCCACGAGCCAACAGACGCTGAGTAGCTGCATCGAGATCAGAAGCGAACTGAGAGAAAGCTTCCATTTCACGATATTGAGCGAGCTCAAGTTTAATACTACCGGCAACTTGTTTCATAGCCTTGATCTGCGCTGAAGAACCAACACGGGAAACCGATAGACCAACGTTAACAGCTGGGCGGATACCTTTGTTGAAGAGGTTCGTTTCAAGGAAGATCTGACCATCAGTAATCGAAATCACGTTGGTCGGAATAAAGGCAGATACATCACCGCCCTGAGTTTCGATCACGGGAAGAGCAGTCAAGGAACCTGCACCGTGTTCGTCGTTCAATTTACATGAACGCTCAAGTAGACGGGAGTGAAGGTAGAAAACGTCACCAGGATAAGCTTCACGTCCAGGAGGGCGACGAAGAAGAAGGGACATCTGACGATAAGCAACAGCCTGCTTGGACAGATCATCATAAACGATCACAGCATGCATTGCGTTGTCGCGGAAGTACTCGCCCATTGCTGCACCAGTGTATGGAGCAAGGAACTGAAGCGGTGCAGGGTCAGACGCCGTCGCAGCAATAACGATGGAATATTCCATAGCGCCATTATCTTCGAGTGTCTTAACCAACCGGGCAACAGTAGAACGTTTCTGACCAACAGCAACATAGATACAGAAAAGCTTTTCGCTTTCGCTAGAAGCAGCATCGTTAGTAACTTTTTGGTTCAGGATCGTATCAAGAGCAATCGCAGTTTTACCAGTCTGACGGTCACCGATGATAAGCTCACGCTGGCCACGACCGATTGGAATAAGACTATCAATAGACTTAATACCAGTCTGCATTGGTTCATGAACAGACTTACGTGGAATAATGCCAGGGGCCTTTACTTCCACACGAGTACGTTCAACATCCTTAAGAGGACCTTTACCGTCAATCGGATTACCAAGACCATCGACAACGCGACCAAGCAGACCTTTACCTGCAGGTACGTCAACAATAGAGCCAGTACGTTTGACTGTATCGCCTTCTTTAACACCACGGTCATCACCGAAAAGAACGACACCAACGTTGTCGACCTCAAGGTTTAGGGCCATGCCCCGAATACCGTTAGCAAATTCCACCATCTCGCCAGCCTGAACATTGTCCAGACCATAAATGCGAGCCACACCATCACCCACAGAAAGAACTTGGCCTACTTCAGCCACATCAGCGTCAGCGCCGAAGTTTTCAATCTGGTTTTTGAGAATGGTAGAGATTTCAGCGGCGCGGATATCCATTACCCAACCCCTTTCATCATCAATTCAAGTCTCTGAAGTTTTGTACGCAAGGAGCTATCAACCATGCGGCTACCAACCTGCACAATCATGCCCCCGATTAATGTTTCATCGACAGTTACGTCAACTTCGACAGATCCACTAACAGAAGTTTTCAACGCATCTGCGATTGCCTTCTGCTGTGTTTTAGTTAATTCGTGTGCTGCTGTTACTTTAGCCCGAACTTCACCGCGGCGACGCGCCAGTTCCGCCAAATAGGCGTCTGCCATGTCTGCCAAAACCGCAAGTCGACGATTTTCAGCAACGACCAGTACAAAGTTACGTGTCACATCATTGACGCCCGCTTTGTCGAGTATTGCAGAAAATGCTTTTACTTGCTGATCGCGTGTATAGAGCGGAGAGCTGAGCAAATCCTGAAGCTCAGAGCTAGCAGAAACGAGTTGTTTCAAGCCAGCCAGATCTTCAGCCACTGCATCCAATGCAGATTTTTCCTCGGCAATTCCCAGCAGCGCTAACGCATAGCGCCCTGCCAAGCCATTCAAGCTAGTGTTTTCGCCTGCCAAGCCGATTGCCCCCAAGATAAACCAGAAATTGACCCTGCCCGAACAGGTCGCATTTCAGTGAAGCCGAAATTCTTTCGATAGGAAAAGTACAATTAGTACTAATCATCAGGCGCGGGTTTGGTATCACAGACATAACAGGGTTTCAAGCGAGTCAGACGAAAGATTCGACCTTTTATGAGACTCTTTTTCGCAACTGCGGTGAAATGTGCCCACTGCAATCCCAGTGAAGTCCCTGTTTATCCTTGGAAATACGTCAATTAAATACCCTATTTTTTAATCGTAATTTTACGAAAAAAACTTTTACTGCTAAATCTTCGCCACTTTATGAGATTAATTACGACATTCAGAGTGCGTAATTAAGGAGGGCCTTCAAGCCGAAAACAGTGAGATATCCGAGAAGGAACGTATGTGACGTGACCATACTGCTTTAGAAACTAAAGACCAGAAACTAGAGAAAAGAGTATGGGTCAATATCGACAATGACTTTGATTCGTGACGGTGCTTTAAGTTGGGCCAACCAGCTTCGCGCTATGCCCTGCGGGGCAATAGTTCTTTTGCTCATGATCAAGAATCGCCGCCTGAACTTTCCACGCAACAAAGCAAGTGGTGCAGGCGCAGGTCCCAAAATTTGCGCTCCGTCGATCTGGGGAATCGATCTGGCAAGGCTGGCACAGAAATTATCCAACTCGCTTTCATCAGGGCCAGATACGATAACAGCTGCCAAACGTCCAAAGGGGGGCAAATGACCACGCGCTCTCGTCTCTGCTTCAATTTCCAGAAACTTGTCGCGGTCTCCCTCTTTCAGAGTCTGCATCACAGGGTGCTTGGGATCAGAGGTTTGCAGTAGCACCCGCCCTTTGTGTTCGGCACGCCCGGCACGCCCGGCAACCTGATGCAACAACTGGAAGGTTCGCTCAGCAGCTCTTAAATCACCGCCAAACAAACCAAGATCGGCATCCACTACGCCGACGAGCGTTAGAAAAGGGAAGTGATAGCCTTTTGCCACAACCTGTGTACCGACCAGAAGATTAACTTCTCTATTCTGGATACGATCAACCATCGCTTTGGTTGCCGCAGGTGACGTCATAGTATCACTGGCCATCAAAGCAACATTTGCCTCGGGAAAAAGCAACTTAGCCTCTTCTACGATTCTCTCAACCCCCGGACCGCAGGGAACGAGAGAGTCTTCAGCTTCACAAGAAGGACAATTCTCAGGCAATGAAGCAGAAAAGCCACAATGATGGCACTGTAATCGCCGGAACCGTCGATGTTCAACTAACCAAGCCGTACAATGCGGGCACTGCAATCGATGACCACAGGTTCGACAAAGTGTAAGCGGGGCATACCCCCTACGGTTCAGGAAGAGCATCGCCTGCTCGCCAGCCTCGAGAGTTTGGCGAATAGCCCCACGAAGTGCCTGTGATAACCAACCGGGACCAGATTGTAGTCGCTCTGGCTTGTCAAAACGCAGATCAATCAGCTCAACATCCGGCATCCCAGCGCCACCGTGACGCCCAGGAAGAATCAAACGCTCGTAACGCCCGTTCTGCACATTAACCATCGTCTCAAGCGCCGGGGTTGCAGATGCCAAAACAATTGGACAGCTACATCCCTTTGCCCGAACAACTGCCATATCTCTTGCGTGATAATAAACGCCGTCTTCCTGCTTAAAGGATCCCTCATGCTCTTCATCAACAATAATAAGTCCGAGATCACGATAAGGAAGCATCAAAGCCGAGCGCGCACCAACCACAACTGGCGCCTTACCCGCAGCAACCGCGCGCCAGGTTTTCCGCCTCAAAGCAGGAGTCAGGTCTGAGTGCCACTCAGCAGGCGCAACCCCGAATCGTTTTTTGAACCTATCTAACCACTGACTAGAGAGCGCAATTTCAGGCAACAACACCAATGCCTGCCGCCCTTCTTTTATCGCCGCCTCTATAGCTTCAAAATAAACTTCCGTTTTACCCGATCCGGTAACACCGTCCAGAACAACAGTTGAGAAAGCTTGATCCTGAACCCTGCTGACCAAATCATCCGAGGCAGCCTTTTGATCAGGTGATAACACAGGCCCTACTGCATCAGGTTTTGGTACTGAGAAAGAAAAATCGGGTGCATCAAAATAGCTTTCAATCAAGCCAAGTTTTTCTAACCCCTTAACGACAGAACTGGAAACACCTGCTTCTCTTGCCAGATCAGCCAAAGTCCAACCGCCGCTATCAGTGATAACATCGATCACCTTCTGTCGGGCGCTTGTCAGACGAGGTTTCCCCGTATCAGCGTCACCTTCTTCTTTGGGATTATCAGTAACCAGACGATAAAGTTTTTGTCCTACCAGATTTTCCAGCGCCTGAGGAACAGACAAAGCCATTTTGAGAACAGAACCTTGCGGAGAAAGGGTATAGTTCGCAACCCATTCGACAAATTTCCGCAGCTCCTCTCGTAGTGTTGGGACTTCAGAGACTTCAGCAATTTCTTTTAATTTTTTTAGGGGAACATTCTCATCCGCGACACCATCCCAAACAACACCCGGCAAGATACGCCGCCCGACAGGAACCATTACAACTTGCCCCGGTTCTAATTCTACCTGAATTCCGTCAGATCCATAGGGTAAGAGGTAATCATAAGGCCTTTCGATAGGAAGGATAACCTGCACCCGGCAACGAAGAGGTTGTTTATTCATCTCCTCAAATAAAGCCTGTCCTTGACCACCATCCTGCACGAATCGTTATCCCTTGCGCTAAAAAATTATGTCCTAGCCTTTGCCTATAGAAGCTTCAATGACAAGGAAGAAAAATCAGAAAGCTGCTCATTAAGATATAAACGATACGCCAAGACTCTATCGTTCACTTTCCCTTCGCACATTCATGATTTATATATACAGGAACTCTGGACCTCAGGCAGTAACACGCTATCTTACGGACAGACAACATGCTCTGTTATCCTGGAAAGCATTTCCGGGTAAACACCAGAACGATACATATTATTACAGGATTGATTGATGGAATTCTTTATCGACACTGCGGATATCGACGAAATTCGCGAACTTGCTGCAACTGGCCTTGTTGACGGTGTAACGACAAACCCGTCCCTGATCGCGAAAAGTGGCCGTCAGTTTATTGAGGTTATCAAGGAAATTGCCGACGTTGTACCCGGTCCCGTAAGTGCAGAGGTTACATCGCTTGAATATGACGGCATGATTTCTGAAGGTCGCAAGCTGGCCGCAATCGCAGACAACATTGTGATAAAACTTCCACTTACACCGGATGGACTGAAAGCCTGTAAAACTTTCTCAGACGAAGGCATCGACACAAACGTAACGCTTTGTTTCTCTTCCGCTCAGGCTTTGTTGGCTGCAAAAGCTGGCGCAACATACATTTCGCCGTTCATCGGTCGCCTTGATGATTTGGCGCAAGATGGCCTGATGCTGATTTCTGACATCGTTGAAATCTACAGTGCCTATCCGGATATCAGTACGAAGGTTCTGGTTGCCTCTACACGCAGCCCACTTCATGTGGTTGAGGCTGCGAAAATGGGTGCCGATACAGCAACAATTCCACCTGCTGTGCTTCGTGCAATGTTCAAGCACCCATTAACTGACAAGGGTTTAGAATCCTTCATGGCTGACTGGAAAAAAACCGGCCAATCCATCCTCTAAAAGTGGTGTAGGACAAGATTATGAGCAGCCCTTCTCAGGATGTAGAGACAGATCAAGCCAAAGAACCTCTCATCACTGCGCGTCACGTCGAAAAATATCTTCGGCAACATGCGGATTTTCTGGTGCAACATCCCCAGGTCATAGACACCCTTGAGATACCCGGAAAAACAGAAGGGCGCGGTCTTGCAGATCTTCAACAGCACATGATCGAAAAGTTGCGCAATCAACTTGCTCAGGTAACCAGAGAGCGCGATGTCGTCATATCAAGAAGTCATCACAACAAGCTGACTCAAGACAGAACCCATCGGGCTGTAACAGCTTTGATTTCTGCAAAAAACTTCGAACATCTTATTGATATTATCAGCACAGAGCTTCCCATCATCATGGGGATGGACGCGATCGCCATTGGCGTCGAACAACCCGGTGACGCGGATGTTGCCGCCCCCGTAGAAGGTATATCCTGCCTCCTCCCAGACATGGTGGATGGATTGATTGGCAGTGGGCAGCCCGCAGTTCTGCGCAGTCACATACAAGGCGATGTCTGCCTTTACGGCACTATGGCGCCCCTTATCCAATCCGATGCTTTGATCAGGCTCCATATCTCATCGACAACCCCGCCTGCCATGCTGGCGTTCGGGTCACAACGAGACGATCAATTTGAACCTGGCCAGGGCACCGAACTAATTCGCTTCATAGGTTCGGTTGTTGAGAACACAATCAGAACCTGGCTTAAACTGCCTGAATAATTAGCACATAAAGGGAAGAACCATAAAAAAGGCATCAAAAAAAATATCCAAAATAGATCTTACTGTTCTCCCCTGGAATGACGATATCCAAACTGCTTTTGAAGATTGGCTCAGTTGGCATCGCAACGAAAAAAGATCTTCGGACAAAACAATCGAAGCCTATGCGCAAGATATTCGGGCCTTTCTAAAGTTTCTTGCCGAACACAGTGGTCATACCATTACCCTAAAATCCATGGATCAACTTCACATCCGTGACTTTAGATCATGGCTTGCTGCCCGAAGCGGACAAAATTTAAATAAAACCTCAACAGCCCGCGCACTGTCTGCTGTCAGAGGGCTGTTTAAATGGATGAACAAACAACAGCTGATCAATAACCATGCCCTTGATATTCTCCGCACACCGAAAAAAACACATGCCGTCCCCAAGGCCCTCACCAAAGAAGAAGCCCAACAGGTGATGGGTCAAAGCCCTGAACTACAGAGCGACACATGGGTTGGTCTGAGAGATCAGGCAGTTCTCCTTCTTCTCTATGGGTGTGGCCTACGCATTTCTGAAGCGCTGGATTTAAATCAGGAAGACGCACCACGGAGAGGGCAAGATTCTCTTCGTGTTATGGGAAAAAAAAACAAAGAACGTTTGGTGCCAATGCTACCTATTGTTGCTGATGCCATAGCAAGCTACCAAGCCTCTTGCCCCTACCCAAAAGGCCAAGGGTCTCCCCTTTTCTTTGGGGTAAAAGGAAAACGGCTTTCGCCAAGAATTATACAGCTCCAAACACAAAAGCTTCGTGGCTTACTTAATTTGCCAGAAACAGCAACGCCGCACGCCCTTCGTCATAGCTTTGCCACCCACCTGCTTTCCAACGGCGGCGATCTACGAGCCATACAGGAACTACTGGGTCATAATTCTCTCTCGACAACACAGCGCTATACCGATGTCGATGCCGACGAATTGCTAAAGGTGTACGACAAAGCTCACCCCAGCGCGAAAAATAACACTTAATGGGCTTGCCCTTGTGACAAGGGTTTTAGACGGCCAAACTTATGAATAATCAACGGCCCTAGAAGCACGCCGATGCCCATTGTAGAAAAGGCAGCTGCCCACGCCAAGGTACTTTCTGATCCACCAAACAAATCCAGTACTGCCCCGAAAACTATCGGCGACAACGATCCCGCCGCAAAGCCCGCGAGTGATTGCAAGGCCATCGTTGCCCCTTTCCTTTTGGGATCAGAATTGGCAACAACACCTGACGTTAGAGAAGACGAATCAGCTGTTGCGGATATGCCATAGATCGTGAAGACCGCGATAACAACGACAAAAGGCAAGCTGGCAGAAAATCCAATCCCAAAGCCAATCAGAGCTGATGCGCCCATTACCACTGTTAATAACTTGCGGCGCCCAAAACGTACCGAGAACTCATTGCCGATTACACTCGCCGGAAGACCTAACAAAAAGACCCACGAGGCAATTTGCGTTGGACTCCAATCAAAACTTCCCGCTGGCTGTAAAGAGAGAGAAAAGACAAGGAACGCAACTAACCAGGCTCGAAGGGCAAAAAGCTCCCACAAATGTGCTGCATAGGCGAGAATATAACCAAGGGCAGGTCGGTTGGTGATAACTGGTTTGAAATTAACAATCTCACGAAAGGGGATATGCTCTTCAGGTTTCAGGCCTTTGGAAACAAAAAGCAGAACGACTAACCAAGCAAAGAAGCTGCCAATACTCGCAACAATGAACGACCATTGCCATCCCAAGAGTTCCCAGACCTCCCCCGCCACAAAAACGGAGACACCGGTTCCAATGGCAAAGTGCGCCGTATAATAGGCCACAGCCCTACTCTGTTCTTTCTTCCCATGAATAAGGTCAGTTAATAACTTAAGGCCAACCATATAAGTACCGGCAAGACTGATTCCGGCAAAAAGCCGAAAGAACATCGCCCCCCAGAACCCACCGGCCAAGAAAGCAAAGCCGAGAGCGGCCAGACCTCCCAAAGCCATAGAGTAAAGATAAATTCTTCGGGCGTCTTCACGATCAGTAAAAGCAACAAGTAGAGGAACAGCCGCTGCATACCCCCCATAGTAAATACCGCTAATCCAACCGATTTCGGTATTATTGAGTTGCCATTTTTGTTGAAAAAGAGTGATCAAGGCCGAAAAGGTTGCATTATCCAACATCCCCAACACCTGAGAAAGGCACATCACTGCAATCAATAGTGTCGCTTTTTTAGCTGTGCTTCCGTCAAGCATTTATCCAACCCCAAATCCTATCGCCTGATGATAAGCCGCGTTGACCCTAAATTGTCCAGACTTAATTCCGCTCATAGCAAGGAAACACCATCAAATGATCTGGAATCAAAAAGGGCAGCACAAGGCTACCCTTTAACCGTATAAACGGAAGTTCTTAGGTTAATATAAAACCTAAATATGAATTGCGCGCCTATCAACTGCCAGAGCAGCTTCTTTAACGGCTTCACTCAAACCTGGGTGCGAGTGACAGGTTCTGGCAATATCTTCTGCAGAACCACCAAATTCCATCACAGCCACAGCTTCGGATAATAACTCACCCGCAGCAGGTCCAATAATATGAACACCAAGGACTTTATCACTTGTTGCATCAGACAGGATTTTTACCTGCCCGTCTGATTCACCCATGGCACGTGCACGGCTGTTGGCGCTGAAGGGAAACTTACCAACGTTGTATGCAACGCCAGCTTCTTTCAAGGCTTCTTCGCTTTTACCAACGGTGGCAATTTCAGGATGCGTATAGACAACACCAGGTACCAGTTCGTAATTTACATGACCTTTTTGACCCGCAAGGGTTTCCACACAGGCAACACCATCTTCTTCTGCTTTATGCGCTAACATTGGACCGGGAACACAATCGCCAATCGCGTAGATACCATCGACAGAAGTTTTGAAATTACCATCCACCTGAATCACGCCACGTTCCATAGCAACACCAAGCTCTTCCAAACCAAGGCCGGATGTATAGGCACGACGTCCAATAGAAACCAGAACAGTATCAACCTCTAGCTCTTCAACTTTACCTTTTTTAACAGATTCCATTGTCAGCTTAACTTTGTCGCCAACCTTATCTGCAGCAGTAACCTTCATACCCAACTTGAATTTCAAGCCCTGTTTACCCAAAACACGTTTGGCAAGCTTACCTGTTTCTTCGTCAATACCGGGAAGGATCTTATCAAGGAACTCAACAACCGTTACCTGCGCCCCAAGGCGGGACCAGACAGATCCAAGCTCCAGACCGATGACACCAGCACCGATAACGACCATGTGTTCAGGCACTTTTTTCAAAGAAAGCGCACCAGTCGACGTAACAATCTGCTCTTCATCTGTTTCAATGCCGGGCAAAGGCGTTGATTCAGAGCCTGTCGCAATTAAAATATCTTTGGTTTTGAGAATCTGTTCGCCATCATCGCTCTTTACAAGAACTTCGCCAGCTTTTGGAATAGATCCCCAACCTTTGATATAATCGACCTTGTTTTTCTTCAAAAGAAATTCAACACCTTTGGTCAGATCATCAACGACCTTGTCCTTACGTCCCAGCATTGTTTCCAGATCCAGTTCAACAGATCCTTTAATACCGTGCTCAGCAAAGTGCTTTTGTGCGTCCACAAACTTCTCAGAAGAATTCAAAAGCGCTTTTGATGGCATGCACCCAACATTCAGACAGGTTCCGCCCAATGTCCCCCTACCTTCAACACAAGCCGTTTTAAGGCCAAGTTGAGCGGCACGAATTGCAGCAACATATCCACCCGGGCCACCGCCAATAATAACCAGGTCGTAAAGAGCTTCACTCATTTTTCTAAGGATCCTTTCCGTATCCAGGGGCTACCCTGGTGAGATGCAAACCTGTAAGATGTCAGCAAGACTATTACATCAAGTCGGCTATACGCTATTTGATTTCGTTTATCTGGATAGCATAGGAAACCCGAACGATATAGCCTAGATGCAATAATTTCTCAGAAAACTGACTTTATAAGAGCCTCCCTTTAAGTAAGGAATTGTATAAAGGCCATGTTCAAGTTTCCCGAGAAAATAACGCAATAAGCTGGGTTCCGCTACTAAACAGCGTTTTATCTCAGGTGAGAATAACAACATCCCTATAGAGATCAAATATTTCTTATAGGAAACTTTTAGAAAATTCTCCACTAAAAGGTAAAACAACTATATAATAACGAGAATTCAATAAGTTGGGACAGGCTATGCCGAGCAAAGAAACACCGAGAATCGTCGAACCTAAAGCAACTATTTCAGGCGCAGAACGCACTCTGGAACCTTTGAAACTCGGTACGCGCCTTCGAGATGTCCGCAAGAACAAAAACTGGACATTGGAAGAAGCCTCTAAACGAACGGGCTTGGCACGCTCAACCTTATCAAAGATCGAAAACGATCAGATGTCACCAACCTTTGAGGTCGTACAAAAACTGGTAACTGGTATGGAGATTGATATCCCTCAGCTCTTTACCAAGGGTGACCTTCAGACAAATGTTGGGCGCAGAACCGTTACCAGAAAAAATGAAGGAAAAGAGCACCCTACAGCAACGTACCAACACGAACTGCTTTGTACAGAAATCATCAACAAACGTATGATTCCCTTCAAGAGTACAATTCGTGCCCGGTCCATGGACGATTTTGGCGAACTTGTTCGTCACAATGGCGAGGAATTTCTCTATGTTCTAGAAGGAGAACTAACTTTTTACTCTGAGTTCTACGAACCAATTTCCCTTAGCGAAGGCGATAGCCTTTATTACGATAGCGGCATGGGGCATGCTTGTATATCCACCAGTCCTCAGGACGCCATTATCATTTGGGTATCAACACCACACCTATACTAGACAATTGATATTATTAATATTTCAGGAATTTAGTTGATATCTCACATCTTTTTTATTTAAGTTACCAAATCCTATGTTGCACAAATGTTTCCGATAGGATAAAACCTCCATAATTAAAAATCGACCATACGATTTATAGAACAGCTCCCAGCAGAGTAACTCTTATCAACCAATTGAGTGCGTGATCGTCCAGCAAACACAGCGCGCCAAACAGTTTCGCTTGCTTTTAGAACAGGCGAACTAGGGGATAATTATGGAAGCACTTACAAGTATTATTAATGAAATCAACGGGATTGTATGGGGCGCTCCTATGCTTGCCCTTATTCTCGTAACGGGTCTTTTTCTACAGATCGGATTAACTTTTCTACCTCTGCGTAAAATCAGCTACGGCTTTTCTTTACTTTGGAAAGGTCGAGAGAAAACTGGTGATGACGGCGAAATCAGCCCCTTTAACGCACTGATGACATCACTATCCGCCACAATCGGGACAGGAAATATTGCCGGCGTTGCGACAGCCATCTTTATTGGCGGCCCAGGCGCGCTATTCTGGATGTGGTGTACCGCACTTGTCGGTATGGCAACCAAGTATGCGGAAGCTGTACTGGCCGTTAAGTATCGTGAAAAAGATGACAATGGCGACCACGTTGGTGGCCCAATGTACTATATTAAAAACGGTTTGGGCAAAGGTTGGTACTGGCTAGCACCTACTTTTGCTATCTTTGGATCTATTGCAGGTTTTGGTATCGGCAACATGGTTCAGTCCAATTCTATTGCTGCAGCAATCAACACATCCTTTGGACTTCCTTCCGAAGTAACAGGCGGTATTCTCTTTATTCTAACCGCAGCTGTTATCCTGGGTGGCATCAAACGCATTGGTTCTGTTGCTGGTAAACTGGTTCCAGCAATGGCGATCATCTACATTGCCTGTGGTTTGATTGTACTTGTCATCAATGCTGCCGAAATCCCAGCAGCCTTCAGTCTTATCTTCACCCACGCCTTCACACCAATTGCTGGTGCAGGTGGGTTTGCTGGTGCAACTGTTTGGTTGGCGATCCGCTTTGGTGTTGCTCGTGGCGTCTTCTCTAACGAAGCTGGCTTGGGAAGCGCGCCAATTGCACATGCTGCAGCAACAACCAACGATCCTGTTCGCCAAGGCAGTATTGCGATGCTTGGTACCTTCATCGATACCATCATCGTTTGCTCCATCACTGGCCTTGCTATTATCACCAGTGGTGCATGGACAAGTGGCGAGAACGGCGCAAGCTTGACTTCTCTCGCTTTTGAAACTGCCCTACCTGGCGTTGGTAACTACATGATTGCAATCGTGCTTTCCATCTTTGCTTTCACAACGATTCTTGGTTGGAGCTTCTACGGTGAAAAGTGCATCAGCTTCCTGTTCGGTACCAAAGCAATCTGGCCGTTCCGAATTGTTTGGTGTGTAGCTGTTTTTGTCGGTGCTTTCCTCAAGATCGATTTCGTGTGGCTACTATCTGACACGCTAAATGCAATGATGGCACTACCAAACCTGATTGCGCTTCTTCTCCTAAGTCCTGTGGTTTTCAAACTGACTAAGGAATACTTCGAAAACAAAGAAGTCGAGAAGAAAGAAAGTTAAGCGTATACCTGATAGAGGCTGGGTAATTTTTCTTTATCCAGCCTGATTACCTGCGCCAGCTCATTAACGAGCATACAAAAAGCCTCTGGTACGAAAGTATCAGAGGCTTTTTGTTAAGGTCCATTTTATCGATATTTATGATTTATGAATTAACTTTCAGCCTCGTCTTCGCTGATATCGCCTTCCTTACCTGCAGGTATGTGAATGACAAAGCCGGAACACTCCTTGTCTGCATAAGGCTTCACACGAGAAATCATTTCTTTTTTGAGAAGCTCCACCAGATGCTTTCCCACAGGTCGAAAGAGTGTCTCACCCTCACCGGGTACAGGTGGGTCAAGGCGGATCAATACAGATCGCACCTCACGACGTCGACGTTGGCGCTCAATCATTTGCCGGATGGACTCCAGCGCATGCCTCAGATCCAGGCCAGTCAGATCCAATTCAAAATCGGCATAACCACTACCGTCGATAAGATTATCCAGGTTCAGTGTACCATCGCTCATACCAACCCCCATTTTCAAACGCCCTAAAACAAGAACGTAGCAAGCATTGCTGTATCATATCTGCAAAAGATGACGGCACCAAGTAACCATTCATAAGTAGCATACAAAACAAAACAGGGAAGCCGAAGCTTCCCTGTTTCTTGCAATTCACAGTGAGCTTACATGCTCAACAAAAGGCGCTGAGGATCTTCCATACATTCCTTGATACGTACAAGGAATGTTACGGCTTCACGCCCATCAATCAAACGATGGTCATAACTCAAGGCCGTATACATCATCGGACGAACAACAACCTGCCCGTTTACAGCAATTGGTCGCTCTTCAATTTTGTGTAACCCCAAGATTGCAGCTTGCGGCATATTCAGAATTGGCGTTGAAAGCAGCGAGCCGAAAACCCCACCATTTGTAATTGTAAAGCTGCCACCCGTCATGTCATCCATGCCGAGTTTGCCATCACGCCCTTTTTTAGCAAGATCACCGAGACTACCCTCGATTTCGGCAAAGCTCTTCTTATCACAATCCCGAATAACAGGGACCATCAATCCAGATGGCGTAGAAACAGCCATCCCGATATCAAAAAAGTTGTTGTAAACGATATCATCACCGTCAATACGCGCATTCACAGATGGAACATCCTGTAACGCCTGAACAACTGCCTTGGCAAAGAAACTGTTAAAGCCAAGACGAACGCCATGCTTCTTCTCAAAAGCTTCTTTGTACTGCTTACGCGCATCCATTACTGCAAACATATCAATTTCATTGAATGTCGTCAGCATCGCAGCGGTGTTCTGAGCTTCTTTCAAACGACGAGAAATTGTCTTTCTCATCTTTGACATCTTCTCACGTGTTTCACGCTCTGGAGTTGCTGAGGCCAAAGCATTTGCTGCTGCTGGCGCAGGTGCTGTCCCAGTGGGAATAATTGGCACAGGCGCTGAAGGTGGATTCTTCAGATGTTCTAGAACATCACCTTTTGTTAAGGCACCGTCTTTGCCAGTACCCTTAATTTGATGCGGATTAAGATTGTTTTCTGCAATCAATTTTCCGACTGCTGGCGGCAATGTCATCGCAGCTGGCGAGGTATTATTCTCAAGAAAAGAAACCAAATCTGCTGTTGTGACTTTCCCCCCGGCGCCGCTCCCGGTGATTTCGGACGGATTTAAACTATCACCTGTTGCTACGGCAGCCTGGGGTGTGTCTTGTGACGGGGCCGTTGAACCAGATGTCGTGGACTTAGAAGGTGCTTTCACCCCCCCAGATCCAGGCGTAATAACACCAAGAATTGCACCAACACCAACATCTGAATCAGCCTCTGCAGCAATGGATGTCAAGACACCAGCAATGGGCGCATTCACTTCCAGTGTGACTTTGTCGGTTTCAAGTTCACAAATCGCTTCGTCCTGTGCAACAGCATCCCCAACGGACTTCATCCATTGTGCAACGGTTGCTTCAGTCACGGATTCCCCGAGAACGGGCACAGGAATTTCGACGGGATCGCCCGTTGCCTCAACAGCAGTTGGTTCTTCTGTTTTAGCAGTTTCAACCGAAGGCTCTTCTTTTGAAAGCGCTTTTTCTGATGACGAAGAAGACGGGGCGGATGCAGAAGCTGCCACCCCTTCTGCGATTGATCCCAGTACAGCCCCGACTTCAACATCATCGCCTTCATTGGCAACAATATTTTCGAGTACACCAGCAACTGACGCATTTACTTCCAATGTGACCTTGTCTGTCTCAAGTTCCACAATAGCTTCATCCATAGCAACGGCTTCGCCAGGCTGTTTAAGCCATTTAGCAACTGTTGCTTCTGTTACAGATTCCCCTAGTGCCGGAACGACTATTTCGGTGGCCATTTTTTGTCTCTATTATGTTTATTATACTATGTGTAATTTGAACGCGCTGACATCTGTATCAGATCGTCCGTTAAGAAAAAGGGTGACCCGGGACAGGTCACCCTTTCTATTTATTCTCCGGCTTTCGCAACCGGGCGTAATTTTTCCACTTTTGTCGCCGCAGCATCTCTGGCTTCAAGTTCTTCAGCTTTACGAGTCTGAATACGGCTCATGGCTTTTTTACCCAAAGTAAAAGCATCATCCAATAGAGCTTCCAACTGAAGCGCGTGCTTCTTGGCAGACCCTGTTGCAGGTGAGGCTGCAGTTTTACGGCCAGCATAGCGAGGACGGTAATTTTCAAAGCCCATTTCTTCTGCAACTTCCTCAATGAAAGTTGAAACAAAAGACCAAGCCCCCATATTACGATGCTCTTCCTGACACCAGACCAGATCACAATGTTCATAGCCTTTAAGCGCCTGAGACAGTGCTTCGGCCGGGAACGGATAAAGCTGTTCAAGGCGAATAAGGTGAACATTATTAATGCCACGCTTCTCACGTTCGTCGAGAAGGTCGTAATAAACCTTGCCCGTACAAAGAATGACCTGCTTAATTTTGCTCGGCGGATTCACTTTTACGTTGCACGGCAAAACGCGGTGGAACGAGGTGTCCGGTAACATGTCTTCCAAATTGGAAACACAACGCTTGTGGCGAAGAAGCGACTTTGGCGTCATAATAATCAATGGCTTACGGAAACCGCGATGCATCTGACGCCTCAGAACGTGGAAATAGTTCGCCGGTGTTGTACAGTTTACAACCTGAATATTATCCTCAGCACAAGACTGTAGGAAACGTTCAACGCGACCAGATGAATGCTCTGGGCCCTGCCCTTCATATCCATGTGGTAAAAGCATGACCAGACCGGACATTCTCAACCATTTCGACTCACCTGATACGATGAACTGATCAATAATGATCTGTGCCCCATTCACAAAATCACCAAACTGTGCTTCCCACAGAACCAATGCATCAGGTTCAGCCAATGAATAACCATACTCAAAACCAAGAACTGCCAACTCGCTGAGAGGGCTGTTAATGATCTCGGCATCTGCCTGACCAGAGCGAATATTGTTTAAAGGCTTGTATTCAGACTGATCTTGCTGATCAATCCATGCAGCATGACGCTGTGAGAAAGTTCCGCGATTACAATCCTGCCCAGAAAGGCGAACGGGGTGCCCTTCAACAAGTAAAGTACCATAGGCAAGAGCCTCGGCCGTCGCCCAATCCAAGCCTTCACCACTGTCAATCATTGCCTGTTTGGCTTTGAGTTGACGGGTTAACTTGCGATGAATATTAAATCCATCGGGAACTTTACAGAGTGTATTGCCCACTTCTTTAAGAAGGTCCAGCTCAACACCGGTATCGCCGCGACGGGCATCATATCCACGAACGGCGCCGATATGAGACCATTTGCCTTCCAGCCAGTCAGCCTTGTTCGGCTTATAGCCTTCCGCAATCTGGAATTCTTCTTCCAGCTTGTCCCACCATGTTTTGCTGATCGCATCAATTTCGCTTTTGGTAACCATACCTTCTGACGACAGCTGCTCGGCATACAGTTCACGTACAGAACGTTGTTGTGCGATCTTTTTGTACATTTGCGGCTGTGTGAATGTTGGCTCGTCGCCTTCGTTATGACCAAAGCGGCGATAGCAGAACATGTCGATAACCACATCAGATTTAAAGGTCTGGCGGTACTCAATCGCAATACGAGCGACGTGAACCACAGCTTCAGGATCATCACCATTTACGTGAATAATCGGCGCCTGAATAGCCTTCGCAACATCCGTACAGTAAGGACCGGAACGCGAATGAACAGGATCAGTTGTGAAGCCAATCTGGTTGTTTACAATAAAGTGGATCGTTCCACCCGTCGTATAACCATCAAGCTCAGACAAATCCAAAGTTTCAGGAACAAGCCCCTGTCCAGCAAAAGCAGCATCTCCATGAAGCAAAATGCCCATGATTTTACTGCGATCCGTATCGTTCTTTTGGTCCTGTTTCGCGCGAACCTTACCAATAACGACGGGATCAACCGCTTCTAGATGAGACGGGTTAGCCGTAAGGGAAAGGTGAACAGAGTTCCCATCAAATTCACGATCGGATGATGTGCCGAGGTGATATTTAACATCGCCAGAACCACCAACGTCTTCCGGGTTCGCTGCCCCACCCTTAAATTCGCTGAAAATCGCGCGGAAAGGTTTTCCCATCAGATTGGCAAGTATGTTCAGACGTCCGCGATGCGCGACGCCCAAAACAACTTCTTCCAGACCAAGGGCAGATCCTCGTTTCAGAATTTGTTCAAGCGCCGGCACCATTGTCTCGGCACCATCAAGACCAAAGCGTTTGGTTCCTGTGTACTTCTTGCCAAGGAATTGTTCAAAAATCTCAGCCGCGGACAAACGTTCTAAAATAGCCTGTTTGCCTTTGGCTGTGAAATCTGTCCGGTTGTTGATGCCTTCAATGCGCTCCTGAATCCAGGCTTTCTGCTCTGGTTCCTGGATGTGCATAAACTCGACACCAATTTTACCACAATAGGTCTTACGAACACGTTCTACGATTTGACGAAGTGTCGCCGTTTCCAACCCTAGAACACCATTGATAAAGATCGGATGATCCATATCTGCATCGCTAAAACCATAAGCTTTTGGATCAAGTTCGGGGTGTGGATTAATCGGTTTCAACCCAAGAGGATCAAGATTTGCTTCGAGATGACCACGAACCCGGTAAGCCCGTATCAACATCAAAGCACGAATTGAATCAAGGATTGCGCGCCGATTTTCTTCATCGCTCAACGGCACGCCACTCGCTTGTGCCGGAGCTACCGGGACGGTGCTAACACCGTGAATCCCCGCAAGCAAATCTTTGGCATCTTCTTCCAAATTAGAGAAGAAAGACTGCCACCCTGCATCAACTGAATCAGGGCGGCTTATGAACTGGGCATAGAGATCAGCCAGTTCGCCTGCTTTCGGGCCAAAATAGCGGGCCTCATGCCCAACATTAGTGTTCGCCATCTATAACCTGTAGCCGAACTGGAGGGTACCAGTTCGGCTCCCTCCAATATTAGGTTGTTATCCTTGCATCGCTTTCAGCATAGTGCTGCCTAGGCTAGCAGGAGAATCTGCAACATGGAAGCCAGCTGACTTCATGGCTTCAATCTTGTCGTCTGCACCACCTTTACCACCAGCGATAATTGCACCGGCATGGCCCATACGACGGCCAGGAGGTGCCGTAACACCCGCGATAAAGCCAGCAATTGGCTTTTTCACTTTAGAGGCAGCAAAAAATTCTGCTGCTTCTTCTTCAGCACTACCACCAATCTCACCGATCATGATAATGCCCTGCGTTTCATCATCTTCCAGGAAGAGTTCCAGGCAATCGATAAAGTTTGTACCGTTGACAGGATCACCACCGATACCAATACAGGTTGACTGACCAAGGTTCGCAGCCGTTGTTTGTGCCACAGCCTCGTAGGTCAAGGTACCGGAACGGGAAACAATACCAATTTTACCACGCTGATGGATATGTCCCGGCATGATACCGATCTTACATTCATCCGGCGTAATAATACCTGGGCAGTTTGGACCGATCAGGCGAGATCCTGATCCTTCCAGAGCACGTTTTACACGCACCATATCAAGAACCGGAATACCTTCTGTGATACAAACGATCAATTCAACGCCCGCATCAACGGCTTCCAAAATAGCGTCGCCAGCAAAGGGTGGTGGTACATAAATAACAGATGCATTTGCTTCTGTCGTATGAACGGCCTCTGCAACCGTGTTGAAAACAGGCAGATCCAGATGGCTTGTGCCACCTTTACCCGGCGTAACACCACCAACCATCTTTGTGCCGTAAGCTACTGCTTGCTCAGAGTGGAAGGTTCCCTGTGCACCTGTGAAGCCCTGACAGATCACACGAGTATTCTTATTAACTAGTACCGACATTTTACGCGGCCTCCTTCACGGCTTTGACCACTTTTTCAGCAGCATCAGCCAGGTCATCACCAGAAATAATCGGGAGACCGGATTCCGCCATAATTTTCTTACCAAGATCAACGTTTGTACCTTCGAGGCGAACAACCAATGGAACGCTGAGAGATACTTCACGGGCTGCTGCAACAACGCCCTCGGCAATCACATCACATCTCATGATACCACCAAAGATGTTAACCAGAATGCCCTTAACGTTAGGATCAGATAGAATGATCTTGAAAGCGACGGTCACACGCTCTTTCGTTGCGCCACCACCAACATCAAGAAAGTTAGCAGGTTCGCTACCGTAAAGCTTGATGATATCCATCGTCGCCATCGCAAGACCAGCACCGTTCACCATGCACCCGATTTCACCATCCAGTGAAATGTAGTTCAATTCATGACGAGCCGCTTCAAGTTCTTTCGCGTCTTCTTCGTCTTCATCACGCATGCCTGCAACGTCTTTGTGACGGAAAAGTGCGTTATCGTCGAAGTTCATTTTCGCATCGAGTGCAATGATGTCGCCTGCACCGGTAACAACCAATGGGTTGATCTCAACAATGCTGGCATCGAGATCCATAAAGGCTTTGTACATTGTCGCCATGAACTTCACAGCCGCGCCGACCTGTTTACCTTCAAGGCCAAGTCCAAAAGCTAAGTTACGTCCATGGTAAGGCATAAAACCTTCCACAGGATCAATCGCAACTTTAAGGATTTTTTCAGGTGTGGCTTCGGCCACTTCCTCGATTTCCATCCCACCTTCGGTAGATGCCATAATCGTCACGCGGCTGGTCGCGCGGTCAATCAGCATACCGAGATAGAGTTCACGTTTAATGTCACAACCTTCTTCGATATAAAGGCGTTTCACTTCTTTACCGACAGCGCCAGTCTGCTTTGTCACGAGGGTATGACCGAGCATCTTGCGCGCGTTTTCTTTCACATCATCAAGCGTCTTGCAGAGACGAACTCCACCGTCGCCATCAGGGTCGTCGGTGAAACGGCCTGCTCCACGTCCACCTGCGTGGATTTGGGATTTTACAACCCAGATTGGGCCGCCCAGTTCGCGGGCTGCATTTTCTGCCTCTTCCGGTGTAAAAGCAACTGATCCACGGGGAACAGCTACACCGTATTTTCTCAGCAGCTCTTTAGCTTGATATTCATGAATGTTCATGGGACGCCACAAAGCCTCAATTGGTTTTATTTTTTCAATATGGTTAACGAGTCCGAAAACCCTAGCACCAGCAATATACACTTAATTTGTTAAGAGCATAACGACAGATACTTAGCGATAGATTAACACCCCGGACCCAGAGCGCAACCGCACCGCAACAATTTTTGTCGGAAAATTGGTATAAAATGACGCGGATTGTCGGAAACCAGAAGGGGCGTTGCGACCTCTGGTCAACAACGCCCCTTCATATTCTCAATCGCAAGAGGGTTTAATTGTGCAATGCACAGTATCCTATTAGCTTTTTGCTTGAATATCCTTACAAGCTGAAACGAGGCCTTTTACAGCTTCAACAGAACTGGCAAGAAGCGCAGATTCTGTAGCATCCAGATCGATCTCAACAACTTTTTCAACGCCGTTTGCACCTAGGATTGCCGGCACGCCAACATACATACCATCAACACCGTACTGACCTTCGAGATAGGCAGCACATGGCAGAACACGGCGTTTATCTTTCAGATAGCTTTCTGCCATTAGAATTGCAGACGCTGCAGGTGCATAAAAAGCAGATCCGGTTTTCAGCAATCCAACAATCTCAGCACCACCATTTTTTGTACGCTCAACAATAGAATCCAGTTTCTCCTGGCTCATCCAACCCATTTTAATGAGTTCTGGAAGTGCAATACCGGCAACAGTTGAGTGACGAACCATTGGTACCATCGTGTCGCCATGACCACCAAGAACGAATGCCGTCACGTCTTCAACAGATACATTCATTTCATCGGCAAGGAAGTGGCGGAAGCGAGCAGAGTCAAGAACCCCAGCCATACCAACGACTTTATTTGCCGGAAGGCCTGACGCCTGCTGAAGAACCCAGACCATGGCATCCAACGGATTGGTAATGCAGATCACAAAAGCATTTGGACAATGCTGTTTGATGCCTTCACCAACTGACTGCATAACTTTAATGTTAATACCCAAGAGGTCATCGCGGCTCATGCCCGGCTTACGTGCCACGCCAGCGGTTACGATAACAACATCAGAACCAGCAATATCAGCGTAGTCGTTTGCCCCTTTAAGATCAGCATCAAAACCTTCTACAGGAGAAAGTTGGGCAAGATCTAGCGCCTTACCCTGAGGAATACCTTCAGCAATGTCGAAAAGAACGACATCGCCCAAATCTTTCATTCCAGCTAACAAAGCAAGTGTGCCGCCAATATTACCAGCACCAACAAGCGCGATCTTTTTACGTGCCATGATTTCTGTCCTTATCAGGATTTCTTCGACCCGATCGGGCCCTCGATCAAATGCGTCGCAGGTTAAAGAACCTGCAGAATACACAGGGAGTCCTAGCGCGTATCCCCATTTGGAGCAAGGAACTTTGTTGCATTGCACACAGACTCCTCATCTTCAAATTTTGGTGATCTTTATCAAAAGGGTCAATCCAATCACTCTTTGCTGATCAGAACTATTCAGCACAGTTTACGCAGGTTGTTGCATAAGGAAGAGCAAGCAAGCGGCCTTCCGGAATAACTTCGCTGCAATCAGAACAAATACCATAGGTATCATTTTTTATCCGCGTCAACGCAGCTCGAATCTGATTAATTTCGTCCAACCCCGCCTCTTCAAGCCCTTCCAGAACCTGATCACCTTCGCTTTCTGTCGCGTTCTCGCCCCAGTCCTGACTATGAGGTTCCCGAAGATCATGTTCTATTTGGTCCACCCGAACACCAAGTTCTTCCATTCGAGCTTTTAGACTGGCTTTAACTTTATTCAGATCAGGCATTTGCACAGACTCCCTTCTGATAGTTCTATTGATTTTGATAGCACTATTGGGATTATGTCACTTGCGTCCAACGTGTCATTGACTCAAGTCAGCACTATAAAGGATCACAAGTTCATAGCTCATCAGAGCTCACTCTCATTACTTACCAGTTTAAAGCTTTTTGCTATTTAAAGGAAGCATTACCTAGAAGAGCATGTTCACTCCCAATGAGAAGGCCTATTAAACATCGACATGAGGCTGGATAATATATTCCTGCGATCTCATTTCTTGAAGCCGACTGACAGTACGTTCAAATTCGAAAGCCCCATCGCCACTGGGATAAAGCTCTTCTGGTTCAGCCGTCGCAGCAGCAACCAGATTACACCGATGTTCATACAATGCATCAATCAAGGACATGAAGCGGCGCGCTTTATCCCTATTCTCTGATCCCATGACAGGGATATCCGACATAATCAGCGTATGATATCTCTTGGCGATCGTTAAATAATCCCCAGGACCAAGAGCAGTCGCGCAAAGCTCATTAAAGCTCACAAAAGCAACCTTGCGAGCTGTCTTGGCTATTGCAAGCTTACGCCCCTTAATATGCAGGATGTCTTCCTCAGCTTGTGCGCCCTCTGTCAATTGAGCAAAAGCGCCCTCTAAGGCCTGATTGGCTTCATCGCTCAACGGGCTGTGATAAACGGGAAGGTTTTTCATTCGCTCCAGCCGATAATCAATTCCGGAATCAAGCTGAAGCACGTCCAATCGTTCTTTCAAAAGATCGATGAAAGGTAAAAAGCTATCGCGCTGGAGTCCATTTTCATACAGACGATCCGGTGGCCAGTTTGACGTTGCAACAACAACAACACCCTTTTCGAACAAGGCTTCAAACAGGCGGGCTAAAATCATGGCATCAGCAATATTCACCACATGGAACTCATCAAAACAGAGTAGCAAAGCCTCTTCTGCCAACTCAGCAGCAACATCCGGCAAGGGATCAGCCCGTGTGCCTTTATGCTTTTCTCTCCATTTGTGCAGCCGCTCTTGGACTTCTTGCATAAAGGCGTGAAAATGTACGCGTCGCTTCGGCTCTGTTGGAGCGACGGAGAAAAACATATCCATAATTGTGGATTTTCCCGTACCAACCCCACCAAAAAGATATAGTCCTTGCGGCGGCGTCACCTTCCGCCGACCCAGGCCAAGGCGTTCTTTCCATCCACCCATTCCGGTGGACGGTTGATAATTTTTCAACGCGTGATACAGGCTTTGCAACTTTTCAGCGGCAAGTTCCTGTGTTTGATCAGGGCGAAGTTCACCCGCATTCCGCATATCTCGATAGAGAAAGAGTGGACCTTCACTCATAAAAAGGAGATTCCCAAGCTTATATAAATCAATAAATTAAAATATTTAACACCCACATTTAACGACCCCCGGAACAATCAAGAATTGCCCCGTTGCAGTAAGACGCCTGATCAGAACAAAGCCAAAGAACAGCATTGGCAATTTCCTGTGTTGTCCCTGCACGTTTTATAGGAATAACAGGAGCAATTCTATCAACCCGTCCCGGTTCTCCGCCTGACGCATGAATCTCAGTATCAATAATACCCGGAGATACAGCATTAACTCGAATACCTTCGCCGCCAACCTCCTTTGCCAAACCAATCGTCATAGCATCAACGGCTGCCTTCGAAGCAGCATACCAAACATATTCCCCCGGCGACCCCAGACGGGCCGCGATGGATGAAACCGTCACAATTGATCCGCCACTTCCACCATGTTTTGAAGACATCAACTTTACCGCTTCTTGTGAACAATAAAGTGTTCCCATCGTATTAATGCCAATTACGCTATTCATAGTTTCAGCATCAACTTCATCAAAACGACAAATTTTACCCGTTATGCCAGCGTTATTAATCAGGACAGAAGGAACACCTAGCTTGGATTTCACTTCCTCAAAAAGTGCCTTAACTTGCACCGAGTCAGAAATATCAGCCTTTATTGCCAACGCAGTTCCACCTTGCTCATTTATATCACGCGCCAGATTATCAGCTTCATCAGCGCGGGCATGATAGTTAATTGCCACAGCATAGCCTGTAACAGCAGCCATTCTTGATATGGCAGCACCAATTCCCCTGCTCCCACCTGTAACGACCATCACCTTGTTCATAAAACCTCCTGTCTTGCGCTTAATACTGCAATGCGAGATCATAAAAACCTGAAATGATTATTATTTCAACTCCCTGAGTAATAACGAGATAATAAAAAGAGCAACAATTGAATAATTTACACAACCACTTTCACCAATCTAAGTCCGGTTAAATTACAGGAGACGAACAATGAATGAAGATGCCCTGAACATGAGTATTCGTAAGTTTCTCAAAAAAGTTGGCATTACATCACAACGCGAAATCGAGGCTGCCATTCGGGAAAGTATAGAAAGTGATAAGCTGAAAGATAAATCATCCTTTATCATTTCGGTCCAACTACAGGCGCCAGAACTAGGGCTTGATCAAAAAATTGACGGAAAAATAGAGCTGGAATAATTTTTTTTCACAACAAGCGACGGTTTTTATTCTCCCCAGCGTTGAAAGGACATGAAACGATCATTGCTGGAGAAAATCATGATCAGTAAAAAAACATTTATTGTCGCAAGTTCAATCGCTTTTCTAACTGCCGGGGCAGCCTTTGCTGCAGGTGGGGGTAAATGGAAAAACCATTTTGAAGAAGCTGATACAAATGGCGATGGACAAATTACGCAACAAGAAATTGCTAATGCTCAAGCAACCAAGTTCAGCCAAACGGACCTTAACAATGATGGCACCATCAGTCTGACAGAAATGCAGGAAGCTATTACAAAACACATTACCGAAAGAACAAAAAGAAAATTTGGTAAACTAGATACAGATAATTCTGGCGGCATCACAGCTGAAGAATTCAACAGCAAAATAAACAAGATGATAAAGCATCTTGATGACAATAACGATGGCATTATCACTCGGGATGAAATGCCTAAAAATAAATGGCACAGAGGATAGTTGGATAATTGATCTATCATCGCGTGACTGAGTTGTAGAGAAAACGGGCCATCAATGACAACGCCTCAAACCCCACTAGAGGATGCGATTTTAATGGCCCAAGTTGCACAGGGAGACGATAATGCATGCCGTCTTCTTGTGCAACGCCATCTCAATCAGCTTGTCGGGCTGGCCATGAGAATGACCGGAAACCGATCTGAAGCAGAAGACATTGCCCAGGAATCTTTTGTCAGACTCTGGAAACAAAGTCACGATTGGCAAGCAAAAGCGAAAATATCAACATGGCTTTACAGAGTAGCTCACAACCTTGCCATTGATGCCATCCGCCAGAAAGAGCGACAAAAGGTATCTGTAAATGACCAAACAGAGATAAGCGAAAATACCACAAGCACACAAAGAAACCAGGACCATATGTTACATCAACAAGACATAACACGACAGGTTGAAGCGGCCATATCTCATTTACCGGAACGACAAAGGGCCGCCATTACCCTTGTCCATCACAGAGATATGTCAAATAAAGAAGCTGCTCACGTTATGGACATATCTGTTGATGCGCTTGAATCTCTGTTAGCACGAGGCAGAAGAAGTCTCAAAAAGGCCCTTGTAGAAAGCCGTGCCGATTTATTGGGAGCAACATCGTGATGCCACACTCAAACCTCTCAAGCGAAGATCGAGATAAATTCACCTTTCTTTTGGATTGTTATGGCGCCTATACCCACCATTGGCCGGAAGAAAACCGCGACTGGGCCTTGAATCTTATTGAACAATATCCCGAAGTCAAAATCGTACGAGAGCAAGCATTGGAACTAGATCAACTTCTTGATCAAAGTTCAGCAGAACCGGATTCAGCACACTTGATGAATTCAATTCTGTCTCAAGCTCCCCAGAAAAAATCACAAGAAGAGAAAACGCGACAAAAGGAACTCAGGCAAGGTCTGTTAAGTCAGCTATGGCCCTATGAAGGTGTATGGCGTCCATTGTCCGCGTTAACCACGGCCGGTATATTCGGTATTTTACTCGGCACGACCTCACCAGATCTTCTTTATCAACAAGAGATAACAGAAGTGGAAAGCGCTTACCTGGAATTTTCGCTTGGCGACAGCTTTTCAAACAGTTTTCCAGAAGGAGAAATCGACTAATGCCTGTTCCTTCTAAAAAGGTTCTTACCATTCTTTTCACTATTTCTTTAGCCGTAAACATCTTTATGGGTGGCCTTATCGGCTCACACATGTGGCACGCTCGTACTTATGGTCCCGGATTGGCACATAGCAAGCCCCATGACCAAAGAAAACAATGGCGAGAACTCTCCTCAGAACAGCGTGATCTTTTCAAGAAAATTTGGCGTGAGAATAAAGATGATATCAAATCCTCGTTCAAAGAGCTTCGCACTTCGCATAAAAAATTAAAAAACAACCTGAAGGGCAAAACAGAACGTGTCGAGTTCGAGGCAGCTTTTCAATTATTCATTACTGAGCAATCTGATATTCATACACAAACAATGGAAAAGTTACTTGATATTGCGATGACTTTACCGCCGGAAGATCGCAGCACGTTTCTTTCCCTATGGGGCACACGAGGACGTAATCAACATGGTAAGCCTTAGCATTTCTAGGCTATTGAACAATCCGGCTCGCAGGTAAAATGATGGATGCTACCGTCCCCTTGCCCTCTTCACTTGAAAGTTGAAGGCTACCTTCGTGCAACTGACAAAGTTTTTGAGAGATCGAAAGCCCTAACCCAGTCCCTTGAACCTGCCGTGTCATCGCGGCATCCACTTGAGTAAATGGATTCATGACGTCTTCCAACTTCTCTTTTGGAATACCGATGCCCGTGTCAACAACCTTGATGAAGACCTTGTCTTCATCAAGCCCACCTTCAATGCGTATTTTACCACCTGAAGGCGTAAACTTAACCGCATTGGACAACAAATTAATCAATATCTGCTTCATGCCCCGCTCATCCGCATAAACATTCGGCAAAGATGTTGCTGAAGAAATTTCAAGATCCAAATCACCACTATCCAACCTTGGCCGGATAATCGTGACGGACGAATTGATCAAACTTTGAAGGTCGATCTGCTCCTCATTCAGAGAGAATTCACCTGCTTCAATTTTAGACAAATCAAGGATGTCATTAATGAGCTTCAACAAGTGATCACCACTATTGCGAATATCGGATAAGTAATCGTGATATCGCCTGGATCCCAACGGCCCAAAAACCTCACGTTCCATTAACTCGGAAAACCCGATAATTGCATTCAAGGGCGTCCGCAGTTCGTGGCTCATATTAGCCAGAAATTCTGACTTTGCTCTGTTCGCAACTTCGGCACTTTCTTTTGCCTGCATTAACTGTACTTCAGCCATACGTTGCTTGGTGATATCTTCTTTTGTCGCGACATAATTAGTGATCTCGCCCTGATCATTAACAACACTGGAAATAGATGCGCGTTCCCAGAAAAAATCACCATTTTTGTGCTTATTTTTAAATACACCAGTCCAGACATTTCCACTGGAAATTGTTTCCCAAAGTTCCTTATATTCTTGTTCTGGCGTATGCCCTGACTTCAATACATTTGGCGTTTTCCCAATAATTTCATCCGGACTATAGCCTGTAACCTCTGTAAACTTGGGATTAACATACTCCACAATACCCTGGGGGTCTGTAATCTGGATAACAGCAGGATTCTGTTCAATCGCTTTGAAGAGTTTACGCAAACGACTCTCAACTTCTTTTTGTGCAGAGATATCACGAATAAAGGTTATTCGGTTGTTTTCACCATGAAGAATACTGTTTTTTGCGGTAATACTTACCTCAAACTTCGATCCATCTCTACGAACACCAATGGCTTCGTAAGCACCTGTCCTTTTGGTATCAATTGCATCCATAACTTTATCAAGCGACTCAGGCGCAATAAGCTCAGGCGCTCCAAGTGTAATCATTTCCTCATACGCATAACCAAACATCCGTAGCGCAGCGTCATTACAATCTGACATCCCTTTATCAGAATGAATGATGATTCCTTCGTTGGAAAGTTCCGATAACCGACGAAGACGCTCTTCACTGATACGTAGATTTTGCTCTGCCTTGATACGTTCTGAAATATCAACACTTATGCCAATTAATCCGGCAAAGGTTCCGTCCGAATTATCAAAGCGGGCCTTGTGCATCAGAATATGCATATGAGACCCATCAGGACGGGTAAAAACAGCAACTCTTTCATCTGTAACACCCGATTTCACAGCCTTAACATCATCTTCAATAAAAGAATCAGCTAACTCCTTTGGGAAGAGTTCATGAGATGTTTTTCCAACGATCTCATCCAGCTCCAGTTCAATGTTTTTTTGAAAAAGCTTATTACATCCCAGATATTTGCCATCCTGATCTTTAAAGAAGATCTGCGCAGGCATGGCATCCAATAGCGCTTGGAGAAAATTATTATGTCGCTCAACAGCGCGTTCCGCCGTTTCAAGCCGTTCAACATGCTGACTCAATTTTTTGAAATCTGGGACAGCTTTGATAAAACCAATAAAGAGAAAAAGCGTCCCACCCAAATAACCAATGAGCTTTTCCAGCACAGCCTGAATGGGCGTATTGCCAATAATCAGATATTGATTTAGTTGAGGAAAATTATCCGTAACATCTAAAAAACTGCCAAACGCTAGGAAAACAAAGCCTGCGGTTATATAGTTCCACCCCTGAAAAGTAAGATCCTGGGTCGGGCGACGCCAAATTATTACTATAACAAGAATGATTAGAACGGCTGCGCGAACAATTTCCGCCGTCAAATCCAGCATCGACAACCAGGCTCCTAACCCCACACTAAAGAAATATCTCTCTTCTCAACCACCCAGAATTTGCGGAGATTATTCCAAAACTTAAACATTTACTTTCATATCCGAGCCAGTATCTGTAATGAAAACTAACAGGAAGTAAATGTGACAAAATTTACCCATAAAAAAGGCCGACAAAACTGTCAGCCTTTTCTTAATTAGAATCAATAGCTTTATTGATAATCAAACTTTTCTTTCAACCATCAATTTTTTGATTTTTGCAATCGCCTTCGCCGGGTTCAGCCCTTTTGGACAGGTTTTTGTGCAGTTCATAATTGTATGGCATCGGAAAAGCCTGAAGGGATCTTCCAGATTATCCAGGCGCGATCCCGTTTCTTCATCCCGAGAATCAGCAATAAAACGATAAGCCTGGAGCAAAACAGCGGGACCAAGATAACGATCGCCATTCCACCAATAACTTGGGCAGGATGTTGAACAGCTAAAGCACAGGATACATTCCCACAAGCCATCAAGTTTCTTCCGATCTTCAGGTGTCTGAAGACGCTCTCTCTCAGGTGCGGCAGTCGTGGTTTTCAACCACGGCTCAATAGATGCGTATTGCGCATAAACCTGATTGAGGTCAGGTACCAAATCCTTGACTACAGGCATATGTGGCAAAGGATAGATTTTAACTTCATCACCCTCGTCAACATCGCTGCAGAACTTGGTACAGGCCAAAGTATTCGACCCATCAATGTTCATGGCACAGGATCCACAAACACCCTCACGACAGGAACGACGGAATGTCAGGCTTGGATCAATCTCGTTTTTAATCTTGATCAAGGCATCCAAGACCATTGGACCACAGTTATCCATGTCCACTTCGTAAACATCTTCCCGTGGTGTTTCCCCGCTATCAGGGTCCCAGCGGTAAACGCGGAAGGTCTTGGTTTTTGTTGCCCCAGCCGGAGCTGGATGTTTTTTCCCGCTCTTATTTATTTTTGAATTAGCTGGAAGTGCAAATTCTACCATTGTTATTTTCTCCTAGACGCTTTCCCTTTAGCCACTTAGTAAACACGGGCTTTTGGTGGGAAGGATTGCACTTCATCAGTTAGCGGCTCCAGATTAACCGGACGATAATCAAAAGTAACATTCCCGTCTTCATCACACTTGGCCAGTGTGTGTTTCATCCATTTTTCGTCATCACGATCGGGGAAATCTTCACGGGCTTGCGCACCGCGACTTTCCTCACGATTTGCGGCACCAGCCATGGTAACGCGTGACTGATACATCAGATTATCAAGTTCCAAAGTCTCGACTAAATCAGAGTTCCAGATCAAAGAGCGATCGGTAACATTGATATCGTCGCGTTTGCTCCAGATTGAACCAAGAAGATCAATACCCTGTTTCAGGCTTTCGCCTGTCCTGAACACAGCCGCATGGTTTTGCATTGCTTTTTGCATTTCCAGGCGAACTTCAGATGTCTTCATTGAACCTTTGGCGTAACGTGCCTTATCCAGACGGGCGAGAGAGTTATCCCCGGCATCGGCAGGAAGAGGCGCCTGTGAAGCACCCGGCTTTAGCGTTTCAATACAGTGAAGCGCCGCACCACGGCCAAAAACAACCAAATCGAGCAGCGAGTTTGATCCCAGACGGTTCGCACCGTGTACAGAAACACACGCGGCTTCACCGATGGCCATCAAACCCGGAACTTCTGTATTCGGATCACCATTCTTACTGGTCACAACATCGCCTGTGTACTTACACGGGACACCGCCCATGTTGTAGTGACAGGTCGGGATTACCGGAATTGGTTCTTTCGACACATCTACACCGGCAAAAATACTTGCGGATTCAGCAATACCCGGCAGACGTTCAGCAATAAGATCAGGGTCCAGATGCTCAATATGCAAATGAATATGATCGTTGCCAGTGCCAACACCTCGACCATCGCGAATTTCCATCGTCATAGCACGGCTAACCACATCACGAGATGCCAAATCTTTAGCACTCGGTGCATAGCGTTCCATGAAACGCTCACCTTCAGAGTTGGTCAAATAACCACCTTCACCGCGAACGCCCTCTGTAATCAGACAACCAGCGCCATAAATTCCAGTTGGATGGAATTGAACGAACTCCATATCCTGGCAATCAAGACCCGCACGTAACGCCATGCCGTTACCATCACCCGTACAGGTATGCGCCCCAGTACAAGAGAAATATGCTCGACCATAACCACCCGTCGCCAAGATAACTTTCTGTGCTCGGAAACGATGGATCGTACCATCGTCAAGGTTCCATGCCACAACGCCGCGGCACTCGCCATTTTCCATGATCAGGTCAATGGCAAAATATTCAATAAAGAATTCGGCGTGACGTCGTAAGCTCTGCTGATAGAGCGTATGCAGCATCGCATGACCTGTTCGGTCAGCGGCCGCACACGTACGTTGCGCAATACCTTCGCCAAATCGGGTTGTCATCCCCCCGAAAGGGCGTTGGTAGATCTTACCTTCTTCCGTACGGCTAAAAGGCATCCCATAGTGTTCCAGCTCGACAATCGCCGGAACGGCTTCGCGCACCATGTATTCGATTGAATCCTGATCGCCCAGCCAATCAGATCCTTTTACGGTATCGTACATGTGCCAGCGCCAGTCATCTTCACCCATATTCCCAAGGGATGCTGAAATTCCCCCTTGAGCAGCAACGGTGTGACTACGTGTTGGAAAAACCTTGGTAATACAAGCTGTTTTCAGGCCTGCTTCTGCCAAACCCAGTGTCGCACGCAAACCTGCGCCACCGGCCCCGACAACAACCACATCATAAGTGTGGTCGATAAACTCATATGCTTTGTTTGATGGAGCAGTGTTCATCGTTTATTTCCTAGCCCCTGAATAAAATCATCAAAATTGAAAGAATACCTGTCAGACCCAAGACAACATGGACTGACAGACTCAGGAACAGGGAAAGAACTTTACTGGCCTCTCCATGTACATAATCTTCTATCACCACCTGCATTCCCTGTTGAGAATGAAGAAGGCCGACAGAGATCAAAAGAATTAACAACCCTGCAACAACAGGCGACTGCACCCATTCCAGAAACTGCACATGGTCAGCGCCGGTCATCAAAGCAACCGAAAAGACAAACCACAGCACGAGCGGAACAAGTGCCAAGCTGGTCAGGCGTTGAGCCCACCAGTGTGAAGAGCCATCTTTTGCGGATCCTAACCCACGGGCACGTCCCAAAGGCGTACGTAGCGACATATCAAGCTCCTCCTACTGCATAAGCGAGGCCCCAAAGCCCCAATGTGATAATGACTGAGAATACGATCACAGCCTTACCGGATGCATAAGCGGTCTCAAGCTCAAGGCCTTTACCCGCATCCCAGTAGAGATGGCGAATGCCGTTACAAAGGTGAAAAACGAGGGCAAATGTCCAACCGAAAAGAAGCAGTCGGCCGAACCAGGAACCCAAAAAGGATTGTACCAGTTCAAAATATTCCGCGCCGCTTGCTGCCGCAGCAAGCCACCAGATCAGGACGATAGAACCCACGGATGTGGCAACGCCCATGATGCGGAATAGAATAGAAAGTACGGAAGTTAATTGAGGACGATACACCTGCAAATGAGGTGAAAGAGGTCTGTTACCCCTGGACATGTTTTCTTTCCCGATATTGCGCACTGGTTCCACTTTTCAACTTCGCGCGCCTTATATTTAGCAGAACCCAAAGATATGATGACGTTAAACCGCAATGCAGCATTAGTCAATGCAAGGCGACCAAAACTCGCTAAAGAACGACCTGACAACAAACAAGTAATTTATAATGGCAATAATTGTGACTTTTACTTATTAACATCATCTTAAAACTTCAAAAAACGTCCATGCTGCATCGCACAACTATACAATTAAGAAGAAGTATTAAAATAAAAAATTATCTTAATCTTGCGAAAATTAAACAAAGCTAGCAACGTCAATAAACATTATTCAAACAACGATTCAATTTAAGGCAGAAAGATTGAACGCAGAGAATATTTATTATTTCGATACAATAGCTACAATCGAACCCGACCTAAGAATTTTCTCACTATTAGGGATATTTTTTTATTTAGGCATCAGGATTGTGTAATCAAAATCGAGAACGATATCTTCATCATACCGCCCTTCGCTGTTCTTTAAGGGGAAGCTTTCACAGTTGTTATTCTTGGCCGCAACTAGACGGACTCTCAAAGCCCCGACATCATCACGTCCAGAAAGTTCAATTTTCTCCAGAACTTCGCTCCAGGCATAGATCGTATCCCCAGCAAAAGTCGGGGCAACATGAGTTCCCCCGTTAATCGCAGCAACTTTGAATCCGTTTTCCATACCATTAAAAGAGAGTGCACGAGCAAGCGAAATTATATGCCCGCCATAGATCAAGCGTCGCCCAAAGCGCCCTTCCGCTTCTGTATGCTGGTTAAAGTGAACTTTTGCTGTGTTTTGATAGAGCCGGGTGGCCATTTGATGCTCGGCCTCTTCAATGGTCATCCCATCGACATGCGCGATGCGCTCACCGACACTATAATCCCCCCATCGATAAGCTGATCCGGATAAGGCATAATCATACTCGGTCAAATTAAGTTCACAAGGGATAGACAAAGAAGTAACAACGACACCTGTGCTCAATTCCGGAATAACAACCTCTGGAGCTGGCGTATTAACATCACGCTTTCGCACCATTACCCAGCGCACATACTGCAGCACCATTTCCCCGTTTTGATTACGTCCGGTAGAGCGAACATAAACAACACCGGTTCTGCCGTTGGAATTTTCCTTTACCCCAATGACGTCACTAACCGTCGAAACTGTATCGCCCGGATACAATGGCACACCAAAGATACCCTCTGCATAGCCAAGATTAGCCACAGCATTTAACGAGATATCAGCAACCGTCTTTCCAAAAACAATGTGAAACGCGAGGAAGTCATCTATCGGCGCACGAGCAAAGCCAAGGGATCGCGCAAACTCATCAGAAGATGAAAAGGCAAACCTGGAACCGTAAAAGGCCGTGTAGAGAGCTTGATCACCAGAAGTTATCGTTCTCGGGGTCGCATGTACAAGCACCATACCGGGATAAAAATCTTCGAAGAAATTCCCTTCCCGGATTTTACTTTCTGTATAATTTTTAACGCCCATGACCTTCTCCCCTATTCTCTTATTACGCGCTCTGTTCTAACGCGATGACTGCATCTGAATAGGCAATCAATCTGCGGGCTTCATCTGCGTGAAGATTTTCAATCAAACGACCATCTAGCACGACAACCCCCTGCCCCTGCTTTTTAGCTTCTTCGAAAGCCGCAACAATGGATCGCGCTTTTTCCACAGCCTCTTTCGAGGGACCAAAGGTACTGTTCGCGACAGAGATGGTTTTGGGATGGATCAGTGTTTTGCCATCGAAGCCCAGAGCTAATCCCTGTACACAGATTTCCGCGAAAGCATCATCGTTATTAAGATCAAGACAAACCCCGTCAACAATACCGATGCCATAAGCTCTGGCAGCTAACAAACATAGCCCCAACGACGTAATCACTGGCAAGCGTTCTCGCGTATGTCGAGCCTGTAAATCCTTAACCAGATCAGACGTGCCCATCACAAAGCAGGAAATCCGCTCGGATGAAGCCGCAATTTCTTTGGCATTGAGCATACCCAAAGGCGTTTCCATCATACACATGACGGACATACTTTCCGGCGCGCCCGACTTATTCATCAGATCGACAAGATTAAGCACTTGCCTTTCATTCTCGACTTTCGGAAGTAAAATTGCATCTGCCGTTGTTCGGGAGATCGCCTTGATGTCTTCAAGGCCCCATTCAGTGTCCAGCCCATTCACACGAACAATGATTTCGCGCTTGCCATACCCGCCTTTTTGCAAAGCTTCGACGACCATTTGGCGGGCTTCGACTTTTTTGTCATCAGTAACAGCATCTTCAAGGTCGAAGATCAGCGCATCTGCCATCAGACTTCGCCCTTTTTCCAAAGCTCTAGCTTTCGAACCAGGCATGTAAAGAACAGATCTTCTCGGTCTTTGTACCGCTACCATCTTCAACTCCTCTGTCTTATCTTGCTGTCATTTTGACCTATGCACAGCTTATTGTGCATCGCAGCATTTATTGCATAGTTCCATCAAACGGATCGACAAACAAGACTTTTTATTTCCTTTTCTCCCTTCCCATATATCAATAATTACTGAAATCAATGAACGCGATAGCAGCTAACGACACAGCTGATTTACACCTCAAGCGACGGATCGAACACGCGGACGCAAGAAGATAAGTCCGGCAAAGGCAATAAGGACAAGTGGCAAAACAGTTACAGCGACCGCCGTCCAGCTGAAACTGGAAATTAGAATTCCGGACCCAAAAGACGCCAAGGTTGAAACAAGGGCGATAAGGCTATCATTTGCCCCCTGCACAACAGATCTTTCACCCGCGCTCAGGTTTTCATTGAGCATATTCGTTGCACCGATAAACCCGAAGTTCCACCCAAGTCCTAATAAAATCAGGGAAAGATAAAAGTTTGTCAGCTCAATGCCTGCTATCGCAATTGCAGACGACAGACAAAGCATCAACAGGCCACAGGAAATAATCTTACTGGAACCAAACCGGGAAATGAGACTTCCGGTAAAGAAACTCGGCGCAAACATAGCAATGACATGCCAGCGGATTACATCCCCAGCCTGTACATCAGTAAAGCCACACCCGACCATGGCAAGGGGTGTCGGTGCCATTAACAGAACCATGACACCGAAAGAGATTGCGGCGCAAAGAATAGCGGTAAAGACAGCCGGACGCCGCACTATTTCGCCAACCGATGCGGTTTTCTCATCTCCACTCAATTGGCCAGAATTATTTGTTTCTCGCAATCGCAACGCAAGGATCGGGAGACACCCGATAACAGACAACACAGTGATCGCCCCATAGGCACCAGCAAAAGGGATTGGCGAGAAAAAATCTTTGCTGTAGATAAAAACCTCTGGCCCAACCAACGCGGCAACCAGCCCAGACCCCAGAGTGAAAGAAATCGCTTTCGGACGCCATGATTCAGAAACAACTTCAGCTGCTGCGAACCTGAAGTACCCAAAGCAAACCAGTGCACTTCCCATAGAAGCATGAGCCAAACACAAGGTATAGAAATTTTCATAAAAAAGGCTATAGAGACCCAAGGCCCCACCTAATGCAGCAATTGTTGCACCGAGTAGGAAACCGAGTTTACGGCCATACTTGCCCATGAAAACAGACATTGGGGCCGCCGTTAGCATGCCAGCCATCATCTGCACCGAAACCGGCAGGATTGCGAACTCACTGGAAGGTGCCAACATAGCCCCGGCCAACCCGCCCAAAATAATCAACATGGGCATTGGCGTTCCAAGAACCGCATTCCCAAGCAGAATCAATGAAAAATTCAATCGCTGTGTTTGTTCCGGCATATTCCCGCTATCGCTCGTACTATTGGTGGTATTCATACTAATCCTGCTCTGGGTTCATCATAAATCTTCTCATGGATAAGCTCTACTCTAACTCAAACACCTGTTGTCAAAAATGATATTTAACCATCAAATATTGCCAAATCATGAAACACAGACAATACTGGCCAGATTGAAACAGGAGCACAGCATTGAGACCAAAGAAGACATTGAGACCGAAAAAACCACTGAGAGCGCAGAAAACGAGCCGTGAAATCGGCGTTCTGATTTTTGATAACGCAAATCTTCTAGATATAAGCGGCCCCGTGCAAGCTTTTCATAGCGCCTTACCCCCAGAAAAGAATGCCAATAACACAGCACTCTACACACACCGTTTTCTCACGCTTGATGGTAATTCCATTCGCACCTCCTGCGGGATGGAAATTATCCCCCACGGAAAAATCACAGACTTAAATCCGTGTTCAGATCTGTTAATCCCTGGGGGTGGTGGTGTTGACCTGCTTCTTGAGAATGAAACCCTACGTAATACGCTAACGATTTTCCACACCGATCACAAAGATCGTCGATTAATTTCAATCTGTTCCGGCGCTCTTATTCTGGCGGCTTCAGGCGTTTTGGATGGGCGGGAAGCCACAACCCATTGGTCTCGCGAACAGATGGCAAAAGAACGCTTTCCCAAAGTGAACTGGCAACTCAACACCATCTATACAAAATCAGATCAGATTTATACATCCGCAGGTGTTTCAACAGGCATTGATCTGGCAATGGCAATTATCGAGGAAGATCACGGCACCTCAAACTCACTCAATGTTGCTCAAGAACTCGTTGTTTATCTCCGCAGAAATGGTGGACAGAAACAGTTTTCTGACCTTCTCGAAGCTCAAAAACGCCTTGAGCCGAAACTTCTACAACTTGTTGATAAAATTAGCTCTGACCTCAGCCGAAACTGGACATTATCCGAACTCTCCAAAGAGGCGAACATGACACCGCGCACCCTTGACCGCCGCTTCAATCAAGCTCTTGGCTCATCCCCTGTTCAGTTCGTCGAACTGACCCGCCTTAATCAGGCCAGAATCCTTCTTACCAAAGGTGTTTCAATGAAACAGGTCGCGAGTCTATGCGGCTTTGGTGATCTTCAGAAAATGCGCAGAAGCTTTCACCGCAACCTCGGCATTACAACAACAGAGTACCTGCAGCACTTTGGCCCCTCTTGACCAAGCTATGAGTCCTGAGTGTCGGGTTTCATGTCTGCATCAATGTCAGACAGATCTACGCTGCCTTTTTAGTTATGCGCCCTAAACTTCCATCAACTTCTAAAAACTCGCCATCTTCAACCCACTCCAGAGCACCGGGAATGTTAACCACAGTCGGCAACCCAAGTTCACGCGCAACAATAACACCATGAGACATAGCCCCTCCTATTTCCATAACAAGTGCGCCAGCCCTTAAGAAAAGCGGCGTCCAGGATGGATCTGTAAAGGGAGCAACCATAATATCGCCTTGCATCATGCCTTGTTCTTTATCGGGAGACGTCAGCACTCTGGCGGTACCTTGATACTGGCCGGGGAATGCCCCAAACCCCAATAATTCAGTTCCGGTCAATCGCTCAACAATCTGTTGAACAGGCTTTTGTCCAGGTTCTTCAGTATAAACATTTGCAACGGTTTCCTTAGCCCATTGATCATGCTTCAGGTTTCTCGACTCAATCAACTCACAGAGTCCTTTTCCACTCCATGTTCCTTCGACCAGGGCCGAAAACTCCTGAAAAGTAATCCAGCACAAATCATCAGCGGCTTGAATACGCCCCTCCAAAGCCATACGTCGCCCCTTTTCCATAACCAATCTTCGAGCTGGCTCCATTAGGGCAACAATCGCTGATTTGACGCGCTCTCGCAACGCCATACCCGCACGGGCCTGTTCCGCAGCGGCAATCAATGCCTTGCGTTGCCGCACAGGTAAAGCATCCAACATCTGCTTGAGATCATGATCAACAGCAGATCGACCCGAAGGCTCTTTTTCCTGATTCATAAGGAATTTAATTTGCTCAAACAAAAAACGGGGCGCTTCGCTCCAACGCGGATAGCGCATGTCCAACTCTCCGACGCCACGGTGCCCATAAAGATCCAGGTAATCCCGCAAAGCGGTTTCAAAAGCACTATCACCAACCTCGACAGGCAAATCCTTGCTTTCGAGTATATCCTTCGCCTTGGGGTCATTCCTTGCCACCTCAGAAATTGTACGCAGAGAAATAGCATGTTCAGCACTATCCATCTGCCCGCCCCCGCTCAAGAGAGCATAGGCAAGCTTCTGATATGCTTCAGATTTCAGTTTACGAACCTGTTGTTCAAAGAGAAAAAGCTTAATACCGCAATAGTTGGCGCCCTTTGCGAAATCTGGCATAAAGGCTTCTGTGTCTGCCATCCAGCGCCACAGGCTATCGGTCAACTCCTCTTCGTTCCATTCCGTCAAATCGTGTTTACGGAAAGATCGAACTCTTGCAAAAATGGCCGCACTCGCGTTTTCCAGCTTCTTATCCGCACCACTTATGAGCAACATAACCCTGATTCCACGCCAGATACGCTTTAATTTTACAAACAAACTTTCCTGTTCTGGTAAAGCGATAGCAGGTTGATGGCCACCAAGATTTTTATTGGAATCATCTGGACTTTGACCATACCCATCATACCAAAGCCATTGCAATTCAGACAGATTGGCATAACACCGCCCCTTAATACGCTTGATGGTATGAAGTCCTTTTGGGGTCTGGTATCCCGTGCAATTCGGGATCATGTGCAACATTTCAGGGATCGCTGATTCAATAACGCTCCAGCTCATCGGACAGGGGATTTCAGCAAGGACCTCCTTAAAGTTGGCATTGCTCCAGATAACGGGGTCAGACACAAGCTTCGGAAGTGTTAGATGCGGGAGGACTGTGACAGGACGCGCCTGCACAAAATACAAATCATCACCCTCAAAAACCCACTCTGTATCGTACGCGGTATCACCATCCCCCAAGGTCCAGTGAAGACGCGAAAGTTGATTAGCCAGGAATTCTAATTGGCCATTGTTTAAAGGACCATTTTCAACAGGAGAGGCACTCAAATCGTTCCGAAATATTTCATAGCGATATCCCTGTACCTGGCCATTAACCAATGCATCAGCCAATCCCGTGACAGCCTCGACAACCATGATATCGCGCCGTCCAGTAACCGGATCGGCAGTAAAAGCGACACCCGCTTTGATTGGCGCTTTCGAGTGTTCCTTTCCGCCAACCATTTCACAGAGAGTAATGGCCATGGAAACACCAAGAATATCAAACCCCATATGCTGACGGTAAGCCACTGCCGAAGGCGTCCACAAAGACGCAAAGCACTGTTTAACGGCCAAAATCAATTCATCAGTTCCTGTAACGGAAAGAACTGATTGATGCTGTCCAGCAAAGGATGCAGAAGCACCATCTTCTCCAACAGCAGACGAGCGCACGGCAAGATCAGCGTTCTGCAACTCATGTGCGGAAAGGCTTGCCTCTAGCTCTGAAATAAATGTTTTCGGCAACTCTGATGTAAGAAGAAGTTCATGTGTTTTCTCAATTAAAGAGAGATCATCCGGCTGCGATTTCAAATCCTTTAGCAAGCTTTCCGGCAAAGCTGCCTCAATCACCTCAAGATAAAGCGCATTCGTCAATGCCAGTGTTTTGGGAATTTTAAACCCATAGCGGTCAAGCCTTGCTAGCCCCCAGCTTTTGCCTCCAACACTATCAGCTCCACGGTCAAAGGCCTCTTCTATCGACAGAATAAAACGACTCATAACTTAACCCCCTCAAGAAAAAGCGATGTTGACTGTTCAGCCCACAGAGAAAGATTTGCGGCCTCAGGCCGCACAAACCACATAAACAGCCCTTGATAAAGCATGCCAGTGAACATCAACGACAAATTCATGGCCGGAATATCTTCGCGAATTTCACCCCTTTGCTGGCTCATCAAAAAAACTTCAGAAAGGAAATTGCGAAAAGATTCCGGACTATTGGGATCGGATGGCGCGGGCACACCACGTTCATCATAGGTACTACTTAAAACCGCTCGCCCTAACTTTGGATGTTGCTGGTTCCAGTCTGTAATTCCCTGTGCAATATCCGTCAAAATCTCTGAAAGTGGCGCATCATTTGATAATCGTTCTCTCGCACGTAGCACCATTGGCTGCGCGGCGCGACGAGCCAGGGCATGGATAACTGCATTCTTACTTGGGAAATTATAATAAAAGGTTCCTCGGGCAACACCGGACCTTTCAATAACCGCATCAACCGTAGCGACCTCGAAACTATCCTGATTCAAGATGCTTTCCATAGCATCCATAATTAAATCACGGGATTTAGGGCGAGATGTTTTGATCATAAGCGCTACTCTATTTTTAGACTATAGTCTAAATTTGTACGTTAGTCTAAAAATAGTCAAGCCTTATGATGAACTTTCACCCCTCCCAAGGAACGATAAGAAAATCCGAAAACGAATTTCCGGCACCAGTAATCATAAAAAAAGGGCTTGGAAATAAATTTCCAAGCACCAGTAATCATAAAAAAAAGGGCTTGGAAATAAATTTCCAAGCCCGGCAAGTACGACAGAGGAGGTATTAAGAAATACCTCAGCTTAGCTGAGATGATCCTTAATAAGCAGTTCAGCAATTTGAACTGCGTTAAGGGCCGCGCCCTTACGTAGGTTGTCAGCAACAACCCACAAACTCAGACCATTATCAACGGTTGGATCAACACGGATACGGCTTACAAAAGTAGCATCTTCGCCCTGGGCTTCATGCGGTGTCACATAACCTTCGTCCTGACGATAATCGATAACAGTAATACCTGGTGTATCTTTCAGTGCTTCACGAGCCTGCTCGACGGTTACTTCTTTTTCAAACTCAATGGAAACAGCTTCAGAATGACCGATGAAAACAGGGACACGCACACAAGTTGCAGTCACTTTGATTTTTGAATCGAGAATCTTCTTGGTCTCGACCATCATCTTCCACTCTTCTTTAGTGTACCCATCTTCCATGAAGGTATCGATATGTGGAATGACGTTAAAAGCAATCTGCTTCGTGAAGCATTCTTTCTTGATTGGATCATTCACAAAGATGCCACGTGTCTGGTTAAACAGCTCATCCATGGCATCCTTACCAGAACCAGATACTGCCTGATAAGTTGAAACAACAACGCGCTTGATCAACCCAAGTTCATGCAACGGCTTTAGAACGTGAACCATCTGAATGGTAGAGCAGTTCGGGTTGGCGATGATATTGCGTTTTTTATAGCCAGCCAAAGCTTCCGGATTAACTTCCGGCACGATCAAAGGCACATCCGGATCCATACGGAAGTGGGATGTATTGTCGATAACAACAGCGCCAGCCGCAGCAGCTTTTGGTGAATATTCCGCAGAGACCGCGCCGCCAGGTGATGACAGCACAATGTCGATACCGTTGAAATCAAAATTAGCAAGGTTTTGAACTGTCAGCTCACCCTCTTCACCAAAAGAAACCTGGGTACCCGCTGAACGGCTGGAAGCAAGCACAGTGATATCATTAATATCAAACCCACGCTCAGACAAAGTTGTTAGAACTTCACGACCTACGGCGCCTGTTGCGCCCATTACTGCAATCTTGTGACCCATGGCTTTAGCCTATGCTCTTTCATTTACTGGTCCAAAGGACCGTTACAAAAACCTTCTCATCCTCACCACTTCAAAAGTGGCAACAGAAGCCCTAAAGAAAAAGGGCCGCCCCTCAATGGGACGGCCCTTTTATTAGCCTTTATTCCCGAGAGGGTTTACCTACTGCCGCCCATCTTAACCTTCATGGTTTTGACAGGCGTGGTGGTAATCATGGTCCATGTAGTTGTTACAACTGGACGCGCAGCAGCGAACGCACGACGAAGAGACTTCGAAGTGTGTGCAGCGCGCGGGGCCATATGTGCAACGTTATTAAACATAAACTCTATTCCACTCGGGATTTAACTCGGGCGTAAACGTAATCAGCTTTATCTCATCGGTCAACAATGAAATTTTGGATTCTCTTGTTTGTACAACCAGAAACCCCTCAAACAAATTCACACCCGATTAACTTAAGCAGCCTGTTCGTCCAAAGCGCGAAGGAGAGCATCGCCCATACCTTCGGTTGAAACGATTTCACAGCCAGCAGCCATAATGTCGCCAGTACGCTTACCCGATGCTAGAACCTTGTTCACAGCATTTTCGATCAGATCGGCTTCATCCCCCATATCGAAAGAATAACGCAGGTTCATGGCAAAAGAGAGAATAGTTGCCAATGGGTTGGCTTTGTTTTCACCAGCAATATCCGGTGCTGAACCGTGTACAGGCTCGTACATTGCTTTGCGACGTCCGGTTTCATCGGTCGCACCCAAAGATGCGGATGGCAACATACCAAGAGATCCGGTCAACATTGCCGCAGTATCAGAAAGCATGTCACCAAAAAGGTTATCGGTCAGAATAACATCGAACTGTTTTGGTGTGCGCACCAACTGCATAGAACAGTTATCAGCATACATGTGAGACAGTTCAACATCGTCAAAACCTTCACCATGTAGCTTGGTTACTTCTTCACGCCATAACAGGCCAGATTCCATCACATTGGCTTTTTCAACTGAACAAACCCGGCTGTCGCGTTTGCGCGCGAGATCGAAAGCAACCTCTGCAACACGGCGAATCTCAGATGTTGTGTAAACCTGCGTGTTGATACCGCGACGCTCACCATTGCCTAGATCTTCGATACCCCGTGGTTCGCCAAAGTAAACACCACCAGTAAGTTCGCGTACAATCATGATATCCAGACCTGAAACCAGTTCTGGCTTCAGGGATGAAGAATCAACCAAAGCATCAAAACAAAGTGCCGGGCGCAGGTTGGCAAAGAGTTCCATTTCCTTACGAAGACGTAAAAGACCACGCTCTGGCTTAATAGAAAAATCAAGATTATCCCACTGTGGACCACCCACAGCACCAAGTAACACGGCATCGGCTTCCATTGCCTTGTCCATTGTTTCGTCAGCCAGAGGAACACCGTGTTTGTCAATCGCAGAGCCACCGACCAGATCTTCGTCGATATCAAAGGTCACTGCGCGACGCTTGTCCATCCAATCCACAACGCGACGTACTTCGCGCATAACTTCAGGACCGATTCCATCCCCGGGGAGAATCAATAGATTTTTATTAGATGCCATGTTTCTTCTTCCGAATTTTTACAAAGAGAAGACTGGCGATTGCCAGTCTTTCTATAACCACAGGCTCTTGAGGTAATCTCAATAATACCCCAGGGCCTCTTCACAAAAAAATGAGGGTCATAACCGACCCTCATCAAATTCTTACAGCCAAGGTTGCGTCGCTTTACGCTTGTTCTCGAACGTATCAATATGCGCAGACTTTTCAAAAGTCAGGCCAATATCATCCAGACCGTTCAGCAAACAATGTTTGCGATGGGCATCAACTTCAAAGCTGATTGTGCCGCCATCCGGGCCTTTGATTTCCTGCGTTTCCAAATCAACAGAAACAACAGCATTGGAACCGCGTTTGGCATCATCCATTAGCTTGTCCACATCTTCCTGTGGCAAAGCGATTGGCAGGATACCGTTCTTGAAACAGTTATTATAGAAAATATCCGCAAAGCTTGGCGCGATAACGCAGCGAATACCCTGATCCAACAGTGCCCACGGTGCGTGTTCACGGGACGAACCACAGCCGAAGTTGTCGCCAGTCACCAGAATTTGCGCCTCTTTATAGGCAGGCTCATCCAGAACGAAATCAACGGGATTGCCGTCTTCATCCGTACGTAGCTCATAGAACAAACCGGCTTTCAGGCCTGTGCGCTTCACAGTTTTCAAAAACTGCTTTGGAATAATCATATCCGTGTCGATGTTCACCAATGGCAAGGGAGCCGCCACAGAGGTGAGTGATGTAAACTTATCCATTCTCTGTAATCCTTTGCTTAATCGTATTTACGAACATCGTCGAAATGACCAGCGATCGCAGCAACAGCCGCCATTGCCGGGCTTACCAGATGCGTACGACCGCCCCGGCCCTGACGGCCTTCGAAGTTACGGTTTGATGTGGACGCACAACGTTCGCCTGGTGACAGACGGTCAGCATTCATCGCCAAACACATGGAACAACCGGGTTCACGCCAGTCAAAACCAGCTTCAGTAAAGATCGCATCCAGACCTTCTTCTTCCGCCTGAATTTTAACCAGACCAGATCCGGGAACAATCATGGCATAAACACTGTCGGAAACCTTACGGCCTTTTGCGATACGTGCCACTTCGCGTAAGTCTTCGATACGACCATTGGTACAAGACCCGATAAAGACTTTATCAATGGCAATATCCTTGATCGCCTGACCAGCTTTGAGATCCATATACTCAAGGGACCGCTCAATTGCAGATTTTTTGTTTTCATCACGTCCATCAGATGGCGCAGGAACAACAGCTGAAATGCCAACAACGTCTTCCGGCGATGTGCCCCAGGTAACCTGAGGTTCAATATCTGCGGCCTTGATGATAACTTCCTTGTCATAGGTCGCGCCTTCGTCAGAAGGTAGCGTTTTCCAATATTCAACAGCCTGTTCCCAGTTACCCGCTTTCGGGGCCATCGGGCGACCTTTGATATATTCGAATGTTGTTTCATCAGGGGCAATCAGACCCGCACGGGCGCCAGCCTCGATTGACATGTTACAGATCGTCATACGGCCTTCCATAGAAAGCTTACGCATAGCTTCACCAGCATACTCGATCACATAACCTGTGCCACCCGCAGTACCAAGAACACCAATGATGTGCAACACCATGTCCTTCGCGGTAACGCCCGGAAGCAAATCACCTTCAACAGTGATACGCATTGTCTTAGCAGGCTTCTGGATCAGTGTTTGCGTCGCCAGAACATGCTCAACTTCGGAAGTTCCGATACCAAAGGCAAGAGAGCCGAATGCACCGTGCGTCGCCGTGTGGCTATCACCACAAACAATCGTCATTCCCGGTAGGGTAAAGCCCTGCTCTGGGCCGATGATGTGTACAACGCCCTGACGAACATCATCCATACCAAAAAGCTGCACGCCAAACTCTTCACAGTTACTGGAAAGCGTTTCAACCTGAATGCGGCTTTCTTCGTCAGCGATTCCCTGTGCACGACCAGACGTCGGTACGTTGTGGTCGGGAACAGCAAGTGTGTTTTCCGGGCAGCGGACTTTACGGCCAGCCATACGAAGTCCTTCAAACGCCTGCGGGCTTGTGACTTCGTGTACCAGATGGCGATCAATATAAAGCAAACAGGTGCCGTCTTCTTGACGGTCAACCAGATGGCTATCCCAAATCTTTTCGAAAAGGGTACGCGGGTTACTCATCCTAACATCGTCCTCGTATATTTAACTGCGTATTTTTTGGGCGGCCATTCCCGCCTAAACAGGTTCTGTCAACGAGGCTGAACCTCTAACAGCGGCCAAGCAGTCTTCTTACTAGTTTCGCGCGGAGCATAGCGCTTCCGCAGTGCGGCGAAAAGTCCTTTAGAACGATTGAATCTGTTTTTATGACGATTCTATAAGAAAATTTCACTTTTGGACTGCAAATCACATACTTTATACAGAACGAAATTGTTCAACTTTCAAAAAATTGCTGTTTTTATGCCCTATTCCCCTCACGGGAAAAGTGAGTTCTCTGTGAGGAAAAATTGGAGCAAGAACATATAATTACCCGATATTCTCACGATCATTGACCATTTATGCCACAGGATTGTTACTGGACGAACACTCACCAAATGGCCTCAGTCTGCCCATAATAAGTACATAAGTTCATGACAGTGTGTTTTCAAACCAAGTTTACACTTAGGCTTTTAGGCAAAAAATGGGAGTTCATTTATATGGCCAGTTTTACACAGAGATTCTCCAGGCAACTGGCTGTGCCCCTGGCCCTGACAATACTGGTGTTCACCAGTGGCTTCAGCCCCTTCGAGTCGCTTTTTGCCCCGAGTTCCAGCCTTATCCCTCGCTGGGCTGATTTTAGTGCAGAGAGCACAGAAGCGGTCAATCAAAATGAATGGAACGTCTTCATCCAGAAATACCGCGAAGAAAACTATGACGGTATCGCGCGGATTGCCTATCACAGAGTTAGCTTTAATGACCAACTGGCCCTCAAAGAACATTTGAAATACCTGCAAAGCGTCAAAGTCAGTACTCTTAACAGAGACCAACAACTTGCCTATTGGGTTAACCTCTATAATGCAGCAACCGTAAATCTAATTCTGCAACACATGCCCGTTGAAAGTATCCGGGATATCAATATTTCCCCCGGGCTATTTGCATCCGGCCCTTGGGGAAAAAAGATTCTCCGCATAGAAGGCGAGAAAATTTCTCTGAATGATATTGAACATGGCATTCTGCGTCCAGGCTGGAAAGATCCTCGTATTCACTATGTACTGAACTGTGCATCTCTTGGCTGTCCTGATCTCCCCAAAAAGGTTATCACCGCCGAAGAATACGACACCCAACTAACGGCTGCAGCCCGACGCTTCATTGATCATCCACGTGCCGTAAACATCGGCGAGAATAACGAAGCGGTTGTTTCCAGTATCTATGTCTGGTTCAAAGAGGACTTTGGCGGTAGCGATGCATCTGTACTGGACCACCTGCGCACCTATGCATCCAAAGAACGCCAGAAAGAGTTGATGAAAATTAGATCCATAGAAAACCATACCTATGACTGGGACCTAAACTCAGTTCCCGTCGTAGCCACGGCATCAACGGGATCCTAAATAAACTATTAATTCCCTGGTAAAATCTCCAACTCCATAAAAAACCGAAACATTCGTAAACAAGCCCAGAAGGTTACCCCCTGAAGTTATTGATTATTTTTAGTTGCATATATAAATTAAAAATTAACTTATGCAGGCAAGAGTAAACATACTAAAATCATGAGGGGGGGGGATTATGAAAACCACTTTAGAGGAGGAGAATAATACCTCCAATTCAGATTCGGAATTCCTAGAGTATTCCAATCTAAATACACGAGCTGCACTCGAAAAACTGCGTCAAAATCTACTAGATGTGGGAACCCGCAACAGACTGATTAGTGCACCTTTTAAAAACGCGCGAGCAAATGCTCTTGAAATTGTAGATGAACTTTCAGATGAAATCTTCCGATTACTTTGGACCGAAGGCAAATCTTTTACTTTCCTCTCCAATCCAGATGAAAAAAATGAGAAAACTCAACAGCAGAATGACGATAGTCAACCTGTATACATTCCTCCTGAAGAAGAAATCATCAAAGATAAAACTGGCTTAGCTGCACGGCATATAGATACCAAACTTCAAACACGGCTTTACAAAGAAACATTACAAAAAAGACTTATTGCACTTAGTAGAGATTCAAACTTGTTCGAAGAAGAACAAGGCGTAAATATACTTTTTTTAGGAATTGGGTTTCTCAAATGGTTCGACTCAAGATCTTCTGATATTGAACGATTTGCACCACTCATTCTACTTCCCATCTCTCTTCAAAGAGATCAGGTTCGTAGCCGTTTCAAGCTGAAGAAACGTGACGAAGATATCGAAGTGAACCTCTCACTACGCGCCAAACTGAATGAAGATTTCGATATTAGCCTACCAGATTTCCCAGCAAATGAAGATTGGACTCCATCTGATTATTTCTCACTGGTATCCAAGGCAATAACTCAGAAAGATCAATGGTCTGTTGAACCTGACCGTATACTACTCGGCTTCTACTCTTTTTCAAAGTTCCTGTTATATCGGGACCTAGACGCTTCGGAATGGCCTAGTGACGCAGATATCACAAAGAATAACTTGATAAGCAGTCTTCTTGTAGATGGGTTCGGAGAAAAAGCCCTAAATATTTTTGAAAATCAGAACTTAGATGATATTTTAGCCCCGCAAGATCTCGGCCATGTAAAAGATGCAGATTCCTCTCAAGCTGAAGTCATTAAATTGGCAGCAGAAGGGAATAACCTTGTAGTCCAAGGTCCTCCTGGAACAGGGAAATCGCAATCAATTGCAAATGTTATAGCTGCGGCAACTCGGAAAGGTAAGAGCGTACTTTTTGTTGCTGAAAAAATGGCTGCTCTGGACGTCGTATATCATCGTCTCCAAGAGACAGGGTTGGGTCCGTTATGTTTGGAGTTACATTCCAGAAAAGCAAATAAAAAAGCGGTTATAGAAGAAATCAAACGAACACTGGAGTTAGGACAGGTCTCTGGTGGTGCTGAAGATACAGCTACTCAAACAAAAATAGTTCGGGACAAACTAAACGAAATATCAAAGTTACTACATTCACCAATGGATGAAGTTAGAGAAACCCCTTTCAGAGTACTCTCTGAACTAGTCTGGTTGCGAGAAGAAGGCTTGGAACCTTCTGAGTTCAAAGTGGGTGACAAGCTTTTATCAGGACCAGAACAACACAATACTGCTCTAGCTGCTCTCCAAAAACTTTGTGACAGGATTTCTTCAACAGGACCTTCAAATCAGCATGACTGGAGGGGAGTAAGAAACCGACTAACCCCAATGGACGTTGATCGGTTAAAACCAAAAATTCAAGACTTGGTTAAATTTTCGGCACGCTTAGAGGAAAGCTTCGTTCAGGCGAATAGAGTTGTGAAATTCGATGATGAAGCTTCGATAGAAACAGCCAAAAGCCTTATCGAGTGGTTAACTATCTTAGAAACCATGCCGGATGGAGCCAGTAATATTCTTTCTTCTGCATCCATCCGAGAAAATACAGCCCGAGCGTTAGAACTGTTGTCCGCAGCCAACAACTTACGCGCTAAATATGATGCAGCGATTATCTCGGTAAAAGAAATAGCATTAGATCAAGATTGGAGTGAAGCAAGGCAGTTAATTGCAACTTATGGCAAAAGTCTTTTTCGTTTTTTTAATGGTGAATTTAAGAAATCAATTGCTTTGCTGAATTCATATTCAACAGAAGATCCTGCAAAAAAACACGAAGACCGCCTAGCTCAGATTGATAAGTTCATCGAATACCAAAATGCATTCAAAAGGCTTGAAAAAGAGGAAACTCAAGCAAAAGCCTTCTTTAACGATTTATGGCGTGGCCGATTAACTGAGACCTCCGCCCCCCAAGCAGTAATTGAATGGTATCAGGAGCATAAGCCAAAATTAGCAACTCATTCTGATCTCATGGAAGTCCTGAATAATTGCCCAAACAGCGTAAGACTGAACGAACTGTCAAGTGAGTTAAACAAAGCTATCCAAGCATTTGAGAAATGCTGGTTAGAAATATGCACTATGCTTGATTTAGATCTAACACAAGCTTTTTCAAATAACGGAAGCGTAGCCATTAGAGAAATAAACGAGAAACTCTCTAACTGGCAGGCCAATTTCGAACGTCTGGATGAATGGTTTTTACTTCGTGCAGAAGAAGAACATTGTCGAGAAGTCGGCTTATCTGATTTTGTGGAAAGTTTATCTTGCGGAGACCTCACAACAACAGATGCTGTAAACGACTATCGTTATGCTCGAGCAGAAGCACTTTGGAAGCTCATGATTGACAAGAACTCTGCTCTGCTTGACATTGACGGAGATGACCGCACTCAGTTGATAAATAGATTTCAAACCCTCGAACTTGAGCTTTTTCGTGCAACTGCTCACGAGATAGCAGCAAAACATACCGCAGGCATACCTACAGGGGCCCAAGGACAAATGGGCATCATAAGAGGAGAGGCTGGAAAACGAAGAAATCATCGTTCAATACGCAGATTGGTTGAAGACGCTGGCGACGCGCTCCAACAAATAAAGCCTGTATTTTTGATGAGTCCAATCTCAGTAGCTCAATATCTACCTCCTGGCCGTATCAATTTCGACTTAGTACTAATTGATGAAGCAAGTCAGGTTCGGCCAGAAGACAGTATTGGTGCGATAGCCCGTGGTCGCTCTACTATTGTAGTGGGTGATAGTAAACAGTTACCTCCAACGAGCTTCTTTGCTCGAACATTAGGAGATATAGGACAAGAAGATGAAAATGATGAGGAAAATGTCGATCAGCCTGGTGTCCATGCCGGTGCTATGGAGAGTATTTTAACTCTTTGTGCCGCAAGGGGGATGACTTCTAAGACACTTCAATGGCATTATCGCTCCAAGCACCCCTCACTCATCCAAGTCTCAAACGATACATTCTATGAAAACAAGCTAAAGTTCCCTCCTAGCCCTCAAATTGCAGGCCGTGAGGGATTAATTTTTAGAGAGGTTGACGGAATCTATGATCGAGGAAAAACCAGAACAAATAAAATTGAGGCTCAAGAGGTCGCTAAAGCAGTTTTAAAGCATGCAAAAACAGCTCCCCGCCTCTCACTAGGCGTCGTAACATTATCTACTGCTCAGCGGAACATGATAGAAGGTGAACTTGAATTATTGCGTGCAGAGAATCAAGACGTTGAGTATTTTTTTTCCAAGGAAAGACATGAGCCTTTCTTTGTAAAAAATCTCGAAAATGTTCAAGGTGATGAACGAGACGTGATTTTTATTTCAGTCTGCTATGCGAAAGATAAAGATGGATACATGTCCCAATCCTTTGGTCCTGTAAATAGTCTTGGAGGAGAACGCCGTCTAAATGTGTTATTCACGCGCGCGAAACGCCGTTGCGAAATTTTTGCATCCATTACAGATCAAGATATTGAATTGCGAACTGCAAACGTTCCTGCTGGTAGAAGAGCTTTACATGCATACTTAAAATTTGCTCGAACGGGCACAACAGATGTACCTGAACCAAGTGGGAAAGAACCTGACAGCCTGTTTGAAGAAGCTGTTATGAATAAACTTCGTGCAGCAGGTTATACCGTTGATCCTCAAGTAGGATCAGCTGGCTTTTACATTGATATGGCAATTAGAAACCCTGAAAATATGGATGTATATTTACTAGGTGTCGAATGTGATGGTGCTACTTACCACAGTGCTGCATGGGCACGAGAACGCGACAGACTTCGTCAAAATGTACTCGAGGCAAAGGGGTGGTTATTACACCGTATATGGAGCACAGATTGGTTCCAACGACCAGAACAAGAATTTCAAAAACTTTTACAGGCAATTGATAAAGCTCGAATAATTCAGGAAAATAACCAAAAAGCAGAAGAAGAAGTCATCCGGGAACAAGAAGAATCTATTATCAAACGTGAATTACTCTCCCCAGATGAACCCAAAGTAAGTATTCCTTATGTCGAGGCAAAATTAGACCCGATTAATGGTTATAATGAACCACATCTCGTACCTGTTTATAAACTGGCAGAGCTAGTAAAATTGATTGTGGAAATAGAACAACCTATTCACAAAGATGAGATTGCACGGAAAGTTTCTAAAGCATGGGGTCTTCAAAAAGCAGGTGCAAGAATTAAAAAGTTAGTTACAAACGCAATTATTCTGGCAAAGAAGAATAAAACAATTATAGGAGAAGACTTCTTAACGTCTGATAATGACAAATCCATTATGGTCCGTGATCGCACAAATGTGGAATCATCGTCCCTTAGAAAAGCCCAATATTTACCACCTGATGAAGTTGATTTAGCTATTCATGAGTCAGTTACACGAAATGTTGCTGCGACCGCTGATGATTTAGCAAGAGACGTAGCAAAAGCATTTGGCTTTAAATCAACAAGCGCGCAATTAAAAACTTCTATTCTCGAACGAATAAATACACAGGTATCACAGGGAACTTTAGAAGATTTTAATGGACAGATAGCAAAATCTGATCAATCAAATACATCATGAGAGTCGGTTAAATAAACAACGGTGTAGCATCACCTACTTTTCTTTTTCATAAATCATAATTTAAACAACAAAAATGGGTGCCACTTGGCACCCATTTTTGTAACTTCTGACCGACGAGAAAGCTCTTCGTCGACAGTCTGTCGAACCGCTTACTTTTTAGCAGCTGCCTTAGCAGCAGCTTTATCAGCACGATCCGCAGCAGCGGCTTTACCAGCAGCACCAGTTGTTTTTTCTGCGATACGTGCAGATTTACCACGACGGCCACGTAGATAGTAAAGCTTCGCACGACGCACATCACCGCGACGGATCAATTCAACTGAATCGACACGTGGGCTGTAAAGTGGGAATACACGCTCAACGCCTTCACCGTAAGAAATCTTACGAACTGTGAAAGAAGAGTTCAGACCAGCATTTTTACGTGCGATACATACACCTTCAAATGCCTGGATACGCTCACGTGTACCCTCAACAACTTTAACGTTTACGCGGACGGTATCACCAGCAGCAAACTCGGTAACTTTTTTGCCATCTGTAAGTTTGGCAACCTGATCAGCTTCTAGCTTCTCGATTACATTCATGTTTCTATCCTCTACCATTCTATTGGGGCCAATGACCCGTTTAACTTTTCAACGGACCTAATGGCCCAGTTTGGTATCGTTACGTTTATCCAGGTACTTTTCCCATAAATCCGGGCGTCGTTCCCTGGTAATATTTTCCGCCTGTTCCTGGCGCCACTGCTTTATCTTTCCATGGTGACCAGAGGAAAGAACCTCGGGCACCTTGCGATCTTGCCATTCGGCAGGTCGCGTATAGAGCGGATATTCCAGCAACCCAGTTTCAAACGATTCTTCGTCTGCGGATTCCTTGTTACCCATAACCCCCGGCAATAACCTGATGACAGCATCCATAAGGATTAATGCCGCCTGCTCACCACCGGACAGGATGTAATCACCAACCGAAACCTCTATCACTTCACGCGCGTCCAAGACCCGCTGATCGATCCCTTCGTAACGCCCACACAAGAGAGTTACCCCAGGTCCTGCCGCTAACTCTTTGGCCAAACTTTGGTCCAAAAGCCGTCCGCGCGGCGAGAGATAGATAACCGGACCAGCATTGCCAGTCACAGAGTCCAAAGCTGCATCAACGACATCGGGACGCATTACCAAACCAGCGCCGCCCCCAAAGGGGATAGCATCAACAGTACGGTGTTTATCATACGCAAAATCGCGAATGTCCACCTTTTCCAACTCCCATATCCCTTTTTCAAGGGCCTTGCCCGCCAGGGATAATCCCAGAGAGCCCGGAAACATTTCCGGATGGAGCGAAAGTACTGTTGCTTTCCAGCTTGCTGTCACGCTATCCAACATTCTGTCATGCAACCCGGTTTGAAAGACATGGAAAGAAGATCATAGATCTTTAATTCCTAGCCTTCCCGACCCAGAACAACGTCGGGCATATCAACAACGATACGCTGCCCTTCGAGGTCCACAACCGGCACAGAGCTTTCCGTAAAGCTGACCATTTCCGATTGCCCACTTTCACTGACAAATTCCAGAATATCCCCGGCGCCAAAATCGAAAACACCTTTTACAGTACCAAGAACCACTCCCTGAGTGTTCTCGACCTTAAGGCCAACGAGATCGGAATAGTAATATTCGTCGTCTTCTGTCAGTTTTGGTAGAAGATCACGGTTAACATACAGTTTTGTTCCTCGCATTTCCTGGGCGCGATCACGATCTTTCACCCCCTCAATCCGCGTAAGAACAGTACCCTTGGCCTGGCCTGTTACGGTAATTTTGAGACGGTTGCCCGCATCATCCGTCACCGGTCCAAATGCCGCCACGTCTTCAGGAACTTCAGTGTAGCTTTTAACCTTCACACCACCACGCACCCCGTGCGCGCCAGCGATCACACCTACACAAATTCTATCTTCGTGGTTTGAAGCCATGAGCTAAGAAATCCTAAGTTCGCCGAATTACTCAGCTGCGCTTTCTTCAGAAGCTGCAGCAGCTTCTTCAGCAGCTGCTTCTGCAGCCATACGCTTTTCTTCCAGACGCTCTTTTGCTTTCGCTTTCATCTGGTTTTTCTTGGTCTGTTCTGGAACAGCACGCTTTTCAGCAAGACCAAGATTACCTAGGAAACGCGCAACGCGATCTGTAGGCTGAGCACCAGTAGACAACCAGTATTTAGCGCGATCTTCATTCAGAATCAGACGCTCTGGGTGATCTTTTGGTACCATTGGGTTATAGGCGCCAATCTTTTCGATGAAGCGACCATCACGTGGAGCACGAGCGTCAGCAACTACGATACGGTAGTATGGACGCTTTTTGGCGCCGCCACGGGCTAGGCGAATTTTTACAGCCATTTCAGTTCCTCTTGTTAAACACTAAACTTAATAATACTCAATTTATTCAGAAGCACTCTTTCGTGGACATCCCTTATTTAGGGAAACCCATCCCAGGAGGCATCAGGTTTTGCAACCCACCCCGCATCATGCCTTTCTTGCCCATTTTCTGGACCTTCTTCATCATGCGGGCAGCTTCCTGCTGTTGCTTTAGAAGCTTGTTCACATCCTGAACCGATGTCCCGGAACCGTTCGCAATACGGGTTCTCCGCTTTGCTTTAATAACTTCCGGTTTTTCACGTTCATGAGGTGTCATGGATGAAATGATGGCCAATTGACGATTGATAATTTTGTCGTCGATCTTGGCATCTTTCAATTTCTTCATCTGGGCGGAATTCATACCTGGAAGCATGTTCAACAGGCTCGACATACCACCCATTTTTTGCATTTGTTTAAGCTGAGACGCCAAGTCATTCAGATCAAACTTGCCCTTCTTCATTTTCTCGGCAAGTCTCGCGGCTTCTTCCTCTTCAAAGGATTCAGCAGCTTTTTCAACCAAGGAAACCACATCGCCCATACCCAGAATACGAGAGGCAACACGGGAAGGATGGAAATCTTCTAACTCTTCTAGCTTTTCACCGACACCAATCAATTTGATCGGGCATCCAGTTACAGCACGCATGGACAGGGCCGCACCACCGCGGGCATCACCATCCATACGGGTCATGACGATACCGCTCAGACCAATCTTTTGATTAAAAGTGTCTGCAACGTTGACCGCATCCTGACCAGTCATGGCATCAGCAACCAGCAAAGTTTCTGCTGGCTTTGTTGCATCCCGTACACTTACGACTTCGGCCATCAACTCTTCGTCGATAGCCAAGCGCCCAGCGGTATCGAGCATAACAACATCGAAACCTTCAAGCGCACCGGTTTGTACAGCACGCTTGGCGATTGCGACAGGTTGCTCACCAGGAACGACATTCAAGGTTCTCACGCCTATTTGCGCACCAAGAACAGCCAGCTGTTCTTGCGCAGCAGGACGACGAACATCAAGAGAAGCCATCAAGACTTTCTTGCGTTCTTTTTCGTTCAGGCGTTTAGAGATTTTAGCCGTGGATGTTGTCTTACCAGATCCTTGCAGACCAACCATCATAATAACAGCTGGCGGTGTTACCTGTAGATTAAGGGCAACGTGATCTGCCCCCAACATCTCGCTGAGATGATCATTGACAATCTTGACGACCATCTGACCGGGGGTCACGGACTTCAGAACATCCTGACCGACAGCGTCAATCTTTACCTTTTCGATAAAGTCTTTGACCACAGGCAACGCCACATCAGCTTCAAGCAAAGCAACACGCACTTCGCGCAGAGCAGCTGTAACATCAGCCTCACTCAATGCACCGCGGCGCTTCAGCTTGTCAAAGACTGATCCAAGACGATCCTGTAAGCTATCGAACATACTTGTTCCTCTTTCTCTCAAACATCCAACCAAAAAGGTTGAAAACGGTAATCACAAAAGCCAAACGCAACTTACGCCAGTGCGCGATACTCGCGGACTGGCGGAGCTCCTTAGAGCTGATGCACTTAACTTTTGCAGATATTTGAGCGGAACCTATAAAAAACGCACATGAAGGTCAAGCTTTTTCAGCGACTCAGCGCAATCAGAGGCTATGTTTTTCATCTCACTGGAGTCGCCAAGTGTCATCCATGCAAGAAATACAATCACTCGTCAGTTGTCATTTATCTCATCACGGCTAATTATGAGCCGCAATAAACAATAAAAAAACAATGGCTTCTGATACCCTAATGCGGATTTCATACTCTAGCACAAATAAAAAAACAGCTGATTCAGTCGAAGATTCGGCATGTTAGAATTTCAGATAAAAACACAGCCAATCAGAAAGCTCTATGATTATTGGCTAAGCAAAGCATCTCTAGAAAAGTTACCCGCCAGGCATGATATCGATCCTGCTGAAATGGCGGATTTTCTCCCTCACCTCGTCCTACTGGATGTCCAGAAAGATCCACTCGACTTTCGCTACAGATTAATTGGCACACATATCGCTGCTTACCTTAAGAATGATCACACTAATCAATGGATGAGCACCTTAGATCACCAAAAGCCCCCTAGCAGGATATGGAACAACTGCAAACAAGCTGTTGAAACGGCTCAACCGATCTATCCTCACACTCCCTATGTCGGACCAAAACAGGGAATCGTTGATATGGAAGATCTTATCCTCCCCCTTGCTAGAGACGGCATAAATGTTGACATGCTGCTGGTGGGCGTCACCTACACAAGCAAATCGTCTGCTTGATAGAATCTTCCCCCTCTCAACGGGGTCTTATAGACTTTTAAATAGACAGATTTCTCTCTATCTTATAACTGATGAACAATTCAAATGCCCTCGCCAATACGCACAGAGGCATAAAACACAAGAATGACGGCATAAGAGAGCGTGTAATGAACGGCAGATCCTTTGTAAAAATGCATGGCCTTGGTAATGATTTTGTCGTCATTGATGCCCGAGAAGAAGCCTTTACACCTACGGAAGATCAATCACGATTGATTGCAGATCGTCGTTTTGGCATTGGCTGCGATCAATTCATCATCATTGAAAAGAGTCAAAACCCCAACGCCAATGCTTTTATGCGCATTAAAAATGCAGACGGCAGTGAAGTTGGTGCTTGCGGTAATGCCACCCGTTGCATTGCCTCTATTCTAATGAACGAAACAGGCCAAGATACAGTTACGGTCGAAACCTTGGCGGGGTTCTTAAAGGTCAGTAAAGAAGAAAATGGTCTAATTACCGCCAATATGGGACCCGCACTTTTAGACTGGAAGGACATCCCCCTCTCGGAAGAAAGAGATACCCTCAACACCGGCATAAAACTTCCTCCCTTACGGAACCCTGTTTGCGTGAATATGGGCAATCCACATGCCGTGTTCTTTGTTGAAGATGCCGAAGCGATCGAGCTCGAAGCCTTGGGCCCCCGCCTAGAACATCACCCCCTCTTTCCTGAACTGGCAAATATCAGCGTTGCTTCCCTGGTTGGTGATAATCACATCCGGTTGCGTGTTTTTGAGCGTGGTGTTGGCATTACTTCAGCCTGCGGCTCAGGTGCCTGTGCAGCAGCTGTAGCCGCATCAAGGCGAGGGCTAACGGACAAAAAAGTACAGGTCGATCTTGATGGTGGCCCTCTGTTTATCCACTGGCAGGAAGACAACACTGTCCTGATGACAGGCCCTGTTTCAAAAGTCTTTGAAGGACACATAGCACCTGAATTATTATAAATCTCCAATTGATTATAAATAGTTACGCAAACATTGGAGGTGTTCACACCTTTTAATTGAGTTTGTAAAATTTAGTATGTTGAAATTTTCTCATTGCACTTCACTTTAAAGGCATACATTTTCTCTCTAAACTAGGGGGGAATTAAATGAAGTATCTATTTCTTGTTACGCTATGCCTTGCTACTCTCACCGCATGCCAGACGACGAATAAATCATCAAAAGAAACACATGGTGCATTTTATGTCGATGGCGATCAAGTTGTCGGCGGAACACTGAACGATTTCGAACTTGATACAACTAAGGTTTTCAAAAATAGAGATCTCAGCAAAACGACCCTCTTAATTTACAACCATGGCACAATAAGTTCAGGTATCCACCAAAGGTGCCACACAGACTGGCTACCTGCTTATGTCAGGCTATTAACCAAACAAGATTCAGATATCATTGCATATTATCTATGCTCACAAGAATCTGGAGGAAATTCCAGAAACAGTATTGTAAATCAAGTACATTACAAACGAGGCATCGAAATCGCTGAAGTATCAGATAAATTTCAAAAACTCGGAATCCTAAAGAATAATATATTTCTGATGGGTCACTCAGGTGGCGCATCATCAAGCTTAATGGCTGCTTCAAGAACACCTGAAAAATTCAATAGTTATATTATAACAGCACCTGGTTACGGCTACGCCTATCTGGGAGGATCAAATCAAGCTTCAAACTACGGAAACTTGTATAATAATTGGAAAACCATCATTCAAAGAGGCACTAAATCCCGGGGAGTTGTCTATGCCTTCCCTGGTGATAAATATTCCCCTCCTGAAGATATCGCGTTCATGCAAAACATGCGTAACATTGACTACAAAATCTTATTAAATAAAGATGATACAAACTGCGAGTTAGACGAAATTCATGCTTATCCATGGACTAAATGTTTCGCTCTAAGTGAAACCAAATTCATCTTGAATTATATTAAAAAAAGCAGCGAATAAAAGCTCATCCTTTCATTGATTCTGTCATATAGATGAAGAAGAGTATAATGAAATTAGGACTATACGTTTTCTGTACTACGCTATCACTTATGTTTATAACGGCATGTCAAACGACCAAAATAGACAAAATAGACGATCCTTATGGTGCTTTTGCTGTTGGTGATAGTTTTACACCCATTCGTGATGCTGACTTTGCAAAGCAGATGAAGCGAAGCATACCCAATCCGGAAGACACGATTCTTTTTATCTATAATCATGGGACAAGTAACGGTGGTCATGGACAAAAGTGTTACCCGGAACTAATTCCGTCCTACGCCCGAGCAATTGTTCGCGAACACAAAGAAACCGTTATTTTTTATCTCTGCTCTCAACAAGTAAGCGGTAAAACGCCTGGAGAAGCCCGTTACTTTAAGAGAAGCGTTGAGATAGAGCTCCTTTTAGAGAAATTCAAACGCCACGGCATTACACCCGACAGAACATTCTTATTAGGACATTCCGGTGGAGCTTCAACCACCTTGGTTGCGGCAGCGGATATTCCGGATTCATTTAACGGGTTCATCGTTTCAGCTCCGGGATATGGTTATGCCTATACAGGGAAAAGTAAGGAATCAGATAACCTGGCACCTTATTACCAAATATGGAAATCTACCGTTGAGCAAGCAACGGAAAAGCCAGGTCTGGTTTATTCCTTTAAGGGCGACACAATCGCCCCACCAGAAGATCTCGACTTCATGAAAGAGATGAACAATATCAAATTGTTAATCCAAACTCCGGAAGATTGTGGCATTTCTGATTTTCATGGCTATCCTTGGAGCCGATGTTTCAGAGAGAAAGAAACACCCAAAATTTGGCAATATATTCAACAGCGCATATTTGCCGCACAAAATCAGATTTCCAATAACATAAACTAGCCTCTGCCGAACATAGCTGACTTGCAAAGCCGTTGCTGGACAAGGCTTCGATCATCGTTCATAAAGCGACATGACAAAGAATCTGACAGATCCAAAGATTGTTACTTTTGGTTGCCGGCTTAATACCTATGAGTCCGAGGTAATGCGTCAGCATGCCCGCGAAGCTGGGTTGTCAGATACAATTATCTTTAATACTTGCGCTGTCACCACTGAAGCTGAGCGGCAAGCCCGACAAAGCATTCGCAAAGCTCGTCGTACGAACCCCGACGCAAAAATCATTGTTACCGGCTGCGCCGCACAGATTAACCCGGATCTCTACGCCAGCATGACCGAGGTCGATCATGTGATGGGCAACGAAGAAAAGCTGAAGCGCGAGAGTTTTGATCTGGATCCGAACGCCAAAGTTTCCGTTAATGATATTATGGAAGCCAAAGAAACGGCAGCTCATCTCGTTCACGGATTTGAGGAACACACACGGGCGTTTGTTCAAATCCAACAAGGTTGTAACCATCGCTGCACCTTCTGCATCATTCCCTTTGGTCGCGGCAACAATCGCTCTGTCCCAATAGGCGCCATTACAGAACAAGTGAGGACCCTTGTTAACAATGGTGTGCAAGAAGTCGTCTTAACCGGAGTTGATATCACCGACTATGGCTTGGACCTACCCGGGAAACCAACTCTTGGCCAGATGACACGCAGATTGTTGGCACAAGTACCTGAGCTCAAACGCTTAAGACTTTCCTCTCTTGACCCTGTAGAGATTGACGAAGATACCTATCGGTTATTCGGCGAAGAACCGCGGATTATGCCTCATCTGCATATTTCTCTTCAGGCCGGTGATGATATGGTTCTCAAACGAATGAAGCGACGGCATTTACGACAAGACGTTATCAACATGGTGGTCAAAGCCCGGGAACTGCGACCTGATGTTGTCTTTGGTGCTGATATTATTGCCGGCTTTCCGACTGAAACCGATGAAATGTTCGAAAACACCTATCGACTGGTCGAAGAGCTTGGATTAACCTATCTACATGTTTTCCCCTATTCAGAACGCCCAGGAACCCCAGCAGCAAAAATGCCGCAAGTTCCCGGAAATCTTCGTAAAGAGCGTGCTGCCCGTTTGCGTGATGCAGGCCAAAAAGCTGAAAAACTTTTCATGCAAGACAGAGTAGGCACCACAGCGCAGGTTCTTATCGAAAAGAATGGTTTTGGACGAACAGAGCACTATGCACCTGTGCAAGTTGACGCCCTTGAAGGAGACCTTTCCGGGCAGGTTGTTCCTGTGTACATTGCCGATATTCGCGACGGAAAATTGCTTGCCTATCCCCTGGGAACAGACGCTGCAAATACCGCCAGAACACAAAGATCAGCACAATAACCTGTCATCAAACCCACAATATGAGTGATACCCCAAATGAGTGAAGATAAGAAAAAAGGTGGCTGGTTTTCCCGTCTGAAAGCTGGACTTAGCCGTTCCTCCTCTAAACTGGGAGAAGGTATTGGCGGGATATTTACCAAGAAGAAGCTTGACGATGAAAGTATAGAAGAGCTGGAAGAACTTCTGATCACATCCGACCTTGGTGTCGCAACAGCAACAAAGCTTACAGCTAATCTGGCAAAAACCCGGTTTAATAAAGATGTAGAACCTCAAGAAGTTTCAGAAGCTCTGGCTGCAGACATCGCAACAATACTAGAGCCTGTTGCACTCCCACTTGATGTTGATAAATCCAAATCTCCTCATATTATTTTGATGGTTGGTGTCAATGGTAGTGGAAAAACCACGACAATTGGTAAGCTTGCAACACAATACAAAGCTCAAGGGTTAAATGTTATGCTCGCTGCGGGCGATACCTTCAGGGCCGCAGCAATTGAACAACTTCAAATCTGGGGTGAACGGACAGGCTGCTCTGTTGTTGCCAAAGAAACTGGCGCTGATGCTGCGGGCCTTGCTTACGAAGCTATTGAGCGTGCAAGATCAGAAAATGCTGACGTTCTTCTCATTGATACAGCCGGGCGTTTACACAATAAATCTGACCTGATGTCTGAACTCCAGAAGGTCATTCGAGTCATCAAAAAACTGGACGAAAATGCGCCCCATGACGTGGTCTTGGTTCTGGATGCGACAACAGGACAAAATGCCGTTTCTCAAGTAGGTACTTTTAAAGAGCTCGTTGATGTAACCGGTTTGGTCGTCACCAAATTGGACGGCTCTGCACGCGGAGGAATTCTGGTCGCTTTGGCAGAAAAATTCGGGTTACCCGTTCACGCCATCGGGGTTGGTGAAACAGCCGATGATTTACGCCCCTTTACAGCCAGAGATTTTTCACGTTCTCTTATGGGATTAGACAATATCTAACCCCCTGTTGATCCTCATAGGAAGATAATGAAAAGCACTGTTACTCTGCTCAAAAAAGCTCTTGTCCCGGTTTGTACTGTTCTTTGTGTTGTAACTACACAGACATCAACAAGCTATGCTGAACAGGAAAAACAGCTCGATTCAAATGAAGTGATCACTGAATACGGTAAGATTGCGACTGGCCTTGCTCTGGAAGAAAGATGCCTGCTTCTCTCCCCGGAAGAAACCAGAGAATATTACTGGCAACAGTACATGCTGGACTACTCACTCAACAAAATTTTCACCAACGCGCCCGTCCTTAATATGATCCGAGGCACAGCCTACCAGACATCCAGAGATGAACGATTCAAATGTGATCAGAAATCGCAGGATTTCATTCAGCGCTCCCTGCAAAAAGCACGAGATCTGACACAACAGCTAACAGGGCAAACTTTTGAATTGAATGTCAGTGATAAAAAATTCGATGAAGAGAGAATTGATATTATCGCGGTTGCGGCTGGAACAAATGCTGTTTGCAACCATCTCTTACCTGAATATGAAGAACAGTTGCGCGTTGGCTACAAAGCATTAAGCGATGCACTACAAGCTCGATACCCGGATGCTTTCGACACATCTTCTATTGATGCTTCATACAAAAAAGCCTCATCCCAGGACAAAAATTCTTGCGGCGAAGCAACCAAGCAGCAAACGCTTCAGGGGTGGCAACTCACCAGAATGTTGATGAAACAGTTCCGCTTGGCTTTTGCCTCAAAGGAGCCTTAAGTTTCAACCTAAGGCCCCTCTGATATTAAATACAACGCCTAGAGTAAAATCATGCCTTTTGTCGACATCGTGCCTGCGAAAGTACGCAAATCAGTTCAAACATAAGATTGACGCCAACAATTGCAGTTCCGCCTGACTGATCAAACGGAGGCGAAACTTCAACCAAATCCGCACCGATCAAATTCAAATCACCGAGGGATCTAATCATCACCTGTGCATCAAAGGGTGTGTAGCCTCCGATTTCTGGTGTTCCCGTACCAGGCGCATAACAAGGATCCAACGCGTCGATATCAAAGGTCACATAGGTTCTTTGATCGCCAACCACCTGATGGATTTCCTTAATTACTTCCTGAATTCCGAGATCAAAATACTCTTCAATCGTAATAACTCGTATACCAACGTCTTTCGCATACTCTTCATCCGAACGGTCATATCGCGACCCACGGATCCCAACCTGTACAACCCGTTTGGGATCAAGTAATCCCTCTTCTATTGCACGACGAAAAGGTGTGCCATGGGTCAGTTTACTTCCACCGAAATAACTGTCGTTCACATCCATATGTGCATCAAAATGAACCATACCCACAGGTCCGCTATCAGCAACAAGTCCGCGAAGTATCGGAAGCGAGATCATGTGATCTCCACCTGCCACCATTGGCATAACACCAGCTTCACGAACACTCACCATATAGTCCGTGACACGTTGCATTGTCATATCGAGATCAACAGGGTTAACTTTTACATCCCCAAAGTCCGCAATCCGACAATCATCAAAAGGCGCAACCCAGGTTGCTCCGTTGTATCTGCGAATAAGGCTCGACATATCTCTGAGTTGACGTGGACCATGACGTGTTCCGGGTCGATTGGTAACACCCGCATCCCAAGGAACACCGATTATACCAATATCATACCCCGTGAAGTCGGTGACATGCGGCAATCTCATAAAAGTTGCAATACCACTAAATCGCGGCAAATCCATTCCGTCTGGCGGTAGTTCCGTAACCTTACTCATTCCTGCCTCCCAAAATAAAACTCGCCAACAGTGTGACCTTGGCAGTAACTTAAAGAAATTATAAAATAACAAAGTTTATTTTGAGAAATATCAAAGCATGAAACTAGACAATTTGGACCTTCGCCAGCTCCGTGTATTCTTGACTGTGGCTGATTGTGGCGGCTTCTCACAGGCACAGGCCGAACTGAATATCAGCATCTCGACAATCAGCATTCAAATGTCAGATCTCGAAACTCGGCTTGGCATGCGCCTATGTCAACGCGGAAGGACAGGCTTTTCTTTAACAAAAGAAGGGGACCGCGTTTATAGTGCTGCAAAAACTCTTTTTAACCAAATTGATGGTTTCACCAATGAAATTCACGACCTTCGCCAAGAACTTAGCGGCAAGCTTTCTTTGGGAATTACTGACAACCTAATCACTCATCCAAACTCTTCGATCTCTCAAAGTCTGCATGAGTTATTCAATTTGGAAGGAAAAATTGAAGCTACAATCAATATTCTTCCCCCAAATTTATTAGAGCGGGAAGTACTTGATCAACGGCTAGATATTGCAATAGGTGCTTTTCCCAAGCACTTACCCGGACTTCACTACCAACAGCTTTTTACAGAAAATCAAATCCTGTACTGCGGCTCAAGGCATCCTCTTTTCCACATAAATACCGATAAGCTGAAACCACAAGACTTAACAGATTACAAGATTGCTCAACGCGGCTACACAGCAGGTCGCCCACATCCTTCAAACATTAAAACAACAGGATCAGGTGCCTTATCATACCAAATGGAAGGGCTTGTTTATCTGATACTTTCTGGACATTTCCTTGCCCATCTTCCTGATCATCTTGCTCAGAAATGGATCGAAAGTGGGGATATGAAAGCGCTTAATCCTCAAAAGTTAAGTTATCAATCAACTTTTGAATTAATTGTCAGAGCAGGCACACATCCTTCTCCTGTTCTTGACGCCTTTAGAAAGTGTTTTGCCGCAAGCCTCAGAACAGAAAATAAAAAGGAGTCCTAACCTTTGCCAAGACCCCTTTTAAATCCATCGTTAAAAGTTAGTGGTTTTAAGCTTCTCGGATCTGATGAATAAAATCGTCAACTTGTGTATTAAGCATTTCGGATTGACGTGACAGTTCTGACGCAGCACTCAGCACATCCTGTGCAGCTCGTCCGGTTTCTTCTACCCCACTTGTTACATCCGAAATAGTAGACGACACTTCACTTGTTGCCGTCGCAGCTTCTTGAACATTACGCGAGATCTCAAGCGTTGCAGCCCCTTGTTCTTCAACAGCCGCAGCCACGGAAGCCGTAATCTCATTTATCTGCTCAATTGTACCTGTGATTTTACCAATTGAATCAGCCGCCGTATCCGTTGCTCCTTGGATGCCGGTAACCTGTTGTGCAATTTCGTCTGTCGCTTTAGCTGTTTGTGTTGCCAGGCTTTTCACTTCACTGGCAACAACGGCAAAACCTTTCCCGGCATCTCCGGCACGAGCAGCCTCAATCGTCGCATTCAACGCAAGCAGATTAGTTTGCTCTGCAATGTCGGAAATCAACTTAATAACTTCACCAATCTTGGTTGAAGCGTCCAACAATCCAGAAACCTGATTATTCGCGTCTTGTGCCCTTGCCACAGCATCACCTGCAATGCTTGTTGACTGACTGACCTGACGACTGATTTCATTGATTGAACTTGAAAGTTCTTCTGCCGCTGCCGCAACAGTTTGTACGTTACCTGTTGCATGCTCTGAAGCAGAAGTTACAGCCACAGCCTGTTGTGACGTATTTCCTGCGGTAGATTGCATTCCCTCAGAAGTACTTCTCATCTCTGTTGCCGCAGACGATACCGTCTGAACAATTCCCTTCACTTCACTCTCAAAGCGATCAGCAAGCTCGACCATAGCCTGACGCTTTTCCTCTTCACTTCGCTTTTCGGCTTCCTTGCGTTCTTCTTCCAGTTTCTTAACAGCAACAGCATTGTCGCGGAAGACAAGAACAGCCTTGGCCATATCAGCAATTTCATCATGACCACTCGCGCCCCTGATTTCCGCATCAAGATTACCGTCAACCAGCTCCTGCATAGATGATGTAATCGACTTCACCGGGAAAATAACCCGCACGGCAACAATCCAGAAAGATACAAGCCCGGCAACAACTCCGATTGATAGAATAATCAGTGCGGCAACCATACGATTCCAGCTTTCCGTCGCGGCTGCATTTGCCAATTCTCCTGACGTAACCGTTGTTACATCAACCAGATCCCAAATAGGACTAATTGCGTTCTCAGACGTCTGTGACCATTCCGCTTCATCAACTGGATAGTCATCACCACGAATACCCTTTTTGAAAACAGCTTCACGTAAACCTTCGTATTGGTCTTCACTGAAGAAGTCAGATTCCAGTGCAGCCATCACAGCGGAAATTTTCTCCGCAGCGCCTGGCTTATGTGAATAGGCAAGAAAATCTTGCCAGGCATTCTCTACGCGCCCGCGATCTGTATAAAAGTTCTTTAACCGTGTCCCGCGTAGTTTCACTTTTTTGGAAATGGCATAGGCTAATCCAGCTTTTTCACGGCTGGCATATTCGCTCATCACCCACGCACTTTCTTTCAACCGCTGAACCATTGTAAAGTTTGGTCCCGATTTCTCAGGTTGAAATGAAGATCTTTCCCGCAGCGTCTTTGACGCCATGATCATATCTGTAATGGCTGGCTCCGCAGCATCCCCGACCTTACGATCCCTTTGGAACTTCGGGACAGAGATGTATATATCGATATTAGGGCGTATTTCTACCAAGGCAGCGTGTGTAGCCTGCACAGATTCCAGTACCGCTGCTTTATCAGGAAAGTTCGCGTTATTTCCTAACCAGGAAACAGCTTCCAGATAGCTTGCATCACCCTGTTCCCGGGCTGTCACAATATCCTTTTGACCTGCGTTTGTAATTTCTTGACTTGATGCAATTGCGACAGACGTTAAGGAACGCTCTTCTGCCCAGAATTTAGCGGCCAAAATCAGCTGCCCTTCAACCCGGTTATATTCCTGCGTCGTTTGCGCATCCTTATAATCCTGCCAGTCCTCCAGAACAGAGGTCGCAGCTTGATAAATCACAAGCCCGGTTAGAATTAGAGCAACAGCATACAGACTGTTACGGATTGTGAGGGCTTTAGACAGCATTTACTCGAACTCCATAGCAATAGCGATCCAGAATCGCGCGAGACCTGCAAACGAAGATAAAGGCTAAGACTTTAACAACTAACTAACAAATACTTATATGTGGGAATTTTTACTGAAAAACTTGAAATAAAAACATATTCCGTCAAATTCACGTCAAATAGCCTAATATATACAACAAATCTATACTATTTATAGTTAAAATCTATGCCTGATAAATCTCATGAAAACGCTAAGAAACTCCAGAATCAACGGGGGTTAGTAAAAGTGGGAAATTCATTTTTATCCCGAATAGAATGATACTGATTAAGCGCCCACCCTACTGTTGGAAAAGCCAAATCTTGCCATGGAACATTATGCCAATCGAAAAGCGTGACTTCCTGACTTTCTGGCCCGGCAGATACGTCAGGATTACATAGCTTTGCACGATATATAATTTGAATCTGACTAATCCGTGGAAGAGAATAGACGGCCAGAATCTGATCGATAGTCAGCTTGGCTCTAGCCTCTTCCCAGGCTTCTCTTGCCGCCCCATCTTCGGCTGTTTCATTAAGCTCCAGATACCCCGCCGGAAGTGACCAATATCCACGCCTAGGTTCTATCTCTCTTTTAACCAGCAAGATTTTCTCTTGCCACGTGGCAACAACCCCCACAACGATCTTGGGGTTTTCATAAATAACATAGTCACAGGTATTGCAAACTACCCGCTCTCTGTCATCCTGATCGGGAATTCGACGGGAAAAAGAGGCATCAGGAGGAATATGTAAATGATCATCATTACTCATGTGATCAGAATGTCTGCGCTATGATCTGAGAGCAAGAGAAATTACATTCCCCAAGAACAACTAAGCCTACACACAACTAACGCTTTGACAAATGAATGCCAGCCAACATGCACCGGACAGACCCTCCTGCTTTTTCTATCGTTGGAATAGGTAGGTTAACAATCGGAAGACGCTGCTCAACCTGATCGATTTGCTCACAAGTCAAAGCCCTTCGGGCTGTTTCCGACATAGCAAGCAATGAACCATTGGCGCCTTGAACCTCCAGCATGTTTCCTGCAAATGCAGCGATTTGTGCCTCTGAAAGTTCAATAATTTTCCGCCCCGTATTTTTTAGCCTCTCCAGTAATGCTGTTCTTTGATCGATGTCACGCAACATCTCTGCCCCAACCAAAACAATATCACTCGCAATACACATCAGAACATTTGTGTGATAGACAGCACGACCTTTGCTATCAAACGCCTCGAAAACGATAGGTTCATAGTTAAATTGAGAGCAAAATCGCTCCAATAAAATAGGGTCAGCTCGCCGAGATTTACAGACATAGGCAACACGTTCTATGTGATCCAGAACCATTGCCCCAGTCCCCTCCAGAAAAAGTCCGTCGTTTTCCATTCCAGAATAATCAACAACGTCTTGCACACGATAGCTATGTTTGAGCATTTCAATAATGTCTGTGCGGCGTTCCCTTCGTCGGTTTTCTGCATACATAGGGTAAATGGCAATGTGCCCACCTGCGTGAGTTGAAAACCAGTTATTTGGAAAGACTGAATCAGGTGTGTGTCGCCCTTCATCTTCATAAACATGAACGTTAACGCCATGAGATCTCAATGTATCAATAGTATTGGATACTTCATGGTAGGCCCTGATCGCGCATTCCTGCTCGGCATTTACTCCCATGTTCTGAAACGCGTTATCTTCAGCCGTTTCCGGGTTTGCAGTAAAATGATGTGGCCGAATAACAATGACCGCTATCGGTATTTGGGGGGAGTTTTTCACATCAGGCTGCTGTGCACTGAGAGAAATTAACAACGACATATCTGATACTCTCCTTCTAATAAGTATCCTGCTCGCACAGTGTTTTCCGATTAGAAGAAGAGCTTAAAAGAGGGTAATTTTAATTAATATGACAATTATTTATAAATATCTTCATTTTTTTATGTATATTTTACAATACAATTGTCAATTTAGCTAACAAGCAGCCGATATGTATAAATTTGATTCTCTAGACCGGGAAATAATCGCCATCTTAAAAAAAGATGGTCGCGCGCCGCTTTCAAAGCTTTCAGAAATTTTAGGGGTATCCAGAGGTACAATACAGAACAGGCTGGATCGGCTTTTAAATTCCGGTGCTTTGTTAGGATTCACAGTCAGAGTCAGAGAAGATACTGAGCCAAATCTACTCAAGGCAATCATGTCAATTGAAGTAATGGGAAAGTCAACAACCCAAGTCATACAAAAACTAAGAGGGATGCCAGAATTGGTAAAGTTGCATACGACCAATGGCAATTGGGATCTCGTCGCAGAGATACAGGTATCAAGTTTACAGGAATTCGATACGGTTCTGCGAAATGTTCGAAGTATCGACGGGATTCTCAATAGTGAAACCAGTCTTCTCCTGAGCTCCGTTTAAAGAGTTAACACAGACCAAGCTTTTATATGTACCCAACGATATCAACTGGCCCACAAGATTACTGTAACCAAGATTACTGTAACATTGTATTTTTATACCGTAATGTTCAGGAATGATCCTCGCGGGAGTATTTTACCAGATTCAGCTGCGATTTTGGCTGCATCAAAAAGTTCTCTAAGACGCTCGGTAATCCCAAAACTCCTGAGATCACCAGTAAAAGGCTTAAGTGCCTTTTGAACCGTCAATCGCGCAGGGGCAGTTTCTTTCTTAGCTTCAGAAGCTTGCTGTTTTTTGATTCCATCGGGTGATACACCCGTGAAGAATCCAGCATCTCTTTTGTTGGAAATTTTCATGAGAGAAGAATGACTAAATCCAGTAAATAATACGTTAAGCGCTACTCAAAAAAATCAAGCCAAATAGCATCTCGACCCAACAACTCTTATTAGGTGAATAAATATTCGTAAATATATCGCGTAAGTTATCAACAACTAATTCTTCAAGTTCCTTTCCGTATATATTTAAACCGATTCTTTTAATGAATCTTTTATTAACCATACAGAACTTGCTATCAACTACACAACCAAACTACTATATTTAGTAGCCACCAAGTCAACACATACACATCACCTAATAGATTAACGAAAAAGTTAAGACTATTTTCATAAGTTTTGACGTAATTGTTTGTTAACAAGTGAATCTACCTCGCCGTAGATTCTCTCGATAAAATAAGGATCAATGCAGTCAATAATGGCTGTGAACGCGCAAGTAGCGCACCGGGGTATAAGGAAGCGGGGGTTCCCTTGCCGGAAAACCAGGATAATAACTTGCAAAAGTTGCTGTCGATGGCACTAGACCGTTCGGTCAAAGGCCGGGAGACGCTTGCGCGTACGATAGGTCAACTTTTCTCAGAGGAAGAAAGAGTTCTTTCCGAGCTAGAAAGAGCCTTGATGACTGACATCCTGGGCAAGCTAATAAGCGATGTTGAACAGCTAGTAAGACAGGCTTTAAGCGAAGAACTTTCCCTAACCAAGACCGTTCCCCATGAACTGATTTTAATGCTCGCAAATGACGATATTGAAGTCGCACGCCCAATTTTAATGAACAGTAATATTCTTCAAGATCAGGATCTCGTCGATATTATTAAATCCCGCACACATCAACACCAGCTTTCAATTGCTCTTAGAAATGAACTTAGCAGCGACGTTTCAGATGCTCTCGTTAATACAGGCAAGAAGGACGTTATCAAGACACTTCTGGAAAACAAAAATGCATCTATTTCAGAACTCACTCTGGAATACCTCGCCGACCAATCGAGACGCATTGATGATTTTCAGGAACCACTTGTTAACCGGGAAGATCTACCAGCCCATTTGGCCGAACGTATGTATTGGTGGGTATCTGCTGCTTTAAGATCACATATCCTCAAGAATTTCCCCGTGGATATTCAAGAGGTTGATAACAAGATTCAATCTGGTATCCACAAGCTTGTTGATCAGGATAGAGTCTTACCAAAACCACATGCCCCCGCTACCAAACTGGCCCAGAAATTAAAACAGAACAATTTGCTAACCGTTGACAGTTTAGTTCAAGCCCTTCGGCAGGGGGAAGTTGAGCTATTCGAAAGTATGTTTTGTGAAATGAGTGGTTTTAGGCCCGGCGGCTTGCGAAAAGCTCTTTACGAGACCAAAGGCGAAGGCATAGCAATCCTGTGTCTTGCCATGGACATACCCAAACAAACATTTGCGACCATCTTTCTATTGAGCCGCAAAGGAAACCCAAGCGGACATAAAACGGATCCGCGAGACCTATCCCGAGCGATGCTTATCTACGATAAGGTCAGTAAAGATGACGCTCAATTAATCACCGATTCCTGGCGAATGGATCCCAAGTATCAAGACGCCATCAGCGAAGTCGACGCAGCCTCCGCAAATAAAAAATCAGTAAGTGGGGCAAAGGCATCGTGATGGTAAAAGAAACAAAGGGCCGTATCGTGAAACTCCCAAAGGATCGCGATACAAAAAGCAAAAGCTCTGGTCTTCCTCATAATCTGAGTAGCTCATTCGAGATTATTTCTTCACTGAAGAATGACATTGTTCATAATGGCCCTCCGACTTGCGTCATAAGCAATGAAGGCCAAGTTATATTTGCAAATGCCGCCTATGAAACTATCGCCTCAGAAATGGAAGATGCGGGCTTAATTGAAAATGCCATAGCACCCCCATACAGCCCAGCAGAAATTGAAGCCATAAGATCTGCAGGCGGCAGTAATCCAGACGAATACACCATAATTATCAATAAAAAAGCCCGTCATTATCTGGCTTCTTATCACTTTATAAATGGTACAAACAATCATCCCGGTGCAACAGCTGTTGTCCTACGCCCTCACGATGAAAACGCTCAACTAAAAGAAGTTCTAAGCTCAGTACAGAGTCGCCTGAACGATATGAGTCGACTGGTTTCAGACTGGACATGGGAAACGGATAAAAATCTGAACTTTACCTATGTCTCGCCACAGGTACAAAAGGCCCTCGGATATCACCCCAGCGAGCTTCTGGGGCGCAGCATCAAAGACCTGATTCTAGAAGAACCGGATCATATATTTGCAAACACCAAAGCAACAGGCACTCACAAACCTTTTAGAGATGAACAACTGACAATTCTGAGCCGATCTGGCGAAGAGCGCCTTTTCCTTGTAAGCGGCCTTGCCTTTTACACCAACGAAACCAGAGCTTATGCTGGATACCGGGGTAGCGCCAGAGATGTTACAGAACAACAGCATCAACAAGGCGCCCTGAGAACAGCCAAAGAAACCGCCGAAGTCGCAAACCGGGCCAAATCAGAATTTCTGGCCAATATGAGTCACGAGCTGCGCACTCCTTTGAACGCCATTATCGGTTTTTCCGAAATGATGTCATCACAGCTTTTGGGCCCCTTAGGGAACAAGCAATACCACGAATATTCTCACGATATTCATACCTCAGCCCGTCACCTTTTAAGCGTGATCAACGATATTCTTGATGTCGCAAAAATTGAAGCGGGAAAACTTGAATTACTCGAGGATGCTACCGATCCTCTAAAATTGGCAGTGTCTGTTCAACGCCTTATGATCGAACGCGCCGAGAATGCAGGACTGAAATTAAAATTATCCCTGCCCTCGAAACTACCGATGATTCATGCAGATCAGCGTAAACTGAAACAAGTACTTATTAATTTGCTTGCTAACTCTGTCAAGTTCACGCCGTCTGGTGGTATTGTTGAACTCGCTGGCGGTGTTAATGATGATGGTGATTTTGAGTTTATTGTTATGGACACAGGCATTGGTATGTCCGAAGAAGATATCCCGAAAGCATTTGAACCTTTTGCACAGATCGATAGCACCTTGAGCCGACAGTTCGATGGCACAGGTCTTGGTCTTCCCTTAGCCCAAGGACTTGTCAGATTACACGGCGGTGAGCTGGAAATGACCAGCGATCCCGGCAAGGGAACTTCGGTTAAATGTGTCTTGCCGGGCTCCAGAATTTTACCTTCCTAAAACATCCCGCCGTCCCATTTCAAATATTTTGCACTGCACAAAACAGATGCTTTCATTCCATTTCTTGTGTTAGGATTTTACTCTCTTCTTCTTAGTCCGGAGTCTAAAGCCGGGTATGCACAACACACCTGATAATTTTGGCTCAAAACGAGCCGCCTATATACAGGGAGCCAAAGATGCTCTCACTATACCGGCACTCATATTAGGCAGCACCTATATGGGGTTTGGCGCACTGGTCAGTGAAACCGGGCTGGAAGTCTGGCACGCCCTTATTTCAACCGCTGTTAACTGGGCGATTCCAGGGCAAATTGCCACCATGGAACTCTATGCAATCAACGCATCCCTCTTCGCAATTGCCGCAGCAGTCGGCCTGATCAATTGCCGCCTTATGCCAATGACAATTGTTTTAATGCCCTTCATTCGCAACAAAACAACACCTAAAATTGTTTATTATTTCATGAGTAATTTCATCGCTGTTACCGGATGGGCAGCGGCAATGAAACGATGCCCGAACCTCCCGGAAGAACAACGCCTTCCTTACTTCACTGGTTTTGTCGTTCCTCTGTGGTCGGTTTGTATGCTAGCGACCTACATTGGATACCACCTACCCGGCCTGTTACCCGCAGAAGTAACAATGGGATTGGTCTTCCTGAATCCCGTTTATTTTATGCTGGTTTTTCTGGCTGACTTCACTCAACCAGGTCGTCCTACAGCCCTTATTCTTGGTGCCATTCTGGGGCCATTAACCTTTTTACTCACCCCGAACTGGAGTTTGCTCATCACCGGACTTGTTGCCGGCACCATTGCTTTCTTGATCAGTGAACGTAAGCTCAAGAAAGCACAATCATAATGAATGGATTGGACAGCTTTTTAAATTCAGACTTCATGGCCCCAATGGCTGCATTGGGCGTCGCTGCTGCTGTTACCTACTTCTGGCGTGGATTGGGTGTTGCTGTATCAGGAAAAATGGATAAGGACAGTGCCATTTTCCGCTGGGTTACCTGTGTTGCTTACGCTTTACTTGCCGGATTAATCGCCCGCATGATCCTTCTTCCCATCGGTCCATTGGCTGAACTAGGCTTGGAACAACGCGCCGGAGCGACAATCATTTCCCTCGCCGTATTCTTTCTCACAAGAAAGAACCTACTTGCAGGTGTTACAGCAGGCGCTACAGCACTGGTTTTGATGGCAAAACTGGGACCTCTCTAGAGACCCCAGTTCATTTATCAACCAAAACTAATTATTAATGCTAAGCCGCATCTTCCAATGCTTTAACGCCTGGAAGGGTTTTTCCTTCCAACCACTCCAGGAAGGCACCACCCGCAGTCGAAATATAAGAGAAATCTTCATCAACACCGGCATGAACCAAAGCAGCAACTGTATCACCACCACCGGCAACAGTAAGTAAATCACCCGATACAGTCAGGCCTGCAGCCGCTTGAGCTACTGAATTTGTCGCGGCATCAAACGGCTCTGTTTCAAAGCATCCAAGAGGACCATTCCAAACCAGCGTCTTACAGCCCTTCAGCTCAGCAACAATTTCCAGCGCTGTTTGGCTACCAGCATCCAGAATCATTTGATTAGCAGGAACGGATGATGTCTTAACCGTGGATGTTGGAACATTTTCAGCCAGCGTTTCCGCAACAACAACGTCAGAGGGTAGCATAACCTTACTATTTTGTGCCTCAGCTTCCTTTAGAATAGCACGCGCTGTATCCGCCATTTCATGCTCACAAAGTGAGCGTCCGACTTCAATTCCTTGCGCATTCAAAAAAGTATTGGCCATGCCACCGCCAATAACAAGCACATCAACCTTGCCCACGAGGTTACTGAGCAACTCCAGTTTCGTTGATACTTTTGCACCACCAACCAGAGCAGCAACCGGGCGTTTAGGCTGCCCCAATGCTTGTGACAGATGCTCAAGTTCTGTCTGCATCAAACGACCAGCCGCCGCAGGAAGTAGCCGGGCCAGTCCGTCCGTTGAAGCATGCGCACGGTGTGCGGCTGAAAAAGCATCGTTAATATAAACATCGCCAAGCTTCGCAAGTTCCTGCGCAAAGGACGAATCATTCGCTTCTTCACCCGCGTGGAACCTAAGATTCTCAAGCAACAGTATTTCACCATTAGATAAAGCATCAATCTGGGTAGAAACCTCCGTGCCAATACAGTCGCCCGCAAAAGCTACCTTTTCGCCACCCAAGGCATCAGATAGCCCTTCAACAACGGGTCCCAAACTCATTTCAGGAACGACATTACCTTTTGGACGTCCAAAATGGGCCATCAAGATTATTTTGGCACCCTGTGCCTTTAAATCACGTATTGTTGGTAATACCCGGACGATACGGCTGTTGTCGGTGATTTTCCCATCTCGGATCGGTACGTTAAAATCTACCCTGACAAGCGCACGCCTACCGCTCAACTGAAGATCGTCAATAGTTTGAAATTGGGTCATAATTACTTCCTGTTGTTCTGATGAGACTTCTGGTCAGACTTCTGGCGCCCAAATGGTTTCTTATTTACAACTAGCTTCTTATTTAAAAGAAGTGGTACAGAGTCACCCAATCAAATTCAAGTCCGAAGTGGATTAGATGGGGTTGCAAAGGTATTAAGGTTTGGCCTTTGACGAACACCAACAATGGTAAGTCTGAATCAAAAATAAATCAGAACAAGGGAACGCATTTTGTGACTGACAACACAGAACAAAAAATAAGGGCGATACTGGAAAATACCGCACAGAAGCACCAGACGATCAGCTACCGTATGCTCGCAATAGAAGCCGAAATTCCCGGCCCCCAAATTATTCACAAACTAACTCATAAGCTCGAAGACATTATGCGAACAGACCACAGTATTGGAGCTCTCTCCTTGGTGCCCCTTGCTGTCAGTCGCGGCGAACCAGCCATTCCACGCGGTGGGTTCTTCATTCTTTTAAGAGAACTAGGCCTTTATACCGGCTCGGATCAGGGCACCGAAGCGATTCAGAAGCACACAAATATGTTAGCTGAAATCTACAGCTCTTTTCCGACATCATAAGCATACAAAAACAGGATTGGCGCGAACCAATCCTGTCTAAAAATTCTAACCGAAAAACATCACCAAACGTGACTTAAGCCACGTTTTAATTAGAGCAAGTCAGCTCCTTAAAACCGTCACAGCGATAGTTCGAGCAAATTTCTTTTGAGCCCATGTTAATTGTCGGGAAAATCGAGCCGATATTGTCATCCCTAACCCAGGCTACCGCTGTTTCATGACCTTTTTTCTGACACCATTCACGTGCGGCAGGTTCTCCACAGTTTGTTCCCGGCGTCAGACAATAATTCAGACGATATGCATCAAACACAGGGAACTCATAGGTGGTCCCCCCTGTTGAAGGGCTAACAAAGCGCTCTGCTGTTTCCGTTGGTAGGCTACCGTTTTCGTCAGAACTCCCTGAACTTAACGGTTGGCTATCAACATTTTCAGCTGGTTGCGCTTCGAACAGCTGATATGACGGAGTAAAAAGTGGATTTTCAGACTGCGATGTAATCGCTTGGCGCTCCAATTCTCCCTCAGTTACCTGTGTAGGTTGAGGGATTAAGGCATCATCACCAGCTGGCGTTATACCTGCTGCAAGTAAATCTGAATCTGCAGGGCTGTAAGCAGGTGCCGGAGCTGTGAACACCTGAGATTCCGGCGCAACAAATGTTTGAGGTTCAGGAGCGACAAACGTTTGCGCTTCTGCAGATGCCTGAGGTATCGGCTTCTGTACCGCAGTAGATTGCGGCGTCTCTACGCTCTTTTTAGTAGTGGGTGTTTCTTGCGTCACAGCTGGCTCTGGCGCAACAAATGTTTGAGGTGCTTGCGACACAGTCTTTGGCTCTACAGCCGTAACCTGCGGCGTAACCGTCTTCGCCGGGGCAGTTACGTCACCGGTCTTTGTAACAACGGTTTTAGGTGCTGCGCTTGCAACTGCCAGTCCAGATACAGCAGATGCGGGACCAGAAACGTACTCGACCTTTACAGAACGCGCACGACCTTTATAGCCATAGTCCGCCAGGTTAAACTTACGAATACTTTCCGCTTTAAAAGGAAAGGTAACGTGATTCCCCTGACAATCGGGAAAATCATATAACGTAGCCCGGACACGATGGCGAACAGATTGATAAGCCGGATCCATTTCGACCGGATGCATAAATACCAACTGATCACTATCATTAAACCGGAAAGTCCCGCGCTCGCCAGCATAAGTCGTAGGGCCAACCAAATTTTGACAATAACCTGTACGACCTTTATCCCAAGCTGGAATAAAAGCACGGCGATAGTTCAATTGCTCGAGAACATTCGCACAGCCACGGCTGTATGTATTCAACCGCTGTAACATAAGAACACCAGGTGGCGGTCCCATGTCACGGCGATAGATGATCATGGATGAATAGGTATCATCCTGCGGTGCAGCCATCGAAATAGGCACATCATTCACCCGTTTCAGCGGGACAAGGTCCGCAGATGGTCCCTGCCATAACAGATGTGGTTCTTCTTTACTGCCTAACAAAGGTGCGCAGGACTTATCAGTTGTTTGAAACAAAGGACCTTCAAAGAATATAGCGCCAACTTGCGAGCCAAGTTTCAGGGACGAAACCCGATCAGAAAGATCACCAAGCGAAGGTACAAAGGAATAGAGCTGGTCAGGAGCAAGTTCAAAAACCTTTGCCGCCCCCGCGTATTCAAGGCCATCAAAAGCAATAAGCTGATTGGGAGCTGGCTCACCGGCCAAATCCTGAGCATGAACTTTTCCTGCCAAAGAACTGAAACCAGCCACAATAGCCACCATCGTTCCGGCAATACGCCCTAATGCTCTCATATGACTTCTTCCCCATTTCAAGCGGGATCTTTTCCCACTTGGTCACCAAATTGATTCAAACATACTTTAATAAAAGCATTGGCAAAATAACAGGAAGATCGCGGAAAGAAAACCACCTTGATCGCCTTACAGAAATTCAAACAAAAATCTCAGTAAATTCCCCGCAAAATCCAGAATATAGGATACAAACAGTGCTTCATCTATTATACAAAAAACGGCCCGATAATCGGGCCGTTTTCCATTCACTCTGACCAAACATTCTGATCAGGAATTCAAATCGGTATTAACTGGCTTTTGAAAAGCGCTCTGCAACATATTCCCAGTTCACAAGGCTATCTACAAAAGCCTTTACATAGTCTGGACGCGCATTGCGGTAATCAATGTAGTAAGAGTGCTCCCAAACATCACAGCCGAGAAGTGCATGACCACCAGTAACCAGTGGATTTTCACCATTTGCAGTTTTGGTCACAGCAAGCTTGCCGCTGTCATTCAGCACAAGCCAGCACCACCCGGAACCGAACTGTGTAACACCAGCGTTTACGAAATCGGCTTTGAACTGATCAACACTACCGAAGTCTTCTATAATCTTCTTTTCAAGTTCGCCTGGAATGGCACCACCACCGTTTGGTTTCATCATGTTCCAGAACTCGATGTGGTTCCAGTGCTGTGCCGCATTATTAAAAATGCCCGCCTTGGATGCATCGCCAAAAGAACCTTTAACGATCTCTTCCAGAGATTTACCTTCCAGATCGGAACCTTCCAGAAGCTTGTTACCATTCACAACATAAGCGTTGTGGTGTTTGTCGTGGTGAAACTCAAGAGTTTCTGCAGACATATATGGTCCCAGAGCGTCGTAAGCATATGGAAGAGCTGGTAATTCAAGAGCCATGAGATTTCCCCAATTTATTAGTTTCGTTTCAGTATTCGAATTTCTGCCGCACTTTAGCCCGTTTACCCCCTGTACCAAAAGCGAAAATCGCATCTATATGATTTTCAGTTCCGAATAACTAAAAAGAAAAGAAAATCTGCCTGTAGATTAAGTCAGGAGGCAAACAGGTACTTAAAAAGAAAAAGCGGCTTATTTCTCGATCTTAAGCGTTAAAGCAGAAAGACATTCAAGTGTCTCTTCACTCACATGGTGTTCAACACCCTCGGCGTCAATCTCTGCTGTTGCATCGCTCACACCCGCGGCTTTTAAAAAGCGAACCACAATTTCATGTCGGCGGCGTGCAGCCAATGCCAGAGCACGTCCCTGATCTGTCAGAAATATTGATCGGTAGGGTTTTGAAATAACTAACCCTTCGCGCTGAAGACGTTGGATAATTTTATTCACGGTTGCATGGCTGACGCCCATACGTTCCGACAGTTCAACGACACGCGCTTCCCCGTTTGCATTGATCAAATCATCGATTAGTTCAACATAATCTTCTGCGACTTCTGTCTTATGGGCTTCGCGAACACGCTCAAACTTTGCAGCCTGCTGTTCTGCATCTTCCAATTCTATATTCGCCTCTGGGTCAGTCACTGATGTCATGGACTTAAATATAACCTTCCGCCACTCATCTAATATTAACTCTGCTTTGCCCTTACTTACCTGAAAGAATCCCGGATGTAAAAGAGCAAGCACACTTATGCATCCACCCAAATCAACTTGAGATTATTACATGCAAAATAAATAAGATAACCTTGAGATATTATGCCATTGACACTAAATGTAGCCTAGGCTACAAATTTATCCCTCAACATCAAAGCCATTATATTTAACCACGACTCGATTCTATTGCCATTAACGCCCCGAAGCAGACAGATTAAAAAGAAACTGATGATGTTACTTAGATCCTTTACCTTTATAACCAAGACTATCTTGGCAGCAGTTATTCTCATCGCTTCCGGCCATTTAGCCAGAGCCGATAAGCCTATTATAGTCACAACAATTGCCCAGATCGCAGATGCCGTCAGCCACATCGTCGGAGACAAGATGGAAGTGGATAGTCTTATGGGTGAAGGTGTTGACCCCCACACCTATCGAATGAACAGATATGATGTCGCCGCTCTGACAAAAGCAGATATCGTTCTCTACAATGGCCTCTATCTGGAAGCACAGATGGAAGATGCGCTGGAACGTATGGCAACCAAAAAACCAGTGGTTCCTTTGGCCGAGACAATCAACAAATCTCTGTTATTGACCAGTCAGGATTACGAAGACAAAAACGATCCACACGTCTGGATGGATGTGCGTAAGTGGATGGCGGTTACAAACCAGGCGCTCAACGTTATCAAAAAGTTCGATCCTGCAAATGCTGATTTCTACGACAAAAATACTGCGGAATACCTAATCAAGCTTGAACAGCTTAATGGATATGTTGAAACCGTTCTCTCAAGTGTTCCCGAAAACGAACGTGTTGTTATCTCAGCTCACGATGCTTTCAATTATTTTGGCAAAGCATATGACTTTGAAGTCGTTGGCATTCAGGGGTTAAGTACAGCAAGTGAAGCTGGCCTAAAGAAGATCGAAAATCTGGTTGATTTGATCGTCACCCGGAAGATCAGGGCTGTTTTTGTCGAAAGTTCTGTTGCTGATCGTAATGTAAAAGCTTTGATCGAAGGTGCTGAAGCTCGCGGTCATAACATAACAATCGGCGGAACATTGTTTTCAGATGCCATGGGGCCCGCGGGAACCTACGAAGGCACTTACATTGGCATGCTTGATCACAACGCAACTGTGATTAGCCGTGCTCTTGGTGGCGAAGCTCCTTTGGCTGGCATGAGCAAACAATTGACCTTGACGCAACACACAGCTAACTAAGGCTGTATAGGAAATTTTCCGATGATCGCGAAACTATTGAAACTGCAACCGAGTACATCCCTCAGCACTGATGCCGCGAAGAAAGCACCTCTGGCAATCGACGGCCTCTCTGTTTCCTATCACCACAAGCCAGTGGTCTGGGATCTCTCGTTTGTTGCCCCTGAAAAGGGTTTGGTTGCGGTTGTCGGCCCCAATGGCGCAGGAAAATCAACATTTATCAAGGCTGCTCTTGGTTTGATCCCCAAGTTATCCGGGGAAATAACGGTTTATGGCAAGCCCGTGGACAAACAACGCAAGCTCATTGGATACGTTCCTCAGCGGGGTAGCGTGGACTGGGATTTCCCAGCCTCTGCACTGGATGTTGTCACCATGGGCCTTTATGGCGAGATTGGCTGGTTAAAGCCGGTTCGAAAAGGTCACAAAGAACAAGCCCTGTCCTATCTGGAGAAAGTTGGCATGGCCGACTTCGCTGATCGACAGATCGGACAGCTATCCGGCGGACAACAACAACGTGTTTTCCTTGCCCGTGCACTGGCACAAGACGCATCGCTTTATTTCATGGACGAGCCTTTTGTCGGTGTAGATGCCGCAACAGAACGTGCCATTATCAACGTTTTGAAAAAGCTAAAAGACCAAGGCAAAACGGTAATCTGTGTTCACCACGATCTGCAATCCGCACCTGACTATTTCGATCACGCGCTTATTCTCAATGTAAGGCCAGTAGCCAGTGGCCCAATGCACGAGGCCTTTACCTCTGAAAACCTGCAACGTGCCTATGGTGGCCGTCTTGCACCCTCAGAATTGTCTGGATTGATGTCACTCGCAGGTCAGTAACCCTAACCTGAACCGACAGATCACACTGAAAACCAGAAAACACCACCAGAATCATCACCAGAATCACTAAGGGCAGAATCGTGCTTCAGGAACTCTTTGACATCCTAACTTTCCAAAGTGGGTACAACACGAATGTTGTCCTTCTCGGCGCTGGCTTACTGGGCACCGCGGGGGGAGTTGTCGGTGTATTCTCTCTTCTACGAAAACGCGCCTTGATCAGTGACGCAATCAGCCACGCAACTCTTCCCGGCATCACACTCGGCTTTTTGGTTGCCCTTGCCTTGACAGGAACAGGCAAAAGCCTTCCTTTCCTGATGGTTGGCTCGACCCTAAGCGGTATTCTTGGCGTTTTACTGGTGCAATGGATCAAAGATAACACACGCCTTCCAGAGGATTCAGCTATTGGTACTGTGCTGAGTTCCTTCTTTGGTTTGGGCGTCGTATTGATGAGCTACATCCAAACCCTAAAAAGCGGCAGCCAGGCGGGCTTAGAGAGTTACTTGCTAGGCTCAACAGCCAGCATGCTACAAAGTGAAGCCGAAATGATCGCCATTTCAGCTCTTGCCATAACCATGCTTGCCGTTCTGTTTATGAAAGAGTTTGGCCTGGTGTGCTTCGATCCCGATTACGCCGCCTCACGGGGCTGGGCCGTGAGTAAAATTGATCTTCTTATGATGGCCCTGTTACTTGCCGTGGTTGTCATTGGTCTTAAAACGGTCGGCCTTATTCTGATCATCGCTCTTGTTATTATCCCACCTGTTGCCGCCCGTTTCTGGACTGATCGTCTAGGTGTCATGGTTGCAATCTCTGCATTTACGGGCGGGATGAGCTGTTATCTGGGCGCAGCATTATCCGCACTCACCCCCGACTTACCTTCGGGCGCAACAATCGTATTAACGGCAACGGCTCTCTTTACACTCTCGCTTCTCTTTGCGCCGAAAAGAGGCGTCATTGCTACCGCCTTAAGACAATTTTCCTTTAGACTGAAAATCACCCGACGCCGGGCACTATTGTCCCTCAACAAAGGTCAACCAACTCTCTCATTTCTGGCTTCATTCCTGTTAAAACGCGAAGGTGTTCTGAACAGTGACCATACCCTGACGGAAAAAGGTCAGAAAACCGTGGCAACTATGTCCAGAGATCAAGCGCTTTGGAATCAGTATCTTAGTGACTATCCAGAAGAGGCCTTCGCGCAAAACCGTTGGTCACTTGCCATGATTACCGACATTCTTCCGCGCGATCTGATCAATGAGCTGGAAATGTCAATTGACAGCCCCAAGAAGGAAATCGGCTAATGGATTTACCTCTCGCAGATTTTCTCCAAATCGATTTCCCGGCGCTGCTGGTCGCATCTCTTGCGGGCCTCTGTTGCGGCTTGCCCGGCAACTTTCTTGTTCTGAGGCGCCAGAGCCTGATTGGGGATGCCATGAGCCACGTTGTTCTACCCGGTATTGTTGTCGGCTATCTCTTGTCCGGCACGCTGGATACGTTACCCATGCTTCTCGGTGCTTTGGGGGCAGCCCTAATTTCTGCTCTCCTGATCGAAGTTATTCGCCGACTTGGCAATGTCGAACCCGGTGCAGCCATGGGGGTCGTTTTTACATCTATGTTTGCCCTTGGCGTACTTATTCTGGAACAGACCGGCGCATCAGGCGTGCATCTTGATGTAGAACATGCTCTTTACGGAAATCTGGAATCTACCCTGTGGTTTGGTTTGACTGACTGGTCTGATATTCTGTCTGCAGATGGACTGGCACAAATGCCGGGAAGTATCAGCAGACTTGGCGGCGTCACCCTTGTCGTCCTGCTTGTCATTATTCTCTTTTTCAAAGAGCTAAAGATATCAACTTTTGATCCCGCCATGGCAACATCCTTGGGATTTAATGCCCGCTATATCAGCATCGGCCTGATCGTCATGACCGCAACCTCTGCCGTTGCTGCCTTTGATGCTGTTGGATCTATCCTTGTCATTGCCATGTTCATTTGCCCTGCTGCAACGGCACGCATGTGGACGGATAAACTGAGTTCTCAAATCATCCTGTCCTCTGTCTTTGCGCTGATGTCGGGATGCCTGGGATACCTGATCGCGGCTTTTGGGCCATTTCTACTTGGTGAAAATTACGCCTTAAACGCCGCAGGTATGATTGCCGTTGTCGCTTGTTTGTTACAAGCGTTTTCGATGGTATTCGCCCCGAACCACGGGACCATGGGGCGATTCCTAAAGCAACGCAAAGCACTTCAGGAACCCGCCGAGATCTAAAAGGTATCTAATCCAAGAATATAAAAGGCTTATTTCTTCAAAACATTTTCAAGGACATCCAGCGCCTTATTGGTCAAGATGTCGATCAGGACAACATCGTCATCCACAATAATAAACCGGCTGTTTGCGCGACGCGGTAATCTACCTTGAAGATCATCAGGCAGATCGCGCTTGGCTAAACCCGGAGGTAGAGAGCCTTTCTCATCCAGTTGCTTTTGCAACCCAGGAGGCAAAGATCCTTTTTTTGCCAGACCGGGGGGTAAGCCTTTTTTCTTACCCTTTCCCTTATTCTTTTTGTTGTCTTGGGTCGTCTGGTCCTCTTTGCCGAAATAACGATTAATCACCGTCCGTTCAATTTCACTGATCACATCTTCAATAACCTGCTCTTGCGATGCCTGTGATGCATAAACAGGTGACAAAGATATAAGGCTCACAGCACTCAAACCAAGAACCGTTGGCACGATCGCGGCTGCAAAACTTTTTCTGATTAGACGTTTCATAACGTAACCTCATTTCTTGTTCGTCAGGGAACAGTATAAGTGAAAAGAGGCAAAAATTGGATTAGCGTAAATATACGTAGTGGCGACAATACTGATTATAGCTTCTGACTTTGACTAGGAAGTTTTCGTTCCGAGAGCGGTGTACACCCAAAGAAATTGCGATAACAGCGCGAGAAATGCGCAGATGAATTATAGCCACAAGCCAAAGCAACCTCGATAATCCGCATCTTGGTTTGCATGATCAACTGACGCGACCGATAGAGCCTCAACTCGCTATAGTATCTGGCCGGTGATTTATTAAATTGCTTGCTGAACATGCGCTCCAATTGACGCCGCGATGACCCCGCGATTTTTGACAGTTCTTCAAGGCTCAAAGGCTCTTCCAAGTGATCTTCCATAATCTGGATGACTCGCAACAGGCGTTGATCCTGAATAGAATAGCGCGCGGAAAGGCCAAAGTACTGAAATTCACGCCGATCTCGAATACGCTCGTGTACGAACTGATCCGCGACCATTCTGGCCAACTCAAAACCATGCAGGTCAGAGATAAAGTTCAACATCATATCCAGACCAGCAGTCCCCCCAACACAGGTAAAGCCCTTTGCACTGACCTCAAACAGTTCGTTGGATGTCTCAATCTCAGGAAATGTTTCTTTGAAAGCCGACAAATATTCCCAATGGACCGCACATTTGGCTTTATCGGCCAGCCCGGCTTTCGCCAGATAATACGACGCCGTATAAAGGGCCCCAATTACCTTGCCCTGACGCCCCACGGTCCTTAGCCAAGGCATAAAGTCACTGGTGTCAAATCCGGATATATTGTGTCCTCCACAGAGGATAATATTTTCCGGCTTGCTCGCCGATGCCAGATTACCCTGCACTTCCAGACGTAATCCATTCGACGCCTCAACATTCTCTCCATCCAGAGAAAAAACCGGACAGTCATAAAGCTCTTCACGCGCGACCTTGTTTGCAACACGCAAAGGCTCCATCGCGAAGGTAAAAGAGTTCATCGAAAACCCCGGCAAAAGCAAAAAGCCAACGCGTCGGGTTTTGCCTTCTTTAGGTTCTGGAAACATTTTATTCTCTTTTACGCCTGACTGGATAATAACTGAACCTTGTCGCTTTTCACACAAAACGACACATACCCTTCTAAGGGGCCTTTCCCAAGGTTTCAATAGCAGAAACACAAAAGGCTGCCTGAATTAGACAGCCCTTTGTAAATAAATGCGCTATTTGACTATTTATTTTTGTGCCAATACTCGATAGCAGCCCCAACGCCTTTGCCCGGCTCAATATCCATTCCCAAATCGCGCATAACCATCTCGGCCCCGCCTAGCGCGCTAAACAGCATACACTCATTCAAATCACCAAGGTGTCCAATCCGAAACAGCTTTCCGGCAACCTGGGTAAGCCCTCCGCCAAGAGAAAGGTTATAATCCTGATAGGCTCGCTTAACGATTTCTTGTCCATCAATATGTTCAGGAACCATAACCCCGGTAACCGTATCTGATTGCCATGCAGGTGTTTTGGCACAGGTTGATAACCCCCATGCAGCAACAGCCTGCCGCACTCCCTCAGCCAAACGGTGATGCCGTTGCCACACGTTTCCCATCCCCTCTTCAAGCAGGACATCGACAGAAGCACGCAAGCCTCTCAACAATCCCATAGCAGGAGTGTAAGGGCCAAAGCCGGTGCGGGTCTGATTAATCATCATCTTGAAATCAAAATAAAACCGAGGGCACAATGCCGTCTCACCCGCTTGGAGTGCCTTTTGGCTAACGCCAACGATTCCAAGGCCTGTTGGCAACATAAAGCCCTTTTGTGAACCAGCGACCGCAAGATCAACACCCCAGGCGTCCATCTCAAATTCAATGGCCCCTATTGAGCTGATGCCATCCACATACAGCAACGCCGGATGGTTACAGGCATCCAAAGCTTCGCGAACACCTTTGACATCAGATGTAACACCCGTTGCAGTCTCATTGTGACAAACAACGACACCCTTGATCTCATGCTGCGTATCAGCAGCAAGGCGTTCTGCTATCTGCGTCACAGGCGCGCCCTCACCCCATGGCACATCTATGTCTTCAACCTCAATGCCAAGCGCGCGACACGAATCAATCCATAGGCTTGAAAACTGTCCGAACCGAGCTGTAAGTACCTTGTCACCAGGTGAAAGAGTATTGGTAATGGCCGCTTCCCATCCCCCCGTTCCAGATGACGGGAAAACAATCACTTCACCTTTTTCTGTCCGGAATATTTTCTTCAAATCTTCGAACAGCGGCACCATAAAGTCCGGCGCAGACAGGGCGCGATGATCTTCCGTATTCACATCCATTGCCAGCCGAATACGTTCCGGCATATTTGTTGGACCCGGTATAAAAAGCGAATTGCGACCAGCCATCATTAAATCCTTAGCAGTATCTCAAAATAAATTCTTCTGAGACTACGCAAACCGGTCCACAACAAAAAGGATCAATTCGGATTAGGAATTGTGACAAAAACGCAAAAATCCCCCCATGCGCTCAACAAACTTGCATGAGGAAAAAAAGAGGCGCAGGATATTATACCTAATCAATCACCTCCCTAAATCGAGTTCTCTCATGACATTAGAAGTATGGCTTCTTTTCATTGCCGTCAGCCTTGCGCCTGCAATCAGCCCCGGCCCAGCAGTATTTCTAGCCCTTTCGAACACACTCAAATTTGGGGGCCGCGCAACGATCTGGTCAGCAACTGGCAATGCACTTGGTCTATTTATCCTCGGTTTTGGGGCTGCCTTGGGCTTGGGCACGATTATGGAAACCTCAGCTTTCGCCTTCACAATTCTAAAGTTCATTGGAGCTGCTTATCTCATCTGGCTTGGCATTAAAACTTGGAGAGATAAAAGCGGTTTGGTAGAAGAAGGACAAAACACATTTCCCCCTCAAAAACACAAACTCTTTTCTACTGCTCTGATAGTATCCCTTACCAACCCCAAAGCGATCGTTGTTATTCTTGCCTTGTTCCCTCCCTTTATGAACGCAGAGGGATCAGCCCTATTTCAGGCAGCCGTCCTATCCGCAACCTATGCAGTCCTGTGCTTTTTAAATCATCTGACAATTGCCCTGATGGGTGGGCGCTTGAAGAATTTTATGAATAATATGAAACGCATCCGCCTGGTTCGACGTGTACTCGGTGCAACTTTTGCCGGCTTCGGCGCATTACTCGCTTCAGCTCAAAGATAAGCTACCACCCCATTCTATCCGCAAAAGCATGCCAGCGAATCATAAAGGGCATAAACCACGGTGATCCGCTATAAAGTGGCCTGCTTTCAAAAGGCAAGTCATCCAATTCAGTTCGCCCTTCTGGATCTCCTAAAATCTTCAGGGCTGTCTTTCGCCCAAAATAAACAGCACGCCCGACACCTGAACCACAATATCCCATGGCGTAATGCATACCATCAATCTTCCCTACATGAGGGGCATGATCAAAGGTATAGGCCACAACACCGGACCAGGCATATTCTATCTTTACCTGTTGTAATTGTGGATAAATCCGCCGCATAGCCGTCCCGAGATAATTTACATACTCCCGGGGGTTATCTTTTAAGTCTTTTGCCCGCCCACCAAAAATCATTCTCTTTCCATCCGCAGATGGACGGTAATAAAAGACCAAACGGTGCGTATCGCCATGGCCTCTTAATTTTGGGGAAAGCTCAAGAATTTTCTCTGGTGGCAACTCTTCTGTTGCCGTTACCGCAGATCGGATCGGGATAAGACGTCGACGAAACCATTGCAGATTTTTAGGGGTATAACCATTGGTTGCCACAATGACATCACGCGCCGTCAAAGAATGATTGTTAGTGCAAATCTCCAGTTTTCCTTCTGGACCCGAAATATTTTGGACAGCCTGCCCGCCATATATCTTGGCTCCGGCCTCTGTGGTTTTTCTCAACAGTCCTTGTAATAGCAGAGCAGGTTGAAGCGTTCCATCATCCTCATAAACAGCCCCGCCATGATAAAGGTCAGAGCCGATCTCATAGTGCTGTTCAGCTTTGGACACCATATGCGCATTGAGATTAAGCTCTCTTTGCATGACTTCAACTTGTCGGGCAAGGCTGTCATAGTGTTGCGGGCGAACAACTCCCCGAAACCGCCCACGCATTACCAACTCGCAATCAATTTTTTCCTCTTCTACAAAAGAAACAAGTGATCGCATGCTATCCAGGCTTTCGCGCATAATGGCACGCGCTTTTTCTTTTCCATAGGCACGCTCCAGCCCTTTAAGTCCGAGTTTATGAAAACTTGGTCCTAACAGCCCTCCGTTGCGGGCGGAACAGCCCCACCCCGGGCGTTCCGCATCTAAGACAACGACGGATCGTCCGGCACGCGCCAGGGTAAGTGCTGCAGAAAGCCCTGTGTATCCTGCGCCAACGACAACAACATCAGCCTTTTTAGGCGGCAGATCTGATTGAACGTAACTGTCTGGTTGAAAGCGAGTGTCAGACCACCAAAAGGGTAGATGCGTAAAGGTCTCTAATCCAGCCATCGTCATCTCTACTCTTAGGGAAAAGAAAAAGGAGTTCCATAGGAAATTTAACTTTTAACTAAACCATATGCTGCCATGACAAGCAGACCATGGGAAGTAGAAAGCAGGATTTCTTTGTTTATGTACAGATGAAAGATAACAACAAAAAAGCGGCCTCTTCACTCACCTTTTATCCAAGGGAACTTCTGTGGTTTCTTTAATTTTTTCCATAGAAAAATAAGACGTTACATCATGCAGTGGTGCCGTACGAATGATCTTCTTATAAACCCGGTCATAATCTTCGATACTGGATACCAAAATCTTCAACAGGTAGTCCACGTTTCCATTAAGACGATGAAATTCAACCACTTCATCAATATTACTAATGCCCTCAGAAAAACTTTCAAGCCAACCATCACCATGATGCTCGGTTCTGAGTTCAACAAAAACTGTCAACTCTTTCCCCACCATTGCCGGATCAATTAAGGCAACCTGCTTTTTAATAACGCCAGATTCCTGCAATAGCTTTATGCGACGCCAACAAGCATTGGTCGATAGATTGACCAACTCAGCAATTTCCGACGCAGGGCGACTGGCATCACGCTGTAATTCCTTTAAAATTCGCAGATCAATATCATCTAATTTCATTAAAACCTTCTAACTTGGGATATTTTCTCAAAACTAAGCCAAATTACACCGAAAAATGAGAAAAAACTACTTAAAATATTAGCTATACTTGATAAAAGAAATAAAAAAACAATAACTAACCTTGGTGAATTAAATGAAAAAAATTATCGACAATCTTTTTATCAATCACCCACAATCAGTGAATGAAACGTATTTTGAACACATGGGGCAAGCTCTGTATTTTTCATTTAATATGTGTATTGGCTTTTTCGTTTGTCTCTGTCATGCCTTCATACCAGGTGCTTTTGAGAAGACTGGTAGCCAATTAGTTACAAAATTATATGATCGTATGGTTGAAAATCGGATGCGTAATCAATCCAAACAAGATTCAGGAAATTCAGGAATTGAAAACACAGAAGTAAACCAAGCCTAAAACCATTTCTTCTTCTGCAATATCCAGATTGGCATCGCTTCTTTAATTAGAAGTGTGCCCTATCATTAGTTTTGCTTAAAAGATTAATTTTTTTGAGATTCTTGAGAAATATTACTCTAGAGTCTTCGCAAATATTCCTCGCACATAGTACGCGATAACATTACCAAAGATATATTGAGCAAAATAATGTCTGTTCTCGTTTTGGGGGCTGAAAAGTACGCCCGGATAAAATCATTAATGCCTGGTGTAATGCTGGCAGTCATCTTAGCCTTTGCCGCAACCTTTATTTCTGATCATCATGGCGGACCAACTCTTCTTTATGCCCTGCTATTTGGTATGAGCCTTAACTCACTTATCGAAGGCTCATCAGCAAAATCTGGTATCGAGTTCACCAGTAAATCTGTCTTGCGCATCGGGGTAGCGCTTTTAGGTGTAAGGATAGGCCTGGACCAAATTACACAGCTAGGTCTTACGTCTACCAGTATTTTGGTAATTGCAGTCATTATTACCATAATATCCGGCGTTTTACTGGCACGTTTTTTTGGGTTTGATAAACGATTTGGGTTATTAACGGGTGGGGCTACAGCAATTTGTGGAGCATCAGCAGCTCTCGCGATTTCCGCAGCAATGCCAAACTCCCCCAATAAAGAGCGATCTACATTGTTTGCTGTCGTTGCAGTCACGACACTATCCACTCTGGCCATGATTCTATACCCGCCCCTCGCCCTGTGGATGGAGATGACACCAGAAGAATCAGGGTTCTTCATTGGCGGCACTATTCATGATGTCGCGCAGGTTGTTGGGGCAGGTTATTCAATCTCCCCCGAAGCAGGCGATTCTGCCACCGTGGCCAAGCTCTTTCGTGTTGCTCTCCTTGTCCCGATTACGCTTTTTGTCACAACAGTATTCAAGCAGACAAACCCAAATAAGATGAAGGCCTATTTGCCTCCACTCTTTTTAATCGGCTTCATTGTCTTTACGGGATTACGCTCAACCGGAGTATTATCAGATTTTTTGATCACGCAACTTTCTGAACTTTCCCGTTGGTGTCTTATCACAGCGATCGCAGCAGTTGGCTTAAAAACATCTCTACGCGATGTTCTGCAAATTGGACATCAGGCATTGGTCCTTGTCGTTGTAGAAACCCTCATTATCGCAGGACTGATTATAGGTAGTATCTATCTGGTACACTGAAAGCTCTGACACAGAGCCCCCCCCAATACGGCAATGAAGGACGGCTGAACAGCCGTCCTTTTCTCTTTTTATGAATTACCCAGCGCCGCAATAATTCGGACCCAGGATCGGATTCCTTTGTGGAAGCTTTTCAGATCATATTTCTCATTAGGGCTATGGATACGATCGTCTTCCAAGGCAAAGCCAACCAGAAGAGTTTCCATACCCAAAACACTGCGGAATTCAGTTGTAATTGGAATAGAACCACCCGACCCAATCAGAGCAGCCTCTTTATTCCATTCATCAGAAAGTGCTTTGATCACTTTCTGCGTTTCCGGCATATCCGTATCCACAACCAAAGGACCAAATTCACCTCCGACTGATTCATATTCAACCGAACAGTCCGTAGGCAAACGAGCTTCAACAAAGCTTCGGAATGCCTCACGAATTTTGACTGGTTCCTGTTGATCGACTAAACGGAAGGTGAACTTAGCATTTGCTTCTGCAGGAATAACCGTCTTGGAACCTTCTCCGTTATATCCGCCCCAAATACCATTTACTTCACAGGTCGGGCGTGATGTCAGCTGCTCAAGGACAGAATAACCCTCTTCCCCTGCAGGCACAGAAAGACCAACTTCACCCAAAAATTCTTCACCATCAAACCCCAACTCATCCCATTGCTTTTTGATATCTGCAGGTAACTCGCCAACACCATCATAAAACCCGGGAATTTGAACACGTCCCTTGTCATCACGCAAATCGGCAATAATCTTGGACAGAACATGCAAAGGGTTACGCGCTGCAGAACCATAACCACCAGAATGCAGGTCGCGATCAGCAGCTTTGATAACCAGGTTTTCTTTCATCATTCCGCGAAGGCGTACTGTGATCGCGGGTGTATCCTTGTCCCACATGCTCGTATCGCAGACCAACGCCAGATCAGCCTTCAGCTCTTCTTTGTGGGCCGCAAGGAAATCATCCAGGCTTGGACTACCGGTTTCTTCTTCGCCCTCCAGAATCATCGACACATTCAATGGCAACTTACCAGTTACAGCTCGCCAAGCACGACAAGCTTCAACAAAGGTCAAAAGCTGCCCCTTGTCATCCGACGTACCGCGTCCTGTCAGCTCTTTGCCACCATCTGGTAGTACTTTTACTGTCGGTTCAAAAGGCGGGTTATTCCAAAGCCCCAACGGATCAACAGGCTGAACATCATAATGCCCGTAAAACAGTACATGCGGCCCACTATCATGGTCCGGCGTATGGGCGACAACCATCGGGTGGCCTGGGGTCGGTCGCACAGAGGCATCGAACTGAAGCTCTTTAAGTTCACGCTCTAGCCATTCTGCCGCTTTCCGGCATTCTGCTTTGTAGGCGGGGTCAGTAGAGATACTTTCAATTCTGACAAGGTCAAACAATCTGTCGATAGATTCTTCCAGATGATCGTCCACGTGGGACAACACTTGATCCAGGGCGCTCATTCCTATGCTCCTAGCGTTTTAGTTTTATTTATGAGCCTTACAAGGCACGTTGGGTCCCGCCAAAACATCCTGTAATCATCAAAAAAATCTTCAGAAAACATGAAATAACGGGAAGAATAGTTGCATCAAGCTAGCAGAACCTAACTCGACTAGGCAAGTTGTGTTTCCGAAAGCTATTCACCAGAATTCCATAATAGGCAAACAGAATTAATCCGCTTACAGTTATCTCGATTATAAAAGAGATAAATAAGGCTCTCACAGGGGAAGAACAAATGATCAAGGATACGGAAAATCCTGTACTCGGTATTTTAGGCGTTGGATATTTCGCGTCCTATTTCATAAACTCACTCAGAAATGGGGGATACAAAGAGACAATTTATCTATCACCAAGAAATGCCCAAACAGTAGAAAGGCTTTCACAAGAACATCATTGCTTAGTTGCACAGAATAATCAGGATGTTATAGATAAATCAGATATCGTACTGCTCGCTGTCAGGCCCGAACAATTATCCAGTTTGCTGCCCCCCTTATCTTTCCGGGACAATCAAATTGTCATCACTGCTGTTGCCGGAAAAACAATTGCAGCCCACTACACAATAGCGGGGCATCTACCCCAAACACTCATACGGATGATCCCGGTCTGCAGCATAGAAGCCGGAGAAGGTGTTGTTCCCATCTATCCCCCAAATCCACAGGTGGAAAAGCTGGCAGATTTTACCGGCACACCAATCAGCTTTAATTCCGAGCATGACTTTGATCTGGCTTTAACCACATCCTGTATGAACGGATGGCTCTATGATTTTTTTGGAACGATGACAAACTGGCTGGAAGAAAAAGGCCTTTCCGAAGACAAGGCCCGAGATGTCATTTTGTACAATATCAGAGGCGCAACCGCTTACGCGTTGCAAAAAGAAGATCAAAAACTCGCAGACATCACTGGTGAAATTGCCACGGAAGGAACCTTTACTCTCGAAGGCTTAAATCTTCTGAAAAAACAACAGGGATTTACCGCTTGGGGCCAGGCTTTGGAGCATGTGCATAAAAAGCTTACTGAATAATAGGACTCATTCCAAATGACTTGCCTCAAGTGATTTAATCTAGGTGAATTGATTTGAGCAACCTCTCTCGATGTTTCTGTGATCACAATTCCCTGAATTGGCGGTGATCAACTTTATCCTTACGATACGCACACATCATCTTATCAGGATAACATTCCTCATCATGTTTGGATCACTTCGTGCTCATTATCTCATCTTCACGTTTTTTCTATGCCTCTTCGCGCAGCCTGTATGGAGCACAACAGCCTTAGGTCTAGAAAATGAATGTGAGCATGAAACCAGCTGCCAGTTAGACGGGCGAAGTTATCAGGTCAAAACACCATCCCATTGGGATGGAAAATCGCCCTTGCCAGTTCTCATGCATTTCCATGGATGGGGCCGAACCGGCAGAAATGTTCTCAACAATCCGAGAATTACGCGAGCAACAGACAATCATGGTTTTTTGCTCGTGGCACCGGATGGCCTTGGGAAAAGCTGGGACTTTTGGGGTAAAACCTCAAGGGATACACCTTTCGCGCAGGCAATCCTCAAGGATCTCAAAGCCAAATGGCCCATAGATGAGAACAAAGTGTATCTCTCTGGATTTTCTTACGGCAGCGCCATGGCTTGGCGTCTCGCCTGTGAAAGTGGGCAAGAGTTCGCAGGTCTTCTGGCAATTGCAGGTACCCTATGGCAACAAGAAGCTATTGAATGCCAAGGCGGCCCCATCAAGGTCACCCATGTTCACGGCCTCAAAGACAACGTCATGTCCCTCCCCAGAGGAAACGATGACAATCCGCTCAAAGGTATCGAATTATGGCGTCGCACAAATGAATGCCAACTTGAACCTGATGCAGTGGAGAAAATAAATATTTTCACCTGTCATCACTGGACAGGATGTAACAGCGGCAAAGAAACATCCATCTGCCTGCACAACTATGGGCACATGATTCCCAAAGGCTGGTTGGATATTGCGTTCAGTCAAATAATAGAAAAAGAATAGCTATCCGAATTGGCCCAACTTCACAGCCGGAGACACTGTATTTTCTTGCTGCCAGGCTTGAAACATCAAGATATCCCAAATCAGATATTGCCAGTTTCGGCGCCCAGAAAGATGTTCTTGCCACTTCTTCCGTATTGGCTCGTGCCTGAAAATACCGCCTTCATTTAAGGATTTTACGGACAAAAGATCTTCGGCCCATTCACGCAGTGGACCGCGAAGCCATGAATCAATTGGCACACCAAACCCCATTTTCGGCCGTTCAATAAGTTCCTGGGGAACATATTTATAAAGCACTTGCCTTAAGAGCCATTTTCCCTGACCGTTGCGAATTTTCATATGCTGTGGCAATTTCCACGCAAAATCCACAACACGATGGTCAAGCAAAGGTACTCTCGCTTCCAAGGAAACCGCCATAGAAGCCCGGTCCACTTTGGTCAAGATATCATCCGGCAGATAGGTCAAGGTATCCAAATACTGCATCCGATCGATGAAGTTGGGAATTCTTCGTTGTACTTCATCGTTCCACATAATGCCTTTTGGCTCGACCCCATCGATAACAATACTGTCAGGGTCGGACCAATGGCTTACGAGGCCACGATAAAAAGCGTCTTTTCCACCATCTAATATTTTAGCCAGCTTGTGCAGCTTATCTCCGAATAAAGTTGGACGCCTGCTTGAAGGGATCACCTTTGCCAGAAGATCCCAGCTTCTTGGAGATATCCCTTGGATAAGCCCGGCTTCTAGGCGACGTAGTATTTGTGGTTGCCCGAAGATAGCTTTTCCATATTTTTCAGCTGTAAAATACCTGGTATAGCCAGAGAAAAGCTCATCCCCTCCATCTCCTGAGAGTGCGACGGTGACATGCTCTCTTGTCATCTTCGACACTAGATAAGTTGGTATTTGTGATGAGTCTGAGAAAGGTTCATCAAAATAAAAGGGAAGCTTGGGAATAACGTCTCGCGCTTCCTGAGGAGAAACATACAGCTCAGTATGGTCTGTGCGTAAATGCTTCGCCACTTCAGCAGCATGTTTTGCCTCGTTATACCCCTCTTCATGGAATCCAATTGAAAACGTTCGAACAGGGCGTTCACTTTGTGCCTGCATCAAGGCAACAACGGTTGAGGAATCAATACCACCAGAAAGAAACGCGCCAAGCGGAACATCGGCCATCATGCGACGCCCTGTTGCATCAAGAAGCAACTCATGAAGCGCCTCTATAGCTTGCTCATCACTCCCGCTAAAAGGATTATTTTTTGCTTGATCGACAACTTCATCTAGGGACCAATATTGTTCCAGTATTGGCTTTTCATTCGCACGAACACTAATCATCCATCCTGGTTCGAGCTTATTGATCTCTTTATAGATACTTGCTGCACCGCCAATATAGTTATGCCTTAAAAACCCAGCAACTGCATCTCGATTGATCTCTTCAGGGCAATCTGGATGCACCCGTAAGGCCTTTAACTCAGAGCCAAACAAGAAGTTTTTTGAAGTCTGGGCCCAGTAAACTGGTTTAATCCCTAACCGATCTCGAACAACTGTAAGACGTCTTTCATGTCGGTCCCACAAAGCGAGAACAAACATACCAATCAATTTTTGTACAGTTGCTTTGACACCCCAAAGAGCACAACCTTCTAAAATAACTTCAGTATCAGAATGTCCCCTGAAATTGATTCCCCGAGCAGCCAACTCAGGCCTGATCTCGTTGTGATTGTAAACTTCTCCGTTATAGATAATTACATAACGTCCACAAGCCGAAGTCATTGGCTGAGCACCAGCAGAAGATAGATCTACAATCGCCAAGCGACGGTGAGACAAAGCAATACCGGAACATCCCTCGACCCAGACATCACCACTATCAGGGCCACGATGCAACATAGCATTCCCCATAGCATGCGCTATCTGGGAAAGATGTTCTTCACGTCGATCTGCATTATTTTCGAGGAATCCTGCAACACCACACATGGATTATGTCTCCTAACTCGCCGCTTCGAAAAAGATCAGTGGGCATTATGGAAGCGTATATAATTTTAGACTCTGTCAGTAGGGATTTACGAGTTAATTCGGTAGAACGATTTGTACCAATCGACAAAATGGCCGATACCCTCTTCGATTGTTGTCATCGGCTTATAACCTGTAATCGCTGTCAATTCAGAAACATCTGCCCAGGTAGCGGGGACATCACCATCCTGCATTGGCAACATATTATACTCTGCTTTTACACCGAGCTTCTCTTCCAGAACTTCAATATAGCGCATCAGCTTCTCACAACGAGTATTTCCAATGTTAACAACACGGTAAGGTGCGATACCGCTTGTACTTGGATTTGGATTATTACTATCCCACTCTGGATCAACTGAGGGCGGAACCTCAGCTAGTCGACTTATACCTTCAACAATGTCCTTCACATAGGTAAAGTCGCGCTGCATGTTTCCGTTATTAAAAACATTAATCGGCTTTCCGGCCAAAATATCACGAGTAAACATAAAAAGCGCCATGTCAGGGCGCCCCCAAGGACCATATACAGTGAAAAACCGCATTCCTGTACTGGGAATATTGAATAGATGAGAATAGGAATGCGCCATCATCTCATTGGATTTTTTTGTGGCAGCATAAAGTGTCATTGGATGCTCAGCACTTTCAGAAACTTTGAAAGGCATCTTTGTATTAGCACCATAAGCAGAGCTTGTTGAAGCATAGACGAGATGTTCAACAGGGTAGTGACGACATGCCTCAAGTATATTTAAAAACCCATCAACATTTGCCTTAAGATAAGCTCTCGGGTTTTCGAGACTATATCTCACCCCGGCCTGAGCGGCCAAATTCACACAGTAGTTTGGGCGATATTCTTTAAAAACAGCTTCAACAGCAGGCCAATCGGCGAGGTCTATTCGTTTTTCGATAAATCCGTCAAATTTAGCTAAATTAGCTAGTCGAGCTTCTTTTAAAGTTACATCATAATAATCACTGACAACATCGATACCGATAACTTTATGCCCTTGGGTCAACAACAGATCCGCAAGATGGTACCCAATAAATCCAGCTACGCCAGTGACTACAAAAGTTTTATTCGTCATCAATGTTTGTGCCTTAAGAAGTCATTATTTTCAGGTCATGATCATTAACACTAAACTACTCATGCCCACAACCTGCGAACCAACAAATCACACGAATCTATTTCTGGCTATCACATAGCTAGGCTCAGGACTCATTCTTTGAGATAGAAGATAACGGCAGCAGCAATGCAAATAGCAGAGAAGAAAGTGTGCGCGCATCTGTCATATCGTGTTGTAATTCTTCTCCAATCTTTGAGTTTAGCAAACATATTTTCGACTTTGACTTGAGCTCTGAGGTGTGTTGCATCAATCATGA